>NZ_CM170137.1:2087500-2195000 GCF_057220795.1 Tenacibaculum profundicola | reverse complement strand
CATGGTAAGAATTTTATCAGAACAAAAATACGACTATAATTTGTTTTTAAATATTTATCTATTCAATAAGTTGATAGCTGACATTAATAAAGTTAACAGGAATTAAGTTTCATCTATATAGTATAATTCTACTATTAGAGGCTGGATAGTTTTGAAATATCGAAACTTAAAAAAGCTCATTAATAACTATTTTAAAATATTCAATAATTAACTAGGGATATCATTTTTTAATCTATAGGGGGCAAATTATTTTTAATGTGTTTTTATTGGTTTAATTTTTTTTGAAGAAAAAACTCATCTACTTCTCTTATATTTGAGGAGATTTAGGAGGGGTAAAAGTAATTTATTTAAAAATAATTTATGAGAATATTGAAAGTAGTTTTAGGGTTATTAGTTGTATCCCTTATTGGAACTTGGTTGTTTGTTAAGACTTTGTACCCTGTTTATAATGGTAATTTAGAATTGTCTAATATTTCCGAGAAGGTTTCTGTGCATTATGATAATGTCGGTGTTCCGCATATCAATGCTAAAAATGAAAAAGATGCTTTTATAGCCTTGGGCTATGTACATGCGCAAGATAGATTATGGCAAATGGAGCTCGTAAGAAGGATTGCAGCGGGAAGGCTATCAGAACTTTTTGGCAAGGACTTGGTGAGTGTAGATAAGTTTTTTTCGGGTTTAGGTATTGAGGAAGCAGCAACAAAAACAATTGATGAATTAGATAAAAATTCATCAGCTTACAAGTTAGCGCAAGCATATTTGGATGGGATAAATCAGTTCATTGAAAATGGACCAACGCCTATAGAATTTTATTTGGTTGGCATAGACAAAGAGAAATATTCACTTAAAGACATTTACAATGTATATGGTTATATGGCTTTTAGTTTTGCTGTAGCTCATAAAACGGATCCAATGCTAACTGAAATTAATGAAAAGTTAGGCGATACCTATTTAAATGAACTTGTAGAAGGTGAGTTTCATAATGTAACATTGATTAAGAATGCAAAGAATTCAGAGTTGAACGCCGGATTTGCCAAGGCAATGAACACCATAATGGATAAATTACCAGTTTCTCCGTTTATAGGAAGTAATTCGTGGGTTATAGGGGCTGAAAAAACCAAAAATGGGAAAGTCATTTTTGCAAATGATCCTCATATATCTTTTTCCCAACCCTCTGTATGGTATCAATCACATATTAAAACCCCAACGTATGAGGTCTATGGATTTAATTTAGCGCTGACCCCATTTCCACTATTAGGTCATAATAGAAATTATGCCTATGGGTTAACCATGTTTGAAAATGATGATGTAGATTTTTATTATGAACAGAATAATCCTAAAAATTCTCGAGAATACAAAACGGCAACAGGATATTTAAAATATAAACTGATTGATAAACGAATAAAAATTAAAGGAGACAAGGACACCATGTATCAAATAAAAACTAGTAAACATGGTCCTATAATGAATGATCTTATTGATTTTATAGATAATGAACGACCTATTGCTATGCAATGGATTTACACAAAATTAAAGAATCAATTGTTAGAAGTTTCTTATGACATGTCACATGCCAATTCATTGACTGATTTTAAGAAAGGAGCTAGTAAATTACATGCGCCTGGTTTAAATATTATGTATGGTGATGCAGCTAATAACATAGCTTGGTTTGCTTCTGGTAAATTGTATAAATACCGTGATGGTTTAAACACCAAACTAATTTTAGATGGCGCTTCTGGTCGTGATGAAATAGTTGAGTACTTAGACTTTGAAGAAAATCCACAAGCTATTAATCCAGCATGGAATTATGTGTATTCTGCGAATAATCAACCAGATTCAATTGCAGGAATGCTGTACCCTGGGTATTATCTTCCAGAGGATAGAGCCAGAAGAATAGAAGGTATATTGGCCACTAAAAATGATTTCACTAAAGAGGATGTAGCAAAAATGATCTATGATGTAACTTCGGTTACGGCTCCAGAAATCAGTAGTTTCTTAATTGAAAGTATTAATGAATCTGAGTTGGCGCCTAGTGGAAAGAAAGCATTATACATGTTAAAAAATTGGAATGGTTTTTTTGGAAAGGAAGAAGTGGGGCCCGTTATTTATAATCGTTTGTGGTATGAATTCGTGAAAAATACATTTAAAGATGAAATGGGAGATGCTTTTGAACAATTTATTAATACACCCTTTGAAGAAAAGGTGCTCGCATATCAGGTTAAAAAAAATGAATCTGTTTGGTGGGATGATATAAAAACAAAAGAAAAAGTAGAAACAAAAAGAGAGATTGTAACCAGATCATTTAATAATGTAGTTTCTTTTTTACAAAATCAATTAGGAGAGAATGTTGATGATTGGAAATGGAAAAGAGTTGCTTCAGTAGAGTATGAACACGCCATAGGGAAAGCAGGAGGAATATTACGTAAACTGTTTAACGTGGGGCCTTTTAAAACGATTGGTGGTGATCAAGTAATTAACAATCAAATTTATAAAATAGATAGTACAGGTTATTATAAAATTCAAGCAGGTCCCTCTACTCGTAGAGTTATTGATTTTTCTGATGTTGAGAATAGTATAGCAGTTCTTCCAACAGGACAATCAGGAAATGTGCTTAGTTCTCATTATAAAGATCAAACTCAGAAATATTTAGAAGGAGGGTTTAGTAAAATGAAATTGAATCAAGAAGAGATTATGCAAAGTGAAAATATTTTAATTTTCATACCAGAAAAATAGAGATATACAAATAAAAAAAAGGGATGTTTTTCATTGCTATAAAATATCCCTTTTATCAGTTATACGATTTACAGATAAATATTTCGTATGTAGATATTGAATTATTATAAGTTAGTTTAAGGCATAAAACTTTAGCATAGCCAAGCTATGGTTAAGTTTTATAACGCAAAAATAGCTACAAAAGAAATAATAGATATGCGAAATATTTATTTGTAAATCTAGACTGTTTTAATTTTTTTAAATGATTGAAACGAAATTCAGTGATAATTTCAACTTTTAATTTGTAAAAGATATAAATTTAGTATTCAAGCTAAATTTCTTTATAAACGTCCTCAAAAGAAACTCTGAAACGTTCACCATATAAACCTTCAGGTTTTCGAATTCCACAAGAAACAATCATATTAATCTCAGCACTTAAAGGGAGGCCTAAAACTCGTTTTACTCTCCAAGTATCCGACCCTTCCATTGGACATGTATCATAGCCTTCAGCAGCCATAGATAACATAAACGTTTGGGCAGCTAATCCACATGTTTTATGGGCAACGACACGCATGTCGCTATTTCTAACTTCCCGATACATCGGTTTGAATATCCCTATAAATAAGACTAATAGGTACTTTAACCAACCAAAAAAACCTAAAAAATCAAAATACGTGAAAGGAATTAATTTACCATAGTAATTCCTAGCAACTTTCTCCCTCGAAGATTGTTTCGACTTTGGGTTGTTTTTGCCAAATATAGTATCCATATAAGCTAAGTTAGCTTTGACCCTTTTTTTCCATAAGTCTTTTCTAACAACAAAGACAACTAACTGTTGTGCCGTTTTTGCAGCATTTTGATTAAAACATAAAGCAGCTATTGTATCGATAGTTTCTTTAGAAGTAACGTGGTAAAACTCCCACAGTTGCATATTACTGCTATTAGGAGCTAGGCTTGCTTGTTTAATACAATTTTTAACTATCGAGGAATCTATCGTTTTTTCAGAGTCATATACGCGCACAGATCTGCGATAGTCAATAGCTTCAGATACAGTTTTTTCTTGCATAAGCTTTTAGGTTTTTTTAATTAAGTTTAGTGTTTTGATATTACCCTAATTTCATTAAGGTTTTTAATTGTTTTAACTTGCCCTTATAGGGTGCGTAACGAGCTGGTACATCAAGCCAGGTACCTCTAGTAACAACGCCTTTATGATGTGAGAAAGTGTTAAAAGTTTGTTTGCCATGATAACCTCCGATACCACTTTCACCAACTCCTCCAAAGGGTAATCTATGATTGGCGAAATGAACAGTCGTGTCGTTTATAGTACCACCACCAAAAGAGTAGCGTTGGATTATTTTTTGGGCAAAGCTTTTTCTATTTGTAAAAACATATAAAGCTAAAGGTTTGTCGTATTGTGAGGTGATTTTTTCAATGTCCTCTTCATTTTCATAAGAAATTAGTGGGAAAATAGGACCAAAAATTTCACCTTTCATGACTTCACTATCAGCATCAGGTTCGTTAATTAGTGTAGGGGCAATATATCGATCATCTCTATTAGATTGCCCACCAATCAAGCAATTTTCGTTCTCAAGCATTTTAACTAATCGATCAAAATTTCTGGTATTTACAATTCTAGGATAATCAGATGAATTTTTGGGGTTATCACCATACGCATTTTCCACTTCATTTTTAAAACAACTAACAAAGGTGTCTTTCACAGATTTATGAATTAACAAATAATCGGGAGCAATACAGGTTTGGCCTCCGTTGATGAATTTTCCCCAAACAAGTCGTTTTGCTGCGAGTTTAATATTGGCTGTTTCATCAATAATACAAGGACTTTTCCCTCCGAGTTCAAGTGTTACAGGAGTTAAATGTTCGGCAGCTGCTTTAGCAACAATTTTACCGACAGAAACACTTCCCGTGAAGAAAATGTAATCCCAACGTTGCGCTAGTAACTTTTGTGCTACCAAGGCGTCTCCTTCAATAACAGCAACATGCTTTTTGTCAAAAACGGATTCAATAATTTCTGTAATTAGTTGGCTCGTATTAGGGGTCAGTTCAGAGGGTTTTAAAACGACGGTATTTCCTGCCGCTATGGCTCCAATTAATGGCGAAAAAGCTAGTTGATATGGGTAATTCCAAGGAGCGATTATTAGCACGGTACCATAAGGTTCTTTATAGATTTTAGCTGAAGAGGGAAAGTTTAAAATAGCGGGTAGTACACGCTTTGCCTTGCTCCAAGAAAAAATGTTTTTAATAGCTAAATTTAATTCGGATAAAACAATGGATATTTCTGTCATAACCGTTTCATATTCCGATTTTTTAAAATCGTTGTGAATAGCTTTAATAATCTCCTTTTCTCTTCTTATGAGTTCTTCCCGTAGACGTTTTAGAACATTTTTTCTATTCGTAAGATCTTTAGTCTGCTGCGTATTAAAATATTCTTTTTGAGTCTGAATAAGTAACGGTATATTCATTTTGTTTACAGTTTTTGTAGTTTTTTATTCATGAGCTTAAACCATAATGGAGGGAACAAAGCTAGTAACATCATTCCAGGGTAACCCGTGGGCATCTGTGGGCTTTCAGGTAAAGATTTCAAAAGTTGGTAGTGTTTACTTCCATTATAGTGATGATCTGAGTGTCTAGACAGGTTAAATAGCATTAATTTACCCAAAATATGATCAGAGTTCCATGAATGTGTTCGTTTAACACGTTCATATCGACCTCGCTCATTTTTTTTTCGTAACAGACCATAATGTTCAATATAATTTACAGTTTCTAATAACAAGATGCCAATTATTGACGCAGTTATAAAAGCAAAAAGAATGTTGATCCCATAAAAGAAGAAAATACTAGATATTAATATAAGATTACTGATTGAATAGATTAACATTCTGTTTTGATGGTGAAACCAATTTCGTCCTGAGTTTTCTAGTCTTTTGTTTTCAGCCTTCCATGCTTGATAGTAGCTTTGGAAATGAGAACGAATCCAAAAAATATAAATAACTTCATTTCTTCTTGCTGTAGCGGCATCTTTAGGAGTAGCTACATTTAGGTGATGGCCAGCGTTATGATAAGGTAAAAAATGAGTGTTTAAAGAAGTTAATAATAACAGTTCACCTAAAAACTCATCAAATCGGTTGTTGCGATGACCTAGTTCATGACCAACATTGATGCCTATAATACCACACATGAGCCCCATGGCAAAAGTTCGACCAATGATGTCATAAAAATTAAGATGCGTCTCGTGGATGCTATTAAAATAATGCCATAAAAAAAATAATTGAATAGGGATGGTCAGATAAAGTATACCTGTGTATAATCTATTTTCCTTTTCTGTTTTTTCTTGTTCTTTATTGAAATTTTTTTTATCAGGGATAAAGAAAAGCTCCAATAAAGGAATAACTACAAAAAAAGTGATTAAAGGTAAAAATGTTAGCCATCCAGTATTGGTAAAAGAAATATATACTGTTAAGGGTAAAATTAAAATAGATAAAAATTTAAGGGCCT
Source organism: Tenacibaculum profundicola (assembly GCF_057220795.1). Taxonomy (NCBI): domain Bacteria; kingdom Pseudomonadati; phylum Bacteroidota; class Flavobacteriia; order Flavobacteriales; family Flavobacteriaceae; genus Tenacibaculum; species Tenacibaculum profundicola. Next base: position 2,188,775 of record NZ_CM170137.1, on the reverse strand, counting down.
TCATTAATTCAAAGTTTCCCTAAAGATACGAATTAGAGGCAAGCATCCCAAATAGGATCAGAAGGTGTCGAAGCTATGATTTTTATAAGTTCTTTACTTACTGGGTGAATAAATTCAATTTTGCGAGCATGTAAATGAATACTTGCATTTTTATTACTTCTAGGAAAACCATATTTTAAATCGCCTTTGATTGGACTTCCAATGGAAGCTAACTGGACTCTTATTTGATGATGACGCCCCGTTTCTAAATCAATTTCTAATAAAGAATAACTCTTTAAACGCTTTAAGGTTTTGTAATGAAGAATAGCTTTTTTACTTCCAGAAATTTCTTTGGAATAAGCAAAAGACTTATTGCTTTTCGGGTTTTTTTTAAGAAAGTTGATTAATGTGTCCTTTTCATTTTGAGGCTGATTTTTTACAATGGCCCAATAGGTTTTTTTGATTGTTTTATCGTGTAACATTTTATTTAAACGCTCTAGTGCCTTTGAAGTTCGGGCGTAGATAACGATTCCTGAGGTAGGGCGGTCTAGGCGATGAACAGTTCCAAGAAAAACATTTCCAGGTTTCTGGTATTTGTCCTTAATGTACTCTTTAATAATGTCATTTAAGGGTTTATCTCCTGTTTTGTCACCTTGCGTAATGTCTCCAGAACGCTTATTGATAACAATTAAATGATTGTCTTCGTGTAAAACTTGAAGGGTGTTCTTAGTTGAATGCATTTAGGATTATTTGAAATCTGCAGCTACATCTTGGTTTATCTGTTCTATAAAATTTAATAGTTCTTCACGACCAAAACTAGTAGTAGAAGAAGTTATAAATGACGTAGGAACTTCTTCCCATGAATTTAATAGTTTCTTTTTATAAGCTGTAATTTGTTTATTGAGTTTAGAACTACTTAGTTTATCTGATTTAGTGAAAACAATACCAAACGGAAGTTGATTCTCGCCTAAAAACTGCATAAACTCTAAATCAATTTTTTGAGGGTCATGACGGCTATCAATTAAGATGAATGTACACACCAACTGCTCTCGTTCTTTAAAGTAGTTTTCAATAAAGTATTGAAAAATTGTTCTTTTCTTTTTTGAAACTTTAGCATAGCCATACCCAGGTAAATCAACTAAGAACCACTCATTATTAATTTTAAAGTGATTAATGAGTTGTGTTTTTCCAGGTTTCCCGGAGATTTTTGCTAAGCTTTTTCGTTCCATCAACATGTTGATCAGCGAAGATTTCCCAACATTCGAGCGTCCTATAAATGCGTACTCAGGTATTCTGTCTTTAGGACATTTAATAACATTAGAGTTACTCATTACAAATTCTGCAGATTTGACCTTCATATAAATTACAAGTTGCGGCTAGTCAGCCATTCTTCTAAAATAGCATTGAATTGTTCAGGGGTTTCCATCATCGCGGCATGACCACATTTATCAATCCAGTACAAATCAGAATCAGGTAATAGCGTATGGAAATCTTTAGCAACATTAGGAGGAGTTACAGAATCCTGTTTTCCCCAAATTAAACAGGTTGGTTGTTTCATGTTTGGCAAATCATTTGCCATATTGTGTCTTACGGCACTTTTAGCAATTGCAAGTGTTCTTACTAAAGAGTTTCTGTCATTAATAACATCGTAAACTTGATCAACCAATTCATCAGTTGCTATTGCTGGATCATAAAAAACATTTCTGGTTTTGTTACGAACAAACTCTTTATCACCTCTTCTAGGGTAATTATTACCCATTGAATTCTCATACAAACCTGAACTACCAGTTAAAACTAAAGCAGTAACATCTTTAGGATAGTGTTTAATGTAGTACAATGCGATATGCCCACCAAGTGAATTACCTAATAAGATAACGTTTTTTAGGTTTTTGAATTCAATAAATTCATGTAAAAACTTAGCTAGATTTTTAACATTTGTCGATAATAAAGGAAGGGAATATAGAGGAAGTTCAGGAATGAAAATCTTATACCCTTTTTTTGAGAAATAATTAAAAGTTGTGTCAAAATTACTCAATGCTCCCATTAGACCGTGTAAAACAATGATTGTTTTCCCTTCTCCTGCTTCTGCGTATGTAAATTTGCCTTCTTTCTTTAAAAATTCAGTCATAAAAAAGTTTAGTTTGACTTAACGACAAATGTAGTTTTTTTTTGGCACATTTTCACGTTTATTATTTTTCAAGTGCTCGTAAATCTAAAGAGGTTTATAGTCAATGTGTTAGGTCTAGTGGTAAAACTTATTAACAAAGTGGGGTAAAGTGGTATAAAGTGGTAATTTTTTTATATTTTTGATCCAAACTATCGATTTATTAAGTGACAGGCCTGATTGGAACATATGAATGTAAAATGGATGCGAAAGGCAGGTTAATGATGCCTTCTTCCTTCAAGAGACAGTTGTCTGCATTGTTGCAAGATGGTTTTGTGGTGAAACGTTCTGTTTTTCAGTCTTGTTTAGAGGTGTATCCAATGCAAGAATGGAATTTAGTGATGGCGAAAATAAATAAATTGAATCGTTTTGTTAAGAAAAACAATGATTTTATTAGAAGGTTTACTGCAGGGGTAAGAATGGTTGATGTTGATGCTTCTGGAAGGATTTTGATCCCGAAGGATCTATGTCAGTTTGCAGAATTGAAGAAAGAAATTGTCTTGTCTTCTGTTGTGAATATAATTGAGGTTTGGGATAAGGTAGAGTACGAAAAAGTAATAGATAATACTGTTGTTGATTTTGCTGATTTGGCGGAAGAGGTGATGGGAAATACAGAAGCAGATGAGTTATCATAGTCCAGTGTTGCTTAAAGAAAGTGTAGATGCCTTGGCGATAAAAGAGAATGGGGTGTATGTTGATGTTACGTTTGGTGGCGGTGGGCATTCGCGTGAAATATTGAGTCGTCTAGGTACTAAAGGCCGCTTGTTTGCTTTTGATCAAGATGTAGATGCACACCAAAATAAAATTGATGATGATCGCTTTGTTTTGATAGGGGAGAATTTCAGATTTGTCTCTAGGTTTTTACGATTTTATGGAGTTAAGAAGGTTGATGGGGTGTTGGCAGATTTAGGAGTTTCGTCTCATCAGTTTGATGCTGCAGAAAGAGGGTTTTCAACTCGTTTTGATGCTGATTTGGATATGAGAATGGATCAAAAATCAGCACTTTCGGCAAAAAAGATAATAAATTCATATAGTGAAGAACAGTTGGCGGATATATTGTTTTTGTATGGAGAACTGAGAAACGCTAGGGTTTTATCTAAAACAATTGTTGAAGCAAGGGCTGAAGACGATATAAGAACAAGTTTTCAATTGAAGGAGATTTTGAAGAGGTATCTTCCAAAGGCAAAAGAACACAAAATACTAGCACAGATATTTCAAGCTATCCGTATAGAAGTGAATCAGGAGTTAGAAGTGTTGAAGGAGTTTTTAGAGCAAATTCCTGAGTTGTTAACAGAAGACGGGAGATTAAGTGTTATTTCCTATCATTCTCTAGAAGATAGGTTGGTGAAGAGGTTTATTCGAACAGGGTTGTTTAGTGGTGAACCTGAAAAAGATTTTTTTGGAAACACTAATGAACCTCTTAAAAAAGTAGGGAAACTGATTGTTCCAACGAAAGAAGAGGTTAAAAAGAATAATAGGGCAAGAAGTGCTAAGCTAAGGGCGGCAACATTAAAATAATAAGATGTCTAAGGTAAGGAAAAATATATACGATGTTTTAAGAGGGGGTTTTCTTACAGATGAAAGCGCTTTTAAAAATTGGAAGATACTTATATTTCTGGTAGCTTTATTACTAGTTATGATTTCCAGTGGGCATAGCGCGGATGCAAAAGCGGTACGGATTGCTGAACTGAATAAAGAGAAAAGGCGGTTAAGAGCCGAGAATGTTGATACGAGTACAATATTGATGCGGATGAAATTAGAAAGTAGTATACGGAAAAAAGTAAAAAACAAAGGGCTTAAACCAGCAGAGATACCCCCAAAAAAAATAAAAGTAACCTTAAATAAAGATTGAAGAAATGGTAGTAAAAAAAGGCATATTAAATAAACTCTATGTAGTGGTGGTTTTAATGATGCTTTTTTTTGTAGTTATTATCTTCCGTATTTTTAAACTTCAGTACATTGAAGGAGATAAATATCGAAAACTTTCACAAGAAAAAACAGTAAGAAACGATACTATTTTTGCAAATCGGGGTAATGTGTATGCTTCCGATGGTAATTTACTAGCGACATCCATTTCTAAGTATACCATAAGGATGGATGTGATGTCTGTTAAACCGAGAGTTTTTGAAAAACATATAAGAGCGTTGTCTGATTCTTTGTCGGAGCTACTAGGACGACCAGCTGATTTCTATCAAAGAAAACTTAGGGAAGCTAAAAAACGAAAGAATCGTTATTTGCTAATAGCTAGAAATATCGGGTATAACGATTATGCAAAAATGAAAACCTTTCCCATTTTTAAATTAGGGGTTTATAAAGGAGGTTTTATAGCAGAGCAACAAACCGTAAGGGTACATCCTATCGGAAAAATAGCAGAAAGAACCATTGGGTATGATGATTATAGAGGAGGCGCTGGGATAGAAGGTGCTTTTGCGGAGTATATGCAAGGAGAAAATGGTTGGCGTTTAAAACAAAAGATAGCAAAGGGGCAATGGAAGCCTATTAATGATGTGAATGAAAAAGAACCTGTTGATGGGTACGATGTTATAACTACAATTGATGTGAATATACAAGATATAACACATCATGCATTGTTAAGGCAGTTAGAGAAATTTAAAGCAGAACATGGTTGCGCTGTTGTTATGGAGGTGGAGACGGGTAAAATAAAAGCAATATCCAATTTAGGAAGAACCTCAAATGGAAAATACTACGAGAAAAGGAATTACGCGGTATGGGAGAGCCATGAGCCAGGATCAACATTTAAGCTTGCTAGTTTAATGGTTGCTCTGGAAGATAGAGTGGTAGATACCTCTACGGTTGTTGACTGTGAAAAAGGAAAGATATTCATTAACGATAGAAAAGTCGAGGATAGTAAAGAAGGAGGTCATGGAAAAATTTCGTTGGCTAGAGTTTTTGAGGTGTCATCAAATGTAGGGATCGTAAAAACGATCAGAAAACATTACGATAGAAATCCAAAAAAGTTTATCAATAAACTTAAATCATTTGGTTTAGATCAGCAGACAGGGGTTAAAATTAAGGGAGAAGGAAAACCTTTTATACCCGATGCGTCCAGTAAAAGATGGAGTCCTATTTCGTTAGAATGGATGGCGTGGGGCTATGGTGTTTCTCTTACCCCATTACAGACGTTAGCTTTTTATAACGCGGTAGCAAATAACGGAAAAATGGTAAAACCTTACTTTGTTAAAGAACTGAGAGTTGCAAGCAAGGTAGATAAGAGTTTTGGAACGAGTGTTTTAAAAGAGAGCATTGCGTCGCAGAGAACTATAGATAAGGTTAGAAAAGTAATGGAAAATGTGGTGGTAAAAGGAACTGCAAAGAACATATATTCTGAAAACTTTTCTATGGCAGGAAAAACAGGAACAGCTAAGAAATGGATACCAAGGCATAAAGACAAGAAAGGCAAAACTATTGCGGGGTATTATTCAAATTCGAAATACGTTGCTTCATTTGCAGGGTTCTTTCCTGCTAAGAAGCCTAAGTATTCTTGTATTGTCGTGATTCATGAACCTAGAAAAGAAATTGGCTATTACGGAGCAAAGGTAGCTGCACCAGTGTTTAAAAAAATCGCACAAAAAATATACACAACGACCCCTGTAAACAATCAATTGGTTAGTGATACGATGTCATATCCTAAAATAGACAAGTATTATCAGGAGTATTATGTTAAAATGAGAAAGTATAAAACTATTATGCCTAGAGTGATAGGAATGAGTGGTATGGATGCAATTTCATTGCTTGAGAATATGGGGTTAAAAGTTGAGTTTTCGGGTATGGGTAAAGTACTTGAACAATCGATAGAAAACGGTATAAAAGTATCAAAAGGAGCAACAGTTTATTTAAGATTATCATAATTGAAGAATTTAAAAGACATATTATATAAGGTTTCCGTTAATTCAGTTTCTGGAACTACTGACATTTGGATTAATGAAATACATTTTGATAGTCGCACTGTAGTAGAGGGAAGTCTTTTTGTAGCGCAAAAAGGAGGACTGGCTGATGGGCATCAATATATTTCTAAGGCTATTCAGTTAGGAGCGAAAGTTGTCATTTGTGAGAATATACCTGAAAATAAAGACGAAAGAATAACATATGTTCAGGTAGAAAATTCTAATGAGGCATTAGCAATTTTGTCAACTAATTTTTATGATAACCCATCTAGTAAGTTACAGTTAATTGGTGTTACAGGAACCAATGGGAAAACGACTATAACAACGCTATTATATCAGCTTTTTAAAAAGGCGGGTTATAGAGTAGGATTGTTGTCAACAGTAAAAGTTTTAGTACACGATAAAGAATACAAGGCAACACATACAACACCAGATTCGGTAAGTATAAATAAGTATTTAGCCGAAATGGTTAGTGATGGTATATCACATTGTTTTATGGAAATAAGTTCCCATGGAATTCATCAGAAGAGAACTGAAGGGTTACAGTTCGTTGGAGGCGTATTTACTAACCTTTCACATGACCATTTAGACTATCATGAAACCTTTGCAGAATACAGAGATGTTAAGAAATTATTTTTTGATAGTTTGCCGAAATCAGCATTTGCCCTGGTAAATATTGATGATAAAAATGGGCAAATAATGACCCAAAACACCAAGGCTAAACAATATAGTTACGCGTTAAAAACACTTGGTGATTTTAAAGCAAAAATTTTAGAAAAAAGTTTTTCAGGAACTCTGTTAACAGTGAATGGGGTCGAAGTCTGGACAAAGTTAATAGGAACTTTTAATGCGTATAATTTGTTAGCGATATACGGGGTAGCTAATTTGCTAGGAATAGAGCAGATTGAAGTGCTTAGATTGTTGAGTGAACTAGAAAGTGTTAGTGGTAGGTTTCAATATATGGTATCACAAGAGAATGTTACAGCAATTATTGACTATGCACATACTCCAGATGCATTAAAAAATGTTTTGCAAACAATAAACGATATAAGAACCAGGCAAGAGAATGTTATCACTGTTGTTGGATGTGGTGGCGATAGAGATAAAACAAAGCGACCTAAAATGGCGCATATTGCGTCGCAGTTAAGTACACAAGTAATCTTTACATCTGACAACCCAAGAACAGAAGACCCTCAAGTGATTATTGAAGATATGGAAGCAGGAGTTGCTCCTGAAAACTATAAAAAAAGTTTATCAATTTTGGATAGAAGGCAGGCAATTAAAACAGCATGTAAATTATCAGAAACGGGAGACATTATTTTGATTGCTGGAAAAGGGCATGAAAGCTATCAGGAGATAAAAGGAGAAAGATATCATTTTAATGATTTAGAAGAAGTTGTAAACTGTTTTAACCAATTAAAAAAGTCGTAACCGATGTTGTATTATGTATTTCAATATTTAGAAAGTGAGTTTAACTTGACAGGAGCAAGTGTCTTTCAGTTTATAACATTTCGAGCTGCGGCTGCTTTTATTTTATCATTATTAATATCAATGATTTTTGGAAAAAGAATCATTAATTTTTTGAAAAAGCAACAGGTGGGAGAGACCGTTCGAGATTTAGGTTTAGAAGGGCAAGTTCAAAAATCAGGAACGCCTACTATGGGTGGGGTTATAATTATTTTAGGAACATTGATTCCTGTACTCTTACTAGCAAAGTTAGAAAATATATATATCGTCATTCTATTAATAACCACCTTATGGATGGGGGTTATTGGGTTTACAGATGATTATATAAAAGTTTTCAAAAAGGATAAAAAAGGATTAAAAGGAAGGTTTAAAATTTTAGGACAAGTTGGCTTAGGAATCATTGTAGGAACAATGCTGTATTTTCATCCAGATGTAACGATTAAAGAGCAATTGCCTGCAGAGCAACAAATGGTTCAAGAAAATGGTAAAAGAAAGGTGTTTGGTGATAAGCATAAATCGACAAAAACAACGGTTCCTTTTTTAAAAAATAACGAGTTAGACTATGCTAAGGCGCTTGGTTTTTTAGGAGATGGTTACGAAAAATATGGATGGATTGTATTCGTTTTTGTAACGGTGTTTTTGGTAACAGCAGTGTCAAATGGTGCTAATTTAACCGACGGAATAGATGGTTTAGCGGCTGGTTCATCTGCGATAATGGTGGTGGCGCTAGCAATTTTTGCATGGGTGTCTGGAAATATCATTTTTGCGGATTATTTAGATGTGATGTACATACCAAAATCCGGTGAAATGGCAGTGTTTATTTTTGCTTTTGCGGGTGCTCTAATAGGGTTCTTATGGTATAATACTTATCCAGCTCAGGTGTTTATGGGAGATACAGGAAGCTTGACGATTGGAGGAGTTATTGCAGTAATAGCAATAGCTATTAGAAAAGAACTATTACTGCCAATTTTGGCTGGAATTTTTGTGGTTGAAAATTTGTCGGTAGTACTTCAAGTATCATATTTTAAATACACTAAAAAAAGATATGGAGAAGGGCGAAGAATTTTTAAAATGGCACCCCTACATCATCATTATCAAAAATCAGGCTATCATGAAAGTAAAATTGTGAACCGATTTTGGATTGTAGGAATTTTATTAGCGGTGCTAACTGTTGTGACATTAAAACTGCGATAAATGAAACGATTGGTAGTGTTGGGAGCAGGAGAGAGTGGTGTAGGAGCAGCACTTTTAGGAAAACAAAAAGGATTTGAAACTTTTGTCTCAGATAAAGGAGTAATTGCGGAGAAATACAAAGAAGTTCTTTTACATAATAATATTGAATTTGAAGAAAATCAGCATAGTGAAGCTGAAATTTTTAATGCGGATCTTGTAGTGAAAAGCCCTGGTATTCCAGATCGGGTGGCGTTGGTGAGAAAACTTAAAGAAAAAGGGATTTCTGTTATTTCTGAAATAGAGTTCGCTAGTTGTTTCACGAATGCAATAATTGTTGGGATAACAGGTTCAAACGGTAAAACCACTACTACTTTAATCACGCATCACTTACTAGAGAGTGCTGGGTTCAATGTGGGAGTAGCTGGGAATATTGGTGATAGTTTTGCGCAACAGGTCGCTGAACAAAATTATAATGAATATGTATTGGAATTAAGCAGTTTTCAGCTAGATGGAATCGAGAAGTTTAATCCTCATATAGCGATAATTACAAATATAACACCAGATCATCTAGATAGATATGATTTTGATTTTAATAAATACGTAGCATCAAAATTTCGAATAACAAAAAATCAAACAAAAGATGATTTTTTAATTTATGATGCAGATGATAGTGTGATAGATAATTGGTTAAAAAATAACATAACGAAAGCAAGGCTGGCTCCTTTTTCAATAGAAAAAGAAGTGGAGTTTGGAGCTTTCGTCAAAGAAAATAAAATAATGATAAAATTAAATAAAGAAGAGGAGTTAATGAGTGTTGCGGAATTAAAATTACAAGGAAAACATAATATAAAAAACGCAATGGCCGCTGCAATGGCAGCAAAACTATTGAAAGCAAGAAAAGAAGTGATAGCAGAAAGTTTAGCGAATTTCGAGGGTGCAGAGCATCGCCTAGAAAGTATCCAAAAGATTAATGGTGTTCAATATATTAATGATAGTAAGGCAACCAACGTAAATGCTGTGTTTTATGCATTAGAATGCATGGATAATCCAACAGTGTGGATTGTGGGAGGAGTTGATAAAGGAAATGATTATACAGACTTGTTGCCGTTGGTTAGAGAAAAAGTAAAAGCCATTGTTTGTTTAGGCTTAGATAATCAAAAGATCATAAATACATTTGAAAATGTAGTAGATGTACTGGTAGAAACCGCAGGTGCTGAAGAAGCAGTCAAGGTAGCACATAAAATTGCAGAGAAAGGGGATGTCGTTTTATTGTCTCCCGCTTGTGCTAGCTTTGATTTGTTTGCTAATTATGAAGACAGAGGATTAAAGTTTAAAGAAGCGGTTAGAGGCTTATAACAAATAAAAAACAGAGATATTTAGTTGTATGAAATCCATTTTTAAACATATAAAAGGAGATAAGGCAATATGGGCTATAGTGACCATATTAGCAATTCTTTCGTTTATGCCGGTATATAGTGCTAGTACGAATTTAGTTTATGTTGTGGGAAATGGATCTACTTTAGGGCATTTAGTTAAACATGTACTTCTTTTAATAACAGGTTTCATCATTATTTACGGTATCCATAAAGTACCATATCGTTATTTTAGTGGAGGCTCAGTTTTAATGCTTCCAATAGTGGTGCTGCTGTTGGTTTTTACGATGGCTCAAGGCAAAGTAATAGAAGGTGCAAATGCCAGCCGTTGGATTCATATTCCTTTTGTGGGTATTGGATTCCAGACTTCTACTTTGGCAGGTTTGGTATTGATGGTTTATGTAGCTAGGTATTTAGCGAAGCATAAAGAAAGGCAAATATTATTTAGAGACAGCTTATTGCAATTATGGTTGCCAGTAGGTTTAGTGCTAATTTTGGTGTTGCCAGCGAACTTTTCAACAACAGCTATGTTTTTTACTATGGTTTTAATGTTGACCTATATAGGTGGGTATCCGCTTAAGTATTTAGGGTATATTTTGTTAATGGCATTGTTTTCTTTGCTCTTCTTTATTTTAGTAGCAAAAGCATTTCCTGATGCAATGCCTAACCGTATAAATACTTGGCACAGTAGACTAGAAAGTTTTTCTAAAACAGAAGGAGCTGAAAGTTATCAAGTTGAAAAAGCAAAAATCGCCATAGCTACAGGAGGTCCTATAGGTAAAGGCCCTGGTAAAAGTGTGCAAAAAAACTTTTTACCACAATCTTCTTCAGATTTTATATATGCAATAATTATTGAAGAATATGGCTTAGTAGGTGCTTTTTTAGTAGTTTTCATTTATTTCCTATTGTTGTTTAGGATATTAATAACTGCAAAAAAGGCGAACACAATTTTTGCGACTTTAATGGTCGTTGGAGTCGGTATACCTATTGTTTTTCAAGCATTGGTTAATATGGCTGTTGCGGTGAATATTTTACCTGTAACAGGGCAAACACTTCCGCTAATAAGTAGCGGAGGAACATCTATTTGGATGACTTGCTTTGCATTAGGCATGATATTGAGTGTAAGCGCTTCGAAGAATGAAACAGAAGAAACAATATTAGATGATAACCCTTTAGATATTTTACATGAAACAATATAAAGCAAAATGAGAATGTTTGATTAAAATCAATTAAGATATGAAACAATCAATTAATGTCGTTATAAGTGGAGGAGGAACAGGAGGGCATATATACCCTGCTATTGCAATAGCAAATGAACTTAGACTCCGATACCCTGAGGCAAACATTTTATTTGTGGGAGCAAAGGATAAAATGGAAATGCAAAAAGTGCCGCAAGCAGGCTATGATATTAAAGGATTATGGATATCTGGAATTCAACGAAAAGTAACCTTGAAGAATCTTGTGTTTCCATTTAAATTTTTAAGTAGTTTATGGAAGGCAAATGGTATTGTAAGGAGCTTTAAACCAGATGTGGCTATTGGAACTGGTGGCTTTGCAAGTGGACCGATATTAATGGTTGCAAATAAACGAGGGGTGCCAACGTTAATTCAAGAGCAAAATTCATATCCAGGAATTACCAATAAGTTGTTAGGGAAAAAAGCAAAAAAAATATGTGTAGCATATGATAATCTCGAGCGTTTCTTTTCATCTGAAAGGCTTATAAAAACAGGAAACCCTGTTCGTCAAGATTTATTATTTATACACACCAAGGTTGAGGAAGGAAAGTCATTTTTCGGTTTGAATTTGGCGAAAAAGACCTTATTGGTTTTAGGAGGAAGTTTAGGGGCAAGAAGAATAAATCAATTAATAGCATCTCAATTAGATTTTTTCAAAAAACAGAACCTGCAAGTAATATGGCAATGTGGTAAATTATATTTTGAAGAATATCAAAAATATAATGAGAAGGAAAATGTGCAGGTACATGAGTTTTTAGACCGAATGGATTTGGCATATGCGGCAGCAGATTTTGTTGTGTCAAGAGCAGGTGCGAGTTCGGTTTCAGAATTATGTATTGTAGGTAAGCCTACTATATTTATTCCGTCACCAAATGTAGCCGAAGACCATCAAACCAAAAATGCAAAAGCTATTGCTGATAGACATGGCGCGATTTTGGTTAAAGAAAATGAGCTAGAGACGTTTCCTATTGTGTTAGAAACATTGTTAAAAGATGAAGGGAAACAAGAAAGTTTAAGTGATAATATAAAAACGATGGCATTACCAAATGCAACCAATGATATCGTAAATGAAATTGAAAAAATAATGTCGTTGAAATAGTTTGTGAGATTAATGGAGTTAACAAAAATACATAATGTATATTTTATTGGAATAGGAGGTATTGGAATGAGTGCTATTGCCCGTTATTTTGCTAGAAATGGTAAGAAGGTAGCAGGATATGATAAAATATCGACACCAATAACAAGCGCATTAACTGATATGGGCGTTGAGATACATTTAGAGGATGCAGTAAAAAATATACCGATATCATTTTTAGATAAAAAGGCAACAATAGTAATATATACTCCGGCAATTTCAAAAGAGCATAGAGAACTTACATATTTTGAAAATAATAATTATACTGTTTTTAAAAGAGCAGAAATTTTAGGAGAGATAACTAAAAACACGTTTTGTTTAGGGGTTGCAGGAACCCATGGAAAGACAACAACCTCTTCCATTCTTGGGCATATAATGCAACCTATTGGAGCTACTGCCTTTTTAGGGGGAATTGCAGAGAATTACAATTCAAACTTAATATTGGGAGGGGATAAAATTTCTGTTGTAGAGGCAGATGAATTTGATAGATCGTTTTTAAAACTATCTCCCAATATTGCTTGCGTTACCTCCATGGATGCAGATCATTTAGATATATACGGAGAGGCTGATGTGCTTGAGCAGTCTTTTATAGACTTCATCGGTAAGGTTACAGGGACTCTTATTGTGGCTAAAGGTTTGCCTCTTCAAGGGCTTACCTATGCAGTTGGCGAAGATGCAGATTATATGGCTTATGATGTGAAAATAGATGAAGGAAAATATGTGTTAAATGTGAAAACTCCAACAGATACTGTTGAAAACATTGAATTTCAATTGCCTGGAAAGCATAATTTGATGAATATGCTAGCAGCGCTGGCTATGGCTGATGTTTATGGAGTTTCAATGGTAATGATAAAAGAGCAAATCAAGACTTTTAAGGGGGTGGAAAGAAGGTTTTCGTATAAGATAAATTCAAAGAATGTTGTACTTATAGATGATTATGCACATCATCCAACAGAAATAGATGCAGTTGAGCATTCACTCCGTGAAATGTACCCGAGTCAAAAGGTGTTAGCAATATTTCAACCACACTTATACAGTAGAACACGTGATTTTTCCATTGAGTTCGCAAAGGCATTATCAAAGTTTGATGAAGTATTATTATTAGATATTTACCCAGCAAGAGAATTACCTATAAAAGGAGTGACCTCCTCTTGGTTGTTGGGCTTGATAAGTCATGAGAATAAAAAATTAATCGCCAAACCAGAATTACTAGATGAGGTTTTGAAATCTGACGCAAAAATTATAGTAATGATGGGGGCTGGTGATATCGGTTTATTGGTTGATAAAGTAAAAATAGAATTAGAAAATAAACATAATGTTTTAACGTGAATAGAATCGTAGCTTACATATCATTTATCTTACTAATGGTCATATTATTTCTTTTATATGGCTTTGCATTGAATAGAAATGGACTTAAAAAAGTAGAAACTACTATAGTTGAGTTTGAAGCAGGAGATAATAACTTCCTTACACACAGAACGGTTGATAAAATGTTAATACAAAATCGAAAAAATGTTAAAAACCAACCGAAAAGAGTAGTAGATTTACACTTTCTAGAAACCAATGTTACAGCAAACCCTTATGTAGAAAAAGCAACTGTTTTTTTAACTATTAATGGGGTGTTGAAAACACTCATAAAGCAACGAAAGCCAATAGCTAGAGTTGTTGATAAAGGTACGTCTTATTATGTTGATAAGTATGGAGTTAAAGTTCCGTTATCAACAAATTTTTCGGCCAGAGTACCATTAGTTTCTGGAGTGGGGAATGCTGAAGAAATCAAAGAATTAACACAGTTAATAAAAGCAATATCGAGCGATGAGTTTTTTAAAAAGGAGATCATTGCAATTGAAAAAAATGCTCAAAATGAATATTTTTTTACTGTTCGTACAGGGAACTATAAAATAATATTTGGAACCTTGGATGATGTTGAGGTTAAGTTTAGGAAACTTAAAGCATATTATAATAAAGCACTCATAGATGGGTCTATAAAAAAATATAAAACAATTAATGTAAAGTATCACAATCAGGTTGTGTGCACAAAACAAAATCAAGATGGAGAACAATAAAATAGCAGTTGGCTTAGACATTGGTACAACCAAAATTGTTGCCATGATTGGTCGTAAGAATGAATACGAAAAACTAGAAGTTTTAGGTATTGGTAAAGCGAAAAGTTTAGGTGTAAAACGTGGTGTGGTAAATAATATTACGCAAACTATACAATCCATTCAGCAAGCAGTTGATGAAGCACAAAGTGTATCAGGGCAGCAAATAAATGATGTAGTTGTCGGTATTGCAGGGCAACATATAAGAAGTTTGCATCACAGTGACTATATCACAAGAGAAAAACCTGATGAGGTAATTGACGAAGCTGATATTGAGAATTTAGTAGGGCAGGTACATAAATTAGTAATGCTGCCTGGAGAGGAAATAATTCATGTATTACCACAAGAATATAAGGTAGATAGCCAGCCAGAAATAAAGGAACCTATAGGAATGTATGGAGGAAGACTAGAAGCTAATTTTCATGTTGTTGTTGGGCAAGTATCGTCTATTAGAAATATAGGCAGGTGTGTTAAAAGCGCAGGATTAAACCTTTCTGATATTACACTTGAACCTTTAGCTTCAGCCGCCGCAGTATTAAGTCAAGAAGAAAAAGAAGCAGGAGTAGCATTAATTGATATAGGTGGAGGAACCACTGATTTAGCGATTTTTAAAGATGGCATTATTAGACATACAGCAGTAATACCATTCGGAGGAAATGTGATTACAGAAGATATAAAAGAAGGCTGTTCAATTATTGAAAAACAGGCGGAATTATTAAAAATAAAATTTGGATCTGCTTGGCCTGGAGAAAATAAAGAAACTGAAATTGTTTCTATCCCTGGCTTAAGAGGAAGAGAACCAAAGGAAATCACATTGAAAAATCTCTCAAAAATAATACATGCTCGTGTACAAGAGATTATAGAACATGTGTATTTAGAAATTAAAAATTACGGGCATGAAACACAAAAAGGAAAGTTAATTGCAGGTATCGTTCTAACGGGAGGTGGTTCTCAATTGAAACATTTACGTCAGTTAGTTGAATATATCACAGGGATGGATGTTCGTGTTGGGTATCCTAATGAGCATTTGGCTGGAGACTCTGACGATTTGATTTCTAGTCCAGCATATGCTACTGCAGTAGGTTTATTAATGGAAGGTCTAGAAAAACAAGTTAGAGAAGAAATAATTGAAGAAACACCTAAGGAAGAACCAGTTTTTGAAAGAAAATTAGAAGAAGGAGAGCAAACAGATGAAATTGTTAGAGAAAAAGAAAAACCGAAATTAAAATCTAAAACATTTTTTGAAAAATTCACAGAGCGTTTCAAAGAGTTTTTAGATAATGCAGAATAATTATATAAATTAAAAATAATTCCTTTAATCCCCTATAGGAATTAAGTAAACAAAAATTAAATAAAAGAAAAGTTATTATGGGTACAGAATTTGATAACATTTCATTCGATATGCCAAAATCACAATCTAATGCCATTAAGGTAATTGGTGTTGGAGGGGGGGGTAGCAATGCTGTTAATCACATGTATAGTAAACAGATTCACGGAGTAGATTTTGTGATCTGTAACACGGATTCTCAAGCGCTTGAAAATAGCCCAATACCAAATAAAATCCAATTGGGGGCGCATTTAACTTCTGGGTTAGGTGCTGGAGCAAATCCTGAGATCGGCGCACAAGCAGCAGCAGAAAGTATTCAAGAAATTCAACAGATGTTGAGCACCCATACCAAAATGGTATTTATTACCGCGGGTATGGGAGGTGGAACAGGAACAGGAGCCGCCCCAATTATTGCAAAAATTGCCAAAGAAATGGACATATTAACGGTTGGAATCGTTACAATGCCATTTCAGTTTGAAGGAAGAATGCGTACAAAACAGGCGCAAAAAGGAATAGACGAGCTTCGGAAAAATGTCGATTCGTTAATTGTAATTAATAATAATAAGTTACGTGAGGTTTATGGTAATTTAGGGTTTAAAGCTGGGTTCTCTAAAGCAGATGAAGTATTAGCTACAGCGGCAAAAGGGATCGCGGAAGTTATTACACATCACTATAAACAGAATATAGATTTACATGATGCAAAAACAGTATTAGCTCAAAGTGGTACGGCTATCATGGGATCAGCAAAGGAGTCAGGAGCAAATAGAGCTAAAAATGCTATTGTAAAAGCGTTAGATTCTCCTTTACTAAATGATAATAAAATTACAGGGGCTAAAAATGTATTATTGTTAATTATTTCTGGTGCTAATGAAGTTACATTAGATGAAATCGGGGAGATTAATGATTACATACAAGAAGAGGCTGGATATGATGCCAATATTATCATGGGTATTGGTGAAGATGATACTTTAGAAGACGGACTATCATTAACGGTGGTAGCTACTGGTTTTGCTGCAGATCAGCAAGGAAATATTACGAATACGGAAGTTAAAAAAATAGTTCATACCTTAGAGGATGAGCAAAAGGCTACCTATACGTTTGATGAAAAGAAAGTAGTGAAGGCACCTAGTATTGATGAGCCTTTAACTTCAAAACCGGAACAAAAAATAGTTCACGTTTTAGAAGAAGAAAAAGTAGTTGAAGCATCTACGTTGAGTTTGATACCAACAACAGAAGCAATTAGAAATATAGAGGTTGTATATGATGAAATTAATATAGATTCTGTTTCAGAAGAGGATTTTATTATTACAAATATTACCGAAGTAAAAGAGGAGATTAAAGAAGATAAACAGCAATATATTCAACAAGACTTGTTGTTTGATTTACCTTTAAATTCTTATGAGGAGATAAAACCAAAGACAACATTAGTTGAAACAACAAAGAAGATTCAAAACATAGAAGTAAAAGCAGAGGAAGTAAAACCTACTATAAAGGAAGTAGAAAAACGCTATGTGCTAGATGATTTTAATGCAGAGCCTACTATAGGTAAAAGCTCAACTCCTGTAGTCGCAAAGGAAGAAGATGAAGCGTTAAAATTTAAAGTGAGTAGTAAAGAACATCAAAAAAGTGCCATAGATACTCATGAAGACGAATCTTCTCCGCTAAGTTTAACGATATCTGAGTTGCGAAAGAGAGCGCAGGAAAGACGTGAAAAAATGAAAGGATTCAATTATAAATTTGCCGATCAGGTAAGTAAAAATATTGATGAAATTGAACGCCAACCGGCATATAAAAGGTTAGGTGTTGATCTTGAGGTTACTAAAGATATTAGTAAGTCTGATACAGCCTTAAACACTGATAATAATGATTTATTACGTTCAAATAATTCATTTTTACATGATAATGTAGATTAGTATATAAAAATTAAATAATTTTAGTGGCGATAAGATAATAATCCAATTTTCACTATAAAACTTGTAAGATGAGTGTACAAAAAGATGTTGTAAATAAAATGAAAGAGGCTATGAAGTCTAAAGATGCTGTGGCTTTAACGGCCTTAAGAGCATTAAAGTCAGCATTTATGTTAGCAAAAACTGAAAGTGGTTCGGGAGAATTAACTTCCGAAGAAGAACTGAAGATTATTCAGAAACAAGTGAAGCAAAGAAGAGATAGTGCAAAAGTCTTTAAAGAGCAAAATAGAGAAGATTTAGTAGAACCAGAATTGGCAGAGATAGCAGTTCTAGAGCAGTTTTTACCAGAAGCTTTAGGTGAGGAAGAAATTGAAAAAATTATACTGGCAACAATAAAAGAAGTGGGTGCTGAAGGAATGAAAGATATGGGAAAGGTAATGGGTATTGCATCAAAAAAGTTGGTAGGACAAGCTGATGGTAAGGTGATTTCTGCTATTGTCAAAGCAAAATTAACATAATAGTTTAATAGACCTTGTAGTTCAATTGGATAGAATATCAGATTTCGGCTCTGACGATGAGGGTTCGAGTCCTTCCTGGGTCACTAAAACCCCTTATAAACCTTGTGTTTATGAGGGGCTTTTTTTGGGTGTCACCACAGGTGTCACTTTTTGGATGCTTCACTTTAATAGTTTTTCTGATGTTAATGTATCGACCATAAATGTGTTTGGAAAACACCGATCTATTGGGAAAAATATAAGCATTACTAAAAGGGAATGATTGAATGATTTTATCTAAGATATGTTATGAAAAAAGCCAGAAGAAAAAATCTCTTCTGGCTTATTTACATGTACTAAGGGGCTCAATTAATTCCCTAGAGTTACAAAATCAATAATTCAATATCGTTTAATTTTGTGAAAAATTTTACTGTTTGTTATCAGTTTTACATCCGTAGACGCATTAGATTTGAAACAGATAAAATTATTTTACTAGAGGCTATTATTCTATGTTAGAAAATAGATTAAGTTATTTAAATATCTAGTAACCTGGGTTTTGTTCAATTTTTGAATTAGAGTCCATTTCAGATTGTGGAATTGGTAAAACTAGACGGTCTTCATCCCAACCAATAGAACCGATATTCGTTTTGGTTCTTTTTTTGTCATGAATTGAAAAACCTTCAAAAGCTAATTCAAATTTACGTTCACGTAATATAAGATCTTCACTTATAGATGTTAATATTGGCGCGCCAGAACGACTTCTTATTAAATTAATGTCATCCAAAGGACTTTGTCCAATATTTGTTGCAAGTCTAAAATTAGCTTCAGCCCTAATTAAATACATTTCGGCCAATCGTATAACTGAAATATTGGCATATTGATTAGAGTATTTCGCAGTAAGCCCTCCTGCATCATCAATCAAGTCATATTCATCCGTTATAAAAGAAGCTCTTTCGTCTGTTGCTGGTGAATCAAAACTGTTATAGTAAGTGTCATTAATCCATATGTCGGAACCTCTTCCGCCATTTTCTTCTGAAGCATAAAAAGTCACTAAATTACTATAGCCAGTTTGATCTGTTATTTGAAAAGCAAAAACGTCTTCATTTGAATCATTGTCATTGTTAAAAGCTTTTGCATAGCTATTTGTCAAGCCATGCGAACTGTTAAGAATAACGTCGTTTGAAGCGTCACGTGCTTTCTCGTAATTGGCTTGTTGAAGATAAACTCTTGCTTGTAAGGCTTTTGCTGAATATTTGTCGGCAAAAACTGTATTATATTCAGGGAGCATGTTATATGCATCGTCCAAATCACTTAGAATTTGAGAATATATCTCAGACACTGAATTTCTTTCTACAGACAAGTCTATGGTGAAATCTTTGATTCCTTCGAGTTTTAGTGGAACCCCCATGTCACTACCCGAGGTAGCGGGATCGTATTGTTTAGCAAAATTTCTAATGAGATCAAAATAAGCCAAAGCACGTAGAAATTTCGCCTCTCCTTCTATACGTGATTTTTCCGCAGCATCGTTAATAATGTTAATATTATCTACTACTAGGTTCACTTGATTGATGATGCCGTAGTTTATATTCCAGTTGCGCTCTGCTAAATAATTATCTTTAAGAATTGTTTTATTATCAAATTGCCTTGGGCCAACAAAGGTACCATACCATGAAACCTCACCATCGTTACCTAATAAATCAGCCATCATGTGAGTATCTCCATTTCCTCCAAGGGGAGCATAGCTTCCTAGAAGTAAACTTCTTAAGCTACCAGGAGATGATATTGCAATGTCTAGCGAAATGTCCTGTTCAGGATCTATTGTTAATTTGTCATCACACCCTATAGAAATTGTAAAAAAGAATGCTATGATATAAATATATATTGTTGTTGTTTTCATAATTTTAAGTTTTAAAATCCGATATTAACACCTATTGAATATGTTCTTGGCGCTGGAGCTGAGTAAAATACTGACCCAGGGTCTCCACTATTGCCGTCATATCTAGATTCTGGATCGTACCCTGTATAATTTGTAAATGTAAAAAGATTTAAACCAGAAAAATATAATCGAACACTATCAAAGTTGGCCTTAGAAATCATCTTTTTAGGAATTCGATATCCTAAAATCAGATTTCGTAGTCTTATAAAGTCCCCACTTTCTATCCATCTTGTTGAGGCAGCAGCTCCGTTACCGTCTCCAAGACGAGCTTGAGGAACATTGGTAATATCTCCAGGGTTTTGCCATCTTTGTAGCTGATCTTTGGTTTGGTTATCGAACCAGTCACCGTTTGCTGATTGAAAACGACCACCATCGTTATAAATACTTGCTCCCCATTCACCACCAAAAGTAAACGAAAAGTCAAAGTTATGATATGTAAATGTGTTTGTCAATCCGCCAATCCATTCAGGGTTTGGGTTGCCCGCAATAATTCTTTGTGCCTCTGAGGAATCATTGGTTGTAGAGCGATCAATTGTGCCGTTATTATTGGTGTTTTTATAATACAGAGCATCTCCATTTGCTGGATCAACACCAGCATATTCAATTAAATACAGTGAGTTTACTGCTTCTCCTTTTCGTAAAATATTGTTTCCGGAAATTTGATCCGCATCTCCAAAGGGTAAATTTTCTATTGAATTTACGTTTTGCCCAATATTAAAGTTTGATGACCAAGAGAAATGTTTATTTTTAAAAATTTTAGCGTCTAATTCAATTTCAATTCCGTCTGCCTTAAGCCTACCGATGTTTTGAATGATTGTTGTCATTCCGGAAGATCCCGGAATTGCGCGTTCAAACAGTAAATCTTTTGTGTCTTTTCTATAATATGCAAAACTACCACTAATTCTGTTTTCTAAGAGTGCATACTCAACTCCAAAATCCATTTGTTCTGAAGATTCCCATCTTAATGACCTATCCCCTACTTGAGTTTGTTCAATACCAGGTAGCTTATTATATGAAACTGCTGAAAATAAGTTTAATGAACTAAAATCTCCAATTTCAGCGTTCCCTAATGTTCCGAAGCTGGCTCTAAGTTTTAAAAACGATAAAATCTTTGAATCTTCCAAAAAATCCTCTTTACTTAGAATCCATCCACCAGATATAGAAGAGAAATTTCCATATCTATTATCTTCACCAAAACGAGATGAGCCATCTCGTCTAAAAGAAGCTTTAAGTAAATATTTATCCAGATAAGAGTAGGTTAATCTGGTGAAATATGATAAGAAAGTGCTTGTTCTAAAATTTCCAGAACCTTCTGTAATAGAGGCCGCACTGTCTATTGTTTGGAAACCTTCTTCTGGAAATTCTGTTCCACTTACATCATTATATCTTCTTTTGACTTCATTATACTCCATACCCAATACTGCATTGATTCTGTGAGCGTTAATTTTTCTGTCAAATGAAAAGTAATTAGAAATATTAAAGGATTCTGTACTTACGTTAGAAGCAAAAGCATATCCATTTGTTGACATAAATGGTGTTTTTCTACCTCTAAAATTATCTTCAGATTGTGTGTATAAGTCATAGCCAAAATTAGTGTTTAATGAGAGGCTATTCGTAATCTCATATTTCCCTGTTAAATTACCTATCAGTCTTCTTATAATAGTATTGTAGTAGGCATTTTCATCCTCTAATAAAAAGTTTGCATAAACAGTGTTTGTATATGGATCTCCATTTTCGTCATAGGCTGGTGAAATTGGTGCTTGTGCAATAGCTTGCAATGGTGTTGTAAAGGCGTTATCGTTAGCAACCCGATCAATATTCGCTCTGCTATAGCTTAAGTTTGTTCCAAGTGTTAACTTATTGTCGAATGTATGACTAAGATTAACACGTGCACCCATTTTTTCTAAATTATTTCCTAGCACGATACCTGTAGTTTTATTGTAAGTAGTTGAGAAGAAATACTTGGTTTTCATATCACCTCCACTCACTGAAAAGTTGAGATCTTGAATGTAACCTCTTCGGAGTGCAATATCTTGCCAATCAGTGTCTATTTCTCCATTTTGCCAATCTGTATTATTAGAATACCTGTCAAGTCTACCCGGAACAAAACCTTCCCACGCCCAGCTTGAATTTTCTCCAGATTCTAAAAATAGTTCCACGTACTCTTTTGCATTTAGCCACTCTCTTTTATTAGATGCTTCACTAACTCCAGTTGAAACATTTAAATTAAAAGATGCTTTTCCGTTTTTTCCTTTCTTCGTGGTTATAACGACCACTCCGTTAGCACCACGTGCACCGTAAATAGAGGCAGAAGAGGCATCCTTTAGTATGTCAATTGACTCTATTTCATTTTGATTTAAGGTAAGTAAGGGGTTTGTCGGCGAGCCATTGTTTGATTCATTATTATTTACCATTGGAATTCCATCTATTACATAGAGCGGATTAATTCCTGCGCCAATACTTGCTTGCCCTCTAATTCGGAAAGAAAGACCTCCTTCAATTTTCCCGTTTGCTTGTCTTATTTGTACTCCAGCCGCCTTACTTGCGATGCTATTCAAAACATTTGGAGTTGGAATATCGGCTAAATCTTTAGAATTTAGGCTAGCAACATTGTCTGTCAAATTCCTTTTACTTTGCGTACCAAAACCAACAACAATAATTTCATCAAGTAAATTATCAGTATCAAGTTTAACATTTATAACACTCTGTCCTGTAACTTCTCTTTCAACCTTTTTCATTCCAATATAGTTATATACTAAAATGTCATTTGGTTGAACTTGAATAGTGTATTTTCCGTCGAAGTCAGTTTCGGTACCTATAGCTGTACCTTTCCGTATAACTGTTACTCCAGGAACAGGCCCTGTGTCGTCTGTCACAACACCAGTAATAGTCTGCTCTTGTGAGAAAGCGTTTAGCATATTTAACATTAGAAATATGGCTAAAAGCCTCTTTAAAATTACCCCCATAATAAATTGTTTTTTAGTTATTTGGCTCAAAAATGATAAAAATATATCTGATAACCTAGGGAACATGTTTAAAATATCACAAATTATTATAATATGTTTAAAATAACATATACTGTATTTCTGTTTAATTTTAAACTTTAGTGATCCTTTGAAGTATTGTTTTATACCCCCACTAATTAAGTACAGGCCGCTGTTGTTGAACTTATGGCTATGAGTATAGTATTATTTTTTACTTCATTATTTGAAGTATCAGGTTTTATAAAGGCAGTAAATATCAACAACCAAATAATTTTTTGGTACTTCTATTTATTAACAACAGAGGTGAGTTTCTTGTTGTTACAGAGAAGCGGTATCATAAAATGGATATTCATAAAAAATTAAAGGAAAAAAATATAATGTTTTGATGTAATGGTTGTTTCGAAACGGAATAACGGCCTATGAAAGAATTGTCGATTTTACTTACTTGGTGGCTTGATTAACACCATTTTGATATCAATTTACTGACTATAATTGTTTATGGTAAACCGATCTATAGGTGATTGATAAGACTGCAAAATGGTTTGGAAAATTTACCTAAGAATCCGTATAATACGGTTTACAGATAAATATTTCGTATATAGGTATTGAATTATTTTAAGTTAGTTTAAGGCATAAAACTTTAGCATAGCAAAGCTATGCTAAAGTTTTATAACGCAAAAATAGCTATGAAAGAAACAATAAATATGCGAAATATTTATTTGTAAATCGTATAGCTCTATTTAATAAATCGATTTCCGGCGTAGATGACTCAAAAAACTAGGTAGAGATAAGGATGTGTTTTTTTATAGAAGGTTAGAATAAAAATAGAATCCAAAAAGCGCTTAGCTGATAAGTGTTTTTTCTATACAATCTATTTAAAATATCCTTTTAGAAATGCGAGGGGATAAAAAACAAGTCTTTATAGTTCCAATATTTTAATTTGGTTTCTATGTAATTGAATTTTTGTTTTTCTCTCTAGTGATTTTAAAAGCCGTGAAATTACAACTCTAGAGGTATGCAGGTCATTGGCAATTTGTTGATGAGTGACGCTTATAATGTCGTTGTGGTTTACTAAAGCTTTGTCTTTTAGGTATTTTAACAAGCGTTGATCCATGTTTAAAAAAGCGATTGTATCAACGGCTTCAATAAATTCTTCTAGTCTATTATGATAACTTTGTAATATAAATTCTTGCCAAGATTTATATTTACTAAGCCAATCTCCCATCTTTTCTTTTGGAATCATAAGCAGTTCAACATCATTTTCAGTGACTGCACGTATTTTACTTTTGGTTTTTCCCATGCAACAAGAAAGTGTTACGGCGCAGGTGTCTCCTTGTTCTAAATAATATAAAACTAATTCATCACCGTTTTCATCTTCTCTTAAAATTTTAATGGCCCCTACCAAAAGCAAAGGAATTGAAACAATATAACTGTTAGTGTCAATAATTGTGGTATTTGCTTTGAATTTCTTGTAGATCGCTATACTATTGATTTCATTTAACAAGGCATCTTCAAATAAATAACCGTAATTTTTTTGTAATTCTTCTATCAAGTGTAATAGGTGTTTTTGTAAAAATACTAAATTTCACGAATAAATATGCTGTTATGTTAAGAGACTTCTTTCTTAAGTTTGATTTGTGAAAAAAAAGGAGAAAAATAGATAGTTTTTGTTTATGCTATACTATCGGATATTAATTTAACGACTATGATTGTTATGGCAAATATTGGTTATAGGTAAACACAAGCATGACTGCAAGGAAATGATTGAGTGCTTTTGCCTAAGTTTCGGTATACATATCTAATAATCTAACAGCGGTAAACAATAGATGATCGTTACAGCTGTTAGAATATGTATGATGAAGTTAAACTAGTTAACTATATTCTTAAGGTTTACAATTGTTTCCGTTGGGTTGTCACTTTTAAAGACAAAACTACCAGCAACCAAAACATCCGCACCAGCTTCAATTAGGGTATTCGCATTTTTATCGGTTACTCCACCATCAATTTCTATTAAAGTTGAAGCATTGTTAAATGCAATAAGGTTTTTCAATTGACTAACCTTTTTATACGTATTTTCAATAAAAGATTGCCCACCAAACCCTGGGTTTACACTCATAACGCACACCAAGTCTAGGTCGATAATTATATCTTCTAAAACAGCTATAGGTGTGTGAGGGTTTAAAGCAACTCCAGCTTTCATTCCCGCAGCTTTAATGGCTTGAACAGTTCGATGTAAATGAGTACAGGCTTCATAGTGTACTGTTAAGATATCCGCTCCTAAATCAGCAAAAGTCTGTATGTATGTATCTGGATTTACAATCATTAGATGTACATCAATAGTCTTTTTTGCATGCTGCGTTATTGATTTTAATACAGGCATTCCAAAAGAAATATTTGGAACAAAAACTCCATCCATAATATCAATATGAAACCAATCTGCTTTACTTTGATTAATCATTTCAATATCGCGTTGAAGATTCCCGAAATCAGCAGCTAAAACTGAAGGAGCAATAAGCTTTTCCATTAAATAATAAATTGTTATGTTGTTAATTTGGTGCAAATATAGTCAAATCTTTAGGAGCGGGTCTTTCAAAAACAGAAAACCCTCGAGATCTCGAGGGTTTTCTGTTTTTGAATCAAAAAGCAAACAACTATGCTTTTTGATTTGTTTTTGTGTTTATTTCGAAATACTTATCCTAAATAAGTCATTAATATTTTACTACGTGACGTGTGTTTTAATCGTCTAATCGCCTTCTCTTTGATTTGACGAACGCGTTCACGTGTTAAATCAAATGTTTCTCCTATTTCTTCTAAAGTCATCGGTTGATGTTCACCAAGACCAAAATACAACTTAACTACATCGGCTTCACGAGGAGTTAATGTTTCGAGTGCACGATTAATTTCAATACGCAATGATTCGTGTAATAATGTTTTATCTGGGTTTGGAGATTCACCTGAGTTTAATACATCGTATAAGTTAGAGTCTTCTCCTTCAATTAACGGGGCGTCCATAGAGACGTGACGACCTGAGTTTTTCATAGATTCTTTTACGTCGTTAACCGTCATGTCGAGTTTTTTAGCAATCTCTTCGGCACTTGGTGGGCGCTCGTTTTCTTGCTCTAAAAAAGCGTACATTTTGTTGATCTTATTAATAGACCCAATCTTATTTAAAGGTAAACGAACGATACGAGATTGTTCTGCTAATGCTTGTAAAATTGATTGACGAATCCACCAAACGGCATACGATATGAATTTAAATCCACGAGTTTCATCAAAACGTTTAGCAGCTTTAATTAAACCTAAGTTCCCTTCGTTGATTAAATCAGGAAGCGTTAACCCTTGATTTTGGTATTGTTTAGCAACAGATACTACAAAACGCAAGTTTGCTTTAGTTAGTTTTTCTAAAGCTCTTTGGTCACCTGCTTTGATTCGTTGTGCTAATTCTACTTCTTCATCAGCAGTAATTAAATCTACCTTTCCTATTTCTTGCAGATATTTATCTAATGAGGCAGTTTCTCTATTGGTAACCTGCTTTGTAATTTTAAGTTGTCTCATGTAATAAAAACTATTTTTTATGTTTATCAATTACCCCTCCACTTAATTATACGTAGCATTCTGTAATAATGTTACAAAAAAGATTTATTTTTTTCAATAGGGGCATTTGCCAATTAAAGTTTCGCTAAATTTGGTTTAGGTGTATTGCCTTAGTGACTTATATGAAAATAATGTGTCTTATTTAGTAGGAACCTAAGATAAACAATAACCGAACTTAGCCTTTTGAAGAGTATTGATGTTACAAAACGGAGTGACGAAGAACTGGTCAGAGAAATAGTAGAAAAAAATGATACTCATTTATTTGCTGTTTTATATGACCGTTACGCAGGCGTTGTGTATAATAAATGTTATGGTTTTTCCAAGAGTAAGGAAGAAGCACAGGATTTAACACACGATGTTTTTATTCGTTTGTTTGTAAAATTGCGTACCTTTAAGGAAAGATCTAAATTTTCCACTTGGCTATACTCTTTTACATATAATTTTTGTGTCAACTATGTACAACGAAACAGTGCAAAAAAGAAAGAAAAGGTTACTATCGTAACGGATCAAATTAAAGAAGATGATAGTAATTTAGATGAAATAGATGATGCTGCATTATTCGAGTTAAAGTCAGACAAGTTAGCGAAAGTACTTGAAATGATCCTACCTTCGGAAAAAATGGTCTTATTAATGAAGTATCAAGATGATATGAGCATTAAAGAAATTTCGGAGATGTTAGATATTGGAGAGAGCGCTGTTAAAATGCGTTTGAAACGGGCTAAAGCAAAAGTCGTAAAAACGTATAATGAGTTGTAATTATTATGGATAACCCATTTAAAAAAATACTACATAATGAGGAGTTGCCTGAGATACTGAAAGAAAAAGTACTCAATGATGTGGCAATGATAAAGCTTTCTATTGATATGGCTGATCTATTTGTGGTAAAATATCCTAATACAATAGCTGATTTACTTGGTGGAGGAGGAGCTCCTCCAGAAGAAGACAAAAATAAAGAGGGAGATAAAAAGAAAAAAGATTAATTGAAGCAGTAATATAATTTATAGCTAAACTTTTATACCATTATGATTTTTGTGAAAATAGAGATACTAGAGCCGTTTAAGAAAATATTTGATGACCTTATACAATCATTGCCTACGGTAGCTGGGTTTATTGGTTTTGTAATAGCTTCTTGGTTAGGAATAAAGTTGTTTTTGTATTTAGTTAGAAAAGCACTGGCAAAAACAAAGATCGATGAATGGTCAAAAAAATTGAGTAACACCGAAATATTTGGTAATACCACAATTAATATCGTTTTAACAAAGGTGATTTTAGCCGTCTTGAAATGGTTTTTGATTTTTATCTTTGTTATGGTTGGAGCAGAAATGTTTGGACTCGATGGCGTATCTAGTGGAATTAAGAGTTTCTTTGCATACCTGCCAAAACTACTAACAGCTCTGGGTATTTTCGTAGCAGGAGCTTATTTAGGAACGGTGGTGAAAAAAGCGATTCAATCCATGTTTAAATCCCTTGAAATATCTGGAGGTAATTTAGTAGGGAATATTGCCTTTTACTTGATAGTGTTGTTTCTTTCAATAACTGCCCTTGATCAGGCTGGAGTGGATACTTCTATTATTAAAAGTAATTTAACCTTAGTAATAGCTTCTATTTTATTAGCTTTTACCATTGCTTTTGGATTGGGAGCCAGAGATGCTGTTGAAAGATTGCTCTTTGGGTATTACTCTCGGAAAAACATCGGTATTGGTGAAAGGGTTGAGGTTGATGGTGTAGAAGGCGTTGTAGTAGCAATAGATAATATTTGTTTAACCATTAGTACATCCGAAGGAAAAGTAATTGTGCCTATTAAGGATGTGGTTAACAGTAAAATAGTTTTTAAAAAATAGTAGACTGTAAAAAAAATATTTTTATCTTTGTCGTATAAACTATTGTTTTAGAGAATGATTAATGATAGATTTCGGGGGACTTCTATCTAGATAGTGAAGTTAATCTTTACATTATAAAGGCTGTTTTTTAACAGCCTTTATTTTTTGTCACTGTACTTGCTTGTAGATTAGGTGTTTGATCAGTCCCCAAAAACAGATTTTTGGTGTTTATGAAAAGAAATATCGATTCTTAGATAAAGTTATACACCCTTTTCCTTACAGTGATCCTTATATTTTATGGTATCAATAATAATAGAGAAAATCTAAGTTAGAGTAGTTTAACCTATAGATCGGTTTTACCCGAAAAAAATATTGTCGGCAAATTAACATTGGAATGGTATAGACAATTAAAAAGGAATATATCTTTACAATATAAATGTCAAATTTCTAAGCGTTATACCAGTAATTGTTTTATTACAGTAAATTCATTTTCCTTTTGTAGAAAAATTATTCGAAAGATAGGTGTAAGAAAAAGCCTCTTGTTCCTAAAAAGTCTATAGGGTCTGTCCACTGGCTAGGGTTTGAATTATCAGGTGTTAATTCATTATTGATAGCAAAAACACCACGAATGGAAGGAGAAAATTTAAAATACGTTAAATACACATCAATTCCGATCCCTATTTCGTACATGAAATTACTTGTGGTGGTTCTAAATTTTCCGCCAAAATTATCATCATTATGATTTTCATTACTAGAGAAATTATAATCATATGACACACCGCCGAGTACATATGGTCTGATATTATTTATTCTATTTGTGCTGACTTTTAAAATAAAAGGCAAATGAAGAAATGTAGCTCCTACCTCTCTTGTTCTTATAACTTCATTAGAATCGTTAATATGGTTAAAAACTAGTGTTTTTGTGTTAGACATTAGTCCAGGCTCAAAGCGTAAATTTAAATTGTTATGCAGTTTTAAATCTGCGATTAAACCAACATTAAAGCCAATAGATGGGGTTACCTGAACATCTGGATTGTCAATGAAACTTGGTGTATAAGAAACTTTATACCCGTTGTTGTTTAGCCCTAAATAAAAACCATAATGAAACAAGGGTTTGTCAAAGCTAGGAAGGTTTAATACCTTTTCTGATTGCCCGAAAGAAACTATAGAGCTACTTAATAGTACAACGTACAGTAAAATTTTTTTAACCATATTTATTTATAAGCTGTGTAAATTGATGCAACTCCAAAGGTCACAGGTAAATTCTTTGCATTCTTAAACCCATTTTTTTGTAAAATATTGTTGAAAGCTTTGCCAAAAGGGAAAGAATTTGCACTTTCTGATAAGTAAGAATAAGCTACTTTGTCTTTGGAGAACAGTTTTCCGATTATGGGAAGAATAACATTTGTATAGAATACATAGCCTTGTTTAAAAGGAAATTTAGTTGGGTTTGATGTTTCTAAAACAACAAATTTACCTTTAGGCTTTAACACACGAAATATTTCAGCTAAACCTTTATCTAAGTTTTCAAAATTACGTACACCAAAGGAAACAGTAATAGCATCGAAGCTATTGTCATCAAATGGTATGTTTTCACTATCTCCAACAATCATCTCAATTTTATCAGAAAGATTAGCCTTTGCTATCTTTTGTTTTCCCACGGAAAGCATGCCTTCGGAAATATCTAAACCAACGATTCGTTCTGGGTTTAGTTTAGCCATCATTAGAGCTAGATCACCAGTTCCTGTGGCAATGTCAAGTATATGTTTTGGATTGTTTTCGCTTACTAGTTCAATAACTTTTTTTCTCCAACTAACGTCTATACCTAAAGAAATAACGCGGTTTAGTCCGTCGTAATCTTTGGAGATATTATCAAACATTTGAGCTACTTGCTCTTTTTTTCCTAATTCGGAATTTTTATACGGCTTTACTTGTTCTGACATAAAAATGGAAGTTTTACTTTGAATATATTATGGTTACCCGTTAATGGCCACTACTTCATTAACCTGATTAGGTAACATCTCTTTTAGCATGGTTTCAATTCCATTTTTTAAAGTTATTGTAGAAGAGGGGCATCCACTGCAAGCTCCTTGTAATATAACACTTACTTTTTTTGAATTTTCGTCATAAGCCTGAAAGGCAATGTTTCCGCCATCTGAGGCAACAGCTGGTTTGATATATTCATCTAAAATTGCAACAATTTTAGCTTCAGTATCTGATAAGTTTTCTTTGGGGATTTCCGTGTTTTGCTCAGTTTGTTGTTTTGGAAGCTCTTCTATGATCATTTTACCTTCTTGAAGATATGAACGAATAAATGTTCTGATCTCTTGGTATACTTCATTCCAGTCTATCATATCGTATTTGGTGATAGAGATATAATTTTCAGAAATAAAGATTTCTTTTACAAAAGGGAAGTTAAATAGAGCTAGAGCTAAAGGAGAAGATTTGCTGGCTTCTTCTATATTTTTGAACTCTACATCTGTTTGCGTTAATGCTTTGTTAGTTCCGAACTTCATGACAGCCGGATTGGGTGTAACTTCAGCGTAAACTTCGATAGGGTCTTTTTTAGTGATTTCCTCCGTTACAACTGAATTCCCTTCTTGAAGGTATTTTTCAATCTGCTCTTTAATTTCATCGGCAACATCGTCCCAGTTTACAATATCATACCTTTGTATGGCAATAAAATTAGCTGTAATAAAAACTTTTTTAACAAAAGGAAGATAGAAAAGTTGTTGTGCTAAAGATGAGTTTATAGCCTCATCAATATTATTAAATTCATAGCTTCCACCGTTAATTAAAATTGTATTACTTACAAATTTAATAATAGTTTCATTGCTGGTTTCTTGTATGTTTATTTTTATTGAATCCATGTCATTTAAATGAAATGCAAAATTACGTTAAAAAACTGAGAAATATAACAACAAATAGCCTTGTGGTTTTGCAAGGCTATTTGTTGTTATGTTGTTGTTAATTAGGTTATAAGTTAATGGTGAGTGTTGCGGAAACTCTGGTTGTACTATTATTTAAACTAATATCTCCTAGATTATAGAGTGTTTGAAATTCTTGGTTCTCGAATTTTCTGTATGATAAGTCCATTTTAATATTACCAAAATTATAACCCAAACCTGTAGAAAACCCTTGGATATTATCTTCGTTGGAGCTTCCTCCTAATGATGCTAGTAAATTTGGGTTTTTCTCATAATGATAACCTCCTCTTAAACTCATTCGATCAAAGCGCCATTCAGTGCCTATGTTTACGCTATGCGTTCCTCTGTATTGAGAAGAAAAATTTTGATTTGTTTCTATGAAAGCGGTATTGTTTTCTCTGTATTTAATATTGGGGTAATCTTTATACGTATAATCAACGCTTATTAGGCCTTGTTTTCCAAATATATAAGCCCCACTTGCCGTTATTTTACTGTGTGTTTTGAAGCCGTAGACATACAATTCATTAATTAGGTCTGTTCCGCCAATTATACCCAGTTCAGGAACATCGGATAAAGTTAATTCATCAATGTAATCTTCAGAAATTTCTTCGTACCATGTTGGAGTTTCATAGGCCAAACCAAAACGAATATTCTGATTTAACTTATATATGAAGCCTAAGCTTAAAGAGAGGCCATTACCTTGAATATAAGAGTCAATGACGTTTCTAGCGTCTAAGATGTTTCCATCGATATCATCATTTTTTTCATTTAATAGCGTTATTCTGTTATAATTTAAATTATGAAAATTTAAGGAACCTCCTACGAATAATTTATTCTGATGAACTGCAGAAAAACCTATATTAAACACACTTGATTGCCCAATACTTTCAGTAGAGAGTTTTTGCTCTATAGAACCATCAAATTTAGTTTTTGGGTCGGTGTCATTAAAATGTTCATCATTGTATAAAAAACCGCTATTGCCCTTAACAGCATAAAAAGAATTATAATCACTTTTTATTTTGTAATTGAAGGTAAAAGCAAAACGATTCCATTCAGAGTTATAGGCCGTGTCAAAGGTTAAAATAGCACCTGCTTGAGATAGATTAAAGTACTCGTTTTGAGAACCCGATGAGTTTCCGTAATACAGTGCCGAGTAGTCGGTGTTTCTGTTGTTTAGAGTTATAGAAGCGCTACTTATTTTAGACACAGCACTTCCCGCAGGGTTTATGCTAAATGCAGAAATATCACCTCCTAGTGCACCAAAGGCTCCACTCAAAGCTTCGTATCTAGCTGTTCCGTAATTGTCGTCTTTTGAGAATAAAATACCTAAGTCATTATAATCTAACGATTGAGAAAAGGCACTAAAAGATATAGCTAGCATAAATGCTAATGTTAAAATTCTTTTCATGATTTTGTGGTATTGTAGTTTTTGTAATACTTATCTGTTACTTTGATTTCTTGAGCTTCTAGAAGAGGTGCTTCTACTTGATGAATTTCTACTAGATGAGCTTCTACTAGATGAACTTCTGCTTGGGGAATAACTTCTCGAAGAGTTATTAGTTCTAGACGGAGCATAGCTACTTCTACTTGAGCTTTTTGACTTAGTAGATGGGGTATAGCTTCTTTTCGAGGAACTACTTCGGCTTCGAACCTTACTACTTTGGGTATTTCTAGATGATTTATGTCCTCCTGTATTGTAGTTTCTTGTACTTTTCGTTTTTCTTACAGATCTCGTTGGTTTGTGTCCTCCTGTATTGTAGTTTCTTGTGCTTTTCGTTTTTCTTACAGATCTCGTTGGTTTGTGCCCTCCTGTATTGTAGTTTCTTGTGCTTTTCGTTTTTCTTATAGACCTCGTTGGTTTGTGTCCTCCTGTATTGTAATTTCTGGTGGTTCGGGTACTTCTCGTGTATTTTCTGGGGGTTCTTCTGTAAACATTAGAGCGTCTTGAGCTAACAGATCTATTAGCATAATACCTTCTTGAAGTGTTTGCTCTATATGGGTTTGCTCTTCTATGTGTTCTATAATAAGGTCCGTAGTAGGCTTGTCCATAATATGGCGGGCAGTTGTAAAAGTTATTGTAGCCCCATCCCCAAAAGTGGTTTCTATATCTGTAAGGATTACGCCACCAAGGATTATACCCGTAATTCCACCAACTACCACCGTAGTTATAATAATTGTTCCATCCCCAGTTCCAGTCCCAATAGTCAACGCCCCAACTTGGATACGTATTAATATTGATAACAACATCGCTCTCATGGCCCCAAGGCTGGTTTGGGTTGTAAGTGATATTTGTTTCAGGTTCCTCTTCATCAAAAACTTCTTCTTCATCCTCAAATTCGATGGTATCAGATCTGTAATTCTCAATATCAGTGAAAACATCTGTGCCATTTAAAACACCTAAACGTTCAACTTCTTTTGTGAAGTAATTCTCTTGATCATCATTTTGTTCTTCTTGATTAGGAGTAATAACTTTACGTTCTTGAGTTGCTATAGGTTCATCATCATAAATTCCATCTTCACTACCAGCAACGGTTTGCATTGTTCCGCAGGAAACAAATAAAGTAACTGCTGATAACAATAAAATAAAAAAATGAAATTTAGATTTAGTGTAATTGAGCTTCATGATGAATGTATTTATGTTAGGATGATTAAAATTCTATGCTATTGTTTTGCAAAAAACTATTTTTTGTTGGGCTTATTGCCTTTTTAATGTAGTTTTGCACATACAATTTACGCATAAAAAATAACAATTTTTGTGCCAAACTTTTTATTATGGGCAAACATTTAACAAAAAGAGCAGAAGATTACTCCAAATGGTATAATGAATTGGTTGTTAAAGCTGATTTAGCGGAGACTTCAGCAGTAAGAGGCTGTATGGTGATAAAACCTTACGGATTTGCAATTTGGGAAAAAATGCAAGCAGAGTTAGATAGAATGTTTAAAGAAACAGGACATCAGAACGCGTATTTCCCCCTTTTTGTACCTAAAAGCTTGTTTGAAGCAGAAGAGAAAAATGCAGAAGGTTTCGCAAAAGAATGTGCCGTAGTAACTCACTATCGCTTACAGAGTGATCCTGATAACAAAGGAAAGTTACGAGTAGATCCTGATGCCAAACTAGAAGAAGAGCTTGTGGTTCGTCCAACTTCAGAAGCAATTATATGGAGTACATATAAAAAGTGGATCCAATCTCACCGAGACTTACCTTTGTTGATTAACCAATGGGCTAATGTGGTGCGTTGGGAGATGCGTACTCGTTTGTTTTTACGAACGGCAGAGTTCTTATGGCAAGAAGGGCATACGGCGCATGCAACCAAAGAAGAAGCAGTTGTTGAAGCGAAACAAATGCAAGAGGTTTATGCAACTTTTGCCGAAGATTTTATGGCGATGCCTGTTGTAAGGGGAGCGAAATCAGAAAGTGAGCGTTTCGCAGGGGCAGATGCTACCTATACGATAGAGGCTTTAATGCAAGACGGTAAAGCATTACAAGCAGGAACGTCGCATTTTTTAGGACAGAATTTTGCAAAAGCATTTGATGTAAAATACACTTCTAAAGAGGGGAAACAAGAATATGTATGGGCAACATCATGGGGAGTATCTACTCGCTTGATTGGAGGGTTAATAATGACACACTCTGATGACGCTGGTTTAGTATTACCGCCAAAATTAGCTCCTATTCAGGTGGTAATTGTTCCAATTTACAAAGGAGAAGACCAGTTAAAGGTCATTTCTGAGAAAGTTGATGAATTTGTTAAAGCGTTTAAAGCAAATGGTATTTCTGTAAAGTTTGACGATAGAGATACGATGCGACCTGGTGCAAAGTTTGCAGAGTATGAGTTAAAAGGCGTTCCAGTAAGAATAGCGTTAGGGAATAGAGATATGGAGAATGGAACGGTTGAGGTTGCGCGAAGAGATACCTTCGAAAAATATACTGTAGAGCAAAGTAATATGGTAGCGCATGTTATAGAGCTATTAGATAAAATTCAAGAATCTTTATATACAAAAGCTTTAGATTATAGAGATACCAATATTACAGAAGTAAATTCATTTGATGAGTTTAAAGAAATTATAGAAAATAAAGGTGGTTTTGTTGCTGCGCATTGGGATGGAACGGCAGAAACAGAAGATAAAATTAAAGAACTGACAAAGGCCACTATACGATGTATACCAAATGATGTAGAAGATGAAGCCGGAGTTTGTGTTTATTCTGGTAAACCATCTGCAAGACGAGTTTTATTTGCGAAAGCGTATTAAAAAAAACGAAAAAGTTTTGGTGTAAATAAAAAGAGTTTTTATATTTGCACCCGCAATCACAAAAAAAGGTTGTTTTGGTCCGTTCGTCTAGGGGTTAGGACGCCAGGTTTTCATCCTGGTAACACGGGTTCGATTCCCGTACGGACTACAACGTTTTTAATGCGTCTGGTAAATTTACTAGATATTTTTTATCAAAGTTTAGATAAGAAAAAGTTAAAAACAATTGCGAGTATAAAAAAGAATTGTATATTTGCATCCGCAATCGAAAAGGTTGTTTTGGTCCGTTCGTCTAGGGGTTAGGACGCCAGGTTTTCATCCTGGTAACACGGGTTCGATTCCCGTACGGACTACAAAGTTTTTTATAAACATTTAACGAATTTAGGTAAAATGGCAAATCATAAGTCAGCATTAAAGAGAATAAGAAGTAACGAGTCAAAGCGTTTAAGAAATAAGTATCAGCATAAAACTACACGTAATGCTGTTAGAAAATTAAGAGCTAGTACAGATAAGAAAGAAGCTGAAGGAATGTATTCAACAGTTGTTTCTATGTTAGATAAGTTAGCAAAAAACAACATTATTCATAAAAATAAAGCAGCTAATTTAAAGTCAAAGTTGGCAAAACATGTTGCTGCTTTATAAAAGTTTTAAGGTTAGTTAATAGTTAAAAGGTACTTCGGAAGAAGTACCTTTTTGTTTTAAATACTAATATTAAACGGTTCAAGAACAATTGTTGTGGCTTAGGCAAAAATTTGTGTTAGCCTGAACAGGAAAAATTCGGATCATTCTCAAATGTTGTTGTTACGCAAAAAAATTGCGTTAATCTGAATAGGAAGAATTCTACATTTCTCACTCCTCTAAACTGTGCTCTAAAGGCTTTTATTTTTGCATTAAAAGATTCTGCTGATGCGTTTGTGCTTCGATTGTCAAAATCATTGAGTATTGATTGATAATTTAAACTTATAGAGTTTGCTACTATATTGAAGGCTTTAAATGGGATCATTCTGGATCAAGAACAATTCTTGTGGTCTACGCAAAAATTGGTGTTAATCTAAAGAGAAGATTGATTGATCATAACTTTATCTAAGCAGAAGTAAGTCCCTGTTCTTACCAATCATAGGCCTTATGAGCGTCTAAGCGAATAAAGATAAAAAGTAAAAGGGTAAAGCCCCAGAGAGAAGATCCTCCATAGCTAAAAAATGGTAATGGTATTCCAATGGTAGGAAGCAACCCTATTACCATACCAATATTTACAAGGACATGAAAGAATAGGATAGAGGCTATCCCGTAGCCGTAAATCCTTCCAAATTTGTTGGTGTGTGTTTCAGCTAAATAGATGATTCTATAAAGCATGAGCATAAATAAAAGAATCACACAAGAACTTCCTAAGAAGCCCCATTCTTCACTTACTGTACTAAATATATAATCAGTGTCTTGCTCAGGAACAAAGTTTCCCTGAGTTCTATCTCCTTCAAGAAAACCTTTACCTGTTAATCCTCCTGAACTTATGGTGAGTTCTGATTGGTATATATTATAACCAATACCTCTATTGTCTGTTATTTTTCCTAAAAGAATATCGAACCTGTCTTTTTGGTGTTGTTCAAGGATATTATTGTAGGTATACCCAATTCCAATTATAAAGATACTTGTAAAGACATACAAACTCAGAACCTTCAAAAGATTAAACCTTAAGAAGCGTTTGTTTTTATAAACTGCATAAAGTGTATATAATGTAATTAGTAATAAACTAGAAAGTAACACCCATTTTACCCCAAGGTGAATGGTTAATAAAAACAAAATTATCGACAGTGCTCCTAGTATAAAGTAAACTAAAGTTAGGCCTTCTCTATTGAGAACAAAAAAGAAAGCAAAATAAATCAGTACAGACCCCATATCTGGTTGTAAAGCAATTAGAACTGCCGGCGTGAATATGACAATAAAGGCTTTTAATTGATTTTTAACCAGTTTTAAGTTATACTGTCTGTCACTCATTAGTTTCGCTAATGCTAGCGCTGTAAACGCTTTTGCAAATTCAGATGGTTGTAAACTCATACCACCAAAACTATACCAGGAGGTTGCTCCGTTTATTTTCTTACCAAAAATTAACACTCCTGCCAAAATAACCATTGAAATAAGGTATAATAAGCTAGAGAATTTTTCGTAAAACTTAGCATTGAAAAATAACACAAAGATTATAATAGGAAAGCTAAGTACGATCCATATAATTTGTTTCCCGTATCTAGTAGAGAAGTCAAAAGTTTCACGAGTAATTTCTGTTGATGAGGCAGCATAAATATTCAACCATCCAAAAATTACTAATACTACATAGAGTAAAATTAATATCCAGTCAATACCAGCAAATATGTTATTCTGTTCTTGGCGCAATGGTGTCTTTTTTAGGGATTAATTTATCATAAACACTTCCAAGGCTAAGATTGATCATTCTATTTTCAATATGTTTGCGTGAAACATTGCCTGTTAGATGTTTTTCTATTAATAAACTTGTAATAGGAGCGGCAATTGCAGATCCATACCCACCATTTTCTATGTATACGGCTAAAGCAATCTTTGGATTTTCTTTTGGGGCAAAAGCGACTAAAATAGAATGATCTGGTAACTGCACTTTTTCGCCGTCTACTCTTATAAAATTTTCGGCGGTACCTGTTTTACCACAAATATCTATACCTTTTATTCGGCTTGCTTTTGCCGTACCTTTTGTAAATACTTCGTGCATGGCTTCAATTACAACCGGAAAATGTTTAGAGCTTATGGTTGTGTGTTTTTTATTGGTGTATGTGGTGTCAGATATACGTTTGTTGTTTATCTTTCTAACGATATGTGGTCTGTAGAAATATCCCTTATTTGCGATGGCAGCAGTCATGTTTGCCAATTGAATTGGAGTAACTTCCACTTCTCCTTGGCCGATAGCATTAGAAATTGTTGTGGTGGCACCCCATTTATGTTTATACCATTTGTTGTAATAGGTAGAATCAGGAATTCGTCCTTTTTGACCAGTTGGTAAGTCATAGCCTAGATAATTGCCTAGCCCAAAGCTTTTTGCGTGCCTACTCCAGTTGTTTAAGCCTATTTTTGAGTTTTCAGCATTGTCAATTATTTTTCTATAGGTCGTTGCAAAGTAACTATTACACGATCTAGAAATAGCTGTTTTTAATCGAATTGGAAAGCCTACAATGCCGCAGTGACATCTCATAAATTCATTTTTTCGTTTTCCGTACCTATAACCATGGGAACAACGCACTGAAAACTGTTCATCGATAACCCCTTCTTCTAAACCGATTAATCCATTAATTATTTTAAATGGAGATCCTGGAGCATACATAGCTTGTAGACCTCGGTCAAACGTTGGCATATTAATGGAGTCGTGAAATAATCGTATAGAATTTGGAGAGCGTTTTCTTCCTACTAAGAGATTAGGGTCATAGGAAGGAGCCGTTATAAGGGCAAGAATTTCTCCATTTTTGGGGTCTAAAGCGACGATTCCACCTCTTTTTCCTTTCATTAAAAGTTCACCATATTGTTGCAAATCAATATCTATGGTCAAGGTTAAGTCTTTTCCCGCGACAGCTAAGGTGTCGTACTCTCCATTTTTATAAGAACCAGTTACTCTGTTGAGGTTGTTTCGTTTAAAATGTTTTTTTCCTTTAACACCCCTTAGCACATTTTCATATTGTTTTTCAATGCCAAGTTTTCCAATTAACTCTCCTTGTTCGTAGTAGTCACTGTTTTTAGCAATTTGCTCGTTAACTTCACTAATAAAACCTAAAACGTTTGCGGCTGACTTTAAAGGATAGTTTCGTATAATACGTTTTTGTATGTAGAAGCCCTTAAATTTTTGTAGTTTTTCTTGAAGGTAGGCAAAATCTTCTTTGGCTAGTTGTTTCAGGAATACTGAGGGTAACCAGCTAGCATATTTTTTGGCTTTATGAAATCGAATTAAGAAATTTTCTTTAGAAATTTTTAAAAGAGAACAAAATTGAAGTGTATCGAACGGTTGTACATCCTTCGGTATTACCATTACATCATAAGAAAGCTGATTAGCTACTAAAAGGTTGTTATTTCGATCATACACATAGCCTCTTTCAGGGTAGTCGTATTCAATTTTAACTGTCGAGCTTAATATCGGGTTTCGTTTGTTGACGTGAAGTACTTGTAATTGAAAGAGTCTACTAATGTAAACAAGTCCAACCACGGTAATTAGAAATAGTAATAAAATACTACGTTTCATGACAGTCTTTTTCTAAAAATAAATTTACCTAAAAAATAGAGTACCAATGTAAAGATACTTGATAATAATGTATTGATGATTACGTTTGAAAAATTGTAAAAACTAAAGTTAATAAAGCTATATAATATAAAGTGGTGAATAATTGTTAAAATTGCTACATAGTTGAAAACTTTGTCGAAAGTCTCTAATTTTAGATCGAATAACAGGTATTCTGATTCTGTTTTCTTAAAAATCATTCTAACTAGAAATAAACGAAGGTAGGTGATAAATAGTGTAGCAAAAGCATGTATGCCTCCTGAGTTGGAAAAAATATCAATAGACAACCCTAATAAGAAGCTAATGGTTAAAGTTGACATTCGCTTCTGATTTAACGGAAGTATAAAAATATAAGCAATATATAAATAAGGATTTAAATACCCGAACAAAAGAATTTTGTTAAGCACCAAAACTTGTAGTAAAATAAAAAATATAAATAAAAATATGGGGTATAGTGCTTTATTCATTTTGATTTTCTAGAGCTTTTATTTCGGTTTTATGAAAGTTTGTAATAATATATACACCCCCTAAATCACTCATGTCATTAAATAATTGAATATCAATTGTGTTCAGCGCCGATATTTTTTTTGGAATATTTTTTATGGTACCGATAAGAATTCCTTCAGGAAAGATTGCTGATTTCCCCCCAGTGATAATGGTATCTCCAATTTTATAACTTGCTTGTCTTGGGATGTCTGTTAGTTGAACGGTGTTGTAATCTTTTCCATTCCATTCAAGCGTTCCAAAATAATGGCTGTTTTTAAAACGTGCGTTAGTTTTGCTGTTTTTATTAAGGATAGATTGAACTCTGGCGTATTTTTCACCAACATGCTCTGTTATACCAATAATTCCTTTGCTATTTACGACGGCCATTTCAGAAGAAACATTATTTGTTTTTCCTCTATTTATGGTGAGAAAGTTGTAAGGAGCGGCATAGTTATTGTCAATAATCTTTCCGTTTATGTAAAGATATTTTTGATTTAATTTTGTAGAATCAATAACCGTGTTCACCTTCACGGTATCCACTAATGAGTATAATTTTTCAAGCTTATTTTTTAGTAGTGTGTTTTCTTCTAAAAGAACTTGGTTTTTATCTTTTAAACTAACATATTCTTTTATGTCATTTACTTTGGTTAGAATATTGCCAGAAAAATAGTTCGTAGAGCTGATGAATTTACTTTTATGGAAAGAGTGATTGTTTATAATTAATGCAACAGCCGTTACTTCTAGGAATAAAAAATATAAGAAATATTTATACTTTCGTAGGAAATAGATAAGCTGTTGCATAAATAATCATGAACTTTTATTTGATTAATACTGATTTGTATTTTACCAGATTCTTTAAGGCTATGCCAGTACCTCGAACTACTGCTCTTAAAGGGTCTTCAGCTACATAAACTGGTAAATCTGTTTTTCTTGACAAGCGCTTATCCAGCCCTCTCAACATAGAACCACCTCCAGCTAAATAAATACCTGTATTATAAATGTCAGCTGCAAGCTCAGGTGGGGTTTTAGATAAAGTTTCCATTACGGCATCTTCAATGCGTAAAATGGATTTATCTAATGCCTTTGCAATTTCTCGATGAGAAACTTGAACCTGTTTCGGTTTACCACTTAACAAATCTCGACCTTGAACCATCATGTCTTCAGGAGGAGTGTCTAGATCTTCAGTAGCAGAACCAATTTGGATTTTTATTTTTTCAGCGGTGGTTTCGCCAACATATAAGTTATGTTGAGTACGCATATAATACATAATATCGCTTGTAAATAAATCACCGGCAACTTTCACAGACTGGTCGCAAACAATACCTGCTAAGGCGATTACAGCTATTTCAGTTGTGCCTCCGCCAATATCAATAATCATGTTTCCTTTTGGCTCCATAATGTCAATACCGACACCTATAGCAGCGGCCATTGGTTCATAGATTAAGTATATCTCTTTAGCATTCATGTGGCGAGCAGAGTCAATTACCGCTCGTTTTTCCACTTCTGTAATGCCAGATGGAATACAAATAACCATTCTGAGTGACGGTGGAAAAAGCTTCTTTTTAATAGCAGGAATTTTTTTAACAAATTCCTTTATCATCTCTTCAGAAGCTTGAAAATCAGCAATAACACCGTCTTTCAACGGCCGAATTGTTTTTATGTTTTCATGAGTTTTTCCTTGCATTCTGTTGGCTTCCTGACCTGTGGCAATAATCTTGCCTGTAAGCCGGTTTCTAGCTACAATAGAAGGGCTATCGATAACTACTTTGCCATTGTGAATTATAAGTGTGTTTGCAGTTCCTAAATCTACTGCAATATCTTCAGTCATAAAGTCGAAAAAACCCATAAAATTTGATGTTTTATCTAAATAATTGATGTATTTCTACAAATCTATAAAAAATCTGTATTGGTTTTACATCAGTTACGATTAATGTTTAAAATGTCTTGTTCCAGTAAAAACCATTGCAATATTATTGTTATTACAGTAATCTATACTTAATTGATCTTTTATAGACCCACCAGGTTGAATAACACTTTTCACTCCTGCTTTATCGGCTATTTCTACACAATCAGGAAATGGGAAAAAAGCATCGCTAGCCATTACTGCGCCTTGCAAGTCAAACTTAAAACTATTCGCTTTATCAATAGCTTGTTTTAAAGCATCCACTCTACTTGTTTGTCCAGTTCCACTGGCATATAATTGTTTGTTTTTTGTTAAAACGATAGTGTTTGATTTGGTGTGTTTACATATTTTAGAAGCAAATAATAGGTCTTCTAACTCCTTTTCAGAAGGTTTATTATCAGTAGCAAAAGTTAGATCATCCAATTTATCTGTTTTGGTGTCTTTGTCTTGTACTAACAAACCATTTAAAGCTGTTCTTACAGTCTGGTTTGGCAATGCTGCTTCTTTTTGTACTAATAGGACTCTTTTTTTCTTGCCTTTTAAAACTTCAACAGCATCATCATCATAAGCTGGAGCGATAACTACTTCACA
The DNA here is from genome assembly GCF_057220795.1 of Tenacibaculum profundicola. Taxonomy (NCBI): domain Bacteria; kingdom Pseudomonadati; phylum Bacteroidota; class Flavobacteriia; order Flavobacteriales; family Flavobacteriaceae; genus Tenacibaculum; species Tenacibaculum profundicola. Next base: position 2,145,740 of record NZ_CM170137.1, on the reverse strand, counting down.
AAACAATTTATGAATTTCTTCAGCGGTAGTTTTATCGATAGTTGAGTTCGCAATTAATACACCTCCAAATGCAGATACAGGATCACCTGCCAGGGCGTCAAGATATGCTTGATGCATTGTTTTTCTCTGAGCGAATCCACATGCGTTATTATGCTTTAAAATGGCAAAGGTAGGATCTTCATTTTTAAACTCATTCATTAAGTTTACAGCGGCATCAACATCTAATAAGTTGTTGTAGCTTAAATCTTTCCCGTGTAACTTGTCAAACATAGCATCTAAATCGCCAAAGAAATACCCTTTTTGATGCGGGTTTTCTCCGTAGCGTAATGTTTTAGATACGGTTTCACTTGCTTTATAAACCACCTCTTCTTCATTGAAATAATTAAAAATAGCAGTATCGTAATGAGAAGAAATATTAAATGCTTTCGCTGCGAATTTTTTTCTTTCAGAGATAGAAGTTTCACCGTTGTTGTTGGTAATCATTCCTAAGAACTCTGTATATTGTTCCATAGATGAAATGATAACCGTGTCTTTAAAGTTTTTAGCAGCAGCTCTTATTAGTGAAATTCCACCGATATCAATCTTTTCAATAATATCCTGTTCAGAAGCTACTGAAGCTACTGTTTTCTCGAAAGGATACAGATCAACAATAACTAAATCTAACTGAGGAATTTGGTATTCTTCTATTTCGGCAACGTCTCCTTCGTGATCTTGTCTGTTTAAAATACCTCCAAATACTTTTGGATGCAATGTTTTTACTCTGCCCCCTAAGATTGAAGGGTATGAAGTTACCTCTTCAACAGGGGTAACATTGATTCCTAAATTTTTAATAAATTTTTCCGTGCCACCGGTAGAATAGATAGTTACCCCCAAATCATTGAGTTTATTTACAAGAGGTTCCAATCCGTCTTTGTGGAATACGGAAATTAATGCTGATTTAATAGTTTTTGTGTCGTTCATTTTGTTGTGTAGTTAAACCCGCAAAATTACTAAAAGCTAGAGGGTTTTACAATAAACGAAGTTAACTTTTTTAATTAATAAAAACGCTATTTAAAATATATTTTAAATAGCGTTTTGTAACAACATAAATTAAGAGATTGACATCATTCATTATTCTGCATTCTCCAGAAAATTTCTGAACCAATCTGTAAACCTCTCCATAAATGTTTGTTGCGATTTTGTTTGAGTATTACTGTCACTCAAAGCAGTGTAAGAGGGGAAATCTTTACTACTCATAATTCAAGGGGTTAAATTGTTAATAAAGTTGTTAATAAAAGTGTGATCAAATATAATGAAAAAAACTTTAATATCAAATTGTTATGGTGTTTTTCTACAGAAAACCGGCTACTTTTTCGCAAATAAATTCCAGTAGCGCTTCATCGTTCTTTGTAAATGGATTAATCGTGTGTGAGTCGATATCAATCTGACCAATATTTTCTCCGTTGACGAAAATTGGAATTACAATTTCCGATTTAACTTTCCAACCACATGAAATATAATTGTCTTGATTTGTTACGTCTTGAATCACAAGGTTTTGATTGCTTTCGGCAACTTGCCCGCAAATTCCTTTGCCAAATGGTATTATCGTATGCTCTGTTGGTTCTCCGTTAAATTGAGCAAGTTTTAACTCTTGTTTGTCTCCATTTTTAAAATAAAAGCCTACCCAATCATAATAGGATACTTTAGATGCTAAAAAATTACAAATTTGTTGTAATTTCTCTTCTTGCGCTATTTCTTTTTCAGAAATTTCAATTATTTTAGTTTTGAAAGCTTGTAAATCGTACATAATAAACTATATAAAAAAAGTTATACCAATTGTTGTTTGAATTTACTGTAAAAGAAAATGAGTGTTTTATTCTTTATATAAGATAGAAAAATCAATAATAGCAGTAGCTATGATTTCTTTTTATATTGAAATAGAAAGGGAAAAAGGACGTTTTATTACGGTAAATTCAAATGGTAAATGGTGTTAATTGAATAGGTAAAAATAATCTTAAGAATTGTTTTTGGAAAAGTATTTCTAGTTTTTTGTAGATTTGCATTATCAATGAAACCAATTTTTCATAAAATATCATCCTTAATTCTAGCGCTATTGCTGGTGTTTTCAACGACATCCTTTGCAATAGAGAAGCATTTTTGTGGGGACTTTTTGGTAGATGTGTCTTTTCTCGGCGATGCCGATTGCTGTGGAAGTGAAAAAAAAGATGCTTGTGGCGAACAGGTATCACTTGTAAAGGATAAATGTTGCAAAGACGAATTAGCGCACATAGAAGGGCAAGATGACCTAGGGAAAGTCACCAACGAAAAAATCACCTTTGATCAACACAAGAAACTTGTAGGCTGCGGATATTTGTATACATTCTTTTCTAAACAATTTGAAAAACGATCTAGTCCGCATAAATATTATCTACCACCTAAAATTATAACCGACATACTCATCTTATATGAGGTTCTTATCATATGATATAACAACTCTTTTTTTAGAAAGAAAAGTAAAGGGTTGTAAAATATTAAATGATACAGATTAACATGAAAAAACATTTTTTCAACATATATATGATGTTATATGTTGTGTTATCCTTCTCTCAGAATACTTTTGAGGGAATAATTAAAGATAAAAATAAGGTTGGTATTTATGGCGTTTCGGTCCATTGGCTGAATTCTGATGTAGGTACTGTAACAAATCAGAAGGGAAGGTTTAGTATTCCCTCTAAAGAACAATATAAAAAAATAGTTATTAGTTTTGTTGGTTACAAAACAGATACTTTAGTCGTAACTAGTTTACGACCAATTGAACATTTTTTAACCGAGGAAAATGTGTTAGAAGAAGTTGCTATTAAAGCAACCAAGAAAGCAACTCGTAAATCGTTTCTACAAGCACAGAATTTAGTCACCATAAATAGTGAGGAGTTGTTGAAAGCAGCCTGCTGTAATTTATCAGAAAGCTTTGAAACAAATCCATCAATAGATGTGAATTTTTCAGATGCTTTAACAGGAACAAAGCAGATTCAGATGCTAGGCTTAACAAGCCCTTATTTGTTAATAACGGAAGAGAATATACCTTCAATTAGGGGAGCTTCACAAGCTTATGGACTCACATTTATCCCTGGGACATGGGTAGAGAGTATTCAAATTACCAAAGGAGCAGGTAGTGTTGTTAACGGCTTTGAAAGTATTTCGGGTCAGATAAATACCGAGCTTGTAAAACCTTTTTCTGATAATAAATTGTTTGTCAATGCATACGGATCTTTAGGTGGGCGGCTTGAGTTGAATACACATTTTAACCAACAGGTTAGCACTAAATGGCAAACTGGACTCTACATTCACGGCGACTATACAGGGGAACGATTTGATCGAAATGAGGATGGTTTTCTTGATAATCCATTGACAAAACAAGTTAATGTAATGAACCGTTGGCAATATACTGATACAGAAAAGGGGTTGGTTAGTTTTATTAATTTGAGGTATTTAAATGATTCAAAACGCTTAGGTGAAATTGATTTTAATGAGAACGAAGATAAAGGAACAACACAGGCATGGGGAAGCAAGATATCCACTCGTCGTGCAGATATATCTACTAAAGTAGGGTACGTGTTTCCTGATTTACCTTTTCAGAGTTTTGGTTTTCAAATGGCCTATAGTCACCATAATCAAGACTCTTATTTTGGCTTGAGAGATTATGATATACAACATCAGAGTTTTTATAGTAGTTTTTTGTTTAGCTCTATTATAGGTGACACAAGACACAAGTTTAAAACAGGACTTAATTTTATGTATGACGCTTATAATGAATTGGTAGGTGAAGATTTATTTTTGTTAAATAGGTATGGAAGGAATGAAAAAGCGATAGGTGCATTTTTTGAATATGGTTTTGATAATTCTGATGATGTAAGTGTGACGGCAGGACTAAGGATAGATACTCACAATCTGTTTGGTGTGTTTTTAACCCCTAGATTGCATATAAGATATACCTCTTGGGAAAAAGGGGTGTTTAGGATATCGGCAGGACGAGGTAAAAGAAGTGCTAATATTTTTGCTGAAAACCAACAGTTATTCGCGTCATCAAGATCAATAAATATTGATAGTGGTGATGGAGATATTTATGGTTTGAATCCTGAGGTAGCATGGAATTACGGTGTTTCTTTTTTACAAGGATATAAGTTGTTTGGAAGAAAGGGTGATATAACAATGGATTTTTATCAAACAAGATTTAAAAATCAGGTTGTTGTCGATTGGGAAAACCCACGAGAAATTTCATTCTATAATTTATCGGGAAGAAGTATAGCAAGCAGTTTTCAAGTAGAATTGAATCAAAATATAGTGCCTTATTTTAATATTAGGTTAGCCTATAAAAGATACGATGTTACAACCGATTATAAAAAAGGTAACTTCGCAAAGCCGTTGCAGGCACAAAACCGTTTTTTTTCTAATGTGTCGTATGAAACAGTAGCCAATAGTAATGGCGCAAAATGGAAGTTTGATATGACATATAATTGGTTAGGTAAGCAACGCTTACCTAGTACAAGTGATAATCCGATTCAGTACCGATTGCCAGAATACGCTCAAAGTTATAGTTTGTTAAATGCACAGATAACCAAAGTGTTTTCAAATGTGTTTGAAATGTACGCAGGAGCAGAAAATATAACTAATTACAAACAAAAAAATCCTATAGTAGGAAATGATGATCCCTTCGGGGCAAACTTCGATTCAACCATCGTATATGCTCCTATTTTTGGGAGAAATTTTTATTCAGGTTTAAGATTTAAAATAGATTAATTATGAGAAAAAGTATAATAATATTACTAATATTAGTAGTGAGTTCAACAGTATCGGCTCAGAAAACAAAAAGAAATGCAAAAGCTGTTTTTAAAGTAGATGGGGTTTGTATGATGTGTAAAAAACGCATAGAAAAAGCAGCTTTAAGTGTAAAAGGAGTTAAGTATGCTGTGTGGAATGTAAGTACTCACGATTTGAATTTGATTTTTGATGAGCGTAAAGCGAATATAAAATCTATTAAGGAATGTGTGGCGAAAGTAGGACATGATACTAAAGAAATTAAGGCTACGGACGAAGCCTATAGTAATTTACATCCTTGCTGTAAGTATAGAGATGAGGAAATAAGATCTGATCACAAAAATTAAAAAAAAATCCCGAGTGACTACTCGGGATTTTTTTATTGTAACATCTGTAAGTTTGTGATTTCTAATTGGGTTAGTTCACGCCATCTACCACGAGGTAAGTTCTTTTTAGTTAATCCCGCAAAAACAACACGATCAAGCTTCATAACACTGTACCCTAGGTGTTCAAATATTTTACGAACGATACGGTTTCTACCAGAATGAATTTCAATACCAACTTCTGTTTTCTTTTCTCCTTCAACATAAGATACGGCATCAATGAAAACTTTTCTGCCTTCAATAATAACGTCTCCTCTTAATTTTTCTAGGTCAGACATGGTAAGCTTTTTGTCTAAAGACGCATGGTATAATTTACGAACGTTGTGTTTTGGGTGTGTAAGTTTTTTTGCTAATTCACCATCGTTAGTAAAAAGTAATAACCCTGTAGTGTTTCTGTCTAATCTACCTACTGGGTAAATACGCTCTTTGGTAGCATGTTGTACCAATTCCATAACGGTCTTTCTACCACGATCATCTTCCATGGTAGTAATATAGTTTTTCGGTTTGTTAAGTACAACATAACGTTTTTGCTCCATGGAAATAAGTGTCCCGTCAAAACGAACTTCATCGGTCGCTTGTACTTTGTAGCCCATTTCAGTTACTAATTGGCTATTCACAGTAACACTTCCGTGTTCAATATATGTGTCCGCTTCTCTACGTGAGCAAATACCTGAGTTTGAAATGTATTTGTTTAAACGGATACCTCCAGCGTCATCAGCCTTTTTTTGAGTTGGCTTTGCTGGTTTTGAGCTTTTAAAATCTTTTTTGAATGGTGTTTTTTTACGAGGATTGCTGCTATTCCCAGCTTGTCGTCCTCTCGACGAGTTTTTTGAATTCATAAAATAAAATAAAAAAATGTGCGCAAATGTACGTTAATTATTTGGTTTTAATCGAGTACGTGTACTACTTTGTCTAAAATTAAGGTCTTATCAATAAATAGCAGGCTAAATACACCTATTAGCAATAATATCTTTAAAATATTATGGAGTAACCTGTATTCATTTCTGTTCGTGGCTCTAAAGGCGTAAAATCCAACAAAAATTAAAATGAAAGTAGCAAAATAGAAATAGTACTTCATATAGGTAATGGCAGGATAATTGAATAGTATTGTTATAGGTATCAGTGTTAAAACCAATAAGAGCGTAATGGTTCTTTTGGTGTTTTTTTCGCCGTATTTTACCGGAAAAGTATTGTAATTATTAACGATGGCTCCTTTTATGTTTTCTAAATCCTTAATAATTTCACGAACCATAATAACAAAAAACAAAAAACAAGCATGTACAAAAATAACAGTTGAGAAGTTTTTGAAGTGGACGAAAATGACAAAGAAAGGTAATATGGTGAGTGTTGTAGCAGAGATAAGACCAATTAAAGGGTGTTTTTTTAGTTTATGTGAGTAAAACCAAATACTGAAAATATAAATGGCAAAAAAGAATGCGGCTCTCCAAGATACTAGCCAAGCAAAACCAACGCCTATGAAGTTAAGAAAGAAATATAAAGATAGTTTGGTTTCTTGTTTGACATAGGAGTCTAAACCAGCTTTAATAGGGCGGTTAATTCTATCAGCTTTTACATCGTAAAAATTATTAATGATATAACCCGCCGCCACTACGCATATTGAAGCTAGTACTAAATACAGCAGATGCGTATCAAAAATGACAGATTTTAGTGATTTTTTTTCTGAGAAAATAAAAATAGCAGCCAAATACTGCGCTGCTACTAATACAAGTATATTATATCCTCTTACTACTGATAAAAGGCTAAAAAATTTTAAAAAAAGTGTATTTGCTTTTTGGGAATTCATAGCAAAAACATTGTTTAAAAACGATACACTAACTCTAACTTATAATTTTTTAAGCTTTTTTTAGCTTTCTCGAAATCTTCGGCAAAGCCCAAAATATAGCCTCCCCCTCCAGAACCGCAAAGCTTCAGATAATAATCGTTCGTTTGAATTCCCTGTTCCCAAACTTTATGAAAGGCTTGGGGAATCATTGGTTTGAAATTGGTTAAAACAACTTTTGATAGTTTTTTTACATTGCCAAACAATGATTTAATATTTCCCTGCAAGAAATCTTCAATACATGCATCTGTATGGATTGAAAACTCTTCACTTAACATTTTTCTAAACCCTTCGTTTTTCATTTTTTTCATAAAAATGTTAACCATAGGTTCTGTTTCTCCAATTTGTTCAGAGTCTAACAAGAAAACAGCACCTCTTCCTTCTTTTTGTGAGGGGATTCCAGTTGCTTCTATATGTTCTTTCGAGTTGATTAAAATAGGTAAACTTAGATAAGAGTTTAAGGGGTCTAACCCAGAGCTTTTTCCATGAAAAAAAGATTCCATTAAAGAAAAAACTTGTTTTAAAACCAATAGTTTATCTCTTGTTAAGTTTTCTAAAACAGTAATTTTGTTATTAGCATACTTGTCATAAACTGAAGCAACTAGCGCACCAGAACTACCTACGCCATACCCTTGTGGTATTGAAGAATCGAAATACATTCCGTTATCAATATCGATTTTAAAGCTTTCAAAATCAAAAGAAACGATATCGTCGTTCAAATTCACTAAGTAAGTATAAAAATTAACTAAACTTTGATTTGATTTCTTCGCTTCTCCTGTTAAGTTTTTTGCTGATTTTAAAGCTCCTTTGTATGAATTAAAAGGAATAGCAAGCCCTTTGGAATCCTTAATAATTCCATATTCTCCGAAGAGTAAAATCTTTGCGTAAAATAAAGGTCCTTTCATAGATGACTATTTTCGGGGCAAAGATATTAGTTTACAATTTATTAGTGCGTGTTTTTGTAAAAAATTTTCCAAACACCTGCTTTTTGATTGTTTTCATATTTTCCTTTTTCTTTGATCTTCCCGTTTTTATAAAAGACTTTCCAAATACCTTCGCGTTGACCACTTTTATATTTTCCTTGTTCCTTTAGTTCTCCTGTTTCATAAAACACTTTACGAATTCCGTGAAGCTTTCCGTTTTTGTAATTGGCTTTATGCGAGGTCTTTCCGTTTTCGTGATAATAAATTACCAAGCCTTCAAATTCTTCTTCTCCAGGTTTGTTTATAGTACTAAACCCTTCCATTTGCACTTGTCCACTTTCAAAGTAGTCTACGATCCAATAACCATTTTTGATTTTTTTAGGTACTGGACGATAGTATTCGCCTTTTTCCTTCGTTGTTTCTTGCCAGTTGGCGTCAAACCACACGGTATCTTGGGCTGTTACTGATGTAGTAATACATCCAACAAGCATAATAATAAATAATGTTGAGATTTTCATATATATAAGGGAATTAATGTTATAGGGTTCGTGCACCTAAACCCGTATTATCACAAATATAACGATTTTTTTGGCAATACTTTAACATTTTAACTTTAATAAAGTGCTCAACTTCCTGTTTTTCAGATTTTGGATATAAAACATGAACGTTTGCACCGGCATCTAACGTAAAGCAGATATTACTATTTGTGGTGGCTCTGTATTCCCATATTTTATTAATAATTTCTAAGGTGTTTGGTTTCATCAAGATAAAGTAAGGCGAGCTTGCAAGCATCATCGCATGCAATGTAAGAGCTTCGCTTTCTACTAAATGTATAAACTCTTTTATGCTACCTTCTTGAAGTATGGTTGTTAATTTTTGAAGATTTTCGTTGGCTTGTTTAAAGCGTTGCTCAGCATAAGGGTGATCGAACATTAAATTATGACCTACGGTACTTGATACTTGTTTTTCTCCTCTGTCAACAAGTAAGATACAATCTTGATAATCGTGAAAAACTGGATGCACATCGTACGGGAATTTTACACCAAATAAGTCTGAACTTCCTTCGATAGAAGGATGTTCACCCCATACCACCAAGGGACCTTCGATACTTCTACTTGCGCTGCCTGACCCCAAACGTGCTAAGAAGGAAGCCTTGTGAGTGATGTGTTCGGTTGTTATCTCAGGGTTCAACTCTTTTTCCAGATTCATTACACACATGGCAATTGCACTCATACCGCTGGCAGACGATGCAATTCCACTACTGTGAGGAAATGAATTTTGAGAGCGAATCACCATTGCATATTCTAAAAGGTAAGGGCAATATTCTTGGATTCGTTCAAAAAACTTGGCTATTTTGGGTTTAAAATCGTCTTTCTTTTTTCCCTCAAAGTAAAGTTCAAAAGTAGCCTTGGGTACTCTCTCTGTTTTTTTGAACTCAATGGTTGTGATCGTGTGGCAATTATTTAACGTGAAGCTTATAGAGGCGTTTTTAGGAAGTTGCGGTTCACTTTTACCCCAATATTTAACCAATGCGATGTTACTAGGTGTTTGACAAGTGAAAGATGCTTTTTCTATAGTGTTTTGAGTTTCTTGAAAGATAAAATCAGCTGTATTCAATGTTATAGTTTTCGACAAAGATAAATGTTTACGGTTAAATAGAATTCAGTTTGTTTAACACTTCTTCTTTATAGCTTCTGCTTATTGGAATTGCATTTTTGTTTATTTCTATATATTCGTTGGTATACGAATTTATGCAAGGAATAGCAATGATATAAGAACGATGAATCCGTAAAAATTGCTCTTGAGGTAATTTGTTTTCTAGGTTACTTATGGTTTCTCGTGTAACTATAATCTTTTCCTTGGTGTGTATTTTTAGATAATCACTGAGGCTTTCTATGTATAAAATAGAGTCAAGGTCTATTTTGAGCATTTTTCGTTCAGATCTTACAAAAATAAAATCATTTTTTTGAGGATGGGAAAGTTGTTTTGGTTGCTCGTTTTTGACTTGAAAAGTATTGCTGTAAAATTTACTCACAGATTGTAGAAATCTCTCAAATGCAATCGGTTTCAATAAGTAATCAACGGCATGCAAATCAAACCCATCTATAGCATATTCACGATACGCTGTTGTAAAAATCACCTTGGTTCGTTTCGGAATTGACTTGGCGAGTGTTAGTCCAGAGATTTCTGGCATGTTGATATCGAGAAAAAGAAGTTCAATACTGTTATTCGTTACAACTTCAAGTGCTTCCATAGCATTTACACAATTTTTAACTAAGTGTAAATTGGGGATTTTTGCAACATAGCTAGCTAAAATCTCTCTTGCCATCGGTTCGTCATCAACAATGACGCATTTAATTGTTTGCTCCATGGTTAAAAGGTATTTTAAGTGTGGCTTCAAATAAATTACTGGCCAGTTTTGTTTGTAAGTGGAAGTTGTTTTTGTAAAGCATATGAAGCCTTTTTCTAATGTTTTCTAATCCAATTCCGTGATTAGACTGTGTTGTTTTTGTTGTTGTATTGCTAATGGTAAACAATAACATTGACTTTGTTGTTTCTACATGCATGTTAATCTCTAAAACACCGTTTATTTGATTTCCATGTTTAAATGCATTTTCTACAAAAGGCAGCAAAAGCATCGGCGCCATTTGTTGGTCATTTAAATAAATATTCTTGTTAAAAGTAATATTTAGATTCTTTTGAAACCTCATTTTTTCTAAGGAAATATAATTTTCAATATGTTGTATTTCATCAATAAGCAATACTGATGGCTTTTCTACTTGATATAAAATATAATCTAATAAATCCGATAATTTTAAAATCATATCAGGAGCTTCTTCTGCTTTCTTCAATGTAAAACCATATAAGGTATTTAAGGTGTTAAATAAAAAATGTGGGTGAATTTGCATTTTTAAAAATTTCAATTCTTGTTCTTTGAGTTGCAATTGAGTTTCAAGAAACTTGTTTTTTAAGTCTTCGGTTTTAAGTGTTGCTTTGTAATTGTGTAGTACTAGGCCTAACATAATTACAATAAACATAACGAAATAAACACCCAAAGCTATAAAGATGAAGCTTTTAGTTAATGGGGTTGGGCCATCTGGAATTAATCTTAAAGAGAATATTAATCCGTAAAGTATAGAGATTATGATGAAGAAAAAGGAAACAATCAAGGTATAAACGGAATATAGGATAAATTCCCATTGTTTTTTTTCAAGTAAATATTTTGGAATTAAGAAGAAAAAGAAAAAATAGCTCGACGCAATGGTGACAGGCATTAAATACTTTGAAAATGAATTTACATAAGCAATATTATCGCTACCATATCCTAAAAAATAGGTGTAAAAGAAGTAGACCCCAATCCAAAATAGCGTGTGAATTAGAATTCTTGTCAAAATTTTAACGAAGACTAATGGGTTTTTCATAAATATGCAATATTAACTTTTTTATCAATACGTCAAATTTTTTGCGATGAAATCCGGAATAAAACCTTGATATTACATTGATCGGTATTTTTACAGAAGTTTGAATTAAATTTGTCGTATGTCTATGTAATTCATTAAACGACCGCATTTTTTTAATAGTTGATGCAGTTAGGTATAGGTTTGGAGCCTAATAATTAAAAAAACTTAAAATATGAATTTGTTATTTACTAATGTATTATCTGATGGTGGACCAATGTTTATGTATCCAATATTATTACTATTAATTATTTGTTTAGGATTACTAGTTAAAGCATTTGTAAAGGGTGACACCAATGGTACAACTCAGAATGTTGTAGGTCATTTAAGCTTGTTCGCCTTGGTTTGGGGGTTTCTTGGATTTATGATTGGTATGATTGCAGGGTTAGACGCGATTTCAATTGCTAATGGAATTAGTCACAGCGTGCTTGCAGGAGGGTTGAAAATTGCTTTGTTAAGCCCGAGTTTTGGTATGGTGGTGTTTTTAGTTGCTAGATTAGGAATGATTGGGTTAACCTTAAAAAAGAACTGATTTTGATTCTTGAACAAACCAAGTTATGTATTACTGAAAAGCAAAAGGGGGGTCGTGGCCGATATTCTTGAATGCTAACTCGCGATATACTTCTTGTTTTCTGAGATGAAATGTAATATACCCATTCTTGTTATAGAAATGGGTATTTTTGTCATTATGAAAAAAAAGGTTTTTTTACTTTTAAATGGAGAACGTCCTGAGAAAGTTCCAGATACCACAGCATACGATCTTATTTGTGCTACAGATGGTGCTTATGCCTATTTACTTGACAATGAGATTACGCCAGATTTTATCAGTGGAGATTTTGATTCTGTAAAAAATATCCCCAAAAATATACCTGTGATTCACACGCCAGATCAGGATTATACTGATTTTGATAAAATGCTTGCTATTTTATATGAAAAAAACGGTACGGAGGTACATGTTTTTGGCGCAAGTGGTAAAGAACAAGACCATTTTTTAGGGAATTTGCATACCGCTTTGATATGGAAAGATAAGTTGAAGATTACTTTTGTTGACAATCATAGCACTTATTTTTTTGCAGATAAATCTACGAGTCTCGAGAATGTAAAAGACCGTATAATTTCGTTGGTTCCATTTCCAGAAACGAAGGGTATTACGACAAAAGGGTTACAATATCCATTATACCATGAAAGTTTAGGTTTTACAACTAGAATTGGCACGAGAAATAAAGCAATTGAAAATAATGTGTCAATTGATTTTGAATCGGGTGAATTGGTTATTTTTGTAAATCATTAATTCGATATGAGAAAAATAAAACTTATTTGGGATTTTAAAGGTCCAGATGGCTTAGAAACGGCAAAGCATCATTGTATACATTTAAAAGAGTTTGCGCAAATAGAGAACTTATCATACCATGCAGTTGATTATACAGTGTTGAATGATTTTCATACCATTGCGTTTATCACCGTTAATGAAACGGATATGAAAATTTTTAGAGATGCGCTAAAGCCTCATAGAGGTGTGTTGGCTGATGATTAAATGGTGCAAGTTTCGGCAATAGCATTTGCACAAATATAACCACCAGTCCACGCATTCTGAAAGTTGAATCCACCGGTAACAGCATCAATATTCAAAACCTCACCCACAAAAAAGAGGTTTTTGTGAAGCTTACTTTCAAATCGTTTAAAATTAATTTCTTTTAAATCAATACCTCCTGCAGTAACAAACTCTTCTTTGAAAGTGGTTCTGCCATTGGCATTGAATAGCCCTTGCGTTAACTGGTTTGAAAGGTTTTGTAGTTGCTTATTACTTAGGTCAGCCCAGTTTTGTTGGTTTTTGATTTCGGAAGCGATGACTAGCCGCTCCCATAAACGACGTGGAATTTCAGCAAAAGGAGATTTTAAAATCACTTGTTTTCTTGCTTGTTGTTTTTTGTGTTGTTGCAGTTTTTCGAGTGTGTTATCTGTAGCTTCACCTAGCCAATTTACCAGTACGTTATATTGATAGTTTTTGTCAGCCAAAACCCGTGCTCCGTAAGCTGATAATTTAAGAATAGCAGGCCCACTTAACCCCCAATGCGTAATTAATAAAGGACCAGAATCCGCCAATTTAGTTGTAGCGATTTGGACTTCCGCATTCGGAACAGAAACCCCACCTAAATCAACAATTCTCGGATCATTAATATTAAAGGTAAATAAAGAGGGAACTGGTGGAATAATGGTATGACCTAACGTAGTTGTTAACTCCCAGGCTTTTTTACTACTTCCTGCGGCAATTACTAAGAAATCTGCCTCAAATCGATTTTCTTTCGTTTGGATACTCCATAAGCCTCCTAGCTTAGAAACAGCGGTTACACCGTGGTTTTTTAATACTTTTATACCTAAATTTTCAATAGCCTCAGAAAAACAATCGATGATAGCTTGGGAAGTGTTAGCTTCAGGAAAAACTCGGTTGTCTTCTTCAATTTTTAAGGGTACGCCATGATTTTCAAACCATTCGAAAGTGTCACCTGTCATAAATTGATGAAAAGGGCCTAACAGTTCTTTTTCTCCTCTTGGGTAGAATTTTGTTAGTTCTTTAGGTTCAAAACAAGCATGAGTAACATTGCAACGCCCACCACCAGATATTTTTACTTTTTGTAGTACTTCTTTTCCTTTTTCAAGAATGGTGATGTCTAAATCTGGCTGTTGTTCTTTGGCATTAATGGCGGTAAAATACCCCGCGGCTCCGCCGCCTATAATAACTACTTTTTTCATAATACCATATCTGTATAAGACAAAATTGTTTTAAAACCTTTCTCCATAAAATACGTAGGAGTATCATTATTTCCAGTTGCTAAAACGAAGTCGCCCCCCCAGGCACCCAAGCTTTTTACCTCGCCAAAGTAATCTGGAAACAAGCGATTTTTTACCGGTTGTTGGTTTATAATAGCGCTAATAAGTAGTTCGTGCTCCACAATAATTTTATCAAGTTCCTTCTTAGAAGGTGCTTTTAAAAACGCATCTGTTAAATCAGAAATTTCAGCGATATGTGTTTTTGCCTCTTCTCTGTGTTGTTTGTATTGAGCAATGCCATCTCTACTGTTTTGTTTCTGGTTGAGGTGAACAAAATAGAGCTCATCGGCATAGTTAGGTGTAAATGGCACCTCTTTTACTGAAGGCTGATTGTTTTCTAAAGAATAGAGAATAGGAGTATGGTGTTTGGCACATGCGATGTCATAACCACTTCCAGAAAATGCATTCCACAATAATGTAAACGGATTCACTTGTGCCCAAGAAGCAATATTGTTAATGAGCGTAGAAGAACTGCCTAGGCCCCAGTTTTGTGGGAAAGATAAATTGGTTTTTACCACAAAACCATTCTCAGTATCTAAAAAACTAGGATTTAGTTTTTTGGCTTCTAGTAAAATAGTTTGTAAAGTTTCAGCAATAAATTCAGAACTACCTTCTTTGTCAGAATTAAAAGTAGCAGAGGTTAAACGTAGTTTTGGCAGGTCAAAACTAGCCTCAAACCAACACTCACCTGTATGAGTAAAGCTTCCCCAAATAAGCTGTGAATCGTTAATTGACTCGACAATTAAATCTTGTCCAAATTTTGTAGGAACAGCCAAACCTGTCGCTCCGTCAAGAATAACATACTCTCCGGTCAACAATAATTTTCCATTAGAGTAACTTCTGCGGCACTCAGTTGCTTTTTGTTTTTCCTGCTTTTTCATTATTGATGCTAATTCCTTACTTTGTGGATGCTGTGATGCATGTTTTTTTTATCCTATTTAACGTTGAAACTGATAGTATTTCCAGTATAAAACCGCTACCTGTGTATTCTAAAATGTGAGCATGATCTCTAGGCATAAATTTAATTTACAAAGGAAATAAAAATCGATGGATAATTGAGGGTAAACGAAATCATAGTAACCCGAACTGTTTAAAGTGATGTGTAAAATGTTTGACTTGAAATTTTTTCCAGTATTCGTAATCCAACTCACCAAAGAACGGATGTGTAACTATCCTGTTCGTGTCTTCTGAGAATACTTTTTCAAACAAGGTGATTTGAGTAATTAAATCTTCAATAGCTTCCTCAATGGAAGGAAACTTTACAGGAGTAGGTTCATCGGATAAAAAAGGGACTTTAAAGCCTATTTGTAACTCATTCTCTGTGTTTAAAAAAGGTTTTCTTCTGGCTGCTTTTTCATCTGAAACAGTAGTATCTATATTCCAGTTACCATTTGATATTTGAAGAACAGCACTTAAATGTTCAATCATTTGTTGCGAGTTCATTTTTCCAAATAAAGGCTTGGTGTTTACTTGAAGTTTAGATAGTTTGGCTTTTATGTCGTTTACATTTAAAAAATCAACCCAGTGTATGGTAGGTTTTCTTAGTTCGTTAAATGCGTCAACCACTGCGCTATGAGTAACTGTTGCTTTTTCAAACTTTTTAGCAATGATCTCTTTTTCTTTCTCGGTGGCACCTAACTGATTTAAAATATTCATTAAGTGCATTTTCATATGCCCATGCTGAATTCCTTTCGTTGTCAGTGCTCTTAATGCAGCAAAGTTTTGAGCCAGACCAGCGGTAGCCATAATTTCCATCAATTCAGGAGCAGAAGGTCTTTCCATCATGTCTAGTGATAATTTTGCCATTGGATGTAAGGCTGTTAATCCACCTACGGTTCCTACGGCTAATGGGATTTCTATCCAAAATTTAAACACACCATTTTTTACTTCGCAATGTGTTAGGCTTTTGTAGTGTCCGTCTTTTGACGCGTATGCGTGAGCTCCGGCTTCAATCGCTCTAAAATCATTCCCAGTGGCTAATACTACAGCATCAATACCATTCATAATCCCTTTATTATGAGTCACTGCTCTATAAGGTTCTATTTCAGCAATTTTTACCGCTTGTTCAAATCGTTTTGCGAATTTCTCAGGGTTTTCTTCTCCGAGTTCACTTACTTTACATGAAACTTCAGCTCTAACAAGGCATTCAGGAACATAGTTTGATAAAATACTCATGACAATATCAATATCATCACGTTTAAATTGACGTGCCATCGCTTCTAAGCAAGAGTTTATGAAATTAGCACCCATAGAGTCTTTGGTTTCAAAAGTAACGTGTATTTGATAATAATGATCTAATTGCGCTGTTTTGTCTACCAATGCTATTTCCAAAATTCCACCACCACGTTTTTCCATGTTTTTGGTTATGGAGGCAGTAGCTTGTTTTAATTTAGGTTTTTGTTCTTCGAAATAAGCGATAAGATCTTGCTTATCACCCTTATATATAAAATGAATTTGTCCGATTTTGTTGGTAGAAATAACCTTCGCATTGAATCCCCCACGAGTACTCCAGAATTTTGCCACTAGCGAAGCGGCTGCCACCACAGAGCTTTCTTCAACAACCATAGGTATTACATGTTCTTTGCCATTGATGATGAAGTTAGGAGCCACCCCATACGGCATATAAAAATTGGTAATGGTATTTTCTATAAAATCATCATGGAGTTGTTGCAAAGAATCATCTTCATTCCAATATTGTTTTATAGTATCTATAATTTCTTTTTGGCTGTTAAAAAAGTTTTTAGCTAACCAATTGATTTTTTCTTCCTTGGTAAACCTAGAAAATCCTGAAATAACTTTAGACATTATTTTACACTGTTTTTGATGGGGTCAAAGATAATTGAATCCTGTTAAAATCATCTTTTTTACAGATATTTCTAAGCTTTTTAAGTTAAAAATCGACGAATTTTCCGTAAACTTGGCAAACTTTTTATGTAAACAACAACTAAATATGAAAAAACTGTTACTATTTTTTATTGGGTTTTCGACCTTAGTGCAAGCTCAAAAAAAAGAGGTTTCTTTAGAAGATATATGGAGAAAAGGCACGTTTAGAGTAGATTATATGAATTCTCTAAACTCCATGAATGGAGATTACTATTCATTATTAAACAATAGAAATGGAAGCTCAACAGTAGATAAGTATAGCTATAAAACTTTGGAAAAAGTAGCGACCATTGTTGATAGTAAAGATTTAGATGAATTAAAGTACTTTCAATCGTATACGTTTAACAACGACGAAACTAAACTAATTTTAGGGACCAACTTTAAGCCCATATTTCGTCATTCTTTTTTAGGAACATTTTATGTATATGATATCCCAACGAAAACCTTATCGTTAATAGGCAAGGATATTCAAAGACCTACTTTTTCTCCAGACAGTAAAAAGGTGGCCTATGCAAAAGAGAATAATTTATTTGTAAAAGATTTTTCTGATAACAATACCGTGGTTCAAATTACCTCTGATGGGAAGAAAAATGAAGTAATAAACGGTATTACCGATTGGGTGTACGAAGAAGAATTTGCCTTTGTAAAAGCTTTTGAATGGAGTACGGATAGCAAGAATATAGCGTTTTTGCGTTTTGATGAAAGTGCGGTAAAAACATTTTCAATGGATGTATATGGAACAGAAAAGTACCCGAGTCAACACGTGTTTAAATACCCTAAAGCAGGAGAAGCTAATGCCAATGTTTCGTTACATATTTTCTCACTATCAACAAATAAAACTGCGAAAATAACGGTTGGAGAATATGAATATATACCGAGAATTAATTGGACGAAAGATGCTAATTTATTGGCTGTTCGTACTTTGAATCGCCATCAGAATGATTTGAAATTGTATTTTGTCAATGCATCAACTTTTGAAACCTCACTAATTCTGAATGAAACAGACAAGGCGTATGTTGATGTCAATGATGATTTAACTTTTTTAGATGATAATAGTTTTATCTGGACAAGTGAGAAAGATGGATATAATCATATTTACCATTATAACAACAAAGGACAGCTTATAAAACAAGTAACAAAAGGTAATTGGGAAGTGACTTCGTATTACGGATACAATCCTGAAAAGAAAACTATTTATTATCAGTCGGTTGAAAACGGATCTATAAACAGAGGTGTATACCGTATTTCTTTAGATGGAAAAGATAAGAAATTATTAAGTAACTCTTCAGGAACCAGTAATGCCTCATTTAGTAAAAACTTACACTATTTTATAAACACCTATTCAGATGCTGTAACGCCTCAGGTATACACATTAAGAAATGAAGACGGAAAAGTTATAAAAACCATTAAAGACAATGCGTCTTTAAAAGCGACAGTTGCACAATACAAGTTAAGTGAAAAAGAATTCTCTACGATAAAGATTAACGGGAATGATTTAAATATGTACCTGATAAAACCTTCAAACTTTGATGCTACTAAAAAATATCCTGTGCTCATGTATCAATACTCAGGGCCAGGTTCACAAAGTGTAGCAAATCGTTGGAATGGATCAAATGATTACTGGCATCAAATGCTTGCGCAAGAAGGATATATTGTTGTTTGTGTTGATGGCAGGGGAACAGGTTATAAAGGTCGTGATTTTAAAAAGGTTACCTATTTGAATTTAGTGAAGTATGAAACTGAAGATCAAATAGCAGTGGCAAAAGAATTGGCAAAACGCTCTTACGTAGATGGTGATAGAATTGGTATATGGGGATGGTCATTTGGAGGCCATATGAGTACAAACTGCTTGCTAAAAGGAAACGACGTTTTTAAAACGGCAATAGCCGTGGCTCCAGTAACTACATGGCGTTTTTATGATACAATATATACGGAACGTTTTTTACGTACACCAGAAGAAAACCCAGAAGGATATGACGATAATTCACCATTGAATTATCCAGAACTACTGAAAGGGAACTATTTGTTAGTTCATGGCACAGGTGATGATAATGTACATGTACAAAATGCCTACAGAATGGCAGAGGCCTTAATTCAGGCAAACAAACAATTTGATTGGGCCATGTATCCTGATAAAAATCACGGGATATATGGCGGAAACACACGTTTTCATTTATATACTAAAATGACGAACTTCTTAAAAAATAATTTATAAAAAATCATTATTTATGACAAATTCAACTTCAATTAAACAACGGGAATTATTTGGACATCCGGTCGGATTATATGTGTTATTTTTTACAGAAATGTGGGAACGCTTCTCTTATTACGGAATGAGAGCAATACTAGTATTATATTTAGTGGCAAAAACATCTGAAGTAAATGCAGGTTTAGGCTGGACTAATGGAGATGCATTATCTTTATATGGTACTTACACCATGTTAGTATATTTAATGTCGATTCCAGGAGGTTGGATTGCAGACAAGTTTCTAGGACAAAAGAAATCAGTTTTATATGGTGGGGTTCTACTTGTTTTAGGACATAGTATTTTGGCAATTGAAGAAATGTGGGCTTTTTATACTGGATTAGGGTTAATTATAGCCGGTGTAGGGATGCTTAAGCCGAATATATCAACGATGGTCGGAGGCTTGTACAAGCAAGGAGACATTAGAAGAGATAAAGGGTTTACTATTTTTTATATAGGGATCAATGTAGGTGCTTTTTTATCAGCGTTAATTGTTGGATATGTTGGTGAGAAATATGGATGGCATTACGGATTTGGGTTAGCTGGAATTGGTATGGCTCTTGGTTTGTTGCAATATGTTTTGGGCCAAAAACACTTGACAGGTGTGGGCGATTTCTTAGGAAAGTCTGAAAAAGAAGAAGATAAAGAACTGATGAATCAACCACTAACAAAGATAGAGAAGGATAGAGTAGTTGTTCTTTTAGTGTCTTTTTTGTTAGTAATTATATTTTGGGGTGCTTTTGAGCAGGCTGGAGGATTAATGAATATTTACGCAAAAGAAAAAACGAATAGAATGCTTATGGGATGGGAAGTTCCAGCATCTTGGTTTCAATCATTAAACGCTATGTTTATTATCTTTTTAGGAACTGCTGTGGCAATTTATTGGGCTAACCGAAAGTTAAATGGTAAAATTTCTACATCGCTATTTAAAATGATCATTGGCTTGGTGATTATGGGAGCCGGATTCTTTTTTATGACAGGAGCTGCCGCTCAATATAACGTTAATGGATCTTCGGCAATGTATTGGTTAGTACTAGCGTATTTGTTTCATACGATTGGAGAGTTATGTATTTCGCCGGTAGCATTATCATATATCACAAAGTTAGCTCCAGTCAAATATGCATCATTAATGATGGGTGTGTATTTTGCTATGACAGGGATAGGTAATAAAGTTGCTGGATTACTTGGAGAAGCTTCAGAGAGTTTAGGCGAACTTTCAATTTTTACTGGAATCGCTATTTTTTGTGTTTCGTTTGGATTACTAATGTTATTGTTTAGAAAAAAATTAGAAGCTCTAACGCATGGAGCAGAAGATAATGAAAGAGATTTAAAGTATGAAGAAGCAGAAGGCTTTGAATTAGCAGATAATAATTAATCATAAATAACGTAAATACAAACCTCATTACTATTGTGAGGTTTTGTTTTGTTTATCAATTAAATATATATATACATGAGTACAGATATAGAAAATCTATTTAAAGACAAAGTTTTAGGGCATCCAGCGGGTCTGTTTGTGCTATTCTTTACAGAAATGTGGGAGCGTTTTTCGTATTATGGAATGAGAGCCTTGTTGGTTTTATTTTTTACAGCGTCATTATTGGATGATGGCTGGGGTTGGCCAAGAGAATGGGCTTTTGCAATTTTTGGAACCTATACTTCATTAGTATACCTATCAACAATGGTTGGTGGTTATTTTGCCGATAATGTTATTGGAATTAGAAAAGCGGTAGTAATAGGGGCATTATTAATGACGTTAGGTCATGCGTGTATGGCGGTGGAAAC
The DNA here is from genome assembly GCF_057220795.1 of Tenacibaculum profundicola. Classification (NCBI taxonomy): domain Bacteria; kingdom Pseudomonadati; phylum Bacteroidota; class Flavobacteriia; order Flavobacteriales; family Flavobacteriaceae; genus Tenacibaculum; species Tenacibaculum profundicola. Next base: position 2,124,603 of record NZ_CM170137.1, on the reverse strand, counting down.
TTCGTTTTTTATTTATGCAGGATTAGGATTGTTGGTAATAGGTAGTGGTTTTTTTAAGCCGAATATAACCTCAATTATTTCTGAGATGTACGCAGGAAAAGAGGATAAAAAAGATGGAGCTTATACCATTTTCTATATGGGAGTGAATGCAGGAGCTTTTTTAGGGATTTTGTTGTGTGGTTATTTAGGAGAAAAAATAGGCTGGTCATGGGGCTTTGGCATTGCAGGAATCTTCATGTTATTTGGTTTGTTACAATTTTGGTTGGCTCAGGGAATTTTTGGTAAAATCGGGAAAGAACCTAAAAACAAAAATGTAGATGTGCTAGATGAAATGTTAGATACTACCAATGAAAAAGTTCAAGATGATGAAGCTCGTAATCCATTTACAAACTTGCAAAAAGGATTGATTGTTGTTTCTTCTTTGCTTGGTTTATTATGGATTTTTAATGATCCAATATCAAAAATTTCTGAAGGAAGGTATAATGTTTTTCCTTTTGAATTAGCTGGCCTTGCAGGGTCTACATTTGCAATTTTAGTGGCTTTTTTAATCTTTATATTATTATTGGTTATCCGAATTCCTAGATACACACCAGTGTTAAGAGATAAAATGTTAGCGGTAATGTTTTTTGCTTTTATTACTATATTTTTCTGGGCGATATTTGAACAGTCACCAAGTTCGTTAACGGTATTTGCTAGAGATTATACACAAAGAACATTGGAAGGGAGTGCTGGTTTTATTTTTAAAATTGTAAACTCATTAATGACGGTGGTTCCGTTAGGGATAATTTCGTGGGTTCTTTACTTATTGTTTAAAAAGACTTTTGGAAAATATAAATGGTCTAATATCTTTTTAGCATTCAGTTTTATTATTATTTGGTTTATCGCAATACTAATGTTGTCAGCAGAATTTCAAAAGGATACCACAGAGATTCCTGCTTCATGGTTTTCTGTGTTAAATTCGTTATATATTATCACATTGGCTCCATTATTTAGTAAATGGTGGGAGAGTAAGTATAATCCAAACGCCAATATGAAATGGGCAATAGGTATGGGATTACTAGGTTTAGGAATGGCATGTGTTGCTATTGGTGCAGGTGGAATTGAACCTGGTGCTAAAACTGCCTCAGTGAGTATTATTTGGTTGATTCTTGTATACCTTTTCCATACCATGGGTGAGTTATGTGTTTCGCCAGTTGCCTTGTCATATGTTTCTAAATTAGTACCAGCTCGTATGATCGCTTTTATGTTCGGAATTTGGTATTTAGCTGTAGCGATTGGAATGAAGTTAGCCGGTGTATTTGCAGAATCGTCAGAAGCTATAGCTCAAGAGAATGGGTTAAGTAGTTTCTTTTGGTTGTTAACTGCAGTTTCCGTTGGGTTGGCAGTGCTATCTGCTGTTTTATATCCAGTTATAAAAAAGTTAATGCACGGAGTGAAATAAGATGACTTTTAGCTTATAAAATATTAAAACCTGTCAATTAGAGAAAATTGACAGGTTTTTTTGTAAATTTGGAACGGTAATTGAGACCAATCAGACATGAAGAATTTATTTATACTAATAATAGTACTAGTGGCATCTTTTGGAGTTAATGCGCAAGATAAGATATCTTGGTTAACATTTGAAGAGGCTATTGAAAAGAGTAATGAGGAACCTAAGCCCATTTTAATAGATATTTATACAGATTGGTGTGGTTGGTGTAAAAAGATGGATAATACGACTTATAAAAATAATGTAATTGTAAGTTATATAAATAAGCATTATTATCCGGTGAAATTAAACGGAGAGGAGAAAAGAGATATAACTTATCAAGGAAAAAAATTCACGTTTAAAGCGCAGGGAAGAAGAGGATACCATGAGTTAGCCGCAGTAATAATGAAAGGGAAAATGAGTTACCCTTCTACTGCTTTTTTAAATAAAGACAAACAATTATTACAAAACGTACCAGGTTATTTAACCGAAAAGAGATTCGAAATGATTTTGGCGTTTTTTAGTAATGAAACGTACAAAAAAACAAATTGGAAAGATTTTGAGAAGAGCTTTAAGAGTTCTATTTAGAATTTGCTAATTTATCAGATAAGCGCCATATTGCCCAGTATAGTAAAATGGCGTCTTTTGCTTTTTACAGGTTGATTCCCAGCTGGTAACGGTGTTTCTGTAATTACTCCCATCGGCTATAATTAGTATTGGATGTACTTTTTTGATCATTCTCTCTAGATTTAATTTAGGGGAGTTGCGCAGTAACACAATACAATTGTTAAGATTTCCTATGTCATATACAGCAAATTGATCAACTACGAGTAGTTGATGTTTTCCCATAGTAAAAAACGAAGGAATTCCTTGCTCGTAGGCCATCGTAGTGTATTCTTTAATCCTAAAAGCTTTCAGAATACGTTCATTAGCTACCTTCAAACTATCCAAACTGTGATAGATTTTTGTGGTCTTCCCATTTCTTATGCCAATCACTGAGTGTCTACTTTTATGAAAAATGAGTATCTCGTTTTTGTGATGGTGTTTATAGTTTTCTACCAAGTAAATAGATTGAAGTATGAGGATAGTGATTAAAAGATACGTAAATCGACTCGTAGTGTATTTTAATGCTGTTTGAAATGCTATGATAATAAGTATATACCATAGAATTACTTGTTGAAAAGACATTGAAATTTCGGTTAGCAAAAAACTTTCTTGCTTGGCAATCCACGCTATAAATAGATTCATAGATTCAATAATTGTATTGTATAGATCTACTGCAAAATGGGGAACGCTATGTAACATTGACAATAAAATGATAAGAATCCCACTTAAAATGATGCTTCCTAAAAAAGGAAGAATAATGAGGTTGGAGAAGATGAATAAAATCGGGAATTGATGAAAATAATACAAGCTAAGGGGTAGAATACCCAACTGTGCTGCCATAGAAACTGAAAAAATAGACCAAAATGTGCGGAGTACTATCAATTTAGGCTTGTAAAGAGAATGAACGATTGGATGCACCCATATAATTCCGAAAACGGCTAAATAGCTTAGCTGAAAACCAACATCGAATAAAAACAGCGGTTTGATTAGTAGTAATAATAGCATCGAACTAATTAAAGAGTGTTCTATTATTTTTTTTCTTTTAAACGATTCACCAATAGCCACAAAAGAAAACATAGTAACGGCTCTTACCACAGAAGTCGATAGTCCAGCAATAAAGGCAAAGCTCCAGAGTAATAAGACAATAATAATAGTTTTCAATAATTGCCCATATATAAGATATTGAAGAGGTCTTAGTAAGTTGATAAGCATTAAAAGAATAATACCAACGTGCAACCCTGAGATGGCTAAAATATGGATAGCACCAGCGTTGATATAATTACTTAGGATTTCTTTTGACACCTCTTGTCGCTGGCCAAGTAATAAAGCATTGGTAATTTCCAGCACTTCTTTTGAAAAATGTTGCTTACGAAGTGATGCTTGAATATGACTGCGAAATTTACCAGCGAGACCAAGAAAGGAGTCATGTTGTTCTTCTAAAACTTTAAATTGGTTCGATTCTGTAAATATTTGGTGATAGATGTTTTTTTTTGCTAGGTGGTCTTTATAATCAAATTGATGAGGGTTTAGTGCTGGCTTTATTTCCTTGAAGGTTGAAGATACTATAATTTGATCGTCAACATGTAACTGTGGTAAGTCCTTGTTGTTTTTTATATTTAGTAAAACGTGTCCTTTCACATATGCACTATCTATTTTATAAACTCGGGCGATATACGTATGGTAATATTTTCCTGATTTTAATGCTTTGGTTATTATTAAAGTAGCCGTGGAGTTATCAGTAGTATGATTGGTGAAAAAGGAGTCATAATTTTTAGGGTTGGTAACATACATAGAAGAAATGCCAATACCAATAAATAAAAAGAATGAAGCACTCGTAAAACCTACGTCATGGTTTGATCTTTTGAATAGCAGTAAAATTACAAGTAAGAAAAATGAACCTAAAAATAAAGGAATGAAGCCGTAAGACCACAGTATAAGTTTTGATTGCAAAACAATACCGGAAATTAAGCAAATAAGAAAGTACCCTGGGATATATTCAAATATTTTTTTCATAGCGTTATAAATTTATGAAAAAAGATTTGAAATTCAATTATTTATGTTGTTTTTTGATGTGAATATAGTAGAGCTGTTCTGAAATTAAGAGAACACTAATTCTGATATGATTTGTATCTAAAGAATCTGTACAAAACGATATCATTTTAAAGTTCTATGCATAGTACAGGGTTTAATTTGTACATGGTATTAGATCAAGATCAAAAAGATAAAAGCTTATACCATTTTCTTTTACAGTAAATTCAAACAATAACTGGTATTAGATGCCGTGGATGCTAAACTTATAACCAGTTCCGTGAATGTTTATGATGCTAACAGAAGGGTGTTCTTTAAAATGTTTTCTTAATTTTGAAATAAATACATCCAGGCTTCTTCCCAAGAAGTAACTATCATCCCCCCAAATAGACTTTAAAATAAACTCCCTTCTTAGTAAGGTATTTGGATTCTTAATAAATAAGCTTAAAATGTCGGCTTCTTTTTGTGTTAATTGGATACTTTTTTGGGGAGTTACTAAAATCAAATTGGTAAGATCTAATGAACATGATCCAAAAGTTATTTTTCGGGTATCAAGATTCGTTATTTTTCCTCTTTTTAAAATTGCTTTTATTCTTAACACCAACTCTTCAATGCTAAAAGGTTTGGTTACATAATCATCAGCGCCAATTTTAAACCCTTTTATTCTATCCTCTTTCATTGATTTTGCGGTTAAAAAAATGATAGGAATGTCAATATTCACGGCTCTAATTTTCGAAGCAAGACTAAAACCATCCATTGTTGGCATCATAACATCTAATAAACATAAATCAAAACGTTCTTTTTTGAACACATTCATAGCAGACAAACCATCGGTCAGATGGGTTACGGTATAGTGGTAGTTTTCAAGACTATCTTTTATTAAAAAGCCCATGCTTTCATCATCCTCAACTAGTAATATGTGTTTGTTTGCATTCATACATTTAAAGAGGTAAAAAAACACTAAATGAACTACCGACATTTTTGGTGCTTTTAAAGGAAATATTCCCTAAGTGTTTTTCAATAATAATTTGAACATAACTAAGCCCCAAACCATAACCTTTAGTAGAGTGAATGTTTCCAGACTCTGCCCTAAAAAACTTTTCAAAAATACGTTTTTGAGTTTCTTTGCCCATACCTATTCCCTTATCATGAACCTCCATAATAATTCCGTTTTTATAATTTCTTGTAATTAACCTTATTTCTGGGGCGTTTTTTGAATATTTGATTGCATTATCAATCAAATTATACATCACATTGGTGAGATGAGTTTCATCGGCTTTAACATAATGTTTGGTAGCATTTAATATGGAGTTAATAGTTCCGTTTTTATATTGAATTAGAGGGTGAAAACTTTCAATAACATTGTGAATCAACACATGGATGTCTATTTCTTTGAAAATTAATGACTCTTCCTTTTTTTCAATAGTAGAAATCTGAAGAACTTTGTCAACCAAATGATGCAATCTTACATTTTCTTTATAAATTATTTCAGCGTATTTCTTAAGTTTTTGCGGAGCCATATCATCCCTATTTCGAATCGCGTCGGAAGCTACAGAAATATTTGCAATGGGAGTTTTTAACTCATGCGTCATATTGTTTACAAAATCTTTTCTAATAGATGACAATTTTCTTTCTTTTAGTATGGATAGTAAAATGAATGTAAAAACAAATAGGATCACCAATAAGCTTATGGAAGAATAGATCCATATACCCATCGAGTTTACCAGATGTGAGGTTTTGTTATGAATACGAATTTTAAAATTAAATAGAGCTTTTTCATGATCTCTGTTTTTGCAAGCAATAGCAAAATTCTCAAAATTAAATCCGACAGTATTCCCCAAGATAATTTCATTATTTTGTGAGGTGACCATCGAATAGTCAAAATTGGTAGTTATATTTCGTAATGCGAACTCTTTTCTGAGGTAACTATCTAAAGTAGAAAGGTCAAAATAGGTGTTCGTTTGTACATAAAACTCATTCGAAGCTGTTTTAGAAATAGGAGGGATTTTTGAATGGGGGTCTTTGTTTAATTGTAATAACTGGTGAGCCACATTCCGAAGCGCGATATTTACCTGTTCATCAAATTGCCTTTCTTGCAAGGAAAAAGATTTTTTAAACCAGTAAAACTGAGTAATAGACAGCCCGAAAATGGTAAGTAGCATTACTGTTAAAATGGTTCGTATCGTTTTTGAAGGCATATAACAAAGGTACATTAAATCTTTATTTTTGACTTGCTATTTACATTTCAATAACATTTTTTTACACTTCAATAACAAGTATTTACATTTTGTTTTGAGATTTTAATCTTGTCCATTTTAACTTTGTGATACAGTTAACACAGCAGTAATACAAAACAAAAATGAGTACGATAACAATTCAGTGTTTTAACGTTCAACAACAGCTATTAATGGTTATATCACTGCTTGTTCTTTCTTGCAAAGGACAAGTAACATCAACGCTTTTAGAAAAAAAAGAAACAAGAAAAGAAGTGCTAAAGCTTCAGGATACCCAGCGTTTAGTTTTACAGGTGGCGGATTATATTACAGAAATTTTTGAAGATTCTAAGGGAAATTTGTGGTTTGGAACGATAGCTAAAGGTGTGGCTCGTTATGACGGAAAAGAACTTGTATATCTCACTACAAAAGAAGGGCTACCAGGGAATAAAGTAGTAAGTATTGTTGAAGATGATAAAGGGAACTTGTGGTTTGGAACCGATAAGGGACTTGCTAAATATAATGGAAAAACAGTAACAAATTACACTAGAAAAGAAGGACTCTGTCACGATCATATTTCCAGTATTTTAATTGACAGAGAAGGTCAATTTTGGATAGGAACATGGAATGGCGTTTGTCGATTTGATGGAAACACATTTACTAATTTTAACCTTCCGGTACCTAAAGTTGAACTAAAGAGTTATCAAACGACGATGAATTGGGTCACTGAAATTATAGAAGATCAACAAGGGAATCTTTGGTTTGGTAGAGATGGTTATGGTGTTTGTAAATATGATGGAGCTTCTTTTACGCATTTTACTAAAAAAGAAGGGCTTCCTTCCAATAACATTCAAGCAATTGAAGAAGATAAACATGGAAATATTTGGATGGGATCACGGGTCGCAGAAAAGGACAAGCCCAATGCCAATGAACGCCATGGAAACGGAGGTCTTAGTAGATATGATGGTCAAACGATTATAACATATCCTGGTATAGCTGGTTTAAGCAAAAATGATGTGTATGAAATTTATGAGGATGGATATGGAAGTGTTTGGATCAGTACTATTGAGCAAGGAGTGTACGAGTATGATGGTGATAGGTTTACCAATTATAAGCACTCGTCAGATGTAACACCTTCAGCAAGTACAGTTTTGTTTAAAGGAGTTCAAAGTATTTTTAGAGATCGTAATAATAACCTTTGGTTCGGTTGTTCTGGAGGTTTGTTTCGTAGAGATGAAAAAGGAATAATTAATATTACCCAAAATGGTCCTTGGAAATAGAATAAAATTGAACAGTTTAAAATGATTTCACTGTTTGGAACTGTTTACCGATGTAATATATAATCAACATTAAAATATAAGTATCATGAAAACAAGAATACTAATTATAGGGCTTTTAGTTATGGCTATAGCTGCTACGACTTACGGATTTATAAAAAAGCAGGTAAAACCGATAAAAACAACATTTAATGAACAAGAAAAAAAAGCACTTATAAAGTGCAAAGAAGGAATACCAACGTATGATTTTAAAGAGAAGTCAGAGCCTAGAGGTATGTTAATGTATTATGTAAAAAAGAAAGATGAAAGAACAATAACCAAAGAAAAAATAGAGAAAGCTACACGTTTAGAGGATCTAATTGAGTATTATCCAGAGAATTGGATTGCTAAGTATGATTCTGTGCAAATAAGCATTGTTAAAAATAATCGGGAAATAAAGGCGCTAGGAAGTAGTCATCTGTTAACTGACGAGCAAATTAAACTAATTAAATCAGCCAATGTTTCCGATGATATTATAATAGAAGTTAATTATAAAACTAAAAACCCAGTAACTGATGCGTTGGAAAATAGTAAAATGAGTATAACAATTGCTATTGCGCCTTCAGTAGAAGCAGAGTTTAAGGGTGGGTATTATAAGATGATACAATGTTTAAAAAATAATTTTGGGGTCGTAATTTTAAATTGGGCACTAGAAGAGAGAGGCATGGCAACAATTGTTTTTGGCGTGAATAAAGACGGGAAAGTAATAGAGGCTAGGATCGAAACGACTTCAGGTAGTATTGATGTGGATAATGAATTGGTGAAGCTAGTAGAAGATATGCCAAATTGGAAACCAGCCATAGATGATAAAGGAAATCCAGTAAAGCAGGAGTTTGAGTTTACCATTGGGCGAGATATGTGCTAAAAGCTACATAGTAAAGGGGGGGTATAGATAAAGAAATGAGACGTGCTGTTAAAACTCGAGTTATGATGACACCATATACCGCTTAAAGTAGTAATAAAACTAACTATTTTATTGATTTTAAGTTGTTTCAGATGAGTTTAGATTTTGTATTGCGTAATTCGGCTTACCTTTTGAAGTGATGATAAATGAACTTTAAATACATAATAAAAAGTTTTTAAAGTTTGATAGCGGTACATTCGGTTAGTAAAATTACTCAAACATTCCATAGCACTGATGTTTTAATTGTTTCTGGAAATCCGCATTTAAAATGAACAGTTAGGCGAGGTAAATTAGCTTAATAAGTACTGTTACTTACACCATACTTATAAGTGTGTCGTTCTTTATTTGTTTAATAACAAATGAACTTTGAATATTCGTTATAATTTCAAGTTGAGACATTTCTTTAAGAACAAAATTTTGATATTCATTCATGTCTTTTAATATAATTTTTAGAAGAATGTCAAAGCTACCGGCAATATATGATACTTCCATAATTTTAGGTATAGAGTTTACATAGTCTTCAAACTTTTTAAAAGCATTTTCTTCATGTTGAGTTAAGGTTACTTGGCAATAAACAATTAAATTTTTCCCTAATAATTCAGGATTAACAATTGCGACATATTTTTCAATAATTCCACTAGCTTCTATTTTTTTTATTCGTTCATGAGTAGGGGTTATGGATAAATTTATTTTTTGTGAAAGCTGTTTTATGGATTGCTTTCCGTCTTTTTGAAGTTCTTCTATGATTTTTAAATCTATACTGTCTAACATAACGGTAACTTATAGAATTATTTTTTATGATGTGATAAAAAGAAGAAAATAAACAAGTGTTTTTTCTTTTTTATGGCAAATATAAAGTAAAATTTACTTAACTATTATTGAAGTTATGGTTTTTTATTCTTACTTAATACCTTTGTAGGAGAAATTATTTATAATGAAGGATTTAGAAAATATATATACAAGAATAAAAGAGAGTACCAATAACTTTTTAGGATATCCACTGGCGAAAGATTTTAATTTTAGTGAATTTGCGCCGTTTTTAGACCTCTGTTTGAATAATGTTGGAGATCCAGAGGTAAAATCAACTTTAACAATTGATACAAAATCTATAGAGAAGAAGTGCATCTCGTTTTTCGCAAATATGTTGTCAGCCACCATGGAGGATGTTTGGGGGTATGTAACCAATGGAGGTACAGAAGGAAACCTCTATGGTCTTTATTTGGCAAGAGAGTGCTATCCTGACGCTGTGGTGTATTATAGCGAAGCTACGCACTATAGTGTTAAGAAGAACTTACATTTATTAAATATGCGGAATATTGTCGTAAGAAGTCAAGAAAATGGAGAAATTGACTATGAAGATCTAGAACAAATTCTTACCATACATAGAGACAAGCCCGCGGTGTTTTTCTTGAATATTGGTACAACCATGACTGAAGCAGTTGATGATTTAGCTAAAATAAAGTATATCATAAGAAAATATGCTATAAAAGACTATTATATCCACTGTGATGCAGCCTTTTTAGGAACCATAGCACCTTTCATCGAACCAAAACCTAAGTTTGATTTTGCTGAGGGGGTAGATAGTATCGCTATTTCAGGGCATAAGTTTATCGGTGGGCCGATACCTTGTGGTATTGTTATGTGTAAGAGAGGTCATAGAAATAGAGTAGCGAATTCGATATCTTACGTGGGAACTCTTGATACAACAATTACAGGATCACGTAACGGTTTAACCCCCCTTTTTCTATGGTCGTTCATTGAAAAATACGGAGAAAATGGGTTGCGAAAACGAGTAATAGAATCTCAAGAATTAGCTAGTTATACCGAACAAAAATTAAAAGAACTTGGTGTTATCGCTTGGCGAAATAATGAGGCCCTAACCGTAGTCTTTGAGAAACCATCCAATCTAATTTGTGAGAAATATCAACTAGCTTCAGAAGAAAATATAGCACACATAATTTGTGTTCCAGGTTTAAGAAAAGAGCAAATTGATGAGTTTCTGAATGATATGCAAGAAGAGGCAATAGTACAGGGTAAAAAAGCTATGTTGGTTACTAGCTAAGAATAGTTACTAACCAACATGAAAAATTAAATTGGTATTAATAGTTGTTAACACCGCGTTGTTTGTTTATTTCATCCTGTAACTTTCGGCGCAGCTGTTGCTCTTTTTCAAGTGTTCTTGTTTTGTGTTGTTGGAATTCCTGCTCGATTTCAGTATATAAAAGCTTAGTTTCTTTAGTTACCAAAAGACTATTTTTGAAACTATAGATAAAATAGCATAAGAGTATACACAAGATTGAGATCATCGTCCAAATGGCAATGTTATAGCTTGATTTTGCTAAGGTAAAGCCAACTATGCTGATTTGATGTTCCTTTTTTGAGGATGCATCTAAAGTAGCGTTTAAAGACGTAATCTGGGCTTCTAATGTAGCCAGTTTTTCTTTTTGTTGGTTAATTATATCATGTTTTAAAGAAATACTAGACTCAAGCATTTTAATAGTGTCGAGCACATTCTTTTGAAGAATGGAATACGAAGTTTTTTTTACAACTTTATATTTTTGGTAGGTGCTTGATTTCTTGTATAAACTTTCAAATTGATTCTTTATACTGTTATCGATTGTTTTTTGCGTTGAGTTTTGTGCGATAACAATGTTCGTGCAAATAAGAAAAAAGATGACTTTTAAAAAATTCATAAAAAAACGGACTGGGAGTTTTAAGTTAATAATTTAAAAAAACCCAAACGTTTAGTTTGGGTTTTTAGTATAAGCAAGGTTATGAAACTTATTTTACTTTCTCTACAATGGCCTTAAAAGCTTCTGGGTTGTTCATAGCTAAATCAGCTAAAACCTTACGGTTTAACTCAATATCATTAGCTTTAACTTTACCCATAAACTGCGAGTAAGACATTCCGAACTGACGAGCTCCAGCGTTTATACGCTGAATCCATAATGAACGGAAGTTTCTCTTATTGTTTTTACGGTCTCTATAAGAATATAACATTCCTTTTTCAACCGCATTCTTTGCTACTGTGTAAACGTTTTTTCTACGTCCAAAGTAACCTTTTGCTTGCTTCAAGATTTTTTTTCTTCTATTTCTTGAAGCTACTGAATTTACTGATCTTGGCATAATTCAAATGGTTTTTTGTAGTAGGCGACTTATTTAAAAGTACTTTGTGAGCCCAACTCCATGGTTAATAATTAATTTACTACCTAGCGAACAATTATTTTAAAACTAATTGTTGCTTAATATTTGCTTCATCAGACTTGTGTACTAATGTAGCGTGTGTTAATGCAAGCTTACGTTTTTTCGACTTCTTGGTTAAGATATGACTCTTAAACGCGTGCTTTCTTTTGATTTTTCCAGAACCGGTTAACTTGAAACGTTTCTTGGCACTAGATTTTGTTTTAATTTTAGGCATCTTTTGTTTTGCGTTTTATCTTGCTTATACTTACTTTCTTTATTTCACTTTTTTCGGAGCAATAAACATAATCATACGTTTACCTTCAAGTTTAGGCATTTGTTCAACCTTACCATACTCCTCAAGTTCTTGAGCTAATTTTAATAATAAAATTTGCCCTTGTTCTTTAAATATGATAGAACGTCCTTTAAAAAACACGAATGCTTTAAGCTTTGCTCCATCCTGTAAAAACTTTATTGCATGTTTCTTTTTAAACTCATAATCATGCTCGTCAGTTTGTGGGCCAAAACGTATTTCTTTTACAACTACTTTGGTCGCTTTAGATTTTAATGCTTTTTCACGTTTCTTTTGTTCATACAAAAACTTTTTGTAATCAATAACTTTACAAACAGGAGGAACTGCTTTTGGAGAAATCTCTACCAAATCTAGCCCCTGTTCTCTCGCAAACTCTTTAGCTTTAAGCAAAGAATATACGCCTACTTCAATGTTATCGCCTACAAGACGAACTTCATCAACATACTTGATCTTCTCATTAATTCTATGTTGATCTTCTTTAATTACTCTGGCGGGTCTACGCCCACCTTTTTTTCTAATAGCTATGACTTATAAATTTAAAAATTACTATCTAGTTATTTCCGAAAGGAACTAAGGTTTTGTCTACTTCTTTATTAATTAAAGAGATAAACTCTTCAATTGTAAATGTACCTATGTCACCTTCACCGTGTTTCCTTATGGAAACAGTATTCTCTTCTTGCTCTTTCTCTCCGACAATGATCATGAACGGAATTTTATTCAATTCAGCATCCCGAATTTTTCTTCCTGTCTTCTCATTTCGATGATCTATGAGAGCGCGAATTTCGGAATTTTCTAACAAATGTAAAACTTTTTCTGAATAATTTTGGTATTTCTCACTGATTGGCAGTATAATAACCTGCTCAGGAGTTAGCCACAAAGGGAAATTTCCACCTGTGTGTTCAAGTAAGACAGCTATGAAGCGTTCCATTGAACCAAATGGCGCTCTGTGAATCATTACGGGTCTATGTAGCTTGTTATCAGGGCCTTTGTAGGTTAAATCGAAGCGTTTAGGTAAGTTGTAATCAACCTGAATAGTACCTAATTGCCAGCTTCTTCCCAAGGCATCCTTTACCATAAAGTCTAATTTCGGTCCGTAAAACGCAGCTTCTCCTTCTTCAATAACATAATTTAAACCTTTGTCTTTAGCGGCACTGATAATCGCATTTTCAGCAATTTCCCAAGTTTCAGCATCTCCGATATACTTATCAGGGTTACTCATATCTCTTATGGAAACCTGCGAAGTAAAATCTTTAAACCCTAACGAACCAAAAACATAAAGGACTAGATCAATTACATTTTTGAATTCAGCATCTAATTGTTCAGGTGTACAAAAAATATGAGCGTCATCTTGAGTAAAACCGCGAACACGAGTCAAACCATGGAGTTCTCCACTTTGCTCATATCTATAAACCGTACCAAATTCGGCAAAACGTTTTGGTAAATCTTTATATGAATAAGGTTTATGTGCATAAATTTCACAGTGATGTGGGCAATTCATGGGTTTTAATAAAAACTCTTCATCTTGTTTTGGCGTTTTGATAGGTTGAAAGCTATCTTCTCCATATTTTGCATAGTGTCCAGAAGTTACATAAAGCTCTTTCTGACCTATGTGAGGAGTCATGACCATTTCATATCCAGCTTTTGTTTGTGCCTTTTTTAAAAAGTCTTCTAATCTATTTCGTAAAGCGGCACCTTTTGGGAGCCATAAAGGAAGACCTTGACCAACTCTTTGAGAGAACGTAAATAATTCTAACTCTTTACCCAGTTTTCTATGATCGCGTTTTTTGGCTTCTTCTAATAATTCTAAATATTCTTTTAATTGCTTTTGTTTCGGAAAAGAAATACCGTAAACACGCGTAAGCTGATTGTTTTTTTCGTCACCACGCCAATATGCTCCAGCGACGTTCATTATCTTAATAGCTTTTATTAACCCCGTGTTTGGAATGTGGCCACCACGGCACAAGTCAGTAAAGTTACTGTGATCACAAAATGTAATGTCACCATCTTCTAAACCTTCTATGAGCTCAACTTTATACTGATTTTCTCTTTCTTTGTAATAAGACAACGCATCAGCTTTTGAAATTTCACGCATTTTAAATGACGCCTTCTCACGCGCCAATTCTAAAAACTTCTTTTCTATCGCTGGAAAATCTTTTTCTGAAAGAACGTCAGATCCTAAATCTAGGTCATAATAAAATCCGTTTTCAATAGCCGGACCAATAGTTAACTTAGCGTTTGGATAAAACTCCAAAATTGATTGAGCCAATACGTGGGCAGATGAGTGCCAGAAAGCATTTTTCCCTTTTGCATCATTAAAAGTATATAAAATTAAAGCTCCATCGGTGGTTAAAGGAGTAGTGGTTTCAATAGTTGTTCCATTAAAACTTGCCGAGATAACATTTCTAGCAAATCCTTCACTAATACTTTTAGCAACATCAATAGCCGTGCTATTGATCTCAAACTCTTTAACGGTTCCGTCTGGCAATGTAATTTTGATCATTATGCTTTATATAAATTTAACTATAATTTCCTTACAAGTGGAAATTTTCGAAATGCAAAGATATTGTAAAACCATTTTTTGTACAATATAATACAAGTAATTTATAGCAAGTAATTATTTTCGGTTGTATTTCCGCCAAAATTAATACTTCTTAAATCATAAAAAAGACAAAAAATAAAAATAACATATAAGGTTGATGGGAGAGAAAGGAATAAGAAATACCTAGTAAACTATTGGGTAGTGAAAGAGATGATGATTTTAGATTTTAAATGAATAGTACTTTATTGTAACTTGAATTTAAAAGTAGTAGTTGGTTCAAGTTACAATAAAGTGCTTTTCAAACTTCTGATAATTATACCAGAATGGACTTTATAGAGCTTCTATAGGCTCCTAATTGTTAATATAGTGATACATTTTTCAAACTAAAACCTCGTAAGAGTGTATAAACTTTTGTTTGTACTGCCTGCTAATGACAACTTTCATTCCATTTTTTAATAAAATCAAATTATCTAACAGAAATAACTTTTCTATGGTATCATAGTTCACCACATAGTTTCTATGGGTTTGTATAAAGTTTGGAGAAGAAATCTCTAAAAACTGTTTTAAAGAGACCTGAACGAGATAATTATCATTTGCTGTATATATTTTACTATATCGACCCTCTACAGTAACAAACTGTATATCTTTTTCTAACACTTTTACAAGAGTGTTGTTTTTTTTAACAAAAAAAGATTTTTTGATATAAATAGAAGAAGGTTTCATTTTAGTAGAAAATAGACGGCTTTTCTCTGAAAAACCATGTAAAGTGGATTCAAGAGCATCTGTAAGACTCATTTCTTTTAAAGGGTTTAAAAAATAATGATAAGGTTTAGTCCTAATGGTCGATTCAATGCTATCATGAGAATCTAAATCAGCCATAAAAATAAAAGGTAATGTGACGTCAGGTATTTTTATGATTGTTTTGATAAAGATACTTTCCATATTCTTACCTAATAATAGGTCGAATACAACGGTGTTGATATCAAATTCTTCTGAAAAGAAAATATCTAAAGCATCCTGCAAGTTGGTTGCGGTAGCAACAACTTTAATGCTATTTTTTCTTTCTAACTGGGGCTTTAATTTACTCGCCTTTAACGGTTTTTCCGTCATGATTAAAATTTTAATTTTTTTCATTGTGAATAGGGAGATTAATTGTAGTGAAGTGAGTATCTTAAGGAGCTGGTCCTTGAGATGTATGTAGCAGGAAAATCATTACTTTCAATCGGTTTTAATGTATTTGGTTAAAGATGCTATGATAACTAACTCTTTTGTAATTTCACATATCAAATAGCATTGTTTTTATTGTTCACGATATCTGTCTAAATAAATAGATATGTATATCGTTGTCTACTAGGTGTTTATGTTGTGTAAACGGAGTTTGTGTTTTAAGCATAAATAGCTTTAGATGAGGGAGGTAAATCATCATTTTTGAGAAAATAGCGTAAATATAGTTCGTGCGTTACTAAGATTGTACGCCAAAACTAAACACCATGAAGTTTTTTTGCCCAGTAGACCACCTACTCTAAGAATTCATTTTAGAGAGCAGTCACGATAGCCTTATATCTAGTGTAAAACCGCTCAAAACATTAAAATAACCGTTAATTACGTCCATTTTACCACTGGTGTCATTTCACATAAAATAACTTCAATAGATGTACTAGTTTAGCCTTGTAAAACATTAATAAACAGTGTATTGAAATGAGATTTACATTAGAGGAAATACAAGAAGTTATCACAAAAAAAGGTTATGAGTTTTTTGAGACTATTAATATTATTGGAGTTAGAAGCTCTATTACTGACGCTAATTCATTCGATGATTGGTTATACCTTGTCTATAAGAATGAAGAGGGAGCAACAGCAATTCATGAGTTTGCGATAACTACTGATCCCGGTGCCTATTGGTTGCAAAACCCTTTGAATGTAAAAGGGACATCAATATTAGTACCGGACCAATATATAAACTCACATACAATAGGGTTGCATCAAGGAAAGTATGAAGCTTTAAAGCAACAAAGTCCCGTGAAAGTTTGGCGTGATAATAATGGTGACCTCTCTCTAGATAAAGAGGGAGATATTGATAGTGGGATTTTTGGAATCAATATTCATCGTAGCAATGCTGTTTCAGAATCAGTAGTAGTTGAAAAATGGTCGGCAGGTTGTCAGGTATTTAAGAGAGTGAAGGACTTTAATTTATTTATGGAAGTTTGTAAAAACTCGAATCAAAAAGATTTTACATACACCCTTCTAGAAGAGGAAGATTTTTAAATAAAATATCATACTCTTTTTATGAAACAAGTAGTACTAAACAAGAATATTAGTTGTCAAAAAAGGTCACTTGATGAAGCGTTGAGCGAAATAGTTAAACATGATATTCCGATACTCAAAGAATGGGAATGTAAAAAAGGAAAGCAATTGGCTTTTCCTTCACTAGAAAACAGTGTGGGTATTGTGCAATTGATAAGAGGGGAAATATTAGGTATTCATGTTTGTGCTGTTTTCGAAGAAACGCCTCCTTTTGAAAAAATGAATGACATCAAATTAGCACGACTTATATCTAAAGAAATTGAAAAAGAGGGGTTTGGTAAAGAGTTTCCCATCTACGTATTTGGAGGAGGTCTTGTTAAAGATTTAAAAAACACAATGGTCATTCTAGAAAAAAGTGCGTATACAATAATCACTGTTAAAAAAGAGGAAAAACATAAATATTGTATCTGTGAAGTATATGAAAGTATTTTGCTAAAACCCTTTTAGAGAGTGGTTTAGAAGGCGGGTTTTAGAAATAATTAGGTGAGTTGTTGGGAAGAAATAGGGAGGTAAAATAATTAGGTAGAGAACAAGTAAAAAAATGAAAGATAGTAGGGGATCATGGAAAATGATTGAAACAAATAGTGCTACAATACAAAACCATTCATATGATTTGTTTCAATCAAATTCTGTGAAATATAGAGAGAAGGAAATGAATAGAAAAGGACTGAATAATTATGGCATCAAAGGAGATAAATTGGATAAAACGAAAGATGGAGTGGAAGAGGCGAACGTTTTTAGAATAGACCTGATCACTAATGCTAAAACCGTTGACTAAAATGCGTCATACAAATGATTTAGAGCTTGACCTAAGTGAAGCGAATGAGAAAACTAATTTGTGGTGTGCAAAGCCTATCCCTTCTGTCTTGTCAAACAAATCCTTTTTTATAAAAAAAAGTAATACCCTAGTAAAAGTGTTAGAAAATGACATTCAGTTTGTTACTGTAGAAGGTCGATACAGTAAAATTTTTACGGAAAAAGAGAACTTTCTTGTACAACTTTCTTTAAAGCAGTTTTTAGAAATTTCTTCTCCAAATTTTATACAAACGCATAGAAATTACGTGGTAAACTACGATAAAATAGAGAAATTATTTCTCCTCGATAATTTAGTGTTATTAAAAAACGGAATGCAGGTTATTATTAGTAGGCAATACAAACAAAAATTTATGCATTCTTATGATGTTTTGATGTAAAAATAAAATAAAACAGGTTTCAACCACAGCGAAATTTTCACGAAAACCTTTCTAAAACGAAGCATGTTTTCGGGTAAAGATCCATAAATAAATGCTGTTTCAAGTTGAAAAGAGAAGACGTAGGGTTTATAAAAAAGGAGTATTTAAAAAAAAATATAATACAAAATGGATAAAAGTTTAGAAGAAATTATTAACGGAATCTATGCGGATTCAAGCGTGTCACCATCAGAGTTTATTGAATTAAAGAGATACACAGAAAGAGCTATGGTTGAACTTCTTCATATTGAAGGAGATGAAGGAGTCTCAAATGCCTTGTGTAAATCATTTGAAGTTACAAATCAACTATTACAAATGACCATTTTAAAAATGAGAAAAGATAGAGAAAATACGGTGTTTAGAGAGGCTTTGACAAAATTTATAAGCTCTCAGATAGAACTGTTGAAGGCAAATAGAGCTCTTTTTATGAAAGAAAGTTAGTTATAGTAGGAAATTCTAATTGAATAAAAAACAAAATACGTTCGAACAATATAAAATTAAATAATGTCAAAATTTACAGAAATACAATTTGTAGGATACGGTATTCATACTGGGCTTAAAGAAGAAAATGAAACGACGGTCTCTTTGGGGTTAGACAGTAATAATTTAACTCGTGCTAAAGGGGAAGAGCAAGATTTTACAGCAAGAATAGCTTTGCTAAAAGAGGCTCTGTTGAGAGCGAAAAATAGAAGTGATATTGAAAAGAATGCATTAAAAATATTCACAGTTCCTGATTTTTTCTTTAGTGGTAGTAGAAAAGCTTATTTACAAGAATCTTTCTTAGGAAATGAAGAAGGTAAAGCAGGGGTTTTAGGATGTTTACAAGAACTAATGAAAGGAGAAGAATGGAAAGATTGGTTGTTGATTTTGGGGGCAAATTTAGTCGAAACGATTCCTGTCAAGAAAAAAGAGATTCTTGTAGAAAATATTAAAATTCCTTTCTTTAAACCGAAAAATAGAAAGGTGAAAAAGGTTAGAAAACCAGTAAACCTCAAAAACTTTACAGTAGTTGATGCAATTAATCAGGTACTTCTAGAATCTGAGTTAAAAAAAGCTTTTGAAGCTGATGATAAAATTAAAGAAGAAATTGACAATATTGATGCTTTGGCAAGAGAAGTAGCCCATGGTTTAATTGAGGATCCTACCAAAACGGATTATGAAGATTCATCACTTAAAGTAATCGATACTATCGCAAAGAGAATTAATAAAGAGGTTGATAATGATTTAAAAAAGATTAATACAGAAAAAGAAATTATAGAGTTAGGGGCTCAGTTGAAAAAGTTGAAACAAGATCCACTAGAGTGGGAAAAGGCACTTGATCCTTCTGAAAAAGAAGTAACTTATTCTGTTTCGCTCTTAATAAAAGGAGGCTTTTCTGATGAGGAGTCAAAAGCAGCTACAACAATCATTATGAAACCCTTCTATAATGTAATTGCTAAAGCTAGTAAAGAAGAATCAGTTGGAGATGAAAATAGAGAGCAAGAGGTTTTAAATAAAATGGTAAGTGACTGGGAGGAGACAGAAGTGCATATAGACCCTTGGAAACTTATCGATATACATGGAGAAATTGATAGAGATAAAGTAGCACAAATTAAAAATAACAAAGGGTTTGGTTCTTCACTGTTAGAAGGATGGAATGATGTAAATGTAAAACCGACCCATTTAGACATTAACTCAACAGGTATTGTGGAAATAGGAGGACTTAGTTTCGCTATAGATACTGGTCTAGATCATGTGAACCAAGTCAAAAAGAAGCTTATTGTGGGAATAAAGAAGCTTATTGGGGTAATTAAAAATCCGCCCATCACAGGGTTTTTAAGCAGTAAAGAACGAATTATGTACAAGAAAATACAGAAAGGTGTTGATGTACATGTGGTTACATCATGCGGGTCTAAGATATACGATACTGCTGTAGTTGCTAAGAAAGACGGCTGGGTATTCAATTGTGATGGTTATGGAAATATGGCGGTATGGGAAGAAGGAAAATTAGTACTCGATGAAGATGAAAATATTCAAGAGGTCTTAGGCTATAGAAATGTAACCACAAATGAAAAAACAACACTTGGGAATTCTCATACTGGTTTAATGAGGGTGAAAACTTTAAAAATTAAACCAGATGAAGAGAGCGATCTAATTCCATATGGTAAAAAACCAAAAGTAGAACGATCTAGTGTCACTGAATTAGAACTGCCCTTCTTAACTGTAAATGGGTCAAAAATAAAAACTTCTGATTTGTTTTGGGAAGGAAGTTTAGTAGCAGAAGAAATTATAGCGATAGATGAAAGAAAAGGAGATATCCCTTTAAACATAACAAAGGAAGGTCCTATAGGTGGCGCCGTTATAGTATACAATGAAATAATCCTAGGTTAGATAATTACTTCGCATGCCTTCAGTGCTTTATTGATGTTTTATGACGGTGAATTAGTGTCAAAATCACCCCGAGGTACTAGTGCATCTTTTTAGTCATAAAAGATAAGACAATTTAATTCTTCAACGATGTACTCCAAGTTGTAAGATAGACAATAATTACGCAATTAAGTAGCAGTTTAAATGTGTTTAATTTAAAAGAGAGGAGGTCGTATATGGAATAAGAAGTAACTAAAAATGAAAGCATAAAGTTGTGTGGGGCTATACCCTATGAGCTTTGTCGGTTGTGAGACAACCGGACGCTAAATAAAAATATTAAAAAATTAAAAAAAATTAAAAATTATGAGTGTAGCAAGTTCGTTCTCTTCGTTACCAATGAGAGAACTTATCGCCAATCCATTTAAAGCGGCATGTCAGTCGCAAGTTTTATTAGCAGATGAGTTTATAAATTATGTAGATCTATTAGGATTTAACAATGACGGATCTACAAGAGTTTTAGAATTCAAATTAGATCAATCTGTAACAGACGGAACAACAGGTGCTGTAAGTACCATGCCAATTAATGTAAAGGCTCCGTTATTAGGGTTAGTACCAATTCCATCTTTATTGATTGATGAGGTAACTGTTGATTTTACGATGGAAGTAAAAACTTCAGATACCACAACCACTAATAACTCAAGAGAAGCTTCTTTAGGTGTTTCTGGATCTATTTGGGGAGCAAGTGTAGCGTTTAAGGCCTCTGTAAAGAGTTCTGAAGAACGTACACGTTCATCAGATCAATCAGCAACTTACACCGTGAATGTAAAAGCTACTCAACAACCTCCTGCTGAAGGAATGAGTAAGTTAATGGATATTATTGCAAGTTGTATTACACCAATTCAAGGTGGAGCGCAAACAGCATCAGTATAAAATAGTTTATAGTTAGAAAGCTGGGGAGTATTATTATAAAGATACTCCTCAGTTATCAAAAAAGTATACAATGGAGATTAAAAAACATCAAGAAGTCCGATTAGAAAATTTATTGTGCTGTAGAAAGAACATTAAAGAAGAGGAAATTAATAAAGAGTTTGCAGCAATGGGAGATTTTATAAAAACATATAAATTAAACCAGATAGGAGGCGTAATTACCACAGTGCACAAAATAGATAGAGAGACTAATTTGCTAGATATGGAAATTATGATTCCAATAGAACATACAGCTAATAATACCCTAAAAAATTACAACGTAAAGCCAGTTTTTCATTTAATGAATGCGCTTCATCTTGAGTATAAAGGAAGTCCTGAAAAATTGAATATGGCACATCAAGAGATTTTTAAATATGTAACAGGGAATAAATTACAACCAATTACACCATTGTATAATTTTTATAGTAATAAACTAGATGAAAAACAGTCCCTTGAAGCCTTAAAAGTTGACTTGTTAATAGGTATCAACCCTTCAATTATATAGTATGAGGCTACAATTACTTAAAGAGCACATTAGTAGTAAAGAAGAATTAAAAGGCGTTGTACACGAGAATCAATCCATTTTTCAAGTACTGAAAGAAACGGGGGAGCTTTACACAGAAAATTTGATAGACCGATATTTTAAAAGGGAGATTGATAGAACGTGTATGGACAGCATTGTTGTAAATGCGTATGATTTATCGGAACTTTCTGTTTCACTGATGTTAAAGAGATATATTCTGAAAAAAAGCACCTCGCAGAAAGAGATAAATTTTAGAAAGAATAAAGACGTTAAATTTTCAATTCGAGCAACTTTTTTGAACAAACGAAGTGTACTTGTTAGCCTGAAACATTACGAAGGAGATGAGCTAGATGATGTTATGGCGTATGCTGATGAATATATGGAGTTCTTTTTAGAGAAAAGATTGACCATATGGGAGAAGGTCATTGCTTTTTTTAGAAGATATATAAGAACAAGTAACTAATTAAAGAGAAATAGTATGGCAAAAAAAAACCAACCTGTACAAGGGATAATGAAACCCATGTCAATAGAAAAAATGGTTGCAGCTCCTATTGTTGCAGCGGTAAAAGCACAATCATTAATGAATGAAGAAATGATTGACTTTTTAGACAATATGGCTTTAGATAAGAATGGAGAGGTGCGTATGATTCCTTTTACATATGACTCTAACGTATTAGACGACAAGGGAACACCAACAGGAAAAACAAGTAAAGTGTCTGTAAATGTTCCGTACATCGCATTAGTTGATGCGCCTTCGTTGGCTATTGAAACAGTAGATGTATCGTTTGATTTAAGAGTTCATACTTCTAGCAATTACAAAGAGATTCAATACATCAAAGATTCGAGAGGCAGAAAAGTAGAAATTGAAAAGGATAGAATTGAGATTGAAACTAGTTTATCAAATGCTACTGCAGGAGAACGAAAATCAGATACAAGTGCTAGGTACAAATTTAACTTAAAGGCTAAAAAACAAGAACGACCGGAAGCATTATCTCGCATTATGGATATCCTTACCGAGTCGAGTATCATTCCTAAACCTAAATCAGAATTATAAACAACGAAAATAAGATGAGTAATACAGAACGTAATGGGCAAACATTAACAGACATTGCCAAAGGGATTCAATATACAGTAAATGCAGCGCAAGATGTAGTAGAAAAATTTTATATAGGCTTATTAGATAGGTATTTCGATGAAGATAATAATCCGATTAATATGGCGGTGAACATTTCTGAAGATACCACAGTTGATGTGCCTCTTATAACGCTGGTAACACCGTCGGGATTAGAACTAGATGAATTGGAAGTAGATTTAAGCCTTCGTGTAGATGGAGTGAAAACTAAAAAAGAAATGACAAAAGCAGGAGACGAAGTTGAAAGAGCCAGTTTTGATATTTCTTTTTCAGGAGGAGCAAAACCTCAAGGTAAAAACCCAAACTTTATTGAAATGAAAATGAAGTTTAAAAAAGCAGATGCTCCAGAAGGAATTCAACGTATCATTGAAAGTTTTGCAAATAATGTAATACCAAAAGATAAGTAAAGATGAGTAATATAGAAAATCAAATCAATCAATTACCTTTTAAGGATCTTATTACGGCTCCCTTTAGAGCTGTGATGGAATCGCAGGTGGCATTGGCACTTAACACACATGAATTTATAGAATTAATTGGTTTCGATGCAGAGGGAAACCTAAAGACTATGGATTTTAGTGTTCCTATTGCTGATACACTTGAGAATGGAGCAGTAAGTTATAAAAATGAAATTGTTAAAGCACCTATTCTTTCTATGGTTCCAATTCCTTCTTTGATGATTGATAAGGTAACGGTTGATTTTCAGATTGAAATTAAAACGAGTGTAGAAAACTATGATAAATATAATAGTACTGATGAAGATACCTCTAAAAAGTTAAAGTTATTTTCAATGTCGAAGACCGAAATGATAGGGAAAGTGTCGGAGTCAAGGGAAAACACTAGGAGAACAAGTCAATCACCTAAATACAATTTTCATGTTGAAGCTAAAATGCAGGATAGACCTGAAGGATTGCAAAAGATGTTAGATTTAATCATTGCAAGAATGACACCTTAAAGCATACTACATGGAAGGAGAAGTTTGTAAATATAAAGGTTCTAGCTCTATTAAAAAACAGGATGAAAAGAAAAAGTCAATTAATAGAGGGTTTAGAAATTTTAATATTTGGATGGTGGTTCTATGCGTTTATGTGATGATTTTCACCTATATAGGATATATTGCCTTTTGGCCTATGTCTTTTAACGATCCAACGGAAACGGTTGAGAAATATTATAAAATATTAGAGGAGCACGCTCATAAACTCGAACATCTAGAGGATAAGAAATATTTTAGAACTACCATAACAGAGTTGATAAAAGAATCAGAAAGCGAGGCAGATGATATGCAACAACTCGCATCCCAATCTTTTAATATTGTTTTAGGAGCCTTTCTAGCTTTTCTCTCGGCAACAGTAACCACTATTTTTCAGAGTGATAGAGAATAAAATAATTAATTAAAACCAACTGAATATGGGAAAAAAAGAAATAGTAAAAATATTTAATCATATAGTCTTAGGAGGTGGAGGAGCCAAAGGGGTAGGGCACTTGGGTGCCATTGAGGCTTTACATAGAAATAAAAGATTACCATGGGTGAAATCTTATGGAGGAACAAGTGCTGGATCTATGGTTGCATTTAATATGGCAATAGGAATGCCGTATAGCTTTTTGGGATATTTTATGGGAGTACCCATAGAAGATAAAGAAGTAGTTCGGTATCTTAAAGGGGTAAAAGTTACTAATTTACATTCAATTGTAAAGAGGTCTAAAACACCAACCTATTTTCCAACAGGGATGCCTGATTTGGCCCTTACCATGACTACTTATGGAATGTTTGGAGGTGACCCGTTGCATACTAAAGGTGCGTTAGGTTTCGATCATCCTATTGTTCTGGAACAATTAAGATTGTTAGAAGAATATAAAAAGTATGTGGAAGATACAAGTAAAATATGGGGGCGAGGTCTTGATAAAAGTGAAATAAATAGACTTTTAGAAGTGCTAGCAACCATTGAGAGAATCACGTTAGGTGATTGGGGGCAGTTTATTGAAGATCTAGATGTTTCATTTCGAGAAAAAATTGGGCTTACACACTTTAGTTGCTCAGCCACAAAGGTAAATGACACACAGATGTCTCCCGTTACATTTACTTCGTTGCCGGATACCGAATTTACGGAACATTCGATGGGAGTGCCTATGATCTTAGCAATGGCTTCTTCAGCATCATTTCCGTGGGCATTACCTCCCGTTTATATAGAGGCCTTGGATATGACTTGCATAGATGGAGGAATTTTTCAGAATTTACCCTATATCAAAAAATTATATAAAAACGAAAAGACTTTAGCAATCAATTTAGGTCATAAACCTGTACAAAACGCATGGGATAATGGATGTTTTTACAATTTTGGGAAATTAAAAAAAATAGGAATGAGAGCATTGTTTAAAAGAGAATTGGTGGTTCCTGATTTGTATTCTGATTGTGTAAATGGGTTTCCAATAGACGAAGATATCTGTCTTATAGGGCTGAATGAGTATGCAATTTCTTCTAAAGAAGAAGCTCTGAAAACACTCACTCCAGAACCCTCTCTTGAACAACAATACGCTTTTTATACAGGAGCATCTTCTCAATTAAAAAGAGCAATTGAAGAAGAGGAACTTTTGGGTGGAAAAGTAGTGGTCGATTGGGCAGGAACAAACTATGGAAGATTTATGGAAAAATTATCAATTGAACAATAAACAAATACTTATGAATGTTAAAGGAAAACAACTAGTAATCCTTATTCCCTATAAAGATAAAAGCACCAGGAAATGGGGGGAAGATTGTGTTGCTAATGGAACACAATTATTTAATGCAATAAAAAAATCTTTTCAAAATAAAAAAGAAGTTTGGTTTGGTGAAAGTCTGATTAACAGTGTCGTTCTTTTATTTAGTAATGATACGGAAGCGATACGTCTTAAAGAAGATTGTATTGTCCTTTTCCATGCATTTGGAGGTGAGCTCAATGCGAGATTAAGGGATGATAATCAGGGTGATCTACCAGCGAAAAAAGGAGTAGAGTTGGTTGAAAGTCTGGTAAAGAATGCCGAGGTGTCTGAGTTTCATTTCGCAGTTTGTTACGCAGCCTTGTATGGGCATATTGCCACCTTATGGAAGGAAAAGAACCCCAAAGCTAAAGTGTACGGAACCGAAATTGAATACGATGAAAACACCTCCTTATATCTTGAAGAAGAAGATCGACTCAATATAATTACAAACACAAGCATAAAAGTATCGTAGTTGAAGTAGTATTCCTTTATAAAAAGAAAGCTTCGGACGTATACAAAATTATAAGAGAACTTAAACTTAGTTCTCATCACAATAGAATAAAATTCCTTTAGGTTACTTTTCAAAGAAGAGCTCAGGGTGCTTTAACCCTTAGACGTTTTTTGTTCAAAATAATCCTACCTAAGATGATAGCAGGCTTTTCTCAAACTTACAGATGTTAAGAGCAACTTGAGAAGAGAATCATAACCAGATTCTTCACCATTGGTTTGCCTTGGCTAAAAATGACATAACCTTAATTCTAAAGAAAGGCTAAAGGGATTTTTTTTCAATTCTAAAACAATCACATAAATATTTTTACAATGAAAAAACAATTAAATATAATTTTTATCTTAACACTTGGTGTATTCTCTTTTGAAATGCTAGGACAGGACATAGAAAATGAAGAGATTCAAACTAATATACCAGAATTGACAATAACCAATCCTTTTAAGGAGGTGCAAGAACAGGATCTCGAAAAAAAAGAGACTCAAAATAACTTGAGCTTATCGGCATTATACACCTCTAATTATATTTGGAGGGATGCTATTTCTGAGTATGTAGCAATGCAACCAAGTGCAAGTTACGCATTTGGTAAAAGTGGTTTTATGGTGAATTTTTGGAGTAGCTTTGGACTGAATAAGAAAACCAATGACCTCGAGATATCGACTACTTTATCATACAACTTTTTAATTACTGAAAAATTAAATGCCAATTTCGGTTGGGTTTATTACGTGGCTCCGGTCATAGGGAATAATTTTGACACGAATTTTTCTGAATATTTTTTTGGAATAAATACTTCGGGTTTTTTGCAAACTAGTTTTACGGTGTTTGTGTCAAATACGAATGCCGTATACACAAATATTTCTTTTTTGAAAAACATACCTATTGGTCCAAAATTTACAACCACTTTAAATGCGTCACTTGGTTATCGAATGAACGATACATACCAAACCAATGATTTTAGAGATTTAAACTTTATGATTTCCACACCTCTTAAGTTTAAATATATCAATTTGGTGTTATTCTCATCTCTTACACATGTTATTAGACCTAACAAAACGGCATATCAATTAGGGGTAAACTTCGTGTTTAAATAGCAACAAATATTGAAAATTAGTTTTCAAGAAAACGGGTAGTTACTTGTTTTAGAAAGGGTTTATAGAGAAATTAAAGAAGTTTTATAGAGTCAAAATTAATATACTATTATAACTATAGATGACAAATAAAATAAAGAAGAAATATTTAACAGAGAAATATGATAATTTACTCAAATTAAAAGGAGTTCCGTCTTATGAAGTATTATCCATCATTGGAAAAAAATTAGAGGGAGATGGTTTAAAAGAGTGTGATTTAGGTAGTTATACAACGATAGAGATGTTGTCTGAAGCAGATTTTATAATCCATAAATTATTAGGAAAAAACGTAGTAAATCAAAATGAATATGGTGAAACTACAAAGATTCATGAGAATTTGGTAAAAACAATTGGTGATTTATTACACGCTCCAGATGTCAATAGAGTGTTCGGAAGTTCTACAACTGGGTCTTCTGAAGCCATTTTTTTAGGAATGTTAGCAGCAAAATGGTTTTGGAAGAAAAGAGGATTACACGGGAAACCAAATATAGTGCTTTGCAATAATGCCCATTTGTGTTGGTATAAGTTTGCTAAGTATTTGGATATAGAAGTAAGAGAAATTGAGATAGAGAATATATCAGAGTATCCTTTAGAAAAAGTACTTGAAAAAGTTAATGAAAATACCATCAGTGTGGTGGCGATTTTAGGATGTACCTATTTGGGTCTATGTGACCCAATTTCTTTACTTAACACGTCTCTAGAAAAATTGAATAAAGAAAATAATTGGGACGTTGGTATTCATGTTGATGCTGCGGTTGGAGGGTTCATTATGCCATTTTTGAAAGATAAACATAAACAGGTATGGGATTTTGAACTACCATTAGTAAGATCTATTAACTTGTCAGGGCATAAATACGGATTGGTATATCCTGGATTGGGATGGATTTTGTTTAGAGATGAGAGTTATTTTCATACTGAATTAAGTTTAAATTCTCATTATTTGAGTGGCAGTTCAAAATCATTTACAGTTAGTTTCTCAAGATCTTCATCGTTAATCACTGCACAATATTTTAACTTTCTTCATTATGGGTTTGAAGGATATCAAAAGATAATGGAACTATGCTTGGATCATGCTAGCCTACTTACTCGGTTACTTACAGAAACAGCGTTGTTTCAAGTAGTATCAGAGAATACGTTCCCCATTGTGATTTTCAAATTCAAAGAACAACCACAGTTTTGCGAAAAGAGATTTACACAATTGTTAAGAGAAAAAAGATGGATGTTACCTTCATATACATTACCTCAAAAAATTAAAACAACAGTGATGCGAGTGGTTGTTCGAAAGGATATGACAATAGCTGCGATAAAATTACTTGTGAATGATTTAGTCGAATGCTATCAAGAATTAGATAGTTCTCATAAAACTATAGTAGAATGACACGGATATATACCTATATACTCTTAGTATTCAATCTGTGCGTTTACCCAAATGCGTTGGATACATTAAATCAGCAGAATGCTCATTTAGATAACAGTTATAAAGATGTGCTTGAAGTCCTGATAAAACTCCAAATAAATAAAATATATGGCGTTAATACAGCTGATCAAACCTATATAATAGATGGTTATTTAGTGGCTAGTTGGACGGACCCTAAAGAGAGGTCAGGAAAATATTTAGGAAATGTTATTTTTGAAAATACACTTGCTGATGAAAAGATAGGTGAAGAAATTTGGGTGCCTGCGTTTGAGTTCATTAATGTAGTGGGGAATAGAGAAATTGCTAACAAGCAAATTATTCTTGGAGAGAATGGTAAAACCACCTATAACGAACGGTTTAATGCTGTGTTTACCACTTCTATGAATTTTAAATCATTTCCTTTTGATACACAGGTTTTCAATATCCGTTTAGAAGCATTTTCTTATGATGAAGAAAGATTGATTTTTCTAGATAAGAAAAATAATGATAATTCTTTTGTTGAAGGGATGTCACTTGAGTGGGATATTTTAGATAGAAAAACCTTTATAAATTCAAAAGATTATTCTCATTTAAGTGAAAATGGAGAGTCAATAGTTTTCTCAAGATACAATCAGGAAATAGTAGCAAAAAGAAAAATCAGGTATTATTTCTGGCAATTAATGGTGCCATTATTTTTGATTATTTCTCTTTCTTGGATGGTGTTTTGGATACCGAGTTTATCAGATCAGTTAGCAACTAATTTTACCTTAATGCTAACCGTAGTTGCTTTTAATTTTAGTACATCAAGTGTTCTTCCAAACTTACCCTATAATACCTTTATAGAATCGTTGATTACTTTAGGATACCTGAGTATTTTTGTAAGTCTTGTTATTATCATACTTGGAAATTATTTGAAGAAGAGTAAAGGAAAACTTTTTTATAAGAAACTGATGAATCATTGCAAGTATATCTTTCCTCTGTCTTTTTTAGCATTAGTAATTGCACAATTGTGCATCTTCTTCTAACAGACGCAATTTTAATGCGAATATTTAAACTAAAAAGTAAAACCCTTGATAGTGAAAAAAGCAAACAAAACTAAAATGAATGTAAAAAAGAGCTCATTTTATAAAAAAGTTCGCCCAAGAACGGAAGCCATTCTAACAGCCTTTGTGTCGATTGCACTGATTTTCTTTTCCATTTATTTGGTACATATCAAATCAATGCACTCTTTAGAAGAAGAAATAAAAATTGGGTTGAAGTCTAGTGTAATGTCTGCTGCAACCACGATCGACGGAAATATTCATACGAAGTTTAATGAACATACTCAAAGAGATGATTCTTTATATATTTCTCAAATTACTCCTTTAGAAAATATTCGACAAAAAGCTAGAGATATTCGGTATATCTACACAAATATATTGATAGACGATAAAGTGTATTTTGTTCTAAATCCAAGTCCTCAAAATGATAATGACGGAGATGGTATTCCGGATTTAGCTCCAGCATTAATGGAGATATATGAAGACCCGTCACCAGCATTGGTAAAAGCATTAAAAGAAAAAACAAATACCGTTTCGGATGTCTATAAAGATAAATGGGGTGTTTTTGTTAGTGCATACGCTCCTTTTTACAACGACAAAGGAGAGTTTATTGGAACCCTAGGAATGGATTTGGAGCTGAATAATTTTTATAAACGTTTAGAACCCATTAAAATAGCTTTCGAAAAAACAGTTGTCATTGTTATTTTTATAGGCTCTGTTATTGGATTGCTTATATGGTATATCCGCAGACACGCGAAAGTACTTTTAATAAACAAAAAAAGGGATGAGAATAAAATTCTTGAAACTTCGATAATTCTTGAAGAATCCTACCACGAAAACGTAGCCATGTTAAGTAAAATAAAAAAAGTTGTTAAGCATGCTGAGGGCCATAAATTAAAACTACTTGAAAGTTTTGATTCTTGGCTAGCACATCTTATACAGTATGAGAGAAGTAAGATGGCTACTGAAGTGGTTGATTTTGTTGATTTTGAATTTTGTGATTTGATTAAAGGAATTGAAAACATCGTCCAAAATAAAACTGAAAGATTAAAAATTACTAGCAAGGTAAATAGTTCCCTAAAAGTGTTTGGGGTACCTCCATTTTTATACATCGAATCAATAGCAACCATAATTTCATTTATAAAAGAGATAGGAGACGGTGGTTTAATAAAAGTTGATATAGATTACATCAATGAGGGTGTTAATGACATGATATTGGAACTCGAAATTAGCAGTAAAATCAAGAATAACCTAGAAGATAAAATTTCCGGTTTATTACATCCAAAATTCGATGTTCATGCTGTTGGGTTTGATAATGAGCAGTTTAAGGTATTTATCGCAATGCAATTACTTAAGCAGTACCAATGTAAGGTAACGAGTTTTTCAAATGCAACGGATATCAATTTCAATATCAAGATGCATTTGTTAAAACCAAAGGAAGGCTAAACCCGAGTTATTCAATAGAAAATTTATTACAAAATGAAACCACTGAAAAAATGAACCACTTCGTTGTACTTTTAAATTTAATCATGGTGCTATGTTAAAATTGAGAAAGCACTAGCTTTTATTGCGCTTACCCCTCTAATGACCAAGTTTATTGCATAATTCGGGTTAAACGATGTTACAATTTGTGTTTTTCAGAACTAGAACTCTCCCATTTGGAAGCTTTTGCCTTAATAACAAACAAGAAGAAAATTAAATAAATGAAAAAACTAATTCCCTTTTTAATCATTATTACCACTTTATGTATTCAGCTAAGTTCAGGGATAAATTATATTATTTTTCCTCTGAAACTACAAGAACAAGACCATAGTAATACCTTGATTGGTTTGGCAATGTCTTTTGAAATTCTAGCGACTATTTTACTGTTTAAAAACATTTCAATTGTTGTAAAACGTCTTGGGGTTATTCAAACCATTATAGGAGCGTCAATCGTGAGAAGTTTAGTAATATATTTTTTAGGGTTTAATGATAGTTATGTAATCTGGCTATTCGGTATTTTTGTTTATGGACTGTCAACAAGCATGCTCTTAGTGGTGATTCAAACTTGGTTAAATTTGACGGATACGGGAAAATTTAAAGGACTTTTTATCGGGTTATATTCATCATCACTCTCTTTAGGTATCGCCTTAGGACCCGTACTGTTACAATTCGTGTCAAATAGTAAAATGCAATTTCTTATTAATGCGATCATACCGCTTTTTTCTATACTGATTTTAATGAATATTTTTAAATATAAACCTAAGATGGGAGAAAATGAATCCATTCGAATAGGGTTTATTTTTAAGCATTCTAAAATCGTTATGTTATCGGCATTAGTTGGTGGTGTATGTTTTTTTGGATTACCTTCATTTTTAACTATTTACGGAGTAAACAATGGGTTGACTTCAAAAGAAGCTTCGTTGCTACTTACGATGTTTATGATTGGAAGTGTGTGTATTGGGGTGGTGATTAGTTCTTTATCAGTATTTGTGGATAGGATAGTTATACTTTTTGTGTGCATTTGCCTATCAGTAATCTGTGCAGTTTTTTTGGCGTTGGCGGTGTTTTCTGATATCCGAATCGCCTTGACTCTTCTTTTAATTTGGGGAGGATGTATGGGAGGTATTTATGCAACAGGTTTGGGGTTTATGGGACAAACATTTCGTAAAGAAGACCAAATTTCAGCCAATACCTCATTTGTTTTAATGGATTCATTGGGAGGGTTTATCGGACTCTCCGTTATTGGTATAAATATGGATATAATGGGGAATGAAGGGCTCACATATACTATTGTGGTCACTTTTACATGTTACCTATTCTTTATAACCAAACAATTAGCAGCTAAACTTAATTAAATACATCTGCAAAAACACCAAAAATAGCTTTCTCAAATTGCGGTACTTCTATTAATAATAGCAATATGGAGGTCGGTTTAGGCGTGCTACAAAACCTAAAATTTTACTTATGACAATACATCAAAACAATAATAGTCTTCGGTTAATAGAAGTTTATAGAACGTTTCTAGCCAAGCTAAAAATCTTATTAAATACGTTAAAAACATTACGAAAAATGCTTTTTAACGTAGAAAAATCGTTATTAATTTCTAAGAAACTTTCCGATAAACTTGATCAACTATACATATTACTACTTTCAGTGGACACTGCATTATTGGCAATGTCACCGATACCATATGTTGGGCCAGTAGCTAGTGCGGTTCAAAAAGTAGTTGGTAAAATAAAAGGGTTTATTAAGCAGGCAAAAACAAAAGTAAATCAGTTAGAAAGTAAGATAAAACCTCATAGAGTAAAGATCGCAAAATATAGAGGGTATTTAGATAAGATGTTAAAACATTTACTAAAAATAGAAACCTTTATATCTAAAGAAAAGACATTATTGAGTACTACCTATGATTCAACTAATGGCTTACCAGATAGTAGGTATAAACATGTTTCCTTAGCGAGGTTACATGATGCTTCCAAAACACTGAATACGATCTTAGTATCTCCTTTAGAAATTATCAGCAAAGTAACGCGATTACTAACCGAAACTCAGAGAGTCATTAAAGAAATCGATAAGCTGTGTAGTATTATTTCTAAAGTAATAAATCCAATTGTTAAAATGATGGATGAATTAGATCGAGTGACAGGTGTTTTAAAAAGACTTTCCAAAGTGTTGACTAAAAAGATAACCATTAACCTTGGGCTGTTCAGGTTTTCCTTGAGTATAGAGAAAATACTAAATGCTACTGGAAGTATTCCAGGAATAAGTCTTCTTACTAAAATAGCAACAAGAATTTTAAAACCAATTATCGGGGCTATGGGGTTAAAAGTAGTTAAAGTCCCAGGATTGAATGAAGGGATAGGGAATTTAAACAAGGTTTTAGGTATGTTAGATCTCATTGAAAGGCTAAAAGAAAAGATGATGAAGCAACTTGAAACCCTAATTTCTAAAGAAAACCCACAAGTAACTTTTGAAAAGGTCAATATTTAATATCAACAATAATTTTATGATTTGGAAAATAGAAACGATAACCGATATAGGGCAACCAGTAGCCAAAAAGATACTGGATAATTGCAGAGCAATGATTGCTTCTATAAAACCAAGTAGAGATATTTCTCAAAAACAAATTTATAGAGCTGTAAAATTGGTAGACGAAACAGAAAGGTTACAAAGGCAAGGACAAAATAGAGAAGCAAGAAATAGACTCAGAAAAGCATATCAAATTTTAAAGGAAATGAACTATGTTCAGAAATCAGATACTTCCTGTTTTCAGACATTTTCAGAAAGTAAAAAGAGTTGGAAAGAGAATTACCTAAGAAAATCATTGAAAGAAATCTTACGAAAATTTTAATAAAAATAAGTAAAAAGCACTTGGTTACTTGTAAAAGTAATATCTATCGTGTTAGAAAATATCATCTAAGTTAACATAAGAAAATGGGAAAAAACATTCAGTTTATAGGATTGGAAATTCCGACGTATTCCAAACCCGATCAGGAGAGATTTAATAGCTTACCAAAGGAAACAGAAGATTATAAAGCGAGACTTATATTTCTAAAAGAAGCATTAGAAACGTTATACAATCATTCAGCGATAGAAAAAAAAGCGATTAAACTGGTGACTTTACCACATTTGTTTTTTCGTGGAGAAAATGGAGGGTATTCATTTGAAACGATTCTTGGAAACGGAAAGTCAAAAACAGGAGACGGATCTACGTTATTAGAAGAGTTACAAGAATTTTTGATGGACAAAAAATGGAAAGATTGGATTATCAATTTTGGTGGGATGATTGGTTATTCTAAAGATGATGCAACTTCGATTGAAGATGATCAGAAAGAAGAAGAGAATAAAGTAGAAGAAGAAAAAGCCGGAGTTGATGATAGTTTAGAAGAATTATTGCTTAAAGCACAAAGCAATGAATCATTAAGAAACCCAAAAAAACAGCATGAAGACTTTCAACAAGTTGATATAAACGATAGTATAGAAGCGCTTTTAGAAAAAGCAACCAATAATAGAAAAATCGAAGAAAAAACATATAATGAAAAAGAAAATAATGAAGAAGATGATGATGATAGCGTTGAGGAAGTTAAAATAAAGGATATATTTCAAGTTTCAATTATTATTAATGGTGGCTTTAGAACCTTAAAAAAGGCAAAAGAAGCAACTATTTTAATGACGACTCCATATAAGTCCGCAATTAAGTTTTCTGAAGACACAGAAGAAGAACTAACAACGGTAATAGATATTTGCAAAGATGATGATGAATACTTGCTAGGAGAAGAAGGTGCTTTAGATTACTGGAAATTGATAAACGGAACAGGAGAGGTTGATAACATAAATCTGAAAGAATTTAAAAAGGAGTCGAAGAAAGAGCATTTGTTAGAATTGCAAAAAAAACTCAGAAATAGTGAAGAAGAGGAAGTTTTTGAAATTCCGGCTATAATTACACCCATACCCTTTTTTGAAATTAGTGGAATATCCGTTGTTCTCGATACCTGTTTTGATCATATGTATCAGGTAGCTAAGAAAACAATGTTAGGGTTAACAAATAAAGAGTACAAATTAAGCTTGAATAAAATGCTATTGAAAGACACCATATCTACCGTAAAAGATGTTGCTAAAAAAGGAGCCGATATCCATATTGTTTCTTCTTATGGAACTAAAATTCATGAAAAAGCGATTATTGCGAGAACGAGAGGTTGGTTAATCAATGCTAGACCTTTGACAAATATTATAAACACCTCTTATGAGCTTTATAATATTAAAAGTTCTTTCTTTGAAAGTAAGGAGGAAGTTATCTTAGATAAACTTGAAGAAACAAATAATTTACAAAAAATGCAGGTAGAAAGTAAATCGATATCATTAAATGGAAAAGAAATACACATTAATGACCTATTTACCATTACTGAAAAAGAGGATGCATGCACATTCTATATGTATAATACGGTTAAGTTATAGCAGGCGTCATATGATTGTTGAGAATATAGAAAATTATGAGGATTTGTTTGAGTTGTTCAATGAGTCTACTAAAAAAAGCAAAGTAGTTTCAAATATTGAAATGATACGAAAAGCACATGCTGGTGGTGATTATTCCTTGGAAGAAATTATAGGTAATCAAAAGTTATATCAAGATTGGTTATATCAAGAATGTAATGGAGATACAGAACTCATTATGAAATATCATAGAACCGTAGGGTTTGAGTTTGAATTTGCTACATACCAATCGAGCATGAAACTTTCATCTCATACAATAGTAGGGACTTCAATGCCGTTTAGTAAATTGTTTAAAATACCTTTCGCAATAGAAACGGATATACAAAATGAAATAGAGATTGGACTTCCTCCTTTTTTAATACTGAATAAAGAAAAGGAAATAAGAAAGCAAAGCATTTATAAAATATGGATACTATTCAAAGAGAAGTTAAGTCAGATTAATACAAAATCTCAAGGAGGTGATTTGACTGGTTTAATAGCATTACTTGAAAAGCAAGGAATAGGTAATGGTTGGAAAACAAATTGCACGAGCGATCAAATCAAGATAATGAAACGTCAAAAACATTGGGAGAAAGAAAATCAAGTATATACTCAGATGAATATTTCGTTAAAAGCACATGAAATTGCGTTCTTTATAAGAAATGATGGTATCTCAACATATAAATCAGAACGGTACGAGTTTTTTAAAGAAACCTATGTGAAACTGTATGGTTTAATCTTTCCATCTTTAAAAGAAGATCAAGAAGTTATTGCTACTATACATATATGTAAAGGACTGTCGCATCTCTTAGCGATTCCTAGTTTATTATTGTTGAAAGAAGAACCAGAGAACATTCAAAATAATAGAGGGGTATATTCATCGGTGAAAGAAGTATTTGGAGTTTGGGTAAAAGATAGCGTTATAAATTTGGTAGATGCAAGTCTTACTGATGTTGCTTCAAGAGAAAATATGTATCATAACCTGTTGCGACTTAAAAAAGGAATTGATGCTGTTATGAAAGAAAAAATGGCTAAAGCATCTCAAATTTTAAAAGCAACAACAACTCCCATTGAAGTTTACCAACAATTAGCATTAGAGGAATATAATATTGCAATGCAAAAGATACTAGAAAGACTCAAGTTTTCAAAGCCAATTCAAAAAGAGAATACCCATACAGAAGAATACAAAAGTGAAAGCTTTCCGTCGAACGGAAAAGGGGTAAGAAAAGAAACTTTTGTAAATACCTATTCCTCTTACGAAGATTTCTTCCATGTAACGGAAT
>NZ_CM170137.1:1445000-2082500 GCF_057220795.1 Tenacibaculum profundicola | reverse complement strand
AAATACCACCCTTTGCTTATCTAGAGCCTAACTCAGCGATGAGAACAGTGCGTGGTGGGTAGTTTGACTGGGGTGGTCGCCTCCAAAAGAGTAACGGAGGCTTCTAAAGGTTCCCTCAGCACGCTTGGTAACCGTGCGTAGAGTGCAATGGCATAAGGGAGCTTGACTGAGAGACATACAGGTCGATCAGGTACGAAAGTAGAGCATAGTGATCCGGTGGTTCCGCATGGAAGGGCCATCGCTCAAAGGATAAAAGGTACTCCGGGGATAACAGGCTGATCTCCCCCAAGAGCTCACATCGACGGGGGGGTTTGGCACCTCGATGTCGGCTCGTCACATCCTGGGGCTGGAGAAGGTCCCAAGGGTTGGGCTGTTCGCCCATTAAAGTGGCACGCGAGCTGGGTTCAGAACGTCGTGAGACAGTTCGGTCTCTATCTGCTGTGGGCGTTAGAAATTTGAGTGGATCTGACTTTAGTACGAGAGGACCGAGTTGGACTGACCTCTAGTGTATCTGTTGTCTCGCCAGGGGCACTGCAGAGTAGCTACGTCGGGAAGGGATAAGCGCTGAAAGCATATAAGCGCGAAACCCACCACAAGATGAGATTTCTTTAAAGGGTCGTGGAAGATCACCACGTTGATAGGCTATAGGTGTAAGTGCAGTAATGTATGTAGCCAAGTAGTACTAATAACCCATAGGCTTATGTACGTATCCCGACCTTCGGGTCGGGAGACAACTCTTTGATTACAAACGATATGATTTTATCAATATGTTAACTTATACAGTTGAAATATACTGCAACAATTTAAGGTGATTATAGCAATGGGGCTCACCTCTTACCATTCCGAACAGAGAAGTTAAGCCCATTTGCGCCGATGGTACTGCCACTGGTGGGAGAGTAGGTCGTTGCCTTTCTTTTTAAACCCTCATTACATACAAATGTAATGAGGGTTTTTTTTGTACCTAAAAAAAACAAAATAATCAATATTTCTTTTAATAGTAATACTAGCTAGGATGTTAATTTAACAACTAGAATGGTATAACACGTAAATTAAACATACCGTATTTTAGGTAAAGTAGTACAATTATTTGCTTCTATTCATGTTTATGTTGGTACCATTTACCATAAATAATTATGGTGGAAAAATTAAGATTCAATCCTAAATGAACAACAGAAATACTTGAAGATACTATTGGCAAATAAATACCAATAGTAACTCTAAGTTATAAATTCTATAATTATAGTGATGGTAAATTTCCTTTCCCTTTAGAGTTTAAATATGAGGTGTTTAGCAAGTATGTGTCTATTGCTATTGCTGCTTCCCTCCCTTCCGAAATTGCCCAAACAATTAACGATTGTCCTCTGCGCATATCTCCAGCAGTAAAAATGTGAGGTACCTTTGTTTGGTAGCCATCTGCTTTATAATTATCTCTAGGGTCTAAACTCAATCCTAATTGCTCACTTAAGGTGGTTTCCGGCCCTGTAAAGCCAAGAGCTAGTAATGCTAAATCACAAGGCCAAATTTTCTCTGTATTTGGTTTTTCTATAAGTTTAGGTCTTTCTCCAGGTACAATTTCCCAATCTACCTGAACAGTTTTTATAGCAGTAAGTTTTCCATCGTTATCAGTGATAAATTCTTTGGTATTAATGAGCCAATTTCTATCACAGCCTTCTTTATGTGAAGTACTTGTTTTTAGTAGTGGGGGCCAATATGGCCATGGGTTTTTTTCATTTCTATTTATAGGAGGTTTCGGCATAATTTCGAAATTCGTAACCGATTTAGCCCTTTGCCTATTAGAAGTACCGATGCAATCTGATCCAGTATCTCCACCTCCTATTACGATAACATTTTTGTTTTTCGCTGATATAATTTCTTCTTCAATAGGTTTATCAAATATTAATTTTGTTTGCTGTGTTAAAAAATCCATCGCTTGATATACTCCTTTTGAATCAATTCCTTTTACAGGCAAGCTTCGTTTCTTAGTGGATCCTCCAGAAAGAAGAATAGCGTCGAAATAGTCTAAGTTTTTGACGTCATAGGTAACACCAACGTGGACATTCGTTTTAAAAATCACTCCTTCCTTTTCAAGTATTTGTATTCTTCTATCAATAATACTTTTTTCTAATTTGAAATTTGGAATTCCATAGCGTAATAAGCCTCCAATTTCATCATCTCTTTCAAATACGGTAACGTTATGCCCCGCTCTGTTTAATTGTTGAGCAGCGGCTAACCCAGCAGGGCCTGATCCAATAACAGCCACTGTCTTTCCTGTTCTAACCTTCGGAGGTTGTGCTTGTACCCATCCATTAGCAAAAGCTCTTTCCACAATATTTTTCTCGATATTCTCTATAGAAACGGGGTTGTTTACAATTCCTAATACACACGATTTTTCGCAAGGCGCAGGGCATAGTCTTCCTGTAAATTCCGGGAAGTTATTTGTTGAATGTAAAATGTCAGACGCCTTTTTCCATTCCCCTTTATAGACCATGTCATTAAAATCAGGAATTAAATTTCCTAAGGGACAACCACTATGACAAAACGGAATTCCACAATCCATGCACCTAGCTCCCTGATCTTTTAATTGGGTTTCTTGCAATGGAATTGTAAATTCCTCATAATTGTCTATTCTTTCCTCTACGGCTATGTGAGTTTCATCACGCCTATTTATTTCTATAAATCCACCTATCTTACCCATAAATTACGCTGATATTTTTTTTAAAATTGTTTTTTCTTCGGATAGCCTTAGTAAAGCTTTTTTATAATCTTTTGGGAAAACTTTTAGAAAGTGATGTTTTATGGTTTCCCAATTGTCTAAGTATTCTTTTGCTAAATCACTATTTGTATATTCGTAATGTTCTTCAATATATGTTTTTAACTCCTCAAAATCTTTTTTTACAAGTGGTTCTAAATCAACCATTTCTTTATTACACAAATTGGTTGCAAATTCTTGGTTTTTATCATAAACGTATGCTATTCCACCACTCATCCCCGCAGCAAAATTTCTACCTGTTTTTCCCAAAACAATAACGTTTCCTCCCGTCATATACTCACATCCATGATCACCTACACCTTCTACAACTGCAGTTACACCAGAATTTCTAACAGCAAAACGCTCTCCAGCAATACCGTTTATATATGCCTTGCCATTTATAGCTCCATAAAAAC
This sequence comes from Tenacibaculum profundicola, assembly GCF_057220795.1. Taxonomy (NCBI): domain Bacteria; kingdom Pseudomonadati; phylum Bacteroidota; class Flavobacteriia; order Flavobacteriales; family Flavobacteriaceae; genus Tenacibaculum; species Tenacibaculum profundicola. Next base: position 2,079,335 of record NZ_CM170137.1, on the reverse strand, counting down.
TTACATTTCCAGTAATAATATTTTCTGAAGCTTTAAAGGTGGCTAATTGAGGTTTCTTTATGATTAAAGTTGCTCCAGAAAGACCTTTTCCTAAATAATCGTTTGTTTCGCCTTCAAGGGTTAGTGTTAATCCATTGGTCGAAAAAGCGCCAAAGCTTTGACCTGCTGAACCTTTAAAGGTTAAATTTAAGGTGTTGTTAGCTAAACCTATTTCTCCGTAACGTTTAGATATTTCGTTACTGATAATAGCACCTACAGCTCTATCTGTATTTTTAATTGAATAGGTTAGAGATGTTTTTTTACCATGAATAATTGCTGTTTTAGCGTCGTTTAAAATTTGAATATCTAAAACATTGCTCAAATTATGATTTTGACTTTCTGTATTGTATTGAGGAATGTTTTTTTCTTGTTGTGGATTGTATAAAATAGCCGAGAGATCAACACCTTTAGCCTTATAGTGGTTTATTGCCTTGTTCGAATTTAACTTGTAACTTTTTCCAATCATTTCATCTAAAGTTCTGAATCCTAGTTGCGCCATAATTTCTCTCAATTCTTCGGCTACGAAATACATAAAATTTATTACGTGTTCTGGTGTTCCTTTAAAGTTTTTTCGTAGCTCTGGGTTTTGAGTAGCAATACCAACAGGGCAGGTATTTAAATGGCAGGCACGCATCATTATGCAACCAGACGCAACCAATGGAGCTGTTGCAAATCCATATTCTTCAGCACCTAATAAAGCTGCGATAGCAACATCTCTTCCTGTTTTTAATTGACCATCACATTCTAGAACTACTCTGTTTCTCAAGCCATTTAAAACTAAGGTTTGCTGAGCTTCTGCTAATCCAAGTTCCCAAGGCAATCCGGCGTGCTTTAAAGAGGTTAAAGGAGAAGCTCCAGTACCTCCATCATATCCAGAGATTAAAATAACATCAGCCTTTGCCTTAGCAACACCAGCTGCAATGGTACCAACACCAATTTTAGAGACTAATTTCACATTAATCCTTGCTGTTCTGTTGGCATTTTTTAAATCAAAAATTAGCTGTGCTAAATCTTCGATAGAGTAAATATCATGATGTGGAGGAGGAGAAATTAACCCAACATACGGGGTTGAATTTCTCACAGCGGCTATCCAAGGGAGTACTTTTTCTCCTGGTAATTGCCCTCCTTCACCAGGCTTCGCTCCTTGAGCCATTTTAATTTGAATTTCTTTAGCGTTCGTTAAATAATTACTAGAAACACCAAACCTTCCTGATGCCACTTGTTTAATGGCACTATTTTTCCAATCTCCGTTTGTTTCCTTCACAAACCTTGCTTTGTTCTCACCACCTTCACCGGAATTACTTTTTCCACCAATTCGATTCATTGCAATAGCAAGGTTCTCATGCGCTTCCTGACTAATGGAACCGTATGACATGGCACCTGTTTTAAAACGTTTGACGATTTCAGTCCAAGGTTCAACTTCATCAATAGAAATGGGGTCTAAGTTGTTGAATTCAAACAAGCCTCTAAGGGTCATGAGGTTTTCACTTTGCTTGTTGATTTTCTCTGCATAAACCTTATAGCTTTCTTTGCTTTTACTCCTTACGGCTTGTTGAAGTTTAGCCACTGTTGTTGGATTAAACATGTGTTTTTCACCGTTTCTTCTCCATCGATAGTCTCCACCAATTTCTAGATCTAAAACAGAGGGGTAGTTTTCAAGTTTAAAAGCTCTATCAAACCTATTTTGAATGTCTTTATCTAAGATAACGAGCCCAATACCACCAATTCTTGAAGGAGTAAAAGGAAAATATTTCTCTACAAAAGTCTTTTTTAAACCCAAAGCTTCGAAAATTTGAGAAGCTCTGTAGGAATGTAAGGTTGAGATTCCTATTTTGTTCATTATTTTTAAAATCCCTTTACCTATTGCTTTGTTAAAGTTTTCAACGGCGGTTTCTTCATCAATACCTTTTATAACCTCGGTTTTTACTTGTTCTCTAATGATTTCATTTACCAAATATGGATTGATGGCACTTGCACCATATCCGAAAAGTGTAGCAAAATGATGTGGCTCTCTTGCTTCAGCGGTTTCAATAACAATGCCGAATTTTGATCTTTTTTGACGATTATTTAAGGAGTGATGTACATATGAACAGGCTAATAATGCGGGAATAGGTGCATTGTGTTCGTCTATATTTCTATCTGAAAGAATAATAATATTAGCTCCTTTGAAAACAGCTTTTTCAACGGCTTGTAAAATAGTATCGAGTGCTTTTTCTAAACCGTTTACTCCTTCATTAATAGGGTAAAGAATAGGTATTGATACAGCTTTAAAATCCGGATGATCTACATTTTTAATTTTATCTAAATCGTCATTTGAAATTACCGGATTTTGGATTCTTAATTTTTTTGCTTGTTCAGGAATGACATCAAAGATGTTTCTATCTCCTCCAATAGCAAGGCTTATATCCGTAATTAATTCTTCTCTAATTCCATCTAATGGAGGGTTTGTTACTTGTGCAAATAATTGTTTAAAGTAATTGTATAATAATTGAGGTTTGTCTGATAATACGGCAATTGGGGTATCAGTGCCCATGGAGCCAAGAGCTTCTTTAGCCTTTGTTGCCATTGGTTTGATAATGGTATTAATTTCCTCAATCGTATAACCAAAAGCACGTAATCTTGTTTTGTAGTTTGTAGGTTCAATTGGACACATATTATTGGTGTATGGAACATCTGATAAGGGTAAGGTATGTTCTGAAACCCAATTTTTGTATGGCTTTTTTGAAATAATTTTTGATTTTATTTCTTCATCTTCTATAATTCTACCAGCATTCATATCCACCAAAAACATTTTACCAGGTTCTAGTCTACCGTGTCTTTCTACATTTTCTGGTTTTACATCAACCACCCCAATCTCAGATGACATAATTACAAATCCGTCTTTAGTAACCGTATATCTTGAAGGTCTTAAGCCGTTTCTGTCCAGAAGAGCTCCAATGTAATTTCCATCGGTAAAAGGAACGGATGCAGGCCCATCCCACGGTTCCATAATACAGGAATTATATTCATAAAAAGCCTTTTTGTCGTCAGACATTGTTTGGTGTTTTTCCCAAGCTTCGGGTACCATGATCATCATTACTTCTGGAAGAGATCTCCCCGTCATTAATAACAACTCAACAACTAAATCCATCGAGGCAGAATCAGACTTACCATCTCGTACAATTGGAAAAATCTTTTTAATGTCTTCACCGAATAAATCACTTTCCATCAACTCTTCACGAGCACGCATTCTGCTTACATTACCTCGAAGTGTATTAATTTCTCCATTATGACACATATATCGAAATGGCTGTGCCAAACTCCATGCAGGAAACGTATTGGTAGAAAATCGTTGATGTACTAGTGCCAATCTAGTTATTACATCTTTTTCTTTCAAGTCTGTATAATATCTTCCTATATCTTCTGGAATTAATAGTCCTTTATAAATTAATGTTGTGGTAGAAAGACTAGGAACATAGAAATATGCAGCCTGAGATAGCTTTGATTTTGAAATGATATGCTCAGCAACTTTACGCGCAGCAAATAGTTTTGCGTTAAATTGTAAACTACTTAACTCGAGATCATTTTTATCAACAAAAAGTTGCTTTATTTTTGGTTCTGTTTTCGCGGCAATTTCCCCCATAAAAGACGTGTCGACAGGTACATCTCTCCATCCAATGATTCGTAATCCTTGCTTTTTTATTTCTTCTTCAAAAACAGAAATACAATAATTAGACTGGTTTGAGCTTTTGGGTAAAAAGACCATCCCAACCGCATATTTTTTGGGCTCAGGGATAGGAAAAGCACATACTCGTTTAAAAAACTCATGGGGAATATCAATTAAAATGCCTGCACCATCACCTGTTCTGCCATCTGAACTCACGGCTCCTCGGTGTTCTAGTTTTACTAGAATTTCTAATGCATTATGAATAATGGTGTTAGATTTCTCTCCTTGCAAATTACAAATGAAACCTGCGCCACAATTATCTCTTTCAAATTCGCTCAAATACAGTCCCTGATCTTTCATATAGTTGTTGTTTTAGTATTCTAGTGTTCGTTTAATCTAAAATCTGGATAAGCATTGATTCCGTGTTCAAACTTATCTAGACCTTCTAATTCTTCTCTTTCACTTACTCTAATTCCAAGAGTTTTCTTTAAAGTAAAAATGATCACGAATGATGAGATTATGCACAAAAAAGCATAGGCTAATACCCCTATTAGCTGAGAAATAAATTGACTCCAACTGGCTAATTTCCCGAAAACACCTACGGCTAGTGTTCCCCAAATACCACAAAATAAATGAACAGCAATGGCACCAACTGGGTCATCTAATTTTATTTTGTCAATCAAACTTACCGCAAATACAACGAGTAACCCCGAAACAGCTCCGATGATAATAGCATCTGTCGGCAGCATTTGGTCTGCTCCCGCAGTGATGCCCACTAAGCCTCCTAAAATACCATTCAAAAACATGGTTAAATCAAAATTCTTATACCATAATGTTGATGTTACAAAAGCAAAAACACCTCCAGATGCTGCTGCTAAACAGGTAGTAACAAGTGTTAATGAAGTTGCTTTTGGGTCAGCAGAAAGAACAGAACCACCATTAAAACCAAACCACCCTAGCCAAAGGATTAATACTCCGGCTGTTGCAAGAGGTATATTATGGCCTTGAATAGCTTGTGGTTTTCCATTTTTAAATTTTCCAATTCTTGCACCTAGTAGATAAACAGTTACTAGAGCTGCCCATCCGCCTACTGAATGAACTAGAGTAGAACCGGCGAAATCGTAAAAAGGAGTAGTTCTCATGTCTAAAAATCCACCACCCCATTTCCAAGACCCGGCAATTGGATATACAAGTCCTACATAAATAATCGTAAAAATTATAAAAGGACCTAATTTCATGCGCTCTGCAACTGCACCAGAAACAATGGTTGCTGCTGTTGCCGCAAACATTCCTTGAAATAAGAAATCGGTCCAATAGGTGTACCCTTGGTTATAGCTTAAGTCTAGCATACCATTTTGTAGAGGAGCGTCCAATCCGAATCCGGAGAACCCCAGAATTCCCAAAGAATTTTGTGTAAAACCGGGATACATTAGATTGAATCCTATTAAGCAATACAATAAGAGTCCAATGGTGATGATAAAAATGTTTTTAAACAAAATGTTTATGGTGTTCTTTTGTCTAGTTAACCCTATTTCGAGAAGAGCGAACCCCAAGTGCATCATAAACACAAGTGCTGTACAGATCATCATCCATACATTATTAATCGTAAGTATTTCCATAATCTAGTAGTGTTGTTAGTTTAAAGTATCTTTTCCTTTTTCTCCTGTTCTAATTCTATAGCATTCATCAATGTTTGAGATAAAAATTTTCCCATCACCTACTACACCAGTGGCAGCGGCAGACAGAATTGCATCGATAGCAGGTTTTTTGAACTCATCATTTACTACGATAGATAAGTACCTTCTTTGTATATCACTGGTACTATAAGAAACACCTCTGTACACATGCCCTTCCTTTTCATTTCCTAAACCGGTTACATCCCAATAGGAAAAGAAATTGATTCCTACCTGATGCAAAGCTTCTTTAACTTGATGGAATTTTGATTTCCGAATAATAGCTTCTATTTTCTTCATTGATTAATTTGTGTTAATTAAAAATGGTTACTTGTTATTCACTGTTCAACATTTAACTCTATAAAGGTTGAACTTTAAAACGGATAAAATTTCATTTGATGTTACCGTAGAAATTTTAAATAGTCATTTCAAATAGATACATTAATTGCTTAAGGTTTCTTAAGGTCTAGCTCGTTAGTTTTATTGTAAAGCTATCGAGACGGTTTTACTAGAGATAGTTTACAAATCATCATACAGTATCTCCGAAGAGGGTAAAACGGACTGTAATTTGACTTTACGAAAACAGAATAGATTAAGAAATGTATAGGTGTTTTAATGTATTTGGAAGTTAAAATTGTAACTACTTTTCGGTCTATTGTTAAAATGGATGGAATTGCAATTACGAGATTTTTTTTATCTGTTTTCAACCATGCAATTGTTAGAAAACAGATAAAAAAAACGTATAATATGACTAAATATGTAGTGTACAGAATGAATGTTTATTAGTTGGTTATATGACAAAGTTCATTTAAAACTCGCTAATAAACAAATGCTTAGGGTGGTTTGAGTGGTCGAAAACGATTTCAAAAAGGACTAAGGTGTTAAAAAATTGCACTCAAAAATGCTAATACATTAAATTGAGGTAAACTGATACGTATGAAAATGCGAACTAGTTAAAAAAGAAAAGAAAAATTACGGATCTCATAAAAATGCATTTTTTTCAAAAAAAGTATGTTTTTATCGTTTTTTATTGAGGTTTTTTTATCGTTTGGCATTTTTTGATAAATAAAAAATGTTAAAATTCGATTTTGTTTGCGAATATTGTAATTATTTATACTGAATAAAAATAAGAAAGACACTAAAATCACCTTAGATTTGCATTTTATGAATTATAAGTATTCTTATTTAGTAAATATCCAGTATTTAGGTTTTCGTTTTCATGGTTGGCAAAAGCAGCCTAATTTAAAAACAGTGCATTGGGCGATTGACAAAACACTGAAGTTCGTTTGTAAAGGGGTAAGAAGTAAATCAGTGGGAGTTGGAAGAACGGATGCCAAGGTTTCTGCTATTGACTACTATTTTCAACTATTTGCTGATGAAAAGGTGAAAGAAGGCCATTTTATAAAAACCTTTAATATAAATTCACCTTCAGATGTTCGAGTAATGAGTGTTGAAGAAATAGTAGATGAAACATTTAATATTATCCAACATCCTAAAATAAAAGAATATCGATATTATTTTTCTTTTGGAGAAAAGAATCATCCCTATTGCGCTCCTTTTTTGACAGGAATGATAGATCATCTGGATATTGATTTAATGATGGAAGGCGCAAAATTATTTGAAGGGTACCATAATTTTAGAAGATATTGTACAAAACCTTCGGAGGAAACAAGGGTAGAAAGGGAGATTAAGGAGTGTAAAATTGTGGTCAATAAAGAATTAAGCGCTTCTTTTTTTCCCGAAAAAAGTTATGTGTTAATCATTAGAGGTGAAGGTTTTTTACGAAATCAAATTCGATTAATAATGGGAGCATTATTTGAATTAGGTAAGGGGCATTTTGATATAGATTTTATTGAGAAGTCATTAAACCCTGAAAGTGATATAGAGTTTTTAAAAACAATAGCCCCATCTTCAGGGTTGCACTTACATTCGGTTAATTTGAAGGAATAAATACAGAAGGAATACCACGATGTTAACAATGCCATTATAATGTTCTGAGTATGTATTGATTTAATATAATAATTCGAGTTGAAAATAGTTGTTAAATGAAAAACCCATCAATATTGATGGGCTTTTATAGTTTTTTAGAATTTGAGAGGTGTATTTAAGCATTAATTAAACTTCTCGAAATCACAATTTTTTGAATTTCAGAAGTTCCCTCGTAAATCTGCGTGATTTTAGCATCACGCATTAAACGCTCTACATGGTATTCTTTAACAAAACCATTACCGCCATGTATTTGAACAGCTTCAACTGAATGTTCCATAGCTACTTTAGAGGCATATAATTTAGCCATTGCACTCGATTGATCATAGTTTTTACCTGCATCTTTGTCACAAGCAGCTTTCATAACAAGATGACGTGCCGCCGAAATATCTGTGTACATATCAGCCAATTTAAAGGCAATAGCTTGGTGGTTGCAAATTTCTGTACCAAAAGCTTTACGCTCTTTTGAATATTTTAAAGCTAATTCATAGGCTCCAGAAGCGATACCTAAGGCCTGAGCAGCGATACCAATACGCCCACCAGAAAGAGTTTTCATGGCAAACTTAAAGCCAAATCCGTCTTCACCAATTCTATTTTCTTTAGGTACTTTAACATCATTAAACTGTAATGTATGCGTATCAGAACCACGAATACCTAACTTGTCTTCTTTTGGACCGATATGGAAACCTTCCATTCCTTTTTCTAAAATAAAAGCATTGATTCCACGATGCTTTTTACTCCTGTCGGTTTGCGCAATAACTAAATAAACATCGGCGCGACCTCCATTTGTAATCCAGTTTTTAGTACCATTTAATAAATAGTGATCACCTTTGTCTTCAGCAGTTGTTGCCTGAGAAGTTGCATCACTTCCAGCTTCAGGTTCACTCAAACAAAATGCGCCTATCTGTTCTCCCGTAGCTAATTTTGTTAAGTATTTTTGTTTCTGCTCTTCAGATCCATAAGCTTCTATACCGTAGCAAACTAATGAATTGTTAACAGATACCATTACAGAGGCAGAGGCATCAATTTTAGACAGTTCTTCCATAATCAATACGTACGAAACACTATCCATTCCACTTCCTCCATATTTTGGATCTACCATAATACCCATAAAACCTAGCTCACCCATTTTTCGAACTAATTCGTTCGGAAATTCTTGTTTCTCGTCTCTTTCAATAACTCCTGGTAACAATTCGTTTTGCGCGAAATCACGGGCCGCATCACGAATCATTAAATGCTCTTCAGTAAGATTAAAATCCATTATTAATTAATATAAAATATTTGTTAAATTCGTAAAAAATGTTCCCAAAGATACTTTTTTAATGTGAAATATTCAATATACTTTTCTATTTTTACTGAATATGATAGGAGATAGTCTTAATATTATCGGATTAATGTCTGGAACATCGTTGGATGGAGTTGACTTAGTGTATACTAGGTTCCAAAAAAGTGATTATACAAATTTCAAGATTGTACACTCAGAAACAATTTCGTATTCCGAAAATTGGAGATCAAAGTTGCAAGAAGCTATCTTTTACCCAGAACAAAAGTTAAAAGCTTTGAATATCTCATATGGCGTTTTTCTGGGAGAAGTTATGAATGACTTCATAGGTAAACATGCTATTGAAGAAATTGATTTTATCGCTTCTCATGGACATACCATTCTTCATCAACCAGACAAAGGGATTACTTTACAGATAGGAGATGGGCAAACCATGGCGAACGCTACAAAACAAAAGATAGTGTGTGATTTTAGAGTACAAGATGTGCAATTAGGAGGGCAGGGAGCTCCTCTCGTACCTATTGGGGATAAGTTGTTGTTTTCCCACTACGATTATTGTGTTAATTTGGGTGGTTTTGCCAATGTGTCCTACAATTTTGAAAACAAACGAATTGCTTTCGATATATGTGCAGTGAATATTGTATTAAACCATTATACCAGGAAACTTGGTTTAGCCTATGACGATGAAGGAAAGATAGCGGCTAAAGGAACCGTTGATACTGAGCTTTTGAATCAATTAAACAGCCTTTCTTTTTACGATACGCTTCCTCCAAAATCATTGGGATTGGAATGGGTGCAAAAATATATTTTCCCGTTATTGGATGCCAAAGAAATGGATACTTCTACTCTACTAAGAACCTTTGTTGAACACGTCGCAATACAAATTAGTAAAATTATACAAAAGCCTTCAACAATTTTATATACTGGCGGGGGAGTATTTAATACGTTTTTAATGAAAAGAATAGAATTTTACACAAAACAGAGAGTAGTATTAGTAGAAAAGAAGCTTATAAACTATAAAGAAGCTTTAGTGTTTGCTTTTTTGGGGATGTTACGTGTTAAAAATCAAATTAATTGTTTAGCTACAGTAACAGGGGCTTGTAGAGATCATTCATCAGGGAAAATTTACCATCCTAATATTGATTTGTAAAGTAGATACTTAACATACGTCTTAAATGGTATAACTACAGGAACGTTTTTTGTTTTTAAAACTTTATTTGTGTTTTTATACGACAGTTTTGTAGTGAGCTTAGCCCTTTTAAGAATGAAAAAATAATTAACTTTTTAAAAAATAAGGCATAACGAATTTAGAGTGCCAAAAATATATTTTTTTATGGTAAGTTTGTGAAGTAAATAAATGTTAAAAAACAACAAAAATGAATCAGCTTTAACACCCCATTTTAGGGGTAGAATTTTAAATTATGGTGGATGCTATTAGAAAAGAAAATTAAGTAAAGTTGAACATTATTTATATACTTTAAAATGAAAGAATTATTAAAAAAATACGAAGAAAAACAACCAGAGATTGTTTTTAATTGGAAAGATGCAGAAACAGAGGCTGAAGGATGGACTGTTATAAACTCATTAAGAGGAGGAGCTGCAGGCGGAGGAACTAGAATGCGTAAAGGGTTGGATAAATACGAGGTGATGTCGTTAGCCAAAACAATGGAGGTAAAATTTACCGTATCAGGACCTGCAATTGGAGGAGCAAAGTCAGGGATTAATTTTGATCCGCATGATCCTCGTAAAAAGGGAGTGTTAGAACGTTGGTATAAAGCCGTTGCACCGTTGTTGAAAAATTATTATGGAACAGGTGGTGATTTAAATGTTGATGAGATTCACGAAGTTATTCCAATCACAGAAGATAGTGGTGTGTGGCACCCCCAAGAAGGTGTGTTTAATGGGCATTTTAAGCCAACAGAAGCAGACAAAATAAATAGAATTGGGCAACTGCGTCATGGAGTAATCAAAGTACTGGAAGATGAAAGCCTATCTCCTAACGTTTTAAGGAAATATACCGTTGCAGATATGATTACAGGTTATGGAGTAGCAGAGGCAGTACGTCACTATTACGATATATATGGAGGTAGTGTCAAAGGAAAAAGAGCAATTGTTCAAGGTTTCGGAAACGTTGGTTCTGCAGCAGCCTATTATTTATCGCAAATGGGAGCCAAAGTTGTTGGGATTATTGATAGAGATGGTGGTGTGATCAATGAAGAAGGTTTTTCTTTTGAAGAAATCAGAGACCTTTTCTTAAATAAAGACGGAAATACGTTAGTTGCTGAAAACATGATCCCTTTTGAAGAGATGAATGCTCGTATTTGGAATTTGCCTTGTGAAATATTTACTCCTTGTGCGGCTTCTAGATTAGTAAAGCAAGAACAAATAAATCAAATGATCCAGACTGGATTAGAGGTGATTTCATGTGGTGCAAATGTTCCTTTTGCAGATAAAGAGATATTTTTCGGGTCAATAATGGAAGATACAGATAAAAAAGTAAGTTTAATTCCCGATTTTATTTCCAACTGTGGTATGGCAAGAGTTTTTGCATATTTTATGGAAAGAAGAGTTGAAATGAGCGATCAAGCTATTTTTGAAGATACCTCAAACACCATAAAAAAGGCGTTACAAAGAACTTTTGCTAGGAGTGCGTCAAAAACAAAAATAAGTGAAACGGCTTTTGAAATAGCATTGAAAGAGCTAGTTTAAAAGCAATAAATTATTATATACTATGTTTAAATATTTTTTAGGAAACAGCCCTAGATGGTTCAAAATGGCCATGATTGGCTTTTTAATCTTTAATGTTTTTTCGTTTTTCGTCTTGGGAAAAACAGTTACTGCTTGGCTTTTTATAGCAGAATTTATATTTACCTTGGCAATGGCGCTAAAATGTTACCCGCTTCAGTCAGGAGGATTATTAGCTATTGAGGCGTTAGTATTAGGATTAACAACACCTAAAAATGCATACCATGAAGTTGATCAAAATTTGGAAGTTATTTTGCTTTTAGTTTTTATGGTAGCGGGTATTTATTTTATGAAGCCTTTGTTAATGTATATATTTAGTAAAGCATTCACTAAAATAAAATCTAAACTAGTTTTATCGCTTCTATTTGTATTCATGTCAGCAGTGCTTTCGGCATTTTTAGATGCGTTGACTGTAACAGCGGTTTTGATTAGCGTTGCTGGTGGTTTTTATGGAGTTTATCACAAGATTCATTCTAATTTTTCCGATTATGACCAAGACGGTGTTTTAGATCAAAAAGAACTAAGCGGAGAAACTTTAGAGCAATTTCGTAGTTTTTTGAGGAGTTTAATAATGCATGGAGTGGTAGGTACCGCTTTAGGAGGCGTGTGTACCTTAGTTGGAGAGCCTCAAAACTTACTCATAGGAGAAAGAATGGGGTGGGATTTTATTGAATTCTTCATGAAAATGGCCTCTATTACGATTCCTGTGTTTTTTGCAGGATTACTGACTACAGTTGTTTTAGAAAAAACAGGATGGTTTGGCTTCGGAGCAAAATTACCAAAAGTAGCCGCGGAAATTATTGCGGGATATACTATCGAAGAAGATAAAAAACGAACTGACAAACAAAAATATGGTTTAATAGTTCAAGGTGTTTCTGGAATATTATTAATTGCCGGTTTAGCAATGCATTTAGCGCCCGTAGGATTTATTGGTTTAGCGCTAATTATCATTCAAACATCGTTTATGGGTATCATAGATGAGCATCAATTGGGTCCTGCCTTTGAAGAAGCTCTTCCTTTTACCGGGTTGTTAGTAGTGTTTTTTGTGATTGTGGCAATGATTCATGATCAACATTTGTTTAGCCCTATAATTCATTGGGCATTAGCACAAGACCCACATTCTCAACCAGCCTTGTTTTATGTAGCCAATGGTTTCTTGTCTGCTATTAGTGACAATGTGTTTGTAGCTACGGTTTATATTGGTGAAGTTGAAAGTGCTTTTAAAAGCGGAGCAATTGATAGAGAGCATTTTGAGAAATTAGCAATAGCAATTAATACAGGAACAAACCTGCCAAGTGTAGCTACACCAAATGGTCAAGCCGCATTTTTATTCCTATTAACATCTTCTTTAGCTCCCTTAATTAACTTATCATACGGAAGAATGGTCAAGATGGCTTTACCGTATACTATCGTTTTAGGAGGTTTAGGGTATATAATGGTTAAATTAATACTGTCTTAAATTTAAAACACGTATATTTTATATTTTTAAATCCTGAATGAATTAATTCGGGATTTTTTTGAACAATTAAAAGTTAACTCAATCGTTAGTAATTAAAACATAAATCTATTTTAATGTTAGCATATTTCCAAGAACAAACAGAATTGTTAGAAGAAACGACGCAAGAGAGAACATTATCTATTTACAACTTGATAATGGATGGTGGAGTTGGAGGACAGATAATTATAGCAATACTATTCGTGTTGTTAGCTGTTGCTTTGTATATCTATTTTGAACGATTTTTTGCTATCAAAGCAGCTTCAAAAGTAGATAAGAATTTTATGAATCAAATTAAAGATCATGTAACTAATGGTAAACTTGAAAGTGCAAGAACATTATGTGAACATACAGGAACGCCGGCTGCGAGATTAATAGGTAAAGGAGTTTCAAGAATCGGAAAACCATTAGATGATATCAATAAAGCCATTGAAAATGCTGGGAAATTAGAGATATATAAGTTAGAGAAAAACGTAAGTGTTTTAGCTACAATAGCAGGGGCTGCTCCTATGATTGGGTTTTTAGGGACAGTAATTGGAATGATTGTTGCCATACACGAAATAGCAAACTCGGGAGGGCAGATAGATATAAAAATGCTTTCGGATGGACTATATACTGCGATGACAACAACAGTAGCAGGGTTAATCGTAGGGATTATTGCGTATATTTCGTATAACCATATCGTGGTTCGCACAGATAAAGTGGTGTATCAGATGGAGGCAAAGTCGGTTGAGTTTTTAGACCTTTTAAATGAACCAGTATAATGAATCTAAGAGGAAGAAATAAAGTAGATCCAAGTTTTAATATGTCGTCAATGACAGATATAGTTTTTTTGTTATTGATCTTTTTTATGCTTACGTCGACATTGGTTACGGTAAGTGCGATTGACGTTCTACTGCCAAAAGCAGGAGGTAAAACTGAAAATCAAACCTCAGTAGCTGTGACAATTACCAAAAATTCTTCTTTTTATCTGAATAAATCAAAGGTAAGTGCCTCGAATTTAGAAAGAGAACTCTTAATGAAGGTAGGGGCAGATAAAAAGAAGACAGTAGTAATACGAGGAGATCAGAATGTTCCTTATAAAAATGTGATGAAGGTGATTGATATTGCTAATAGAAATAAATTAAAAATGATTTTAGCCGTAAAAGGTAAGTAGGATTGGTATGTCAATATTAGATACAAAACATAAAAGAAAATCAGCATTAATTACGGTAGGTATCCTACTATTGTTGTTATTTGCAATGTTCAACTATGGAATGAAATACTTGGATCCACCTATTGAATATGGACTGGCTATTAATTTTGGGAATTCTGATACTGGAGCAGGAAAGCCCGTGGAGAAAACTAAACAAAAAGCTAGCCCAGAAAAGGTAGAAGAAGTGGTGGAGGAAAAGCAAGAGGAAACGTCTGATAAATCCCTAAAAGAAGATGTGATTACAGATGATTTAGCAAAAGATGTACCTGTAGTTGAAAAAAGTGTAGAAAAAAAAGAGGTCGTAAAAGAAATACCCAAAGAAATAAAGCCTAAGGAGAAACCAAAGCCTAAGCCCTCCAAAGCAACAACGGATGCCTTAAATAGCTTGTTAAAAGGAACCTCTAAAGAAGGAGCAGCCTCTGGAGAAGGAGATGATACTAAACAAGGAGTTAAAGGAAATAATAAAGGAGATTTAAACTCTTCAAAATATTATGGAAACTCAGGGAGTGGCTCTGGAGGAAATTATAATCTTGCAGGAAGAAAAGCTTTGGATAAACCTATAGAAAAACCGGATTGTCAGGAAGAAGGGGTTGTAGTAGTGAGTATAGAAGTAGATAAGAATGGAAAGGTTATAAAGGCTATTCCTGGAGTAAAGGGGTCTACGAACACCGCTCCATGTTTGCTAAAGCCAGCAAAAGAAGCAGCACTGAGAACAAAGTGGAATCCAGATGGAAATGCTCCTACAAAACAAAAAGGGACTATAATATACAAGTTTTCCTTAACGCAATAACTGCCTATTTATTATATAGATTAAAGAATTTAGCTGAATTAATGACTTACCAAGAGACTATAGACTGGATGTTTGCTCAGTTGCCAATGTACCAACGTCAAGGAGAAGCAGCCTTAAAAAAAGATTTGACGAATATAGTTGCACTGTCAAATCATTTAAGAAACCCTGAAAAAAAGTTTAGAGCAATTCATGTTGGGGGCACTAATGGCAAAGGATCTACTAGCCATATGCTAGCTTCTATTTTACAAGAAGCGGGCTATAAAGTCGGATTGTATACATCACCACATCTAAAAAACTTCACAGAACGCATTCGTATTAATGGAGAAGAAATTTCTAAAGAGTCAGTTGTTGAATTTATTTCAAAAAATAAGGTCTTTTTGGAGAAACAAAAGCTTTCGTTTTTTGAAATGACGGTAGGCCTAGCTTTTAATGAGTTTGTAAAAGAAAAGGTAGATATCGCTGTCATAGAGGTTGGCCTTGGAGGAAGATTGGATTCAACGAACATTATTTTTCCTGAGGTTTCGGTAATTACAAATATAGGACTAGACCATACGCAGTTTTTGGGAGAAACATTGCCTGAAATAGCTTTTGAAAAAGCAGGGATAATAAAACATAAAGTCCCAGTGGTTATAGGTGAACGTCAAGGTGAAGTTTCGAATATTTTTGTAAAGAAAGCAGAAGAATGTCAGTCTGAAATTGTATTCGCTTCAGATATGCAGGAGCAATATGCTACTGATCTGTTGGGTGATTATCAGTTAAAGAATGTTAAAACAGCGATAGCAGCTATCAAACAACTGAGAAGTTTTACTGTTTCTCAAGAAGATATAAGAAACGGACTTTTAAGAGTAGCTGAGAATACCAATTTAAAAGGAAGGTGGCAAATTTTACAAGAAGTGCCTAAAATAATATGCGACACAGCACATAATAAAGAAGGGTTGTTTTATACGTTGAATCAATTAAAAAAAGAGGCGTACGAAAAATTGCACGTGGTATTAGGTGTAGTATCAGATAAAAATATAGATGAAATATTGCCAATGTTTCCTAAAAAAGCAAGGTACTATTTTTGTAAACCAAGTGTTTCAAGAGGGCTTTGCGAAATCGAACTAAAAGAGAAAGCAGCAGTCCATGAATTGATGGGTGAAAGTTTTGTTTCTGTAAAAGAAGCTGTTAGGGAACTGAAGTTAAATATGAATAAAAACGATGTAGGATACATAGGAGGAAGTACGTTTGTTGTGGCAGAAATTTTGTAAAAAAATGACGAAAAATATTGTCAATTCTAAAAACAGTTATATATTTGCATCCGCAATTAATAAGCAAGAGCCCGGAGCTAAGTTTGTAAAGTATATCCTGAATAATTACAAAGGAAGTTAAAATTGCGAAACTCGATCCTTTGAGAGTATAAAAAAATAAGGGCGCGTAGCTCAGTTGGTTCAGAGCACTTGGTTTACACCCAAGGGGTCGGGGGTTCGAATCCCTCCGCGCCCACAAACTCATCCTTAGAGAGTATAAAATATAAGGGCGCGTAGCTCAGTTGGTTCAGAGCACTTGGTTTACACCCAAGGGGTCGGGGGTTCGAATCCCTCCGCGCCCACGAGAGAAAAGCTACCTTTTTAGGTAGCTTTTGTTATTTATAAAGCTATGATTTATTTTGGGTTAAGAACAAACTATTCTTAAACTTCAGCAATTGTTCTTGAGCCCCAGACTTGGTAACTTATTCTATTTATAATGATGATTTTTTTAAGATAATTGTAAAAAACCTTTTTCGTAACTTCGTCAGTTCAAAATTATTTATGATTTAATGAGAAACCCAGTTATAGCAATTATTGGATTAGGATACGTAGGATTACCATTAGCTAGGCTTTTTGCTACTAAATATAAAGTAATAGGTTTTGATATAAAAGAAAAAAGGGTTTCTGAATTGAAAGATGGAGTAGATGTTACCCTTGAAGTTGATAACCAAATTTTAAAAAGTGTTCTAATAAATGACTTGGAACATGAGAAAGGTCTTTTTGTAACATCGGATTCAAGTATTTTAAAACACTGTAACTATTATATTGTTACGGTACCTACTTCCGTGGATAAAAATAATCAACCAGTTTTAGAACCACTTATTTCTGCTAGTAAAACTATCGCAAAGTATTTACATAAAGAGGATATTGTCATTTACGAATCAACAGTTTACCCTGGAGCAACTGAGGAAGATTGTATCCCGGTTTTAGAGGCTGTATCAGAATTGAAATTCAACCATGACTTTTTTGTTGGGTATTCCCCTGAGCGAATCAGTCCAGGGGATAAAGTCAGAACTGTGGAGAATATTTTAAAAGTAACTTCTGGTTCTACACCTGAAACAGCAAAAAAAGTTGATGATTTATACAAGTCTGTCATAAAATCAGGAACGCATTTGGCCTCTTCAATAAAAGTGGCAGAGGCTTCAAAAATAATAGAAAACTGCCAAAGAGATATCAACATTGCTTTTGTTAATGAGTTAGCTAAGATTTTTAGTTTAATGAATATTGATACGAGTGAAGTGCTTGAAGCAGCTGCTACAAAATGGAACTTTTTACCCTTTAAACCAGGGTTGGTGGGAGGTCATTGTATCGGAGTTGATCCTTATTATTTGGCGCAAAAAGCACAGCAATATGGGTATTATCCAGAAATTATATTATCAGGTAGAAGATTAAATGATGGAATGGGGGCTCATGTGGCTTCTGAGATTGTTAAATTGATGATAGATAAGGAAGTGAAGGTAAAAGGCGCAAATGTTTTAATTTTAGGAATAACATTTAAAGAAAACTGCCCTGATACAAGAAATACAAAGGTTGTTGATGTGATTCATGCGTTAACGAGTTTCGGGGTAAATGTGGAAGTGTATGATCCTTGGGCCAAAAACGTTGAAGTAAAGAATGAATACGGAATAGCCCTTCTTGAGGACATTCGTGGAAAAAAATATGAAGCGATTGTTCTTGCAGTTTCTCATAGTGAATTTAGAAACATTGATATCTTAAATTTAAAAAGTAAAAAATCAGTAGTTTATGACGTTAAAAACTTCCTGAAACTTAAAGACAAAAGTTTGTAATGAAAAATTTCGCAATGATTGGCGTGGCAGGTTACATAGCTCCAAGGCATTTAAGAGCTATTAAGGATACAGGGAATACATTGATAGCAGCATTGGATAAATTTGACAGTGTTGGTATTATGGATCGTTATTTTCCAGAAGCTGATTTTTTTGTTGAATTCGAACGTTTTGATCGGCATATTGAAAAAATGAAAAGACAAAATAATGTTCAATTAGACTATGTAAGTATTTGCACACCTAATTATTTACATGATTCTCATATCCGTATGGCGTTAAGAAGAGGGGCAAATGCCATTTGCGAAAAACCATTAGTGTTAAATCCGTGGAATATAGATGCGCTACAAATGATGGAAAAGGAATCGGAAAGCAAAATAAACACGATACTTCAATTACGTTTGCATCCCAGTATTATTAGGTTAAAAAACAAGGTTGTAAACGAAAACAAAAAAGAAAAGTACGATGTTGATCTCACCTATATAACCTCAAGAGGAGGATGGTACCATGTTTCATGGAAGGGAGATGAAAGTAAGTCCGGAGGTATTGCTACCAATATTGGAATCCATTTTTATGATATGTTGTCTTGGGTGTTTGGTGAAGTTCAAGAGAATATAGTGCATTTAAGAGAAAAGGATAAGACGGCTGGCTATTTAGAATTTGAGAAAGCGAGAGTACGATGGTATTTGTCTATTGATGAAAACTCCCTTCCCAAAGAAATAAAAGAAAAAGGAGAACGTACGTATCGCTCAATGATAGTAAATGAAGAAGAAATCCAATTTAGCACAGGATTTACAGAGTTGCATACAGAGAGTTATGCGCAAATTTTAAAAGGAAAAGGTTTTGGTTTAAAGGAGGCTAGGTCTTCAATTGATATTATATATAACATAAGGAACAAAGAAGTGGTAAATTTTGGAGAAAAACATTTTTTTTTGTAAAAGAACCTAATATATTTGTCTTTTAAAAAGAAAGAAGAAAATGAAACCAATATGTTTAAAATGAATATTCATTTTAAACAGGAAGGGTTACATGTGACCAGATAAAACAACTAACTATAAACACATGAAAATCGGAATTACTTTCAGTGCTTTTGACTTATTACATGCAGGGCACATAAAGATGTTAGAAGAAGCTAAACGTCAATGTGATTATTTGATTTGCGGACTTCAAACGGACCCCACTCTCGATAGACCTGATAAAAACAAACCTGTACAGTCTGTAGTTGAACGTTATATTCAACTAAAAGGATGTAAATATGTAGATGAGATTGTACCCTACGCAACGGAGCAAGATTTAGAAGATGTTTTACGATCTTTCCATATAGATATTAGGGTAATAGGTAATGAATATGCAAACAAACAATTTACAGGAAGAGATTATTGTGAAAAAAAAGGAATAAAGTTATATTTTAACAAAAGAGAACATCGTTTTTCAAGTACTGGTTTACGTAAAGAGGTGCATGAAAAAGAAAGTCTCAAGGATAAAGATAAGAAATAGATAGATGAATATAGCCGTTATAGGTGCAGGCTACGTGGGTTTAGTTTCAGGAACTTGCCTTTCTGAGATGGGTAATAAAGTTACTTGTGTTGATGTTGACCTAGATAAAATAGATAAACTTCGTAAGGGTATCATTCCCATATACGAGCCTAGTTTAGAGTCTCTTGTTACAAAGAATGTAGCCATGGGTAATTTGTTTTTTACAACAAGTTTAGAAGAGGTGATAAAGAATGTTGAGATGGTTTTTATTGCGGTAGGAACCCCTATGAGAGAGGATGGCTCAGCGGATTTACAATATGTGCTTTCTGTAGCGAAAGAGATTGGAGGAAAAGTAAATGATCGTCTAATAGTGGTGAATAAATCTACGGTACCTGTGGGAACCGCCGATAAGGTGAAAGAGACGATTCAACAAGAGTTAGATAAAAGAAATGTGAAAGTAGAGTTTGATGTAGTTTCAAATCCTGAGTTTTTGAAAGAAGGAGATGCTATTAATGATTTTATGAAACCAGACCGAGTGGTGATTGGCGCCGAAAGTGAGTATGCTTTTGGAAAAATGAAAGAAGTTTACAGTCCGTTTTTTAGAACGCATGATCGCTTTATTACCATGGATATTCGATCGGCAGAAATGACCAAATATGCTGCCAATGCCATGCTAGCTACAAAAATTTCATTTATGAATGAAATAGCTAATATTTGTGAAAGAGTTGGAGCAGACGTAAATAATGTCCGTATTGGTATAGGTTCCGATAAGCGTATAGGGTACAGTTTTATTTATCCTGGTATTGGTTACGGAGGAACTTGTTTTCCCAAGGATATCGCGGCTTTAAAGAAAACTAGTTTGGATAATGGATATGAGCCGAGTTTGATAAATGCGGTAGAAAAAATAAATCAAAATCAAAAAATATTTTTTGTTGAAAAGATTTTACATAGATTTGGTGAAAATTTATCGAAAATGGTGTTTGCTATTTGGGGCTTGTCGTTTAAACCAGAAACAGATGATATGAGAAAGGCTCCATCAACCTATGTTATAAAGGAGCTTGTAAGAAGAGGAGCCAAAGTTAGAGCCTATGATCCGAAAGCAATGGGACAAGCAAAAAACATTTATTTAAAGAATTTTAATGATATTGAATACGGCGAGTCTAAATATGAGATTTTGAAGGATGCAGATGCCTTGATATTGTTAACCGAATGGAAAGAATTTCGCTCACCTGATTTTAATAAAATAAAAAGCCGACTAAAATATCCTGTTATTTTTGACGGAAGAAATCAATATCAGATTTTTAATATGGAGGGTAAGGGCTTTGAGTATTTCTCTATTGGAAGAGGGTAGAAATCAATTTTTGATAAATTTAATAATGATACGAATTCTTTAATTGTAGTTCAGTTACAATAAGAATAAATATAGTAGGAATATTGTCCAATTAGATCAGTGAACTTTTGTTCAGTTAATTGAAAAATTAGAAAATAAAATAAGAATGATACAATACGCAGAAAAGTACCTAGGGTCCATAGAACAAGGAATGAGGAACTCTAAATATAAAGTCAATGGAGAAAAGAAGGACATGGAAAGCTTCTTTGATGATTTAAATGATTTTACCAAGGAGGTTAGGTCTAGTGGAGGAAGATTGTTTTTCTTCGGTAATGGAGCGAGTGCGGCTTTTTCAAATCATATGGCACTAGATTGGTCAAAGAATGGAGGGATATTAGCTCTTTGTTTAAGTGATAGTGCTATGTTAACAGCTTTGGCTAACGATTACGATTTTGAAGGATGTTTTTTAGAATTTTTAAAGATTAATAAGCCTAGTCCTAATGACTTGGTAATTACTACAAGTTCTAGCGGAAATAGTAAAAACGTTGTAAATGTTTTAGAATATTGTAGAGAGAATGATATAAAAACTTTTGGGCTTAGTGGTTTAAATGAAGGGAATAAAACGGAATTAATTGCTGATTTTTCTCTTTTTGTACCAATGAAAACCTATGGAATGGTAGAGTGTATACATCAAGTTTTTCATCACTTAATGCTTGATAAATTTATGGAAGTAGAAGAGTGGGCTAAAACGGAATCTCAAAATATGGATGCTGAAAATTTTAAATTATGATTAGAATAGGGATTGCTGGGTTTGGTAAAATAGGTCAATTGAGAGCGCAAATTTTATCAGAAAGAAAAGATGTTTCCATTGTAGGGGTTTATGACGTTAAAAAACCTGAGGAACTTAATTCTATGACATTTTATGATTCTTATGAAAAGCTTATAGAAGCAGATATTGATGCAGTGTTTATTTGTGCTTATAATACGGTTTTAGCAGAGTATACAGCTAAAGCTTTGAATAAAGGAATTCATGTTTTTTGTGAAAAGCCGCCAGCAATGAAAACAGAAGACTTAGGAGTGGTTTTTGAGGCTTTAGAGTCTTCTAAGAAAGTGCTGAAGTATGGGTTTAATCATAGATACCATTATTCGATAATGGAAGCTAAAAAAATAGTGGATTCTGGAAAAATGGGAAAACTTCTTTGGTTGAGAGGAGTTTATGGAAAAGCTGGAAGTATAGATTATGATAAGAACTGGAGGAATTATAAAAAGTATTCTGGAGGAGGGATTTTGATTGATCAAGGAATTCATATGTTGGATTTAATGAGGTATTTTTCGGGAGAAACCTTTAATAAAATTAATAGTTATATTACTACGGCATATTGGGATATTAAAGTAGAGGATAATGCTTTTATTTTAATGCAATCAGAAAATAATGTAATTGCTAGTATGCATTCCAGTGCTACACAATGGAGGCATAAATTCCTTTTAGAGATGTGTTTTGAAGAAGGATACTTAAACTTAGATGGAATTCTGTCAGGAACAAGGAGTTATGCTCCAGAGAAATTAGTTATTGGACGAAGAGAGTTTGAGGATGTTACATTTGCAATGGGGAAACCAAAAGAGACGGTTGTATCTTTTGAAAATGATCACTCTTGGAACCTTGAAGTCGAAGAATTTATGAATGCAATAAAGGGAGAAGGAGAGATTAAAGAAGGTACCTTACAAGATGCCTATGATACATTATCTTTAGTGCAAAAAGTTTATGATAACAGTGAAATTTAGAGTCTATTTAAGTCAGTTTTTAAATAAAGTCAATTAAAAAATAAAATATTATAACTATGAAAGTTTTAGCTTCTCCATCTTCAATAGGACAAATAACTACTGAGCCTTTTGAACTTTTAGAATCTCATGGCTACGAAGTTGTGAAAAATCCCTACGGTAGAAAGTTAACAGAAAAAGAAACGATAGCTTTAGGTAAGGATTGTGTTGGGATTGTTGCCGGAGTAGAAAGTTTAAATGTTAAGGTTATTGATTCATTACCAAATTTAAAGTGCATCAGTAGAGTAGGCGTTGGAATGGATAGTGTTGATGTCTCTTACGCGGAAAGTAAAGGGATTAAAGTGTTAAATACACCTGATGGGCCAACCAGAGCCGTAGCGGAACTAACTTTAGGATTAACATTATCGCTTTTAAGAAAAATTCCAAACGCACATGCAGATCTTAGAAATAGAGTATGGAAAAAGCAAACTGGAAATCTCCTTTATGGAAAAAAAATAGGAGTATTAGGTCTTGGTAGAATAGGAAGAATGGTAGCAGAAACATTTAAGGCATTGGGGAATTCAGTTGTTGGTTATGATCTTTATCCAAATAAAGCATGGGCAGTGGAAAATGGAGTAGAACTATTAGAGCTTAAAAACCTGTTATCTTCTTGTGATATTCTAACAATTCATGTTCCTGCAAAGAAAGATGGCTCTGCAGTGTTAGGCAAAAATGAATTAGATTTGTTAAAAGAGGATGCTTTCGTAGTGAATGTTTCACGAGGAGGTGTAATTGATGAAGAAGCTTTATACACTATTTTAAAAGAAGGGAAATTGTCTTCTGTTGCTTTGGATGTTTTTAGTGAAGAACCTTACGAAGGGAAATTATGTGACTTAGAAAATGTAGTGTTAACACCTCATATTGGTTCGTATGCAAAAGAAGGAAAGTTAAAGATGGAGATAGACGCAGCAATGAATTTAATTAATGCTATAAAGTAAATAAGTGAATGGCAGTTGAAATTGATTTAAAAGGGAAGGTTGCATTAGTTACAGGAGGAACAAGAGGAATTGGAAAGGCAATTTCCGAACAACTCTTGAAGGCTGGAGCGAAAGTGTTAGCCACTGGTACAAATGATGCTAAAATTCAAAAAATGAATCAGGAGAATGATAACGCATCTCTTAAATATTTACAATTAAATCTGAGTGATTTGGATAATGTAAATGACTTTATTAAGAATACGTTAGAAACTGAGGAAGTGGATATTTTAGTTAATAATGCTGGTATTAATATTGTTTCTGAAGCGACGGATATTTCTAATGATGATTTTATAAAAATTCAAGAGATTAATGTTTACGGACCATTCTTATTAGCTAAGGCTTTTGGCGAAAAGATGATAGACAAAAAATGGGGTAGAATAGTAAATATAGCCTCCATTTGGAGTGTTGTAACACGCCCAGGACGTCTTTCCTATTCAACAAGCAAAATGGCTCTGTTAGGAATCAATAAAACTTTGGCAGTAGAATGGGCAAGACACAATGTTTTGGTTAATTCAGTTAGTCCAGGGTTTACATTAACTGAACTAACAGCTACAACTAATACAGAAGAAGAGTTAAAAACAATAGAAAATAAAATCCCGCAAAACAGACTTGCTTTACCTGAAGAAATAGCTAATGGTGTTTTGTTCTTATCAAGCAACCTGAATTCATATTTAACGGGACAAAATATAATAATAGATGGAGGATACACTGCAATATAACTTTACTGTTAAATCTAATATTCACGATTATGAAGTTCAATTTATAGATGACGTTAAAGCAACGCTAGTAGCAGAACTTAAAAAAGGAGACTTTATAATTATAGATAATAAAGTGAAGGCTCTTTATTCGGACTGGTTTGGAGAAGCTCTGCAAAACTTTAATCATATTGGAATTGATGCTACAGAGCCACAAAAAAGTTACCAAGAAGTAGAACATGTCATAAATACACTTATCGAAGGAGGCTTCCGAAAGAATCATAGATTGATAGCTGTTGGAGGAGGAATAACTCAAGATGTTACAGCATTTATTGCATCGATACTATATAGAGGGGTGCAATGGTACTTTTTCCCTACTACTTTGTTAGCTCAAGGAGATAGTTGTATTGGAAGTAAAACATCAATCAACTTTGGGAAATTTAAAAACCAAGTAGGGGGCTTCTATCCTCCCAATAAGATCTATGTTGAACCTAAGTTTTTAAATTCATTACCTCATAAAGAACTTCAATCTGGTTTAGGAGAGATGGCACATTATTATGTCGTAGCAGGTGAAGAAGATTTTGAAAAGTACAAGAACGATTATGCAGAAGCATTAACTGACAAGAAAGTTTTAGGAGGATTAATAGCGCGAAGCTTAGAAATAAAAAAAGGGTATATTGAAATAGATGAATATGATAAAAATGAACGTCAAGTATTTAATTATGGGCATTCTTTTGGTCATGCGATTGAGAGTTTAACTCAATATGGTGTCCCTCATGGTATTGCTGTGTCATTTGGAATGGATATGTCTAACTTTGTTTCCATGAAAAAGGGATACATAACTTCTGATGTTCGTCAAAATTCAAGAGAGTTGTTTGAGAAAATATGGGATGGTTATGCAGATCAAGTAAAAGAACTTGATATAGATACTTACTTGGTAGCATTAAGTAAAGATAAGAAGAATAAAGGGCCTTTATTAGGACTTATTTTGAATAAAGGTTATGGTAAAGTGTTTAAAGATTTTACTGAGAATGATGCTACTTTCAGAACTTGGATGGAAGAGTATTTTGCAAATGAATTAAAATAAAACGTATGGTTGTTGATACATTAAAGAACATAGATTTATATAAAGGTTTATCACCAGATATTTATGCAGGATTACAATTTCTAGCTAACGCTAATGCTAATATTGAACTAGGGGTATATCCAATAAATGATAACGTAAAGGCTATTGTTTCTTCATACGAAACCGTAGATGATTTTGTAAGAGGGTATGAGTCACACAAACATGTAATAGATATTCAATATCCAATTCAAGGTTTAGAAAGAGTAAAATGGTCTCCAATTGAAGGAATGAATGTTAATATTCCGTATGATAAAGAAAAAGATAGAACTTTTTTCAAAGATCCCTCAACACAAGGCACACATGTTGATATAGGAAATGGAATCTTTGCAATTATGTTTCCTGAAGATGGGCACGGACCACAACATAAAGTAGGCGAAAAAGGAGTAATTAAAAAAATTACAATTAAAGTTTCGATATAGTGAAAAAATTAAAAGTTACAGCTCTTGTTCCTATGAAAGGGAATAGCGAAAGAGTTCCAAATAAAAATATTAGAGCTTTAAATGGGAAACCGGTTTGCCATTGGATTATAGAAACACTTTCAAAAAGTAAATATGTTGATGAGATAATTATTAATACAGATTCTCCGAAGATTAAAGAAATTGTAGCGGGTTTTGATTTGGTAAAAGTGATTGATAGACCAGATTGTTTATTAGGAGATGCTGTAAGTATTCAACCATTGATTGCACATGATATTGAATATGCTAAGAATGAATATATCATTCAAACACATTCAACAAATCCATTATTAACTATTGATACCATAGATAAAGCAATTGAAACTTATTTTGAAAATTTAGATAAGCACGATGCTTTATTTTCGGTAACTCCATTACAACAGAGGTTTTATTTTAAAAACGGAAAACCCGTGGGGCACGATCCGAACAACTTAATACAAACGCAACTTTTAGAGCCTATATACCATGAGAATTCATGTATGTATATTTTTTCTCGTGAAACCAATAGAAAAGTGCAAAATAGATTAGGAAATAATCCTTATTTATTTGAAATGGATCATTTAGAGGCCGCGGATATCGACGAATGGCATGATTTCCTTTGGACAGAATTTCTAATGACACAAAAAAGCAGAAACAAATAAAGAAATTCATTAAATTAAAGATAGTTAATTTAATCATCATAAAATATGAAGGTGGATGAAAAGTATGTATTATTTTTTGGCTATTATTTTTTGGCCTCTTTACTATATTAGTTTGGAATTAACCAAGAGTAGTTTAATTAATAGTCTTACTATTATTTTAATTAGTACTCCAGTGTTAATGGTGTCACTTCTAAAATTGGCAAAGACGCCTACGATTAGACTAAAAAAGGCTCAGCATTTTTTTTTTCTTTTCATATTTTTCTTTTTATTCCATAAACTCATTTTTGATAAATCTTCTGTACTTTCTCAAGTTTCAGATTTATTTAATGTTTTTACATGTATTTTTTTTTGGTATAACATAGATTCATTAATAGGAAGTGAAAAAACAAACAAAGCTTTATTGATTTCGTCAGGGGTGGTTTTATTTGTTCTATTACTACCGCAGTATTTAAGTCAGCTATATTTAAATGAAGGTATTATTAATGCATTTAAGAGGATAGATTTAGAAAAATTAAGGTTTGCTAAATCTACAATTGAAGTATATTTATGGATTGGGATTTTTTTATCTTTATTTATAACAAGAAAGAAAACATTTATTTATTTACTGTTATTTGTTGTTTTAACTTTATTTATAGTTGCTTCGGGAAAAAGATCTTTGGTGATTTTTTATTTGTTAGTTATTGTTATTACTCAAACTAAACTTTTAAGGAAGTCTTTGTATTCACTCTTTTATTTTATTCCATTTTTACCTGTTTTATTTTATTTTTTCAGTTATGTAATCCTGTTTTTATTTAAAGAGAATGATTTCATTTATTTAATTTTTATAACCACTTCATTAGAGAATTTTGAAACAGGGAGTGGAAGAATTGTTATGTGGTATGATTTGTTATTAGTGTTTTTTGAGTTTAATTTTTATAACTTATTTAATGGGGTTCAAAATTTTCAATTTTGGAAGTATTTTGATGATTCAATTTATTTCAATTTACATAATACCTATTTACAGGTTTTTTATAAAAAAGGATATTTATTCTTTTTCTCAATCGTAATTATTTTTTTTAAATATTTGAAGCAAGTTAATCAAAGTTTAAAGAATCAGAAATTATTGTATAACTCTAGAAGTTTTTTGTTTCTTTTAGTACTAGTTTTTTCAAATACTGAGGCTCTTTTAAGAGTTGAAACAAATCACGCTTTGATAGTTATAACTATTTTATCATTGAAAAACGAAATACAAGAATATGCTTAAGTCTTTATTTAGTAAGGTATTAGATAGTGTAGAGATAAATTCTTGGATGCTACATGTGGTTAAGAGTGTACAAGTTTTAGTTTTTTACCCAATAGTATATACTTACTTGCCTTCGGGAGAATCTGCTATGTGGATGATATTTATGCTTTTTGTGTCCTTACAAAATTTATTCGACCTTGGATTTCAAAATGTTTTTGTAAGAATAATATCTCAGGCAAACACAGGAAAGTGGTCATTACATATGGGGAGTCAATCCAATGAGCAATTTAGTAAAGGTGCTAAGGAAGTATTATTGTCTAGAATTGATTCAACTTTAAAATTTATTTATTCAACTCTAGCAATAATGTTTTTACTTTTAGTTTTAAGTATTGGCACATACTATGTTGATAAAAGGTCAGTACAATTGACATTAACTGAGTTTGAACTTTATTATTGGTTTTTGTTTATTATAGGGTTAGTCGTTTCATTTTATAATAGAAGATACGTATCTTATCTAATCGGTGTTAATTTTTTATCTTTAGTTAAAAGAACCGAGTCGCTAGTTTATTTTTGTAGTCTATTATTAGGTCTGTGCTTCTTTTTAATTTTCCCAAATTTAATTGTGTTGATAATTAATTATACCTTTTGGCAATTAATTTTAAATCTAAGTTTTAGAAAGTTGTATCGCAAGCATAAAGTTTTAAATTCAAATAAAGTTTATCTAGATAAAGAGATTTTTCTATTTGTATGGCCAATGGCATGGAAAGGAACTATTTCTTCATTAAGTTCTTATGGACTTGTTAATGCATTTGCATTATGGTTTGGTAGTTACGCAAATGCAAAAGAAATAATTTCTTTTACATATGCTTTAAAAATACTGGATTCAACTAGAATGTTCTCAAGGGTGCCTTTTTATAGTAATATACCTAATTTGAATGCAATTAGAATATCCAAGCCTTATATGGTATTTTTTAAAGTAGCATTGAAACATATACAACGAAGTAATTTTATGTTTGTGCTTATATCACTAAGTTTTTATTTTTTTGGGTTTGATATTCTGAGTGTGTATTCTAGCTCATTTAGTAAAATAGATGGTTCATTATGGCTTTTACTATGTTTAGCTTACTATTTGCATCTTAATGGTGCATATCATACGCATATCTATAGCATGACTAATAAAGTAAACTCTCATATAAGTGACTCTGTAAGTGGTGTTTTAATTCTACTTTTTTTATTCCTTTTTTTTAATAAAGATCATTTGATTTTATTCCCTATAGCACTAATTATTGGCTATGGAATATTCTATTTACCTTGGGCAATATTTTTTTCTAACAGAGTATTAAAAGACAAATTTTTTAAATTTATTATATTATCAACTTTAGTTCCATTTATTCTTTTACTATCAATTTTGCTATTTAAATTCTATTGATATGAAAAATAAATGTAATTGACTATAAATGATTAAACTACTAACAAATAATGAAAAATAAAATATTAGAAACATATAAAAAAGAAGGTATTTCTTCGGTGTTTAAAAAAGCATATTATCGGATTAGTTATCTATTGATTCGTACATTTGAAAATAGTTCTTCTGAAAATAGTAGGTGGCTTGAAATTAAAGATAAATATAAAGGGAAAAGAGTGTTTTTAATAGGGAATGGACCTAGTTTGAACGAAACACCTTTATATATGTTAAAAAATGAACATGTGATTTGTTTTAATCGATTTTATATAATGAAGGAGCGTTTGAATTGGGAGCCTGATTTTTATATGTGTGTTGATGATTTGGTGCTAAACGATCTTGCCCCAGAAATAGATCAGGTTATAGAGAAAACAAAATACGCATTTTTTCCTGACCGTCATTTCAGAAACAAGAACTTTAAAAAAATCTTACCTAATTTAAGTAATATGTATTGGCTTAAACCGATTTTTGGACAAGGTTTTTCAAATGATCTTCCTAGAGTAAACCAAGGAGGTTCTGTTATATATGAAGGAATGCAAGCCATGAATCATTTAGGATTTGATGAGATTATTCTTCTCGGAGTAGATATGAATTTTAAAATTCACGAAACTGCTAAAACTATCGGAAATATAAGAGGTACTAACATTACTTCTCAAGACGATGATGACCCAAATCATTTTGACCCAAGATATTTTGGAAAGAATAGAAGTTACCATCAGCCTAAGGCACATATAATAGAAAACATTGTAAAGAACTTAACTTTTTTAGGAGCAAACCTCAAAAGATATGGTGTAAATATAATTAATTCAGGTTTCAATAGTAAAGTCGAAGCATTTCCTCGAAAAGATTTTTTTAGTCTGTTTAATAAAACCTCTGAGGAAATAAGAGAGGTTTTTGAAGAGTTACTTCAAGATAAATCGGGAAAAACCATAGCTGATTTTGAATCTAAATATCCATTTATCGATAATTTGGACGTATTGCCAGAGATTGATGGGGTTAGTTCATTTTACACTAGTCAGGAAAATGGAGTGAACCAAGTGAAAAAAAGGATACATAATTATTTACCTTTAGGTCCTTTCGATAATAAATATTATTTTATAATTAGAGAAAATAAATAATTTATAGAATGAGTAGAATGATTTTTATGTCTCATCCATTAACAGAGAATACACCTACCTATGGTGATAGAGACAAGTTAACAATATCAGTTAAAAGTGAAATAATAGATGGGGTTGGAGCAAATACTTCAACGCTTAATTTTTCTAACAACCATCTTGGTACTCATATGGATACACCGTTCCATTTTTGTTCAAATGGTAAAAAGACTTTAGAATATACTGCAAATGATTTTTTCTATAGTAAAGTAGCGATTATTAAATGTCCATGCGAACAGGCTAAATTGATACAAAAAGATGATTTAGATTTAAACTCTATTCCTAAAGATGTGGATTTTCTACTGATTGATACAGAGTTTGAACAATATAGAAACATAGATAAATATCATAATGATAATCCTGGGTTACATCCTTCGTTAGCAGATCATTTAAGAAAAAAATTTATAAATTTAAAAGCTATTGGTTTTGACTTTATATCCTTGACTTCATGGAAATTTAGACCAGAAGGGCGAGAAGGCCATAAGGCATTTTTATGTGGTCCGAATCCATTTTTAATTATTGAAGATGTTTCTTTTCAAGAGTTAAAAGGTGAGGATATTCAATGGGCAGTAATCGCTCCTCTTAGAACAATCGACGGAAATGGTGGCCCCGTTACAATAATGGCTAAAACGGTATAAAAGAAAAGATATATGAAAAGCACAAATATTAGATCAAAAATAAAGAAGGGTGAGACAACTATTGGTACTTGGGTAACTATAGGTCATAGTTCTGTTGTCGAAATTCTAGCTCAAGAAAAGTTTGATTGGTTAACTATCGATATAGAACATAATTTAATAGATTTATCTACACTACAACAACTAATAATTGCTGGACAATCACATAATAAAGCGATGTTTATTAGAGTTCCAAAGAATGAAGAAGTATATATAAAACATGCTCTAGACGCTGGTGCTGATGGAGTAATAGTTCCAATGATAAAGAATGCTTCAGATGCAAAGTTGGCTGTGGACTATTCTTATTACCCTCCTATAGGAAAAAGAGGTGTCGGCTTATCAAGAGCCCAAGGGTATGGTAAAAAATTCAAGGAATATCAAGAATGGGCTAAAAACAATTTAGTGATAATAGCTCAAATCGAGCATTATGAAGCCATTGATAATCTTGAAGAAATAGCAAAAGTAAATGGAATAGATGCCCTTATGATTGGACCATATGATTTATCTGCTTCTATGGGTAAACCCGGGGAGTTTGATTTACCTGAGGTTAAAGAAGCGATGTCAAAATTTAGAAAAATATGTAAAGAAAACTCTATGCCATCAGGTCTTCATATTGTGCCTATAGAGAATGAAAGATTTAAAGCAGCTGTTGAAGAAGATTATAGTTTTATCGCATTTGGTACAGATTTCCAATTTATTAACCATTCTTTAAGTGTTTCAGTACAAAAATTATGAAAATTGTATTTTTTGATACACAAGCAACACTCTTAGCGAAAAATTTTTTAAAATTTACAGATTACTGTTATCAGCGAGAGAAAAGCTTTGAGGCAGTTTTTGTAAGTGCTGATTCGGCTAAGGTAAATTTAGAGTATGAAGAAAAGAGTAAAAAACAAATTGAGAGTAAACCTTATGCTCAATTTCACATAATTAAAACTTTTGATAAGAGTAAAATCGAAGCTTTTTTGCAAGAAGAAAATGCAGATTTTTTCATGATTGATTGTTATAGGGTCGTTGATCAATTGTGGTTGAGTATTGCAAAGAAGTACTGCGTATCTACATTAATGTTACAACATGGAATGGAGATACAAAATCTAAATTATAAAGCTTCAAGAATTTGGAATAAAATACCAAAATTATTTAGATATCTCTCTGCTATATATAGTCTTTCTTCCGTAATTAATGTTAACTTTTTTAATTTGGTTATACGTTATTTACGATCTCTTTATAGAGGTAAGAATAAAAAATCAATGTTTTTTGGGGATATAACTACTCCTGATGAGGCTTTCGTATATTCCAATTATTATGAAGATTATTACAGAAATATTTTGGGGTTTGGAGCAACAAAATTTCACCGAATAAGGTATCCAGATCTTGATTTGGCGGATAAAGTTTTGGAGCAACCATTAATCGAAGGAGCATGTTATATTACTCAGACTTTAGTTGAAGATGGTAGAATGGATAAAAAGGAATTTGCTCATTTAATGAACTCTTATAAAAAGATGACCAAACACTTTTCAAAGTTTTACATTAAAATTCACCCAAGAGCTCAACTGGATTCATATAAAATGTTTGAAGGTTTAAGTAATGTAGTTATTACACGGGATTTGCCTCATTGCGAGGTCTATATTACGCATTATTCATCCATGGCCTTTGTAGCATATTATTTGAATAAAATAGTTATTTTACACGAACTTAAAGATCATAAAACCCCTGAAATTTTTGAGAAAATAGCGGATTATATAATAAAGGATCCTAATGAGTTCGATTTTTTATCCACCAAGAAAATTTATAAAGAAGATGTTTCAGACATAATGTTCTCAAAAAAGGTAAATAACAATGAAGTAATATTTAATAGGTTAGTTAAGTTATTAGACGGAAATATATGAGAGAAACAATTATTGTATCAGGAATAACGGGCTTTGTTGGCTCAAATCTAGTTAAATATTTAGATGGAAATTTCAGGTTAATTGGTCTTTCAAGAATTGGCGGTGAAAATCTAATTTCTTACGATGAATTAAATGAAGAAATTATGGATAATTCAAGGTCGTTTATTCATTTGGCTGGGAAAGCCCATGATTTAAAAAACACTTCGAAGTCTCAAGAGTATTTTGAAGTTAATACCGAATTGACGAAAAGAATGTTCGATTTATTTTTAAAAAGTAGTTGTGATAAGTTTATTTTTATTAGTACTGTAAAAGCAGCCGCAGACACCTTGGAGTCTACTCTTACAGAAAGTATGATACCCAACCCACTAACACCTTATGGTCAATCAAAATTAGAGGCAGAAGAATATTTATTAAAGTGTAAAGTTCCTGATGGAAAGAGAATATATATACTTAGACCATGCATGATACATGGTCCTAATAATAAAGGGAATCTAAATTTGTTGTACAAGTTTATAAGTAAAGGACTTCCTTATCCTCTAGGTGCCTATAAGAATAAAAGATCGTTTCTTTCTGTAGAAAATTTATGTTTTGTTATAAAGAGGTTTTTAGATAATGATGTGCCATCAGGAGTTTATAATGTGGCTGATGACGAACCTGTTTCTACTAATGATTTAGTTAAATTAATCGGAAAAGAGATTGGAAAAACTACTACCCTATTAAATTTACCAAAATGGATGGTCGATACACTAGGGAGGTTGGGGGATGTTTTGAAATTACCAATAAACACACATAGAATTAACAAACTAACAGAAAGTTATGTTGTTTCAAATGAAAAATTAAAGAAAGAATTAAAAACAGAACTACCCGTTTGTTCAATTGAAGGATTAAAAAAAACCATAAATTCATTTAAATGAAAACGTACCTAACAGTAACTGCTCACCCAGATGATGAAGCACTAGGATTTGGAGCAAGTTCATTCGTGCTAACTCAAAAAGGACATACAGTATTCAACTGTATTCTATCGGGTAGTGTAGATGCAAGAAGACATAGACCTGATGTTGAAGAATTAGAAAAACATACAAATAACGCTCAAAAATTTATGGGAGCTGAACCTCCAATCTTAGGTCCTTTTCCAAATATTAAATTTAATACGGTGCCACATTTAGAGTTGGTTCAATTTATTGAAAAAGTTATTGAAGAAGTTCAGCCAGATGTAATCGTTACGCATCATCCTTATGACCTAAATAATGATCATTACCATACTTCAAAAGCATGTCAAGCAGCATCTCGATTATACCAAAGGAAGCCATGTAAACCCTTGAAAAGTTTATATTTTATGGAAATCCCTTCATCAACTGATTGGGCATTTCCCGTTGATGGGCAAAATTTTACTCCGGATACATTTATTGAAGTAGGAGAAGAAGGAGTAGAACAAAAACTAAAAGCGCTGTATGCATATGAAGGAGTTATGCGTCCTTATCCTCATCCACGAAGTGATGAAGCTATTAAAGCATTGGCAATTTTAAGAGGATCACAAGTTGGAAAACATTATTGCGAGGCATTCCAAACAGCAATGAATATTATAGAACCTTAAAAGAAATAGAATGTTTTTAGTTTTTAAAAGACTTTTTGATCTAATTTTATCAATAATTTTAATTATTGGGTTAGCTCCAGTTTATTTAATGATCGCATTAATCATTTTTTTACAAGATTTTGGCACTCCAATTTTTAAGCAAATACGCATAGGGAAAAATGGAGATGAATTTATGTTTTATAAGTTTAGGAGCATGCCTTTAAAAACTCCAACTGTAGAGTCGCATGAAAGAGAAAAATTAAAGATCACTCCATTTGGGAAATTTATAAGAAGGACAAACATTGATGAATTACCTCAGTTTTTTAATGTTTTAAAAGGAGATATGAGTTTTATAGGTCCTCGTCCTCCAATTCCATCACAAAGGAAATTAATAGAATTACGTAAAAATAATAAGTCACTGTTTTTGAAACCGGGATTAACAGGATGGGCACAAGTGAATTCATATGATAATATGCCAGAAGAAGTAAAGGCTAAATTTGATGGAGAGTATGCTGATAGAATTTCAATGGGAATGGATTTACGAATTTTAGGAAAAACCGTAGTTTATTTTACAAAAAAACCACCAACATATTAATACTTATAGATATGAAATTTGCATTTGTTACTTGTGTTCAAATTGGATTAAGTTGTATGGAAGCCATTTATGAAATTAATGGTGAATTAGATTTAATTATTTCTATTCCTGATGAAAAAGCAAAGAAAAAATCAGGAAGAATTTATATAGATGAATTCGCTTCTAAGCACGACATTCCAGTGGTCAAATCTAATCATATAAATGACGATTTGGTAATAGAGGCAATTAGAAAATATAGTATTGATTGGTTATTCATTATTGGGTGGTCACAAATTGCTTCCAAGGAAGTAATTAAAGCTCCAAATATGGGAGCTATTGGTGCTCATCCAACATTACTTCCTGTCGGGAGAGGAAGAGCGGCTATCCCTTGGGCAATTATAAAAGGGTTAGATAAAACGGGAGTTTCTTTTTTTAAAATGGATGAAGGTGTTGATACTGGCCTTTTGCTAGCTCAAGAGGAGGTGTCTATACTATCAGATGAAACCTCTACCACACTTTATGATAAGATCAATAAAGCGCATGAAACTTTAATTAAAAGGTTGTATGTTGATTTATTAAATGATAACATAAAAGGTATTGTTCAAGATGAGTCTAAGGCAACATATTGGGAGGGGAGAAAACCAAAAGATGGAGAGATTTTTGATTCAATGTCTGTGAATGATGTTGACAGGTTGGTACGAGCTACAACAAAACCTTATCCAGGTGCTTTTGTTATTGAAAAAGATAAAAAAGTAATTATTTGGAAAGGGAAAATAGAAAGAAAAAAAATGGAATCAACCAATTTGTTTTTCGAAATTTCTCTTCAGGATGGATATTATTATGCAACCAATTATGAAGTAGTTGATTTGTAAGATGGAAAAGATAGCTGTTATTGGTTCAGGAGGGTTAGGAAGAGAAGTATTGGGGATTCTTGAATGTTTAAATGAGAAGAATAAAATTTGGGATATCCAAGGTTTTTACGATGATAATGTATCGGAAGATTTAGTGAATGGATACCCCGTTTTGGGTGGCTTAGAACAGTTAAATTCCTTGAAAGAAGAATTAAATGTTGTCATTGGTATCGGAAACCCGCTAACAAGAAGTACCATAAAGAGCAAGTTAATAAACCCAAAAATTTCCTACCCTACTATAATTCATCCTTCAGTAGAGATTTATTCAAATAAGAATATTAAAATTGGAAAAGGTGTTGTTATTGGAGCAAACTCGGTTCTAACAGTAAATATTAATGTGGGCAACTTTACTCATATAAACTCTTCCGTTGTTTTATCGCATGATACCAATATTGGTGAATATTGCATGATAATGTCTTCTGTTTGCTTATCCGCAGGAGGTAAAATAGAAGATAAAGTTTACGTGGGAAATGCGGTAAAAGCAGATTGTCCTGTTTTTTTTAAAGAAAATGATCGGATAAAAATTGGTTCTATTATAACCGAGTAAATTTACTTATTTTTACAGGTGAACAAAACACTTTCATGAAAGGCATCATACTAGCAGGTGGATCAGGAACCAGATTATACCCTATAACAAAAGGAGTATCGAAACAATTGTTACCTATTTATGACAAGCCGATGATCTATTACCCATTGTCGGTATTGATGCTTGCTGGCATACGAGATATACTTGTAATTTCTACACCACAAGATATTCCTAATTTTAAAAATCTATTAGGAGACGGTAAAGACTTGGGGATAGAATTAAGTTACAAAGAGCAACCTTCGCCAGATGGTTTAGCGCAGGCGTTTATTATCGGAAAAGAGTTTATTGGAACTGATGACGTTTGTTTGATTCTAGGAGATAATATTTTTTATGGTCATGGATTCTCTGAGATGCTACAATCAGCAATTTCAAATGTTAAAAATGAACGAAAAGCCACCATTTTTGGGTACAATGTAAAGAATCCAGAACGTTATGGCGTGGTGGCATTTGATAAGAAAGGGAATGCCACATCAATCATCGAAAAGCCAACCAATCCTGAGTCAAATTTTGCGGTTGTTGGATTGTATTTTTATCCTAATAATGTTATAGAAATAGCTGAACAAGTGAAACCTTCAGAAAGAGGAGAGTTGGAGATTACTTCTGTGAACCAAGCCTATTTACGTAGTGATACTTTAAAAGTTCAAGTAATGGGTCGTGGTTTTGCATGGCTAGACACAGGAACTCATGATTCTTTGATGGAAGCGGGTCAGTTTATCGAAACCATTGAAAAGCGACAAGGTCTTAAAGTAGCTTGCATAGAAGAAATAGCTTATAACATGGGCTATATTGATAAAGAACAGTTAAAAGAGTTGGCTTCACCACTTTTAAAAAGCGAATATGGACAGTATTTGCTAAATTTGATAAAAACAAGTAAGTTACTATAAATTGCTTCAAAGTACATTTAATAGTGATCCAGGTTAGTTTTGAGCATTGGTTGAAACTACCCTGCGAAGCAGTCGAAAGGTTGATTTTGAATTCGTTTGCAGGTGACACCTTGAGCGCCAGTCGAAGGGTTGGATGTTTTCTACTATGTAATCAAGTTTTTTCGTAGGTTTGTTCTATATAGTACTTATAAATTTTTAAATAAAGGTGACAAGCACATATATAGTATGAAAAATATTTTGGTAACCGGAGGAGCAGGTTTTATAGGTTCTCACGTAGTACGATTACTGGTTAATAAATACCCTAATTACAAGATTATTAATTTAGATAATTTAACCTATGCTGGTAATTTGGAAAACTTAAGAGATATAGAAGAAAAACCAAATTATTCTTTTGTTAAAGCTGATATTTGTGATTATGGTTCTGTTAAGTCAATATTTGAAAGTAACAACATAGATAGTGTTATACATTTAGCAGCTGAATCTCATGTTGACAGATCGATCATAGATCCATTTTCTTTTGCAAAAACTAATATAATGGGAACGTTAAGTTTATTAGAAGCTGCAAAAAATCAATGGAGTAATGATTTAGATACTAAACTCTTTTATCATATTTCTACTGATGAAGTTTATGGTAGTTTAGGTGAAAATGGTTTCTTTACTGAAAAAACAGGGTATGACCCACATTCACCATATTCGGCATCTAAAGCCTCTTCTGATCATTTTGTGAGAGCGTTTCATGATACATATGGTTTACCTGTGGTAATCTCTAATTGTTCTAATAATTATGGGGCATTTCAATTTCCTGAAAAATTAATTCCATTATTTATTAATAATATTTGTAAGTCAAAACCCTTACCAGTATATGGTAAAGGAGATAATATAAGAGATTGGTTATATGTTAATGATCATGCAAGAGCTATAGATCTAATTTTTCATAAAGGAACTAAAGGAGATACTTATAATATTGGAGGATTTAATGAGTGGAAAAATATTGATTTAATTAAAGTATTAATTAAAACAGTGGATAGACTCTTAGGAAGAAAAGAAGGGGAATCTGAAAAATTAATAACTTTTGTTTCTGATAGAGCTGGGCATGATTATAGATATGCTATAGATTCTTCTAAACTTAAAAATGAATTAGGTTGGGAACCTTCACTACAGTTTGAAGAAGGTATAGAACATACAGTTAAATGGTATTTAGAAAATCAAGATTGGATAAATAATGTAACTAGTGGTAATTACCAAAAATATTACAAAGAGATGTATGGAAAGTAAAAAGGGGGATCTAAAAAGTAATTATGAAAAAATTTACTTTTGAAGTAATCTCTTATTATTAGAAATATATACTTGAAAAAATTCATTCATTTTATTCGGAATGACTACTTACTTTTTAGATATCCGTCTTTTTATTTTATTTAAGTCTACTTAAGCTTAAATCTTTATTGTATTTGATGATAAACAAACCTTTATTACTTGTTGCACCAAACATTTTCTTATGATAATCGAATTTATTTTCGATTCGCAAAGAGGCGCCTTGTTTAAAAGTCTTGCCTAAATCGTTTCCTGAAGACAATCTCATCAGAATATCATAGGTTAAATCAAACCCTTTAATAGCATACTCTGAAGGCAATGCATTATTTTTTTCTCTAAATTTAGTATAGAACTGTTTTATATCATCAGATTTTTCATCAGCATAAATTTCTGAAACATACGTGAAGTTAATATCTGCTAGTTTATTATTGTCAATCTTGTCATAAGCTTCGTCCTTATAAGTTGCAAATACGCGAACGGATACATCATCAGGTAGACCGATCATGCTATTTAAAGCATCGGCAATAGATACATTATCTTCAGAGGTGACAATCACCCAATTTGGTTTATCTGTACTCATTTTATCAGTAAAACGCTCTTTTTTAATATAGCCATCTTCAGGTTTTAAAACATGAATCGAAGAAATAGAATCATGCTTTTTTAAGGATGATACCATTTCATTAATGGTGCTATTTGAATAGTTTTTCCCATCGCCTACCACAAAAATAGTTTCACCTTGATAGTTGTTTTTTAAGTAGGAGATCAAATACCTCGCATAGGTCGATTTTTCTGGAGCTGCTTTTACAATTTGAGAAGAGGACAACTTATTTTGTTTACTTGAATAATGAGGGAAAATAACAGGAATACGAATACTCTTCGCTAGTTTTTCAACTTTATTCCAATAAAATGGGCCGATAACCACATCGATATCCTCCAATTCTTGGTTTTCTATAATTGAGGCGATGTTTTCATCTCTATTACCAGTGTCAAATACTGATGTGTTTATTTCAATGCCTTGTTGTTGTAAAGAATCTATGGCCATCTCAGCACCTAAATAGAAATCAGTAACCATATTGGTTAACTTATTATTTCTAAAGATGTTTTTGGGTGTTAACGTATCATATTGTTGCGCTTTAAAAGGTAGTAATAATGCAAGTTTTATAGAAGCGTTTTCCTGAATACTATCTTGGTAGAAAGCAATTTTTTCATCTTCATTAACTTCTTCGATGGGTTTAATTTTTAATAATTGCCCAGTTGAGAGTTTATTATCAACTAAATCTGGGTACTCAGGATTAAGGTTT
Source organism: Tenacibaculum profundicola (assembly GCF_057220795.1). Classification (NCBI taxonomy): domain Bacteria; kingdom Pseudomonadati; phylum Bacteroidota; class Flavobacteriia; order Flavobacteriales; family Flavobacteriaceae; genus Tenacibaculum; species Tenacibaculum profundicola. The sequence goes on along the minus strand of NZ_CM170137.1, from coordinate 2,039,358 downwards.
ATAAGATTTTCTTTTGTGATATTATAGAATCTAGTTAAACTAAACACAGTTTCTTTGCTCTTTACAATATGGGTTAGGTATTGTAGCAATACTTCTGCTTTATTAATAGTTATAGTTTCTTCTATAGCTTTAACTTTAAGGAGTTGGCCAATACTGAGTTTATTATCCCTAATTCCTGGGTGTTCCGGATTTAATTTGCATAACTCATCTTTAGAAATAGCATAAAACTTAGTGATTCTATACACTGTTTCACCAGGTTTTACTTCATGCGTTTTATAGCTTTTTATAACTGTTGTTTGGTAAACCTCATTGCCATCTTGTTGGGCATCTTCGGAAGAAGTACTCGTAACGTTTTCCTTAGGTTCTTCTATAACAGCATATTCTTTGGTAGTATTTAAAGCTTCTGAAGAATTTCCTTTTTTTGTACTAGAGCTAGGTATAACTATAACTGTATTACCCCTTGGTTGCGGACCGACATCAGGATTTAATCGTAATAGATCTTTTGTATCCATGTCTAGTCGTGTAGCAATATCTTCCATTGTTTCACCTTCCTGTACTTTATAAGAAACATATCGTTTTTGTTGACCACATGAAATGGTGAAGCTTAGTATCCCTGTTAAAATAAAAAATTGTAATTTCCTCATGTACTTCTTAAATATGCTTTATGGAGTGTTATACTCTTTTAACTTTAAATTTACCGAATTGCATAATACCGATACATCTTTGAGAGATCCTATTCCCTCAAAGACTCCTCGGTTATTATTTACATAAACGTTATTCCCACTCAATTGTTGCAGGTGGTTTTGAACTGATATCGTAAACAACTCGATTCACACCTTTTACATTATTGATTATTTTATTCGATATTTTCTGTAAAAACTCATAGGGTAAATTAACCCAGTCGGCAGTCATACCATCGGTACTTTCAACAGCTCTAAGAGCTACTACCTTTTCATAAGTTCGTTCGTCTCCCATCACACCTACTGAGTTGACAGGTAGTAAAATAGCTCCGGCTTGCCAGACCTTGTTATACAATCCATCTTCTTTTAGTCCATTGATGAAAACAGCGTCAACTTCTTGTAATATACGTACTTTCTCAGCAGTGATATCCCCCAAGATACGAATAGCTAAACCAGGGCCAGGAAAAGGATGTCTTCCTAAAAGGTCTTTATCTATTCCCATAGATGCACCCACTCGACGCACTTCATCTTTAAAAATCATTCGTAAAGGCTCTATGATCTTTAACTTCATAAAATCGGGTAAACCACCTACATTATGATGGCTTTTAATGGTAGCCGACGGTCCTCCATTTACAGATACTGATTCAATAACATCTGGGTAAATTGTTCCTTGTGCTAGCCATTTAGCGTCCTTTATCTGGTTTGCTTCATCATCAAAAACATCAATGAATACTTTACCTATTGCTTTACGTTTAGCTTCTGGATCAGATAACCCAGCTAAGGCATCCAAAAAACGTGCCGAAGCATCAACACCTTTAACGTTTAAGCCCATACCTTCGTATTGTTTCAATACATCGGTGAATTCATTTTTACGTAATAAACCATTGTTCACAAAAATACAATGTAAGTTAGCACCGATAGCTTTGTGCAAAAGAACAGCCGCTACGGTGGAATCTACACCTCCTGACAGGCCTAAAACGACTTTATCATTGCCAACTTTTTCTTTTAATGTAGCGACAGTTTCGTCGACAAAAGAATCAGGAGTCCAAGTTTGTGCTATTCCTGCGATAGAAACCAGAAAGTTTTGTAATAGTTGCTTTCCATCAGTAGAATGGTATACTTCTGGATGAAATTGGATGGCATAAGTAGTTTCACCTTCAATTTTGTAAGCAGCATTTTCTACATCGTTAGTGCTGGCTAATAATACAGCGTTTGTAGGTAGTTCTTTAACGGTGTCGGAATGACTCATCCAAACTTGACTTCCCTCAGAGATATTCGAAAAGAAGGTTTCTTCTTTTTTTATAAAAGAAAGGTTGGCTCTACCATATTCCCGAGTGTTAGAAGGTGCTACTAATCCTCCTGAAAAATGCGCTAAATATTGTGCGCCATAACAAACAGCTAATAAAGGTTTTTTTCCTCTGATTTCTGATAAATCTGGATGAGGAGCTTCATCTGAACGCACAGAAGATGGGCTACCTGAAAGAATAACTGCTTTGAAATCGTTTAAGTTTTGTGGTATTTTGTTATAAGGATGAATTTCACAATAAATGTTTAATTCCCTAACACGGCGCGCAATTAATTGCGTGTATTGCGATCCGAAATCTAAAATAAGTACATTGTGTTGTTGCATCCGCAAAAATAATATTTAGAATTTAGATTTGCGATATTTGATGATTTATTTTTTCGCTAATATTTATAAACAATTGCATTGATATTCATCCCAGCTCCAACGGAAGCTAACATGATAACATCTCCTTTTTCTATATGTTGATTTTCTATTGCTCCCTTTAAAACTAGATCTAGTAAGGTAGGTACGGTAGCCACTGAACTATTTCCTAATTTACTAATGCTCATAGGCATAATGTGTTTTGGCACAGGTTTTTTATACAAACGATAAAAACGTTTTATAATAGCTTCGTCCATTTTTTCATTGGCCTGATGAATAAGAATTTTCTTTAGTTTATTAATTTCTACACCACTTTCATCCAAGGCTTTTTTCATGGCATTAGGTACATTATTTAAAGCAAATTCATATATTTTACGACCGTGCATTTTAATATAACGGATGTCGTCATCACTATTTTCATTGTGAGATTTTCCGAAAAACAAGTGATAGGCTTCATCTTTAGCAAAGGTCTGAGACGCATGACTTAAAATTCCAGAAAGATTATTGTCTGAGTTTTCTACAATACAAGCCCCAGCGCCATCACTGTAAATCATACTGTCTCTGTCGTGATGATCGATAACTCGAGATAAAGTTTCACCACCAATAACCAGTATTTTTTTGGCGATATTTGCTTGTATAAAGGCTTGCGCTTGAATTACACCTTGAATCCATCCAGGGCAACCGAATAATATGTCATAAGCAACACAATTAGGGTTCTGTATTTGCAACAAATGTTTTACTCTTGTTGCTAAACTTGGTAAAATATCACTTTGAACAGTGTTACATTTTACATCTCCAAAGTTATGAGCAAAAATGATGTAATCCAGATCTTCTGGATTAATCTTTGCGTTTTCAATGGCTTTTTTAGAAGCTAAATAACCTAAATCAGATGCGGTTAAATCATTTTTCGCATAACGTCTTTCTTCAATCCCTGTAATAGACTTAAATTTTTCAATAATTACAGTATTGCTGTTTTCAAAAGGTGTACCATCAACATTTAAAAAATGATTCTCATTAAATTGATCATTTTCTTTTGTAATACTAGGAATGTAAGATCCAGTACCGGTAATTATTGCATTAATCATGGTCGTTCTATTTTTCTAATCACTAAATAAAAGAAATTTATCTAATTCTGAAGTGTTTATGGGATGATTTCTGTTTATTTTTGTGATTTTTATAAAAAAAGGTGAAAAATATTACAAATATGATTTGTCAAAGGAAAAAGGCAGTAATGACAAGAGAGATTCTGTCTTTACTATTTTACCAACTTCACCCATAAATAAAATTTCAATAGGTTGTTTTTGATTAATTTCATACTCCGATAATGTTTGTCTGCAGGCGCCACAAGGCCCCACAGGTTTATCGACTGTTGATGTACTTGAAGCAGCAGTAATAGCAATTTTCTTCACGACCATATTTGGGTTTTCAGAACCAGCTTTCCATATAGCAACACGCTCCGCACACATTCCAGAAGGATATGCTGCATTCTCTTGATTGTTACCTGTGATAACCTTCCCGTTGTCGAGTAATATAGCGGCTCCAACATGAAAAGAAGAATAAGGGGCATATGCCTTAGCGCGGGCTTCAGTTGCCTTTTCCATAAGCATTGCGTCTTGAACTGATAATTGAGAAATATCATCAAAAATAATAGCTGAAGTAGAAATGTTTGTTTTTTTCATAATATAGTGAGTCGAAAAAAGCTGTCTCAAAAGAGACAGCTTTCATATTTTGTGCTAATTTACTAAAAAAATAAATATTAATAGTCTTCGTAAATATCACCTAAATCAAACGACAGCGAAAAACGCAAAGTGTTTTCTAAAGGATTATTATTAACATCGGATGTATTCATGAGATACGAAAGATCTACATTGAAAGATCGAGCCTTAAACCCAGCTCCTAACGTAAAATATTGACGTTGTCCTTTGTTCTCACTTTCATGAAAATACCCACCTCTTAAAGCAAAAGCGTTATTGTATAAGTATTCAGCACCTAGAGCCCAAGTTACTTCTTGTAACTCTTCGCTAAAATCTCTATCACCTAAAGAGGTAAACATTCCTTCAAACCATCCTCTGGTAGAGTTAGGGCTTGTAGGAACTAATAGTTTTGTAAATTCAAGATTTAATCCCAATAAGTTATAATCATCGAAGATAAAATCAAAACCTCCACCAAGTTTTACATTGGTTGGAATGAAATTTTCTGTATCTGTAGAATAACTTACTTTAGGGCCAATATTGGCTACATTAATACCTACACGATAACGACCATTAAAGGTCCCGTAATTTTCTTCTTCTGAACGATAGAAAGCAGATACATCAACAGCAATTGAGTTGACCGCTTTTAAATTGTTAGAAACATCCAAATTTGAGTTTATGTATTTTAAGCCAACTCCCATAGAAAACTTTTCACTTAATTTCATAGAGTAAATACCAGTGACAGCAAATTCATTTGGATTTTCATACCCAGCAGGTAAACCAGTATTGGTAGTTAGTTCTATTTGACCTAGAGAAAAATATTTAACATCAACTCCCCAAGCCGCATTTTCTTTAAATCTATTCACATAAGATAGATTTCCGGCGAAAATGTCATCCGTCAGGTTACGAAGCCATGGCGTATAATTTAGACCAATACTTATCTGATTTTCATTGAATGCCGTTTTTGCAGCATTATGAAAAATAGAAAAAGCATCTGATGAGGTTGCCACCCCAATGTCACCCATACCTCCAGCGCGGGCATCCGACGTTATTAATAAAAAAGGAGTTGCTGTAGTGATACCTTGTTGTGCCGCAGTTTTAAAAGTTACCGCTAAAAACAGTAGAAGAAATGTTAATTTTTTCATTTATGATTTGATTGTTGATGTTACAAATATATAATTTTTAGTGTTTTAAAGTATTACCAATTTTTCATATTTCTTAGATACTATGTTTGTTGTTGTTGATTTTACTTTTAACTTATAAATATATATACCTTTCCCTAGTTTGTTCCCAAAATCATCCAAACCATTCCAAGTTATATTTCTTGAAAGATTTCCAGATGTTTGTGATAATTGATTAATTGTTTTTACGAGTTTTCCCGAAACCGTAAAAATTTGTATTTGAACCTCTAAAGGTTCGTTTGGTTTGTTGTGGTTGAACCAAAATTCTGTGTAATTAACAAACGGATTAGGATAATTTAATACATTCGTTAAGGTCAATCCAGTATCGCTCACAACCACAAAGGTTAACGTTGTTTCCGAAGAATTATTGTAGGTGTCCCACGCTTTTATTTTAAGTACGTGCATACCAGTTGAAAGATTTCTCAATTTGTAGGAAACTTCGCCTTTAGTAAAGTCGTCTAATTCTGTTTGATAGTAGTCATTTAGAACAATGGGTTCAGCCTCATTACCATCAAGAATGGCAATAATGTCGTGATCTACAGCTGTAATAGAAGTATTTATTCCGCTAATGTCAGATAGTTTTATAATTAAGGTAGGAGATGCGTTGGTGTTTCCACCATCAACAAATGATTCATCATTCATATAAGCGTTTATCTCTGGTCCAGTAATATCTGCAGGGGCATCCTGGTTAATACCCCCTACTGTAACGTCGAAATTAGCACCTCCTTTGTCGATTAAGTCGCTGTTGGCGTACATACTAATTTTACCTTTACCATATGCTATTTTTATGTCTTTCGGAACGATAAATTCAAATTTAAATTTTCCATTTGTGACAGATGATTTACCTCTGAATAATTTGCTTTCCTGTGAATCAAAGGTGTTTACGATTCCAAAACCATCATTGTCTAACGTCTGTTTGTCTATTGATTTGTCGAAAATAGTGGTTGATAAGACACCGTTAAAGTTCGTTAAAAGGGTATTTGTATTGTCAATTACTTCACCTTCAAAAGACACTCTTGATAATGCTTTTAGAGTGTCAATAGACTCTGATATGTTTTTTTCGTTCATTTTGGTGATTCTTATATTGGGCTTAGGAATAGCCAATTTCATCGCTGGGTCTCCAAAAAAATAAATAAAAAACTTTTGACTACTAGATGTAATGTTTTTCGTTTTTATCAAGTTTTGAGCGATAGAGCTACTTGTATTATCATACTCCAAAACGTATCGACTTAAGTTTTTATTAAATTGCTCACCGAGTGAGATATAAACATCTCGAGTGGTAGTAACCATGCTTACAGCCCCGCCATTTCCATTTAGAAATAATTTTTCTCCTGCTGTATCTCTCAATGGATTGTCAAATCTTGAAAACTCACAGGTTACGGTAATAAATAACGGGAGTGTGTTTGTATTGTTTAAAGCCTCTATTTGAGGGATTTCTAAAAGTCGTTCATCAGCTAAACCATCTTCGCCACCATGTCCAAAATAATTAAATACCAAAGTTCCGTTTTCAATGGCATTACTTACTGCATTTTTAACTTGAGGATATCGTTCTCCACCTGATGAATTTTCTTGCTTATAAGCATCTGCATATAGTTTGTTGAGGTTAAAAAAAGGCTTGTATTTTTTGATTGAATCAGCAACTTCCTCTAATCCAGATTGCAGTGTTTTATCAGCTTCTTGATCAATGTCATCTGCTAACAGTGTAATACGGTTGCGCCAGTCTCCAAATGATTGAACATCATAATAACTTAAAATTTTATCAACAACGATTTTGGCTTCGATAGCTGAGCTAACCGGAATTCTCCCTGATGCAATATCAATAGAGTCAGAAGTAAGCATCTCTCCATCGTTGGTATCTATCATTACGTAATAATCGTCTGTAACATATGAAGAAACCAAATCAAAACTTTGAGTAGCGTGATAGGTTGGGACAATATTATTGTTATTGTTAATTCTGTTCTTATAGTCATAGGATGAATCACCAAAAAAACACACATAAGTGAGTTTATTACTTATTGATGAGTTGTCGTAAAGATACTTAATGAAGTCTCTTATTCCTGTGATATCAGGAGAGCCAGAGGAAAATTCATTGTAAATTTTATCAAGAGTAACAACGGTGGCTGATAGATTAGAATTAGTGGTGTGATAATCGGTAAGTCTCTTTGCTTCAGGATACAACTCGTTAGTTGTTATTATAAGGTATTCTATGTCTTTTAAGCGATGTAAGTTCTGGTTTTCAATTTTTGAGTTGGCTTCAGCTGTTGGTAAGAAGGTGTCATTGAGATTAATAACTATATATTCTTCCAATGAATTTCCATTAGCTTTAAAAGTGAATAAACTACTAGACCCTTGGTTGTTTATGCTTTCTGGATGTATAGGGTTTGTAACATTCCAAAGATGATCAATATTATTGCTGTTTTGGATTTCATATTGTAAAACACCTGAAGTATTGTTTGCTTCGAAACTTCTAAATGAAAACTGTTCCCCAGTAGCTTTAAGTTCTTTTTTACCTAGAATCTCTATATAATCTAAATAAGCTTTTGCAGCAGGAAAACCACCATTGTCGTAATTTATAGTAAGTTCTATATATTCTGAAGAATTACTGGTAATGGTTCCTTGGTTAGTTCTTTGAACAGCTAGTGAACTTATTCCTGATGTAGATGCTGGAGGAAAGCTCAAGGTAGTGATGTTACTACCATTGACGAATACATTCATAGCAGAAGGAAGAGATGAAATAGTCACAGCACTTACTACTACTGTTAATTGAGAATTCGGGAGCTGATTTGGGAATTTGATCCTAAAATTTTTCGAACTCTCAAAACTAAAATCTTCTCCAAACCACTTTCTTCCTACAGCAAAAAGATTGGTGTTCTCTGTTTCATAGAAAGTAAAATCATCAAAAGAGGAAATTGTTTTAATACTGCTTTGGTTAAGGTCACCTTTAGTACTAATTCTTTTTCCTTCCGTATTTCCAATCGTTACGTAGTAATATGATTTATCACTATAGATATTTTGTCGATGAGCAGCACTAGCGTTTGATGGATCAATTACCCAATCATGTGGACCAACGCCATAAAAAAGGATATAATCATCATTATTAAAAACACCGTCGTTTTCACCGTGAACAAGTATTGCGTTTTCTTGCAAGTCGTTGAATCGCTGAATGCTACTGTTTTGAGGAAGCATTTTTCCTCCATTCCCATAAATTTTTATGTTTTTGGGGTTTATAGAATTTGTGTCAATTCCAAGCTCATTTAAAAAGGTACGATCAATTTTGAATACTCCTGTGGTATCAATTGAAAACGAATACCAATTTCCTTCCGACAAAACCGAATTTGTCTGACAAAAACCTAGAACAGAAATAAGTAAACAGAAAAGAGTTGTATATATTTTCATAATTCGCTACAAAATAACGAATTTTAATGTTAGTTATTTTAATCTTTTTCTTAGATTCGTGATAATAAAGTTTAGAAAGTATCGTTTGAACACTAGTAAAGATCATGTTTATGAATGAAATTGTGTTTGAAAATAAAATTGAATTTAGTTGCAATAAGTCATAAATATTGTAAATTGCAGCACCCTTAAAATAGTTTAAAATAGATGAAAAGTACATTAAAATTATTTAGTTTATTAGCCATCACAGGATTGTTTATTCTCTCATGCACCAGCAAGAGAGGCGGTTCTTCGCAGTCCTCCCTAACTGGATGGAACTTTAATGATCCCAATTATGGAGGTTATTTAAAGGGAAAGTATAAAGAAGGCAGTGATACTCCGCCAGGTATGGTCCACATTGAAGGAGGTACCTTTACACAGGGATTAGTGCAGGATGATGTTATGTTTGACTGGAACACGACTCCAAGACAAATGCACGTGCGCTCTTTTTATATGGATGAAACTGAAGTAACCAATTCAGAGTATCTGTTGTTTATGCAGTATACAAAAGATGTATTTCCGCCGGAGGATCCACAATTTAAACATATTTATTCGTCAGTATTGCCAGATACATTAGTTTGGAGAAAAGGACTAGGAAACACAAATTTATTGTCAGAGAGTTATTTGCGCCATCCATCCTATGCAGAATATCCTGTAGTAGGTGTTAGTTGGATTCAGGCTAATAAATACTGTAAATGGCGTACCAATGCTGTTAATTTGAAAATATTAATGGATAAAGGTATTATAAAGAATATTTTTAAAGATGACTCTCTAGCTTTTAGAGGAAAAGATAATTTTGATACTGAGACATATTTAGCAAATCCATATGCGTTGTTTGACGGTGATTCAACAATATATAAAAAGGGATTACCAGTTACTAGAAAAAAAGGTGCTTCGAAGCCAGCTAAAGGATCTTTTACAGGTAGACAAGTAACCTCTACAGATGGAATTTTAGCACAAAAATTTAGATTACCAACAGAGGTTGAATGGGAATATGCTGCAAAAGCTATTTTTGAAAACAGAGAATATAACAACATTAGAGGAAGAAAAAAGTACGCTTGGAATGGTAAGTATACAAGAGATAGAGGCAAAAGACAAAGAGGAGATCAATTAGCGAACTTTAAACAAGGCAAAGGAAATTATAGTGGTATTGCTGGATGGAGTAGTGATGGTTCTGATATTCCTAACGCAGTTAGAAGTTACCCTCCAAACTCTTTTGGATTATATGATATGTCTGGTAATGTTGCTGAATGGGTGTCAGATGTCTATAGACCTATTATCGATGCTGAAGCTAATGATTTCAATTATTTTAGAGGAAATATATTCACCAAGAAACTAATTAATGAAGAAGGTAAAGTAGTGATCGTAGGAGATGATATTGAAGATATTGAATATGATACATTAGAAAATGGTAGAATTGTTCCTAGGGATCTGCCTGGTAGTGTAAAGTATATTCCAGTTACGAAGGAAGATACTTACATGAGAAGAAATTATAATTTGGCGAATAACTCTAATTTAGGAGATGGAGATCAAGCGTCTTCAAGATTTTATAGCTTAGATAAAGATCAATTAGAAGACAAGCCGAGAATGTATAATTCACCAACCAAACCAGAAGAAGAGAAAGATTCTTTAGGGAGAACTATCAATAATTACAAATACGATGCTAAGAGAAGAACAACCTTGATTAGTGATAAGTCAAGAGTTTTTAAAGGCGGTTCTTGGGCGGATAGAGAATATTGGTTAGATCCTGCTCAAAGAAGATATTTCCCGGAATATATGGCAACTAATTATATTGGATTTAGGTGTGCTACAGATAAAATGGGGCCTATGATGATGAATAAGAAAAAAACGGCAACACCTAGGTATAGAGGTAGATAAAATTGTTAATATAATAGTAAATAAACCTCATTGTTTTCAATGAGGTTTGTTATTTTTATACAATGGATATTAAAGAACTTTATAGGTTATATACCAAAAACTATTTAGTAGATATAGACACCAGGTCGATTCGAAAAGGAACTATCTTTTTTGCGATAAAAGGAGAGAATTTTAATGGAAATACGTTTGCAAAAGAAGCATTAAGTAAAGGAGCTGATTTTGCTGTGATTGACCAAGAGAAATATAAGACGGATGATCACACTATGATTTTGGTAGAAGATGTTTTGCAAACATTGCAAAAGCTTGCAAATTATCATAGAAATCAATTGAAAATACCAATTGTTGCCCTTACGGGAAGTAATGGAAAGACAACGACAAAAGAGTTGATAAAAGCTGTTCTTAGTAAAAAGTATATTGTTACAGCAACCAAAGGAAACCTTAATAATCATATTGGTGTGCCTCTAACGTTGTTATCAATGAATGATAATACTGAAATAGGAATCGTAGAAATGGGAGCAAATCATCATAAAGAAATTTCATTTTTAGCGAACATTGCCAATCCAGATTATGGGTATATCACGAATTTTGGTAAAGCTCATTTGGAAGGGTTTGGCTCAGTAGAAGGAGTTATTGAAGCCAAGTCAGAACTATACGATTTCTTGAAAAATCACCATAAAATTGCCATTGTAAATTCGGAAGACACAGTACAACTTAATAAAACTATAGATATTGAGCGTATTTTTATTGACAAATCAATAATGTATATGGATGCTAATCCTTGTGTAAAATTGAAGTACCAAGAGATGACGATTGGAAGTAACTTAATAGGAGCCTATAATTTTAATAATATACGTGCAGCTATAACGATCGGTCAAATTTTTATGGTTACTAGAGAAGATATTAAGCACGCGATAGAGAGTTATATACCAAGCAACAATAGATCTCAGATAATTCATAAGGGAGCTGTTAAGATTATATTAGATGCGTATAATGCAAACCCTTCAAGTATGGAGTCTGCTTTAGATAGTTTTGAGGCACTTAATGAAGAATGTAAACTGGTGATTTTAGGAGATATGTTTGAATTGGGAAGTAACAGTCAAAATGAGCATCAAATGATAGCGAATAAAGTAGAAGATTTAGGGTTGGATAAGTCTATCTTAGTCGGTGATACTTTTTTTGGAGTGAGAACGAAACTTCAAAAGTTTAGTAACTTTGATGGTGTCGCTCAGTATTTAAAAGATCATAAAATTATGTCTGGCACGATTCTAATCAAGGGATCTAGGGGCATGGCATTGGAAAGGTTGATTGGTATACTATAAGGGTTCAATAAGTTGGTTTTTAGATGGATAGTAAAAGAACAAGAAATATTAAGTAAATTTGCACTTTAAATTAAACAATTTATGTTTTTCCGTAAAAAAAAAGAAATTCCTTTAAAAGAAGTTTTTAGTGATGATTTTGTCGATATACATTCTCATTTGTTACCTGGAATCGATGATGGTGCTAAAGATTTAGATAATTCTATGGAATTAATTGAGCAGATGTATGCTTATGGCATAAAGAATTTTATTACAACTCCTCATGTTCTAGGGGATGTGTATCCGAACTCTTCTGAAATAATTATGGAAAAGACGGATATAGTAAGAAATGAACTACTGAATAGGGGTTTTGCGGATATCAGATTTACGGCCGCCGCGGAATATATGCTGGATGAACAATTCTCCGAGCGTTTAAAAACAAATGACATTTTAACCTTAAAAGATAACTATATCTTGGTAGAGATGTCTTATTTTAATGCACCTTATAATTTGTTTGAAGTCCTGTTTGAAATACAATTAAAGGGTTATAAACCCATATTGGCACATCCAGAACGATATAATTTTTATCATAACGATTTTGAAAAGTTTTACAAACTAAAAAAAGCAGGGTGTGTTTTTCAATTGAACTTACTTTCGTTAACAGAACAGTATGGCAAAGGTGTTCAAAAGACCGCCCAAAAATTATTAAAGAATAATTTATACGATTTTGTGGGTACGGATACCCATCATAGTAATCATTTGCGATTGCTAAAAAAGATAGGTGACCCTAGAATTATTACTCAGATTGAAGGTTTAATTGAAAGAAACGAGATCTTCAAACATAAAGAATTGGCGAAATAAGTAACAATAACTGGTATAAGATTGAAGCTGAAGTACCCATTACAAAATTAAGATTATTGCCAGAAAAAATAAACACCCTCATTTTTAATAAAAGATGAGGGTGTTTGTTTTATAGTTGGGTTTTGTTTTAGTTAAACATTCGTTTGTACCATGGTTTATCATCATCATCCGCTACGCCGTATCCATAGCCGTATCCATAACCGTATCCATAACCATAACCTCTTTTTAGATCGGTGTCATTTAAAATGATCGCTAAATTTGGTAACTTTTTCTCTTTGTATAAAGTTTGAGCTACCACTAACATTCTTTTATCAAGGTAATTCGCTCTGGCAACATATAATACAATATCAGCATATTTTGAAATAAGCAAAGTATCCGTTACCAAGTTGATAGGTGCTGTATCAATAATGACGTAATCATATTCCCCACGTAATTGATCAAATAATTTTTCAATTTTTGAGGTCATCAAAAGTTCAGCTGGATTCGGAGGAATGGCTCCTGAAGCAATGATATCTAATGATGGTATCTCAGGAATGGAGAACTTTAAAGAGTCTAATGTCAGATTATCGTTGGTTAGAAAGTTCGTGATACCTTTTCGATCAGGGATTTCTAAGTATTCCGTTATTTTTGGAGCTCTTAAGTCCATTCCAACTAGAATAACATTCTTTCCAGATAAAGAAAGAGACGCTGCTAAATTTATAGAGGTAAAAGACTTTCCTTCTCCACTGGTAGTGGAGGTAACAAAAATTGTTTTGCCTAGTTCATTTTTAGCGCTGGGAAGCATAAAATCGAGATTGGTTCTTATCAATCTAAAAGCTTCGGCAGCACTGGATCTTGCGCCCGCATTGATCACGATTTTTTGTCTGGATTCCGAGTGAGGTATATCTCCAAGGAAAGGTATCGTTGTTAAGTCTTCAATGTCTTTTTTAGTATGTACTTTGGTGTCTAATAAATCTCTTAAATAGAGAATGATAAAAGGTATGATTAAACCTAAGAGTAGTGCAGCTAAATAAATTATTTTATTTTTAGGGCTTACAGGGATGTTAGACCCATAGGCTCTATCAATAATTTTGGCATTAGGAACAGTATTAGCGGTTAAAGAAATAGCCGTTTCCTCTTTTTTCTTGAGCAAATACGAATACAATCCTGCGATGATTTCTTGTGAACGGGCAATGTCCAGAAAATCTCTTTCTTGAGCCGGCATTGATGCTATTTTGGAAGTAAACCTAACTGCTTCTTTTTTCAATTCATTAAGATTAATTTCCAAAAGGCGTTGCCTATTATCTAAACTTCTTTTTAACGAGGATTTTAAGTTGGCAATGTTATCTTGTATACCTATGACAATGGTGTTTTTTTTACCAGCACTTTTTAACAACCTATTTCTTTGTGTAATCAATTGGTTGTATTCTGCAATTGATTGAGCTATATTTGGGTCATCTAACCCTAAATTTGTCGGTAGAAAATCGTCTTTTAAGTTGATTTCATCACTTAAAGCCTTGACCAAGTTAAGTTCAGTAGAAGCTTGAATTACTTTTTGCCTATTCAAGGTGTTTGTTTGCAAGATTAATTGCGCTTCTGAAGCGATATCGGTAATGTTGTTTTTGTTTTTGAAGTTTCTTACATCGTCATCTAATTTGGCCAATTCTGTACCGATATCTTGAAGTCTCTCTTGTATAAAACTACTGGTTTTTTCAGAAACCAATTTTTTGTCTTGAATAGCGTCGTGATTATACTGGTCAACAAGTTCATCTAAAATGTGTTCCGCTTTTTCCTTAACTGCTGATTGTAAAGATAACTTTAGAACACTTGATTTTTTGTTAATCGGACTTACCGAAATAGCCTTTTGTAGTTCATCAATAACTTGATCTAAAGGAGTAATTGATATTTGAATTGTCTTTCCGATATTGGTGTCTAAGAAATGAGACGTTCTATCAATGACTAAATTATTAATTGATGAGTTTTTAGTAGTACTAGCAAAATTGTACTCTGAAATTTCATTATGATCCCCATCATATAGTAAGTATTTTTTCTTAGAGAGGATCTTAATAGAAAAAGTGGTGTCTATTGTCTTATCGTTCTTTGCAAAGTTTATTTTTATCGGGAGTTCCTTATAAATTTCAGAGGATTTAATTCTTCCTTCGCTGAAATAGCGGATATCTAGAGTAAGTTTTTTGATAACATCAGAGATTAATTTTCTAGATTTTATGATCTCTATCTCGTTATCCATGTTTTTACCAGATCCGCCAATACCAAGATCTTCGAAAGCCGCTAGTTCTTCTGATAACCCTCCTTTTTTGTCATCTTTTATGAGAATGGTGGTAGATGCGTTATATTTTGGAGTAGCGTACCTTAAATACAAAGAAGCGACTGTAATAGCAACTAAAATGCCGAGAGCGAACCACTTCCAATGGATGAAATATTTTTCCAGCTCTGCTCTAATATTTATGGTGTCGTTGCCTTTTATTTGATGAGAATATTGTTCTTTTTCCATAGTATGATTATCGGGTTAAAATAGAAATTAGTGAAATAAGTACTGATCCTATTGAAATAAATAAACCTGTGTTTTGATTGTATGAAGCAGATTGAGATCTTGCTTTGTTTGGCTGAACATATACCACATCATTTTGCTGCAAATAGTAAGCAGGAGACGTAAATAATTTGTTAGATCTCAAATCTATTTCATAAGATGTTATTTTCGTACCTTCTTCTCTTTTTACTTCAATATTTCGTACTGCAGATATGTTTAAATCTCCAGCAAGGCCAACTGCTTCTAATACCGTGATTCTTTCATTAGGAATGATATAAGTTCCAGGTGTTTTTACATCACCAAGCACCGTTACTGTAAAATTAGAAATACGAATGTTTATGGTTGGGTTTTTAATATAGTCAGGGTCTAACTTCTTTTTAAAAAGAGTTATTGTTTCTGATCTTGTTAACCCTGCTACCTTAATTCTTCCTAAAACAGGAAAATCTATATAACCCCCATTATCTACTAAATAAGATTGTTGCTGCGGTGTGCCAACGACTCTGTTCGTAGTCGTTGCGAAAGCAACAGCGGGTAAGTTAAAAGGTTTGACTGCTTCTATGTCTAAAGCAGAAACAGTTATTTGAAGCAAGTCATCTGGTTTAAATACCGTTTTATAACTATTGGTAACCTTAGCTTGATCTATTTGGTCATGTTGAAAGTAAAGAATTTCTTTTTTAGAGACACATGAAGAGAGGACTGTTATTAGGAATACTAAAACAATTTTTTTTACTTTTTGCATTTGATAAAATTTTTTCGCGGAAGTACTGATTTAATTTTTTATACTAGAGTCTAATTTTTCATAAATAGAATTGTTAGAGATATATTCAGGAACTATACTTTTTATGAGTTGAACAGTTTTTTGATTATTATGCTCGCTGTTTTTGGTGCATAATTCAATTATATTTTGATATACATTCACATAATTAATTTCTTGATTTTTGGCGATCATAATTTTCTCATGATATGTAGCACTGGTGTTTTCTCCATTAGCTAATAATTCTTCAAAGAGTTTTTCACCAGGACGTAGCCCAGTTATTTTGATGTCAATATCTTCAGGGAAACGCAATCCAGATAAATGAATCATCCGTTTCGCTATATTGTAAATTTTCACAGATTTGCCCATGTCAAATAAATAAATTTCCCCACCTTTCCCCATGGTTCCAGCTTCCAAAACTAATTGGCAAGCTTCAGGAATCGTCATAAAATAGCGAGTTATATCTTTATGAGTAACCGTTAAAGGCCCTCCATTTTTGATTTGTTTTTTAAACAATGGTATAACGGATCCATTAGAACCTAGAACATTTCCGAAACGAGTGGTGGTAAACTTTGTATTGTGATTTTGCTGATTACTTAAACAACTAATATACATTTCAGCAACGCGTTTTGTCGCCCCCATAACATTGGTAGGGTTTACTGCTTTATCCGTTGATATCATAACGAATCTGTCAATTTGATGTTCAATAGATAAATCGGCTATATTTTGAGTACCGCCAATATTTATTTTAACGGCTTCATATGGGCTTAACTCCATTAAAGGAACATGTTTGTATGCAGCGGCATGAAAAACTTTATTGGGTTTATAGGAGGTAAAAATGTCAGCCATTCTTGTTTTATCTCGAACATCACCTACGATTGCTGTAAAGTTTTGTATATTATTTTGAATGAGCTCTTGTTGTAAATCGTATAGTGCAGATTCGGCTTGGTCTACTAAAATAAGATGTTTGTAATTATAATTACTGAGCTGCCTAGATATTTCTGAACCTATTGAACCTGCAGCACCGGTGACCAATATTACTTTATTATTAACGTCTCGTTTAACAATTGGATTGTCAATTGAAATAGGCTTTCTGTCTAACAAGTCCTCAATCTTAACTTGCTTTATTTGATTTGCTTCTAGATCACCATCGATCCATTTTGATAATGGAGGAACAATTTTTATTTTTATTCCTAACCTTAATAATTCGTCCGTCAGATATAGTAATTTTTCTGATTTTATATTTTGAATTGATATGATGATTTCATCAATTTTTTGTTTGTCAATAAAATGACTATCAATTCTAGTACTTGCATAAATTTTTATGCGATCAATTTTCTTTCCAATTTTCTTGATATCATCATCTACAAAACCAATCACCTGATAATTGTTTTTGGTGTCACGATTTAAAGCGCCATAAGTAATTAAACCAGAGTCTCCTGCGCCGTATATTAATACGTTGGTGATATCATCAAGTTCCGAAGAAATAATTTCAAAAAAGGCTTTGAAAACATATCTACTGATAACCAGAATCAGTACTGAGATCAAATAATGAATTATGATAACAGACTTAGGTATCGTAAAGTTTGGGATAATTTTAAAAGTATTGTTTAGTAAAACAATGCTTGTAGCAATTATCGAAAGCAGCGTCACGCCAACAAACACATTAAAAGCATCTCTTGTACCAGTATGCCTAATGATCCCTCTATAAGAACCAACAATTAAAAAACTGACAAGAGAAACGATAGCAATAAAAGGGAGTTGATTGTAAAGGCTGCTTAGGTTGAAGTTTAAGCTTGCGTCAAATCGCACGGTATACGCGAGCACAAAAGATATACATACTAATACAATATCAATAACCAACACGACCCAACTGGAAGCATGTTTTTCTAAAATCCGCAGTAGAAATAAATTTTTACCCATTCAAACCTTTAATATCGTGTAAATTTACAAATTTATTATAGAATGCATTTTCTAACAAGAACTATATTTTTTTCATTTGTTGTTTCATCATTTGCATCTGTTCTTTCAGCATTCCATGTTTATCTAATTTTTTAGCCTCGGCCATTAAATTAGTAGCCTCTCTTTTGCGTCTTTTAGTCATGGCAATACCAGCTAGCTGTAATTTAGCCATTGCCAAATCATGATCCATTGAAAGTCCTAATTTTACCGCTTTTTTAAGGAATTTTTCAGCTTGCGTAATATTCGTTTGTGAAAGCATAATACCATGTAAATAGTTGAAATAACCTTCTTGATTCTTGGTAAGCGCAGCGGAAGGATTTTTGATATATGCTAACCATTTTTTGGCCCCTTCAAAATTTTGTTTACGTAGTTGTAAAAAAGACAATAAAATAAATTCATTTTTAAAATAAAAAAGTACAAAAATCCCAGCTAACAATAAGATAGAAATCCCATTCATTATATGGCCCTGTGTAAATTCGTACACCGACCAAACGGTTATCAAAGCAGCTAAAACTAATTTTATATTTTTATGAAACATAATGGTATATAATTCTATTTAATTTGGAACAAATGTACATTTTTTATGAAAATGTTTTTACTTTCTGAAATATTTTTGATGTTTAAACCAGGCGAAAAGACCTATTATAGAAACAAACCCGACTGAATAGTATACAGATGCAGGTGTAATCACCTTATCTCCACTGGCATAAGAATGTAAGCCAGATAGATAGAAATTCACACCAAAATAAGTCATCATAATAGAGGCAAAGGCTATAATAGACCATAAATTAAAGGTATATCTACTTCTTAGTCCTGGAATTAGGCGCATGTGTAATACAAAAGCGTACACCATAATAGAAATGAGCGCCCAAGTTTCTTTTGGATCCCACCCCCAATAACGCCCCCAACTTTCATTAGCCCACATACCGCCTAGGAAGTTTCCTATGGTAAGCATAATTAAACCCACTGTCAACGCCATTTCATTAATAACAGTAAGTTCTTTGATATGCAGATCCATTTTCTTTTTGTTCTTTTTAGTAGTGAAAATGAGTAAGAACAGCACGAAAACGCCTAGAATCATTCCCATGGCAAATGGGCCGTAACTAGCGACGATCACAGAAACATGAACATACAACCACCAAGAGTTGAGAACAGGAACAAGATTTGCAATTTCTGGATCTAACCAGTTTTGATGCGCAAACATGAGAATAACAGCAACTAAAAATGTCGTAGCGGCAATTGTAAGAGAAGATTTTTTGCCTAACAATAAACCAAAAAGCATAGTTGCAAGTCCAACGAAAATAATTGATTCATAAGCATTGCTCCAAGGAGCATTTCCACTAATATGCCACCTAGCGGCTAATCCGAGTATATGAAAAATAAATAGGATAATAACAACACCTATTAAAATTTTCACAACAGCATTAACCCAAGGCTTGTTGTTGAATATTTGAAAAAAAACAAATACGATAAGCATTAAGCTTACGTATCCATAGTATTTTGATAGTTTAACGAAGATATTAAGTTTATTATAAGCTATTTCTAAATTAATTTTGTCTGGCGCTGGAATTACTTCATCTCCAAATTTTTGTTGAAACTTTTTAATTCCGTTTAGAATTTTGTTTGTTTCTGAATAGTCATTTGATTTCTTTGAAGTTTGCAACAATTGCAGGTACACGGGTAAAGATTGACGAACAAATACAGAATCAGTTCCTTTGAAGTTGGCTTGTGACGTTTCTGGTTGCGATACCCATTTATTGTTTTCATCATTTGGAATTGGGTATATTCGTAACATTCCGCCACCTAGTGCTTGTGATAACAGCCAAACACGATTTTCGATTTTGATTACATCTTTTTCAAATTTATTTTGAATTTTTTTCTTTTGCGCTTTAGCAACGAGATGGCTTATTTTAGAGACTTGATTCTGGTCGTAAAAATCTATAAAACGAGCATATTTAGTATCTTTTGAAAGTCCGAGTATGTCTCTTATTTGTGTATTTCCTTTTTCAAGATATATAAAAGGAACATTTAACCAAAACATAGGGTTCTCAGTAATAGATAACAAAACTTGGCTTGGATCCATACCTTTAAACTTGTCGCTATGAGCTACTTTTCTAACCAATTCAGAAGCAAAAGTATGTGCGGGTTTCATTCGCCCACCCGAATCTTGAATCACCAGTGTGCTAAACAAGTCAGCATGTTCTGGGGAGACCTTGTTTGCATTAAGTATTGAATCTATTTGAGCCTCGTTTAGTTGTTTGGGGGCGTGCGTATCGTGTTTTTGTCCAAAACTAACTAACGAAACCATAAGAGCTATAACAGTTAGTTTTGCTTTTTTGTTTCTCAATTTCACCAACGACTTCTTTAGGTATTCAAAACGAGTACCTTTTACAAATAAGCTAGAAACCAATCCAAAGAATAACAAGAAATAGCCTATATAAGTGATCCACGTTCCCCAAAAATCATGATTTACAGATAAATGGGTTTGTTCTTTTTCATCAGTAATGGTATAGCTCGATTGGAAAAATTTATATCCTTTGTAGTCTAAAATGTGGTTCATGAAAATTCGATAATCAAAAGATTGATTTTTATCAATAAGAGTTACTTCACTGGCGTAAGATGCTGCACTTTCTGACCCAGGGTATTTTTCAAGTTGAAAATCATTCAATTTGATTTTAAAAGGCGTTTGCATCAGTTTAGCGCCATACCAAGCTCTAAAGTTTAGCCCGCCAAGACTAAAGTTTTGTTGATTGTCAACATTAAATTGACCGCCATAAAAATCAACTCTTTTCGTTTCTTCGTTCACGGTTATGTCAAAAATTACGGTATCATATTTTTTGTTGTCCTTTTCGCCTCTCACCGTTTTTTGTTCTCCTTTCTCCGGAGTCTTAGGAATAACAAACTGTAAGCCTCCTATATTGTGTAACGTCAGAAACTGAAAGTGCTGTGTGCTGTCTTTTACAATTTTTCCTGTTTTTTGATCGGCCATACGTAGCCATTCACCGTTGTTTTTAGAGGTCATTTTTAAAGCATCTCCTTCGTAAAAGAAGTTAAGAGATGCATTATTATTAGGAGCATCAAACCCTACTAGAATATTATGGATGTTCTCTATAGTACCTCTTTTAATATAATGTTCGTGTCTACTACCAGTAGAACTTTCCACTAAAAAAAGATGTTCAACACCGTTTTCATCAAGAATAAATTTTGTTTCCGACCATGGAATATAATCTACTAAATTAAAAGTGATTTTTGATTTCTTTTCATTTACTGTTGGCTGGAACTTTTCAATAAATGTAGCGGAATTCTTCCCCCAAGCGGAAAGTAATAATTTATTAGCTGTTCCTTTCTGAAATTCGTTGTTGTCAATTACTACATTCAGGTAACTAATGTCAGAATAAAAAGTGTTGGTAGTTTCACCTTCGTCAATAATCATAATGCCTTCATAGCTAATATAGCGAGTTATTCCGGCGCCAATCAAAATAAGCAAAAAAGCCAAATGGAATAACAATATGGTCCATTTTTCTTTTTTGTAAAGGCGGTATCTGAAAATATTTCCAAAGAAATTGATCACAAAAAAAGCCATAATTAGCTCAAACCACCAAGTGTTGTATATAAGTGCTTTTGAAGTTTGTGTTCCGTAATCATTTTCAATAAAGGTAGCTAACCCCATAGCGATAGCAAAAACAAAAAATAAAACGGCCGTTAAACGTGTAGAGTAGAGAATATTTAAGATTTTCTTCATTTGTAAACCCGATAAGTATAAAACTCCGCAAATTTACGTATTAATAAGAGATTTTTTTGTAGGTTTTACAGGTTTTTTCATTGTGTAGACTCATTCAAAATAAAGAAAGACCCGTTTTACAAAGATGTTAGCCGAAATGGTGTAAAATTAACTAATGTTCAAATATAAAAAACACCTAAGCTAGAAGGCTTTGCAGAAGAAAAATTAAAGTACTAGAGAGCTATTATATCGATTTTGAAGTAAAATTACTCAATCATACCGTATTTTAGGTAAAGCTACATAACCACTTCCTTACTGTTATACTTGTATTTTGCACCGATTGGAATTTGAAATTATCCTTTAATTTCGTTTCACTTATGAAAAGGTTTCAAATAACTATCGGCATTACACTATCAAATTAATAGAGCAAATTTAGCATTAGAAAAGCACCTCCAAGTAGATCCGTATTCACCATAAACAATTACGATCGGTACATTAACATCGGAAATGTTATTAGGTAGCTATTTTTTCACCCATTTGAACGAAGGTTTCAATGTTGTTTTTGGTGTTAAGTATAATGTCTTGGTCAATTTGTGTTTTGTTTGGATCAACCAGTAACAATATGGTAGAGCCTCCAAAGGCAAAATATCCCATTTCATCTCCTTTGTTTACATGAGTGTTAGGGGTAAAAGTTTCTATAATGCTTCCCACCATGGTAGCTCCAATTGGAGCGATAAGAATATCTCCTTTTTCCTGTGTTGATAAAACACAATACTCACGCTTATTTTCACAGAATACTCTTGTGAAGTTTGAAGCCAAAGCAATGGGGGAAACAGAGAAATAGTTCCCTTTAATTTGGGTCATTTTAGAAGGAATACCTTTATAAGGAAAATGATAACGATGATAATCGTTAGGAGCCAATCTTAGAATAATCAAAGAAGCATTTTTGTACTTGTTCGCTAGGTTTTCATCATTTAGAAACTCGAGTAAGGTAAACTTTCTTCCTTTTATAAAGAAGCTATGTACATCATTAATATTTTCAAAAGCTAACATTTTTCCGTCACCAGGAGAAACAAGTCCAGTTTCAATTGAACGAGCGCTAGGTTTAAGTTTTCGATAGAAGAAATCATTAAAAGACGTATAATCTTTTATTGGTTTTTCAGCCTCATCCATGTTTATGTTTAACTCATTCACAAACCCTTTTATTTTTTTTATAGAACTAGGTTTGTTCATAAGTTTACCGTACCAAGATGATAAAAATTTACGCTTTACCATTGGTAATAAAGCCATTTTTCCAAAAGGATTGTTGTAGAGTAACTTCAAAAAAGTTTCTCCAGGTGGTGTTTCTATTTGGGTTTTTCCTGTTTTTCTGTCAATAAATTGAATTTTCATAGCTTATTCTTCAGTGCTATCGATTAAAATGGTTAACATGTCAATTGCTGCTTGCGCTATTTTTGTACCAGGGCCAAAAACACCAACCGCTCCAGCGTCAAACAAAAATTGGTAATCTTGTGCCGGAATTACGCCTCCTACAATGACCATAATATCTTCACGTCCGTACTTTTTTAGTTCCGAAATCACTTGAGGAACTAAGGTTTTGTGTCCAGCAGCTAATGATGATATTCCTAAAATATGAACATCGTTTTCAATAGCTTGTTTGGTGGCTTCTTGTGGTGTTTGGAATAAGGGGCCTATGTCGACGTCAAAACCAAGATCGGCATAACCAGTAGCTACTACTTTGGCACCTCTGTCATGACCGTCTTGTCCAAGTTTGGCAATCATAATCCTTGGTCTACGACCTTCTAATGTTGCAAATGTATCGGCCAACTCAGTAGCTTTTTTAAACAATGCATCATCCTTTATTTCTTTACTATACACGCCTGATATGGTTTTATGTACTGCTTTATGACGGCCAAAAACCAACTCCATTGCGTCAGAAATCTCACCTAATGTAGCTCTATTTCGAGCGGCTTTTACTGCTAAGTCTAGTAAGTTTCCTTCTTTCGTTTTAGCACATTCAGTTATAGCGGTTAATGATTTTTCTACAGTGGTTTGATCTCTTTTTGATTTTAAATCGTTTAATCGTTTTATTTGCGATTGTCGTACTGCTTCATTATCAACTTCTAAAATGTGCAGCGGATCTTCTTCTGTCAATTGATATTTGTTTACGCCCACAATGGTATCCTGTCCACTATCAATTTTAGCTTGCTTTTTAGCGGCGGCTTCCTCAATTCGCATCTTTGGAATTCCTTTTTCAATGGCTTTAGTCATACCGCCTAACTCTTCAACTTCTTTAATTAGTTCCCATGCTTTTTGGGCTATTTCTTCCGTAAGCTTTTCTACATAATAACTGCCTGCCCAAGGGTCTACCGTTTTTGTGATATGCGTTTCTTGTTGTAGGTATATTTGTGTGTTACGTGCGATACGAGCCGAAAAATCTGTAGGTAATGCTATTGCTTCGTCTAAGGCATTTGTGTGAAGGCTTTGTGTGCCTCCAAAGGCGGCGGCCATTGCCTCAATAGTGGTTCGAGCAACATTATTGAAAGGGTCCTGTTCTGTTAAACTCCATCCACTTGTTTGACAATGTGTTCGTAAAGCAAGTGATTTTGGGTTTTTAGGTTTAAATTGGGTTACAATTTTCGCCCACAACATTCTCCCAGCCCTCATTTTGGCAATTTCCATAAAATGATTCATGCCAATTGCCCAGAAAAAAGATAAGCGAGGAGCAAAGGAATCTATATCCATTCCTGCTTCAATACCTTTTCTGATATATTCTAATCCGTCAGCTAAAGTGTAAGCCAGTTCAATTTCAGGAGTTGCACCAGCTTCTTGCATATGGTAACCAGAAATAGATATTGAATTGAACTTAGGCATGTTTTTACTGGTATATTTAAAAATATCAGCAATAATTTTCATTGATGGCGTAGGTGGGTAGATATAGGTGTTACGCACCATAAATTCCTTTAGGATATCGTTCTGAATTGTACCTGATAATAAATCAGGAGCAACTCCTTGTTCTTCTGCGGCAACAATGTAAAAAGCTAAAACAGGTAAAACGGCTCCGTTCATGGTCATGGAAACAGACATTTTATCCAATGGGATTTGGTTGAATAACACTTTCATGTCTTCAACCGAATCAATAGCTACACCTGCTTTACCAACATCTCCTTGCACGCGTTCATGGTCTGAATCGTAACCTCTGTGTGTTGCTAAATCGAAGGCTACTGAAAGTCCTTTTTGCCCAGCAGCTAAATTTCTTCTATAGAAAGCATTGCTCTCTTCCGCAGTTGAAAACCCTGCATATTGACGTATAGTCCAAGGTCTTCTAACGTACATTGTAGAGTACGGGCCTCTTAAATTGGGTGCGATGCCGGCAACAAAATTTTCATGAGGATAGCTCTTTTTTGTTGCTTCTTGGTTTTGAGCTATGCTAATGTTTGATATATCTTTTCTACTCATTATGTAAACGTTCTTGTTCTAGCTTCTCAGCCAATCTTTTTTGAATAATGGGTTGAATTAGTGTTTTTTCATTCCTTTTTTTGACAAATGGGTATACCTTAAGATCGTTTTTCATTTGATCGTTCGTGTTTTGAATTTTGTTAGTTCCTAATAAAACTAACTCTCCCTTATCAAATTGGTCTTGTTCCTTATTGGCGGATTCGGTTATTTTTCGCTGAATAATGCCTTCTTTTAACTGTTTTAAAAAACCTCCTCCTTGTTCTATTTGTTTGAATATTTCTAGTGCTTTCTGAGCTAGTTGTTGTGTTAATGATTCTATATAGTAGGTTCCATCAGCTATATATTGTGCTTCACCGAGCTCACTTTCTTGTTGCAATATCAATAATTGGTTTCGAGAAACACGTTCCCCAAATTCGTTTTGTTTATGAAATAATTTATCATAGGCTATATTAGTAACAGTATCTGCGCCACCTAAAATACAGCTCATACATTCTGACGTGGTACGTAGCATATTCACATTGTAGTCATATAATGTTTTATTTC
The DNA here is from genome assembly GCF_057220795.1 of Tenacibaculum profundicola. Taxonomy (NCBI): domain Bacteria; kingdom Pseudomonadati; phylum Bacteroidota; class Flavobacteriia; order Flavobacteriales; family Flavobacteriaceae; genus Tenacibaculum; species Tenacibaculum profundicola. The sequence continues at coordinate 2,013,708 of NZ_CM170137.1, read as the reverse complement.
GTAAACTTGGTTGTGCAAAAATGTGTGCAGCAGTATTGTCAATAGTGTATTCTTTCAAAAGAGCGGTCCATAATATTCTATAGGCTCTTATTTTTGCAATTTCAAAAAAGTAATTGCTTCCTACCGAAAAATTAAAATGAATTTTAGTTGCTACATCTCTACCAAAATGATTTAGGTACTCATTGGCATGAGACAAAGCATAGGCAAGTTGCTGAACAATGGTTGCCCCTGCGTTTTGATAGATAGAGGCATTTATACATATAGAATTACGGGTGCTCTTAGCGATAGTTTCATGAGTAGCAAGATCTAATTTTAAATTTTGATACCAATTTCCTGAGCTTGCTAGATGGCCAATAATATCGATATTAAAAAAACAATTTTCGGAGTTCGTAAATTCCGATAAATTGGCAATAAACTCAGTAGAGATAAAATTAAATTTAAAATATAAGATGGTTTTTGATAGATTGATGTTTGCTAGAAGTACTTTAAAATCAAAAGTGGTATTGGCGATAAATTCGACACTGTTCGCTCCTCTTTGTAAGGCATCAATAGCAGTATAATTTGCTTCTTTTTCGTTTTCAACAGCAATTGACTGGCAGATATTGAATCCTTTACGAGGGAGATTAATGTCTTGATGGTCTCTGTCTTCATTGGTGTAAAAAGGTTTAACAGTGATCCCTTCATTTGTTTTCCATAACAAAGTATCGTTATAGTCAGCGCCTTTTAGGTCTACTTGTATTTTAGTTTTCCAAGCCTGAGGCTTTACTTCTTGAAATTCATTAAATAAATAATTGTCCATTATTTTTTTATCGTATCAAATTCAATAATATATATATCTTCATTTTCCTTTTTCATTAGGTATTTTTCACGTGCGTATCTTTCTATCTCCAAAGAGTCTTTTAGGTTTTTAATAGTTTCTTTGTCTTTGGTAATTTTTTGTTGATGGTAGTCAATCCATGTTTCTAGTTCTTGAATTTCTTTACTATATTCTCTATGGGTAAGATATGAATTTTCATCTAAAAAAAGCATCCATATAACAAACACGGTTAAAATAAGAACATAGGTGTTTGTTATTATTTTGAATGAAGGTTTGTTTTTTAGTGATTTTAAATTCATTTTATAAACGATCGTTAATTACTGTTCTAACTATGTCTATCGCTACTTTATTGTGTCCGCCACCAGGTATGATGATATCTGCAAAGTTTTTTGTAGGTTCGATAAATTGCTGGTGCATAGGTTTTAGGGTGTCTTGGTATCTGCTTAAAACTTCATTAATATCTCTACCACGTTCTTTAATGTCTCTGCGTACTCTTCTTATGAGTCTTTCATCAGCATCAGCATGAACAAAAACTTTGATATCACATAAATCTCGAAGTTCCTTACTATTAAAAATTAAGATTCCTTCTACAATAATAACCTTTCTGGGGTGGGTCTTTATCGTGTCTTTGGTTCTGTTATGTGCTACAAAAGAATAGATGGGTTGTTCAATTACCTGCCCAGTCTTTAATGTTTTTAAATGTTCTACTAAAAGATCAAAGTCAATTGCTCTTGGATGATCAAAATTTACTTTTGTTCTTTCCTCATAGGTGAGATTATCGGTTTTACGGTAGTAAGAGTCTTGTGAAATCACGCAAACTTCATCAGCCGGAAGTTCGTTAATTATTTGGTTTACTACGGTTGTTTTTCCGCTTCCTGTTCCTCCAGCAATACCGATAACAAAAATATTCTTCATTTAATTTTCAATGTGAGATTAGTTAACAAATTTAGAAAAAATACTGCATAAAAAAAGTGCTAACAAATTTGTTAGCACTTTTTGTTAAGAGCCGATAGAGGGACTCGAACCCACGACCTGCTGATTACAAATCAGCTGCTCTAGCCAGCTGAGCTATATCGGCGCTTGGCTTAAAAGCGTGGCAAATATATAATGTTTTTTGAAACTGAAAAAACTTTTTTTATTTTTTTTAAAAGTCCTCTTTTGGGGCTTCTATTTAACGGTTTATAGCTAGTGTTTTAGCTGTTTTTGGAATTTTTAAGGATGTATTTTTCTCGCGTTGCTATTTTATCGACTGAGATATTGTTAGAAAGTAGAAGTTATTATACTTTGAAAAATAGTTTCTTTTTATAAAGAAAGAAGCTTAACAAAAGATAAAATGAAACTACACAAAGAGCATACGTCAATGAAGCTAATTTCGTATTGTATATAAAGTGGCTAAACAAATTGGTAAACAACCAAGAGTGAACATTTTGATTTTTGTCAACAGGAAGCAAGTAAAAAGCCTTGGCAATAACCATGGATAAGAAATAGATAGTGATTGCATTTCTGCTTACGTAAGTAAAAGTCTTACTGATTCTTTTCTTTTTTACATCATTAATATAATAGGTGATGCTAAGTATGAGTGTAGCCCAGCCTGATGATACTAAAACAAAGCTACTTGACCATATTGTTTTGTTTATAGGAAGCCAAATACTCCATAGATACCCTGCTGTCAATAAAGAAACAGCCAGTATTAGCAATAGCTGTTCTTTTTTATGATTGTTTTTAGTTAGAAGTATTTTTCCTGCTAAAATTCCTAGTAAACAGCTAGCTATGGAAGGGATTGTGCTTAAAACTCCTTCTGGGTCATAGGTGTCTTTCCAAAGGTGGTTCCCCAAAAGATTAACATCTATATAATTATTCCAATTATTCAAATTGTTTTCGAAAGAGGGCGTTGCTCCATTCGGAAGCGGGATGAACCCAGTAATTATGAAATAACCGAAAAGAATAAAAACAATTACTAGAATTATTTTTTTCGTAGAAAGGTTTAAGAAAAGAATTGATGAGAATAAAAACACCAAGCCTATTCGTTGTAAAACTCCAGGGATTCTGACAGTGGTTACGTTTTCTACAAAGGGGAAATTAGGAGTGAAAATATTGATTAAAAGCCCTAATCCTATAAGCTTTAAGCTCCTGATAATAATTTTATGATACGTCTTATTATCAGGAATTTTGGTGTGATAAGCCAAATTTATCGAGATTCCTACAATGAATAGAAAAAAAGGGAAAATTAGATCGGTAGGAGTCAATCCATGCCAATTGGCATGAAGAAAAGGAGCATAAACATCACTCCACGTTCCTGGGTTATTTACAAGGATCATGGCAATGATAGTTAAGCCTCTTAATGTGTCAACTGATTGTACTCTATTGGTTATCATTTTACCTTTTAATCTTTTTTGAGCCCTAGTTTATGACCAGCAATTGCATAGTAAAGTATTAAAATATAACAAGGGAATAAAATCCAGTAGCTAGCGGTAGATGCGTCTGCTAAAGCGATTGTTTCATCGATTCCTTGGGAAATTAAAGAAGCTTTTTTGTTATCAACTAATCGGCCATATAACGGCGGAATTATCGCTCCACCTGCAATTGCCATAATTAGCAGGGCAGAAGCTGTTTTGGTAAACTTTCCTAACCCCTTTAATGTTAAAGGCCATACGGCTGGCCAAACTAATGCATTAGCGATACCTAATGCAGCTACAAATAACACTGATGTGAAGCCTGATGTAAATAGAATACAAGTAGTAAAAATGATACCTAAAATAGCGCTAAGTCTTAAAGCCAGTGCTTGACTGATATATTTAGGTATTAAAAAAACTCCTAAAGCATAGGTTAAAACCATTGCGGTTAATGTAAATGTGGTGAAAAATTTAGCATCAGCTCCAGGGATTCCTAAAGAAATACCATAGGCTATTATAGTATCACCTGCAATAACTTCTGCTCCTACATAAACAAACAGAGTAGCTACTCCTAGCCATAAATGAGGGAATTGAAAAATAGAAGTTTTTGTGAGGTTATTTTCTTGAGCAGTTTCTTCAGATTCTGCTTCTACGTGAGGTAAAGGAGCTTTTCTTATTAGTAAACCTAAAACAAATAGGATAGCAGCCATAATTATGTATGGTGTAACGACACTATCAGCCATTGAGTTTAGTAGTTGTTCTTTTTCTGTTACATCTACTGTGCCTAGTTTATCTTTAATACTATCGATACCAGATAGTAAAATAGCCCCGAAAATTAGAGAGCCAAGAGCGCCAGCTACCTTATTAGCAATTCCCATAATAGCAATTCGTTTTGCTGCGCTTTCAATAGGACCTAAGATGGTAATGTATGGATTTGCGGCTGTTTGTAACAGGGTCATACCCATACCTTGTACAAATATACCAAGTAAAAATACAGAATAGGTTCTAGCGCCGGCAGCAGGAATAAAGATCAATGCTCCGACAGCCATAATCAAAAGGCCTAAAGACATTCCTTTTTTATATCCGATTTTACCAATTATATATGATGATGGTAAAGCCATTACAACAAATGAAATATAGGAAGCAGATGCTACTAAATAAGATTGAGCATCTGTTAGCTCATTAATTGTTTTCATGAAAGGGATTAGGGCTCCGTTTATCCAAGTGACAAATCCAAAAATGAAAAATAATCCTGCAATGATTATTATTGGAATCATCATATTATTGCTGTTGGAAGCTGCTTTAGGTGTTTGAGACATAGTTTAATTTTAAAAGTTTTAAATGTATCGTAAAGTAAGGGGTTATTTGTTTTAACTAAAAACTGAAGTCCAATATAATTATTTCCAAATAAAATAGAACAGTAATTTCTACTAGTAACACAATTTTTTAGCTAAACATGAAAAATTAGAAGCTAAACAAAAATAGCATTAAAGGGTTACGTGTTTGTAGTTTTAAGAATAATTTGTTTGGTGTTGTTTATATATTTTCTACCGATAGGGATTCTTTTACTGTTTATTTCCAGAGAATTACCCTCAATAGAATTCACCTTGTTAAGAGAAATTGTATAGGATCTATGAATTCTTAAAAAATTATTATCGGGAAGTTCTTCTGTGATACTCGTTAATGATTTGTGAACAACATAGTTTCCATCTATAGTGCATACCTTTATATAGTCTTTTAAACTTTCTATATAGAGTATATTATCGTATCTTACTTTAACTAACTTTTTATCTACTTTGAGAAAAATATATGAATTCTCACTTAATGGAGAGTTAGTAATGTTTTTATTCAAATGGATATGTTGGGTAAGTCTGTTGATAGATTTTAAAAACCGTGGAAATGGAATTGGTTTAACTAAATAATCAAGTACGTCTAGGTCATAACTTTCAACGGCGAACTCTCTATAGGCAGTTGTAATAATCACATATGGTTTTAAAGAGACGTTTTTCAAAAAGTCTAATCCGTTCATTTTTGGCATATTGATATCTAAAAATAATACATCTATCTTTTCGTTTTCTAAGGTACTTATGGCTTCTAAAGGGTTGTTAAAGGTGTCTACAATCGTTATATTCTGAAATTCTTGCAAATGATTTTTAATAACACTTATAGCTAATGGTTCATCGTCTACTATAACACAATTGATCTTCACTTTTTTATTTTTTGGTTAATGGAATTTCTAAATTAACAACATGTAAATTTTTTGATTTAGAAATAGTTAGTTTGTATTTGTCTTTGAATATTAAATCGAGCCTTCTTTTAGTATTTGTATTTCCTATTCCTTTTTGTAAACTATGTTCTTCTTGAATATTACAGGTGTTTTTTAGGTTGAAAATCAAACTATTTTCTTTAGTTTTTTCGAAACTAATATAAACATAAAAATCGTTACTATTTTTATTGCCATGTTTAAAACAATTTTCAAGATAGGATAAATAGATTAGTGGTGGTACTTTTATATGGTTGATGTTTCCCTTTATATCCAAGTCAATTTTGGCGTTTTTATTGCATCTTAACATTTGTAAATCAATATAATTCTGGATATAATCAATCTCTTTTAGTAGTTTAACTTTATGAGCTTTTATATCATATATAACATATTGCATGATTTCAGATAATTTTAAAACAATTTTTGGAGCTAAATCTGATTTTTCTAAGGTTAGTGCATATAAATTGTTTAAGGTATTAAAGAAAAAATGTGGTTGTATTTGGGTTTTTAAAAAATTTAATTCACTTTTTAAATGTTCTTTTCTTAAAGTGTCGATTCTATTTCTTTGATTGACCCAGTCTATAGTTAACTTAATGGCAGTAGCTAGGGCTAAAACATAAAGTTCTCCCAGTGTTACAGCAACAATATGATTGAATGTAAAAGCTTCTTGAACACCTTCAGCTTCTGGCCAGATATTCTTGGTAACTAAAAAATAATTCAGAACTGTTCTGATGGTGTATAAAATACTTAATGATAAGAGTAGGGATAAAATGTAGTTTTTATATTTTTTTGGAATTAAAAATCTAGGGATGAAAAAATACACATTGATATACACTAAAATAATATGGAGAGGAAATTCTACTAGATTAGATTTTAATGAATACCAATAATCGTCAAAATAACTTCCCCATCTAATAACATTAAAGGTAAAGTAGCTCATCCAAAAAAAAATATGATATTTTGTTTTGATGGTTCTGTTAGAGTCTTTATTTTTCTTGAAAATCAATTTAGTAACAACATTTAGGTGAACAAAGGTGGTAATTTATGATGTTTTTTTCGGTGTACCAAACATTAAAATTTATAAAAAACAAGGAATTTATGGTAATCTATAAATAGAAGCTATTCATCGTTTATTTGATGTTGTTTGGATATAATATTTTTTTAACCTTTTCATAACTACCTAATTTTAAGCAAACAATTAATTAACTTATTCATGAAAAAAAGCAAAACAATACTACTATTTTGTTTTTCGTTTTTATTAGTTCAACTAGTAATGGCTCAAGAAAAAACAATAACAGGAGTAGTGACTTCTAAGTCAGATGGAGAACCTATACCGGGGGTCGGGATAATCATTAAAGGAACTGTTAAGGGAACCGAAACTGATTTTGATGGAAAATACCAATTAAAAGTCTCAATAGGCGACATTTTACAATATACCTACGTTGGAATGAAACGACAATCTGCCGTTGTTTCTGATCAAAACACAATAAATATTGCTTTAGAAGAAGACAATTTGTTAGATGAGGTGGTGGTTACCGCATTGGGTATAAAAAAAACGAGAAAGTCATTAACCTATGCAGCTCAAGATGTTAATGCAAAGGAATTGAGTAGGGTAAAACAAACAAACCCTGTCAATAGTTTATCAGGAAAGGTATCCGGATTAACGATTACTAGAAGTTCTTCAGGAGCTGGAGGGTCAGTAAAAGTTGTTCTAAGAGGAAATGCTTCTATAGGAAACAACCAACCTCTTTATGTTGTTGATGGAATTCCTCTTAACAATCCATCATCAGGCCAACCAAGAAACACTTTTGGGGAAATTAATGGAGGTAACCGTGATGGAGGAGATGCTCTGTCGCTTATAAATCCAGATGATATTGAGTCGTTAACGGTGTTGAAAGGAGCGTCTGCGTCGGCATTATATGGAAGTGCTGGGTTAAATGGAGTTATTTTAATAACCACTAAAAAAGGAAAGTCAGGAGCTTTCAAAGTAGATTTTTCATCTAACTTAACAGTAGATAGCGCATCGTATATGATGGATTTTAATGACGAAAGTCAAAAAAACATTGATGCTTTCTTTGGTTCTGGAACCACTAATATCAACGCTATTTCAGTTTCGGGAGGAACAGATAAAGCACAAACTTATTTTTCTTATAGTAATACTTTTTCTAATGGTATTTTACCAACGAATAGTATGAAGCAGCATACGTTTAATGTTAGGGAGACGGCGAGCTTTTTTGAAGATAAGGTAACATTGAATGCTAGTGTCATGGGATCTACTCAAAACATAAAAAATAGAGCGGTTTCTGGATTATATTTTAATCCGTTAGTTGGAGTTTATGGATTCGAATCACCAGGAGAGAGCCTCTCTGATTATGGAGTATTCGAGGCCTATGACCCATCGAGAAACATACAGAAACAACGTTGGTTTAGAGGAACTTCAGATATTGAACAAAACCCATATTGGATTTTAAATAGAAATGCTTCGGAAGATACAAATCATAAATTAGTAGCTTCTTTAAATCTTGGATTTAAAATAAATGATTGGTTGTCATTACAAGCTAGAGGTACTTATGATAAGTCAATGGTTAGTTTTGATAGGAAAATATATGCTACAACAGAAGCTACTTTAGCGCATGCAAATGGTAGGTATATTGTAGCAGAAGATGATTTTACCCAAACATATGGTGACGTCTTGGCAAATATAAATACCAATATTACAGACGATATATCGTTAGCGGCCATTGTTGGTTTCAGTACTACCAGAAACACGGCAGATAGTTTTACTGCTGACTCTGGAACAACAGGCGGGTTGCAATATGCTAATGTATTCGCTTTGCAAAACTTTAATGCAAATGCCTCAGTTGCTTTTGCACAAAATTCTTTTGAGTCTAGAGGGAGTTCGATCTTCTCTAGTGCTACAGTTGGTTTTAATGAAAAAATTTATGTTGATCTTACTGCTAGAAATGATTGGACATCGACATTGCCAGAGTCTAATAACTCATTTTTCTATCCTTCTATTGGAGTAACAGGAATATTAAGTGATATTGTAAATGTTCCTTTTGCAAAAGTTAGAGCTTCTTACGGTGAAGTAGGAAATGGATTCGGTCCTGATCAAATAAGCCCAAATGCAGCTATACTCTTTGGAGGAGGAGTGAGCTCAGTTGATCCTATTAGACCTTATCCTGGAACTATTCCAAAGCCTGAAAGACAACGTTCTTTTGAAATAGGAACTGAATGGAAGTTTGATAAATTTGGTTTTGATGTTGGGTATTATCACACAACAACGGTGAACCAATACTTTGCAGTTCCTGTGTCAACAACTATTGTGTCTTCTGGTGTAGCCGGTTTAAATGCAGGTGATATATTAAATAGCGGTATTGAGGCTTCTGTTTATATCAAGCCATACACTACTGAGAACTTTAAATGGACGTCTACGTTAAATTTTGCAATGAATAGAAATAAGATTGTTTCTATTTCAGGAGAAGATGTTGATGGGCTAATACCAACGAATTACTTCGAGGTTTCACCAAAAGGAGTGAATACCTTCGGATCTTATTTGGTAGAAGGTGGTTCCTTTGGTGATATTTATGCTCAGGCAATAAAAAGAGATGAAAATGGTACTCCAATTTATGATTCGGATTCATTTGTAATTGATGACACGAATCAAATCGAAGGATTGACAAAGGTTGGAAATGCAAACCCTGATTTTACCATGGGTTTAAATAATTCGTTTGAATATAAAAACTTGACAGTTGACTTTTTGATCGATGGAAAGTTTGGAGGAGAAACGGTTAGTATGACGGAAGCTATTGTTGAAGGGTTAAGTAATAATTCATCACGTGAAACTGCTAATAGTAATATTACTGTTGTTGATTTGGCAGGACAAACATCAACATTATCAGCGCAAGAATATTATGGAAAAGCAGGAGGTAGAAATGGCTTTACTGGTGAGTATGTATATAGTGCTACAAACGTTAGGTTGGCTGAGTTTGCTGTCGGATATAATTTTAAACTGAATGAAAGTGCCTTTTTTAGGAGGGCTAAGGCTTCAGTTGTCGGAAATAACTTGTTCTTTTTTTACAAAGAATCTCCACACGACCCTAATGTGACTTTGAGTACTGGAAATGCCCTACAAGGTGTTGATGTTCTAGGGTTGCCATCTACTAGAAGTATCGGTTTAAATATTAATTTAACTTTTTAAAAATTACAAGATGAGAAATATAAATAAATATATACCTATAATTATTGCAGGTTTATTTTTCATTAGTTGTAGTGATTTAGATCAGTACAATATAAATGATAAAAACATATCACAGGAGCAGTTAGAGGTTGATTTTCAGCATGTAGGATCTAAGTATAAGCCTATTTTTGAAAATATATACCAATATGATCCTGCTTGGTCGTATCAACTTCAACAAAATTTATTTGCGGATGTGTATTCTGGTTATTTGACAAATCCAAGACCATTTAGAGCTGGAGCAAACCCAACAACATACAATTTTGTTCAAGGATGGAGAGATTTTAGTTGGACCGTATCGTATAAAAATGTAATGAACAATGTACAGTACGTAAGTGATTTAACAGAAGAGAATTATCCAACACTTTATGGTGTGAATTTAATTTTGAAGGTAGCAGCTATGCATAGAGTTACTGATACTTTCGGCCCGATTGTATATACCAATTTTGGAGATCTTGAAAATGCTGGGGTTTATGATTCACAAGAAACAGCTTACGATGCTTTTTTTCAAGAACTAGACGTAGCTGTTGCTAATTTGACAGCAGATATCGATAGCCAAAGATTTGTTGCATTTGATCTTGCTTATGGTGGAAATTATATGAAGTGGGTGAAGCTGGCAAATTCTTTGCGTTTACGTTTAGCAATAAGGATTTCAAAGGTAGATCCGGCTAAAGCAAAAACAGAAGGAGAAAAAGCATTGAATCAATCAGTAGGTTTAATGGAAGGTAATGAAGATAGCTTTTTTGTGAATGGAACTCTTGATCACCCGCTATCAGTAATAGATAATGGATGGAATGATATTAGAATGGGGGCATCAATGGAGTCTATCTTAGTTGGATATAACGACCCAAGAGCTGAGAAGTTCTTTGTAGAAGTAAATCCACAGAGCGAAATTAGCCCAGTTTCTCCAGGGAATTTAAAGGGTGTTCGAAGTGGAATGTCTTTATTACCAGGGTATTCTGATGAATTAGCTCAAAAAGCAGATTATGTAGGTTTTTCAGCAATTAATGATGATATGCATACATCAAGGGTGCAGTTAATGACTGCGGCAGAAGTAGCGTTCTTAAAAGCTGAGGCTTCTTTAAGAGGTTGGTCTGGAGCTGGTGATGCAAGAGCCAATTATGAACAAGGAATGTTATTGTCTTTTCAACAGCATGGTGCTAATGGAGCATCATCGTATATAGCAGACAATACTTCTACACCTGCTGATTATGTTGATCCAGTAAATCCTTCAAATAATATTGCCGCAATGACTAATGTTACGATCGCATGGAATGAAGGAGCTTCTAATGAAGAGAAATTGGAAAAAATAATAACTCAGAAATGGTTGGCAGTATTCCCTGAAGGACAAGAGGCGTGGAGTGAATTTAGGAGAACTGGCTATCCAAAGATATTCCCTGTTGTAAACAATCAGAGCGGAGGAACGATTGCTAGCAATACGCAGGTTCGAAGAACTCCTTTTGCAGCCAATGAGTATTCTACAAATACGAATAACGTTGAAAATGCAGTGTCTACCTTGCTAGGAGGTCCTGATAATGGAGGAACAAGAGTCTGGTGGGATACAGGAAACGGTAATTTTTAATTAGCTAAGCTTTGTTTAAAAACAGTCGAGAATGGAGTATGCATTCTCGATTGTTTTTAATAGAGTATTTAGAGCATTTAGTCGAAAAAAGTAGTGGCGACTATGCTTGCAATCTATATTTACTATTGTAATTCATTTTAAGGTAGAGATTAGTATGACTATGTTAAATTATAAAGAAATAGAATATCAGCCAGTAGGTCAATTTGAAGAAACGCGTTTTGAAAAAAATCATAATGTAATATTTGAAGATTCGTTAAAAGGATCGAAGATGGTGGCTTTAGAGATCGCAGCATTGATAAGAGAAAAAGCGAGTATAAAGAAGAAGTGTGTATTAGGTTTGGCAACGGGGTCTTCTCCTATTAAAGTGTATGAAGAACTTGTTAGAATGCACAGAGAAGAAGGATTGAGTTTTGCAAATGTAATTACATTCAATTTAGATGAATATTGGTCAATGCAACCAGATAATATTCAAAGTTATCATCATTTTATGCACGATCATTTATTTAACCATGTCGATATAATTCCTGAAAATATTCATATTCCAGATGGAACAATTCAACCAGAAGAAGTATATCAGTATTGTGTTGATTATGAGTTGAGAATAAAAGAAGCAGGCGGATTGGATTTTCAGTTATTGGGAATTGGAAGAACCGGACATATAGGGTTTAATGAACCAGGATCACATTATAATTCTAGCACGCGAAGTATAACGTTAGATCACATAACAAGAGAAGATGCAGCCGCAAGCTTTTTAGGTATAGATAATGTACCTAAAAAGGCAATTACCATGGGAATTGGCACTATTAAAAAGGCAAAAAGAGTCGTGTTATTAGCTTGGGGAGAGGGTAAAGCAAATGTAATTCAAGAAACTATTGAAGGTGAAATTACATCGCAAGTTCCTGCTACGTATCTTCAAGAACATACCAATACAACTTTCGTATTAGATAAAGAAGCGTCTTCTGAATTAACAAGAACCAAGACTCCATGGTTGGTGTCTAGTTGCGTTTGGACAGAAGAGTTAAAGAAAAGAGCTATTTTTTGGTTGAGTGCTAAAGTAAATAAGCCAATACTGAAGCTAACAGATAAAGATTATAATGAATATGGAATGTCTAGCTTATTAGTAGAAGAAGGAAGCGCCTATAAATTGAATATAAAAACCTTTAATGGACTGCAAAGAACAATTACAGGTTGGCCAGGAGGGAAACCAAATGCAGACGATACCAATAGGCCAGAGAGAAGTGCGCCAAGGAAAAAACGAGTTATTATTTTTAGTCCTCATCCTGATGATGATGTCATCTCAATGGGAGGTACTTTTGATAGATTAGTAGAGCAAGGCCATGAAGTGCATATAGCATATCAAACCTCTGGAAATATAGCTGTTTCAGATGAAGATGCGTTGAGGTTTGCTGAGGTTTCTAAATCATTGAGTCCAGATTCAACGGAAATAGATAAAGTAATAGCTTCAATTTTAAATAAAGAGGCGAATGAAATTGATACCATTGCTATTAGAAAGTTAAAAGGAGAGATTAGAAAGGCAGAATCCTTAGGGGCAACCAGATACATAGGAGTTCCTGATGAGAATGTTCACTTTTTGAACCTTCCTTTTTATGAAACTGGTAAGGTTAAAAAGAAGAACCTTTCTAATGACGATATTGAAATTATGTGCAACTTAATTGAGTCTGTCAAACCACATCAAATTTATGCAGCAGGAGACTTGGCTGACCCTCATGGAACGCATAAAGTATGTTTAAATGCGGTCTTTGAAGCGTTAGAAGCTTTAAAAGGTCAAGGGTATATGAAAGATTGTTGGGTATGGTTGTATAGAGGCGCATGGTTTGAATGGCAACCACATGAAATTGAAATGGCAATTCCTATGAGTCCAGATCAAGTTGTGAAAAAGAGGAATGCTATCTTTTACCACCAATCTCAAAAAGATAATGTAATGTTTCAAGGTAATGATACTAGAGAATTTTGGGTAAGAGCAGAAGACAGAAATAGGTTAACGGCTGAAAAATATCGCAATTTAGGAATGGCAGATTACGCCGCCATGGAAGCTTTTAAACGCTACCATTTTTAACATATGAGAAATTTTTCTTTAGCAGTTGTGGTATGGTCTTTTTTGGCATGCAATGATAAAGAACCTAGTATAATAGGAACTTGGCAATTAATTACAGCGAAAACAATAACAAAAGACTCTATATTTTCAAGCGTTAAGACGAATGAAAGAATGATAAAAATTCTTAATAAAACCCATTTTGCTTTTTTAAGACATGATTTAGGTAAAGGAAAAGACTCTGCGGCCGTTTATGTAGCTGGAGGCGGAAGATATAGTTATAAAGAGGGAAGATACACGGAGTATTTAGATTACCTAAATTATAGAGAATGGGAAGGAGAAGTTTTTGAGTTTAAGGCTAAAGTTACGAATGAAACACTTACCATAACAGGAATGGAAAAAGTGGAAGAATTGGGAGTCAATCATAAAATAATTGAAGTTTATAAAAGACTTTAAATACAAACATATTAGGATGAAAAAAAATAATATAAAAACCTTATTAGTAATCTTATTACTTTGTTTTTTTAAAGTTAAGGGACAACATAAGTTATCAGACAGGTATAATTTAATGCCTTGGCCTCAAGAGGTTATAGGGAATGACAACAAAGTAAAAATTGACAAAAACTTTACCGTATCTATTCATGAAACAGAAAACAGAATTTATGCAGCTACTACAAAATTTATTAGAAGATTAGCAAATAAAACAGGGGTTTTTATAGAGGAAGGTTTCCCATTCACAGATAAAAACAATGCAACCGTTATTATTAACTTCACTGAGGTAACTGAATTAACATTAGGTACTGATGAATCGTATGTGTTGAAAGTTGAAAAGAACCAAGTGGTAATTTCTGCTAAAACCGATATTGGCGCTATAAGGGCATTACAAACCTTACTACAGTTAGTAGATTTTAATAAGGATTCATTTTATATTCAAGGAGTAACAATCGAAGATTCACCTAGATTCGCTTGGAGAGGTTTAATGATGGACGTTGCTAGACATTTTCAACCTTTACATGTCATAAAAAGAAATTTAGAGGCGATGGCATCGATGAAGATGAATGTGTTCCATTGGCACTTATCAGATGATCAGGGGTTTAGGGTTGAATCTAAAACCTATCCCAAGCTTCATGAGCTAGGGTCTGATAATCAATATTATACGCATAGTCAAATTAAAGAAATTGTATCCTATGCTGACGAGCTTGGTATTAGAGTTGTGCCAGAGATAGATGTTCCAGGTCATGCCACCGCAATATTAACGGCTTATCCCGAATTAGGGAGTAAAAAAGGATATGATTATAAAATTGAAAGATTTTCAGGCGTTTTTGATCCTACATTAAACCCGATAAACCCCGAAGTGTATATGTTTTTAGATAAACTTTTTGGGGAAATAGCGCCGTTATTTCCAGATGTATATTTTCATATTGGAGGAGATGAAAATGAAGGGAAACATTGGGATGAAAATAAAGAAATTCAAAAGTTTATGAAAAAAGAAGGGTTGAAAAATAATCATGATTTACAAACATTTTTTAATATTCGACTTCAAAAAATACTGAAAAAATATAATAAAAAGCTGATGGGATGGGATGAAATTATGACGGATAACATGCCCAAGTCTGCGATAATTCATTCTTGGAGAGGTGTCAACGAAGGATTTGAAAAAGGAACTCTTGTGAAGGCGGTAAAGGAAGGATACCAGGCGGTTTTATCGAATGATTATTATATAGATCGAATGTTGTCAGTTGATTACCATTACCTTTTTGATCCAGTTGGCAATGAACAACTATCAATAGCACAAGAAAAAAGAGTTTTAGGAGGTGAAGTAACAATGTGGAGTGAATTGGTAACACCTTTAACAATAGACTCTCGAATTTGGCCCAGAACTGCGGCTATTGCAGAAAGGTTTTGGTCTTCAAAAAATGTTAAGGATATAAAGAGTATGAGAAGAAGATTGGCTTCCGTTAATCTTCAGTTGGAAGAGTTAGGGATAACACACTTAAGGAATAAAGAAGCTATTTTAAGGAATATCACTAAAGGTCTTGATATAAGTTCGTTACAAGTATTGACGAGGGTTTTTGAACCTGTAAAGGTTTACACCCGAAATAAAGGAGGTGTCGAATATAAATCTTTTTCTCCTTTTACATTGTTTGCAGATGCGTGCTCTGCGGATGCTGAAGATGCTTATAAATTTAACGGATTGGTAGATGCTTTTGTGAAAAGCCCAACGAATGAAAAAAAGAAACAACTAAAAATATATTTTAGGAAATGGATAAATGGATATGAGCAATTCTCTATTATTAACGTAAGTCCGCTAACAAAAGCTATTGGAAGGCATTATAAAAAACTGGAGGAGTTATCCTTGATTTGTATAAGTATTCTTGAAGAAGGAAAAATAAATAGTCAGAAAGAGAAAGAAATGGCAAAGATTATTGAGTTTCTAAAACAACCTATGGTAGATACTGAGTTAGTTGTGGTGTCAGGAATAGAAAAAATCATTAAGAAGTATAGAAAAAAGAACAAAGTATAGCACAGCTCTTGACAAATTCGAGCGTATTAAAGTTTTACAAGAAATTAATTGAACAAATACATAGCGTATTATAATTTACAACCAGACACTTCTTAATAGATATGATTTTAATTGCAGATAGTGGATCCACAAAATGTGACTGGATTTTGTTAGAGCCCTCAGATAATAGTATAGTTACAAGGATTAGAACTAGTGGGCTTAACCCTTCCGTTTTAAAAAGGAAGAACATAGCAAATCTGCTCGATAATTGCGATGAATTGAAACAGTATAATGATCTTATTAGTGCCGTTTATTTTTTCGGTGCAGGTTGTAATAACAAGAAAGGAGAAGAAAAAATTAGAACAATTTTTGAAAGGAATTTTAAGAATGTTTCAAAAATAGTAATAAAAGAAGATTTAATGCTTGCTGTTTTCGCTGCATCTAAGGATGCCTCCGTAGTTTGTATTTTAGGAACTGGATCGAATTGTTGTTTCTATAATGGTGTAACTATTGAGCAAAAGGTTAAAGCGATGGGGTATATTTTGATGGATGAAGGAAGTGGGAACCATTTAGGAAAAGAAGTTTTAAAAAGTTACTACTATAAAGATATACCGGAAGATTTAAAGTTTTCTTTAGAAAAAGATTTTAAATTAAATGATGACAAGGTACTGTCGCGTTTGTATGGAGCGAAGATGCCAAATAAATACTTAGCACAATATGCGCGCTTTTTGTTTGAAAATATAGAACACCCGTATGCTAAAGAGATTATCAGGTTTTGTGTGTCAGAGTTCATTGATAAACAATTGCTCAAGTATAAAGATGAATTGAATACAGTGCCTCTATATTTTATTGGTTCTGTGGGGTATCATGCTAGAGATATAATAAAAGAAGAGCTTGAAATAAGAGCCATAAAACCGCCTAAAAATTTTATTAGGAGACCCCTAACGGCTTTTATTCAATCGGTAAAAGAAGATGCGTCTTTTTTGCAGAAAGTAATCTAGTTTTGACTACTATACTATTGTTAACTTGTGGAAAATGGTTCTTTTTGAACCATTTTTTATTCTGTAAAGGAACTGCTATAACAAAGGCTCAAAGTGATGAGGATAGAGTTTAAGAGTTCTCATTTATGCGATTGAATGTTCTGGCTTCAATATTTAAATCCAAAACATAGTTAACGATAGTTTTTAGTTACATATTTGATTTAATTATATTTTTACTAGCGCTAGCTTGTAGTGATTGTATAGTTACATTAACAAACCCTACGATGTTTTTTGGTTAGAAAACACATTCTTAGAGGCTATGCCACATCTTGAGAAAGTTATAGAGCTATTTCTTCTCAGTCGTGCTTGTAGTTTATGCCATTTACCATTTTCTTACAGTAAATTCAAACAATAACTGGTGTTACTTATAGATCTACATTTACCGTAAATAAATATGGTTGGCAAATTAGTATCAGAAAAGGAGTTGCTTTATAAACAGGAAGCATATAATAATAAATGGTAAAGTATTGGTAGAAAAAACTAGAAGTTTTCGTTCAGAGCAAAAATAGTTGTATCTTAAAAACTTAAAAAAAACATATCTTATACTAGTTATTGTTTGAATTTACTGTAAGAAAATGAGTATACTAAATATTTGGACGAAATAAATACATTTAAAGCGCCTATTTTAAGTTGATTGGCTGATTAGAGGTGTGGCTTAAGTTATTTACAGTGTAAATAATGAAGAAAAATCGGATTCTTTTTATGATTTTTGTGAATTGATTTTTCAAAAGATAAGGTATGATTACAGTCTTTTAAGTCATTAAATGAAGAGGGGGGGTAGATTATTCTTACTATAATAAATAATAAGAATAATTCAATTATAATAATTGAAATTAAAGTAGGAGAATAAAATGTCAGAGGCTAACAAAGCAAATATTAAAATAGTGCATGCTTTAGAGCGAATTGCAAAATCTTTTAGGGTATTATTATGGGAGGAGAGCAAAAGACATCAAATTAGCCCAATACAAATACAAATTTTAGTTTTTTGTTTGTCGCATAAACAAGAAATGTTAAAAGTTAGTTTATTGGCGAAAGAATTTGATTTAACGAAAGCCACGATCAGCGATTCAATAAAAGTATTAATAAAGAAAGAACTTTTAGAAAAAGTTCGAGATACTCACGACTCCAGAAGCTATTCCCTTGAACTAACAACAAAGGGAAAAAAGGTGGCTACTAAAACTACTAGCTTTACCAAACCTTTAGAGAATGCAGTGAATCAATTTTACCGATAGAGAGAAAGGTGTGTTTTTAGATAATTTATTACAGATAATTCGAAGTCTAAACGACGAGTCGGTAATTTCTATTCAAAGAATGTGTTTAACATGTGTTAGCTATGCTAAGAAGGCTGATGGACATTATTGCAATTTACTACATAAAGAACTGAAAAAAATAGAATTACAAATAGATTGCCCAGAGCATGAACAACGAGAGGATCTGTAGAAGTAGAAAATAGAATTGAAGAAATATAATTAGGAAAAACACGCGTTTTAATGAACAAACCTTATAAGTAACAACCTTGTTTGTGGTTGTTTTATGGTTGTATGTTCATAAAAGTCGGGATGAAAGGATTCGAACCTTCGATCTCTGGTCCCCCAGACCAGCACTTTAACCGGACTAAGCTACATCCCGATGAGGGCAAAGCTAAAAAAAAATCTAGGAATATCCCTAGATTTTTTATCAAGAATAAATATTATTTTAAAGAGCATAAGAAACAAGTAATTCTTACGCCCTAATATCTAAACGTACTTTTCTTACGAATAGTATTATGCTGTTAGTGGTTTTCCTTTTAAGCGTTTGTCAATACGTTGTTTAACAACTGTCAAGCGTTTCATAAGGTCCATTAAATCCGTATCTTTGGTCTGCTTATAAACCTCATTAATTTCTAAAATTAACGCTTTTGCTTCTCTTGAAGCCAGTATTCTATCACTAGTAGTAACAAATTTGAATTTTCTATTTTCAAATTCTTCCGCTTTACTAATCAATTCTGAATTCATATAAATGCTTCTTTCTTATTAAATTAAAATAATCTTTTACAACTACTGTTTGGTGTTGATTTTAAATTGAAAAGATATTACTCTACAGTATTTGATTACTGCGCATTTTTTTAATACATGTTAATATGTAATAAAAATGGGGTCAAATATAGGATTATTTACGGGTTTATATGTTAAAAAACTACCAAAATATAATTTATTTTAGTGAATTTTCCTTACGCGTATTGAACCACAACTTTTTTTGTTACAAATGAACTGTCCTATTATATCAAATATAATAAACGTTTTAACTTTTGTCAAGTAAAAATGATTTTTTTTTTGATAAATTTGCAAGTATTTGTGTGTTTCATTACATTTTTCTATGAAAAATGTAATGAAACAAGTAAAACTGGATTATAATGCAATAAAACACAAAAGGCTTGTTAGAGCTCTTTTCGTTAAGAATTGTATACATGGAAAGAAAACATGCCATTTTAATTTTTTTAGATGTAAGAGGGGGATAATATATAAATATAACGATCTTGACTGATCATTTAACAGATGTAAAATACAACAATGAAACTTATTTTTTTTATCACCTTGTTTATTACCATTATATCTTGTAATTCGTCTCACGGAAAAAGAAAACCTCTTGGAAAGACAGTGTTTCAACAAACTCTAAACACTAGCTTTAAGGATGCTACCACTTCTCCGTTAACGGTTAAAGGGCTTAAGCAATTTAAGGGGTTAGATTTCTTCCCTGTAAAGGAGAAGTATAAAGTAAGGGCAAGTTTAATCAAAACACCTGAAGGACCTGTGTTGAGTTTTCCTACTACAACTGATAGAATTGCGATGTATAAAAAATATGGAGAAGTCGTCTTTAGAATTGATGAAAAAGAGTTCAAACTAACTATTTATAAAGATCAACAAGCAAGTGAAAAATACAAAAATCACTTATTTTTACCTTTTTTAGATAATACCAACGGTATATCATCTTATGAAGGAGGAAGATTTATTGATGTTTTAACTACAGATGAACAAGAAGGCGGTACTATTGAAATAGACTTTAATAAAGCATACAATCCTTACTGCGCATATAATGAAAAGTATTCTTGTCCAATAACACCTAGAGATAATTATTTAAATGTAGAAATAAAGGCTGGTGTAAAAGTCTATAAAAAATAAAAAAACCAGTGGGTACTGGTTTTTTATTTTGTAGGAGGAGTTAGTCCATTTTCTAAATCTTGTTGAATAGCGCTATTAATTTCAGCTAAATAGGGTTTTCGTACCTTTAATTTTGTTTCAGCATGAGCTTTTGAATTCAATTGAGAAAACATACCTGCAATTTTAATCGCGGTAGTAAGTAAGTGTTCTTGTGGAACTATTTTGTCTAAAAAACCGGCAGAGATGGCTTCTTTAGGAGTGTATATTTCTGAGTTATTAACACTGCGTTCCAAATATACAGATGCCAAACGTGCTTTTGCAATCTCAATACCAGCGTTATGCATAGTCATCCCAATCATAACCTCATTTAAACCAATTTTATAATCGCCTTCGGTTCCTAAGCGGTAGTCAGCTGATAACAATAAGAATGCACCTTTCGCAATAGCGTGTCCATTGCAAGCAATAATGATAGGTAAAGGAAAAGATAACATCTTAAGAGATAATTTTGATCCTTTAGTAACAAGTTCTAAAGCCGAATCGGGTGACTTAACCATGGTTTTTAGATCGTAACCTCCTGAGAATATACCAGGTTGGCCTGTTATGATGACTGGTTTTTTAACTTTTTCAGCTTCATCTAAATAGGTGTTTAGCGAGTCAACCACTTCATGAGATATGGCATTTACCTTACCGTTATTTAAGGTTAAAATAACACAATGTTTTTCTTCTTTGTAATTTATAATTTCATTCATTTTACAATAGTTTAGTTAAAAATATGCCTGCAAATACAGCTAGAAAGCCAATAACAAAGCTACCTATCGTATAAATAGCAAAAGTTATGAAGTCTCCTGATTTTAAAAATATGTGATTTTCATAAGCGAACGTTGAAAATGTAGTGAATCCACCACAAAATCCAGTAGCGAGTAACAGTGTATGGTTCTCAGTTAAAGCTTCATTTTTTGAAGCAAACCCTAAAATTATTCCAATAAGGAAACTACCCAGAATATTGGCTACAAACGTTCCGTAGGGTATCCCTGTTTCAGGACTGTTCAAAAATTTGCCCACAAGATACCTTAAAACACTTCCAGCACCACCACCAATAAAAATTAAGAAAAGTTGTTTCATTTTGTACGAACATCATAAAACCTCATACATTTCATGAGGTTTTAATTTTGTATAAATTATGTTCAATGTTGTTTATAATTCAATATCATCAGCATCTTGCCAACTCCATTTTCCACTAATAATGCCTTTTTTAACCGTTACAATACCTGGGTTAGCTCGTATCACTGTTTTTAAAGCAGTTTCGTCGCAAAAACCAATAGTAAAAGGCATATCGAGTTGTTTTTGCATAGCCTCAAAATCGTCAATGTATGAAGCCGTTAAAACATACACTTCGTAACCATTTTCTTTTGCTTTTTTAGCTGCTTTAGCAACAGGAGCAATCCCTTCTTTTTCGGTTTTGTCCATGTCGTACATTAAAATAAGCAGAGCCTTTTCTTTAGAAAGCATAGCTTCTAATTGATCTCCTTCATCCGTTTCAATCATAAAATCGTGAATAGGAGGCGTTTCGTTATTGTCTGTGTATTTCATGTCTTCTGCAATGTCCGTTCCTATAGAATAAGCTCTGAAATCAATAATTGGTAGGTGATTTAATACATAATTCACAAGTAGAAATGAAATAATAATAGTAACATAGGTAGTTATGGTTGCAATTTTATTTGATATAAGTGGTTTAATAAACTTTAATCCTAAAATTAGGATAAGAATAAAAAACATAAAGATTACGTTTTTGTAAAAAGTTTCTTTAGGGGTGAGTTTTATGGCATCACCAAAACAACCACAATCGGTAACTTTGTTATAGGTATATGAATACCAAGTTAAGAACAAGAAAATTGTATTAAGTCCGAACAAACTCCAAACCGTAAATTTCGGTTTGTATCCAACCAATAGCATAACACCTAAAGCTAGTTCAGCTACCACCAATAGAATAGAAAATGGGAGTGCGAAAGGAATTAAAAACTCTAAATTAAGAACACCTTCACTAAAATACTCTTCAAACTTGAATTGAGAACCTATAGGGTCAACTAATTTTACAAATCCAGAGTAAATAAATAGAAGACCTACCAGTAGTCTTGAAATATGGGTCAATAGTTTTAAAATCATAATTAGGGGTGTTTTTAATAGTTAATGTTCTAACACTGAGTGATGAATTAAAGCAAAAATAGCATAATTAATCATATCTTGGTAATTCGCATCAATTCCTTCAGAAACTAACGTTTTTCCTTGGTTGTCTTCAATCTGTTTAACACGAAGTAATTTTTGTAAAATTAAGTCAGTTAATGAAGAGATTCTCATTTCTCTCCAAGCTTCACCATAATCATGATTTTTATTCTCCATTAATTTTTTCGTAATAGACACATGTTTATCGTATAGTATTGTCGCCTCTTCTGCAGATAAATCTGGCTGCTCAACAATTCCCATCTCAAGCTGTATTAAAGCCATTACAGCGTAATTGATGATACCTATAAACTCAGATTTTTCCCCCTCATCAACCTTGCGCACTGCGTTCTCTTGTAATTGACGTATTCGTTGTGCTTTTATAAAAATTTGGTCTGTTAATGACGGTAGCCTTAGAATTCGCCAAGCACTGCCATAATCAGTCATCTTTTTTACAAATAAATTTCGGCATTCACTAATAACAGCATCGTATTGCTCTGAGGTATTTTGCATTTTTTGTTTTCTGAAATAATAAGGTAAAAATAATAAATCAATTAGGTTTTCTTTTATTTTTACAGAATAATTTATCTTTTTTGATTTATGAATTTAAATAACATTGTGGTTTTTTGTGGTTCAAGTACAGGATTCAAAGAAGTGTACACCAATGCTGCCATTACTTTAGGTAATTATTTTGTGAAAAATAATATAACTTTGGTGTATGGTGGTGGTAAAATTGGACTGATGGGGGTAATTGCCAATACTATGATGAAACAACAAGGAGAAGTGGTTGGAATTATTCCTAATCTATTAAAACACGAAGAAGTTATTCATGCAAACATTTCAAAGGTTGTTGTTACCAACACCATGAGTGAGCGTAAAGTTGTCATGAGTAAAATGGTTGAGGCATACATAACATTACCAGGAGGATTCGGAACATTGGATGAGCTTTTTGAAGTGCTAACGTTGCAACAGTTACACGTTGAGCAGAAGCCCGTTGGATTGTTAAACGTGAATGGTTTTTTTGATGCTACACTCCGACAGTTAGATTTTATGGTAGAAGAGGGGTTCTTAAAGCCTGCAAACAGGGCATTGTTGTTAGTTGATGATTCTGTCGAAGGATTGATGCACCAGATGAAAAATTACAAAGCACCAGATAAAACACATATAATAAACAAGGTAGTTCGATAGATGACAATTAATTGTAAAGGAAATCTAATAGATTTAAGTAGCCCTAAAGTAATGGGGATTCTGAATATTACGCCAGATTCCTTTTTTGATGGAGGAAAATATAACAATACCAAAGAAATATTAATTCAAACGGAAAAAATGTTAGCTGAAGGAGCTACATTTATTGATGTTGGAGGTTATTCATCACGCCCAGGAGCGAAGCATATTTCTGAAGAAGAAGAATTAGAACGAATTGTACCTGTTATAGAACTTTTGTCAAATGAATTTAAAGATATCACTATTTCTGTTGATACATTTAGGAGTAGAGTTGCTTCGGAAAGTATACATGCTGGAGCGGCAATTATAAATGATATTTCGGGAGGTAAAATGGATAAAAACATGTTCGAAGTTGTAGCAAAGTTGCAGGTTCCCTATATACTAATGCATATGAAAGGAACTCCTCAAAATATGCAAACGAACCCTCAATATGAAGATGTAGCAAAAGAACTTATTTCATTTTTTGCTGAACAGATTTTTAAGCTTAAAGCATTGAAGGTGCATGATGTCATTGTTGATGTTGGTTTTGGTTTTGGAAAAACGATACCACATAATTTTGAACTACTTAAAAAATTGATCTTATTTCAGAATTTAGACACCCCAATTTTAACGGGAGTTTCCAGAAAGTCTATGTTGTATAAAACACTAAACTGTTCGGCAGAAGAAGCCTTAAATGCTACTACTGTAGCGAATACAATAGCTCTAATGAACGGCACTCATATTTTAAGGGTACACGACGTTAAGGAAGCTGTTGAAGCAGTTACTCTTTTTAATCAGTTGTAAAAAAATCAGATTACTGATTAATTTTTGATATTGTGAGTTTTATAGGTTGATCAGCGTACTATTCTTAGTATTAGTTGAGAAAAGTAAGGACGTTATTGGATGTACATACATTGTTATGTTCGATCAGAAAATTATCAATTTTGAATAAGTAAATAGCTCATGATTTTGTTTTTAAAAAATGAGTACATTTACATAAATACCAGTAATTAAATGAATTTAGATTTTATAGATGTTTCGTTTCTTGATATACTAGATATTATTTTGGTAGCTGCTTTGTTGTACTATATTTATAAATTACTTAAGGGTACGGTAGCTATAAATATTGTAATAGGGATTGCATTAATTTTTATAATCTGGAAGATTACGCAAGCACTTCGTATGGAGATGCTTAGTGGTATTTTAGGGTATTTATTGTCAGGAGGCGTTATTGCCTTGATTATCGTTTTTCAACAGGAAATCAGAAAGTTTTTATTAATGATTGGAACCACTAATTTTTCAACAAGAAGAGGTTTTTTAAATCAGTTAAAATTCTTAAAATCAGAGATTAATTCTGAAATAGATGCAGAAGTAGTATTAAAAGCTTGCACTAATTTATCAAAAACGAAAACAGGTGCTTTAATAGTTATTGAAAAAACTAACAACCTCGATTTTTTGATTAGTACTGGTGATAAAATGAATGCTTTAGTAAATGAGGCGATTCTTCAAAGTATTTTTTATAAGAATAGTCCGTTGCATGATGGGGCAACAATAATTAGAGATAATTATATAGTAGCAACTCGGGTTATATTGCCTATTTCCGATAATAGTCAAATACCTTCTCGTTTTGGTTTGCGTCATAGAGCTGCCATCGGTGTTACTGAAAAAACCGATGCTATATGTTTGTTGGTTTCGGAAGAAACAGGTGAAATATCGTATATAAAAGATGGTGAATTTGTATTGTACAATACGTTAGAGAATCTATTAAAGAAGCTTCAAGAAGACGTAATGATAGCATAAAAAAAAAGAACTTCTAAGAAGTTCTTTTTAGGTAATATTTTTTTTGAAATTATTTAGCTGGAGCCATTTTAGCTTGAATAGCATTCATTACGCCATTAAATTTCTTAGCACCTTCATCATCTAAAGTCTTTACTAACTCACTCCCTTTAGTTGCAAGTTCAACACCTTTTTTAGCTAATTCAGTATTTTTTACAACATCACCTTTTGCAGCCATATATTCTTTAGCATAGGCAGCGTAATCTTTTAAATGTTGCTCAACTTTTTCATTATCAAAGCTAGGGATTGTAACACCTTCTAAAGTTGATTCAACAGCATCAGCAGCTTTATCAACAGCTTCTTCCGTTTTTTCTGCTACTTTGGTTGCAGCGTCACTTACAGCTTCAGCGGCTTTATCAGCAGCTTGCTCTGTAGCTTCAACGGCAGCTTTTGTTTCTTCTTTTGCATTTTTACAAGATGTTGCTAATAATGAACCAGCAACAAATACAGATAAGATTACTTTTCTCATGGTATGTGATTTTTAGTTTTAAGATCGAAAACAAATGTACTCTTTTGAATGGTGTAATCAAACTTTATTCTACAGTTTCCTTACTAAATTGTTTGTCGTAGAGGTTTTTATAAACACCACCTTCTCTTTTGAGTAAATCGTTATGATTTCCTTGCTCTACGATCCTTCCTTCATCCATCACAATAATTTTGTCGGCCTTTTTTATCGTTGCTAACCTATGCGCTATAATAATTGAAGTTCTGTTTTTTGTAATTTGGTCTGTAGCGTATTGAATCATTTGTTCGGCGTACGAATCTACTGATGAGGTTGCTTCGTCTAATATCAAAATACTAGGGGTGCTTAGATAAGCCCTTAAGAACGCTATTAACTGGCGTTGTCCGGATGACAACATAGCACCTCTTTCTTTTACATTGTAATGATAACCATTGGGTAAACTCATTATAAAATCATGAATACCTATTTGTTTAGCGGCTGTTTTTACTTCATCAAATGAGATAGCATCGTTGTTAAGGGTAATATTATTTAAAATACTGTCAGAAAATAAAAAAACGTCTTGTAATACAATGGCTATTTTACTTCGTAAAGTATTAATATCGTATTTGTCTACAGAAGTAGTATCTATCGTAATTTCTCCGCTGTCTATTTCATAAAACCTACTGATTAAACTAATTATTGTAGACTTACCGGCTCCCGTAGCACCAACAATAGCCACTGTTTGTCCTTGGTTGACGGTGAAGCTAATTCCTTTTAGAATTTCTTCATTTTCAATATAAGAAAACCGAACATTGGTAAAGGAAATATTACCCTGTATATGCGTTGCATCAATATGGCCGCTCTTGTCTATTGAGCTTTCGGTATCAATTACGGCAAACACGCGTTCACCTGATACGATGCCCATTTGCAACTGATTAAACTTATCTGCAATTTGTCGTAAGGGTCTGAAAAGCATTTGTGCCATTTTAATAAAACCGATGATAGTAGCAATGCTTAATGCATTATTTTCAACTATTTGAAAACCGCCATACCAAACGATCAAACCTATAGCAATTGATGATAAGATTTCAGCGATAGGAAAGAAAATTGAATAATACCAGACCGTTTTAATATGTGCTTTTTTATGATTGTTATTAATAGTTACAAAATTGTCATACTCAATTTTTTCACGGTTAAAAAGCTGAACAATTTTCATCCCAGTTACACGCTCTTGTACAAAACCGTTGAGGTTAGCTACTTGGTTTCTGACATCTTGAAAGGTTGTTTTTATCGCAATTTGAAAAAGTTTTGTAGCATAGATTAAAACAGGAAGAACGGCTAGAGCAATTAATGCTAGTTTCCAGTTAATCACAAACATCACAATAGCAACAACAAGCATTTTTAAAATGTCACTAACGATCATAAAAACACCCTGTGTAAAAAAATTAGCAATAGTTTCAATATCAGAAACAACTCTAGTAACCAGTCTGCCAACAGAGTTTGTGTCAAAATAACTCATTTTAAACCCTATAATTTTTCTAAATGTTTTGGCTCTTAAATCTTTAATGATATGTTGTCCTACCCAATTTGCGTAATAAATAAAAGAGAATTGAAGTAGTACTTGAATTAATAAAACAGCTATCAATAAAAGAATATTGAAAAGTAATTGATCAAGGTTTTTGGTTTCTGTAAAATTGTCGATAGCGTATATTAAAATATAAGGGTCGGCAGCAGAAACAATGGCTAGAAGAACTGTTGAAAAAATAGCAATGCCAAATTTTAACTTATATCGTTTAGCAAAGCTCATGAGCCTTGTAAAAATTTTAATATCAAATGCTTTTCCTGATGTTGTACTCACTATATATATTTGTATGCTACGTTGGTTAAAAATAATCCTTTTGCTGGAACTGAAACACCAGCATTGCTTCTGTTTTTACTTTCAATAATTTTTCTAAAACCTTCAATAGATGTTTTACCCAAGCCAACGTCTAATAAAGTTCCTACAATAGCGCGAACCATGTTTCTTAAAAAACGATCGGCGGTAATATGAAAAGTTAAAGCGTTTTCCGTGAGTTTCCAGTGGGCATTGCTAACTTCACAGATAAAGGTATGCACATCGGTTTTAACTTTTGAAAAACATTCAAAATCAGTATATTCATATAATATTTCAGCAGCCTCGTTCATGGCGTCAATATTTATGTTTTCATATTGAAGTTGCCATGTAGTATCTAATAAAAAAGCATTTCTCCCTAACCAAATTCGATATTCATAACTTCTACTTATAGCATCAAAGCGGGCATGTGCTTCTTTAGGTACTTGTAGGGTTTTATAAATAACAATATCATTTGGTAATATGGCGTTTAATCGAAAACTAAAATTACTGTCTATTACTTTGTCTGTATCGAAATGAGCGTACATTTGAATGGCATGCACCCCTGAATCTGTTCTGCCTGCTCCTACAACTGAAACCTCACTTTGTAAAATAGTGCTTATGGCCTTGTTTATTTTTTCTTGTATGGTGATAGCATTGGGTTGTATTTGCCAACCGTGATAATTTTTTCCGTGATATGAAAGTTCAATAAAATATCTCAATAAAACAATGTTTTGAACTGCTAAATTATGGAATTTTTACCTATTAGAAAGTATAAAAAATTATAAGGGTTTTTTTTAGGGTCTTAACATTTATTTAACATGTTTTATTAACATTTGTTAAGGGGATAAAACGTGGTTTTTTAGTATATTTGAGTCAATAGACAAATAGTCCCCCCGTATGTCTGTCCCCTTAAAAGATAAACTCGTAATTCGTTACGAGTTTGTTTTTTTTAAAGCGGTTTCTTAGAATAAATTACGGTAGCTTTATAAGTTAAATTGTATTAAAAAAAAACTGGTTAATTAGCGTTGGGTTTTATGGGTTCTGATGCTTGCTAAATTGTAGATTTGCTTCGTAATCAGAATGACGCCATAGTGCATAGGAATGAGCTTAAATGATTTGGATGAAATAGATCCTATTTGTATATGGTTAGGGGTGATTTTAAGCAGCTATAATTAATTTACTATAAACACTTTTAAATGATGAAAATAGTACTGTTGTCAGATACACATAGTTATATCGATGAGCAAATTCTAAAGTTTGTTAAACAAGCTGATGAAGTTTGGCATGCTGGTGATATAGGAGATTTAAAAGTTACGGATACCATACAACAAATAAAGCCACTAAGGGGGGTTTATGGTAATATTGATGATAAAGATGCTAGGGCTGAATTTCCGTTAGACAGTAGGTTTGAAGTAGAGGGGGTTACTGTTTGGATAACTCATATTGGCGGGTACCCAGGTAAATATACGGCTAGGGTGAGAGCAGGCTTACAAAAAGAAGCCCCTCAATTGTTTATATGTGGTCATTCTCATATTTTAAAAGTCCAATATGATAAAAAACTGAATTTACTTCATTTAAATCCGGGTGCAGCAGGTAAACATGGCTTTCATAAGGTGCGCACCATGTTGCGGTTTGAATTAGACAATGGTCAGATAAAAAATTTAGAAATTATTGAATTGGCTAAGCGAAATTAAAGCTAGGTCGTTTTTTAGCCGGAATAGACATAGAGATTTTAGTACCTAATTTTATGCCAGACTCTATTAAAAAATTACCATTCATTACTTGTATTCTAGCTTCTATTTGATGGAGACCAAGACCAGTTTTTCTACTATTATGCTTGTAGTTAAAGCCAACACCATCATCTTCTATTAATATAGAAAGAAATCCGTTTTTCTCTTCAATAACAATATGTGCATTGCTCGCATGACTGTGTTTTATAATATTATTGATAAGTTCATGAATTACATTATAAATTTTTATTTCAAACTCTTGATTGTACCTATGTACGTTATTGAAAGCTGTATGAAAAGTAAGTTCAGAGTTGGAGTATTTTTTAGCAATATCTTTAATAGCGTATTCTATACCGAATTTTAATAGTATCGAAGACACTAAGTTGTGTGATAAATCACGTACTTTTTGCGAAGCTTCTAAAATAATTTCTTGCGTTTTTTCTAATTCTATTGGTGAGTTGCCGTTAAATTGTTTTTTGGTAGCGCTTAGGTGCATGTTTGCTGATGACAGTAAAGCGCTCACACTATCATGCAAGGTTTCGGCAATCTGTTTTCTTTCAGTTTCTTTCGCATCAATAGTGGCATTTAATAGTTTTACTTGCGATTCTGAGCGTAAACGACTTATATTTTGTTTTTCTACAAGTTTATTCTGTACTAGTGTTAGTTTCAGGTTTTTTTGACGTAGCTTGTAGTTGTAGATTATTACTGCGGAAACTATTAGAATAAGTAAACTTAGCCCTAAAAGCATTTTATCAGTATTTCTTTTTTTTATTTTTTCAATCTTTATCTCTTTGTCATGTTCTAGTCTTATAAGTGATTGATTATGATTGTTTTCCAGGTTCTTAATCACTCTTCTCAAGTCTTTCTCTCTTAGATCATCTTCAATTTCATAGGATACTTCTAGCTTATCATAAGCTTCTACCTCATTTAATGTTCTCATAGCCCAAGCAAGATTACTGTATAGCGTAGCTTTCAATTTATCTGTTTTGAGTCTTTGTTGATCACTTATTATGTTTATGGCTTTAAGGTAAGTAGCTTTAGCTCCTTTAAAGTTACCTGCAAATAAGTCTATATTACCTAGGTTATTCAATGCATAAGCCAATTTTACCTTATCTCCAAGTTTTTCTTGAATATTGACAGCCTTGAGTGCAAAGACTTTGGATTTGTCGAATAATGAATCCAATTGGTATAAGGCGGAAAGATTAGTGTAAGAACTTGCTTTACATATTTGGATATCATTGTTTAAACCGGTTAACCGACCGTTTTTTTCTAAAAAATATATTGCACTATCTCTTGTCTTTGATAATTTTTTTATTATGTCTTGTCTAACAATTTTTTTTTCTTCAGCAGTATCTAGAAGATCCCTTATGGTTTTAAATTCATGAAGATAAGCGCTTCCTAAACGGAGATAAATTTTCGCAAAATCTATATCAGAGAATTCTAGATTTCTTTTAAACTCTAATCCATTAACAGTGGATGCAGTTTCCAGATTTTCTAAAGCGATTTTATAGAAGGTTAAGGCTTTTTTGTTTTCATAAGTTTTATCGTAGATGTCAGCAATAAGCTGTGCAGAAAGGTATGTTAAGTGATAGTTTTTATTTTTTTTACTTTCAGTATATACTGAATAAGCTTCTTGCAAAGCTTCTAGATAGTGTTCCTGTTTAAATTTTGCATATATGGAACTAAATTTTTCTTCAATTAATGTAGAATCATTTGTTTGATTAATAAAAAGAATAGTCATATCATCAGATAAGACTATTCTTTCAGTTTTACTATGTGCATAAGTCTGCGAGGCTATCACTAAAAATAAAAGTAATAGATGAATTTTCAGCAATATTTCTTTAATCATTTAAACTGTATTAGTTTGGTGTGAAATATGATATATTTTTATGCTCAAGATATAAAATGAATACCCGAGTATAATTTGATAATTAATGGTTTTGAAAGTACTACATAAAATCATTCCCATTGTCTATTACAACTTGTGGTTTTCTTTTGGTTGAAATTCGCCCATATGATCGTCCATCATTTTTATGATTTACAAAAGTAATTTTTAAAACATTACTATCAGTAACATCTAGTATTCTTGAAAAAGAGGTGTTTTTGCCATCTCCTTTTGATAAATGTACCTCATAGGTTTCGATATCGTTATTATACACAAATTCGGCTTGTACACTAGCGTTAATTTCAAAATCTAAGGTAAAGGTGCCGTTTGTGTTTCTGGTAATACTATAATTGTTTAGGTATTCTGTAACCCCCGTTCTTCCTGCGAAGGTAATATTTTCATCTTCAACAGCAATACTCGTTTTTTTACCGTTAGTTGATTCTAAGAAATTGATTTTTAAAAAATCTTCTTCAAGTTTGTAATTAGCGGTATGATTTTCTGGTGTTTCATCGTTGTTATCAGATAACACAATTTCGTGCGAATTATCTGGGTTTTGGAAGTTGTCTACTTGGGTGTTTTCTGCCACATCATAGTCTAAAGAGTATTGGCCATTGGCATTTCTCTTTAAGGTATACGATTGTAATTTGTTAGTATCTCTTTCATGGTTAGTAAGTAATTCTGCGTCACTTTCGTTTGATGAACAAGATGTAAAAAAAATAAGACTTAGAGCTGCGAAAAGGATTGTAATTTTTCTCATGGTTTCTGCTATTTAAAGGTTTTAAAAAATAAGAGTTTTAAAAAAATAAGAGTTAAATATATTTATTGGTGTTTGTATACGAAATATAGAAAATAAGGCGATGTACTTAGTGAAGACAGATGGAGATACGGGGGACGTTCTCAACGTTAGGGGATAAAGAAAACAAAATGAAGGGGTTTCTCTAAACTATGTTATTATTAAATAACAGCGTACATCGCCAAAAATATTTTCATGCTTATTAACTGTAGTTCTTAGCGATGTATTTCATCAGGAATCATAGGATGAGGGGGGTCTTTGGGGGCAAAGAAAATAGAATGAAAGGATTATACTATCTTATTCCTAACTGCGTACATCGCTAAACCTACTACATTTTTTACTTTTAATTTTTTATAAAGATTGCGACGATATGATTCTACAGTTTTTACACTGATACGTAGCATATCGGCTATTTCAGATGAACTTCTCTCTTGTGCAATTAACTTTAGAACTTCAATTTCTCTATCGGTTAATTCTTTATGAGATTCTTCTTTATTGTTTTCTATCTTAGAGCTTGCCACATATAAATTAAAGAGTTTACTTTTAATATCTTCATTAAAATACTGTAACCCTTTATTTACAGCTCTGATAGCGTCGACAATATGATCACTTGCACAACTTTTTTCTAGAAATCCGTTAGCGCCTAAGGCAATCATTTCCTGAACAAGTTTGGCATCGCTTAAACTAGAGAGAATAATGGTTTTGATTTTTACATCACGTTGTTTAAAAACTTTTAAAACATCTATTCCATCCATCTCGGGCATATTAATATCTAGTACCAATATATCAGCGGTGTTTGTGCTTGACCAGCTTACGAGTTCTTTTCCTGTTAAAGAGAATCCCTCGACTTCAATGTCATCTTCAATATTTATTAAAGCCATCACTCCTTCTATAAGGATTTTGTGATCATCGGCTATATGAACTTTAATCTTGTAACTCATGCTTGTTTACGTTTACAAATTTATATGACAACTTCGTTTCCCACAATACTCATTACCCCTAAACGTTACTTAAGGGTTTTTACTTAACTCGCTAGGGTTTACCCTTAATTCGGCTTTAACATTTGGTATTAATGTGTTGGTTTTCAATGGTTTGAAGTATATGTTTATACCATAAAGTTATAATAAATTAATTGAAAACCATAATTAAGTTGATCATTTTTACTCGTTATTTTATTTGTTCAATATATAATACCATTTACAAATTATAATTATCGTAATAAAAAGGTGTTTTTGCACTCTTCTTTATTAGGAAAGGAAATCATAAACGAAGGCTATGCATAATTTTTAGTAAGAAAAAAATCATCATTTTCTTTTTCACTAGTTTTAAATCATTGCGTATAAGGCATTATAAAGCAGAAATTAAAAAGACCGAGAATGGCTTCTCGGTCTTTTATCGCACTAAATATACTAAGATGTTAGGCTTATCGTAATCTATCTACAGATTTTACAAGATCTTCATCCTTTTTAATTGCTTTATTTGCTAAAACTACCAGCAAAATAACAATAATAGGTAAGAACATCCCAATACCTTTCTCTGAAACGGTTGCTTCTCCAGATAATGTTAGTGATACATAAATCAATAATCCTAATAAAAAAAGATTTGTCAAAATAGCTAATCTGCCTACCACGAACTGTAATTGTCTATTTTTAAATAAAAAGATAGAGACCAATGATAATAAGGCAGAGATAAAAAATAATACAGGAACCAATTTTTGAAAAATGGTATCAGCTGTAAATAAGTCTACTATATATATAGGAGTGTTTTCTTTCCCTTGAGTCCATAAGTTAACTAAAAAAGTCAATCCGCCAGAGATCAGAGTAGCTAAGAAAAGATATATAGTTTGTATACGTTGAATCATTTTTTTTTGTTAAAAGGCAAAAATAGGACTTCTTTTTTTAAAAAGAAATATAAACAAGTTAAATTATTTGCATATATTTGCCTTGTAAGCAACCGCACATGTAACTGTTATATACTTCCTATAACGAAGCAATCAGGAAAACAAACAAAAATTTTTTCAAATTCTTAACAATAAGAATTTTTAACCTAATATTATAACTAATGTTCGAGATTTCGGAATTAAAAGCTAAGAAACTTACTGATTTACAAACAATAGCAAAGTCTATTGGATTAACCAAGATTAGTCAGTTAAAAAAATTAGATTTAGTTTACAAAATTTTAGATGCACAAGCAGAGGCTACTAATAGAGAAGAAAAGCCAGTAGAGGTGTCAGCTCAAAAAGAAAAGCCTAAAAGAAGAAGAATATCAAAAAAAGCATCTGGATCTAATGAAACTAAAGAAGAAATAAAAGCTCCAAAAGACCCGGTACCTGTTCCTAAAAAAGAAGAGGCTAAAAAAGAAGAGGCTAAAAAAGAGGTACCTAAAAAAGAGTTGGAAGTAAAGACAGAAGAAGTGCTTCCAAAACCGGTGCCTAAAAAAGAGATGATTGTTGAAAAGAAAAAAGAACCGGTAAAGGCAAAGCAGAGTAAGGTAGAAGATAGCCGAAAGCCAGTTTCTGAAGATAAAAAACAACATAGTAATCAGAATACTAGACAGCAACGAAATCAGCAAAGCAATAAAAACAAGCACCACCAAAATAAAAACAAAAACCAAAACCAGAACCACAATAAAAGTGGTAATAAATATCGCGATCCTGATTTTGAATTTGATGGAATTATAGAGAGTGAAGGTGTGTTAGAAATGATGCCTGATGGTTATGGGTTTTTGCGATCTTCTGATTATAATTATTTATCATCTCCAGATGATATTTATGTGTCGCAATCACAAATTAAACTATTTGGTTTAAAAACAGGGGATACCGTAAGAGGTAATGTGCGCCCACCAAAAGAAGGCGAAAAATACTTTCCTTTAATTAGAGTTTCAAAAATAAACGGATTAAATCCTAATATTGTTCGCGATAGAGTTTCATTTGAACACTTAACGCCGCTTTTTGCTGAAGAGAAATTTAATTTAGCGCAGAAAGGAAGCTCGCTTTCAACAAGAATCATAGACTTGTTTTCACCTATAGGAAAAGGACAACGTGGTATGATTGTAGCACAGCCGAAAACGGGTAAAACAATGTTACTGAAAGATGTGGCGAATGCTATTGCTGCAAATCATCCTGAAGTTTATCAAATAGTCTTATTAATTGACGAGCGTCCTGAAGAAGTAACCGATATGCAGCGTAGTGTAAGAGGGGAAGTTGTAGCTTCTACTTTTGACGAACCAGCAGACAAACACGTAAGGGTAGCTAATATTGTTTTAGAAAAGGCAAAACGTTTAGTTGAATGTGGTCATGATGTAGTGATTTTGCTAGATTCTATAACACGTTTAGCTAGAGCATATAATACCGTAGCACCAGCTTCTGGTAAAATTTTGTCAGGAGGTATTGATGCTAATGCATTGCATAAGCCGAAACGATTTTTCGGAGCTGCACGTAACATAGAAAATGGTGGTTCTTTAACTATTATTGCTACGGCGCTTACGGAAACAGGATCTAAAATGGATGAAGTGATCTTTGAAGAATTCAAAGGTACTGGTAATATGGAGCTTCAGTTAGATCGTAATATTTCTAACCGTAGAATTTACCCTGCAATTGACTTGATAAAATCGAGTACCCGTCGTGACGATTTATTGTTAGATGCAAAATCTGTTCAACGAATGTGGGTGTTGCGTAAGTATTTAGCAGATATGAATCCGATAGAAGCCATGGAATTTATTCAACAAAGAATTAAAACTTCAATCAATAATGAGGAGTTTTTAATTTCAATGAACGGATAAGTTTATACATAATATAGATAGTAAAAAAACCTGCTTTTGTTAGTAGGTTTTTTTTATTTGGGATAAAGTACAGTATCTAAAGGAATGTCAAATTTATTGACATCATCAATAATGTCAATAGGTGTAAAATAATTTAAACCAATAGTTTTTACAGGGTTTTTACAAGAGGCTAAAAACCGATCATAAAATCCTTTTCCGTAACCTACTCTGTAGTTCTTCTTGTCAGATATTAGTAAGGGAACAAAGACTAGGTCAATATCTTTAACTTTTGCTTCCTCTGCATTTATGGGTTCTGGTACTCCGAACTTATTTAAGTTGAGTGGTGTGTTTTCTTCGAGATAAAAATGGGTTAAAGAATCGTTTTTAAAATTACACTTACTAACAATTATTCTTTTTTGCCGTTTTCTAAAAAAATCAATAATTGGTTGTGTATTGATTTCATTGAATTTTTCCATCGATAAAAATAAATGGACATTGTTAATGCTTTTGATATTCAGTTTGAAAACCTGATCATAAATAGATTGCTCGAAAGTTTCTTTTTCAGAGCGAGTTAGTTTTATTCTTTTGTGCTTATAAAGGTCTCTTAACGCTGCTTTTTTCACGAGGCTATAAATTTTTCAATTCAGTTTGCATTTTTTTTGTCAAGCCATCTACCACTAAACCGTAAGAATGATCAATCAATTCAAAAGCAAGCGTATCCGAAACATCGTTGTTTAGCGTAACAGTATTCCAATGTTTCTTGTTCATGTGAAATCCTGGGTTAATGCTATCATATGTAGCTCTAAGTTCTTCAGACCACTCTGGAGAGCATTTTAAATTTATTTTAGTTTCTCCCTTTTCCCAATTACTTAAGCCTACAAGTGCAAACATTTTACCCATCACCTTAAATACTAAGGTAACGTCGTCAAAAGGAAAATGTTCTGTAACTCCCTTCTTTAAGGTGCAATATTCGTGAAGTTGCTCTATATTCATCTAGTTAACTTTTTCTAGTTGTGTGTACGGTAGTTCTAAAGCGGTATAATCAAGTTTCCATCCAATGGTTTCCACTAAATTATTCATTAATACAATGGCTTCCAAGGCTTCTTTGTTAGCAGTTTGCATTAGGTTGCTTTCTGGCACTTTTTGAATTATGTGCTCTTTGGCTTCGGCATTAACGTTTGTTAAATCTTCAGAGTTGAATTTATTTAATAGGCCGTTTTGAATATCATAAAATCGAATAGTAGGTTCTACTGAAAATATTTCTGGTTCTGGAAACGCTGCTAAAACAATAGTTTTGTTTTTAGTGTCTGCTTGCATTTTAATTTTTCTAAAATCAAAGCCAATATGTACTTTTGCATTGATGATGATAATGGCTTTTTTCTTACTGGTAATAAGCCCTAGAAACTTTTCTTTTGAGTTTTCGTGATGATATATTTCTGCAAATTCTCCTTCAACAGTGATCAATTTTGACACCTTTTTAATCTTGTCTAAGAGTACAACAGATTGTTTTTCGGTTAAATTTCTTTTACTTGAAGAAGCAAACTTTTGAAAAACAAAGTAAGAAATAACGGCTCCTCCAGCTAAACCTAAAAAAAGTAATTCCATAAACACGAAGTTACTAAAAATAAAAAAAGACTTAAGTTTTTCTTAAGTCTTTTTGGTCGGGGTGGCAGGATTCGAACCTGCGACCTCCTGCTCCCAAAGCAGGCGCGATGACCGGGCTACGCTACACCCCGATAAGTGTAAATCGTTTTTGGATAAAAACACAAAAATTAAACCCTAATTATTTGGGACTGCAAATGTATAAAAAAAAAGCATAACACAAATGAAAAAATAACTAAATGTGTCATTTTTCTTGTCTATTAACCGATAGTGAAAATATATGGTCTTAAGTTGGTAAAAAAAATAAAAAAACTACATTTGTAAACACTAATTTATAAGAAAATATGGCGGAAAAAATAAAATGTTTGATTATAGGTTCTGGGCCTGCTGGATATACTGCAGCGATTTATGCAGCTAGAGCAGATATGAAACCAGTAATGTATACAGGCATGCAAATGGGAGGGCAGTTAACTACGACAACAGAAGTTGATAATTTTCCGGGGTATCCAAATGGAACCGATGGAACGGCAATGATGGAGGATTTGAAGAATCAAGCTGAAAGATTTGGAACTGATGTCCGCTTTGGGATGGCTACAAAAGTTGAGTTTGCTGAGAAACCAGGAGCGCTTCATAAAGTTGTGGTAGATGAGACAACAGATTTGGAGGCAGAAACTGTAATTATCTCTACAGGAGCAACGGCTAAATATTTAGGGTTAGAGAGCGAGCAACGTTTAATTGGCGGTGGTGTTTCGGCATGTGCAACCTGTGATGGATTCTTTTACAAGGGGCAGGATGTTGTAGTGGTTGGAGCTGGAGATACCGCAGCGGAAGAAGCTACTTATTTGGCGAATATATGTAACAAAGTTACCATATTAGTTCGTAAAGATTATATGCGTGCTTCTAAGGCAATGCAACACAGAGTAGAAAAAACACCAAATATTGACGTATTATACAATACAGAAATTGATGAAGTGTTAGGAGTTGATGTTGTAGAAGG
The DNA here is from genome assembly GCF_057220795.1 of Tenacibaculum profundicola. Lineage (NCBI taxonomy): Bacteria > Pseudomonadati > Bacteroidota > Flavobacteriia > Flavobacteriales > Flavobacteriaceae > Tenacibaculum > Tenacibaculum profundicola. The sequence goes on along the minus strand of NZ_CM170137.1, from coordinate 1,975,346 downwards.
TGTTCGTGCTGTTAACAATCAAACTGGTGAAAAATTTGATATTTCCGTAATGGGTGTGTTTATTGCGATTGGGCATACGCCTAATACACAGCTTTTTAAAGGGATGTTAGAAATGGATGATACAGGATATCTGATTACAGAAGGAAAAACGACAAAAACGAATTTACCTGGTGTTTTTGCAGCAGGTGATGTTCAAGATAAAGAGTATCGTCAGGCTGTAACGGCAGCTGGTACAGGATGTATGGCGGCTTTAGATGCTGAACGCTATTTAGGTGCTTTGGAATAGTATAGAAAGAATATAATAATGAAAAGCTTCCTTTTTTAAGGGAGCTTTTTTGTTTCGTGATATCGATAAACTACTTAGAAATTATACGATTTACAGATACATATTTCGTATATAGGTATTGAATTGTTTTAAGTTAGTTTAAGGCATAAAACTTTAGCATAGCCAAGCTATGGTTAAGTTTTATAACGCAAAAATAGCTACAAAAGAAATAATAGATATGCGAAATATGTATCTGTAAATCGTATTATTCATCGGATGGTTTATCTACTCTTAAATGATCTATGACTAAAAACTTCTCTCGTTAAAATCCATATTTTTAATAATTATAATTCTGGAAATATATGTTATTGGAGGGTTTTATATTCAAGTGATTTTAGGAAAAAGAAGCTCTGTAGATTGGTCAGTATTTGGTTCAAATCAACGATTGTTTATTAGTATATTCTAAGGTTTTTTTATTACCGTTTTAATGGTTTTTGGTAAACAAATTGGTTGGAGGGGTGTTTACAAAGGATATTATTTTCTACAGTAAGAGAAATAAAAAGGAGTGCTGATTTTAGGGGTAGTGCGGGGTTTTAGCATCTTCCAGTGGCTCTTCAAGGTTATAATTTCACTAGAGTCTTTTATAACTTATCCATTAGCCTGTATTGCTTTTTCATTTATAATTACTTATGTCGGTAGTTGGGGATATTTCATATTTATTGCCGCAATAATGTACGGGGCAAACAATCATTTTAATGTAATTATGTTAAATCCAACGGAACTAAATGACGAATGGAGTTTTGCTTGGGTTAGTAATGCTATTTGTTTAGATTTAATTATTGTTTTTTGTATTGGGAAAAACTTAAAAGGAGAAAAGAAACGATATTGAGTTAAGGGCAAATTACTAAAATTACAACAACAGAAAGTTGTAATTTGCTGTTGTTGTAATTCTTATATTTACTTTAGAGGATCTAAAAAAGTTAGTAAAAGGTTAAAACTGTTTAAACCTTTTAATTCACAGAGAAATAGTCTTCAGGATTTACATTTTTGTTGTTTTTTTTAACTTCGTAGTGCAAATGCGGTGCTAGTGAATGCCCTGTATTTCCTACATAACCAATAACTTGACCTTTTTTTACCTGTTCTCCTGTTGAAACAATGTATTCTTTCATGTGAGAATATAAAGTTTCAAATGTATCATTGTGTCTTATGCTAATCATATTTCCATAGCCTCCATTATGGGATGCAAAGGTTACTACACCATCGGCCGTAGCACGTATTTTAGTACCTGATTTTGCGATAAAATCAATACCATTATGCATTCTCTCAGATTTAAGAATAGGGTGTTTTTTCATACCGAATTTTGAGTTAATTTTAATATAGTCTCCCTTTTTGATAGGCAAGATACTTGGAGTATTGTTTATAGTATTAGATCTATAGTTGAATGACACTAATAGAATAGCTACTATTGGTAATAGAATTGTATAGTTTAACAATTTCCATTTAGAAGTTTTGTTTTTTGTAATCATGGTTATTCTTTTTTTAATGGTTAGCTCTCCAAAACAATTACAGATTTTGGTTTTGTTTTGATAAGGTAAATTGTCTAGAATGACTTGGAGATAAGATGTAAGGCTCTCTTCTTTTAGAGAAGCTGTATCTACTTGATATTCGTGTACTGTTTTTAGGTGTTTTTGAAAGAAATAAACAAGAGGATTAAACCATAAAAAGGCTTTGTAAACTTCACAAATAAGTAAATCAAAAGTGTGTTTTTTTATACCATGCAGTTTTTCATGATAAATAATGGTTTTATTTACAGTTCTTTGCTTTTCAATTGGAATAAAAATCCAATTGAAAAAAGAAAAATAGTAGGAATGGTTTGAGTATATCAAAAGGTGTTTTCCATCGATATTTTGCAAAGAATTTTGCTTGATTTTAATTAAATACCTTATGTTCAAAACGAGCTTAGTAAGAAAATATAGCACACCTAACCCATATATAACAAACAACAGTTTATTAAGGTGTAAAGAAGTTAAGATGTTCTTTGTGTTTGAATAATGTAATGAGGCAGCACCTTCATTTAAAACTATAGAATTTTTAAATACGGGCATTTTAGCTACGATTAGATCTAAATTTACATAACTAGTTTTAAAAGTAACTAGAGGTAGTAAAACACTCACTATCGGAATGAATAGTAAAAACAATCTATTAAAGTTATGAAATGTATTTTTTCTGAAGGCTATGAGATATAAGGAAAATAATAGCGTGAATACTATGTTTACCTTGAGTAATAAATAGAAAAAATCAGTCATTTTTATTCTTTAAATTATCAATTTTAGTTTCAATCAATTTCTTTATTTGATCCAATTCTGAAACACTTATGTTTTCATCATCGGTGAAAAATGAAGTGAAATTACTAATTGAACCGTTGAAGAAATTATTCACAACATTAGTAAAATGTTTTCTAAAATACGTGTCCTTTGAAACTAAAGGGGAGTATTGATTTGTTTTACCAAAGGTTTTATAGTCAATGAACTTCTTTTTTGTTAGCACTTTTATTACTGTTTGCACGGTAGTGTAAGCAGGTTTTGGCTCAGGATATACTGCAATGATATCTTTTAAAAAAGCTTTTTCAAGCTTCCACAATACCTTCATCACCTGTTCTTCTGATTTTGTTAATTCTTTCATTGTTAATGATTAAAATGTCGCGACACATTTATTAAATAATTTCCTAAAACATTATTTTGTTAAATAATATCTAAGGAATTCTATAACGCAAATATATAACTATAAATGTAGTTTCAAAACTATATTTATAGTTATATGCATTAATTTATTGTTAAAAGGCTATGTGATGCTACTGATTTAAGTAGCCTAAACATATTAGTTTCTGTATGGTTATTGAAAACTGTTTTTTGTAATTAATTAATATTCATGGATTTATGATTAAGTGGAGTATGTAGGTTAGTATCAAATGACAAAAGTTAATAACACAGAACTTCTTCTTTTAATTTTTCTTGCATTACAGAAGAGACATCTTTAATAAAATCATCTATCTGATTTTTGGTAACATTTGGCATACATATAATATGTGTAATGTCATCTTCTGTTGCTAATTGCCATTTGTCTTTAATAGAATCTGGCATTTTAGGCAATACAACAGTGATGGCACCTGGATTGCTCCAAGCATTAATACCAATTTTCAATAATTCTTGTTTGCAATAGCGAGCAACTTCTAAACTATGTTGATATCTCGCTTTTAATCCGCCTACCCCCATTTTTTGAATAGCATACCATAAAAACAATGGGCTATGCCCATTTCTAGAACCTGTAATGGTTGTATCTAAAGATCCGATATAAGATATACCTTTAGAAACACGGTCTCGCAAAGAGCGTCTGGTAACAATAACCCCAGCAGGAATTGGAGAACCTATAAATTTGTGTCCGCTAATAGATATACTATCGGCACCATCCATAAAATCAAAAGGAATCTTAGGTTCCACAAAAGCACCAAAAGACCCTGCTAAAGCACCATCGCAATGTATATAATGATCTTGTATTGCTAATTTTTTCAGTATGCCTTTTACTTTAGAAACATCATCTTTGGCTTCTTTCATAGTGGTGCCATAAGTAGTTAAAATTATGGCAGGCTTGTGCCTGTTAAACTTTAACGTCTCTTCTAAATCGTTATAATCAATTTCCCCATTTTCTTGAGAACGGATCACGATACTAGGAATGTTTAATAAATGGATGTTCTTTTTTACACTATAATGCGTAGATTCAGAATAATAGACCATTGCTTTAGGATACATTTCTCTAGCGATATACAAACCGTATAAGTTACTTTCTGAGCCTCCATTGGTAACGTAGCCCCAATAATCTTTTGGGTTCGCTCTAAACATTTTTGCAAAGAAGTTTACAACTTCACGTTCTATTTCATGTGTCTGTACTTTATAGGTGCTATCTTCAAAAGGATCTCCTAAATTGTTAATAGGATATTGTAAAAACTCATATAATTCTGAATAGTCAAAATCTTTAGAAACAGGATACCCTAAAAATGAGTTTCTTGCCTCTCTAATTTTATGTAATAAACCGTTTAAACGATTTTTTTGTGCGGTAATGCTTTCCATAGTGTTAAAAATATTAGATGATATTTCTATGCAAATTTACGAATATTTAGAATTTTAATCTTTTAAATGCGCGTAATCAGTAAATAAATCTTATATATTGCGATTTTTTAAGTAATATTGCTTTTTAGGGATTGTGAATTAACTAATTTTAGAAAAGAGTTCTTTTATGGATAATAAGGATAGAGAAATATTGAAGGAATTACAGCAGAATGCAAAACAAAACACTAAAGAAATAGCCATGAAAGTGGGCCTGTCCGTGACACCTACGTATGAACGAATAAAAAAACTAGAGCAACAAGGTTTTATAAAAAGGTATGTTGCTTTATTAGATAGAAATCTCATAGGAAAACAGATCATTGCTTATTGTCAAATTACACTTTTTAAGCATCAAAAAGATTTAATAGACAGTTTTAAAGAAAGTATATTAGCTTTTTCAGAAGTAATGGAATGTCACCATGTGTCTGGTAACTTTGATTTCTTATTAAAAGTGGCGGTAAATGATATGAATCACTTTCAGGGTTTTATTAATGATAAACTGTCGGTAGTCGAGGGAATTTCAACGATACACAGTTCTTTTGTAATGAATTCGTTTAAAAACAGCACATCTTTTTCGTTATAAAAACAATGTATGACCTCTTAAAATAACCGTTTTATTTTTTTAGTTGGTTCGAATAGTTTTCTAATTGTCGTTTTTCTTTTGTTGTTAATTTGTCAATTCCTTGTTTAAGAATTTTATCAAGTAGCTCATCAAATTCTTTTTGAGTTATTACTTCCTCTGCTTTTTCTTTAAGGTTATAGGAACTAATTTCAGGCCTTTTGTTAGATTTAAAAGGCTTTTTAATATGAAGTATTTCTGGTCGCGTAATAACAAAATAGAGAAAAATAATCGTAGGTAAAAAGGTTAATAAAATAGGAAGAGAATTTTCTGTTAATGAAGTTGGTTTAATTACAATGGCCACAATCATTCCTAATAACGCGCCCCCTAAATGTGCTTCATGACCTATATTGTCATTGTTAGACTTGATACCGTAAATAGTATAACTAATATATAATAACCCAAATAACCAGCTGGGTATAGATATAGGAAGTAGTAAAATACTAATACCTATTCCTGGGAACAAAGCAATAGAGGCGAAGATAACTCCAGAAACAGCGCCAGAGGCCCCAACAGCGCTATACGCATAATGCTTTTTATGAAGTATTAGTGCAAATAGATTTCCTGCAATCAAGCTAATAAAATAAATAAGGAAAAAGTTTATAGAACCGAGTTTTAGTTCTAAAAGAGCACCGAATGAGTAAAAACTAAACATATTAAAAATCAGGTGCGTCCAGTTTACATGGAGAAAACCGGAAGTAATAAGTCTTTTATAGTCTTTATGGATTAAAATTTTATCGACCTGAAATTTATAGTTATTTAAAAATTTCCAGTTATTAAATCCTATATAGGAAAAAACTATAGTGCCAAATAGTATAAGTAGTCCAACGGTTCCTAAGTCTAGCATTGTATTTTAAGGTGATTTAATAGGTAATTAGAGTTGTTTAGTATTCTGTAAATTCAAAACAAAGTACTAGTTAAAATAAAGATAAGAAAAAAGACCGTTAAAACTTAATTTAACGGCCTTTTAAACAAACAACTAAATTCTAAAACCTATAAAAGTTGAAGAAGTCTTCTATTCAATACTCAGTTTCACGATAATTTCTTATCTACTGATGTTGAAATTTAATTTTACTATTCCTCTAGGAGGAAGACTAGAAGCAGTATTGATTTTCTGCTTTTAATTTTTCTGCGATCGTGTTACGTAGCTCAACTACATTAGGATAGTTCGTGTATTTTGTAAAACGTTTTAATCCCATTAACATCATGCGTTGCTCATCACCTTCTGCAAAAGAAATAATTCCCTCTTTAGCATTTTTAGCAATGATATCTACGGCATTGTATAAATATAATCTAGCCATAGCAATTTGTTCTTCTTGAGCGTCTTCACCGAAACGCTTCGCATTCTTTTCAGTTCTTAAAATAGCAGATTCTGCCATGTATATTTCAATTAGAATATTTGAGGCAGCCGTTAATAACTGTTGATGTTTTTCTAATTCTGGTCCAAATTTTTGAATAGCAGCTCCAGCTACCATTAAAAATACTTTCTTTAATTTACCAATAACATCTTTTTCTTCAGAGAACAATTCAGAATAATCAGGAGTATCGAAAGACGGTATCCCCATTAACTCATCAGCTACTTTCATCGCCGGATTCAATAAATCGACATGACCCTTCATTGCTTTCTTAACTAACATTCCAACAGAAAGCATTCTGTTTATCTCGTTAGTTCCTTCATAAATACGTGCAATACGAGCATCTCTCCAAGCAGCTTCCATAGGAGTTTCTTCTGAGAATCCCATTCCACCAAAAATTTGAATTCCTTCATCAGCACAATTCTGTACGTCTTCTGAAACAGCTACTTTTAAAATAGAACATTCAATAGCGTATTCTTCAACACCTTTTAACTCTGCTTCTTGGTGAGAGTTTCCTTCAGATTCACGAATATGAATTCGATCTTCAATGTTTTTAGCAGCTCTATAAGAGGCAGATTCACCTACATATACATTGGTAGCCATTTCTGCTAACTTCGACTTAATCGCACCAAAATCGGCAATAGGTGTTTTAAACTGCTTACGCTCATTGGCATATTTTACAGCCTCAGTGATAATTCTTCGTTGAGAATCTAAACAAGCCGCAGCTAATTTTATACGACCAACATTCAATGCGTTCATGGCAATTTTAAATCCACCACCACGAACCGATAGCATATTTTCAACAGGAATTAATGTATCGTTAAAAAATACTTGTCGTGTAGAAGAAGCACGGATACCTAACTTATGCTCTTCTTCACCCATGGTAACACCATTAGGGTTGTTCTTATCGTATTCTAAAATGAATCCTGTAATATTTTTATCATCTTCAATTCGGGCAAACACAATAAAGATTTCTGCAAAACCTGCATTTGAAATCCACATTTTTTGTCCATTTACTTTATAATGTTTACCATCTTCGGTTAACTCGGCAGTTGTTTTACCTGAGTTAGCATCTGATCCAGCACCTGGTTCAGTTAAACAGTAAGCTCCGAATCTTTCACCTGTAGCCAAAGCAGGAACAAATTTTTGCTTTTGCTCTTCAGTTCCATATAAGGTAATAGGCATAGTACCGATACCTGTATGCGCTCCAAAAGCAGTACTAAAAGAACCTGTTCCGCTTGAAATATAATCACAAGTTAACATGGTAGAAACAAATCCCATTCCCATGCCGCCATAAGCTTCAGGAACTGCCACGCCTAAGAAACCTAACTCACCTGCCTTACGCATTGTTTCTTCGGTTAAGGCATAATCTTTCGCTTCAAAACGGTTTTTATGTGGAATGATTTCACGGTCATTAAATTCCATAACCGCTTCTTTCATCATTCTTTGCTCCTCAGAAAAATCTTCAGGAGTAAATACATCTTCGTAATTAGTTTCTTTTACTAGGAATTGTCCTCCGCGTAAAATATCTTTCGTTAATTCTGACATTTTTTTGTTAATTTTTTTTGTTACTTTAAGAATTCAAAAATACCTGCAGCACCTTGCCCAGTACCAACACACATGGTTACCATACCGTATTTATTATTCATTTCACGTTTACGCATTTCATCGAACAATTGAACAGATAGTTTCGCTCCTGTACACCCTAATGGATGTCCTAAAGCAATAGCTCCTCCATTAACATTAATAATTTCTGGATTTAAATCTAGTTCTCTTATTACAGCCAGTGATTGTGAAGCAAATGCTTCATTTAATTCAATTAATTCTACATCACTTTGTTTCAAATTAGCTTGTTTTAAAGCTTTTGGGATTGCGGCTACGGGGCCTATTCCCATAATACGTGGTGGTACACCTGCAGCTGCATAACTTACCATACGAGCAATAGGTTCTAGGTTCAATTCTTTCACCATGTCTTCGCTCATTACCATTACAAACGCAGCACCATCACTTGTTTGTGAAGAGTTACCTGCGGTCACAGAACCGTTCGCTGCAAAAACAGCACGTAATCTACCCAAGGCCTCTACAGTTGAACCACGACGTGGTCCTTCGTCTTTTGTAACAGTGTATTCACGTGTTGCACGTTTTCCTTTTGAATCAACATAAGTTTCTTCAACATTAATCGGTGCAATTTGATCTTGAAAACGATCTTCATCTAAAGCTTTTAATGCTTTCATATGAGATTCGTAAGCAAATTTATCTTGGTCTTCACGAGATACATTAAATTGTTGAGCAACAGCTTCAGCTGTATTACCCATACCCCAATAATAATCTTCATGACCAGCATTTACAATATCATAATTTAGTTCAGGTTTGAAACCTGTCATGGGAACAGAGCTCATACTTTCTGCTCCACCAGCGATAATACAATCCGCCATTCCTGATTGTATTTTTGCAACTGCCATTCCAATTGTTTCTATACCAGAAGAGCAGAAACGATTAACGGTTACACCTGGTACATCAACAGAGTTTAGACCTATTAATGATATAATACGAGCCATATTTAATCCTTGAGATCCTTCAGGCATAGCATTACCAACAATAACGTCATCTATACGACTAACATCAAACTCAGGTAGTTTGTCCATCATAAATTTGATGGTTTCGGCAGCCAACTCGTCGGCTCTTTTAAATCTGAACACACCTTTTTTAGATTTCCCTACGGCAGTTCTATATCCTTTTACTATATATGCTGTTTTCATTGTTTTAGTTTCTTAATGGTTTACCAGTTTTTAACATGTGCTGAATACGCTCTAACGTTTTGCGTTCAGTAGTTAAACTTAAGAAAGCCTCACGTTCAAGGTCTAATAAATACTGTTCAGTAACTTTTGTTGGTTCTGATAAATCTCCACCTGCCATAACATAAGCAAGTTTGTTCGCTATTTTCTGATCATGTTCAGAAATGTATTTAGAGGCATTCATTGAGTCTGTTCCTACTAAGAACATACCTAATGCTTGCTTACCTAAAACTAATATATCTTTGCGTTTTGCAGGCTGTGTATAACCAGCTTCTGCTAATAATAATGCGTGTTTTTTAGCTTCCGCTATTTGGCGGTCTTTGTTAACTACCACCACGTCTTTTCCTTTTTGTAATAAATTGAAGTCGTAAGCTTCATGAGCAGAGGTTGCTACTTTAGCCATACCAATGGTTAAGAAATGCTCTTGCAGTACATTCAATTGTACATCACCTTGTTGGAACAAATCTTGCGCTCGTAAAGCCATTTCTTTAGAACCACCACCACCAGGTATTACACCAACTCCAAACTCTACCAATCCGATATAGGTTTCAGCGGCAGCAACTACTTTGTCAGCGTGTAATGATAACTCACATCCTCCACCTAAGGTCATCCCATGAGGTGCAGCAACTGTAGGTATTGAAGAATAACGCATGCGCATCATGGTATCTTGGAAATACTTGATAGCCATGTTTAACTCATCATATTCCTGTTCAACGGCCATCATAAAGATCATGCCTATATTAGCACCAACAGAGAAGTTTGCCCCTTGGTTACCAATTACGAGCCCTTGAAAATCTTTTTCAGCTAAGTCAACTGCTTTATTTAATCCAGCTAAAACATCACCTCCTATGGTATTCATTTTAGATTGGAATTCACAGTTTAAGATACCGTTTCCTAAATCCTCAATAACAACGCCAGAATTTTTATATACTTCTGTTGTTTTTCGAATGTTATCTAAAATAATAAAAGCATCCTGACCTGGTTTTTTAACTTGTTTTTTAGCAGGAATGTCATAGTAGTGGGTAGCTCCTTCTTTTACAGAATAGAAAGATGTTGAGCCATTAGCCAGCATTTCAGTAACCCAAGTAGCAGGTTCTTTACCTTCAGCTTTCATCAATTCGATTCCTTTTTCTATACCTACGGCATCCCAAATTTCGAAAGGACCATTTTCCCATCCGAAGCCGGCTTTCATTGCGTCATCTATACGGTATAATTCGTCAGAAATCTCTGGAATTCTATTTTGTACATACGCAAACATTGCTGCGAAGTTTTTGCGGTAGAACTCTCCCGCTTTATCTTTACCTCCAACTAATACTTTAAAGCGATCAATTGGTTTATCAATAGTTTTTGTTAACTCAAGAGTAGCAAATTTAGCACGTTTTTTAGGACGATATTCCATCGTGTCTAAATCAAGTGATAAGATTTCCTTCTTGCCTTCAGCCGTGACTCCTTTTTTGTAGAAACCTTGTTTTGTTTTGCTTCCTAACCATTTGTTTTCCATCATCGTATTGATGAAATCTGGTAATTTAAATAGGTCGTGAGCTTCATCGTTTGGACAGTTTTGATAAATACCGTTTGCAACGTGTACTAATGTATCTAAACCGACAACATCCACTGTTCTAAACGTAGCTGATTTTGGACGCCCAATTACAGGTCCTGTTAATTTATCAACTTCTTCAATTGTTAATCCTAATTCTTTTACTTGGTGAAATAGCGATTGAATTCCGAAAATTCCAATTCTATTACCAATAAAAGCAGGAGTGTCTTTCGCTAAAACCGATGTTTTTCCTAAGAATTTTGATCCGTACTCCATTAAAAAGTCAGTTACTTCTGGCTTACAATCAGGACCTGGAACTACTTCAAAAAGTTTTAAATAACGAGGAGGATTAAAGAAATGTGTTACAGCAAAATGCTTACGGAAGTCTTCACTTCTTCCCTCATTCATAAATTTAATGGGAATTCCTGAGGTATTTGTAGAAATGATTGTTCCTGGGGTACGGTGCTTTTCAACTTTTTCAAAAACACTTTGTTTTATATCAAGTCGTTCAACTACAACTTCCATAATCCAATCTACATCTTTAATTTTATGCAGATCGTCTTCAAGGTTACCTGTGGTGATTCGATCAGCAAATTTTTTACTGTAAATAGGAGATGGTTTCGACTTTAAGGATGCCGTTAAAGCATCATTTACGAGTCTATTACGTACTACTTTGTCTTCTAAAGTTAATCCTTTTGCCTTTTCCTTGTCGTTAAGTTCACGAGGAACAATATCTAGTAGTAAAACTTCAACTCCAATATTGGCAAAATGACACGCAATACCTGAACCCATGATTCCAGACCCAATAATCGCTACTTTTTTAATTCTTCTTGTCATTTGTTATTTGTTTTTTATACAGCTTTTTTGTTGACATTGTTATAAATCAATTTATCTGTAATGAGTTTATTTATTGTTGTAGTTACTTTAAAGAAATTATCTAACTCTTTTTCCGTAATAAATTCTCTCACTTTATTGTTAAATTGATATACATGACCTTTAGATACCTCTCTCATTTTTTTTCCAAAATCCGTCAGTTTTATAATAACACTTCTACCGTCATTTGGGTTTTTTTCTCTACAAATTAATCCTTTGTCTTCCATTGTTTTTAATAAACGTGAAAGACTTGTAGGTTCCATACCCATTAAAGGGCCGAGTGAGGTTGAAGGGGTTCCTTCCTCGAAATCAATATTTAGTAAAACGAAAGCCGTTGCCATTGTACTATTATGTTTAGCAGCTTGCTCGTTATACATTTTTGCAACTGCCTGCCAAGTGGCTCTTAGTTGATGATCTATTGATTTGTTTTTGTCCATACAGGGTCAAATATATAAAAAAATATTATGCACGCATAATATTTTAGAAAAAATTATGCGTGCATAGTTTATTTTGGTGGCTTATTGACCTAAAAAAGTTATATGCGTTCATAAAGAGGTTGTTTTTTTTAACTTTGTAGTTTGTTCTGATAAAATGTTTTCGTTGCTATTAGTGATTTTAAGGGGTATGACTTGGTTATTGTGTTCGAGGAAGTTCTGAAATGGAATAGAATATAAGGTAAGAGGTTTTATAAAAAGAACCATGATGTTTTTGTAGTTTGGTTTTTTATTCATTTTGAGAAATTTATAATAGAGAGAAGGTTTAGATTGATAGATGTTCAAAATTTCATACGAGAATGTAACAATTAGGGTATAGACCTTACTAACTAATTGTAAAAAGATGTAAGTTTGTCAAAGCTTAAAAAATAGAAAACAGTGAATAATTAACTAAAAAATCAATGAAAAATTTATTAGAAATTAATAATGTGGTAAAACGCTATGGGGATTATACTGCATTAAATAATGTATCCATGAATGTTCCTAAAGGGAGTGTTTTTGGTTTGTTAGGGCCAAATGGAGCCGGTAAAACATCCCTTATTCGTATAATTAATCAAATTACGATGCCTGATAGCGGAAGCATCATATTAGATGGTGAAACATTGGCTCCGCATCATGTTGAGTATATAGGCTACCTTCCAGAGGAGAGAGGTTTATATAAAAGTATGAAGGTAGGTGAGCAAGCGTTGTATTTGGCTCAATTAAAGGGATTGTCGAAATCTGAAGCAAAAAAACGCCTGAAATATTGGTTTGATAAATTTGATATTGGAAGTTGGTGGGGAAAGAAAATAGAGGAGTTATCAAAGGGTATGGCGCAAAAAGTGCAATTTATTGTTACTGTTTTACACCGACCAAAATTGTTGATTTTCGATGAGCCTTTCTCTGGGTTTGATCCGATAAACGCCCAATTAATAGCGAAAGAAATACTCAAGTTAAGAGATGAAGGAGCTACCATTATTTTTTCTACACATAGAATGGAAAGTGTAGAGGAAATGTGCGATTATATTGCGCTAATAAACAAATCTAATAAAATTTTGGACGGAAAATTGGTTGATATAAAAAGAGAGTTTAGAACTAATACTTTTCAAATAGGGTTAAATACGGGCAATCCAAAAGAAGTAGAAGCTACCTTAAAGGAACATTTTTCGGTGTCTCCTGCAGATTTTACCTTATTTAATGAAGGTTTGAGTTTAAATGTGAAATTAAACAACGGGAGTTCTCCGAATGATCTATTGTCTTTTTTAACCAGTAAAGGTGTGGTGCAGCATTTTGTAGAGTTAATTCCAAGTGCCAACGATATTTTTATTCAAGCAGTACATAAAAACAGTTAGTCTTATGAAAAAGTTACGATTAATTATAGAACGCGAATTTATTGCCAAAGTTAGGAATAAATCATTTATAGTAATGACCTTTTTGAGCCCATTAATTATGATTGCAATGGGTTTTTTGGTGTTTTTTTTAATGAAAAAAAACAGTGAAAATGTTAAAAATATAGTATTTGTTGATGAGTCAGGTGTCTTTTCTGAAGATGTATTTAAAGATTCTGAAACTGTAAAATATCAGGATTTTACAAAATTAGGGATTGATGAGTCGAAGAAGAAGGTTAAAGAGGGTGATTTTTATGGGGTTTTATATATACCGAAAAAAGACAGCTTAGAAATTCTTTCAAAATCTATTGAGTTTTATTCAAAAGAATCTCCTAGTATGGGAATAATAGGGAGTTTAGAGAGTAAGATAGATAAAAAGATAAGAAACCAAAAATTAACTAATTTTGGTATTGATTTAGCTAAAATTAAAGCTTCTAAAATATCGTCAGATATAAAGATGTATGACTTTTCAGGTGAAAAATCATCCAAATTAAAAAATGGTCTTAAAATAGGAGTTGGAGCGATAGCAGGCTATCTTTTAATGATGTTTGTGATGATTTACGGAACATCGGTAATGAGGAGTGTAATTGAAGAAAAAACCAGTAGAATCATCGAGGTAATCGTTTCTTCAGTAAAGCCTTTCCAGTTGATGATGGGTAAAATAATAGGTAATGCGTCAGCAGGATTGCTGCAATTTATGATTTGGGGGATACTCTTGTTTATAGGTTCTATTGTAATGTCGTTGGTTTTAGGAATTAACACATCAGAGTTTTTAACGGGTAAGGTTAGTGCTGAAGAAGTAGAGGCTGCCAGAGAAATTATGGGGAATGGCGCTGATATTATTTTAGAAATAAGAAATTTACCATGGTTAACCATATTTTTTCTGTTTATTTTCTATTTCTTAGGAGGGTATATGTTATACAGTTCATTATTTGCGGCTATTGGAGCCGCTGTAGATAATGAAACAGATACACAACAATTTATGATGCCAATAATGTTGCCATTAATCTTAGCAGTATATGTTGGTTTTGCAACTGTTATTAACGACCCACATGGCCCTATATCAGTCATTTTTTCTTATGTGCCACTTACGTCACCTATTGTCATGTTAATGCGAATTCCTTTTGGGGTCGCTTGGTGGGAAATAGCAATTTCAATGGCGTTACTTATAGTAACCTTTTTAGGGATTGTTTGGATTGCTGCAAAAATTTACCGAGTAGGTATTTTAATGTATGGAAAGAAACCTTCTTATAAAGATTTATGGAAGTGGATTCGCTATAGTGGATAAATACTATTATTTCAGATGTTATTTACCGACCATAATTGTTCATGGTAAATGCCCATCTATAGGTAACACGCAAGCATGAATTTAAGGAAATGGTTGTGTAACTTTATCTGAAAATAGGTAAAAAAGAATAAAAAAGTAGTTGTTTAAAAAAAACAACTACTTTTTTTTGTTAGAAAGTAATTCTTATTTATTTTCAGCTGTATGGAAGAACTCAATAAAATACTGAATTACACATTTCAGTTTAGTAAAGAAATTAGTATTAGTGTCAGAGCTATATTAGTTTTAACAATAGTACTTATACTAGCATCTATTCTTTTAAAATTCTTTAAAAAGTTAGTTGTTAAAAGACTGCAACAGGAAGATAAAAATAAATTTGGCACTGTTTTTTCTTTCGCTAGTTGGTTGGTATACATTATTATATTTTTAATAACCCTTAGTTCGTCAGGCGTAAATGTCACCGCAATTTTTGCGGCCTCTGCAGCCTTGTTAATTGGTATTGGTTTAGCATTACAAACTTTTTTTCAAGATATAATTTCCGGGATTTTTATTATTATAGATCAAAGTGTACATGTCGGAGATATCATTGAATTAGAAGGAAAGGTAGGTAGAGTAGAAGAGATAAAATTGCGAACTACAAGAGCAGTAACGATAGATAATAAGGTGATGGTTATTCCTAATCATAAGTATTTAACCAATAGTTTATATAATTGGACCCAAAACGGTAGTACTACAAGAGAAAGTGTAAGTGTAGGTGTGGCTTATGGAAGTGATATAACATTGGTAAAAGAATTACTTTTATTGGCTGCGAAAGAGCATTCAAAAGTATTTCAACACCCAGCACCTCTGGTTATATTTGAAAATTTTGGTGATAGTGCTTTAGAGTTCAAGTTGATTTTTACATTGAATGATAGTTTTCAGGCAGCAGTAACTCAAAGTGAAATTCGATTCAAAATAGATGAATTATTTAGAGAGCATAATATCGCTATTCCTTTTCCTCAAAGAGATATTCATATTGTGAAACAATAAATATGGTGTAGACTTTAGGTAAAAGACATAAGAGCATCGCTCTTATGTCTTTTTTTGTTATATCATTTACCATCTGAATTTACCGCAATAAAACGTCCTTTTTTCCTTTCTGTTTCAATATAAAAAAAACTGATTTTTCTTTTACAGTAAATTCAAATAATAACTGGTATTATTTTTTCCATAGAGCCACTTCTTCACCATATTTAAAGTGAATAGGTGATCCATCGGAATTGGATTTGCGTAATGCTAGCTCAGGGTTCTTTTCGAAAAGCAAAATAATATCTGATCCTCCAAAAGCAAATTTCCCGAATTCAAAGCCTTTACATACATGTTTTCCTTTTAGATCGCTGTATAGATGCACCGATGAAACTTGTGCCATACCAACTGGAATAATGGCAACTTTCCCTAGCGTATTTGTGTCCATAATTATAATGCCTCTGGTTTGTTTGAATTCATATCCGTCTTCCGATGAATCAGGAGCATTAAATTGACCGTCTTTCGTTAAAACAACATTTAAGTATGAACTATCAACTACAGTTTTACATTCTAGAATAGTTCCAGACACAGGAGTATGAAATCTATGATAATCAAATGGACTCAGAAAATAATGGACAAATGTTCCATTGTTAAAATCTTTTGAATAAGGGCTTCCATCAAGAAGAGTTTCTATGGAAGAAAATTGATGCGTATGTTTTAATGTAATTTGAGGAATATTACCAATATTATCTATGGCATAATCCTTCTTATAGGTACAATCAGCCGCTGAACAAATCGTATTGTTATTGTTGGGGTTGGCGATTGGTCTTAATGGAGATATCCCCGTTTTAGGATCAGCCCCGTTAAGTTGTCGGTAAAAAAAATCATTAAAGCAAGTCCAGTTATTAATATAGTCAGATGAATTTTCTAAATGATAAGGAGGATCTGCTTTAAAAGAAGCCAAGGTTTCTTTTGATAATGAAATAGAGGTGTTTAAAAACTCCCCCCATAATGAATTAAATCCATCAATCCATATTGAGAAATCAAAGCCTGTTTTAGGGTTTTTGTAATTCTGTAAAACCGATGTTTTACCATTGATGTCAATTTTTTGATTTATTAGCCAATAGAATTGACATAAGATATCAAATATTTTTTTATTATATCCATTTGTTGTTAGGTCACTTTTCCATGCATTAGGATATTTTTTACTGCTTATCTCATTAGGAATTAATTCTGAGTAATGCGTTAGGTAAGCAATATATTGATTTTCATTCTCAGGCCATCCATTTCCGTTAAACTCTTCATTAATAGCAATGTATAGCTCTTTGTTAAGGTTGGCTATCGTTCGTTTTTTTGCGGTTTGAATGGAACTTACTAATGCGCTAGCAAATATGTTATCGGTAGCTAATTGTTTTGTTAGTTCAATAAATGGTTTGGTGTGTTTTTTTATATATGGCGGGCCGTCCAATGGTTGAAAAATTTCTATGATTGCTTCCCAGATAACCAGAGTAGGTGGGGCAGATACTTCACATTTAAATTTATAGTTAGTTCCTTCTACTACTTGTTTCGAAACAAGCAAAGGCTTATAATGAACTTCTGATTCACTTTGAATCGCTTGGTTAAAAGCGATGAGCTCCATTGTAGTTAATGACTCGTAAGGTGACCATTTACCTACGATTGTTAGATTTTCTTTACGTGTTTTAATGTCCATTTTTATTGAGGTTTGGGATTAATGTGTCTAGTAAGACTATTTAAAAATAGTCTTAGCATTAAGCATAGTAAATCTAAGGGGTGTAGTAGTTTGGTGTAACTCTTAAAAGTTATTTTAAGAAAAACAGTATAACTCAAATTTTGAAAAAATACTGATTAGTTTTTGGAATAATATCTTAAACGTAAGTTATTTAGGTATAAGTGTTTCTTTTTAGGGCTTAAGAGATGGGGGCTAAATGCGGAATGAACCACACAGGAATTAATTTTTATGAGATATCTAAAATGCTATGAAATTTCTGTATTTTTAAAACCAATAATTATAGCGTAAATAAATGCTTTTGTATTGTTTAGTTTTATGGATTTTTATGTGAAAATACTACGTTTTTCATTCAATTTTTTTTTGAATGGAATATATGGCATGAAGTATGATAAACAAAAAACATAGAGCTAATACAAATGACATCTTTTTCTATAGTAGGGAAAGAATAAAAATATAGATATGAGTAAAATATTAATAATAGAAGACGAAGCAGCAATTCGCAGAGTATTAAAGAAAATTATTTCAGAAGAAAATGACACATATGAAGTGGAGGAAGCTGAAGATGGTTTGGCGGGGCTAGAGATGATTAAAGATACAGATTATGATTTGGTATTGTGTGATATTAAGATGCCAAAAATAGATGGTGTTGAGGTATTAGAGAAAGCAAAAAAGTTAAAACCAGAGATACCAGTAGTTATGATTTCTGGTCATGGTGATTTAGATACTGCTGTAAATACTATGCGTTTAGGAGCGTTTGATTATATTTCTAAACCCCCGGATTTAAATCGTTTGTTGAATACGGTTCGAAATGCACTTGATAGAAAAGAACTTGTTGTCGAAAACAAGCGACTAAAGAAGAAGGTGAGTAAAAATCATCAAATGATTGGAGAGAGTGAGGGGATCACACATATAAAAAACATTATTGAAAAAGTAGCAACTACTGATGCTCGTGTCTTAATAACAGGACCTAATGGAACGGGTAAAGAGCTTGTTGCCCATTGGTTACATGAAAAATCGGATAGGTCAAAGGCTCCTATGGTAGAGGTGAATTGTGCGGCAATTCCTTCTGAGTTAATTGAAAGTGAGTTGTTTGGACATGTTAAGGGGAGTTTTACTGGGGCAAATAAAGATAGAGCTGGTAAATTTGAGGCGGCGAATAAAGGAACGATATTTTTAGATGAAATTGGAGACATGAGTTTGTCTGCTCAGGCAAAAGTATTGCGGGCATTGCAAGAAAATAGAATATCGCGTGTGGGTTCTGATAAAGACATAAAGGTAGATGTGCGCGTGGTTGCCGCTACCAATAAAGATTTGAAAGAAGAGATTAAAGAAGGTCGTTTCAGAGAGGATTTATATCATCGTTTAGCAGTTATTTTAGTGAAGGTGCCAGCTTTAAATGAGAGAAGAGAAGATATTCCTTTGTTAGTTGATTTTTTTGCAAATAAAATTGCAGAAGAACAAGGTACTCCAATAAAGAAATTCTCAGGGAAGGCTGTAAAGTTATTGCAAGAGTATGATTGGACTGGTAATATTCGTGAGTTACGAAATGTAGTTGAACGTTTAATTATTCTTGGAGAAAAAGTTGTTTCTGAAAATGATATAAAACTTTTTGCTAGTAAGTAATACGATTTACAAATAAATATTTCGCATATCTATTATTTCTTTTGTAGCTATTTTTGCGTTATAAAACTTAACCATAGCTTGGCTATGCTAAAGTTTTATGCCTTAAACTAACTTAAAATAATTCAATACCTATATACGAAATATTTATCTGTAAATCGTATAATACTACTTTTGTCGTTAATTTAACGGCCATAATTGTTTATGGTAAACGCGATCGATAGTTACAACAAAAAGGTTTCTGTAAGGGAAAGGGGTGTAGCCTTTACCTGAGTATCGGTATAATAGTTTATATAGATCGAAATAAAAAAGTAGAAGATTATTAATTAATCTTCTACTTTTTTATGGTGAAGGTTTAGTTTCTGTTATGATAAGTCAAATCTATCCAAATTCATAACTTTCACCCAAGCATCTGTGAAATCTTTAATAAATTGTTTTTGTGCGTCATTACTGGCATATACTTCTGATAGCGCCCTCAATTCAGAATTGGAACCGAAGATTAAATCGACTCTTGTTCCTGTCCATTTGGCATCTCCTGATGAACGTTCTATTCCTATAAAAGTTTCCTTTGATTCGGAAACTGGTTTCCATTCTATATCTAAATTTAATAGATTCGTGAAAAAGTCATTAGATAATGTCTCCGGATGGTCTGTAAAAACACCATGTTTTGAACCATCAAAATTAGTGTTTAATACACGCATTCCTCCTAATAATACGGTCATTTCAGGAGCAGTTAATGAAAGTAATTGTGCTTTGTCAATTAACAATTCTTCAGAAGAAACGCTATAAGTTGCATTTTTATAGTTTCTAAAACCGTCAGAAGAAGGTTCTAGTACAGCGAAAGATTCTTGGTCTGTTTGTTCTATAGAAGCATCGTTACGACCAGGACTGAAAGGGACGGTGATGTCAAAACCTGATTTTAAAGCAGCTTTTTCTATGGCTGCTGACCCCCCTAAAACAATTAAATCTGCCAACGAAACTTTTTTGTTGTTAGACTGAGCGTTATTAAAGTCTTGTTGAATTTTTTCTAAGGTATTTAGAGTTCCTGATAACTCTAGAGGGTTGTTAACTTCCCAATACTTTTGTGGAGCGAGACGAACTCGGGCACCATTTGCACCGCCGCGTTTGTCAGAATTTCTAAAAGTTGAAGCGCTAGCCCATGCAGTAGCAACGAGTTGAGAAATAGATAAATCTGTATTCAGTATTTTTGCTTTTAAATTGGCGATGTCATTAGTATCAATTAGTTCATAATCTATGGCAGGAATTGGGTCTTGCCAAATTAATTCATCTGAAGGCACATCGGTACCTAGGTACAAAACTTTTGGTCCCATGTCACGATGAGTTAATTTGAACCATGCTTTCGCAAAAGCATCGGCAAATTCTGCGGGATTTTCATAAAAACGTTTCGAAATAGGAGCGTATACAGGATCTAATTTTAAAGCCATATCTGCCGTAGTCATCATTAAATCTTGCGTCTTTGATCTATCATGAGCCTGTGGAGCTTTTCGCGCTTTAGAGGCTGTTGTGGGTTTCCATTGATGAGCACCAGCAGGACTTTTTGTTAATTCCCATTCGTATCCAAATAACACATCAAAGTAATCATTGTCCCATTGAATAGGGTTTGGAGTCCAGGCTCCTTCAATTCCACTGGTTATAGTAGCATCACCAACACCTGTTTTAAATGTGTTTTTCCATCCTAAGCCTTGTTCTTCTATACTTGCTCCTTCAGGTTCTCTACCTACATACTGATCTGGATTAGCGGCTCCGTGCGCTTTTCCAAACGTATGCCCACCAGCAACCAAAGCTACAGTTTCTTCATCATTCATCGCCATTCTTCCAAAGGTTTCTCTGATATCTATCCCTGAAGAAATGGGGTCAGGATTACCATTAGGACCTTCAGGATTTACATAAATTAGTCCCATTTGAACTGCACCTAATGGGTTTTCAAGCTCTCTTTTACCCGTGTATCGTTTGTCTCCTAGCCAAGTAGTTTCAGGGCCCCAGTAGACATCTTCTTCAGGTTCCCAAAGATCTTCACGACCACCGGCAAATCCATAAGTTTTGAATCCCATAGTTTCTAAAGCTCTATTTCCGGCAAAAATCATAAGGTCTGCCCAAGAAAGCTTTCGTCCATATTTTTGTTTTATCGGCCAAAGTAACCTCCTCGCTTTGTCTAGGTTTCCGTTGTCTGGCCAACTATTTAAGGGAGCAAATCGTTGAGTTCCGGATCTCGCGCCACCCCTACCATCATGTATTCTGTAAGTTCCAGCACTGTGCCAAGCCATTCTAATAAAGAACGGACCATAATGACCATAATCTGCAGGCCACCAATCTTGAGAATCTGTCATGAGAGCATCAACGTCATTGGTTAATTCCTCTAGGTCAATTTTTAGAAATTCTTCAGCATAATTAAAGTTATCTCCCATCGGGTTTGATAAAGATGAATGTTGTCGAAGAATATTCAATTTTAATTGATTTGGCCACCAATCTCTGTTGGTACTTCCTTCTCCAGCTCCATGATTTAGCTGACCACTTGAAAAAGGACACTTCCCTTTTCCGTTGGATTTGTGTAAGTTAGTGTCTTTCATGTTTTATTTAATTTTGTTACGTTCGTGTTTCACAAATTTACAATAAAGCATTTAATAATTTTTATCTATATTTTTTATTTTAGTATAATTTTATGTTATGATAGTTTTTATTGTTATGTTTTATAGTGTTTTAAGTGCTTTCTATTTGTAATACTGATACTTTCTTTGGTTAAGTATTGATAATTTCTATTAAACTATAAGATTTTTTTTTTGTTTTTAGTCTTTTAAAACTAATAAACAAAATACATTTGTGTTAGTTTTAAATAGAACATATAAATTATTAATCATAAAAAAAAATAGAAAATGGCTACATTAGTAGGTAAAAAATTTCCAGATTTGAACGTTGATGCAATGAATGAAATGGGCGATACGTTTAAGTTAAATATTTTAGAAGAAGCAGTAAATAAAAAGAAAAAAGTGGTGTTATTTTGGTATCCAAAAGACTTTACTTTTGTATGTCCTACAGAATTACATGCTTTTCAAGAAGCTTTATCAGAATTTGAAAAAAGAAATACTATTGTAATAGGTGCATCTTGTGATACTCCTGAAGTTCATTTTGCTTGGTTAAATCAATCAAAAGATAACGGAGGTATAGAAGGAGTTACATACCCTTTATTAGCAGATAGTAACCGTAATTTATCGTCAATCTTAGGGATTTTAGACATTGCTAATGAAACGTACGATGAGGCTACGGGTACAGTGCAAGTTGAAGGAGATAACGTAACTTATAGAGCTACTTATATTATAGATGAAGAAGGAACTGTTTTTCATGAAGGAGTGAATCATATGCCTGTTGGTCGTAATGTAAATGAATATTTACGTTTAATAGATGCGTATACTCACGTTCAAGAAAAAGGAGAAGTTTGTCCTGCAAACTGGGAAGAAGGAAAGAAAGCAATGGAGCCTAACGCTAAGGCTACAGCAGAATATTTAGCTGTTCATTAATAAAAACTAAGTTCGTGTTTTGCATTGTTGTAAAACACGAACTTCATCTTCACTACAAGTTAAACGTGTAACTTTTTAGTTAGACGAAAATCTTTAAAATTTAAAATCATGGTACAAGAATTAAGTCAAGACAATTTAGCGCAAATTGTTTCCGATACAAAAACGGTAGTTGTTCAATTTTCTGCAACATGGTGCGGGAACTGTAGAATAATGAAACCAAAATTTAAGAAAATGGCTGTTGAAAATGATGCAGTATCATTCATTATTGCAGATGCAGAGAAATTTCCTGAAAGTAGACAATTAGCAACGGTTGATAATTTACCAACATTCGCGGCTTTTGTTGACGGTAAGTTAGTAAATCAAGTGCAAACTAATAAGTTTGATGTATTAAAAGAGTTGGTAAACGAAGTTGTATAAGTTATGAAGTTACCAGTAATTAAACAGTTAACTTCTTTTATAGAAGAAAATGACCAAGACTACATATTGGAAACTATCGAAACGCTTGAAAACTTGACAGAAGTCTCTTCCTTAAAAGATGAGGAGTTAGACGTCATTGGTGAATTGATTTCAAATATGTACGGCGCTATTGAAGTAGCGAAAATGATGCAAGAAGGAACACCTAAAAAAGAAGCATTAAATAATTTTATGCAACGAGTTTTAGGATCGATAGATAAATAAGAAACCGAGTCAAACTCGGTTTCTTATCTTTTTACTGTTGTAGTTTTTGAACAACGTGTTTTCCGATTTTTTTTCCTTGTTTTAACCCTTCTACAACGGCAGCTCTATAGTGGATTCCTCCATATAATCTACTGATTGCAGCCTCATTAGCTGCTTCATAAAATGATGAAAAGGTTCGTGTTGGTAGGCCGTAGGGGATTTCAGTATCGTCATCAAAACTAAAATTATCACCAAAAATAAAGGTTAGTATCTCTGATGCCGCTCCAGAAACAACAGAGTGACCACTTGAATATTCAGGAAAAGGAGGTGTTTGAAGTATAGGTTCCCAACTGTCATCAATGTATTCTTTTATTAATGTTTCAGGTCTTACAAGATTACTTCTGTATTTTTCATCCCAACAACTAATAAATGCGTCTGCTATGGTTATGGACGTTTTGGTGTATGCAGCTACCGTTTTTTGAAAATCAGCTTTTGTTTTTCTACAAGCGATTTTACATATACCTATCCAGTGTCCACCAGGGGTTATTTTCTTTTTGGCAAACATATAGTGTCCTTTTGCAACAGATACATAAGGGTTACAATCCCAAAATTGCGCAATAGCGATTTCTTCAGAATCATCACCAACTTGTTTTATTTTTTTATTTATCTCATAAACTTCCAGTAATTCATCATAAAACTTCGTGGCTTTTTTAATAGAGAACTTTGGATGGGGCTCAGGTTTAAATTGACTTGCTGAATCAAGCACGAAAGGTCTGATTTTATTCCAATGTGGTTCAATAGCATCCATATAAGAGGGTGGTGTAGGAGTCCATTTTGATATATCACCGCTATTTGTTGAGATATTGTATTCAGGGAGAGTTCTAGTTTCTCTATAGTTATCTTTGTTTATCCATTTTATAATCTCTTTTGAATAGTAAAGACCGTGTTTTTTTGATGCTGCAAATTCATTTGAGTTTTCATGCTCCCATTTTTGATATAAACTATCTCTATAACGAGTCATTTCATCTACAGAAAAGATTAATTCTTTAGAAACGTCTAGAAATGCAATTAAAGCCGATAGTTTAATATTTACATTTTTAGCGGGGAGTAATGGAGCGAAGTTGAATTTACTTTTTTTGCAGGTAATCTTATCCAAACCTGTTTTATTATGGTTGTTGAGAACCTCAAAGGCGGCAACATTTGGGTAGGCGTAAATTCTGCTTGCAACAGGGGGAGAAAAAACATCATGAGTAATTATTGAGTTTAATTTGTCAACCGTTTCGTGATACAGTTCTGAATTAATGTCTATCTTCTTGGGTTCTGTTGTGTTGCAGCTAATTAATAACAGAACAACAGATATGGTAAGTGTTTGTTTAAATAAAGTCATTTCGTTTGTTAATTATTGATCGTGTATTCCTTAATAGAGTCATTGTTTGAAATTATTAACAGTAGTTTTTGATTTTTAAGAGCAATTACTTCTGATAATTTAACTTGACTATTCACAGGGTCAATTCCTACATCTGATAATTTTTGGTAATTATTAATATCTTTAACTAAAATTCCTTTGTTACTTTCATAACCGCCATGGTAGGTGTTCACTGACTTCAGGTTACCAAAAACTAGAAGGTGAGGACTTTGATTTAGGGTTACTTTTTGAAAGTTATTTATAGGCGCTAATTGAAACATTTTCGGGAATTTGACAAATTCATTAAAACTTCCATTATCGTTTTTAAGATATCCAGAAGCAAGTTGATTTATAGTGTATTTGGTCGCTTTTTTTACTGCTTCTGGCGTTAATATTGTCTCTATCGGTTGCATGGCATAATCACTGTACTTAATAAATCGTTTTTTGATAATATTCATTTGAGAAGCTAATTCATCTTTAGAATGGATTGGGTAATACTTACCATCCACATGATATGCTAAGACCGTTTCATTTTTGCCGTTTTTATCAAAATCAGAATGGTACATCAAGAGTGGTGCTTCGTTTGATGCGTTGAATTTAGTGTTTAGCCCCCAATTTCCTAGCAAAATATCGAGATCTCCGTCATTATCTATGTCAAACGTATTCACAGTTTGCCAAAGTCCTTTTAGAGATGATTTTTCGTTGACAAGTGTTAGTTTGCCTTTGTTATTAATAAAAATTTTGGGTGCATCCCATTCTGTAGATACGATAAGATCTTTTATACCATCATTGTTTAGGTCTGCCCAAATACCATCAGTAACTTTAGATTCAAGTACAAAATTTTCGTCAGGAACAAAATTTCCTTTACCATCATTTTTAAGAAGGAAAGAGCTTACTTTCAAACCAAAATCATTTGGATTAGATCTATTCCCTACAAATAAATCAATATCACCATCCATATCATAATCATAGGGTTTAACACAAGAGGTATTATATCGATTCTTAAACAATGTTTCTGATTTTTTGAAACGACCGTTTTCATTTAGGTATAACCTATCTATTTCAAAAGAGGACATTCGTAACGAATGCAAACCCGACCCGACATAAAGGTCTAAATCATTGTCTCCATCAACATCAACTAAACTAGCACAAGTATCTTCGAATAGTGAATCTTTTGAAATTGCATGAAAATTTTTTTCTTGGATTTTGTTTCCATTGTTTATGAAAAAACTTGGTTTTTTACCTGAAGCATTTCCAATAAAAAAGTCTTGAAAACCATCATTATCAATATCTCCTTTAGCGAAACCAGGGCCTGATGTTGAAATTTTATATGGAATTAATCGTTCATTATAAAAATCATTATAAAAATCTTCTTTATGAACATAATCCACTAGACTTGTCTTTGTAAAAGTTTTTTTCGATGGTGTTTTGGAAGGTGTCCAGTTTTGAAGGTTACTTTTTGCATAAGTAACTTGAATACTCTCATTAGATTTTGGGTTGAGCAAAGTTTGAATTTTATTGTCAGGCCAAATTACCTGTACTGAGTCTATTTTGGAAATAGTATCTAATCCAAAATGAAGTGAATTGCTAACCGACGAAATAAATCCTCTTGAATTAAATAACTGTTTTGTTTGTTTGCCTTGCTTATTGTAGAGAACAACTTTAGTACCAATTCCTTTTTTGTTGCTGCCTTTATAATCAAAACTAATTTTGCTGTAGTTTTTTTTCGAATTTGTAGTGTTTTGATATATTTGAGCGAATTCATTAATATTGTTTGTTACAATGTCTAAGTCACCATCATTATCTAAATCAGCATAGGCAGCTCCATTGGCTAAAGAAGGAATATTTTCTATCCATTCTCCATTTTTGTTTTTGAACCCGCTATTTCCTCCTTTAAATATTTGATTTGGATATTTACCATTTGGCATTTCTTCTAGTGATTCTAGCAACCATGATTTGTTCGATTTGCTTGTGCTTTTGTCTTTAAATTTGCTTGAAATATACATTCTAAAGTCTAGGTCATTTGGTCGTCTAAGAATTCCATTGGCAATAAATAAGTCTTGAAGACCATCGTTATCAAAATCTGCGAATAAAGGCGCCCAACTCCAATCGGTATCAGAAACTTCATTGTACAATGCTTCTTCATGAAAATAGTTTGAGCTATTATTTATCTGAAGCATATTTCTGGCATATTGATCTTGATAGCCCATTTTTTTGAGGATGTATTGTACGTTAAGCATTGCATCATCACCTTCTGATTCTTTTAAAACTCTTTCATCTTTTGGAAGCATATCAAGTGTAATAATATCTTGCAGTCCATCACCGTTTATATCAGCTGCATCACTTCCCATAGAAAATCTGCTAATCATAGAAAATGATTTGGCTAAAGATTCAGTAAAGGTACCATCATGATTGTTTAGATAATAATAATCATCTTCATGAAAGTCATTACAAACATAAATATCATCCCAGCCATCATTGTTAAAATCAGCTATAGAAGCACTGAGCCCATATCCATTCTCTCCTCCATATATTTTAGCTTCCTCGCTAACGTTGTTGAATTTATTATGGTCGTTTTTCAAAAGTACGTCACCTGTTAATGCGGTGCGCTTTTTTCTTAATAATGCCGGTCCGTTAGAGGTTTTTGTGTGTACAGCATGATTGACGATATATACGTCAAGATCATTGTCTTTATCGTAATCAAAAAAGTAAGATTGGGTAGAATAGCCAACATAATCTAAATTGTACTCTTTAGATTTTTCTGTAAAAGTGTTGTCTTGATTATTAATGTATAGTTCATTATGACCTTTAAACCCGAGTAGTTCGCTTACAGCACATATATAAATATCAAGATATCCATCGTTATTTATATCGACCATGGTAACTCCGGTTTGCCAATCAGCGTTTCCTTTAATTTTTGCTGATTCGCTAATATCTTCAAACTCTAAATTTCCTTTGTTTAGGTATAATTTATTGTCTCCTTTATTGGAAACGAAAAAAATATCTTCTAAATTATCATTGTTGATATCCCCTATAGCTACCCCTCCACCGTTATAGTAGTATATATAATTTATAATGTTTTGATTGATTTCATCTTTTATTTGATTTTTAAAAGTGATACCGGTTTGTTGAGGAGATAATTTATTAAGAAGGTAGTCTTTGTTTTTATCTTGATTACAGCTGTAAAATATGATTGCAACAAATAGTAGGATGGTTTTTCTCATTGTTTGAGTTTCTTGAATTAAAGTTATCATGTTTGAGGAACATTCTAATCAATAAGGATGTTTGATCAAATAGATTTTTTCCGAGTGTACCAGTACCAGGAGAAAAACTAGTTACTCGTAAATTTAAGGTTGTAAAAGTAGTAATTTTTTATGATAATTTAACATTGATATGTTTTTAATTAACGAATTTTAAGTTTTTTATTGATGATAAGGAATGAGATGTTGTTAATACTATATTTGATTTGATAATATAGAGGTGTTGTCAATACTTATTATACGATTTACAGATACATATTTCGTATATAGGTATTGAATTATTTAAAGTTAGTTTTGCGTCCTAAAACGCATGCTTGAACACGCTATTCGTAAATGGAATTCTTGTAGTTTCTAGTGCGTAGAACCAATCAGGTAAGTACCGTGTTTTTTGTATTCAGTGATTCGTAAGGTTGTTCTAATGTTTAATGCCGTTGATCACTTGAAATAACCATCATAAAACTCCTATTTTCGTCTTTGTACCAGTAAATTCAAACGGTAAACGGTATTACTTTATTCGAAAAGGGATAAGGTCAAGGTTATACTTGATTATTAAAAAAGGCATCATTTTGTTATACAGTAATTTTGAACTATAAATGATGTAATTTATGGATAGATTCCGACTTATGTCGTTAACTTTCTATAGTCAAGTTATGTTGTTTTTTTTGAATAAAAATCAATGATGCGTTAGTTGCGTAATGATTTCTGTATGTTCTGGAAACAATTGAATCAATGCTTTCTTTTTTGGTAAAACGAAATCATTAAAGTCAAACCCAGGAGCAACGGTACAACCAGTAAAAGCAAATGAATTTTTAGTGATTACTTGTGCAGCAAACCAATAACCTGCTGGAACTACGAATTGTGGTACTTCATCATTTTCTATATCGTTTCCAATCATAACGAAAGTGTATTCTCCTTCTGGTGAAATCATATGAAGTTTTAGGGTAGTTCCTAGGTAGAAATGCCAAATTTCGTCTTGGTTTATTTTATGAAAAGCTGAAAATTTATCAGAGGTTAATAAAAAATAGATACAAGTACTAAAATTTCTATCACCAATGAAATTACCTGGCAGGTTCTTGTTTTTAATGAGGCCACTACTTCTATAGGTTTCTTTGTAGTACCCTCCTTCAGGATGTTCTGTTAACTCAAATTTAGTTATAATTTCTTGTGCGGTCATTCTTGAGAATCTTTCTGTTCGTTTATTTTTTTTATAATTGCCTTCAATCGCTCTTTAGTGCGCTGCTTTTCCAAACGAATTTTGTTTGTTTTTTGTTTCATTAGGCGGCTGTGTTTGGCTTTATTTACGGTGTTTTTCTCTTTTCCTTTTTTAGCCATTTTGTCGTTTTTTAATGATAAATAATCCTAAAAAGGTAATTAATCCGTTAAGAACTAGGATGAAAAACTCGAAATTAAAGCCCCATAGTGCGTTTGTCATAAAATTGATACCAAATGATAAAAAGGGAGATAAGATACATATAAAAGGAACCCATTTATCTTGAATTTTTAAATTGGTAAACAAACCAAAAGCGTATAAACCAAGTAAAGGGCCATAGGTGTATCCTGCAAATTGAAATATTTTAGCAATCACACTAGCGTCTTTGATAAAGTATTTAAAAATTAAAATTGTTGCTATTAAAACAACGGAGAATAAAACATGTATTTTTTTACGAATTTGTTCTTGCTCTAGCTTATTGTCTTTTTTGTCAATACCTAAAATATCAATACTAAAAGAGGTTGTTAACGAAGTTAGCGCACTGTCGGCACTAGAGTAGGCTGCTGCAATTAACCCTAATAAAAAGAATAGAGAGGTTGCAATTCCTAAATTACCATTCATGGCAATCATAGGGAACAGTTCATCTTTGTGGGCATTAATTCCGTTTACCGTAGCATAATCTGTTAATAAAATACCCAAGGCTAAAAAGAAAAAGTTAACAATAACCAATACAATGGTAAACCAAAACATATTCTTTTGTGCGTCTTTTAAGTTTCGGCAAGTTAAATTTTTCTGCATCATATCCTGATCTAACCCTGTCATTACAATGGCGATAAAAGCACCAGATAAGAATCGATTCCAAAAATAATTTCCAGCTTTAAAATCTTCAAAAAAGAATATTTTAGAAAGTTTATTTTCAGTTACGTAAGAAAATAAGCTTTCAATTTCTAAAGAGTCTTTGATCATTACAATACATACTCCCACAGCGATTAACATAAATAGTGTTTGTAAGGTGTCAGTCCAAACAATGGTTTTTATGCCTCCTTTAAAAGTGTACAACCAAATCAGTAAAATTGTAATTGTTACTGTTACCCAAAATGGAATTCCGTAGGCATCAAATAAAATTAGCTGCAATACGTTTGCAACAAGAAATAGACGAAAAGAAGCGCCAATAGTTCTAGAAAGCAAAAAGAAAGAGGCGCCTGTTTTGTAAGAGTAGTATCCAAAGCGATCTTCTAGGTAGGTGTATATAGAGGTTAGGTTTAAGCGGTAGTACAAAGGAAGTAAAACCAAACCAATAACAGCATAGCCTACTACGTACCCTAATACCATTTGCATATAGCTCATTTGTTGCCCCTCTACCCAACCAGGTACAGAAATAAATGTAACACCAGAAAGGGATGCCCCAATCATTCCAAAAGCAACTAGATACCAAGGAGAAGAATTATTAGCTTTAAAAAAGGTTGCGTTATTTGCAGATTTACCTGTAATGTATGAGATCAAAATAAGGATACTGAAGTATCCTAAAATAAGTAATATGATGTATAGTGGTTGCATTGGATTGAATTACGAATTATAAATCACGAATGTACTAAATTTAGTTTTCAGTAGTACTAATCTATAATTCGTAATTCCAAAAAGCGTTTACAACTCAATGACTATATCTTCTGTTTTTCTCCGTACCTTTTCTAGGTCTTTCATGAAATCATCTTCAGCTCTAAAACCTATTGGTAATACAAGAACAGAGGTTAAATTGTATTTGTCGAGTTCTAAGATTTCGTCATATTTTTGAGGAACAAACCCTTCCATAGGACAAGTATCTATTTTTTCATTAGCAGCTACCGTCATTAAATTTCCTAAAGCAATGTATGCTTGGTTTTTCATCCATTGATGCAATTCATTTTGAGATTTATTAGAAATATCATTTGAAAGCATTTGCTTAAATGGGTTTAAAATAGCATCAGGTGTATTTCTAATTTTTTTAACTAATTTAAAATAGTTATCTACATCTTCAACGGAAAACTCTTTCGGTATTGCTATAATCATAACATGTGAAGCTTGAGCTACTTGCTGTTGGTTCCATGAATGAACCACTAATTGGTGCTGTATTTCTTTGTTTTTAAGAATAATCAATTTTATTGGTTGCAAACCGTAAGAAGTAGCTGTTAAGTTAAAAGCTTCTTTTAAAATATTGATTTGGTCTTCAGTAAGGTACTTGTTTTCGTCAAATTTTTTAACGGCATAGCGCCATTTTAAATTTTCAATATTACTGTTCATACTCTTTTTGAATTTTAAGACACAAAAATAGTGTAGAAAAATAAAAGATGACTAGAAAAACTATTGTAAATCTTGATACTATTATAAATAATTATTTAGAATATGGCGGTCAGTGGGCAAGAGGTTTGTTGCGTTAATCAAAGATTTTCGTTTTTTTTTATTAACTTAATACACTGTAAAAATGCTAAACTAAAAATTTATGAAAGAGAAGTTCTTACATTTTTTATGGAACCACAAACTTTTTCGGATTCATGAAACAAGCACCGTTGATAAAGAAGAGCTCATTGTTGTTAAGTCAGGGTTGTACAATACGAATTCGGGGCCAGATTTTTTAAACGCTCAACTTAAAATAAACCATCAAACTTGGGTAGGTAATGTAGAAATACATGTAAAATCATCAGATTGGTATGCCCATAATCACGAGGCAGATGAAAATTACGATGCAGTTATTTTACATGTAGTTTGGGAGCATGATGCCGAGGTGTTTATGAAGAATAATCGATCATTACCGACTTTTGAATTAAAGGAATTTGTAGACAAAAACGTACTTAATAGGTATGAGAAACTACAGTTAAAAGAAAAGAAATGGATTTTTTGTGAATCACAAATTGAGAATGTGCCTCCCTTTTTGTTTGCGAATTGGTTAGATAGATTGTATATAGAACGGTTAGAACATAAATCAAATTTAATTAACGAATTACTGCGGAAATCTAGAAATAATTACGAAGCAGTACTTTTCTGGTTGTTGGCTAAAAATTTCGGATTAAAAGTAAATGGTGATGCTTTTTTAACATTGGCAAAATCATTTGATTATTCTGTATTGCGAAAATTACACTTTAGCTCCTCCGGATTGTCTGCGCTGCTGTTTGGACAGGCTGGTTTTTTAGATGAAGACTTTCAACACCCTTATTTCTTGGAGCTAAAAGAAGAATATCAGTTTCTTAAGCATAAGTTTAGATTGAAACAACTGAATAAAAATAATTTACAGTTTTTTAGGATGCGACCGGCAAATTTTCCTACAGTTCGAATAGCACAATTAGTAGCATTAGTTAGTAAACATCATCAATTGTTTTCTAAAATAGAAGAGCTTTCGAGACTGGAAAAATTTTATGAGTTGTTTATGGTTGAGGTAGATGAGTTTTGGAAAACTCATTATACGTTTGAAACCGAAAGTAAAAAATCTTCTAAGAAGTTAACACGATCATTTATAGATTTATTATTGATCAATACCATTATTCCGATGAAGTTTGTTTACATACAAAAAAGAGGGGGGGGAGAAATAAATAAACTACTAGACCTATTGCAAGAAATGAAACCCGAGAAGAATACTATTGTTTCTAAGTTTTTAGAATTAAATATTAACGCTAAAAGTGCTTTTGAAACCCAAGCATTACTAGAGCTTAAAAATAATTATTGTGTTAAAAAACGTTGTTTAGAGTGTGTTATTGGCAGTAGTTTACTGAGAGGGAATTAACAATGAGCTATAATAAAGTTATGATTGATTTTTTTATATGATAGATTAATAAAACTATATTTGTCTCAAAATCAAATAAAAATGAAAAATATATTTATTGCTATTATTTCAGTATCTATTTTGTTTACCAGTTGCAAAGGGAATGAAAAAGCTAACAAAACAAGCCAAAATACTAAAGAAGAAAATTACAATGCTAAAGAAAAAGAAACAAAAAAGGTTGAAACGGCCATTTGTTTATTAGAAAAGTTATCTGTTCGAAAAACACCTAAAGCAAAAGGAAAATGGATCACTTCGATGAGCTTAGGGGAGAAAGTTACTTTAACAGGAGAGGAAATAACAGACTCTGTTTCTAAGAAGTTATACTATAAAGTTAGATTAGTTGATGGAAAAGAAGGGTGGACTAGAGGATCTTTTTTGGCTGTTAATGGCAAAGTTGCGGTAATGCTTGAAGATACAAGTGTGTATAAAAGGCCCGATTTACTTACTAAAACAGAAAAAAAATATAGTGTAATGGATATAATAGCTGTTACCGCTACTCAAGGAGATTGGATTCAGGTTAAAGGAAAGAGAACAGAAGGAGAGTATATAGAAGAGGGATGGATAAAATCATCTAATCTTTCTGAAAATTCTGTGGATATAGCAACTGCAAAGTTTGCTGGTTTAGCTTTGGAGAAGTCAACCATGACTGAAAGAATTAAAGCTCTGCAACAAGTTATAGAAAATCAAGATTTGTCTTCTTCTACGTTTATGAACGGGTTAAAAGAAAAAGTAGTAGAGTACGAAGGAAGAAATAAGCCTATAGATGTTGAAGATGTAAAGGTTGATGAAGATTTGGAAAAATAGATGTACCATTTAATAATAAAAAAAATAGGCTTTTGAATTTTCAAAAGCCTATTTTTTTTATTACAAGAGTTTAGTATAAACTCTTAAATTTTTGAGGATTGGTCTCATGCATAATCTCATAGACTTTTTCAAATACGTCCTCCGCAGAAGGTTTAGAAAAATAATCGCCATCTGTACCGTAAGCAGGTCTATGTGCTTTAGAGGTTAAGGTAGCTGGTTTACTATCTAAGTGTTTGTATCCGTTTTGTTTTTCTATAATTTCTTGTAATAAATAGGCAGAAGCACCTCCAGGCACGTCTTCATCTACTACTAATAATCTATTTGTTTTTGCAACAGACTTAACTGTATCGTGGTTTAGATCAAAAGGCAATAAACTTTGAGCATCAATAATTTCAGCGTGTATACCAACTTGGGCTAAATCTTTTGCAGCCTCATCTACAATTCGTAAGGTTGAGCCATACGAAACGATTGTGATGTCTGTACCTTCTTTAACGGTTTCAACTACGCCGATTGGTGTTTTGAATTCTCCCAAATTAGTAGGTAGAGCTTCCTTTAAACGATAACCATTTAAGCATTCTATTACTAACGCTGGATCATCACCTTCTAACAAAGTGTTATAAAAACCAGCGGCTTTTGTCATGTTTCTTGGAACTAAGACGTGTATTCCCCTTACATTGTTTATGATACCACCCATTGGTGAACCCGCATGCCAAATTCCTTCTAAACGATGTCCTCTTGTTCGAATAATTAATGGCGCTTTTTGCTTGCCGAAAGTACGATAACGCAATGTGGCTAAATCATCACTTATTATTTGTAAGGCATATAATAAGTAATCTAAATATTGAATTTCAGCAATCGGTCGTAATCCACGCATAGCCATACCAATACCTTGCCCTAGAATGGTGGCTTCTCTAATTCCTGTATCTGAAACACGTAACTCACCAAATTTTTCTTGTAGGCCTTCTAGTCCTTGGTTAACATCACCTATATAGCCAGCATCTTCACCAAAAATTAATACTTCAGGGTGCTTTTTTAAGATAGCTTCAAAATTATCACGCATAATAACTCTAGCATCAACTAAGGCTTCTCCTTCGTACGTAGGAGTTAATTCTGAAATATTAGTTGCAGCCAGTTCGGTTTCACTCATCAAGTGAGAAGAGTATTTTGAGTATGCGTTTTCTACATAAGTTTTAATAAAAGCTTGAAGCTCTGTTTTTTCTGTGAAATTTTCATCTTTTAAATATCGCAAAGTTTTGCGAGTAGCAATTAGAATATCTTTACGGATAGGTTCACCAATAGCTTTTAAATCATTTACTAACTTATCGATAAACGTACGGTTATCACTTTTTTGAGCAATTTTGGCAAGTAAGTTTATAGCAGTTTGCGCTTCGTTTTTTACTTCACCAGTAAAAGCAGTCCAAGCATCTCTTTTGGCTTTGCTTACTTCTTTTCTGATTGATTTTTCTAAATTAATTAATTCTTCTTCAGAATCAACAAATTTTAATGGCTCACCACTTTTATCCAATAACTCAAATTCTAAAATCCATTTACGCATTTGAGCAACACAGTCAAACTCTTGCTCCCATTGTAAACGTTCTTTCGTTTTATATCTTTCATGTGAACCAGAAGTAGAATGACCTTGAGGTTGTGTTAATTCTTTCACATGAATGAGTACAGGTACATGTTCTTCTCTGGCAATTTTAGAGGCTTTATTATAAATATCTATGAGTTGTACATAATCCCAACCGTTCACTACAAATATTTCATAGCCTTTATTTTCAGCATCACGCTGAAACCCTTTTAATATTTCTGAAATACTCTCTTTAGTAGTTTGGTGTTTTGCGTGAACAGAAATACCGTATTCATCGTCCCAAACACTCATAACCATAGGTACTTGAAGAACACCAGCAGCATTTATAGTTTCAAAAAACAAACCTTCACTTGTACTTGCATTACCAATAGTACCCCAAGCTACTTCATTTCCTTTGATAGAGAAGTTAGAATGGTTATTTAACTCGGCAACATTTCTGTAAATTTTAGAAGCTTGAGCTAAACCTAATAAACGTGGCATTTGACCAGCAGTAGGAGAAATATCGGAAGAGGAGTTTTTTTGAGCAGTTAAATTTTTCCAAGTTCCATTTTCCTCTAACGAATGGGTAGCAAAATGTCCTCCCATTTGACGACCAGCCGACATCGGGTCAACTGTAATATCTGCATGGGCATATAACCCTGCAAAAAACTGTTGGGCACTTAACTTTCCAATAGCCATCATGAAGGTTTGATCACGATAATATCCTGAACGGAAATCTCCATTTTTAAAGGCCTTTGCCATTGCTAATTGTGGTACTTCTTTACCATCACCAAAAATTCCGAATTTAGCTTTTCCCGTTAAAACTTCTCTCCGACCTAACAAACTACACTCTCTACTCATACGTGCAATTTTGTAATCATTTAATACTTCGTTCTTAAAATCGTTAAAAGAAAGTTTTTGAGTGTTAACTACTTCCGTATTTTGCGTCATAATCATCAAATTTTGGTACGGTTACAAAGATAGTTTTTTTAATTCAATTTTAAAAATCAATCTTTTTGTTGAAGAATTCTCAATATGAAGTTGAATTTTGGGTTTTTATTGAATATTTCGCAAAGTTTAGGTTTTTGATAAAAGTTTAGCTAAAAATCCTTTTTTCCTTTCTGAGTGAAAAGATTCATTTTAGGACCTTGAGTTGCTAGAGATCAGGAACTAAACATAAGGAGGAAAATATTCTCAAAAGTACCGATGAGTTTCATTGGTTTAAACATGGTAACAAAAGATACGGTAATTAAACATAGTTCTATTAGATCACTAGAATATGTTTGATATAGTACTCTTCAGGATGTTAATTCACAGATTGTAATTATTTATAGTACATATCAATTTACAGCTAATTACAAGTATGAGTGTAAGAAAATGAATGAGTAATTTTACCTAAGAATCGGTATAAAATAGGTTGAAGAGACCATTTACCATTGGAATTTAACGTAATAAAACGTCTTTTTTTTCTTTTACAGTAAATTCAAACAATAACTGGTATTATATGTTCGTATATAAAAAATAATGTACCTGTAAATAAGAGTATCTCGCAAACAATAATAAACACAGATATGAATATTAGCTTTACAAAAAACCTCTTCGGATAAAATTATAAATCCTATCTAAATTAGTAGTAATAACAAAACGTATTTTTGAAGGATAGGCTTCTTTGTTTACTTCCCAACCTTGGTTTGTGTATACAGGGAAATAAAATTCAAAAATATTAGGAATGAAATTTACACGGATGCCATTTTCATAAAAAAAGGTAGGTGATTCTTTTTTGTTTTTTAACATAGCAACATCATTGTACACTTCAATCCATTTCCAGATACTAACACTTGTATTCCCCGCAAGCACAAATTGGTTGGCTCTTTTAGGGGTGTCGTATGTTGATTTAAAACCAGCGTCTGAAATAACGAACTGTTGGCTGAAGAGACCAGAACTTTCAGAGCGGCCAAATAAATTTTGCTCAAATAAGTAATCGGAACTCCTATTTAATCCGAAGCTAAAATAATCGCCGAAAGAGTTGTTAGTGATAAACATGCCTCCAAAAAAACGGAGTTCAAAAATTCTTTGCGTATCGAAAAATTCTCTGTATCGTATATCTGTTGAGAGTTTTGTGAAATTATTTCCTAGTTCAAAATTAACAGCATATTGAAGCCTTTTGATAATATCGGGTCTATTATAGAGATATCGGAAATTTAAAACCTTATACCTATCTTGTTCGGTAATCGGAGCATTTGCAGCTACCTCTTTTTTAATGTAAAATAAACGTGTTGAAAATGTTTTAGAGCCAACATCACGTAGTGTTTTTCTTCTAAAAGATAAGCTTACATAAGGCACAAGTGCATTGTATCCTAGTTCTGGAGCATAATGAAAATTGCTACCTTGAATTCCATATCGTATTTTATAAAGAGAGGACTTTTGTAAAAAATGATTGTACCCTAAAGAGAAAGCTCCTGTAAAATTGTTGCTTCTAGTGCTATAGTTAGGGGTAATAGAAAAATCAAAGTTATGTGGAATGATATGTCGATTATTGATTCGGACTCCTAAAATGATTCCATCATATAAATTATACTTAATGTTAGGATAATAAAAAAGTTGATTGTAATAGGGGTCTTCAATGTCTTTGATAAGTCTTAATTGTAGAGGTTTGTTTAACAGTTTGTTATCTGTAGTTCTGAAATTATCTAAAGAATTGTATTCTGGATAAATGTTTTCGTAATTTAAAGCCAGTCTGTCAAAATCACCTTCTTTTATGGTGATAGTTTTTGTGGAATCAACATTGGTAACCCATTTTTTAAATACGATGTTTTTATTGTTTATGCCGTATAGTGCTACTGGAGCTGAAAAGCTACGTTTATTTTTTATTGTTACTTTTAGAGAATCTTCGTTTGCCGATTTTTTTACAGAGGTGATTTTATAATCTAATTTTTTTGAGGTTTTCAAATAATCATTACTAAACCAGCTTATATCTTTGGGGGTATTCTGTTTTAATATGGTCGTAAAATTCGATGGAGAGGTTGTTTTTAGATGATTTTGGAATAAAAATGTTTTAATTGACTTCTCTAAAGCACCGTTACCTATGTAATCTTGTAAGTATTTAAAGCCCAGTCCTGATTTATATCTGCTAACTATTTTTCTGTTAAAATTAGAGAGCGAATCTGCAGGAGTATTCAATGCCTGATCATAAAATTTCCTCGCGCTAAATTGATACATAAAGGAGAATTTGTCACTTTGATTTAGTCGACCAATATTATAATCTTTTAGGGGCCAATAGTTAGAGTATCTTCCTAAGATGGTGATTTTTGGATAATAGGTTTTTAAATATTCCATGACTAAATAGGTTTGTAGCCCGTCAGTAAACCAATATTCTGTGCGTTTGTTATGAAGTACTAAATCATCAATATACTTAGAGCATAATGAATGAAAGAAATTGACATCCCACCTGAAGTTTTCTGGAAAAGGTTTTAGCCATTTCGGTAAACCATAAATTTCATGCAATGCATTTTTTCTAACAGTATTTTCATCTACAAAAATCTCTCTATGTGGGTGTTTTCCTATGTGTTTTTCAATAAATTGAATTTGTTTATTGATGATGTCATTGGTAGTTTGAAGAGAAATGTTTTCATCATAGGCATCTGTTTTGATTTCTTGTGTTTGTGTTTTGAATGATTTGAACTTTTTCCGTGTATCTATGTTTATAATAATGTCTTTTTTCTTGTGCCCAATTAAAAAGTAATCAGTGAAGTTATCACTTGTATTTTCATACTGATACAGGTTGCTTTCAAGAATATAGCGTTTTGGAACCTTAATTTTAATTTCATAATTCGCGATATCTTGATACAAATCATCCATGTTTAAATTACTCATTAGCTGCCATTTCTGTTGGTGTACTGCGGGAATAATTTGCCAAAAACGTAAATGATACCCAGTTTTAGTTTTCCCATAGCTCGTGAATTTTGCATCAGGAACCTTCACAGAGTACGCTATTGAAATGATAACACTATCCTTCGGTTTTAGTGTTTCATTCAGGGTAATATCGATAATATCAGGATGATTTTCTTTTTGTTTAGGTATCACTTGGTTGCCTCCAACGGTCATCGTTTTTACTCTAGAAAACCCTCTTTCTTTTTCCTTGGAAAAATAAAAATTCATACGATAATCTTCAATAAGTCTTTTACCAAGGGGTGTTGTATTGTCTTTATAGCTGTTTGCCCAGTTATGCAAGTATATTTTTTGTAAATCAACATTGGTTTTATTGTGAAAAACGATGTCTTGTTCAATGTTAAGAGTTTGGATACTGTCATGTAACTGTATAGTAGCGTTCACAGAGTTTATTTGAGCGCTTAAATGGCTGTAGCTTAAAACAAAAAATAAAAGAGGGCACAAGAGTGATTTTTGCAACATGCTAAAAATTTAGGTTGATTATTGCCAAGCCTAGGTGCTGAATTTTAAATATAGGTTATTTTTTTAAAAGTTAGGTTTTAATTTGTATTTCGAATAGAATTTATTAAAATGTTCAACAGCCTCATCTGCTGTATCAACAATTCTGAATAAATTTAAGTCTTCAGCGCTAATATTTCCTTCTTCCAATAAGGTGTCTTTAATCCAATCAATAAGGCCGCTCCAGAATTTTTTTCCTACTAGTACAATAGGAAAACGACCTATTTTTTTTGTTTGAATCAGTGTAATAGCTTCAAAAAGCTCATCTAAAGTTCCAAAACC
This sequence comes from Tenacibaculum profundicola, assembly GCF_057220795.1. Classification (NCBI taxonomy): domain Bacteria; kingdom Pseudomonadati; phylum Bacteroidota; class Flavobacteriia; order Flavobacteriales; family Flavobacteriaceae; genus Tenacibaculum; species Tenacibaculum profundicola. Next base: position 1,935,264 of record NZ_CM170137.1, on the reverse strand, counting down.
TCCGGGCATTACTACGAATCCCTGAGAATATTTTACAAACATAACTTTACGAACAAAAAAGTAATCGAAGTCTAAACTTTTACCAGGGTCAATCCATGGGTTATCGTGTTGTTCAAAAGGAAGATCAATGTTCAATCCAACAGAAATCCCTTTACCTCGGTTGGCACCTTTGTTACCTGCTTCCATAATACCAGGGCCACCCCCTGTAATCACGCCAAAACCATTTTCGGTTAATTTGAAAGCGACTTCCTCTGCTAATTTATAGAAAGGATGATCTGGTTTTGTACGTGCAGAACCAAAAACAGACACACAAGGGCCTATTTTACTCAATTTTTCATACCCATCAACAAACTCTGCCATTATTTTAAAAATAGCCCAAGAGTCATTGGTTTTTATTTCATTCCAAGTTTTTTGTTGTAGTTTTTCTCTAATTTTTCTATCGTCATTCGGACTCATACTCATGTTTTTTAATTTTAATCTCTTACAAAGGAAGCTTGCTAATTTAGTGTTTTTTGTTGGTATAGATTGGTTAAGATAAAATATTTTTATGTCAAACAACAACTTTATAAATATATTAGAAACTTAAGAGGTTCTAATTAATGGAGGCTTACATTAAGAGTAATAAAAAACTATAAGGAATAGTAGTATGTGCTTTAAAAACAAGACGATATCATGGCTATACTCATACTTCAGGAGTAGACCATGATAAATTATGAATAGACCATTTTGGAATTTAATAGGTGCTAGTGGTTGAGAGAATTGGGTTTAACACAACTCTATTTACTTTACAATATTTTTAAGTTGATAGAAAAACCGTTCAATTAAACGTAAATCTTCGGTAATAATATTTGCAGTACCTTTCATTTCTTGGCTGAAAGTTAATTTTTTATCATAGGTTGTTTTCAAATCTTGAGGTAATTCAACATTAATTAAATAATTACCTTCAGCATCCGGTATTAATGAAATAGAGTTTACTTTTCCATTAAGTTCACCAAATTCATCAGAAGGATAATTCAATAATTTTATTTGTACTTTTTGCCCTTTTTTTATTTTCCCAGAGTTCGTAGCAGGTGCTTTAATTTTTCCGATAAAAGAATTGCTTTTAGAGGGAATTATAGTAAAAATTAGATCCCCATTTTTTACATTTTGATTTTCACTCCAAAAGGATAAGAAAGATACTTTTCCGTTTATAGAAGCGGTTAAAGCATATTGTTTTTCCCAGTCTCTAACAGCCTTTTTTAGGTAAAGAAAAGATTGAATAGTTTTGTTTTTTAAACGAATATCGTTTTGTTGTTTCTTAATAGAGGTACCTTGTAAGTTTTTAGCGGAGTTACCTACGAGTTCTCTAATTTGAGAGATAGAAGATTCTAAGTTTTTATAAATGTTTTGCGATTGTAAAAATTCAATTTCTTTTTGTTCTAATTCTTTTTTAGAAATAACTCCTTGCTTAAACATTTTCCGACTTCTTTGCACATCGGATTTTTTAAACTCCATTTCTTTTTTATTGAGTTCTTTTTGCGATAATAAAATTTGTAATCGACCATTAGCTTCAGTAACAGACATTTTGTGGGCAAAAGTTTCTGATTTAAAAGGGGTTAGTTTTTCATTTAACACATATTCAGAATAGTTGCTTTCAAACTGAGAGAAGCTGTTAGTAATATCTCCTAGTAGTAGAGGAGGTAGTTTATCAATAGGAAAAGAAAAATGTTCACGTTCAATCTTAGCGGTATCGACAATACTTTTTAAAAGCAGTACATCTTTGTAAGAAGCACTATTTTCAATTACGGCAAGAATTTCGTTTTTCTGTACTTTATTACCTTCATTGGTCAAAAACACTTCAAATTGCCCCGAAGATTGAGCATAAATTTTTTCAGGAGGAAAGGAAGTGGTAACCATTACCTGAGTAGCTATAACATCAGGGTATTTTACAAACCAAGAGATAAATAGTAGCATGATCACAAGTAAAAACAATAAAGTGTTTCCCCAACGAATCATCCAATTGGGTACATGACTAAGTATTTCTTGTACTTCTTCACTTCTAATTTCTATATCTGAATTGTTTTGTGGCATATAAAGTGTTTAAAAAGATTTAGTTTTTATTAAATCCTTGAACATTTAAAGATACTCAAGGTTTGTGTCTATTCTTCGTGAGATACTATTTTTGTCATTGCCAATGGAGTGAAGCAATTTCATTTTAATGATTAAAATAGCTTCGTGGTTATATTCCTCGTTATGACGATTTATTTACCCAAGTCTAGTTGATTTTTAACTAGGTGATGGTAGCTTCCTTTTAAGGCTATTAATTCCTGATGAGTTCCTTTTTCTATAATTTTTCCTTTTTCTAATACTACTATTTGATGAGCATTTTTTACTGTGCTTAACCTATGCGCTATCACTACGGCTGTTTTATTGGAAAAAAATTCATTAAGTTTTCCCATAATAACCTTTTCATTATTAGCATCTAAAGCACTCGTGGCTTCGTCAAAAAATAAAAACTTTGGATTTTTATATACAGATCTCGCAATTAAAAGGCGTTGCTTTTGTCCAGTACTAAGTCCGCTTCCTTCACTTCCAATTTTTGTGTTATATCCTAGAGGCAACCCTTCTATATAATCAGCTATATTGGCTACATTTATAGCGTGTGCAAGTTTCTCTTTATCTACATAATCTTCTCCAACAGCGATATTTTTTGCTATTGAATCATTAAAAATATAGCCCTCTTGCATCACTACCCCACAGTTTCTTCTCCATTCTTTTTGTGAAATATTTTTTAAGTTAAAACTCCCAATATTTATATCTCCTGAATTTACGTGGTAAAAGCCAAGTAATAATTTCATCAATGTTGTTTTTCCACTTCCGCTTACACCAACAATAGCCGTAGTTTTATTCGCTGGAATTTCTAAGGATAAATCTTTTAATACAGGTTCTAAACCTCCTGTGTATCTAAAAGAGATGTTGTTAAGTTTTATGGCTTCTTTTTCTGGGATATTAGTTACTTTTTCATCTTCAGGTTTTTCTTCATTTTCCATGTTATGAATCTCACCTAACCTGTCAATAGATATCTGTGCATCTTGCACATCTCTCATAAAATTGATTAATTGAACTATAGGGCCGTTTAATTGGCCAACGATATAGCTAATTGCCATCATCATTCCTAAAGTAATTTGACCATCAATTACTAATTTGGCAGACAAAATGGTAATGAACATATTTTTTAATTCATTAATAAAGTTAGACCCTACACTTTGGGTTTGCTCTAAGGCTAAACTTTTTGTAGCTACTTTAAACAATCGAGCCTGAACATACTCCCAGTTCCAACGCATGCGCCTTTCTGCATTATGAAGCTTAATTTCTTGCATTCCGTTAATCAGCTCAATAACTTTACTTTGCTCTTGGCTTACTTGTGAAAATCGTTTATAGTCTAATTCTTTTCTTTTTTTGAAGAAAAACAAAACCCAACCAAAATATAAAACACTTCCTAAAACAAATACTCCAAATATTTGTAAGCTATAATAGCCTAGAACGAAACTGAAAATAATAAGATTAAAGAAGGAGAATAGTACAGTTAGTGAAGAGGTTGTTAAAATACGTTCTATACGCTTATGGTCATTAATTCTTTGGAGTAAATCTCCTGTCATCCTTACATCAAAATAAGAAATAGGAAGTTTCATTAACTTGATAAAAAAATCAGAAATTAATGAAATATTAATTCGTGTACTTAAATGCAGTAGAATCCAACTTCGAATAATTTCTAAAGCAGCTTTACCAACAAATAAAAACAATTGTGCAATTAAGATTAAATATACAAAGTTAAGGTCTTGATTTTTAATCCCTACATCAACCACGCTTTGGGTTAAAAAGGGAAGGATTAATTGTAATAAACTACCCGCTAATAACCCTATAATAAGTTGAACTATAAATTTTTTATATTTAAAAAGATATTTAAAGATAAAAGAGAATCCAAACTTTTCATCTTCATCAAATTCTTCTTGATAAAATTTAGGCGTAGGCTCAACCATTAAAGCAATTCCTTCTTCCGTATTTTCATCAGCATTATTCCCTATCCAATGTTGAATAAATTCTTCTTTAGTAAAAGAAATAAGCCCATGAGCAGGATCAGAAAGATATACTGTATCTTTTTTTATTTTGTAGAGAACCACATAATGGTTTTTATTCCAGTGAACAATACATGGTAATGGAGCTTCTCGAAGTTTGGTAAAGGCTAGCTTAATTCCTAAAGACTTAAACCCCATAGACTCTACAGCTTCACTTAAACCTAATAAGCTACTTCCTTCTCGAGTAGTTTCACTTAGATTACGTAGTTGTTGTGTATTGATGGTTTTACCATAATGCTTTGCTATTATCTTTATACACGTTGGGCCACAATCTTTCGCCTCGGTTTGTTTATAATTTGGAAATTTCTTCAAATGAAAAATTTAATTATTTTAAGAGTTATTACTTTATTTTTAAGGAATAACTCCTTTATATATAAATACAAGAAGTTAATTTATCACAAGAATAATTCTTGTATGAATAATTAAAAGATAGATATAGCCCCATCACATAAAAGTCCTCCTGAATTTGGAGCTTCAAATAGCTGGCAAAATCGTGACGTATTACAACAAGATCCTGGTCCGCAATCATTATGTGTATTACAATTTTTTTTACCTCCATAAATTAGTTTTTGCTCTATTCTATTTAAAGCATTACCTAAATTTAAAATTGATTTTTTCATAAATAAAAGTTTTAGTGTTGTTTATGAGTGAATGATTAAAATATTCAGATTTTTAAGGATAAACTTAAAAGGGCTAAATACAGCCCTTTTAAGTTAAAATATTGGTATTTATCCAAATGGTACTTCTTCAACAGGTAATTGCCCATTACATAATCCTTGTCCGCTAGTTGCAGTCCCACATACTCCACTACTTGAAGTAGGAGGTGATTGACAACATTGGTTAGCAGGACACTGTGCATGACTTGTACAGAATTTTCTTCCCCCATTAATTAGTTTTTGCTCTATTTTATTTAGAGCATTACCTAAATTTAAAATTGATTTTTTCATAAATTATCTTTTTATTTTAACTACAATACCATCCATTACTACCAAGAGTACATGTTTGTGGAAAAGTACAAAACACTATTGGGCTATCATCATTACAGATATGAGGGCGACGCCCTCCACTAACTTGTTTTTGTTCCGCTTTATTTAGAGCTTTGCCTAAATCTAAAATTGATTTTCTCATTATTAAAATATTAAAATTACCTTTGCGGTGAACATTTTAAGACACTCACCGAGTGTGTCTATTCTTCGCGAGAGAATATGTTTCAAATTCAAATCCCTTTTTAGGGATTTGTTTTTTATACCTTGTTTATGACCACTTGGCTGTTTTCTTCTAATTCTTCTATAAAGAAAATTAAATCTGATCTGTTGTATTCTTTTGGAAATGACCTTCCATTGATTAAAATCTCTGGGGTGAAGTTAATAGCATTATTTTTACACCATTCTTTTTCTCTTTCTAATTCCGTTAAAAAGTAATCACTATTATTACTTTCCCCCCATTTCTTTAGCCAGGAAATCACATTACGATCTTCATAAATATCACTCATAGCTTCTAAACATTTTTTATGTTTATTGTTATTATAAAGTTCCAATAGTCGGCTAGTTACTTTTACACTATTACCTTTTTTGTCTTCTGTATTTATATTAAAGCGAACCCTTATTTTAACCGAATTTTTATACTTGTTTAAAATCTCATTTATCTGCGCGTGAACTGGTTTACAATGACCGCAAAAAGGATTGGTAATTACAACTATTTCTAGGTTTGAAGAAGGGTTTCCAAAAACAATCTCTTGACTTTTAGCTATAGTAGTATCAAGTTCAGGAGATTTGTTTAGCATTCCCTCAAACAAGGTGAAGTTTCTTTTAAATTTAACTCCTTCTATTTTGTCTTTTCGTAAAGCTGTTACTTCTGATATAAGTGGTTTTATATAACTCCAACCAAGCCAAACACTTGTTCCTATAATTGTTAAAGTGACAAAGTCAGTAGGCTCAAAGCTGAAAATGAAAAGGTTTGTTAATACTGGTATTAGTGCTTGTAACCATAATAAACCAACAATACTTAAACATAATAAGCACCACTTTTCTACTATTGCATATTGATAATAGATAGAGTATAATGTTATTGGAATAGCTGCTAAGCTTATTGAATAAGCTACCACTGGTGTCACTATTTCAACAAAGGTAAGAAGGGCTAATGTTGAAAAATATAATATACTAAGGTCACTGAGTTTGTGTCCTTTAATTATCTCAGCTCCTTTTGAGGAGAGCACTGCATCACAATCCTTTTTGTCATCTGATCCTGAACAAAAAGCGTCACCTATAGAGGTTTGTAAGCCCAATTCTTGTTTTACAATGGCGACACTAATAACAATACCTGCTATAGATAATAATAAATGAGAAACACTAAAAACAGAATCAGTTGTTTTTAAAACCCAAAAGGCAGTTAATAAGATTACGATTCCAAAACCTATGTATTTAGGAATCATACTTGCTTTTTTACTTGTTTGAATAGTATCCGTTTTTTCCACGGCAACAATAATCCCGGTAAACCTCTTTAAAAATTCTTCTTCTATTACATTTTCTTTTTTGCCCTCTGTAGTATATAGAAAGTAATCATTTTTCTTTTTTTCGACTACATTCAAGTTTTGCCCATTGTTATTATTTACTTGTGCTATATAACAGTTGGGTAATTGTTGTAGTGTTTCTGAATTAACAGGAACATCAGCCGCTATGTTTTCTATATTAAAATGATCTAACACTCCTGTTATGGCATGTAAGCTAGGATATGAGGGATGGCTTTGTATTTGAAATGCTAATTCTTCTTTATCAAAAGAAATGCTATTCTTTTTAAGAAGTTGTTGTACTATGTTTATTAATGAATGCTCCATAAATAGTTAACAAGTTATCGTTGGTTTCTTATAATTTATTTCTAAGAAACAGAATGAATTGTTGACGAAACTATAAAAGAAATAAGTGTTTAAATAAGTTAATTCATATTTGTGACTAACCAATTCATAATCGATGTGTTTTGATAATGATTTGTTTTTGAACCTGTTGTTTGATAAATTTTAATTGTAACAAAACGTATAAAATAGGTACTGATATAAATATAACTTTAAGTCTAAAGTTATTAAATAGGTCGTTTATAAAGAAATAACTAGTTTTGCTGGGGTGTTTATTGGTTAGAATGAAAAAAATAATAGTAATAGTATGTTTTTTAATGGCATTTGCTTGTGAAAAGAAGCGAAATGAAGTAGTAGAGTTAAAACTCCCAGGGTTTTTTAATGACAAAATTTCACATGGACTTTCACAAGATTCTTTAAAGATCTATTTAGAGCAATTAGAAAAAACACCTAAAAAGAATTTATCAGATTCATTAAAAGCTGAGTATGCTTATGTTGCCGGAAGGTATAATAGTAGGTTAGAGAAATATGATATTGCTATAGATGATTTTAATAGGGCTACTTCTTTTTCTGAAAACAAAATAGAACATGATAGAGAAGTATTTTATTTTAGAGCTTTAATGATAACCTATTCTAGGTATAAGGAAGACTATTTAAATGCAGAGGGGGTCAATGAAAAACTACTTTCTTTATTAGGCACTAATGATTACAGAAATAAAGCTTATGTCTATGGATTTAGACAAAGAATTAAAGTTAAATTAAAACAATTTAATGAGGCTTTAGTAGCAAATGATTCAGCGACAACAATGTTTTTAAAAGTAAGAGATACTACTAATTATGCAATGTCTAAAATTGGGAGATCTAGTATTTATAGTAGTCTTGGTAAACAAGATATGGCAATAAATGAATTGGCAGAAGCTAGAAAGTATGAAAATTATTTAAAAACCGCTGCTAAGTATGAACTATATGCTACACTAGGCTTTTGTTTTTCTAATACTAAATTGTTTAATAAAGCGGTTTTTGCATTCAAAAAAGCCTTAGCTTTTTCTAAGGAATTACCTTCTCATTTAAGTAAAACAAGAATAATTAATAACTATATAAATTTATCTAAATCATATATTAAATTAAAGGAGTTGGATATAGCTAAAAAGTATATAGATTCAATATTTCACATAGGATTGAATAATATTGATTATATCAATCAAAGAAGCACGTTGAAAACCAACTTAGAAATTCTTTATAAACAAGGTGAAGATATAGCAGAAGTATCGGCACAATTAGATTCTATATTTACATATCAAGAAAAAAAGTATTCTGACAGAATAAATAGCAAATTAAAAGTCTTAATAGAATCGCATAAAAATGAGATAGTATTAGAAAAAGCCAGAAAAAAGGCAGAGATACAAAGCCTCGAGTATGAAAGAAATCAATATATATTAACTGTTCTTTTATTGATTTCAGTGGTAATAGGAGTGTTAATTTTAAATTTTTATAGACAAAGAAGGTTTAAAATTGAACAACAGAATTTTTTATTACACCAGCGCTTACTGCGTTCTCAAATGAATCCTCATTTTACTTTTAATAGTCTAAGCTTAATTAAAAATAGCATAGAAGAAGATAGTAAACAATCAATAAAATACATTCAGAAATTTTCAAGATTATTAAGAACTATATTTGAAAATTCGACCAAAGATTATGTACATATAGAAGATGAGCTTCAATCTTTACAAGATTATATAGAGTTGCAGCAGTTTAGATTCCCTGAGCGATTTAACTTTTCAATAAATAATACGATTCAATCAGAAGATGAAATTTTAATACCGCCGATGTTATTACAGCCTTTTGTAGAAAATGCAATAATTCATGGGTTTGGAAAAAAAGAAGATACAGGGAGTCTTATAATTCAACTTTGGCTTAACAATGAATATATAAGTTGTATTATAGATGATGATGGTGTAGGAATTGATGAAAATAATGTAAACAAAAGATCTTCAGTTAAGTTGATAGATGAATTTTTAACAAAAATGACTGGAGAAGGAATTATGGTTATAAATAAAAGAGAACTAGGCAAAGGTTTTAAAGGAACAAAGGTAGAACTAAAAATGCCATATAAATTATTGTAGTATGTTGAAGACGTTAATAATTGAAGATGAAAGACACGTTAGGGAAAACCTAAAGAAAAGAGTTTTTCAAGATTTTCAAAATGAATTGTTTATTGTTGATGAAGCCATCTCAGTAAAAGAAGGGCTTGAAAAAATAAAAAGATACCAACCTCAGTTAGTGTTTATGGATATTGATCTTGGAGATGGTACAAGTTTTGATATCTTGTCGTCTTTAGAAGAAATAAATTTCAAAATAATTTTTGTAACTGGGTTTGATTCTCACGCAATAAAAGCAATACGTTTGGGAGCTTTAGATTACTTACTAAAGCCTATTGACGATGATGAGTTTGTTGAGGCTGTGAAAAAAGCTGTGAATACCATACAGAAAGAAAATACGTTGAGTAGTTCTATTACAATTGCAAATCATTATTATAGAGAAGGAGAGCATCAGAAAATTGTTTTAAAAACATTAGATACGCAACATTTAGTTTCATTTGATGATATTATTTATTGTAAATCAGAAGGTAATTATACTACATTTTACCTTTTCGAAGAGAATATTGTCATTTCAAAACCAATGAAAAAAGTAGAGGAATTACTTGATAAAAAGCGATTTATTAAATGTCATCAATCTTTTGTCGTAAATAAAGCCTACATAACTAAATATACAAATGAAGGATTTCTTGTTACAAAAACAGGGGAGCAAATACCTGTTGCTACGAGGAGAAAAGATATGGTGCTAAAGAATCTATTTTAGTATGGTTATATCAATTTAACTTTCTAAGTAGCTTCTTTTTTTGTAAAAGATTTCGCCATAACTAAGACTATGCTAAAATATTTTGCCTTAATCTTGAAAAAAATAATTCAATTTATCATATCCAATCAGAAAATTTAATTGGTCTTATACCATTTGAATTTACTGTAATAAAACGTCCTTTTTCCCTTTCTATTTCAATAGAAAAAGAAATCATAGCTACTGCTAGTATTGATTTTTTTCTTTTACAGTAAATACAAACAATAACTGGTATTAAAAGCGAATTTGAATTGAGGTACTGCGAATTTGAATTCGTAAAAAAAGGGGTAAATCCCTTTGTATTTTTGTGATTAGAAATATTGAAAAAGTGAAATTATGAAATTTTTAAAACTATTTTGTTTTGTGTTGGTGTTTTGTGTTTCCTGTTCTGAGGATACAGATGGAGTTGAAAATATAGATGAAGTATATCGTACAGAAAGAGGTAGGCGAGTAGAAGTTTTTGAACCTTATATAGATAGAAAAGAGCAATTAATGTATATGACATCATTTTTAATAGGTAAAACACTTATAGAAAATGAAGGAGCAAGGAATTTTTTTTATGAGCTTGTAAAAAGTAATGAGGTGTCAAAAATAGACTTGATTAATATCATGGACTCAAATTTTGTTGATTCAAATCCTTTTGAGATTGCTTTTCATGAACAGTTTGATACGTATAACTGGCATATAGACCCTCAGTCATGTTGTCCAGACCCACCTATGTCAACAGTATTTGAACCAGATCCTACAAAATGGGGAGGTATATTAGATTCACAAATGTATTATCATCAATATTTAGTTGAAATTATAGAATTGCAAAAATGGGAGTTATATTTCCCTAATAAAAATTTGTTTTTGGATAACGATCGAAGTCTTTCTGATTATTTTTTAAACAATGACAGGCTTATATGTTTATGGAATAGAAGTGATTTTGGGCTGTTTACGGATGGATTAATTTTAAATGTTAAAGGAGGAGGAAGTTATTTGCCATATGATTTTGATCTTTCTGAAGCTACTTCATTGGTAATTATTTTAAAATAATGTAACAGTAATATAAAGATTAAATAAAATATAAGTTCTTAGATTATTTGAAAAACAACCTAAGAGTTACTGGTTTTTATTTCGTTCCAAGTTTTTTGTTGCAGTTTTTCTAACTTTTCTATCGTCATTTGGACTCATACTCATGTTTTTTAATTTTAATCTCTTACAAATGAAGCTTGCTAATTTAGTGTTTTTTGTTGGTATAGATTGGTTAAGATAAAATATTTTTATGTCAGACAACAACTTTATAAATATATTAGAAACTTAAGAGGTTCTAATTAATGGAGTCGTACATTAAGAGTAATAAAAAGCTATAAGGAAAAGTAGTATGTGCTTTAAAAACAAGACGAGATCATGGCTATATTCATACTTCAGGAGTAGACCATGATAAATTATGAATACTATGAATACTATGAATACTCCATTTTGAAATTTAATACCGATTCTTAGGTAAAATTTCTCAATCATACGGTGTCTTAGGTAACGTTACACAACCATTCCCTTGTAGTCATGCTTGTGTAGCTTTACCTAGGAATCGGGATTAGTTTGAAATTAATTCTTTCTTTAAAAATTTAGAAGTATAACTAGTTTTATGCTTTGCTACTTTTTCAGGAGTACCAGTAACTACTATTTCTCCACCGCCTTTTCCTCCTTCCATACCAACATCAATGATGTGGTCAGCTAGTTTTATAACGTCTAAGTTATGCTCTATAATTAATACGGTATTGCCTTTGTTAGTCAGTTTATTAAGAACATCCATTAACACTCTAATATCTTCAAAATGTAACCCCGTTGTAGGTTCATCTAACATATAAAACGTATTTCCTGTATCTCGTTTTGATAATTCAGAGGCTAATTTAATGCGTTGTGCTTCTCCTCCTGATAAGGTTGTAGATTGTTGTCCGAGAGTAATGTATCCGAGCCCTACATCTTGAATAGTTTTTAGCTTACGATAAATTTTAGGAATTAATTCAAAAAAAGAAACAGCTTGATTAATCGTCATTTCTAGTATATCGGAAATAGATTTTCCTTTGTACCTGATTTCTAAAGTTTCTCTATTAAAGCGTTTTCCTTGACATGTTTCACACTCGACATGAACATCGGGTAAAAAGTTCATTTCAATAACACGAACACCGCCTCCTTGACAGGTTTCACAGCGCCCTCCTTTTACATTGAAGCTAAATCGCCCTGGTTTATAGCCTCTAATAGATGCCTCTGGGGTTTTAGCAAACAAACTTCTAATTTCACTAAATACCCCTGTGTAAGTAGCGGGGTTTGATCTCGGAGTTCGACCTATAGGAGATTGATCAATATCAATAACTTTGTCAATGTGTTCAATACCTTTAATACTTTTATAAGGCATTGGTTCTTTAACACCTCGGTAAATATGCCTGTTTAAGATTGGATAAAGAGTTTCGTTTATTAAAGTTGACTTTCCGCTACCTGAAACCCCGGTAACACAAATCATTTTTCCTAAAGGAAACTCTACAGAAACATTTTTTAAATTATTACCAGTAGCACCTACTAGTTTTATAGATTTTCCGTTTCCCTCTCTTCGCTTTTTTGGTATTTCAATTAGTTTTCGCTTGGCTAAATAGTCGGCGGTTAAGGTTTTGTGAGATTTTACATCGGTAAAAGTACCTTCACTGACAATTTCACCACCATATCTTCCTGCTCCAGGACCTATATCGAGTACGAAATCAGCACTCTTAATCATGTCTTCGTCGTGCTCAACAACCAAAATCGAATTTCCAACATCACGCAGTTTAACCAATGAATTTATGAGCTTTTCATTATCACGTTGATGTAAACCAATACTAGGCTCATCTAGTATATAAAGTACCCCAACAAGCTGAGAGCCAATTTGGGTAGCTAATCGAATACGCTGAGCCTCTCCTCCCGATAAAGATTTAGAGGTTCTATCAAGAGTAAGGTAATCCAGACCTACATCTAATAAAAACTGAATTCGGGTTTGTATTTCTTTTAAAATTTCGGAAGCAATTTTCAATTGCTTTTCAGTAAGTTTTGATGCTATATTACGGAACCAACCAGCTAGTTCATTAACATCCATTTGAGTTAATTCACTGATGTTTTTATCGGTGATTTTAAAATGTAAAGCTTCTTTTTTTAAACGATTCCCTTGACAAGCCGAACAAGTAACTTCGTCCATAAAACTTTTAGCCCATCTTTTTATCGATGAACTTTCTGTATTCTTGTATTGCCCTTCAATGAAGGCAATAATACCTTCAAAGTCAATTTCGTATTTACGCGTTACTCCGGCTACTTTTGATTCAATAGAAAAGGTTTCCTTTCCGCCAAATAGAATAATGTCTAAGGCTTCTTTTGGAATTTTATTGATAGCATCAGTTAGTTTAAATTTATAACGTTCAGCAATCGTTTGTAATTGCTTAAAAATCCAACTACTCTTTTGTTCTCCTAGTGGGGCAATACCGCCGTTCTTTATAGAAATAGTGTCATCTGGAATGATTTTCAAATGATTAACTTCATGAGTTATACCTAAACCATTACAGTGATTACAAGCACCTTTTGGAGAGTTAAACGAGAAGGTGTTCGGTTCAGGGTTAGGATAGGCAATTCCTGTGGTAGGGCACATTAATTCACGGCTAAAATATCGAGGTTTAGCTTCATCAACATCAATAACCATCAAAATATTATCACCAGCATAAAGAGCCGTTTTAATGGTTTCTTCTAAGCGTTTTTCTACGGCATCACTGACTGCTAATCTGTCTATGACCACTTCAATATCATGAGTTTTATAGCGGTCTAATTTCATGCCTTTTACAATTTCTCTAATTTCCCCATCAACACGAACACGAACAAAACCTTGTTTAGAAATTTGTTCAAATAATTCTCTATAATGTCCTTTTCGAGATTTAATTAAAGGAGCCAGAATAGCAATACGTTTACCATCAAACTCTTTTAAAATTAAATTTTTTATTTGTTCATCAGAGTAGCTTACCATTTTCTCTCCCGTGTTGAAAGAATAGGCGTCGGAAGCACGAGAAAACAATAAACGTAAAAAGTCGTATATTTCAGTAATTGTGCCAACGGTAGAACGAGGGCTTTTATTGGTAGTTTTCTGCTCAATAGATATAACAGGAGAAAGACCGTCAATCTTATCAACATCAGGTCGTTCCAAACCTCCTAAAAATTGTCGGGCGTAAGCAGAAAACGTTTCTATGTATCGACGTTGACCTTCTGCATAAATGGTGTCGAAAGCCAATGATGATTTTCCGCTACCACTTAAGCCAGTGATTACAACAAGCTTATCTCGCGGAATTTTTACATCAATATTTTTTAAATTATGGACTCTAGCTCCATATACTTCAATATATTCTTGCTCTTTCAAATTCAGATATTTACAGAAAAAAGCAAATTTAAGCAATACTTATGTATTTTTATATTAAGAATTGTATGTAAAAATGGTTATACCATTTATGATTTGAAATTAGGGTAACGGAAAATGATGATTTTTTCTTTATACAAGTTATAAAAAAATAGGGACAGCCTTAGTGTATGGTTTTTCTTCTAATGAGAAAGAAAGGAAAAAAGGTTTTTTTAGTGCGGTAATTTTAATTTAGGATCGTATTACTTTAGTAGTTGAGGTTTGTGTTTTTTGTCTTACTGAAATTAAGAATAGGAGTGCAAAACATATTCAGAAGCCTACCTGCTTTTTAAGGAAAATGCCTACTGAACAGTACAATGACTCTAGGGTAGTTACCCATAAAGAATGTGAGAATAGCAGTTTAAAAGCTATTGTGTTAAATATTCGAAGAGTAACGTGAGAGCTCAGGTAGGTTATGCTTCCTTTGAGGGATTATAAAAAGACAGTAAGAAATGTTATTTTGTCACGTATTTTAAACATAGTCTCTTTAAATATAATATCTTTATCTTTTATATTCTTTAAACTAAAAATCAAGAAATGGCATTTATTCATTTTGTTAGACACTTTTTTGAAAGAAATGGATTCTATGTGTCTTCTCGTTTGGCAGATAGATTGGGAATGCGTACCGTAAATGTGCGTCTGTTTTTTATATACATATCATTTGTAACCGTAGGGCTATCTTTTGGATTATATTTAACACTTGCTTTTTTGTTACGATTAAAAGATATGATTTATACGAAACGAACCTCTGTTTTTGATTTATAATGAATACGATATTTCAATCTAGACTATACAAAGCCGTTGTGTTCTCCTCGCTTATTCTTTTGACAGGAGTAGGGGGGTATAGCTTATTGTTTGACTATTCTTTTATTGACGCGTTGTATATGACCATTATAACCATTACCACTATTGGTTTTGGAGAGGTTCATCCTTTTGGTACCGGAGAGAAAATATTTACGATCGTACTCATTTTATCAAGTTTGTTTATATTCGGGTACTCGGTATCTGCATTTTCAGAGTATTTAATAAGCGGACAATTTTTTTATCAACTAAAAATAAAAAAAGTGCAAAAAAAAATAGAAGGACTCCAAGGTCATACCATAGTTTGTGGCTATGGAAGGAATGGCAGACAGGCTATTACGAAATTAAAAAGTTATAAAAAACAAGTGGTCGTAATAGAGAAAGACAAGGGCTTAATTCAAGAATTGGATTCAAAAGGAGTACTAAATGTTGAAGGAGATGCTACTGTAGATGAAACTTTGGTTAAGGCAGGAATATTGAACGCGAGTAATTTGATTACTGTATTGCCTTCAGATGCCGACAATTTATTTGTTGTGTTAACAGCGAACCAATTAAATAAAAAATGTAAAATTATTAGTCGAGCATCAAAAGAAACGAGTAATAGTAAATTAAAAATAGCGGGAGCTGACAATGTGATAATGCCTGATAAATTAGGGGGAGCGCACATGGCTCTTTTAGTCGTGACACCAGATGTTATTGAATTTGTAGATAAACTGACGATAGAAGGAGATACAACCGCAAACTTAGAAGAAGTTGCCGTTAATGATTTACCAAAGGAATATGTAGGGAAAACCATTTTAGATTTGGATTTGCGAAAGAAAACAGGATGTACCGTTATTGGTTATAAATCTCCAGAGCAAGAATATACAATTAACCCTGATGCATTAGTGAAATTGAAGAAAGATTCGAATCTTATCGTACTAGGACGTCCTGAACAAATCAATAAATTAAGAGAGTTGTTTTAATGAAGAAAATTGTTATTACAGGAAGTAATGGTTTACTTGGGCAGAGTTTGGTAAATTTATTATTGGAAGAGAAAGGAAAATATGAGGTCATTGGTTTTTCAAGAGGAAACAATAGAAGTGGAAGAGATGATTTCAAATATGTGTCTATAGATATAACAGACAAGAACAAACTTGTAGGTGAATTAAATAATTATTGCCCAGAGGTTATTATAAATACCGCCGCAATGACGAATGTAGATAAGTGCGAAGATGAAAAGGAAGAATGTTATGAGTTAAATGTTCAGGTAGTGAAGACTTTGAAGGCGTTTTCAGCAGTCAATGATACGCATATAATTCATTTATCGACAGACTTTATTTTTGATGGAATAAAGGGGTATTATAAAGAAACAGACGAACCAAATCCACTGAATTATTACGGACTTTCCAAATTGAAATCTGAAGAAATTTTACTTTCATCGAAGGTAGATTATACAATTTTACGTACGATCTTGGTATACGGTCGCGTATTTGATATGTCTAGAAGTAACATTGTTTTATGGGTTAAAAATTCATTGGAGAAAGGAAAAGAGATTACGATTGTAGATGATCAATTTAGGATGCCTACGTACGTTGAAAACTTAGCAGAAGCCTGCAAATTGTCAATAGATAAAAGAATAAAAGGAGTTTTTAACGTTTCTTCTAGCGAACTATTGAGTATTTATGATATTGCTTTACAAATAGCAGATGTTTTTAGGCTAAATAAAGAGCTTATCAAACCCATTTCAACCAAAACATTAAACCAAAGGGCAGAAAGGCCATCTAAAACTGGGTTTAATTTAAATAAAACAAAAAATGAACTAGGGTTGGAAATAAGAAAATTTATCGATGATTTACAAAAATTTAAGAAAAAGATAACTTGAGGAAACACATTTAACTCATAAAAGTTGGGAAAACTTCAATTTTTTAAGATATTGCGGACCACTAATTCTAAAATACTAACTTATAATTCATATTATGAAGAAAAAACTTCTAACATTATTAATGTCAATAATTCCAATGTTGACATTTGCTCAAGAAAAAGGTCTGGATCAACGAATAGATGAGGCGTTTGGTGACGCTACAGGTTGGTTTGTAAGAGCTATATTTTATCAAATAGATTTCGGAGACGGAATTAAGGTTTATTGGGTTCTTTTCCCTTTAATTTTAGGAGCTTTATATTTTACTATTTACTTTAAGTTTATAAATTTTAGAGGAATTAGAACATCCGTGAATATCGTTAGAGGTAAATACGATGATATTGATCACCATGAAACAATGGTAGTAGCTGGTGATTCAACACCGGGAGGAGATGCGATTGAAACTATAGCTATTGAAAACCATGAAGGAGAAGTTTCGCACTTTCAAGCTTTAACTGCCGCGCTGTCTGCAACGGTAGGGCTAGGGAATATAGCAGGAGTAGCAATAGCGGTATCGATTGGTGGTGCAGGAGCAACGTTTTGGATGATAGTAGCTGGTTTCTTAGGAATGGCTTCTAAATTTGTAGAATGTACCTTAGGGGTAAAATATAGAGATATTGAAGAAGATGGGACAGTTTATGGAGGTCCAATGTACTATTTGACAAAAGGACTCAAAAATAAAACTTTAGGAAGAATATTAGCGGCGCTATTTGCTGTTTTTGTTATAGGAGGTTCTTTTGGCGGAGGAAATATGTTTCAAGTGAATCAAGCTTTTCAATTAGTAGAGAATATCACAGGAGGAGAAGCTTCTTTTTTACATGGTAAAGGTTGGTTATTCGGAATAGTAATGGCCGTTTTAGTTGGGATAGTTATCATTGGAGGAATAAAGAAAATAGCCAAAGTAACTGATAAAATTGTTCCGTTTATGGTAGCGATTTATGTAGCAGCTTCTTTGTTTGTTATTTTTGCAAATATTGATATGATTGGTGGTGCTTTTATGCAAATTATTAATGGAGCATTTAGTCCTGAAGGAGTTGCAGGTGGTGCGATGGGTGTATTAGTACAAGGTTTCCGTAGAGCAGCGTTCTCTAATGAAGCAGGAGTAGGGTCAGCATCGATAGCGCATTCAGCTGTAAAAACAAAATATGCTGCCTCAGAAGGTATGGTTGCTTTGTTAGAACCTTTTATTGATACAGTAGTAGTATGTACAATGACAGCTCTAGTGTTAATTATAACAGGTAATGTTACTTCTGCAAACGCAGGTCTTGATGACGCACAGGCAATTTTGTTAACTTCTGGAGCCTTTGAATCGGCAATATCTTGGTTTCCATATGTACTAACCATAGCGGTTGTCTTATTTGCGTTTAGTACAATGATTTCGTGGTCTTACTACGGGTTCCAAGGATGGGTATATTTGTTTGGAAGAAGCAAAAAGATGGAATATCTGTATAAAGTTATATTTTGTATTTTTGTAATTATTGGTTCAGCGGCAAGTTTAGGCTCTGTTATAGGTTTTTCAGATGCAATGATTTTTGCAATGATGGTTCCGAATATGGTGGGTATTGTAATTCTAGCACCAAAAGTTAAGGAAGAGCTTAATAAATACATGAAAGCGATAAAAAGTTAATTTAATTTAAATGAATATTTTTAAACCCCATTTCTGGTATGATAAACGCCAAAGAAATGGGGTTTTGTTTTTAATATGTATTATCATACTGTTGCAAATAGTCTATACGATAGGGTGGTTTTCTAAAGATGAGAAGACAAAAATTGATACTGAAGAATTACTGGCGATACGACAAAAGATAGATAGTTTAAAGAATGTTGAATCGGATATAAATAGGGTCAAAATACATCCTTTTAACCCAAACTATATTTCTGATTATAAAGGATACTTGTTAGGGATGTCAGTTGAAGAAATTGACAGGTTACACACTTTTAGAAAAAAGAATAAGTTTGTTAATTCTAAAGAAGATTTTCAGAAAGTAACGAAGGTATCAGATAGTTTATTACGTGAAATAGCAACGTATTTTAAATTTCCAGATTGGGTAGTAAAGAAAAACAAGAAACAAAAAGCTGTAAAAAAAGAAAAAGAAAGAACGGCGCATTTTTTGAAAAAGAAATATGAGGTGTCGTCTATAGATATTAATAAAGCAACGGCACTTGATGTTGCCAATGCAGTAGAGATTGATTGGGTTTTAGCTCAGAGGATTATAAAATATAGAGATAGAATTCAGGGGTTTTCTTTTGAGTCGCAGTTGAATGAAGTATGGAAGATTAAAAACAGCGACATAGAAAAAATACTTAGTAAGTTTAAAATTATTCAAAAACCAGTAGTAAAAAAGGTAAACGTTAATACGGCATCCTTTAAGGAAGTTTTGAATAACCCTTATATAGATTATGAACTATGTAAAAAAATATTTGATTATAAGGAAGAGGTAGCAGAAATTCAAGACATTATTGAATTGAAAAATATTAGCAATTTTCCTTTAAAAAAATACGATAGAATAATCTTATATTTGGAAGCGGAATAAACAACAACTAAATATAAAAGATCAATGAATAGTATGTACTTTACGGAAGAGCACGAATCTTTTCGTCAGAGTTTTAAAGAATTTTTACAGAAAGAGGTTGTTCCTCACGTTGAAAAATGGGAAAAAGAAGGGACAGTTGAAAGATTTATTTGGAAAAAGTTTGGAGAAATGGGGTATTTTGGTTTAAATCAACCTGAAGAATATGGAGGGTTAGGTTTAGATCTATTTTACACGGTAATTTTTTTAGAAGAATTACAAAAAATAAACTCGGGTGGTTTTGCTGCAAATATGTGGGCACATGCATATTTGGCAATGACACATCTCAATAAAGAAGGAGATGAACGAATTAAAAGAGACTACCTAACACCTAGTATAGAAGGAGAAAAAATTGGATGTTTATGTATTTCAGAGCCTTTTGGTGGTAGCGATGTTGCAGGAATGCGCACGACAGCCATAAAAAACGGAGATCACTATGTGCTTAATGGGTCGAAAACATTTATTACGAATGGTGTGTATGCTGATTATTTAGTAGTTGCCGCTAAAACAAATCCAGAGGCGAAACATAAAGGAATGAGTATTTTTGTTGTAGATAGAAAAACTGATGGTATTTCTGCAACTAAGTTGGATAAATTAGGATGGAGAGCATCAGATACCGCGGAAATAGCATTTGATAATGTTGTTATACCAAAGGAAAACCTCATGGGAGATGAAGGTTCAGGTTTTTCATATATAATGCAACATTTCGCTTTAGAAAGGTTAATAATGGGGGTGAATGCTCATGCAAGATCTGAGTATGCCGTTGATTATGTGTTGACATACATGAATGAAAGGCAGGCTTTTGGGAAAAAGTTAAATGAGTTTCAAGCGCTACGACATAAAATTGCTGAAATGGCGAGTAAGCTAGATATGTGTAGAGAATATAACTATTCAATCACCAAACGCTTAAATGATGGGCAATATGTAGTGAAAGAAGCGAGTATGAGTAAATTGCTTTCAACGAAAATGGCTGATGAAATAGTGTATGATGCGCTCCAATTATTAGGAGGGTATGGTTATATGGAAGATTACCCAATGGCTAGGTTGTTTAGAGATAGTCGTTTAGGGCCTATAGGAGGAGGGACTTCTGAAATTTTAAAGGAAATTATTGCTAAAATTGTAATTGATAACAAAGAATATAAACCAGCGACTTAAGTAAGCTAAAAACAATGTGACGTCATTTTAAGACGGGACACAAATAGAATAAAAAAAACCATTCATCTAATGAATGGTTTTTTTGTAATAAACCCTATAATATCATTTCTGATGTTATATCAGTTGTTGTTTGAATTTACTGTAAAATAAAATGGTAAATGGTATTAATTTATAACCATACTCGTTTATGTAAATTCCGATGTTTAGGTAGCATGTAAGCATCACTGTAAGCAAATGACTGTGTGACTTTACCTAAGAACTGGCATAACATATTGATTTGTAGTTCCTGAAATGAGATAAAGAGAGTGTCTTGCGGTAGTTTCAAGTGGTAAATGGGATTATTTGAAGTAAAGAATTCAAAAAGAGAATAAGTTCTTAACACGAAAACGATTTCGTTTATATAAGAATTTCATTGCCTCCAAATCTCTTGGTATCTTCAGAGAAATTTAAAAACATATACATATGAAAACCCTTCTCAATAAATATTGGATAGCGCTTCCGATTACACTTATTTTTGGTGGCTGCTTATCCGAAACTCCATTGGAGGAAGAATTACAACAAGTTGAAAATCTTACAAAGATAGCCTCGCGCCCAGAATTAAAACCAATGGGTTCAGGAGTAATGATGCAAGCATTTTACTGGGATGTTCCGGCAGGAGGAAATTGGTGGACTACCGTAACGGGAAAGGTTCAAGATTGGAGTAATGCAGGAATTGATGCAATCTGGTTGCCGCCAGCAACCAAAGCACAAAACGGAGCGCAATCTATGGGGTATGATCCATTTGATTATTTCGATTTCGGACAATACAATCAAATGGGAAGTATCGAAACCCGATTTGGTTCAGAGGATGAATTAAAAAATTTAATGATTACTGCACATGAAGCCAAACTGAGCGTTATCGCAGATATTGTTATAAACCATAACAGCGGAGGACAGACTGAATACAATCCAGTGAACGGACAAAATTATTGGACTAAATTCATTCCTCTTTCGGGTAGATTCGAAAGAACATATAATGATTTTCATCCGAATAGTAATCACACTAGTGATTCGGGAGTTTTTGGCGGTTTTCCTGATTTGTGCCATCATCAAGAGCGAGTTCAGAACGAACTTTGGAAAAATTCGGAATCTGTAGCAAAATATTACAAAAATATCATTGGTTTTGACGGTTGGCGTTTTGATTATGTTAAAGGATTTGAGCCTTGGGTGGTAAAAGACTGGAAAAATGAAGTAGGTGGGTTTACTGTTGGAGAATATTGGGATGGTAATGCAGGTGTTTTAGATTGGTGGACAGGGCAGGCAGAGGCAAGTGCTTTTGATTTTGCGTGCTATTATCGAATGCGTGATGCTTTTGAAGGGAACGATTTAAACAAGTTAAACGAAGATATGTTGTGGAAGAGAAATTCTACCAGAGCTGTTACCTTCGTGGCTAACCACGATACGGATGAAATTTACCATGGTAAGATGTTAGCATACGCTTATATTTTAACACATGAAGGTTACCCGACTATGTTTTATAGAGATTATGAAGAGTGGTTGAATAAGGAACGATTAAATAATTTAATTTGGATTCATAATAATTTGGCTGGTGGAACTACGCAAATATTATATACAGATAATGATGAATACGTAGCGAAACGTAATGGCAATAATAATTCTGGATTGATTGTGTATATCAATAACTCTAATCAATGGCAAGAGCGCTGGGTAGAGACGAACTGGTCAAGTACTCGTATCAAAGATTATACTGGGCATTCCAATTGGGAGCCAGTAACGCAACAAGGGCGATGGGTGAAAATTCAGGTGCCTCCCAAGAGTTATTCCGTATGGTCTCCAAAATAATTTTAAAATAAATAGTTGCGTTTTTAAAAACTCTCCGTAAATTTGCACTCCAAAATTAAAAAAACAAGTAATTGATAACTAAAAAATTAGCAATTACACAATAGTACAGAAGACTACAATGAAAGGAGGTGCAATTATATGTTAATCATTCCAGTAAAAGAAGGAGAGAATATTGATAGAGCGTTAAAACGTTATAAGCGTAAATTTGATCGTACGAAAACAATGAGAAAACTACGTGATAGAAAGCAGTTTACAAAACCTTCAGTAGCCAAAAGAGCTTTAAAAATTAAAGCATCTTATGTTCAGAGAATGCAAACTCAAGAAGAAGTAGGATAATTGTTCTTAGAGCATATCAAACATGAGCCCGTATTAAATTTAATACGGGTTTTTTTTTGGGGTATAATAAATAATTTGCCTAAATTCGATACTATATACGTAACGTTAATATGCTAATAGCTTCATTTTTACAATATTTAGACATTGAGAAAAACTATTCTAAACATACGATTACTGCATACAGAAATGATTTAACTACTTTCCGTGATTTTTGTATAGAAAACTTTGATGAAGAAAATTTATGTCAGTTACATTATCATCAAATAAGAACGTGGATTGTTAGTACAGTGAATCAAGGGTTGACCAATAGAACAGTTAATAGAAAAGTTAGCTCTTTAAAAGCATTTTATAATTTCCTAATGAAAATAGGGGAGATTGATGTTAATCCATTGTCAAAACATAAATCGCTAAAAGTTCAAAAAAAAACAGGTGCACCCTTTTCTGAAGAAGAAATTAATGAGGTTATCAGTGTCCTTGTGAGTAAGGATGATTTTGAAGGGGTAAGAGATCGACTCATAGTAGAATTATTGTATTCAACAGGGATGAGAAGAGCAGAATTGATTAACTTAAAAGAACAGGATATTGATTATGATCAATATACCATTAAAGTTTTAGGGAAAAGAAATAAAGAAAGGTTAGTGGTGCTATTGCCTCTAGTGGTAGAAACTTTAAACAAGTATCTAGAGTATAAAAAAAAGTTTAAAGTAGAAACTGAAATAGACTACTTGTTAGTGACTAAAAAAGGGGTTAAAATATATGAAACACTTGTTTATCGTGTAATAAATTCGTATTTTAGTAGGGTCTCAACTAAGGTGAAAAAAAGCCCACATATGTTGAGACATGCGTTTGCAACCCATTTATTAAGTAATGGTGCGTCATTAAGCTCGGTTAAAGAACTGCTAGGGCATTCAAGTTTAGCCTCAACCCAAGTTTATACACATAACGGCTTGGAAGAAATTAAAAAAATGTTTAATATGGCTCACCCTAGGGAGTCGCCTTAAAAAATTGAAAGATTATGAAGGTATTTACCCAATCTGTTAACTTCAATGCTGATAAAAAATTAATTGACTACATAGAGAAAAAAGTAATAGGTTTAGAAAAATTCCACGATAAGATAGTCGATGTAGAGGTTTTTTTGAAAGTACAGAACACAAGTGAAAAAGAAAATAAAATAACAGAAGTTAAAATTAACATACCAGGAAGTGAATTAATGGTAAAAAAACAGTGCAAAACCTTTGAAGAAGGTGTGAGTGTTGGTGTAGAATCATTGAAAAGACAGTTAAAAAAAGCAAAAGAAAAATTAAGAGGTTCGTTAGTGTTGTAAAAAATACTACAAAAAGCTTTAAAAATTAAAAATTACTTTTTACATTTGCAGTCCGTTAGAAATAGCGGACTGTTTTTTTGCAGTAAAAAGCCGATATAGCTCAGCTGGCTAGAGCAGCTGATTTGTAATCAGCAGGTCGTGGGTTCGAGTCCCTCTATCGGCTCAATAAAAGTTCATTAAAATATTGTAAAATTAAGGGGAGATTCCAGAGCGGCCAAATGGGACGGACTGTAACTCCGTTGTCTTACGACTTCGCAGGTTCGAATCCTGCTCTCCCCACAATATTTTAATTTTAAGCGAGAGTAGCTCAGTTGGTAGAGCGTCAGCCTTCCAAGCTGAATGTCGCCGGTTCGAACCCGGTCTCTCGCTCTAATTAATTTCCAAGCCGGTGTAGCTCAGTTGGTAGAGCGCATCCTTGGTAGGGATGAGGTCACGGGTTCAAGTCCCGTCATTGGCTCTTTTAGAGTTTTTTAAAAAAAATAAATTTTAAAGTAACACTAAATATATTTAACTAAGAATTAAAATTAATAATCATGGCAAAAGGAACTTATGATCGTTCGAAACCGCATTTAAACGTAGGTACTATCGGTCACGTAGATCACGGTAAAACTACTTTAACTGCTGCAATAACTAAAGTTTTAGCAGATGCAGGATATTCTGAAGCGAGAGCTTTTGATCAAATTGATAATGCTCCAGAGGAGAAAGAAAGAGGTATTACAATTAACTCTTCTCACGTAGAGTATGCTACTCAGAACCGTCACTATGCTCACGTTGACTGTCCAGGTCACGCCGATTATGTAAAGAACATGGTAACTGGTGCTGCACAAATGGACGGTGCTATCTTAGTAGTTGCTGCTACAGATGGTCCAATGCCTCAAACTCGCGAGCACATCTTATTAGGTCGTCAGGTTGGTATTCCACGTATTGTTGTTTTCTTAAACAAGGTTGATATGGTTGACGATGAGGAATTATTAGAGCTAGTAGAAATGGAAGTAAGAGATTTATTATCTTTCTATGAGTATGATGGAGATAATGGTCCTGTTATTTCAGGTTCTGCTTTAGGAGCTTTAAATGGCGAAGAAAAATGGGTGAATACAGTTTTAGAATTAATGGAAGCTGTTGATACTTGGATAGAAGAGCCACCAAGAGATACTGAAAAAGATTTCTTAATGCCAATTGAAGATGTATTCTCTATTACTGGTCGTGGTACTGTTGCTACTGGTCGTATTGAAACTGGTATTATAAACACTGGAGACGGTGTTGATATTATTGGTATGGGTGATGAGAAATTAACTTCTACGGTAACTGGAATTGAGATGTTCCGTCAGATCTTAGATAGAGGTGAAGCTGGTGATAACGCTGGTATTTTATTAAGAGGTATTGAAAAAACTCAAATAAAAAGAGGAATGGTAATCTGTAAGCCAGGTTCTGTAACTCCTCATGCTAAGTTTAAAGCTGAAGTATATATATTAAAGAAAGAAGAAGGTGGTCGTCACACTCCTTTCCATAATAACTACCGTCCACAGTTCTATGTACGTACAACTGATGTAACTGGTAATATAGCACTTCCTGATGGAGTAGAAATGGTAATGCCAGGTGATAACTTGACAATTACTGTTGACTTAATTCAGCCAATTGCGTTAAACGTTGGTTTACAGTTTGCTATCCGTGAAGGAGGTAGAACAGTAGGAGCAGGTCAGGTAACTGAGTTATTAGACTAATATAGTTTAAAATATAAAAAGGAGTCTCTTTTAAGAGAGACTCCTTTGAAATTTAAATACGGGTTTAGCTCAGTTGGTAGAGCACTGGTCTCCAAAACCAGGTGTCGGGGGTTCGAGTCCCTCAATCCGTGCAAAAAATAAAACGAGTTGCAGTTTGCTGTAACTCGTTAAAAGGATAAAAACATGAATAACTTTATACAATATATTAAAGATTCTTTTGAAGAGTTAAATACCAATATGACATGGGTTTCTAGAGAAGAAGCGCAAAAGTCTACTATGGTTGTAGCTGCATTTACTATAGCGTTTGCGTTAGTAGTAGCTGCTATCGATAAAGTTTTTCAAACGGGATTGGATAACTTTTTTAAAATGTTTTAATGATGGTTGAGTCGGTGATGAAGTGGTATGTTGTAAGAGCTATCGGAGGTCAAGAAAATAAAGTTAAAAACTATATAGAGACGGAAATAGCTCGTCATGGTTTATCTGATTTTGTTAGTCAGGTAATAGTACCCACAGAAAAAGTTATTCAAGTAAGGAATGGAAAAAAAGTAAATAGAGAACGTGTTTATTTTCCGGGGTATGTAATGATAGAAGCTAATTTAGCAGGAGAAGTACCTCACGTTATAAAATCGGTAACCGGAGTTATTGGCTTTTTAGGAGAAACAAAAGGTGGTGAGCCTGTACCTATGAGAAAAGCTGAGGTAAACAGGATGTTAGGTAAAGTAGACGAATTGTCTGTGAAAGATGAAAATCTTGTAATACCTTTTAATGTTGGAGAAACAGTGAAGGTTATTGATGGTCCTTTTAATGGATTTGATGGAACCGTTGAGAATGTGAATGAAGAGAAGCGAAAGCTTGAAGTAATGGTTAAGATTTTCGGAAGAAAAACTCCATTAGAATTAAATTATATGCAAGTAGAGAAAATATAATTGTTACACCTATTATATATATGTTGATATGTTTTTTAGCTTCCAATTTAAAACATATCTTTTAAATCTTAAACAATGGCAAAAGAAGTAAGTAAATTAGTAAAACTACAAGTTAGGGGAGGTGCTGCGAATCCGTCGCCACCAGTTGGACCCGCTTTAGGTGCTGCCGGTGTTAACATCATGGAGTTCTGTAAGCAGTTTAATGCACGTACACAGGACAAACAAGGTAAAGTATTACCTGTTGTTATTACAGTTTATAAGGACAAATCATTTGAATTTGTTGTAAAAACTCCACCAGCTGCAGTACAATTATTGGAAGCGGCCAAAATTAAGAAAGGTTCTGGAGAACCTAACAGAAATAAAGTAGCAAGCGTTAGTTGGGATCAGGTAAGAACTATTGCAGAAGACAAGATGGTAGATTTAAATGCTTTCAAGGTTGAATCTGCAATGAAGATGATCGCTGGTACAGCTCGCTCTATGGGATTAACAGTAACAGGTGATGCTCCTGATTAAACTAAAAGAGATATAGAAAATGGCAAGATTGACTAAAAAACAAAAAGAAGCTCATGCTAAAGTTGATAGCTCTAAGGTTTATAATTTGACTGAGGCATCAACTTTAATTAAAGAAATTACTAACGTTAAATTTGATGCGTCTGTAGATTTAGCTGTACGTTTAGGGGTTGACCCTCGTAAAGCTAATCAAATGGTTCGTGGAGTGGTAACATTACCTCACGGAACTGGTAAAGATGTTAAAGTTTTAGCTTTAGTTACTCCAGATAAAGAAGCAGAAGCTCAAGAAGCGGGTGCTGATTATGTTGGATTAGATGAATACCTTCAAAAAATTAAGGGAGGATGGACAGATGTTGATGTTATCATCACAATGCCTAGTGTTATGGGTAAATTAGGTCCTTTAGGTCGTATTTTAGGGCCAAGAGGTTTAATGCCTAACCCTAAGACAGGAACAGTAACTATGGATGTTGCAAAGGCAGTACAAGAGGTAAAAGCTGGTAAAATTGACTTTAAAGTTGATAAAACTGGAATTGTACATGCGGCAATCGGAAAAGTATCTTTTGATGCTGTTAAGATTGAAGAAAATGCAAATGAGTTATTGCAAACACTTATTAAATTAAAGCCAACTGCATCAAAAGGGAATTATATAAAGAGTATGTTTATGTCTTCTACTATGAGTCCTAGTGTTGCAATAGATGTAAAACCTGTATCGTAAGGCAGTTAAAACTTTTTAATCATGACTAGAGAGGAAAAATCACAAGTAATACAAGATTTAACAGCGCAGTTAGCAGATACTAGTACCATCTATTTAGCAGATATTTCTGGATTAGATGCTGTTACTACATCTAACTTACGTAGAGCTTGTTTCAAGGCTGACGTACAATTGGCTGTTGTAAAGAATACATTGCTATCCAAAGCAATGGAAGCTTCTGATAAAGATTTTGGAGAGTTACAAGATGTATTAAAAGGTAATACTTCAATGTTAATTGCTGAAGCATCAAATGCTCCAGCGAAAGTTATCAAAGAGTTTAGAAAAAAATCAGACAAGCCTTTATTAAAAGGTGCTTATGTGGAAGAGGCAGTTTATGTTGGAGATGACCAACTTGACGCTCTTGTAAACATTAAGTCTAGAGAAGAACTTATTGGAGATATTATCGGATTATTACAATCACCTGCGAAGAATGTTGTTTCAGCACTTCAATCAGGAGGAGGTAAATTATCTGGTATCTTGAAAACTTTATCGGAAAAATAATTAAGCGCACTAATAAACTAAAATAATAAAATTTTTAAAAACAATTAAAATGGCAGATTTAAAAGATTTCGCAGAACAATTAGTTAACTTAACAGTAAAAGAAGTTAATGAATTAGCTGATATTTTAAAAGATGAATATGGTATAGAGCCAGCAGCGGCTGCAGTAGCAGTAGCAGGACCAGCAGCAGGTGGTGGAGAAGCAGCTGAAGAGAAAACAGAATTTGATGTTATCTTAAAAGCTCCAGGTGGTTCTAAATTAGCAGTAGTAAAATTAGTTAAAGAATTAACTGGTTTAGGATTAAAAGATGCTAAAGCGATCGTAGATAGCGCACCAGCACCAATTAAAGAAGCTGTAACTAAAGATGAGGCAGAAGGTCTTAAAAAGTCTT
Source organism: Tenacibaculum profundicola (assembly GCF_057220795.1). Taxonomy (NCBI): domain Bacteria; kingdom Pseudomonadati; phylum Bacteroidota; class Flavobacteriia; order Flavobacteriales; family Flavobacteriaceae; genus Tenacibaculum; species Tenacibaculum profundicola. The sequence goes on along the minus strand of NZ_CM170137.1, from coordinate 1,906,236 downwards.
TAGAGGAAGCAGGAGCTGAAGTAGAGCTTAAGTAATACTTAATCCCGTTTTAAACGGGGTAAACAATAAAGGTTTAGGTACTAGGAACTTAAGTTTCTAGTCCTAAACCATTTTGTGTATATATTCGTTCTTATTTTATCACATAGCGTTTTTATGTGGTTTACGATTATAAAAAACTGATTAACAGTCGGTTGTTGCAATAAAAATTGCATTATTGAAACGATAAGTTTCAAAAAATATATTTTTAATTTAAAAATAGTATCTCTTTTGGCAACGATAAACACTACTGAAAGAATAAACTTCGCATCATCGCAATTAGGAGCTGATTATCCTGACTTCCTAGATATTCAGGTTAAATCTTTCCAAGATTTTTTTCAACTGCAAACTAAAGCAGAAGAGCGAGGCAATGAGGGTTTATACAAAACTTTCATGGACAACTTTCCGATTACTGATACCCGTAATCAATTTGTATTAGAATTTTTAGACTATTTTGTTGACCCGCCAAGGTATAGCATTCAAGAATGTATTGAGCGAGGATTAACACATAGTGTACCTTTAAAAGCACGTTTAAAGTTATATTGTACCGATCCTGAACATGAAGATTTTGAAACAATTGTTCAAGATGTTTATTTAGGTACTATACCTTATATGACTAATTCTGGAACATTTATAATTAATGGAGCAGAACGTGTAGTGGTATCACAGTTACACCGTTCACCAGGTGTATTCTTTGGGCAATCTTTCCACGCTAACGGAACAAAATTATATTCTGCTAGGGTAATTCCATTTAAAGGATCTTGGATTGAATTTGCAACAGATATCAATCAGGTAATGTATGCCTATATTGATAGAAAGAAAAAATTACCAGTAACAACGTTATTCAGAGCCATAGGTTTTGAAAGAGATAAAGATATTTTAGAAATTTTTGATTTAGCGGAAGAAATTAAAGTTTCTAAGGCAGGATTAAAAAAAGTGTTAGGGAGAAAATTAGCAGCAAGAGTATTAAAAACCTGGCATGAAGATTTTGTAGATGAAGATACAGGGGAAGTAGTATCCATTGAACGTAACGAAATTGTTTTCGATCGTGATACAATTTTAGAAAAGGAACATATTGATGAAATAATTGAAGCAGGTGCTAAGACTGTCTTATTACATAAGGAAGATAATCAGCAAGCCGATTATGCCATTATTCATAATACATTACAAAAAGATCCTACAAACTCAGAAAAAGAGGCTGTAGAACATATCTATAGACAATTACGTAATGCTGAACCGCCAGATGAGGAAACAGCAAGAGGAATAATTGAAAAATTATTCTTCTCAGAACAGCGTTATAGTTTAGGAGAGGTTGGTCGTTTTAGAATGAATACTAAGCTTGGTTTAGATGAAGATTTAGATCAGAAAGTATTGACTAAAAATGATATCATTACAATCATTAAGTATTTAATTGAGTTAATAAACTCAAAAGCTGAAGTAGATGATATTGATCACTTATCAAATCGTCGTGTAAGAACGGTAGGAGAACAATTAGCTGGTCAGTTTGGCGTAGGGTTGGCTCGTATGGCACGTACGATTCGTGAACGTATGAATGTTCGTGATAATGAAGTGTTTACTCCAATTGATTTAATTAATGCGAAAACATTGTCGTCTGTAATTAACTCTTTCTTTGGAACAAACCAGTTGTCTCAGTTTATGGATCAAACCAACCCATTAGCTGAAATTACCCACAAACGTCGTTTATCGGCTCTTGGACCTGGTGGTTTATCAAGAGAAAGAGCAGGGTTTGAGGTTCGTGATGTTCATTATACGCATTATGGCCGTTTATGTCCGATTGAAACACCAGAAGGACCAAACATTGGATTAATTTCTTCGTTGGCAGTATTTGCTAAGGTGAATAACCTAGGATTTATTGAGACACCTTATAAGAAAGTTGATAAAGGAGTGGTTGCGCAAGAAGAGCCTATCTATTTGAGTGCTGAAGAGGAAGAAGGGATGAAAATTGCACAATCTAACCTTCCTGTATCTGAAAATGGAACCATTCAACCTGAAAGAGTTATTGCTCGTGAAGAGGGTGATTTCCCATTGGAAAGCCCTGATGCGATTAACTACATGGACGTTGCGCCGAATCAGATTGCGTCAATTTCTGCATCGTTAATTCCATTCTTAGAGCATGATGATGCCAACCGTGCGTTGATGGGGTCTAACATGATGCGTCAAGCGGTACCATTATTGCGTCCTGAATCTCCAATTGTGGGTACAGGTTTAGAACGTAGAGTTGCTAAAGATTCTCGTATCTTAATCAATGCAGAAGGAGCAGGAGTTATTGAGTATGTAGATGCAAACAAAATAACAATAAAGTACGACAGAACAGAAGAGGAAAGAATGGTAAGTTTTGATTCTGATGAGAAGTCATATGATCTAATTAAATTTAGAAAAACGAATCAAGGAACCAATATTAACTTAAAACCAATTGTTAAAGTTGGAGATAGAGTTGAAGAAGGACAGGTGCTGTGTGAAGGATATGCAACTCAAAAAGGTGAGTTAGCACTTGGTAGGAATATGAAAGTGGCCTTCATGCCTTGGAAAGGGTATAACTTTGAGGATGCAATTGTGATTTCTGAAAAGGTTGTTCGTGAAGATATCTTTACGTCTATTCATATTGATGAATATTCTTTGGATGTTCGTGATACCAAATTAGGTGCTGAAGAATTAACCAATGATATTCCTAATGTTTCAGAAGAAGCAACGAAAGACTTAGATGAAAACGGAATGATTCGTATTGGAGCAGAAGTTAATCCAGGTGATATTTTAATAGGTAAAATTACACCAAAAGGAGAATCTGATCCAACACCAGAAGAAAAATTATTACGAGCGATATTTGGTGATAAAGCAGGAGATGTAAAAGATGCATCACTAAAAGCTTCACCATCACTAAGAGGAGTTGTAATTAATAAGAAGTTATTTAAGCGTGCCGTTAAAGACAAAAACAAACGAGCTCGTGATAAAGAAGCGATCGCAGGTTTAGAGGCTGCGTATGTATCGAAGTTCGAAATTTTGAAAGACACATTAGTTGAAAAATTATTCAACTTAATTACAGGAAAAACTTCGCAAGGAGTTTATAATGATTTGGGTGAAGAGGTCTTGCCAAAAGGTAAGAAGTTCACACAAAAAATGTTAAATTCTGTGGAAGATTTTGTTCATTTAAATGGAACTTGGACTACTGATAAAGAATTGAATAGAATGGTTGTGGAATTAGTTCACAATTATAAAATTAAGGTAAATGATTTACAGGGAGTTTTACGTCGTGAGAAGTTTACTATTTCTGTAGGAGATGAGTTACCAGCTGGAATTTTAAAACTAGCGAAGATTTACGTAGCTAAGAAACGTAAATTAAAGGTAGGAGATAAGATGGCAGGACGTCACGGAAATAAAGGTATTGTTGCTCGTATTGTACGTCAAGAAGATATGCCATTCCTAGAAGATGGAACACCTGTTGATATTGTTTTAAATCCATTAGGGGTACCATCTCGTATGAATATTGGTCAGATTTATGAAACTGTTCTTGGATGGGCAGGGCAGAAATTAAGTCAAAAATATGCAACACCAATTTTTGATGGTGCATCATTAGACGAAATAAATAAACTCACTGACGAAGCTGGAATTCCAAGATTTGGGCATACGTATTTATATGACGGTGGAACAGGTAAACGTTTTGATCAACCAGCAACGGTAGGAGTAATTTATATGATTAAACTAGGTCATATGATTGAAGATAAGATGCATGCGCGTTCTATCGGACCATACTCATTAATTACACAGCAACCATTAGGAGGTAAAGCTCAATTTGGAGGTCAGCGTTTCGGAGAAATGGAGGTATGGGCACTTGAAGCTTATGGAGCATCAAGTATCTTACGTGAAATCTTAACGGTGAAGTCTGATGACGTATTAGGTAGAGCTAAAACTTACGAAAGTATCGTTAAAGGTGACGCAATGCCTGAACCAGGATTACCAGAATCATTTAACGTATTAATGCATGAACTTAAAGGTTTAGGATTAGACGTTAAGTTAGAAGAATAATCACAGTGAAATGTCTCGGAGTTAGTCTAACTCTGAGGCAAATCATTTTTTCAATATTAGTCTTAATTTAAAGACACTTATTTTTAATTCGAATCCATTATTATGGCAAGAAAAAACGAAAAATACACTGTTAAAAAGTTTAACAAAATTTCAATTGGTTTAGCATCACCAGAGTCTATTTTAGAAGCTTCTAGAGGTGAGGTGTTAAAACCAGAAACAATTAACTACCGAACGCATAAGCCTGAAAGAGATGGTTTATTTTGTGAACGTATCTTTGGTCCTGTAAAAGATTATGAATGTGCGTGTGGTAAATATAAAAGAATACGATACAAAGGTATCGTTTGTGACCGTTGTGGTGTTGAAGTAACCGAGAAGAAGGTTCGTAGAGACAGAGTTGGTCATATTAATTTAGTGGTACCAGTAGCTCATATTTGGTATTTTAGATCATTACCTAACAAGATGGGATACCTTTTAGGTCTGCCATCTAAAAAGTTAGATATGATTATCTACTATGAACGTTATGTAGTTATTCAACCGGGTATTGCTAAAAACCCTGAAGGAGAGCCATTGAAAAAGATGGACTTCTTAACAGAAGAAGAATATTTAGATATTGTAGATGAACTTCCGCAAGATAACATGTATCTTGAAGATTCTGACCCTAACAAATTTATTGCAAAGATGGGAGCAGAGTGTTTAATCGATTTATTAGAAAGAATCGATCTTGATGAGTTGTCATACGAGTTACGTCATAAAGCAAATACTGAAACTTCTAAGCAACGTAAAAACGAAGCATTAAAGCGTTTAAATGTTGTTGAAGCATTTAGAGATTCTCAAAAAAACAGAGAGAATAAACCAGAATGGATGATTATGAAGGCGGTGCCTGTTATACCACCAGAATTACGTCCATTAGTACCATTGGATGGTGGTCGTTTTGCTACTTCTGATTTAAATGATTTATACCGTCGTGTAATTATCCGTAATAATCGTTTAAAACGATTAATGGAGATCAAAGCACCAGAGGTAATTTTACGTAATGAAAAACGTATGTTACAAGAATCAGTAGATTCATTATTTGATAATACACGTAAAGCTTCAGCTGTAAAAACGGAATCTAACAGACCGTTAAAATCATTATCTGATAGTTTAAAAGGTAAACAAGGACGTTTCCGTCAGAACTTATTAGGAAAACGTGTTGATTATTCTGCACGTTCGGTAATTGTTGTTGGTCCGGAATTAAAATTATTTGAATGTGGATTGCCAAAAGACATGGCAGCTGAACTTTACAAGCCTTTCGTAATACGTAAGTTAATAGAAAGAGGTATTGTAAAGACGGTAAAATCTGCAAAGAAAATTATAGACAGAAAAGAGCCTGTTGTTTGGGATATTTTAGAAAATGTAATTAAAGGGCACCCAGTTTTATTAAACCGTGCTCCAACATTACACCGTTTAGGTATTCAAGCATTTCAACCTAAGTTAATCGAAGGTAAAGCTATTCGTTTACACCCATTGGTGTGTACGGCATTCAACGCCGATTTCGATGGGGATCAGATGGCAGTTCACCTACCTTTAGGACCAGAGGCTATTTTAGAAGCTCAATTGTTAATGTTAGCTTCTCATAATATTTTAAACCCTGCAAATGGGGCTCCAATTACGGTACCATCTCAGGATATGGTTCTTGGTCTTTATTATATGACTAAAGAACGTAAATCTACTCCTGAAGTACCAATTACAGGAGAAGGTTTAACATTCTATTCTCCAGAGGAAGTAACTATAGCTTATAACGAAGAGCGTGTTGACTTAAATGCTGGAATTAAGGTTAGAACAAAAGACTTAAATGAAAATGGTGAAATAATTACCAAAATTATTGAAACAACTGTTGGTAGAGTATTATTCAACGAAGTAGTACCAGAACAAGCAGGATTCATTAATGAGGTATTAACTAAAAAATCGTTAAGAGGAATTATTGGTGGAATATTAAAAGTAACTGATATTCCATCAGTAGGGAAATTCTTGGATTCGATTAAAGACATGGGATATAAATTCGCTTTCCAAGGTGGATTATCATTCTCATTAGGGGATATTATTATTCCACAAGAAAAGTATAAAATGATTGCAGAAGCGAATAAAGAAGTGGATGGAATCATCATGAACTATAACATGGGAATGCTGACCCAAAAGGAACGTTATAATCAGGTTATTGATATTTGGGGTAGAACGAATAATGAGTTAACTGAATTATCGATGAAGCGTTTACGTGAAGATCAGCAAGGATTTAACTCTGTATTTATGATGTTAGATTCTGGAGCTCGTGGATCTAAGGAGCAGATTCGTCAGTTAACAGGAATGCGTGGTCTGATGGCAAAACCTAAAAAATCGACAGCTGGTGGTGGAGAGATTATTGAAAATCCAATTCTTTCAAACTTTAAGGAAGGATTATCAATTTTAGAATACTTTATCTCTACTCACGGTGCTCGTAAGGGTCTTGCAGATACGGCATTGAAAACTGCAGATGCGGGGTATTTAACACGTCGTTTGGTAGATGTTTCTCAAGATGTTATTGTAAATGAAGATAACTGTGGTACTTTAAGAGGGTTAGAGGTAACACCTCTGAAGAAAAATGACGAAATTGTTGAGTCAATTAGTGATAGAATCTCTGGACGTACTGCTTTATATGATGTATATAAGCCAAGAACAGATGAAATTATAGTTGCTGCTGGTGACCTCATTACACCTAAATTAGCCGATGTCATAGAAGAATCGGGTATTGATAGAGTAGAGGTTCGTTCAGCGTTAACTTGTGAATCTAAAAGAGGAATTTGTGCCAAATGTTATGGGCAGAGTTTATCTAGTGGTAAAAAAGTTCAAATTGGAGAAGCTGTTGGAGTAATTGCAGCACAGTCAATTGGAGAACCAGGAACACAGTTAACGCTGCGTACTTTCCACGTTGGAGGGGTAGCAGGAAATATTTCTGAAGACAATAAACTGGTAGCTAAGTTTGATGGTAATGTATCTATTGATGATTTACGTACTGTAAAAGGTAAAGATGCCACAGGAGAAGAAATAGAGATCGTAATTTCTCGTACTGCTGAAATCAAAATTACCAACAAGAAAACAGGAATCACATTAAGTACTAACAATATTCCTTACGGATCTACTATCTTCAATAAAGATCGTAAAAGCATCAAGAAAGGAGATGAAATCTGTCAATGGGATCCATTTAACGGGGTGATTGTTTCTGAATTTGGAGGAAAAGTTAAGTTTGACAATTTAGATCAAGGAATTAACTATTCTGTAGAGATTGATGAGCAAACTGGTAAGCAAGAAAAGGTAATTACTGATTCAAAGAATAAGAAAATTATTGCTTCTTTAATTATTGAAGATGCTGATGGCAACGCTTTACGTTCTTATAGTTTACCTGTAGGAGCGCACTTAATAGTTGATGACGGCGAAAAAGTGGAAGCAGGTAAAACATTAGTTAAGATTCCACGTAAGTCTGGTAAAGCAGGGGATATTACAGGAGGTTTACCACGGGTAACAGAATTGTTTGAAGCTCGTAACCCATCTAACCCAGCTGTAGTTGCTGAAATCGACGGGGTAGTATCGTTCGGTAAAATAAAGAGAGGTAATCGTGAAATAATCATTGAGTCTAAAACTGGTGATATTAGAAAGTACTTAATTAAGTTATCAAATCAGATTTTAGTTCAAGAGAATGATTTTATAAAAGCAGGAATGCCATTATCTGATGGGGCAACAACGCCATCTGATATCTTAAATATTAAAGGGCCTTCGGCGGTACAAGAATACCTAGTGAATGAAATACAAGAAGTATATCGTTTACAAGGGGTGAAAATTAATGATAAGCATTTTGAAGTTGTAGTACGTCAAATGATGCGTAAGGTTAGGATTATTGATTCTGGAGATACGTTATTCCTAGAAAATCAATTAATCCATAAGAATGATTTCATTGAGCAAAATGACGCTATCTACGGAATGAAGATTGTTGAGGATGCAGGTGATTCTGATAACTTGAAACCAGGTCAAATGATTTCGGCACGTCAATTAAGAGATGAAAACTCTATTTTACGTAGAACAGATAAGAACTTGGTGATAGGACGCGATGCACAACCAGCAACAGCTGAACAAGTATTACAAGGTATCACAAGAGCATCGTTACAAACGAAATCGTTTATTTCGGCTGCATCTTTCCAGGAAACTACTAAAGTATTAAATGAAGCTGCTGTTAACGGTAAGATCGATACGTTAGAAGGATTAAAAGAAAATGTAATTGTAGGTAAAAGAATACCTGCGGGTACAGGAATGAGAAGCTACGACAGACAAATTGTAGGGCCTAAAGATGAAATAGAAAATAGTTTATAATAACTAGTATGCAATAACTTAAAGACCTCTAATTTTAGAGGTCTTTCTTTTTAAATTTAGTATAATTATGGAAGAAAATAAAAAAGACCCACAACTAAATATTGAATTGGACCAGGAAATAGCTGAAGGAACCTATAGTAATTTAGCAATAATTAACCATTCAGTATCTGAGTTTATTGTTGATTTTATTAATATTATGCCTGGAGTTCCAAAGGCAAAGGTGAAATCAAGAATAATTTTAACGCCACAACATGCTAAAAGACTGGCAAAAGCATTGAATGATAATATTCGTAAGTTTGAAAAAGCGAATGGAGAGATCAAAGATTATGAACAGCCTCCAATTCCTATGAATTTTGGTGGAACCACTGGAGAAGCATAAAAAAGATCGTTAAACTGGTGTTTTTTTAAGTTTTCATACAACTCATCTTTTCGATGATAATTAAGATGCCATAGTATACCGATTCTAATTTGAAATCACTGTTTAATTTGGTTAGTTATAATTAATTTAAAGGAAAAAATAGTACATTACTTGTTACCAAAGGCTTGAAAATTTGGTTAAACGATTTTTAATAAAAATGAAAAAAAGAAGCGTGTTTATCATAAACACGCTTCTTTTTTTATAAAATAATTTAATCGTATAATACCATTTCTGATGTTAATTCACCGAGCATAGTTGGTTACAGTGCATACGGATATACAGATAAAATATAAGTATGAGTGTAAGGAAATGATGGAGTAATCTTAATTAAGAAGTGATGTTAATGTTGCTCCATAGTTAACTTGTAGTCAGTGTTTTATGTTTACTTCACCTAGAGTGTGCCATTCCATATTTATGGTCATATTTGATATCGCATTCATGAAAAATCTGTGTGTTAAATTATTGTGTAAGACAAACAAAAAGGTAATTAAGTTATGTTTACTCGAATAAAAATCATATCATTACAGAATAAACATAACTTTAACTTGGATTTAATTAGTTAAATTCGGGTCTAATATAAGCTTTTTAATATGGGGGATATTTTGCTTATAGAAAGGTTGAACAATAATGATACAACAGTTTGTAAAATCGTATTCAACCTCTATTATCCAAGACTTTTATTTTTCGCTAAGAGTTATATAAAGCATCATGAAGATGCTGAAGAAATAGTACAAGATGTTTTTGTGAAACTTTTTTCTAAAACAGAAAGCGTAAAAGTAAAAAAAAGCCTTAACAACCTTTTGTTCACAATGACAAGGAATGCTTGCCTAGACTTCTTAAGGAGGAAAAAGCATACCTTATATATCAATGATAATACTTTACAGAGAGAATACTTAGTCAATTACATAGCAATAGGAGATGACGTAAGTATGAAACTTATTGAAGTAGAATTGGAAGAACAAATAAGCAGTGCCATTGCTTTACTTCCAGAAAAATGCAGAAATGTTTTTATTAAAAGTAGAATTGATGGTTTTAAAAACAAAGAAATATCTAATAAATTAAATATCTCTGAGAAAACAGTAGAAAACCATATTACACGTGCATTAAAGCATATGAAAGAGATGTTAAAGGATTATTTAACCATCTTTTAAAAAAAAACAAAAACAGTTTAGGGGGTAAGCTTATTTTTTTCGTCATTACTATAGTGTGTAATAATAGTATACGTGATAATGTTTAAAAAAGATATTATAAAATATTTAGAAAATAAGTGTTCTGAAGAAGAGAAGAGAGAATTACTTCATTGGATTTCTAAAAGAACAGCTAATCAGCAAAAATACAATAAAGTAAAAGCTGAATTTGTGGCGTCAGGCCTTAAAAATATTGATACAGCCAAAGGTGATAAAGCGTATGCTAGTATTTTTAATAAAAGTAAAAATTTTAATTACAACCTAGTTGTAGGGAGTGCTCTAGTTTTACTGCTATCAATAGGGGTATTGTTTCAATACCAAACATCAAGTTTTCAAAATGATAAAAGAACCATATCCGGAGAAAATATTACAGATGTTTCTACGAACCGCGGAGACCAATTTACTGTTTTACTTCCTGATGGAACTACTGTTGTTTTGAACTCCGACAGCAAAATTATTTATCCAAAAAAGTTTTCAGATTCTATTAGAGAGGTGATTCTTGAAGGAGAGGCTTATTTTGATGTGAAGCATAACCCACAGAAGCCCTTTATAGTTAAAACAAGTGATTTAGACATTAAAGTACTAGGTACCACTTTTAATATTAAATCATATTCAGAAGATAAAACAATACAAACAACCTTGGTTTCAGGAAAGGTTGAAGTATTTAAAAAAGAAAGCACCTCTAAATTGGTCTTAAAGCCCTCTCAAAGAGTGGTGTATAATAAAGAAAAAAGTAAGATTACCTTGGATAAGGTTAGAGCAAAAGATATTATATCTTGGAAATCCGGTAGATTAGTTTTTGTTGAAACTCCTTTTTTAGAAGTTTTAACTGATTTGGAAAGGAAGTATAATGTGTCTTTTGAAGTGAAATCTAAAAAAGTACTGGAATATAAGTACTCGGGTAGTTTTAATGATCTGGAAATAGAGGATATTCTAGAAATATTAAAAATTTCTTCTCCAATCTATTTTGAAAAAAACACGAATAACAAAATTAAAATTTATATGAAATAATAAGAAGGAATAAAAAGTAAGAGAGTGCTGCAACACTCTCTTACAAAAGATAATCTTAATCAATTCAGTTTAAATAATTAAAATCATGTAAAATTATGAAAAAAAACAATTCAATGTTTTTTTTAATGGGAAATTCATTATTTAGAATAATGAAAATTTATACGCTTTTGCTTAGTATAACACTTATGAAGGTTATGGCTTTCGAAGGGTATTCTCAAAAGTTGAGTCTAGACTTAAAAAACACAGAACTCAAAAAAGTACTATATACAATAGAAAAAAAATCAAACTATAAATTTTTCTATAATTCTCATTTAGTAAACCCTAATGAAAAAAGAGATATAAATGTAAAGAATGTAGAGGTTGAGGTAATTCTGGATAAACTATTTGATGGAGCAACAATTGACTACAAAATATTAAATAATCAAATAGTTTTATATTCTAAAACTAGAGAACGAAGAAAATTCATAGATTCCGTTTTAACAAAAGGAAGAGATTCTATACTTACCAAAAGTATTCTAAATAATAATGGTCCTAGCCAAATTGAAATAGATGATTTATTTGAGCAGAAAACTACAGTTACAGGAAATGTAAAGGATGCCGATGGATTATCAGTTTTCGGAGCCACTGTTATTATTAAAGGAACTGTTTTTGGTACAGAAACGGACTTTGATGGGAATTATGAAATCTCGGTAGAAAAAGGGAGTACTTTAATATATTCATTTACGGGCTACCTAGACAAAGAAGTGGTTTTTAACGACCAAAAAGTAATAGATGTTGTTTTACAAGAAGATTCTAACGTACTAGAAGAAGTTATTGTTACAGGATATGCAAAGCAACGAAAAGAAAGGGTAACAGGTTCAGTAGCAACTGTAAAGATAGAAAACTTAATTAATAGCCCGAGAGTAACCATTCAGGAAGGAATTCAAGGGAATGTTACAGGAGTACATGTTGTGTCAAGTTCTGGTCAACCAGGTAGTGTGCCAAATGTACGTATCCGAGGAATTGGCTCTTTTGGCTCTTCCGGACCTTTATATGTAATTGATGGATTACAAACGAAGAGCTCTGCTGTTATGACAACTCTAAATTCTAATGACATTCAAAATGTAACAATACTTAAAGATGCAGCGGCTACATCTATCTACGGTACAAGTGGAGCAAACGGTGTAATTGTTATTACAACAAAGTCAGGAAAAAAAGGAAAAACTAGAATCAATGTAAGTACCCAAACAGGTTTTTCAAGCGCTACTATTGCAGAAAATTTTAAATCTTTGAATACTGTAGAGTTACAAGAGTTGTTAATAGAAGGAGTGAAAAATGGCAATTTTGCCTCAACAGATGAGGAGGCTTTAAAGTATTTAACAGACAGAGGCTTTAATCCAGATGTAAATACCGATTGGATGGATCTTTTAACTCGTAATGCCACGTATGAGCAACACAATATATCTGTTAGTGGAGGAGGAGAAAATACTAGTTATTATTTGTCAGGAGGTTTTTATAAGCAAGAAGGGGTTATTTTAAACTCCAACTTAGAAAGATTTAATTTTCTATTGAAAGGATCACATGATATAAGCGATAAAGCAAACGTTTCATCATCGATTAGTTTCAGTAAAAATACTTCAAATGTGAGACCTGATGGTGGTGGATTCGCTAATCCAGTCAGGTCAATTTACAGGCTTCGACCTGATATATCTCCTTATAATGATGATGGAAGTTATAATTTAGATTTTAATGCAACGCACAATCCACTTGCGCAAGCAGAGAATGAAATACGAAGATACATAAGAAACAGGATTGCAGCTGTGCTCGATTTCTCTTATAAATTAAACGATAGGTTTACATATGAAGGAAAGGTAACTGCAGGCTTTCACTTTACTGATAATTTCGAAAGACTACCGAGTGAATTTGGTGATGGAAGACGCGTTAACGGAAGAGGGGCTCAAGCAGGAACTTATTATACGGGTTTGTTGATAAGAAATTTAATCCGATATGATCACAGTTTAGGAGAAAAACATAATCTATCGTATTTCGTTGGTCATGAAATTCAAAAAAATACGGGTAAATCTTATCTTTTAAGAGTAGAAAATATTCCTGATAGATTTGAAGATTTATCAGCGGCGACTCTTCCAACTCGGGCTGAAGAGAGCAGGCAAATTAATGGTAAAAATTCAATATTTGTTAATGGAGAATATTCATATGATAATAAATATCGTATCAGTGGCTCATTCAGACGTGATGGATCAAGTGTATTCGGGAAAAAAAACAGGTTTGGTTATTTTTGGTCTGTTGGTTTAGCTTGGACTATTTCTAGAGAGTCATTTATGAACTCATTAGATTTTATTTCTGACATGAAATTAAGAGCTAGCTACGGAAAATTAGGAAATGATGGTATTGGAACGAATAGATTTATTTCTCGCCTTTCTTCTAGCGGAGGTTATAATACTCAAGTTGCTTCAGGTTTAATTTTAGGTAATCCAAACATTAAATGGGAAGATAGTTTTCCATTGGATATTGGTGTTGATTTTTCGTTGTTTAATAATAGAGTTTCTGGTGCATTTGATTGGTATAGAAGAGTAGGTGAAGATTTGCTAATGTCAGCACCTATTTCTGGAATTAATGGTACGTATACCCTGATAAGTAACGTTGCAAGTACCGAGAATAAGGGGGTTGAAATCACTCTAAATACAGAGAATATTGTATCAAGTTCCGATGGTTTTTCTTGGGAAACAAACTTAAATTTCACTAGAAACAGCAATAAGGTTACGAAGTTAATTAACGATAACGCACCGCAAGAAAGAAGCACTAGTATTAGAAAAGTTGGTGAGGACTTTTATACATTTTACTTACCAATGTACGCAGGAGTTGATCCTTTAAATGGTGATGCACTTTGGTATACTGATGATACAAAAAGCCAGGTAACAAATAATCATGGAGAGGCTAAACAAGTAATAATAGGTAAAGCTTCACCAGATTTTTATGCAGGCTTAAGAAACACCTTCTCCTATAAAAATATATCCTTAAACTTCCAATTATATACCTCTTGGGGCGGGAAAATTTATGATACTTGGGCAAGGTATACAAACTCTGATGGTTCAAGATCTTTATCATCAACTGGAAATATTAATAGAGGAACGTATGAAAGACGATGGCAGAACCCTGGAGACATAACTGATGTACCAAGGTTTGTATATGGAAACACTCAGTCAGGAGCCGCGTCTATGGCTTCATCAAGGTTTATATATGATGGAAGTTATATTAGATTAAGAGAAGCTGAGCTAGCTTATAACTTTGATAGTGATTTAAAAACGAGTTTAGGTATTAATTCGTTAAGAGTTTTCTTAAAGGGAAATAATCTTTGGACTTATGTTAAGGATAAACGATTAGAAAGAGATCCAGAGGCAGGAATTAGTGGTCGTTTGGATCAAGAGATACCTATCGGTAAAACTGTGTTTTTAGGAGTAAATGTTTCATTTTAATTAGGAAGAAATCATGAAAAAAATAATATCAATATTCATAATTATTATTACTTTTTCGGCTTGTAATGAATTAGATCATAGGTTATCTACGTCAATTGATGCTGAAGAAGCAATAACAGATATAACTTCATTGGAGTCATCTGTACTGGGAGGTTATAACTCTTTTCAAAGCGCAAGTCTTTATAATAGAGATTTGCTGGTAATTCCTGATTTAATATCAGAAAATTCTTTTATTGATGCTTTTGATAATACAGGAAGGTTTTTAGACTTTGACAATTTTAATATAGTTAATACCGACGAAAATGTTTCGAATATTTGGTTATCTCTCGGTAGGATAATATCTCAAACATCATATACTATTAGAAAGGCAAGAGAACTGTCTGTGAAATCAACAGAAGTAGATGAAAAGAATCATTTAGTTGGAGAAGCTCATGCTTTAAGAGCATTGGCCTATTATATAATGCAGCAATATTTTTGTCAACCTTATAACTATACTTCAGATGCCTCACATTTAGGAGCTCCATTGCCTGATTTTGATCTTTTAGGGGGAGTTGATATTGTGTTTCCAGCAAGAAGTACCACGAAGCAAGTGTATGATCAAATTATCTTAGATTTAAATCAGGCCGCTAGCCTAATGTCTGATTTTACAAATTCAAATGTTTATCGATTAGGTGAAAGTGGAGTGAATGCACTATTAGCAAGAGTGTATTTGTCTACTGAGAACTGGGATAAAGCTGATGAGTTTTCTAGTAATGTAATTAATGATGGTGGCTATAGCTTAGCTTCAAATAGTAATTATGTCGATTCTTGGTCAAGTAATTTTACTACTGAATCAATCTTTTCAATTTATAATGATAATATTGATGACAGTGCTACAAATAGTATTTTTCATTTATGCTTAGAGTATTTCGACCTTTTTGCTACACCCGATTTTGTCAATACGTTTTCAAATACAGATGTTAGAGGCGGTTTGTATCCTTTACATACTGTTTTAAACGTTAATGTTATTCGAAAGTATCCTTCTAGATACAGTAATATCCCAGTTATACGTTTGTCAGAAATGTTCTTGATTAAAGCTGAAGCGAATGCCAATATGGTAGGAAGGGAAATTGATGCTCAAAATGCTTTATTTACGGTTATGCAAAGAGCTGATCAAACTGCCACGATGCCAACTGAAACAGGAGAAGCTCTTAAAGAACTAGTTTTACTAGAGAGAAGAAAGGAACTTGCATTTGAAGGGTTTAGATTATTTGATTTAACAAGACAGAAAAAGTCTTTTATCAAATATAGGCAAGATGCTTCGTCTATCAATATTACTGCGCCGAGTGATAAAACAATAATGCCTATACCTGTAAACGAGGTAAATGCAAATCCTAATATGGAACAAAATCCAGGGTATTAATAGTTGAACTTCTATGATGAATGAAGGTTAGGGATGATGAGGAATAATGGTTTCGTCATGAGAAGTTTCTGTAATTTTTAAAACATAAAATTAAACACATGAAAATTAAGAATTTATATATATACGTATTAGTGTTAGTTGGAATGATAGCATGTGATACTGAGAATGATGTGATACTTCCTTCTGCTTTTCATTATATTACTTTTGAAAAATCGGAAATACGAGTTAAGGAAGGAGATAGCACTACAGTAGTTGTCAAATTTCTTAGATCTGCTGAGGTATCTAATTCAGAACTAACTTTTGATTATACAATATCTTTTCCTGAAGGAAAAACTGGAGCACAGGAAAATATTGATTATACCTTAGCAAATGGTTCAGGAAGCATTGTACTTCCTGCAGGAGAAAATGAAGTAGCGGTAGAGTTATTAAGCATAAACGATAACACCAATTCAGTAGGAGATAGGTATATTCAGTTCGATTTAGCACCTTCGGGAGATATAATTCTAGGGAGCCCTAGTGATGCAGATGCAAAAAGTGTAACGGTTATTATTGGTGAAGATGATTTAGCAACAATTGCCTATACAAGTTTTGAAGAAGTACCTGCTTTTGTAGGAGATATTTATTACTATAAATCAGGTAATCAGGTTTTAAACAATACTCAAGTTAACAATCCAAGCTCAACAGACCCTTATGTTGATTTTACTGCTACAGGTAATGAATTAGGTTTTGATTCTTCTTTTTTATCCAATGATGTTGGAGATTCTGGAGTCGAGCGTATAGGAGTATTCAAAAATGAAAATTTAGAAACAGCACCAGATGACTTTGAAGCTAGATTTATCAAAGGCAAACAGGGGTTTATTTCATCAGATTTAGATGGAACTCTAGAAATAGTTTTTGATAGGATTGATAATCTTAGTTCGTCTATGACAGGAGTTGTAATAGAAGCTAATATTTATTTTGGAAATTCATCATATGAAGAGAATGATGGGATCGAAATTTTTTATAAAACAGAAGAGGGGTTAGGAGCCCCTATCATTTCATATGTATTTAATGCCGTAGAAAAAAGCAGTTGGATAAATGCATCTGCTACAATTCCGACGGAAAAGTTAAAACCAGGAAACATTGTGGTAAGAATGAAAAATGGAAGTAATTCGGAAATGATATTTTTAGATTATATAGCAATAAAAGGAATTCCTTAGAGAGGTTTGTCTTTCATATAACAAAAATTTAGGCTGTTGTATAGGTGGTGTAAGTACCCATTATGTATTGAAATCCTTATTCTTATTTAACCTGAATTAATTACCCGTCTTTCAACAGTCTTTTAAAACTTTTAATTATGTTACATAATAAATGCTTAAGTCTTACCTTATTAGCTATTATTTTTTTTGGGAATTATGCGTACACTCAAACACTAAAGGATAGAGAATATATAAAAAAGAAGTCTAATCTGAAGAAATTAAAAGAATTAGAACATAGTTTTACTGTTAACTACGCTGATTTGTTAAAAAGAGCTAAAACGTTAAATATTCCAATTAAGCTTTATTCAAAAGGAGTAATAAGTGGAAGTCTTGATGAAATTCGAGATGGAGTACCTTATTATGATTCTGAAACTAATGAAAAGGCAGCGATGTCAAGCAAGGTGCATAATCTTTGGGAGGGAGGTAACTTAGGGCTCAGCTTAACTGGTAAAGATGTCATTATTGGTCATTGGGAAACTTCTGGGATACCACTAGAAAGTCATGTAGAATTTGACGGAAGAGTGATAGCCAAAGATGCAATTGGTTTTTCTAGTCATGCTACTCATACTGCTGGTACTATGATAGCCAAAGGTGTTGTAAATGAAGCGAGAGGAATGGCTTCAGAGGCAATCATACATGCTAGAAACGCTAGTAATGATGAAGCTGAAATGGCTGCATTTGCCGCCGATGGAGGAATTGTTTCCAATCATTCTTATGGTCAAACAGCTTCAAATAGCACGAATATTAAGTATTATGGATATTATAGTAATAGTGCAAGGGAATGGGATCAAATAGCGTATAATGCACCGTACTATTTAATTTGTAGATCGGTTGGTAATAATAGAAATAGTGGGTACAATGCAGGAGATAATGGTTATGATATTTTATTAAAAAAGGCTACAGCTAAAAATGTATTAGTTATTGGAGCCGTAAAAGATGTTGATAATTATATCGGTCCTCAGTCTGTGCAACAAACACCTTTTAGTAGTTACGGTCCTACCGATGATTTTCGTATTAAACCAGATTTAATGGCTAATGGTTATAAGGTTTATTCTGCTGATTATACAGGGAACAATGATTATAACGATAAAAGCGGGACTTCTATGGCTACTCCTGTGGTTACAGGTACGGTAGCATTATTGCAAGAACATTATCATAAGTTGAATTCAAAGTATATGAAATCGGCAACAGTAAAGGCGTTGTTAATTAACAGTGCAGATGAGATCGGCGACCACGCGGGACCTGATTTCGCAAATGGATGGGGACTGTTAAACGCTGAGAAAGCTGCAATACAAATTGATAGCAATTCGTCCACCTCACTTTTACTTGAAGAAGACTTAGAAAATGAGGCGAGTTTTGCCAAAACAATTGAAGTAGATGGCAATGCTCCTCTGTTCGTTACAATAGCCTGGACAGATGTTGCTGGAACTCCTATACCATTTGATATATTGGTTGAAGATCAGTTGGATAGAATGCTTGTTAACGATTTAGATATTAGAATTACAGGTAATGGAAATACCTATATGCCTTGGACATTTACGAATACAACAAGTTTTACAAATCCTGCAGAAAGAGGAGACAATGCTAGAGATAATGTTGAGAAAATAGAAGTACTCGATATTGAAGCTGGAACATATACGATAACCGTAACTCATAAAGGAGATTTAGCAGAGGAAGAACAAGCTTTTTCTCTGGTGATAGATGGGATTAAAGAAGGTACTTTACATACAAAAGAATATGCTATGGAAGAAAGTCTTAATGTGTATCCAAATCCGAGTGAGGGAATTGTCTATGTTAAAAGCTTGAATGATCATAATTTATTTACTAAAGTTCAAGTTTTCGATTTAAAAGGAAGTCTAATACAGAGTTATGATGAGAAGGAATTTAGAAATAGTAATTATGCTATTAAAATAACAAGTAAAGGAATGTATTTTGTCAAAGTAACCACTTTAAAAGGGAGTTTTGTAAGAAAAATTTTAATATTTTAATTTTACTTGGATTTTTTGCGAAAGGATACATACAAGTAAAACAAAAAGGTCTATAGTTTTATAGACCTTTTTCATTGAATTAATTTTTATTTTCTTTTGATTTTATATCGGTTACAAACGTATTCAATCGTTTGCCGTAATCTGAGTTTTTAACTCGATCAGATAAACTATTATTAATAGTATCAAGTAATTTTATGTTAGCGTCAAATAGCTGTGTTAAGGCGATATAAGGAGCTGCTTCACTATCGGAATTTCCGATGGCAAAGTTAGTAGCAAATAAAAATCTACGGCGAACCATTTTGTTATAATCAGCTTCTAGCTGCTTAATCAATTTCTCGTCATTCGCTTGTCTAGCTTCTACATCCTTTTTTATAAAATCTAAACGCTGATTGGTAAACCTTTTATCAACGTCGTTAAATTTATTAAGTACTTCTTGGTTTTTTGAACCTTTAATCTCAGGATTAAAACCAAATTCTTCTACTTTATCATTAATGGTGATTTCTCCTTTTTCTCCAAAAAACAACAAACGCTTATCGTTTGTATTTCCGTTAAAAGTTAAGTAATACATAACAGGAGACTCGACATTGTCTGTTAAAATAAATGTATCATCACCTAGTAATGCAATAGAATCAACTGTTATCAAAGCGGTATCTTTCATCTTTTGAAGGTATAAAGTCCCTTTTTTAAGTCCTTTAATTTGACCTTTAACAATCATGTTTCCTTCTTTTTTAGAAGAACAAGCTACGATTAGTGAAGCTATAATAAATGTATATACTGCTTTTTTCATGGGGCTGTTTAATAATTATGCTTTATTATAAAAGCTGTGAATTAATTAATATAAGGACTGCAAATATGCATATTTCTTCTAAATTGTCGCTGATAATTCCATTAAAATTGTACAAATTATGGCTCCGATGGTTCCAATAGCATATCCAAAAACAGCTAAGAGAACTCCAACGGTTGCTAACGAAGGGTGAAATGCAGAAGCAACAATAGGAGCCGAAGCGGCACCACCTACGTTGGCTTGACTTCCAACAGCCAAAAAGAAATACGGTGCTTTTATAAATTTAGCAACTACTATTAATAGACCAGCGTGAATCGACATCCAAACTACTCCGATAGCAATCAGTCCTAAATTGTCAAAGATTAGCATTAAATCCATTTTCATACCAATTGAGGCAACAAGAATATAAATAAATATACTTCCTAATTTACTCGCACCAGCACCTTCATAGTTTTTGGCTTTTGTAAACGATAATACAATGGCGATAATAGTAGAGATACTGATCAACCAAAAGAAATTAGAACCTAAAAAAGATAAAATATTCCTCCAAGTTTGTGATTCAATACTCGATGTTAAAGAAGAAAAAAGACTACTGAGATATGTTGAAATAAAATGGCCGAAACCAACAGTTCCGAAAGCAATGGCTAACATAATCATAAAATCACTCAATGTAGGAGTTCTTTTTACTCGCTGTGCAAAAGTTGATACTTTTTCTTTTAAATCTTCAATAGCACTAGTATCTGCCCCAAGCCATTTATTGATACGGTCTTTTTTCCCAATACCTATTAATAAAATAGCCATCCATATATTGGCAACTACGATATCAACAAAAACCATTCCTCCATATTTGGCAGGATTATATTTATAAATTTCTAGCATAGCAGTTTGGTTGGCGCCACCACCAATCCAACTTCCAGCTAAGGTTGACAACCCTCTCCAAACAGCATCAAAATCTGAACCACCAACCGTTTCAGGTGAAAAAATAGATATTAACAAAATGGCGATTGGCCCTCCTATTATAATTCCAACGGTTCCTGTAAAGAACATAATTAATGCTTTAGAGCCTAAATTAAAAATTGCTTTTAGGTCAATGCTTAAGGTCATTAAAACTAGTGCGGCGGGTAATAGAAATCTACTTGCTACGTAGTAAACCTGAGACTTGTTTTTGATAACTTCTCCAGTTGCATCAATGGTTTCCCATTCAGGGGAGATGATTCCTAAGGTTGTGAAAATGGCAGGTACAAAATACGCCATGAACAAACCTGGAACAATTTTATAAAACTTGTGCCAAAATCCTGATTTTTGTGATTCTGTATAGAATACAAATCCTAAAGAGAT
Source organism: Tenacibaculum profundicola (assembly GCF_057220795.1). NCBI lineage: Bacteria > Pseudomonadati > Bacteroidota > Flavobacteriia > Flavobacteriales > Flavobacteriaceae > Tenacibaculum > Tenacibaculum profundicola. The sequence goes on along the minus strand of NZ_CM170137.1, from coordinate 1,884,943 downwards.
CATTAAAATCCCAAAAACGATAGCATCGTTTGTAAAAAGAGGTGCTTTCATAAATGATTGTTAGTTTTGGCTAAGGTATATAAAAAAACTTATTTCTTTTTTTGATGGTTCGTGGTAATAACGATTCCTAGTTGTAATCTATCGAAGTTAGAATCATTAAGCATGATATTCATATAACCCGCTTTTAGTTTTATCATATTAGATAATTTGTAGGTAAATCCACCACCCAACCAATTTTGAGCATATGCTTCTCCTTGAAAGTTGATAAACAGTTCGTCAAACAAGTAGACAGACCATTCATTACTAAGTGGATAACTAAGCCCTAATTGATAGCGAATCCAATGTTGGGTATCATGTTCAAAAAACCGATGTTCTAACCTAAATCTATGGTCTAACTTTAATTTTGAAAGTGTATGCTTTATGTTAAAATCTTCATACAATCTATGTTCATTGCTCGTTCCTCCATCGAGGTTATAGGTTGCATCAGTATTTAAATAAGCATACCCAGCCGTTACACTCAGGTTTTTATTGATCTGGTAATTGGCGCCGAAACGTAATAGTAATTGTTGTAAATCACGAGTCGTTTCAAACATTCTAAAATGCGCTAATGATTTTATTTTCCACGTATCAGAAAGTTGATGGCTCCCTCCGTACATGTACCAAGCTCCCAGTTTGTCTTCACCATTTTGCTGTGCGGCAACATTTAGACTAAAAAAGATAACTAGAATTACTAAAGTTTTTTTAATAAATTTTAAATATGTCAAGATCTTCATGGTAATTATTTTGAAGCAAAAATAAAAATCCCTTGAAAAAAAACAAGGGATTTTATACCATTGATGGTTTTTTAAGTTTAGTTCTCTTCGATATTTTCGTTTTTCAAGTACTTATCAAGAAATGAAACGATTTTACTATTGGCTTCAATCTGATTTTCTTTTTTGACAAATCCATGACCTTCATCATCAAATAAAACATATTCTACTGGGACTCCATTTTTTTTGACACCAGCAACTATCTCATCAGATTCTACCTGCAAAACTCTTGGGTCTTTTGCTCCTTGCAACACCATTAAAGGCTTTGTAACCTTATCAGTATGAAACAACGGAGAAATCCTTTTCAAACGAATAGAGTCTGCCGAATTGGGGTCACCTAATTCTTTATATAGAGCTTCTCTATAAGATTCCCACCAAGAAGGGATGCTTTTTAAAGTTCTTATCCAGTTGGTAACGCCATAAATATTAACACCAACGGCAAATTCCTCAGGGGTGTAGGTCAATGCAGCCATGGTCATATAACCACCATAAGAACCTCCAATAATTCCAATTTTGCTACCATCAATTTCTGGTTGTTTGGCCAGCCAGTTTTTACCTTCTACACAATCTTGTAAATCTTTCTCACCGTGGTTTTTGTTATCCATAGCATAGAATGTTTTTCCGTAACCACTACTACCTCTATTGTTTACAGCGAGTACGGCATACCCTTGATTCACAAAAAATTGAATTCTTGAACTAAAGTTTTGACGCGATTGCCCGCCAGGACCACCGTGAACCCAAACTAAGGCTGGAACCTTATTGTCTTTCGTGGCTTGGTGCGGTAAATAGTAGATTGCAGGAATGGTAACTCCATCAAAAGAGGGATAACGAATTACTTTTGCATTTACTAAATGATCTGGGTTGATATCTTTGTTTAGAACATCTGTTAGTCGTTTTTGTTTTTTAGTTTGTAAATCATAGACATACAAATTTGAAGGCGTGTTTGATCCACCCGCATATAATCGCATCATTGTTTCGTCTCTAGAAAAACCAACACTAGTAATACTTTTACCATCTAGGTTTGGTAATTCTATATTTTTACCGGTGGCAACGTCTAATATTTCTATTACATTTTTAGCATCTTCATTTACATACGTAATTCTATATTTTCCACTGTTTGTAAAATAACTTCCAGTAATATCCCAGTTTTTTTGTAATACTTTTTCGGTTTTTTGAGAGGCGATGTTATACTTCATTAAAGTAGAAAATTCTCCTGAGGCATCCGTTGTGTAATAAAAATCTTCATCATTTGTAGAGAAATCTGCAGCAGAATTACCACTTAATACCGTATTAATTTTCGTTATTTTATTGGTGGTTCTGTTGAATAAGAATAAATCTCTGTCATTGGTGTTTACAGTTTTACTTAGGGCCAATATGTTTTTATTGTTTGAGATTGCGGCTACATTGTATCCTTCTTTGTTTTCATAAATCATTTTAGGAGTAAGAGTACTTAAGTCCATTTCATAAACATCCATAAAACTCTTATCTCTTTTGTTAGAAGCAAAGAAAAAACTTTTCTCATCTTTTGCCCAACCATAAAATGAAGCTCTGGCACCTTTCTCAGGGGTTAATTCTTTTGTGCTTCCATCTAAATTACGCATATAAATATGAAAGATTTCATCACCATTATTATCCATTCTAAACAGCATTCTGTTGTCTTTTGGAAAATATGAAATGGCAAAAACAGAAGCGCTATCCGATGCTGTAACTGGAGCAACAGTTCCATCGGAAGTAGCAATTGTATACATATTAAAAATCCCAGATCGGTTACTTGTTACTAATAGTTTCGATTTGTCTGGAGAAAAACTTCCGCCAAAAACACTCTCGTTATCCATCATTTGTTTGATAGAGTATTGCTTTAGTGTTTTAGCAATATTTTCAGCGTCTTTTTTGTCTGTTTTACAAGCAAAAATGGAGATCGCTATTGCCAGAATTAATGTTGTTTTTTTCATAAAAGAGTTATTTTAGTTTATAGTAAATGTAGAAATTTTTTTAAAAGGTGATATTTTTATCTGTTCTACAGTAGTCTTATATTCTTTCCAGTCTTTATGAAAGAAAGTGTTTGTTTTTTGTAAAGCATCTTCTAAGGAGTTTTTAAACTGTAGAATTAGTTGTTTTTCAGTATCCGTTTGCGATCCGAACCTACTTTTAACATACCAACTAGCAGTTCGTAAACGTTGCATTACGGTAATTTCAGGGTTACGTGTAATTCCTTGACGGGTATCCTTTTTTCCTAAATAGGTAGTTATTAGGGTGTCTATTTTTTTGTCGATTTCAGATGAAAGTTTTAATTGTTCTTTGTACTTTTTTTTGTCTTCTTTAGAAAGCTGTGTTTTAAATTTGGCAACAATATTTTTACTTTCTACTAACTGCTTTACAACATCTGCCATTGTTTTTTGGTACCCTTCTAATTCTTTACTAACCTTGTGTTTTTGTGTAATAGCAGTACTAGATAGTTGCAATCGAGGATCAAACATAACCTTTATGTTTTGTTCGGAAGTTTGATCTCCAAATGTCATTTTTAAACGGTAAGTTCCTGGTTGAACCCGAACACCAGAAGGCTCTGATTTTAGAGTTCTAATTTTTCTCGATGGGTAAGGGGCTCCTTTTTCGTCTAAGTACCAAGTAATCTTATGAATACCATTTTCTTTTGGACTTTTTCTTTTTAATGTTCGTATTAGTTGGTTCCCCTTAAAGATTTCTAGTTTTATAGAGTCGTATTTAATGACCGTGTTTTTGTCTTCCGAGTTTTTGGTGTTTTCTTTCGTGTCTTGTGTATTGTTTTGTTGAGGTTTATTGAGGTAATAAGACAGAATAGCTCCTTTTCCACGGTTTTTACCGTTAAACAAAGCGTCACCGCCAAAACGACTTCCTGAAGGCTGTTGATATACTGCTTGATAAGCTGTTGGAGGTTTAAATACCACTAAATGATCTTTTAAGATTTCTGTGTTTGTAGCGATTTCTCGAAGAGGTCGGATATCATCTAAAACCCACGCGGCTCTACCGAAAGTACCAATAACCAAATCATGTTCCCTCGGATGAATGATTAAATCTTTTACAGGAACCGTTGGAAATCCATGGATCCATTTTGTCCATTTTTCTCCTGCATTTATTGAAACATACAAACCGTCATCTGTTCCTAAAAATAGCAGATTTGGGTTTATGGGATCTTCAATTATACATAGGGTATAACTCTTTACGTCTTCTTGGTCAACTATTCGTTCCCAAGATTCTCCATAGTTTTTCGTACGATATGCATACGGTGTATAATTAAATCTACGGTAGTCATTTGCCACTAGTAGCGCCTCTCCCTTATTCTTATTAGAAGCTTTTATTTGCGTAATCCAACTATTTGCAGGTAGGTCTTTGATGTTTTTTGACACATTTACCCAGTTATCACCTCCATCTTTAGTCAATTGAACTTGACCATCATCAGTGGCAACCCATAACATATTTTTTTCAAGTGGTGAGGGTTCAATAACCAAAATGGTACAATGGTTTTCTGCTCCTGTTGCATCTATTGTTAAACCGCCACTTTCAGATTGCTTTAACTTGCTTTTGTCGTTGGTGGTTAAGTCAGGGGATATGATTTTCCAAGTAAGTCCTTTATCGATTGATTGATGAACAAACTGACTTCCAAAATAGAGGGTAGCATTGTCAAATGGATCGATATTAATGGCTGCGTTCCAGTTGAATCGAAGTTTAGTATTAGGGTCTGGATGTGTAGGCCTTACCGTATAGTTATTTCCAGTTAAATAATCGTATCTCGACACATAACCTTGCTGACTCATGGTCCATCCATAACGGGCATTATCTCGATCAGGGATTACATCAAAACCATCGCCAAAGCTTATTTCTTGCCAATAGGAATTACGAATTCCTTGTGCTTTCCATACGTAAGCCGGCCCTCTCCAAGAGCCATTGTCTTGCATTCCGCCATAAACATTGTAAGGGAATTCGTTATCTACATTTATATGATAAAATTGAGCCACTGGAAGATTTCCTATAAAACGCCAAGATTTACCCCTGTCATGAGAAATATTCAAACCACCATCATTACCATCAATCATAAAAGACCCATCTTTAGGATGAATCCACCAAGCGTGATGATCTGGATGTACACCATTTGAAACGCCATAAGCGGGCATTAGTTGAGAAAAACTTTTTCCTCCATCTTCAGAAACATTTATATAGGTAAAAACAGTATATAATCTATTTTCATTTTGTGGGTCTACGTAGATCTCTGAATAATAAAAAGGACGATTCCCTATGCCTTTTTTATCATTTATTTTTTTCCATTTAAAACCACCATCTTCACTTTTATAAAGCGCATTTTTTTTTGCTTCAACTAGCGCATACACAATAGTTGGATTGGAACGGGAGATGGCAATACCAATTCTTCCTAGTTCACCTTTAGGAAACCCTTCTTTATCCGTTATTTTTTTCCAATTTTCACCACCGTCATGTGTAATGTAAAGTCCGCTGCCGGTACCTCCTGATTTAAAGAACCAAGGGTCGCGTTTGTGTTCCCACATGGCGACCATCAATTTGTTTGGATTTGAAGGGTCCATTACTAAATCTGCCGCACCTGTTTTTATATTGTTAAATAAGAGTTGTTTCCAGGTCTTACCCCCATCAACAGTTTTATATACTCCTCGTTCTTTATGTGTTCCCCAAGGCGATCCTATCGCTGCAACATACACAATATCAGGGTTGGTAGGATCAACAATAATTCGATGGATATGGCGTGTTTTTTCTAGCCCCATCGATTTCCAAGTTTTACCTGCGTCTAATGACTTGAAAATTCCGTATCCTCCATTTAAACTATTTCTAGGGTTACCTTCACCTGTGCCTACCCAAATCACACTAGGGTTTGATTGTTGTATTGTTAACGCTCCAATGGAAGCAGTAATTTCTTTTTCAAAAATAGGGCTCCATTTGATACCTCCAGAGGTAGATTTCCATACACCACCAGAGGCTGTGCCAACATACATGATGTCAGTGTTTTTGTGCACTACATCAATCGCAGTAACGCGACCACTCATTCCTCCGGGTCCTATGTTTCTTGGAGTCATGTTCTTGACAAGATCCATAGAAAATTCTTGAGCGTAAATTAATGTGCTTAATAATAGTAGCGTAGCTGAGAATATTTTATTCATTAAAGGAGTTTAATAGGTTAATTGAAAAGTAAAAGTATCAATTAAAATTCTTAAAAAAATGTTAAGAAATAGAGGTAAAAGTGTTTTTACCGCAGATTATTGATTGGAAATCAAAATATAGGAGTCTTGTTATGTATTCAAATAAATTGTTTGATCAGGAATACACATTATTTGGAAATGGGGATCAATCAAATAGAATAGCTTTTCTATTATTCGTATTCTAGCTAAGCCCAACACAGGTTACACCATAAACGAAACGACATGAAGAGTAAATCAATATTAAAAATAATAATATGATTATAAATGCTATTCTTCTCTCTTTTTAGGTTCTCTTTTGGCTTCCTTGAGTGTTTGCATGAGCATCCATTCAATTTGTCCGTTTGTCGAACGAAATTCGTCTGCCGCCCATTTTTCAATTGCTTTGAGCATGTCTTCATTTATGCGTAATGCAAAAGCTTTCTTTTTAGCCATGATTATTGTTTACTAAATATAGCGATACTACTTATTAATTGTTTTGATATAGAAAAGTTTGAAGAATAATACGAGGACATATTATCTTCATCTTTTTCTATATGTTTCAAAACATGATTCATGTTGTTTATTAGTACAAGTTTTGAATTTGAACAGGCCGCATGTAAAGCCTTGGCATCTTCTAATTTTACTTGTATATCTTTCGTTCCACTAATAATGAGTATTGGAATTGATAATTTTTGTATCTCTTCCAATGGGGTGTATTTCATCCAAGAAACTAAAAAACGCAGATTTTGCTTGGCAAAAACACTCATTAGCATTGGGTTTACTTCTTTAATGGCTCCTGTTTCTTTTAGCTCATTGATATGTTTTTCAGCAATAGGAGCTAAAAAAGGAGCATTCTTTTTTATTTGAGAAATTAATGTTTTATCGATAGAAGAAGAGGGGCCTTCTATAGAAATATATTTATCAATATTTTTAGAAGCGAGCATTCCGGTCAGGGCCCCTTGACTATGACCAACTAGAATGATTTTCGGAAAATCATAATTGTTTTTGAAATAGTCAACTACTTTATGTACATCTTGTACTAGGTCATCAAATTGAATGTTTTTTAAAAGGCTGATATTTTTTGCATTAGCTGTTCTTTTATCATAACTAAAAAAAGCAATATCATGCATATTGATTTCCTCCCTGAACTGTTGTATATAATTTGATTTTATAATATTTCCTTGATAGCCATTTCTATCGATGTTTCCCGATCCATGAACCCAAATAATTAAAGGCGTATCTTTTGTCGTATAGCTTAAAGTACCGGGAAGCTTTATAGAATCATTGACAATACTAATTTCTTCTGATGTAACTTGAGCAAAAGAGAATATACTGGTTGTTAAGTAGAGTACTACGTATAAAATAAGTCGAATCATACTGGCTATATTTTGTGTTTGTAAGTATTTAAAACTGACTTAATCTCATTTTCTTTTTGTGTTCCTATGAGTATCTTTTTTCCATTTTTAAGCTCTAGCTGGATACCGATATTCCCTTTAACGTTAATAGCCGTTCCTCTTGCTTTATTCCATAAACGACCTCCTTTTAAGCCCCAGCCACCGTATTCTGTTATAGCATCGTATTTTCTTACGTAAGCTACCTTTAATTCCTTCCAGTTTATCTTTTTCAAGTGCAAATGGAAAGGGAAAAATTGATAATGAATACCGGTTTCATCAATACGTGTTTTTAATTTGAAGAAGCCTATAAATCCCGTAGCAAACAATATCGTGACCAAGACTAATATAAGGTCTTGTAAGTTCATTTCTTTATGAATGTATGCGTTGACTACAACTACCATAGAAATGGTGCTACTTATGGTAAGTAGCACGAGAAGCCATGTTTGCGTAAATCGTTGTTCTTCTTTAAAAACTTTCATATTAACGATTTTTGTCTCTTTCTAATATAATTCTCACAGAATTTTCGGCAATGTGTTTAAAAACCCATCCTTCTCTTGCATATTGGTTTAAGGTGTCTTCTAATTTTTGATTATTCCCAGAAAACCCCATCTTCCAATTAATTACTTTGTATTCTTTCATTTATGTTGTTTTTTAATGGTTTAAAGTACCTGTGTTCAAAACGGGTGAAGCCTCTTTATCGCCACATAAAATAACCATTAGGTTACTTACCATGGCAGCTTTTCGTTCTTCATCTAGTTCAATAATATTCTTTTTACTGAGTTCTTCTAAAGCCATTTCAACCATACTCACCGCCCCCTCAACAATTTTGTGTCGCGCCGCAACAATTGCTGTTGCTTGCTGACGTTTAAGCATTGCACTTGCAATTTCTTGAGCGTAGGCTAAGTACCCAATTCTAGCTTCTAAAACTTCAATACCTGCTATAGATAGTCGTTCGTCTATCTCTTTTTCTAAGGCATCACTAACTTCATTAACGCTAGACCTGAGTGTAATTTCTTCTTCATGACCTTCATCAGCGAAATTATCGTACGGGTACATACTCGCTAATTTTCTAACAGCAGCATCTGTTTGTACTCGAACAAAATTCTCATAATTATCAACATCAAAAGCAGCTTTATAGGTTTCTGTAACTCGCCAAACTAAAATTGTGCTGATCATAATAGGGTTTCCAAGTTTGTCATTTACTTTTAAACGTTCACTATCAAAATTACTAGCTCGCAAAGAAATTGTTTTTTTCTTGTACAAAGGATTCGCCCAGTACAACCCATTTTGCTTTATCGTTCCTACGTATTTTCCGAAGAGCAAAATAACTTTAGATGAGTTGGGGTTTACAAGAATAAAACCAAACATTAGGATAAAACTGGTTAGTGTAGCTAATAAATACACTGGAGATTCGTTTTTAATAGCCATAACAATTCCACCAATGAATAGAATTAGTACAACAAAAAATAATAAATATCCATTTGCGGGTTTAATGATTTTTTCGGCTTTCATATTTTGTTTTGTTTTAATTTGATATCATTTTGATATCGTAAAGATATGAAATAAATTTTAACAAAAGCAAATCGTTTTGTATACTATTTTTTAAATTAGCGGAAAAACAATTTATAATGACGTTACGTTTTAGGATATTAATATTTGCTTTTTTAATGTCTCTTGCAGGATTCTCCAATGATGATGTATGGGGGCCAACTGGGCACAGAGCTACTGGTGAAATTGCGGAGAAACATCTAACTAATAAAGCAAAGAGAAAAATAGACAAGCTACTTCAAGGAGAAAGTTTGGCATTTGTTTCTACTTATGCAGATGAGATAAAGTCTGATAGTAAGTATCGTGAGTTTTACCCTTGGCATTATGTAAATATGCCCATAGATGGGAAATATGAAACGTCACAAAAAAATTCAAAAGGAGATTTAGTTACTGGGGTAAATTATTGCGTCAAAGTATTAAAGGATAAAAATAGTCTTTTGGAAGATAAACGTTTTTATTTGAAGATGTTAGTGCATTTAATCGGTGATTTGCACCAACCTATGCATATTGGAAAGAAGAAAGATAAAGGAGGTAATACCATTCAGGTACAATGGCACGGAAGAGGTTCTAATTTACATAGGGTTTGGGATGAAGATTTAATAAATAAATGGGATATGAGTTATGTTGAGTTGGCTGATAATGCTAAAAATTTATCTAATGAGCAAATTAAGCGTATTCAAAAAGGCAGTGTAATTGATTGGCTGCACGATACGCATTCATTGACAAAGAAAGTATATGCTTCGGCAAAGGAAGGAGAGAATTTACGTTACAGATACTCTTATGTTTATTTTCCTATTGTTAGAGAGCAGTTACAAAAGGGAGGTTTACGACTGGCAAAATTAATAAATGATATTTTTTGCTAATAGGGTCCGTTTTGTTTTAATGAATGTATTAAAAATGGCATCTTTTTTGTATGCTTTTTTCGACATTGATTAAAGGTGGAATAAAATTATAAATACAGAATTATAAATAGAGATGTTAAGATTTAATTTTTTATTGTTGCTGATTATACTTTGTTTTTCGTGTAAGAAAAACGAAAAAGAGAATAGTCAAAATCATGAGGAACAAATTCATGTTTCAACAGTGAATTATGAACAGTTGAAACCATTATTACATAAAAAGGACGCTAAAACTTATGTCATAAATTTTTGGGCAACTTGGTGTGTTCCTTGTGTAAAAGAACTGCCCGCATTTGAAAAGTTATACAGTGAATATAAAGACGAAAATGTAGAGGTGATCTTGGTGAGTTTAGATTTTCCTAGGCAGTTAGAAAGTAGTCTTATCCCTTTTATTAGAAAACATAAATTACAGTCTGAAATTATTCTATTTGACGATACCAATGAGCAATTTTGGATTAAAGATATTTCGGAAAAATGGACAGGTTCTATTCCTGCAACGTTGATTTATAATGCTAAAAGCAGAAAGTTTTATGAACAATCGTTCCATTATAAAGACTTACAAAATGAATTACAAACCTTTTTAAACTAATACAATTATGAAAATTTTAAAAACTTTTTTAATAGTGATTGCTGCCGCTGTTGTTTCAGCTTTTACAATGACCGAACCTACAGGATATGAAGTAGGTGATGTTGCTGTTGATTTTAAATTGAAAAACATTGATAACACTATCGTTTCTTTGTCTGATTTTGAAGATGCGAAAGGTTTTATTGTAGTTTTTACTTGCAATATGTGTCCGTATTCAGTGGCAAATGAAGATCGAATTATTGCACTCGATAAAAAATATAAAGAAAAAGGATATCCAGTGATAGCAATAAACCCAAATGATCCAGAGGTCTCGACAGGTGATAATTTTGAAGCGATGAAAATAAGAGCCAAAGAAAAAGGCTTTACTTTTCCGTACTTATTTGATGAAGAACAGAAAGTGTATCCAGTATACGGAGCAACTAAAACACCTCATGTATATGTTTTGAATAAAAACAAAGGGAAATTGATCGTTGAATATATTGGAGCTATTGATGACAGTTCTCGTAATGAGAACAATGTAAAGGAACGTTTTGTTGAAGATGCCGTAAATGCTTTATTAAAGGGAGAAAAACCTAAAAAAACATATACACGAGCAATAGGGTGTTCAATTAAAGTTAAATAGAACAGATAAAATAGTACAGTTAAATAATGGTTTAAACTATGTGTCTACCAGTACTTAGTTGGGTCCCATCATACTTATGCTTAAGTGATAAGGTATTGAAGAGATTGTTTATGCTATTAATGGAAGTCTAATTAGCACCGTATGTCAGAATATAAAGAGTAAAAACCCTTATATAGGTTTGCTTTGTTCTATAGCGTTCCTTATCCAATCATTAGGAATTACATCAATTGTTAGATTAACACGTTCGGTTTGACCATTATTAATTATTTTATGTGGATCATTAAGTTTTAAATACCAACACTCTCCCGGTTGCATAGGTACGGGTGCGTTGTTTAAAAAGAATGTAACATCGCTATTATCAATAATAGGTATGGTTAATCGTATCATAGATTTATGAACCTCAAGAGCAAGGGTGGGGTCAGTGTGTTCTTTTACAGTTGCTCCTGGTGCCAAACGAAGTATTCTTACGAGATTAACGGTAGTATGTTCTTTAAAGAAATTCATTATGCTATTCAAATAAGGAGAGTCTTTTAGTTTTTGGGTGTCTAACCAATCTGTCCACGACCCGTCAGCATAGTCGTCGGCAGGAGGAGGGAAAGGGATACTGTTATCTACCATATGAGCAGGTGCCCTCAAGGGAATGGCGTCATAGTATTCATAGGTTGTTAAGTGTTTGTTTTTTAAAATTTCGAATTCCTTGATCATTTTAGTAGTATCAAAACGAAAAGGGAGTAAAACTCGATCGATATGACTTTTCTGTATGCTTTCCATGGTTTTGCTGAAATTTATTCGATTAGTTTTAAATGGTTAGTCGTTCGCTAATTTAATTAAAAAAATAAAATTGCTTTGAAATAGAGTCAGTATCATACATTTTAGATAGACGGAAATGTTATATAAGTTTGTACAATATAGGCTGTGCACCTACATTATTGGCGTAAAAATTATCTAAAACGTATCGTTTAAAAGATTTTTTTAAAAGTAGATCCGGTATGATATCCCATAGACTATTCCATCTACAGTGGTTAATAATAGTGTATTTGGATTCGCTTGTGGGGGCTAATAAGGTTGAGTTGTTTAATTGTGTTTCTTTTTCAAACCAACCTGCAGTATATTCCCATACAAGTAGGTTTTGAAGCGTGCTTTTTCCGTAGAAATAATTGAATAAAAACACACCTTGTTTCTCATGATTAACAGACGCGATTCTTCTTGCGTTTTTGGCTGATATGATATGCGTAAATGAAGCCGTATCCTCTATTTTTTTGATAAGATTAATAAAAATAGTGTTTGTTTGTAGTTGATTTAATGATTCAAGACTATCAACCTCAATTAATATAGCGAAATCAAACTTAGCTATATGTGTTTTTGAACTGTTTTCGCGGATATATTGACCTCTTCCTGGGGGTATAATGGTTGCTTTAAACGTTGAACAGTCGATAATTCCTTTTGCTTGTGTGAGTTTTATTGTTTGTTGTTTACAAAAGGTTATAAGCGCTTTTTTACGAGAAGATGTACGGATAAAAAAAGGAATATTAGTTTTATCTACTTCTGCAGCAATATGGATATAATAGGTATTGGATGCTGCTACCTGAGTAACTTTAGGGTAGTTTAAATGACTATTTACAATGTGCAGTATTTCTGAATTGTTCATGATAAAAAAATTAGATGAAACAAATTTCTGTATTAAGAGTCATTAATTTTTTTACAAATGTTAAAAAGTATTATTTTGCTCTAATTCGACTCAAAGAAACTTGCGCAATGCCTAAATAATTTGATAAATTTCCAAGACTAATTCGTTGCAACAATTGCGGGAATTTTTTCGTGAAATTTTCATATCTGTTCTTTGCATCTTCCTCTAACATTTCACTAATTCTTTCCATCATGTTTAAATTAGCCATTGTGGCAAATTTTCTGTAAAAAGTTTCTATGTCATGATGTTTTGCACAAAGTTTTTCAAAGTCACTTATTTTGACCCGAATTAACGAGGTGTTTTCAATAGCTACTAATTTATATTTTGAAGATTTTTGAGGGATATAGCTTTCAAAGTTGGTAAACAATATGTTTTCAGGAAAGAAACGCATGATAAACTCTTTATCATCTGATGTAAAACACATTTTAACCAAACCTTCGTTTATAAAGTAGAAGTATTTCCCATAATTATTTGCTTTTAGGATAACTTCCCCCTTGATGAATTTTTTTGTTTCGAAAGCACAATCTTTTAAAGCCAGAACAGAAGGCTCACCTAACGAAATGAATTGTTGGCAGAAATTGATAATGGCATCCATTTTTATCGGCTTAAAAAATCTTGATAAGCCTCTTGAGAAACAGCTTTCCCTAAAGAATCTAATCTTTTATAATTGCCCATTTGTAGTACGGGTTTATTGCTTACATTATCATAAATAAAACTCCCGTTTTTACTTAATGTGCCAAAACCATTGTTAAAAATATAATGGGTATATTGATTAGTAGAATTGTTGAAAAGGTGTTTACCAAATGTAAATTTCTCTGAATTTCCTTTTAACAAATGAGTTAAAGTATATGGAAAATCTACTTGTGAAGTGAAATTGTCAACTATAGTACCCGGGTTGCTAATAGCGCCTCCTAACCAGATCATTGGAATCTGAAATTTTTTCGGAGAATTAAAATAACCTTTGTGTTTTGGTAATGGATGTCCGTGATCAGACATTATAACGATTAGGGTGTTGTTCCACCAAGATTGTTTCTTTGCCTCTGCTATAAATTCCCCTATTGCTTTGTCGGTATACGCCTGCGAACTATTATAAAGGTCATCTTCAGATTTTTTTCCAAACTTATATGGTCCTGGAAATTCGTAAGGTTCGTGACTGGTAAGAGTTAGTGCAATTTTAAAAAAGGGTTTTTTAAGCATTGGTTTTGATAGATCTTGCATAAAGCGGTTTAAAAAGATATGATCATAGACTCCCCATTTTGAATTCCACTTGTCTTCCTCAAAAACACTTCCGTCCAGTATAAAATCAATCTCACCATTTCGTAAATAGGTATTCATATTGCCAAAACTAATGTCACCTCCGTAATAAAATGAGGTATGGTAGCCCATGTTTTTCATCTCTTTTGTAAGCATAGGTAATGACCTTGTTTTATTAGGCGATTTAATAATACTTCGGGTTGGTTGTGGGTAATACCCGCTCAAAATGGCGGCTAATGCTTTATCCGTTCTGTCTCCATTACCATAAAAATTAGTAAATAAAACACCTTCGGAAGCTAATCTATTTAGGTTTTCTGTGACGTCAGGTAGCCCTCCTAAAACACCAACAGACTTGGCAGACAGGCTTTCCCAGATAATTAAAATTACATTAGGTTTCGATGTGTTTAGAATTGAGTCACGTCCAGTTAGTAAGGGTGTTTTTCTTTTGGAAATAATCTTTTTTGCAACATTGGTGTTGAAATGTTGGTAAGGGTTTGAATCTTCTGCTTTTGACGCTAAGGAGTTACCGAAATTCCACATAAAATTTACAGCAGCATGGTTTGCAAACATTTGGTTCGAAAAATATGCATTGCTTTGGTTAATAGGAATCCCTTGGGTACCACCTCGTATAGGAAGGATGAGTGCTCCAAAAAAAAGGAAGAAAATAGGCGCTTCTACTAAGCTACCTTTGTCTAAGTTTTTAAATGATTTGTCTATTCTTTTAGAAAATAAGTATAGTGTTGCGCTAGAAAGAACAATCCAAATAATGATACCAAAGATTAATACCTCTTGAGGTACTGAAGCAAGCATTATTTTTGGAGTGTCGATATAATTGAGTAATGACGAGTCAATCCGAATACCCCATGATTTATACAAAACTACATCAATTAACATCAATAAATTGATGATTAAGAGAATGGAAAAAGTGTAACTCTTTAAAGAAAAGCGTATTATTTTTTTGGGAATCCAGATTGAAAGTAAAATAAGTAGAAAAGGGAAAAGAGACAAGTAACCAGTCATGGAAGTGTCTAATTTTATCCCATAAAAGAAGGTTTTTACAATGGTTGAAAAATCAAGAATGGATGTTTTTTTATAATAAAACCCTAAGAAAACAACTCTAGTAAAGCCAAAATATACTAGCCATAGTATAAAGTAATGTAATCCAAGTAAAATTCTGTTTTTGATTGAGTTCATATATTTATTCTGTCACTTTAAGTCTTGCCTTTGCCGTTACAGAAATATCAGAATAGTTCTTGTTTAGGTATTGTAAATACCCTGTAATAGCTATCATAGCTGCATTGTCGGTTGTGTATTCAAATTTAGGAATATATGTTGTCCATCCCCAATGTTTTTCAGCTAGCTGCAATCTTTTTCTAATTTCGGAATTTGCAGAAACACCTCCAGCGATAGCAATATGTTTAATGTTGGTGTGTTTCACGGTGTTTTTAAGTTTATCCATTAAAATTTCAACGATAGTGTGCTGAATAGAGGCGCAGATATCGTGCAAATTTTCCTCGATGAAGTTAGGGTTTTCTTTTACATTTCTTTGAATAAAGTACAATATACCTGTTTTTAAACCACTAAAACTAAAATCTAGATCGCCAACTTTTGGTTTACTGAATGTATAAGCTTTAGGGTTTCCAAGTTGTGCGTATTTATCTATTAGTGGTCCTCCAGGATATGGTAACCCCAATATTTTTGCAGACTTGTCAAAAGCCTCTCCAACAGCATCATCAATAGTTTCTCCCAAAACCTCCATGTCAAAATGATTTGAAATTTTAACAATTTGTGTGTGTCCACCGCTAATGGTTAAACAAATGAAAGGGAATGGAGGAGCTTCACTATCCTTTTCTTTTATGAAGTGAGCTAAAATATGTGCTTGCATGTGATTGATACCAAGTAAAGGTACGCCTAACCCTAGGGATAATGACTTAGCAAAAGAAGTACCTACAAGCAATGAACCCATTAGCCCAGGGCCTCTAGTGAAGGCAATTGCATGTAAATCCTTTTTAGTAATTCCTGCTTGCGCTATAGCTTGTTGAACCACAGGAACAATGTTTTGTTGATGTGCTCTAGAGGCTAGTTCTGGAACTACCCCGCCATATTTTGCATGTACATCTTGATTCGCAACAATATTACTTAACACTTTACCATTACAAATAACCGCTGCACTTGTGTCATCACAAGAACTCTCAATGCCTAATATATATATGTTTTTCGTGCTCAAATTAAAAGGAGTTATACTGCAAAAATATTGATAATACGTTAGAAATTCGTTAAAATCAAATTTTCTTTATCATAAGGCAAGATTTTTGAAGTTAGCTAGTTACTTTTGTTATATAAAACTTCAGATTATAAAAAGGACCAAAAAAATAGTGTTTAAAATAATAAAGTACATCGTGCTTTTATTGTTATTGCTGGTGCTTTTACTGTCTTTGCCTCCTGTACAGAGTAAAATAGCTCGTCATGCTACAACCTATATAAATGATAGCTTTGGAACTGATATAGTAGTAAAAAAAATAGATTTATCCTGGTTGGGAAGTGTACAGTTGAAAGGAATTGAAATAAGAGACCATCATAAAGACACGTTAATCTTTGTAAAGAATTTAAAAACCTCATTGCGTAACGCAAAAAAAGTTATCAATAATAGAGTTGATCTCGGAGAGGCCTCGCTTCATGGGATTCATTTTTATATGAAAACCTATAAAGGAGAGAAATTTGATAACCTTGCTGTTTTTATAGATAGTTTTGATCGCAAAAAACCTAAAGATAGTTTATCAACTCCTTTTAAGTTGAAAAGTGAAAATATACGTTTGCGAGATTTGACCTTTAAGTTGTTTGATGAGAATAAGCGAGTTCCATTGGAATTTTCAGCACAGAAAGGTGGGGCTAATTTGAAGAATTTCTCAATTATAGGACCCGATGTTTCTGCAGATATTGAAAAGATGTATTTTATTGAAAATAACGGAGTCAATGTAACCAACTTATCAACGGGTTTTACGTATACAAAAACTCGTATGTTGTTTAAGAAGTTCGTTTTACAAACAAATCATAAATCAGAGATACAAGCAGATCTAAAGCTAACATATAATAGGAAAGACTTGATCGATTTTAACGATAAAGTACAAATAAAGGCGGCATTTAAAAAAAGTGCGATTTCGCTTAAAGATTTGAATAAATTGTATCGTGAGTTGAGAGGAAATGATATGCTCTATTTTACAGGTCTTGCCGACGGTGTATTAAATAACTTTAGCATAACTAACTTAAAGATGCATTCTAAAAAAGGAATGAAAATTATCGGTGATTTAGGTTTTGTAAATGCTTTAAAAACCAGAAGAGGTTTTGTTTTTGATGCCGACATAGAAAACGTTACGTCAAACTACGATCAATTAAAGAGTGTATTGCCTAATTTATTGGGTAAAACCTTACCTACTGAATTTAAAAGACTCGGTCTTTTTGCTATGTCTGGCTTTATAAAGATTACTCCTGATCAGATGGAAGCGGCTCTTATAGTAAATTCAGAGATAGGTACAACTATATCTGATTTACAGTTAACTAATATAGAGAATATAGATAATGCTGCTTATGTAGGTGAAGTAGAATTTAAAGATTTTGATATTGGTGTTTTTGCCAATGATCCACTACTGGGTAAGGTGTCATTAAAAGCAGATGTTAATGGAAGGGGATTTAATGTTGAGAATGTAAACACAATACTAATAGGAAAGGTAAGTAGCCTTGAGTTTAATAAGTATCAGTACAAAGATTTAATTGTAAACGGTCAATTTCAAAACAAGAAGTTTGATGGGTTTTTAAGTGCTGAAGACGAGAATTTTAAGTTAAAGTTTCAGGGATTGGCAGACTTTTCATCGGTTGTTCATAAGTTTGATTTTGAGGTTGATATAGATCAATTAAACCTAAAAGAGACCAACTTGTTTACAAGAGATAGTATTGCTCAATTAGAAGGGAAAATGGTGATGAATATCTCAGGAAATACACTAGATAATATCATTGGTAAAGCAGTATTTAAAAACGTGATCTATACCAATCAAAAGCAGGCCTATTCGTTTAAAAACTTTAATGTAAACTCAACCGTAAAAGATAGTATAAAAACCATTGAAGTAAATTCTGCTGATATCGTAAAAGGACAATTAAAAGGAAAGTTTTTATTTAATGAGCTTATTCCCGTAACACAAAATGCACTGGGAAGTGTATATACAAACTATCAACCTTTTGAGGTAACTCCAAGTCAGTTTTTAGATTTTGACTTCACAATTTATAATCAAATTATAGATGTCTTTCTCCCTAAAATAACCATAGGTAAAAATACGCGTCTGAAAGGGAGAATTAATTCTGATAAAAACTTACTAAAACTTACATTTTCGTCTCCGGAAATAAATGCTTATGAAAATTTAATGGAGGATGTTTTGTTGAGGTTAGATAATAAAAACCCACTTTATAATACACATTTAACAGCCGGGAAGATAGATTCAAAGTATTATGATATCGAAAAATTGAATTTACTGAATAGAACGGAAAATGACACGTTGTTTTTTAAATCGATATTTAAAGGAGGGAAAAAAAATGAAGGGAATTTCAACTTAGATTTTTATTACACTATCAACGAAGACCAGAAAGGGGTTGTTGGAATTCAAAAATCGACATTAAATTACAATGGGTTTGATTGGATGGTAAACCCTGAAAACAACAAAGAAAATAAAGTGACATTTAACCTAGGTGAGAAAGATTATTTTATCAGTCCATTTATGTTAAAATCTGGTGAGCAAGAAATAAAATTAAGAGGTGAGGTTAAAGGGGCAAATTATAAGGATTTACAGGCCGATTTTGATCAAGTAACTTTAGAAAGTTTTTTACCTTCGATAGATAGTTTAAAGTTAAATGGAAAGATTAATGGGGCTATTGAGTTTAAAGAGGAAGGTGGCAAATTAGCCCCGAAAGCAAATGTTTTAATAAAATCTTTTAAAATTAACGACTTTGATCAGGGAGATTTAACCTTAGATATTACAGGTAGAAATTCCTATGAAAAGTACTTAGTAAATATGCAATTGTTAAATGAGAAAGCAAAAAGCATATCTGCTCAGGGAGAATTGGACTTTAGTTTAGAACGACCATCAATAGATGTAACTATATCATTAAAAGAATATCAAATAGCGGCATTTAGTCCTTTGGGAGAAGAAGTGTTGTCAAAATTAAGAGGTAGTGTGTCTGGGGATTTTACCGCTAAGGGTTTTTTGAGGAATCCTGATTTTGATGGGGTTTTAGCATTTAAAGATGCGGGGTTAACTTTTCCGTATTTAAATGTTGATTTTGATTTAAAAGGGAATACAAATATCGAGCTAACCGGACAGCAATTTATCTTAGACAGGGTAACACTAGAGGATACGAAATACAAAACAAAAGCGGAACTGTCTGGGTATATTGCACACGAGAATTTTGAACTATGGTTTATGGATTTAGATATTAATACGGATAGGATGCTGGTGTTAGATACGCAAGAAGATGAAGACATACAATACTACGGAACTGGTTTTTTAAAAGGTACAGCAGAAATTACGGGAGCAACTAGTAATTTAGATATTATAGTAGAAGGAAGCACACAATCTGGAACCAAATTTGTAATTCCTTTAAGTGATGTTAAAATGATAGATAATTATAAGTTGATTCACTTTGAAAAAAGAACCACCGAAAAAGATGAAAAAGAAAAGATTATCAAAGATATAAAAGGATTAGATTTGAAAATGCAACTTGACGTTACAAAAGATGCTGTAGCACAAGTAGTCATCGATAAAGTTTCTGGAAGTGAGTTGAGAGGAAGTGGTCAAGGGAATTTAACGATAGATATCAATACGCGAGGAAAGTTCAATATGTATGGAGATTTTAAAGTTGATAATGGACTGTATAATTTTAAATATGCAGGTATTAGTAAGCCTTTTGTAGTACAAAGAGGAGGAACGATTTCATGGAGTGGAAGCCCTTATGATGCGGAGTTAGATCTTACAGCAGTATATAGAACAAAAGCAAACCCAGCTCAAGTTTTAGATAATATTAATTCTAGTCGTAAAATACCCATAGATTTATACACTAAAATCACTGGAGGGTTGTTTAGTTCGAAACAAGAGTTTGATATTAAAATACCAAACGCAAACTCAACGGTAAGTTCGGAGTTAGAGTTTATCTTAAACGAAAATGATTTGAATACAAAGATGCAGCATTTTTCGTTTTTGTTGGCTTTTGGAACTTTTTATAATGAGGAAGCTATTGGTGCCAGTGCAACATCCGGTTTGACCGGAACGGCCTCAGAAATAGCATCGAGTATCTTGTCGAGTATGTTAAATAGTGAAGGTAATAAATTTCAAGTAGGGGTAGGTTATACTCAGGGAGATAAGAATGATATAGAAAATTTGAATATTGATGATCAGGTAGATGTGTCGGTTAGTACACAGTTAAGTGATCGAGTGCTTGTCAATGGAAAGGTAGGGGTTCCTTTAGGAACCAATACGCAAACTAGTGTTGTAGGAGAAGTAAAAGTTGAGGTGTTATTAAATGAAGAAGGAAACTTTAGAGGAACTGTTTTTAATAGACAAAATGATGTGCAATACTCTATTGATGATGAGGGATATACGCAAGGAGTTGGGTTGTCATATCAAGTAAATTTTAATAATCTATCTGATCTTGGAGGTAAACTAGGTTTGAAGAAGAAGAAAACAGTAATAAAAAAAGATACCCTAGCTAAAGAAAAGAAAAATATAATATATTTTAAATCACCTAAAAAGAAAGAAAAATAACTTGTGTATAAATGATTAGAACAGTAAAAGATTATGTAATCATAGGATTAAAAGGAATGGCAATGGGAGCAGCAGATATTGTCCCAGGTGTTTCAGGAGGAACAATAGCGTTTATTTCTGGGATTTATGAAGAGTTACTTACGTCAATAAGTAATGTGAATTTATCCTTGTTTCAAACGTTAAAAAAAGAAGGAATCAAACAAGCATGGAGCCAATTGAATGGGAATTTTCTAGCGTCTCTTTTACTAGGTATTGCTATCAGTGTGGTGTCTTTAGCCAAGGTGATTTCTTGGTTGCTTGAAAATCATGAGATATTGCTTTGGTCTTTCTTTTTTGGGCTTGTTTTGGCGAGTATAATTTATATAGCAAAACAAGTAACTAGTTGGAATGCGTTATCACTACTTCTGTTGGTTGTAGGTGCTGGTTTAGCGTATTATATAACAACATTAACCCCTTTGATATCGGAAGAATCATCGCTGGCTTTTTTGTTTTTTGCCGGTGCCTTGGCAATTTGCGCCATGATTTTACCTGGGGTTTCTGGAGCATTTATTTTGGTTTTATTAGGAGCGTATAAGCCTATTTTAGCAGCGGTTAATGATAGGGACTTAACAACAGTCGCAACCGTTGCGGCAGGAGCAGTTGTTGGCCTATTATCTTTTTCGAGAATATTAAAGTGGTTATTCGCAAATTATAAAAATTATACATTAGTGACTTTAACGGGGTTTATCTTAGGGTCATTAAATAAAATTTGGCCTTGGAAAAAGGTGTTGACCTACAGAACCAACTCACATGGTGAACAAGTGCCTTTTAATGAGTTGTCGATATCTCCTTTGTCTTTTGAAGGTGATTCACAATTGTTATACGCAATTGTATTAGGTGCTTTTGGATTTGGTTTAATTTTATTGCTTGAAAAAATAGCTGTTAAAAGGCAGTAGAAAATATGTAACTTCGTGACGGTAATAAAACTGCATGTATAAAGAACGGACATTCATACAAAAAGTCAATTTGTTTTTAAAAGGATTGGCCATGGGAGGAGCAAATAAAGTACCCGGAGTTTCTGGGGGGATGATTGCTTTTATTATGGGATTCTATGAAGAACTTATTTATACTTTTCAGCGAGTAAACGGAAAGGCTTTTAAACTATTATTTAATGGTCGTTTTAGGAGTTTTGGGCTCTACACAAATTTACAGTTTTTGGTACTTGTTATGGCCGGGAGCATGTTTAGTTATTTTAGTATTTCCTTACTCCTTGATTTCTTTTTAAAGAATTACGAGTTATATGTTTGGGCTTGGTTTTTTGGAATGATAGTAGGGTCTATTTATTATATATCAAAAGATTTTGGAGACTGGAAACTGAAGAATATTATAGCTTTATTAATAGGAGTATCCATAGGATTAGCCATAAGTTTTATGATACCAGCAAAAGAAAATGATAACCTTTGGTTTGTGTTTTTGTGTGGTATCATTGGTGTTTCAGGAATGACCTTGCCAGGGCTTTCAGGCTCTTTTATCTTAATTTTATTAGGTAATTATGTGTTGCTATTGGTTGATAGTGTTAATGTTTTAGCCAATGTTATCACGAGTTTAATTTCTGGAAATTTTGAAGTGTTAAAAGACCCGGTTAAGGTGAAATACCTTAAAATTATTGGTGTTTTTACTGCGGGTTCAGCATTTGGGTTAGTTTCTATATCACATTTGTTGGCCTATGTTTTAAAAAGGTGGCATCAAATTGTTACGGCGATTTTAATCGGTTTTATTACAGGGTCATTGGGTATTGTATGGCCATGGAAAAAAACGATATACAAAACAGAAGGAATAACGTTTTTAGTAGATAAAAAAGGGAATAAAATTATAGAAAATTACCAGCGCTACATTCCAGATATTCAGAGTGAGGAAACATGGGTGTCAATTGGTTTTATCGTGTTTGGTATAGCCCTGATTTTAATGATTGATTTTTATGAAAGAAGAAAAAAATAAGAACTTATTTGCTTTAATTGGAAAAAATATTTCATATTCATTTTCAAGGGGGTACTTTACAGAGAAGTTTTCAAAATTAAAATTAACGGATCATCAATATATTAATTTTGACGTACAAAGTATTCGTGAGCTTCCAGAGAAGTTAGAGGAGTGTAAGAGTCAGTTAAAAGGAATGAATGTTACTATTCCATACAAACAAGAAATTGTTGTTTTTTTAGACGAGATAGATGAAGAGGCAAAAAGTATAGGGGCTGTAAATACTATAAAAATAACAAAAAACGGGAAGCTGAAGGGATATAATACAGATGCGTACGGATTTAAAGAATCATTAAAGCCTCTGTTGAAAAAACATCATAAAAAAGCATTGATATTAGGTACAGGAGGAGCTTCAAAAGCAGTGGCTTACGTTTTCGATAAGCTAAAAATTGAATATATATTTGTATCGAGAAGTCAAAGTAAAGAAGAAGGTTTTATAGGGTATAATGATATTAATAAAGAAGTAATGACCTCATGTTTATTAATAGTTAACTGTACGCCATTAGGTACACATCCTCATGTGAACAACTGCCCGAATATTCCTTATGAATTCATTACAGAGAAACATTTATTATATGATTTAATTTATAATCCATCAGAAACAATGTTTTTAAAAAATGGAAAAAAAAGAGGGGCAACAATTAAAAATGGAATGGAAATGTTAGAACAACAAGCAGAAAAGTCTTGGGAAATATGGAATAATTTAATGTAATCATCATTGAAATAAAGTGTGCATTATTATAAGAATGCTTATCTTTAACACTTAATTAAAAGGAACTTAAACATTGTAGATATGTTAGAAAACAACGAAGAACAGATGGAACAATCAGTAAATGAAGCTGAAAGAGTGATGAATGATGATGAAAAGGTAGTGCGTGAAGATGGACAGTTAGAGAAAGAAACTGAGCAAATAGTGAATGAAACTGAAGTTATGGAGGATAATACCGAAAAAGAAGTAAAAGAAGAAGGTGGAACGGAGACTGCAGTAAATGAGACAGAGGAAGTAGTGAATGAAGCTGAGGTAGTAGAGAATACGACTGAGAAAGAAGCAATAAATAAAGGTGATGAGGCTGGTGATGCAGTAGAAGAAAACGAAAAGACTGAACATAAGACTGAAGCGGTTTCGAATGATGCTGAAAAGGCAGTAAATGAAGTGGAGAATGAAGTAGCTGAAGAAGCTGAAAAGGCAGATGAAAAGCATCAAATTCCGATGCTTGATTACGCTGTAATGGAGTTGGATAAATTGGTTGAAGAATTATCAAAACTGTTAAAATCATATCCAATTCAGCAGTTAAAAAATAATATTGAAGCGATCAAATCTTCTTTCAATTCTAAGTTTGGGAAGCTGTTAGCGGAGAAAAAAGAAGCGTTTTTGGCAGAAGGAGGAAATTCAATAGATTTCCAGTTTTCTAGTCCAGTAAAAACAGAGTATAACAAATTACTTGGGGAGTATAAAACAAAACGTGATTCATATTATTCTCAATTAGAAAGACAACTTAAAGAAAATCTTGAGAAAAGAAATGCGCTGATAGAAGAATTGAAATCATTAATTGAACATGGAGATGTAAGAAATATGTACAATGATTTTCAAGAAATTCAAAAGAAATGGAGAGCGGTAGGGCCAGTGCCAAAAACGAAGTATAATGATACCTGGAGAACCTATCACCATCATGTTGAAAGATTTTATGATTTATTGCATTTAAATAAAGATTTTAGAGAACTTGATTTTAAACATAATCTAGAGGAAAAATTAAAGTTAGTCGCCAGAGCAGAGGCATTAAATGAAAAAGGGGATGTAAATGAAGCATTTAAAGAATTGCAAGATTTACATCGTTTGTGGAAAGAAGAAATTGGACCTATTGGTAAGGAGTATAGAGAAGATATATGGGGTAGGTTTAGTCAGGCTACGAAGAAAATTCATGATAAACGTCATCAGTATTTCAAACAATTGAAATCAAAGTATCAAGAAATGATTGATGCAAAGTTGTTGGTTATAGCAGAAATTGATACGTATGATACGTCTAATAATAAGACACATAATGATTGGCAAAAAAGTATTGTAGATATTGAGGAGTTGAGACAAAAATACTTTGCAGTAGGTAAATTACCTTATAGTAAAAGTGAGGCTGTTTGGCAGCAATTTAAGGCAGCTACCAAAAAGTTTAACGCGGCAAAAAATATTTTTTACAAAGAAGAAAAAAGTTCTCAAAGTGAAAATTTAAAGAAAAAAATGGAGTTGGTGGAGTTGGCGGAAAGTTTAAAAGAGAGTGAGGATTGGGAGGTTACCACAAATACTATGAAACGTATTCAATCTGATTGGAAAAAAATCGGGCATGTACCACGAAAATATTCAGATGAAATTTGGAAGCGTTTTAAGGGAGCATGTAATTACTACTTTGACAGACTTCATGATAGAAAGAATGAAGTAAATAAAGAGCAACTGGCTGTTGTAGATGGTAAAAAAGAGATTGTAGAAGAAATAAAATCTAAAGAAAATCTAACTCTTGATCAAGTACAGGAATACATTTTAAAATGGAAGGAGCTAGGAACTTTGCCTAGAAATGCACGTTATCTAAACGAAAAGTTTAATAAAGCTATTGATGCTCATTTGAATAATATGGATATGAGTAAGGCGGATATTGAAATGTTGAAGTTTAAAAATGTGATAGACGGTTATTTGGGGCAAGAGGATTATAGAAAACTAGATAGCGAACAGTTGTTTATAAGAAGAAAAATAGATGAAAATGTTCGTGAAATGCAGCAATTAGAGAATAACCTTAGTTTTATTTCTAATGCTACCGAAGATAACCCGTTTGTGCAGAGTGTGCGAAAAGGTATTCAGGAATTCAAGGAACAATTAGATATTTGGCAATTAAAATTAGATTATTTAAAAAAACTCAATTATTAAAAGAGTGTAAAGAATAATAAAGAAGCGGTACTATGTAAATAGCACCGCTTTTTATTTGTAGAAGGTTTTATTTTTTAGGAGGGTATTTGCTTAGTAATTTGTCGATTATTTTTGTGAAATAGGCTTTCTTTTCAATTGGAGAAAGGTTTTCGTTTATTTCACTACTGACTTCTCCGTGCCATATTAATTCGTCGTTTTTTGCATCAACGAAATCTATAGTTAATATTTGATTGATTTTTTGACTGCCAATAGGGACGTTACCCGAAATTCCAAAACCAATATTCCTGCCACCACCGATACCAACACCTATGGTATTTCTATTAGCATGTTTTCTTTTCTGTGAAAAGAAATTAATGTATATGTCGGGTGTTTCCGATAGGTGCAATTGTTTGGAACTTAATTTTTTGTTGATTTCTCTTGAAATCCTTTTTATATCCAATGCATTCAAATCTTTCCCCGCATCTTCAAAGAAATTGAACGTTTTGTATGTTGGGAAATTGATATTGTTATCGTAATCGTATATTACGTTACTTGAAGAACAACCGATTAGGACTGCTAGCCAAAGGTATCTTAAGTTATTCATAATGTTTTTTAACGCTAAAATAATAAAAATGAATCTTCTGTCATTTGTGATTTGAAATTATACGATTTACAACTAAATATTTCGCATATCTATTATTTCTTTTGTAGCTATTTTTGCGTTATAAAACTTAACCATAGCTTGGCTATGCTAAAGTTTTATGCCTTAAACTAACTTAAAATAATTCAATACCTATATACGAAATATTTATCTGTAAATCGTATTACTCTTTCGCTTCGCTCATTAAAAGGTTTCGAACAATGCTGTTTTTTAGGGTAATACCAGTTATTGTTTGAATTTACTGTAAACGAAAATGGTATAACATGCCTATTCATTGATCTATAGACGAAGTATAGGTTTGCTAGTAATTAGATACTTGTGTCGTTACTTAAGAATAGGTATAATCATAGGAGATGTGTCATGGCTGTACTAGAAAAAGTTAAATATAGTTGTAAGCCTACTATAAAGATAAAAGCCTCGAATTATCGAGGCTTTTAAGTAAAGTTTGTTAGTTTGATTATTGGACGGCTTCTAAGGCGTTAATATTTCCATATCCAAATTCAGAATGTTTATTAGGATAAAAATCAGCCGATTCTTTCATTTTTTGCAGTACTTGCGATCTTGACCAACCCGGGTTTTTTGCCCAAACCAAGGCGGCAATACCAGCAGTTGTAGCTGTTGCGACAGATGACCCTCCAACGTAGCTCTCTTTACTATTATAGTAACTTAGGGTAGGTATTTTGTTGTCAGTTCCATTTGTTCTTTGCATTTGTACGGTAAAATCGATAGCAGACCCTGTGTGGCATACATCGCAATTGTCATACTGACCTTCTTTGACTCCGGTAACAGCAACAGTTTCACTCATGCTTGCTGGGAAAATAACCCCGTACCAAGTGGTGAATGATGTAGAAGTTCCTCCTGCTGCGATGATCATTTTACCTCTATTATAAGCGTATTTTATAGCGTCTTCTACTTTGCCAATGCCAAAAGGAGAGCCTATAGACATTGAAATTACTTTAACATCACTTCTGTTTCCTAAAGCAGTTAAGGCTTCTGAAACACCTCTTTTTTCATGATAGTCATCAATGATTACATTTTCTACAGCTCTGTAGGTTACCAAGTTTGCATTGTAGGCAACACCAACAGGGAGGTTATTGTCGTTTCTTGGTGCGGTAGCGACTGAAGCCATACTAGTTCCATGTCCACACTTATCATTAACCCCATCGTAATTATTAGACCAATACCACCAAGAATCTACAAAGGTTCCATATTTCTGAACTGTTCTACCTGACGAATAACCGTCATTAAAGTATTGATTCATCCATTTTTGCTCAGGTGATAATCCAGTGTCAATTACAGCAACAGTTACCCCCGCACCCGTACTGTAGTCCCATGCTTGTGGGATGTTGTGTAGATCAAATGCCCAAGGAACTCTTGCGCCTGGAGTTATTGTTCGGTAATCGTTCCCGTTGAGTGTAGACTGGCTGTAGCCACAACCAGAAGAAGAGGAAGAACGTTGTTGATTTTGCTCATCTGACGTAAAAAAACTGTATCCGCCTGGTTCGATGTACCTGACTTTAGAGTCATTTAATAAAGCGATTACTGTCTCTTTATTTTTAACTGTAACATCGACGATGTTTATGTTTTCATCGGCATATATTTCAATTTTGGATTTACCAGATGTGTTTTCTAAGCTTCCAACCAATGCTAAAATTTCGTCTTTAATATTTTTAGAGTTTGCGTTTCTTTCAAAGTTGGCTTTAGACGTACCATAACCAATGGTTAGAATGTGTTCACCGTGTTCTAGAGCGCTCCATATAGTATGGGCATCCTGTTCAAACCATTTAAATTCGCCGCTGCTTTCAAGTGATTCTTTTATAATTGCGTTAATTTCAGATTTAGATAATAATTCTTGCTGTTCTTGATTTGTCATTTCCAATGACTCATTTTTAGAACAAGAAAATATGGTTAGGATTATTCCTAGGTATAAGATCCGTTTTTTCATTATATGTAAGATTTTTTATTAAATTTTAGCGAATATATTAAAAAATACATACAATCAGCATCTTTTCAATAAAAACAAATCAACTATGGTTATTTTTTAATAAAAAAAGAGATGTTTTTTTATTAAAAAAGCAAGGAAGTGATCCTTGCTTTGCGAATAAATAACGGAGGCTTTACGTTTTTTGTTGTTAATCGTTAATGAGTACCCTTGTTGGGGTATCCATGCCATTAATAATACTTTCAATTCCTGTGGCTACGGCCTTGATTGTTTCTGTTAAAACTTCGATATCTAAAGTTTCTGCCTCATCTGATACTTTATGGTAATCAGGGTCAATATCTATAGGGGTAGTAGAGAAAGTGTGCGAGGGTACTCCTAAGCGTGCTAGGGAGGCGTTATCAGATCTGAAGAATAAGTTGTATTTAATATAGGGGTCAGGAAATAATTGGTATCCCGTACCTTTTAAATTTTTTTGAATAATTTTTCCGAAATCTGAACGATGAAAACCAGTTAGCCATGCTGTTTTTGGACCTGTATTTGGTTCTTTGCCAATTAATTCCAAATTTACTCCGGCGATGAATTTACTAGCGTTAATTCCTTTTCCAAAATAAGTAGAACCAATCAAACCCATTTCTTCAGCGGTAAAACAAATAAATATAATACTACGTTTGTTTGTTCTTTTTTTGGCGAAATATTCAGCTAAAGCTAAAACACCAACAACGCCAGAGGCATCGTCATTTGCTCCATTAAAAATACGATCTCCTGTTCCATTTTTCTTTATTCCAAGATGGTCGTGATGAGCTGAGATAATTACAAATTCATCTTTTTTGGTGGTGCCTTCCAGTACACCGATAATATTACTCATTTCAATTCCTTGATGAACAAAATTTTGACGGTAACTAGGGAGTTTGTTGTACGTTTTTAGGCCAATCTTTTTGTATTCATTTTCTATATACTTCGTGGTTTTTTCCATTCCTAAGGTACCAGGTTTTCTTCCCTCCATCTCATCAGAAGCAAGTGTGTACAAATGTGTTTTGATGGTTTGCTGCTCTATTTGAATCGAAGATTTTTTTGAAACTTCTCTGGAAATGACTGACCTATTTATTTCGGTATTTTTCGTTGATTTGCATGAAAGGAATGCAAGCGGAAATAGAAGAAGAATTATTGTTTTTATGTTCATATTAATTTGATTTTAAAGTCTAAATATAGCTAATTTAATTTCTTACTTTTGTGCGAAACAATTATGCAGTATGAATTTATCAGAAATTCCCAATATAAAACACGCAAACTCGAATAATTTTTTTCTTTTAGCAGGACCTTGTGCCATAGAAGGTGAAGAAATGGCTTTGAGAATTGCTGAAAAAGTTATCGCGATAACAGATAAGTTGCAAATCCCTTATATTTTTAAAGGAAGCTTTAAAAAAGCGAATAGAAGTAGGGTTGATAGTTTTACAGGAATCGGTGATGAAAAAGCATTAAAGATATTACGTAAAGTTTCTGAAACATTTAATGTACCCACTGTAACAGATATTCATGAGGTTTCAGATGCAGCGAAAGCAGCCGAATATGTTGATGTGTTGCAGATACCTGCTTTTTTAGTGCGTCAAACTGATCTATTGGTTGCAGCAGCGAAAACTAATAAAGTTGTGAACTTGAAAAAAGGACAATTTATGAGTCCTGAAGCCATGCAGCATGCGGTTAAAAAAATTCATGATTCAGGAAACAAGAAAGCTTGGATTACAGATAGAGGAACCATGTTTGGTTATCAAGATATGGTGGTAGATTTCAGAGGTATTCCAACGATGCGTGAATATGCGCCTACTATCCTAGATGTTACGCATTCATTGCAACAACCAAATCAATCAAGTGGTGTAACAGGAGGAAGACCAGAAATGATTGAAACCATCGCTCGTGCAGGGGTGGTAAATAGCGTTGATGGCTTATTTATTGAAACTCATTTTGATCCGGCAAATGCAAAAAGTGATGGAGCAAATATGTTAGATTTAGGGCATTTAGAAAAACTATTAACCAATTTAGTGGCTATTAGAAAAACAATTGTAAATTTAAAGGCATAGTTTTTGATTTGTTCAGAAAGTTGAAACTCCTTAATAGAACAATGAAGCGACTTTTGTATGTAATAATATTGCTGTCTTTTAATGTTGGTGCTCAGAGCTTTGAAGGTGTTAAGGATAGAGTTAGTGAGTATGGGGTAGAGTTTACTGCAGAGGGCTTAGCGAAGAAAATAGTAAATGACTTTGCTTCACAAAAGAATCGAGCACATGCTGCCTTTTATTGGGTTTCCAGTAATATTAAGTACAATTTATCAGGTGCTAGTAGTTCCCGTAAAAAAGTTATTGGTTTTCGTTATAGAAATGAAGCTGAGAAACAAGAAAAGCTACAAGCTATAAAAGATAGTATTGTTCATAGAACATTAAAAATAAAAAAGGCTGTTTGTGAGGGTTATGCGCAAACATTGGCAAAAGTATATACTAATCTAGGGCTTAAAAACCATGTTGTAAAGGGATATGTTAGAAATTCAATACATGACATAGGAAAAAAAGTTGAAACGCCTAATCATGTTTGGAACGTTGTAAAAGTTGATGGAGAATGGTTAATTGTCGATGCTACTTGGGCAGCAGGATCAGTTATTAATGGTAGATGGCAGCAAAACTATGATGAGTATTATTTTAATATTCCTAAAAAACATTATTTGAAAACCCATTTTCCAGAAGAACAAAAATGGTTATTTAGACAACAATATTCAAAAAATACATTTTATAATCAGCCTATATTTACACCTGAGTTTTTAAAAAGTAACTTAGAATTATTAGGGCCGATTCATGGGGCGATTAAAACTCAGAAAGGAAAATCGCTCACTTTAAAAATTAAGAATTTAACATCGTTTCACAATGTATTATGTGGTTTAAATGGGTATCGATTTGCAAAAAAACCAAGTGTAGTATATAAAAATAATATAGGGTATATAAAAATAACACCATCAAAGAACTGTAGTAAATTATTTTTAGTAGTAGACGGTGAAATATGTATTGAGTTTCAATTAATTTAATTTTAATATATAAAATGAGAATTTTTATTATGAAAAAAATTATAATTGGTTTTCTGTTAGTTTCGACTTCTCTGTTTTCTCAAAAAGATATAGATTTCACTTCGTTAGGTAAAGTTGATAAAATAATTCGGTCATACGGTCAAGTTACATCTGTTAAAAATCTAGCAAAAAGAATAGATTATGATTTTAACACTGAATTAGAAAAGGCTAGAGCTATATTTACATGGATAGCGCTTAATGTAATCTATGAAGACTCTGGTGTACTTTCTGCCCCTGAACTGCTTACTTTTACAGATGAGCAAAGTTTTAAGGGGTTGATAGCTTATAGAAATAGGCAGATTATTGAAAAGGCCTTTTATAAGAAAAAAGCTGTATGCATGGGGTACTCCCTATTGTTTAAGGAGTTGTGTGATACTGTAGGCATAGAAAATGAACTAATATACGGTTATACTAAAACATCAGTTGGGAGTATTGGAATTGTGCCTAGAAATAAAAATCACTTATGGAATACCGTTTTTATTAATGGTGAATGGCTGTTAATAGATGTCACTTATGGTGCAGGATACAGTTATATGGGAGTATGGCAGCACGAGCTTAATACAGGGTATTTCGATGCTAAAAAACAAGTATTGAGAAGAACCCACTTTCCTTCTGAGGTGTTTTGGCAAAAGTTTTTACATCAAAAACCTTTAAAAGAGTTTTGTTATGAGCCTTTTTATCAGGATTACTTATTATGGTCCAAAATAGAAATAATAAGTCCTAGAATTGGCGAAATAAGACCAGGTAAAGATGAGAAAAAAATATACCTAGAGCTAAAGGGGGTTGCAGAAGCATCATCTATACATTATGCCTATTCTAATGAAGAATTTTATAGAAAACCCAAGGTTTTAAGAAGTAAAAATGGTTGTAAGGTGTATTTCAATAAACCCGAGACCAGTACAGCTTTAAATCTTTATATAAATGAACAACTACTAGTTCAGTATAAAGTACTGATTGACTAATACGATTGCTCTGTAATACCTTAATTAGAGTGTAACTAAAGTGTCATAAACAGTACGAGAAGATATGATACTGGTAGTAACTAGTTGCTTTCAGAGAATACAAATCCTTTGTAAATATAGAAATTTATTGTTTTTTTGAAGGATTACTATCTGATTACTAGGTGGTCGATGATGTCAAAAAAAGTTTAATGAAGTTTATAGATGAAAAGAAAAATTAGAGATTTTAGTCTCTAATTTTTCTTAATATATTTTCAAGTCCATTTAACTGTAGTTCATACACCATTGCCATCATTTTGCCCAATTTTCCCGTGGGAAATCCTTTGTTTTTATACCAAACCATATAGTACTCAGGAATATCTACTAAGTAAGTTCCTTTGTATTTCCCGAAAGGCATTTTCATATTGGCTGTATCAATTAGAAATTGTTTATCTGGCAGCATAGAAGTATTAGAATGTATAGAGAGTTTTAGGAATTATTCCTTTCCATCAACATAGTCTTGTAAATAACTATAACGATCAGTTAATTTACCATCATTGGTCATTTTTGCACGAGACAAAATTCCGTCTTTATCATTGTTATAAAAAGCTGGGATTACGTGTTGTAAAAACATTTCACCAAACCCGTCACTGGCGTCTTTAGGAAGTTCACATGGTAAATTATCAACGGCCATTACGGCGATAGCATTAGGATCTTTGAAATCAATTTCGGTTTCCGTTTCTGCATGATAACCATAAATAGGATCTGCAATTGTTGAAGGTCGGATGGTACTAGCTATAGGTCCGTTGATGTCACAAGAAATATCAGCTACGTATTTTATAGCAAATTCTTCTTTTTTTGCATCTTCACGCGTGAATAAATAAGGCGCTCCATCACCATAAAAGTGACCAGCAATAAAAAAGTCAGTTTCTTGTGCGTAGGGCATAAAGTTACTTTCATAGTCAGAAGGGTCTTGATAAAACTCAAATTTGTCACCTACTTTACCGTCTTTACGTTTGCTGTACTCCATAACATCAACCATGCAATAAACGGGTTCTGTAAATTTAGAAGTTAAATAAAGTGCATCACTTATTTCTTTTGTTTTTAAGTGATCCAATATTTCTTTGGCTCCTTTGGCAACTTTACCAGTTCCAGAAAGTAAAATTTTAATGGGCGGAATTTGTATTTTATCCAATTTTCTTTTTACAGCATTTAAATCAGGTAAGCTTTCTACTTTTGGTAAGCTAAACAACCCTTCTTTAAGTCCGAGAGCTCTAATACCGTTGTATGCCCCTACTAAACCGGCATAGCGTCCAAAGCCAATTAAACGAGCACCATTTTCTTTAATGATTGTTTCATGATCAAACATTTCAATATTTTTCTCTAATAACCCTTTTAAAATCTCCCTATTATAAGGTTGTTTTTTTATGGTATGAGAAAAGAAAAAATATTTTTTATTCGGAATAAGATATTCAACAGGAACTTCTTTAACCCCAAGTAAAACATCACAGTCATCTAAGCTATCAGTTACTTTAAAACCTGCCTTTTCGTATTCTTCATCGCTGAAAATTCTAACATCAGAACTTTCTACTGCTATTTCTACCTGCGGATATTGCTTTCGAAATTCTTGTAATTTTTGCGGGGAAAAAACAACTCTTCTGTCTGGTGGGTTTTTGCGCTCTTTTATAATTCCGAATTTCATTTATGGTTTTTTGTATTAAAATTAAACAATTTACTGATAAATGTTGTAGTTTACTACAATCTCTGCGAAAATACTTTTTTTTAAATGATTTTACAAGTAGTATTTTTTTATATTTGCACCCACTTATTTGGCATGACAGGTTAAACTTAAATGTTGATCGTTTTTGCCTTATAAAAACAAAGAATTTAGTATCGAATTCCTGTTCAGGAATTGGTATATTTTTTGATAGGGATAAGGTATTCTTTGACATAATTGGGGACGACTGGTTTTGACAGCAAGGTCAGTGAAAATGTAAGCATACCGAGGAGTGAGATGACAACTCGTTAAACTTATTTCATTTTTTTAAACGGCGAAAATAATTACGCTTTAGCTGCTTAGTCCGAATTATAGTAAGACGATAAGCCAAGTCCCGCAAGGCGGGAATGCTAAATGTCCACGAAAAGCCTTGGTTTACGGCGTTTCATTTATGGGCATCGTAAAAGTAAACATAGAGAGCTTGGTACTTCGATGAGCTTTCGAAATTTAAGAAGATAAGCTAAAAGTGGGTAGTTCTTAATCAGCTTTTGGTCGAAAATTAACTAAGAACTAAGTATGTAGAAAGCCTTTGAACTGCTTGTTTGGACCCGAGTTCGATTCTCGGCGTCTCCACAATATAAAGCCACAATTATTTGTAAGTCAAATTTTTGTGGTTTTTTTGTTTGTTTTTCACACAACATTTTGTACACTATTAATTGGATAAAGTTTTTTCAAACTTTTGCAATCCTATTATTGTTTTAAATTTTAATTTAGATATTCATTGATTAAGATATAAAAAAGTCATAACTTTGTAAAACTTAAGAGACGTCTTAAGTTCTTTTTCATAGCAATTTTCCCACTCAATTTATTGAGTGGGTTTTTTTTGATCTTTATTTAAGAAAAAACGCTATACTGTTAAAATTATGCAATAATGTGTCTTTTTTAACATAGAATATTGATAAAAATAAACTTAACTGAGTATTTCGATATTATGTAGGGAATAAATCATAAAATTTTAACATTTTGAGGTGTATTTATAGGGATACGTCCACAAAATTATTCATTGGGTGTTCCTATATTCGCAAAAGTTTATTTAATTCCCTAATAATGAAAGAAGAAGATATAAGTATACATGTAGTAGACGACCTTGAAATCAAATTTTCAGGGCATGAAAGCCTTTTTAAAGGGCATGAGCGTTTAAAATTAATAAATTATTCCTCTAATGGAATGGATGCTATTAAGTATGAAGAAAAAAAACAATCAGATATTTTGGTTTTAGATTTATGTATGCCTGTATTGAATGGTATGGATGTTTTGAAATATTTCGAAAAACACCAAATTAATACAAAGAGTATTGTTTTTTCTTCTTTTGTAACATCTGATATTTTAGATGATGCTTTAAAATATGGAGCAAGAGGATATGTAATGAAAAGTGATCATACAGATTGTCTAATAGAGGCTATTTATAGTGTTTACAGCGGTATGGATTATATATCTGATCATACTTATGAGATCGTAAGGAAAAGCGATAGGTTTTATAAGCCAAGCAGGTGGTTTCGAAGTACTCAAAAGATACTTTCTAAACAGGAAATGGAGGCACTGGATTTTATGATTCAAGAAACCTCATTAGATGAGATCACAGATAAGATGTCTATATCTAAAAGTACTTACTGGAGTTTATTGGCAAGGGTAAGAAAAAAATTTAATGTAGAAAACAACATACAACTCGTAAAAAAGATATTTAGATAATTTAAAAAGTACATTTACAGAAGCTTTATTACCTTTATAAGTTTAATCAAAAAATCTTATAAAGATGAGAAAATTACTATTATTAGTATTCGTTTTAAGTTTAGCTTTTATTTCATGTACAGACAATACAGAAGAGCATGAAAAATTATACGAAAGTCAGGCAATCGACAAAAGTGATGCTGAAAACCCCAATAACGATGGAGGAGCGGAACACGAAAACGGCGAGGATTAAAAAGAATATTGTATATTTTATTATTGTAGTTATAGCTACACTATTTTACTCTTTTGAGTTTATTCCTAATTTTAGCGATGAATATTACTCAGCGGAAAGTAATTTTAATGCTTTAAAAAAAGAAAATACTGCTGCCTTAAAAAAGATCAAGGATCAAGTAAAGGGTTCAGTTGTTTATCAGGAATATATCTATATAAATAAAAGAAAAAATCAAGCTTTTCAAAGATTGAAAGATGTAAAAAAAGAAGAAAGTTTTTTAGGCTTTAAGTCATTCCAACTTTTCATGGGGGAGTTTGGACCATGGCTGTCATTGCTTATCTATGCATCATTTATGCTTTTTCGATCATTTCATTTTGAGAGAAAAAATGTAGGAATGAAGGTGTTGCATGGGTTAATGATTTTCACTTCGCTTTTTTACCTGGGGTGGGTTTTCCAAAAGTATCAAGATTATAGCAAAGCAGTATATTATTTAATGGCTGCATTCTCAGCGATAATTGTGATTTTATCGGTATATCTAATTACAAAATATCAAGAACACAACTTTATAAAACTAAGGAGGTATTTGCACGGCATGTCTAAAATAGCACTGTTGAACTCAAAACCTGAGAAAAGAGCAGAGATATTAAAGACAATAAAAAAAATAAATAGAGGACAACCCATAGAATAGAATACAAAAGTATGTGTTAATTTGTATTCTTACATAATGCTTGTTAACTTTTTACACACTTCCCAAAATTTAAAAAAGCAAACCGTTTTTTGTCGGTAATCATTGATAAATAGAGGTTTAATCCTCTGATAATGTCATTGTGTTTTTATGAATTTATTCTTTAATTTAAAACCTAAAAGGGTATTATGAAAAATACTATGAGTTTTAGTAGCACTTACTTTTTCAGTGAAATGATCTAACCGAATTCAAACAAATTGAAAATAAAAAAGAAACAAAAATTAACGCATTCGTCGGCTCAGATGACGATGGGGCAATCGACACAGGAAGGAATCACAGAACCATTTGTTTTTTACCTTTGTAAACGCATTTTAGAAGGAGAGGCATCGGAGAGGATGGTCTTGAAGCAAGTAGTTTACTTGAAGCAAAAGCAACCTTTGGAACTAATTATAAAATAACAGCAGAAAAAAGGAGCAAAACAATGCTTCCTTCAAACTATTAAATGTTGCCCCCAGCAAACTATTTAACAACTAATAGGACGATGCTTTTTTTAAAAGCTTACAAAAAAAAGAAATAAAAACGATGCAAATTGGAAGCAAAAGAAAGATTCACAGGGAGTTACAATCAATGTTCTCGTAGAGATTTCTACAAAACAAAATGAGACAATAATTAAAATGAATTTCGGAGCTCATCCGAAAACATAAATTATTTACATCAGGCTACAGAAAATTCCAAAAGAACACTTGGACTTTAGAAATCGAGGACGATATACAATTCAGAGCTGTGAAGTTCGCAATTATTGATTTAAGAAATATAAGTATGACGCAACATCAAAAGTTAGAAGAATTTATAAATAACCTTTAGTTTTCTTAGAATAAAATAATTTGGAATTTTTGACATATATGTCATATTTTAAAAGTATTCAATTCCATAGCTTTGCAAAGCTTAAGAATTTACCCATATAAGTTCTTTTTCATAAGTGATTTTCCCGTTCAATCTTTGAACGGGTTTTTTGATCTCTATTTAATACAAAATGTAATATTGCAAACGAAAGGAAGTTGAATACACGATAATAAGGCCAATCGAGTAGGATTTTGGATTACATAAGATTAGCATTTCAAGCATTATTTTAGTAAGTTTTTTTAATGACTACTTGAAATCGTAAAGAGTTTAGGACTGTTACAAATGGAGGAAAGACTGTAGTTGAATTAATAGCTAATTAAAAATAAAAGAGGCTGTCTTAATCGACAGCCTCTTTTCTGTTTTTAAGTTTTTACATTAAAACTGATAGCGAACACTTAGCCCAAAATCAGAATTTAATCCGTTATAAGCATCACTAAAACCAAATTCAGGTCTGTAATCTAAAGAAACCATTAAAGGGATATCAAAGTTATATTCAATACCAATAACTCCAGCTCCAAATAAAGAAGTACTAGAACTACTATTAATTGTCATCCCATTAATAGTTTGTGATTTTGTTTTCCAACTACCAAAACCACCACCAACACCAGCATACCAATTAAAACGATCTTCTAATTGCCATACCCATTCATATAAACCAGTTGCTTTAAAAGCACTATAGTTTGTGTTTCCTCTAATACCTAAATCAACCTCTAAACGATTTGTATTATTTAATTTACGTTGGTATGATAGCTCACCACCAAATCCGTTGTTATCTCCAAAACGAATACCAATGGCATTTTCAGAGATTTGTTGTGCATTAGCAGTTAAGGCAGAAATTGCTAAAAGACCAATAAATAAAAATAATTTTCTCATAATAAAAATCTTAATTGTTTTTTTGTTACTTGACAAATTATATGCCAAATAAGCTTCTTTGTTTATTTATAGCAATCTTTTTCTTTTAAATAGCTGTTAAATTTGAAAAGATACTGTATTTCATAAGTTCATAATTCCGTTTAATAACCTCCATTTACCACTCATCATAATTGTGCTTTATGTCTATGTGCTTCAAACTAGTTTTGAGGTGTGGACTACCTAGTAATTTTGGTATAATTTTCTAAGCCACATTTTTAAAGTTAATCATTTCAATTTCTAGTTCTCTTTCAGCAGGAGTTTTGTACCCTATTGCTGAATGTATTCTTTTATAGTTGTACCATTGTATATACTCTTGAATAACTTTAAAAGTTTGTAAAGATGTTTTAAATAGATATCTATTAGTACATTCATATTTAAGTGTTTTAAAAAAGCTCTCTGCAACAGTATTATCCCAACAATTTTCACTTACTCAAATAGAAGAAAGATTACTTAAAAATGTTTTTTTAGAGTGAATAGGCAACAGGTCATAAACATAAACCATGTAAAGAAAGTTGTATAATGGTTTAATGATAAACTAAAAATAGAAATGCATTCTAGAGAAGAAATTGAAAAATCTAGAAGGCAATCTTATGTTTTTAAAGAACAGCTAAGTTTTTAAGTTTTTTTAGAAGAAATATTAAAAGTTTGAGCAACTATTTTCAGGTTAAATAAAACTATAAATAACTAAATAAAAACACCTCATGACTTTTACTAGTCTAGAGGTGTTTCTTGTTATATTTAGTGTTGTTTTATAATTCCCAAACATATTTTTTTTCTACATAAGCATCTTTACCATCTTCTTTTGGATAATTTAGGTCACCAGAAACAGCAGCTGTTCCTTTTAAATTAAAAGAAGATTTAGAGTCAACCATTTGATCAGCTACCCAACTAACAGTATCATCATATCCTATAGAGTTTAAGAAGCATCTTGATTTATTTGGATTTTTAGTAGTTGTATCTAAATTATAGGTTGTTTGTGCATAATGACCTCCAGTATAAGGAATATGATTCAGGGTAGTTCCCATTAAATAAGATTCAACTAAATCAGCAATTTCAAATTTTGAGCCATTTACAAATTTAGACGCTGATATTTTTTTATAAGCAACATAGGTTGATGCAGCCATTCCTGTTCTGTCATGACCACTAGAACAGTGAAAGTAGATGATTCTTTTTGTAGCTGCATTTTTATCAGTTTGACTTGAACTATCTGTTAGGTTAGATTTAAACCAGGTGTTTATATTAGTAGCTAATTCTTTTACCATGGTAACATAATGTCCGTCTTTGGATCCAGCAGGATTAATGTTCCATTGGCAAATTCTACCAGTAATATTGGGAGTTACTGTAGTAATTTTAGCAGGATTATCAGCTAAAGCTGGATACCAATTAGTTTGGGTAGTTATTGCACTATGTTCACCACCAAATGATTGATATTCCGGGTTTAAAATATTGTCAGAATCATCTGCTAGTAAAGCTATTACACAAACTTCATAGGATTCTGAAGGCATTTCTTCTGTTGTAGATTTTTTATAAGCGTTTTTTAAAGCATCCATAAAAGAAGGAAAATCAATTAATTGTAAAGGATTTTTAACTTTATCATAAGCGCCTAAAGGAGCATTACCTCTAAATAAAAGTGTGTCTTCAGACTTATCTAAAAGGAAAACTAAATTAGGATCTAAAACTGGTGCTTGAGAAGGATTTATAGGTGGATTTTTTTCAGTTGAAACTTGAACTTCAACTGCATTCGTATAACCAGCAGTGTTAATATTTTTGAACATGGATTGGTTGTCTCCTTGGCTTGATGTTCCTGTAATAGACCAATAAGAATCTCCTCCTGGGTTCGTTAAGTTAAAGCAAAGATTACATTGAGAGGTTGTGTTTTTAAAAGTATTCTTATTGAATGTTGTTATAATATAAGAATTGGCATATGCCGATGAATTTGATTGAATAGTAAGTGTTTTAGTTACAGGTGAATTACTGTTAGATGCGTCAACTGTTACCGTTTTAACTGTGTTGTTATTAATAATAAATTGAAAATCAGTATCATTTTGCATAGCTAAAATTAGCTTAACTCCTGCATCTGCTTTTAAAGTATAATCATTTGTGTAAGTGAAATTTGACATGGTGAATTGGTTTTTAGTGTTAAAGAGACTGTATAAGAAATATTGAAACTGGTATATTTTAATACAGATGTTATTCCCAATAACTATTTATAGTAATGTAATTGTCTTCTATTTGT
This sequence comes from Tenacibaculum profundicola, assembly GCF_057220795.1. NCBI lineage: Bacteria > Pseudomonadati > Bacteroidota > Flavobacteriia > Flavobacteriales > Flavobacteriaceae > Tenacibaculum > Tenacibaculum profundicola. The sequence goes on along the minus strand of NZ_CM170137.1, from coordinate 1,844,204 downwards.
ATACAAAGATGATGGAATGATAGGTGTCTTTTTTGAAAATAGGAATGAGGACGAGTTTTTTTGGTATAAAATAATCTATAATGAGAATGAAAGGGAAAAATAAAAGATTGTTTTTTTAATATAATAGAAATGAGTTTAAACAAAAGGAAACTGCTTTTTTAGCAGTTTCCTTTTGTTTTATATAGGTTAAAAATATTACTCTACAATAATTCGAATTCCTTTAGAATGACTACTAAATTCGGGTGCGTACATACTTTGAACTGTGGTAATGCCATTACTAAAGTCACCAGCATTGTTTACCCTAACATCATATTCAAACACATAAACTCCTTTAGGTAAGCGATCAAAAAAGAAGTTTGTGGTGGCATCTTTAGTGTTTTCGTAATAGTTAAGACCATCTTGCCACTTATACTGAGACAGCACATTTACGGGGTCAACTCCACTAGCTCTCATGTCTTTCATATGAATGAATTCCATATTTCTATCGGAACGCAGTTCAATGCGTATGGTTATTAAATCACCTACGTTTACAATAGTTTTATCCGTTATCGCAATCAGTTTTTTTCCAGTAGCAGTATTTGTTTTTTTGAAGAGCTGTTTTTTTAGTTGCAAAGGAGTTTTGGTTGAGGTTATCTTATCTAAGTCTTCAAAGTATTGCCAGTATAAACCACCCCAAGCCATTGTTTTTCCTGTTGATTTCATGGTTACTGTGCCCATATTTGGCGTTACTTCATCTCCTTTCCAAGAGGTTTTGAAATATCCTGTACCTGCCTCAATTGCAACTTCAGGGATTTTTGAAGGGTCGATGGTTTTGTTACCAACAGTAAGCTCTACTACATCGGTAATTGAAATCCAGTCACTACCTTGCAGTAACAAAGCGTAAACAGCCTCTGTGGTGGCTTTGGTTGTTTTCCATTGATTTACTTGTTTGTTTTTTAACAACCAGATTTTTAAATTGTCGATGATTTCGAGATCATTCTCAATTTCTGCAAAAGCTTCAATAAGCAACGCCTGTGTTTCAATAGGTGCTTGATACCAATGCCAACTTGATTGATTTGATTTCCAGTACATACCGAATTCATCCGAAGTAATACTATTTTCTTTTAAGGAACGTATAATGGTATCGGCAATTTTGCTATTTCCAGCTCTATGATTAATGAGCGCTGCCAATCCTTGGCTATACAGGCTAAAATCTTTCCAAAACGTTTTGGTTTGCTGGTTATAATAAGTGATGGCTTTTTGAGTTTCTGTTTTTAAGGGAATAGCGCCATAAAAGCTTCGCATATACAAATACTGTAGAGTGAAACTGCTTATATGTTTCTTCGCTAGATATGTATCGTATGCTTGTTCACCGTCTTTTTCCTTAATTTGTTGTGCATTTTTAAGTAATCGGTTATAAACATCGGCTATTTCATTATCTAAAAAAGCGACTGCTTTTTCCATTATAGTTTTCACGGTATTGTCAAAATTAGTAACGCCTAATTGTTTTAAATGACCAAAACTACTTGCGATATGTTGGGTAATATATATGTTTGGGTGAACACCTCCCTTGAACCAAGGAAAACTACCATTACTCAACTGCATTTGCTGTAGTTGCTGAATCGTTATTTGTTGTTCGTTGAGTACTTTGTTTAAATCGAACAATAAGGCGATACGCTTTTTCTGTTCCGTTTCAGATTGTGCATCTCGTAACCAAGGTGTTTCTTGGATAATAAGCGATTTTAACGTTTTATTCTTTTCTAGATTACTCAATAAAGTATTTGACGATTTCCACTGATTGAATACTTCTTGAACCCTTGGATTTGAATTGACGATATAACTGGATAATGCATTGGCATAATACTTTGCGAAAATTTGCTCACTACCCTCATAAGGCTGCTCCATCAGGTAGGGTAGTGCTTGAACGGCATACCAAGCCGGATTTGATGTAACTTCTAGGGTTACTTGATGATTTTTTAATGTATGCGAGTTATTCTGTACTAATTTGTCTAAACTAAACGTTCGTGCTTTATTACTTCGTACCCATAGCGGAAGGGTTTCTGTTACCAAAATCCTGTTTGATAATACGGGTAAAATATTTTGTTCACCATCTGAAAAGTCACCTGCTTTTGCTACAATTTTATATTGAACAGCGTCAATAGTTTCTGGTATTTTTAAATTCCAAGACACTGCAGTATTTCCTTTCTTTTGAACACTAAAGCTTTGTGTTTGTGATGCGTTTTCTAGTAAGTCAATTTCTTTGCCAGTAATAGGGTTGGTTAGTATTAGTTGAGCAACTCCATTTAGAAATTGGTCTGATAGGTTAGATATTTTTGCACTTAAGGTGATAAGATCACCATGACGTAAAAAACGAGGGGCATTTGGGGTAATCATTAACTCCTTTTGCGTGACTGTTTCTAAGGTTTTTGTCATCGAATTCAACTCTTTGGTATGTGCTAGTAATTGTAATTTCCACTTGGTTAAAGCTTCTGGAGTTGTAAAGCTAAAAGACACATTACCGTCTTTATCCGTCATTAAATGCGGATAAAAGAAAGCAGTTTCTTGCAAGTTCTTGCGAATTTGAATACCTTTTAAAGAGACCTTTTTATTTGTTGGTTTATCTTGATTTCCTGAAGCGCGGCCCGCTGAAGTATCGGCTATACTCTCGGCTTCATCTGCCTCAACACTCATTGATAAACTAGCAGTCATTCTCCTTGTAGGAGCGTTGGATGCTCGGTTAATGACAACTTCATTCAACATATTGTCAGATTCCCATAAAGTAATTCTAGCATGATTAAAGTCTTGAATCTGTTTTTCAGTAGTCTTATAACCGATAAAACTAACCACAACAATATCTCCTTTCGTTGCTTTTAATGCAAACTTTCCATGAATATCAGTGGTAGTGCCAAAATTCGTCCCTTTTATTAAAACATTAGCAAAAGGAATTGGGTTTCCGTCTTCATCTTCAATAAGACCAATTAAGGTGCCTTCGAACTTCATCTTTTGGAAAGTAAGGTTTTTTAAGTATTGTTTGTGTACCCATTTATCGTTGTTGAAACTAAAGCCAAACCACTTGAATTCCGCATTTGGAGGTGAGTAATCTCCAACACTAGTGTGTCTTTTTAAATTCTTAACTCTAAAACTTGAATTTCCAAAACTTACAGAAGCTTCAGCGTTGTTATACGTATGGTACAAAGGCTTTCGAATAGGATTGAAGGCCCAATGATGTGGCTTAAAGGCGTCTAATGAGGCATCGTACATGCCCGCTAAAAGTTCAGCGGTTACTACATCTTTGTTAGTGCCTTTAATCGTAAAACTCCATGTTTGTTTTGCTCCTGGAAGTAATTTGTCTCTAAATGTATTCGTGATAATTTCTAAATCTGTTGACGGGTAGGGTACGTTTACTAACAAATTTCCTTTTTCAAAAGCATTATTATGAACAAAATACCATTGAACACCAAATCCGCCAAGGTCTTCTTCCGTGACAGGAATTACGATGTTTTTAGCATTTCTGCTCAGTTGTATATAGTGTTTCTCAATTGTTTTATGCTTCTTCTCAATCAGCATAACTAAACTAATGTTTTTTGAATTTGTACTAACCGTTATGGTAGCATTTTCACCAGTTTTATAGTCGTGTTTATTCGTTTTTATAACTAATAATTGGTTATCTGAGGGTAATTTGTCTGTTTCAGAAAAGAGACTAAAGAATTTTTTAGAACTTACTTGTTGTCCAAATTTGTCTTTCGTTTTTAAGGTAATAACATAGTTTCCTGATGGCCATTTTTTATAGTTTTTTAGAGGAATTTCTTTTAATTGATCGGTATTGAAATCAGTCTTAAAAACCAATGTCCCTTTGTCCCAATGAATAAAATTATCATTGTTTGTATAGGGGTCATGTGGAAATTTAGCGATGAATTCTTTTTCGTGAATGGTTTGATAGTCTGGTGCCGCCCACGGACGCTGACGTAGTATGCGACTTGGCGCTTTGAGCTTAAAAACCTGTATGGTGCCTGAGCTCATCACGGGTTCATCGTTTAAGTTTTTAGTGCTGATTTTAATTTGATGATTTTTTTCGTGTTTGTCAATTCTTTCCGGGAAATCGATGTCAGCAATCAACGCATGGTAACCTACCTTCACATCTAAGGAGGCACTGCGAGTTTCACCATTGACGTCAGTTATGTCAGTAGTAACCTCATAAGTAAAAACAGGAAGATCTTTTTTATCAATGCTTTCATCTGGAATAGCATTAAACGTAATACTAAAATCACCAGAAGAATTGGTGGTTGTTTCACCAGAGCTTACTTCTTGAGGATGTGATATGAAGTGGGGTTTATACCAATACCACCACCTTGGATACTGTACTTTTCGATGTACGCGGTATACTACTTTTGCATTGGTAATATTGATACCCGAATAGGCCTTTGCTAACCCATGAACCGTTACAGAATCATTAATTTTTACAACAGTTGTAATCGGCTTCAGAATTGCTTCGAATTTTGGGCGTTTATATTCTTCAACGGAAATATGTGTATAACTTTTGCGGTTATCAATTGATGCTTCAATTACAAAACGACCAGTTAATAATTGGTTGGGAATAATAAATTTAGAAGAAAAAGAACCGAATTCATTAGTTTTTAACTCTATTTCTTTAAGGGTTTGAAAGTTGACGTCTTTGAATTTAATGAAAATACTTTCGTTTATTTTTAAAGTTGCCTTGTTTTTAAAAGTTTCCATGGCAATACCTTTAAAATGTATGGTTTGTCCTGGGCGGTAAATACTACGGTCGGTAAAAATGAACGTTTCTACATGAGCTTTTGGGGTAGAAGTTGATCTACGGTGCTTCTGATTGATATAAAAGGTTCCAAAAGTCGCTTTTTCATTTTTATAAGTGATATCCGCCGAAACTCTAGCATAGTATTGTTTTTCTGGAACAAAAGTAAACTCACCGTTTTTATCACTTGTGAAATGCAGATCTAATTTTTTGTCATAGTGATTTCTGACTGCATTGGTAAAGTGGATTTTAGCATTGACTAGTGGTTTTCCAGTATTTCTATCAACTACCTGATAATTGCTAGTTTGCTCATGGTTTGAAATAAAGGCAATATTTGTGGCTTGGATATTTCCGAAAGCGAAGGTCACTTCCGTAGCTAATTCTTTTTCAGTAGATGCAACGATTATATAGGTTCCACCAGAGAATTTCGGAAGGCTAATTTCGGTACTGTGTTGTTGTAAATCACCTACATTTTTTAAGGTTGATGACCAAGAACTTGTTTTCTGTAAGTTTTTTATAAATTTTAGTTGTTTTTCGTCATTATTAATCTCATTGAGTTTCTTGATTTGATTTTGGGTGGTTTTGTATATTGAGAAATATATTCTGTCAAGATTTTTGTAGGTAATTAGTGCTCTAGAAAAATGGTCGATCGGTACATTTTTTTCTATAAGAATCGCTAATGATTTTGAAGAGAGTCGTTGTTTCAAGAGCTCGCACTTTTTTGCACCTAAGCTTTTTGGAAATCTAGTAATTATTTGATCACAAATCGCTAGTGCTTTTTTATTCTTATATCTATGTGTTTTATTTTTATTGGGTTGATAAGTATTTGCAAGTTCGTGGTAAAGTTTAGCTATTTCATAAGCATATAGCCCTGAAGATTCATGGTTTGCATAGGTGGTTTTTGCTTTTTCCAGCGCTTCTAAAAACAAGTCTTGTTTGTTTGTAAATGTACCATGTTGTTTTACAAAAGCTAAACGCTGTATATCAACCGTGATTAAGGCATCTATGTTTTTACTTTTTGCATGAAATTGAATTAAGCTTTGATATATTTTTAAAGCATTGAATTGTAATGAAAGTGTATCTTTTGTTTTTAAATCTAGTTTAGAGAAGTTGATTACATCCTTCAATAAATCTGGATTGTTTATTTTAAACTGATAGGAAGGTTGTGTAATCGTAGTTTCGGTAGTTTTGTAAAATGCTAAAGAATTCTGAGCTAGAAAATCAAATAAAGTAGGTTGCTGTTTCTTAGTGTCTTTTGTTAGCTGTAAGATCTCAGAAAAAGAATGAATATCAATTTTTTGTAACTGTTTTTTGTCGGTTAGTGAAGTTTGAAAGTACTGATGTATTTCCGCAAAAAGAGTTGGTAAATCCCAAGTCCTGAAATCATTGTTATCTATTTTGACCTTAGTTTGTGTTCTATTATAGAATTTCCATCTATTTTGATTAAAATACTGCCAATATAAATTTGCTAAAATATTTTCTAGTACATTTTTTGAAGGAAAGCTACTTACAGCAATGAGCTCTTTAAATTCATTGATGATTTTTAATTGCGCATTTTCTTCTAAAACTAATGAGAATTTACTTTTGTAAAAAAGTGCTTTTATGAGTTGTGATGAGTTGTTCTTTTTAGTGGCTTCTTTGTAAATCTCATCAACTATTTTTAGGGCAGATTTAGGAAGGTTGTTTATCTCAAACGCATGAACTTTACCCCATAGGTTTTCATAGTTCTCCTGCCCTTTAGCAGTTGAAGAAAATAAAAAGATCATTAATAAGATGGGAGTTACTTTTTTCATTTTTTAAGTTTTTTTCTAATCGTTTATAATATTGCTCTATCCATCGTTTCATTGTTCATCGTCAATACAATAGCAAAGTAATTATTAATTTTTAATCAGACACCTTAACTTAGTGAAATATACACAGTGGTTAGTAACTGCTTCTTTCTAATTAGTTTATGAAGATTAGAAATTAATGCTAAATATAATAAACAACAAACGAGCCATAAAGCTCGTTTGTTACTAATTAGTAAATTCTTTTTACAACAAATTCGCATCGCCGGTTCAATTCGTGTTGCTCTTCTGAGCATGCATCTTCGGTTTTACACTTTATAAGGGGGTTTTTCTCTCCATAACCGATGGCAACTACTCTGTCTGTGTCAATTCCTTGGTCAATGAGATAAAAACGCACTGAGTTAGCTCTTTTTTGAGATAGCTCCAGATTGTATCTATGATTTCCTCTCATGTCAGAATGAGTACCAATTTCGATGGCCATGTCTGGGTATTTTTTCATTAATTTAATAACTCTTTGAATTGCTTTTTTTGCATCGCGCCTCAAGTACCATAGTTTGTAATCAAAATTTATTTCATCGGTCTTAATAATCAAAAAGTTTTTATGTCTTACAATGTTTTTCTCTTTTGTAATGGCTGATTTTATTTTGTTCTTTTTATCAACTTCTAATTGAAGGACTCTCTTTTTTCTTAACTCATACTCTTTTTGTTGTTGAAGGGCTAGTGCTTTTTGTTGTTCTTTTTCTAACTGTATACGAGATTTAAGCGCCATAGAGGCATCATTGTTTTTCTTTCTTTGGTTCTTTAGCGAAAGCATTCTATTTGCTTTGGAATACGCTTCTTTTGAAGCTTGAATAATGTATTTTGTATTGCATTGCACATTAAAACTAAATTTTCCAGTAGCATCTGTTTGAATTTTAGTCAATACGTTTTTTGCTTCATCTTCCAACGTGATTAATGTGTTTGCAAGTGTTTCTTTTGTATCGATATCCGTAATAACTCCAGTGATATACTGTTTACAATCTTCAATGATTAAAGGTTTTTCCTCTGATATTTTGTAGATATCATCATTTCCTTTTCCATTCAGTCTGTTAGAAGAAAAGAACCCTTCTTTGCTATCAGAGTTTATATTGAAAGCAAAGTCATCATATCCAGAATTAACGGGAAGCCCAACGTTATCTGGTTTAGAATATCCTTTGCTAGAAATAGAGCTTACAAAAACATCTAACGAGCCAAAACTTGGATGGCCATCAGATGAGAAGTATAATTTATCGTCTTTACTTGCAAAAGGGAATTGTTCTTTTTTATCGGTATTAATAGTTGCTCCTAAGTTTTCAGGAATACCAAAGCTTCCGTCTGAAAGAATTGATACTGAGTAAAGGTCAAATGACCCAAATCCGTTAGGCATGTCTGAAGCAAAATATAAAGTTTTTTCATCATGACTGATCGCTGGATGTTCGGTGGAATAATCGTCACTGTTAAATGGTAAAGGCACGATGTTCTTCCATTCTCCATTGATTAGCTCGGCCTTATAAATTTGTACATGGGTTATCTTTTTAGCATCTTTTTTTCTTTTTCCATTTACATAATTATTTCTGGTAAAATAAGCAGTTTCTCCATTTTTTGTAAAAACGATACTAGATTCATGTACTTTGGTATTAATGTTGGATGAAAAAGGCACTGCAACGCTGTCACCTAAATGTAGCTGTTTTAATGATACTTTATATAAATCCAAATAATGTGTGCCAGTCCAGCCGTATAATTTTTTTGATTTTTTTTGATTTTTTTTAGGGGTAGCATAAATAAAGAGGTCACCTTTTAAGACCCCACCAAACTCAGATTCGGTAGTATTTATAGGTAAGTTTTGAATATTGAAACGCTTTCCTACTGCTTCAATATTTTCTAAATAACGTATAGATTTTTCTAAACTATCTAATTTGCTTGGTATGTTCTTTTGGTAGTAAGAGCGGAGTACATTGTATGCTTGGTTATATTTGTTTCTCGCTTTTAGAGTGTTGGCATATCTAAAGTAAGTAGTTTCCTTTAAAAGGCTTTTATAGTTCTTTACTAAGTGCTTATAATAAGTAGAAGCTTTTTCCATATTATGTACATAATAGTGAGAATCTGCAATATTTAGTAGAGCTCTATAGGTGTAACCTTCTTTCAAAGATTTTTCATATAAAGGAATAGCTTCAGTATAAAATGCTCTGTCGAAATATTTGTTAGCACGTTTAAAATAGCTGCCAGTTTGTGCATTGGCACAAAAGGTAGAGTATAAGGTAAGGATTATTATATATGTGTTTCTCATAATATTTTTTTTAGAAAAATCTAGGAGATTTGTCGAAACCTTTTCTGAGTCCCAGTGTATCAAAATCAAAAAGAACAAAAACCTCGTGAGTTCCTGAGTTAAAATTGCTTAGGTTGGTTGTTGTATAGTCAAAAGCATAGCCGATTTTCAAACTGTCCGTTGCTTTTAAATTCATCATGGCACTAAATGAATCGTTAATTCTATACGATAACCCTCCTTCGAACCTATTGTTAAAAAGAAGATTTACTGAGGTGTCAAGAGTTACTGGAGAACCTTTAACAGCTTTCATTAAAAATGATGGCTTTAACTTTATAACCTCATTTAGTTTGTAAACATAACCAGCGTTTAAAAATAAATGGATTTCTTCACCACCAATACTTCTTAACCCGTTGTTTTCTTTTAAATGTTTGGAGTTAATAAGGTTGGGAGCAGAGATACCTAGATAGTATTCATCTGTAAAGTAAAATGCACCAATGCCAAAGTTAGGATGACTATTATTTTGGTTATCAAAAGCGGTATCATTTGTAATAATACCGGTTATAATATCGTCATCTGGAAATCTGAAATTATCAAAATTTGTATTCAAAGTGGTGAGGCCTGCTTTTAAGCCCAATGAAAGTTTGTGGTTTTCATTTAACTGTAAAATATAAGCAAAATCGATATAAAAATTATTTTCCTGCAGAATACCATCACCAATATTATCATTAATTAAAGATAATCCAATCTCAAATTTTTCAGAGATCGGGGCATGAGCGAAGAAGGTATATGTTTTTGGAGCTCCAATTGCATTAGACCACTGCGTTCTGTGCATCGCGCCAAAATTAATGATACCTAGTTCGTTCGTGACATAGGCCGGATTAAAGATGCTTTGATTGAACATATATTGTGTGTACTGAGGATCTTGCTGCGATACAACAGTGAGTGCGAAGTTTATAGATATAATTAAAAAAAGTAACTTTTTCATGAATTCTTATTTACTTAAGTAAATTCTTCCTTGTTTAGGTTGTTTATTGTCTTTGTTGTAGTTTAATATGTAGAAGTAAACACCATTCGTAACTTCATTTCCAGATGAAGCATTTCGACCATTCCATTTAGGAGTATTTATATTTCCTTCAAATAATGATTGACCATATCTATTGAAAATTTCAATGGTGTAATCTGGGTAGAAATATTGTATATAAGGAATGTGGTAGTTGTCGTTAACACCATCACCATTTGGAGAGAATCCATCAGGGATAAAGAAGTCGTAATCTTCGGGAGAACAATTTTTTAAAGAGAAGGTTATAGGTAGTCTTTCACCTACACAATCCGATGCTTCGTGAACATTAGCCACGTAATAAGAAATATTCTCTTCGATTAATTCTGATGAGTCGAGTTCATTTCCTCCCTCCAAGGAGTCATACCATACTAAGTCATGCTCAGAAATAGCCATTATTGATGAGTTAAAATCAAATAACGTTAATTCATCTAGAGAGCAGAGGAGTGTTGTTCCTGTAAGTTCGGGAATAGGAGGCGCAACAATTGTAACATGAAAGGCAAGTCTCATTAAACTTTCACATCCGTCAATATTTTCAGCAGCATAATATGTTATGTTATTTTCTAAAGGAGTAGTTATGTCTAATAAATTTCCAGCATTTTCACTATCATACCAAAGTACATTTCCAGTGGTAGCCGTAACATCTAGATTTTCAATAGTAGGATTGTTAATTTGGCACAAAACGGGCGTTGTGTTTGAGCTTGTAACTATTTGTGGGTCAATAATTCTTGCAATTACCGAAGCTCTTTCAGAACTCTCACAATTACTATCCACGTTCGTTGAACTTACAAAATAATTTTCTCCATCGATAAGGGGTGTATCAGGATCTAAAGGGGTAATTGATGTGTCGTTTTCATACCATGTCAGGTTTTCACCACTAGTAACAATTACATCAGATAGTCTTGGAGAATTGGGATGTAAATCAGGTAAACAAAAGGTTTGCTCTGATTCTAGAATGGGTTTTTCAGGAACCCCTCCAATAGAAAATGTTTCCGAAACTTCAAACTCGAATTCAGTTCGACAAGGGGTAGTGTCATTTTGAGTACTTTGCAACACAATTTCGTAAACACCTTCTTCTAAACCATTAAGAGCGATAGGAGAATTAATGTTTCCTCCATTAAAAGAGATTGTATTTTCAATTAGTGATTGAAGGGTTAAAGTATTTATAACAGTATACGAAATACTATATTGGCCATTTGACAACAGAGGAGCATTAATTTGTAATTCAATATTAGAGGCATTGCAACGGTCATCAACAGCTATGTCTAAAAGAATTTCTTCAGGATCCCATTTAATGAAAAAGTCACTATCTATACAGCTTAAACCATTTTCGGAAGCTGAGGTGATTTTTATATTATAGTCATGATGATCTGTTGGGAAAGAAGAAAAATCAATAGGTAAAGTTGCTTCACCATTTGTAAAATTAATTGTTTGGTTTTCAGTACTTAATTCTTGGGAGTTGGTAAGGTCTTCAATTACATAGTCAATTGTATATGAGCTGTTAGAAGGATTCCCATCTTGATCTAACATATCAGTAATAACGAGTTCAATAATGTCATTTTCATGACAAGTATCGGAAACATTAATTTGCGGGTTAAAAATGGAGAACTCTTCTTCCAATATTTCAAAAGAATCACACAGGACATCTCGAACATCGGAAATTTCGGAAGCTCTTATAAGATAGTTTCCAGATTCTAAGGTATTACTTGGTAAATTAATTTCAATATTATTTGTTGTATCATCTAGGTTTGCAATATTAATGTCTACAATGAGATCTGAATGAACAATTTGATTAGTAGTAACATCGATAATTTCGTATTCAAGATTATAGGTCATAAAAACCCCATTGGGTCTTTCATGAAGTATTTCTATGATTAAAGAATCGTCTAAGCATTGGTTATCAATGGAAAAACTAGCTGTAATATTTGGTATTTGGATAGTTACAGTCGTGGTTTCTCTTGGGCAAACTCCATGGGTAGGAAAAACAGTATAGTCAAATCTATATTCTCCATATCCAAAAGTGTTAAAGATGTCCTCAATATTAATAGTAGAGTCATTAAGAGAAGTAATTTGCCCTGTTTGGTTAACATCAGACCATATACCGTTTGGATCTTCACCTCCTACATGGTCAAATAAATCAATGGCGGTAAAGGCCGATAGATCATCGGTGTCACAGATAGCTATGTTTTCAGCAGATCCCGGTTCAGGAGATCTGTGTACTTCAAGAACAACATTAGCAAATCGAGCCGGGCATGAGTCAACTGCTTCAACAGTATATGTAAAGGTATACGTTCCTACTCCGGCAGCCTGAGCATTAAAAAAGCTACCAGAAATAAACCCAGAGGGTGTTCCAGTAGCAGGGCTCCAAATACCGTTAAAATCAGCTGTTAAGTTTGTTAAATTGTTATCCAAAAAATTAAATAGGTCTACCGCCGTGTTGTTACTACAGGCATTGGCACCCCCATCAGTATTATTTTCTCCAGGGTATCCGCCTAGAAAAACAGTGATTTCTGCACTTTCATTACAACTTTGGTTTGTGTAAGTGAATCGGTGTTCGCCAAACTGGTTTATGGCCCATAAGTTCAAAATACCAGAAACATTATCTAAGGCATTTTTGTTAATAGGATTATTCGCGGACCAAATTCCTCCTGAATCAGGACTACCTCCGAGATGATTGAATAAATTAAACGTTTGGTAATTCGGGTCTGTTTCTTTCTCGCAAACAGTAACGGAATTATCTAGACCGGCGCATTGCGAAAAACCTTCCTTTGTAAAGAGCAACATGGATGAAATAAAAAAAATAAATACAAATCTATTTTTTAAAAAAAAGGGATAGATCATAATTCTATAGAAAATGGGTTTAAAAGTTTTTGCAAAAAAAAACAAAAAAATAGTGCATAGCAATAGCTCTCTGAACTGTTTAATTATTTTTTTGAATAGGGTAGCAAGTAGTGTAATAAATGTACAAAATAAAATATAAATGATAACATGAATATTAAATTAAAATAGATTTGTTTGTGTTTTATGCTAAAAGACTTCTTTATATTTACAGAAATTTTTGTGTTAAATGAAGATACATTTTATAGCTATTGGCGGAAGTGCAATGCATAACTTAGCAATTGCTTTGCATCAAAAGGGATATCAAGTTACTGGGAGTGATGATACTATTCATGATCCTTCAAAATCTCGTTTAGCGAAATATTCATTATTACCTGAAGAATTTGGTTGGTTTCCTGATAAAATTAGTACAAATTTGGAAGCTGTTATTTTAGGAATGCATGCAAAAAAAGACAACCCTGAACTGGCAAGAGCTCGAGAATTAGGTGTGAGAATTTATTCTTACCCAGAGTTTCTTTATGAGCAATCGAAACATAAAACTAGGGTTGTAATCGGTGGTTCACATGGAAAAACCACCATAACTTCTATGGTCTTACATGTATTGAGCTATCATGATAGAGAGGTGGATTATATGGTGGGTGCTCAGTTGGATGGGTTTGAAACCATGGTGCATCTAACAGAGAATAATGAATTTATAGTTTTGGAAGGAGATGAGTATTTAAGCTCTCCGATAGATCTGAGACCTAAGTTCCATTTGTATAAACCCAATATTGCTTTAATAAGCGGTATTGCTTGGGATCATATCAATGTGTTTCCAACTTTTGAAAACTATGTTGAACAATTTGCTGTTTTCACGAATTCTCTTACTAATGGAGGAATCATGGTATATAATGAAGAAGATACTGTAGTGAAAGAAGTGGTAGAAGCCTCAGAACATTCTATAAAAAAATACCCATATTGTACACCGAATTACACGATTGATAAAGGGGTTACTTATCTCGATACTCCAGACGGAAAAATGCCTTTAGAGATTTTTGGTAAACATAACTTACAAAATTTAGCAGGGGCAAAATGGATTTGCCAACATATGGGAATAGATGAAGACGACTTTTATGAAGCGATAGCAAGTTTTAAAGGAGCGAGTAAACGACTAGAGAAAATAGCAGAAAGTTTAGATACGGTTATTTTTAAAGATTTTGCACATAGTCCAAGCAAGGTGGCAGCAACAACAATGGCCGTTAAAAATCAATATGTAGATAAAACATTGTTGGCGTGCTTAGAGTTACATACCTATAGCAGTTTAAATGCGAAGTTTTTATCTGAATATAAAGGAGCTTTGGCAAAAGCAGATAAAGCAGTAGTGTTTTACTCTCCACATGCGGTTGAGATAAAACGCTTAGAAAAAGTTACCAAAGAACAAATAGCAAATGCTTTTGAACGAGAAGACATTGTTATTTATACGAATTCAAATGACTTTAAAGAGTTTCTTTTTAGTGAGAATCTAAAAGGCACTTCCTTACTCTTAATGAGTTCTGGTAACTATGGAGGGTTGGATTTTGAAATGGTGAAAGAATTGGTTTAAAATTTAAGTTTATTCTTTATCCATTCTTTATCTGTTATTAACTTTAATAACCAAACTCTATGATCTTTGCTTGAGATTGATTTATGGAGTATTTTAAGTCGACTTTTTATATAAATGAGTGATTTTTGTTTTCGGTAATGTTTTTTTCTGAATTTTTTATCAGTTAATAACTTTTTAAAAAAAGCAATATCGATTTCGGCTCGTTTATCTTGGTTGTAAAGAAGTGAGTCAATTTCCCCTAAAGTAATAAAGCATAATGCTAGAAATGAGTTTAATGGTGCTTTTAATTTATTAAAATAATTAAAACATTCATTTGCTTTTGTTTTTTTTGATAATAAGAAAACATCGTAAGCATTTCGCAATGAAATATCTTTGTAATAGCATCCATTATCATTTATTTGTTTAGCAATAATTGATAGGCATAGTTGGTTTTGATAACTCATTACAGTTACATTATTTATTAGTTGGGTACTTTTTGAGATGTTCATGTAATTAAATTCACAGGCATATTCTTCAGTAGTTAATTCTTTGTGAATTTCAATTGCGGCTATTTTTCCTTTTTTTTGAATTCTTGGAAAATGTTTAAATGAGGGGAAATAATATTTTAGATCGTTAACATGGAAATATTTATTATTAGAGAGGCAATCGATTGTATTTTGATATTGAGTTTTTGAAACCAAAAAATCAATATCACCCACCATTCTTTCGGCGATATCATCATACAAACCCTCTAAAAGATTGCCCGTTCCTTTTAAAAACACAGGGGTTATGTTGTTTGCCAAAAGAAGGGTGTTGATTTCTTTTGCTTGTTCTATGATTTGACGGTTTCGTTCTCGATTAAGATGAGTGATTTGTTCCATGTATTCAACCAAATCTAGAGGAAGATACTGTAAAAATTCAGCTCTTTTTAAATTGCAGTATAAAGCAGGAAAAACATAATGAGCAGTGCTTAGCTTAACAACATCGTCCCAATTTACATTTCCAGAAGTAATTTCTCGCTCAACTAATTCCCTGTTTGTTTCTTCATGAGTTATGGTTAAACATTTTCCTACAAAAAACAAGGTATCTTTATAATTCATCTAAAAACAATTTTTGAACTGTTTGTATCATTTTATCATTGTCGGAATAGGTAAGCCTATAGCAAGTTAAATGGGAAAACCAATTCAGAAAAGATGTCACATTTTCGGTTTTTGGAGACAGCCAAGAATCAGGAACCAGTTGCTCAAAAGCATCTAGTAGAGAAATCTGGTTTACTACCAGATCACTTTTAGGCTCAAACTTTATAAATACAAGCAGAGAGCATGGTTTATGATCTGTATAATCGCTATTTCTTGGAGGGAGATATCTAACAATCTTACCTAGTTTTTTAAAATGATATTCTGCCGAATTAGCCAATTCCGGATATAAAGGAGAAAGTACGGAGAGGCTGTTTTTCTTAATGGAAATGGCAGAAGGAAAGCTATAAACCTCATTGTTTTCTGCTAAAATAGGCACAAAATCATCGGCTAAGCATGTAAAACCATTGGCTTGTAATAGAGCGAGGGAGGTGCTTTTTCCATTGCCGGAATCACCCAGAAACAGTATGCTTTTTTTAGTATTACTAATAGCTGAGGCATGGAAAATCCCCATCCATTTATCTTCTTCAAAGCTGTGTATATGTTCTATGATTTTCATGGAAAACTTGCCCTGAAAAACATGACTTTCTTTACGATGCCATTGGCCAATTAAGGTGTTATTTGTATAAAAATAAATGGTGTCGTTCACTGTAAAAACTTCATAATAAAAATCAGGTTTAATCCCTAGATCTACTTCTAAATGGGCAAATTTCGGATGGATTAAGGAAAATTCATATTCCGAAAAGAATGCTATAAAAAAAACGATATTGTTTATGCGGTAATATTTCTTTATTTCGAAATCAGCTGGCTTTTTAGACGTAGTGTGATCAGTATCGTTCGCTGTATTTTCTACTAATAATTTTTCACAATCTTTGATGAAAGTTTCTGCTTGTTTAAGAGGAACATCAACTTCATTTAGTAAAAAGGAAGTTATTTCTTGTTTAGGTACATCACTTGTAAGTAAATTAAGAATTTGTGAGACAATATCTTCTACAATTATATATTGATTGCTTTGAGATAACCAAACTATATTTTTATCATCAATTTTTTTAGTTATAATCATGTTCAGACAAAAATAACAAAACTTAAATTTAAAAACTATATTTGTAAGAGTAAATATTTGGTCTGAAATAAAGGAGGTGATGTTTAATAATTGAGAGGAAAGTTTGTAGGATGTATAGAGAAAGAATAGAGTTGGAAGAGGGCGATTTTTATGTAAATGAAGTAGGTTACAAAGTTTTTACAGAACAATACCATTTAAGAAGAGGATATTGTTGTAAAAGTGGATGTAAACATTGTCCATACGGATATGATAAAAAAACTGATAATTTTACATAATAGAGAATCGTTAAATTATTGTTTAAGGAAATTAATAGTGTAGATATAATGAGAAAAATTTTAGTAGTATTTTTAGCCTTGCATCTTTTGGGATGCGCAGAATTGCAAAAAGTAGTGAATCAGTTGCCTAGCCAAAGTTTCTTGTCAAATGAGCAGATAGGTGATGGGTTGCGACAAGCATTAAATAATGGAATTCAACATCAAGTTTCCAAACTAACAGCTACAGATGGTTTTTATAGAAATGAATTAGTAAAAATTTTATTGCCGAAAGAACTGCAAGTTGTTGATAAAGGATTAAGAAAGATAGGTTTGAGTTCATTGGCAGATGAAGGATTAAAAGCAATTAATAGAACAGCGGAAGATGCAGTAAAAACAGCAACACCAATTTTCGTGAATGCGGTGAAAGAAATTACGTTTACAGATGCTAAGAATATCGTTCTAGGCGAGCAGAATGCGGCAACAAAATATTTACAAGGAAAAACCAGTGCAGCGTTGTACAATCAGTTTAACCCAGTTATAAAACGGTCATTTACAAAAGTTGGGGCTGATAAGGTCTGGACAAATTTAATTTCTAAATATAACAGGATCCCATTTGTGAAAAGAGTGAATCCAAATTTAACAGATTATGTTACCACAGAGACTTTAAAAGGGGTTTTTACAATGATTTCGGTTGAAGAAAAAGGGATTAGACAGAAAGTAGGCTTACGTAATACGGATTTACTACGTAGGGTCTTTGCATTGCAAGACAAAAGGTAGTTTGTAAAGACTTTGGTGATGGTATTCAAGTTTTATTGAATCGTAAAGTTTTATTTTATTCGAAAGAAAAATAGTAAAATAATTATTTGTAAATCAAAATATTGTGTATATTTATGAAGCCATTTTTTAATCGAAAAAATAATGTTACGAGTAAATCAGTTACGTAAATATAAGAAACATCTTGAAGAAAGATATGGTAGATTGGTTGAAAGAGCAAATGATTATAAATATGTTGATGAATGTAAAAGTGATAGATCAGCATTTAAAGCAATGAAGGTGTTAGAGAAATTAAATAGAATAAAATATTTAGATAAAGAAATTTCAAATTCTATTGTGTAATTGCCTAAAATAATCAAAAGCTTTTAAGAGCCTACTACCGTACCAAGAAAACATTTCACCATCCACAAATTCAATTTTTGCATGATGGTTAAATTTCTGTATCTCTGAGATATGTGCCTTTTTAAAAGGATAAGGTTCAGAAGACAATAAGACTAGATCAAGGCCTTCTTTTGATTTTAGACCTTTTAGGTCAATTATAGGATATCGACTTAAGTTGTTATAACTATTTTCAAACTTATTTAATGCGAGTAGATGATTTATAAAGTTATTATTTCCAGCAACCATCCAAGGATCTCTCCATATAAAATAAACAACTTTTTTAGCCTGTTTTTCTTTTATAAAGTTCTCAAAATTTTGAAGTTCTCGGTTTAACTTGTCAATAATTCTTAAAGCATTTGTTTTGCATGAGAATAGTTCTCCATATTGTTCAATAAGTTGGATGCTATCGTTTAGTGTATAAATATCAGAAACATGAGTAATCGCTATTCTTTCGCAATCCTCAACAATTTTTTTGGTGTTCTCCTCTTTATTACATAAAATTATGTCCGGTTTCAAAGCTTTAATTGTGTCAATTTTGATGCTTTTTGTACCTCCAATAATTGTTTTTTTCGTTCTTATATGTTTAGGATGCACACAGAATTTGGTTACACCAACTAAGCTACTTTCTAGTCCTAAATCAACCAATAATTCAGTTTGACTTGGAACTAGTGACACAATTCTCTTAGGTGTAGCTTGTAATGTAATTTCTCTGTTAATTTGATCAATCAATTGTTTTTAACCGCAAGATAAACAAACTTAATGAGTATTTTTAGGTCTTATTTTGTGTAAAATAAGACCTAAAAGTTTATGAGTAATAAAACTCTTGAATGATTATAGGTGAATTACCGTACTCCCATGATTTCTTGAAACTCTTTTTTATAACCTTTACTTACTCTAAAGATTTTGTTATCGTTTATTTTCACATCAGTTTCTCCGTAGTTGGATGTTATGATTTCATTTATGAAGTTTGAGTTAATTATCGTAGATCTGTGTATTCTGATAAATTGAGTTGAATTTAACCTGTTAAAAATACTTGTCAAAGATTCTCTTAGCAGATGCTTTTTGTGATCATCGGTAAAAATCTCAATATAATAACCAGAAGCTGAGATGTATTTAATCGTATTTAAAGCCAAGAATATAATCTTGTTTCCTGATTTTATACCAATTTTATTCTTAGTTAACGATCTGCGTACAGGTTTTTTTTCCATAAACGAGGTTAGTACATTGTCTAGTTTATGATTAAGATCTGAAAGCTTTTCTTTTCTTAAATGTTCGACAACCTTGTCTATAGTAGTAAAAAACCGCTCGTCATTAATAGGTTTTAATAGATAATCAAAAGCACCATAGTCAAAAGCTTTTAAAGCAAACTCTTGATGATCCGTAATAAATACGAACATAGTCTTATTTGGTATTACTATTTTCTCTATTATCTCAAAGCCGGTCATGTCTTTAAAGTTCACGTCAAGAAACACTATATCTGGATTATGCGTATTGATCTTAAGAATAGCATTTTTTCCACTTGAATAGTCTCCTGAAACATGAATTAGACCATGTTGCATAAGTAATTTTTTTACTTTAACCCTGACACGATTGTCATTGTCAATTATAATTGCTGAAATTTTCATTTTTACCCCCTTGTTTTCTAATAAGTTATAACAAAGGAGTCACAAGAAACCCTACACTTATAATGTTAAAAAAAACAGGATTTTAATTTATTAACATTTATGCCTTGTTTATTTATTAGAGGCCTCTTGTTAATGTGTTGTTTAGTAGGGAGTTGTGTTTTTTTTTAGTTGTTGAAGCTTAAAAAATCGGCAGAACAGTTTAAACTGATTTTATTTTTAACATTTTTTAAGCTAAAAAAGCATTCACATCTAAAAAAGGTTTATTTGAATCAATATAAAGGCTATCTGATTCAAATAAATGTTAACTAAACGTTACTAGTTTTAGATTTACTTATTCAATTAATAATTCAATAAATATAAAATGAAAACAAGGTTAAATGGAGTTTTAACACTATTCCTAGTGTTATTGGTGCAAGTTTCCTTTGCACAAGACAAAACAATTTCAGGTACAGTTTCTGATGATTCAGGTCCTTTACCCGGAGTTACAGTTTTGAAAAAAGGTACAACTCAAGGTACGGAGACAGACTTTGATGGTAATTACTCAATTAAAGCAAAAACGGGAGATGTTCTTGTTTTTAGTTTTGTAGGTATGAAAACTGTTGAAAAAACAGTGGGGTCATCAAGTAAGGTAAGTGTTATAATGATTGGAGATAACCTCCTAGAAGAGGTTGTTGTTACTGCACAGGGTATAAGAAAAGAAAAGAAAGCTCTAGGTTATGCTGTGTCTACAGTAAAATCAGAAGAAATTGAGGGGAAGGCTACCACTGATTTAGCTCAGGCTTTGAATGGTAAAGTTGCTGGTGTAGAGATTCTTAGTGGTGGCTCTACAGTAGGCGCTGGAGCAAACATAATTATTAGAGGATACTCGTCCATTACAGGGTCTAATCAGGCACTTATAGTTGTTGACGGTGTTCCTGTTAGTAGTGCGGCCAATAGGCAGAATGACTTCAATGAGGGCAGTGGAGCGAGTTCAGGAAGTAGACTTTCTGATATTGATCAAAACAATATTAAAAGTGTAGAGATTTTAAAAGGTTTAAGTGCAACTGTTTTATATGGGGAAGAAGGTAGAAATGGAGTAGTTTTAATTACAACTAAGACAGGTAGTGCAGAAGGTAGTGTTAATAAGAAAACAAGTGTAACTTTCAATTCTTCTGTATATTTCTCGGAAATAACAGGTTTGCCAAAATGGCAAAACACTTTTGGAAATGGATGGCAAGGTTCTGCTTCAAAGGCATTTAGTAACTGGGGGGCAAGATTTGATGAAGTAACTGAAGTGCCTCATATTTATGAAAACAACAGTTATCAATCAAGCCAAGGAGGAGGAAACTATAATACATTTTTCCCTGAGTTTGTTGGTCAAACTTACGAATACAAACCATATGACAATGTTGAGGGTTTTTTTAGAACGGGAACGAATATTGTTAATTCCTTAAATTTAAATGGTGGCGGAGAAAACACTAGATTTAGCATGAGTTATACTAATAGTAGCCTTGAAGGAATTACGCCAGGAAACTCAATGATAAGAAATAATTTAAGTATAGGAGGGAATGCAAACTTAGATAATGGTCTAATTATAAATGGTTCAGTTAATTTTGTTTCTTCTGATTTAAAAACTCCTCCGACGGCAGCTTCTTATGGAAGTAATGCTTCAGCGGGGTCGTCTTCAGTATTTGCAAATGTATTGTACACTCCTCGAAGTGTTAACTTAAATGGGTTACCTTGGGAGGATTCATTGCATAGGTCTGTTTATTATAGGTCTAATAGCTCCATACAAAACCCATATTGGACTATAAATAATGAAAGGTACAATGAAGATGTTGATAGAGTTCAAGGGAACGTTTCATTAGTTTTACCTTTAACTGAAAGTATCAATGTTATGTATAGAGCAGGATGGGACTCTTATACGTTAGAAAATACTTTTTCGGTAAACAAAGGAGGTTTGAATTATGATGGTTTAGGTAGGTATGAGAAAACTTATATTAGAGAGAGAATATGGAATCACGACATAATTTTAAGTGGTTCTCAAAATATTACTGAAAACATAGAGTTAGATTTTACTTTAGGAATCAACTCCAAAAGGACTACCTATGGACAATTGAGAGCATTGTATTCAAATCAATTGATTTACGGTAAATTCTTTTCTGATAATTTTGTTAATAAAAATGCTGGCAGCTTTTATAATGAACAATTGAATAAAATGGGAGTATATGGCTCTGCTAATTTTAGTTATAGGGATTTCTTCTATTTGAATTTAGTTGGTAGAAATGATTGGGCGTCAACTCATGAAAATGGTAATAATACATTATTTTATCCAGGAGCGAGTATTTCATTTTTGCCTTTACAGGCGTTTGATGTGAATACGGATAGCGTTAACTTCTTAAAATTAAGAGCAGGATATGGGTCTTCTGCTAGATTTGCAGACCCCTACAGAACAAGAGATGTATTAAGTGTTTCAACAAACTCATGGTTAAATAATAGTAACGGGAATTCCATAGTAAATACAAACAATGTAAGTAACAGAATTGGTAATCCAGATTTAAAACCTGAACTTCAAACAGAAATTGAATTAGGTTTGGAAGGTAAATTTTTTAACAATAGGCTTTCGGTTGACTTTTCAGTTTATAAAAGAGAGGCAAAAGATCAAATCATTGATAGAAGCCTTGACCCAAGTACAGGAGCGACGATAACACTTGCAAACGCTGGAGTTCTTGAGACCAAAGGGTTGGAGTTGTTATTGTCAGCTACTCCTATCAAAACGGATAGCTTCTCTTGGAATACGTCTATTAATTTCAATAGCTTTGAAAGTATCGTCACAGATTTACCTGATGATGTAGATCAAATATTCTTAAATGGTTTTACAAATCAAGGGAACTTTGCAAAAGAAGGTGAACCATTCAATGTTTTAATGGGGACTTATGTAGAAAAGGATTCCGAAGGGAATAATATCATTTTAGATAATGGCTACTGGAGAGTGTCTAATGAAATTGGTGTTATAGGTAACCCAAACCCTGATTATAGTTTATCTTCTTCAAATAACTTTGTTTACAAAAACTTTAATCTAGGTTTCCAGATAGATTTTGTAAAAGGAGGTGATATATTATCATATGGAGCTTCAGCTTTATTAGCGAGAGGTTTAACCGAAGATACAAACGTTGATAGAGGGTTACCATTGGTTTTACCTGGCGTTAGGGAAGATGGATCACAAAATACCACACAAATTACGTTAACTGACTATTATTTTGATAACTTCCTTTACGGAGCTGATGAGGCTTTAGTTTATGACGCAACTCATGTAAGATTGAGAGAGGTTTCTTTTGGATACTCACTAAGCGATGAGCAATTAAAAAACACACCTTTTAGTAACATCAGTGTAAGATTTATTGCTAATAATCTTTGGAGAAAGGCTTTCAATTTTCCTGATGCACATCAAAGTTTTGATCCTTCAGTTTCATCTCTTGGTGTAAGTAATTCTAAAGGTTTAGATTATATGGTTGGACCTGCTACTAAAAGATTTGGTTTTTCCTTAAAGGCAACATTTTAAAGATTAAAAAGATAAAAAAATGAAAAAAATAAAAATAAGGATATTATACGTATTGTCTATATTATCGGTGTTTTCGGCATGTGAAACAACTGAATTAGACTTAAGAGATGATCCTAACGGTGCCAGTCCTGGTGATGCAGATATTCAATTACTTCTTAATGGAGCTATTGACAACTTTAGAGATTTTAACGAAGAAATTACCGATTATGGTATGGAAGTAACTAGAATGAAACATGGTTATGGTCCTGTTTATGATAATGCATATTCTCCACAAAGTTTTAATAGCTTATGGCGAGCTGGGTATTCAGGAGTTATAGCAGATACTCGTGCGGTAATATTGAATGGAAGTAGCTCTTCTCTTTTCGAGCATGTAGCTGTTGCTAAAATTATTGAATCATACACTATTACTTCCTTAGTTGATATGTTTGGCGATATACCTTATACTGAGGCAGTTCAATTTTCGCAAAATTTAAATCCAAATGTTGATGACGGAGGGGAGATTTATGAGAAGGCTTTAAATTTACTGAATGAAGCGATTGAGGATTTTGGTAAAACTAGTCTAAAAAGTATATCAGAAGCTGATGATATTTTTTATCAAGGAGATAAAGATAAGTGGATTAAGTTAGCTAAGACTCTCAAGTTAAGAATTTACAACAATGTTCGTCTGACTTCTATGTTTGATAATGCTGCAGTAAATGCATTAATTAACGAAGGAGATCTTATTTTAGGGGAAGGAGAAGATTTTGAGATTGAGTACGGTACTAGCGATAATGATCCTGATATACGTCATTTTAAATTTAGAAATGCTTATCTTGGAGATGGTGGAGAATACATGGCTACATACTTTATGGATATACTGAACTCTGATAAAAGCGTTCAGGATCCTAGAATTAGGTACTATTTTTGTAGACAATCACTTGAATATCCTGACCCTTCAACGGCTGAAGGTTTGTTTACCATGCCTTGTTTAGGAGAGAGTAAACCTGATCATTACGCTTTTAATGATCCATTCTGTAATATCGGTGATGGTTATTGGGGTAGAGATCATTTTGATAACGCTGGTGGACCTCCAGATGGAAATAAGATTACAGTATGGGGTTTATATCCTGCAGGAGGGAAGTATGATAATGATGAGGGTGAGGCCGTCGGAGCTGATGATGGAGCTAAAGGAAAAGGAATTATGCCTATATGGTCAGTGGCAAATACAAATTTTGTAATTGCTGAGTTGGCTTTAGAGGAAGGTACTAGCGGTAATTCAAAAACATCCTTAGAAAAAGGTATGCGTTATTCTATCAATAAAGTAAAAAACTTTAGATTAGACGCTATTCCAGATCCTGCAAATATTCCTGATGAAGATGACATAAACAGTTATGTCAATGAAGTTTTAATGAATTATGACAATGCTACTTCTAATGAAGCGAAGTTAAATATTATTATTAAGGAGGCTTATATTAGCTTATGGGGAAATGGTATTGAAGTTTATAATAATTACCGAAGAACCGGAAAACCGGATAATATGCAACCAACAAGATCAGCTACGCCTGGGGTGTACATAAGGTCTTTTCCTTATCCAGCGAATTTAGTAAACTTAAATTCAAATGTTTCTGCTAAAGCTGGAAATGATGTAAGAGTATTTTGGGATACTAATCCAAATAGTTTAAATTAAAATTAATTATCATGAGTTTTAAAATTAAAAATAAAATACACTCATTTATTGTTGTAATAACAATAATCATGATGTCTTCCTGTGAAGAAGAAAATGTGTTACAAACAGCAGCTGGCGACGATAAAGAAGTTGGAGCATTTGCTCGGGTAATAAGTTCGTCTGAAGACAAATCAACTAATGTATTTGACCCGAACTCTTCGGTTTGGGAGGCCACAATAGAATTTGTAGATGAAGAGGCGGGAGCATTGGTTGAATCATACGCGATTTATGCTAGGTTTAAAGATAATACTATAGATACTGATACTGATCCTGATTATAGTATTAACGATGAGGTCTTAATTAATTTATGGGAAAACTCAGAATTTACTTCGGGGAACAAATATCCTAGACTTTCTTTTTCAATACAAGCAGAGAATGTGATAGCTGCGTTAGGTTTGGATTTAAATAATGCTGATGGTGGTGACACCTTTTTTTATAGAGGAGAAATTAGACTTTCGGACGGAAGGGTGTTTAGCTCGAATAACTCTGGGTTAGCGATAAATTCTGAATTATTTTATAATGATGCTTTTAGTTTTTCAAGTAGTTTTGTTTGTGTTCCTCCGACACCAATTACTGGTGATTGGAAAATTGAAATGTATGATGAGTATGGTGATGGATGGAATGGAGGTTACATCTCCGTAATCATAGATGGAGAAGAAAACAAATACTCGGCACTTGAAGAAAATGGAGTCGCGGCTACAGAAGAAATTGTTACGGTACCTGTAGGTGCTCAAACATTGGAATGGAAGTACACCTCAGGTGATTGGGAAGTTGAAAATACATTTAAAATTTACGCACCTAGTGGGAATTTAGTATTTACGGGTGGACCATCACCGGCAGCTGGTTTACTCCCTTTAAATTTATGTAGTGAGTAAATAATATTTAAAACATTAACTATAACCGATTATAGTAAAAGCCATCTAAATTTAATTTTAGATGGCTTTTTTTTTATTGATTAAAACAAACTTATTGATAATGGTGTTTAAATTTAGAAAACACATAATCACAAAAAAAATATGTTTTAAATTCAATCATTTAAGGATTTTTCAGGGATGACTATATACACTGGAATCGTACAAACAAAAAGTAACTAGCTTCAAGAGTTTACAAAAGCTTGAACTTTTGTTTTTAGTTTGCTCAGGTCGCTACAAAACATTGGGTCCAACAGCTAGTACCCTTTCTATTGACTATAGTAGTCTTCATAGATGGTTAAGATATATAGAGAAAAAGGTATAGATAGATCATTCTTTAAGCCCTGACAAGCGTAATAGATCCTCAAAAATAATTACCTCGGCTAATTCGATTTTTTAGCACTATTTTTTGCGACTATTTTCTGAATAAGCTTAGTTAGCCCATTTATATCGAATTTAATTGTATTTGATTCAAAATCAAGGCGATTCAAATCAAACTGATAGTGTAAGGGCGGTTAAAGTACTAGATTTACCCTGTTATATCACCTTTGTTTAGGTTGGTGTAATATGTTTGAATTTTAAGCCAAGGAGTCATTAACCTTGGCTTTTTGTATTTAATATATTTTCCATCTCTATTTGCAGCTCCTTCGCTTTATTTTTAGCAGCCTGAGCGAAATTAGTTTCATTACTTGCGTAAATAATACCACGAGAAGAATTAATTAACAAACCAATATCTTTATTCATTCCGTACTTGCAAACATTGTGTAAGTTTCCTCCTTGGGCGCCAACCCCCGGAACTAAAAGAAAGTTATTAGGTATAATTTTTCTTATTTGGGCTAAAAATTCTGCCTTAGTAGCTCCTACAACATACATCAAATTCTTAGCATTTTCCCATTGTTTAGAAGTTTCTAAAACATGTTTATAAAGTTCTTTTGAATCTACTTGTCTAGTCTGAAAATCAAAAGCTCCTTGATTGGATGTTAAAGCCAACAAAATAGTATGTTTGTTTTTAAAAGCTAGAAAAGGTTCTACAGAGTCTTTTCCCATATAAGGCGCAACAGTAACACTATCAAATGCCAAGTCTTCAAAAAAAGCTTTAGCATACATCGTAGACGTATTGCCTATATCACCTCGTTTAGCATCAGCAATAGTAAAGATTTCTGGGTGTTTTTCGTTGAGGTATTTGATTGTTTTTCCAAGAGCTTCCCATCCTTTTAAACCATAAGCTTCATAAAATGCAGTATTGGGTTTGTAGGCAACACACAAGTGATGAGTAGCGTCAATAATAGCTTTGTTAAAAGCAAAAATAGGGTCATTCTCTTTTAATAAGTGTTGTGGTATTTTATCAAGATCTACATCTAAACCAATACATAAAAAAGATTTTTTCTTTTTAATTTCAGATACAAGTTGTTGTGTTGTCATAAGATATTATAAAAGTTAGGCAAAAGTAAACAATTTTACTAGTTTCCTGTATCTTTGTTTTTAATGTTCCAGTATATTCTAAATAAATTATTTTATGCATTCTTGACACTGTTCGGTGTAGTCACGGTGATTTTTTTGTTGTTTAATATCTTGCCCGGTGATCCTGCAAGAATGATGCTCGATCAACGAGAGGATACAGAGCAATTGCAAAATATTCGAAAAAAATACGGGTTTGATAAACCAATGAGTACACAATATTTTTATTATTTAAATGATGTGTCTCCTATTTCTATTCATAGTAATGATAAAAAAGAGTATACCTTTTTGACAGAAGGGAAATACAGCTATCAAAAACTATTAACAGTTGGAGAGATATCAATAGTTGTAAAATACCCATACCTACGTGAGTCATTTCAAAAAAACGGAAAACAAGTTTCGGAAGTAATTAGAGAAACACTACCCAATACGGCGATTCTAGCATTTTGTGCCATTGCTTTTGCCATTGTTATAGGAATACTTCTTGGGATACTGTCTGCCTTGTATAAAGATACTGTTTTTGATAGGTTTATTGCAGTTGTTAGTACTTTAGGTATGAGTGTACCATCTTTTTTTTCGGCAATACTGGTAGCTTGGTTGTTTGGTTTTGTATGGCATAAATATACGAGTTTAGAAATGACAGGTAGTATGTTTATTGTTGATGATTTTGGAGAGGGAGTATATGTACAATGGAAAAATTTAATTCTTCCGTCATTTGTATTAGGGATTAGACCATTGGCTGTAATAATACAGTTAACTAGAAATTCATTGTTGGAAACCTTTAATCAAGAATATATCAGAACAGCGAAAGCAAAAGGATTAACAATGTATCAGGTAATAAGAACTCATGCGCTTAAAAACTCATTAAACCCTGTTATTACGGCGATTTCAGGATGGTTTGCTTCTATGTTGGCGGGCGCTGTTTTTGTAGAGTATATTTTTAATTGGAATGGTCTTGGTAAAGAAATTGTAAATTCATTGAATACATTAGACTTACCAGTTATAATGGGAAGTGTTTTAGTAATAGCTAGTATATTTATAATTATTAATATCTTAGTGGATATATTGTATAGTTTTTTAGATCCCAGAGTTAGATTAAAGTAATATGAGAGTTTTAGCACTATTGTTTTTTGTAATTGCATGCGTCAGCTGTACTGTTTTTCAACCAAAAGTATTTGACCAAGGAGCTTTAAATGAAAAGCTCGTTACAGAGAGTAGAGATTCTTTAACCTTAACAGAGGTGCTGCATGCGGTAAATAAAAGAAAAACAATCATTCAGGTATATGCGAGTTACTGTCCTTTCAGTCAAGAAAGTTTAGATGATGTTGTTGCCATGCAACAAAAAGATATGGGTGTTAATTACGTGTTTTTATCGGTAGATCATTCCTATCATGATTGGAAAAGGGGAGTAAAGAGTCTAAAAGTAAAAGGAAGGCACTACTACATTCCTAAAAAAGGAAAGGGTGAATTAGGGAAGTTTTTGAAATTGAAAACAATACCTAGGTTTTTATTAATAGATAAAAATGGTAAGATAAAAGTATATAATACAGCAGATTTATCTGACATAAACAATAAATTAATTAGATGAAAAAACTTGTCGTTATTGTTATGTTGATATTTATCAATTGTGCTACAAAAGAAGAAAAAGCGTTTTCAGAAAAAGCATTAAATGATGTTTTTATTAACTTAGAAGGTGATAAACTAGCCTTCCGAGACATTTTAAAAGAACATACAGGTAAGAAAGTTGTGATTAATGTTTGGGCTTCTTGGTGTCGTGATTGTATTAATAATTTGTCAAATTATAAAGAATTGCAAGATCGATATACGGATGTAGTTTACGTTAATTTATCTTTAGATCGATCTATTCATGATTGGAAAAATAGTGTCGATTTGTATAACATATTTGGTGAGCATTATTATATGAAATCTGGATGGAACGGAAGTTTTGGAGATTTCCTTCAATTAGATTGGATTCCGAGATATTTAGTGGTAGATGAAAAGCAAGAAATTATTGTTTATAATGTCAGGAAATCAACAGATAAACTAATTAAAGAAAGCTTGGAAAAATAACGTATTTTTGCCTCCATAAACACCTAACTAGAAAGTAGTATTACGCTAATTATTAACAAAATAGAATACAGTGAGAAAAAATATCGTTGCAGGTAATTGGAAGATGAATAAGAACCTTGATGAAGCTAAGGCACTTATAAAAGGAATAAAAAAGGGGGTAAAAAAAAGTAAATTGAACAACAGGAGGTTAATTATTGCTCCAAGTTTTGTTACGCTTAATACCGCAATTAAAAGAACTGAAAAAACAATTATAGAGGTTGCCGCTCAGAATATGCACGAAGAAAGCAATGGAGCTTTTACAGGAGAAGTTTCTGCAGATATGCTAAAGGGAATTGATGTAAATATTGTTATTTTAGGGCATTCCGAGAGGAGAACATATTTTAAAGAAACTAATGAATTGCTAGCAAAGAAAGTTAATACGGCGTTGGCTAATGGTTTAGAAATAATTTTTTGTTTTGGCGAACAATTAGAAGATAGAAAAGCAGGAAAGCATTTTGAACTTATAGAAACTCAATTAAAAGAAGCGTTGTTTCATTTGCCAGAAGAGAAATTCTCAAATATAATATTAGCTTATGAACCAGTTTGGGCTATTGGTACGGGAGAAACAGCTACGCCTGAGCAAGCGCAAGAAATGCATGCTTTTATTAGGGGGATTTTAGCGAAAAAATATGGTGATAGCACGGCTAACTTGGTATCAGTGCTGTATGGAGGAAGTGTGAAACCGGCTAATGCAAAAGAGATTTTCTCTAAACCCGATGTTGATGGAGGTTTAATTGGTGGAGCGTCGTT
This sequence comes from Tenacibaculum profundicola, assembly GCF_057220795.1. Lineage (NCBI taxonomy): Bacteria > Pseudomonadati > Bacteroidota > Flavobacteriia > Flavobacteriales > Flavobacteriaceae > Tenacibaculum > Tenacibaculum profundicola. Next base: position 1,814,220 of record NZ_CM170137.1, on the reverse strand, counting down.
AAAATCAGATGACTTTCTGGCAATTTTTGAAGCAGTAGAAATGAAGGGGAATTTGGTCTAAAACAATAGAGACTATATTCAAAATTATGATTGATAGTCTATCAAAAATAATAGAAGAAGTACTTTAATGGATACTATTTATATAGAATATAATTTTACTGTGGCGCCTAAAGAGCCTGCTACAGAAATTTTAATTGCTGAATTGGGCACAGAAGGTTTTGAAAGTTTCGTTGAAAACGAAAAAGGGGTCACTGCCTATATTCAGAAACAAGATTGGAGAGAGGATATTTTAAATGATATTTTTATACTCAACTCTTCTGAATTTAGTATTGACTATACACAAAAAGAAGTTGAACAAACAAATTGGAATGTAGAATGGGAAAAGAACTTCAATCCTATTCAAGTTCGAGATACGGTAAGTGTTAGAGCTCCTTTTCATAAAAATCCTAATTTAGAGTACGATATAATCATTGAACCAAAAATGAGTTTTGGTACAGGGCACCATGAAACCACACATATGATGATTGAGCATTTGATGGAGTTGGAAATACAAAATAGAAAGGTACTAGATATGGGCTGCGGTACAGGTATTTTAGCCATTTTTGCCGAAATGAAAGGAGGAAAACCTATCGACGCAATTGATATTGATGCCTGGTGTTATGAAAACTCAATGGAGAATGTTCAGAGAAACAACTGTAAACATATAAAAGTTTATCAAGGGGATTCGTCGTTACTAACAGATCGCAGATATGATTTAATCATCGCAAACATAAATAGAAATATATTACTTAGCGATATGGAAGTATATACAGATTGTCTTAATGAAAAAGGTGTTTTGTTGTTAAGTGGATTTTATAAAGAGGATATTTCCGTTGTTGATGAGGTAGTTACAAAATTTGGGTTATCTTTAAGTAAAACTATAGAAAGAAATAAATGGGTAGCTTTGCGATATCAAAAATAAGAGTAGATGAGTACAATAGAAAAGATTCAAGAGGAGTTAAGCGTTTTAACAGAAGAAACGAAAAAACACGAAATTATCTTGTACAATGATGATGTAAATACGTTTGATTTTGTGATAGATAGTTTAATAGATGTCTGTGAACACACGCCAGAACAGGCAGAACAATGTACTGTATTAGTTCATTACAAAGGTAAGTGTGCAGTAAAAACTGGTGAATATGTAGAACTGGAACCCAAATGTTCAAAATTATTGAACTTGGGTCTTTCTGCTGAGATTGTTTAATATGGAAAATGTTTTTAAATATTATGAGTTCTCTGATTTTTTCAAAGACAAATCAGGAACCTTTTCAGAAAGAGAAATATGTTTTTCAGAATTAAATGAACAACATTTTTTAATTTTTGAAAAAAATAATTCAGAGGAAGAAAAATACAACCTCTATGTTTCGAAGTATTCTTCGAAAAAGGATATTGGTACCAAGCCTCCGGAAATACTGGAAATGTTGGCTGAAAATTATGACAAAACTATTCCAGAGCATAGAGTTATATTAAGGAAATATTTGTACTAACAGGTGTTTTTTAAAAAAATATAAATATTTTTTTAAATTTAATGTGACCTATAATAAAAAGATGTGTCATACTAAGTGTAGAGAAAAAAGATCATATATGTTTTTGAAGTTAAAATCTCATTAATAGTGTATAATATAAAGAAGTAAATAAGTTTGTTTTCCTTAAAACGTAAATTATTATAGACGCTTATATCTCTCCGAGTAAGATTTGAATATAGCATCTGAAAAGACTATAGCAAAGTGAAAAGAGAGTTTTAAACAAAGGAAGTACAACTTTAAAGATAGTAGTAGTTAGTTTTTATACTAAGTTTGGTTAGACGAAAAGGCCTTGAATTAACTTTCAAGGTCTTTTCTATTAATGACAAATAAGAATAATTGTTTTCTTGAGGATCCATTTAATTTAAATATAGTTTACAAGTAGTTATAAAGTTTTAGTGTTTTTCAACGAAAACAATCCCGGTCATTAAGTAAAATTACTCAATCATTTCCATGTGCTCGGACTCATCTATAATACGATTTACAGATACATATTTCGTATATAGGTATTGAATTATTTTAAGTTAGTTTAAGGCATAAAACTTTAGCATAGCCAAGCTATGGTTAAGTTTTATAACGTAAAAATAGCTACAAAAGAAATAATAGATATGCGAAATATTTATTTGTAAATCGTATAAATCAGTATTTGTCATAAATTAGTATGATCGTTGAATTAACATTAGGGTGTTTTTAACGTGTTTGTTTCGTGGTTTTTATGGGGGTGAGGTTTTCACTGGTTTAAAGAGAGAGTGTTTGATGTTTTCTGGTTGTTAGTGTTTTTTTCAACTAAAAAATAATATTATTTTAGGAGGAATTTATGAAAGCAACTAAAAGCATGACTAGAAATATTTATAAGTGCTTTGTTACAAGTTTGTTATGAATAGCTCAAATTTGAAGAAAAATCGTAAATTCGCATTCCAAGAAAAGATACAATGCTAGATAAATTACAGATAGTGAAACAGCGTTTTGATGAAGTATCGGATTTAATTATTCAACCGGATATTATTTCTGATCAGAAACGCTATGTGCAGTTAAATAAAGAATATAAAGACTTAGGGAAGGTTGTTAAGAAAGCAAACGAGTACGAAAGTTTGATAAATACAATTGAAGAAGCCAAAGAGATCATTGCAGATGGAAGCGATGCTGAAATGGTTGAAATGGCGAAAGCCGAAATAGATGAGGCGAAAGGACGTATTCCTGTTTTAGAAGATGAAATAAAATTTCTTTTAATTCCAAAAGATCCAGAAGATACTAAAAATGCTGTTGTAGAATTACGTGCTGGAACAGGGGGAGATGAGGCTAGTATTTTTGCAGGAGATTTGTATAGGATGTATTCAAAGTATTGTGAAAGTAAAGGATGGAAAGTCTCTATTGTAGATTATAGTGAGGGTACCAATGGTGGATTTAAAGAAATTCAATTTGAAGTGTCAGGAGAAGACGTGTACGGAACACTAAAATTTGAAGCAGGGGTGCATCGTGTGCAACGTGTTCCACAAACAGAAACCCAAGGACGTGTGCATACGTCTGCGGCTACTTGTATGGTGTTTCCTGAAGCAGAGGAGTTTGATGTAGAGGTTAATCCTAAAGATGTCCGTATAGATTTCTTCTGTTCTTCAGGACCAGGAGGTCAGTCAGTAAATACAACATATTCTGCCGTTCGTTTAACACACATACCTACAGGGCTGGTAGCACAATGTCAGGACCAGAAGTCGCAACATAAAAATAAAGAGAAAGCATTTAGAGTTTTACGCTCGCGTTTATATGATTTGGAATTAGCTAAAAAACAGGCAGAAGACGCAGTAAAGCGTGGGTCTATGGTTACTTCAGGAGATCGTTCTGCAAAGATTAGAACGTATAATTACCCTCAAGGTAGAGTGACAGATCATAGAATAGGGTTGACTTTATATGATTTGCAAAATATTGTTAATGGAGATGTTCAGAAAATTATCGATGAATTGATGCTAGCTGAAAATACCTCTAAGCTAAAAGAATTAGGAGAAACTATATAAAAACAGAGCGTTAAACATATTTTTACATGCTTATTTACTCACTAATATATTTGTATACTGTTTAAATAAGTTATAAATTTGTCGTCATTTGTGTTCTATCCATAAATAAGGAAATTTCTCCGAAATTAAAATATCTTTAAGAGATAGTTTAGTTAATCTTCGAAGTAGCTTTTTAAGTTTTTCTTTTTTTAATAGAATTGTTTAATCCTTTGTTGGGCTAGGTGGTTTAACTATAAAGATTTACATATATGTATCTTGTTAGTTTTAGGGCTCGAATTGAAAAAAGAAGTATAATTAAAATTTAATATATGTTAAAAATCATAGTAAAAGAGGGTGAGAATATCGACAGAGCCTTAAAACGCTATAAGCGAAAATACAGAGACGTTAAGATGTTACAGCAGTTGAGAGAAAGAAAGCAATATGTAAAGCCTTCTGTGTCAAGACGTGCGGAAGTTAAAAAAGCAGCCTACAAGGAACAACTTTTCAAAGAAGATTAAATAGTAGTATAATAAATATACTTACTTTTAAAAATACAAAAAGCTCAATTCTTAAAATTGAGCTTTTTGTATTTTTATGATTTCAGGTTTATGAAAATAAACTATCTATTTTTTCTCGTTCTTCACTGGCTAAGGCTGAATCTACTAAGATTCGACCGCTATGCTCATCTATGGTGATTTTTTTACGATTAGCAATTTCTAGCTGTATTTGTGGAGGGATTGTAAAAAACGATCCTCCAGCTGCACCGCGTTCTATAGATACAACGGCTAATCCATTCTTTACTTTATTACGGATTCTTTTATAAGCATCTAGTAAATGACCCTCTATAGATTTTGAAAATTCTTTAGATTTTTCTTTTAATAAACCTTCTTCTTTCTCTGTTTCTTTCAGAATAGCGTCCAATTCATCCTTTTTATGTGTCAAGTGGTTTTCTTGCTGCGCTAGCTTTTCTTTAGTACCAGTAATAACTTCATTCTTCTGAGTTATTTTTGCCTTATACTCTTTGATTCTTTTTTCAGATAACTGAATCTCTAGTTCTTGGTATTCAATTTCTTTACTTAATGAATCAAACTCACGATTATTACGAACATTCTTTTGTTGTTCTTCATATTTTGCTATCAAACCCTTAGACTCTGTAATAGATAATTTTTTATTACTAATCTCAGTTTCTAAATTCGCTAAATCACTGGCTAAGTTAGAAAGTCTGGTGTTTAATCCGGCAACTTCATCTTCTAAATCTTCAACTTCTAAAGGTAGTTCACCACGAACATTTTTAATTTCATCGATTCTAGAATCTATCAGCTGTAAATCATATAAGGCTCTTAATTTCTCTTCTACCGTTACTTCTTTTTTTGCCATCTTTTATAAATAGTATATTGGATTTGTACTTTCTTCACTTAAAATAATTGCAAAAGTACTAAATTTTTTGCTAAGATAGTCAACCAATAGATTTTTTGTAAACTGCTCACTTTCATAATGCCCTACATCGGCGAGTAATATCTTTTGTTCGGCCTTATAAAATTCATGGTATTTAAAATCTGCACTAACATAAGCATCAGCATTTGCATTAATGGCATTTTTGATAGCGAAACTGCCAGAACCCCCCAAAACAGCAACCCTTTTTATGGGTTTGCCTAGTAAGATCGAATGACGAACACAGCCTGTTTTGAAAGTAGTTTTTACTAATTGTAAAAACGTGTTTTCGTCCATTTCTACACTCAATTCACCTACCATTCCCATACCAATATTTTGGTTTAAATTATCTAGAGTGGTTATTTCGTAAGCAACTTCTTCATAGGGATGATTTGTAAATAGAGCACTTAATATTTTTCCTTCTAAAAAGCTGTCAAAAGTAACAGAAAGACAAACTTCATTTTCAAACATCAGATCTCCTTTTTTGCCAATTGTAGGATTAGAATTCTCATTACCTCTATAGCTCCCTTTTCCTGCTATATTGAAAGAGCAGTTGTCATAATTACCTATATTTCCTGCGCCGCTCTTAAATAACGCTGATCTTAAACTATTTGCTTGTTCAGGAGGAATATAGGTGGTCAATTTTTTAATAATACCTTTTTTAGGAATTAAGGTCTTAATATTCCGTAACCCTAGTACTTCACACATTTTAGCAGAAACACCGCTATTTACATTATCTAAGGCCGTGTGAGTAGCATAAATGGCAATATTATTTTGAATAGCTTTTAAAACCACTCGTTCGACATAGTTATGACCATTAAGTTTTTTCAGACCACTAAATATAATTGGATGAAAACTCACGATTAAATTACAATCATTGGCTATCGCTTCATCGATCGTTTTCTCTAAAGTGTCTAGAGTAACCAAAACCCCAGTAACTGTTGTAGTGTATTTGCCTATAAGAAGACCTACATTATCAAAATCTTCAGCATAAGAAAGAGGAGCGAGTTGCTCTATATAGTCTGTTATATCTTTTATTTGCATGGTAAAATTTAACAAAGTTTAAGTTCAGTATCAAATTTAAGTTTTTTAATTTCGTTACAATGAAATTTATACGGTTTTTCTTATTTCCTGTAGCCATTGTCTACGACATAATCACTACCATTCGGAATAGGCTTTTTGACACGAAGGTTTTTAAAGAGACTACTTTTGAGCTTCCTGTTATTGCCGTGGGTAATTTAAATGTTGGAGGTACAGGAAAAACACCGCAAATCGAATACCTAATACGATTGCTGAAAAAAGATTTTGATGTAGCTGTTTTAAGTAGAGGGTATAAACGTAAAACAAAAGGTTTTCAGATTGTAAATAGACATTCTTCAGCGAGGGATGTTGGAGATGAACCATTACAGTTTTACAAAAAATATGGTAAAAATAGCACTGTGGCCGTTGATAGGGATAGAGTTAATGGTATTCAGCAATTACTAAAATTAGATCATAAACCAGCGGTTGTCTTACTAGATGATGCTTTTCAGCATAGAAAAGTTAAAGCAAGCTTGTATATATTACTAACGAAATACAATGATTTATTTATTGATGATCTCATCTTGCCAACGGGGAACTTGAGAGAAAGTAAGAGAGGAGCAAATAGAGCGGATATTATTGTGATTACGAAATGCCCAAAGGATATATCCGACAGGGATAAAAAAAGAATTGAAAGTAGAATTAATTTAAAAGATGATCAACAACTTTTTTTCTCTAGTATTGTCTATAATGAAAACATACATGGAGCAAAGAATATGAAGTTGAGTGAGTTGAAAAACAAGAAAGTTACATTGGTTACGGGAATTGCTAGTCCGGAAACTTTATTAGAATTTTTAAAGGAAAGAAAAATTGATTTCCAACATATAGCATTTCCTGATCATCATGATTTTACGGATAATGATATTCAGATGATAAACACTGAGTATGAGGCAATCGATTGTGATAGGAAGATACTAATTACAACAGAAAAAGATTACGTGAGGTTAGATAATAGGATTGAACATTTATGTTATATTTCAATTGAGAGTTCTTTTTTATCAAATCAAAGTGAGTTTGATTCTTTGATTTATAATCATATCAATAGCAAAATGTTATAGTTTTGGTATTATTTTTGATATTTTTGTATTGTTAAATAAACAAATCAATATGAAAGTGTTCACAGCTGTATTCTTTTTCTTTGTGCATGTGCATTTTGGAATGTCTCAGGAAGGGCGTTTAGCGGTTGCTGAAAAGTATATTAAAGTTAATTGGGAGCCGTCATACAAAGAAGCGATTGCAAAGGCTAAAAGAGAAAACAAACCCATATTAATTTATTTCTCTGGCTCTGATTGGTGTGGTCCTTGTATAAAGTTAGATAAAGAATTATTTCATACAGAGAAGTTTACCGAATATGCTAATAGACATTTGGTATTATATCTAGCAAATTTTCCACGTAATAAAAATTTGATTAGTGAAGAAGTAAGCATAGATAATAAAAAGTTGGCTAAGAGGTATAATAACACTTTTCCAATGGTTCTGTTACTAGATAAAAACCAAAAAGTACTAGGAGAGAAAAGAGGAAGTTATATGACAGAAATCTATTTACCTTTCTTTAAATCCATAGTAAATAAATATTACCAATAAAAAACCGAAGCTGTAATTAGACCTCGGTTTTTTTAGTTATACCAGTTATTGTTTTATTACGGTAATTTTAATTTGTAAAGGTATTATTACAATTAAACAATAGTATCTCCAAACACATCTTTCGCTTGAGAAGCAATCTTTTTGATGTCTTGTTCATCTTTCTTAGGGCATATCAATAGAACATCGTCTTTTTCTACAATAATATAATCTTTTAACCCTTGAATAATAACCTTCTTACCATGTTGAGTTCGCACCATGTTTCCATTAGCGTCTCTAAAAATAGTTTCAGCACCTACAATCGCATTTTGATGCTCGTCTTTAGAGAGTTTATTATATAAAGAACCCCAAGTTCCAAGATCGTTCCAGTCAAAACTAACAGGCAGTACGAAAACATTTTTGGCGTGCTCCATAATTCCAAAATCGATGGAGATATTTTCACATAATTCATAGTTATTTCTAATGAAATTACCTTCATAATCGGTATTATATGCAGTATCGTCATCTAAAATTGAAACCATAGTAGGTAGATACTCCTTAAAAGCAGTTAAGATACTTTTGGCAGACCAAACGAATATGCCTGCATTCCAAAGATAATCACCACTGTTTAAAAACTCTTTGGCCTTATCTATATTCGGTTTTTCTGTAAATTTTTTAACTTTTTTTACGGGGGAAGAATTTTCTTCATATTGAATATACCCATAACCTGTATTGGGATGATCGGGTTGAATACCTAAAGTCATCAAAATATCGTCATTTTCGCAAGCATCAAATGATGTCTTAATTGTGTTCAAAAATTCAGATTCGTTTTCTATCCAGTGATCAGAAGGAGCGATTAACATTACTGCATCCGGATTTTTTTTGTAGATCTTTAAGGCAGCATACAATATACATGGAGCTGTATTTCTCATTGCAGGCTCAAGCAGTACTTGTTGGGTATTAACTTTTGGCAATTGTTCTAGTACTAAATTTTCATAGCGTTTGTTTGTAGCGATTAAAATATTCTCTGACGGAATTAATTCATTGATTCGGTTAAAAGTTTTTTGAATTAACGACGTTCCTGTTCCCAACATGTCATGAAACTGTTTCGGGAAGTCTTGCGTACTTACAGGCCAAAATCTAGAGCCAACACCTCCAGCCATGATCACTGCATAATAATTATCACTCATATTCATATTTTATTTGCTATTCGATTTTTACAACTTCTGCGTTTTGATTAAAAAGGTATATACGTTTATTAGTTAAGTTTACGCATTCATAACGCGTTCTTCGTTTATTACCCTTTTTATATAAGATATCTTTAAATTTAAAAACACTCCCGTTTGGGATTTCAAAGATAAAACTCTTTCCTGATTCTGCCATCCCTCCTCGTAAAGCTAATGACAATTTTACATCGGTATCGGTACTTGCTTTAGGGTTTTTTAAATAATTTGCTAAATGAGGCAATATCTGTAATGGGTAAATTTCTGGTTTTAAGAAGGGTAGCATTAGGTGCTGGAAGATAGTTTTCCATTCTTTACCATGTGGTTGTACCCTTCCGAATTTTTGATAGGTAACATGATGAGCTATTTCATGTACTAAAGTTAGCAAAAATTGATGAGGGTTTAAATTATCATTGACAGTAATCTGCATTTTACCATTTGGCATTCGGCGAAAATCTCCGTGTTTGGTTTGCCTCTCAGAAACAATTTTAAGGTTAATCCGATATTCTTTAATTAAGTATTCAGCAAGAGGAATGGCTTTTTCAGGTATGTATTTCTGCAAATGCAAGGCAATTAAATTTAGGGTGTTGAGTTAGAAACTTGCAATACCTTTCCGTTATAGTATTTGTTACCAGTTAATGAAAAATCAAAAATATACATTGCCATCTCTTTGGCTGAAAGAGGTGCTTCATATCCTGGAAAAGCTTCCGCTAACATTTCAGTTTGTACAGCACCTAGTGCTAGAACATTAAAGGCAATTTCCTGTTGTTTATATTCTTCTGCTAGTAATTCTGATAATGTGATTACAGCTCCTTTTGCAGAGCTATAGGCAGCTAAACCCGGAAATTTAGTGCTTCCTTGAATACCACCCATACTACTAACGGTAATCACATGGCTACCCTTTTTCATAAACGGCAGTATTTGCTTAGTTAATGCAGCAACAGCAAAAACGTTAACTTTATACACTTCTTCAAAGTCAGTAGTTGTTAATTCAGAAAAAGGTTTGTTAATGAGCTTTCCTGCATTATTTATAAGGATATCTACATGTTTCCAGTTATTATGAATGAAATGAATAGCTTTAGCGATGTCATTTTCTAACGAGAGGTCTACAGATAAGCTTGTGATGTTTTTATGATTTTCATTTTTCAGGGGTGAAGTATTTCTAGATAGTGCCAAAACTTGATGTCCTTCTGCGGCAAATTGTTTTGCTAATGCAAAACCGATACCTCTACTTGTACCCGTAATAACAATGTTTTTATTCATTTTAAGTGTATATGGTTTATTAATTAAGTTAAGAGAACTACACGATGTCTATGTCTAAGAAATCTAAAAAGCTTTGACCTGTTGCGTTGTCATAATCGTCGTATGAAGTTTGTTGTATTGCATTGGTATCTAAACCTTCTTCAATTTCTAAAAAACGAAAAACAAAATCGAAGGTTCTAACAATTACCCAAGGAGAGGCCAATCCGAAAGTGCATAGAATTAATAAAAAATTAGTGATTACTAAATTAAAAATATCACCGACAGTCATGTTTAGCTTAAAGTGTATCTTTTTGCCGTTCTGAGTTAATTCTGTGTTTTCAACATAAAACTCCCATACCCTTTTTATATGCCAGAAAGTATAAATGCCTAGGGTAAGGAAAAACAGAAGAAAGAATTTTAAATTAATCCAAAATAACGTTTCTCCTTTTCCCTTAAAATCGAAAGATAAACTGCCAAATCGTAGATGGCTAATAATGTATTTTCTAATCTCAATTTGAAACCAAGCCCCATAGATACCCAAGGTTAATATGGTTAATATCATACCTGTTACGAATTTCCAAAACAATTCAAATCGGTTGCCTAAATATTTGAAATAAATTCCTTTCCAAGAACTTCTCGATGCTCGGTAACGAGCTGCTCCATGTAAAGCGAAAGGAATTACAAGAATGAGAAAGAAATAGAAAACAGTAATACTTGTAAATAGGGCAGTTTGACTATTCTTAGATATACCGTATAAAAATAAAGAATATAATAGTAAAAAAGGTATATAGACTTTAATAAAGCCTTTAAAAACCTCTTTTCCGGTCCCTTGAAAGGCAAAGTGTGTATTGTCAAGTTCGGTAGACTTGTAATGGTATGTAAGTAGCTCCACTTTAGCCCATGGATAATAAAGTCCGAAGGAGAGAATCGTTAATAAAATGTTTTTAAAATAAATAAGGGCAAACTCAGACCCTTTGCCAAAATATTTGAAATTTGTCTTTTTTGGTTTTATACCTGAAATTACGGCCATTGTGTATTTTATAATTTTATAATTGTTATTCTATATCATGCAAAATCTATCAACTGAGGAATCTTAAAAAAAGACTCCTAAAAAAATAGTTCTTTAGGAGTCAAATTTAAATTAAATTTTCAGCATTTTAATTATGTCTAAATCTTTTTTTAGATTTAAATTCCTGTATAGAGTCCTGTTTTTTTCTTTGTTAAGAAGTTTTAATATTTTCGATTTTGATTTAGGAACCTTAGTAATAGTTCCATTCAGTATAAAATATCGTTTCGATTTAACCTGAACTATCTGCTCCATTAGTCCTAAAGATCTACTAGAGGGAATACTTTTTTTCTTTAACTTGTATAATCTGATGAATGTTATTTTACCATTTGAATACAATTCTTGATAATATTTACTATCGATAGAATTGGAAAAACTTAGGTCAAACGGCACAAATTGTTTATCATCTATAATAATTTTTTTGATTGCATCTTGCTTTAGAATGGTTACTTCATTTTCGAAAGCGAGTTCCATCCTTTGGTCAAAAATGTTGTAATTACATTCTTTGAATTGGTAAAGTTTATCGTCTTTGCCTTCAATTAAACATTTAGACCATTTTTTTGTTAAATAATAGCTGCCGTTGGTTTTAGACGTATGTTCGTTGTTGTACTTAGAATTGAATTTTAGTAAAGCAAAATTTTCCAAATTATTGTTGAAAACACCATTTTTTATGGATACCCCTCGGTTTTGAGTATATGCGTAGTTAACTATTGAAAGTAGAAATAATATGATTATTTTTTTCATTGTTATTTAATTTAGGGGATTAACGCTGTCAAATACAGTTTCAAAAGCCACTGTGCTGCCTGTGTAGCTTTCAATTATTTCGAGGTTGTTTCCTTTGCTAGGTCCGTCGAAATAATAGCCATTCCAGTCGTATTTATTTTGAGCATCATCAGTTATATAATCGCTGGTCATTCCAGGTCTTAGTGTGTAATTTGTTGAAAATATACGTATCATTTTTTTCGATTTCATGCCCATTATTTGGTAATTGCCAATGGTGTGCGAAAAATGATCGGATTCTATGCTTTTCAGTTTATAGATATCTGTACTTCGTTTTATTTTGTCATTATTAAAAGAAATAGACGTTTGTTCCCAGTCCAGTGTGTTCTGATCTTCATACGTTCTTATATTGTTGAATTCTCCTAAGTCATTATCTTCTATTATAGCAATTGAAATATCATTGAAACAATTTTTAATGGTTTCCCATTCGGTATCAATTAAAGGAATAGACTCAATTATATGCTGATTAAAAGTACCGTAGTACCCAATGGTAGATGCTAACATTTGTGATGTTAGACTTTGTTTTGTTGAATTGTAGAAAATGAGGTTGTCTTTGTAGCGATAACCTGAAGCTCTTATTTTTTCATTAATGTTTTGTTTAAACGCAAGGGTAGTATTTGTAATTGGGCAATGCGTTATAGAGTAACTTTTTGAATTTACTTTGAAGTTCATCGTTTCAAAGTATCCTAAATATCCGAACAAAAAAATGAAATTTCTAGCATCTATATTGACTAGCGCAACTCTATGTAAATCAGAAATAGTACCTTGATATTCCTGTGGTGATAAAAAACGAACAGAATCAACCTCGGGGTAAGGAACAAACTCACCAATAATAAATTGTTCGTCTACCAACCAAGTTGTTTTTTCTAAAGATGAAGATAAGGTATCTTCATTAACTAAATGATGATCATTAAATCTAGAACAGGATACAATGACCATTAGTGATATTATAAATACAGACCTCACGTGTAAATATATAAAAAAAGCTGGTAGTTTATTTACTACCAGCTTCATTTAACAGTTTATTTAACAGTTTGTTATGTGTTATGCAGTACTAGTTTGCATCCCAGAATAACTTCGTTGTTTTAGTGTCTCCTCCAATTGCCGATGCTGCAGAACTATATTGCGCACCGTTTAATTGAGCTTCAGATACTGGGTATAAAAACCTAGTTGGGATATCTGCTGCCGTCAAATCAGTAGGAACATTTAACGTTGGTTGGTCAAAAGCTCTCCAAGTAGTCCAGCCTTCAAAACCATTATTATACATTGCTATCCACTTTTGAGTAGCTATTTTTTGTTTCCAATCACCTGTTGCAGTAGCATACGCTACATTTGCTTGAGCAAGGTAAGTACTGGCGTCAGCAGCATCCTTTTCCCATTCAAGAATAGAAGCTGTAACACCTGCATTATAATAAGCTTCAACTGTTCCAGAAACTGCATAAGATCTTGCAGCTGCTTCAGCTAATAAGAAGTTCATTTCTGCAGCCGTCATAATGTTTCCAGGTAAATCAGGTTGCTTCATTAAGTCAGAAATGGCAGAAGCTCCACCAGGAGAGTTAGCGCTACCATAAGTACCACCAGCATATACACCACCTAACATTTCGAAGTAAGAACTTAACCTAGGGTCATTTAATGGATTCATTACATCAACTAATGTGTTTGCAGCAACAAAGTCATTTCTTCCACTTTGAACTAAAGAAACCCATAATGGATTTGTATTCGGTGCTGAACTTAAGTACTTAATACCAAAGTTATCTGCATTAGCAAGAATTGGTCCGGCAGTAGCTGCTTCTTCCGCTTTTTGTTGTGATAAAGCAGGATTCACATCTGCTAAACGCATAGCCAATCTTAATTTTAATGAAATAGCTGCTTTTTTCCATTTATTTACGTCTCCTTGATAAATAGGATCCTGCGTTGCAGGAAAACCATTACCTGTTCCTAATTTAGAAATAGCATCATCTAACCTAGTTAATAAGTCCGTATAAATTGTAGCCGCATCATCATACGTTGGTGTTGCGTTCAATGGATCTAATGCCTCAGTATAAGGTACATCTCCAAAAGTATCAACCAATATAGAGTAAGCATAAACTTCTAAAAAGTTTACCATAGCAAGCTTATTTGGTAAATCAGCTTGTAACAATGGATCTATAGATGCTTCAGAGTTCAAAAGCTCTTTTGCTCCTTTTAAATCTTGTAATACATCTCTGTATAAAGTGTTCCAAATGCTACCTCCAATGTTTCTCGTAACTTGATTGTATCTACTTTCATCAGGATACGTTGTTTGAGCGAAATATTGAGCGTATAATCTAAAAACATTATTATTAACACTTGTTGAATTCATTAAATCAAACAAGTTTCTCGCGCCATTGGTAAATAAACCAGCAGACGGAACCGATGATGGGTTTTTTGTATCAATGTTTAAACTCTCATCTACTTCACAAGAAGTAAAGACTAAGAATAAACAGATTGTTGATATTATATATTTTTTCATTTCAGTTATTTTTAAAATTCAAAGTTTAAGTTTAAACCTATAGTTCTTAAAGTTGGGAAAGAACCAGAGAGATATCCTTGAGCATTTCCAGCCCCTAAACCAGATTCAGGATCTGCAAAAGGTACATTCTTATGAATGATCCATAAGTTTCTACCAATTAGTGAAAGGTTAGCGTTACTAATAGCCCCGTTAAATAGATTGTCAACAGGTAATTTGTACGTTAAAGCAAGCTCACGTAATTTTACATAAGAAGCATCATACATAGTTAAAGCAGCTGGGTTTCTTGAAGAATTCCCCCAATAGTAAGCACCACCATAATAGTCAGCACGAGCTCTTGTTGTATTAGGAGTACCGTCTTCCTGAACACCTTCGTTTAAAACACCACCACCATCAGCAACAGGGTCTCTCACAGGATTTCCTAATTCGTTAAGACCTGCTGTATAATATGGTAAACCAGTACCTTGACCATAGTGTAAATCTAAAGAATACACATCTCCACCTTGTTGCACATCAATTAAGAAGTTTAACTTAAAATCTTTGTAACTAAGTGTGTTTGTAATACCACCGGTCCAATCTGGATTTGAATTACCAATAACTTGATCCGCTACTGCTTTGTAATACCCATTTGAATCAATGATTCTTTGTCCGTTTTCATGATATTCGAAACCTGTTCCTCTAAGTGTTCCGTATGGCTGACCAACTGTAGCATTAACCGAAATACCTCCTTGGTAACTGTTTAAAACTAAGTTTGTTTGATCACCATAAAGTTCAACAACTAAGTTGTTGTTCTTTGCCCAGTTTACACCGATATCCCACTTAAAGTTATCAGTTGATACTGGAGTAGCATTTAATCCAATTTCAAAACCTTTGTTTTCAATAGTACCAGCATTTACCCATCTATTGGTGAAACCTGTTGATGCACTAGTTGATACAGGCATTAATTGGTTTTCAGTTCTTTTTTTATACCAAGTTAAATCTAAAGCAATTTTATTGTCGAATAATCTTGCCTCTAAACCAACTTCAATTTCTTTAGTTCTTTCAGGAACTAACTCTGCGTTTTGTTTTGTTCCCGGGAAAGAGAATAAAGCAGAAGTACCAAAGTTATCAATAGCAGTAAATGTATCAAATACATTGTTAGCAGGTAAGTCGTTACCAACTTCTGCATAACCAGCACGTAATTTTCCAAAGTTTATCCACTCAGTATCCTTAAGGAATTCAGAGAAAATAAAACTAGAACTTACTGCGAAATAATTGTATGCGTTATTTTCTGAAGGTAACGCCGAAGAAATATCATATCTATCAGTGAAATCTAAAAATAACATGTCTTGATATCCAAGTGTTCCTTGAATATAAAAACCATTAACTTGCTTTTGGTTTAATAATTCAACTGGTTTTGGGTTAGGGTTTGTTGAATTAGCTAATGAATAAAATTCAGGTACGTTAAGTCCACCTGCAGTTGACTGGCGTAAATAATCGTAAACCTCTCTTCTTATATTCATACCTGCAACACCAGATAAACTTAAATCATCTGTTAAATCTTTATTGAAGTTTAACATTACATCATAGTTGTATTCACTAAATCTGATGTCTTTTCTGTCATATCCTGATGATTCGTCATCTCCTAATACTCCAAATTCAGTAGCAACCGAACCGTTGGCTCTTCTTTCTTCTCTTAATTCAGTATAGGTATCTACTGATCCTTTAACTGTTGCTGTTAACCAATCGTTGATCGTATAAGTTCCAAAAACGTTTCCTACAAAACGATTTCTTCTATCCGATTGATAGTTTTTGTAACGAGTCCAATATGGGTTATCCCAATAGTGAGGTTGTAAAACTCCTTTCCCACCAGGTAAACCACCTTCATGGTTCCATGAATAGTTTTTACCAGTTTGGTTGTAGATGTCTTTTTGATCATTCATATCAACGTTCACTTGCCACCATTGTCTAAATTGTGCCATAAGGTTATCACCATATCCAGTCGAGTTTCTACCTTTCGTTCTCTGAACAATAAATGTACCGTTTGAACCAACATTCAATTTATCAGACACCTTTAATGTCCCATTCATATTGAATGTATTTTTGTTGATTTTCGAGTTAGGTAACATTCCTGTTGCATCGAAATTCGTATAACCTAATCTGTAGGTCATCTTGTCATTACCTCCTGTAAAAGAGATAGAGTTGTTGTATTGAAAAGCTGTTTCAAAGAAATCAACCGGAGTTGATTGGCCAGCCACGTAAGGTGTTGCTTGTTGGTAATTCCTGTGCTCAGGAACAAAAGCGTCCCATTGATACACTAAACTCCCGTCTAAAGGAGCTCCATATGAAGCATCATCGTACGTAGGAACAACTAAATCTGCTATGTTATCTCCATTCACGTCGATATCTTCGAAATAACCAGTACTTCCGTAATAAGGGCCATAACCAGCACCATATTCGTCTTGGTATTCGATGAAAGTGCTTTTATCAATTGCTCCGATAGTTGTACTAGAACTAACTGAGATTTTTGACGATCCAGCTTTTCCTTTTTTGGTAGTAATAATTACTACACCATTTGCTCCACGCGATCCGTAAATAGCTGAAGCCGCTGCACCTTTTAATATGTTGATAGATTCAACATCATCTGGGTTTAAATCAGAAGCGGCATTACCATAGTCATAACCTTTACGACCGCCAGCTTGATTACCTGTGTTGTTTATTCTATTCGATAAAGGAATACCATCCACTACGAATAAAGGTTGGTTGTTTCCAGTTAAAGAACTAACACCTCTAATCAGAAAGTTTGCTGAACCACCAAAGTTGTTATTTGCTTTGATTTGTACACCACTAACTTTACCACTTAAAGAGTTTACAACGTTGTCCAACTTAACAGTTGATACTTCTTTGCCTCCTACTTCTTGTGATGAATACCCTAAACTTTTCTTTGCTCTTCTAATACCTAAAGAAGTTACAACAACCTCTTCTAAAAGATTGTCGTTCTCTAAAGAAACGTTAATTGTACTCGCTGAACCAACTGTTCTTTCAGTAGATTTCATACCCACAAAACTAAAAACAAGAATATCTCCCGTATTCGCTTTTATTGAGTATTTACCATCAAAGTCAGTTTCTGTACCTTGCGTAGTGCCTTTTTTTAATACTGTTACTCCAGGTAGTGGTCCAGATTCATCTGAAACAGTCCCTGAAATAGTTTTTACTTGTGCAAAAGAGATCTGCACAACCAACGCTAGGAATAGCGTTAAAATTCCATTAAACTTTGTTTTCATTGCGTAATTGTTTGAATTAATTGCCCAAAAGTCTTAAATAAAAATTAATAAACCAACTAAAAGTTTAACTAATTCTTAAGATTGTTGATCTAGAGCCGAGTTTTGTTGAACCTTATGTTTTTTTTTATTAAAAAAGCGTTGTTATTTTTATATTGATTAAGGAATTATTTAAATCGAAGTTGTTTTTTTGTGGTTTTCCTAATGAAAACGATAAGTTGATTAAGGTGTTTTCTACACGTTGTTTATATCCCAATCCTATACCTGTGATAAAGCCTTTGTCTATTGTGTTTTGATAGTATGCCTGGTCAATTAACGAATACAGCACTGTTTTCTTTGTCAGTGAATAATGATGTTCTATACTAAATAAATAGTAACTAGAAGCAAAAATGCTCTGCTCGTTGAAGCCTCTTATGGAGTTAGTTCCGCCTATTCGAAATAATTCATTTTCCAAGAATGTTTCAGAGGTTAAGATGTTGACACTGTTTTTTAAGAGTAAGGCATTTCTCTTATTGAGGCTTATCAGGTAATTCATAGTTGTGGTAAACTTGAATTGAGAGATACTTGTTTGATTTGATAGTTTTTTTCCAAAAGAAGGATTGATGTTTAGACTTAATTTTTCGTTTGTTAAAAAGTTAGATTCTTCGCTTATACGGTAAGAAAATAACAATCCTATGAAGTAGTTTTTAAAGTCGTTTATGGAAGCGGATATTTCTTTTAAAGTATTGATTGAGTTTGTTGAGTCGTAGGTTAAGGCTATCGATGATTTGTGGGTTATTTTATAGTTGAATTTTGTGCTTAATTGGGTGTTTAAAAATGTTGAGTCTTGTTTGTAGATGTCAAATGACAGGGTAGGTGTTATTGATGAGTTGAATATGTATGGTAGTTTAACAGAAACATTAAAAGTGGTGCGGTCATTGTTTAAAGCTTTCCAAGATAAATTAAAAGTCTCTCCAGTATCAAGTATGTTTCTTAGGTGCAAATCAAGATGACCATTAAGGTTTATTCCTGAGTTGTTATCGTTTGAATTTAGGCTCAAAATCCCATCGAAATAACTAGTTTTTTCTTTTTTTAAAGATAAAAACAACAATGTAGAGTCTTTACTGAATAGTACTTCGGGCTTTTTAGTTGAACTAACAAAATCTAAGTTGTTAATGAGAGATGTTATTGTTGCAAGGTTTGTTTTGCTAATTGTTGTGTTGTTGCTAATGTTAAGTTCGTTTTTAAGATAGGAAGTAGGGAAATTTTTATAGCCTTTGATGATGGTTTTGCTTATGTAGCGAATTTCTGGTTTGGTGATGTCAACTTCGGCGTATAGCGTGTCCTTTTTTAATCGAATGTTTCTTAATTGTATTTCTGTAAAAGACTTTCCTTCCTGATCTAGCTTTTGAGTTTTGTTAATTAAATAGTTTTTAAGTTTTTCTAGAGGCATTATTATTTTTTGATTGTTATCGTAGAGGATTACCTCATTGATTTTTTTGTTTAGTGAGAAGAAATAAGTAAAATTGTTTTCTTTTTTTACAAGTTTGTAGGTGTGGTTAAAATACCCTCTTGTTTTTAAGTGTTTTGAGATTTTTTCCAATTCAGAAAGCAGCTCTTTTTCTGAAGAATGATTCGTTTTAAATGTAATTATTTGTAAAAATTCACTTTCACTAGGGTCTTTTGAATTTATATTTAAAATATATTCTTGAGCAGATATAGAGGTTAAAAAAAACAAAAGTACTATAGTTAAGGCGTTTGTTTTAGTGAGTTTAGTCAAGGTAGAAAATTTTAAGCTAAGGTACATTATTATTATATTCCATGCGATGAGTGTACTATCTTGTTTAAAAATAACTTACTGATATTTGAATAATTAGAAAAATGTTGTACATTTGCGCACTCTTTAAAATAAGAGGAATTATTTAGTACAAACGAAAAATAGTAATTAATTAGTATGCCAACTATTCAACAATTAGTTCGTAAAGGAAGAGCCAAAATAACTAAGAAGAGTAAATCGGCTGCTTTGACGGCATGTCCCCAAAGACGTGGAGTTTGTACGCGTGTTTACACTACCACACCGAAAAAACCTAACTCAGCAATGCGTAAAGTTGCTCGTGTTAGATTAACAAATGGTAATGAAATCAATGCGTATATTCCAGGTGAAGGACATAATCTTCAGGAGCACTCGATAGTATTAGTTAGAGGTGGAAGGGTAAAAGATTTACCAGGTGTTAAATATCACATTGTTCGTGGTGCTTTAGATACTGCAGGAGTTGAGGGAAGAACTCAACGTAGATCTAAATACGGAGCAAAACGCCCAAAAAACAAAAAGTAAAAATAATTAGTAACTTTTTTAATGTAAAGACATGAGGAAAAGAAGAGCTAAAAAAAGAGTTTTGTTACCGGATCCAAGGTTTAATGATCAATTAGTAACACGTTTTGTGAATAACTTAATGTGGGACGGTAAGAAATCTGTAGCATTCAAAGTTTTTTATGATGCAATAGACATCGTAAATGAAAAGAAAACCGACGAAGAGAAGTCGGCTTTAGAAATTTGGAAAGATGGTTTGTCAAATGTGATGCCACACGTAGAGGTACGTTCTCGTCGTGTTGGTGGTGCTACATTCCAGATTCCAATGCAAATTCGTCCAGATCGTAAAGTTTCAATGGCGATAAAATGGATGATAACTTATGCGCGTAAGCGTAATGAGAAAACAATGGCGCAACGTTTAGCTGCTGAAGTTTTAGCAGCCGCTAAAGAAGAAGGAGCCGCTGTTAAGAAAAGAGTGGATACTCACAAAATGGCTGAAGCAAACAAAGCATTCTCACATTTTAGATTTTAATAACCATGAGTAGAGATTTAAAATACACAAGAAATATTGGTATTGCTGCGCATATTGATGCGGGTAAAACAACAACTACAGAGCGTATTCTTTATTATACTGGAGTTTCTCATAAAATTGGAGAGGTACATGATGGTGCAGCGACAATGGACTGGATGGAGCAGGAGCAAGAAAGAGGTATTACAATAACTTCTGCTGCTACTACTTGTACATGGAAATTTCCAACAGAAAACGGGAAGCCAGCCGCTGATGCGAAAGGATACCATTTTAATATAATTGATACTCCTGGTCACGTTGATTTTACGGTAGAAGTAAACCGTTCATTACGTGTCTTAGATGGGTTAGTTTTCTTATTTTCTGCTGTTGATGGTGTAGAGCCACAATCTGAAACTAACTGGAGATTAGCTGATAATTATAAGGTGCCTCGTATGGGCTTTGTTAATAAGATGGACCGTCAAGGGTCTAACTTCTTAGCAGTATGTCAGCAGGTAAAAGACATGTTAGGTTCAAATGCTGTGCCTATAGTTTTAAATATTGGTGATGAAGCTGATTTTAAAGGAATCGTTGATCTAGTGAAAAACCGTGCTATCGTTTGGCATGATGAAACTCAAGGAGCAACTTTCGATGTAATCGAAATTCCTGAAGATTTGAAAGAAGAAGCAAGAGAGTTGCGTGGTAAACTTATAGAAGAGGTTGCTGCTTATGACGAAAACTTGCTTGAAAAATATATGGAAGATGAAGATTCTATTACAGAAGATGAAGTACATGCTGCTTTAAGAGCTGCTGTGATGGATATGTCTATCATTCCTATGGTTTGTGGTTCAGCATTCAAAAACAAAGGAGTTCAATTCTTGTTAGATGCTGTATGTCGTTATTTGCCTTCTCCGGTAGATAAAGAAGCTATTATAGGTACTGATCCTAATACTGGTGACGAGGTTACTCGTAAACCAGATGCAAAGGAACCATTTGCTGCGTTAGCATTTAAGATTGCTACAGATCCGTTTGTAGGACGCTTAGCATTCTTCCGTGCATATTCAGGTCGTTTGGATGCTGGTTCATATGTGTTGAATAACCGTTCAGGTAAAAAAGAACGTATTTCACGTATTTATCAAATGCACTCAAACAAACAGAATGCAATTGATTTTATAGAGGCTGGAGATATTGGAGCTGCGGTAGGTTTTAAATCTATTAAGACAGGAGATACATTATCTGATGAGAAGCATCCAATAATTTTAGAATCTATGGACTTTCCTGATCCAGTAATCGGTATTGCTGTAGAGCCTAAAACAAAAGCAGATGTAGATAAATTAGGAGTGTCTTTAGCTAAGTTGGCAGAAGAGGACCCAACCTTTACTGTAAGAACTGATGAGGCTTCTGGACAGACTATTATTTCTGGAATGGGTGAGCTACACCTTGATATCATTGTTGATCGTTTAAAACGTGAATTCAAAGTAGAAGTTAATGTAGGTCAACCGCAAGTTGAGTACAAAGAAGCGATTACTGCTGCTGCTAATCATAGAGAAGTGTATAAAAAGCAGTCTGGTGGACGTGGTAAGTTTGCAGATATAGTGTTTACTATGGAGCCTGCGGATGAAGGAACTCAAGGTTTACAATTTGAATCTACTATTAAAGGAGGTAACGTTCCTAAGGAATTTGTACCTTCAGTAGAGAAAGGATTTAAAGAAGCAATGAAGAATGGTCCTTTAGCTGGTTACGAAATGGATTCAATGAAGGTTACTTTAAAAGATGGATCTTTCCACCCTGTGGATTCTGATCAATTATCTTTTGAATTGGCTGCGAAAATGGGTTATAAGGCTGCTGCAAAAGCTGCAAGAGCTGTAATCATGGAGCCATTGATGAAGTTAGAAGTGTTAACTCCAGAAGAAAACATGGGAGACATTGTAGGTGATTTAAATAGAAGACGCGGTCAAGTGTCTGATATGAGTGATCGTGCTGGGTCTAAAGTGGTAAAAGCAGTAGTGCCTTTATCGGAAATGTTTGGATACGTAACAGCGTTAAGAACTATGTCTTCTGGTAGAGCGACTTCAACTATGGAATTCTCTCACTATGCAGAAACACCGTCGAATATTTCAGAGGAAGTAATAGCTAAAGCTAAAGGTTAATTAAGATGAGTCAAAAAATTAGAATAAAATTAAAATCTTACGATTATAACTTAGTAGATAAGTCTGCTGAGAAAATTGTAAAGACAGTAAAAAGTACTGGAGCTGTGGTAAATGGTCCAATTCCATTACCTACTCATAAAAAGATTTTTACTGTATTACGTTCACCACACGTAAATAAAAAATCAAGAGAACAATTTCAATTATCTGCTTACAAGCGTTTATTAGATATCTATAGTTCTTCTTCGAAAACTATTGATGCTTTAATGAAACTTGAGTTACCAAGTGGAGTAGAAGTTGAAATTAAAGTATAAGTAAATCAATAACTTTCGGTTTAATTTTTTTAAGCCGAAAGTTTTTTTTACTTTTGCACACCGAATTTAAGTTCAGTGTGTTAATATTGATGCTGAAAATAAATTCAGTAGACATGTCCTGAGGGTTTCGCGAAGGAAAAACGGTTAAACACTAAGTCAGAGCTAAAAGTGTTTTACGCTCTGTTTTTTTTGAGCAAACATAAAGGAAGTGTAAATGAAACTTTTGTTTCAAATAATTAATTAGTAATAGACGCGCTGGATACACGAATTAAAATCTAATCGTCTTAAAACAAACAAATATGTCTGGGTTAATAGGAAGAAAAGTAGGAATGACCAGCTTATTCGATGCGAACGGTAAAAATATTCCGTGCACCGTTATAGAAGCAGGTCCTTGCGTTGTTACCCAAGTCAGAACCGAAGAGGTTGATGGCTATAACGCTTTACAACTTGGTTTCGATGACAAAAAAGCAAAAAGCTCTAATAAAGCTTTAGATGGTCACTTTAAAAAAGCTGGTACATCTGCTAAAAGAAAAGTTATTGAATTTCAAGGATTCGAAGGAGAGTACAATTTAGGTGACTCAATTACAGTTGAACACTTTGCTGAAGGTGAATTCGTTGATGTATCAGGGGTTTCAAAAGGTAAAGGGTTTCAAGGTGTTGTGAAACGCCATGGATTTGCTGGAGTAGGGCAAGCGACTCACGGTCAACATAACCGTTTAAGAGCGCCAGGTTCTATTGGTGCAGCTTCATATCCTGCAAGAGTATTCAAAGGAATGCGTATGGCAGGTCGCATGGGTGGAGACAAAGTTAAAGTTCAAAATTTAAGAGTACTAAAGGTGGTTGCTGAAAAAAACCTTATTGTTGTTAAGGGCGCAATTCCAGGACACAAGAACTCTTATGTAACTATCTAGAAATAATGAAAGTAGCAGTATTAGATATTACAGGAAAAGATACTGGTAGAAAAGTTGAACTTTCTAGCGAAGTATTCGGTGTTGAACCAAATGATCATGCAATCTATTTAGATGTAAAGCAGTATTTGGCTAATCAAAGACAAGGTACACACAAGTCTAAAGAGAGAGCTGAGATTACTGGTAGTACAAGAAAGATTAAGAAACAAAAAGGTACAGGTACTGCGCGTGCAGGAAGTATTAAATCTCCAGTTTTCAGAGGAGGAGGACGTGTATTTGGTCCAAGACCAAGAAACTATTCTTTCAAGTTAAACAAAAACTTAAAGCGTTTAGCACGTAAATCAGCTTTGAGTATTCAAGCAAAAGATAACAATTTAGTAGTAGTTGAAGATTTCAATTTTGAAACTCCAAAAACGAAAGAATTTGTTAATGTATTAAAAGCTTTAGAGTTAGATACTAAAAAATCTTTATTCGTTTTAGGTGAGGAAAGTAAGAATGTTTACTTATCATCTCGTAACCTAAAGAAATCTAAAGTAGTTAATGCCACAGGTATTAACACATACAATGTTTTAAACGCTAACAGAGTAATTATTTCTGAGAGCTCATTGGAAGGTATTGAATCTAATTTAAGTAAATAGGGAAGAAATGAGTATTTTAATTAAACCTATTATTACGGAAAAAGCTACAAATGATAGCGAGGTATTTAACCGTTATACATTTGTTGTAAATAAAAAGGCTAACAAAGTTGAAATCAAAGGAGCTGTTGAAGCTACTTATGGTGTTGCAGTTGCTGCAGTAAGAACTATGAATCATCCAGCAGAACGAAAAACTAAGTATACTAAGAAAGGTTTAGTTTCTGGATTGACAGGTGGTTACAAAAAAGCAGTTGTACAGTTAGCAGAAGGTGAAACTATTGATTTTTATAACAATCTTTAAGAAAAGACAGAATGTCAGTTAGAAAATTAAAACCAATAACACCAGGTCAGCGTTTTAGAGTTGTAAATGGGTTCGACACCATTACTACTGATAAGCCGGAGAAATCATTATTAGCTCCGAAAAAACGATCTGGAGGTCGAAACAATCAGGGAAGAATGACTACACGTAATATAGGTGGAGGTCATAAACAAAAGTACCGTATTATTGATTTCAAAAGAAATAAAGAAGGTATCCCTGCAACAGTAAAAACTATTGAGTACGATCCAAATCGTACTGCATTTATTGCTTTAGTAGTTTATGCTGATGGAGAAAAGCGTTATGTAATTGCACAGAACGGATTAAAAGTAGGTCAAAAGATCCTTTCAGGAAAAGAGGCTATCCCAGAGGTAGGTAACGCTATGTATTTAAGCGATATTCCTTTAGGTACCACTATTTCTTGTATAGAATTACACCCTGGTCAAGGAGCAGTTATGGCTCGTTCAGCGGGTTCTTTTGCACAATTAATGGCAAGAGACGGGAAGTATGCGACTGTTAAATTACCTTCAGGAGAAACAAGATTAATCTTATTGACTTGTAAGGCAGCTATAGGAGTTGTTTCTAATTCTGATCATCAATTATTAGTATCTGGTAAAGCAGGTAGAAGTAGATGGTTAGGTAGAAGACCTAGAACGAACGCTGTAAGAATGAACCCAGTTGATCACCCAATGGGAGGTGGTGAAGGACGTTCTTCAGGAGGTCATCCAAGATCTAGAAATGGTATTCCAGCTAAAGGATTTAAGACTAGATCGAAAACTAAGGCTAGTAACAAGTATATTATAGAACGTAGAAAGAAATAATAAATCATGGCAAGATCATTAAAAAAAGGACCTTACGTTCACTATAAGTTAGAGAAAAAAGTGTTAGCTAACGTTGAATCTGGTAGTAAATCTGTTATTAAAACTTGGTCTAGAGCAAGTATGATTACACCTGATTTCGTTGGACAAACTGTTGCTGTTCATAATGGACGCCAGTTTGTGCCTGTATACGTTACAGAAAACATGGTAGGTCATAAATTAGGAGAATTTTCACCAACTCGTTCATTTAGAGGACATGCTGGTGCGAAAAATAAAGGTAAAAAATAGTAGGAAATTATGGGAAGTCGTAAACGAAACATGGCAACACAGTTAAAAGAAGCTAGAAAGCAAAAAGCTTTCGCTAAGCTTACTAACTGTCCTACATCACCAAGAAAAATGCGCTTGGTAGCAGACTTAGTTAGAGGAGTAGAAGTCGAAAAAGCTTTACAAATCTTAAAATTCAGCCCTAAAGAAGCATCTCGTAACTTAGAAAAGTTATTATTATCAGCTATTGCCAACTGGCAAGCTAAGAATGAAGATGCAAGTATAGAAGAGGCAGGATTATACGTGAGATCTATTTATGTAGATAGCGCAGGAATGTTAAAGAGATTAAGACCTGCTCCACAAGGACGTGCTCATAGAATTAGAAAACGTTCTAATCACGTAACTTTAGAGTTAGGAGCTAAAAATAACAGTAATTAATCAAGGTAGAAATGGGACAAAAAACAAATCCAATAGGAAATCGTTTAGGAATTATCAGAGGATGGGAATCTAACTGGTATGGTGGAAATGACTACGGAGATAAAATCGCTGAAGATGACAAGATAAGAAAGTATATCTATGCTAGATTATCTAAAGCAAGTGTATCTCGTGTAATCATTGAGCGTACTTTAAAACTTGTAACCGTTACTATCACTACGGCACGTCCAGGTATCATTATTGGTAAAGGAGGTCAAGAGGTAGACAAGTTAAAAGAAGAGCTTAAAAAGATTACTGGGAAAGAAGTTCAAATTAATATTTTCGAAATTAAACGTCCAGAACTAGATGCAAGATTAGTTGCTTCTAGTATAGCACGTCAAATTGAGAACAGAATTTCTTACAAGCGTGCTACGAAAATGGCTATCGCAGCAGCAATGCGTATGAATGCAGAAGGAATTAAAGTGCAATTATCAGGTCGTTTAAATGGTGCTGAAATGGCACGTTCTGAGCACTATAAAGAAGGAAGAATACCTCTTTCTACCTTTAGAGCAGATATCGATTATGCACTTGTTGAATCACATACTACATACGGAAGAATCGGTATTAAAGTATGGATAATGAAAGGTGAGGTTTATGGTAAACGTGAATTATCTCCATTAGTTGGATTGTCTAAACAAAAAGGGAATTCTAACAAAGGAGGAAAACGTCAACCTCGCAGAAGAAAATAATTTTTTAAAAGAAATTACACATGTTACAGCCAAAAAGAGTAAAGTTCCGTAGAGTTCAGAAAGGCAAGGGTAATATGAGCGGTAACTCTGGTAGAGGTACTCAGCTTTCAAATGGAATGTTTGGTATCAAGTCATTAGACCAGAACTTACTAACATCTCGCCAAATTGAAGCAGCTCGTATCGCAGCAACTCGTTATATGAAAAGAGAAGGGCAACTATGGATTAAAATTTTTCCAGACAAGCCAATTACTAAGAAGCCTTTAGAGGTACGTATGGGTAAGGGTAAAGGTGCTCCTGATCATTTTGTTGCCGTAGTAAAACCAGGTAGAATTTTGTTTGAAGTTGGCGGAGTGCCAATGGAAGTAGCAAAAGAAGCTTTACGTTTAGCAGCACAAAAACTTCCAGTAAAAACGAAGTTTGTTATCGCAAGAGATTATGATTTTAACGCTTAATTCTATATAAAATGAAACAATCAGAAATTAAAGAATTATCAATCGCCGACTTACAAGAAAAGTTTGGAGCGTTAAAGAAAAATTATACTGATCTTAAGATGGCTCATGCCCTAACTCCATTGGAAAACCCATTAGAGTTACGTAGCCTAAGAAGAACTGTGGCAAGAATTGCTACAGAATTAACTAAAAGAGAATTACAATAATTCTAGTCAGTTTTAAAGATGGAAAAAAGAAATCTTAGAAAAGAGAGAATAGGTGTTGTATCTAGCAATAAGATGGAGAAATCTATCGTGGTAAGCGAGGTAAAGAGAGTAAAACACCCAATGTACGGGAAGTTCGTATTAAAAACGAAGAAGTATGTTGCGCATGACGAGAATAACGATTGCAACGAAGGTGATACTGTAAAAATAATGGAAACTCGTCCATTAAGTAAATCTAAACGTTGGAGATTAGTAGAAATCCTAGAAAGAGCTAAATAATATGTTACAAACAGAATCAAGATTAAAAGTAGCAGACAACACTGGAGCAAAAGAGGTTTTAGTGATTAGAGTTTTAGGAGGAACAAGAAAGCGTTACGCTAGCGTTGGAGATAAAATCGTAGTTACGGTAAAGTCTGCAACTCCAAACGGAACTGTGAAGAAAGGTCAAGTTTCTCGCGCAGTTGTTGTTCGTACTAAGAAAGAAGTTAGACGTAAAGACGGATCATACATTAGATTTGATGATAACGCTTGTGTACTATTAAATCCTACTGAGGAGATGAGAGGTACACGTGTGTTCGGCCCTGTGGCTCGTGAGTTACGTGAGAAGCAATTTATGAAGATCGTATCATTGGCACCTGAGGTGCTTTAATAATGTATTTAAGATGAAGAAGTTCAAAATCAAATCAGGGGATACTGTTAAAGTGATAGCAGGAGCGCACAGAAGTACTAAAGACAATCCTATTACAGGTAAAGTCTTAACGATACTTAAGGATAGAGATATGGTTATTGTAGAAGGAGTTAATAAAGTGAAGAAACACACGAAGCCATCAGCAACTAACCCACAAGGAGGAATTGTTGAAAAGGAAGCTCCAATTCATATTTCAAATGTATCTTTAATTACTTCAAATGGAGAATCAACACGTGTTGGTTATAGATTTGAAGATGGAAAAAAAGTAAGATTTTCAAAAAAATCAGATAAAGCAATATAACCATGAGTTACGTACCAAGATTAAAAGAAGAGTACAAGAGCAGAGTTATCAAGGCTCTTACTGATGAATTTGGTTATAGCAATGTAATGCAAGTACCTAAACTACAGAAGATTGTGGTTAGTAAGGGTGTTGGTGCAGCTATAGCAGATAAGAAATTAATAGAGTATGCTATTGATGAGTTAACAACGATTACAGGTCAAAAAGCAGTTTCAACAATTTCTAAAAAGGACATTGCAAACTTCAAATTACGTAAAGGAATGCCAATTGGGGCTAAAGTTACGTTAAGAGGTGATAAAATGTACGAGTTTTTAGATCGTTTAATAACTGCTTCTTTACCACGTGTAAGAGACTTTAACGGAATTAAAGCAAATGGTTTTGATGGTCGAGGTAATTACAATTTAGGAATTACTGAACAAATCATTTACCCAGAAATTAATATTGATCAAGTGAAGAAAATTAGTGGTATGGATATTACATTTGTAACGTCAGCAATTACTGATAAAGAAGCTAAATCATTATTAGGAGAATTAGGTTTACCATTTAAAAAGAATTAAAAGATGGCTAAAGAATCAATGAAAGCGCGTGAGCGCAAAAGAGCTAAAATGGTAGCTAAATACGCTGAAAAGAGAAAAGCTTTGAAGGAAGCTGGAGACTATGAAGCCTTACAAAAGTTACCAAAGAATGCATCTCCAATTAGAATGCACAACCGTTGTAAATTAACGGGACGTCCAAAAGGATATATGCGTCAGTTCGGTCTTTCACGTGTTACTTTTCGTGAAATGGCTAATCAAGGTTTAATACCAGGAGTTAAAAAAGCGAGCTGGTAAAATAATCTTAAGATAATATTAAAAAAGTCATACTTATTATAAGTATGACTTTTTTCTTTTTAAAGATTTTGTGTCTCCACAAAAAAAGTACACATTACTATTTGTGATTTGAAGTTAGGTGTAACAAAAAATGACGTTTTATTGCGGTAAATTCAAATAGAAAATGGTATTAATTTTAGGTTAAAAATGGTTGATCAAAAATAATCGAAGATCTGATAACATTTTCGAAATCATTCATATCCCTATTGCTATAATTTTATAAAAGCTAGCTTAATAGATGTGTTATTTTTGTACGGACCATTAGTTTTTAGCTTAGATTTTTAATCTTTTGAAGTAATTTATACTGAATTAAATTTCCCTGTTTTGCTATTTCCTTCATACACTCGATCCTCTCACTGTTTTTATTTGGAATAGCTTTTCTTATTCAGAAATATGAATCAAAGATAAAACACGAATTCATTTTTCTTCTGACAGTTCTTATAGCTGTTTGAATTTGTTAATTTTAGATTCGTGACTTAATTTATAATCATAATACGAATTGTTCGCTAACATATATGTACGAATGAATACGAAATATTCTTTAGGTTTGTGAATTAGTGTTTTTTTCATAACATATATTAACCTATAATAATTTAAATTGTTGTTTTCAAAGTGAAAAGGAAAACTACTTTTAAACAGAACCTATAATTCTCTTCATGAAAATTTTGTTCCTATAGATAGGGAGGTTATATCGGATGATTTTTTGCTATAAGTTAATGATTTTATGTTTTTTTGGGGCCGGAATACGTAGGACTTCAGATACTGTTTTTTGGGTTCTGTGACGGAACCAAATAAAAAAAATGAAGTTAGCCTTTTTTTCTCTGTGATGTTTTATGGTTATGAGTTTATACCTTCAACATATGCAGAACCAATTCAATTTATAGAAAATAGCTGGAGTTCATGGTATGTGTTTTGCTCTTTTCTAGTATGAGCTGCAGTGCTAACTGTTTTAGTGTAAAGTCAACAATTTTTGAATAATAAGACAAGCTGTTATCAAATTAGGATAAGGCAGTTTATCCATTCTATATGCTTAATCTAATAGTAATTATTACTGTTGGATGTTATATAAAGAGTATATTAATATTTATAAGCTCTCTAATCATAATTTATGGTATATACCCTTTTAAAATCATGAGGTTTTTATTTGTGTAAAATACAACGTTGCTAAGACAGTTACATATAGAAAGTAAGATATTCAAAAGTTGAAGTTACTGATTAGAAAGCATTCATTGTATATTGACTAGGTTTATGGTTTATAAGATTAAGACCTGATTTCCATCGGTTTTATTTCAACAGAGGTCTTAAAAACAGTGTGATTTGATTAAAAAGTGTCATGTTAAGCCTTTAATTCAAGCGTTTTTCTAGTAACTATTGTTGTTTAACGATCCTTGTTCCATTAACTTTCTTCTTATGTGTTTTTATGTTTTTTTCAATTATAAGCAGCCCTTTAAAACGATCCCTAGCCTGAGATAATCAAAATAAGCTGTACGTGTATGATACATCGAACTGAGATATAAAACGTTACTTAGAATATACGGGCAAATATGTTATAATATTGATGTCACCCCAAGTTTATCTCATTGTTGATCTATATAAATATCAGATATAGTTATTTGGTTTTGGATGGTGATAGTTTTTTTAAAAGCAAAAAAATAGTGCGTACTAAGAATAAAAATATTCAATAAATTAACACTCAAAACGATAATTGCTAAAATCGTTTGATTTTCGAAAAGTTTATGTATATTTGCACTCTGTTTTTTATAGGCTGGTTATGTCTTTTCAGTAAGTACTCTGAATAAAACGCTATGTAGAATAGCATTTTGAAGAAAAATGAAGCTATAAAAACAAAAAACAAATATTAACTGGTTTCAGGTTTAATAGCTACGATTTTTCGTAGGAACAATAGAAGTTATTAAAAACCAAAACCACAATTTAATTAATTATGTACACAGATCCAATCGCGGATTTCCTTACTCGTGTGAGAAATGCTATTGCAGCAGGTCACAGGGTGGTTGAAGTTCCTGCTTCTAAATTGAAGAAGGAAATGACCAAAATTTTGTTCGATCAAGGGTACGTTTTAAGTTATCAATTTAATGATGATTCTGTTCAAGGGGTCATTAAGATAGCTTTGAAGTACGACAGACAAACAAGAGAATCGGTTATTAGAAAAATTCAAAGAGTTTCTACACCAGGTTTACGTAAGTACGTTGGCGCTAAAGAAATGCCAAGAGTATTAAACGGACTAGGTATTGCTATCGTTTCTACATCGAAAGGTGTAATGACGAACAAAAAGGCGCGCCTAGAAAACGTAGGTGGGGAAGTATTATGTTACGTTTACTAAAAACATTTTGTACAAATGAGTAGAATAGGAAATAATCCAATCGCATTGCCACAAGGTGTTGAAGTTAAAGTAAACGATAATGTGGTCACAGTAAAAGGTAAATTAGGAGAGTTAACGCAAAAGTTGACCTCTGATATTGCTGTTAAGATAGAAGATGGTAATGTATCAGTAGCTAGACCATCAGATAGTAAAGAGCATAGAGCAGCACATGGTTTATACCGTTCTTTAATCAGAAACATGGTTGAAGGTGTTACAAAAGGCTTTACTAAAGAACTAGAATTAGTAGGTGTAGGTTATAGAGCATCTAACCAAGGTCAAAAATTAGATTTAGCTTTAGGTTTTTCTCATAACATTATTTTAAATTTAGCTCCAGAAGTTAAGATTGAGACGGTATCTGAAAAAGGTAAGAACCCGATTATCAAATTAACTTCACATGACAAGCAATTAGTAGGTCAGGTTGCAGCAAAGATCCGTTCTTTACGTAAGCCAGAACCTTACAAAGGAAAAGGAATTAAGTTTGTAGGAGAAGTATTAAGAAGAAAAGCAGGTAAATCTGCATAATAAATAAGAGAAATTATTATGGCATTATCAAAGCTTGAAAGAAGACAACGAATTAAACATAGAATTAGAAAGATTGTTACAGGAACATCTGACAAACCAAGGTTGTCAGTGTACAGAAGTAATAAAGAAATATATGCTCAGGTAATAGACGATGTGTCTGGCGTTACTTTAGTATCTGTTTCATCAAGAGATAAGGAAATTGTATCTAGTTCTAAAGCGGAAGCTGCAGTAGCAGTTGGTAAAACGATTGCTGAGAAAGCTACAAAAGCTGGTGTAGAAACTGTTGCTTTTGATCGTAATGGATATTTATATCACGGAAGAGTAAAAGTATTAGCAGATGCTGCTAGAGAAGCTGGTTTAAAATTTTAAGAAATTATATTATGTTAGGATATAAAAACGTAGAAAGAGTAAAACCAAGCGGATTAGAGCTTGTAGATAAATTAGTAGGAGTTCAACGTGTTACCAAGGTAACGAAAGGAGGTAGAGCATTTGGTTTCTCTGCTATCGTTGTAGTTGGAGATGGTAACGGAGTTGTTGGACATGGATTAGGGAAATCTAAAGATGTTGCATCTGCTATTGCAAAGGCAGTAGAAGATGCTAAGAAGAACTTAATTCGTATTCCTATTTTGGATGGAACTTTACCTCACGAACAGAAAGGTAAATTTGGAGGAGCTAAGGTATTCTTAAAACCTGCTTCTCATGGTACAGGGGTTATTGCTGGTGGTGCAGTCCGCTCAGTATTAGAATCTGTAGGAATCAAAGACGTATTATCTAAGTCTCAAGGGTCTTCAAATGCACATAACGTTGTAAAAGCAACATTTGATGCGTTATTACAATTACGTAGTGCAGAGACAATAGCAAGGCAAAGAGGGATTTCTTTAGAGAAAGTTTTTAACGGTTAAAATTTAAGACGATGAGTAAAATTAGAGTTACA
Source organism: Tenacibaculum profundicola (assembly GCF_057220795.1). NCBI lineage: Bacteria > Pseudomonadati > Bacteroidota > Flavobacteriia > Flavobacteriales > Flavobacteriaceae > Tenacibaculum > Tenacibaculum profundicola. Next base: position 1,780,837 of record NZ_CM170137.1, on the reverse strand, counting down.
CAAGTAAAAAGCCAAATTGGTCGCCTTAAAAACCAGAAAAGAACCTTAGAGGCGTTAGGTTTACGTAAAATTAACCAAACTGTAGAACACGATGCATCGGCTACAATTTTGGGTATGGTAGATAAAGTTAAACACTTAGTTTCTGTAGAGGAAATTAAATAAGATAATATAAAATGAGTTTACACAACTTAAAACCAGCAACTGGTTCTACAAAGAGCGGTAAAAGAATCGCTCGTGGAGAAGGTTCTGGTCACGGAGGTACTTCTACAAGAGGTCATAAAGGAGCTAAATCTCGTTCAGGATATTCTCGTAAAATTGGATTTGAAGGTGGGCAAATGCCACTTCAAAGACGTGTGCCTAAATTTGGTTTCACTAACATTAACCGTAAGGAATATGTAGGTGTTAATTTAGATAAATTACAAAATTTAGTAGATAGCGGAAAAATTACTGATACGGTTAGTTTAGACGTTTTAGTAGAAAACCGTTTAGCTCGAAAAAACGACTTGGTTAAAATATTAGGTCGCGGAGAGTTAAAAGCTAAATTAAATATTACTGTACATAAATTTACTGCTACAGCTAAAGCTGCTATTGAAGCTGCTGGAGGCGAAGCGGTTACCTTATAATAAAACTGTAAATGATGAATTTTATAAATACTTTAAGAGACATTTTCAAGATTGAAGAGTTAAAAGAAAAAATCATTTTAACTATTTTTTTAATCGCTGTTTATAGGTTTATGGCTTCTGTTCCTTTACCAGGAATTGATCCTACTCAATTGACGGCATTAAAAGATCAAACCGGAGGTGGTCTTTTAGGTTTATTAAACGCATTTACAGGTGGGGCATTTGCTAGAGCGTCAGTAATGGCACTTGGTATAATGCCTTATATTTCTGCGTCTATTGTAGTTCAATTAATGGGTATTGCTGTACCTTATTTGCAAAAACTGCAAAAAGATGGAGAAAGTGGAAGAAAAAAGATTACACAAATAACAAGATGGTTAACAATTTTAATCACGATGTTCCAAGGACCTGGTTATATTGGATTGATCCAAACTCAATTTGGGTTACCTGATTCAGCTTTCTTAGTTGGAGGCGCTACTTTTTGGATATCATCTATGATTTTGTTAACAGCAGGAACCATATTTGCAATGTGGTTAGGAGAGCGTATTACTGATAAAGGAGTTGGTAACGGTATTTCGTTATTAATTACCGTTGGTATTATCGCTAATTTCCCTGTAGCCTTCTTACAAGAAGTGGTTTCTAAAACAGAAAACGCTGGTGGAGGTGGAATCATGATGATTCTAATTGAATTAATCGTTTGGTTTGTTGTAATTCTATTAACCGTATTATTAGTTACTGCAGTACGAAAGGTTGCAGTTCAATATGCGCGTCGTACTGCGGTTACCAACATAAAAGATGTTGATGGTGCACGACAGTACATACCGTTAAAACTAAATGCAGCAGGAGTTATGCCAATTATATTTGCACAAGCAATCATGTTTTTGCCTGTAGCATTAGGGCAAAAATACCCGGCTTTAAATAGTTTGGCTGATAATTTCGGGTTATGGTATAACGTTATATTTGCAATCTTAATTATTGTCTTCAGTTATTTTTATACGGCGATTACAATTCCGACCAATAAAATGGCAGAAGATTTAAAAAGAAGTAATGGATTTGTTCCAGGCTATAAGCCAGGAGAAGAAACAGCGAATTATCTAGACTCTGTATTGTCTAAAATAACATTCCCTGGATCTTTGTTTTTAGCGGCTTTATCAATTTTGCCAGCAATCGTTGTAAAGTTTGGTGTTACGCAAAATTGGGCAATGTTTTATGGAGGAACTTCTCTAATCATTATGGTTGGAGTTGCCATTGATACAATTCAGCAAATTAACTCGTACTTATTAAACAGTCGTTATGACGGTTTAATGAAAACAGGTAACAGTAACAGAAAATCATTAAAATAATATGGCTAAGCAACCAGCAATTCAACAAGACGGAACCATTACAGAAGCATTATCAAATGCAATGTTTCGTGTAGAATTAGAGAACGGACATATTGTAACGGCACACATTTCGGGAAAAATGCGTATGCATTATATCAAATTATTACCAGGTGATAAGGTGAAATTAGAAATGAGTCCGTATGATTTATCGAAGGCAAGAATTACTTACAGATATTAAAAAACAAAACTGATGAAAGTAAGAGCATCATTAAAGAAAAGAAGTGCCGACTGCAAAATCGTTCGCAGAAAAGGCAGATTATATGTAATAAACAAAAAGAATCCTAGATTTAAACAAAGACAAGGGTAGTTATGGCAAGAATAGCAGGTATTGACATTCCAAAGAATAAAAGAGGAGTTATCGCTTTAACTTACATCTTTGGTATAGGAAGTAGCAGAGCTAAAGAAGTATTAGCAAATGCAAAAATAGAAGAGAGCATCAAAGTTCAGGATTGGACAGATGATCAAATCGCAGCAGTTCGTGAGCAAGTTGGAAGTTTCACAATTGAAGGTGAATTACGTTCTGAAGTTCAGTTAAGCATTAAACGTTTAATGGACATCGGATGTCAAAGAGGTATTCGTCACAGACTTGGACTACCATTAAGAGGTCAAAGAACGAAGAATAACTCTCGTACAAGGAAAGGTAAGAGAAAAACTGTAGCTAACAAGAAAAAATAATCGTTAGATTATTTTTACTAATAGTAAAGAATTATGGCAAAGTCTAAAGTAACAAAGAAACGTAAAGTTGTAATCGAGTCAGTGGGTGAAGCTCACGTAACGGCATCGTTTAACAATATCATTATATCTTTAACAAACAAAAAGGGAGATGTTATCTCTTGGTCTTCAGCTGGAAAAATGGGCTTTAGAGGTTCTAAAAAGAATACTCCATATGCGGCTCAATTAGCAGCAGAAGATTGTGCAACAGTAGCAAAAGATGCTGGACTGCGCAAAGTTAAAGTATATGTGAAAGGACCAGGTAACGGTAGAGAATCTGCGATCAGATCAATTCATAATGCAGGTATCGAAGTAACAGAGATTATTGATGTTACTCCAATTCCACATAATGGATGTCGTCCACCGAAAAGAAGAAGGGTATAAGCTATTATAGTTGTTTTATACTTTTTAACATACCAACTATTTAGCAATAGGTAGTTAATGATAATAAATTTTAACCTAAGTAGGAATAAGATTATCGAAGGAGTAAGCCTTAATTCATAATCCCTACTCAATTAATAAGAAATGGCAAGATATACAGGACCAAAAACTAAAATTGCTCGTAAATTTGGCGAGGCAATTTTCGGAGAAGACAAAAACTTCGAAAAAAGAAATTACCCTCCTGGACAGCACGGTGTTGGTAAAAGAAGAGGGAAAAAATCTGAATATGCTATCCAGTTAATGGAAAAGCAAAAGGCAAAATATACGTATGGTATATTAGAGCGTCAATTCAGTAACTTATTTAAAAAGGCATCTGCGTCTAAAGGGATTACAGGTGAAGTTTTATTACAATTATGTGAATCTCGTTTAGATAACGTTGTTTTTCGTTTAGGTATTGCTACATCACGAAGAGCTGCACGTCAATTGGTATCACATCGTCATATCACTGTTAACGGTAGTATAGTAAACATACCTTCTTATAATTTGAAAGAAGGAGATGTTATCGCTGTTAGAGAGAAATCGAAATCGTTAGAAGCTATAGAGAATGCTTTAGCTGGAAATAGTAGTGTTTACGAATGGTTATCTTGGAATGCCGATCAGAAATCAGGAACATTTGTTAAAGTTCCAGAAAGGTTGCAAATTCCTGTAAATATCAAAGAGCAATTAATCGTAGAATTATATTCTAAATAATCCTGATAAACTTATTATGGCAATTTTAAATTTTCAAAAGCCCGACAAAGTAATAATGATAGAATCTACCGATTTTACCGGAAGATTTGAATTCAGACCTTTAGAGCCTGGTTTTGGCTTAACAGTTGGTAATGCTTTACGAAGAGTATTATTATCTTCTCTAGAAGGGTTTGCCATTACATCATTACGTATTGATGGGGTTGATCATGAGTTCTCAACTATAGAAGGAGTTGTAGAAGATGTTACTGAAATCATCTTAAATTTGAAACAAGTTCGTTTTAAAAAGCAGATTGAAGAAACTGATAGAGAAACTGTTGCTATTGCTATATCAGGACAAGAGCAATTAACTGCTGGTGATTTACAAAAATTTATTTCAGGATTCCAAGTATTGAATCCTGATTTGGTAATTTGTAATATGGATAAATCAGTTAGTCTTAATGCAGAAATCAATATTGAAAAAGGTAGAGGTTTCGTTCCAGCCGAAGAAAATAAGAGAGCAGGAAGTCCATTAGGAACAATTTTCACTGATTCTATTTACACTCCAATTAAGAATGTAAAATACGCAGTAGAAAATTTTCGTGTTGAGCAAAAAACAGATTACGAAAAATTAGTTTTCGATATTGATACGGACGGATCTATAAACCCTAAAGAGGCTTTAACGGAGGCTGCTAAAATTTTAATTCACCACTTTATGTTATTCTCTGATGAGCGTATCACTTTAGAGGCTGATGAAATTGCCCAAACTGAAACATATGATGAAGAATCATTGCATATGCGTCAGTTGTTAAAGACGAAGTTAGTAGATATGGATTTATCGGTTCGTGCTTTAAATTGTTTAAAAGCAGCGGAAGTAGATACTTTAGGAGATTTAGTATCATTCAATAAAAGCGACTTAATGAAGTTCAGAAACTTTGGTAAAAAATCATTAACTGAATTAGAAGAGTTAGTGCATAACAAAGGTTTAAACTTTGGAATGGATTTAGGTAAATACAAATTAGATAGAGATTAACCTTTCATATTTTGCTCCTCCTAAAGAGTTGAAGCAAGATGGAAGCTAAACCCAAATGTCATGAGACACGGAAAAAAATTTAATCATTTAGGAAGAAAGACAGCGCATAGAAAGGCTATGTTGTCTAATATGGCTTGTTCTTTAATAGAACATAAGCGTATAAATACAACTGAGGCTAAAGCGAAAGCTTTACGTCAGTTTGTAGAGCCTTTAATAACTAAATCTAAAACGGATACAACGCACAATCGTCGTGTTGTATTTAGTTACTTGCGCGATAAATTTGCGGTTACAGAATTATTCAAAGAAATTTCTGTAAAAGTAGCAGATAGACCAGGAGGTTATGTTCGTATTATCAAATTAGGAAATCGTCAAGGAGATAATGCTCCTATGGCAATGGTTGAGTTAGTTGATTACAACGAGTTATATGACCCTAAAGGAAACAAAGCTAAAAAATCTACTCGTCGTAGTCGTCGAGGAGGAGGGAAAAAAGCGGAGACTCCAGTGGCTGTTGAAACTCAAGCAACTCAAGAAGAAGAGTAGAAATGAAAATTTTTATCAATCATATAAAAGGGATGAACAATTAATGTTTGTCCCTTTTTTTTATATATTTTTGCAACCAAATTATACAATAAATTAAATGAAATACCAGTCACGTAAAAAAGCTTTAGTATTATTAGCTGATGGAACGATTTTTTATGGTAAATCGATTGGAATAGATGGTACAGCTACAGGTGAAATCTGTTTTAATACGGGAATGACCGGCTATCAGGAAGTATTTACTGATCCGTCTTATTTTGGACAAATGATGATTACTACAAACGCGCATATTGGAAATTATGGCGTTAACAATGAGGAGGTTGAATCTGATGGGATTAAGATTTCTGGCTTAATTTGTAGAAATTTTAGTTTTACGCATTCTAGACCTTCTTCGGATGGTAATTTAAAGGAATGGTTTGAACAACATAATTTAGTAGCGATCTCTGATGTTGATACAAGGGCATTAGTGTCATATATTAGAGATAATGGTGCCATGAATGCTATTATTTCTACAGAAGTTAATAATATTGAAGACCTGAAAAAGCAATTAGCTTTGATACCTAATATGGAAGGTTTAGAGTTGGCGTCGAAAGTATCGACCAAAGAGCCTTATTTTATTGGAGATGAAAAAGCCCCAATTAAAATAGCGGCACTTGATATCGGAATTAAAAAAAATATACTTCGAAACTTTGTAAAAAGAGATGCTTATATTAAGGTATATCCCTATAACACTAGTTTTGAGCAAATGAGTGATTTTAATGCAGATGGTTACTTTATTTCTAATGGACCTGGAGATCCAGAGCCTCTTGTAGATGCTCAGAACACAGCCAAAGAGATAATTGATAGAGACTTACCATTATTTGGTATATGTCTAGGACATCAGATCATTGCATTAGCAAATGGAATTTCTACGTACAAAATGCATAATGGACATAGAGGAATTAACCACCCTGTGAAAAATCTAATCACCGGAAAGGGAGAAATTACTTCTCAAAACCATGGGTTTGCTATTAGTAGAGAAGAAACTGAAGCACATGGAGATGTTGAGATAACTCATGTGCATTTAAATGACAATACAGTAGCGGGGATTAAAATGAAGAACAAAAATGTTTTTTCAGTACAATACCACCCTGAAGCTAGTCCGGGTCCTCATGATGCAGAATATTTATTCGATCAATTTATAGAGAACATTAAGAAAACAAAAGCTTAGAATAAATTCCCGTTGAAATGCGGGAATTTGTATTTGATAACGTTTTCGCAAAATCACAACAATTTAAAATGATAAAAAGGTAGTATTTTGTAAATTGGCTACCTTAAACTACTAATAAATAAAACAACTATGAGTATTATAATCAACGTTCATGCACGTCAAATTTTTGATTCAAGAGGAAATCCTACGGTAGAAGTGGATGTAACTACTGAAAATGGTGTGTTAGGTAGAGCGGCGGTGCCTTCTGGTGCTTCTACTGGAGAACATGAGGCGGTTGAATTGCGTGATGGTGGAGATACATATATGGGAAAAGGTGTATTAACTGCAGTTGAAAATGTTAATACACTTATAGCTCAAGAATTATTGGGAGTATCGGTTTTTGAACAAAATATGATTGATAAAATCATGATTGACCTTGATGGAACCCCTAACAAATCTAAATTAGGAGCAAATGCGATATTGGGTGTTTCTCTCGCAGCAGCAAAAGCAGCCGCGACTGAATTAGGGCAGCCTTTATATCGTTATGTAGGAGGTGTTTCGGCAAACACATTGCCTGTTCCAATGATGAATATTATCAATGGAGGTTCTCATTCTGATGCACCAATTGCATTTCAAGAATTTATGGTGATGCCTGTAAAAGCTATAAGTTTCACGGAAGCTATGCAAATAGGTTCTGAAATTTTTCATCACTTAAAGAAAGTTTTGCACGACAGAAATTTATCTACGGCGGTTGGAGATGAAGGAGGTTTTGCGCCGACATTAAACGGAACTGAAGATGCTATCGAAACAATTGCGTTGGCAACGAAGAATGCAGGATATAAATTTGGAGAAGACATTATGATTGCTTTAGATTGTGCGGCAGCCGAGTTTTATGTAGATGGTAAGTATGATTATACGAAGTTTGAAGGAGCTAAAGGTAAGGTACGTACGAGTCAAGAACAAGCAGATTATTTAGCCGAATTATGTGAAAAGTATCCTATCATATCAGTAGAAGATGGTATGGATGAAAATGATTGGGATGGGTGGAAATATTTAACAGATAAGGTTGGTAGTAACGTACAATTGGTTGGAGATGATTTATTTGTTACCAATGTAGAACGTTTGTCTCGAGGAATTGAAAATGGAATAGCAAACTCAATTTTAATAAAAGTTAACCAAATAGGTACGTTAACCGAAACTATTGCAGCGGTTAATATGGCGCATAATGCCGGTTATACCTCGGTAATGAGTCATCGATCAGGAGAGACGGAAGACAATACTATTGCTGATTTGGCGGTAGCGTTGAATACTGGTCAAATTAAGACAGGGTCAGCTTCACGTTCCGACCGTATGGCAAAATATAACCAATTATTGCGTATAGAAGAAGATCTTGAAGAAGTTGCTTTTTATCCGCAAGAAAAAGCATTTAAAATTAAAAAATAATCTTAAAAAGCTACGTGCTAAGGTTTACAGAAGAACTCATATAATTTTTATATGAGTTTTTCTTTGGATATAAAACAAATACCTTTAAAAACGAATATGGTAATAATACCATTTCTAGTGTTACTTTGTCGACCATAATTGTTGATGACAATGTTAATTAGGAAAAATTCCCTACAAAAACGTTCTTAATTTATCGGTGTAAATGATCTTTATTAGCTGATAATGACATTTTTGTAAATTGAAAGATCTAGTGAACATACTCGTCATTCCACGTGTTATTTAGTTGTAGCGTTGTAGTTTTACTATAGAATTACTTTTCATCCATAATAAAAAGTATTGAATATTTAAATTGAAGTGCCTTTCTTTAACAATTTGCTAAATGGTTATGGTCGTCTGATATCATAAAAATGAACGATTATCAATTTTTTAAATTTTATAAAAAATGGTATCTTCGCGACTCACTTCAATTATAAAAATTTTAGATAAAAAATGTCAGACATAGCAAAATTACAAATTGGCGAAAATACGTATGAATTTCCTTTAGTAAAAGGAACAGAAAATGAAACGGCAATCGATATAAAAACGTTAAGAGGAGCATCAGAAGGAATTGTGACTATCGACCCAGGGTTCAAAAATACTGGTTCTTGCCAAAGTGCTATCACATTTTTAGATGGAGAGAAAGGAATTTTAAGATATAGAGGCTATTCTATTGAGGAATTAGCGGATAAAGCTGATTTTTTAGAAGTTGCGTATCTTCTTATTTTTGGAGAATTACCTACCAAAGAACAATTAGATAAATTTTACAATGATATTTTAGAAGAGTCGATTGTAGATGATGATATTAAAAAAATTATTGATGCATTTCCTAAGAATGCGCATCCAATGGGAGTGTTGTCGTCACTAACCTCTTCATTAACAGCGTTTAATCCTACTTCTGTAAATGTTGACTCAGAAGAAGAAATGTACAATGCAATTGTTAAAATTATGGGGAAATTCCCTGTTTTAGTTGCTTGGACAATGCGTAAGCAAAAAGGGTTACCATTGCATTATGGTTCTCGAAAATTAGGATATGTAGAAAATATCATGAAGATGATGTTTGAAAAACCAAATGAAGAGTATGAAATTAATCCAATTGTAAAAGACGCACTAGATAAGTTATTAATATTACATGCTGATCATGAGCAAAACTGTTCTACATCAACAGTTAGAATTGTAGGCTCATCTCAAGCAGGATTATTTGCCTCATTATCTGCTGGAATTTCTGCACTTTGGGGCCCTTTACACGGTGGAGCAAACCAAGCTGTTCTAGAAATGTTAGAGGCTATTAAAAAAGATGGAGGTGATACAAAAAAGTATATGGGTAAAGCCAAAGACAAGGAAGACCCTTTCCGTTTAATGGGATTTGGTCATCGTGTTTATAAAAACTTTGATCCACGAGCTAAAATAATTAAAGTATCAGCTGACGAAGTTTTAGCAGATTTAGGAATTGAAGACCCTGTACTAGATATTGCCAAGGGATTAGAACAAGAGGCATTAAATGACGATTATTTTGTAAAAAGAAAGTTGTATCCGAATGTTGATTTTTATTCTGGAATTATATATCGTGCGATGGGAATTCCTGTTGAAATGTTTACCGTAATGTTCGCTTTGGGACGTTTACCGGGTTGGATTGCACAATGGAGAGAAATGCGCTTACGCAAAGAGCCAATTGGAAGACCACGCCAGATGTATGTGGGAGAAAATTACCGTCCATTCGTTAAAATTAGTAAGAGATAAAACTGATAAAATGTCATTTAATGTTAAGATTAGATGACATTTTTTATTCAATTCAGACTTGCAAAATGAAAGAAGTAAAAATTATAAAAAATAGATCCGATATAGGAGCTGGAACAAGAGGTTCTGATATGGGAGTTGATGCGGTTGAAATAGCAGCAATAAATAAAGGAAGTAATTATTTTGAGAGATTTGAATTCGAGGATGTAATTACAGAGAATGAATCAATTTACAATAGAGAGAATAATTCGTTTGCGAAAAGAATTGAAAACGTTTTTAATCAGTGTAAACGATTATCGAATCACGTAAAGGTGAATTTACAGGAAGGAAAATTCCCCTTAGTAATTTCAGGTGATCACTCATCAGCTTTGGGAACGATAAGCGGGATAAAAGCCGCAAACTCAACTAAAGAGGTTGGGGTGGTTTGGATTGATGCCCATGGAGATTTACATTCACCATATACCTCTCCGTCAGGAAATATTCATGGTATGCCTTTAGCCGCTGCAATTGCGGATGATAATAAAGAATGTCAAGTCAATGATGTTGATAGAGAAACATCGGAATTATGGGAAAGAATGAAAAATGTTGGTGTGCCAGGACAAAAGGTGGCGCCTGAAAATATTGTCTTTTTTGGAGTAAGAGATACTGAGGCTCCAGAAGAAAAGCAAATGGAAAAGCACGGAATTAAAAATTATAAAGTAGCTGAAGTTCGTTTTCGTGGATTAGAAACTTGTGTAGCTGAGGCGCTCGATAGATTAAAAAACTGTGATGTGATTTATGTTTCATTTGATGTAGACGCAATGGATTGCGATATGGTGTCTTACGGAACGGGAACTCCTGTTCCTAAGGGTTTTGATCAATATGAAGTAATTGACATAATAAATCAATTATTAGAAAGTAAAAAAGTTGCTTGCTTAGAACTGGTTGAAGTAAATCCACTATTAGATTTGAGAGGAAATAAAATGGCAGAAACTGCTTTTGAAGTTCTTGAAGGTGTTACCAAGACAATAGAGAACTTATAGTTATTATAATGTAAAAATCTACATAAAAAACGAGCCTTTGTAAGAAGGCTCGTTTTTTATGTAGATTTTTTTTAAAAGAATAACAGGTATAATAATTACAATACGGATCTTACTCGTCGATCGTTTTTGACTTCTGCGATAGTATAAAAAATCTCTTTTTTGTTTCATAATTCGGGGTTAATCTTTTTATGGAGGAGCCTTCGTCCTATGGTTATGATAATCATTTACATATTTTAAAAATTTGAAAATAAAGGGTTTAACTTGTTTGCAGAGGTTTTGTGATAAGTGCTTTGAAATGAGGAACTAAAAAACACCAATCATAAAAATAAACTACTATATTTGCCATGGTAAACTTTAGGAGTAGCTAGGTAACTAGTTTGAGACATATCCTTAGAACCTGATATGGTTAACACCAGCGTAGGGAAAAGTTATAACATTCTTTTTAGCATTATGTAAAAAACTGAGCTAAAATTTCTTCTATAGTTTACTTTAAATAAATGAACATGATTGCCATTAAAGTAAACGATATTCAAAAATATTTTTCTAAAACATTAACTGTTATTGAATTGGTACACGAACTTAACGTTCGAACAAACGGTATTGCAATTGCAATTAATAACAATGTAGTTAAAAGAGAAAAATGGGCTTCTCAATTAATACAAAATAATGATAGTGTTCTAATTATTAAATCAACTCAAGGAGGCTAACAATAATAAAAAGTTATATAGTAACAAGCTAACAATAACCTTAAAATGAAGAAAAAAGACACAGCACCAAAACGAGATGGGATTACTAGAAACCCGTTTCCTAGTTCTAAAAAGGTATACGTAAAAGGGAAAATGTATCCGCAAATTAAAGTGGCGATGCGCGAAATTGAGTTGAGTGATACCATTGATTCTATGACTAAAAAAAGATCTCCAAATGAACCAGTCACTGTTTATGACACTTCAGGGCCTTATACGGATCCAAACAAAGAGATACATATTCATAATGGTATAGAACGTATTCGTGAACCATGGGTTCTAGAGAGAGGAGATGTTGAACAATTAGTAGATTTTTCATCAGAATATTGTAATAGCAGACTGAATGATTCGAGTTTAGATCATTTACGTTTTAATCACCTCAAAAAACCTTTGAAAGCAAAGAAAGGAAAAAATATAACACAATTACATTACGCAAAAAAGGGAATTATTACCCCTGAAATGGAATATATTGCTATTCGTGAAAATCAACGAATAGATGAAATGACCCGTTTATCCAAGCAACATCCTGGGCAGGATTTCGGTGCTAGTATTCCTGCTAAAATAACTCCTGAATTTGTAAGAGATGAAGTAGCAAGGGGCCGTGCCGTGATTCCTTCAAATATTAATCACCCAGAGGCAGAGCCAATGATCTTAGGACGTAATTTTTTGGTAAAAATAAACGCAAATATTGGTAATTCAGCAACCACTTCTTCTATTGAAGAGGAAGTTGAAAAAGCCGTTTGGGCTTGTCGTTGGGGTGCAGACAACATAATGGATTTATCTACAGGAAAAAATATTCATGAAACGCGTGAATGGATTATTCGTAATTCACCAGTACCCGTAGGAACAGTTCCTATTTATCAAGCCTTAGAAAAAGTAAAGGGAATAGCCGAAGATTTAACGTGGGAAATATTTCGTGACACGTTAATTGAACAAGCCGAGCAAGGAGTAGATTATTTTACAATTCATGCAGGAGTCCGACTGCGTTATGTACCTATGACGGCAAAACGAATTACAGGAATTGTATCACGTGGAGGTTCTATTATGGCAAAATGGTGTTTAGCACATCATAAAGAGAGTTTTTTATATACGCATTTTGAGGAAATTTGTGAAATTATGAAATCATACGATGTGGCTTTCTCGTTAGGGGATGGTTTGCGTCCAGGATGTATTGCAGATGCCAATGATGAGGCTCAGTTTGCTGAATTAGAAACTTTAGGAGAGCTAACAAAAATAGCAAGAAAGCATGAAGTACAGTGTTTTATTGAAGGTCCTGGACACGTACCGATGCATATGATAAAAGCGAATATGGACAAACAATTGGAAGCTTGTGATGAAGCTCCTTTTTATACGTTAGGCCCTTTAACAACAGATATCGCTCCGGGTTATGATCATATTACTTCTGGTATTGGAGCAGCTATGATTGGCTGGTTTGGCTGTGCTATGTTGTGCTATGTAACACCAAAAGAACATTTGGGCTTGCCTAATAAAGAAGATGTTCGTACAGGCGTGGTTACCTATAAACTAGCAGCTCACGCAGCTGATTTAGCAAAAGGACACCCAGGAGCGCAACATAGAGATGATGCTTTGAGTAAAGCACGTTTTGAGTTTAGGTGGGAAGATCAGTTTAATTTAGGGTTAGACCCTGAGTTGGCAAGAGAGTATCATGATGAAACATTACCTGCTGAAGGAGCCAAAATTGCTCATTTTTGCTCTATGTGTGGACCTAAATTTTGTTCTATGAAAATTTCACAGGAAGTACGTGATTTTGCTGCTGAAAACAAGGTAGAGGGAGATCAGGTTTTTGCCAAAGGAATGGAAGAAAAATCTAAAGAATTTAAAAGCAAAGGTTCAGAAGTATACTTATAATTAAATGTTAAACAGATAGTATGAATTGCAAATAAATATATAAAACTATTTGTAATTCATAATTCTCAAATTGAAATTTGTGATTGTTTTAATAGCACCAGAGAAAGATATTCATAATGAAATCAAGATCTTACATCAGCTTTTTGATGAAGGGTTAGAGTACTATCATGTTAGAAAACCTGATAAAAGTTATAAAGAACATGTAGCGTATTTACATCAGGTAAATAAAAAATATCATGATAGGATTGTAGTACATTATTTCCATGAATTGGTCAATGACTTTACTATAAAAGGAATTCATTTGCAAGAGCAATCTAGAATTGACTTGGGAGATAAACTAGTAGAATACTGCTTACGGTTTACCAATAAAGGATATACCGTAAGTAGTTCTTTTCATGAGCCTACCGTATTGGAAAATGAAATCTATGTTTTTGATTATCATTTATTAAGTCCGGTGTTTTCATCTATTTCGAAACATGGCTATGAAGGAAGAAGGTTCGATGTTACGCATATTAAGAAAAACATTGTCGGTATGGGAGGGATTAATACAGAAACGCTTCAAGAAACAATGAGGCTTGGTTTTCAGGGTGTTGGTGTTTTAGGCGGAGTTTGGAATACAGAGAATCCTGTTGACAGTTTTATAAAAATTAGAAATGGATACCAAAAATTAAATAGTAGTAATAAGATAAGAGGTAAATTTTGGAACAACAAACGTACATACTGACCATTGCAGGTTTCGATCCGTCCAATGGGGCAGGACTCACATCAGATGTTAAAACGTTTGAAGCCTATAATTTGTATGGATTATCCGTGTGCACGGCAATAACAATCCAAAATGATATAGAATTCAAGGATTGTTTTTGGGTAGAGGAACAGATAATTATCTCTCAATTAGAAACTTTATTTGAGCGCTTTTCTATTTCTACGGTTAAAGTAGGAATTATTCAATCATGGAAGGTTTTAAGTAATGTAATCCAGAAGCTTAAAGACTTAAATCCAACAATAAAAATTATACTAGATCCGGTTTTAAAGGCCAGTGCAGGGTTTAATTTTCATGAGAACCAAGAAATTGAAGTGCTTGAAAGTGTACTAAGAAGCTGTCATTTTGTAACGCCAAATTACGATGAAATAAAAGCGTTGTTTCCTGAGAAGTCCGTTGAAGAAACCATTGAATTTATAGCAGAAAGAACTAACGTGTACCTAAAAGGAGGTCATAGAACGGATAAAAAAGGATGGGATGAAGTGTATTTTTACAAAACAGAGCAATTATCAATAGAACCAAAAGAAATTCAAATATTCGAGAAACATGGAAGCGGCTGCGTTTTATCTGCAGCTTTAGCAGCTAACTTGGCAGTAGGGCTATCCATAGAAAAATCCGCTATAAACGCCAAGAGATATACAGAACAATTTTTACATTCAAATCAATCCCTTTTAGGGAATCACACCTATCAACATGATAAGTAAATTACATTATATCACTCAGGGTACAAAACCAGAGGAGCATTTAGAAAACATTCAGAAAGCATGTGCTACAGGAGCAGAATGGGTACAGCTTCGTATGAAAGATGTTGACGATAAAACAGTACTAAAAACTGCTCAAAAAGCCAGAGAAATTACGGCTCACTATCAAACAAGGTTAATTGTAAATGATTACTATAAGATTGCCAAAGAAGTAAAGGCAGATGGAGTACATTTAGGAAAAACAGACGCATGTCCATTAAAAGTAAGAAGCTATTTAGGAGAGCTGTATACAATAGGTGGAACAGCTAATACTCTAGAAGATTGTAAAGAACTTCTTGAAAAGAAAATAGACTATATAGGGTTAGGCCCTTATCGATTTACAGACACGAAGAAAAAATTAAGTCCAGTTCTAGGGTTAGCGGGTTATAAAATGTTGATGGAAATGCTACAAACAGAAATTCCGATTGTAGCCATAGGAGGAATAACTGTACAAGATGTTCCGGGAATTTTGAAAACAGGAATTTATGGCATAGCCGTATCAGGGGAGATTACAAGAAACTTTAATACAATACCGATACTCCATAAAATATTAAAAACAGATAGTACACGAGAGAAAGTGTACAAAATTTAGTAAACCATTAATTAGGGTGTTAAAAAACGTAATAAATGAAAACATTACAAATAGGGGACAAAGAATTTAACTCAAGATTATTTACAGGAACAGGAAAATTTAGCTCGTCACAATTAATGAAAGAAGCTTTATTAGCTTCAGAAAGTGAATTAATAACAGTGGCTTTAAAGCGCGTAGATGTTCAGGATGATGAAGATGATATGCTAACCCATCTAGGTCATTCAAGAATAAATTTATTACCGAATACATCAGGTGTTAGAACAGCAAGAGAAGCGGTTTTTGCGGCAGAATTATCACGAGAGGCTTTAGAAACCAATTGGATTAAGTTAGAAATTCATCCAGATCCTAAATATCTATTACCAGACCCTATTGAAACGCTTAAGGCTGCTGAAGAATTAGTAAAAAAAGGGTTTATAGTAATGCCTTATATTCATGCTGATCCAGTGTTGTGTAAACGACTGGAAGAGGTAGGAACACAATGCGTGATGCCTTTAGGGGCACCTATAGGAAGTAATAAAGGATTGAAAACACTCGAGTTTTTAGAGATTATTATAGAACAGTCTAATGTACCAGTTATTGTTGATGCGGGTATTGGAGCTCCATCACATGCTGCCTGTGCTATGGAGATAGGAGCCGATGCAGTGTTGGTAAATACAGCTATTGCAGTATCTCAAAATCCAGTAATCATGGCCATAGCATTTAAAAAAGCCGTGGAAGCAGGAAGGATGGCTTATGAAGCTAAATTAGCACCAGTAGCACATAAAAAGGCTGTGTCAAGTAGCCCTTTAACGAGTTTTTTGAGTTAAAGGATGGGGAGCTTCAAAAAAATATTTGACACCTATCAGTGGGAGGCTACTTTACAAGAAATTTTTGATAAAAAAACGGAAGATGTTCAGTATGCTTTAGGCAAAGACAAACGCGATTTGGAAGATTTTAAAGCGTTGATTTCTCCTGCGGCAAAACCATTTTTGGAACAAATGGCACAGATGAGTCGTATGATAACGAAAAAGCGATTTGGGAATACCATTCAGATGTACGCTCCTATGTACTTGAGTAATGAATGCCATAATATATGTACTTATTGCGGATTTAGTTTAACGAATAAAATCCCAAGAAGAACACTAACGGATGATGAGATCCTAAAAGAAGTCGCTTTTTTAAAACAAAAAGGATATGATCATATCTTGTTGGTAACTGGTGAAGCCAATAGAACTGTTGGTGTCGATTATATTAAAAATGCTATTCGATTAATTCGTTCTCAGTTTTCGAATATTACTATTGAAGTGCAGCCTTTAGATCAACATGATTATGAATTGTTGATAGATAATGGTTTATATGCTGTATTGGTGTATCAGGAAACCTATCATAGAGAAGAATACAAAAAACATCACCCTAAAGGAAAGAAATCAAATTTTGAGTATCGTTTAGACACACCAGATAGATTAGGAAAGGCGGGAATACATAAAATTGGTCTGGGGGCTTTATTTGGTTTAGAAGATTGGAGAGTCGATAGTTTTTTTACAGCACTGCATTTAAAATATTTGCAGAAAAGTTATTGGAAAACAAAGTATTCTATCTCATTTCCGAGATTACGTCCACATTCGGGAGGATTAGAACCAAAAGTTGAAATGACTGATTCGGATTTGGTTCAGTTAATCTGTGCTTTCCGGTTGTTAGATGAAGACGTAGAATTATCCATGTCAACTAGAGAGAGTGAAATATTTAGAAATAATATCGTTAATTTAGGCGCTACCTCTATGAGTGCTGAATCAAAAACCAATCCGGGAGGGTATTCGGTAGAGCCTCAGTCGTTAGAACAATTTGAAATTTCGGATGAAAGAAGTACAGAAGAAGTTGTAACAATGCTTAAAAAACAGGGGTTAGAGGTAGTTTGGAAAGATTGGGAACATTTCGGGTAATTTGTAAAAATGAATTTAACAAAACAAGAAAAACAACAGTATAATCGCCATCTTATCTTAGAACAGATAGGAGAAGAGGGGCAGTTAAAGCTTAAACAAGCAAAAGTACTTGTGATAGGAGCAGGGGGATTAGGATGCCCAGTATTACAATATTTAACTGCAGCTGGTGTAGGAACTATCGGGATTATTGATGATGATGTGGTAGATCAAAGTAACCTACAACGTCAAATCTTGTATACTGTGGATGACATTGGTTGTTCAAAAGCAGAAACGGCAGCAAATAAATTATCAAAACTGAATCCATTTATCAAATTCAATGTATATAAAGAAAAATTAACCAATCAGAACGCGATTGTATTATTTAAAGAGTATGATATCATTGTTGATGGAAGCGATAATTTCGCGACTAGATATTTGACAAATGATGCTTCAGTCATAGCAAATAAAGTATTGATTTATGGAGCTGTTTTTAAGTTTGAAGGTCAGGTAAGTGTTTTTAATTACCAAGGAAGTGCTACATATAGGTGCTTGTATCCAATACCTCCAAAACCTGAAGAGTCTCCTAACTGCTCGCAGATTGGTGTATTAGGGGTTTTGCCCGGAATCATAGGAAGTTTACAAGCTAACGAAGTACTTAAAATTATTTGTGGAATGGGAGAAGTTCTATCTAATAAATTATTGATGTATGATACGTTAAGTATGCGACAAATGATTTTGAAATTCCATAAAACAGATACATCTGAGATAACTAGTTTAGAAGATGATTATGAGTTGTTTTGTGGAATGAAAAGGATCAGTAAGGAAATCACTAGAGAAGAATTAGAGCAGAATCGTAGCTATTACAATTTATTGGATGTTCGAGAAACGTGGGAACGAAATGAACATCATATTGGAGGTCAACATATTCCTTTAGGAGAACTATCACAGCGATTTAGTGAGTTAAACACAACAAAGCCAATTGTAGTGTACTGTAAGTCAGGTGTTCGAAGTATAAGAGCTATTGGTTTTTTGGAGGAAGTACTAGATCGTTCGTCATTGATTAATTTAAAAGGAGGTATACTTTAATGACGCACATGACAGTTTTTTAAGTTCGATAAAAATTCAAAATTGTATCATTGGAGTACATAAAAGATAGCCTGCAATCGATTATTTGCTTCTTTTTGCTTTTTCCCATATAACAGGTTGTTTGTTACTAAAATATCGGAGAGCCCCTAAATAGACCGACCAATTCATGATAAAAAAATAGAAAGGAACAAAAAGAATTCTTGATTTAATAGATGTGTCTTTTAAAAACCAACCTATAATAGCGGTTGCATAAAATAGCGATTGTAAGAAAAAAAACAAACTATATTTTCCACTCAGTATAAACCCTTCATTATAGGCAAGAACTGTTGAAACAGGAATTAATAGAAATAAACAAATTGGTGTTAAGGTCCAGCGCAAAACTCTATGAGAGATATATTGAAAGGAAAGGGTTTTATACTTACATATATTTAACAGTTTCTTGAGCCTAATTATTGATTGAATACCACCTGCAGAGATCCGTATTTTTCTTTTGAATTCTTCCTTTACATTCATAGAAGCTTTTTCAATAGCGTATGCCTTTGGATCATATTGAATGGTATAACCTTTCATGGCAATTCTCAGTGAAATAATAAAATCATCAAGTAAGGTGTCTGGCTCAACCTCTTCATATAAGTGGGTTCTTACACCAAAAAGTTCTCCAGCGGCACCAACCACAGAATAAAGTTCGGCATCCCATTTTTTTAATAAGGATTCATATTTCCAGTAGATTCCCTCACCAGACCCAGAAGCAGTATCTGTTTTCTTTTTAAAAATCCGTTTTTCCCCTGAAACACAACCAACTTTTGGGTTGCTAAAACAGTTTACGATTCTTGAAATAGCATCGGTACTCAGTATTGCATTAGCATCACTAAAAATGACAATTGGAGTCACCACATAAGGCATAACTCTATTGATAGCGTTTATTTTTCCATTACGCTCTGCAATGTGAAATAATTGTATGTTATCGAATTTATTTAACAATTCTTTTGTGCCATCATTTGAACCATCTGAAACCCACATTATGGTTAGTTTACTTCTGGGATAATCTAACTGCTGGCAGTTTTTCATTTTTTGCTTTATATATTCTTTTTCATTATAAGCAGGAATTAACAAGGTTACTTCAGGTTGATACTTGACTTCGTTTTTTAAACGTTTACTGTTTTTAAATAGGCGTTTACCTTTAATTAGTACGTACAACAGAATACCATAACCTATATAAGTGTAAAAGATAAGGAATAGCAGTAAAGCGAAGAGCACTTCTAATGTTTTCATCTTATTTTTTGATTTTTTCCCAAATGGTTGTTTTGGGGTTATATTGTTTTATAACTTTGGCAGGGTTTCCGGCGACAACTGAAAAAGGAGGGACATTTTTTGTTACAACGCTACCAGCTGCAACAATTGAGTTTTTTCCTATGGTAACTCCCGCAACAATGACTGAATTTGCACCTATCCAAGAATTGTCTTCAACAGTGACCAAGGAAGTAGATACTCCTTGTTCATGTATGGGGCGTGTTACATCTGAATAGTTATGGTTTAAACCAGACAATACAATGTTTTGAGCAAACCTTATATCATTCCCAATGACTGCTGGTCCAATAATTGTATTCGACAACCCTATTCGCGTTCGATTACCTATAATAACATCACCTACTCCATTATTAATAGCTGAAAAATCTTCAATAGTTGATTCCTTGCCTAGGTCGAATTTGTTCCAGGGTACTACATCAAGACGAGTACGTTTTCTAACACAAGAAGCGTAACCTCTTTTATGAAAAAAAGGATTGACAAACCATTTAACCCATAACCTAGGTCTGGCTTGATTCGGGATAAGAATCGATTTATGAATAATTTTTTTAAGTCGTTTATTCGATTTTATTTTATTTTTTAATGTCTCCATAATCTATTTGTTATTTTTACTAATTGTAAAGAGAATACCAATGATATTTTTCATTATCATAGTAAATATAGACCGTTTAGTGTTTTGATATAAATGGTTAGAACTTTTTTAGCCATGGTTTTCCAAGAAAAATCTTTGCATCTTTCCAATCCTTTTTGAATAAGAAGGTTGCGATATTCTTCTTCTAAAATTATTTTCACCATAGCTTGCGAAATTTCCATGGGCTTTTCAGGGTTTATTACATGTGCAGCTTCTCCAGAAATTTCTGGCATAGAAGAAGTATTTGATGTTATAACCGGAACTCCGCAAGCCATGGCTTCAAGTAAAGGAATTCCGAAACCTTCTCTCTTTGAAGGAAATAAAAAGATGGTACTTTGTGCATAGATAGAAGGTAAATCTTTATCGTCAACAAAGTCTATCAATAGTAAATTGTTAAGGATCTGAGGCTCTTTTATATCTGATAATACTTTCCTAAGTTTAGCTTCTTCATAGTGCAACATCACTAATTTATACTTGGTGAATTGTTGTGAAAAATTAGCGAAGGCTTTTAAGGTGTTTTTGGTGTTTTTTCGTGGGTCTTGATTTCCCATGAAAAATAAGAAATGATCAGGTAATTTGTACTTTTCCTTAACCCTTTTAAGTTCCGATTTCTTTTTAATAGGCTTAAAGTGCGTGCTTACCCCATTATAAATGGTGGTGATACTTTGTTGTTTTTTAAGCTTAAAGTGATCTATAATTTGCGTTCTTTCAAAGTTGGAAACGGTTATGATGTTTTTACTTTTTTTAACTATTTGAGATGCAATAAATCGTCTGTAAATATTTCCAGATTTTTGATAGTTTGTTCCACCTCCTTTTAAAATATTAAAAAAATTATTTTCTAAGAAAATGGTATCATGTAGTGTTAAAATTAAAGGAATGTTAGATATAATCGGAGCTGTACTGCTTGTGCAGTGTAAAACTTGGCAGCCATATTTTTGAGCAACTTTTGGCAGGTGATATTGTTCCCAAATAGGGTATGAACCACCTTTTATTAAAACAATTTTGAAATTAGGCGATTCAGTTATAACATCATTGTCATCGCCAGGTCTCACAAATACATAGTATTCATTTTTTTTATCTATTTCTTGGAGATTTTTAATTAGCTCAATGGTAACTCTATCCATACCGTATTTTTTTAATCTAAACAACCGTTGTGCTTCAATTCCTATTTTCATAATGTATTATTATTAAATGATTGATGTTTTGTATGAATGAATTTTTTATCAACTCCTTTTAATTTAAATAGTAAGGTAAACATGATAAAGAAAGTTTTAGGGAGCATAAAAATTGCTATAAATGTTTTGAGGGTATAATACTTTTTAGGGGTAGCCATTAAAAATGAAGCAACAGTTATTAAAAATATCGAGTACCAATAATATGCGGGGATACTGGTGTTTTTAGAAACAAATAGAATATCAATTAAAAAGTAACAAATTGTTATGATTGTGACAATGCCTAATAAGAGTATTCTGGTTGGGGCAATCATTTGATATACTTTATCTAGAAAGATGAAATTGCCCTTAAAAAACTCTTGTATACCAATTAGAAAATTCTTTTTGAGATGAACAAATTTTGTTGATAGCCACCTCTTACGTTGATTTTTAAAATCTGCTGAACGCTGTATTTTTTCGTCAAAAATAAAAGCATTGTTTAAATAGTCAACAGTAAATCCTTTTCTCAAGATTTTAAAGTCTAAATCTTTATCGAAACCACCTATTGCTTTGATGGTTTTCATGATTTGCTTAAAAAATGAATAATGAAAAGCCATTCCTGAGCCTATTAAAGCTGATGATAACCCCAATGAGCTGTGACCTTTTCTAAAGATATGATTATTTATTTCTTCGCTAATGGCATCTAGCACAGCAATTGATGTATTTAAGTTTTTAGCTACTCTATGAGTTTGAATAGCATTTGACCCTTCATTAAAAGCTTTATTTATTTTTGAAATAAAAAAGGGTTCCATAATATTGTCGGCATCTAATATTAATGCAATATCGTATTGATTTCCAATAGTGTCTAGTGCTTTGTTCAATGCTTTTGCTTTCGTGCTATTTTTGAAGGATACTTCAATTAACCGGACAGGCATTTTTTTGAGATTAGAGAGAGTTTTCTCTAGAAAAGAATCTGCAATTACGATCACTTCGAAGAGATTTAAAGGGTATTTTTGTTGCATGGCAGATTTTGTAGTTTCTAAAATAACTTCATCTTCTTTATAGGCGGGAATTAGTATGGCTATTTTATGTTTTTTCAGGTCATTTTTACATTGCTTTTCACGATAGAAGCATCCCGAAATGGCAAAAACAAATATGTAAATACTAGCCAATCCAAAATAGATGCTTAGAGCGTATTCTATTACTTCAAATATTAGGTTTAAGATATGCATTCCTTATAATTTTTAGATATTATTATTATTATATTCTAGGGAAATATCCTCAGAAATTCCCGTATTTATTTTTCGTTCCAAAGCTTGTCTATAATTTGATCAAACTTTTCAGCTCTTCGTTCCCACGAATTTTTTTCAGCAAATTCAATTCTTTTCTGGATTTTTACTTTTGAATCAAGTTTTATTTCATTTTGAATGAATTGCATAAATTCTTTTTTAGTATTACTCACTCTCACAATCTCTTTAAACTCTGCAAGAGGAGCAAAACTTGTCATTACTATAGGAAGTCCTACAGCTAAGTATTCGTTTATTTTTAAAGGATATATCCCCTTATTTATTTCCAAATAATTATAAGGTATGATTCCTATATCATAACTAGCCAGTAGTTTCGGAACTTCTTTTGGTTTCACCGAATCGTAAAAATTAATATTCGAATATGATGACAGTCTTTCAACAATTGTTGTGTTTGATAAATGACCGGTAAATTCAAAAAGGACATCAGGCATTGACTGTAGTGTATATTCTACTAAATCAATATCAAAGCGGTAATCTAAACAGCCAACATATCCAACTTTTTTTATACGTTCTATTGGATGGGGTTCTTTTTTACCGAAAGGTTTGAACAACTTGAAGTCTACGCCATTTTTAACAACAAAACTCTTTGGATTCAATAGTTTTTTTTGATTTTTCAAAAAATCTGAGCTTGTAATTATTCCATCTACTTTTTTGCAATAAATTTTCTCTTGCATAATTGTCATCCAGTGGTTTCTTAAAAGATCCATTCCGTCGTAACAATAATAGATGTTTAAATGTTCGTTTAGTTTTCCAATAGTCGCCAACCCATAATCAGGATTATAGGCAGAGATAACGACTGGATTTTCAATGGTATGTTTTTTGCAAATTTTTTTAATTTGACGTCTATAAAGAAAAGTGTTTACCTTAGAAAGTATCATATAAACACTCTTATTTTTCACAAAATTAATGGGTAGCATAGGAGGCATTACAAGGTGTTTAATCCTTGTTCCTCTGTTGGATGTAATCTCTTTTAGTCTTTTTTTTATGCCAAGCATTCTTAATACAGGCGCTTTCTTTTTCCCTAAAACAGCAATTACTAAATCCTTTAAAGTTCGTGGATATTCAACAAATAGTACAGAATTATTCTTTGCTAATAAAGACAATATCTGAACTGTTGATTTTGTGAATTTTCCTTCCCAAGTTGTGAAGGAAATACAAATAATATTTTTTCCTTTAATCATGAGTATTTATGGTTTCATTATTTTATACTTTTATTATAGTGATACATGTTCTTACAAACCTTATAAGCTCAATTTATAATTTTAACGAGTTATAATTCTTTGATATACCTTCTGGATTTCTAGTGTCATTTTCTTGATATTAAAATTCATCTTAATTAATGATTCAGCTTTATTTCCGATTGATTCGATCAACGGTTTGTCGTAATGCAATCTAAGGAGCTGTTTTGCCAGCTCCTCTGGGTTTTTACAAGGTATTAGAATTCCGTTTTTATTGTGTTCTATAAGTTCGTTTGTGCCATCAACAGCTGATGCTACAATAGCTTTTTTCATACTCATTGCTTCCAGTAACCCTATCGGTAATCCTTCCCACAAAGAAGGTAAGCAGTAGATATCAATAGCATTTAACAAAGAAGGAATGTCATTTCTAAAACCTGTAAATAGCACATTGTTGGTTGTGTTAAGTTGTTTTGCTAATGATTCAGTTGGCTTCCTTAATTCTCCATCACCAATGATTAAAAAGAATATATTTTTTGTTTCTTTTAATACTATTTCAATAGCCCGAATCATTGTAAAAGGATCTTTTTGAGTTGTAATTCGAGCGATATATCCAACGAGTGTTACTTCATTTGGAATAGCCAACTCTTGTCTAATATCTTTGAATGTTAGGGTCGGATTAAATTTATTTCTGTTAATTCCATTACAAATAACAATGGCCTTTTTTAAATTGAATTTTTTTACGCCTTCGTTCAAATTACTTTCAGAAACATTAATAACAGTATCAGCTTTACGGGTTAAGAATTTTTCAATAAAAACTTTTATGGTATACACTAAAAAAAATTGATCTTGATGAAATGACCATCCATGAACTGTATAGATTAACGGAATAGAAAGCGTTTTTGCAGCCCAAAAAGAATTGGAAACAGCCCTAGTTCCATGAGCATGAATTAGATCAATTTGTAAATCTTTCACTAAATTTTTCACCTTTCTCCAAATGCTAAAATCAAATGGTTTTTCCGAATAAATTACATGACAAGGGATATTCATTTCAACAAGTTTCTCAACCATTTGACCTCTAGTAAAACAAAGAACATAGATTTTAAAAATCGAAGTATCAATCTCTTTTACTAGGTCTAATACATGGGTTTCACCACCGCCAATTTTTCCTTGCCTAATGGTCATTAATATGTTAAATTTTGTTTTTGTCATTACTTTTTATTTTGATTGAACCCATGTTGTCATAAAACCACTGGCAAAATTATTGGGTAGTAGGTCAGCCATCCAACAATCTATTTTTTGAAGAAAAATGATTCTTTTGGTAATTAATGAAAATGGAAAAACGGCCTCAATGAAATTTGATACTTCAAACTTTTGCAGTTTTAGTTCTTCATTAGAAATAGTTGTTAAAAGTGATTTTTTTGAAAAAAACTGCACATGAGTTAAGTCAGGTGCATTTGATTGAATTGTTGTACCCTTGAATCCAAGTATTTTTTTGATGTTAAGTAAGAGTTTGGATAGGGTTTTGTTATGTTTAAAAATCCATTGAACAGGTTTGGTAATAAATACTTCTCTTGGCCCAAATCCATTTGGAACAGTTACAATGAGTACTCCTTTTTGGGATAGTAATTTTTTTAATGAACGAATAACCGCTATAGGTTCATTTAGGTGTTCTATTACTTCACTGCATACAATAGCGTCAAATTTATTATGTATATCCAACTCTTCGGCAGCAATGGCTTTAAATTTGATATTTTTCAAGCTGTTTTTTCTTTTTGCCATCGCAATAGCATCTTTAGAAACATCTATTCCTAAAACGTTGTATCCAGCATAACCAAGCTGCATTGAGATATTACCGTTTCCGCATCCTACATCTAAAACTTTTGCCTCTTTCTTATTTAACAAGTTAATGCTTTTTTGAATAAACTTTAACCTTTTTAGATCTTCTATTCTTTTGTAATCAGTATAATTTTTGAATTCCATAATTAAACTATTTGAATTTTGAGGTATGAGGTGTATGAATAAAAACTTTAGTGGCTCTTTTTAATTTAAAAAGAGATAGAAACATTAAAATAAAAGCCTTGGGTATGTAAAGGGTTGCTTGCAAGGTTTTTAAGTTGTAGAATTTTTTCGGTATTGAGATAAAAAATGTAATCAATGTAACGATGAGTATAGCACACCAAAACAAGGTAATTGAACCTACACTTTTATTCCAAATCAAATCAATAACCAAGTGTATGACTGAAGAAATAAATACGATACCAAATAATAAAATTCTAGGAGGTGCAACTAATTGATATATTTTATTTGAAAAATTTATATTTCCTTTTAAAAGTAAAGCCTTTACTCCATGAAAAAAGTATTTTTTAAAGTATACCAGTTTCGTTGAAAGCCATCTTCGTCGTTGATTTTTAAAATCAGTTGATCGCTGAATTTTTTCATCGTACACGTATGCTTCATTTAAGAATTCTATAACCAAATTTTTGTTTAGTAGCTTTAATTCCAGTTCTTTGTCAAATCCTCCAATAGCATTAATTTCACTCATGATTTCTTTGAAAAAACGGTAATCAAATGCCATTCCTGAACCTATTAGTGCTGATGAGAACCCTAATGATCGATGCCCTTTTCTAAAAATATGATTATTTACTTCTTCACTAATAGCATCTAAAATAGCAAATGAAGTATTTAAGTTTTTCGCGACTCTATGTCCTTGTACGACTTTAAAACCGGCATTGAATGCTTCGTTGATTTTTGAAATAAAAAAGGGATCCATAATGTTGTCAGCATCTAAAACTACAGCGATATCATAATCGTCTCCTATAAGATGCATGGCTTTGTTTAGTGCTTTTGCTTTTGTGCTGTTTTTAAAATGTACCTCAATTAACCGAATGGGCATTTTTTGAAGAACATCAATAGTGCGTTCCAGAAAAGAATCTGCAATTACAATCACCTCGAAAAGATTTAATGGATAATTTTGCTGCATGGCAGACTTTGTTGATTCTAAGATTACTTCGTCTTCTTTATAGGCTGGAATTAACAAAGCCATCTTATACTTTTTCTCTCCATCCTTGAATTTTTTTTCTCTGTAAAAAATTCCGGCAATAGCAAAAACGAATATGTAAATACTTGATAAACCAAAGTATATAAGTAAGAAGAATTCTATTATTTCATATGTTGGAATAGCTATGTACATTTCATGTTTTTTTGATTATTCTGTGTTATTCTGTGTCAATTACTGTTCAGTAATTACCTGTCAATTTCTGAATCTTGTTCCGAGTCGCTAAAGCTATTTTTCTAATAAAGGGCAGATACTTTCCTCTTTTAATATTGAATACAATTGATTCCGCTTTATAAATCATTTCAAAATTTTCTGTACAGAGTACTGGCTTTTTACTTAGTTGATTGATTTCTATTGCTTGATGGAGGTCACTTTCGATAAAAAGTACATATGGTTTTGCAGAATATGCCTTTGCCTTATGTATTGCGTGATTGTTTGCTTTTTGTCTTGATTTTTTATCGGGAAGATCTAACATAATGAGTTCGTTGTACTCTATATTGTTAGCTTTAAGCCATTGTTGCGTTTGTGGTCGATATTTTTCTAATCGAGATGTTACAATGGTTCCAATTTTGGAACCTGGTACATATAATGGAGGTGCATTTAGTAAAAAGTCAATATATTTTTCTCCGTCGTCATTTTGTTCTGGTTTAGGGTCTGGGCATAGCACCCCATCGATATCAAAACAAGCTTTTTCTAAATCGGTATGATTAAATATATTCCATTGAAAATATCTAGGAGTAGGAACAACTTCAAAATAGTAGTCAACGTTATTTCTTTTTTCTGGCGAGGCGTAGACGACACAATATTCAAAAGTAAATTTGTGCACCAAATGCTTAAGTTTTGCTTTACATTTTTTTAATGCTGACCCCGAACCGATACTGTCGTCAACTACAAGGATTTTTTTGTGGTTTTTAGCGGTAACAGAGTGTCTTGCTCCAGATTTATAAATGTGCCCATTGATAAATGAATCAATGTCGGTATAGGATAAATTTAGATACAAGGCTAATAAATTTGCAGGGAGCATGCCGCTTCTGGGTACTCCTATGATCAAGTCAAGATCTCGGGGAATAATATCGAGTTTTTTGAGTATTATGCTATTTAAGTCTTTAATATCTCTATAGTTCATAAGAATGATTTTTTATGTTAATTTTTCTTTTAGAATATATTTTCTTTCTATTTCGGGTGACTTTATCATGAATGTAATAGTAACGTACATTAATATCCCTGTAGGCATTTGCCC
The DNA here is from genome assembly GCF_057220795.1 of Tenacibaculum profundicola. Classification (NCBI taxonomy): domain Bacteria; kingdom Pseudomonadati; phylum Bacteroidota; class Flavobacteriia; order Flavobacteriales; family Flavobacteriaceae; genus Tenacibaculum; species Tenacibaculum profundicola. The sequence continues at coordinate 1,752,468 of NZ_CM170137.1, read as the reverse complement.
AAAAACACCATTTCCATAGGAAGCCACTAAAATCCCTGCCATACCACAGGTAAGCGCCATAATTTTTATTCGAAATTCGTGATCTTTTAGTTTAAATAAAACGTTGTAAACACCGCTAAATAGGATGAATAATATCATAAAAGCATAGTATACGAGCCCGATTATCCCGGTATCGGACCATATGGTTACATACCAGCTATCAGTTGCTGTATTGGCAAGGAAGGTATGAGGGGTAAATCTTTTACCCCAGTTTCCTGTGGCTCCTATTCCTCCTCCGAATGGTCTGGAGGCTAGGTAGCTGACGAGTTTTCTTTGATTGGCAAGACGGATTTGCAATGAAGCATCTTTAGAATCGAAAGCAGTTCTCATTCTTCTTATTTCAGCATTACTTTGACCAATGAAGGTGTGTGCAAAAAAGAAATAAACACCGAATACAAGAACGGCTCCAATAATAAGAGATGTTATATTTTTTCTCAAAAAAATAAGAAGAATCCACCCCATTCCAGGAACAGAAATAGCACCTCGTGTTCCAGATATAAACATACCATAAAGTCCTCCTAGAGCAACAATAGTATACAAAACTCGTAGACGCGTATTTTTTTTCAAATAGAAAGCTAAAATTGAAAACACAACGGCAGTGTGCGCTTGAGAAGCTCCATATTGTCCTGCATCTGAATAGAAAGAGAAAATTCGTAATCTTCCGAAAAGAATATGGGTTGTAGCACCGCCGCCATCTAACCATCTTTGTTCAAAAGGATCTACTCCAAGATAAAATTGTTGCATTCCTTTTAGAGTTCCTAAAAGAGACAAAACACCCCAAATAATAAAGAATAAGTTAAGATCTTTAGGTTTGTTAAATAGAATAAATATAAGAGGGATTGATAGCCATTGATATAAGGCAATACCGCGCATGGCGTAAAACCAAGCAACAATACTTTGCGCTTCTGGGTTTCCTATTTGAATCAAGATATAAAGCATCCAGATAGATACTAATAAGACCACTTTTGATTTTGCTTGATTCCATATTGCTTTGTTTGAAAAACTCTTAAAAAATAAAGAAACAATAATGACAACCAACATAGAATCGATCGTAAGCCCCCAAGGAATGGCAACATATCTAGTGAGCCCTGTAACAAAAAAACTAGCGATGATTATAATGATTATTCCTATTCTCGGTTTGTTAAAAACAATGATTAGTACAATAAACAGTATTATAATACTAAAGCAAGCGATAATGCCAATTACTTCAGTTTTAGAAATTATAACAGTGATCATTATGATAGCTAAAACCAAAGGAATAAAGCTACTAAGATTAGAGAGCCTCGTAGATGGAGAAGGTAATTCAAAAGGGTTTATATGTTTGTCAAATAGACTCATATTTATTTTTTAAAAAAGTGGAATTGACGGATTATTATATTTGATTTTTTAAAAATCGACTGATAAAATTTGAAGCCACTTTTGAGAATATCAATTATTGAAACTGGAATTTCTTTGTTTAAAAAGTAGCTGCCTAGAAATACGCCTACTAGCGTAAATAAAATCGATGATATGGCTACTAAATTCAAAGATTTGAAAACAAACACAGCAATGAGGTCTCCTATAATATTGGTTGATAACATCACCAATACTTTTAATGCGTTAATGTTAGGTTTATTTATACTGTCTAGACCAATACCGGTCATGCGATCTATGGGTAAAAGAAGACCATATATAGATAGTATTTTGACTAAAATTACAATATCAAATCCTATGATTTCTGAGTTTAAGTATTTGTATCCAGATATTAAAATCACAAACTCTTCTGCAAAAATGGCGATACACAAAGACATGGCTATAAATAAATAGGTAATGGCACCTGTATATGAATTAAATAAATTTTTCACTAATTTTCGTTTCCCTTCTATGCTTGCTTTTGACATTTTAGGAAATGCCGTTGCGGCAAAGCTTCTGAGTGGGATGAGTTGTAATTCCGTTAATTTTAGAGGAATACTGAAAATGGCAACGGCACTGTTTCCTAGTGGACTTAAACTAAGTATTAAAACATCAGCACTCCTTAGTAAATTAGAACCAATGAGCGTAAAGGTGCTGTATTTTCCAAAATCTAGCAGTTTTTTTGTAGTTACAGCGGTTGCTTTTTTGTATAGAAATAAGCCATCCCACGATTTTAAAACACATAGAAATGAGGTGAATGAGTTAATAATAATCAGTAGTAAAACTAGTTGAGTAAGCGATAGGTTGAGCGTAATGGCATCAACAACTAAAACTAGAAAAAACAATCCGCTATTAATTATTTTAATTCGTAAAACTCTATCGAATCGCATATCTGCTTGTGCTATAATAAGTGCATTATTCCAAGGTAGATTTACGAGTGCCAATAGTGGATACCATTCGAAAAATAGTTTATACCCTGAATTATTGATGGCTTCATTAAATGATGTTTTAAATCCAATCAATATCAGAATGATAATAATAGTTGCTATAAATCCAATTTGAACATTAGATCCAATTAGTTGATCTCTATCATCATTTGTCGCACCAGAAAGGAATCTTATCAAAGCATTATTAGTTATTCCAAATCGAATCATTTCCACAAGAGATCCGCCTGAAATAAACAGCACCCATTGCGCAAAATGATCAGTTGACAAGCCTCTTACCAAAAGACCGAACCCTGCAAAACCAAGTACAGCAATAACAAGGTTTCCTAGGAAAGATAGGAAGTTGTCTTCATGTATTATTTTACGTAATAGGCTGCGCATATGAATTTATATTTGATTTCTTGAGTTAAACTGGAATCGAATAATATTTTTTATTTTTTTTCTAAAAATGGATCTGCCTTTAAAAATTTCCCCTAGAACAGTCTCTACTTCGTTAATTTCGGTACCGTTAATAATAAAGTTCAGTTTAGGTTCGATCATTGTTTTCAAACTTTCAAGTGAATTTTCATCAGCTTTAGACCAAGTTCTATTTGCTCTACATACAAGTATTGAAATAGCTGCTGTTCGTAGGAGTTCAATAGGATAGTTTTTTTCTAAAATATTCGGAAACTCAATAATTACATAATCCGGATTCGTAATATTTCTTTCCTTTTCATGAATCAGATCTTTGTATGTTTTAGCTTTAAAATAGTGCTGATCGAGATCAAATATTCTATATTCTTCTTTACTGAGGTAATTTTGAGGGTTATCAAGAAATGGTTCCGTGTAATCGCATCTTGGATCATTATATCCGAGAAGTCTTCGAAGTAATGTAAATTTAATTTTTCTCTCAATTACTTTCTCAAGTGGAGAGTGATTTAGAATTAAAACTGATTTACCTTCTTCTTTTAATTTTTTAGTAATATTTGCTGCTATTGTTGACTTTCCTTCTTTTCGTCGTGTACTTAAAATAGCTACTATTTTAGTTGATTTAGGAGTAAAGCTTGATGTTTTTTGAAATATATCTTTTAAGATAAGTTCAGTAAGACGTTCATAAATAGGTTTTAGGTTTAGTTTTCCATGAGTTCTAAAAATTTTAGGAATAACTCCCATGGCAGGAAGCTTTATTTTTTCAGAAGCTACTTCTAAATTTTTCAGTGTTCGATCAAAGAACTCCATGAATAAAATACTACCTAAAATGAGAATGAAACTCAATAAGAAAACGGCTAATACAATTAATTTTCTCTTAGAGGGCATTGGCTTTAAGGGGTAGTATGCCGCATCTACAATTTTAAGATTTGTTAATAACTGGGTATCTTGAAATTTTATTTTGGCTAAATTAAGCCCTTGTAAAATTTCTAAATACTCTTGTTCTGCTACTTTCGATTCTCTTTCGATTCTCTTTAAATTTGCGCCAGCGGGCATATAAACAGCATATTGTTTTTCAAATTCCTTATTTCGTGTTTTTCCAACATCAAGTTTTGCATTCAAATCTTCTGTATCTATAACATTATCCATTAATTCTGGCAATATTTGCTTTACTGGAATTCCGTCGAGTGTGTTTTCCATTCCATATAGTTCTTCAATACTTTGTTCCATATTGCTTTTTAGAGACTTGGCCTTCTCTTTCAGAGCTGTTAATTTGACTCTTACCTTTTCTTTCTCTTGATCAATAGATTTTGATTCCATCATGGTAATGTCAACGTTTAATTCCCCAAGTCTTTTTTTATTGATTAAAATTTGTTTTCTTTTTTCATTTATTAGCGCAAGTGTGTTAAGCTTTTGTTGGAGTTTTTTAGTTTTGGCTTTGGTACCTAATAACTCTCCTTTTTTTGTGTATAAATCAAGGCTCATCTCCTCTTTCATGAATGCAACAGCTTTACTCTGCTCATAATAGTTAATGATATTGTAGCGTTTGTTTACCTCTAGGAGTTCTTTTTCAATGGTTTTTAATTTCTTTTTAGCTTTACGTAGCTCGTTTTCAAAATATTTTATGATGGCATGAGATCCATTTTCTTTTAAACTTTTATATTTTTTAGCGCATACTTTGTATAGGATGTCTAAGGTCTGTTTACAAATACTTGGGTTGTTTGTCTCGTAGTTGATTTTTACTAAATCGCTATTAGAAATTCTATAGGCTCTAATTTTTGATATTGCCTCGATTGAATAGTGTGGATGTTCATAGTTTAAAAGAGCATTTACAAAATTCTCATGATTACTGTTTTTAATTTCTATAAGTTGATTAAATACTTTTTCATTAGCAATAGAATCTGATTGTACGTGCAAAGAATCTTCTGTATTTTTTAATAGTGCTAATTGATTCAAGAATTCCGTAGGTATAACTTCTTTCAACTCTTTAAGGTCTCTTTGAGATAAATAACTTTCGCGCAGCTTGATGTCGAGTAGATGGCGGCTTAGTAAACGGATAGCAACCTCTTCTAGAGTTTCTCTTGATTTTATGATATTGATAAGGTTATCAAATGCCATATTTGTAGTGAATGGATTGAATGATTTATCCATTTCAATAGAAGAGTCAGAACCAAGTCCAGTATAAATTACTGTTTGAGAAGAATACTTATGATTTGAATTACTCGTAAAAAATACAGCCAATACACCTGCTAATAGCGGAACTATTAGAAGTATTATTTTGTGTTTGATTAAAAGCCTTATGAAATCAATTAAATTCACGTGATATACCTTTTTTATTAGTTAATTTTAAATCCTACAACATTTTCTAGAAGTTGTTTTGATAGAAAAAACCGGGATTTAGATTTTTCATATTCTCTCATAATACTGGAAATAATGTTTGTTAATCTTGAATATTCTGAAATTGGTAAAAGGCCATTTTCATATTCTTTCTCGATCATTTTTGCATGAATTTGGGCATTTTCGAAGTTGAGAGATTCAATTTCAAGTAATTTTTGATTTAGTATAAGTTCCTCATAGTACCTATACACAGTTTCTTTAATAGCGTCTTCTTCAAGTTTTACTAGGTTATTAGCTTGATCAATTTCTATTTTCCCTCTTCTTATCATTGTTTTTTGGTTCAAAAAATCTTGAAGGGGAAACCTGAAGTATACTCCAACATTATAATTAAACTGGGTGGAGGTTGTTAGTGTGTTATTTGGGTTAATATAATCACCGCTGCTGGTAGAAAAATTATTGAATGTACCATAGACAGTTTCTCCACGTAGGCCTAAATTTCTAGTCCAATATGTTTTTTTAGTTTTTAAATCATGTTCTTTTGCGGTGATCTCTAGTTTTCTGTATTGTAGCATTTTGTTATGTGCCAAAGCCGAGTCCATAAGTACCGATAGTTTAGGGATTAAGAGCGCATAGCTTTTAGGAATAGTGATAGAGTCCGTTTCCTGAGAGAAAAGGTTGAAAGAAGTACTTAAAAGTACGACAAAAGCAATATAGATGTTTACATAATGTTTCATTTTCTAAATATTTTTTACACGGTGCTTCTTTGAAATAATGCGGGAATGGTTCTTAAGATTAATTTAAAGTCAAACCAAAACGAATACTTGTTATCCGTAAAATAATCTGCATACATATTGTCTAGATCCATCCGGTCTTTTTCAGACATTTTTCCTTTTCTTCCTCTTAACTCTACTTGCCATAAACCTGTTATTCCTGCAGGTGCTAAAAAGCGTTTTGATAGATAATCATCAGTTAGTAATTCTGCCTCGTACAAGGGTAATGGGCGATTTCCAACAATAGACATGTCTCCTTTAAGAACATTAATGAGTTGAGGTAATTCATCGATACTTGTATTCCGGATAAAACTTCCAATTCTAGTAATTCTAGGGTCGTTCATTATTTTAATGAATTTTGATTTTGATTTCAGTGCGTTTAGTTTATTAAAGTTATACCAGTATTCGCAAATTTCTTGAGAATCAATATAGAGAATGGTTGAACAGTTCTTGTCATTTGCCAAACTCACGCATTTAGGACAAGGTTCTTTCCAATCTGGCTGAATCTCTTTTTTAGCATACTGGTTGTTTGTTTTGGCAAGCTCGTCAACCATTTTGTCGGCTCCCGATCGCATAGAACGAAGTTTATAGAAGTCAAACGTTTTTCTTCCAACTCTTTTTGTGATATAGTATACCTTGCCTTTGGATTCTAGTCTAATTGCAATCATAAAGAATAATAATAGAGGGGAAACGATAATGAGTACCAATGAGGCAAAAACAATATCAAAAATTCTCTTTGATATAGGAAACTTGTATGCTTCTTCAATTGCAGTAACTACATTCTCAGTTTCGTTCGATTGATTAAATAAGTAAATGGATTTAGCCCTGTTAAGAATTTGTATAATGTCATCGGTTTTGACAACGAAATAATCATCAATTCCATTTTTAAAGGCTTTTTCATAGACCTTTTTACTATACTCATAAGAGACAAGGATAAAAGGTATGTTTATTGAAAATGGTTTTTTCTTTATTGTTTTAAATAGAAAAATTCCGTTACTTCCTGGTAGGTTATATTCGCAAATGATAAGATCGATATCATGTCTTTTTTGAAGAATGATAATGGCTTCACGGTTATTGTTTACCATAATACCGGAAAACCCTAATTTTTCTATCTTACTGTTATATGTATCAGGATTAGATCCAATGTATAATATATTCATTTTGAAACATCAATTGATTTGTGTTAAAATTTATACAGTTTATTTACCATGTATTTGAAAAGTTAATTGGGAACAGGTTTTTTTTGATAACTTCTTTAAGTTCTTCTGGATTAAATGGTTTAGTAAGGTAATCTTGAGCTCCCATGCGGTAACATTTAATTCGCTCTTTACTTTCGGTTTTACCTGAGAGCATAATTATTGGCGTATGCTTTACAAAGCCAATAAGTCGAATTTCTTTTAGTAACTCAAAACCATTCATTTTTGGCATTTGAATATCACTTATTATTAAATCAGGAATCATATTTTTTAATACACTAAGTGCTTCTAGTCCAGAAATAGCACGTACTACTTCATATTCCGATTTCAAGAAGTTCTCAAGTAATACACAAGTTGTTAATTCGTCATCTACAATTAGTATTTTTTTCTTCATTATTTATGGATATGTATATTATTTATTTTTCCAAAACAAGAGGTAGGGGTCTTATGTCGAGTAAAAGAATCCGATTATTATGCCAAAATCAATACTAGGGTTAATTGCTTGTTTATTAGTTTTTTGTGTTTTTTTTGTTTGTTCGTGATATTCTTTATTTAGGAATAGTTTTCCAGAATATAGAATCAAGATAATTGAGCTTATTTACGTTCGCTTTTTAAGGCTTTAACGGCTCAATGAACGATTGAAGGTATTAGAGTATGGAGTCAAAATACTCAACGGTTTTTAACAAACCTTCCTTCAGAGAAATTTGCGGTTCCCATCCAAGTTTTTCTTTAGCTAATTGGATATCGGGTTTTCTCATTAATGGATCATCAGGTGGCAATTCTTTGAAAATAATTTTTGATTTTGAATTTGTTAATGCAATAATTTTATGAGCGAGGTCTATAATTTTATACTCTTCAGTACTTCCTATGTTCACAGGTCCACAAAAAGAAGGATCTGTATTCATCATTTTTTCCATACCTGAAATCAGGTCATCTACATACTGAAAGCTTCTTGTCTGCGTTCCTTCTCCAAAAACAGTAATATCGCTGTTTTTAAGTGCTTGGACAATAAAATTAGAAACTACTCTTCCGTCATTCGGGTGCATTCTCGGCCCATAAGTATTGAAAATTCTAACTATTTTAGTGTTGATTTCATTTTGCCTTTTATAATCCATAAATAGAACTTCGGCGGCACGTTTACCAACATCGTAACAAGATCTTTTTCCAATCGGGTTTACATTTCCCCAATATGATTCTGGCTGCGGGTGAACCATTGGATCACCGTATACTTCACTGGTTGAAGCTTGTAAAATTGTAGCCTTCACTCTTTTTGCTAAACCTAGCATATTGATGGCTCCCATTACCGAGGTTTTCATGGTTTTAATAGGGTTGTATTGGTAGTGAATAGGCGATGCAGGGCATGCCAAATTGTATATTTCATCAACTTCAATTAAATACGGTTGAATTATGTCATGCCTAATCAATTCAAAGTAATTGTTCTCTAGAAGGGGAGTAATATTATCTTTTTGTCCAGTGAAAAAATTATCTAAACAAAATACTTCATTACCTTTTGACAAAAGAGATTCGCATAAATGGGAACCTATAAAGCCAGCGCCACCAGTAACTAAAATCTTTTTTCGTATCATGTTTTACTAATTTAAACTACTTGTAGAAATCCCGTTTTGTTTGTAATTTGAGATTTTTGTTTTCATCGCATTTCTTCCTATACAGTGATACTCAAAACCATGTTTAACCAGGTGTTTGATTTCAAAAATATTACGGCCATCAAAGATGACTTTTCTATTCATTGAATTTTTTAATTTTCTCATATTTGGATATTTGAATTCAGACCATTCAGTGAGTACGACCAGAGCATCAGCGTTACTAACGGTTTCGTATTCATTATCACAGTATTCAATTCGATTGCCAAAATGTTCTTTTGCTTCCTTCATAGCAATAGGATCATATGCTTTTATCGTGGCATTTTTGCTTAATAATTTCTCAATAATTGTTAAAGAAGGAGCTTCTCGTATGTCATTAGTTTGTGGTTTAAAACTAAGTCCCCAAACAGCAATTACCTTATCATCAAGCTGCCCATTGAAATAGTCATATATTTTAGTAAACATGAGTTCTTTTTGGTTATTATTTACATCTTCAACAGCTTTTAAAACTCTCATGATATAATTAAAACCTTCAGCTGTTTTTATAAGTGCTTTTACATCTTTAGGAAAACAAGATCCTCCATATCCAATTCCTGGATATATAAATTTGTTTCCAATTCTAGAATCTGCTCCGATAGCTTTCCTTACTTCATTAACATCGGCTCCAACCAATTCACAGAGGTTTGCTATATCGTTTATGAAACTTATTTTAGTGGCTAACATCGCATTGGCGGCATATTTAGTCATCTCTGCCGAAGTATTATCCATAAATAGGAGTGGGTGTCCATTCAGAGTGAATGGTTTATAAAGCTTTTTCATTATTTGCTTTGCACGAGGGCTTTGTGTTCCAATAACGATTCTATCAGGCTTTAAAAAATCATTAACGGCCGCTCCTTCTTTTAAAAACTCAGGGTTCGATGCAATATCAAACTCTATTGGAACGCCTCTTTTAATTATTTCATCTTGAATGATAGCTTGAATTTTTTCTGATGATCCTATCGGAACGGTACTTTTGGTTACCACCAACAAATAATGATTTATATAACGACCAATGCTTTTAGCCACATCCATAACGTTAGATAAATCAGCGCTACCGTCTTTTTTTGGAGGGGTTCCAACACAAATAAAAACCGTATGGCATTCTGAAAGTGCTTGTTTTAAATTTGTAGTAAAAGTCAATCTCTTCTTTTTACTATTCTTAATGATAATTTCTTCTAATCCAGGTTCATATATAGGTATGATTCCTTTGTTGAGGTTTTCTATTTTTACCGTATCAATATCAACACATGTTACCTCAATACCGATATCAGAAAAACATGCTCCTGTTACCAGACCTACATATCCGCTTCCTACGACAGCTATTTTCATGAAATAAAATTTTAAGTTCAGTTAAGAACTTCAATTGTAATGCCAATAGGGTTAGTGTGTTGTTTTTCAGTATTTTAGGTTTTTTTTAAAGTTGATGTTTTCCAATAATTGGAATGATTCTCTAAGGTCTAGATAGGTTCAATGAAGAAAACGTATTGTTTATGTAAAGTAGGTGAAAGCGCTTTAAAATCAAGTTATTTTGGTCATTGTTGTTAAAATGGTTAGGTAAGATTATTTCATGTTTTTCTTCTTCTAAAGGTTACAGTATGTAACAAGATTTTCATTCATCGATACTTCTAGTTTTCTTATATGTTGTTAATTATGATTCATCGATCATTAGTCTCAAAAATGGAAACATTCTATAACTTGGACATTGAATACTAATGCAAAAAAAATGAGTAAATCAGAGCCTTTTAAAATTTTCATTGTTGAAAATGATCCATGGTACGGAGGAGTTTTGAAATATCATTTAGAAATGAATCCAGATTATAGTGTTACCTTAATCCAATCAGGTCATGAGTGTATGTCAAAACTTACCAATAAACCTGACCTAATAACTATGAATTTATCAATTCCTGATTTTGAAGGAGAAAAATTATATTTGAAAATAAAAAAGATTGATCCAAGTATACCAGTAGTAGTTATTAGTTCTCAACAAAACATTTCTCTAGTGGTAGGTTTATTAAAGTTAGGTATTACCGATTATCTGATAAAAGATGAAACCACAAAAGATCAATTATGGGATACGGTGGTTCGTATAAAAGAAAATCAACAAACCAAACCTAAAATCCACGATATACATGCAGTAGAGACTGATTTTTCTTTTAACAAAACAATAATTGGTAAAAGTAATCGGTTGGAAGAAGTTTTTCGATTGATGAAAAAAGCAACAAAATCTAATATTAACGTTTCTGTTTTTGGAGAAACAGGTACTGGTAAGGAAGTAGCGGCGAAAGCGATTCATTATAATAGTCCAAGGAAAAATAGAAAATTTATTGCTATTAACATGGCTGCAATTCCTGAAGAATTAATTGAAAGCGAATTGTTTGGTCATGAAAGAGGTTCGTTTACAGGAGCTAGTAGTCTTAAAATAGGTAAATTCGAAGAGGCCAATGGAGGTAGTCTTTTTTTAGATGAAGTAGCAGAGTTAAACCTCAACTTACAGGCAAAATTATTACGTGTTTTACAAGAAAAAGAATTATCTCGCATAGGAAGTAATAAGATCATAAAATTAGACATAAGGATTATCATTGCGAGTCATAAAGATTTATTAGAAGAAGTGCGAAAAGGGAACTTTAGGGAAGATCTTTATTATAGGTTAATGGGGCTAACCATACACCTCCCACCATTAAGAGAAAGGGAGGATGATGTTTTAGTACTCTCTGAACATTTTTTAAAAGAATACCTACAAGAAAATAATTTAAAAGGGATCACTATTTCCGAGGAAGCAAAAAAGAAATTGGCATCTTATAAATATCCAGGAAATGTTAGAGAGTTAAAATCGATAATTGAATTGGCTATTGTGTTATGTGAAGGATCAGAAATAAATAAAAACAATATCCATTTTTCAAATATAGTAAGGGAGAAACAGCTTTTAGACGGGCGTAAGACGCTCAGACAGTATACTTTTGAAATAGTAAAACATTATTTGAAATTGTATCGAAATAATGTTGTTGAAACAGCGAAAGCCCTTGATGTAGGTAAAAGCACGATTTATAAGATGATTAAGGCTGGAGAATTAGACTAAAATAAATTACCACCTATTTTTGCCAGAAAATACTAGTACTAATAAAACCTCTTAAAGATTAACCAATTAGAGTTTGTCTCTTTCATCAGTTGGAGACATCAATCTTCACATAAAAAAGTTATAATAATTAAACTAGACTTATACGAGCCGTATAATTAATTATTTTCGCAGTATGAAACAAATAACCAATACCATTTTAATGGTTCGTCCTGCTAGTTTCAGAATGAATGAACAAACTGCAGTAAATAATTATTACCAGCAAGAGCTGTTGGGAATGCTACCAGCAACAATTAACGCAAAGGCACAAGAAGAATTTGATGCTTTTGTAGATAAGTTAAGAGTGGTAGGTATCAATGTGGTAGTTGTACATGATAAAGAGATACCTAATACACCAGATGCATTATTTCCGAATAATTGGATTTCGTTTCATGAAAATGGAGATGTTGCTATTTACCCAATGTTTGCCGAAAATAGACGTTTGGAAAGGCGAGAAGATGTTTTGGATGTGTTGGAAGATATGGGATTTGAAATAAGAAATGTCGCAGACTATACGGCTGCTGAAGAAGAAGGTTTTTTTTTAGAGGGCACAGGAAGTATGATTTTGGATAGAGAAAATAGAAAGGCATATTGTACTCTATCTCCAAGAGCAGATGAAGAATTGTTTATTGAGTTTTGTGAAGATTTTGAGTTTACACCCGTAATTTTCACGGCAAATCAAACGGTTGAAGGAAAAAGAGAAGCGATATATCATACAAACGTAATGATGAGCGTTGCTGAAACTTTTGCCATAGTTTGTTTAGATGCGATAGATGATAAAAAAGAAAGGAAAAATTTAGTAACTCATTTAAAATCTGATGGAAAGGAGGTAATAGCCATTACTGAAAAACAAGTAACCCAATTTGTGGGAAATATGTTACAGGTTCTAGGTGAAAATAATGAACGTTATTTAGTAATGAGCTCTTCAGCTTTTAATGCGTTGCAAAATAATCAAATAAGGAATATTGAAAAGCACTGTAAAATATTGCATAGTAGTCTTGAAACAATTGAAGCATGTGGTGGTGGTAGCGCACGTTGTATGATGGCAGAAGTATTTGTTAATAAAACGTCATAAACGAATTGTGGAAAAGAGAAAACTAATTATCCTTTCTGATTTATGGGGAAAAAACACAGCAAGCTGGCTTGTATATTATACACAAGAATTAAAAAGGAGTTTTGATATAACCTTTTATGATTGCTGTCAACTAGGAGGGGTTGACACATCAATTTTCATGGAAGAAAAACGACATCAACAATTTGTCAATGGAGGTATAGAGAAAGCCGTTGAAAAATTAAATGAGCTTGAAAAAGAGAGTGCAATAAGCATTTTAGCCTTTAGCATAGGTGGAACAATAGCATGGAAATATGCATTGAAAAATAAAAATGTAATGGCTTTGTATGGTGTTTCTGCTACAAGAATTCGCTATGAAACACTGCAACCTGAATGTCCAGTTTTTTTGTACTATGGAGATGAAGATCTATTTGCTCCAAAAGAAGCATGGTTTGATAGAATGAAGCTAACAGCGATTAAGGTAAATGGAGATCACAATTTGTATATGGAGCATGAATTTGCAAGATTAATTTGTAAAAAAATCAACGACGATTTTCACAATGATTTATGCTGTTACAATTGATAATATAAGATAAAAACTAAGTTTTTAAATCGTAGAGAGAAGACCTTTGTAATTCTGCTTAATTAATAAAAAGCCTCATTTTTTAAAATGAGGCTTTTTATTAATCATTTTTAGGTAAGAGCCGTATTTGTTAATTTGTAATTTTTATAATACTGCATTAATATAAATGAACAAATAACAGATGATGCAGTTCCTTCTATCGCCAAGGCGAAAACTACTAAAGGTAAACTTAGATCTTGGCCCCAAAATGAAGAGTTTTCAAGCACAGTTATAAATCCACTATCAATGAAGGTAACATACAGAATCAATCCTACAATGGTTAATCCTACGGCCAAAATAGAAGTTCCAGCTCCTAATAAAAAGTTTTGGAAATACACTAATTCCTGATTTTTCATGATATTTGTTTTTATAGCCTTGTTAATTCCCCAAAGCACAAAAACAAAATTAAGAAAACGTAATTCGGAAATATTTTCTAAACCAAGTACTTTCATTAAGAAAAAGAATCCTGTAATACCAACAAAAATAAGTAAAGCGTTAATAATAATTATTTTACTTTCTGACATAAGCGGTATATTTAAAGTTAAACAACACTTAAAAGTACGAAATATTTAAAGTATAATCAATTGATAACAAATAAAATAGTGTGCTGTGAGTTTTTGGTGACGTAGATTGTAGTTGAAATAGTGATTTTTTTTAGTGCTTTTGTAAGGATTTTCTAACTTGTTTTAAGGAACTACCAGTAACTTTAAAAGAGAAGAAGCCCAACGGTTTTCATTGAGCTTATTATTAATTTCACTAGTGATGAATTACTTTAAAGCTTCTTTTAATATGGTTATAGGGTGTTTAGCAATACGTTTTGTACCATCATAAATTTGATGACGGCAACTGGTTCCAGCGGCCACTATTTCCGTAGATGAATTACATTTTCTGATTTTAGGAAATAAAGTATCTTCTCCAACTTGCATACTTACTTTGTAATGTTCCTTTTCATACCCAAAAGATCCTGCCATTCCACAACAACCAGTATTTAAAATGGTTACTTTGTAGTTTTTCGGAATGTTTAAGATGCTGAAAGATGCATGAGTACTCGATAGTGCTTTCTGATGGCAATGTCCGTGTATTTTTAACGCTTTATTTTTGGTTGTAAAAGCATCCGTATTGATATTTCCTTTCTGATGTTCGTTAGCTAAGAACTCTTCAATAGTAAAGGTGTTTTTAGCAATAGACTGAGCGCTATCTTTGTCGTCCGATAAACGAATGTACTCATCTCTGAATGTCAATATCGCAGAAGGTTCAATGCCAATTAAAGGAGTTTTTGTTGTGATCAATTTTTTAAATATCGAAACATTTTTATTAGCGATTTCTTTAGCCTCTTTTAAAAAGCCTTTTGAGATATAACTGCGTCCACTTTCTTCATGTTTTATTGTTTTTACTTCATACCCTAAATTTTCTAAAACAAGAACAGTATCTCTTCCTATCTCGGCATCATAATAATTGGTGAATTCATCATTAAATAAATAAACTATTCGATGTGCGTTTTGGTAATGGTGCTTTCGAAGCCAAGTTTCCAAGGGCTGTTTTGCTAATTTTGGTACGTTTCGTTCAGTGGCCACTCCCATTATTTTTTTAGCCAATGTGGTATTGGTGAAAAAATTAGTAATTGATGGGAATTTGCTTCCTAGTTTGTTATACTTTGAATTATTAGCGAATAATTTACTTCTAAAAGGGTACCCATTTGTCTCTTGATATTGATATAAAAACTCAGCCTTCATAGATGCAATATCCACATTACTAGGGCATTCAGTGGCGCAAGCTTTACAGCTCAGACACAGGTCTAGTACCTTTTTTAGCTCTTTTGAATCGAATCTATTTTTAGCGGTATTATTCGTAAGTACTTCGCGTAGTGTATTAGCGCGCGCGCGCGTTGTTTCCTTTTCATTACGTGTTGCTCTATAACTTGGGCATAAAGTACCTCCAGCTTCGGGAGATTTTCTGCAATCACCCGATCCGTTGCATTTTTCGGCAAGTTTTAGAATTCCTTCACTATCAGAAAAATCTTGTATGGTTTTAATGTCTGGTTCAGCTCTATCAATTTCATAACGTAAGCTTTTATCCATAGGAAAAGCATCTGTTATTTTCCCTTTGTTAAATACATTGTTAGGATCAAATGCTTTTTTTACTCTTTGCAATAATTGGTAATTTTTCTCCCCTATCATTAATGGGATAAATTCAGCACGAACAATTCCATCGCCATGCTCTCCACTAAAGGAGCCCTGATATTTCTTAACTAATTCGGCAGTTTCTGTAGTGATTTTTCTAAAAAGAACTACATCTTCTGGTTTTTTTAAATTTAGAATAGGCCGTAAGTGTAACTCACCAGCACCAGCATGCGCATAATAAACTGCTTCTTGCTGATATTTAGTCATTATTTGAGTAAATTCTTCAATATATTCGGGTAAATCTTCAAGTGCAACAGCAGTATCTTCGATACAAGCAACTGCTTTCATATCACCTACCATATTTCCTAATAACCCTAAACCAGCTTTACGCAAATGATGAACTTTATTGATATCATCGCCATATACCTTCGGATGATGATACCCAAAACCATTATTTTGTAAGTCTTCAATTAGTGCATCTGCTAAAACCTCAGCTTCATTTAAGGTGTTGGCACTAACTTCAAGCATTAAAACAGCTTCAGGGTCATCTTGTAAAAAGAAACGGTTTTTAGCTTGTTCTCTGTTATTTTTGGTACAGTCTAAAATTACTTTATCCATTAACTCACAAGTGTACAGATTATGGTTCATGGTAGTCACAGTAGCTTTTAAACTTTCATTTATACTTGTGAAATGAGGGCATACCATGATGCTGTGAGAAGGAGGTAGGTCGTCTAATTGAATAGTTATAGCTGTAGAAAAAACAAGAGTTCCTTCACTTCCTGATAAGAATTTAGCAGGATTTATCGTAGTGTTATTTCCGCCAAATAAATCAGAGGTTAAAAACTCATCAACTGCATATCCTGTATTTCTTCTATGAATACTACTCTTTGGAAATTCTTTTTTTATTTCTTGTTGAATTGTTTCTTGAGAAAGTTCATTATAAATAGATTTATAAATAGAACCCTCTAGCGAATTTTCAAGTCTTTTTTGTTTGAATTCTTGAGAGCTCAATTCAGCAAAAGAAACATCGCTCCCGTCACTTAATAAACCAGCAATAGCAACTACTTTATCTCGAGTTACTCCATAGCGAATGGAAGTGCTTCCGGAAGAATTATTGCCAACCATTCCACCAATCATACATCGGTTAGACGTAGAGGTATTTGGACCAAAAAACAATCCAAAAGGTTTTAAAAACCGATTGAGATCATCTCTAATGATACCGGGTTCAACTGTAATAGTTTTCTTCTTTTCATCAAAAGCTAACATATTGGTAAAATACTTAGATACATCTACCACAATTCCATCACCAACACATTGACCAGCAAGAGAGGTGCCAGCAGTACGAGGAATTAAAGTAACCCCGTTAGTGGTTGCAAAAGCTATTAACTTTTTGAGGTCATTCTTGTTTTTAGGATAGGCAACAGCCATGGGTATTTTACGATACACAGATGCATCGGTAGCATAAATACTTTTGTGCAAGTTGTCATATAAGAGTTCTCCATCTAAAGAACTATGCAGGGCGTTAAGCTTATAGTTGCTCATTTTATTAGTCAATAAGTATGTTACGTTTAAAGCAAGTATCGAAACAAATAAAAGTATCGGTACCAGCTACTCCGTTTATTAAATGAACTTTATCATATAATATTTTTTGTAAATGTTCATTATCTTTAGCAAAGATCAGAATAAAAATTGCATAATTTCCAGAAACAAAGTTACATTCAATAATTTCTTCAATCTTTTCTAACTCTTTCATTACGTTTTTTGCAAACCTAGCTTCCCTTAATCGAATCCCTGTGTACGATTTTGTTTTGTATCCTAGTCTTTTCTCGTCTAGTATAAATGCGGCATTTTTTATAACACCTTCAGTTGTTAATTTCTTTATTCGTTGATGAATTAGAGAATTAGAAACTTTTAATTCGTCAGCGATTTGAGAGTATGCTTTTCTGGCATCCAAACGTAATTTTGAGAGTATTTGTTTGTCTATATAATCAAATTGACTATCCATAAGATTAATTATAAAGGTGTTGAAGTTATAATTTACTTTTTTTATGTAATTAAAATCAAAATAACATAAAATAACACGTAAGAGTGTAAAATTAATCATTATTATGTGTTTTTGAAAGAAATTCAATTTATTTTTGCTAAAAATTTTTATCACATGAACACAACGCAAATTTTTGATAAACTTTGGAAAGAGTATACTGAGAGAACTCCTTCTGCACAGAAAATAAAAGAGTTGTTTACGAACGAAGGAAATATGGTTTATAATGACCATGTGGCTTTTAGAACATTTGAAGATGAACGAGTGAATATTGATGTGTTGGCTACACCTTTTATTGAAGCTGGTTATGAAGAGAAAGACAGTTATGTTTTTGAAGCAAAGAAGCTATATGCAAAACATTTTGAGCATAAGACAGATAAAGACGCACCACGTGTATTTATTAGTCAGTTAAAAACAGGAGAGTTTTCTTCAGAACTGCAAGCTGAGGTTACAAAAATGATTGATAGTATTCCTGCTGATGAATTGAATCCGGCAGATTTAGTATTTAAAGGTCGTTTATGGGATCAGCCAAGTTTTGAATTGTATGAAAAATTACAAGAAGAAAGTGAATATGCTGCTTGGTTATATGTTAATGGGTTCTGCTCAAACCACTTTACGGTTGACACCAACAAATTGGATACTTTTAACTCCTTAGAGGAGGTTAACGAATTTTTGAAAGAGAAAGGTTTTAAGATGAATGTCTCTGGTGGTGAAATTAAAGGAACTCCTGAGCAAATGTTAGAACAATCTAGTGTATTGGCAGACAGAATTCCTGTAGAATTTAAAGAAACTACAAAAGAAATTACTTCTTGTTATTATGAATTTGCTTTCCGTCATCCAATGGAAAATGGAGAGTTGTATTCTGGGTTTATCGCAGGTTCTGCCGATAAGATTTTTGAAAGCACCGATATGAACGTAGCAGTGGTATAAAGATTTTATATCATTTGTGATTTCAAGTTATAAACGAGATTATATATTTTTGTTGAAAGCCCTTTACACACTTTAGTGGTGAGGGGCTTTTTTTTAATAAGATTCACTACAATCTTCTTTTAGAGGTGTATTATATGATTACCTTTTCGTTAGATTTTCTGTTTTAAATGTTGATATCTGTTGTGTTTTGTTTTGTCCTGCTTCTTTATAGTGAACCAATATCTTCTCTTCACCTGAAAAGTGGTTGTTCATATCAGAAATGGAATTCTTTTTTAAAGGGATTTCAAGTATATAGATTCCTTTTTTTGCAATGGTATCAATATATTTTGGTGAATTACTTAGCTTTAATAAAAAATGAGGTGTATAATAGGTGTTATTTTGAAATACGTTGACGCTATCTATGACAATATAGGTGTCAGACTTTACAGAAAATGTTAATACGTAATTTGTGTGTATTTTTTGGGTGTGCCGACCTGGGTAAACCGTTTGTTTTACCGCCGATAATAATGTAAGAGATCCAGTACAGCTAGCTAATAAGATGAAAGTAATTGAAGATAGAATAATTTTTTTCATTTTAGTGAATTTAACAAATGATGTTAATCGTGTAAATCAACCTCAAAATCGTAGTGTAATGCCATTTACCATTTGAATTTACCTAATAAAACGTCGCTTTTCCCTTTCTATTTCCATATAAAAAGAAGTCATAGCTACTGCTATTATTGATTTTCCTATCTTATATAAAGAAAAAAAATGCTCGTTTTATTTTACAGTAAATTCAAACAATAACTGGTATAATCATTATCGTAAAACAAGTTTCTTTGTTAGGCTTTTATTGTTATTCGTAATTTTAACAAGGTAAATACCACTCGAAAACTTGTCAAGAGAAATGGTTTGATGAGTTTTACTCATGCTTGTATTATTGATGACTCCACCTATAATATTGTATATTAATACATTCGTTTTTCCAGTTAGATTGTGTAATCTAATATTAAAAACTTTAGTGTCTGTTGGGTTCGGGTATAAAGTAACCGCCTCTTCTGGGAGTTTACTTTTGTTGATATCCAATGCTGAAGGATCTATCGATACTTCCCAAACACCTCTTCCATAGGTTGAAGCTCTTAACTTATTCGTTGCATAATGAATTTCAATATCGCTTACAATAACATTTGGTAACCCGTTACCTAAACGAATCCAATCTTCATTAGTGTTTGTTCTATAGTAAACACCAAGATGTGTCGCTAAAAATAATTCTCCATCTGAGCTGCCAGTTTTATAAATGATTTTATAGGTAGGGACATCTGGCAAAGAACCTGATATGTTCGTCCAATTCACTCCTTCATCTGTTGATTTGAATACTTTGGCTCCTGAATATCCAGAGTAGCAGATATATATTTCAGAGGGGTTTGTTGGGTGTACTTCTATACTTTTCACGAAGCCTGATCTAGGAAGCGTAACAGCAGACCACGTGGCTCCTCCATCTAATGTTTTTTTTACCGTTCCATTTTCACCAGAGACATAAATTACATCTGGATTAGAGGGTGAGATAGAAATGAATTCAATTGCTCCTACTTGAGAATTCAAGTTAACCCAGCTATCACCTCTATTTGTTGACTTATAAAGATCTCCAAATCCACCAAAAATTATTGCAGGGTTGGTTGGATGTATTTCCAATTCCCAAACAAAAGGAGCTCCATTTGGTGTGTTAATATAGGTTGCAGGAGTACTAAAACCATTTAGTGTTCTTTTCATTTGTCCGGCCTGACTGCAGGCCCAAGCAATGTTAGAGTTAGAATAGTCCCATAAGCCGTCAACACCATCACTACCTGGGTTTTCTCCTTTAAACCCGTTTGCTCCGTCGTACACCGCAATGTCGTTGTCTTGAGCGCCCAAAATCAATTTACCTTCGTCTTGAGGGGTTCCAGAAACATTGTAATATTGAGTAATAGCTAAGCCAGAAGATAAATCTTCCCATTTGTTATTTAAGGAAGCATCACCTTTAAAAACACCGCCGTCATTAACTGAGAAGGCGATATTTGTTTCTGGAATAAACATCATATCATGATGATCCGAATGTACGTAGAAGTAAGGGTTTCCATTGACCCAATAACCATCTAAATATTTTTCCCAAGTTGTTCCTCCATTTTTTGAACGCCAACCATCTACTCCTCCTGCTAAAATTAAGTTTTTGTCAGTGGGAGAAATAGCCAGACACATATTATACCCTCCTTGTGAATTGAAACCAGGTATGTTGGAGACAGTCACCCATGTACTGCCTTGATCAGAAGATTTTTTAATTGCCCCATTATTATTTATGGAGAGAATTAAATTTGGGTCATGAGGTGTTTGCGCGATATCGATTCTACTAGAAGAAAGGGAAGAAGTAGTTGACCAACTAACACCATTATTTGATGAAGTGTAGAATCCCCCTCTATATGAAGTAGCATAGATTAAAGAGCCGCTGTCGGTTTTATACTCAATATCATTGAAGTAGGCGTTATTTTGTATAAAAGCATCTGTCCAAGTATCGCCTCCATCTGTTGATCTTTTAATACTGTTTTTTGTAGTTGCAAAAAGGATGTTTGAATTGTTAGGGTCGATGAGTAATTTACTAATACTATTATTTTCTTGTAGAGAGAAACTTAACCCTGTAACGTTCCAAGTTTCGCCTGCATCGGTTGACTTAAGAACGCCAATTGATCTATTGTTATGACCATCCCAGTCACCAGTAGCTACATAAAGAGTGTTTGTGTTATTTGGGTCTATAATGATATGAGAAACACCCATGTTTGGTAAGTTATCACCCTTAGCTACCCAGTTTTGACCTCCATCTGTTGTTTTCCAAACGCCGCCTCCAGGGCTGCCAACATAGATTGTATTGGTATTTGATTTATCTATTGCTAATGTATTTAATCTTCCCATGCCAGGATAGTAGGTAATTGAAGATTCTGGAAACGTAGTCGGGCCTACTAAAGACCAGTCAACGCCCATTACGGTTCTATTCTCTCTTAATCTTGAATATTTTTTCCATTCTTTTTTCCATTCATTAAAGTTATGGGTAGCAGTAACGAAAGAACCATCGGGTAAAATTCGGTCTTTCCACAAGGCGGCCCAGCGTTCAAAATGTTTGATGTTTTTCTTGCTTTTTTGATCGTTCTTTGATCGAATGCCTTTTAAGGCTCTTCTATTTTTTTTAACAACATCAAAATAGTTGCTGTTTTCATCAAGCGTAGCAGTTCTCCATGAATAATCTTGTGCATTTAAAGAATAGGAAAGGAAGGTGATGATTCCCAGAACAAGAAACAGTTTAGTTTTCATTATAGTATTATTTGAGTTACTATAACGACAGTTAAAATATAGAAAACCCTACTTCATTTTTTTTAATTAAAGCAGGGGTCTCTTTGTAATATGTTGTTTTTCAGAGCGTTAGAACGGGTTGCTTATTTAAAGTATAATATCGTTTTTCCAAACATAGGGAGCAGGTATATTTGAATCATCAATCAATTCACGAATGTCAATCTCAATACTTCTTGAGAGATCTGTAATAGGAACATCATTCGGGCCTCCTTCAAATGGGTTTTCTGAGTTTTCACCTATTTCTTCCATTGTAAAGAATACCCAAGATATTAAAACGCTAAAGGGAATTGAAAACCACTCGAAATGGAGAGCTATAAACTTTTGTATTCGATGCATGATGTCAGTTCGTATTTCATTTTTTGAAAGGGTATCTAATATCCGATCGCCTAACGATTCAAATTCTTGCATCATTCCGTATGGCAGTAAAATGATAAAAATCCAAACAAAAATGAAGTTTAAGGTAGCAAATTGCCTTGGGTATGGAAAGTTTTTGATACGTTCTGACTTCCCTTGCAATGTGTATAACTCAACTATTATTTTTTCAATTTCCATATGACGGAAATTATCAATGAATCCTTGATTTTGCAATTCTTTAATTCGCCTAGATTGAATTCCGAGTAGTTGGGAAGCTTGATTTCCTTTAGCAAAAACTTCCTTGTATTCTTTTTTTGTAAGGTAGGGCCCAATTGCTTCTTCTATCGGAATCTCGTTTTCTAAAATACGAATATGTTCTGCCCGATATTCTCGGTTTGATTTGTTGGTGTTTAGATGGTTTTCCCATGGTTTGTCTTTCCGTAGTTGATAACGAAGAGCTGTTAACCAAGCTATATGGCGGTATACTAGTTCTTTGTGAATTACTTTCAGTTGGTTGTTAGAAAGAGAGTCGTTTTTTATAAAATCTTTTACCATCACTGTAAAAGAACGAGAAGTGTTTACGATTCCTCCCCATATTTTACGAGCTTCCCATAAACGATCATAGGAAGCATTGTTTTTAAAACTGACAATAAAAGAAACCGCAGTCCCTAAAACACCTAGTGGTAACCATGGCACATATAACCATTTCCAACGTAAGAGGTCAAACAAAAAAACGGGGATAAAACTTAGTAGTAAAAACACATAAATATATCTTCTAGTCCAACGAAGCATTCCTGCAAGTGGGTAAGTTTTTTTAATGTACATAAATAGAAACTTGTTTTCTTCGAAATTAATAAAAAAATAGGTTAATAAAGGTAAGGTCTATGTTTTTGTGAGTAAGTCAGGTAAAGTAAATTCATCTATGCATATGTTTTTAAAATTTAGCTTATTTGTAACAAAACAACTATTCAATCGTCTTTATTAAAAATACTAAAGAGATCTATGAGTTTATTAAGAGTTTTACTGGCTATACTTTTTCCTCCATTAGCAGTTTTGGGAAAAGGGTGTGGCTCTGTTGTTATTGTGCTGCTGCTTACACTTTGTGGTTGGGTTCCTGGTGTTATAGGAGCTTTAGTGATTTTGAATAATCCGAATTAAATGATGTTTTTTTGTAAGGATTTCGTAGCTAATGTGACTTTCTATTTAAAGATGTGTCATAATAGTGTAACAATGATTTAAAACCCCCAATATATGAAGTCCCTTAAAAAAATCTCCTTAGCATTTCTTCTACTCTGTTTTTTTACAGAAATCCCTGTAATTTTTTCGCAACAGGTAATAGTAGAAAATGGAGTTGAGTATTTGATTGAAAAAGATGACGTAGAAGATGAAAACTCATTATCACTAGACCTAGTTCGATCTGTAAAAAGTGTAGAGAATAAAGTTGTGGTTAAAAAAAAGAAAAAAAGAGTTCGAAAGGTGAATCCAAAAGATTTGGAAAATCTTATGAATGCAGGAAATAGTTTGAGATATAGAAAGGTGCGAGAATCGAACAAATGTTTTAAAGAAACTACGGAGAAACAGTGTGAACCAAAAGATAAAAAAAACGCTCAATAGAGCGTTTTTTTATTTTAAAACTTCTTCAATTACTTTTCCAGTACTACCATTAGGAAACTCTATTTGCAAGAGGTTCGAAATTGTAGGGGCAATATCTATGATTTCATATTTTTTCTTTGATGAACCTTGTTTTATACCGTGACCATAAAAAATGACAGGAACGTGAGTGTCATAAGAATACCCTGAGCCATGAGTAGTCCCTTTTTTAGGATAGATAATGGTTGATGGGTTAGGAATTAACAGTACATCTCCAGAAAATTTTTGATTATATCCATTCTGTAAATAGTTTAGAATCCCATCTGTAAATGTGTTATTTTGCATTGTTTTAGCAGTGACAGCTTTGTATATTCCTTTATAATTTATTGCTTCATAAGCGATTGTTTGACTTACTTTTTCATGGTCTAATTGTAACTCATTGATCTTATCTTTATTTAGAAAAATTTGAAAATTAGAAACATTCTCAATTAATTGATCAGACTTAAAGTGCTTAAGAGTAACTTCTTTTAGGAAGTTTAAAAATTTAACAGGCTTAATATAGTTCGCAGGAATTCTAAGCGATTGTAAATAAGCAGGAACTTGAGTCGCTGCATGATCAGCGGTTAAGAATAAGGTGTACTTGCCTTTTCCAACTTCAGTATCTAAAAATTTAAATAACTCTGCTAAATCTTTATCTAAACGTAAATAAGTGTCTTCGGTTTCTTTAGAAGCAACGCCAAACTGATGTCCTACATAATCTGTGGAAGAATAACTAATAGCTAAAAAATCTGTATTCTCAGATTTGCCTAAATTTTCACCAATAATGGTGGCTTTGGCAAAGTCTGTAGTAAAAGAGTTTCCACCTGGAATTGTTTTTAAAATACTGTAATTTTTATTTTTGGCTCTCAGGGAAGGAATATCATGTGGAAAAACAGGTTTTTCTTCTCCTTTGAATGGAGCTTCAAAATTATTGTTATCAACAACACTTTCGGTGTATGTGCTAATATCGTATAAAGTTTCCCATGGTTTACTTAGATATTCATCAGCTATGTTTGAATTGTTGAAATCCACTACCCAATTAGGTAATTCTTCCATATAAAAAGAAGAAGAAATCCATTGTCCTTTGTCACCACCATCAAACCAGTATGCAGCGTTCGCTGTATGTCCTGCTGGTAAAATAGCAGATCTATCTTTAATAGCAATACCAATGGTTTTACCATGCATGTTTTGTGCTAAATGTAATTGATCTGTGAGGGTGGTAGTAACCATCCTGTACGGAGATTTGCTACCTCCATTACCATCGTTGCCAATCGTGTTATACCGATCATCAGTTACACAATAAATAGATTTTTTTTGATACTTATCATACCAGTTGTTGCCTATAATTCCATGATTAGTTGGTGTGGTTCCTGTATAAATAGAGGTGTGTCCGACAGCGGTATAAGTAGGAATATAGTTAAAATGAGCATTTTCAAGTGAGAAACCACCATTTAACAAACGTTTAAAACCTTCATTGCTATATTTTTCAGCAAAACGAGTAAGGTAATCATAGCGCATTTGATCGACTACGATACCGATCACTAATTTAGGTTTTTTCGACGTGTTTTTTTTCCTTGGTTGGCAAGATGCAAATAATACTAACAACGCCAATATTAGATAAACATTTTTTTTCATTTTTAATTTAATTATAATAAACAAAGGTAATTAATTATAAAGAAAGCTTAGACATATAAATATCGGTATAGTTAATGGATTTTTATACTTTAGCAAAAGGAAAAAACAATTTTGATAAATGAATTACATTGAGCACATAGGTAAGTATTTTATGATGCTGAAAGAAGTGTTTACTAGGCCACAACGTGCGAGAGTTTTTAAGGAAGCACTGTTAAGAGAGATCGAGGAACTAGGGCACAAATCAATTGGAATTATTGCTTTTATATCATTTTTTATAGGAGGGGTAATAGCATTGCAAATGGCATTAAATTTAGAAAGTCCGTTTATACCAAAATCATTAATTGGTTTTGCTTCTAAACGGTCTGTGATTTTGGAATTTGCTCCTACCTTTTGTTCCATCATTTTAGCAGGTAAGGTAGGGTCTTATATAACATCTAGTATAGGAACGATGAGGGTTACTGAGCAGATTGATGCATTGGAAGTTATGGGGATAAATTCATTAAGTTATTTAGTATTGCCTAAAATTATAGCTACCGTATTTTTTTACCCTTTTTTAATTGTTTTAGGAATGTTTTTAGGGGTGTTTGGAGGATGGATTGCAGGGGTGTTTTCTGGACTTTTCTCAGGAATAGATTTCATAAACGGAGTACAAATGGAGTTTAATCCGTTTTTGATAACATACGCATTGATTAAAACAGTGATTTTTGCCTTTTTAATTGCTACGGTTCCTTCTTACCATGGATACTACGTAAAGGGAGGGTCGTTAGAAGTTGGAAAAGCGAGTACACAATCTGTAGTGTGGACAATCGTGGTAATTGTAATAGCTAATTATTTCTTAACTCAAATGTTGTTAACTTAAAATGATAGAAGTAAAAAACTTACATAAAGGATTTGGTGGCGTTGAAATTTTAAATGGTGTGAGCACTACGTTTAATTCAGGTGAAACAAGTCTAATAATTGGGCAAAGCGGATCAGGGAAAACAGTGTTTTTGAAATCTTTGGTAGGGCTTCATACTCCGGAAAAAGGAAAGATTTTGTATGATGGGCGGGTCAATACGGAAATGGCGAAAGAAGAAAAAAGACAGTTTCGTCAGGAATTAGGAATGGTGTTTCAGGGAAGTGCTTTATTCGATTCCCAGACGGTAGAAGAAAATGTCATGTTTCCTCTGAAAATGTTTACCAAAGACCCTGATGATGAAATGCTCGATAGGGTAAATTTTGTATTGAAAAGAGTGAATTTAGAAAACTCAAATCAAAAATTCCCAGCGGAATTATCTGGTGGAATGCAAAAGAGAGTCGCTATTGCAAGAGCTATTGTAATGAATCCTAAATATTTGTTTTGTGACGAACCTAACTCCGGACTGGATCCTAATACTGCCATTGTAATAGACAACCTCATCCAAGAGATTACAGATGAGTATAAGATAACTACAGTGATTAATACGCATGATATGAATTCTGTCATGGAAATAGGCGAAAAGATAGTTTTTTTACAAAATGGAAGAAAAGAATGGGAGGGAAGTAGTAAAGAAATATTCAAAACAGAAAATGAAGCAGTGGTTAATTTCGTGTATTCTTCGAACTTATTTAAAAAAGTTAGAAAAGCATATTTAAATGATATGTAAGTAACTTTCTGTTTTTTAAGGAGCTAAAAAAAAAGCTGTATTTTTTCAAAAAATAAATTAATAAAAAGTTTGTCTAATCAATAAAAGCTTCTATATTTGCACCCGCAAACGCAGAAATGCAAGAGCAAAAAATGACCGGGTAGCTCAGTTGGTAGAGCATCTCCCTTTTAAGGAGAGGGTCCTGGGTTCGAGCCCCAGCCCGGTCACTTAAAGACTTCTTTCATCAAGAAGTCTTTTTAAAATATACTCGGGGAGATTCCAGAGCGGCCAAATGGGACGGACTGTAACTCCGTTGTCTTACGACTTCGCAGGTTCGAATCCTGCTCTCCCCACAAAAGCCTCGATCATATAGATCGAGGCTTTTTTTTACGCATATTTTACGAATCAAGAACAATTGAAAAAACACTCATTTTCTTTTACAGTAAATTCAAACAATAACTGGTATTAGTCCTCTAAAATTAGATTAAAAATTGATCCCAAAAAAGCTCTTAGAAATTATTTTCTAAGAGCTTTTATAACTAAATCAATTGTTGTAATTGATAAAAGGATTATTGATCAGATTTTATAAATGATTTCGAGTATTTATTTTTTAGATCAAATACGGTTATGAAATATAAACCAGATGGTAGATTTTCAATATTAATGGATGGAGATAATGGCTTTCTTTCCATTATTCTTCCGTTAATGTCAGTTATTTCATAGGCTCCGTTTTTAAGAGGCACAGGAGGGTTTATCGTAAGTACTTTGCTAGAAGGATTCGGGTAAACTAGTAAGTTCATTAGAGGCGATCTGTTGCTGCCATTTGCTATAGTGTTATTTTGACGCGCAGAAGATGAAATAATCTTAACCGTATAATCTTCAACTTCACCGTCATCGAAAGATTCACATGCCGTTGGTGCGTATTTGTATTTCATTGCAACACGCATTCTTGTCAATCCTAAAGAAGCGTCTACAGGTATTTTGATAGCATAGCTATTTTTTCGACCATTTTTTGTTGTAGCGGAAACAACTTTTTCACTAGATTCAAAGATCCCGTTTTGGTTGTAATCTATCCAAACTCCAAAATGTTCTTTATAAGTACTCCCACTAAAACCGGCGCTTAGGATTAAATCATTTGTCGAATTTATAATTACGGTGGCTACTTTATCAGTAAAATCAGCATACCCATTATTTTCACCAGTAGGATTAGTCATATCATTAAAAGACACAAAATCAATCCACTCGTATGTTGTTCTGTTTCCTCGAGATTCACAATAATTTGGCAAGGTATCTAATGTAGTAATGCTAACATTATTGCTTTCTTCCGATATGTTTTCTGCATAATCAATTGCTTTAATAGAAAAGGTATAGCTAGTGTTGGCTTCTAATTCTGTTATGAAATGTTGTAAAGAGTTTACCGTTGTAATTTTTATATTATTTTGATAAACTTCGTAAGCTTTTATTTTGGCATTATCAGTAGAAGCATTCCAAGTTAGTGTTAGAGATGTTTGAGTAATATTGGATGCAGTTAAATTACTAGGGATCGAAGGTGGTTCTTTGTCAATAACGATGCTTTTATAAGTGATATTGTCAATCATTGCGAGATCTCGCCCTATGTTAACAGAACCATCTTTTTTATAGGACCATGTAAGTGTATGTTCACCTAACGGAATGTTAAAACTAGTGGTTGTCCATGGTATGTCACCGCTCCATTTTTTTAATTCTTGACCATCTAGTTTGAAAATTAAAAAGTCATATCCACTTTCTGAGGAAACAGTATAATCAAATTTTACGGTACTACTTACTGGGAAATTTTCAATTAGCGAAATATTTGACTCTTGGTTGTTGGATATATTGCTCGATTGAGTAAAATGGTTATTGTCATTCTCGATGGTAAAAGGAAATCTTTCGTTGTTGGAAAAATTAGCTTGACTAAAATCGGCTGTTTCAAAATCAATAATTGATGTTTTCACGACTTCATCGTTTCTTAATACAAGTATTGTGAATTCGTGCCTAGTAGTGTTAGAGCCGTCAGTAGCAATAACAACAACTTTGTGAGATCCAGCATCATTTTCAGATGGGGAACCCTGCAATAGGTATTGCCCATTTTTAGATTCAAAAGTTAACCATGACGGGCTTTCGGTCAATGATACTTCAATATTATCTTTTCGGTTTTCATCTATTACAGACATTTGATACTGATAATTGTTCCCAATACGTGTATATGTTGAGGGTTCAGAAGTAAATACAGGGGCAACATTTGTTGGGTACAAATTTATCATGATGGCATTGTTATCTATCCAATTGTATTTCCCACCATGTGTAATCATTTCGGTTAGATAAAAATAACCATTGCTTCTACCTGCCCAACCCCAGTTAATATGAAAGAAATCACCCTGTTCTGTTGTGTCATAACCGTCTAAAGCGAAAAGATGTCCTGCTCCGCTAGCGCTTGGGTCTTCGAGGTTTTTGCTTCTTCCAGAATAGAGTACAGGTCTTTTTTCATTAAGTTGCTCCTTAATAATGTTGTTCCAGTTTTGATCAGAATAATTATATCTATACACCATACTAGCACCTTCATTGTATTTGAAATATTGTTTTAAAGCAGACAAGGCGTCTCCTGAATAGGCACCGGACCCACCATTGGCTGATGTTCCGTAGTTCATTTCTACGGCAACTCCACAATGATATGATAGCTTTGCGTTCTCATCATCAGCGATTGTTTTGGACATATTATTCCAGTCATAAGTTTGTTGTTCGAAGTTAACTGAGAGTATTCCATATTTATGATGTGAATATGATTTTTGGGATCTACCAATGGTTGGAAACTCCCAATATCTCATTACTTGGCTCATTGCTGTAGCAACGCAACCTACAATTGCTTGCCCATCATCGTCAGTTGGACAATATTTATTAAATCCATTCGATTGTGTATAAAGAATGTCGTCCATGAAAGGAGGTATAACCTTTGTTCTACTCTGATTTTCAGTTGAATTGAGTAGTGTTTTCCATCCTGGATTTGCAACAGTTTTTTTACCATGTTTCTGTGCTTTAGCACTTTCGAAAACAAAAGATTTATAAGCGTTAAGCAAATTTTTGACTGCTGGGTTTTTCTCAGTTGAATCAAATAAATTTGTATCTGAATATCCTAAAATTGGTTTCGTAGAATCGTCTGCTGAGACAATTACAAACCCATCATTGTGATAATTAACGATGTAATAAACCAGTTTTTCACTAAAAAAAACTTCTTTGATAGAAGTGATTTTTTTTGAGATTGAATTAATTCCTTTGCTATGTATTTGGTTAAGCCATTTGTTAGCAACCAGGGTGGCTTTATTTTTGTCAATTGGATCCGCAAAAATGCTTTTAAAGCAAAGTAATAACACAATGCTAAGTATTGTAATTTTATCTTTCATTATAAAATAGTTTAAATTCGAGGGCAAAACTATATAATATTAATACGTTGTAAAATAAGTGGTTATACCATATGTTCATGGGGGTTTTTCTCATTTTATATAGGGAGTGCTAAGGAGTAGGGCTTAGGGGTAATGAGTATGGTAAAGTCAACAATTTAGTGAAACGGAGTAATTATTAAATAAGTGGTAAAAATTACATCCATAAGTTATGGATGTGTGAATTTGTTTTTTGGGGTAAAATACTACCTGTTTTTTTAAATAATTACACAATAATGTTTAATGTTTTCTGTTTTTTGATAAACAAAATGTATATTTGCCTTCTAACTATATATTTATGAAGAAGCTAGCATATATTTTTTTAACCTTTAATTTCTTGGCATTAAATGCTCAAGATTTTGGCGTTATAAAAGGAAAGATAATAGATTCAAAAACTCGTGAAACGATTCCTTTTGTTAATGTATTTATTGTTGGAACTCAAAAAGGAGGAACCACCAATGACCAGGGTGAATTTACAATAAAAGATGCACCATTAGGCTACCATCAGGTTCAAGCCTCTTTTCTGGGCTACAAAACAACTGTTTCTGAAGACTATTTGGTAACAAGAGAGAAAATTCCTTACATAGTGGTTGAGATGACCGAAGATGCAACACAGCTTGCAGAAGTTGAGGTGAAAACGAAACTATTTAAAAAGACATTAGAAAGCCCACTTTCCTTGCAATCATTAGGGGTTGCTGAGATTGAAAGAAATCCGGGGGGAAATCGTGATGTTTTACGTGTAATTCAGTCTTTCCCTGGTGTGGCATCTAACCCTGGGTTTAGAAATGATATTATTATTAGAGGTGGTTCAACCTCTGAAAACAAATTTTATGTAGATGGAATTGAAGTACCTGTGATAAATCACTTTCAAACACAAGGAGCAACTGGTGGTCCGGTAGGTATTATGAATACTGACTTAATTAGAAAGGTAGATTTTTACGCAAGTGCATTCCCTGCGAACAGAGGAAATACCTTAAGTTCAATTATTGAGTTCACTCAAAAAACAGGAAATCCTGATCGATTAAATGTAAGAGCTACTTTAGGAACGTCTGACGCAGGTGTTACCCTTGATGGACCATTAGGAAATAATACTACCTACACGGTTTCAGTTCGTCAATCGTATCTACAGCTTTTGTTCAAACTAATTAAGCTGCCTTTTTTACCAACGTATAATGATTTTCAGTTCAATATTAAAACAAAGTTAAACGATAATAGTGAGTTGTCGGTTATTGGTTTAGGAGCCATTGATAATTTTGAAATAAACAAAGAGGTAAATGATGGTGTAACAGAGGAGGAAACATTGAAGAGAAATCAAGTTATTCTAAATACAGTTCCAGTTAATAGTCAATGGAATTATACAGTTGGGGTGAATTATAAACGATTTGGAGAAAATGCTACCCAACAATTTGTACTCAGTAGAAATGAATGGAAAAACAAAGCGATAAAGTATTTTTTAAATGATGAATTAGAAAGACCAGAAAATTTACTTTTAGATTATAATTCTAAAGAAACTGAAAATAAATTCCGATTTGAAAACACTGTAAAAAAAGGAGAGTATGCATTTAATATTGGGGTTAATTTAGAATTAGCGAAGTATACAAATAATACATTTCAAAAAATAGTAAACACACAAAATGTAGCAGAAAAGAATTTTTCATCTACTGTAGATTTTTTTAAATATGGAATGTTTGGTCAATTTTCAAAATCATTTTTTAATAAGGCGTTAGGAGTTTCTTTTGGCTTTAGATTTGACGGAATTGATTATAATAACGAGATGAAAAATATATTTAATCAATTTTCACCGAGAATTGCAACCGTATATAATATAAATGATAAATGGTCATGGAATACTTCTTTAGGAATTTATAAACAATTGCCTTCTTATACTATTTTAGGGTATCGAAATACGGCAAACGAGTTAGTGAACAAAAACGGGTTAAAGTATATAGAGTCTCAGCATATGGTTACGGGTGTTGAATTTAAACCCAATACTACTTCGAAAGTAACTTTAGAAGGGTTTTATAAAAAATATAAAAACTATCCATTTTCTGTAAGAGATCAAATAAGTTTGGCAAACCTCGGAAATGATTTTGGGGTAGTTGGTAATGAAGAGGTAGTGTCTAATTCTGTAGGAAGAGCTTATGGTTTTGAAGTGTTAGCACAGAAAAAATCATACAAAGGCTTGTATGGTATCGCTGCGTATACCTTTGTTCGTAGTGAGTTCAAAAATAGCATGGGAGCTTATATTCCTTCTACATGGGATAACAGACATTTATTAACGATTACAGCAGGTAAAAAGCTAGCCAAAAATTGGGAAATAGGAACTAAGTTTAGACTCGTTGGAGGGAGGCCATATACACCGTATGATTATGATGTCTCTTCGGTAAAAACAAATTACGATGTGAGTAATGGTGGGATTTTGGATTTTGCTCGATTAAATGAAGGACGTTATAAAATGTATACCCAATTAGACCTTAGAGCTGATAAAACTTGGTATTTAAAGAGATATTCTATCAATTTGTATGTAGATGTGCAAAACCTATATGCTAGCATTGCTGATGGGCAACCGTTTTTATTACCTCAAGAAGATGCTGATGGCAATAGATTGTCAGATCCTAATGATTCTTCCAGATATTTACTAGAGGAAATTGAAAGTTCTTCTGGGAGAGCTATACCGAGAATTGGAGTAATTGTAGATTTTTAATTTTTATTGATAGATACATTTCAAATCTTTTTAAAAAAAGGTAAATTGCCGTCAAAACAACTAAATAAAAATATAAGATGAAGCAACTATTCATTGCAACTGCTTTTTGCGTGCTGAGTATAACCGCTATTAATGCTCAGAAATATCAATTTGAAACGGTAAAGGATATAGAAAAAACGGAAGTAAAAAGCCAAGGAAGAACAGGTACTTGCTGGAGTTTTTCTACTACGTCATTTTTAGAATCAGAGGTTATAAGATTGACGGGGAAAAGAATAGATCTATCAGAAATGTACACGGTTCGCAATACCTATTCAGAGAAAGCCTTGACTTATTTATACCGTCAGGGTAAAGCGCAGTTTAGTCAAGGTGGTTTGGCACATGATGTGATTAATTCAGTTGCCAAGAAAGGCCTGGTGCCAGAAGAAGTGTTTACGGGACTTGATTTCGGACAAGAAAAACACAATCATGCAGAGTTGATTGCTGTATTAAAAAGCATGTTAGATGCCTATATTGAAAACCCAGCAAAACAATTAAGTCCTAAGTGGAAGCAAGCTGTAGAGGCTGTGTTAGACGTCTATTTAGGTAAGAATACAGATGAATTTGTGTATGAAGGGAAAAAGTATACCCCGAAATCATTTGCTGAATATGTAAACATTGAACCTTCAAATTACGTAACAATTTCTTCATTTGAACACGTTAAAAAGTACGATAAATTTATCTTAAATATTCCTGATAACTTTTCAAATGGGGCTTTTTATAATGTGTCATTAGACGAGTTAGTAGCTGTTACAGAAAAAGCTATTGAAAATGGGTATACTGTTGAATTAGATTGTGATGTTTCTGAAAAAACTTTTTCATCTAAGGCTGGAGTGGCTGTAATTCCTGTAATGAGTTCAGAGAACAAAAAAGGGTTGGAAGAAATTGTTCAAGAAAAAAACATTACTGCGGCATACAGGCAAGCTGAATTTGAGAATTTTAATACTACTGACGATCACTTGATGCATATTGTGGGTATTGTAAAAGACCAAACAGGAAATAGGTATTTTAAAGTTAAAAATTCTTGGGGTACTCGTCAAGGAAATCAAGGCTATGTGTTTATGTCAATACCTTATTTTAAACTGAAAACAATTTCGGTATTATTGCACAAAGATGGAATTTCTAATTCTTTAAAAGATAAGTTAAGAATACAATAGTAGCTCAATATATAAGCAGTAAGTAATACGGTTTTCTTATGTAAGAAAAATAGTACACCTCTTAACATTCGACGTTTTAACAAAGCACCATTATCATGGTGCGTAAAATGAAATAGGTGGTTTTAAGTATAAAATAGGTGTGCTGTGTAAAATATTTTTTAAAAGCCTTAACATAGGTGTAAACCCGAAGTATGAGTACTTCGGGTTTGTTTTTTACCATTTTATTAACTATGGAATTTTGTATCTTTCCACAGATAAAAAAGCGATACGTATGGAAGAAAAGCTGAACAAGGATAAGTCTGTAGAAGAATCAAAACAAGCGGTACAAGACGATGCTAAAGGATTATGGCAAAGCTCTAAAAAGTTTTTGATAGAATTACTAGATTTTCGCCATGACACTGATCAAGAAGCAACCATTGAGGCAATAAAGGGAGATATTGCCTTTAAAGGAGCCACGGCATGGATTTTAATTTGTTCTATTTTTGTGGCATCCATTGGTTTGAATGCTAATTCAACAGCCGTAGTTATTGGAGCGATGTTAATATCACCACTAATGGGACCTATTTTAGGAATAGGAATGTCTATTGCGATTAATGATATTGATACCTTGAGAAAATCATTAACAAACTTAGCAACTATGATTGTTTTAAGTTTATTAACCGCTTTTTTGTTTTTTGCCATATTTCCGCTAAAAGAAGAAACTTCTGAGTTATTAGGAAGGGTTAAACCAGATATCAGAGATGTGTTAATTGCCTTTTTTGGTGGATTGGCATTGATTATTGCCAGAACAAAAAAAGGAACTATAGCTTCTGTAATATTTGGAGTAGCGATAGCCACGGCTTTAATGCCTCCTTTGTGTACAGCTGGGTATGGTTTGGCTATTGGGAATTATGATTATTTTTTGGGTGCCATGTATTTGTTTACTATTAATACCATCTTTATCGCTTTAGCCACTTTTGTTGTGTTGAAGTTATTAGGTTTTACGATGATGCGTTACGTAAATTCAGCAAAAAGGAAAAGAATTGCTCGCTTGGCATCATTTGTTGCTATTTTAGTTATGATTCCGGCGGTTTTTACATTTATCAGAGTATATAAGGAAACCGTAATTATGGCCAATTATGAGGCATTTATAAAATCGAAGGTTGAGGCAAATGAAAATTTATGGCTACAACGAAAAAGTATACACAAGAAATCTAAAGAAATAAAACTGTTTTTTAACGGAGAAATTTCTCCAGCGATAAAATCGAGTTTAAAAAATGAGTTGAAAAGTTTTGAAAAAATAAAAGACTTTAAGTTACTATTTAATGAGAACAGCGCAAAAAGTTTAGATGATTTATCAATGTCATTGCAAAGATCGTTTGCTGATTTAGATGAAAAAAATAGTATTATCAAGGGGCTACGTCAAGAAGTTGAGGAATTGAAAGGTACTATTGCCAATTTAAATGAACGTATTGAGCAAGAAGCAACGAATAGAGATAAAAACAGTATTCCTTTTGGTTCAATTGCAAAGGAAGCGAAAATTAGGTACAATGATATAACGTCTATCAGTTTCTCTAAAAAACTTATTTCTAAAGATTTTATTAAGGTCGATACTATTCCTGAAATAGTAGTTACCTGGAACAAAATATTACCAGACTCTACGGTTCTTAAAAAAGAAAAAGAATTGGAAAAATGGTTAAAAAAAGAACTGGCGATTGATAATTTGGTGCTAAAGCAGTACTAAAATGTTTTGTGCAAAAATGAGTGGTTTTTCTCTTAGAGTCCAATTTGTCTATGATTATGAATCTTTTAGGTTGGAAATAGATTTACATTGTATATATTTGTTCTAGTACATTGAGTTATGTATGTCTTTATGAATTAAATATATTTTTATGTATAAAACAACGGTAAAAAGAATTATTACATTTATTGAGAAATACGGAGTTTCGGCTGAAGAAATGGAAAGAATTATAGGGGTCGAAATAGGGATGCTTGAAATAGCAATTGAAGAAGAACCAGAAATGCGCGATAGATTGGTTATTGAGATTTTAAAGAATCATCCTGATTTAAATGCGAATTGGTTGATTCATGGAGTAGGTAAAATGTTTACCGATAGTGGATCTAGTGAATATGTGGTTGATTTGCGAAATGTAAGTAGAGAAGATGTATTAGATTATATTTTAAGTAATCCAGATGCTTTTAGAGAAGAACCCAAAATTGATGCGGTAGTCACGTTGTTTTCAAATTTTGAGCAACAACGAGAACTTAAAAAGGTTTATCATAAAATTGAAAAATACGAAAAGTTACTAGATGATGATAAACAGGATTGATTTTTTTAAAAAGAAATCGGTTTTTTTGTTTAAAAACGTACACATTTTCTGATCAACTTGATCATTAATTCTATGGGTGTTGTTTTCTTCAGTTAAATGAGAATCGGTTGATTCATGGAGTAGGTAAAATGTTTACCGATAGTAAATCTAGTCGATATGTGGTTGATTTTCGAAAGGGTAAGTAGAGAAGATGTATTAGGTTATATTTTAAGTAATCCAGATGCTTTTAGAGAAGAACCCAAAATTGATGCGGTAGTCACGTTGTTTTCAAATTTTGAGCAACAACGAGAGTTTAAAAAGATTTATCATAAAATGGAAAATACGAAAAGTTACTAGATGATGATAAATAGGGCTGATTTTTTTAAAAAGAAATCGGTTTTTTTGTTTAAAAACGTACACATTTTCTGATCAACTTGATCATTAATTCTATGGGTGTTGTTTTCTTCAGTTAAATGAGAATCGGTTGATTCATGGAGTAGGTAAAATGTTTACCGATAATAAATCTAGTCAATATGTGGTTGATTTCCGAA
The DNA here is from genome assembly GCF_057220795.1 of Tenacibaculum profundicola. Classification (NCBI taxonomy): domain Bacteria; kingdom Pseudomonadati; phylum Bacteroidota; class Flavobacteriia; order Flavobacteriales; family Flavobacteriaceae; genus Tenacibaculum; species Tenacibaculum profundicola. The sequence goes on along the minus strand of NZ_CM170137.1, from coordinate 1,715,102 downwards.
ACGTAATAGAGAAGATGTGTTAGATTATATTTTAAGTAATCCAGATGCTTTTAAAGAAGAACCAAAAATAGATGCGGTAGTTACGTTGTTTTCAAATTTTGAGCAGCAATGAGAGTTTAAAAAGATTTATCATAAAATTGAAAAATACGAAAAGTTACTAGATGATGATAAATAGGGCTGATTTTTTTAAAAAGAAATCGGTTTTTTTGTTTAAAAACGTACACATTTTCTGATCAACTTGATCATTAATTCTATGGGTGTTGTTTTCTTTATTTAAATACGAATCGGTTGATTTATGGAGAAGGTAAAAATGTTTACCGATAGTGCATCTAGTCAATATGTGGTTGATTTTCGAAAGGGTAAGTAGAGAAGATGTATTAGGTTATATTTTAAGTAATCCAGATGCTTTTAAAGAAGAACCAAAAATAGATGCGGTAGTTACGTTATTTTCAAATTTTGAGCAGCGACGAGAGCTTAAAAAGATTTATCATAAAATTGAAAAATACGAAAAGCTACTCGATGATGATAATCAGGACTGATTCCTTTAAATAGAAATCGGTTCTTTTTTGAGTAAAAACGCACACATTTTCCGATCGACTTGGTCATTGATTCTTTCGGTCTTGCCTTCTTCTTCAAGAACTTTTTCAGCGATCTCAATAATTGTTTTCTTCTCACGGTTTTTTAGTTGCTCCCGTGTGGAATACGTTTTCTTTCTAAAAATTCTTCTTATTATGTTTGCTAGTAATGTTTTCATAATGTTAATGTTGGCTAAACATTTTTTAATGTGGTGGATATGTCCTTGTCAAAGGCATTTGCGTTTTCTTTAACGCTATCAGTAGACAACATGGGTTTACCGTTTTTTTCGAAAAACAAAGCTTTTAGTGCAACTCGTGGATAGTGAATGGTTTTAATTCGATCAATTAATGACAGTTGTTTTAAAATAATATCGTCTTTATAGGTGTAGTTTTTAACAAAGAAATATGTAAAAAGGCTAGATAAAATCGCACATCCCAGAATTACGACTATATAACTGTTTTTAGTGAAATCCTTTTGGGTAAGAAAAGTAAGGTGCATTAACCAAAAAAACGATACGGTTATTCCAGTTAATGATAAAAACTGGAATTTGTAATTACTTCCACTAACAAGGTCGTGATAAAGTGATTTACAGCTAAAAAATAATAAGGCCGTAACCAAACCAAAAACAAAAATCCAAAAATGAAAGCTATTTCTTCCTCTGAAATTGTGTTTCTTTTCTAATAATCTCTTTTTTTTCGTGTATTCTTTAAGATTATTGTTAGAAGATTTGTAGTGTTCTTTGTAATCGACTAATAATTGAGTCGATAAAATTAATATTGAGTCTCTATTGGTTTTGTTTTTTACTGCATGATTGAAATCTCTGATTAATTTAATAGTGTTTGAGTCTCGCTCCTTGATAATTCCTTTGTAGGTTGTTTTGTGTGCCAAAAAATCTTTAGAATAGGGAGAAAAGAAAACATGAAATAGGGACATGGTAACTAAGGTAAAAGAAACCATGCCTACTATTAATCCTTTTAATTTATGAGGGAACGTTTTTTTTCTAAGCTCCTTCTTCTTCCTCGTCAGCATCCGCACCTCCGTCATTTTGTGGGTCGACGAATTGGATGCTGTTGAACTCTCTGATTTCTTGTTCTTCATGTTTTTCAATTTCCTCTAATGAATTGTCTGTACAACTAACAGATAATAATAGACTTAATATAACAGTAAAAATTGTAACTACTTTTTTCATGATTTACTCTAGGTTTTAAATTATCAATAGAGTAAATGTAAGACTTATTTAATTTTTAAATGTTAAATTATCTGTCTTTTAGAATATTAACTCATGTAAATGAAGTCAAACTTACTTCGTTTTTTTAAAAAATACAATACCTAATACCCCTAGTTTTCGCTCAGGGTTTTCCCTAGTGTGTCAAGATCGAATCTTTTTTTTTATAGTTGTTTTGGTTAGGGAAAATAACACCAATTCTGACGTTAATTTACCGACCATAATTGTTATGGTAAATTGATCTATAGGTAGATACTGTTTTAACGTTAAATTATCGCTATTACTTTGATGGTATAGAGCCTTATAGTTATTTGAAACCTCTTAATGAGTGAAGGAGAATTAAAAGGTAACTTCAAAACCCGATCGGTATAAAACATAAGCATCACGGGAAAGAAATATTTATCGGTAAATCGTATAATTCGGGTTTAACTGAAAATTGTAGAAAGAAAGAAACCGAGCATGGCTCGGTTTCTTTCTTTTGATTACTTTGTTAGAGTAATTGCAGTAGGTATGGAGTTACTTTTGATTAATAACTCTAAATGTGGTTCTACGATTAGCAGCGTGCTCTCTTTCTGTACAAGAAACACCATCAGCACATCTATTAGTCAATCGGTTTTCACCGTAACCGTTAGCGGTTAATTGACTTGGGTTAATTCCTTTTGAAATTAAGTAATTAACCACCGATCTCGCCCTTCTTTCAGATAAAGATTGGTTGCTTTCTTTGGTACCTCTTGAATCTGTATGAGATTCAATTGACACAGCAATACCTCTTCTTAAAATAGGTAATAATCGGTTTTCAATTAATTTTTTAGCGCCTGATGTAAGCGTAGCACTGCCTAAATTCCAGTTAATTGGTAAAGGAGTACTTTCAACTAACTTACATTCTACTTCTTTCCACGATGTTAAGCCACCTTTAGAAACTAATGTTTCTTTTGTGATAGTCTTACTTTTTGCAGCTACCGGAATCTCTTCCTTCCATGCGTCTTTAACTAATATCGTCTTTTTAATGGTCTTATAAGTAGGTTTACCTTTCACTAAAGTTGTTGAAGGTGGCGTTGCCATAACCGTTTTCTTCATGGTTGTAGTAACCTCTGGAATATCAATAACCTTAGTAGTGGTAACAGCTGGTATTTCTTTTTTAATCGCTGTGGTAGCTTCTGGTATTTCAATAGTTCTAGTAGAAGGAGGAGTAGTCATTACTCGTTTCTTAATTACCTTGGTTACCGCAGGTACTTTAATTGTTCTTGTTGTTGGAGGGGTTACCATTACTCGCTTCTTAATAACCTTGGTTTTAGCCGGTATCTCTACAACTCGGGTTGTTTCAGGAGTAATAACGGTTTTCTTAATAACATTCGTTTCTGCTGGTATTTCAATGGTTCTAGTGGAAGGAGGAGTAGTCATTACTCGTTTTTTAACGATTTTTGTTACTGCAGGTATTTTAATCGTTCTAGTAGAAGGAGGTGTAACCATTACTCGTTTTTTAACGGTTTTTGTCACAGCAGGAATGTCAATTGTTCTAGTACTAGGTGGAGTTTTCATTACTCTTTTTTTGTAACTAGCTATTCCACATCCTTTTGAGCCAGCTTTGCTTTCATCACATTCTGGTGTAGATACCAACGAAGCGTCTTTTTCCAATACAGTTTTATTGATGTTCTGATATTGAGCGGGGACTTCTTTATAACACCAGTAACGACAATCATTCGGGTCAGAAGATTCACAATCGGGTGCTTTTTCACTCATTTGCCATCTAGCCGATTTTGCTCTTACTTCGATAGTTTCCATATCTTGATTAAAAGAGGCTGGTATGATGCTTAATTTAGAACCGTAAACTTTTCTCTTGTAAGTTACTGTTTCTTCTGCGTAAATAGCAGGAATCGCCTCTAATCGCTTCGAGGCTTCTTTAATGGTAACCACAACATCTTTCATTTCGTATTTAGCAGGAATCAGTTCAATTCTTTCTCCCGCTTCTTTAATGGTAACTACTACATCGCGCATTTCATATTTTGCAGGAATAACTTCTAAACGTTTAGAAGCTTCTTTCACAACCACAGATTCATCTACGATACTAGTTTTAGCCGGAACTTTAACTAAACGTTTGCTTGCTTCTTCTACCGTGACAACAACGTCTTTCATTTCGTATTTAGCAGGCACTATTTCTAATCGCTCTGTTGCTTCCTTAACGGTCACCACTACATCACGCATTTCATATTTTGCAGGAATAACTTCTAAACGTTTAGAAGCTTCTTTGGTAATTACTGATTCAGTAGTTACTCTAGCCTTTGATGTCGATTTTGTAATACGCTTGGCAGCTTCTCTTGTAACTACTGAAAAGGTTTCTGTTTTATATTTGGCTGGAACAACAACTAATTTCTGGCTTCCTTCATCCACCAAAACTCTCTCTGTAATTGTTTTGTATTCTGCTGGGTGTGTGATGATTCTTTTATAAGCAGGCGCTACTTCAATTGTAACATTTTCATTTTTCCATATTTCAGGAGTCTTACATCGAACATAACATTTCCCTGGTTCCGCATTTGTTGGTAAGTCTTGCGAAAAAGCCGAGTGTCCAAAGACTAGTAAAGCTCCAGATAATAATAGTTTCTTCATAATTGATAAAAATTTGTATTGTGATTATTTAGTCTCTGTCTAATATGACACGTTGAGGGGTAGCTAGGTCACATGTACACAAATATATACAATTTTATCAGATGTTAAAGCTTTGTTAAACTAAATTATAATTTGTTAAAATACAAACTTTTAATAATACCGTCTGAGAGCCCTATTTTAGGGACAAATATTTTTCGTGCGCCGCTCCATTTCATAGCAGAAAGATAAATTTTTGTTGCAGGAACAATAACATCTGCTCTGTCTGGGTTAAGTCCCAGCTCAGATATTCTGTCTTTGTATGACATTTTCTTTAAAAATTGGTATTGCGCATTTAAGTAGATATAAGAAATAGGCTTGTCGTGTTGTCTACCAGACATCTTAAACAGTTTATTTATGTTTCCTCCAGAACCAATTAAAGATATTCTTTTGTAGTCTTTCGTGTTCTCTTCTACCCAGTTTTGAACCTTTTTGAAAATTGCTTTGTTTTCAGGTTTTTTGTTGTTTATAAGTCTTACAGTACCTATTTTAAAAGATTTAGAATTTATTATTTTTCCTTTTGAAAATAAGGTGAATTCAGTGCTACCTCCACCAACATCAACATATAAATACGTACTGTCCGATTCAATTAACTGATTTAAATCGGTATATGATATTATAGCGGCCTCTTTTTTCCCGTCTATTATATCTATTTCAATATTTGCTTTTTGCAATATTATTTTAGCAACTTCTTTTCCATTAGAGGCTTCCCTCATTGCTGAGGTAGCACAAGCTTTGTATTTTTCAACTCCATGTACTTTCATAATAAGTTTGAACGCTTTCATGGCATCTATCATTCGGTTGGTATTGTCTTCTGAGATAATTCCAGAAACAAAAGCGTCTGCTCCCAATCGAATAGGAACTCGAACTAATGAAGATTTTTTAAATTGGGGGGAGCTGTTTTCTTCTTCAATTACGTTGGCAACCAATAATCTTACAGCATTTGAACCAATATCAATGGCCCCGTATTTTGTTATTTTCAAAACTAGTTAGTTTTATCTATGATTTTTAGGAAATTCAACTAGTATTGTATTTCCTTTTTTAATATTCTTCCAGTGTTTTTCGTTAAATTCAATCCCTACTACGCCGCAGGTTGGTACATGCGCTATGGGCTTACTACCAAATTTATTTACAAAGGTGTTTATACCATGGTCATGACTAAAAATAATAGCGCTACTAAAACTGTCATCTAAGGCTTTTACAGTTTTTACCAAGTAACCATCACTAAAACTGTATAATTGACGTTTAATTTGAAGGTTTGATAAAGGGTAACCAAAGTTTTCACAAAAAATCACAGCAGTATGCAAAGCTCTATTAGCACTGCTAGAAACAAAAACATCTGGTTTTCGAATTTCTTTGGCTAAAAGTTTAGATAGCATTTGTGCATCATTAATACCACGCTCTTTTAGTGGTCTATCAATGTCTTTAACACTATCATATTTCCATGATGATTTTGCGTGACGTACGATGTATATTGTTTTCATCTATTTATAAAAGATACGTAAATATATAATTAAGGAGCCAAACGTTCAAGTTTCCAAGAAAAATCTTTTTGCAGGCAATATCGAATCCGATCGTGCATTCTATTAGGACGCCCCTGCCAGAACTCAATAGAAACAGGCTTTACTAAAAAACCACCCCAATGTAAGGGTCTAGGGATGTCTTGGTCTTTAAATTTAGCTTCAAACGAAGCTAAATTGTTTTCCAATTCTTCACGAGATGCGACGACTTCACTTTGGTTCGAGGCCCAAGCACCAAGTTTGCTTCCTTCAGGTCTTGATTCAAAATAACCATCAGATAAGTTAGGCGCTAACTTTTCAGCAGTTCCTTTTATAATTATTTGTTGTTCAAGACCTGACCAAAAAAATGATAAGCATATACGATTGTTTTCTACCATAGCTTTTCCTTTTTCAGAATTGTAATTGGTATAAAATATAAAACCTTCCCAGGTGTATTTCTTGAGTAAAACAACTCTACTCTTAGGAAAGCCATCTTTCCCTATAGAAGAGATTGTCATGGCATTGGCTTCATCTACCATTGCAGATTCATTGGCGTTTATAAACCAATTCCTAAATAGCTCAATTGGATTTTCAGGACAGTTTGTTTCTAACAGCTCTTGCTTTTCATAAGATTTTCTGTAATTACTTAAATCTTGCACCATTGTTAGTGTTATATAGTTGCAGTAAAGGTACAATTTTTAGCAAGATTTATAAACTAAATAGCAAGAAATGTAAAGCTCCTATCGCCTGTTTAGAATTATGTTAGTCCTATTACAATTCGTCAACAAAAAGTTACAATTGGGTATTTCTTTTTATATAATCAGTACTAACAGTTGCAATTTTGAACTGTGATAATTAATTAACGACAATAATTTATAAAATGAAACAAATTTCACTAGTTTTAGGAGTGCTATTAATGTGTTTTTCAGTAAAATCTCAAACAACAATTTCAGGAAAAGTAACCGACAAAAAGGGAGAGCCAATCATGGGAGCTAATATCTATTTAGAAGGAACGTACGATGGAACGTCATCTGATGAAAAAGGCTATTTTAGTTTTACAACTGATGAAAAAGATACGGTAACATTGGTGGTTTCTTTTATTTCTTTTGAAACCTATTTGAAAACTGCTGCTGTTTCAGCGTTACAAAATATGAATATCAAATTGAAAGACGATGTAAACACATTAGATGCTGTTACTATTAATGCAGGAACGTTCGAAGCAGGTGATAATGCAAAGGTAACCGCCTTAAAACCTCTTGATGTGGTTACTACAGCAAGTGCCTTGGGTGATTTTGTTGGAGCAATTCAAACCTTGCCAGGAACATCAACTGTTGATGAAGATGGGCGTTTATTTGTAAGAGGTGGTGACGCCGATGAAACTCAAATTTTTGTTGATGGTATAAAGGTATTTACACCGTACGCACCATCTGCTAGAAATATTCCTACACGTGGTAGATTTTCTCCTTTTTTGTTTAAAGGATTTTCATTTTCTACAGGAGGATATTCAGCAGAATACGGACAAGCATTGTCAGGTGTTTTAACCATGAATACTATTGATGAGCCAACTCAAGAGAAAACGGATATATCGCTTATGACTGTGGGGGCAGGGCTAGGGAATACCCAAATATGGGGTGAAAATTCATTGAGTGTAAATGCGTCTTATATAAATTTAGCGCCGTATCAAAAAATGTTTCCAGATAGAAATGAATGGAACAAACCCGTACAGGCAGCAAGTGGCGAAATGGTTTATAGACATAGAACTAACAATGATGGTTTGCTAAAATTATACGGTGCTTTTAGTCATACTGAGTTCGATATGATTCAAGACGATATTAATTATGAAAACGGATTTCACTTCGGACTTAGAAATAGAAATTTGTATGTTAATAGTTCTTATAAACAGCGTTTTGGAGATAATTGGAAGTTTTCAGGAGGTATGAGTTATACGAATGATTATTCAACGATTGGAATTATAGAGGATGAGATAAAAGATAATGAGAATTCAATACATATAAAGGCAAAACTTCAGAAAAAAGTATCGAATAGATTCAAAGTGAATTTTGGAGCAGAATATTTACTAACTGCTTTTGATGAACATTATAACAGGAATATTGTTGGAAAGTTTAATTACCAATTTAACAATGATATTACTAGTGCTTTTGTGGAGACGGATATATTTTTCTCTAAAAAATTAGCTTCTAAAGTTGGTGTTCGTTTTGAACATGCTGGTTTGCTAAATCAATCTACGGTATCACCAAGGTTATCGTTAGCTTATAAAACAGGTAAAAAAGCCCAGTTATCGCTAGCATACGGTCGTTTTTATCAGAACCCTAAAAATGAGTATTTAAAATTTTCTCAGCGGTTAAAAGCGGAGGAGGCGACTCATTTGATAGCAAATTATCAATACGTAAATAAAAAACAAATATTTAGAATAGAAGGGTACTATAAAGCTTACGATAAATTGGTGAAATATGACACACAGCTCATGTTGCCAACTTCTAACTTTACCAATGAGGGAGAAGGATATGCTAAAGGAGTGGATGTGTTTTGGAGAGATGGTAAAAGTATTAAAAACACGGAATATTGGTTGTCGTATTCTTATCTAGATACGGAGCGTAATTATAAAAATTATCCGGTTAAAGCTACCCCAGGGTTTGCTTCTTCTCACAACATGTCGGCAGTTGCTAAGCATTTTGTGAAAGATTGGAAAAGTCAGTTAGGGTTGAGTTATACTTTTGCCTCTGGAAGAACTTATACCAACCCAAATAAAGATGGCTTCCTAAATCAAAAAACAATTAATTATAATTCTGTTAGTTTTAATTGGGCGTATTTAATTAGTCAGCAGAAGATCCTATATTTTTCTGTAAATAATATATTAGGAACTCAAAATATACTAGGGTATAATTATAAGGACATTCCTAATAGTAAGGGGGTTTTTGATAGGCAAACCATCATTCCGTCGGCAGATAGATTCTTTTTTGTAGGCTTTTTCTGGACAATTAGTGATAACAAAAAAGATAATCAACTGAATAATTTATAACATTGGTGAACCTTTTAAAGCAATTCAGCAATGAAATATGACAGTTGAGTTATAAGAGTTTTAAAATAACAAGGAATAATAGGATATTTGAATAGAAATTAAAAACTAGAATCATGCAAAAAATAATTCTAATTAGTGCAATGTTTATATGTGGGTTAATAGCTTCATTTGCACAAGAAAAATATACGTTGACCGTTGAGTTTTCAGGAATGACTTCTGATAAGGGAGATTTGTTTGTCGCCTTGTACTCTAAAGAAACGGATTTTTTAAAGAAAGCATATAAAGGGAAAATTGTCGCCGTTAAAGATCAGAAAGCAAAAGCGGTATTTGAAGAAATTCCTGCTGGCATTTACGCTGTTTCTTCTTTTCACGATGAAAACGACAATAAAAAAATGGATACTAAAATTTTTGGAATACCAAAAGAACCAGTGGGGATATCAAATGACGCGAAAGGTTTTATGGGGCCACCAAAATATAATAAAGCCAAGTTTGATTTACAAGAAGACAAAACGATTCACATAAAAGTTAACTAAAATAAAAGAATTAAATGAGGACAATTACCGTATTAATTGTAATGATGCTTACTGCGAATATCGTAGGGCAAAGCCAATATGAAAAAGGAATGGAGAAAGCCTTTGAATTATGGGATGCTAAAAAGCAAACTGAAGCTTCACAGTTGTTTGAGCGTATTTCTAAAGTAGAAAAAGAAAATTGGCTGCCGCCTTTTTATGTAGCCACTATAGAGTCGTTGGAGGCTTTCAGAATAAAAGATGAAACAACCTTAGAAGCTAAGTTAAAGAGAGCTCAAGAGTTTTTAGACGAAGCAAAGTCATTATCAGAAAACAATGCTGAAATATTGATTGCTCAAGCCTTACTTAATACCGCTTATATTTCGTTTGACGGTCAGAAGTATGGGATGTCTTTATCGATGAAAAATGCAAGCTTATACGCTGAGGCAGAAAAACTAGCCCCAAAAAACCCAAGAGTAATTTTAGGAAAAGCAGAATGGGATATGGGAAGTGCTCAGTTTTTTGGGCAGCCCATAGCTCCTTATTGTAAAGATGTGGAAAAAGCTTTAGAACTTTTTAAAAGCTATAAACCTGAAAAGTTTCATCCAAATTGGGGTAAAGATAGAGCCGAAAAGATCATGAAAAAATGTAAAAAAACACAATAAAAAGAACAGTACATTCTTTACTGTTTACTAAAAGCTTCATTACTGTCAAGTCATGAAGTTTTTGTGTGTTTTATCATTAGATATTCCATTTACCTTGACTGATTTCTACAACACCTCCTCCAATTTTAAGTACATAGTTACCATCCTTTACTTCGCCTTCCAAATGTATATATGACTTCCTACCTATTTGAAACCCTTGTTCGTTAGTCGCTTTTATGTTTGGAGATTGGTTTTTTAAGAGATAGGCTAAAAAACAGCCGTTAGCACTTCCTGTTGCAGCGTCTTCGACTAAATTTTCGTTCTCTATGCAAAACATTCTCGTATTAAAATCATGCTGTTCTTCAAAGGTTTCCTGCGTTATAAAAAAAAGAGAAGAGCTAAGACCATTGTTGCTATTCGTTTTGTATTTCTTATGACGGATTAAAAAATCTATCATTTTCTGAGTATCCAGTTGCAGTGAATTCATGGCGTTTAAATTTGCAAGTGGAATAATAATGTATGGCAAACCAGTAGTCACTTCTTCAATAGGGTTATTTTTATCTAACCAAGCTAGTTTTATCCCTAATTCAATCGCAACATCCTCATGTTTAAAAGTGGTTAAGAATGCTGGTTTTGATTGTTGCATTACAAGTTTTCTATTCGTAAGGTTTTTATTTGCGTTTATATCAATGGTAACTTCTGAGTGTTTTAGGTTGAGGGTTATTTTTTTTGGAGGTTTTGAAAGAAGGTATTTAGAGATAATAAACGCTGTACCGATAGAAGGATGACCAGCAAACGGAACTTCATATTCGGGCGTGAAAATTCTAACATCGAATTTTTCGTTGTGATCATTGTTTTTAATAAAGGTTATTTCAGGGAATTTCAGCTCCTGTGCTATCGTTAGCATCTCCTTTTCCGAGACCTGATTTTCGTAGTCAACAAAAACGGCTAAAGGATTTCCGCCATATTTCGATGAGGTAAAAACATCAACTATGTAATAATTTATGAGTATCATTTTTTATTTATCATGAATTTTAATGATATCAATAGGTATCTGATAATGAGTCTTGTAAGGGAGGTCAGCAACAAAAGAGAAATGTTTTTTTAACTTTTTGAGCTATCTAGTACATTTACCATTTGAATTTACCGTAATAAAACGTCCTTTTTTCCCTTTCTATTTCAATATAAAAAGAAATCATAGCTACTGCTATTATTGGTTTTTCTACTTTATATAAAGAAAAAAACACTCATTTTCCTCTACAGTAAATTCAAATAATAACTGGTATAATATATTTATAAACAAGTGTCTTTTTTAACTGTTTTTTAGTTGATTATCAGTTACTATCGACCTTTGTCTGGGTAGTTGTTAAACTTCTATTTTGTATTTCACAATTTCGTTGACATATAAACAGGAGTTTTGCTCATTGAATTTATAGGTGTTGTTTTTAAAAACACCATCTTCTGTTTTGTCTAGAATAATTGATTTTGGTTCGTTTGGTAAAAATAATTCGATTTTGGTTTTGCCCTCGTTAAAAACAATGAAAGCACTTATAATTGCCTTATTTTTTTCTAGATCAGTAGGATTTAATCTCGTTCCTATTTCGAAAACTCGAATACAATTTTGTTGTAGTATGCTCCATGTTTGGCCTGCCGATGACTTACAGCCGTGTTTGTCAGCATCATTGCCAATAACTTTTTTTATTTCTGTGTTCTGTTGTTCAGTTGAATTAGTCGACTTGTTTTTCGCATAGTTACACGCAACAAGCACGTGTAATCCTAAAATTAGAAAGCTTAGTTTTTTCATTACTAAAGGTTATTTAATAGGTGTGTTAAATGATGTTTAGGTTAATTGTTATGAAATTATGTGTAGCACCACGAAGGTTTCATTTATTGATAAACGTATTGGTTATAATTATACATGTATTAAGGAGAATCAAAGGCTCCTAGCATTTCTTAGCTTTTGTTATGTGTATGTTGTTTTATTCGTACGAAGATTAATTTGTGTTTACTTTTGATGTTTTCTCGTTGCTCAACTTCAAATCTACCAATTGATTTAATTAGAGGTGTTAATTTATCAAAGCCATAATTTCTAGAGTCAAAATTGGGTTGCTTTTTCTGTAATAAACTCCCTACATCTCCAAGAAAGGCCCAACCATCTTCATCGGATAAGTCATTAATTGTGGTAGAAATTAGTTTTATGTCCTTCTTAGTAATTTTATCTACGATTTGTCCGTTTGATTCTTTATTTTCAACTTTTTCTTCTGTTTGTTTCTTTAAAATCTCAATATAAATAAACCTGTCACAAGCTACTATGAACGGATTTGGTGTCTTTTTTTCACCAATTCCTATTACTTGCATACCTGCCTCTCTTAATCTTGTAGCTAAGCGCGTAAAATCACTATCACTTGATACAAGGCAAAAACCATTAACCTTACCACTATAGAGAATATCCATGGCGTCAATGATCATCGCTGAATCTGTCGCATTTTTACCCGTAGTATATCCATATTGTTGAATAGGGGTTATGGCATTTTCAAGAAGTAGATTTTTCCATTTAGTTAAACCAGGTCTAGTCCAATCACCATAGATTCGTTTTATAGTAGGAATGCCATATTTCGCTATTTCTTCCATCATCTCTTTCACGTGAGCTGATGGTATATTGTCACCGTCTATTAAGACTGCCATTTTTAAATTATTCATTTATATTTTTTTACTTTTCAGATTCCAATTTGTATTGTATGTAAGTATTGATATTTCTTTTTTTGTGAAATTACTTTTGGGTTATTCCAAATTTAACAATATTTATGTTGATTCTTTTCAGCATTTTGCTTTTTATTTTATTTTTTGATGTAAATAACACCATTTCTGTTGTTAATTTGCCGATTATTCGTATGTATGGTGCATATCCGATCTATAGGGGATACTATTTTAACGTTGAAATATCTCTGTTAATTTGATGGGCATAAAGCCGATGGTTATTTGAAACCTTTTAATGAGTGAAAGGAAATTAAAAGGTAACTTCAAACTCCAATCCGTATAAAAAAGCATAACTGAAAGGAAATGAGTTGTAGCGGCATTGTATTTAATGGTTAATGTATCGTACTTGATAAAATTTGGAAATCGAAGTGCTTTAGGAAAGCCTTTGTATATGTTTTTGCGGAGTGACACCATTTGCCATTTTCTTTTACAATAAAATCAAACAATAACTAGTATTAGTATAACGACATGACAAAAGCATTCATTCTATTAAAATGAAGAATGATATCTTTTAAAAGAGCAATTTGCACTTTTGTTCTGACTAAATTATGAGTAGGGTAGTCTGTTTTATAATAGGTATCTCCATTCAAATAGTCTCCTAAAAAACGAATAGCTTGTTCATAAGTAATAATTTTGGCACCTAAAACCAAGGTTTTTATTTCTTCCGGAGTTATAAAAGGTTTCGAATTTTCGGCATATCCTTTTGCAAAGGCTTTAAACAAGGGGAAATTTAAGGACACCTTTGAAATATCTTTTTCACTTTCGGAAGCTGTGTTCATTCCTGTTCTTACAGCATCCCCGAAATCATATCCTAGATAGCCTGGCATGGTAGTGTCGAGATCAATAATGCAAATAGTTTTGTTTTGAGTATCAAATAGTATATTACTTACCTTGGCATCTTGATGGATGATTCGTAAAGGAATTTTCTGTTGATTACCCAGTTCAATGATCTCATGCATTTCAGAAGATAGGTCTAACAGATAATTAATTTCTTCCACAGCAAATGGCAGTCTGTTCCTTTTGTTGTTTTTAACAGCATCTTTAAATTCTAGTATTCGAACAGAGGTGTTATGAAAATTTGGTAGTATTTCAAATAGCGGTGGCTCGGGGAAGTCAATCAAAAGCTGATGATACTTGCTAAATGCTTTTCCTAAAGCTTCCGCTTGCTTTTCATTACGTAAAATTTCAATAGTCTTTGAACCAGTTATAAAATTAAACATACGCCAGTAGCAACCATCTTTGTCCTTATAGTACCCTGTATTAGTTTTTGTGACTATAACTTGTAATATTTCGGTGTGTTTTTCTTTGGGAGTTTTATGCTGGATATGCTCGGCAATTCTATGGGTATTCTGTGTTAACTGATCAATGTTTTTAAAAATTTGATGGTTAATTTTTTGCAGAATATAACTAGCTTTTGATGTTGTAATTTTATAGGTAGTGTTGATATAACCCGAATTGATTATTTCAGATTTAACAACACTACCTTGTATTTGAAAAGAATTAATAATTGGCAATAAATCCATTGTTTATTTGTTCCAAAGTTGGTCAGGATATTCTCCTTTAGACGTTAATTCCTTGATGCTGTTTTCTACGACTAACTTATCTTCTTTATAGGTCATGCCGAACCATTTTGAACTAGTGGGCACTACTTTTACGGTGCTTTTGTTGTTAGAAATAAGGTTGTTGACTACCGTTGGCAGGTAGAATTCAGCTTTCAGGTCAGTGATGTTTTCATCTAGAAAATAGATGAAATCACTTTCGAAAGAGGAAAAAACAGCAGGTGTTAAACCAAACATGTTCATTGAAGTAATTTCGCTTGGTTGCAGTGATGTTTCACTAGTATCTTCAATATAAACAATAGCGTTATCTTTTTTCAAAATTTGAGTACGTTCAGTGATAGAAGCAAGGTTATCGTTAGAATCTACTTTACAAATCCCTCTTGAAACACTTCCGTTTTCGGAAAGCGTATTCATCAGGTGATACCCTACCATGCATTGTTTTGAAATAGCTGTTTTATCAAGTGAACTTAAATAGTTGGCCATGATTTTAAATGAGTCACTGCCATAAAAATCATCCGCATTAATTACAGCAAAGTTTTCGTTAACTACATTTCTTGCTGTCCAAATAGCATGACCCGTTCCCCAGGGCTTTGTTCTTTCTGTGGCAATATAACCTTTGGGTAGGTCTTGAGTATCTTGAAACACAAAATCGACCTTAATTTGATTTTTATATTTATGGGTAATTTGTTCTCTAAACTCATTTTCAAACTCCTTTCGGATCACAAAAACAACATTGTTAAATCCAGCTCTCTTTGCATCAAAAACTGAATAATCAATAATAGTTTCGTCATACGAATTTACAGGGCTTAATTGTTTTAAGCCTCCAAAACGGCTACCCATCCCGGCAGCCAAAACTAATAGTGTTAAATTCATTTTATAATAATTAAAAATCTCTCATTATTTCTAAAGGACTTTCCTTTTTCCATTGTCCATTGGTGAAATCTGGTATCGGAATAGACAGGCTTTTACTTGCAACGGAAATTTCAGATAATGGTGTTATAGCACTCCACATAACACTATCATAAGCGTTAATGTCTAATGGTAAACCGAGATTCAAACATCTAATAAGTCGGTAAATCATTACGAAATCCATACCACCGTGTCCTTGTTTAAAACTTTGACTAATAGTCTTTAATTTCTTAATAATAGGGTGTGTATATTTGTTAGAGTAGCTTTTGTAGTCGTCGTTCGACAACCATCTATGGCCCCAATAAGCTAATTCTTCATTATCAATATATAATCTACCTGGGTAACCATCATGGGTGGCTTTGGTACCAACAACTTTGTTAATTCTTGAGTATGGTCGGCCAGTATGTACGTCAAATTGCAATAGAATAGTTTTTCCTTTAACTGTTTTTATCATGGTAGAATTCATGTCTCCACATTTAAAACTAGTATATGGAGAATTCATTCTTTTGGCAGTTTCACTCAAGTTTAATTCTCTTGAACTCATAGATGTTAAATGATCATAAGTGTCACCACGTCCGATATTTAAATAGAAACTGATAGGGCCTAATCCATGGGTTGTATAAAAATTACCATCTCTTGTTATATGATGTTTTAAACGCCATTGATCTTGATAGTAATCTGAACTTAGCATATGGGCTCTTAAATCATGTAAGTATGCTCCTTCTGTGTGTGTTATATCACCAAAAACACCATTTTCGATCATATTTAAAACGAATAATTCCTCCTCATTGTAACAGCAATTTTCAATCATGATACAATGTTTTTGATTTCTTTCCGCTGTTTCGATTAACTCCCAGCACTCACTCAACGTATAGGCAATAGGCACTTCACAGGCCACATGTTTACCATGATTCATTCCAAATACACACATAGGAGAGTGAAGCTCCCAAGGTGTAGCAATTAGTATCAGGTCAATATCATCTTGCTGTACTAGTTTTTTCCATTGGTTTTCATTTCCAAAATAGGTTTTTGGTTTCTTTTTTTGCCATTTACGTAATCTTTTCGCTGCTTTTGATACCTTTTTTTCTTGTAAATCGGCAAGTGCTGAAATTTCACAATAGCCTTGTGCTGCCAACCATTCAAACATTTGAAGTAAAGTAGTACCTCTATTTCCAAGACCAATGATTCCAACTTTTACTGTTGGTATAGGTGCATCTTTAAATCCAAATAAATTCCCTTTGGTAGCTTTAGAAGTGGAATGTATAGCTCCTAATAAAGCATCATTATCATGAGCATATGAAGAAAATGGTAACGATATAAAAGCAGATGCTCCAAGAAGCGATTGTATAAAGTTTTTTCTATTCATAAGATGATTGTTTTATTGCTTGCTTATCATAATATAGAAGTTGTTATTAACGACAAGTTTATTAGTGTTCGTTGTTAGTGTTTTCCAGTTTTGAGTAGGTTTTAATAACATACTTTCGTTGTTAATACTAACGTTCAAGGGCATGTCAAATCCGTCTATAACATTGCTCCAACGATAAACTAGAACTCCATCATTTAACGTGTACTCAAAAACAGGGATTTTTATAGTTCTTAAATATTGGTCAAATACCTTAGATAAATCGATACCTGAATGTTTAGATATATAATTTTCAATTTCTTGAGTAGTCACGGTTTTATGATAAAAATCAGTATTCAAGCCTCTTAAAATTTGACGCCATTTCTCATCATTATCAATAAGATAGCGAATGGTGTGTAACATATTTGCTCCTTTATAATACATGTCTCCAGAGCCCTCATGATTCACGTTATATTGACCAATAATTGGAATATCATTTTGTATCAATCTTCGGGTTCCTATGACATATTCAGAGGAAGCTTCTCTTCCGTAATAATAGTCTAAAAATAAATTTTCAGAATAGGCTGTGAAGCTTTCATGGATCCACATGTCAGCAATATCTTTGTTTGTAATATTATTGGCAAACCATTCATGACCAGCCTCATGTATGATGATAAAATCAAATTTTAAGCCCCAGCCAGTACCTGATAAATCACGACCTAAATATCCTTTTTGGTATTGATTTCCATAGGTAACCGAACTTTGATGCTCCATCCCTAAATACGGAACTTCTACCAATTTGAAACTATCTTCGTAAAAGGGGTATTTTCCGAACCAATATTCAAAGGCTTTCATCATTTTGGGAGCATCTTTAAACTGTTTTTTTGCTTTCTCTAAATGATCACGTAAAACGTAATAATCTAAATCTAACTCACCAGCTTCACCTTTATATTTCTCTGAAAAATTAACATAATCGCCAATATTCACATTAACCCCATAATTGTTAATTGGGTTTTTCACAAACCAATGGTATGTTGTAGTATGATCATTGTGGCGTTCAACCTTGCGCAACCTTCCATTGGAAACGTTTACCAGATCTTTAGGAACGCGAACACTGATCGCCATGCTGTCAACCTCATCATACATATGATCCTTATTAGGCCACCAAATACTAGCGCCTAAACCCTGACATGACGTTGCTATAAAATGATTACCGTTAGTATCTTTTTTCCAAGAAAAACCGCCATCCCAAGGGGCTCTAATAGCTTCTTTAGGATGTCCTTCGTAATAAACAAGAATAGAGTTTGTATCTCCTATTTCTTGTTTTTCTTTTAACTGAATGAAATGGGCATTGCCTTCTGAGGTAACTGCTAACTTTTTTCCGTTTTGTGTAACTTTTGTGATTTTTAATGGAGGTTGCAAATCAACTTGTAGAACGGACGCTGGTTTTAAAATTCGATATCGAATTTCGTTTTTTCCTTTGATAAACTTTTTATCAGGATTTACAGTAATATTTAAATGATAAAAAGTTAAGTCCCACCAAGCTCTTTCCAGGGTAATAGAACCTCTCAGGGAATCTTGACGCGTAAAGGTTTTCGAATGTTGAAAAAGGGATGTTTGAGCAAAAGTTAAAATACTTGTAAGCAATAAAAAGACACTGAAGATTGATTTTTTACCCATAGTTTTCCTGAATTGGAATGCTAATATAAGTTTTTAAAGTGTTTTTTTATTGACTTTAACTTTAGATATTTGTATAAAATTATAAGTAATGTCTAAAGTTATATTTATTACTGGAGCTTCTTCTGGAATAGGAAAATCAGTGGCACTCTATTTACATAGCATGAACTACAGAGTTTACGGAACAAGTAGAAACCCTAACAAGGTAGCAGTTCCTTTTGCGATGGTAGCCCTAGATGTAACCAAAAAAGAAACGATTAAAACAGCGATAGATGATGTAGTGAAAAAAGAAGGTAAAATTGATGTTTTGATAAACAATGCAGGAAAAGGAATAACAGGGCCCATAGAAGATACACCAACAGAGGAAATGAAATCAAACTTTGACACCAATTTTTTCGGAGTAATTGATGTTATAAAAGAAGTGTTGCCAAATATGAGGAAACAAGAAAATGGTCTTATTATCAATGTAACTTCTATAGCAGGGTATATGGGGTTACCTTATAGAGGCATTTATTCGGCTAGTAAAGGAGCATTGGAATTAGTTACCGAAGCATTAAGTATGGAGGTTCAAAACTTTGGAATAAAGGTGGTTAATGTTGCACCGGGTGATTTTGCTACAAATATAGCAGCAGGCAGATACCACACACCGGTTTTTGAAGATTCAGCATATAAAGAAAGTTATGCCGAAAATTTAGCCTTGATGGATGCCCATGTTACTTCGGGAGCAGATCCTATTATGATGGCACAAACAATTCATAGCATTGTAGAGGCTAAAAAAACAAAAATCCACTATAAAGTTGGTGGCTTTATGGAGAAGCTTTCAATTGTTTTAAAGAGAATTCTGCCCGATAAAGTTTATGAAAAACTCTTGATGAATCATTATAAATTGTAAATTCGCAACGGATTAAGTAAGAGTATGTTTTTACTAAAAATAGTGTAACAAACTACTGAACACAAATTTTAAATATAGATAGATGAAATTTTTTATTGACACAGCTAATCTTGATCAAATTAGAGAAGCACAAGCTTTAGGTATTTTAGATGGGGTAACAACTAACCCGTCTTTAATGGCAAAAGAAGGAATTACAGGAGAAGAAAATATTATTAATCATTACAAAGCTATTTGTGATATTGTTGAAGGAGATGTTTCTGCTGAAGTGATTTCAACTGATTTAGAGGGCATGATACGAGAAGGAGAGGCATTAGCCGCTTTAAACCCTCAAATTGTTGTAAAATTACCAATGATCGCTGATGGAATTAAAGCATGTAAGTATTTTTCTGATAAAGGAATCAAAACGAATGTGACATTAGTGTTTTCAGCGGGGCAAGCGTTATTAGCAGCAAAGGCTGGAGCTACTTATATGTCTCCTTTTATTGGACGTTTGGATGATATTTCTACAGATGGATTGAACTTAATAGCTGAAATCCGTCAAATTTATGATAATTATATGTTCGAAACACAGATTTTGGCAGCTTCTGTGCGTCATACGATGCATGTGATTGACTGTGCTAAGATTGGTGCCGATGTAATGACAGGTCCTTTAAGTGCTATTTCAGGATTGTTAAAGCACCCGCTAACGGATATAGGTTTGGAAAAATTCTTAGCAGATTATAAAAAAGGAAACTAAGTATATAAAATAATATAATGTTGAGTCAGAAAGTCGAGAGAGGTACATAACTTTTTAAGGCTTCTGACTTTTTTTGTGCCAAAAAAATTACTAAAGACAAAAAAAATAAAGTTACTACCTTTACAAACTGAAGAAATGTACCCAAAAAAACAGTTAGCACAATTAGTAATTTCAACTTGTAATCAATTTAATATTGATACGGTAGTTATATCTCCAGGATCAAGGAATGCTCCATTAACAATTGGCTTTTCGAATCATACTGGTATAAAAGCATACAGTATTGTTGATGAACGTTGTGCAGGTTTTTTTGCTATGGGAATGGCACAACAGCAACAAAAACCGGTGGCGGTGGTATGTACGTCAGGGTCTGCTTTGTTAAATTATCACCCAGCGATTGCCGAGGCTTTTTATAGTAAGATTCCTTTGGTTGTTATTTCTGCTGACAGACCCAAACATTTGATCGATATTGGTGATGGACAAACCATAAGACAAGAAAATGTGTTTGTTAATCATATTTTGTTTTCAGCGAATTTAGTTGACGAAGAGAAGGAAGTTGAAACGAATACCGCACTTTTATGTAAAGCTTTGCATACAGCCATTGCAAAAAAAGGCCCCGTCCATATTAATGTGCCTTTTGATGAGCCTCTATACGATACCGTTAAAGAATTAGATGAAAGTATAATGGATAGGGTAAAATATGGAGCGCAGAAAATAGCAAAAACGTACGGAGATACAGTGATTAGTGATGAGAGTTTCGTTGAAATGTGGAAGAAAGCCGAGCGTAAAATTATACTGATTGGAGCAAATGATCCTGCGAGCAAACTACAAGACTTATTAAGTAGATTTGCCGATGATGATTCTGTTTTGGTTATGACAGAGACGATATCAAATGTCTGCCATCCAGATTTCATTAATAGTATTGATCAGCTGATCACATCACTAACAGAAGATGCATTCAAAAAATTACAACCTGAGATATTGATCACCTTGGGTGGTATGATTGTATCAAAAAGAATTAAGCAGTTTTTTAGAAAATACCAACCCATGCATCATTGGCATGTGGATGAGTTAACAAAACTAGATACTTATTTTTGCCTCAGTGAGTTTATACAAAAAAAGCCTGAAGAGTTTCTTTTGACGTTGTTAAATGGAGAGAAACATATAGAGAGCAATTATAGAAGAAGTTGGTTGAAAATTAAAAAAGACGTAAAAGCAAGCCATTCAAAATATATAAAAGAAGTTCCCTATTCAGATTTGAAGGTGATTGGTATCTTACTAAGATCTGTTCCTAATGATTGTCAATTGCAATTGAGTAATAGTGCCGTAATTAGATACACACAATTGTTTGACATGAACCCAACATTACGTGTTTTTTGTAATAGAGGAACCAGTGGTATTGACGGAAGCACAACAACAGCAATTGGAGCGGCGGTAGCGACCAAAGAGCAAACGGTTTTTATTACAGGAGATATTAGTTTTTATTACGATAGTAATGCTTTGTGGAATAATTATATCCCCAATAATTTTAGAATTATTATTGTAAATAATTCTGGTGGAGGGATTTTTAAAATTATTCCTGGTCCGAAAAAAACAAATGCATTAGAATTCTTTGAAACACCTCATAATTTAACGGCGGAGCATATTGCAAAAACCTATGGTTTTGGATATACGGCAGTAACGAATAGTAAAGAACTACATGGTTGCCTTACTAGTTTTTACCTAAAATCGGAAAAACCAAAAATTTTAGAGATATTTACACCTTCGGATGTAAATGATCATATATTAAAACAATATTTTAACAGTTTATAATGGATTTAAAAGTAGGAGATAAAGTTAATTTAATAATAGGAGTACAGACTCCTTTAGGGTATACAGTTTTAATTGATGAAACCTATGAAGGCTTGTTGTATAAAAATGAGGTTTTTACAGAGCTGGAAGAAGGTGTTCATGTTGATGGTTATATCAAAAAAATCCGTGAAGACGAAAGAATTGATGTGTCATTGCGACCTCAAGGTTTTAAAAATGTGATTGATTTAGATATGGAAAAAATCCTTGAAAAACTGAATGAAAAAGGAGAATTATTGTTAACAGACAAAAGCTCACCTGAGTCCATTAAGTTTCATTTGCAAATGAGTAAAAAAGCATTCAAAAGAGCTATTGGCAGTTTGTATAAACAGAAGATAATAGAACTAAAAGACGATAGAATTGAGTTAAAAAAATAAAATCCGTATTGATTTAATTTTTAGAATTTGACAAACCCTCTAATACTAGTATTAGAGGGTTTGTTGTTATTTGGTTTTCATTTTTTTCTACAAAATACTATTTGACTTCTTTTAATGAATTAGTTATTAAAAGCTTCAATTGATTTTTGTGTGCTTTTGTAGCCGTATTTCCTGTGCCTTTACTAACCCATGACTTTATGCGGTTTAAGTTGTATAAAGCCATTGCTTTTGAAGCGTTGGTGTATCCTTTACTACCTTTTCCTACAACCATTTTCAATAACATTTTCGTGTATTCTGTTTGTAAATTCTGGCGGAAAGAGTTTATGTTCGAATATAAGTCAGCTTTGAAAATAGCATTGTTAAGATCGGTCATAAAAGCAGATAAGGTATATTTATTTCCATACAAATGAGAATCGGTAATTCTTTGTAAGGTGTTTCTATGTAAAATATGATCTAAAACTCTTTTTTGGTATCTTAAAACTTGGGCGTGAATCTTAGGGTCTTCAGGTCCGCTAAAGAAATTATAGCCACGTCTTTGTCTGGCCAAGTAATTGTATAAGTCTGATGGAGCTTTAAACGCATTTGGTGCAAAAATATATGTTTTTAAGGCGTTCATAGCTCTTTTTTGATCAATTAAACTAACTGGTGTGTAAGGCTGAGTGCCTTCTTTTTGTCCAGAAACAGCTCTATCGACGTACACGCCACCAATAAAACGAGAAATAACGTCACCAGCTGTTGCAGCTTGATTACTTAAAACATAATAAGCATTTCTCAATTCTTCATAAGTTTCTCCATCTTTGGAGAAGCGAGTTTTTATATCTTTCATGATATTATTGGCTAGCTTTATTCTATCTATAGAGTAAGCTATTTGATCATTTGATAAATCACCAATCATTACTCTG
Organism: Tenacibaculum profundicola; assembly: GCF_057220795.1. NCBI lineage: Bacteria > Pseudomonadati > Bacteroidota > Flavobacteriia > Flavobacteriales > Flavobacteriaceae > Tenacibaculum > Tenacibaculum profundicola. The sequence goes on along the minus strand of NZ_CM170137.1, from coordinate 1,691,973 downwards.
GGATCAATCGCTTTGCCTGGTCTACGCATATCATCCGCATCATTGCCAAATATCAATTCAGGTTTTGTGGATAATGCTAGAAGAGCTTTTCTTTCAGCGTTATTTTTGAAAGGTGTATAACCAAATTGAATAGCCCAGATATCGTAAGGGCCAACCGCAGTATCATAATATTGACCTTGCTTTGATCTATCTAAAGTTAAGTTAATCGCAGCATAATCCATAACAGATCCTGTTAGGCATTTTCCTTCAATGAAATTAGCATCTGCTAATTGCGATGGAGAGAATAATTGACTGGCCTTCATATTATGATTTAAGCCTAAAGTGTGCCCTACTTCATGCATAATAAGAGCTTTCATAGCTTCTTTTTTCATTCCTTCCATTTCTAAATCAGAAGCACCAGAGGCAGTAAGAACAGCTCTACCAAACATGGTATTTTCATGCATTAAGTGTCCAGCAGAACAGAACATGTGGTTTTCTTTGTTTGAGAAAATAGTATGCGCTTCTTCTTCCGTTGAAGCTTTTGAGATTTCACCAAAAATTCTATCATATTTAACTCGATTAGTGAAATGAACGTATTCTAGCATAATGTCAGCTCCTAGTATTTCTCCAGTTCTTGGATTTACAAAACTAGGGCCGTAACCACCGAATGGTGGATTCGGAGAAGAGGTCCATCTCAAAACATTATAGCGAACGTCACCAGCGTCCCAATCGGCATCATTTGGTTGAATCTTAGCAACCATGGCATTTTTGAATCCTGCTTTTTCAAAGGCTTTGTTCCAAGCTAAAACACCTTCTTTTATAGTTTCTATAAATTCAACGGGCGTCGAATTTTCGATCCACCAAGTAATTGGTTTAACTGGTTCTGATAGCGCTAATTCAGGGTTTTTCTTAACGAGTCTCCATCGATTTATAAAGTCTCTGTAGTTTACCGCCTTTGTAGATGTCATATCATTTGTGGTTGTTAAGAAATACCCAACCCTAGGGTCATCCATTCTTACTTGATAATCGTCTTTTGGCATTTTCATAAAAGTATGGAATACTTTAATCGATATAAACCGTCCATCAGTTATAGCGTCTGAACCACCATTTAAGATAGAAGGGTTGTTGTAAACGTATTCTGTTTTAATATTGGTGTTTTCAGGATAATTCTTTATGGCATTGATTTTTGATTTCTTTTTATCGAATTTACCTAGTTTAAATGCAAAAGGAGAACTTTTGGGGAAGTTTGGAGGTTTAATTCGGGTAAGAACTTCAGAAAGGAAAAGGTCATCGGCCTCAATTAGGTACTCACCAGTTTTTTCATCAGAAGCCAGTATTTTGGTACTTGATACAACAGCATCGCTGATATTTGCTTTTGAAGATTTGGAAATAGCGTTGTTTTTCTCAAAGTAGAAGGAGGTATTCGGAGTAATGAATTCAATTTTGTTAAAGTATTTTTTAATGTTGAAAATACTTGATCCTCTATATGACCCTCTATAAGCCCTTACCTCGGCGACACCATCAGCTATTTGCGAAAAGTAGATGAAATCTTTATTTAGTTGTTCTTTTTTTATGAGTAATTTTATGTTACCAGTAACCGTATCTTGATAGATTGGGAATAAACCATTTATTTTTTTACTGCTCTCTGTAAGCTCAGCTATTGTTTTTTTCTTCTTTTCCTTTTTTGAAGGGGTTTCCGTTTTGTCTTTGCCTTTTTTCTTTCTTCTTTGAGCATTCGTATCATGAATACCTAAAAGAGTAACTGTTAAAAACATAGATAATAGCAGCCTTAGCCTGAATTGTTTTTTATACATATTAGTTGAAGTTGTATTTTCAAAACACAAATTTACTATTTGAAACGTCTAAATTTGTTAATGTTTTAATAAAAAAAATAGAGCCAATGTTTAGGGTCAAGTTTTTGATTAGTAGTTTGTTAGTTGTGAGTCTTGGTTCTTCTAATAACAGAAAACCTCTTGGTTAATTCAAGAGGTTTTTTGTTAATATTGGTAACGTAATTATTTTTAGTTCTAATCATTATCTTCTTCTTCTTCTTCTTCTTCAATTGGATTCCCTTCCTCTAGTTTTTGTTTCTCTAATAAATCATTAACACGCTTTATGTTTTCATAAAAATCATTTGCAAAAGGATCAGAAGGATTCATTTTTCCGTATGCTGCTTTATAGTAAAAATCTGCTTTTTCATAATCTTTACCCAATTCATAGTATTTACCAATGTAATAATCACCTAAGTGCATGTCAGGGTATTTTATGCTAACAAAATCACCTAATACTCTTAAATAATCTCCGTCTTGCTTATCGATGACAATACCTTCAATAGCATAAATATCTTCTAGGCGTACGTTTAAATTTGTTCCATATAGGTATTGAATGTCTAAGTATTTTTTCTCTAGGTATTTAATGGCTTCTAGAGGCTCTAAATCTTTAACGTTTTTTTCAAAGTCACTTTTCGAAATTTTAGCATATAAAGAAAATATCTCAGAGAAAGCTCTAGGGATAGTTTCACTAATAGTCGACAAAAAGCTAGGAGAATTTGCGAATTGATCAAATGTTACATGTAAGTTTTTATTGTCAAAAGAGGATAAAAAAGTACCGATTTCACTAAATCGGCCGAAAAGCTCCTGCGATGTTTGGTTTTTAGAATTACTAGCAAAAAAGAAATAAGTATTGTCTATAGTTTCGAGCCTTTTAAGAGTATATGATTTGATCATCTCAAAAGAAAACCTTGCAAAATCAGGAGTTGCACAAATATAAGCATTAAAAACAGGCTCAGGTTCTTTTAAAAAATGTGTAAGAAAATTAGCAGCTTTACCCTCTCCTGTGATTGTCATAAAAGGAGAAGTTTTAAAATTAGCTTCTAAAAAAGGAATGAGTTCGTGTTTTATAAAATTATAAAAATGAAGAGCATTGTTAGTAAGTACATTTGTTGTTGGAACGATAGAAATATCTTTGGTATAGGTTGTATTCATATCAATACCAACAACTATCTGTCTAGGCGCTTTATCAACATTGGCAAAAAGTTTTGCATTTCCAACATATAGGTCAAATAAATATTGATCACCTAAGACAATTGCTACTGGATAGTTAGCGGTTAAATCTTTTTTGTAATTTTTGGGAAGGTAAATTTTAATATTTCGTTTTCTTTTTAATTCTTTTGAATCAATTGATTTTGTAATCACTTGCTGAGAAAAAGAGGAAATAGATATACAAAAAACAAGCAAAAAAGATAGGTGTTTCATGGGAGATCAGTTTAATAAGATTCAAATATAAAAAAGAAAATAAAGTTATTATGCTATTTTTGTATCATATAACGATAATAGTTAAGAATTATGATAGAACCTCAGTGGAAAACTGTAAAAGAGTATGAAGATATTACTTATAAGAAATCTAATGGTGTTGCGAGAATAGCATTTAATAGACCAAATGTTAGAAATGCTTTTAGACCAAAAACAACAAGTGAATTGTTAGATGCTTTTAAAGATGCGCATGAAGATACTTCTATTGGTGTTGTATTGCTTTCAGGTGAAGGTCCTTCTACAAAGGATGGTGTTTGGAGTTTTTGTTCTGGCGGTGATCAAAAAGCTAGAGGAAATCAAGGCTATGTTGGAGAAGATGGGTACCATAGGCTAAATATATTAGAGGTTCAACGCTTAATTCGTTTTATGCCAAAGGCTGTTATTTGTGTGGTGCCGGGTTGGGCAGTTGGAGGAGGGCATAGTTTGCATGTAGTTTGCGACTTGACCTTAGCAAGTAAAGAACATGCCATTTTTAAACAAACAGATGCGGATGTAACCTCATTTGATGCAGGATACGGATCTGCCTATTTGGCAAAAATGGTAGGACAAAAGAAAGCCAGAGAAATATTCTTTTTAGGTAGAAATTATTCAGCGCAGGAGGCTTATGAAATGGGAATGGTAAATGCGGTAATTCCACATGAAGAGCTAGAGTCTACCGCCTATGAATGGGCACAGGAAATCATGGAAAAATCGCCTACATCGATTAAAATGTTAAAGTTCGCAATGAACTTAACTGATGATGGAATGGTAGGTCAACAGGTGTTTGCAGGTGAAGTAACTCGTTTAGCATACATGACCGATGAAGCTAAAGAAGGACGGGATGCGTTCTTAGAAAAACGCTCGCCTAACTTTGAGAAAAAATGGATTCCATAATCGAGATAAATGAACACATAAGAATTACGAATTGTTTAATTCGTAATTCTTTAATAGTTATAATATACTGCATAGAATGAAAATAATTTGCATTGGGCGCAACTACGCTAAGCATATAGAAGAATTAGCAAATGAAAAACCGGAGAATCCCGTGGTTTTCTTAAAGCCAGATTCTGCTATTTTACCTAAAAAAATGCCTTTTTTTATTCCTCCGTTTTCGAATGATATTCATTATGAAGTAGAGGTTTTGGTCAAGATTAATAAGGTGGGGAAATATATTTCACCAAAGTTTGCACATAAATATTATGATACTATTGGTTTAGGTATTGATATGACAGCTAGAGATGTGCAAGCGAAATGTAAAGAGAAAGGATTGCCGTGGGAAAAGGCCAAAGCGTTTGACGGTAGTGCTGTTGTCGGTGAATTCTATCCAAAAGAAAATTTTGATATAAATAACCTAGCTTTTCAGTTAAAAAAGAATGAGACTATTGTTCAAGATGGAAACACACAATCAATGCTTTGGAAAGTAGATGAGCTAATAAGCTATGTATCAAAATATTTTACGCTTAAAAAAGGAGATATTATATTTACAGGAACCCCGGCTGGAGTTGGAAAAGTAGAAGAGAATGATGTGTTAACGGGAATACTAGCTGGAAGAGAAGCATTTCACGTAAAAATAAAATAAGAATTAAATAAAAGAGTTATGATTGGAATTTTAGGGCTAGTACTGCTATACACCATAGGCAAAAAGTTTTATGAACTAGCAGATGAATACGAAAAGAGTAAATGGGGGTTTGCAATTTTGGGAGTGGTTGCATATTATGCAGGAACGATGATTTTTGGGTTGTTACTTGGTATTATTTTAGCAATTCTTGAATCAGACTGGGTCGAAGAAACTAATAATGCCGTATTAGGTTTGATTGTATTGCCTTTTGGTATTTTAAGTTGTTATGGATTGTATTATTACCTAGAAAAATATTGGAAAGAAAAAAAACCAAGCACTACCAGTATGATTGATCAAATCGGCAGTGGCTCTGATCAAAATTAAACCATTGTATGGCGTCAGCAATTCCTTTTTCAATAGGGGGTTGTTTTAGTTCTCAAAAAGCCAGTGACCTTTATGTTTTTTGAAGAAGAATACTTGTTATGTTGTTGGTTAATATATCTTTGGAGCTAGAGGTTAAAATTATCAGGATCTCTCAATTTCTTTTTTTATTGCATTGCTTAATAGTTTTATTTTGGTACTTAAAGGAAGTAGTCTTAAAATGATTACACTTAATTTATTGAGCTTTCTTGGAATTACTGTTTTTTTACTCTGTAGCATTTTTTCAATGCTCTGAAAGGCTATTTCATCCAAGCTGACTACACCTGATCTAACAAAAGAGCTCTGTTTTTTAAGTCTAGTAGTAACATCATTGTTTGTTTTCATGGGGTCAGGATACACCGCCGTAACAGAAATATTTGTGCTTTTTAATTCTTCTCTTAAACCTTTGGAAAAATGATCAATAAATTTTTTAGATGGGGGATAGACTGTTTTAAAACCTATGGGGCAGAAAGCAGCCATGCTTGATATGTTTAAAATGTAACTAAGATTATTTTTGGCTAAATTCGGGATTAGAAATTAAAGTAGTTGATGTGATGTTTAGCAGAATGATATTCTCGATATACTGTAAGGAAGCCCCCATTATTTTTTTGAGCCTCCACAGCCTGAATTATTAACTAAAATGGATGTTGTATGTTGATTAGCCCAGCTACAAAGATTTATGATATTGGTTCTTGAAGTTAAATCTGTTTTGAAAAACTGTACAATAATATCGAATTCTCTTTCTAGCTCTTTAGAAATCAAAGGCAAGTTTTCATAGGGTAATGAAACTAGCAGTAAATTATATTCTCTACTAGCTAATTCTTTGGCTAGGTATAATCCTTAGCCTTGATTGGCTCCAGTTATCAGAGCAAAGTTCTTTTTCATAAGTTTTTTTAAATAAAGACCAAAAAGTATTGGTAATGTGACATTTTATGTCAGAAATATTAATTATATATTTGTTAAAAATAAATTTAAAAAATTTTTTGAACGCAGAAATAATTACCATTGGAGATGAAATACTCATCGGACAAATAGTAGATACTAATTCTCAATGGATTGGTCAAGAGTTAAACAAAATAGGAGTATCTGTTTATCAAATATCTTCCATTCAAGATGAAAAAGAACATATCTTAAAGGCATTAAAGGAAGCTGAAAGTAGGGTGGATATCGTCATTATCACGGGAGGTTTAGGGCCAACTAAAGATGATATTACTAAAACAACAATAGCTACATATTTTAATGATGGAGAAATTGTTGAATACCCAGAGGTTATTGAAAATATAAAATACTTGTTTGAAAAGGTAAAGCACCCTTTTAATGAAGCGCAAAAATACCAAGCACAGCTTCCATCGAAGGCAACTTTGTTAATGAATCGGTTTGGAACTGCGCCCGGAATGTGGTTTTACGAAAATAATACCGTCTTTGTATCTTTGCCAGGAGTGCCTTATGAAATGAAGGGATTGATAACCTATGAAGTACTGCCGAAACTCCAGCAAAAGTTTAAATTACCCTTTATTATTCATAAAACTATTATGACCTATGGCACTGGTGAAAGTGTCATTGCTGAAAGGATTGTAGATTGGGAAGAAAGCTTGCCATCATGCATAAAATTGGCATACCTACCATCTTTTGGAAGAGTGCGCTTGAGGTTATCAGCTAAAGGAAGCGATAAGTTTTTTTTAGAAGAAAAAATGAAAGAAAAAACGCTAGAGTTAAGTGAATTAATACCAGATATTATTGTAGGGATTGAAGATGGAAATTCTATTGAAAAAAGAATAGGAGTGATGCTAAAAGAGAGAGGTGAGACACTCTGTACAGCGGAAAGTATAACAGGTGGGAAAATAGCCTCTACCATTGTATCGATACCTGGGTCATCGGCATATTATATGGGAAGTTTTATTACCTATACAATTCGTTCAAAAGAAGAGTTGTTAGGTGTGTCAAGTGAAACAATTGAAAACTATTCAGTAGTAAGTGAGCAAGTAGCGAAACAAATGGCTCTTGGAGCTAAAAACAAATTAAACACAGATTATGCTATTGCGGTAACTGGAAATGCAGGTCCAACCACCGATAATAACGATAAAAGTGTAGGTATTGTGTATATTGCGATTGCCTCAAAAGATGAAGTTGAGGTTCAAGAGTTTAATTTTGGGCAACCGAGGGAGAAGGTAATAAATAGAACGGTAACAAAGGCTTTAGAGCTATTACAGAAAAAGATTCTAAAAAATTAATACCGAATATTTTGTTTAATTCTTTTTAAAGTTCGTATATTTGCACCTCGTTTAGAAATAACACTATAAAACTGTCAAGAAGATGTCTAGAGTTTGTGAATTAACAGGAAAAAAAGCGATGGTTGGTAACAATGTATCACACGCTTTGAACAGAACTAAAAGAAAGTTTAACGCTAATTTAATGACTAAGCGTTTTTATATTCCAGAAGAAGATAAATGGATAACGTTAAAAGTATCTGCTTCTGCATTAAAAAATATTAATAAAAAAGGAATCTCTGCTGTCATTAAAGAAGCTAGAGAAAAAGGTTTCTTAACTAAATAATTCCTTACTAGATAAAAATTTAGAGAGATGGCAAAAAAAGGGAACAGAGTTCAAGTGATTTTAGAATGTACCGAGCATAAAGCTTCTGGTCAAGCAGGAACGTCACGTTACATTACAACCAAGAATAAGAAGAACACTCCAGATAGAATGGAATTAAAGAAATTTAATCCAATCTTAAAGAAAATGACAGTTCATAAAGAAATTAAATAATAAGCTACGGCGTAAATTTTATATAAAATGGCAAAGAAATCAGTAGCAACGTTACAAACAGGTTCAAAAAGATTAACAAAAGCTATCAAAATGGTGAAATCTCCAAAAACAGGAGCTTATACATTTGTTGAAGCTATTATGGATCCAACACAAGTAAACGATTTTATAGCAAAAAAGTAATTCTTGTAAACAGTTTAGATAAAAGCTACTTTCAATATTTGGGAGTAGCTTTTTTTATGTAGTAAAAAATTGTACTTTTAGACATTGCATTCCCCTTGGTAAGATCCTTTAAACTGAATTATGCATTGGGATATCAAAATGATACTATTTTAACGTGGTACTTTCTGCTAGTATTGTTATGGTATAAGGCTTGAAATAGTAATGAGGTAAGTGATTGTTTTTTAGGAGTTTTATAGGGTGTAGTAGTTTTCTAATATATAATATGGGTTTACTATTTCACCTAATTGAAAAGAGTTTTATAAAATACTATCCACCTAGTGAAAAGTCGTCGTAAAAGAATGACAATTTGACCATAAACAGAATTTGGTATAGTTTTTAACCTATTTAAGAAATTATTAAATTTGCCCATGAGTTTTTTTAAAAAGATCTTCTCCAAAGAGAAAAAAGAAACATTAGATAAAGGATTAGAAAAAACGAAATCAAGCTTTTTTACGAAGTTATCGAAAGTCGTTGCTGGAAAAGCAACAGTTGATGCGGATGTCTTAGATAATTTAGAAGAAGTTTTGGTCTCTTCTGATGTAGGTGTCGATACCACTTTAAAAATTATTGAAAGAATAGAAGAGCGCGTAGCTCGGGATAAATATTTAGGTACTGATGAATTAAATCAGATTTTAAGGGAAGAGATTGCTGCATTACTCTCAGAAACGAACACTGGTGATGAAACAGACTTTAATATACCTACTGATAGCAAACCATATGTTTTGATGGTTGTTGGAGTTAATGGAGTAGGAAAAACAACTACCATTGGTAAGTTAGCTTCTCAGTTTAAAAAGAAAGGATTGAAAGTGGTTCTAGGGGCAGCAGATACCTTTAGAGCTGCAGCAATTGATCAATTACAAGTTTGGGCAGATAGAACAGGAGTGCCAATTGTTCGACAGGAAATGGGCTCTGATCCTGCTTCTGTTGCTTATGATACATTAAAATCAGGACTTAATCAAAATGCAGATGTTATAATTATTGATACGGCAGGACGTTTACATAACAAGGTAAACTTAATGAATGAGCTTACCAAAATAAAAAGAGTTATGCAAAAGGTAGTTTCTGATGCACCTCACGATGTATTGTTGGTGCTAGATGGTTCTACCGGACAAAACGCATTTGAACAAGCGAAACAATTTACTAAAGCAACGGAGGTGACTTCGTTAGCGGTTACAAAACTTGATGGAACTGCCAAAGGAGGCGTGGTAATTGGTATTTCAGACCAATTTCAAATACCCGTGAAATATATTGGAGTAGGAGAAGGCATTGATGATTTACAGGTATTTAATAAATTTGAATTTATAGATAGCTTTTTCAAATAAGAGGATCTGTAAAAGGAAGTATATAAGAGCTGAAAAATTAAATCTATGAAAAAGAAGTTATTGGTATTGCTATTATTTACTGGTTGGGCTCTTAACGCTCAAATTGCTAATATATCTGAAATGGCCGCAGGTAAATTGGAAATGTTTGTTCCAATTTTAGAGCCAAATGAAGATGTATATGGTTATTTTGCTATCTACCAATTAGAAAGAGTTAGTAAAACTGAAGACAGGTTTGAATATGTTTTTTTTGATAAAAACTTAAATAAAGTTGCAAATGGTGAATATACAGAGATCAATTATAAGAAATATGATAAGAGGTTTTATTCACCCGAAAAAGTAGGGGATAAACTTATCTTGAGTAGACTGCATTACCGATATAATTACCCTAGTCTAATTTTCGTTACAAATCGTATTTTGGATTTAAAAACAAATGAAATTTCTGATTCATTTTATTTTCAAAGAGATCATTTTGTAGACGGAAGCAGATCCATAAAAAAAATAAATAAAGAGATAAGAAAGTTGAAAACTTTTGAGTATCCCCTTACGTTTAAGGAAGGTTTTTTTATGGTGGAGAAATTCAAGAATGGTAGACAAGCACCTAAAAAAGTGAAAAGCCTAAAAGCTTTTGACTTGTCAAAAAAACCGAAATGGGAATATGTGTATAATCCTAATTCCGAACGCATAAATTACGATATCGTTGAAATGAATAAAGACTATATCGTGTTGTCTACAGTACACCGTTATATGAATTCGAAAACATTTCATTTCATTAACCCAAGTACAGGGGAGTTGTTTTTTACGTATGAACTGGAAAACAAAAAGTCGGAATACAGCCATCAATTTAGTATTGAAACTCATAAAAATGAAGTGGTTATTGTTGGTAAATTTAGCCCTTATGATTCGTATTATGGTTATAGTTCTGAAGATGCCAGAGGTATATACCGTATTGTTTTAGATAAAAACGGCAATGAGCGTTCAAAAAAATATTTAAAATGGACTGAACTTCCAGCTGATATTATTAAACTAAGTAAGAAGGGTAAAATGGAAGATGGGTTTAAATTATATGCACGACGTTTTTTTGTTTTTGAAGATGGGTCGATCTCCGTTTTAACTGAAAAATATAAAGACAGTCAATATTTCGTTTTATTTAGTACAGCTCCGAAATCAACAGATTTTATTCTTCTTAATTTTGATAAAAACTTCGACTTAGTTGATACGAAAACCATTAAAAAGGATAAGACTAAATGGGGTAGCTCAGATTATTTGTACTCTCAGAAGATAAAAAATGGAAAAGGAACGGTGTTCTTTTATAGAGATTATAAAAAAGAAAAAGATTCTAAAGAAAAAAATTGGGTTTTAGGTATTGTTAGTATTGTAGAAGGTAACATAAAACATGAGGAGATACCTATGTCATCTGAAGAACATTTTATTTATCCATATATAGCAAAAGAAGGATATATCTTGTTAAGAGAATATAACAAAGATGATGACTATGACCAAATTAGGTTGGAAAGGCTAAATTTTTAAATAGATAGGATATGGGAAATGTTTTATCAAGAAACTCCTTTATTTTACACTATAATGTTCAGAAATCAGACGCATATCTTCTAAATTTAAATTCCATAGAAAACTAAGAAACTGTTGATAGCTATCATCTTGCTCTTTGGGAGCTAAGCGGTCTACATATCTGTTAAATCTATATTTTTTTTTGGCATTAGATAATGCTAAAAAATTTTTACCTAACCATTGTTTGTAGTATTTGTTATCGGGTTCTTTAACCAATTTGTATAGGCATAAATACGTACTAACTCCGTATTTTTCTAGATAATGAAGGTTAGCGACATCCTCTTGTAGAGCGATATTTTGAAGCCTTATAAATTGTTTACTAGCTCTCTGAGATTTACCGATACTTAACTCAGGGTACGCGTTTTTGAGTTTTAAAATTCTATCTACAATTTCAGGATGTGATTTTACTGAGTCATTATTTATTTTATTTTTATAATGGTTATAATTATAAGATGAAAAATCTTCAATATCAAGCCATGCTTCTTTAAAAGAAAGGGTAGGTAAATTGAAAAAGTTTTTATAAACCTCTTTTTTTAACTGAATAGTAGAAAGGGAGTCTAGCTCGGCTAGTTTTTCTAATGCTTTAATAAAATCTATTTTTGGATTCGTAGTATTTTTGAAATAAAGATAGCCAAGAGAATCTGCCTCTAATTCATGTTTTTTATGTCTTTTACTATTGGTGTAAATAAGCTCCTTCATAACCCTAAAGGCCTTGTCATATTGATTGTACTTCTGCTTTTTAATTTTTTTAGCCTGTCGTCTTCGGTTTTTTGAAGTGTTTAATTTTGCAGTATAGATGATATTTTCTTCAACATGATTTAAAGTCTGATGTGCTAATTCATGTGTTATTACCGATACTAACTGGGCATCATTATCTAAGAATTTAAAAAGACCGATGTTTAAAATAATGATATTATTACCCATATTTAAGGCATTCGGAGAATTGTGTTTCGATAAATAAATTTTAAAGTTTTGATTCTGTACTTCACTATTATTAGTGATAATGCTTTTTTTTATGGAATCTAAGTAGTTCGTGAAAATTGGGTCAAAAATGAGTTTCTTTTTTTTTATGTTTTTCACAAAATTTTTGTGGATTTTTTCATAAGAGATGTAAACGTCTTTTCTCAGTGCTTTTTTTATCCTTTTTTTTAGGGATGATTTCACCCCTTTAAAAGAGTTTTTATGATCTTTTATTAAAGAAACACGTTGTTCATAATCACTTGTATCTACAGTATGGAAATTTTGAGAAAAGGTGTTCAGCGTGAAGAGAAAGCATGTTAGACTTATCAATAGTACTTCTTTTTTCATAGGATAAAAACAGGTTGTATGTCTTTCAAATAAATTTTACGTAAAACTATGAAAGTTTTTGAATAAAATTGATGTTCCTTTAAATTATTATAAGAATATGATGGTATGGTAGATTTCGTTCGTTTATTCTTTTGTTAGAATCACTTATCTTTGATAATCAAATACATAATAAATGAAACAACTTTGTATACTATTAATAGTTGCTTTAGTTTTTGTTACCTGTAAAAGGGATTTACCGAATTTATCATTTAATAAATATGATGAATCTATTGAAATTACGGAGCAACAAAAACATCAGATTCCAAGAATGAAGTTTAAGCTCATCCAATCGAAATATCTCGATTTGAACAAAGTGTTTACACCGTTTCTAAAAGAGTTGGGGAATTTTTCAGAAGAAGAATATAATAGTTTAAAGCCATTGATCTTAGAACAAAGTATTCCTGCAATCCAACAAAATATTACGGAAAAGAAGCTTACCTACGAGAAATTAACCTTGTTTTACCTGTATCGAATACGGAAGTTTGAGAGTGATAGTACAAAATCATTAAACGCAATAATTTCTTTGAATCCGAATGTACTCCAAGAAGCAAGAGAAAGGGATCAAAACAGTACCACGCCTTCGAATCTGTTTTCGTTATATGGAATCCCTATTTTGTTAAAAGATAATATCAATACAAAAGAGATACCTACTACTGCAGGTGCTGTTGCTTTGGAAAGAAACCGTACAAAAAGTGATGCTTTTATTGTTGAAAGACTGAAAGCAAATGGCGCTATAATTTTAGGAAAGACAAATTTAAGTGAATGGGCGTATTTTTTCTGTAATGGTTGCCCTTTAGGATATAGTGCCATTGGAGGTCAAACTTTAAACCCCTATGGTAGAAAGGTTTTTGAAACAGGAGGTTCTAGTTCAGGAAGTGGTGTATCTGTTGCGGTAAACTATGCGGCGGCGGCTATAGGCACAGAAACGTCTGGGTCTATTACTTCTCCATCGAGTCAAAATTCAGTGGTCGGTTTAAAACCAACCATTGGCTTACTGAGTAGATCTGGAATTGTACCCATTTCTACTACACTTGATACACCCGGCCCTATGACTAAAAATGTCATTGATACTGCCTTGTTATTTCAAGCAATGTTTGGCTATGACCCGCTTGATGAAGCTACAGTTTTAGCGAAAACGAGCAATATTGATTTTAGCACCTTTGATAAGGGTGAAAATTTGTTGAGAAATAAGAAGATAGGAGTGATAACTGACTTGTATTCAGATTCCATCTATAAAGAAACAATATCGAAATTAGAGCTGTCTGGAGCTGAAATAGTAAGGTTAAGCCCTGCAGAAATGAACTATGATGGTTTTTTGAATCTTTTGACCACAGAGATGAAACACGACCTTCCTGAGTATTTGAAATCGTATACGACCCATTCGATGCAGTTGTCAGGTATTGAACAGATAGTTAGTTTTAATAGGAAGGACACTATAAATAGAGCGCCTTATGGTCAAGAGCTCTTTGAAGGAATAGTACAAGATACTACCTCAGAAAAAAGACTATTGGAAATTAAAAATCAATTAAAAATGGCTGGTGAAACATATTTATTAGCTCTAAAAAACGATGAAGTGTCCGTAATTTTATCCATCAACAATTACCATTCAGGAATTGCTGCAGTGGCTAAATACCCAACCTTAACGGTGCCCATGGGCTTTAAACCCTCTGGAGAACCTGTTAGTTTAACTTTTATTGGGAAACCTGAATCAGAACACGAATTGTTAGCGTTAGGCTTTGCTTTTGAACAATTGACAAAAGTAAGGAAGCTACCAGAAAACTATCAATAAAGACCATAGATAGAAGTCGTTAAAAAACCATACTTTTGCACACTGAATTTTCTTAAGATGCGTACGAAAACAACAAAACAAAATAAAATCAATGTAGTAACCCTAGGGTGTTCTAAAAACATTTATGATAGTGAAGTGTTGATGGGGCAGTTAAAAGCTAATGGTAAAAATGTAGTACATGAAGATGAAAACGATGATGGAAATATTGTGGTTATTAATACTTGCGGTTTTATAGGTAAGGCAAAAGAAGAAAGTGTTGACACTATTTTGCATTACGCGCAAAAAAAGCAAGCAGGAAAAGTAGATAAAGTTTTTGTTACAGGATGTTTGAGTGAGCGTTATAAACCCGATTTGGAAAGAGAAATAACGAATGTTGATCAATATTTTGGCACTCATGATTTACCGAATCTGTTAAAAGTTTTAGAAGCCGATTATAAGCATGAGTTAATAGGAGAGCGTTTAACAACCACTCCAAAACATTACGCTTATTTGAAAATAGCAGAAGGATGTGATCGCCCTTGTTCGTTTTGTGCCATTCCATTAATGAGAGGGAAACATAAATCAACGCCAATTGAAGAGTTAGTCATTGAAGCTACGAAATTAGCTAAAGATGGAATTAAGGAGTTAATGTTAATTGCTCAGGACTTAACGTATTATGGGTTAGACTTATATAAAAAAAGAGCTCTAGCTGATCTATTAAAGGAGTTGGTGAAAGTAGAGGGAATTGAATGGATTAGACTTCACTATGCATTTCCTACAGGATTCCCAATAGATGTTTTGGAGGTCATGAAAAATGAGCCTAAGGTTTGTAACTATTTAGATATTCCTTTACAACATATCAATACTGATATTTTAAAGTCTATGAAAAGAGGAACTACTCATGAAAAGACTACAAATTTAATTAAAAAGTTTAGAGAGTATGTGCCTAATATGGCTATTCGTACCACACTAATTGTAGGATATCCTGGTGAAACAGAAGCGCAATTTGAGGAATTAAAAAACTGGGTGGAGGAAATGCGCTTTGAACGTTTAGGGGCATTTGAATACTCACATGAAGAAAATACAGGAGCTTACGATTTGGAAGATGATGTTCCTTCTGATGTTAAGTTTAGAAGAGTAAACGAAATTATGGAAGTACAATCTCAAATTTCGTGGGAACTTAATCAAGAAAAAATAGGAAAAACATTTCGTTGCTTGTTTGATCGGAAAGACGGTGAATACTATTATGGCAGAACCGAATCTGATTCTCCTGACGTCGATAATGATGTAATTGTTAGTGCCAAAGATCATTATATAAAATTAGGTGAATTTATAGATATAGAAATTTATGAAGCGGGTGACTTTGACTTATATGGCACCCCTACTGATGAAGAAAATATATAGCTGAAATTGTTGTTTTTTAGGAATTAAGCCATGGATAAGTTAATTAAATACATTAACGGTTATGTTACCTTAGAAAAAGAAAATTTGGCTGATATTTTGTCTTTTTTCAAGCGTGAAATGTGGTTAAAAGATAAGTTTATAATAAAAAAAGAACAAGTAGTAACAGATTACTATTTTATTGCTTCGGGAGGCCTTATGATTTATGATATAAAAGATAACGTTCAGTTTACAAGGTATTTTGCCTTTGAAAATGAGTTCATCGGAGACATCTCTAAAATTAGGAATAAAGGACGATCAGATTCTTATATTAAAGCTATTGAAGACACTGAATTGTATAGTATTTCCTATAAGGATATGGAGTCTTTGTACAATCGTTTTCCGCTTTGGCAAAAATTTGGGAGACTTGTATGGGAAGATGCTTTTGCAAGTGTATTATATGGGATCCATAACTTCCAATCGTTAACCGCAAAAGAACGTTATCTAGACTTATTAAAACGTTCTGATTTAATATTTAGAGTTCCATTAAAAGATCTTTCTTTGTTTTTAGGTATTACACCACAATCGTTAAGTCGTATTCGTAAAGAAATAAGTTCGTCAAAAACATAAGATTCTGTTAATATTATGTTTAAACCTTGTTGGTAACTACCTTTGTTTGTTTTGAGCTCTGACTGATGAGTTTATATTTTTGTGACTTCCTTTTTTACAAAACGATGATACCTTTTCTGATGTTAATACCGGTTATTGTTTGAATTTACGGTAAATTCAAATGGTAAATGGTGTAATTTACCGAGGATACTTGGTTATGGTAAATACCGATCTATAGGGAGTACACCAGTATGACTGCAAGAAAATAATTGTGACTTTACCTATGAATCGGTATGGTTGAGTAATTCTTACCTAAGAATTGGTGTTAATTATCATTTGGTAATTTTAGGAGGACCAAATCAGGTAATATTTGTATTGAATTTAATCAATACAAATTATGTTTAGAAAAAAAATAGCAATCATAGTAATATTTCTTCTTAGTAAAGTTTATGGGCAAGTAACTGGAGATGTATTTGTTTTGAACAGGGATAGAGATGTTTTTTATACCTATTATACTCCCGATATAAGTGATAACTCTTTATTTGATTATCAAAGGCTGAGTGGTAAACTTGGTTTTGCCCCGATAGTTGTTAATAAATTTGCTTTTTATAATACTATTGGAGCCGATTATCATTCAATGCAATACAGGGTAAATAAACCTTCATTCTTGAGTGAAAAAGAACATTATTATAATTTGAATTATAGCTTATTAGCTAAATATAGAATTGCAAAAAACTGGTCTGTAAATACATTGTTAATGCCTCATCTTATAGGGAATTTTAATGATCAAGTAAAAAGCGATGACTTTAGGATAAATGGGATGTTATTTGCGGAGAAACGTTTTAATACTAACAATAAAAACACGTATTATATTCTTTGTTTTGGAGTAGGCTACCTAACACTATCTGGTGAAACAACGGTTAACCCAGTGGTAAATATAATGGGAAATATAAATAATAAAGTATCCTTTGCTTTAGGGCTACCGAGTACCTATGTAAAATATGACTTCGATAATAAGCATTCTCTGAAATTAGTGGGTGATTTAAATGATTTTACGGCGAGAATAGATAAATATTTAGTCAGTCAGCCTAATGGTACAATTGTAGACAGGTCTGTTTTTACAACAATTTCTGTAGGAGTAGAATATAATTATTGGTTGACTAAAAATATAGGAGTTATGATAAGAGGTACTCGTTCGGTTTTTGAAAAGTATGAATTTCAAGATGCTGATAAAGAATATTTGTTTGGGTTTGATGTGCCATCAAAATCATACGTATCCGTAGGGGTAAAAATTAATACATTTAGATAGTTATAGGTTATGAGAAGTCAATATTCGGAAGGCAGTAGTTTTACCACTAAGACATTTTTACAAGTAACCATACCATCATATTTATTTCCGGCACTGATGTCATGGAGTTCGGGGTGGTTGATAAAAAATGAGGTGTTAATGCAATCAAGTTTTATGAGCATCGCGTTACCATCATTAATAGCAACCATAGTTACTTATATATTTTTATGGCAAATGGAAGTTCAACAGAAAAACACTAAAAACAAATATGTAAAAGGGTCCATGATATTAGGTCTAACGATTGGAATGGCACTGGTAGTAATAGTAATATTCCATTGGGAAAAATTTATGTTTAATATTATTTTCTCAACGATTTTAGGTACGTTAATTACAACATGGAAGCTTCCATTAAAACAAATTAAAAAACATGAAAATTAAAAAACCAACCGTGGTTGTTTTCGGTTCAACAGGAACAGTTGGAGCAGAAGTATTACGATTATTGAGCAAAAGAAATTGCTTGGTAAGGGGAGTGCTAAGAGCTCCAAAAAGACAAGTGCCTATAATGCTAAATGGACATAATAATAATATTACCTATGTTGCTGTCGATTTAAATTCTAAGGAACAAATTAGAAGAGCCTGTGCTAACGCTGACATTATTTTTATGTTGACAGGAACATCACCTGGGCAAATATTTTTTGAAACAAACATAATTGAAGTAGCGCAAGAGTTAGGTATAAAACGAATAGTAAAACTATCAGCTCCAATTGTACCCAGTAATATTTATGTTGAAGTAAGTGATTGGCATAGGCAAATAGAAAAAACGTTAGTTTCAAGCGGAATTGATCATTGTTTTTTACAGCCACATGCGTTTATGCAAAATTGGGAGCGAAATACATTTAGCATAAAACACTTTGGGAAAATATACGGGGCTATGGAAAAAGCAGAAAGAAATTATGTTGATTCAAGAGATGTTGCTGAAGTAGCAGTGAAGTATTTATTGCTTGACAGAGATTTAAAAGGAGAGTCTGTTGTTATTTCTGGTCCCGAAGCAATATCACATGAAAGTATGGCTATGCGAATTTCACATGTAACCAATAGAAAGATCGTTTATGAAAATATTACTAAAGAGGAGTTTTTGAGGAAACTAACAAAACAAGCAAGGTTACCTCTTTGGTTGGCACGACATATTGTAGAAATAGATATTTTGGCTGTAAAAAAACCTGAACCTAAAAATGACACAATTCAAACTATTTTAAATCGTAAACCTAGAATAATGGATGCTTATTTACAGGAATCTAGAGCATTTTTTTTGCCAAAAAAATGGTTTTTTTTCAAAGAGATATAGTTAAATTATGAATGAATTACTAAGCTCCTTCTTTGATTTATAAGAAGGGGCTTTTATTCTTTTAGCGTAAAATAAAAAGTAGACCCTTTTCCTAATGTTGAGGTTAGCCATATTTTACCGCCATAACTAGCTACTATTTTTTCAACAATAGATAGTCCAATTCCTGTTGAGTCTTTATAGTTTTCTAATTTTTGGAAAATATTAAATATTTTACCAAAGTACTTATCATCTATCCCCATTCCATTATCTTTCACAAAATATTCATATTTATTATTTCGATTCTGATACCCAACTTCAATAGTACCTTGTTCTTTATCGTTGTATTTAATTGAGTTGTTAATGAGGTTTTGAAATACTTGTTGTAGCCTATAAGTATCTCCTTGGATAGTAGGAAAATTCTTATGAACAATGATGTCAATATTTTTAGGCAGGAAAACGTGATGGTTCAAGGTTTCTTTAATTATTTTATTAAGATCAACAGGAGAATTTTTGAAATTTTTTAACCCGATGGTTGAGTATTTTAAAATACCACTTACTAGGGCTTCCATCCTGGAGATGTTGTCGCTAATTAACTCGATATACTCTAGCGCTTCTTTTGCCAAATTTGCACTGTGATCTTCCTTTAACCAAGTTGCTAAGGCATCTATATTTCTAAGAGGAGATTTTAAATCATGTGAAACGATATGAGCATAGTTATTTAGTTCTTTGTTTCTTTCTTCGAGTCTTTTTAATAACGATTGCTGATTGGCATAAGCCTCACAAGCTTCTAGTGTAATAGCAAACTTATTGATTACTGGTAAAAGTTGACTTAAGGTCTTTTGAGAAATGTTATTTTCTTTTGAGTATAAGAATAAAAAATTATGTTCTTTAAGTTTGAAAATAGCTAAAAAACCTGCCTGAATATTAATTGTAGTTAAACCACATAAACTATCATCATATGGAAGAACTATGTAATTTTCTATGGAATAAAGTAGCTCGGTAAGTTGATCATTTAGTTTGCGTTGTATTTGGTTACCAAAAGGAATAGAATATTTTTTTATAAAACTCCCCTCTTCATAACTTAGCACCCAGCAACCATTGAAATTGACACGTTTTAATAGAAGTTTTAAAAATTGGTCGCAGTTTTCATAATAATCTAAAGACTTACCTAAACTCATTGAGTACTCGTACAGTCTTAAAATATCTAATATTTGGTCTTCTTTTTCCATTAGTTAATTCATTCAAATAACCCTACAACAATGGTTTTATTATAAAATTCTATGTAGCCATTTCCATAAGAAGATATCTCACCAAGAGTTAAGGCACCGCTTATGGATATATCAGGGTGCTTTTCTAGTATAGCACTAGAAACATTTTCTAGTTCATATACAAATTGATCATTTAAGTATAAAATTCTTGAAATACAGTCAATTATAATAGCAGTTTTTGGTTGGTCCGCCTTAGCAAGGCTCTCTTCGGCGGCTTCCTTGGCTGCTTTAATAAGCGATGCTGGATCTCCTTTCATAATATTGATTAAGGTGTTCTCTTCTACTTCACCTACACAAACTAACTCTTTTTTAGCATTAACTGATAATGGATCTCTGATAATATAATCAAGTCCTTGTTTTATAATTCCTAGGGGGTATCCCTTTGCTAATTCAAAAAAATTTGTATCGTTAAATTTTACATTAGCATCTTCTTCAACAATGCTTTTGTACGTGTCATAAGGAGATTCCCAGTTAATTTCTTCAACGGTATTGTTTACAGCCTTTGTTACTATGTAAGGTCCATTTAATTTTTGCCAGCCATGTTTTACGCCGATACTCGATTTCATTTCCATGATACAAATAATAGCAGCATCTTCAAAAAAACCATCTTTAGAAAAAACACACGGAGCTTGTTTTAAGGAAAGACTTCCTGCTCCACCTCCAAAATAATTTGTTTTCATGCCGTAATTTTCATAGATGGCGCTTAAAAAAATGGAAATATTGGAAGTTAACCCGTCAACATAGGTAATGAGGCTATAGTCTTTGTTACTATCAAATGATATGGGGGGTACAGAAAAGTTCTTTTCACTTATTTTATGGATGGTTGATAAATGTATAACATTGGACAATGAAGAAATGACAATTCCTTTTTCGAAGGTAGCATTATCAGAAATCACTTTAGGAAAAATACCTCCAATAAAACGTACTCCGGCTTTGTTTAATGAGTCAATGAGTTCTTCAATATGAATGTCTGTATGTTCGCCTATAGATATTAAAGCAGTATTGCTATCAATATATTCTTTTATACTTGTGGTAATCTCTGTTATATTGTTGGAGGTTATGAACATAGAGGAGGGGTTTTGTAATGGAAATATACTAAAAAAAAGAACTACTTAATAATTTAGGAGTGTTATATATTGTGAAAAAACAGGTTTTAACACGTATTTTTTAATAGTAGGGGCCTAAAATTGTTCCTAGAAAGAAAGCCTTAGAATTTTTCAAATACACCTAGTCCAAACAACGCAAAATCATATTTAACAGGGTCCTTTATATCGAATTTTCGTAAGGTGATGTCTAATTCCACCAGAGCCTTCCAATCATTTTGTTTACGGTTTAGAATACCGAGTTTGCGTGCTACATTTCCTGAGTGAACGTCTAAAGGACAGTGTAAATTTGCCGTAGAATGTGATTTCCAAATCCCTAGATCAACCCCTGTAGTATCATTTCTTACCATCCAACGAAGAAACATATTAATTCTTTTAGATGCTGAGTTTTTTAAGGGATCGGATACATGCTTCAACGTTCTTGTTTGATGGGGTATTTCAAAGAATATTTTTTTAAAATCATGAATTGATTTCTGATAATTATTTATACCGCCTTTTGGTTTTAATACTCTTTCAAGACCTCCATGAGTGGTGTAAATATTTCGCAGTGCTTTTATAAAAAAAGTAAAATCCTGAGAGTTAAAAGTTCTATGAACGAAACTATCGAAATTACTGAGATTTTTCTCAGAATGATTCATAACAAAGTCATACGGAGAATTGCCCATTAAATCCATCATCCGATGTGCATTTTTAATAATCATCTTTCTATTCCCCCAAGCAATTGTTGCCGCCAAGAATCCTGCGATTTCGATATCTTCCTTTGCACTAAATAAGTGAGGAATTTGAATAGGATCACTTTCTATAAAATTAGGGTTGTTGTATTGCGTTACTTTTTCATTTAAAAACGCTTTAAGCTCGTGTTTTTTCATGTATACAGATTGTTATGCAAATGTAATAAACAAGAAAAAACCATTGTAACAAGCATGTAAAAGAATGCTCCATTGCAATCCAAATCGAATTCTTATAAAACCGAGGTACCCTCCTAAAATTGTTTGTGGAGCAATTAAAATAGGTGCTAATAGAAGAACATTTGTGGTAATTTCATAGTTTGTAATGTGCACAAAACCAAAAGCTATAGCGAAAAGGTAAAATGCTCTTTTAAACGTTTTTCCATGATGAAATAAGGTTAACGGACCTCTAAAAAAAAGCTCTTCCAAAACAGGCATAAGAACGACAGCAAAAAGAAAAACCATGGGTTTAGAGAATGAATTTAACAAGTCTTCTACAGCATGATTATCTAGATCAACTAATCCCAAAGTCTCTACAATATAAAAAAGAGGGGTTAGTAATGTGCTTGTAATGATAGATATAATAAGGAGATGTATGAATTTTTGAAAACGATATCCTACATTGGTATTATTATCTTTTTCTAAAATCGGATTCTTTAAAAAAGAAAATAGTTCTTGAAGTGTTTCTTTCATAGAGTTAAGTTTCGTGTTATATGTAGATAAGAAGACAGTATTGTTACACTAGTCAACTATAACTCCATCTTTCATCATTAGTTTTCGATCAGCCATTTTTGCCAATTCTTCATTGTGGGTAACCATTATAAAAGTTTGACCAAAAGTATCACGAAGTTTAAAAAAGAGTTCGTGTAATTTTTTAGCAGAAGTAGAATCGAGGTTACCGCTTGGTTCATCTGCTAAAATTACTGATGGTTCATTTATTAACGCCCTAGCCACAGCAACTCTTTGTTGTTCACCGCCAGATAATTCGTTTGGTTTGTGCTGTTCTCTATGAGATAAGCCAAGAAAAGAAAGTAATTCTTTTGCTTTTTTTTCCGTTTCAGTTCGCCCTTTTTTTGCTATATAAGCTGGAATGCAGACGTTTTCTAAAGCAGTAAATTCTGGTAATAATTGATGAAATTGAAATATGAAACCAATATGTTGGTTTCGGAAATTAGAAATTTGCTTATCGTTGAGGTTTTTTATAGACGTTCCGTTAATTTCTAATGTAATATTGTGTTCTTCTTGTGGTCTGTCTAAAGTACCTAATATTTGTAAAAGGGTAGTTTTTCCAGCACCTGATGGACCAACAATAGCTATTATTTCCCCTTTTTTAATATGAAGGTTAACTCCTTTTAAAACTTCTACTTCACCATATTTCTTATGGATGTTTTTAGCGACGATCATAAATAGATATGTTAGAAAGACGAAAGTATAAAAAAGAAATCAGATACACTTTATTAATAATACCATTTCTGACGCTAATTTACAGACCGTAATTGTTTATGGTAAATGCCGATATATAGGTGAAACACAAGCATGATTGCTAGGAAATGATTAGACAGCATTGCCTAAGAATCGGTATAAGTATATCTGATTTGTGATTTGTGAAAATAGGTTAGAAAATGTTTTTTAAATTATTATAATCAATAAAATAAACCAATCTTACGGAAAAAGTATGCTGCATATCTTCTTTGAAAAGAAGGTTTATATTCTCTGAAAAACTAATATCTGCTGGAGCGAAATCGTTATTAGGATTGATGGAGTTTCTGTAAAAAGCAATTAGTTGACTTCCGGGAGCAAATTGCCAGATATAGTTTAAATCTAAATTCCAACTGTTAAAATTCATGTTATGGTTTTCTTTGTAATCATTAGCAATTAAAGTACCATCAGTTTTATTTAAATGATAATATTGATTGTGATATGGAACTTTACTCCAATTGTGTCTAAAAGTTAAAGATAACGATGAATTAGTACTGAAACTGTATTTGCCTGTAATTGAATTATTATAGGTTGTCCAGTCGCGTTCTCCGAAAATAATTTCATCTAAAAGCCCAGAATGAGTTGAGTTTTCGGTTATATAGCTCTCGTCAATGGTTCTAACATACCCCTGATCTCTAGTCGTATTTCTAAATACGAAACCATACGCTAAAGAGAACTGGTTGTTAAAACGATACCTCGGACCTAAACGGAAACCATAGCTTTCTTTTGGATTGTCTTTAAAAAAAGTATAAAACCAATTATAATCTAAAGCGAACTTTTTCCTATAATCTGTACTCCCCCAATGATTAATATTGAGTCTCATAGGGGTTTTAAAATAGATGCCACTTTCGATACCTTGTCTTGGCTCAAAAAAATCTTTTCTTTCAGTTCCAAAATTTAAGTTTCCGCCAAAACCAAAACGGTTTTTAGTTTCCGACCAAAAGGATAGTCCTGAATTTGTTCCAGTGTAAGTACCTGGATTGTGTAAAAAGTTCACATTATAGTAAAAATTAATTCCATAATTGTTAAATATTCCCTTTGGTTTTAGTAATCGATATCCTAAATTCCCATAGATTTTTTGTTCGTTATTACTAAACAAAATACCAAGGTCGTTTGGATTGTAGTCTTTGTTTTCAAAATTATAGCCAATTTCACCTCGCCAATTACCCGAATGCTTACCAATGCTCGTGTCAAAAGCATAGCCATTGTTAGGTTGAGTTTCATCATCAGAAATACTACTCATTTTAAAAGAACCGTCAATATTATAGTTACTTCCTTTATCTTCTAAATGCCAAAGTAAACCAGTAACGTTGGCATCTCTAAATTTTCCATCACGAGTTACATTGGTGTTTATTAAGGTTACTGTTGAATTCTGGTTAAACTGTTGATCTAACACTAGAATATTGTAGTTTGAAAACGGATTGGTAACTACTTTTCGGCTTTCGTTAGTAACTGTATTTGTAATAGTTGCTTCTGTTTTATCTGTAATGGCATTAAAAAAACCAATACCTAATCCATTCTTAGTTCTTCCTGAGACTTTAATAGCATTTAACATATCAACATTCTCAGGGTATTTTGTGATTTCCTCATTCTCATTTACTTGTTCGTAAACATTGAATTGATCAATGGGGTTGCCGCCGATCCTTCTTGAATAAAATAAACGACCTTTGGTAAAGAGTTCAGTTCCCTCAGTAAAAAATTGACGTTGTTCGCTAAACTGTTGTTCAAACGGACCGAGATTTAAGGTGACATTATCGAACCCTGTTTGGCCAAAGTCAGGAATTAACGTAGCGTCAAGGGTGAAATTTTCAGTAATTCCATATTTGATGTCCATTCCTGCACTCCAGTTGGTTGTGGTTTCATAAGGATCAGAAATTACAGTACTTGAAGCGTAAGGGTAAAAATTTAAACGGGTAGGCGGTTTAATATCTTTTAAGCTTTCTACTAACCCATCGTATTGTGTCCAATTTCCACGTTGGTTATCTATGTGATTCCAAGTGAATTGACTGTTTATGTTTTGAACCCTTCTGTTAAAATTAACTCCCCAAGACTGTACAGCTTGATTCGAAAATCTCAAAGCCCTGTATGGTATTTTTATTTCAACGACCCAAGCATTTTCGGTTAATTTAAAATCACTTTCCCAAACAGCACTCCAATTAAAATCTTCATTTCCATTTGAAACTTTGGCATCTGCCTGAACTCCTGAACTGGTAACGATAAACTCAAAAGGGTTTTGCCCGTCATCATTTGGGTTTATGGTTACCCCAAAGAAATCAGCATTTCCAATATTATCTCTATTGGTAAACTCAGCAGGGATCTTCCCTGGGTCTGGAGCATACATTATGGCACCAATGTATACTGCGTTGTCGTCGTATACAAGCCTAACTTCTGTTTTATGAGTGTTTGGTTCTGGTTTTCCATTATCGGGTCTCATCATCACAAAATTGTCGGCTATTTCAGCATTTTTCCATGCTTCGTCATCAATTACGCCATTAATTTCAGGAACCTCGGTTACCCTAACAGCTTTAATTTTTTTTCTATTTGTATTTAAGTTTTGTGATTTTAGTGTAAAGGGAATAATCAATGAGATTAAAAAAAGTAGTATTAGTTTTTGGTGCATAGTTGTAGTAGGTGTAATGAGAAATTTATAAATCCTTAACTGTGTTAAGGACATCTAAAAAAAAGGATCGTGACAGGTAAATTGTTAAATATATGTGAAAAAACACTTAAATTATAGAAGTGGAATTAGAAGGGGTTACTTTTATTATGAGCACTAATTTTTGAGATGTTAGAAAGTATAGGGATTATTTTCAGGAAGTAAAATGTTCTTTTTATTACCCTGACTATGATTAATTTAAAAACATCGTATACCAAATATGATTAAGTATGATGCTACTGTAATAATTCAATTTATTTATTCTTAGGCTATAATCTTTTATAAACATTAAAATAAAGTATAATTTATAAGGTATTATCAATGGAATTTGTATTTTTGTTGGACTTTAAAAACATTCTTATCTAATGAACTTACACGAATATCAAGGTAAAGAAATTTTAAACAGTTTTGGCGTTCGTATACAACGCGGAATTGTAGCAAATACACCAGAAGAGGCTGTTGAAGCAGCGAAAAAATTAACTGAGGAAACAGGTACTGGTTGGCATGTAATAAAAGCACAAGTTCACGCAGGTGGTCGTGGAAAAGGAGGAGGCGTTAAGTTGGCTAAAAACTTAGATGAGGTAAAAAGTATTTCTAATGATATTTTAGGGATGATGTTAATTACCCCTCAAACATCAGCAGAAGGAAAATTAGTAAATCAGATATTGATAGCTGAAGACGTTTATTATCCTGGAGATAGTGAGCCAAATGAGTTTTATATGTCAGTTTTGTTAAACCGTGCATCGGGTAGGAATATGATTATGTATTCTACGGAAGGAGGTATGGATATTGAAACTGTAGCCGAACAAACGCCACATTTAATCTTTACAGAAGAAATAGATCCTGCATTAGGTTTGATGCCTTTCCAAGCTCGTAAAATAGCTTTTAATTTAGGATTGTCAGGAGGAGCATTAAAGGAAATGGTAAAGTTTGTTTCTGCTTTGTATACTGCGTATATCAAATCTGATTCTTCGATGTTTGAGATTAATCCTGTGTTAAAAACTTCTGATGATAAAATTATGGCAGTAGATGCTAAAGTTACATTAGATGAAAATGCATTGTACCGTCACAAAGATTATGCTGAAATGCGTGACTTACGTGAAGAAAATCCAATAGAAGTAGAAGCAAAGGCTGCTGGTTTAAATTATGTTGATTTAGACGGTAATGTTGGGTGTATGGTTAACGGAGCTGGTTTAGCAATGGGTACTATGGATTTAATTAAGCAAGCAGGTGGTGATCCAGCTAACTTTTTGGATGTTGGTGGTACTGCTGATGCACAGCGTGTAGAAACTGCTTTTGGGATTATTTTAAAAGATCCAAATGTGAAAGCAATCTTAGTAAACATTTTTGGAGGAATCGTTCGTTGTGATCGTGTAGCTCAGGGTGTTGTAGATGCTTATAAAAACATGGGAGACAAAATAAACGTACCGATTATTTGTCGTTTACAAGGAACAAATGCTAAAGAAGCAAAAGAATTAATTGATACTAGTGGAATGGAAATTATCTCAGCAACTGAGTTCCAGGAGGCTGCTGATAAAGTACAAGAAGTATTGCAAGTTAATGCATAATTAACAAATACAATTAATTTTTAGTTAAGTATAAAAAATGCCTCACTTTTAAGTGGGGCATTTTTATATAATTATTTTGAAACTAAAATAATGTAGAGTAAACATGATTACTCTAAGTAGACGTCAAAAAAAAGAGGTACATGTTATAAAAAAATTACAAATTTTCTTTTAAAACTGCAATTTCATCTCTCAATTGAGCAGCTACTAAAAAATCTAAATTTTTAGCGGCAGCCTCCATTTGTTTGCGCTTTTCACGTATGCGTTTTTCTATTTCTTGTTTGGGTAAATATTCTAAGTCTTGCTCAGCAGCTTTTTGAATAGCATTATCATATTGATAGGTGGTAATTGTATCTTTAGAAAGTGTATTGTCTAGTTTTTTGTTGATTTGCGTAGGGGTTATACCATTGTTAGTATTATACGTCACCTGTTTTTCTCTTCTTCGTGTGGTTTCATCCATGGTCATTTGCATGCTGTTGGTAATTCTATCTGCATACATAATAGCTTTTCCATTTACATTACGAGCAGCTCTACCAACTGTCTGTGTTAAGGAGCGATGACTTCGTAAAAAACCTTCTTTGTCTGCATCTAAAATGGCTACTAAAGATACTTCAGGCAAATCTAAACCTTCACGTAATAAATTCACACCAATTAAAACGTCGAATATCCCTTTTCGTAAGTCTTGCATTATTTGAACACGCTCAAGTGTATCCACATCAGAATGAATATAACGACAACGAATTTGGATTCTCGTTAAGTATTTCGCTAGTTCTTCTGCCATTCTTTTGGTTAATGTGGTCACTAAAGTACGCTCGTCTTTATCAACTCGTATTTGTATTTCTTCGATTAAATCATCAATTTGATTTTGACTAGGACGTACTTCAATTTCAGGGTCTAATAATCCTGTAGGTCTAATTACCTGTTCTACAAATAGCCCTTCTGTTTTTTGTAATTCATAATCTGCAGGTGTCGCTGAGACATAGATAACTTGATTTTGGAGTATTTCAAACTCTTCAAATTTTAAAGGACGATTATCCATAGCTGCTGGCAATCGGAAACCGTATTCTACTAGGTTTTCCTTTCTACTTCTATCTCCTCCGTACATGGCATGAACTTGCGGTACAGTTACATGGCTTTCGTCAATAACCATTAAATAATCATCTGGAAAGTAGTCTAATAAACAGAAAGGACGCGTTCCTGCTTCTCGTCCATCTAAATAGCGAGAATAATTTTCAATACCTGAGCAATAGCCCAATTCTCGTATCATTTCTAAATCAAATTCGGTACGTTCTTTCAAGCGCTTTGCTTCAAGGTGTTTTCCTATTTCTTTAAAATAATCGTATTGTTTAACTAGATCATCTTGAATTTTATGAATAGCATTTTGTAACACATCAGGTGAGGTAACAAATAAATTTGCAGGATAAATTGTTAATTTTTCTAATCGATTAATATGTTGATTACTTTCTATATTAAATGTTTCAATTTCTTCAATCTCATCTCCAAAAAAATGTACTTTATACCCGTTTTCTCCATAAGAAGGATAGATGGTAACTACGTCTCCTTTTACCTTGAAAGTACCACTTTTTATTTCTGTTTCGGTTCTAACATATAAGCTGGTAACTAATTGATGTAAAAACTTGGTGCGAGAAATCTGCTGATCTACTTCAATAGGGATTACATTTTTTTTGAATTCCGTTGGGTTTCCAATACCATATAAGCAAGATACAGAGGCTACAACCAATACATCACGTCTCCCAGATAGTAAAGAAGAGGAAGTGCTGATCCGCAACCGTTCAATTTCATCATTAATGGATAAGTCTTTTTCTATATAGGTGCCAGTTACGGGAAGATAAGCTTCTGGTTGGTAATAGTCATAATAGGATACAAAATATTCTACAGCGTTGTTAGGGAAAAACTGTTTGAACTCAGAATACAACTGGGCGGCTAGTGTTTTGTTATGGGCTAAAACCAGCGTTGGTCTATTAACTTCTGTTATAACATTGGCTACTGAAAAGGTCTTTCCTGAGCCAGTAACCCCTAGTAGTGTTTGATATTTTTCGTCGGAAGTGATTCCATCAACCAATTGTTGTATGGCTTGTGGTTGGTCTCCTGTAGGTTTAAAATCGGATTGCAAATCAAAATTCATACTGCAAAAATACGGATAGTTTATTTTCGTATTAAGGAGATTTTTCCAGTTTTTTTAATTATTTTATTATCGTGATCTACAAGTTTCGCTTCAAACCAATAATTGTTAGATGGTAATATTTTTCCATTAAAAGTTCCTTCCCATCCTTGCTCTATATTTTTATCGTTTAGAGTAAATAGGAGTATTCCGAATCTATTAAAAATTTTAATATCGATTTCTTTGAAAAAAGTAGAGTTAGCTCCTGGGATATTCCATATATCATGAACCCCATCATTATTTGGAGTAAAAAAATTAGGGAATGAAATAAGGGTAACTTCACGTTCAATGCTTGGTTCACAATTTCTTGAATCTCTTATATAAACTGTTTTTATTCCAGGGGAAACATTAGTAAAGGTATGTGAAGTTGAACTACTAGTAAAAATTTCATTGTCTAAAGAAAAATCATAGCTACTAGTTCCTGAAACCTCTATAAATACATTATTAATTCCATCGGTATTGTTTGTGTTTAATGATACAATCTCGGGAGGAGCTGGATTTGATACTACGAACTCCTTAGTATTAGAGCATTCAATACCATTTTCTGTTTTATATACTGTTAATGAATATGTACCTGGAAATGTAATCGTAATTCTATTATTAGTACTAATAATTGTGTTTTCAAAATTTTTCCATTCGAACCTATTGTTACTTGGATCACCTTCTAAAATTAATGGAGGATGACTTTCAGGCTGTATGCAAAGGGTATAATTTTCCAATAAAGATATTTTAGGTTCAGAATTTACTATAGCATTAAATGATTTAATTCCTCCACAGCCCAAATCGTTATCAACTCTTAGCCAGATAGTAGTTGATTCTGAAATAAAATTTAATGGAATTTCGTTGAATAGGGTTTGAGCATCTGTTTTTGAAGGGAAGAACCTAATTTGAGATGAAATAGGAATATTTAATAAAGTACGAACATCATTTTTATAAGATTCTAAATCGAATGAACCTTCTTCATTACCAGAAATGTTATCAGAATTTTCACAAGCTATAATTTCAGGAATATCATTTATGGTTACAAAAACAGATTCTATAGTGAATTCATTAATTTGGGTGCAATTATTTTGATTACTGGCTCTAAAATAGATAGTTTGAGGGTTGCTTAGGTTTTCATAACTCTTAGGGATTTCAATAGGATTTATATTATTGGATGCATCATTTATACTTTCGAAATAAATAAATTCTAGGTTCTCATGATCATTTGATAGTTTTTCGTTTATTGAGGTTAAATTGAAATAATCAATACCATTATTATCAATATCACATTGCCTCAATGTTTGACCACTATTTAGTTCAGGAAGAGGGTATATTTCGACGGTTTTGAAAAGAGTCGTCGATTTTCCGTTAAAAGATATGGTAACCGAAGTTTCATAACTACCAGGAGAAGTAAAGGTATGCTCTGCATTTATTTCGGTAGAAGTATTTCCATCTCCGAAATCCCAAATAACTGCGTCGATTGTGGCATAAGAGTCTACTTCGAAATTGATAGTCTCAAAAACGCAATCATTTTTGACAATAATTCTATTTCTGAAGTACGATGAAATAAAATTCGGAAGGCCTTTTAGTGATCCTCCTCCATTTAATTCACTATATTCTTCATAAGATGCCGTTGAGTATGGTTCCTCCCTATTAGGAGGGGTAATTACTCCAATTTTATCAAATGAAATTAAATCTTCTTCATAATTCTCCGAATTTGAAGGAGTAAATTTAGATACATATATTTTTTCATCATTTCCTAACTGAAGTGTTCCAAATTGAAAATTTGGATCTGCGTATTTCAGAATGATTTTTCTATCAATAGGATTTGGGCCATTTGGATATAAATCGTAAAAGCCAAGTAGACTTATTTGGTTTTCTTTTGTAAAAGACATAAAAAGAAATGATGAATCGACCGTGAACTCAATGCTAATAGGATTGTATACTTCAAATAAATCAAAAGCAGTAAATAGACTTTCTTTATATTCAAGAGTTCCAGTTTCACTATCAAAATTATAGAGGTACACTTTAGGTTCATTATTATCTGCTACCGCTAATAGTTTGCCATTAGGAGAGAACTTCATGCTACCAATATTTGATTTTACTTCTTCACCTTCAAATTGAATAGGAAAGTTTTGAATTCCATTTTCATCAATTTTAAATAGTGAAAAAATACTAGAGGGAGCTTCTGGTGTTGCCATACTTTTATTGAACGTTGCTAACCATATAGAAGAACCATCTTTATGGTGAACGGCAGCTAACCTTTCCGTGCTTGAGCTTTGCAATATCGAATTTTTATACAACACTTTTCCGTTGGGATAATTTGATGATATATCAATTTCACTATAAAATATACCACTATTACCGGGTGGGAGTATTGATTTTGAATAAAAAATGTAAAACCGCTCTTCTGATTTAGGTTTGGGAATAATTATAGAGTTTTGAAAATGATTCTCGTTTCCTTTGATATCATCTCCATTTTCCATGATTTCATGATTCTTATTCCAAACGGTTTTTCCATTGGTGTAAAATAATAAATTTCCTTCAGAATCTGAAATACTCGCACATCCTTCTGGTGTTGACATTACACCGTCAGTAAGCGGGTCGGTGGAAGCTTGGTTGAATATTAGCCCGGCTTTATCTCCAAAATACCAGTTTTTCGTTTCATTTTGGGAAAAGTTAGTTAAACTTATAAATAATGTAAATAATGTAAATAATGTAAAAAGGTTTAGTTTCATGATTTATGGGGAATAGGTTATTTCCGTAGTAGTGAGAAATGCCCATTGTGTTCATGTACTTTTCCTGTTCTGTCAACAAATACGGCATTAAACCAATAGTCATTTGAGGGGAGTTTTTTTCCATTATATTTTCCATCCCAACTTCCGTCTTTTTCATTAATTTTTGCAATCGGCTTTCCAAATCTGTCAAAAATTTTAATTTTAACAGATTTAAAGAAAATAGTATTAACACCTTGGATTTTCCAAGTGTCTAAAATACCGTCAGCATTAGGAGAAAAGTGTCTTTGGAAGTAAAGAACTGAGATTTCTTCACTTTGCGTAATACCGCAACCATTTCTGTCTCTTACAAAAATAAAGTTTAGACCAATGTCTACATTGGTAAATGTAAATGTAAAATTATTAGGGCCTTTTTTAAAGTTTGCTATGTTAGGGTTGTTTAAAGCAAATTCATAATCTCCAGTTCCACTTACGGTAACAATAATACTATTTTCACTTGGGTTTGTTTGGTTGTCGAGAACAAGAATGTTGTCAATTTGTGCTTTACTGGATTCGTTAACAATAAAAGTATTATATCCCATACATAAATCAGGAATATTTGGATGCGCTCTGTAAGCTTCTGCCTTATAAGTGCCTTTTGTATTTACGGTAAGAGTTGCGTTTGTTTCTCCAAGAATTAGTGTTCCGTTTTTATACCATTTATAGGTGTCATTTGGATTCCCAGTATTAGCATCTAAGCTAATAAAGGTGTTGAAACATAAAAATACTGGATTCAAATTCCCATTAGGGATTGGTAAGTTCTCTACGACAACATTAAATTTTCCAACGCTTACGCAGAAGTTATTAGTTTTTGAACTTATTCTGACAAATACTTCAGTATTGGAAGTGAACAAAACATCGGAGTAAGGTGGTGTAATTGGGTTTATTTGTAATGAAGCATCTGTTGCCGTTCTGTAAAATTCAATATGATGCGTATTCGTAGATAATGCACCATTGGAATTTGTAATAATTTCGTTTCTCTTTACATCGAAATCAAAAAAAGCATTAGTGCTTCCCTGGCTTTCTGTAGCGTTTGGATTGTTCGAATTATTATCTAATTCGCAGGTAAACATGTTGGCGTATATGTCAAGTCCAGAAGGGTTTACTTCTAGGGCTAAGCTTCCTTTTTGAAAACATTGTGTGTTGCTGTTAGTAACTTTAACAATAAGTGTTTGATTGAAAGGTATTGTGTTGGTGTAATTTTCAGGTGTTGTTAAAGGAGTATTCGTGTCAAAATCATTTTGAGTTTCGAAAAACTGTACACTTACATCGGCAGCACTATTAGATATTTCTTCTTCTTTGCTTTTTAGGTTAAAAGTTGTGATACCATCTGCCGGATTAGCATCAAAATCACATTGCTTATATGTATCAATAACATTTAAAATAGGCACAGGTAAGACAGTAATATTAAAACTTTTTTCAGTATTAAAACAACCTTTATCATTAACTACCCGGACAAAAATTTGTTGACTGTCTTGTGCGGTATTCTTAAAAGGATTGTTTTTGTCGATGGGGTTTAGGTTGTTTTCGGCATTGGTTAGGCTTTCATGATAGGTAATGGTATGTGTATTTGGATCTAAATCTCCTAAAATTTCATTGTCTTTAGTGTTTAACAAGAAATTAATGGAATAACCGTCTGTATTGCTACCGCTTTCAATATCGTCACATAAAGCTATATCGGACGGAGTATTAAGTAAGATCGTGTTTTTTATTATTAATCTAAAATCAGTCAAACTGAAACAGCCTGAATTTGTATTGGTTAACCGAACAAAAATAGTTTGAGGGGTGCTAGTGTTTTGGAAACTGCTAGGGTTTGCGATTGGGTTTGTATTAGTTTGTGCGTCATTTGCATTTAGATGATAACTTATATCTACATCGGTTTGCCCATTGATTATTAGATTAGCGTTTGTAGTTAAGTCAAAAGTAGTACTACCTGAGTTAGTATCAGTATCGCATTCCTCTAAGTCATAATTTGTTCCTATGGAAGGAGGTGTTATAACCGGGGGCGAATCAAAAGTAGCGCTTCCTGTCCAATCAATTTTAAAACTACTGTTACCAATAGGTCTATCAATTACTAAAAAATAAGATTCATTGTCGTTGACATCTATTGACTTAACAAAGCTATTCCCATGAGCTCCAGGCCCCTCATTGGTATCGCCTTCGGTATTATTCATACCTGTTAAATTAGTTGTTTGATTTGCTGCTAGCGGGTTAGTTGTTGAACAGCGTATTGCAAAACCAATGTTATCACAGTTGACATCAGGGCCGAAAACAAAAAAATCAAAATCTACGTTAATATCAGTGTTATGACTACCATCCGAATTTGTTGGTGTTAGTATAAAGCCTAAAGTGCCTCCTGTATTGATTTTAATTTTAAACCATAAACTATTAAATTCTTGACTAGCACATGCATTTGAACCTGATAATTCTTGTGTTCCAGAGCCAGTTGCAGTCAAATTTTGAAATCCACTATTACCACATACAATGATAGCATCGGCGCAATCATTTTGCGAGAATGAATAAAGGGAAAAAAAAAACAGAGAATAAAATAGTATATTTTTCATTTTAAAAAAAAATTAGTTACGTCATTTTCTCAATAAAGAAAAATGCCCATTATGTTGGTGTATTTTTCCTGTTCTATCAATTAGCTGAATTCTAAACCAATAATCATTAGAAGGCAAGACCTTTCCATTGAAGGTGCCATCCCATCCTTCCTCATCAACTGGAATAGTTGCTACAGGTTTACCATACCTATCAAAAATAAAAATATCACTGGAAGGGTAAAAGCTAGAATTGGCTCCTTTAACTTTCCAGGTATCATTATACCCATCGTTATTTGGGGTTAAGAATTTCGGATATTGTATAACAGACACGTCTAATGTAGCATCCGGTAAACAGCCATTTTTATCGTTAACGATAACGGTGTAAATTCCTCCACTAATATCATTAAATAATGGATCATCCTGAAAAGGTGTTTGAATGCCATTTTCGTCAGTAATAGCGAACTGATAATCACCAATACCCAGATTGTTGTTTTGGGTGATAATTTTTATAGAATAGGTATCTAAACCATTATTATTAGTGTCATCAATAATAACAATATCGTCGTCATTTAGTGTAGGGCTGATAGATTCGTTGACTACGATCTCTCTACTTCTTTGACATCCAGTACCGTCTTTCATGGTAGCAGTTACTACATAAGTGCCTCCTTGAGTTACGTCTAAGAAAGCTTGATCACTCAGTGTATTAGGGTTTCCTTTTAAGGTCCATATATAATCGTAAATCGCTAAAGGATTAATAGGTTCTAAACGAGTTTGTGGATTATTTAAACAAACAATTGTGGGTGTTTCAACAGAAAAAGAAGGTAAAGGGTTAATTTGAATATTAAAAGTTAAGTGATCATGAACGCAGCCAGTTTGTTGATTAACCACACGCACATATATTGTTTGGTTGTTAGCCGTATTTTGATATTGATTGTCATTTATAGGGTTACTGCCTGACGCGGCATCAGATACTGTTTCATGGAAAGAGACGATGAATTTATGATGATCGGTTGTACTATAGTTACCTAAAATTTCTGGAACTTTATTGATAAGACTAATATCACCGTTTATACCATTGGCATCATCATTACTTGAATCACTTTCATTATCACAATCTACATAATTGTTAATGTTAATAGGTATGTTTGGTTCAGGGTGGATAACTAATTGAAGCGTAGTAATACCATATCTACACCCAGTTGTTAGGTTAACAATGCTAATGAATAAAATTTCAATAGCAGGATCATCACTGGTAAGGTTGGCAGGGAAATTTGTTGTGGTAGGATCGTTAGCATAATTAGTTTTCGATAATGGATTGATACCATCTATGGCGTTTTGCATAGTTTTATGATAACTTACCTCGTATTGATTTGGATCTCTACCGTTTAATACATCTAGATCTCTGTCTGCTAAAACAATATTTTGTGCTATTCTATTCCTAGGGTCACTATCACTAATAGTTGGAATATCACAAACTTCTATATCAGGAATAGTATTTGTAATTGTTGGTAACGGGTGTATGATAATATCGAAAGTCAAGTGATCGTTAAAGCACCCAGTTGTATTATTTACCACTCTAACATATATGGTTTCTCTATCTTTTATAACGTTAGTATAATTTAGGTCGTTTACTATAGCGTTAGCACCTGTATTAGCATCTGGAGCATTGGTGTGAAAAGTTACCGTATACTCTAAAGGCGATTGCGTTCCAAGTATTGGATTAATATAATTAGTAAGGTTAATATTGCTATTAAATCCGTCGTCAAAAGCACCACTATCAAAGTCATCACATAACTCGATATCGTCAATAGGGTTTACTGTAGGTATAGGATCAACATTTAAGGTGATGTGATGTCCAAACCCTAAACAATCATTATCTAATTCACTATCAACACGAACGTATATATTTTGTGTTGAAGGATATCCAATATTTCTGTAATTAGAGGTATCTGTTATTTGATTTATTTCAGCTGCAGCGTCTGCTTCATTTCTATAATAAGTAACATTGATTTGTTGTCC
This sequence comes from Tenacibaculum profundicola, assembly GCF_057220795.1. NCBI lineage: Bacteria > Pseudomonadati > Bacteroidota > Flavobacteriia > Flavobacteriales > Flavobacteriaceae > Tenacibaculum > Tenacibaculum profundicola. The sequence goes on along the minus strand of NZ_CM170137.1, from coordinate 1,654,841 downwards.
AACGGCGATGAATAAATTTCTTATTTCAGTGTCAACAGAACTAAAATCAAAAGAACTAATACCATCAGTATCATCATTATCGACATTGTTGTTCCCGTTTTCATCTAAGAAATCATCACATACATTAAATGTTCTGAGGAATGTGTTAGGAATACCTGTAGTTGAAACAATTAAATTAACTTCAGAAATTCTGCTACATCCATTTATGTTTGTAACTGTTGCCCATATTTTATCAGTTGTAGGTGTTTGGTTTGCATATACTGTAGTATTTGCAATAGGAGCATTGTTATTTTGTGCATCAGTTAATGATTCAAAAAACGCAAATGTTTCATTTAGATAATTATTCGAAATATCACCTCTAGCTTCTTCTAGATTAAAATCAGCAAATGCATCTGTATCATTATCACACTGTTTTAATTCAACAACATTGTTTATGGTAGGTAAGGCGTTTACAATTAAATTAAAAGAAACAGAACTGTCATTACATAAGGGATTGTTATTATTTTCAACTCGCACATAAATGGGCTGAGAATTCGCATTTTCATTTCTGTACGGAGTGTTTTTGTCAATGACATCGGTAAATTTATCTGTTTGAGCACCAATTAAAGTTGTGTGATAAGAAACAGTGTATAAGATAGGATCTAAACTACCTAAAATCTCAGCATCTTTAGTTTGTAATACATAATTGTTATAGAACCCATCAATGTCTCCACCATTCATAGCATCATCACAAGCTTCATAGTTAATAGGGGTTTGAGGAAATGGGGTAGTTGTTAGTGTTAGGTCAAACGATGTTCTGACAAAGCAATTTGGAGCATTTTGATTACGTATCTCAACGTAAATATTTTCATTGGGTAATGTGTTTATATAGGTACTAGGATTTAAAATTTGATCCGTATATAAATCGTCTGAAAAGTAAAAAACTTCAAAAACTAAGGGATCCTGCCCGTTCAAAATTTCATCAGCTTTTAATGTTAAATCTATGTTTGAAATGAGATCGTTATCTGGATCACAAATAATAAGGTCAGATATGCTCGTATTGTTTATTGGAGCTTCAGAGAATTCTAAGTATATGTCATCACTGTCAGAACATTCATCCAATGTAATTTCACACGTATACGTCCCATTTCCTAGATTTGCTAAATATGACTGATTGACAGCTCCGGTAATGGCAACTCCATCCTTATACCATTGATATGAGTTTCCATCTAGGTTTGAAGTTAATAATTGTCCACCACCACAAACAGAATTATTGTTGGCTATAGTTAAATCATCGCCTAAGTCCAATCCTAATCTAAAACTACCTTTCTCAAGAAAAACAGCAGTATCAAATTGGTCATCTATAAAATCAGCAATGACTAATTTAATATGATATTTTTGGTTTGGGATAACCTCTGCAGTTGCAGTCAAAACAACCGTTCTTCCATCAAAATTAGTGTCTCCTAGGTTGCTACCTGCAAAATATTCTTCGTTTTTTGCGGGACACCCTGGAGTAAATAGAATTTCACCGTGAATATTAGTTACGCTTACTGGGGTGTCAGTATCTGGAATTACGGCAATATTTTGATAATCTGTATCTGCATCTGTTTTTAAGAGAAAAGCAAAACTATCTGCATAATTACAAGGGAAATTCTGTTGATATTCCTCGGAGGCCATGAGGTATCTAAAACTTATTTGTTCAGATTTAGGAACAAAATCAAATTCAATTGAACTTGCATCGCGAATATCTACAGCAGATATACCTAGTGAATTGCTTAAGTCAGTGTCTCCATTACCTGTTGATACATCTGAAAGATCGGTTAAGCCTACTTCACCAATAGGAAAAGCTCTTCCTGAAGTTAATATTATCCCTTCTTCAAATGGAAAATCACTACCTGCTTCTCTCTTGAAGTACCCGTAGCTTTTTGTGGTGCGATCTTCTGGGTTTCCACTTACTGATGATGTTATATTTGATACGTCTGAACATCCTCCTTCGATAAGTACGTTTGTTATTAATTCTTCAGGAGAAAATGTAGATTCAGTATCTGTTGCTTGATTGACCTTTACAGTCTGTGAATTTGCAAAATATGTGGTATTAATAAATACGTAAATAAAGATTAAATGTTTAATTTTCATTGACGGAGGCTTTTTTGTGTTTTTTTTAAATTATTATCTTCTTAGTAAAGAGAAATGCCCATTGTGTTGATGTACTTTTCCATTTCTGTCAACTAGCTGAATTCTAAACCAGTAATCATTAGAAGGTAAGGTTTTTCCATTGAAGGTACCATCCCATCCTTCCGCATCAATTGGAATAGTCGCTACAGGCTTTCCATATCTGTCAAAGATAAAAATATTACTGGAAGGATAAAAACTAGAATTAGCTCCTTTAACTTTCCAGGTATCATTATACCCATCGTTATTTGGGGTTAAGAATTTCGGATATTGTATAACAGACACGTCTAATGTAGCATCCGGTAAACAGCCATTTTTATCGTTAGCGATAACGGTGTAAATTCCTCCACTAATATCATTAAATAATGGATCATCCTGAAAAGGTGTTTGAATGCCATTTTCGTCAGTAATAGCGAACTGATAATCACCAATACCCAGATTGTTGTTTTGGGTGATAATTTTTATAGAATAGGTATCTAAACCATTATTATTAGTGTCATCAATAATAACAATATCGTCGTCATTTAGTGTAGGGCTGATAGATTCGTTGACTACGATCTCTCTACTTCTTTGACATCCAGTACCGTCTTTCATGGTAGCCGTTACTACATAAGTGCCTCCTTGAGTTACGTCTAAGAAAGCTTGATCACTCAGCGTATTAGGGTTTCCTTTTAAGGTCCATATATAATCGTAAATCGCCAAAGGATTAATAGGTTCTAAACGAGTTTGTGGATTGTTTAAACAAACAATTGTGGGTGTTTCAACAGAAAAAGAAGGTAAAGGGTTAATTTGAATATTAAAAGTTAAGTGATCATGAACGCAGCCAGTTTGTTGATTAACCACACGTACATATATTGTTTGGTTGTTAGCCGTATTTTGATATTGACTGTCATTTATAGGGTTACTGCCTGACGCGGCATCCGATACTGTTTCATGAAAAGAGACGATGAATTTATGATGATCAGTTGTACTATAGTTACCTAAAATTTCTGGAACTTTATTGATAAGGCTGATATCACCGTTTATACCATTGGTGTCATCATTACTTGAGTCACTTTCATTATCACAGTCTACATAATTGCTAATATTAATTGGAATATTAGGTTCTGGATGAATAACTAATTGAAGGGTAGTGATACCATATCTGCACCCAGTTGTTAGGTTAACAATGCTAATAAATAAAATTTCAATAGCAGGATCATCACTGGTAAGGTCGGCAGGGAAATTTGTTGTGGTAGGATCGTTAGCATAATTAGTTTTCGATAATGGATTGATACCATCTATGGCGTTTTGCATAGTTTTATGATAACTTACCTCGTATTGATTTGGATCTCTACCGTTTAATACATCTACATCTCTGTCTGCTAAAACAATATTTTGTGCTATTCTATTCCTAGGGTCACTATCGCTAATAGTTGGAATATCACAAACTTCTATATCAGGAATAGAATTCGTAATTGTAGGTAAAGGGTGTATGATAATATCGAAAGTCAAGTGATCGTTAAAGCACCCAGTGGTATTATTTACCACTCTAACATATATGGTTTCTCTATCTTTTATAGTGTTGGTGTAATTTAGAAGGTTTACTATAGCGTTAGCACCTGTATTAGCATCTGGAGCATTGGTATGAAAAGTTACGGTATAATTTAAAGGTGATTGCGTTCCAAGTATTGGGTTAACATAATCAGTAAGGTTAATATTGTTATTAATCCCGTCATCGAAAGCTCCGCTATCAAAGTCATCACACAACTCAATATCGTTAATAGGGTTGGCTGTAGGTATAGGATCAACATTTAAGGTGATGTGATGTCCAAACCCTAAACAATCATTATCTAAATCACTGTCAACACGAACATATATATTTTGTGTTGAAGGGTATCCAATATTTCTGTAATTAGACGTGTCAGTTATTTGATTTATTTCAGCTGCAGCGTCTGCTTCATTTCTATAATAAGTAACATTGATTTGTTGTCCAACAGCGGTGAATAAGTTTCTTATCTCAGTGTCAACAGAACTAAAATCAAAAGAACTAATACCATCGGTATCGTTATTATCAACGTTGTTGTTACCGTTTTCATCTAAGAAATCATCACATACATTAAATGTTCTGTTAAATGTACTAGGGATACCTGTAGTTGAAACAATTAAATTAACTTCAGAAATTCTGCTACATCCATTTGTGTTTGTAACCGTTGCCCATATTTGATCCGTTGTAGGTGTTTGGTTCGCATATACTGTTGGATTCGCAATGGGAGCATTGTTATTTTGTGCATCAGCTAGTGATTCAAAAAACACGAATGTTTGATTTAGATAATCATTCGAAATATCACTTCTAGCTTCTTCTAGATTAAAATCGGCAAATGCATCTGTATCATTATCGCACTGTTTTAATTCAACAACATTGTTTATGGTAGGTAAGGCGTTTACAATTAAATTAAAAGAAACAGAACTATCGTTACATAGGGGGTTGTTGTTATTTTCAACTCGCACATAAATCGTCTGAGTATTGATGTTTTCATTTCTGTACGGAGTGTTTTTGTCAATAACATCGGTAAATTTATCCGTTTGAGCACCCACTAAAGTTGTATGATAAGAAACGGTATATAGGGTAGGGTCTAAGCTATCTAGTACTTCTGTGTCTTTAGTTTGTAATACGTAATTGTTATAAAACCCATCGGTGTCTCCGCCATTTATACTATCATCACAGGCTTCATAGTTAATAGGTGTTTGAGGTTGGGGTTGCCCCGTTACATTTAAAGAAAATGTTTTAATGTCATAACACGCATCAGATGCCAATATGTTGTGCATTCTTACATAGATGGTTTGACTGCTAAATGCCGTAGGATTGGTATAAGGATTCGCTAGTGCATTGGCAGTATTGTTACTGTCAGCGTCGGTTTGAGATAAGTAATATACAACTTCAAAAATACTTGGATCTTGACCATTTAGAACTTGAGGAGTTACATTACCCTGTAAATCGAATGAATTAAATCCATCATTATCAACGTCACAAAAATTAATATCATTGGGAGGGGTAGCTGAAGTAGCGGGGTAAACTTCTACTTTAAAAACACCTTCTTGTTTAACGACATCACCACAGTCATCCATTAAAGATACGGTTAGTTTATATTCTCCCGCGTTATTGGTGTTTAAGTTATTTAAGTTTAGCACTAAGTTGTTGGATATAACCGAAGTATTCGTTCCGTCGTCAAAGGTCCATTCATAAACAATATTATTACCAGATACAGGATCAGGGGCAATAGTTTTGGAGTCTCCAATACAATATTGCAGTGTTTTATTGTTAACAGCAGTTCCAGTAGATTGATCTTTAATTTCAATGGGTAATAATAAGGATGAAATAAAAGGAGGAAGACCTTGGGTAGATTTTTTCCCATTGAGGTAAATAGCATCAGTAGTAAAGATAACATCACTAGCTTCCGCATCCGGATTTTCAATTACATCCAGATGGGTGGCAAACCCAGCAGCATTATCGTAGGTTTGAGGTATTGTGGCATAAATTTGACCATTTGGAGCCAGTTGTAATGCTCCTCTAAAACCCGCTTGTTGATGAATTAAGGTTTTTGTTCCTGTAACATTTGATTGAGATAGATCAAATTGAAATAATTTGTAGGTACTTGGGTTGAAAATAGAGTTTGTGAAAAACTCCGTTGTTGATACATATAGCTTTTGTGAGTTTCTTGAAAACTCTACACCGTATGCTTGACCATCAAGGCCATTTAGGAGCATTGTAGGGGTGTTTGTGACTTGTCCTGTATCGCTGTTAAAAGGATATAATATAGCTTGAGAATTATCTTGATTAGCGATTACAAGTTTCGTTCCGTCTGGTGATAATTTTAGATATCCTCGTCTCGTCAGTACGCCTCCTACGGAGGAAATAACGGGAGTGTAATCTATGCCATTAGTATCGATTTTGTAAGCATAAAACTCATCGAATGAAGAAGAAACGACCCAATAAGTATTACATTCTTTACCTCTTACGGCAGTTACTTTTTCAGTCCATTCATTGAATCTTCCATTAGATAAGTCTCTAAAATATTGTCCATCGTTGTCTTCGTCAATTAATTGCCCTAAACCTGTATTTAAAGACATGTCAATAGTATAAACATTAAACCCTTTACCCGATTCAATTAGAGCACCTGTCATGGGGTCATAATTAGGGCCATCATCAACCGTAAACAAATAATAGGTATTGGTTGATTTAGGTTTCGGAATAATCATTCCTGATTGACTACTTGATGGGTTCCCTTTTAAATCATTTGCTGGGTTTCCATTGGTATAGGTCATAACAGAATGATTTTTATCCCATACAGTAATTCCATCTGAATAGAACAATAAGTTACCATTAGAGTCTGAGAAAGAAGAACATCCTTCTAAAGTACTTAATGCTCCATCAGTTAAAGAAGTTGGTGGAGTTGTACTAAAATCAATACCAGCATTTTGTCCAAAATACCAAAAGTTGGCTTGGTTTTGAGCTGATATAAAACATGTCGTTAAAAGTGTAAGTAGTGTAAGTAGTGCAAGTAGTTTTTTCATCGTAAATAATTCGTCCCAGTTTACGACAGCTAAACTACTTAAAACCCACTATAAATCTCTTTTTTTTAACAAAAAATATGAAAGATATACAAAAATTAGGCTCCATACTAGAACGATAAAAATATTTGTGAAGTTCACAGAATAGTCTTTTGTTATTTGTGCACCTATTTGATTTACCACTGATTTTACGGCACCTAACCTTGAAAATGGCTCCTTAATTAAGTTAGACATTGATTCAAGTGGAAAAAACTGCATGATGCTATTAACCTTATTATCAATACCCGTGTCAAGATGCTTAAAATTCCAAAACAGATAACCTTTTAAAAGACTTTCAGCAAAAAACCATACAATCATGGCAGCCACAGCAAAGGCAGATCTTTTAATTAAAATACCCAGGAACAGACCAAACGAAAAGAAGCCTGTAAGTTTTATGAAAAAAGCGAATAGATACTCTAAATCTGAAAAAATAATAGCCAGTTCATTGAAATCAGAATATATTAATCCTAAAATAAGCGAAACAATAAATACAAAAATCGTTGAGAGCAAAGAAAAGGTAAGTACCGTATAAAATTTTGAGAGTATAAATTCTTTTTTACTGAGTCCATCAATTAAATTTTGTTTTAAAGTTTTAAAACTGTATTCATTTGACATCATCGAAACGATGACCAATAATAAAAAAAACTTAAAAATAGCTGCGATATAGGTGGTAAAATGCCAAATATAAGGGAAGTTAAAAATCCCTTGATCCATTAAGTTAAATTTAACTGGACCAATCTCGAATTTAATAGCAGCTACTAAAGCGATTGATGTTAATAAGCCGAAATATATAAAAGATAGAACTCTACTAGCTCTATTGTGTCTTAATTTGTATAATTCAATATCTAAAAGTCGAAACATAGTGGTTATTGTGTTTATTCGTTGGTTAGGTCTAAAAATTGTTGCTCTAAGCTAGGTTTGCGTTTCACCAAATGCGATACAGATATTTGATTTTCGAATAAATAGTTATTTAGTTTCGAGGCAGCAATGTCATTTTCAAGTTGTACGATAATTAAATCTCCATCAATACTCACACTAGCGGCTTCATGATAGTTTTTTAGAACATTGATGAGGTTATCGATGTTTCCATCTGCTTTTAATTCAATGATACCGTTTGAGGCTACCATGGTTTCAACTCGTCCATTATATAATTTCTCTCCTTTTCTTAAAACAATTACATGAGTACAAACTTTTTCCACTTCATCTAGTAAATGGGAGGCTAACAAAATAGTAGTGCCATTTTTAGCTATTTTCTTTATTATTTGTCGAATTTCATGAATTCCTTGTGGATCTAGACCATTTGTTGGTTCATCTAAAATTAATATTTCTGGATTGTTTAGCAGGGCAGAAGCTATGGCTAAACGTTGTTTCATCCCTAAAGAGTAGGTTTTAAACATATCATTTTTTCTTTCGAAAAGATTTACCGTTTTTAACTTATCATCGATATTACTATAATCAACACCTTTTATTTTACAAATTAAGCGTAAATTTTGAACGGCTGTCATGTAGGGGTAAAAGTTTGGTCGTTCTATAATTGCTCCTACTTTTTTTAAGGCCTCATGAGTAGATATATTTCCGTTAAACCAACTAAATGAACCAGACGTTTCATTGACTACGTTTAAAATAATACCTAGAGTAGTTGACTTTCCACTTCCGTTAGGACCTAATATTCCGTAAATATTCCCTTTTTGGATATCGAAAGATAGATTTTTTACAGCTTGTATTTTACCGTAATTCTTATTGAGATCTTTAATAGATATGATTGTTTCCAAGGTTCTAGTTTAGAGAGTTATGTTATTTAGACGATTAACTATTCTTTTTGTTACAAAAAAAGCTTCCTAAAGATAAGGAAGCTTTTTAATTTTGTATTAGGTTTCTTATGTTTTGTCTATTAACCTAAAACCTTCACCGTGTATGTTTAAAATTTCAACGCTTTCATCACTTTTTAAGTACTTTCTTAGCTTTGCAATATAAACGTCCATACTTCTTGAGGTAAAGTAGTTGTCATCTCTCCAAATTTTAGTTAAAGCTAACTCTCTGGGCATCAAATCATTTTTGTGTATAGCCAACATTCTGAGCAACTTGCTTTCTTTTGGAGATAATTTTTGAGGTTCTCCCCCGTTTAATGATAAATGGCGAAGTTTTGAGTTAAACTCAAAATTCCCAATTTTAAACTCAAACTCCTTGCTTTCTGTCGATTTTTCACTGTCTTTTCGTTGTAAGATTGCTTTAATCTTATGCAGTAAAACCTCAGAATCAAAAGGTTTGTTTAAGTAATCGTCGGCTCCTACTTGATAACCTCTTAAAACATCTTCTTTTAATGTTTTAGCAGTTAAGAAAATAATAGGAATCTCCTTGTTTGTTGTACGAATATCTTCTGCCAGCGAAAAACCATCTTTTCGCGGCATCATAACATCCAAAATGCACAAATCATATTCTGCATTTTTAAACATTATTAATCCGTCAATTCCGTCCTTAGCATGAGTTACGTTGTAATCATTAAGGGCTAAATAATCTTTAAGAACGGTTCCGAAATTTGGATCGTCCTCTACTAATAAAATTTTTTTACTTCCCATTGTATCCTTTCATTTTATATTAATGGTAATTTTACTGTAAATGTACTTCCTTTATTTTTCTCACTTTCAACATAAATGGTACCTTGATGGTTATCGATTATCTCTTTAACATAAGCTAATCCTAAACCGTGGCCTTTCACGTTATGAATATTTCCTTTGTGCTCTCTATAAAATTTATCGAAAACATATTTTTGAGCATTTCTACTCATTCCTATTCCTTTGTCTTTTACCTTTAAGATAAAAAAATTATTTGTATTTTCTGTAAAAATGTCAATTTTTGGTGCATCTTCAGAATACTTAACAGCATTTTCTAACATATTGACTACTACATTGGTTAGGTGAAATTGATTTCCTAAAACTTTAGTAGTTATTGCTCCGAAATGTGTTGAAACACTTCCTTCTTTACTGTTTACTAATAATTGTATATGTTCAATAGCCTCTTCAGTAATGTCGTGCATGTCTATGCTATCCTTACTAAGATCTACTTGATTTTTTTCTAGTTTTGAAATTCTAAGGACATTTTCAACCTGACCATGCATACGTTTATTTTCGTCACGAATCATTTGCACATACCTTTTAACCTTGACTTCATCATTGATGATTTTAGGGTTTTTAATGGCGTCTAAAGCTAGATTAATGGTAGCGATAGGGGTTTTAAATTCGTGCGTCATATTATTAATAAAATCAGTTTTTATTTCTGATATTTTTTTTTGTCGTACTAACTGATATAATGAGGTAGAGAACGCTGCAATAATTATACCAATAAATAATAATGAAAGTAATAAAATCTTCATCATACCAGATAATAAATTTTCACTTTTGTTAGGGAATTTAACATAAAGTTTGTATTTACTGTTTCCGTCATCATCTTCTAAAAGAGGGTAGTAAAAATTATCTTTAGGTTGTATGGTGAAATATCCAGATTTTAGAGGGGTTGCGAAACCGTCCTCATACACACCATATTTGAATTTTTGTAGTATACCTCTTTTAGCAAATTCATCTTTTAATGTTCTTTCTAATTCTTTATTGCTTATTCGTTGGTGTATAGGGGTGTAAATTTTACTTTGCTTGAATACGTCTTCTAATTGCTTTTGGAACAATTTATCATATGTTCTGTAGGTGGAGAATCTGTTTTCTGTAATGACCGGTTTGAAGTCTTTATTTTGCGATGTTATTTCTTGTGAAAAATAAACATCCTCTTTCCCGGTAAACCGCTTGATTAAAATAGAGTCATTATTGACAAAATTAGAAGGAATTTTAAAGTTTTCTTCTAAAATCGTACTTCCAAAGGTAAATCGTTGCTTGTTTGTAGTGTCAATGCGTTGAAATAGATAACTCTTTATTTCTGCATTTGTTCTTAATTTATTGTCTTTTAAGAACTGCTCATGGGTTAATATAAATTCTTTATACTCTCTTTCTTTTATCTTTTCGGAAGTTTTAGCCAAAGCAATGGTAACATTGTTTCCAAACTGCTGTTGTTTGTTCTTTATGGCATCTTTAATCCAATACACCTGAACAGAAATAATTCCTATTAAGGAAATGCTCATTAAAACAACAATAATTACGAAGATTTTTTTACCCATTGTTCAAAAATAGATGATTAAGGTGACGTGTAATTTTCTTTTAACGTAGATTAACATACAGATGTTTAATTTAAGAAAATTTTAAGAGAAATTTAAGGAATTAACAAATTATCCTATCTTATTTGTTAAAAAATTATGAACCTTTAGAATCTTGTTTTTCGTATCCTTCAAGTTTATGTTATGTACTACGTAATGAGATTGGATTAATTTTTTAGAATCTTTCCATTGGTTTTCCACTCTTTTTTTTACTTCTTCATAGGTAGCGTTATCTCTTTTTATAACTCGTTGGATTCTAAGTTCAAGAGGAGCGGTTACTGTAATTATTTTATCACAAAGTAAATGACTGTTATTTTCGAATAAAATAGCATTCTCATACAATATATGCTTTTGGTTTTTATGATTGCGTTTTATAAAACTTTGAAGGTGCTCATGAACAACTGGGTGTACAATACTATTGAGTAAAGTCAGTTTTTCTTTATTGTTAAAAACAATGTTGGCGATATATGGTCTATTGAGCTCATCGTGTTTATAAGCGTCTTCTCCAAATTCGTTAATAAGTTTGCTTTTAATTTCATCTGAGTGACTCATTAACCTTTTGGCTTCTATATCTGCGTTATAGATCGCTATATCATTAAATTTAGAAAATATGTTTGCAACGGTAGATTTTCCACTACCAATGCCACCTGTTAAACCTATAATCATTATTTGTGTATTAAAAAGTCTATTTTATTAGGAAACATTCTAACCGAAGAAATTAATTCCGTCTTAATATTTATAGTAGGGACTAAATAAGATAGATTCTTCTTGACCGATTGTTTGTAATCACAAAAAACATCGAAAGAGTTCGCGTTTACTTTGTTAAAGTTTTTTAACCCTACTTTATAGGTAACAGTTACTGTTTTAGGAAAGATGTTAATACTTTCGTTCTTAGGTAAGTTTTTGATAGTAATAGGGACCTCTATTTTACCTTCCGTAAACTTGTCAATATTTAATTTGATAGAAGCAGTATGATACCTTGCTTTTATTCTTTCTGGTAGTTTGATACTTAGTTTTTCCGAGATGTTATCTGAAATGTTAAGCAAATCTATTTTTTCAGTATACACCGCATTAATGTTCTTTAAGTCTTTTGCTGTTCCAGAGAGAAGGATAGAGTCTGGTGATATTTCAATAGGAGCCGCTAAACCAAAACCTTTTTTATAGGTGATATTTAACATTGGTTCTACACGAACATTTTTTGATTGTAATTTGCTGATTTTAAAGTGTATTGAGTCTTGTGAAATACTCACAATAGTAAGCCCTGATTTTAGTTGCTTTTGAATTTCATTTTTATGATTGCTGGATAATAAATAATAGTTGTCACCCGTTTTTTTTTGAAGCTTTTTTAGGTCTAATAAAAGTGTTTTACTGGTGAATTTAGCACCGATTAACTTAAAACCATTACCTTTTATTGTGATGTTAATGGTACTTCGAGGAGTGTTTTGTATTATTTTATCCTGATCTAAATTCTGATATTTTATCGATAGACTTATGTCTGTTGTATACTCTTTAGAAAGGTTCATTAAGAGCCAGAACAATAACGAAGCTGTCAAGAAGCCTATGAATGCTTGAGGAATGTTAAAAGCTTTTTTCACATTATTGTTTTAAAGAAAAAAGTGAGCTTTCGCTCACTTAAAATATTATTTTTTTATTTCGGTATTGTACTTTTTACTAAGCTCCATCGATATGGCTGACCGCTCGAATTTTATTTTGCCAGCGCCAGTTTCTATAGAAATGGTATTGTCGTTTTCATTAATGTCAACGATTTTACCGTGAATTCCACTAGAGGTAACGATTTTTGCTCCTTTCTTTATCGAAGTTTGGAATTGTTTTTCTTTTTTTTGACGATTCATCTGAGGACGAATCATAAAAAAGTATAAAACACCGATCATTAAAATATAGGGAAGCATGCTCATGATTCCTCCTCCGCTTGCTTGTAAAAATATTAATTGTGATAGCATATGTATATATTATTTTTTTGCTTTAGGTGTTACCATACCTGTTATTTTTACTATTTCTCTACCATTTTCGGTGTTTGTGTGTAAGGTAACAGATTTTGATTGTTTGTTTGGTTTCCCGTTCGTATTAAAGCTCACTTCAATATTTCCGGTTTCACCTGGGGCAATTGGTTCTTTTGGCCATACAGGAACTGTGCAACCACAAGTCGCTTTTGCATCTGTAATCACTAGATCAGATTTTCCTGAATTCATAATCACAAAAGTTGTTTTTACTACTTCTCCTTCCGCTACCGTTCCGAAATCAAAAACCTCTTTGTCAAACTTTGCTATTGGAGCGCCTTTGTTAATTTCACTGTCTCGTTTTTGAGCACTAGCGATATTCTCTTTTTTTATTTTAGCCTTAGCGTTTCCTTCTCCACAAGAAATAAAGAAACACGTCGAGGTGGCAAGCGCTATTGTGAATATTATTTTTTTCATGATAAAAAATTTTATTTAATGTAAAAATACTAATTTATTATAACAAGCCTCTGCCAATTTTAACCATAGTATTGGTAGCTAGATATTCCTTTGCTAGTTTATCTAATACTCCGTTTACAAAGTAACCACTTTTATTTGTTGAGTAATCTTTAGCTAACTCAATATATTCATTTATAGTTACTCGGCTTGGTATTGAAGGAAAATGTAAAAACTCAGTAATTGCCATTTTGATTAAAATCATGTCAATATCAGCAATTCTATCCGCTTCCCAGTTCGGTGTTTTTTCTTTGATGTCTTCATCGTATTTATGATGATGCAGTACTGCTTTCTTGAATAAATCTGAAACAAATTGTTTGTCGTCATCATCTTTATACAAGCTACCTAAGATAAAAGGATTTTTGATACTTTGTTTATTGAGTGTTTTGAGTACCCAAGTATTCACAAATGGCATATCATCAACCCAAGAAATCATCTTGTCTTCAAAATAATCTGCTAACTTTTGATTCGGCGCAATAATGTCTCTAAAAAAATTGATCACAAAACTACGATCTACATTGTAAGAGTCTTCAACGGTGTCCATGTATTTTGTGTACAGCTCACTGGTTAGCAGTTCCTCATAAATGATTTTCACGTATTCACTATCTGTTTCCCAGTAGTTTAATTTATGTAGCTCAACATACCCTTCCAAACTAATGCTTTCGGCAAGCATGCTTATAAGTCTATTGTTAAGGAATTTGGTGTTTGGGTTTAAGTCTTCTTTAGTCGCTAAAATTTTCTTTTTTGAAAGCCTAATTCTTTTTCTTGCTAATTTTTGAACTTCTATTAGCAGTTGTAGATTTAAAACATATAAATCAAACATTTTTTGAATACTATACTTTAAGAATTTTTCTTCTTTGACTAAATCATCACTGTCTGATTGTTGCATGGCATAAACCGATTGCATCACTTTAACTCGAATATGTCTTCTATTTATCATTTTAAAGAACTTTAAAAAAAGAGCGATAGATTATTTCTAACGCTCTGCAAAAGTAAAACTTTTATTTTTTTTACCTAATTATTTTGTTCTTTTTTACGTGTGTTAATTCTAGCTTGTGCAATATTTAATGCTGCTTTATGTGTTGAGATATTTTCTTTTTCAGCAAGAGCAAAAATCTCTAATGTGGTATTATAGATATTTTCAGTTCTTTTTAAACTTTCTTCTTTCTTATAACCAGCTACTTCAGCGTATACATTGATAATACCACCTGCATTAATCAAAAAGTCTGGAGCATAAGCAATACCTTTTTTCTGTAGCAATTTACCATGTTTAACTTCATTAGCTAATTGGTTGTTTGCGGCACCTGCAATAATTTTAGCCTGTAATTGATCGATTGTTTTATCGTTTAATGTAGCTCCTAAAGCACAAGGCGCGTAAATGTCTAGGTCTAAACCATAAATATCATTCCCTAAAACAACATTGGCATTGTATTTTTTACTTAGTTCTTCTAAACGAGGCTCGTTAATATCATTTAAAATAACCTTTGCTCCTTCATCCGTAATGTGTTTAACAAGCGTTTCTCCAACATGTCCTATTCCTTGAACTAGTATTTTTTTCCCTTCAAGGTTATCTGAACCAAATTTATATTTAGCTGCGGCTTTCATGCCCATATATACA
Organism: Tenacibaculum profundicola; assembly: GCF_057220795.1. Taxonomy (NCBI): domain Bacteria; kingdom Pseudomonadati; phylum Bacteroidota; class Flavobacteriia; order Flavobacteriales; family Flavobacteriaceae; genus Tenacibaculum; species Tenacibaculum profundicola. The sequence goes on along the minus strand of NZ_CM170137.1, from coordinate 1,639,816 downwards.
CCATAAGCTGTTACGGGTGAAGGGTTTCCTGATCCTCCAATAGATTCTGATACCCCCGTTACATGTGGTGTAACTTCACGAATTATATCCATATCGCGAGTTTCCATTCCAACATCTTCAGCGGTAATATATTTTCCACTTAAAGAATTTACAAACTGTCCAAATCTACGCATTAAATCGTCGTTCTTCTGAGTTTTAGCATCTCCTATGATAACGGCTTTTCCTCCTCCAAGATTTAGACCGGTAATTGCTGATTTAAAGGTCATACCACGTGACAAGCGCAATACATCATTTAAAGCTTCCCATTCACTTTTATATTGCCACATTCTTGTACCTCCAAGAGCCGGCCCCAAAGTTGTATTATGAATACCAATTATTGCTTTTAAACCTGTATCTTCGTCATTACAAAAAACGATTTGTTCGTGATTGTCAAAAGATAATTGACCAAATACGGGGTTGTTTTTAAGGTCTTTAGTATCAATGATTTCTGATGTCATTTGTTATTAGTTTAGTTTGAGGTTTATTTTGATAATCTCAAAAAATTAGAAGGCGAAAATATGAAATCATTGAAACATAATCAAAAAAAGCCCTATAAATTGTATTATCTTTAACAATGAAGGTTGTTAATATTAAAAATTAAGTTTAAAATTTGGAGTAATATTGGAAGCATTACAATACTTAAATAAATATTTTAGAAAATATAAATGGCGATTATTAGTAGGTGTTATTATAACCGTTTTATCAAAATTATTAGCTTTAAAAATACCTGTAATAATTAGAGATTCTTTGAATGTAGTTGAAGATTATTTAAACGGCGCTGTTAATGATATAGTTTTGGTTAAAAGAGAGTTATTATATAATGTGCTTCTTATTATTGGAGTGACGTTAGTTGCTGGTTTTTTTACATTTTTAATGAGGCAGACTATTATTGTAATGTCTAGAATGATTGAGTTTGATTTAAAAAATGAAATTTATCAACAATACCAGCGGTTAGCTATTAATTTTTATAAAAAGAACCGGACAGGAGATTTGATGAATCGGATTAGTGAAGATGTATCGAAGGTGCGTATGTATTTTGGTCCAGCGATTATGTATACGCTTAATATGGTTGTGCTGTTTATAGTTGGATTCACGCAAATGTTACAAATTGATGCGACCTTAACGATGTACACATTATTACCTTTTCCAATTTTGTCAGTTTCAATATTCGTTTTAAGTAAGCAAATCAATAAAAAAAGCACCATCGTTCAACAATACCTATCCAAGTTAACCACCTATAACCAAGAGTTTTTTTCTGGGATTAATGTAGTGAAGTCTTATTCAATTGAGAAAGCTGTGATTACAAATTTTGATACTTTGGTAGATGTTAGTAAAGAAAAGAATATTGAATTACACAAAGTTCAAGCCTTATTTTTTCCTTTGATGATATTGTTAATTGGTATTAGTAATATCATTGTATTGTATGTAGGAGGAAAACAATACATTGCTGGAGAGATTAAGATTGGAGTTGTTGCAGAATTCTTTTTGTATGTCAATATCCTTACTTGGCCAGTCGCAATTGTAGGGTGGGTAACCTCGATTGTGCAGCAAGCTGAGGCTTCACAACAGAGAATTAATGAATTTTTAGAACAGGTACCTGAAATTAAAAATTCCATAAATACGAATACCGTTTTAAAAGGAAAGATCGAGTTTAAAGATGTTGAGTTAATCTATGATGACACAAATATAAAGGCGTTAAAAAAGATAAATTTCGTAATTAATGAAGGTGAAACCGTTGCTTTGATAGGGAAAACTGGAAGCGGAAAATCTACTGTGATAAATTTGGTATCGAGGTTATATGATGTGTCCAGTGGAGAAGTGTTATTGGATGGTGTAAATATAAGAGACTGTAATTTATATGATGTAAGAAATCAAATAGGTTTTGTACCTCAAGAGCCATTTTTGTTTTCGGATACTATAGAGAATAATATTAAGTTTGGTAAGGAAGATGCAACGGAAGCCGAAATAGTTGAAGCTGCTAAAAAAGCAGTTGTTCACGATAATATTATTGGTTTTAAGAATGAATACCAAACTATTTTAGGTGAGAGAGGTGTTACTTTATCGGGAGGGCAAAAGCAACGTGTATCGATAGCAAGGGCAATTATTAAAGATCCTAGTATTTTAATTTTTGATGATTGTTTATCAGCGGTAGATACAGAAACAGAGGAAAAAATCCTATCAAGTTTGGAGAAAGTTTCTAAAAATAAGACAACATTTATCATAAGTCATAGGGTGTCATCTGTAAAAAATGCCGACAAGATTATCGTGTTAGATCAAGGTGAAATAGTTCAGCAAGGTGCTCATAATCAATTGGTAAATAAGGGTGGGTACTATCAACACTTATACAATCAGCAACTTTTAGAAAAAGAAATATAAGGTTTCGTATTGTTGAGCGAAATATTTTGTTAGATTTGTTGAACAATTTTAAATAAACAACTATACTTAAGACAAGAATTATGAACGAGAGAGTAGAACAAGAAGAAATTTTTTCACAGGTTTTAAGAGCTGGAAGAAGAACGTATTTTTTTGATGTAAGGTCGACGAAAGCAGATGATTATTATTTAACCATTACCGAAAGTAAAAAATTCACACACGACGATGGTTCTTTTCATTACCAAAAGCATAAAATTTACTTATACAAAGAAGATTTTTCTGATTTTAAAGAAATGCTTGATAAGGCCACGGATTATATAGTAAAAGAAAAAGGCCAAGAGGTAATTAGTGAGCGTCACCAAAAAGATTACAAAAAAGAAGAGACAATAGTAGAAGAATCAACTTCAACTGATAGCTTTACAGATGTTTCTTTTGAGGATATATAAATAAGTACAACTTATTTGTTCTCACCTAAAGAAAATAAACTGTTTTTTTTAGTGCAAGAATTTCAATTCAAATTCAATTTACACAATAAAATCACCAACAACTTTTGTTTTGGTGGTTTTTTTTATAAAACACTTTTCATAACATGAGCTTTGGCCACCGTTTCTTCCCACTCTTTTTCAGGAATACTGTCTTTGGTAATTCCACCTCCTACATAAATGATAGCTTCGTTGTTTTGTAGTTGCATGCAACGGAGATTCACAAATAACTGAGTCTGTTGATCTGGTAGGTTAGCTTCCCCTAAAAAACCAGTATAGTACGAACGGTCGTAGAGTTCGTTGTCAAGGATAAATGATTTAGAAACATCTTTTGGCAGTCCGCAAACGGCTGGAGTGGGATGTAAAAGTTTAATGAAATCCAAATTTTTGGTTTTGAGACCCCCTTGAATTTCTGTTTTTAAATGCAGTAAATTTCCTGCTTTTATCGTTTTTGTTTTACTAGTGTAAATAGAACTGCATATTGGGGTTAGTTTTTTCACAATATAATCTGTGACAAATTGTTGTTCTTCAATTTCTTTTTGTTTCCAAGTAATGTTATGGTTTCCTTGATAAGTTTGAGTACCTGCTAAGGCCATAGTTTTAAAGTGAATACCATTTACTTTTACTAATGTTTCTGGGGTCGCTCCTAACCATAAACCAATTTGAGGATGAAACCAAAGGTACACCATAGCGTTCTTGTACTTTTCAAGTAAATTTTGAAAAATTGAGAGAATATCAAAATGGTCAAGCTGAATATGTTCTTTTCTAGATACAACCACTTTCTTAAGAAGTTCTTCATTAATAGCCTGTATTGCTTTTTTAACAAGTTGAAGATGCGTTTCCTTTGATGATGTATCTGTATTTTTAATCGGTTTTTGGGACTTTTTTTTGTAGGGGATTATTGGCTCTTCTACAAAAGAGGCTCTGTTTTTAGGAATTAAAACAGTTTGATTTTTATCGTCAAAAGGAGCAAAAATAAACCCACTTTCTGTGTAGTCTTTTGTGGTATATAAGGCGTCGTCTTTCTGGAAAAAAGCACGAATACTTGTACTGTCAGGCTTTCTGTAGGCAACAAAAGGAATTTTTTTTTGCAGGGAATTTTCTATTTGAATAAATATACTCAATATTAGGGTTTTAAAAGTTGTTGTTTTATCAATGAAAATTGACTCCAAATTAAATCATGTCCCACATCTTGAATCGTGATCAATTGGAATTTATCTTTCGGTAATTGTTGTGCTAAAAAGGCTGAATTGCTATACGGAACTATCCAATCGGCTTTTCCATGAATGCTTAGAATAGTGTTAGAGGTATACTTCCAGTTTGATTCAAAATTTTCTAGGTCTTTGCGGTGTGAAAGTTTTTCTTTTGAAGCCTCTTTCCATAGTCGAGGAACCAGCCATCTAGTTATGTTCCATTTATATAAGTTTAGCATCCATGGCATTGGCTCTACTTTGCTGTATACTGCGGGTGCTATTAATACAATTTTTTTTACGTTCTTTTTGGTGGCTAATGCGATGGGGCCGCCATAAGAATATCCGACTAGAGTTACTTTGTCAGAAGATATAGAACTAATTAAATCGTCTAGTAAGTCTCGTTCAAAGGCAATACTTTCCTGAACGTGATTTTTATCGTTGTAATTATATCCTATTCTATCGTAAGCGATCATATTGTATTTTTTCAATAAGTCGCTATCTTTCATGTATGCTATAAAGTTACTGCAAGAACCAATAGCGCCATGTATAAAAACTAAGGTGGGTAAGCTGCTGTTTTTCCCTGTAGAGAGTACTCTGTACCTAAAACCGTTGTAGTACTGGTATTTGATAAGCGGTTTATCAGAGTTTTTTTCAAACTTGCCTAGAATTTCTCTATCTGTATTAGGGGTTGAAAAATAGGTGAAAAGTCCGTATAGTATACAAAAAACAATACTAAGAGAAATACTTACTATTTTAAGAAGCTTTTTTAGGGTTCTCATTGTTTTTTATCCAATACAATATTGGTTAGTTTACAAACAGATATAAGATTGTCTTCTTCGTCTACAATTTTAATCTCCCATAAATGTGTTGTTCTTCCTTTATGAATAGGCCTAGCGGTAGCGAAAACAGTACCTTCTTTTTTACTTTTGATATGATTAATACTCAACTCTAAACCAACTGATTTTTGGGTTTTAGTATCAATAAATAAAAAGCCAGAAGCACAGCTACCGACTGTTTCTGCCAATGCAGCTGAAGCACCACCATGCAGTATTCCATAAGGTTGATGAACTCTTGAGTTTACAGGCATTTTAGCAACAAGAAAATCATCTCCTACATCAATGAAATCGATCTGTAGAGTTTCCATAAGAGTGTTTTTATTATAACTATTTAACCTATCAAGTATTTGAAGCTTATCCATAATGTTGAACAAAAATAAGCCAAAAATACGTATTTTTGCAATAACAAAAAACAACGGAATGTATAAAATACGTGCAATATTAGATACGAAAGAGGATGTAATCAGAACGCTACTAATTGATGAGAATAAATCGTTAGAGGAATTACATTCTTTAGTAGCTAAAGCATTCGGGTTTAATGGAGAAGAAATGGCTTCTTTTTACAGAACGGATGATACTTGGAATCAGGGAGAGGAAATACCGTTATTCAATATGGAAGAAGAAGGAGAAGGGATTTCTATGGCCACTTGTGTCTTAATTGAAACCTTGCCGGTTAAAAATGATAAACTAATTTATGTTTATGATTTTTTACATATGTGGACATTTTACATTGAAGTTGTTGATAAAATTGATGGTATTTCCCAAGATAAAGTTATATTAGCAGTAGGAGAGGTTCCTGCCGAAAGTCCTGATAGAGAGTTTAAAGCAGTTGATGCCTCAGATGAATTCGACGATTTCGAAAATTTAGAAGATTTTGACAATTATTAGAAATGGCACAGTTTATAAAGTTATATAACGAAAATCCAAACCCAAAAGAAATTAATAGGGTTGTAAAAGTGTTACAAAATGGTGGGATAATCATTTATCCAACAGATACTGTATACGGCTTAGGATGTGATATAACGAATACTAAAGCTTTAGAAAAAATAGCTAGAATAAAAGGTGTTAAGCTAGAAAAGGCCAACTTTTCATTTGTTTGTAATGATTTAAGTCATTTATCTGATTATGTAAAACAAATTAACACTCCTACGTATAAAATACTTAAAAGAGCCCTGCCAGGGCCGTATACGTTTGTTTTACCAGGTAGTAATTCGTTGCCAAAAGCGTTTAAAAAGAGAAAAACAGTGGGGATTCGCGTACCTGATAATAATATTGCAAGAACTATAGTTCAAGTTTTAGGCAATCCTATTGTCTCAACCTCAATCCATGATGAAGACGAAATTATAGAATATACTACCGATCCTGAATTAATTTTCGAAAAATGGCAAAACATGGTCGATATAGTTATTGACGGAGGTTATGGAGATAACCATGCGTCTACTGTAATTGACTTAACGGATTCGGAGCCAACTATAATAAGAGAAGGTAAGGGGAGTTTAGATGTTTTATAAGGAGGTTTTACAGAAAATACCCAATGATAGTGGTCCTATATATGAAGAGACAATAGCGGGAAGATTCCCAGTGGAACCTTTTAACACGTTTAGTAATTTAATTTTTATCTTTATACTGATCTATTTTGGTCGAAAAATCTATAAAAACCGAAAAGAGCACCCATTTTTTTTATTTGCAATACCAGTAATATTTATTAGCTGGATCGGTGGTACTATGTACCATGGAACAAGAAGTCATGAATTTTGGTTGCTGCTAGACGGAGTGCCAATTACCATGGTATGCTTAGCTGGCGCCCTCTATTTTGTAGGAAAGATAAAAAAAACCTTTACTGGGCGAACTGTGTTGTTAATTGGTTTACTTTTATTGGCAATACTGCCAAGAGTGCTGTTTTTATCTAATGACTTTAAGTATTTTATAGATTATATCGTTACCGCGATAACCGTGTTAACTCCATTGCTTTGGTGGGCGTATATAAATCGTTGGAAAAACGTGCGTTATATAGTATATGGTACTGTTTTTTTTACCATTGCAATTTTGTTTAGAACTTTAGATGGTGCAGCGCCGCTTTTACCCATGGGTACGCATTGGTTATGGCATGTTTTTGGTGGAGTATCAGTATTCTGTTTGTTGAATTATATTTATTTAGAGAACCTTACTTAGCGTAAACTATCAAATTTTTTCCTACCCAAACCAAAGTATTGCCAAACAATAGAAAAGTGAATGTTGTAGTCTGATTTTTTATGTAGTTTTCGTCTTTTATTTAAAAACTTAAAAAAGTTTACGTAAAAGCTCAAATGAGCTTTCAAAATAGCCCAAGAATGCACAGGTCTTAAGTCTAAAGCAAATTTAACACCTGCGATACCATCTAAAACTAGACGAGAAAAAACAACAAATAGGAAACGTTGTTTAGGAACATTTTTTACGATGTTTAACAGGCTGTTTCTGAAGTTTAAAAAGGTTTTACGTGGGCTGTTTCCTTGCAAAGTTGCTCCACCTAAATGGTATACCGTTGAAGTACCTACGTATTTAATTTCATATCCTTCGTTTTGAGCACGCCAACAAAGGTCGATTTCTTCTTGATGAGCAAAATAATCTTCATCAAAACCGCCTAGATTGTGATAAACCTCAGAGCGAATAAACAAGCAAGCACCAGAGGCCCAAAAAATAGAGGTAATATCATTGAATTGCCCAGTATCTTTTTCTAAGCTATGAAATACACGTCCACGACAATAAGGATAACCAAAAAAGTCAATAAAACCACCTCCTGCTCCTGCATATTCAAAGGTTGTTTTATCTTTAAAATCTAATAATTTTGGTTGAATGATCGCTGTATTTTGATCATTTTGGAAAACTTCTAAAATAGGTGTTAACCAATTTTGCGTAACATCTACATCAGAATTTAACAAGCAATATATATCTGCTTCAATATCTTGTAAAGCATCATTGTATCCTTTTGCGTAACCTCCATTTGAATGGTTTCGTACAATTTTTACAGAAGGAAAATGGTGCTGTACAAATTCTATAGAGTTATCAGTAGAAGCATTGTCAGCAATATATATATCAGCTTCAGGGCTAAATTTCACTACTGATGGTAAAAATTGTTCTAACAATTGTTGACCATTCCAATTTAATATGACGACTGCAGTTTTCAAGATGCCAAAAATACATTTTAAAAATGAGTTAAACATAGAAGAAATCATTAATTTGTTGGCTAGTAATAAAAAGTATTTATTGAGCTCCTTAAAGCGAGACTTCAGCTGTTTTTATGTGAATGACACCCAAGTGTACCATGGCAATAGTATCCCGATTTATGGGTGAAACTAATACATGAATGAGAGGGAAGGATTCTATAGTTTATGTAAGAAATTGTGTTTTTTCATTTAGTAGATAACAACAATTAGTTTGTTAGCGTTTCTTATAATGATACGCATGTATATAATAAGTGGACGTTTTATTGTGGTAAATTCAAATGGTAAACAGTATTAGTAGTTGGGAAGGTCTGGCAAAAAAATATAACGTTCATTTTCGATATCTAGCATGCAATAAAAATGTTGTAATCCATTGGTAACTACTAAAAATTGAGCGTTTAGTTTTAAGTTATAGCGAGCAATTTGATCAAAGGTGTCTTGTGATATTTTTATCGAAGGAGCTTTGCATTCTACAATAATATTGGGCGTACCATCAGGTGAAAAAATGACAATATCAGTACGTTTTTTTAAATTGTTAATAGTCAATTGTTTTTCAATAGCAATTAAAGAAGTAGGATATTTCTTTTCTGTTATTAAAAATCGAACAAAATGCTGACGTACCCATTCTTCAGGAGTAAGAACTACATATTTTTTTCGTAAACTATCAAAAATAAGCGTCTTATTTTCGTTACTTTTGAGGTCAAAATCGCAGGTAGGTAAGTTTAATTTTTGCATAAGTCAAAAATACTAAAACTTTCAAATTTTAATTATTCAATAGTATATTGTTTTCAATGAATGACGTAAGCCACATAATTAACGATATTAAGAACGGAAAAATCAAACCTATTTATTTTTTAATGGGTGAAGAGCCTTATTATATTGATGAAATTTCTGAGTATATTGAAAATACATTGTTAGATGAATCTGAAAAAGGATTCAATCAGATGGTTATGTATGGTCGTGATGTTTCTATTGATGAAATTGTATCGTCAGCAAAACGCTTTCCGATGATGGCAGAGCATCAGGTAATTATTGTAAAAGAAGCTCAAGACCTGAGCAGAACTATTGATAAAATTGAAGCTTATGCGAATAACCCGCAGCCAACAACGGTTCTAGTATTTAATTACAAATATAAAAAGCTTGACAAGCGTAAAAAAGCCTATAAGGCTATTGCTAAAAATGGGTTGATTTACGAGAGTAAAAAGTTGTATGAAAATCAGGTTTCTGATTGGATTCGTAAAAGGTTGGGTAGTAGGAAATACAATATTGAACCCAAAGCAGCTCAAATGCTGGTGGAGTTTTTAGGAACTGATTTGAGTAAGATAAGTAATGAATTGGATAAATTAACGTCAATATTATCCGTTGAAACGATTATCAATGCGGCGCATATTGAAGAGAATATTGGGATTTCTAAGGATTTCAATAATTTTGAATTGAGAAAGGCCGTTGGACAAAAAGATGTGATCAAAGCCAATAGAATTATTAATTATTTTGCACAAAACCCAAAGAACAATCCGTTGGTAATGACCATATCTCTACTCAATAGTTTTTTTACTCAGTTGTTAATGTATCACGGATTGAAGGACAAATCGAAAGCATCTGTAGCAAAAACATTGGGAGTAAATCCGTATTTTGTTGATGATTATGTGACTGCAGCACGTAGCTATCCTATGCGAAAGGTATCACAAGTAATTACGTTATTACGTGACGCTGATGTAAAAAGCAAAGGAGTTGGAGCAAATGGAATGCCACAATCTGATATCTTAAAAGAATTATTGTTTAAAATTTTACATTAAAGTAGTGACGGAGATCTGTTCGAATAAAAGAATGTAAGAACCTCTTGTTTGCAGCGCAAGAATTCGGTGTTACTTGTTTCTAGCCATAAAATAAAACCATTTCTGCTATTAATATATCGATCGTAATTGTTTAGTTTTTAATGTTATAGGTGGTGGTTCTTCGAATCCTTTTAATGCGAAGTATTTATTTGTAAATTGTATAATACCTTTACAAATTAAAAGGACTACAATAAAACGCCCTTTTTTACTTTCTTCTTCATTAGAACAAAACATGATTGTCTTGTTAAGTAATTTAAAATCATAGGTATAGTTTTAAGATTTATTCGGCGTTAGTAACTCTAAATTCCTCAGTGAATCGTTCTCATTTACTTGTTGTATTTCGGTGAAATACACTTAATAAATTGATGTATAGTGTTTTTAAAAAGCTATATTTATGTTAAAGTTTTGATAATAAACAGTAAAATGTTTAATCTTTTTATATTTTTGTTAAACAATTCAACCAACTATCTACTATGAAATCAATTCTATTACAATCTAGTTTTCTTGTTTTTTTTATGCTTGTATCTTTCAAACCTAATGTACAACAAGAGTTCAAAGGTCAGGCAATATATTTTTCTAAATCTAAATTAGAGTTAGGCAGATGGGGAGCAAGAATGAGTGAAGCACAGAAAAAGCAAATCCAATCACGTCTGAAGAATAGGTTGGAAAAAACCTACGTGCTAAATTTTAATAAGAAAGAATCATTTTTTAAGGAAGAAGAAAAACTAGACGCTATGTCTGGTGCAACGGATTCTTGGGGTAAAAACTTTTCACAAGGAGAACAATACAAAAATGTAAAAGAGAATACATTAGTGCAAAGTCAAGAGTTTTATGGAAAAAAGTTCTTGGTGAAAGATAAATTACAAACTATTAAATGGAAGTTAGGTAAAGAGTCAAAAAAAATCGGACAATATTTATGTTTTAAAGCTACAGCTTCAATACCAACATCAGAATTAACATGGTATAATTTTTCATGGAGTGATTTAAGGCGAACTGAAGAAAGTGCATCAGATTCTTTACGTGTTAACAATAAAGAAGTAGAAATAAAAATAACTGAAGTAGAGGCCTGGTATACACCACAAATTCCAGTAAGCCATGGACCTGCAGAATACTGGGGGTTGCCTGGGCTTATTTTGGAAGTAGGGGCAGGCAATACGATTATGTTATGCTCTAAAGTTGTTATAAACCCTAAAGAAGAAATACTTATAGAAGCCCCTGAGAAAGGGAAGGAAATCACAAAAAGTGAATATCAAAATACCATTAGAGGCAAAATGATTGAAATGAGGAATAATAGAGGAAGAAGAAGGAGGTAATACCATTTGCCATTTGAATTTACCATAATAAGACGTTCTTTTTTCCTTTCTATTTCAATAGAAAAAGAAGTCATAGCTACAGCTATTATTGATTTTTATACCTTATATAAAGAAAAAAATACTTGTTTTTTTTACATTAAATTCAAAGAATAACTGGTATAATACTTTGTAAGTATATTTTTAAAATATTTAAGTAACGTCAATCATGAAAAAAGTACTTAGTTTTTTGATTTTAGTGATCACTAGTAATTTTTATGCCCAATTAAATCTTCAAGGTGTTGTAAAAGACAGTTTGAATAGTCCCTTAGAGCTTGCGAATGTTATAGCTATAGATAAAACAACCAGTTTGTTAGCATCTTATGGAATTACTGATGTAAAGGGTGCGTATAAATTAGCATTAAAAAAGAATCAGTCGTATAAAATACAAGTTAGTTATGTGGGCATGAAAACTTTTGAAGAGGTTTTAATAACCAAAGAAAGTGACATAAGTAAAGACTTCACCTTACAATTAGATAAGGTGTTAGACGAGGTAGAAGTAACCTATGAAATGCCAGTAATAATTAAAGGAGATACGTTGGTATACAATGCAGATTCTTTTAAAAACGGAACAGAAAGAAAGTTAGAAGATGTTCTTGAAAAATTACCAGGCGTAGAAATAAATGAAGAAGGGCAAGTAGAAGTGGAAGGCAAAGTGGTAAATAAGTTGATGGTTAATGGAAAAGATTTTTTTGACGGAGACACCAAACTAGCCACTAAAAATATTCCTTCAAAAGCAGTTGATAAAATACAAGTGTTACGTAATTATGCTGAAGTTGGTCAACTTAGCGGAGTAAGAAACAATCAGGATAATGTAGCTTTAAATATTCAATTAAAAAAGGGAAAAGAAAATTTTTGGTTTGGTAATGTCACGGTAGGAGCAGGAACAGCACCAAAAGAAGAGCTTTATGTAGTTCAGCCTAAATTATTTTACTACAGCCCTAAATACAGTCTTAATTTTATTGGAGATGTTAACAATGTGGGAGAGATAGCCTTAAGTCGCAGGGATATTAGAGGCTTTGGAGGTGGTTTCAGAACACCAAGTAGAAGTAGTGGTACGAGTATAAATTTGGGAGATAATAGCCTTAACTTTTTAACCAGTCAGGATAATGCTGTACAAATAGAAAATCAATTGGCAACAGGTAACTTTAGTTATTCGCCTAAAAAATCATTAGACCTTAGCGGGTTTCTTATTCTTAATAGTAGTCAGATACTTTCAAAAGAAACAAGTTTTGTTCAGTATACAAATAGAGATTTGGGTATTCCAGATGAAGCTACAGAACAAACGAGTAATGAACGATCGAATCAGGGATTACTTAAATTAAGTGCGTCGTATAAACCAAATGTGAATAACCAATTAGATTATGATATTATTGGACGTATATCGGATGATAGGCAAGATCAAAACGTTTTTTCATCCGTAGTAGGAACTACAAATCAAATAGATGAAGTCACACCATACAGTATCAATCAAAATATAAATTACTACTATACACTTAATGAAACTAATATTTTTGCGCTAGAGGCACAACATTTATTTAAAAATGAAGACCCTTTTTATAATGCTATTCTAATGAATGACCCCAATAGTAGTGATGATGCGTTTGATACAACGGCAAATGCTCTAGGATTGGATAGAACACTAGACTCGTATAATCTAGCTCAGGATAGACGTATCAAGTCAAACCAATTAGATGCTAAATTAGATTATTATAATATCATCAACTCCAAAAGTAATATCAACTTAACAGTAGGAACAATTTTAAGTCGTCAAGAATTTAGCTCGGCTATTTTTCAGTTTTTAAATGATGGATCAAGGTTCGATCCAATTCCCAATATTAATGATGGAAAAGCCAATAATGATATTGAGTATAATTTTAGTGATGTATACTTAGGAGCACATTATCGCTTTAAAAAGGGGAAATTTACGGTCACCCCAGGCTTTTCTGTGCATGCCTACGGAAATAAGAACATTCAATTTGGAACGGTATACGAAAATAATTTTTTTAGAATATTACCAGACTTTGAAACCAGAATCCAGTTTAAAAAGAGTGAGGCATTAACGATACGATATGAAATGCGTAATCAATTTACAGACGTGACGCGTTTGGCCGAAGGGTTGGTATTAAATAACTATAATAGCATCCAATATGGAGCGCCTGAACTTCAAAATGCATTATCACATAATTTGAGTCTTTTTTACAGTAGCTTTAATTTGTTTAATTATACAAATGTTTTTGCAAGAGCGGCATATTCAAGTAATATTGATCAGGTAAGAAGTTTAACCGACTTTGAAAATGTTATTAGAACAAGCACGTTTTTTAACTCTAATTTTGCCGATGAAAATGTTAATATATTTGGTCGCGTTCAAAGAACATTTGGGAAGATTAGAGCGAGTATAAATGCTAACTTTAATTACAGTAAGATTAATCAGTTTATTCAAGGTGTACAATCGATAAATGAGAGAAACACGCAAACGTATACACCTGGTATTCGAACAAATTATTTAAAAGCTCCTAATATAAGTATAAGGTATCGTTATAGTATATCGCGTAATAATCAAGGAAGCAATAAAACAATATTCAAAACAAATGCTCCCTCAATAGAATTGGATGCATACCTATGGAAAACAGTTACTTTTCGTACCAATTATGCATATACCAACCAAGATTTAGGAAATGGTGAATCACAGTCATTTCAAAATTGGAATGCAACGATTTCTTACAGAAAAAATAGAGATGCAAAGTGGGAATATGAAATGAAAGCTACCAATTTACTGAATATAGAGTCGCAAGTTAGAAACAATGCCAATTATTTTTCAGCCTTTAGCTCAGAAACATTTATACAGCCTCGTTTTGTAACTTTTCGGTTTGTTTATACACTTTGATTGTTAGGTTAATGCCGTTTTTGACTCGAAATGAGGGTGAAAGAAAATGATAATGATAATGATTGCTTTTATATACAAGTTGAAAAAATTAAGAAGCCTTAGCGATGGTCTATTTTTTTAATCACGACGAAAGGAGAAAAGAATGTTTTATCGACAGTAATTGTTTAGGATAAATACCGATCTATAGGTGATACCATTTTAACGCTGAATTTTCTCTATTACTTTGAGGGGATAAAACACAAGCATGACTGCATGGAAATGGTTGTGTTCTCTTATCTAAGAATCTATATAATACCATTTTCTTTTACAGTGAATTCAAACAATAACTAGTATAACAATAAAAGCTTTCTGAAAAAATGGTAGGCTTTTGTCAAATTAGTTATTTTCGCGATCCAAATATATAGGTATGATTACTGTAGATCAATTAACGGTAGAGTTTAGTGGAAAGACCTTATTTAATGATGTGTCTTTTGTAATTAATGAGAACGATAAAATTGCCCTTATGGGTAAGAATGGGGCGGGAAAATCGACCATGATGAAGATTATCGCAGGCCTAACAAACCCGACTAGAGGAGGTGTTCGGTCACCTAAAGATACAGTAATAGCATATTTGCCGCAGCATTTGCTAATGGAAGACAATTGCACGGTTAAAGAAGAAGCTTCGAAAGCGTTTGATACCATTTTTAAGATGAAGGATGAAATGGAAGCTTTAAACAAACAGCTAGAAACACGCACTGATTATGAATCAGAAGAATATATGAAAATTATTGAGCGAGTTTCTGATCTGGGCGAAACCTATTATGCTTTAGAAGAAATTAACTATGAAGCGGAGGTAGAAAGGGCATTAAAAGGTTTAGGATTTAAACAGGAAGATTTAAATCGAGCTACATCAGAGTTTAGTGGCGGATGGCGTATGCGTATAGAGTTGGCTAAAATTTTGTTACAAAAACCCGATTTAATTTTATTAGATGAGCCTACTAACCACGTGGATATAGCATCGGTGATTTGGTTAGAAAATTTTTTAATAAATAAAGCAAAGGCAGTGGTAGTGATATCACATGACAAGGCTTTTATTGATACTATTACCAATAGAACTATTGAGGTAACAATGGGTACAATTCATGATTATAAAGCCAATTATACTCATTATTTAGAGTTGCGTAAAGAGCGTAGATCACATCAAATAAAAGCCTATGAAGAACAACAAAAGTTCATAGCTGATACCAAAGCTTTTATTGAACGTTTCAAAGGAACCTACTCTAAAACCAACCAGGTGGCATCACGTGAACGTATGCTAGAAAAATTGGTTCCTGTAGAAATTGATGAGGTTGATACCTCGTCATTAAAACTGCGTTTTCCACCGTCTCCACGTTCGGGAGATTATCCAGTAAGAGTGGAAGGACTTACCAAAAAATATGGTGATTTGACCGTGTTTAAAGATGCCAGTTTTTCGATCGCTCGTGGAGAGAAAGTTTCATTTGTAGGGCGCAATGGGGAAGGGAAGTCAACGATGATCAAAGCGATTATGGGACAAATAGATTTTGAAGGAGAATGTGGTTTAGGTCATAATGCTAAAGTGGGGTATTTTGCCCAAAATCAAGCTTCGTTATTAGATCCTGAATTAACCGTATTTCAAACAGTAGATGAGGTTGCCGAAGGAGATGTTCGCACACAGATTAAAAATATCTTAGGACGTTTTATGTTTGGTGGTGACGATATTGATAAAAAAGTAAAAGTATTATCAGGAGGAGAGAGAACCCGTTTAGCTATGGTAAAACTTCTTCTAGAACCGGTGAACTTATTGATTTTGGATGAGCCTACCAATCATTTAGACCTCCGCTCTAAGGATGTTATTAAAGAAGCTTTACTGCATTTTGACGGTACCTTACTGCTAGTGTCACACGATCGTGACTTTTTACAAGGCTTGTCTCAAAAAGTATTTGAGTTTAAAGATCAGCGTGTCATAGAACATTTCGAAACAATTGATGCCTTTTTAGAACGTAATAATATCAATGCTTTAAAAGAGATTGATTTATAATACCATTTTCTTTTACAGTAAATTCAAAAAATAACTGGTATAATACGATTTACAAATAAATATTTCGCATATCTATTATTTCTTTTGTAGCTATTTTTGCGTTATAAAACTTAACCATAGCTTGGCTATGCTAAAGTTTTATGCCTTAAACTAACTTAAAATAATTCAATACCTATACACGAAATATTTATCTGTAAATCGTATAAGAGGTTCTACACACTAGCATAAACGACTATATCTTGAATGTGAGTAGGTGTTCTAGGTACGTTGTAAACACACGATATTTTTTTGAGTAAAACCATCTAATTCAAAAGGTTTTATTCATTATAGATTAATTCAATAATAGTTTTATCGATTCTTTTTCCTTTTTGGTCATCAATATCAATGAGTGTTTTTCTTGTAGTCTCAATTTTATGCGGAATTCCAGGATTATAGTAATATTCATAAACATTACGATCCTGAATTTGAAAAACAGCTGTTTTTAGCGCTTTTTCCATTTCTTTATCTTCATATTTCATCAGTTTAAAGACTTGTTTAAGCATTTCTACAGTATCCTTCGGATCTAGGTTCATTTCTTGCTTAACGGTACAAAAGCTATCTTCAAAATTGACATCTTCAATATACAGCTTGGCTTTAGCTTTTATAGGTTCTCCTCCAAACATATTAGGTAATTCATCGTCATAGGTTAAAGGCTTGGTGATATCATATTCTACACCCATAGGAAAATGAAAATATTGTAATTCTTTTAAGACTAATTGTTCAACTCCTTGTTTTGTGCTGTAAGCTTGTTTGTAAGGTTCCATTGCTTTTTTTAAAGCATCGTGTGTTTTTTGATCTTCTTTTGCTAGAACATTAACGATATCGTCAAACATATTGTTCATAATTTCTCCGACTTCCTTCCAATTCAGAATTTCAATAAAGTCGCCAACCTCTGAAGTTTTATATTTGATTTCAGTGAGTTTATATTTAGAAAACTTATCCAGTAATTCTTCTGGAATTTTATAGGTGTTGCCTAGCTCGTTTTCATAACTCCATTTAACAGTATAGGAAGTTTCTGTGGAGTCAATTACTGTAAAATTAGCAATGTAGTTTTGTTTTTGGTCTTTGGTAAGTTTACCTTCTTTCCATTGCTGTTGTATTTTTGAGACTTTAAAATCGTAACTATCTCCTATTGACCAGTAAGACACGAAAGCGACTTTTGTTGAGTCAATTTGACTAAATAGAGTTGTCGTAAAAATTAATACGATAAGTACACTTAAATTTTTATTCATTTTATTTTTTTAATGGTAAACAAAGACCTTTGTAGAATACATTTGAATTTAGTTAGTTCTTAGTTTTTTGCGTTACCGGTTATAGTTTTAAATTTAGGAATTGTAAACTTTGTTAAATTTACTTCTTCGTGTTTGTAAGCTATTGCAGTTTGAGTAATGGAGCTCATAAATCCTTTTTGTTCTATTTTGAGCGGAAGACACCTTATTTTATGAAGGATTCCTTCCCAATGACCATAAACATGACCTTGGTAAAGTTTTGCGTCCATTTTAAGATATTCACTGTTATACCAAAGAGTCATTTGTCCCATTTTTGATTTTACTACAATGCTTTTACAAGCTATGTTCAATACAATGTTTGTTTCATCGGATTCTATTATTTCTATCAGATCATCCTTAGACTCTCTACTGTTAACAGTGAAGGCTGTATCCGAACCTTTTTGCCAACTATATAGCAGTCCGTCTTTAGGATTAAATACTTGAAATCCATTTTGGTTACCCGCCTCAATTTCTGAAATGTAATTAGGACCCTTATAAAAATATTTTTGAAGCATATATCCTTTTTCTCCAAACTGTTCTTTTATTCCTTTCTGCCAAGTACTATCTGGAATCTTTTCAGGGTTGGGGTTATGAACTTCTACTTTATAAGTAATCCAACCTTCAAAATTTTGTCCAAATGAAATAAAACTTGATAAAGTTAGTACGATAGCAATTAAAAATTGTTTACAATTTCTATTCATAATTTTTGTTTTAATTAAAGCCAATACGAGCACATATAGCATACTTCGGGCTTAAGTTAAAAACCATAGCTTTGCAGTAGCCGAAAATAAGTATTATTTTGTAGTTTACAAACTGGTTTTTTAATGTTGAATATATGTATAGCTAAATGATTTTTTTATACATTTTATTGAGTATTAGCAAACGTTAGGTCTCTTTTGTTGCCACTATTCTAATTCTTTTGTAATCAGCAAACCATGTATTGTTAATTAGGCATTTAGGCAGTGTCTTTTCTTGTACTTCGTCTTTTATTTCCTCGATATGCCTGTGATCAACACCTTTGAAGAAGCTTTCTGCAAACATTGAAATCCAATCTTTAATTCCTGTTTGTTTACTAGCGAGCTCTGTTGGGCGATCAAAATGCTCTGCAAAAAGAACGCGAAAACCTGCGGATTCGAGTTCTACTGAATATTCTCCAATGGAAGGGAAATACCATAAATCCAAATTAGATTGCTCTATATAACCTCTGTTTAATAAAGAGTTTCTCAGTTGTTTAACAATCGTTTGTATGTTTCCTTTGCCTCCAAATTCAAGTACAATTTTTCCATTTGGTTTTAGGTTTTCATACATAGATTTTATAGCACCTCTATGATTTTTTACCCAATGAAGGGTGGCATTAGAAAATATGAAGTCGAATTTTTTGTCGAATTTAAAATTTGCTGCATTACCAACCTGGAAGTTTATATTTGGAAATCTAGATTTGGCATCTTCAATCATTTCAATAGATTTGTCCATTCCGATTGTTTCTATTCCATAATTAGTGTTTAATGGAAGTTTATGGAGGAGAATAAAAATACTTCTACAAAGCATTTTTGTGAAGACAAGTCACGAAGTTTTTAATATACCATTTGTAAAAATAAGAAAACTAGCCTTTTAGGGGCTAGTTTAAAATGTTTTTAAAGTTTGTGGGGTGAAACTCATTAAAGAATCTTAAGTTATGTATAAAACAAGGGCTAAGAAATGTAATAAAAACTGTGATGATTTTATCATTATTTACTTCTTAAGAAAGTGATGTTTTTGATATTTCAAAAGAAGTATATTTTTAAATTCCCAGTATTATACGGTATAATTTCTCCAGTTTATATTCGTAATCATTTCATTAGGATTCATAATTATTCTTTCTTTGACTATCCTATCAGCATGGGCTTGTGTTTTTCTTGCAGGTCCGTTAATAGAGTCTGAAATTTTCCCTAAATCCTCGTCGTGATCGAAACTAATAGATCGTCTAACGTTTGTTTGGTTGTTGGTAATGAGTACTGATGTTATTTTAAAATGCAAGTGCTTTTCGTCTCTTTGTATTTTCATAATGTGGTATTTGTTTATTCCTACTAGTGAGGCTTTTTGGAATTACGCCCCGTTTTTTAGGTGGTTTCTGGACTCCACAATGTATAATTCAGTATTTTTATTTAGATTGATCCGTTGATTAAGTTTTACGGATTATTGAAGTTTTAGTGGTCTAAATAGCTTATGTGCATACCGGACTGTATTGCTGTGATTGTCGGTTTAGTGAGTTGATCGTATGATTTTTTGATCAGTTTGTAAGTCTATATGAAAGTAGTTTAAAGTATAGCGTGCATCCGTTATTTAGCGTTAAGCGAGTTGTTTTTAGGTATAGACGTATGATATTGAGTCACCATTTTAGAATCTATGAAGATTAGAGTTGCTTTATAGTTGTTTTTTGTGGTTTTGAAGAAACAATGAAAATAAATTCAATTTTCAAAAAAAAACCTATAAAGCATTGAGGATCAGTGTTTTTGAGGTGGTAGGGGTCAAGGTTGTTCTCTACAGGTGTTTTACGTATTGTAATTTTAAATGGAAATCTGTCACTACGGACTTAAGTTCTAAATTTTTTACCATTGAGTTTTCATTTCCGTTCCAACTTTTATGAATTCCTCTTCAATATCGTTTATACGATATTCCCCAAAGCTAGTATCTGGTAATATAGAATCTATTTCAATAAAAAGATCTTCATATTCTGTGGAAAAAGAAAATCCTTTTTTAACCCCATCATTGAAACCTTTATCAATTTTAATTTTCCAATACACCAAATCACGATTTATATACCTATTCGTTTTGACTTTTTTTTTGCGGTCAATAATGGTTGCGGTGATAGGTTTTACTAAAAAATAACTCTGCCATTTTTTAGGAATAGATGCTATATTGAGGGGTTTATAAATATTATCATTAGTATTGATTTTTCGAGTAAAATAGTAACCACTTTCATCGGGCTCAATACCTAAGTTATGATAATGAGCAAATCTTTGGTAGTCATTTTTTTGATCATAATCTCTCATAGAATAGAATTGTTCAGACAATAGATATTGCTTGTTGTTCCAGTTTACAATTTGGTATATAGTGTTTATTTTGGTTAAGCTTTCTTTATATTCAAATACAGTCTTTTCTTCTTGTGTTTTGTGGTTTTCTGATATCTTGGTGATCACGCTATTTTTTGGATATAAGAAAAGCATTGAATCTAATTTTTTATAGGTGCCAAAGCACTCCTTAATTGTGGTGCTACCTAAAGAACTTATAATATCTTCTGTTAGGATAAATTTATTGGTACTTATTAGACCCAGACTCTTTCTGTAGTTAGTGGCATTAAATGAAAAGGAGATAGTATCGACGATATAGTCGGAGCTTTTTACTTGAATTACATCTTTTTTTGATCTATGTTTTTCGTGGCATGAAACCAAAAAGTTAAATGTAATAAACGCAACTAAAAGTAAATTTCTCATAATACACATGGTGACCAACTAACTATTACATAATACAGTTAGCTCTATTATTTTTTAGAGGCTAAAAAATAATAGAGTTTGATAATACTATTTAATTCGGTAACACTATTTAACGATGAACGCAATGCTTTCTTACCTATGTTATAATCCTCACGCAAATTTACTAATATATTCATGCATATTCCTGGGAAGAGTACATAATTTCGTGCCGAAGGAAAGGTAGCAATACACTGAAACTAAAAAAATGTACTTTATCTTTTTCGATTTGCATGTATGGGAATAGTTTATACCTTTTATGATTTTGATACTACTGTATACTAAAATGACGATCTTTCCTTTAAACGGATTATACTGATTTTTAGGTAAAATCACCTAGTTGTTTCTTTGCATTATACCTCCTTTATATTTAGCTGTTTTCTGTAGTAATTTTGGAAGGTTATTGTAGTATGTAAGGCTATTTTCCAACAAATAGAATTTGAACCTTAAATTTATTCGTATTGTTGGTTTTTTGTTGCGCATTAACAACAACGTAAGAGTTAATGGCTAGGTAAAGGAGAAATATTACTTTTTTCATCTATGTTTTATATTCTATATATAACCATTGAATACCACTTGTTATTTCATAGTTAGCGATGATGCAAATATTGAATGTGATCTCTGTTCAGTGCTTATCTTTGATGAAAACCGAAGTATGCGGATGTGGAAATATTTGGTTGTTTTAACTAAAAATAAGGAAACTGTTATTAAAGTAATAAATTAAAAACTCGCCTTTAAAGCGAGTTTTTTATAAACGAGTAATTTAAATAGTCAATAACTATTATTTTTCAACTTTATCAACCAATATACGATGTTCACGATTGGCAATTTCCCAAGCAGTATGGAAAACCAAACGAGTTCTATTTTTAAGCATTTCGTAGTTGATTTTGTCTGCTGTGTCCGTTGGTTGATGGTAATCGGCATGCGTGCCATTAAAGTAAAAAA
This sequence comes from Tenacibaculum profundicola, assembly GCF_057220795.1. NCBI lineage: Bacteria > Pseudomonadati > Bacteroidota > Flavobacteriia > Flavobacteriales > Flavobacteriaceae > Tenacibaculum > Tenacibaculum profundicola. The sequence continues at coordinate 1,617,823 of NZ_CM170137.1, read as the reverse complement.
TAATAGGAATATTGTGTTTAGCAAAGTTATAGTGATCAGAACGATAGTAAAATCGATTTGGGTCATTCTCATCGTTATATTTATAATCTAAGCCTATTTTTGTGTATTTTGTATTCATAGCTTCAGAAATAGTATGTAGTTCAGTACTTAGCTTATCAGAACCTATTAAGTATATATAGTTTGGATTTCCTTTATGACGGTCGTCAACTCTACCTATCATATCGATATTTAAGTTGGTAACGGTATTTGCCAATGGAAAAATTGGGTTTTCTGTGTAATACTTAGAACCTAACAATCCTTTTTCTTCACCTGTAACATGTAAAAATAAAACGGAACGTTTAGGTCCTTTACCTATATCAGATGCTTTTTTAAAGGCTTCTGCAATTTCTAAGATTGCTACTGTACCGGATCCATCATCATCAGCTCCGTTGTATATCTTTCCATTTTTAATACCTTCATGATCGAGGTGTGCAGAAATAACGATAATTTCGTCTGGCTTTTCCGTTCCTTTGATAAAAGCAACCACATTTTCTGAGTCTTTTAAAGCCTGACCTCTTTGATTGTTACTCAAATAAGCAGAAGGCACTTCTTGAAAATAATCACCATTTCCAATAGGAGATTTAATATTCTGACTTACATAAAAGTCTTTTAAATATTTTACAGCTTTCTTTTGCCCTGGTTCACCAGTATCTCTTCCCTCAAATTCATCGGAAGCATAGATAAATAAGTGTTTTCCAAGATCTTTAGCCGTGATGGTTTCAGCAAACTCGATGGCATAATCAACATCACGATCATTTTCAATTCCTGATGTCTCTTTACTAGAACCACAAGCTACAAGTGTCGCTGCACTTGCTACCAGATATAATAGTTGTTTCATTAATAGTAATTAAATTTGGTGATTAAATGTTAACAGTATTGTTATTCTGTAACCCCCAAATTTAGTCTTTCTTGATAACGAATTGTTCTAATGTTTTGTTAAAAATTATAAGTTCTTTAGGAAAAAGAGTATCAAAAGCATTTTTTTTAATCAGTTCCTTAGAGGTTCCTGTGTGTATTTGATTTTCAGAAAGCAATACGAATTCGTCAGCCAATTGAATCGCTAAATTGATTTCGTGCGTAGAGATTATAATAGTTTTTTGAGTAGTTTTAACAAGTTTCTTTAAAAGCGAAAACACTTTAAAAGTATGATGAATATCTAAATGAGCTGTGGGTTCGTCTAAGATAATTATTTCAGTATCTTGAGCTAAAGCCCTTGCGATAAGAACTCGTTGCAATTGTCCATCACTCAATTCGTAAAACAACTTGTCTTTTAAATGACTAATTTCTGTAAGTTCAATAGCCCAAAGTATTTTCTTTAAGTGGTTATGTGTTAGTTTATCTATCCAATTGGTATAAGGTTGTCTACCAAGAGCTACCAATTCTATGACGGTTAATTGACTTAGAGGTAAGCGTTCAGTCAGTACTAAACTTAAGGAAGTCGCTAATTCTTGATAAGAGTATTCCTCTAGGTTTTTGTTTTTAATCTTCACATGACCAGATAGTGGTTTTTGGACTTTAGAAATAGTCCGTAGCAAGGTAGACTTACCTATACCATTTTTACCTAACAAAACGACGAATTTCCCTTTGTTTATAGATAAATTGATATTTGAGGCAATGACGTTTTTTTGTTTTTTATCAGCATAACCAATAGAAAGATTTTCTGTTTCTAAGATGGGTTCTTTCATATTAAACGCATAGATTTTGTTAAAGATAAGTATTTTTGTTCACGGCTCAATATTTACAAAACTTACACATATATTTTTTTCTTTCTCACGAGTAACCAGATAACAATAGGAGCTCCAAATAGCGATGTAATAGCGTTTATAGGCAAAACAAAAGAACTCGTTGGTAGTTGAGCAATACTGTCACAGATTAATAAAATGATTGCGCCTAGTAAAGCAGCCGCAGGAAGTAATATTTTATGGTTTGAACTTAAGAATGTAATTTTTGCTAAATGAGGCACAGCCAAGCCAATAAATGCGATAGGCCCCGAAAAAGAAGTTATGACTCCTGTAAGAAGGCTGGTTACAAGTAAAATAATAATTCTGCTTCTTTTGGTGTTAATCCCTAAACTTTTGGCGTAGTTTTCGCCCAATAGAAAACTATTTAAAGGTTTAATAACTGAAAAGGTTATGATAATAGCTGTAAGGTAAATAGCAGCAAATACAAAAATTTCACTCCAAGTTAAATTGCCTAAACTACCGAAGCCCCAAAATTGATATTGTTGAATTTGTTCTGCTTCGCTAAAATAAGATAAAACGCTAATAATTGCCGAGGTAAAAGAACCGAACATTAGGCCAATAATTAAAATTGACATGGTATTACGAACCTTATTTGCGGCAATAATAACAGCAGAAAGAACCAAAAATGCACCGATGCTTGAGGCAAAGGCTAATGACCAGTTTGAAAAAATAAGTTTTGCGAAAACGCCTCCGAACATTCCTGAGCCAAAAATAAACAGAGCAACCCCTAAGCTTGCGCCAGAAGAAATTCCTAGAACAAAAGGACCTGCTAGGGCATTTCTAAACAAGGTTTGCATCAATAAGCCACTAATTGATAATCCAGAACCTACCAAAATAGCTGTAATTGCTTTCGGAAGTCGGTAGTTAATGATAATAGTGTGCCAACTATGTTTAGAAGCAGGGTTTCCAAGCAGTATATCCAGTATATCATCTAAAGGAATCGCAACAGAGCCTAAGCTAATATTTAAAAGAAAAAATAGTATGAGCAATACTGCTAATAGAATAAAGTGCTTGGTGTATGTTTTTGGTAGCTTCAATTAGTTGATTGCTTTTAAAAATTCCACAAGCTTTTGAATAGCCAGTCCACGATGGCTTATTTTATTTTTTTCTTCCAATGACATCTCAGCAAAAGAGATAGGATATCCTTGGGGTTGAAAAACAGGGTCATAACCAAACCCTTTTCCTCCTTTTTTCTCTGTTAAGATTTCTCCTTTGCAAATACCATCAAATAAAAATTGCTCATTATTAACATTTAGGCAGATAGAAGTTCTAAACTGTGCTTTTCTATTTATGTTGTTTTCAAGAGCTACTAATAGTTTTTGAATATTGTTTTCTGCATTGGAAGGCTCACCAGCATACCTAGCAGAATACACACCCGGAGCTCCATTTAAACTGTCTACTTCTAATCCAGTATCATCAGCAAAACAAGAATATCCAAATTTCTCCGTAACATAGTTTGCTTTAACTTTAGCATTTCCTTCTAAGGTCGAGGCTGTTTCTTCAATATCATCAAAACAGTTGATGTCTTTTAAAGAAAGTAACTCAATTGTATCAGGAAGCATTTTTTGAACTTCCGCTAACTTGTTTAGATTGTTTGTGGCAAAAACTAATTTCATTCAAAGTAAGTTTAGAACTAACAAATGTAGTATTTTTTATCATCTTTGTAAGATGTTTTATTGTATAACAATAATATTAAATAGTTGGTGTAACTATTGTAAATAAAGGAATGTCGTGTGAATGTCGGGTGAAATACTGGCTATTTTTTTCGTCAATTTAAAACCCTAAACTAATATTGTATGGAAAATGAAAATATATACATTATGAAACAGCCAGGATTAGGAAAAAAGATTTCCGACTTAAGAAAGCAAAAAGGATTAACACAAGAGGAACTTGTTGAGAAATGCAATATTAGTGTTCGAACAATTCAACGAATTGAAGCAGGGGAAACAACACCTCGGAGCTTTACTGTAAAAACAATATTGCAAGCATTAGATGCGGACTATCATATAGACCGTTTAGAAGATGAAGTTGTAATAAATAAACAAGATAAAAAAATAGTAACGATAGCATGGATTTTTGGAATTGTATATTTAGTTATAGGTTTTATTGAATCAATTGCAGATGTTTTTCAAACGATTGATAATGTTCCGTATTTTGATAATATCCCTTACTCTATCATAAAATTGATATCAACGATATCCTTTGCACTGTTCTTTTTAGGTTTTTGGAAAATATCTAAAATATACGCATCAAAATTATTAGAAATAGTGGTGTATATATTCATTATTGTATACGGAATATCTGAATTATATGATGTTTTGAGTATAGACGCTTCTGGAGAAACACTAGCTGCTAGTATGTTAATTAAATCAATAGTTTTTGGGAGTCTTCAAATAGTTTTTGGTTTCAGTTTATTGCAACTTAAACATAAGCTAGGAACACTAATTCAAGTTAACGCCATTTTAGAAATAATTGTAGGGGTTTGTTTGGCAACAATTATTTTAGCTTATTTGGGCTTGTTCCTTTTAGTACCGACAGTAATAATTGAAATAATAGTTTTGTACAGATTCGCTAATAAACAATAGCTGGGTGTGTCTTTTCATATTGATAACTCCTTGTTTGTTATAGTCTTGTGAAAGTAACTAAACAAGTGGTTTTTTGTAGGGGTTAATGAGAATGTTTTTCACCTGTCTTTACCAATAAAATGAAGAAGCGTAAATTACTTGCAGTTTATGAGAATCGTACTTTTGAAAAGAAGTTGTCTAATATAATATCTATAGAGTTTATATACACCCGGAATTTTTTTTGTCGTAACTATTCATGATGATACGGTTCGTTTCGAAGAATAGTAAATCCACGATAAATTTGTTCTATTACAAATAAACGAATCATCTGGTGGGAAAATGTCATTTTAGAAAAAGATATTTTCCCATTGGCTTTTTTATAAACAGCATCTGAAAAGCCATACGGACCACCTATAACAAATACCAGTTGTTTAATACCTGAATTCATTTTCTTTTGGAGGTATTGAGAAAATTCAATTGACGAAAATTGCTTTCCTTTGTCATCTAATAAAACAAGTTGATCAGTATTTTGAAGCTTCGCTAAAAGTAAGTTTCCTTCTTTTTCTTTTTGCTGAGCTTCACTTAGATTCTTTACATTTTTGATGTCAGGAATAATGTCAACTTCAAATTTTATGTAATGCTTTAAACGGTTTTGGTATTCCTCAATTAGCGCAATTAGAGGTTTGCTATCTGTTTTACCAATAACGAGTAACTTTATTTTCATGGGGTAAAATTATGAATTATGAATTACGAATTAGTATTTTTACAACAAGAATATAGAACAATGATTTCAAAAGAACAATTCAATAGCGAACTAGAGATAATAATAACCAATGCCATTAGAGAAGATATAGGAGATGGCGATCATACGTCTTTATCATGTATACCAAATGATGCACAGGGGAAAGCAAAGTTATTAGTGAAAGATGAAGGGATTATTGCAGGTGTTGAATTTGCTAAAAAAGTATTTGCCTACGTTGATGAAGATTTAAAGGTAGAAACATTAATCCATGATGGGGAAAAGGTCGCTTATGGCGATATAGTTTTTTACGTTTCAGGGAAATCTCAATCTATTTTACAAGCTGAGCGATTGGTGTTGAATGCCATGCAACGTATGAGTGCTATTGCTACGAAAACACATTTTTTTGCTAATTTACTTGAAGGAACAAAAACAAAAGTGCTTGACACTCGTAAAACAACACCAGGAATTCGAGCCATAGAAAAATGGGCAGTAAAAATTGGAGGGGGAGAAAACCATCGATTTGCGTTATATGATATGGTTATGATAAAAGATAACCATATTGATTTTGCGGGAGGAATTACCCAGGCTATTACGAAAACAAAAAAATACCTTGCTGACAAAGGTTTAGATATCAAAATAATTGTAGAAGCTCGTAATTTGGAGGAAATCAAAGAGATTTTATCAAATGAAGGAGTCTATAGAATTTTAATAGACAATTTTAATTATGAAGACACTCGTAAAGCTGTTGAAATGATAGGAAATCAATGCTTAACAGAATCATCAGGAGGGATTAACGAAAAAACAATTCGTAACTATGCAGAGTGTGGTGTTGATTTTATATCTTCAGGAGCCCTTACTCATTCTGTTTATAATTTGGACTTAAGTTTAAAAGCAGTAGATTAAATAAAAAATAGTATAATGAATAAATATGCAATAGTGATAGTAACTTTAATATTGATTACATCTTGTAACATTAAAGAAGCTAAAAAAGAATTAAAAATGAATACAGTTGACAATCCATTATTAGTAAAAAGTACGTTAGACTATGGAGCTCCAGACTTTACAAAAATAAAAGATGAGCACTTTATGCCGGCTATACTGAAAGCAATGGAAATCCAAAATGAAGAAATTGCTAAAATTATAGAAAACAAAGAAGCTCCTAATTTTGAAAATACTATTCTAGCTTTAGAAGAAAGTGATAAAGTATTAGATCAGGTAAATGCTGTGTTTTACGCTTTAGCAGGAGCTCATACAAATGATGTTATCAAAGAAAATCAAAAAGAATTAGCACCTAAGTACTCGAAACACAATGATGAAATTTTCTTGAGTACTAAATTATTCGAAAGAATAGAATTGGTGTACAAAAGCTTAGAGGTTTCAACCTTAGATAGTGAATCAAAACATTTAGTGAAAGAGTACTACAGAAAGTTTGTGAAAGCAGGTGCGAACTTATCGGAAGAGATGAAAAAACAAATGAAAGAACTCAATGCTCAGTTAGCAGAACTTTCTAATGATTTTGGAAAAAAACTATTAGATGCTAGTAAAAAAGGAGGTCTTACAGTAACGGATATAAAAGAGTTAAAAGGGCTTTCGAAAGACAAAATAAAATCGATTGAAAAAGAAGGGAAGTATGAAGTTCAACTTATCAATACTACTCAACAGCCCTTATTGCAAACACTTGAAAATAGAGAAACAAGAAAAGCATTGTTTGAAAAATCAATTCATAGATCAGACCAAGGGGAGTACGATACCAGTGAATTGGTGAAGAAAATGGCGCTTTTAAGAGTAAAAAAGGCGCAAATATTAGGATTTGATAATTATGCTAGCTGGAGTTTACAAGGAACAATGGCTTCAAAACCTGAAAAAGTTTTTGAGATGTTTAAAGGGTTAATTCCAGGAGCCTTGGAGAAGGCGACGTCAGAAATTAATGAAATTCAAGCAGAGATTGGCAAAGAGGGAAAAGATTTTACCTTAGCGGCATACGATTGGAATCACTATGCCGAAAAAGTTCGTAAATCAAAATACAATTTAAATGAAGAAGAAGTAAAACAGTATTTTGAATTAACCAATGTACTCGAAAAAGGAGTGTTTTATGTAGCGACAAAGCTTTATGGAATAACCTTTAAAAAACGATCGGATATTCCAACGTATCATCCTGATGTGGTAGTTTATGAAATTTTTGAAGAAGATGGTAGTAAGTTAGGGTTGTTTTATGGTGATTTCTTTGCGAGAGATAGTAAGCGAGGTGGAGCTTGGATGAGTGCTTTTGTGAAACAATCTAAATTACGTAAACAAAAGCCAGTAATATACAATGTTTGTAATTATGCCAAACCAGCAGAAGGAGAGCCAGCACTTATTAGTTTTGATAATGTTGAAACGACTTTTCATGAATTTGGTCATGCGTTACATGGGTTGTTTGGAAATCAAAAATATGAATCTATTTCAGGAACAAATGTTGCCAGAGATTTTGTTGAATTCCCATCTCAGTTTAATGAAAATTGGGCCACTCACCCCGAAATATTAAATAATTATGCCTTACATTATAAAACGGGAGAAGTTATACCTACTGAATTATTGCAAAAAATTAAAAACGCAGGAACTTTCAATCAAGGATATTCAATTATAGAAAATTTATGCTCTTCTAATTTAGATATGCAATGGCACACCATTTCGACGGAGACGAAGGTTGAAAATGTGGAAAAATTTGAAGAAGAAGCGCTAGAGAAAATGAAACTGAAAATAGCTGAAATTCCACCAAGATACCGTTCAACGTATTTTGCTCATATATTTAGTGGAGGATACGCAGCGGGTTATTATTCGTATTTATGGACAGAAATGTTGAGTCATGACGCCTATGATTGGTTTAAAAACAATGGATTGCTAACTCGTGAAAATGGACAAAAGTTCCGAGAGCAGATATTGTCAAAGGGAAATACAATGGATTATGCTGAGATGTATAGAGTTTTTACAGGACGTGATCCTAAGGCTGAACCTATGTTAAAAGCAAGAGGGTTAAGATAATAGATAAGTTAACATGTAATTAATGAACGATTATATTGACAATGAAATATTTTCCAAAGTCAGTTTTACCAGTGAAAAACTGAGTAAAACTGACTTTGATTCTTGTACTTTTAAAAATTGTGATTTTTCTGAGCTACATATCAATGGCTCTGAGTTTTTAGAATGTGAGTTTGTAGATTGTAATTTGAGTAATGCCCGATTGAAAGACACGAGCTTTAAGGAGGTGAATTTTGTTGATTCAAAATTAGTAGGAGTTAAATTTTTTGAAGTAGATCCATTTTTACTTCGAATACATTTTTCACGTTGTCAATTAGATTTTTCGTCTTTCTATCGCCTTAAAATGCATAATTTTCAGTTTGTAGATTGTCAGATGTTGGAAGTCGATTTTACGGAAGCAGACGCTCAGCATTGCTATTTTGAAAACAGTAATTTAAATGGAGCTATCTTTGATGAAACGAAACTACAAAGCACCAATTTTAGTACGGCTAAAAATTTCTGTATTGATATTGAAAAAAACAATATAAAAGGAGCAATATTCTCGAGGGAAAACCTAGCTAATTTATTGAATAAATATCAAATAAAGGTAGAGTAAGAACCGATTAAATAACAGCGCTCAATGATAAGAACAATTGAAGATAAGTTAGAAAAAATACCGGTTATAAATTTGTTGGTGCGCTTTGGTAAAACCATTAAAATACCGGGGTTAGAAGGATTGTCGTTATACGATGTTCTTGAAATGTATGTTATTGGAATTGTAAAGGGAGCGTTAACTACTAGGGCTGGAGGTATTGCCTTTAGTTTTTTTATGGCAATATTTCCTTTTTTGTTATTTATATTAACACTGATACCCTATATGCCTATTGCAGGCTTTCAAGATGGATTGTTTTCGTTAATTCAAGAAGCATTACCGCCAAAAACATTTGAAGCTGTTGATGGAGTTTTAAAAGATATTTTGAATAATCAGTATGGTGGGTTGCTTTCTTTTGGTTTTTTAGCATCTATTTTTTTAATGACAAATGGGGTAAATGCTATTTTTGGTGGGTTTGAATATTCCTACCACGTTAAAGAATATAGAACGCTTGTAAGAGGATACATTATTTCATTGGGTGTATCACTGCTTATGTCGTTCTTTTTAATTATCACAGTGGTTTTTGTGATTTTATATCAAATCGCTTTGACAAAGATTAATGAAAAGGGCTGGTTTGACACGAATGACTTGGATTTGTTTTACTACGGCAGAGGGTTCTTGTTTTTATTAATGGTTTTTACCATTGTATCCTTGTTGTTTCGTTATGGAACTAAACAAGGCAAAGAAATTAGGTTTTTTTCACCTGGCGCCATTCTTACCACAGTAGTGTCAATGTTTTCATTTTATTTATTTGCTATTTATGTAGTTAAGTTTGCAAAATATAATGAATTATATGGCTCAATAGGAACCTTACTCATTCTTATGTTGTTTGTGTGGTTAAATGCCATAATCTTACTTTTAGGGTTCGAATTGAATGCAACAATTTATCGACTAAAACGCAAAAATAAAACTTCTTAATTTCCCGATTAATTCGGATATTTGTGCCTTTAATGAAGCAGGAAATAATTGTACTGTGAACAATTAGTAATGATAATTCACAACCCAAAATCGAATATAGTTTATTATGAAACCAAGTATCCCAAAAGGAACCAGAGATTTTTCATCAACAGAAGTGGCAAAAAGAAATTATATATTTTCTGCTATAAAACATTCGTTTGAAAACTTTGGGTTTCAACCGATAGAAACACCAAGTTTTGAAAATTCTTCCACGTTAATGGGGAAGTACGGTGAAGAAGGCGATCGTTTAATTTTTAAAATATTAAACTCTGGAGACTATTTGAAAAAGGTAGATAATGACGTGTTGTCAGAAAAAAATAGTCAAAAATTAATATCTGAAATTTCTGAAAAAGCATTGCGTTACGACTTAACAGTGCCTTTTGCACGTTTTGTAGTACAACATCAAAATGAGATTTCATTTCCATTTAAGCGCTATCAAATTCAACCAGTATGGAGAGCTGATCGTCCACAAAAAGGGCGCTTTAGAGAATTTTATCAATGTGATGCTGATGTGGTAGGGAGTAATTCTTTATGGCAAGAAGTGGAGTTTATTCAATTATATGACACGGCTTTTAGTAAGCTTGGCTTGCAAGGAACGACCATTAAAATCAATAACCGTAAGATATTGTCGGGAATAGCTGAGGTAATTGGAGCAAAAGACAAATTAATTGATTTTACGGTAGCTCTAGACAAGCTTGATAAAATAGGTAAAGATGGGGTTGTAACGGAGATGTTATCTAAAGGAATTTCGGAAGAAGCAATAGAAAAAGTAGACCCGCTATTTGGTTTTTCGGGAGGAAGTAATGAAAAATTAGCTGCTTTAGAAAAGATGTTAGAAACCTCTACAGAAGGATTGACTGGAGTACGAGAGTTGCGTTTTATCTTTGATACAATTGCTGAACTAGGATTGATATCTGCAACCTTAGAGTTAGATGTTACCTTAGCGCGAGGATTAAATTATTATACAGGAGCTATTTTTGAAATTGCGGCACCAAAAGGAGTGAAAATGGGTTCCATTGGAGGTGGAGGAAGATACGATGATTTAACAGGGATTTTTGGCTTAAAAGATGTATCGGGTGTTGGAATTTCTTTCGGGTTAGATAGAATTTATTTGGTAATGGAAGAGCTAGGGTTATTTGATGTAGTTGAACTTCCAAAACCTAAAATATTGTTTTTAAACTTTGATGAAAACGAAAGTTTAACCAAGGTAAAAGCAATTAAGAGCTTACGAGAAAAGAATGTAAAATCAGAGATGTATCCTGATGTTGCAACAAGTAATAAACAGCAAAAGAAACAATGGAAATATGCTACGGGTAGACAAATTGAATTTGTAGTAATAGATTGTAATGGTGGTAAATTTCTATTGAAAGACATGAAAACTGGAGAACAGAATTTACTAGATTTAAATGAAATAGTTGATTTGGTAAACTAACTAGTTAGATTGTCGTATCTTTGCAAAATCAATTTTTTAAAATAATGTTCGAACTAAATAATACTATGAACGACGATAGAATTGACGAAATAGGGGAGGATCACGTTGGTACGTCTGCGAAAACACCATTGCGTAAGGATGCTTTTGATATTTCGGACAAGGAGAAAATAGCAAAAATTCAAGAGAGTGTAAAAGATATACTCGAAACGCTTGGAATGGATTTAACTGATGATAGCTTAAAAGGTACGCCAAAGCGTGTCGCTAAAGCTTATGTGAGTGAGCTCTTTATGGGATTAAATCCAGCGAATAAGCCAAAAGCATCAACATTCGACAATAATTACAATTATGGAGAAATGTTGGTTGAGAAGAACATTGTAGTATATTCAACTTGTGAACACCATTTATTACCTATTATTGGTAGAGCACATGTGGCGTATATTTCTAGTGGAAAAGTCATTGGGCTTTCTAAAATGAACAGAATAGTTGAATATTTTGCGAAAAGACCTCAAGTACAAGAACGATTGACGATGCAAGTGGTACAATCATTACAAGAAGCACTTGGTACACAGGATGTTGCTTGTGTTATTGATGCGAAACACTTGTGTGTTAATTCAAGAGGAATTAAAGATATCGAGAGTAGCACCGTAACCGCAGAATTTGGTGGTAAGTTTAAAGATAAAGAAACTAAGAGAGAGTTTTTAGATTATTTAAAAATGGACACTGATTTTGATTAATGTCTACTAGAAAATATATTCTATAAAAAAAATCAGGCCGCGAGCCTGATTTTTTTTATAGAAAGAAGTTAGTTTTAACACTAACTCTTTTTTGTTACTTCATAGATTTATAAAGTTTTCTAAATTTATCTGCTTTATCAGTTAATTCTAATATTTCATAAATATTCATTAACGTTTTAACAGTCTCCATATTTCTATTAAGACCATCAGCTTTTTCTAAATAAGGTACCGCTTCTTGATACACTTCTTTTTGTTGCAAAGCTAACTCATCATACTTTTTAAAATTAGATAAGTTTTTGTTCATTTCTTCAACGATTGCTTTGTCTTTTTCTAAAATAACAACAGCAAGATTCATGTAGGCATCAGAATAATCAGGTTTTAATTCGATGGCTTTTTCGTAGTGTTTTTTAGCATCTTCAACTCTTCCTTGATTAAAGTTAACTACACCCAAGTTGTAATATAAAGTTGGGTTGTTAGGATCTAGAGCCACCGCTTCTTTCATTAATTCACCAAACTTATCCATTCGCTCGATGTCAATATATAACTGAGCTTCATTTAAGATAAGATTCAAATCTTTTGGATTTGATTTACGTGCTTCTGCCATGGCTGTAATAGCCTCTTCTGTTTTACCTTGTTCTTTCAATATTAAAGCAATATTTTTAACGATAGTCGCTTTTTTCGACTCAGAAACTTGGTCTTCTGGTTTAATATATTGCTTAGATTTAACCATTAAATCTCTTTGTACTTTAGAACCTAAGTTTTCAACTTTACCAGTAGCTACGTTTGTAGCTAGGTATTTTGTTTCGATTCCTGAATACCCCAAGTCTTTTAGCTCATAATAGTATTTTAATGCCGTTTCATAGTCTTTTCCTTGTGTAGAAGCAACGGCTGCATTGTATACAAAAGAGGTGTCTCTTGGGCTTAATTGATAGGTTAAATAAAAATTCTCGGCAGCTGCTTTGTAATCTTTATTCTTGTTATAAAGAGCTACTGCTTTGTTTGAAACATCTTGAATAATACTATTTAATAAAGGTTCTGCTTCTTTAGAATACTTGTTTTTTCCTGTTTCTTTTTCGAAAGCGATTAAATTTTGAAAAGCTTTGGCAGCAGTTCTGTAATCTTTCTTTGAAACATACGCTTTACCCTTCAAGAAGTAGAATTTTGATTTGTATTTATCATCTGCATCCGCAATTAACTTTTCGGCTGCGGTAATTGATGAAATAGCACTGTTAAATTCTTGTTTTTTTATTGCTTTCTCAGCGGCTTTAAGTTCCGCTTTTTGTGCAAAAGCTCCCATTGATACCACCCCTAAAGAAAGTGCTAAAATTTGTTTTTTCATTTTAGATATTATTTATTGTTGTTCTTGGTTATCATTTTCATTGTCATCATTTTCAATTTCTATGCCATTTTCATTTTCTTCTTCATGCATAACCTTAGCAACGGCAGCAATACTGTCATTATTTTTAATATTAATTAAACGAACCCCTTGAGTAGCACGACCCATTACTCGAAGATCTTCTACTGCCATTCTAATGGTAAGTCCTGATTTGTTGATAATCATTAAATCATTTGAGTCATCAACGTTTTTTATGGCGACTAAGTTACCTGTTTTTTCAGAGATATTCAATGTTTTAACACCTTTACCTCCACGGTTCGTTACACGATAATCTTCCAGTTTAGAACGTTTACCATATCCTTTTTCCGAAACAACCAGGATATTACTGTCCATATCGTTCACAGAAACCATGCCTATTACCTCGTCTTTATCATGTTGTAAGGTAATTCCTCGCACACCAGAAGCAGTTCTACCCATAGGCCTAGTTTTTCCTTCTTCGAAACGAATAGTTTTTCCAGATTTTAGTGCAAGCATTACCTGGCTATCACCAGTAGTTAACTTTGCTTCTAGTAATTCATCTCCTTCTTTAATGGTTATTGCATTAATACCATTAGCCCTTGGACGCGAATATTGTTCTAAAGAGGTTTTTTTAACTTGCCCTTTTCTAGTGGCCATAATTACATAATGGCTGTTGATATATTCTTCATCTTTTAAATCGGCAGTCACTAAGAAGGCTTTAACCTTGTCGTCCTGCTCAATATTAATTAGATTCTGAATAGCTCTTCCTTTAGTGCTTTTACCACCTTCAGGTATTTCATAAACACGCATCCAAAACACTTTTCCTTTTTGAGTAAAGAACATCATATATTGATGGTTGGTGGCTACAAATAAATGTTCTAAGAAATCTTCATTTCGAGTAGTGGCACCTTTCTGACCACGACCACCTCTGTTTTGTACTTTATACTCGTCTAAATTGGTTCTTTTTAAATAACCAGCGTTAGAAATAGTAACTACTACCTTTGAGTTAGGAATCATGTCTTCAATACGCATGTCTCCACCAGCGTACTCAATAGTTGAACGACGTTCGTCACCGTATTTTTCTTTGACGTGAACTAGTTCTTCCTTTATGATTTTATAACGTCTAGGCTCATTTGAAAGAATATCTTTTAAATCAGTAATAGTTCTAATGATTTCGTCATATTCAGTTCTTAACTTGTCTTGCTCCAGACCAGTTAACTGACGTAAACGCATTTCTACGATGGCACGCGCTTGAATTTCTGTTAGTTCAAAGCGTTCAATCAATTTTTCACGAGCTTGATCAGCATTGGAAGAACCTCTAATAATTGAGATCACCTCATCTATATTGTCGGAAGCAATAATTAATCCCTCCAAAATATGTGCACGTGCTTCTGCTTTTTTTAATTCATATTCTGTTCTGCGAACCACTACCTCATGGCGATGCTCAACAAAATAATGAATAAGTTGTTTTAGGTTTAGTTGTTCCGGGCGCCCTTTAACCAAAGCAATATTATTTACACTAAACGAAGTTTGTAGTTGTGTATACTTAAAAAGCTTATTTAAAATAATGTTTGGAATAGCATCTCGTTTTAAAACATAAACAATACGCATTCCTTTTCGGTCAGACTCGTCGCGAATAGTGGCAATTCCATCTAATTTTTTATCGTTAACTAGGTCAGCAGTTTTTTTAATCATTTCTGCTTTGTTAACTTGGTATGGGATTTCGGTAACGATGATGCACTCACGCCCCTTCACTTCTTCAATAGTCGCTTTTGCTCGCATGACAATGCGTCCGCGTCCAGTATGAAATGCGTCTCTTACGCCGTCATAACCATAAATAATTCCTCCAGTAGGAAAATCAGGAGCTTTAATGTGTTGCATCAACTCATCGATGTCAATATCTCGATTGTCAATGTAGGCAACGGTTCCATTAATAACTTCTGTTAAATTGTGAGGTGCCATATTGGTAGCCATCCCCACAGCAATTCCAGAAGCACCATTAACTAGTAAAGTTGGGATTCGAGTTGGTAGTACAGTTGGTTCTTGTAACGTATCATCAAAATTTAATTTATGATCTACCGTGTCTTTGTCAATATCGGATAACATTTCTTCCGATATTTTTTGCATACGCACCTCTGTATAACGCATAGCCGCAGGGCTATCGCCATCAACAGAACCAAAATTCCCCTGTCCATCGACCATCATATATCGCACACTCCAATTTTGAGCCATACGAACCATCGAGTCGTAAACAGAAGTATCACCATGCGGGTGATATTTACCCAAAACTTCACCAACTATTCTTGCCGACTTCTTATAGGTTCCTGTAGCTTTTATTCCTAGTTCATGCATTCCAAATAAAACCCTACGGTGCACAGGTTTTAAGCCATCACGTACGTCAGGTAAAGCTCTTGATACAATTACCGACATAGAGTAGTCGATATATGCTGATTTCATTTGTTCTTCAATATTGATAGGAATCAACTTTTCACCATCTGCCATATATTTTTCTTTAAAATATTAGTACTTGTTATTTAATAAAAAAAAGTGAATTTTATAACTCATAAAACCCCCTTTTAAGCATGCCGTAAAAAGCACGTGTTTTCTAAAACATTGCAAGATACAATAATGACAAGTTTTACACAAAATTTGAGGTTGTTGTTTTTAGGTAGAGTTATTAACATTTTTATGTTGAATAGATGAGTAGGAGTCAAAGCTCGCGTCTTTTTGAAAAGTCATAATGTCAGCGTGTAACTATATGGCATCTTTTTTGTGGTTTTGTAAGAAAATCTCACTAACTTTACAGAGACACAAATTAAATTTATGGACGATAATTTTTCACCACAAGTTAGAGATGTGATTACTTTTAGTAAGGAAGAGGCTTTACGTTTAGGTCACGACTTTATTGGAACAGAACACTTGCTTTTAGGATTGATAAGAAAAGGAGATGGAAAAGCGATTGAAATCTTAACTACGTTTGACGTAGATTTGGATTTGGTACGTAACAAACTAGAAAAGCTAAATCCGTCTACCTCTTTAATAGAAAACAATCAAAAAAAGAGTTTACATCTAACAAGACAGGCAGAGAAAGCAATAAAAACCACGTTTTTAGAAGCTAAGTTATATCAGAGTAATGCTATTGATACAGCTCATTTATTGTTGTGTATTTTGCGTAATGAAAATGACCCAACAACAAAGTTATTGCAGAAATACGATATTGATTATGAGCAGGCGAAATCATTATATAAGGAGTTGCATGTAGACGACTCAATAAGTCCTATTGCTGAAACACCTTCGGATGACGAATTTGCCGATGATAAGACAAATCCTTTTGGGCAACAAACACCTAGAGGAAAACAAGCGAAAAAATCAAAAACCCCAGTTTTAGATAATTTTGGGCGTGATTTAACCGCTTTGGCAGAAGGTGGGAAATTGGATCCGGTAGTCGGTAGGGTAAAAGAAATAGAACGTGTTTCTCAGATTTTAAGTCGTCGTAAAAAGAATAATCCTATGCTAATCGGTGAACCAGGAGTTGGTAAATCCGCTATTGCTGAAGGGTTGGCTTTACGAATTGTAAACAGAAAAGTTTCTAGAATTCTTTTTGATAAACGAATTGTTTCTCTCGATTTGGCAAGCTTGGTTGCTGGGACTAAATATAGAGGGCAATTTGAAGAACGAATGAAAGCTTTGATGAATGAATTAGAGAAGAATGATGATATCATTTTGTTTATTGATGAGATTCATACTATTGTTGGGGCAGGAGGAGCAACAGGTTCACTAGATGCATCTAATATGTTAAAACCTGCATTGGCGAGAGGAGAAATTCAATGTATTGGAGCAACCACATTAGATGAATACCGAACAAATATTGAAAAAGATGGTGCTTTGGAGCGTCGTTTTCAAAAAATAATTGTAGATCCTACAACGGTTGAAGAGACTATTCAAATATTACACAATATAAAAAGTAAATACGAAGCGCATCATCATGTCAATTTTACAGATGAAGCAATAAATGCGTGTGTAAAGCTTACCAATCGTTATATGACTGATAGATACTTGCCAGACAAAGCTATAGATGCATTAGATGAGGCAGGATCGCGTATACATATCACAAATATTGTAGTGCCGCAACAAATACTAGAATTAGAAGCTAAGTTGGAGGAGATTAGAGACCGAAAAACAAAAGCGGTAAGTGGTCAGAAGTATGAAGAGGCAGCTAAGTTGCGTGACGATGAGAAGAATCTAGAAGTCGCTTTAGAATCTGCTCAAAATCAATGGGAAGAGGATTCAAAATTGCATAGAGAAACAGTAACTGAAGATAATGTAGCGGAAGTAGTTTCTATGATGACAGGAATTCCCGTGAATAGAGTAGCGGAAGCAGAAAATAGTCGTTTGGCTGAATTACCTAACTTAATTAAAGGGAAAGTAGTAGGGCAAGACGAAGCGGTAACGAAAGTAGTTAAAGCCATTCAACGTAATAGAGTTGGGTTGAAAGACCCGAATAAACCGATTGGATCCTTTATATTTCTAGGTTCAACGGGTGTTGGTAAAACACAGCTAGCAAAAGTACTTTCTCGTGAGTTATTTGATTCTGAAGAATCATTGATTCGAATTGATATGAGTGAGTATATGGAAAAGTTTGCTATTTCTCGCTTGATAGGTGCACCTCCAGGATACGTAGGGTATGAAGAAGGAGGGCAATTAACTGAGAAGGTTCGCAGAAAACCATATTCGGTAGTGCTTTTAGATGAGATTGAAAAAGCGCATCCTGATGTATTTAATATGTTGCTGCAAATTTTAGATGATGGGTATATCACTGATAGTTTAGGAAGGAAGATTGATTTTAGAAATACGATCATAATAATGACTTCAAATATTGGTGTTCGTAAACTAAAAGATTTCGGAGTTGGAGTTGGTTTTGGAACTTCTTCTAAAAAGGAACAAGAAGATGAGCATGCAAAAGGTGTTATAGAAGGAGCTTTGAAAAAGTCGTTCGCGCCAGAGTTCTTGAATCGAATTGATGATGTTATAATTTTTAATACGCTAGAGCGATCAGATATTCATAAAATTATTGATATTGAGTTGAATAAATTGTTAAGTCGTATTTCAGATTTAGGATATCACTTAAATTTAAGTGAAGAGGCCAAAGATTATATTGCAGACAAGGGATATGATAAGCAGTATGGAGCGAGACCTTTGAAAAGAGCAATTCAAAAGTATATTGAAGATGCGCTAGCAGAAGAAATCGTAAGCTCTAAACTAGATGAGGGAGATTCCATTTTTATGGATTTAGACAAAAAAACAAAGAGGCTCAGTATTAAAATTGAAAAGGGTGAAAAACCAGCAGAGACTCGAACAGAAGTTGATGAAGATTAATTTGAAATTGTAAGCTTTATCATTAAATTATATTGCATAAGAATTTATGAAGCAGAATAAAAAATCACAAGGAATACTTTATGTATTCCTTGTTTGTTTATTGTTGTTAAATGTACTACAAGGAAAGTACTGCGAGTTACTTGGAGATGAGGCTTATTATTGGGTCTATAGCAAACAATTAGATTTTGGATATTTTGATCATCCACCTATGGTGGCTTTATGGGTTTATATTTCTAAACTTTTTATACCTACAGGTGAACTTAGTGTTCGGTTTTTTTCGGCTGTAACGTTATCCTTAACATTTTATTGTACGTGGTTACTGATTAAACATCCAAAAAAAAGAGAGCATATAGGGCTATTTATCTTAACGGCATTTTCTTTTGTTCTAATTAATGTATATGGTTTTATTACAGTGCCAGATACATCACTGATCTTTTTTATGGCGGTCTTTTTAATAGGTTATCAAAAGTATTTAGAAGATGAGTCGCTATTGAGTTACGTGCTTATAGCCTTATCAGTGGCCGGAATGATGTATAGTAAATATCAGTCAGTGTTGATCGTTTCTTTTGTGATTCTATCTAATTTAAAAGTACTTAAAGACTATAAGGTATGGATAACCTTCGCGTCGATTGTATTACTGTATACGCCTCATTTATATTGGCAATATGTAAATGGGTTTCCTTCGTTTAAGTTTCATTTATTTGAGAGAATGAATGATACTATCTATAGTTTTGATTTCACGTTTGTACATATCGTGAATATGATTGCTGTGGTAGGGCTGACTTTTCCAGTGGTTTATTATGCGTTCTTTAAAGGATTAAAAGAAAAAGACCTATTCTCTAAAGCACTGAATAGCATCGTAATTGGGTTTTTCTTATTTTTTTTACTGTACTCTTTTAAAACTCATGTGCAAGCGCAATGGGTAGTTCCGATTTCAATACCGTTAATAATTATAACCTTTAAGTATCTTATTGATACTGTAAAAAGTAGGAGGGTTTTTGTTTGGTTATCTTCGATTTCGATTTTATTGATGCTAATTTTAAGGGTTTTTATAGTTTCTGATACATTGATCGCTAAAAAACTGGGTGTTCGAAATAATAAGGATTGGGCATTGACGTTATCAAATAAATATGAAGGGTCTACATTTCTTTTTCAGGATGCTTACCAATTAAGTTCGTTGTTTTGGTTTTATTCAGGGGAAGAACCACTCCAGTATAATATTTGGTCTAGCAGAAAAAATCAATTTGATTTACTTCCTCAAAACAAACGATTTTTAAAGAGAGATGTAATTCATATTTTAAGTAGGAACAATAAAGAAGTTATTGATTCCTTAACCTATGGGGTAAATCAAAAAACCTATATTTCAAAAATAAAGAATTATCAAAATATAAATGGTTTAAAAATAGAACTATTAAGCGATAATATAGTGATTGAATCGAACAAAGAGAATAGGGTTCAAATAGCGAGTATAATTATCCCTGAACACATGGAGAATCTTACTAATATAGATGTGGGAATCGTGTTTAGAGAGGAAGGTAAACGCCCTATTAGATTAGAGAATTGTAAGTATATTACTGCCCATATAAATACTAATGAAATGGTGTTTTACTGCCCGAAATCAGATGTAAAAGATATTCCACGTTATATGCAATTAGTGGCTAGTGTTCGTGGTGAAGCAAAACGGCCAATAAGAGTAAGTCCTATTTACGAAGTTGTATTTAAAGAATAAAAAGACTTATTTTGGTGATGAATATTAAAAACATAGCATTTTTTGCTATGTTTTTTTATGACACGCAAATTATACCATTTACCATTTTATTTTCCAGTAAATTCAAACAATAGCTGGTATAATATCATTTCTGATGTTAATTTATCGACTATAATTGTTATGGTAAATGCCGATCTATGGGTAAGACAAAAGTATGGTCGCAAGGAAATGATTGGGTGATTTTACCTAAGAATTGGTATTAGCATAGAAAGTTAGCAAAAAAGGTTGTTACGAAGTCTTTTTCAGGTTGAAGTACTCGTTATTTGTTATAAATAACGCTTTATAACCCGTAATTTATGTGTGTGCTTTTGTGAATCAGTATTGTATATGCCGCTATGATCTAATTTATCGATACGGACTTTACCGTGTGCATGAATAATGTTATAATCATTCATTATAATCCCTACATGGGTTATAATTCCTTCTTCATTATCAAAAAAGGCTAGATCACCAGGTTCACTCTCTTCGATAAAACTCAGTACCTCTCCTTGAGTTGCTTGTTCTTTAGCATCACGCAATATATGATAACCGCAGAGTTTGTAAACTGTTTGTGTAAAACCAGAACAATCGATACCAAAAGGAGATTTACCACCCCATAAATATGGAACATTTAGAAATAGAAAAGCTGTTTTTATAATCGCAGATTTAGCCATTACAGAGTTCCGGGTTTTACCTTCGTAACTGTAGTTTTGGCTTCCTATTTTTATAGAACAATCCTCAAAAAATGGTAAATGAGCACCTAAGGGTATCGTTGTTAAGTTGTTATTATTATCAACTATAAAGTCGATTAATTCACCTGCATAATGTTTTTTATTTTCTTCTAAAAGTTGGTAATCTTCTTCAGATATTTCTTGATATTGTTTGTTGTCGACATAGCCTTCATACCCATCAAAAGATAGTTTAATTTTACTCCACTTTTTATCTTTTTCAAGAATTGTAAAATGTTCTCCAAATAATAATTGGTTGATCATTTCAGAAGTGTCTGATGGCGCTAAACGTAAAGGTACAATACTAAGGTTACAAATTCCAAACATTAAATACAGAGGTGCGTTAAATTAAATTTTTTCAATAACCATTGCGCTTGCACCACCACCACCGTTACAAATACCAGCAGCACCAATTTTAGCGTTATTCTGTTTTAATATTGATGTTAGTGCGATTATAATTCTTGCTCCAGAAACTCCTAAAGGATGGCCTAGTGATACAGCTCCGCCGTTCACATTTACATTATCAGCTGATAAGCCTAAAATTTTCATATTTGCTAATCCAACAACTGAAAAGGCTTCGTTTAGTTCAAAATAATCAACATCGTCAATTGAGACACCAGCTTTCGCTAGCGCTTTTGGCAATGCTTTAGCAGGTGCAGTAGTAAACCATTTTGGTTCGTGTGCTGCATCCGCATAACCTGTGATTTTAGCAAGTGGGGTAATTCCTAACTCTTTTGCTTTGTCTGCTGACATTAAAACTAAGGCAGCACCTCCATCATTAATAGTAGAAGCGTTGGCAGCCGTAACTGTTCCTTCTTTGGAGAAAGCAGGGCGCAAGGCAGGGATTTTTTCCATTTTCACGTTTTTGTACTCCTCATCTTCGCTAAAAATCAATGGTTCTCCTCGACGCTGAGGTACCTCTACAGGTACGATTTCATCGGCAAATTTCCCATCGCTCCAAGCTTTAGCTGATCGATTATATGATTCAATTGCGAACGTATCTTGATCCTCTCTAGAAAAATTGTATTTCACCGCACATTCATCAGCGCAAACACCCATTGCTACTTGCTCATATGCATCTACCAAACCATCTTTTTGCATTCCATCTTCCATTTTTACCGGACCGAATTTAGAGCCGTTTCTTGCATGTTGGTAGTGTGGAATCATACTCATGTTCTCCATTCCTCCAGCAACAACCACATCAGCATCTCCCAAAGCAATAGTTTGAGCAGCTAGCATAATCGATTTCATTCCTGATGAACATACCTTGTTTATTGTCGTACATGGTACAGATTCTGGGATGCCTGCAAATATTGCTGCTTGTCTAGCAGGTGCTTGTCCTAATCCGGCAGAAACCACATTCCCCATAAAAACTTCTTCAACTAATTCGGGTTGTAAATTGATTTTATCTAAAGCTCCTTTTATGGCAATAGCTCCTAATTTTGGAGCAGGAACATTTGATAACGTTCCTAAAAAGCTTCCAATCGGAGTTCTTGCAACTGATGCGATAACTACTTCTTTCATATCTTGAATATATATTTGCGTTAATTTGGTCTTGCGAAAATAACTATTTTAGGTCAAGTACTCAAATAATACAGAAAGGTTATATTTACGTTTTAAAACTGAAGAATGAACAAGATTATTAATAAATTATATAAAAACAATGCCATAGTATATAAGATACTCCTGTTTTTAATTACTGCGGTTGCCATTGTATATCTGTTTCCTAAGGAAGGACAGTTTAAGTATGATTTTATTTCAGGAAAGCCATGGCAGTATGATAATTTATACGCTCCATTTGATTTTGCCATACATAAAAGTGAAGGTGAGATTAAAAAAGAAATACAACAATTGCAAAAAGAAGCTAAAAAATACTTCATTTTTAACCAAAGCATAAAGCAAGAAGTAGCTCTTAAACTTAGGCAACAGTTGAAATCTCTTACAACTTCTGATTCATTGTCTGCTACTGATATTAATGAAATTGTAAAACGAGGGAAGTCGATTATTAATGTAATCTACCAGTATGGGTTTATTAATGATGAGGATGTTATGAGTCATTTGCAAGGCGAAGAGAAAATTATAGAACTCATAAGGGGGAACTCTGTTGAAAGCATCTTATTCTCAAAATTGATTAAGTCCAAAGATATCCTTCCAACGGTCAGTCGGAAAATTCAAGATTTAAGCCCATTCAAACGTCAAATTTTACTTGCTAAAATAGGTGATGTTGTGCGGCCGAATGTAATTTTTGATGATAAATTTACCCAAAGAGAATTGGATGAAACACTTAAAAACATTTCGTACACAAAAGGAAAAGTGTCTAAAGGAGAGTTAATTATATTGAAGGGTGATATCGTAGAAGGAAAGAGGTTTAGCGTATTAAAATCCTATCAATTAGCTTCACAATCTACTATTTGGTCAAAGTCGAATTATAATTGGATCGTTTTTGGGTATACCATATTAGTTTCATTGGCATTGTTAATGCTTTTATTGTTTTTACAACGATATCGATTTGAAATTTATAATGACAATAATAAAGTGACATTTATCTTTTTTAATGTCTTTATAATGATTTTGGTTCAAACCTTAGTGGTAAAAGCGAACTCAGATTATTTGTATGTTGTCCCTTTAAGTATATTGCCTATAGTTTTAAAGGCGTTTTTCGACGCGCGCTTAGGATTGTTTACTCACGTGCTAACAGTATTGTTACTGGGGTTTATTGTGCCTAATAGCTTTGAGTTTATCTATTTGCATATTATTGCTGGAATTGTAACCATATTAACAGTGTCAGAGCTTTACAAAAGAGCTAATTTATTTATATCTATCGGGCAAATAACGCTTATATATATGATTACCTATTTTGCTTTTTCTATATTGAAAGAAGGAAATGCAGATGAAATTAACTGGTTGTATTTTGGTTTATTCGCAGCCAACGGTTTGTTGTCTTTTTTAGCAGTTTTCTTTATCTATTTTTATGAAAAAGTATTTGGGTTGGTGTCAGATGTAACCCTATTAGAGCTTTCTAATACAAATTCCAAACTATTGAGAGAACTGAATGAGAAAGCCCCAGGAACTTTTCAGCATTCAATGCAGGTAGCCAATTTGGCCGAAGCAGCAGCCAATGAAATTGGAGCAAACTCAATGTTGGTAAGAACAGGTGCTTTATATCATGATATTGGTAAAATGATTACTCCAATGTATTTTACAGAGAACCAATCTACTGGGGTGAATCCACACAATGATTTATCACCTAAAGATAGTGCCCGTATTATTTTAGATCATGTTATTAAAGGAATTGAAATTGCAAAAAAAAATAAACTACCAGATAGAATTATTGATTTTATTCGTACCCACCATGGAACAAGTGTAACGTACTACTTTTATAAAGAAGAATTAGAAAATAACCCGAATGCAAAAATTGATGTTAAAAAGTTTCAATACCAAGGGCCAATTCCTTTTTCAAAAGAAACAGCCATTTTAATGATGTGTGATGCAGCTGAGGCTGCTTCTAAGAGTTTAAAAGAACCTACAGCACAGAAGATAGATACCTTGATAGATAAGATAATTGAGAAGCAAAAAAATGATGGTCAGTTTATAAATTCGGATATTACGTTTAGGGAAATAGAGAAAATTAAAAAAATTATTAAGAATAAGTTGATGAATATCTATCACTTACGTGTAGAGTATCCAGATTAATGTTTTTTTTTGCTTAAAAAGTTTGTGAGAACACTTAATTAGTTATAGCTTTGCACTCGCAATTTTTAACTCACACATTCGTGAAAAAATTGGAGGAGAGGTGGCAGAGTGGTAATGCAGCAGCCTGCTAAGCTGTCATCGTTTTTCGATGCCCGGGTTCGAATCCCGGTCTCTCCGCTAAAGAGTATGACCCAATCGGGGTGTAGCGTAGCCCGGTCATCGCGCCTGCTTTGGGAGCAGGAGGTCGCAGGTTCGAATCCTGCCACCCCGACAAAATGGTCGCGTAGCTCAGTTGGATAGAGCATCTGCCTTCTAAGCAGACGGTCACAGGTTCGAATCCTGTCGCGATCACTTAGAAGACCCTTTAAAGCCATGGTTTTAAAGGGTTTTTCTTTTTTTACTCTGCTAATATGCCGACCATATGCCGACGGAAATATCCAATATTGAATCCTAATTTTCTGTAATACATTTGTAAGCCAATACTTTTCTAACACTACGATATGATTAATTTGCTCTTTTCCAAACGTCTTTACCTGGGTAGACACCCCCAGACCCTCCGTTCAGGTCATCGTTTATTTGTCTAATTTCCATTGTGTTGACATCAGGAAATTTAACCTGTACAACATTTTCTATTGTAATATTTTGCCCTTGATTGTCTGTATTGGGCCAAAACGTTGTTAGCCTATCACCATTCAAATCAAATTCAATGTTGGTTCTATTATTTTCTAAAACACAATCACCATTAACCAACCAATAATTGAACATGTCAAAAGTATCATTGGTTTTAAAGGTTATATTGGACCTCTTTTCACAATCTGTTAAACTCTCCATAGAACCATTGTTATTATACCTCGTTTCGAAAGTCCATTTTCCATAAATTAAATCTTGACTACTTTCATCGTCCTCATTATTTGAACATGAAATAACTGCAACGGCAATAAATACCAACATGATAATTTTTCTCATAATTTCTATTTTATAGTTATAGTTTTATTAAACAAGATGTACACCCAATAGCATTAAACTTTAGGCGTAGTTATAATTTCGAATAATAGAGGGAAGTTTGATTGCAATTTACAACTTTAATTACAATTATTAAATACCTAGAAACACTGAATCGTCTATAGGGTAATCCCTGAAGCAAATGTTAAATCTTTGCTTTTAAGTAATATAACCTTTCTTTTTTAGTTAAAGAAAGGTTCTAGAACAAAAACAATAAATGATAAAAGCAACAAAAGAAGAAAGGCAACTAGTTGTCGATATCTTGGTGTCAGCATTTGAGCCTATAAGGTTCCCTAACTCAATTAATTTTGTGGTAAAGAATGATTCTAAGAGGAAAAAACGATTACGTGTTTTAATGCAGTATCTTTTCAATAACTCTTTATTGTTTGGCGATGTTTTTTTATCGAACAACAAAAAGGCTTGTGTATTGATTCAATATCCTCACAAAAAGAAAACAACATTAAAAACTATTGTTTGGGATTTGCAACTTGTGCTTAATTGTATAGGTCTGTTTAATTTATTTAAAGTATTAAAAAGAGAATACACTTTAAAAAAATTTCATTTTAAAGAACCCCATTTACACCCAATCATATTTGGAACCTATGCTAAATATAAAGGCAGGGCTTATGGTTTTAGGCTTGTTAAGGAAGTTATAGAATATTATAAGCACAACACGTTACCTGTGGTCATAGAGACCACGACAGACGAGAATTTAAGCTTATATAAACAGTTCGGTTTCGAAGTGTATGAGAAAAATGAAGAACTTGAATATCCGTTATACTTTTTAAAAAGAAAAAAATAGATTATTATTCTTTATTTCTGTAAAGTAAATAACTGCTTTAAAGTATCTCCATTGCTGAAGATGATAGAGGTATATGTGTTATTGTTATCTCTAGCCTCTTTTATGTTATTGTTTTTTGTGTCAATAGCTTCCCAATGGTGTTCTATACGAATATCTTGTAGAGCATCTAAGGCTAACTTTTGTAAATGGAATCTATCGGTTACCTGTGCAGTTTTCGGGAAACATCTTTTAACTATCAATTTCATTGAGCTAGCCATGTCAAGAGTAATTTCTTGAACCTTGTTTCTTTTTATAATAGGAATCTTTAACAGTTTGTCAATAACCTGTTCTGCTTTAGTTCCCGTAACGATAGCCACAATACTTCCTGCTTAACCTTTGGTCTTTTTAGTGGTAACAATAATGTAAAGCTCTCCTTTAGATAAAGCAACTTCGTCTATGGAGAGTTTTTTTTACCTATGTTTTTAGTGAATAATAACCAATCTTTGACGTGTGATTTGTCTTTCCATTGTTTGAAGTCACTCATGTAATCTCTAAATTGACGTTGTAGCTTCTTGCCATTAACTCCATAAAACTTGCTATAGTAGCACAGTTATTGACTTTAGTACAGATTAAGTACTTTTAAAAACCAACGAACTCAACAGTCATTCGAGTTCCCTGTGTTACTAAATCCCAATTTCTGTACACTACTTTTTGAGTCGTTTTATTGAGTCATCTCCTACGTTTGATATGAAGTAAAACAATTTTACCTCTCAAAGGAAAATCTTCCACTATTATTTCTTTATGAAAACCATGGGAAATGACTATATCCTTGGAAAACTCTTCTGGAATAGTCTTCTTTTCTTCAAAATAAAGGTGTAAGCCTTTTTCTTTTAACTTGTGTTCCTTTTATAATGATTGGACTGATTTTAATTTTTGTGAACAAGAATCCATTATGCAATAAAGAAGTTAAATGAGTCAAATAAAAACACAGATGTTATAACAGATCATTTTTAATACTTTTAACGAACTGTTAAAAAGTTATCTTTATTTTTTATGATTGAATTGACATAAAAAGAAAAAGCGACATCTATGATGCCGCTTTGAATGTTTTCACAACGGAATAATCCTTATTGTGAAATGCTTTCATTTTGTAATGGCAATATACAGAAAAAAAATAAAGTATAATTATGGTTTTCCGCAAGAATAATTGTGGCTTTTATTTTATTTTTATGAAAAAATCACATTATATGAAAAAAGTTTTAGGGTTAGATTTAGGGACAACTTCTATTGGTTGGGCGTTAGTTAATGAGTCGAAAAACGAAAATGAACAATCTGAAATTATAAAATTGGGAGTACGGGTTAACCCCTTATCTGTTGATGAAAAAACAAACTTTGAAAAAGGAAGACCCTTGTCTGTTAATGCTGATCGTACTAGTAAAAGAAGTGCAAGAAGGAACTTGCAACGTTTTAAGTTAAGAAGAAAAAATCTAATAGAGATATTATTTCAGCATCATATTATTACTACAAATACCATATTAACTGAAACAGGAAAAAACACAACACATCAAACGCTCCAGTTACGTTCAAAAGCTGTAATAGACAGAATATCATTAGAAGAATTTGCTCGTGTTTTATTAGCGATCAATAAAAAAAGAGGATATAAAAGTAGTCGTAAAGCCAAAAATGAAGAAGAAGGTATGGCTATTGATGGAATGGCTATAGCAAAAGAATTGTATGACAAACGCTTAACACCAGGGCAATATGTATATGTATTGCTTAAAGAAGGTAAAAAATATATCCCCGATTTTTATCGTTCAGATTTACAAGAAGAGTTTGATAAAGTTTGGAAGTTTCAAAAACAGTTCTATCCAACTATATTAACGGATGAGTTTTATACTAAACTCAAAGGGCAAGGACAACAAAACTCTCGAAAACTATTTTTAGCGGTACATCAAATATATACGGCAGAAAATAAAGGAAAACGTGATGCCGTAAAATTACAACATTACAAATGGCGAAATGAAGCAATTTCTCAAGAACTTACTGTTGAAGAGGTGGCGTATGTTTTAGTAGAAAT
Source organism: Tenacibaculum profundicola (assembly GCF_057220795.1). NCBI lineage: Bacteria > Pseudomonadati > Bacteroidota > Flavobacteriia > Flavobacteriales > Flavobacteriaceae > Tenacibaculum > Tenacibaculum profundicola. The sequence continues at coordinate 1,589,206 of NZ_CM170137.1, read as the reverse complement.
CAACAATAACATCAATAAATCAAGTGGGTATTTAGGAGCAATCAGCGACAGAAGTAAGACTTTATATTTTAACAATGAAACAGTAGGTGAATATTTGTTTAAACAAATCCAAAAAAACAAACATACTCCACTCAAAAATCAAGTTTTTTATCGTCAAGATTATTTAGATGAATTTGAAAGGATTTGGGAAACCCAATCCAAGTTTTATAAAGAATTAACTAGTGATTTAAAAGAACAAATACGTGATGTTGTTATTTTTTATCAACGAAAATTAAAATCACAAAAGCATTTAATTTCGGAATGTCAATTTGAAAAACAACATAAAGTAATACCAAAATCATCACCGTTATTTCAAGAGTTTAAAATATGGCAAAACCTCAATCATTTAGACTTTAAACATACGCAAAGTAAAGAAGAATTTTCCTTTAACGAATTAGATGATGAAACAAGGCAGCTTGTTTTTCAGGAGCTTAATCTTAAAGGTGTATTGAAAATCAATGAGATAAAAAAAATCATGGGTTTAAAGACTCCTAAATATTGGAAGGCGAATTTTGATAAACTTGAAGGGAATCGAACAAATGAAGCTCTATATAATATATATCAAATCATATTAGATGATTTAGGGTATGGTTTTGATTGGTCTAAAAAATCAGCTTCTGAAATTATGGAAGAAGTAAAAAATGTTTTTCAGGATAATAGTATTAATACGGATGTTTTAGGGTTTGATGCAGAGATTACTGGAGATGCTTTTGACAAGCAGGAAAGCTATCAATTATGGCACTTGTTGTATGCAACTGGAGATAACGATAAGGTAAGAGAAGAAGATACATTACGTTATGGGACTGTAAATGCTAGCTTAAAGAAAAAACTGCACTTGAAATATGGCTTTCAACCAGTTTTTGGAAATTTATTAGCAAATATTTCACTACAACAAGACTATGGAAATCTAAGCGCGAAAGCCATCAAAAAAATACTTCCCTACTTAAAAGCAGGAAATAGTTTTTATGAAGCATGTAACATGGTAGGCTATAACCATTCTAATTCTTTGACTAAAGAAGAGGAGCAAAATCGAAAATTAAAGGATAGTCTTGCTTTATTACCAAAGAATAGTTTGCGAAATCCTGTAGTTGAGAAGATTTTGAATCAAATGGTTAATTTGATGAATCAGTTGATAGATGAATATGGAGAGATAGATGAAGTACGTGTTGAATTAGCACGAGAACTTAAAAAATCAGCGAAAGAGCGCGCTAACTTATCAAAACATATTAATGATGCTACATTGAGGAACCAAAACATTAGAAAAATTCTTCAAAAAGATTTTGGCATACAGAACCCTTCAAAAAATGATGTAACTCGTTATAAATTGTATGAGGAGTTGAAGGATAATAAATATAATACGCTATTTACAAATAAATATATTCCTAGAGAGTTGCTGTTTTCAAAAGACATAGACATTGAACATATTATTCCCAAAGCGATTTTATTTGATGATTCTTTTTCTAATAAAACATTAGCCTACAGAAAAGTGAATTTAGCAAAAGCTGATAGTACTGCTATAGATTTTATATCGAGTAAATATGCAGATGATTTAGCAAATTATAAGGCAAGAGTAGAAACACTATATCAGTCGAAGGCAATAAGTGGCGGGAAATATAAAAAATTATTGATGTCGCGTAAAAATTTACCTGAAGATTTCATTGATAGAGATTTACGTAATAGTCAATACATTGCAAAAAAGGCAGTACAAATGCTTAAAGAAGTCTTTAGAATCGTAGTTCCAACAAGTGGAAGGATTACAGATAAACTTCGTGAAGATTGGGGTTTAATCAATATAATGAAAGAATTGAATCTTCCCAAATATAAAGAATTAGGGTTGACCAAATTTCAAGAACGAAAAAATGGTAATAGCGTTGAGCAAATCATAGATTGGACCAAACGAAATGATCACAGGCATCATGCAATGGATGCTCTTACGGTTGCTTTTACAACCGATGATCATATTCAATACTTAAATAATTTAAATGTTACCCACGGTGTCAAGTCTGAAGAAGTGCAACATGATCAAAGTGATTTATTAGGAATCAAACAAAAAATAACTAGGATATACACTGAAGGAACAACAAAGAAGCGAAAATTTGTTCTACCTATTGAAAACTTTAGAAGTGAAGCAAAAAAACATCTAGAGGGAATATTAATATCTTTTAAAAATAAAAACAAAGTTGTTACAAAAAATAAAAACAAAACCAAAACTAGTCAAAAAGGTGTTTTCAATGAAAAAGTTCAACTAACCCCTAGAGGACAACTACACAAAGAGACTATATATGGTCATGTGAAAAAAGTTATTGTTTCCAAAGAAAAAATTTCCGGAAAGTTTACTTTAGAAAAAGTGCAACAGGTTACGAAACCGAGCTATAAAGAAGCATTGTTAAAACGATTAGAAAACTTTGATAACAATCCTAAAAAAGCTTTTACAGGTAAAAACAGTTTAAATAAAAACCCTATTTATATAGATGCTTCAAAAACAAAGACCGTTCCAGACGTTATTAAGATACGTTATTTTGAAGGCGTTTATGTAATACGTAAAGACATCAATTCCGATAATTTTAAAAATGAAAAAAGTCTGCAAAAAATTGTAGATGTAAGCGTACGACGTATTTTAGAAAAGCGCTTGCAAGCATATCATGGAAATGCAAAGGAAGCGTTTTCAAATTTGGATAAAAATCCTATTTGGAAGAACAAAGAAAAAGGTATTTCAATTAAAAGAGTACGTATTGAAGCACTCAAGAACGCTGAACCATTGCGTACAAAGAAAAATCATTTAGGAAATAGCATTACAGATGAAAATAATAAGAGTATCCCTGCTGATTATGTAAGTACAGGAAACAATCACCATGTAGCTATTTATCAAGATAAGGAAGGAAAACTACAAGATACAGTAATTTCGTTTTATGAAGTAGTGTCACGCGTAAATCTTGGATTGCCAATTATTGATAAAACATATAATGACGATTTGGGATGGAAATTTTTATTTTCAATGAAGCAGAACGAAATGTTTGTGTTTCCTTCTGATGGTTTTAACCCTAAAGATATTGATTTGCTCAATGTTCAAAATAATGTTGTAATTAATGAAAATTTGTTCAGAGTGCAGTCTATTTCAGAAAGAGATTTTTGGTTCAGACATCACCTTGAAACGGAGTTAATTGATAAAAAGGAATTAAAAGGAAAAACATTTCATAGATTGAGAAATCTAAAAATGCTAGATCAATTAGTAAAAGTAAGAATCAACCATATTGGAAAAATAGTACAACTAGGAGAATACTAAAAAAAGTCATGATAAAGCGTACGATTTACATTGGTTCTCCAGCTTATTTAAGATTCAAGCAAAAACAGTTAGTCATAGAAAACCCTGATGATAAAAGCATCAAAGGAACAATCCCTATCGAAGATATGGCATTGTTGATGCTCGACCATTATCAAATTACAGTAAGCAATCAATTATTACTAAAATTACAGGGAAATACTGTGGCTATTGTGAGTTGTGATGCCCATCATTTACCTTTCGGAATAATGTTGCCTTTATACGGGCATACGGAGCATTCAGACCGTATTAAACATCAATTACAGGCTTCTGAACCGTTAAAAAAACAATTGTGGAAACAAACTGTTGAACAAAAAATAAAAAATCAGCAAGCACTCTTAAAATTATATGACAAGCCTTATGAACAAATGGATTTGTATTGGCAATCTGTAAAAAGCGGAGATACAACCAACAATGAAGGTAAAGCAGCGCAACATCATTGGAAATACTTGTTTGAGGGTTTTACAAGAGAACGTTTTGGTATTGCTCCTAACAACATGCTCAATTTTGGATATGCTGTATTACGAAGTATTGTAGCAAGAGCATTAGTGTCAAGTGGGTTATTACCTGTTTTAGGGATTTTTCATCGAAATAAATACAATCCTTATTGTTTGGCAGATGACATTATGGAGCCGTATAGACCATTTATAGATAAAATGGTGTACAACTATGTGATACAATATGGAGTTCCAGAAAGACTTACTAAAGAGTGTAAAGCATACTTGCTCAATATTGCGACACAAGATGTGCGGATTGATGGATTAGAACGCCCATTAATGGTTGCTGTAACGATTACAACTACTAGTTTGTATAAATGTTATTATGGAGAATTACGACAGATAAAATATCCAGAACTTGACTAAAAATGTATGATATGTTATACCAGTTATTGTTTGAATTTACTGTAAAAGAAAATGAGTATTTTTTTTTATATAAGACATAAAAATCAATAATAGCAGTAGTTATGATTTCTTTGTATATTGAAATAGAAAGGGAAAAAGGACGTTTTATTACGGTAAATTCAAATGGCAGATCGTATTATACGATTTACAGATACATATTTCGTGTATAGGTATTGAATTATTTTAAGTTAGTTTAAGGCATAAAACTTTAGCATAGCCAAGCTATGGTTAAGTTTTATAACGCAAAAATAGCTACAAAAGAAATAATAGATATGCGAAATATTTATTTGTAAATCGTATTACTTACTACAAATCGTTATAATGCATATAGGGTTATGTGGGTACTAGTATTTTTTGATTTGCCCACAGAAACTAAAAAAGAGCGACGCGCTGCATCACAATTTCGGAAAAAATTGATTGATGATGGTTTCACGATGTTTCAATTTTCAATATATCTGCGTCATTGTCCTAGCAGAGAAAACTCCAAAGTACATACAAAGCGAGTCAAAAGAATGTTACCAGAACATGGAAAAGTCTGTATTTTAGAAATAACAGACAAACAATTTGAAAAAATGGAGTTATTTCATGGGGTAAAACCAGTAGAAATTCCGCAACCAGTGCAGCAGTTAGAACTGTTTTAGAATTCAAAAAATCACCAAAAGCACAAAGTAAATAGCAAAAAAACATCATTTTTTCAATTCTAAAAAGTAATCCCGAAGTATTGATCTTACTCAACAATTCGGGATTGACCTTGTGACTTCTCACGTAAAAATACAAAATGAAAGCAATTCACAACACAACACTAGTAATTGAAGAGGCAGAAGAACTTGTGACTTCTCACGTAAAAATACAAAATGAAAGCAATTCACAACAACCGGGACGCTTACGAGGTGGGTGAGGTTCTTGTGACTTCTCACGTAAAAATACAAAATGAAAGCAATTCACAACTAAGTCGTTTAAAACCTTCTTTCAAGCACAGCTTGTGACTTCTCACGTAAAAATACAAAATGAAAGCAATTCACAACAATGCTGCCAATTCTTTTTATCACATGATGCTTGTGACTTCTCACGTAAAAATACAAAATGAAAGCAATTCACAACATATAGACGGATTTAAAAATATTTATATGTCTTGTGACTTCTCACGTAAAAATACAAAATGAAAGCAATTCACAACAAATTAACACCTGAAGAATTGAAATTGTATCTTGTGACTTCTCACGTAAAAATACAAAATGAAAGCAATTCACAACATGATTGCAGGATTAATGAGTGGAACCATGCTTGTGACTTCTCACGTAAAAATACAAAATGAAAGCAATTCACAACAACGGAGCAGTTTTAAATCCATACAAAGTACTTGTGACTTCTCACGTAAAAATACAAAATGAAAGCAATTCACAACACTAGCGTAAAACTTGCCTTTCATTCTTATCTTGTGACTTCTCACGTAAAAATACAAAATGAAAGCAATTCACAACATATACAGTACTACTACAATGCCTCAGACGCTTGTGACTTCTCACGTAAAAATACAAAATGAAAGCAATTCACAACAAATCTCTAACTTTCCTTTTTTCTGTATACCTTGTGACTTCTCACGTAAAAATACAAAATGAAAGCAATTCACAACTTAAATGATAAATAATTATACCTCAAAGATCTTGTGACTTCTCACGTAAAAATACAAAATGAAAGCAATTCACAACCGATTTGGAGAACTCAAATTGATTTCAAAACTTGTGATTTCTCACGTAAAAATACAAAATGAAAGCAATTCACAACAAGAGATAGATTCCAATCAAACAAATTTATTAGAGGGGTTAGATAATTCCTAACACTTTCAGCGGAGAAAAATCTGCTCCTCCTTGGGGACGGAGGGGGAATAGAATGTTAAGTATAACGTTCCTTATATTTTTATATAAATTGTGCTTTTTTGCGTTTCCATTGCGTTTATTTTTGCGCTAGGTAGATATATGAAAACACAATAAATAGAATGTGTTATAGAGTATTGTAAAATCAGTTTTGCGTTTTTTTCTTAAAAGCCCAAAAAACGCAAAACAAATAGTAATATGATCTAGAATTTTAATAGATGATAAAACATAGTTTACTGAGATACATTCGCCACTAAGCAGATTTTTTTCCGCTGAAAGTGTAAAAGAAACAAGAAAAACGCAAATATTGTAAAAAGTACAATTTTAAATATTGTAAATAATTTTTTTTTAGAGAAAATTTATATAATTTTATTTTTGTAAAAAAATTCAAACATATGAAATACTCAAGATTAATAATTTTCGCTTTATTTACTTTAGCTTTGACAAGCATTCTTTTTATTAGTTGTAATAGAAATGATGAACTTCCTAATGAATTAAGTTCTGTTGATTTTTCTTCAAAAGGTTTTGCTGGAACAAAAGTTGCTTACAAAAATGAGAAGTCTGTTAAATTAGCGATATCGAATGATGAACTTATCAATTCTTTTACTACATATTCATCTAAGTATGGTCTCAATAAGAAAGGGAAATCCTTTGAAATATTAGAAATAGAAGGAAAATATTATATAAGATTTACTAATACAGATGATTCTGTATCAACTGTTGCTTTATTAAATCATTCATCTAAATTTAAAAACCAAAATAACAAAATAGGGAATTTTAATATAATGTATGTAGGTGAAACTGTTTGTACAACAGAAGCTTGTTCTTCTTGTTGTGGATGCATTCCAGCTGGAAGTTATTGTTCAAATTGTGAATTAAATTCAAGAGATTGTAATAGAACCACTTCAGGAGGAAATTAATTTTAATATGTGATTAGTTAAAAAAGATATTATTAAAATAAAAAAGCGCAAAACTTGAGTTTGCGCTTTTTTATTTTAGACACTTTTCGTGCGTTGGAGTTGTCGTCTCCGGCAGAGCTCCGTAGGTAAAGATAGTTGTTTTTCTGTAAATTGTGATGAACTTTTAGAATAAGGTTATAGTTGCCCACTATAACCCTAAAGAGTAAGCTTGTGACTTCTCACGTAAAAACACAAAACGAAAGCAATTGACAACTCAAAAATTAGACTTTTCTTCAATTATGCTTAGTATGGATTTCTGCAAAAGGAGAAGCGGAAAATAGCCTAACAGAAATGGTTACGACAATGAAATGATACTGTTTCCTCTGAAAAAGAGTTCATAAAACTCCGAATAGAAAAAGTGGTTTTTAAAGATGTGTTTTTCAACGAATTCATCGAAAAACTACGTGTGCAAATACTAGAATTCGATTTTACTATTGCTAACGAAGAAATACCATTGATTCGAAAAGATATGGGTTTCATTACCTTTACAAACCTTTTAAATGAGCATATTAAACGGATTGATTCGAAAATTCAGCTAACATTAATAGATACTGAACTAAAGTTATATAAAGAATATACCTACTTAAAGTTAATAAATATTTCAGGAAGTCAATGCATGCCTTTGCTATAACCAATTCGTTGGCTGAATTGATAAAAATAACAATCCCGAAAAGAAGGAATTTTATTATGTTTATTGGAATATGATCCAAATCGTTAGATCATTATAGAAAACTTAATGAATTAACGTTTACTAATAATTTAGTATTTGACGTGCAAATTGGTTCATAAAATGTACTTTAAGGAATCATTCTTCAATAACTAAGGGAGGAAAGTGGTTTGTTGAACGTTATTTTACTAAGGAGGAAGATTGTGTAAGCGCGTGTTTTAAAAGATTTTCGCTTTGTTAAGGTGTTGTTTTTGAGTGCTTTTGTGTTTTACGACATGGGTAATACTTTTAATTAGTCCTTTAAAAAGGAGAGAAATAAAGAAATTGTAAATCTTTTTTAAATTTAGTTTGTTTATAAATAAAAAGTTCTATCTTTGCAGTGTCGGTTAGGGCACCTGTTAATAAGATAGTAATAGTAGTATAATTAGTTTTTTTGAGTTTTTTCTCTTCTTTCCATTTTTATTTAATCATTACTTTATCATTATAATTTGTCTTTACATAATGTAAATAGTTTAAAACTATTGCGTTTTTAAAATGTAAAAACATTAGGGAGTTCTTAGATTAAAAATAATTAATAATATAAAATTAGTAAACATGCAAGAAGGCACAGTAAAATTTTTTAACAGCTCAAAAGGATTTGGGTTTATTACATCATCAGATTCAGGAGAAGATATTTTTGTACACAGTTCAGGTTTAATAGATGATATTAGAGAAGACGATAAAGTACAGTATAATACTGAACAAGGAAGAAAAGGGTTAAACGCTATTAACGTAGAAGTTATCAACTAAACCCCATAGACTTGCGTGTAACATAGTTTATACGAAGAAGTCATAAGAATAGAAAGAAGGTTATCTGAAAAGATAACCTTTTTTGTTTTGGGAAACATCGAAGATTGTAATTGGTATTGATACGGTTGGTATTATCAATTGCATCTTTTTCTAGAGGATGCTAATTATTATAGCGTTTAACATGTCGTTATAAAAGGTATTAATACTAGAGAAAAGGAGCACTTCGAGAGAAGTACTCCTTTCCAAAAAAACTAACCAAACTTCTAAAAAAAATGAATAAACAATGTTTAAATTGTTACTTAAATATAATTTATAAATTATACAAGTTTGGTCAATCTTAGTTCAAATGGATGTTTACATAGGTGAAGTGTCATGCCTTTATTATCAATTACGAAAAATATAAAAATGATGAATACAAGTAATTTAGTTAAATAGAGACGTGATATGTATTTAGAGCTGACGGTTATTTGATAAAGGTGATGAATGATGTTTAGTTATATGGTTATTTTACCGGAGTTCGAGATAGAACAACATAAAAATTCTGTTAGATGAGGTATTACGGAGTTCTTTCAGACTGAAGTATTCATTTTGTTAGAAAAGGCTAATACAAAAACGCTATTTCATTACGTTTTTTTCGCAGTGATTGGCTAACTTCTAAAAATATTTATAGTAAAATTACTTAGAACTTACGTTATTTAATAAGAAAATCCAATACCTTAAAAGTTAAGATATTGGATTTTTAATGAGTCGTCTAAGAGTTATTGAGAATTATTTTTATTATTCTCATGGAATATAGACTTTTTATACCAGTAAATTCAAATGGTAAATGATATAAACACCTCTTTTTGAATTCTGTTATTTTTGTTTAGGAAATATTCGTGTCACATTGTACGTATACTTCTTCTTTTTATTTAGAATTTTAGTCATTGCTGTTTGACCCGATGCGCTCCAAGTCATTAGTTCACCTTGCGTGTCAATATATACCCAGTGGTCTATTCTTGAATTCTTGTTTCGATCAGAATCATCAGTAAGTTTCTGGATTCCATAAATCCCCGGTCCTAAGTTGCTGCTTTTGCTTTTCCAAAGATTCTTGATATCGGAATTAGTTTTTTTACGATCATAAATTTCAATATCCATCTCAATTTTAAACAGATCTTCTAAATATTGAATAATAGAACCAGCAGTCAATGCTAAACCAGGTTGACCCTTCCAATCCCAGCCTTTTTTAATTGCATTTTCGAGAGTAACATTCTCCCATTCTTCTCCGAATGTCGCTGTATATTGTACGGATTGTCCTAATGCTGTGAGAGCATTATCCTTTTTATTTTTATGATGGTTTGTTTGTATACTAAGCCATTCATTGGCAAATTCCTTTGCGGAGTTTTTGTATTGACTTTCAAAATTATCTAAGGTCATTTTTTTAGAATCAATTGCACATTGAAGTATAGCAACAAATCCGCAAATTCCTACACCATCATCGCTTATTTCATGTATGTGATTTGGTTTTGGCATAATGTATTTATATTTATTTAATAGAGTAACCATTATTTATTTTAGGTTTTATGTTAACCTTATAATATGTGAGGTACCCTTTGTTTTTCCTACTCTTTGTGAAAATGGCTTTTCGGATTCCGCCTTTAGAATCAAAAGAAAGGAAGGTAGCTACTCAATCGAAAATTCTTTTTTGATTATGAAAATATATCTTGATCTTATGGTGTTATCGGAAGATGTTTATGTTAATATCTAAGTGATTACCATGATGGTCAGGATTGTCTAACTAATTTTGTGACACTTCAAAGTTGCCGTATAATTGTAGAAAAATTCAAAAGAATGTATTGAAGCGTTGCATGAATGTTAGAAGTAGCTATATAGGCTACATGACAGGTAAAACAAAGTGCTACTGCTTCTTGTGAGTACTATCCCTTGGTTAAGACAAAAGCATGATTGCAAGGAAAATGACTCTGTGTTTTTACCTAGATTGGTATGGGAATACCTGTACGAAAGTGGAATTATACCCGTTATTGTATGAATTTACTGTAAAAAAAAATGAGTGTTTTTTCTTTTTATATTGAAATAGAAAGGGAAGAAGGATGTTTTATTCGGTAAATTCAAATGGTAAAGGGTAGTATGGATTACGATTTAGGTTTTGTTGATTGAAATTAGACCAAAGAAAAAAAGGAGTATTCCCCTACAAATACTCCTTCCTTTTCGATAGAAAACTAAAATTTAGTTTAATAACTACAAGACAAAAATATAAGAGAGCTCTATTTATATTTCGAAATTTAGGTAAATGAACACTATCTATAGATTAAATGCATAAATCTACCTGTCAATTGTAAGGAACAGAGCGATATGAATAAAATGTACTGATTTATTTCAGTCTATTACCTGGTTTGGTTCTGTAAATAGTATTACTATTTATTTTGTTAATTTACCGACCATAATTGTTTATGGTAAATTCAAATGGTATTATATAAAAAGAAATGCTATCATCATGTGTATACAACATCATTATTTTATTGAAATTTAAAAGAATACTACGAGTTTAAGTGTAGTTACCTTCTTTAAAGGAACGTACTTTTACCGTATAACGTGGTGGTTGTCTTTTGTGATTCAGGGCGTTGTGTTGAGTTGTCTATTAGGTAAAATTTTTTTATTCAACCTGATATAAAAAATTAGTGACTAGGCTGGTAATCTGGATGGCCTGTTTGCCATAGGAAAAAGGATAAAACAGTTGCTGTTTCCTTGTTTCTTTTGTTCCCTAAAGCATCAAACCCATGTCCACCTTCAAAGTCAACAGAAAGCAAAACAGGTTTTTCAGAAGTAGTTGCTTCCTGCATTTTTGCGGCAAATTTAGCAGGTTGCCAAGCAGGAACTCTTGCATCATTCATCCCTGCTGATAAATATGTTGCTGGGTATTTTGTTCCATTTTTGATATGATGATAAGCATCCATTTCTAACAATGCTTTAAATTCGTTCTCATCTTTAAACGTACCAAATTCTTTGGTGTTATTCGCTCCGTTATAACCAGTTTCAGATCGCAAGGTATTTAGTGTACCTGATCTAATGAATGCAGCAGCATATAAATCTGGTCGCTCTGTAATAGCTCTACCAATTAAAATACCACCTGCACTAGCACTCCAAACTGCAATCTTTTCGGGAGATGAATATTTTTTATCGATAAAATATTCAGTACAAGCTATGAAGTCTTTCCAAGTATTTGGTTTCGTTGATTTATAACCTTGCTTATGCCATTTATTTCCTTTCTCACCTCCACCTCGAACATGTGCAGAAGCATAGATACCTCCTTCATGTATCCAATGTAACATATACTTACTTAAATAAGGGTAATGAGATGATCCATAAGCACCGTAGCCTGTGATTAATAATCTGTTTTCTCCATTCAATTTCATCCCTTTTTTGTACATAATAGATAATGGCACTTTAGTACCATCATGTGAGGTAACTTCTATTTCTTCCACAACAACATCATCTAATTCATTGTATTTTGATATTTTACCTAAATTTTGATTTTTAAATGTACCTGTTTTATGATTGTAGTAATAACGCTCTTTATTATTTGTCCATCCTTGAATGCTAATCCATAAATCGCTCGAATCAATGTTTTTAGAGCTAAGGCGAATAGAGCCAGATGATTTTGGTAAAGGAATATTTTGTTTTTCACCTGCGTTAAGATGATATAACTTTGCTTCAACACCATTTTTAGTTTTTACATAAAAAAGTCCATTTTTTGTGAATATGAAACTTGTGATGACGGCATTTTTATCCTCTTCAACTAAAACTTCAGGGTTTTCAAAATTTAAGTTTGCTAAAGCAGTTTTACATATTTTATAATTTGAAGCATTCTTAGATGTTTTATAAACTAAACTATCGTTTGCAATAAAGTATTGTTTTATTTGATGTTCTTTTTTAAATAACGGCTTCCAAGGTATTTTCTTGTTAGTAATAGAACTAACAGGGGCGTAATAATAATCTTTAAAGCCTAGACCACCTACTTTTGCAATCAGATACTTATCAGCTTGATTCCAAAAATAAACGATACATAAATCCTTAGATTTTAAATCTAATTCAGGATTATTAGTTTTAGAAAAAAGTGTTTTATTGTTTTTTGGATTGTCTTCAAGTTTATAGAGAACGCTAGCGGTATTTAAAATATAATTTTCAGATTCTTTATTGATGTCTGGAATGTGAGTGTAAATAAAACCAGAATTATCTGGAAGCCAATGGATACCTCCAATACCAGAAGGCCAACAATTTTTTATAACTTCATCATAGGTAGTTTTCTTTTGAACATCTAAAATAATGATCTCTGAAATTTCTTTATCTTGTGAAGTAATGCTTATGGCTACTTTTTTTCCATCCCAACTAGGTTGAATGTAATTAATCGAATACTCTTCTTTAGAATTTGGAGAATAATCTTTGGGGTTAAATAATTCTTTTTCAACACCATTAAACCCTTTTTTATAGTGCAGTTTTGCTATGTTGCTATTTGGTTCTTTTTTTACATAAAAATGCGTGTCATCTTCAATAATTCGTAAGAAAGAAAAAATAGCATTATTTTCATTATCGCTGTTAGATACTTTATCTAATAATTGGTTGCTATTTGGGATTGAATTCATAACCTTATTAGTGTGCGTTTCTTGTGATTTTGCCCATGCTAAAAATCTGGAATCTTGTAGGTTCTCCATATATTGATAGGGATCGTTTACCTTCTGGTTATGATATTCCGTTGTAACTACTATTTTAGGAGCTAAATTCGACATTTCTTTTTTTTTACAACTGATTATAATTATAAAGAAAAGAGCACAGATACTAATAAAAAGTTTAAGCTTCATTTACTATTGCTGGTTAAGTATGTAAAAATAAATTCACCAAATATAAGTATAAATATATTTGGTGAATAAAATAAATGTTAAATACTAGTTGGAGGTTTTTGAGTATGACCTGTATCATCATCAGTCTCTTGATTCCCCCCTATACCGCCAAATATTTTTTGAGGGTTTTTAATTTTAGCAATTTGAAATTTCTTAAGACTTAATTTACTTTTTTGTTCAAGGTTTTTTTTCATTATGATATGTTTTAGTTTAAAAAATTAAATCAATCAAAAATACACTTTAAACACCTAAAAAAAGACAAGATATTGTTGATATTTATAAATTTCAACAACAACTTTAGTACTTCAAAGTGTTGTTAATTAGTGGTTTTGTCTTCTGATATTTGTTTTATAAAATAAGTGATAGAAATACCTGTTTGTTTTTTAAACGCAGTAGAAAATGATTGCGCTTTATTAAAACCAACTTCTTCTGCAATTGCTTGAACCGTATAATTTCTATAAGATTTATTAGTTTTTAATTTAGTTACGGCATAGTCAATTCTTAATTTATTAAGGTAATTTCTAAAATTAACTTTCTTTGAGCTATTTATTATTTTAGACAAATAAGAACTATTGGTCTTTAATTCTTTTGCTAATGAATTTAAAGTATAATCATTTTTTACAAACTTATTAGACTGTTCAAAAATGAGTAATTTATTTAACACATCTTTTACCAATTCTTCTGATAATTCAGCAGTAGTGGAAGTAATCTCTATTAAATCAGTATTTTTTTGGTTAGATTGCTCTTCCTTGCGATCGGATTCTTGTATGAGAGTATTAAACTTTCTTTTGTTTGCGCTATTTTTTCGGAAAAAATAAACTGTTAAAAATAAAAACAAGGAAGTTATAATCACTAAAATAAAAATACTTGTTTTTTTAGATACATTACTCTTATTCAGCTCTGATATGAGTTGTTCTTTTTCAGTAAGAAGCATAGGGATCTCATATTTATTAATAATTTTTTTCCTTACACCTCTTTGTTTAATTTTAATAAGGCTATCTATAGCTAATAGATTCTCTATGGTGTTTAGATATTTTTCTTTGTCGTTGTTTTTTTTGTAATATTTTAAAAGGTATTCATAAGACTCTTTAGCTTGAAAAACAATCTCTGGATGCATTTTGAATAGAGAATCATTGTTTTTTAAATATTGAACACCTTTAATTGGTTGGTTTTCTCCAAGAAAGGATTTGTATAGATATAAATTGCTAACAGCAAGGTTTATTTTATCATTTTCAAATAATTGCGCACTTTTTAGTAAACTATCAATTGCTGTACTATAGCTTTGTTGTAAATTCTTAGTAATTCCATAGGACATTAAAAATTGTGGATATAAGTATCTGTTTTTATTTTTCCTACTTATTTTAAGTCCTTCTTTATTAATGATTACCGCAGAATCTAATAGCCTGTTTTTATTGTATGAATCAGCTAAAGCAAACAATGATTTTATATATTGTTTTTGATGTTTTACTTGGTTCTCTTTCGTTTTAAAAAACAATAAATTTTTTCTAAAAATTTTTAATGACTCTTTAGGCTCATTAATACTATTTTTAAGTAACCCTATATAATGCTTGACACACAGTTGACCATATTCATTTTTAGAAATTTTATAATACTCATGTGCTTTTAAGTAATTTTCAAGAACCTCTGAATATCTTGCCAAATAATATAATTGTATACCTTTTTGCAAATAACCCTTTGCTGGATATTCATTATTCTTTTTAGTTATTTTTAATGATAAGATACTATCAGCGTATTTTACACCTAAAGAAGTATGCTTGTTTAGATTGGACAAAAAGTAATAGCCTTCTGCCGTTTTAATGGAGTTTTTTTCTCTTTTTGCTTTTGATAAAAATGCTTGCGCATACTGTTTTTTAATAGCATCAGATACCGATTCCTTATAATGGGTTTCTAAAATGCTAAAAGGTTGTTTAGATAATGAGTCTATTTGCTTGTTTTGAGCAGTAATGGACTGTATAATTGTAAAAAAAATTATAATGGTGGTAGTAGAGGGGTTAAAAGAAATCATTATAGGGTTTATTTTTTGACTAGTTTAAGGTTATAAAATCGATATAAACTATCATAAGAGACTAATTCATGTAAACGTTGTTTATCTCTAAATAGTCTGTTTATGGTTATGTGTATATAGCTTGATAATAAATCGTTTATATTCAAGTTATATTGTAATTCTTTTTGTGGTAGTATTGTTTTCAATATTTCTAACTGCTCTTTTTTAGTATTTAACAAATCGATTAAAGGTTGATATTCCGTATGGCTTTTCATTTCCATAAACTCGATGAGCTCTTTTTTTAAACTAGTATATTTTTTATAGAGCTGTGTGCTTAACATTTTGGTTGCGTTAAACTCAGTTTTAAAAGCTTCTCTATGCTTGTTTGTGAAATTAAGTTTATCGTGTATTGAAAAATAAAAAACGTCAAAAATAGTATTTATAGAGCGTAATGCAAACATGAAAAGTAGGTCATCATCTTCAATTAATTCTAAGGCTCTAACACAGATGTTACTATCTATATAAAAAAAATGTTCTGTTTGTTTTATGTTATTTGCGCCATAGCGTTCTATTTCTCTGTTATACGTATCTGTTTGCACTCTCCATATCATATCACTTTCTGTATACTTAGATATTGTTTTGTTAACGAGAGCTATAATATTTCCTAATTTTTGAATGTCTTTACAATGGAAGCGAATTCGTAAATGAGGGTTTGGGTCTGAGTATCTAATAAAAAACCATTGATCTATTAGGTTATTTGCTAGTAATTTTTCAGTAAGAGGTTTTATACAATCAACTAAAATCATATCAGCGGTTCTTTTGCCACAATATAATTTATAGTACAACCATTCATCTCCTAATATAAAAGTTCGTTTCATTATAGAGTTGTGGGGTTTAATTTTTCTTGGTTATATAGTGTAATGATACATTCGTTTGTGAATTTTTCATTTTTTCTATTCACAATGGTTTGTTCTGTGAATAAAAACTCTTCGAGTAAGAATTGCTTCTTGTTTTTAATCGTACCTAATAAAAGCTGTATGCTGTCAAAATTTTCTAAATCTATTAACAATGTATTATCACCTTCTACCAATTGAACATATTTAGGAATCTGAAAACAGGCTCTCCATTTTTGGAATGATGGCATCAATAACGCTTCATTTTGATAATGAACTAGCGTGGCTTCAATATCTTCTTTCTTCAGAAACCATTTTGCTTTTGATAAAATGGTGTCTTTATAAACTACCCTTGGTAAAAAGGAATGATTATTGGCTAATTTAGGCCATGAAAAACCCAAATACTGTTTCTTGTGCTGTGCTTGTAGGTCACATAAAAAATGATAGATAGGTAGGGCTTTAGATTCATATTTATGTGCATTGGTAAGTCTTGGTAATATTTCTTTATTCAATCTTTTTGAGGTAAGAATAATTTTGTTGTTTCGTACGGAAACCCATAGGTCGTCAATGGTAATTTGCTGGGATAAAGGCAATGTAGATTTTGCCAAATAAGGAATTTCATAAGCCCTTAAATGCTGTCTTTTTAAAATATTTCCCGTTCTTGTTTGAGGAAGATGAGCAATCTCTGCTAAAATTTTGTCAGGTTGCATTTGCTGTTCTATATGGGTAATATGTTTTAAGTGTTTTGATAGTTCTGTATCTCCATAAGAAAAACGAGCCAACAAGTTTCCTGCGTTTGCACTTAATCCATGTACAACAAGACACTCTTTATGATCTCTTTGTAAAACTTCTGTAAAAACCATTAAAGTGTCTGGAATATGATTCCAATCAGACTCAATATCCTCAAAATCCTCATCGTTAAGAACTATTGTGTACCGCTTATTTTTTGCTGCGTTCAATAGCTTTGAATAAATAATACTATCAATTTCACTCCAAACATTGGTTTCTTCGGTACTCATTTTATTTTGAGGAAGTATATCTCCTAAAAATGGAGTAGTATCAGAAATGTGTTGATGTTGAACATACCCAATTCCTAGTTCTACGTCCAAAACTTGCGCTAATGGCATTTCTCTAGTTTCATACCGTTCTAGAAATGATTTTTTGAATTGTTCTAGCTTTTGATTAGGGTGTAAAGGAGATAATTTATTTAGTAAAGGAAGTAATTTCTTAATGGTATAACCATGTTTAATCGCTAGTGTATTCTTATCAGTTTTAGCAAATAGATCAGTTTGAAACACATATTTTTCTTCATACG
Organism: Tenacibaculum profundicola; assembly: GCF_057220795.1. Taxonomy (NCBI): domain Bacteria; kingdom Pseudomonadati; phylum Bacteroidota; class Flavobacteriia; order Flavobacteriales; family Flavobacteriaceae; genus Tenacibaculum; species Tenacibaculum profundicola. The sequence goes on along the minus strand of NZ_CM170137.1, from coordinate 1,571,549 downwards.
GAATATCAAGTTCTTTAATGGAGTTAAAGCAATTCAGATAGGGAATAGAATTATTTCCTGTTTTTTCATCTATCAATGTTAAATGATGCTGTAATTTTTTTAAAGTAGAAATAGTTTGTTTTGTGTTTTTTAGTGAATCTAGCTTTTTAACAAGTAAATTAAAAGAGTCATCTCCCGTTACATTTACTTCTAGTTCACTTACCAGTATTTGATTTACTACTAATGACTCTACAAACTCGTTGGCCTGTTCAAATGAAATATCGTTATCTACAATTGCATTTGCCAAATGATCCATTGGTTTCCCATGGGTAGCTGCTTTAAGCACTGTTTCCAAATAGGATGAATATTCTAGACCTTCGATACTATACGTTCTTTTTGCTTTTTCTAAGGTATATTCAATATATCGATATTGATTCCCCAGTTTGTAAAGTGTAGAGTTTGGAAAAAATAATAATTGTTTTTTAATCATTGGATTCTTCAAAAAATGATTAAAAAGAGAAACTACATAATTGGTGTCGAATTTGGTTATTCGTTTATATTGCTCAACGGGTTTTAATTCAATTTCAGAAGTTTTACTAAAGCTCCCAACAGATACCCCAGCAAATAATCCAAAAGGGGTAGATCTTGTCGTTGCTCTAATAGCATATTTCAAAAGTGTATGATCCAATTCTAATGTTTTTGAATTGGAATTTATGTTTTCTTTTAAATAACTAGATAATTTAGTATATAAATAAGGAGAGGCTAAGAAAATAGCCTCTTTGAATACGTCGTTTTCCCAAGCGCTTTTTAATCGCTCAACTCTGTTCGTATTCACTTTAAAAATATTTTTGTAAATATTGAGGGGTAAAGTAGGTGTTCTTAAACAGTAATTTTCTAAAAAATGATACGGGTTTTTGTTTTTTTTCATTGGATTAGGTAGCAGGATAGGAATACAAATATAGTTATTTTTAGATTTTACCTGTGTTTGGTTTAACGCATTAATATTGTGGGTTTTATGCCGTATCTAGGTTGTTTAAATTTATAAATTTCACGTTGAAATTTATAAATTTGAGAAAGTGCTGTTTTAAAATTGACTGATTTATATATTTATTTGTGACAAGGAAAGTTAAAAGTGGTTAAAAAATATTCATTCAAGATTTTCCTTGATTCAAATCTATTTCGAGATTTTTAATCTAAAACATTTATTACAAAAAATAACTCATTGTGACTGAGAATAGCGAAGCTATGTCTAAGAACCAAAAAAATCCTAATTTCATATGAACTTTAAAATTGGATGGCATGTAATATATGTCAAATCTCGTTGGGAGAAGAAAGTATATGAGTCTTTACAAGAGATTTCATTAGAGTCGTTTTTACCACAAGTAAATACCATTCGACAATGGAGTGATAGAAAGAAAACAGTCTTACAACCATTATTTCCCTCATATGTATTTGTTAATATAAACTCTTCACTAGATTTTTATAAAGCATTATCTGTAAATGGTGCTTGCGCTTACATTCGCTTTGGAAAGGAATATGCGCGGGTAACAGAAAGGGAAATTAACCAAGTTAAATTGTTGATTGAGGACAAAAATATTAGTGATTTAAAAACAGCAACAAACCTTCCTAAAGCAGGGGAAGCTAAAAAGATTATCCAAGGACCATTAGCTGGTTTGGATTGTGAAATTGTTAAAGTAGATAACTATAAAAAAATCATTGTAAGAATTGCTTCATTAAGGCAAAACATTGTTGCAACAATATCTTCTCACATATTGGAAGATAAAAAAACCAAAAACGCTGTATTGAGTTAAATCTACAAAACTCATACCTACTGTATTATTTCACAAAACCATAAAAACTACCATTATGACAAATTCTATATTCCATCGTACACAATTTTTTAATCGAGAAGAATTAAACCTTATAAAGAAAAGTGTTTTACAGAATAAGGCAAACTCTCAGGCTAAAAATATGATTGAGCTAAAAAATATTGAAGGGATACACGAAAAGTTACATCATTTTTTTATGGAAGAACTTGGAGAAGAGGTAGATTTCTTGAACTCATTCATCTTTTTCGCAAGCAGCACAACAATGGAGTCGAGGATGAAATCTGGTAATATGGGATGGCATACAGACGGATCTTGTTCTGTTGTAGATGGAGACTGTTATAATGTTTGGATACCTATTTACAACGATTCTAAGCATACCGGGCTTGAGATTATATCTGAAGCTAATAATCCGGATTTATACGCTCAATTTGGCGATCCTACTGAGATTCCAATGATTTATTCCAAAGAAAACTCTAAGGAAGTTTTTGGTTTTTTTGGAGGTGCAATACCTGAAGATACAGATTTAATACTTGTAAAAGTAGCCTCAGGTTTAGTTTTACCGATATCAAAAAAGAATTTGCATATAGATAGATATGAAAACCCAGCGGCTGGTGATGTTATAGTGTTTAAACAGTCTGAGTTACATCGAGGCTTTCATGATGGCGGAATTCGTATTCAATTGAGCTTGAAATTCAAACTCAAAAATGCTAAAATCAATAAAAAACCGACAAATCAGTTTTACAAGCTTTTCGAATCTGTTACTCCAGGTGAAAAGAATATCAATGATTATCAGAAATTTTTAGGGTTTATTTTTCCACAAGAAAAGCTTAGTAAGCATGGAAGCTTAGAGAATGAAACGATAAGCTCTCTATTACATATGAGTATGTAATATATAACCTTTTTTTTAAACTACCAATCTACTCAGAATGTCCACTCTTATTGACTTTTTACATAGCAAGAATAACGATGAACTTGTAATTACTTTTATAGAAGGAAGTACTAATGAAGTAACCCTTAATGGGGTAGAGTTGCGAAAAAAAGCATATAAGGTTTTAGCTTTTTTGCAGAGCAAAGGAATGAAGCCCAAACAAGAATTGGTTTTTCAAATAGAAGATAATACTACTTTTATTATTGTATTTTGGGCTTGTCTTCTTGGAGGAATTATTCCTGTACCACTTACTCAAGGTAGAACAGAAGATCATTATCATAAGTTATTTAATGTTTGGAAATTATTGAAAGACCCGTTCCTAATCGTTTCGTCGGGATACTTTTCAAGAATAGAACAAAAAGCTACTTTATTTAATGTAGCTTCCTTATTTTCTGAAATAAAACAAAGTACATTATTTATTGAGGATATATTTTCAATAGAAGATGCAGCAATTATAGCTGAAGTAAAAGAAAATGATATTGCATACATACAATTCTCATCAGGATCTACGGGAATCCCTAAAGGAGTTACGCTAACACATAAAAATTTAATAACGAATGTTGGAGGAATTTTAAATGGAATAAAAGCACCTTCAGAAGGAGATTCATTCTTTTCTTGGATGCCTTTAACACATGATATGGGGCTTATAGGGTTTCACTTAACGCCATTCTTGGCCGGATGGCATCATTATATTATGGCAACTAGTCTTTTTATTAGACGTCCTCTTTTATGGTTAGATAAAATTTCTGAACACAAAATAACATTTACGGCATCTCCTAATTTTGGGTATAGTTATCTCATTAGACGATTCAAAAAAGATAGTATAAAAAAACTTGATTTATCAAGCTTACGTATTATTGTTAATGGGGCAGAGCCTATTTCTGCTACTTTATGTGATGAATTCTATAATGTGTTTTCTGATTATGGCCTTCAAAAGAATGTTATTTTCCCAGTATATGGCTTAGCTGAGGCTAGTTTGGCAGTAACGTTTTCAGAACCATTAGATTGTGTTAAATCCATTAATATTCACAGAGATCATTTAGGGGTAGGAGATCAGATTCAAATAACTGATAGGGAAGATGCCCTATCATTGGTTAATGTAGGAAGTCCGATAAAACATAGTTATGTTAAGATTGTTGATTTTGATAAAAACCCTGTTCAAGAAAATGTAATTGGTGAAATTCAAATAAAAGGAGATAACGTTACTGCCGAATATTATGGAAATAAAAGCATAACAGAAAGAACAATAGATAAAGATGGATGGTTAAGTACAGGTGATATGGGGTTTTTTTATCAGGGAGATCTCTTTGTTAGTGGAAGATTAAAAGATGTGATTTTTATTAATGGGCAAAACTATTATGCTTATGATTTAGAAAGTGTTTTAGATGGTGTTTCGGAAATAGAACTTGGAAAAGTAGTTGTGGCGGGCCATACTAATTTTGAAGGAGAGAATGAAACTCTTGTTTTTATATATTTTAAGAAACCTCTTGAAAAGTTTATAAACATTATTGCCGCTGTAAAAAAGAAAATTAATCATGTATTTGGTTTTGAACCAGACCATGTTATTCCAGTAAATGAGATTCCTAAAACTACAAGTGGAAAAGTACAACGATATAAATTAATAGAACGTTATAACAATTCAGAGTTTAATAGTGTTTTGACTACAATTAAAGAGTATCAAAACATAGTAGATGAGAAGAAAGGTTATGAGAAGGCAAATACCGTTGTAGAGAGTAAAATTGCAGACGCTTGGAATGATGTGTTAGGACATAATCGTTTTGGTACCACAGATAAATTTTTTGAAGTAGGAGGGAATTCATTAAAAGGTGCTCAAATTTTAAACGCTCTTCAAAAAGAGTTTCATATAGATTTTGATTATCATCAACTATATGAAAAACAAACGATTAAAGAGATTGCAAATGAAGTGGAAAACAGTAAAAGTATAACACCTTACCAAACCATACCTACAAAAGAAAAACAAGAATGGTATCCACTTACGTCAATGCAAGAGCGTTTATACTATTTCTGGCAATTAAGTCCTGAGGCTACGGCGTATAATGTTCCGTTAGCAATTCGTTTTCATGGCCAGTTAAACGTTGAGCAACTAGAAGATGCTATAAATGATGTTGTTAGAAAGCATGAGGTATTAAGAACGTACTTTACCGTTAAAGATCAAAAACCAAAACAAGGTTATATTGAAGCTATACAGGTAAACATAAATGTTGTTGACATCGAAATACAAGCTCTTGATGCAGAACTAAGAAATAGGGTTCAGCCATTTGATTTACACCAAGGACCTTTATTCCGAATGGAACTTTTGAAGGAGTCTAAAGACACACATGTTTTGTTCATCGATATTCCTCATATCATTATTGATGGTGTATCTATGAGTTTATTACTTAAAGAAGTATTCAATAAATATCAAGGAAATACTATAGATACATTAGATATACAGTATAAAGACTATGTTGTATGGAGAAATGATTTTATAGAAACAACTAAAGGGAAAGAGCAACAAAAATATTGGTTAAAGAGATTAGCAGGAGAATTGTCAACATCTGAACTTCCCACAGATTTTAAGAGACCTAGTATTTTTAACTACGAAGGAGGGAAACACCCTTTCAGTATAAAACAAGAATTAATAGATCAACTTAAAATAGTTGCTCAAGAAGAGAAGGTATCTCTTTATATTGTAATGTTAGCAACGTATACAATTGCGTTATCTAAATATATGAGATCGGAAGAGGTAGTAGTAGGAATACCAGTTTCGGGTCGTGGTCATTATCAATTACAAGGATTGCTTGGAATGTTTGTTAATAATCTAGTACTTCGTAATTTTCCTTCAGGAAAAATACGTTTTAGAGATTATCTTCAAGAAATAAGAAACAATACACTTAATGACCTTACCAATCAGAATTATCCCTTTAGTCAGTTAATTAAAGATTTAGAGGTTAAAAATGACCCTAGTGGGAGTCCACTTTTTAATACCATGTTTGTATATCAGAATATGGACATCCCTACCTTAGAAACAGCTGTTTTAAAAACGACTCCATACTTTTTTGATTCAGGAATAGCAAAATTTGATTTGACTTTAGAAATTATAGAAAAGCCAGATCAAATGGAGTATTATTTTGAATATGCAAAAGCATTGTTCAATAAAGAAAGTATTATAGAGTTTACAAAACATTACAAGCAACTGATCAAGCAGATAGCAGTTAATCCAGATCAACTGCTTTCTGACATGACATTAGTTTCTAATGAAGTATTGCAAGAATTTTTCTTAATAGAAAAAGCACCGATAAAATTCACTTCGTTAGAGGTCCACGAAATAATAGCTTCTCAAGTAAAAACGTATCCGAACTCTGTTGCCATATCTATGGGAGCAAAGACGATAACCTATTCTGAACTGGAACAAAGATCGATAGCCTTAGCGAAAAATCTTCAAGAAAAAGGAGTGAAAAAAAATACTCCGGTAGCAATTATCTCGAACAGACATATTGATTTTGTAGTTTCAGTTTTAGCGGTATTAAAGGCAGAAGGGTGTTTTATTCCAGTGGAAGCAAATTACCCAGAAGATAGGATTCAATTTATTATTGAAGATTGTGGAGCTCAGGTTGTTTTAGCAACCGATACCATAAGTAAGAACCCATTATTTAAAAAGACATGGGAATCAACGCCTCTAGAAGAGATGGAACTGGTATTATTAGAACAGATTGCAGATGTTGAGATAAAAACTATTGAGAGCGATTGTAACTTAGCTTATATCATATATACTTCAGGTTCTACAGGGAAGCCTAAAGGCGTAAAAGTGGGGCATAGCTCATTAATGAATTATTTAGAATGGGCTAGAGAAGCATATGATATTGATCAAAATTCAACTTTTCCGCTGTATACTTCTATTGCTTTTGATCTAACTTTAACATCAATATTCTTACCTCTTATTTCGGGAAGTTCCTTGGAAATTTATCAAGATACGGATGAGCAATTATTAATAGAAAGTGTATTACTAGATAATCAAGTAAAGTTATTAAAAGCGACTCCTTCACATTTGAAGATTATGAAAGAGTCTTCTATATTAAAAACTGGAAAAAACCAGAGTGTTTTAAAGACCTTAATTGTAGGAGGAGAGGGGTTCAATGCACAATTAGCTAAAGAGATCACTGATCTTTTTGAAGGAAATATTAAGATATTCAATGAATATGGCCCTACAGAAACGACCATTGGTTGTGTAGTGCATGAATACAATACTTCGCTAGATAAAGGAAATAATGTTCCTATCGGAAGAGCCATCGCTAATACTCAAGTGTATGTGTTAGATGAGTATCAAAAACCTGTTCCTCTAGGAATTGCTGGAGAATTATACATCGCAGGAAAAGGGGTGTCTGAAGGATATTTGAATCGAGATGAATTGACAAAAGAAAAATTCATTTCCAATCCCTTTATTCCAAAACAATTAATGTACCGCTCTGGTGATTTGGTAAAAAGGAAATTAGATGGGAATCTCGAATACCTAGGAAGATTAGATGATCAAGTAAAAGTTAATGGATATAGAATAGAGCTAGGGGAAATCGAGGAAACAGTAGCTACCTATAAAAAAGTTAAAGATGCTTTAGCAGTTTATAAAAAAGGAAATCCTTTAAGTGTTTATATCACAGTTGATGATCATGAAAACATAGCAGAATTTCAGGAAGGAATAAAAGCGATGTTACGAAAACAACTTCCTGATTACATGATTCCAACACATATTATCCCTATAGATAAAATTCCACTTACAGGAAATGGAAAGGTTGCTTATGATCAATTGCCAAAGCCTATACTTAATTTTAACCAAGAAGTAGTAGCACCGAATTCAGACATAGAAAAAATACTAGTAGAAGCTTGGAAAGATATTTTAGAAAATGCTGCGATGGGCGTAACTAATAATTTTTATGAAGAAGGTGGAGATTCTATAAAAGCAATACAAATAGCATCTAGGTTGTATGAAAATAACATAAAAGTTAATGCCAAAGATATACTCACGTACCCTACCATTAAGCAATTGACAAATTATGTAGAAATTATAGAAGTACATGAAAATGATGAAGAGTTAACAGGAAAGGTATTGGAAAGAAGTCCTATTCAACATTGGTTTTTTGAGAAAAACTTAGAAAACCCAGATTTCTATAATCAATCAGTTTTATTGAAGTGGATCGGGCAGGTTGAGGAAGAAAAGATAAACAAGACTTTTATTGAACTATTTAATCATCATGATGCGCTAAGCTTGAATTATGATGACAATGAAAAGACTTTTTATTATAACAAACAAAAGGATAATTTACCTTTTGAATTAGAGAGAATACAGCTTGAAGAGACGTTCAATAATCTTGCAAAAGGTGATTTACAAGAATTGCTAGTTTCTATAAAAAAATCAATAAAAATTACAGCTACATCATTATTGAAAGTAGCAATTTTAACAATTGAAGACATAGATTACTTATTTATCACAGCTCATCATTTAATTATTGATGGTGTCTCTTGGAGAATTTTATTGAAAGATCTTTACGAAACCTATTTTACTGTGGCCAATGGAAATGAAGCGAAGCTTCCTAAAAAATCGGCATCATTAATAACGTATCAAAATGAATTAAATGAACTTTCAAAACAATTCACGGAAACAGAAATCTCTTTTTGGGAAGAAATAGAGCAAAATGAATTCGAAATCTACTCGAATAAAATACCTGAAAATAAAGTAAAAAATCAAAACGTAATAACTACTGAATTATCTATTGATGATACTTCCTTTTTACTTAGAGAAGCAAATGCAGTTTTTAATACAAATACCGAAATACTGTTACTAGTTGCTTTAACAAAAACTATTGCTGAAGAATACAAAACAAACCGAGTTACTTTCGAATTAGAAGGTCATGGTAGGGATTTAGAAACTATAAATACCTCAAGAACAATAGGATGGTTTACCTCATTGTATCCATTGCGTTTTGAGAATTCTTCTTCAATAGAAGAAGCTATAAAAAAGACTAAAGATCTTATAAAGAGCATCCCTAATGGAGGGTTACATTATGGAGTTTTAAAGTATTTAAGTAAGCGACTAAGCAGCGAAACACCTAAAAATAATATTCGATTCAATTATTTAGGACAGTTTTCAAAAGAAACCTCGAACGATCTGTTCTCTATAGTAAATGAACCTTTAGGCATTGAATCTGATCCTGAAAATGATACTGGTGTCATGTTAGAGTTTAATCTTATGGTATTGAATGATACCTTAAAAATACAAGCACATTATTTACACGACGTAAACACACATGATCTTATTAGGAAAATAGTTGATACGTTTAAAGAAAATATTCTTAGCATACTTGATTATCTCAGAGATGAAGATGATATACATTTTACTCCTTCAGATTTTGAAGCAGCTTATTTAGATAATGATGATTTAAAAATTCTATTTGAATAAAACCAAAACAATTTTTTAAAAAATTAATCAAAATAACGATTACCAAGAAGTCGAAACTCAGATTATTTGTGATTTAATAAGAGGTTTAATCTCACTAATTATTATCAAAAAATTCAAAAATCAAAGAATAGTAATACCATTTATAATTTTTTTAAATGATATAAAAATTACTGAGAAACAGTAAGGAATCTGGTAATATATCCTAATTAAAAATAATGAATATTAAAATAATCTAAAAATATGATGTTAACTAATATTTTGCAAAAAGTAGGTGATACACCTCTTATGACTATAAAATTAAATGATAATGATTTAATTAAGGTCTGTATGAAATTAGAATTTTACAATCCAACAGGTAGTGTAAAAGATCGTGCAGCGTCATATTTAATAGATAAGGTTTTAAGTACAGGAGTTATTAACGGTAGAACTACACTTATAGAATCTACTTCAGGTAATTTCGGGGTAGCACTTTCTGCATATGCCAAATTTAATGACCTTAAATTTATTTGTGTTGTAGATAAAAATACCCTACCAGTAAATAAAATGCTAATTGAGTTTAATGGGGCAGAAATAATTGAAATAGACACTCCTGATGTTAATGGGGGGTACTTACTGAATCGAATCAAAAGAATAAAACAAATTTTAGCAGAAAGAGAAAACATGTACTGGGTAAATCAATATGAAAACCCACTGAATGCTGAAGCATATTATAATTCGTTAGGAAGTGAAATGTGTGAAGAAGCTCCAAACGGTATTGATTATGTTTTTATGGGGGTCAGCTCTGGTGGAACAATTACTGGGGTATCTAATAAAATAAAAGAATGTTTTCCTAATGCTAAAGTAATTGCTGTTGATATCAGTGGCTCAGTAGTTTTTGATAAAGAGCCTAAAAAAAGGTATATACCAGGAATAGGTTCAAGTATGAAGCCACCAATTTTAAAAGAAGCCAAAATAGATGACGTGGTTTGGGTTGATGAAGTAGAAACTGTTTATGGTTGTAGGGAACTATTAGAAAAACATAATATTTATGCAGGAGGATCATCTGGATCTGTTTATGTAGGAATAAAAAAATATTTTGAAACAAAAAAGGTTACGACTTCCACAAACGTTATGTGCATCATGGCAGATAAAGGAGACCGTTATCAAGACACAGTCTATAATGACGAATGGTTTGATAAACTTAAAAATAAAACACTTAAAAATTAATAATCTCAATATATAAATATATGGTCTATTTAAACGAAAATCACATCAAGGAATTAGGTTTTAATTGGGAAGAGAACCTTAGAACAATTCAGAAATCTGTTGAGTGTATGATCGAAGAAGATTATTCTCAACCTATAAAACCGTACTTACGTTACAAAGAAAAAACAAATAGAATAATAGCAATGCCAGCATTTGTTGGAGGAGAAATAAATAAGGCAGGGATAAAGTGGATTTCGAGTTTTCCAAATAATATAAAAAATGGATTACCTAGAGCCCATAGCGTTGTAATTTTAAATGATGCTGACACAGGTGTTCCTTCAGGAATATTGAATAGTGGATCGGTTTCTGCAATAAGAACAGCTTCTGTGAGCGGAATGGTAATGAAACGCTATTTAGAAGCAAAGGATCCAAAGAACGTTAAAGTAGGTATTGTTGGTTTCGGACCTATTGGGCAATACCATTTAGATATGTGTTATAGTCTTTTAAAAGATCGATGCGATGAAATTCGAATTTTTGATTTGAAAGGAGTGAAAACAGAGGGAATAAGGGATGAAATTAAAGATAAAATTACGGTTGTAAGCTCTTGGGAAGAAGCGTATCAAGATGCAGATATTTTTATGACTTGCACAGTGTCTAAAACTACCTATATAGATATGCAACCTAAGCCGGGTTCATTGCATTTGAATGTCTCATTAAGAGACTATATGTCAAAAACGTTTGATTGGTTTTCAAAAGCGATCATTGTAGATAATTGGGAGGAAATTTGCCGAGAAAATACAGATATAGAAAATTTTCATTTGGAAAAGGGATTACAAAAGGAAGATACCATATCTATTCTTGATGTGGTGAGATCCAATATATTTTTGACGTTAGAAAGTGATCAAGCCGCAATATTTAATCCTATGGGCATGGCCGCATTTGATATTGCAATATCTGAGAATTATATAAAGAAAGCGATTAAAGAAAACATTGGGGTGTTTTTGAATTAGTAATTTAATAAAGCTAAAGGGTAAGTAATATTATTTCTAATGTTTATTTACTGAACATAATTATTTGTGAAAATCCCCCTATTGATAGGTAACCTCCAGTTTTAGGGAGTTATACGATTTATAGATACATATTTCGTGTATAGGTATTGAATTATTTTAAGTTAGTTTAAGGCATAAAACTTTAGCATAGCCAAGCTATGGTTAAGTTTTATAACGCAAAAATAGCTACAAAAGAAATAATAGATATGCGAAATATTTATTTGTAAATCGTATTACTAGGTATAGTCTAATAATCAGAGTGTAAAGAGAAATTTTATAAGTAGAATAGATTTAGTAGGAGTAGTGGGAAATGGTGTATTTGAAAAATAATAGGTATTAATTACTCCCCCTTGAAAGTAATTTTAAAAAGTAAAAACTATAATTGATGAAATTCAGAATTAAGAAGATAACGAGAAACCCATTTTTATGGGTATTAGGATTATTATTTGTTCTAAGTATAAAATCTTGCATAAAAAGTAATCAGAAAACGGGAGCTGAAATAACAGTAAATGGAACGAAAATAGCTGTTGATTCACTGGAAAAGAGATTGATGTTTTTAAAAGAAGATATTGGTATAACTGGAATTTCTGTGGCTGTAATTGATAAAAATAAGATAGTATATAGTAATGCATTAGGTGTTAGAGCTGCAGAGAATAAAGATAAAAAAATTGACATTGAGACAGTTTTTGAAGGATGTTCATTGTCAAAAAGTTTTGTTGTTTATTTAGCATATGATCTATTGAATAAAGGGTTGCTGGATATGGATAAGCCTTTACATGAATATCTGGAGTACGAGCCTCTTAAGTATGATTCAAGATATAAAGAAATAACAGCGAGAATGGTTTTGAGTCACAGTTCTGGAATAGAGAATCATAAAGTGAAAAACAACCCAGAACTTCTTGAAATAGTGGCAAATCCTGGAGAAGAATATGTGTATTCTGGAGAAGGCTATATTTTTCTTGGTGAAGTTATTAAAGAGATTTTAAACAAACCTATTGAGACCTACATGAAAGATGAAGTATATGAACCTTTAGGGCTGAAAAGAACGTTTACAACGTTTACACAAATAGATAAAGGGCAAGAAAAGAATTTTGCATTTGGACATAATGTTTTCGGAGAACGATTAGATAATCTTGAAACCGATTGGCCAAGTTTATCTGCCAGAATATATAGTAATGCAAAAGATTACGCCAAAATGATGATAGGAATTTGTAAAAAAGAGAACTTAACCAAGGATAGATTACTTGATCCAGTTTCAAAATTGAATCTTAAGAATTTATATTATGGTCCTGGGTATGAAGTTTTTTATAGTGGTGAAGATACCATATTAATGCAAGGAGGTAACAATGATGGTTATAAAGGTTTTGCTTGTTATTCGGTAAATACTCAATCTGGATTTGTGTTTATGGCTAATTCTGATCGTGCAGATAAAATTGTTGCTTCGCTTAATGACTTATTGACTCATTATGATTTGACCCAATATTTTGATAATATTTATAATAACCAGTATCCAAGCCATGCGAATGCTGTTTTTAATATTTATAGAGAACATGGTGTTAGTGCAATGAAAAAAGAAATTGATGAACTCGTGAGCAATGAAAAGGAAATGATGACTGTAAAAGATGTCATAGAATTGGCTTACTACTTCAAAGATCGAGAATATGAAGTGGTGAAAGATATGGTTGACCGTTATACAAAGATGAATGACAAAGTAAATTTAGATTTTATTTACTCACGTTGGTTAACAAAGTAATGATTGATGAGAAAGTAATAGGGGTAGTTGGAGGCATGGGGCCAGAATCAGGTGTAATGCTTTGTAATTATATCAGTGCCTTAACTCCGGCAACTAAAGATCAGGAGCATCTTTCTATGATACTGATGTCTTTTCCTAGGCATATTATGGATAGAACGGCATTTTTAAATGGTGAAATCACTATAAACCCTGCCTATCAAATAGCTAAAATTATTGAGAAATTAGAGAATGCCGGAGCCACAATTATTGGCGTTGCATGCAATACAGCACATTCTGATAAAATTTTTAATGTAGTTAAGAAGGAGTTGGAAGAAAGAGAGAGCTCAATAAAATTATTACATATGCCTCAGCTAACATGTGATACCCTAGATTATCAATTTCCTATGGTAAAAAGAGTTGGGGTAATTTCAACCAATGGAACCTATAAATCAAGAATCTATGAAAATCTTTTAAAAGAGAAAGGATATGAGGTAATTCTACCTGATTTTGAGTTTCAGAATAAAGTAATCCATAGAATGATATATGATTCTGATTTTGGAATCAAAGCCAATTCAAATATCCGAACGAAAGAAGTAGAACAGTTAAAAAATAAAACATTAGATTTTTTTTATGAGAATAATACTGAGGTAGTTATTCTAGGATGTACAGAATTATCGTTAGTGTTTTCTGAAAACATCTCGGGAATCAAAGTTATAGATTCTACCATGTCTTTGGCGAAGGCTCTAATACATGAAGCCTCAGTTGCTATGCCCAAAGCAATTATTTAAGTTTAAAAATTAAGCAACGAAACTATACATATTATGAGTGACACATTGCATAAAACCAAGGAACAAGAACTAAAATCTATTGCGAAACCTAAATTAGGAATTTTTTATCCGATATTAACTAACAGTAGTAGTTCAAAAGGATATGATGATGTAATAAAGGTGGTAAAACAGGCAGATAAAAATAAGTTAGATGTATTTTGGACAACTGACATTGAGGCGAATAATACAACACCTTCATATAGCAACCCTTCTATTATTAATGCTGCATTGTCTATGGTTACTTCTAGAATAAAAATAAGAGGAGAAAGTGCCATTGTTGCCAATCAGGACCCACTCAGAATAGCAGAAGAATGGTCTGTGATTGATAATGCTTCTAATGGTAGAGTTGGATTATCAGTTATTGGGGCAAACAATATGCAAGAAGACCAAAAGAAAATTCAACAAAAGATTGAAGTTGTCCGTACATTATGGAAAGGAGATAGTATTGCAAGAAGAAACGGTACAGGGCAGGAAGTAGCACTAAAAATATTTCCTAAACCCATTCAAAAGGAATTACCATTATGGGTATCTATAAAGGAAAACGATGACGGTATGTATAAAATGGCAGGAGCTATACGTGCTAATATATTGATCTATTATTTAGGTGAAAACATTGAAGACCTAGAAAGGAAAATTAAAATATACCAGAAGGCTTATCGTAATCAAAATAGTATAGAAGGAACAATTTCATTGGTACTTCCGACCTATTTAGTAGCTCAAGAAAAAGAGCTTCAACCGATGTTAAATACAGAGTTAATGCAATATTTAGAACATGTTGATTCTTTTTATAAAATGCTTAACAATATAAGTTTAGAGGGAAGTCTTCAGCATTTCTTACATAAAAACTCACTCATTGGCACCGAGAAAAGCTGTATAGAATTTTTTCGAAAAATCACAGCTATTGGCGTCAATGAAATAGCTGGCATCATGGCTCCTTCAATGAACTCAAATGGTATATTCGAATTACTTTCTACCCTAAGAAACAGTTAACTTAACTATAGATAAGGATATGGAACTGTTTTAACGAAATAGTAGAGTCAGTTCAGCTATGAATACAACTCATTCCTTAAAATCATTTAAGCAAATTACATACTGATAATCTTTTAAAACGATAACGCCTTTACAATGGCGTTATAACTATTTACTTAACTAAACCATAGTCAAAAAAAACGATGATGGAACAGAAACTTAACAAAGCTAACATCCAAGATATATTAGCACTGAATGATACTCAAAAAGGAATATTAATTGAGTGGATTAAAGGTGCTAAAGATTTATATACAGTTCAAATTTCATTTTCAATAACTGGAAATCTGGATGTATCATTATTTGAAAAAGCAGTGCATCTAGTTCAGACTGGAAATGATGCCCTGAGATCTGTATTTCGATGGGAAGGAATAAGTAACCCGTTACAGATTATACTGAAGGAAACAAACTCACCATATCAGTTTATAGATATTTCTTTACTGAATACAACTGAAAAGAAAGAAAAGCATGATACAATTATTAATGAAGATCGTCATGTAGGATTTGATCTTTTAGAGCTTCCGTTAAGAGTTGTTCTGATTAAAAAGGATATAAATGAATACGTACTTACGATTTCACATCATCATGTGCTTTATGACGGATGGAGTACAGGGGTATTGTTAAGAGAACTTTTTGAAACCTATAGTTCTCTGAAAGATGGAAAAACACCGCAGTTTAGAGCGAAGCCTGACTTAAAGAAAGTATATAAGAGAAATGAAATAACACAACCGAAAGAGGAGAAAGAAATTTTTTGGAAATCATATTTACAGGATTTTACGGCTTCTGAACTTTTTGAGGCTAAAGAGCAACGTAGGCAGGCTAATAGGGGCAAATACATGGTTAGTAGGTGTTTATTGTCAGTTGATAGCTTTGCTAATAAAAATCAAGTAACAAAAGCAGCAGTAATTTATGCAGCTTACGGATTATTACTTCAAAAATATTTAGGTACAAAAGATGTAATCTTTGGAAGATCCCAATCAAACAGACCTCCTTCACTCAGAGGAATTGAACATATTATCGGGAACCTGATTGATGTATTACCTTTACGTATTAAAAGTAACAATACAACAACGTTACTTGAACTCATTAAAGAAACACATACCAGTCTTCTTGAGAACGATCAGCAATTTAAAGGAACAGCATATTCTAAAATAAAAGAAATAGTTGGACTTAAACCTTATGAGCGTTTATTTGACTCAATCATTGCCATTGAAAATTACCCCTTAGATCATAGTGTTTTAGGAGGGAATAACCACTTTTCATTACAGCTAAACTCTACATACGAGAATAACAGTATTCCTTTAACAATGACGGTTTTTTTCAATGAAAAACTGGAGATTGAATTTGATTATGATGAACACTACGCAACGGAGAGCTATATTCAAAACATAGCAGAAAATTATGCGGAAATTCTTGATATTATTATGAAGGATTCGTCAAAAACAATAGATGAAATTTCGCTGATTTCGGAAAAAAATTATAAGGAGTTGATAACTGATTTTAATGATACATCAACGAACCTTTCAAATGAAGAAACGGTAATATCTCTTTTCGAAAAGCAACGTAGAAATACTCCGTATGCCATTGCAATTCGAGATGGTAATACCACCATGACGTATGAAGAACTTGGGATAGTTTCTAATCAAATAGCCAACTATCTTTCTGCTGAGAAAAAGGTAAAACCAGGTGATCTTGTCGGAGTTCTTTTAGAGAGAGAGTATGTGTTTATCCCCACCTTATTAGGAATATTAAAATCAGGAGCAGCCTATGTACCAGTTGATCCGAAATATCCTACTGAGCGTATTAATACGATACTTGAAAACGCTCAGCCGAAAATTGTAGTTACCAGAGGTTCATATATTCACCCTGAAATAACCCTGCCTGATACAATACTTGATTTTAGTAAGGAATACGATGCTATTTTGCTTGAAGAAAAGGATACTGTTTCCAGAGCAGAGCAATCTGAAATCGCCTATGTAATTTACACCTCTGGTTCTACGGGAGTTCCTAAAGGTGTAGCAATAGGACATCGTTCTTTTCTGAATTATATTACCTGGGCATCAGAATACTATCTCAGTAATATAAAAGGGAATTTTCCATTATATACATCGATCTCATTTGATTTAACGATTACTTCCATTTTTGTACCTCTTACCAGTGGAGGTGAAGTAGTTCTTTATAAGGAAACTGATGACAGTTTGTTAATAGAAAAGGTCTTATTAGATGATAAGGTTGATATTATTAAATTAACACCTTCTCATCTGCGAATCATTAATATTAGTGAGCGCTTAACAGGAAAATTCACAAATTCTAAGTTAAAGAAAATAATAGCAGGAGGGGAAGCTTTAGATTATTCTTTAGCGAAAACCATTTCTGACAAATATAATGGTGAAATTGAAATATACAATGAATACGGACCTACTGAGGCAACAGTAGGGTGTATGATCCATAAGTTCTCTGAAAAAGAGAATACTGCAACATCAGTTGCCATTGGGAAACCTGTGGCGAATACTCAGGTATATATATTAGATGCATCTTTACAACCAGTATCTAAAGGAGCTAATGGAGAACTCTACATTTCAGGAGAAGGATTAGCTCTTGAGTATCTCAACAGAAAAGAACTTACAAATCAGAGATTTATTCCGAATCCTTTTGTGAAAGGAAAACTAATGTATCGTACAGGCGACCTTGCCTGCTGGAATGATAACCAAACCATAGCGTTTTTAGGTCGTGTTGACGATCAGATAAAATTAAGAGGGTATCGAATAGAATTAGGAGAAATCCAAAGTCAACTCTCTGAATTTGAAGGGGTAAAAGAAGTTGTGGTGGTTGAGGTTACTCATGAAGAAGAAAAGCACTTAGCCGCATATTACGTTGGAGAAGAAAAGATACATCAAAGAGCACTTCGTTCGTTTCTTGCAGAGAAACTTCCGGCTTATATGATCCCGACATTCTATACACAGATAGAAGAAATTCCATTAACTCATAATGGTAAACTTAATAAAAGAGTATTGCCTAAGCCTGAGTTGGAGACCACTCAGGAAGTTACCAATGAAGCCGAAACAGTTATAGAAAAAAAGATCATTACTATTTGGTCTTCAATATTAAATGTTGATGAAGCAAAAATGGGATTACGATCAAACTTCTTTGAATTGGGAGGGCATTCATTGAGCGCAATTAAATTTGCAAATACCATATTCAAGGAATTTGATATCAAGATTACGATTAAAGAAATTTTTGACAACCCTACAGTTAAGGAACTGGCATCCTTAATTCCAAATACTGAAACCACAGTATTTACTTCAATTCCTAAAACTTCACCAAAACCATACTATCCAACCTCTTCGGCACAAACACGTTTGTACTTCCTATACACTATGGATACCGGTTCAACAGCATATAATATGCCATATGCGGTTAGAGTCAAAGGCGTACTGGATAAAGAACGTTTTTCTAAAACATTTGAAGCTTTAATCAAACGACATGAAACACTAAGAACTCGATTTGATATGGTAGAAGGGAAGGTTGTTCAAATCATTTCTGAAGATACTAGTTTTGAGTTTCAGTTTTTTAAAGTAGCAGATAAGTTAGATGAACTGTGCAATGCATTTATAAAACCATTCAACCTAGAGAAAGGGCCATTGTTACGCGCCGGATTGTTTGAAATAAATAAAGAAGAGTCTGTATTTATGGTTGATATGCATCATATTGTTAATGATGGATTATCGCATGCAATATTCATAAAAGAATTTATAGCCTTATATCAAAAAGAAGAACTTCCTGATCTGCAACTACAATATAAAGATTATGCAGCATGGCAACAGCACAATGATTACCAGAAGATGGTTGCAGAAGATAGGGCGTTTTGGATGGAACAATTTGAAGAAAAAGTGGAGACTTTAAACTTACCTACAGACTTCACAAGGCCTTCTATAAAGACATATCAAGGAGATCATTTAAAGTTTAAGATCAATAAAAATGAGGTTAAGAAATTAAAATTAATTGCGGAAGAAGAAGAAGCAACCATGTTTATGATTCTGATGTCAATTTTCAATATTCTACTGAATAAACTAAGTAATCAAAAGGATATTGTTATAGGAACGCCCTCTGCCGGAAGACCTCATGCCGAATTAGAAAATATTATTGGAATATTCCTGAATATGCTGTCGGTGCGTTCAAAAATAAGAAAAGACGCTTCTTTTAAAGAATTTCTGAAATCATTGAAAGTTACATTATTAGCGTGTTTTGAACATCATAAATTTCAATATGAGCAACTCATTGAGGAA
The DNA here is from genome assembly GCF_057220795.1 of Tenacibaculum profundicola. Lineage (NCBI taxonomy): Bacteria > Pseudomonadati > Bacteroidota > Flavobacteriia > Flavobacteriales > Flavobacteriaceae > Tenacibaculum > Tenacibaculum profundicola. The sequence continues at coordinate 1,552,257 of NZ_CM170137.1, read as the reverse complement.
TTAAACATAGAAAGAGATCCAAGTCACAACCCATTATATGACGTTGCATTTTTCTTTGAAAACTTCGATTCGGAAGAACTTAAAATGCCTGATTTAACATTGGAGCCTTTTGGTTTTGATCATAAAACAGCAAAATTTGATATAGTACTTACAGCTGCAGAGGTAAATGATGAGATTGCACTGCGATTCGATTATGATGCTGCTCTATTTGAGAAAAAAACCATCAAACGATTTGCGTACTACTTTAAAAAGATAGTTAGTGAGATAACTACTAATCCGGATATTCAGTTGTTTAATATTGAAATCCTGTCAAAACAGGAGAAAAATCAATTGTTATATCAATTTAATGAAACGGATAAAGAACTTCCAGAATTAACAATTGTTGAATTATTTGAAGCGCAGGCAAAAAAGACGCCTCATAAATCAGCGGTTGTTTTTGAAAGAAAAGCACTTACCTATCAGGAGGTAGATGAACTGTCTAATGGTTTTGCAAACTACCTTAAAGAAAATTATAGTGTAGCTAAAGGAGATATTGTGGGGCTTATGACAAAGAGATCAGAACTTACAATTATCGCAATTATTGGAATTTTGAAAGCAGGAGGGGCATATTTACCTATTGATCCTTCATATCCTCAGGAAAGAAAAGAATATGTTCTTAATGACAGTAAAGCTAAATTACTGATTACAGATCAAAACCTAAATGATAATTTTGACTATGACGGAGTTTCTATAGTGCTTTCTGATACGAAATCATGGAATAGTAGTGAAGCGCTGACGATCTCGAATACAAATTCGGTTCACGATTTGTGCTATATAATTTATACTTCTGGTTCTACGGGAAATCCTAAGGGAGTGATGATTTCGCATCAAAACCTTGCTAATTTCTTTGTAGGAATGGATGAAAAGCTACCGATATCAGAAAAAGATAAAATGCTAGCAATGACCAGTGTGTCTTTTGATATCTCAATTCTGGAACTCTTATGGACGTTGTGCAGAGGAATAGAAATTACCATTCATCCTTCTGATGCACCTCATAGTGAATTAGACCGTTATGCAGAGACGGAAGGAAGCACAATGGATTTCGGGCTTTTCTTCTTTGCAAGCTATAATCATGGTGCCGAAGAAGGAAAATATAATTTGTTCCTAGAAACTGTTAACTATGCTGATGAAAATGGTTTTAGTGCTATTTGGACACCGGAAAGACACTTCCACGAATTTGGAGGGCTATTTCCTAATCCTGCTGTAACCAGTGCTATGCTATCAACAATTACTAAAAATGTTGAATTGAGAAGCGGTAGTGTTGTTGTGCCATTACATTCACCGGAAAACATTGTTGAAGAATGGGATGTAGTGGATCAAATATCAGACGGACGAATAGCATTGTCGTTTGCTCCAGGTTGGAATCACGATGATTTTTCTTTATCACAATACAATTATGCTGATCGACATAAGATAACACATGAAAATATCAATACGATACAGGAATTATGGAGAGCACGTAAAATAGCTCAGAATAGTTCTGAAAAAGAACTTTCCATCTGGTTAACAACAGCTGGTAATGAAGATTCATTTCGTTCAGCAGGACAAATAGGAGCGAATTTGTTAACACATTTGTTGGGGCAGGATATAGAAGAGCTAACTAAGAAGATCAGTGTTTACAGAAAGGCGAGGAAAGAGGCAGGACATCAAGGAGAAGGAAAAGTTGCTGTGATGTTGCATACTTACATTGGTAATACGATGGAAGAAGTTGAAGCAGTTGTAGAAGAGCCTTTTAAAGAATACCTAAGAAGCGCAATTGGGGTTAGCAAAATAGTGTATCAAGAAGCAGGATACATTGAAGGTGAACTAACGAAAGAATTTGAAGATAAAATTTTACAAAATGCAGTAAAACGCTACTACAAAACTAGTGCTCTAATTGGTACTAAAAGCACCGCGATTAATATGATCCAAAAGCTTTCTGCCGCTGGAGTGAATGAAATAGGATGCTTAATAGACTTTGGTGTAGAACAGCGTAAAATAGTAGAGGGACTGACGTATTTAAAAGAACTTAAAGACGTGTTTTCTGTAGAAAACAATAATTTTAGTCATCCAATATCAGTATTTCAAACGACACCTTCATATTTGAAATTGTTGGAGAATGACCAGGGGTCAGAAAGGTTCTTAAGCTCGCTTAAAACCGTATTGGTGGGTGGAGAGGCAGTACCGGCTGCATTGATTCAAAACCTGCAAAAAAAGACGGAGGCAGAGGTATACAATATGTATGGTCCTACGGAAACAACCATTTGGTCTAGTGTAAAACATTTTGAAAAAAACTTAAAGAAAATAACGGTTGGTACACCTATTGCTAATACGCAATTATATGTACTCGATGACCATTTAAACCTATTACCACAAGGAGTTATAGGGAACCTTTATATAGGTGGTAATGGAGTTGCAAAAGGGTATTGGAATCGTGAAGAATTAACGAAACAGAGGTTTATTGATAACCCTTTTGATCCGCAACAAAAGATATATTTTACAGGAGATTTAGCGAAGTGGTTACCTAATGGCGAAATGGAATTACTGGGTAGGGTTGATGATCAAGTTAAAATTCGTGGCTTTAGAATTGAACTGGGTGAAATTGAAAGTTTATTGAATGAAAATGAAAAGGTAAAAGAGGCTGTGGTAATAGCCAAAGAGAAATATGGAGAAAAACATTTGGTTGGGTATTGTGTAGTTCATCAACATATAGAAACTCTAGAACTTAGAGAATACCTTGCCAATAGACTTCCTAGTTTCATGGTACCAACCTTCTTTATGATCTTAGAAAAAATGCCACTGACGCCTAATGGGAAAATTGATAAGAAAGAACTACCTGACCCCAAAGTAGAAGCGAGTCAAAACTATTTGGCACCAACTACAGAAGAAGAGAAAATATTGCTTGACGTTTGGTCGGAAGTTCTTGGTATAAGTTCCATAGGTATCATGGATAACTTCTTTTCGGTAGGAGGAGACTCTATAAAATCTATCCAAATAAGCTCACGTATGCGTAATCTTGGGTATGAAGTATCAGTAAAAGATATTTTTACCAGTCAAACGATTAAAGAATTAAGTTTAAAGTTAAAGAAAACCCAAACATCCTCTATACAAGAGCCTATCGTTGGAAAGCAAGAATTATCACCGATTCAAAGATGGTTTTTTGATCATTCTACCATCAATAATCATCATTACAATCAAGCGTCATTACTAAGTTTCCATGAGAAAATTTCCAAAGAAGGAATAACGAGTGTCTTTGCAAAGCTTCAAGAGCATCATGATGCTTTAAGAATGACTTTTAAACAGGAAGGGAACACCTTACAAACTATGAATAGAGGACTCGATTTACCTCTAGGAATTCAAGAATTCGATCTAACAAAAGAAAAAAATCAGGAAGCTACATTGATAGATATTTCTGAGGAAATTCAATCAGGGATAGATCTTGAAAACGGGCCGCTTATGCAACTGGTACTTTTTCATCATACCGAAGGAAGTAAATTACTTGTGGTTATTCACCACCTTGTGATTGACGGAATTTCATGGAGAATATTGTTTGAAGATATTGAAACTTTATTCAAACAATTACACGAAGGTGAAGCATTGGCATTACCACTGAAAACGGATGCATTCTTATCTTGGCCGAAATATATTAAAGAATACATGCAAAGTAGTCGCTTTGCAAAAGCTAAGGCATATTGGGAAAAAAAGATAGTGCAGCCTTATGAAGTTATACCTAAAGATTTTCCAGAAGGTAAACATAAAGTGCAGGAGCAAAATACAGTAAAATTCAGATTAACTAAAACACAAACTGAAAAGCTTCTGACTTCAGTACACCGACCTTTTAACACAAAGATTAATGACATTCTCCTTTCGGCACTAATGCTGAGTGTACAAAAGAAATACAACATTAATGATCTTAAGGTAGATTTGGAAGGTCATGGTAGAGAAGAGATACTTCCCGATGTAAACATCAATAGAACGGTAGGTTGGTTTACCAGTATTTATCCGATGTACTTGCATAGCCAAAACACAAACCTTGCTGAAAATATTATTGCAGCCAAAGAAAGTTTCCGAAGTATTCCGAATAATGGTTTTGATTACCTAGTGGCTAAATATTTTATATCAGAAACCAATAAAGGATTTAAAGACTGTTCAGCTCAAATATTTTTTAATTATTTAGGGCAATTTGATGAAGATGTAAAAGGGAAATCATTCGATGTAGCTATTGAAGGTATTGGAAATGTGGTATCGCCTGAAGAAATATTGCATCATGACTGGGAAATTCTGGGCTTAGTAGCTGATGGTTGCCTTGAAATGAAGCTTACCTATAGCCCTAAGCAATATAAAGAAGAAACAATTGCTGAGTTTATGCATTTATATGAAGATTCATTGTCGAATATCATTACTTTTTACAGCACAAACACTAACGTAGAACTTACTCCTTCAGACCTAACATTCAATGAACTTTCTTTGACTGAACTTGGTGAGCTGTCTACAGCATATAGAATAGAGGATGTTTATACATTATCACCGATGCAAGAAGGCATACTATTCCACGCTTTGCATAATCAAGAATCGGATCATTATTTTAATCAAATATCATTTAAAGTAACAGATGGCATTGATATAAATGCAATGAAAGAGAGTTTTGAATCACTTGTAGAGAGATATGATGTTTTTAAAACAAAATTTATACCCAATTCATATGAGCGACCATTACAAGTTGTAGTAAAGGAATATGAAATAGATTTTCATTTTTTAGATGTACAAGAAGAATGTTTAGAACACTCTGAAGAGCAGGTTATCGAAGAATATAAAAAGGCGGATAAAGATAGAAAGTTTAACCTTATAGGAAAAAAGCCTTTAATTCGAATGACGATTCTTCAACTTCAAAAAAGTGTATATCAGGTAATATGGAGTTACCATCACATACTAATGGATGGATGGTGTATTGGCATTGTATTACAAGATATGAAGAAGATTTATGAGAAAACAAAACGTAAGGAAGTTTTTGAATTGCCTCCCGCAGTTCCGTTTTCGAAATATATAGAATGGATTGAAAACTTAGAGAAAAAAGAATCCGTTACTTTTTGGAATAACTACCTTAAAAATTATGAAAGTGTAGCTTCTTTTAATAAAAAACATACCTCGGAAACCTATAATTTAAGTTCAAGCAAGTTTATACTAAAAGGAGAAAGTATTTCCGGTATTAATTTTATATCTGAAAATTTAGGGGTTTCTATAAATACAATAATACAATGTGCTTGGGGGGTTTTGTTAGCTAAATACAATAATACCAATGATGTTATATTTGGTTCAATAGTTTCAGGAAGATCACCAGAGGTAAAGGGCATTGAAAGTATGGTAGGGTTATTCATGAATATGATTCCTGTTAGAATTACTTTTGATGAGAATGACACGTTAAAATCACTTATCCAAAAAGTTCAGACCAATGCTTTAGATGCAGAACCTCATCATTATGTATCGTTAGCAGAAGTTCAAAACGAAAGCTCTTTAAAAAATAATTTATTCGATCATTTTATAGCTTTTGAAAATTTTGTTGTTGAACCAGAAGGAAATGAAAATATTTCAGGTGAAGGTTTTGAAATGAAAGATTTAGAAGTTTTTGAGCAATCAAATTATGATTTATCGCTTATAATTGTTCCTAGTCCACAGCATTTAGAAATAAAAATAGAATACAATCAAAGTGTTTTTTCTACTGATTTAATACATGATTTAAGAGATAATTTTCAACACATTCTTTCTAAAGAAATAGGGAAGCTTAATGAAAAGGTTCTAGATATAAATGTACTGAGAGATCCGGGTAAATTAGTAACGAATAAATTCAATAATACCTTAATGACTTATAATAATGAAGAGTCAATTATCTCAGTCTTCGAAAGTCAGGTTAATAAAGTGCCTAATCAAATAGCAATTTGGTGCAATGAACAAACGCTCACGTATAAAGAATTAGATGAATTGTCATCTCAAATTGCGATATACTTAAAGCATAGAGGCGTAAGAAATGGAGATTATGTTGGAGTATTACTAGGAAGAGAAGAATGGGTTATTCCTTCAATGCTTGGAATAATGAAAGTAGGAGCAATTTATATTCCAATAGATACTTCTTACCCTGTTAACAGAATTGAGTTGATAAGTAAAGAAGTGGATTTATCAGCTTTAATTTCGAGAAGCGAATTTCTAAATGGATTACATGCAGCGAATGCTGAAATAATTGATTTGGATAAAAATTCAGAAGAAATTTTAAATAAGCCAATTATCTTTAATAATGAATCATTAGGACATGATACTGCTTATGTGATTTACACTTCGGGTTCTACAGGAATACCCAAGGGTGTGGAAGTGAATCATTATAGTATAGTAAACTTAATATTAGGGTTAAAAGATAAAGTATATAGTAAAATTTCTATAGAAAAAATGAACGTTAGTTCAATTGCTTCGTTCTCTTTTGATGCGTCTTTTCAACAAGTTTTTGGAGCCTTGCTGCAAGGTCATAGTTTATATATCATACCAGAAAAGGATCGTACAGATGGTAAACTTTTACGAGAGTTTTATAACCATCATAGTATTCATATTTCTGATGGGACACCAACACATTTCAGGTTGTTTGTGAATGCCAATCAAAAAGAAAACACCTTAAATACGCTTAAAGTATGGATGTTAGCCGGAGAAGAATTACCTAAAGTTTTGGTAAGTGAATTCTTCAATAGATTAGGTCTTTACTCGGTGAAAATTTTTAATATGTATGGCCCTACTGAAACATGTGTAGATTCAACCTATTTTGAAGTTGATCCAGCTAAATTAAACGATTATTCTTTTATACCTATAGGGAGTCCATTACCTAATGAAAGAATATATATAACTGATGAAAAAGGAAATTTATTACCTGTAGAAGCTGTTGGAGAATTATGTATTGCAGGTGATGGACTGGCAAAGGGTTATAAAGGAAATAAGGAGTTAACAGAAAAGTATTTTAGAAAAGATTGGATACCAGGAGAAAGAATATATAGAACTGGAGACTTAGCTAGATGGCTACCAAATGGTGTTATCGAATATATAGGGAGAGTTGATAGTCAAATCAAGTTACGAGGTCACCGTATTGAACTTCAGGAGGTTGAGAGGGTTGTTAAAAGGGTTGAAAATATTGATGATGCTATTGTAATTTTGAAGGATGTAGGTGAAGAAAAATCTTTAGTTGTTTATTATTCATCAGAGAAATCTATTTTAACTAGTGATATTAGACAGTATCTTAAAGGAAACATTCCTTTTTATATGATACCGTCGTATTATGTTCACATCGATAAAATACCTCTAACTTTAAGTGGTAAATTAGATCAAAACAAACTACCAAATCCTATTCATACAATTAAAGAAAATGGTAGAACTCCACAAGGTGAAATAGAATTACTTGTCGCTAATAAATGGTCGGAAGTATTGGGTATAGATACTATGTCAATTGATGTAACTAAAAGTTTCTTTGAACTGGGAGGACACTCTTTGAAGGCGGTTAGTTTAGTCGGAAAATTAAGTGAAGCATTTAATATAGAAATTCAAATTGAGCATCTTTTTGATAAAGATACTGTTGAAGCATTGTCAGATTATATTATGACAGTGAAAAATTTAACTGCTGAAACAGAAGTGAGTAATGATAATATTAGTATAGTGTTATGAGAATAGGTGATTATATAACTAAATTAAGAAAGGAAAACAACATAATTGTTTCAGTTTCAAGTGAAGGTAAGCTCATTTTAAATGGGAATAAAGAAGCTTTAACAAAGGAGGTTATTGAAGATATTAGAGAGAAAAAAGAAGAAATAATATCTTTTTTTCAGAAAAGTAAAATTCAAGTAATACGGAAAACTGAAAATAAAGAATGGTATAGAACTTCTTCAGTACAGAAAAGATTACATTTTTTACAAGAGTTAACACCTAATTCACATGCCTACAATCTTCCATATGCTTTTTCCATAGAAGGGAAGCTGAATATTGATAAGCTAGAAATGGTTTTTAATAAACTGTTAGAAAGACATGAGAATTTAAGAACATCATTAGATGTTAGGGATGGTGACGTTGTTCAAATTATAGAAGATTCAATTTCTTTTAAAGTAGAAAATTTTAGCGCTAATGAAGAAAAGGATATCGATGAGATACTTTCAAAATTCATAAGATCGTTTGATCTCAAACGAGCACCATTGATGAGACTTGGCGTTATTGAAATATCTCCATTAAAACACATTTTGATAATTGATTTTCACCACAGCATTATAGATGGTATTTCCATTAACATATTAATGGATGAATTTATAAAGTTGTATAGAGGTAATACACTAGAGGAAGTTAAATTTCAATACAAAGATTATATAGATTGGCAAGAATCAGAAGAACAGCATGAAAGTAAAAAAGAAAGCCGTCTTTTTTGGGTATCTGAGCTAGATAATTTACCATCTCCCATTGAATTACCAACTGATTTCCCTAGAACTTCAGAATATGATTTAACAGGTGAGTTGTTTACATTTAATTTAGGAATAGAGGAAACACAAAAGTTACAGGTTATTTCTAAACAAGAAGGTGTAACTCTGTACGTGCTGTTATTGACAGTATACAATGTGTTCTTATCTAAACTCTGTAATCAAAAAGATATAATTATAGGAAGTGTATCTAGTGGTAGAACTCACAGAGATATACAGAACACTTTGGGAATGTTTGTAAATACATTTGCCTTAAGAAATAATATAGAGAGTACATGTACTTTTAGAGACCTATTAAATAAAGTAAAGTTTAGTTCTCAAAAGTCGATAAAACATGGAGATTACCCTTTTGAAGATTTATTAAGAGATTTAAATTACCAGCGAAGTCATGGTAGGAATCCTTTATTTGATGTAGTTTTCAATTTCCAAAATTATGAAAACAAAATTTTTGATGTGGATGGATTGTCAATATCAAAATATGACATTGAAGCTATAACTTCAAAGTTTGACCTTAGTCTTACGGCTTATGAAAAAGACAATGATTTATTGTTTACGTTCGAATATCCAAAAGGACTTTTCAAAAAGGAAACAATAGCTGTATTTTCAGATTATTTCAAAAGAATTCTTAATACAATAGGAAATGATATTTTGTCTGAAGTGGGCACAATACAAATGGCGCCTTCTAAGGATGTAAAAAAAGTAGTATATGAATTTAACGAAACAACTGCTTTATATCCGCAAAATGAGACCATAGTTTCGTTGTTTGAAAAACAAGTACTGAAAACACCAAGTTTACCAGCAATTCATGGGCAGGGAAAAGTGTTAACCTATCAAGAGCTTAATGAAGAGGTTAATCAGTTGGCAAATTACTTGATAGAAAAAAAGAGTATAGGTCCTGAAGAGCTTATTGCTATTAAACAACAAAGGAATGAATGGTTAATTATTTCTATTCTAGCGATTTTAAAAACTGGAGCGGCTTATGTGCCAATAGACATTGAATACCCAGATAGTAGAATCGAATATATTTTAAAAGATTCTAATGCAGAAATAGTTATTGATGAACACTTTTTGTCAGACTTTTTTAAAGTAAAAGAGTATCTATCAAAAGAATTTACAAGAAACCATATTGACAATCATCATTTAGCATATGCTATATATACTTCTGGGTCTACAGGAAAACCAAAAGGAGTAATGGTAGCGCATAGAAACCTCATCAATTTATGTTTTTGGCATATTCAAGCGTATGGATTAACAGAACATAGTAAAGCTACATTATATTCAGGAATAGCATTTGATGCCTCTGTTTGGGAAATATTTCCGTATTTAATTTCAGGAGGGTGTTTGTATCCAATTGAAAGAATGAATATAAGAATGCAAATTGATGAGTTGGTTAGTTTCTTAAGGGAAAATACAATTACACATGCTTATTTGCCGTCTAAGATTTGTCAAGAATTAATAGAGCAAGAAATTCAATTGGACACTACCATATTAACAGGAGGAGAGGCCTTGAAATATGCTAAAGAGCCAAGGTTTAAATTATTTAATAATTATGGACCAACAGAGAACACAGTTGTAGCAACATATCTTGATACGAAAGGTCATATAGGAAGCATAAAAATAGGAAAACCGATTACAAATGTTAAAACATATGTCCTCTCTGAAAGTCTCATTCCTCAACCAATAGGAATACCTGGTGAGCTTTACCTTTCAGGAGCAAGTGTTGCTAGAGGCTACCTTAATAACCCTCAATTAACAAAAGAGAAATTTATTGAAAATCCTTTTGTGTCAGGGGAAAGGATGTATAGAACTGGAGATTTAGTAAAATGGACTCATGAGGGGCTATTAGAATTTTTAGGCAGGTTTGATGATCAAATTCAATTAAGAGGATATCGAATTGAGCTTGGTGAAATAGAGATTAAACTACAAGAGTTTGATTTAGTAAAAGATTGTGTTGTACTGTTAAAACATATTGAGGAAAAAGAACTACTAGTAGCATATTATGTTTCCGATGCTTTAATTCCTAAAGACGAACTGCATGAATTTTTAATGTCTAAGATTCCAAGTTATATGGTTCCGAATTATTTTGTGCACTTTGAATCTTTTCCACTTACCCCTAACGGAAAGGTTGATAAAAAGGCATTAGCGGCACCGAAGCTTGATCATGAATCAAATTTAGTTTTGGCAACTAATTTGGAAGAAAAGATACTCTCTAAAGTTTGGTCTGACGTTTTAAATGTAAAGAAAGTAGGAATTAATGATGATTTTTACTCTTTAGGAGGTGATTCGATCAAATCTGTTCAAATTAGTTCTCGTTTGAGAGGAACCGGTTATGAGCTTTCTGTTAAAGAAATCATGACTCATTTAACAGTGAAAAAGCAGGCGAAAAAGATCAGAAAAATAGTAAGAGTACCTGATCAATCAATGATTACTGGTGAAGTTGGCTTATCAGGGATTCAACAGTGGTTTTTCCATTCACCAATTGCAAACAAGCAACATTATAATCAGTCCGTAATGTTGCGTTTCATATCATATATTAATTCTAAGCAAATTCGCTTAATTTTTGACAAGTTAGTAGAGCATCATGATGCCTTAAGAATGAGTTTTAATCATACAAACTCAGGAATAGTTCAAGAAAATAGAGGAACAGATTTCGAATATGATATTGTTGAGTATAATTTGCATGATAAAAATGTAGATAATCAGTTTCTACAGGAAAAGTGTCAAGAACTACAATCTGGCATCCGTTTTAATGAAGGAGCGATATTTAAAATTGGACTTTTTCATTTTAAGGAAGGGAGTTATCTTTTTATAGTCATTCATCACTTAGTTGTTGATGGAATTTCATGGCGTATCTTATTTGAAGATGTAGAATTGTTATATAATCAGTTACAAAGTAATAAGAAACTCATTTTACCTTTAAAAACAGACTCTTTTCAACTATGGTCATCTGAGATAGATACTTATGTAAATACCTTAAACTTTCAAAGGAATAAAGAGTATTGGAGTGATGTTTTAAATAAAAACGCTCAACTTTTACCTAGTCTGAACAAGAAGAATAATACCCTAAAAGAAGTAAAAAAAGTTGGTTTTGTTCTAGATAGCTCATATACTAATTTATTGTTGACAGAGGCTCATTACTCTTTTAATACACAAATAAACGATTTATTGATTTCAGCGTTTATAAAAACATTAGGAGAAAATTTAAGTATATATGATATATGTATTGATTTTGAAGGTCATGGAAGGGAAGATTTCGGCGCAAAGCTAGATATTAGTAGAACCATTGGTTGGTTTACTAGTATATTCCCTGTTTTCTTCAATAACTCAACAAGTAACTCTATATCCGATATTATTAAATTAGTAAAGGAAAATTTAAGAAATACACCTAATAAAGGGGCTGATTATTTGCTATATAAATTTTCAGGAAACGATAAGATAGAACAAGGAACTAAGTCTCAGATAAGCTTTAACTACTTAGGGCAATTTGATCATGATATTAAAGGGAAAAGTTTTGAGGTTTTAAAGGAGGATTTTGGTCAGAATACCTCTTTAAATTCAGAAAAAAATTATGATTGGGATCTGTCAGGAATGATTATCGATGATCAATTAAACATGGGGCTTTCTTTTAATCATAAGGCTTATGATATTGATATGATTAATGGTTTAGTGCAGAGCTATAAGGAAAATTTACAACTAGTTATAAAGTTTTGTTTAGACCAAAAAAAGGCAGAATTGACTCCTTCTGACTTAACGTATAAAAAATTAAGTGTTTCAGAATTAGACAAGCTTCAGAACAATTTTTCTATTGATGATGTATATCCTTTGTCAGTAATGCAAGAAGGGTTGTTATATCATTCACTAAAAGATAGCAGTTCAGATCATTATTTTGAACAGGTAAGCTGTGAAATAGTAGGGAATTTGGATATTGACATAGTGCAAAAAACAATGTCTTATCTTGTTAAAAGGCATGAAGTTTTAAGGACTATATTTTTAAGTGGAGTTCATGAACGTTCATTACAAATAGTACTGTCTGATCAGAAATTAAACATCCTTTTTGAAGATATTGAAGAACGCTTAAAAAGTAAGTCGAAAGAACACATAATAAATGAATATAAAGAAAAGGATAAATTAGAAAAGTTTACGCTACCTGAAGGGCCTCTGATGCGTTTAACTGTTCTAAAGGAAAGCATTGATTCCTACACATTAATATGGAGTTATCATCACATCTTAATGGATGGTTGGTGTATGGGAACTATAGTGAATGAATTTAAGTTAATTTATTCACAGTTAATAAAAGAAGAAGAAGTTACCCTTTCAACTCCCGTAAAATATTCAACCTATATTTCTTGGTTAGAAGAAAGAAATACTAAAGAAACAGTAAGTTATTGGAAACAATTTTTGTCTGGATACGATAGTTTAACAACGTTTCCTAAAAAACAGAAAAATAATATTGCGTTTGATAAAAAAGAACTCGATATGTCTCTTAGTTTGGAGCAAACTTCTGGATTACAGAGTTTATCAAGAACTTTTGGAGTTACCATTAACAATATAATCCAAGTAGCATGGAGTATTTTATTGAGTAGGTATAATAATACTACGGATGTTGTATTCGGTTCTGTTGTTTCTGGACGTCCTTCAGAGGTTCAGGAAGTAGAAAGAATAATAGGCTTGTTTATTAATACAATTCCTGTAAGGGTTAAATTTGAAGGTAATGACGCTTTAATAGATGTAGTTAACTCGGTTCAAAATCAACAACTACAAAGTAATTCTCATCAATACTATTCATTAAGCAAAATTCAATCATTAAGTGAACTGGGACGTGGGTTGTTAGATCACATCTTGATTTTTGAAAACTTGCCAATAAGTACTAGTAATAATGGAGGGAATGAATCAGAGTTTTATATTAAAAATATTGAAGTATTTGAACAAACAAACTACGACCTAACGGTAATTGTTGTGCCAGGTAATGAGCTTAAGTTTAAGTTCTTGTACAATGGAAATACCTATACTCAAGAACTAATTGAAGGAATATCAAAAAGTTTAAGTTTAGTTGTTGAGCAAGCAATTCAAAATCCAGAGATGTACATAAAGGATATAAGCATCTTATCAACTACCGATAAAAACAAAATTTTACATAAATTTAATAGTAAAGAAATTTCTTATAAAAACGAAGAAACGGTTCTTTCTCTATTTGAAAAACAGGCACTAAAAACACCTAACAGAATTGCTGTAAACTATAAGAATGAGCAACTCACCTATAAAGAACTTAATGAACTATCAAGTCAAATAGCGCAATACTTAACGGAAGATAAAGGAATAAAGAAGAAGGATATAGTTAGCATTATTCTGGAAAGAGAACCTCTGTTAATCGGGGTTATTTTTGGAATTATGAAATTAGGGGCAATCTATTTACCTATAGATACAAAACAGCCCTTCAATAGAGTTGAAGCCATTTTAAATGACTCAGAAGCAAAAGTCTTACTAACTAGAAAGTCTTTATTTACACCAGAAAATGATCTTCCTCTAGATATTATAGATATTGATACAGTATATAATACTATTATAAATAAAGAAACATATTATAAATCAAAGACTACCTTAAATGATTTAGCATATGTGATTTATACGTCAGGGTCAACAGGCTTGCCAAAAGGAGTAACGATAGCACATTTATCATTAGTCAATTTGGTTTCAGCTATGCAGCAAAAATATAGACTAGCTGAAAATGATTCGTTTTTATTCAAAACAAATTATTCGTTTGATGTTTCAATAGCAGAAATTTTCGGATGGTTTTTAGAAGGCGGATCGTTAACTATATTACCTCAAAACCATGAAAAAGAACCTTTAGAAATTGTAAAAACAATTAAAGAGTACAGCATTACTCATATTAATTTTTCACCTTCTATGTTCGCGGTGTTTCTAGAAGAGCTAGAAATAACTAATTTGAAAGATATAAGCGCTTTAAAATATGTTTTTTTAGCAGGTGAAATGTTAACGCCTAATCTAATAAAGCGTTTTCAAGGCTTAAATACGAGTATTCAGTTAGAAAATATTTATGGACCCACTGAAGGAACAGTCTATAGTAGCTGGTTTTCAACAGAAGACTTCAAAGATGAAGTTAATACACCTATTGGAAAACCATTGAATAATGTAAAATTATACATTGTTGATATATTCGGTAATCTGCAGCCTGTAGGAGCATCTGGAGAGTTATGTATTGCTGGGGAAGGGTTAGCTACAGGTTATTTGAATAACAAAGAACTCACCGAAAAACAATTTGTCAACAATCCGTTTTCAATTAAAGAAAAAATGTATAAAACCGGAGATTTGGTTAGGTGGCTGAAAAACGGTAATATAGAATATTTAGGAAGGATAGATGACCAAATAAAAATTAGAGGTTTTAGGATTGAATTAGGTGAAATAAAAAGTCATTTATCGCAATACAAAGGCATTAAAGATGCAGAGGTATTATTAATAAAAAATGAAGAAAACAGTTATTTGGTAGGCTATTATGTTTCAGAAAAACCTATTAAAGCACAAAAAATTAAGGTATACCTGTCACAAAAGTTACCCAATTATATGGTGCCTTCCCATTATGTTAGTTTAAAAGAATTTCCTTTTACATCAAGTGGTAAAATAAACAAGAAGTTATTGCCTTTACCAAAAAAAGAGCACGATATCGAATTTTTATTTCCAAGGAATAAAGAAGAACACCTTTTAAAAGATGTTTGGCTAAAGGTACTAAACATAAAGGAAGTAAGTATTAAAGATAATTTTTTCTCGGTAGGAGGAGACTCTATAAAATCAGTTCAGATTAGTTCAAAATTAAGAAGTCTGGGGTATGAGTTATCTGTTAATTCAATAATGAGTAACTTCACTATTGAGACTCAAGCAAAGAAAATAAGCAAGGTTATAAGGATATCTGATCAATCTCCGATGACAGGAATTGTTCAGTTGACCGGAATTCAACAGTGGTTTTTGGATGGCTTTCAGGGTAATAAAAATCATTATAATCAATCAGTATTGTTATCTTTTCCTAATGGAATTAACTCGATAGATGTTTATGATATCTTTTCAAAATTAATAGAACATCATGATGCGTTAAGAATGGTGTTTAAAGAATTAGCTACAGGATTTGAACAAGAAAACAAAGGTACTGATGTAGTTATAGATTTAAAAGAGTTTGATTATAAGGAAACTGAGATAAACAAGAAAGAATTATCACTTTTATATAATAAAATTCAATCAAGTATTGATATAGAGAAAGATCCCTTACTAAAATTAGGATTATTTCATTTGAGAGGAGAGAGTAGGTTGTTGATCGCTATTCATCATTTAGTAATTGATGGAATTTCATGGAGAATTATTTTTGAAGATTTAAATAGCCTATATCAACAGCGTAAAAACAGAGAGGAATTTTCATTACCACTAAAAACCGATGCTTTTAAAAAATGGTCTTCAGAGTTAGTTACGTATGCAGAAGGTACGTCTTTTCTTGAAACCCAAAAGTATTGGGATCATAAATTAGCGCAAAAAAAAGGCACACCAAAAATTCCAGTATGCAACCCTTTAGGAGAAAATAATTACAAGCGATGCAAGAGTGAAATCTTTACGTTGAATACAGAACTAACTAGTAAAATGCTATCTGAAGTACATGTGCCTTTTAACACCCAAGTTAATGATATTCTGCTAAGTAGCTTATATATTTCTATTAGCTCATTTTTCGGTATTTCTGAAGTTCAATTAGACTTGGAGGGGCATGGTAGAGAAGATTTAGGGTATGATTGTAACATTACAAGAACCGTAGGTTGGTTTACAGGTATTTATCCTGTTTTCTTTGAAAGAAATCTAGAATCATTATCTGAGACTATTAAATGGGTAAAAGAGAGTTTACGAAGTATTCCTAAAAATGGAATGGATTATTTATTGTATCAAAATTCTCTACCGAAAGATAAAAGAGCAACTAGATCTCAAATTAGCTTTAATTATTTGGGACAATTTGATTCAGATATACAAGATAAGGAGTTTCAAGTTTTAAATGATTATAAAGGAGAGGATGTTTCTTTAGATTCAATTAGAGACTATGAATGGGAAATATCAGGAATGATTATTTCAGATAAATTAGAAATGCGTTTGTCATATAGTTCAGATAGATTTAAAGCAGCTGAAATAAAAAGATTTATAAAAACGTTCAAAACTACTTTAGAAGAGGTAATTGAATTTTGTGTTGGCTACCCGTCTTTAGAATTAACTCCTTCAGATTTGAGTTTTAATGGGATTACAATTGAAAAGCTAAATTTATTACAACAAAAACATGCTTTACAAGATTTGTATCCACTTTCACCAATGCAAGAAGGAATGCTATTTGTTTCATTGTTTGATAAGTTTTCTAATGATTACTTTGAACAAGTAAGTTGCGAACTATATGGAGATTTAGACATAGAATTGGTCAAACAATCCATAAAACAATTGGTAAACAGACATGAAATCCTTCGAACAACATTTTTACATGAAGGTTACAACCGTCCTTTACAAATGGTTTTAGAAGATCAAGAGTTAGATGTTGTTTATATCAATATTCAAGATGAATTAAAAGAAAAAACCAAAGATGAACTTGTAGATCAATATAAATATGAAGACAAGCTAAGAAAATTTAATTTGTCGGAAAGTACGGGTTTAATGAGGGTTACGGTTTTAGAAATTGGTGAGAACCAATATGAATTGATTTGGAGCTATCATCATATTTTAATGGATGGATGGAGTTTGGGGATTGTTGTAAAGGAGTTTAAAACAATTTATGATCAGCTTAGAAATAAAAAGGAAATAGATTTACCATCAAAACGTCCCTATGCAAAGTATATAAATTGGTTAGAAAGCAGAGATAAAAAAACGGCACTATCCTACTGGGAGAACTATTTAAATGCATATGAGAATCTAGCTTCATTTCCAAAATTGAAGAATACTTCAGGAATATATGAACAGCATGAGTATAAAACAGAAATATCAAATAAAGAAACGAGAAAATTACAAGAAGTTTCAAGTTCGTATGGAATTACTATAAGTAATCTGATTCAATTAGCTTGGGGAATTGTGCTAGGCAAATACAACAATTTAACAGATGTCGTATTTGGGTCTGTAGTATCAGGAAGACCTGCTGAGATTTTAGGAATAGATACTATGCTGGGGCTATTTATTAATACGATTCCTGTAAGAGTTTCATATAATAAAAACACTACAATAGAGGAATTGTTTAACAGTATTCAAAAGAAAGCATTAGAAAGTGATGCATATAAGTATTGTAATTTATCAGACATACAATCTATTAGTAAGCTACAAGGAGATATATTTGATCATCTTTTAATTTTCGAGAACTTTCCAATTAGCGAGCAACTTGAAGATAAAAAAGACAAAAATAGTACTGAAGAACCTTTTATAATTAAAAAAGTAAAAGGAGAAGTTAAAATAAACTACGATCTTAATGTAAAGATCGTTCCTTCAGATAAATTAGAAATTATTTTCGATTATAATTCAAATACCTATTCTTCTGAGTTTATTAAAAGTTTAGCCCAGATATTTGAGAACTGTATCAAAGAGATGGTTGATAATCCAAAACAGGAAATTTCTAAACTAAATACTAGTGCCCATGATCATAGATTGACAGAAGAAATTTTGACAACAGATTTATCGGAAGGAATAGAGCAAGTGACAATTCAACATCTACTTAACAAGAGTTTTACCCGCAATGAATTTTGTTCAGCTATTGAGTATAAAGGAAAAGTAATTACATATAAAGACTTAGAAATTCAATCTAATAAGATAGCTCACGAGCTACTACTTACTAAGAAATCAAAAGATGAATTTGTTGGAATTATGTGTGAAGATAGGCATCTAGTAATTGCATCAATTGTAGGTGTTTTGAAAGCAGGAATGACCTTCGTACCATTAGAGGTGAATTTACCTAAACAGAGGTTGAAATCAATTTTAGAGCAAGTTGAATGTTCTTATATTTTAACAGATAGCACCTCAAAACCTTTTGAGAAAAATGTAGAAGGTGTTTTTGATAGTAAATGGTTAGATATTAACCAGATCTTATTAAATGGATGTACTGATCATGTAGAATTGGATAATTACGATTTAAATGATTCTATTTATGTGTATTTTACCTCTGGCTCAACAGGAAGTCCGAAAGGTGTTTTAGGGAGAAATGTTGGTCTATCTCATTTTATTAATTGGGAGATTACGACCTTTAATATTGATAAAACTTTTAGATTTAGTCAATTTACGAACCCTGGGTTTGACGTTTTTTTAAGAGACATTTTTGTGCCATTATGCGCTGGAGGAACTATATGTATTCCAGATGAGGATCTACTTTTATTTGATGAAACATTAATTAATTGGGTAGAAGAGCATGAAATTACGTTGATTCACTGTGTACCCAGTCTATTCAAAATGATGAATACCTCAAGTTTAAAAGCTTCGGTATTTAATAAACTAAAATATATTCTTTTAGCAGGAGAAAAAATTGCTCCGTTTGAACTTATCAATTGGTATGAAACTTTAGGAGACAAAGTTCAACTAGTAAATATTTATGGTCCAACCGAGACTACTTTGGCAAAAGGATGTTACTTTATAGAACCAAATGACTCAAAAGAAAAGTACATTCCAATTGCACCAATACCTGGGGCTCAGTTTCTAATACTTGATAAATTTATGAATCCATGTCCTATGGGAGTTACAGGTGAAATATATATCAGAACGCCCTTCAGAAGTAAAGGATACTTGAATTTGTTAGAAGAAAATTCAAAAGTTTTTATCGCTAACCCTTTTGGAAATCAAATAGATGATCTTCTTTATAAAACTGGTGATCTAGGAAGATTAGATGTTAAAGGAATGGTTGAAATTTTAGGAAGAATTGATAGGCAAATTAAAATTAGAGGAGTTCGCATAGAATTAGATGATATACGCAAAAATATTTTATCATATCAAGGGGTAACTGAAGCTGTTGTTTTAGTTAAAAAGGAGGGAAAAGACGATGCAGTAATTTATGCATATTATGTTGCTGAATCGGAAATTGATGCTCAGGTTCTAAGAAAGTATATGTTAAATGTTCTACCAAGTAACATGATGCCATCTTTTTTTATTCCTATTTCAGAAGTACCCTTATCAGCCAATGGTAAATTAGATGTTAAGAAATTACCTGAAGCTAAACTCGAATTAAAAAAAGCACCTAAATCCTTAACTAAAGTGCAAAAAGATGTTATGGAAATATGGGCAGAAGTGTTAGATGTAGCTGTAGTTAATGTGCATACGGAACATTCTTTTTTTGAACAAGGAGGGCATTCAATTAAAGCGTTTCATTTACTATCAAAAATTCATGATCAATTTGGAGTTAAACTAAGTTTAAAAGATGTTTTTAGGTATTCAACCATTGAAGAGTTATCTCAAATAATTGAAAATTCAGACAAAAATGTGTCAAAAGAAATAGCGAGAATTAACGATGCTCCTTATTTTGTTTTATCTCCAGCTCAAAAAAGAATGTACTATCAACAAATGCTTCAAGAGAGAAGTGTAGCTTATAATATTTCTGTACCGATAAGAATAAATGGGTTGGTTGATAAAGTGAAAATAACAGCTGTTTTGTCAAAGCTTATAAATCAACATTCTTCTTTGAGAACAGGGTTTATTGAAGTTAATGGTGACATCTTTCAAAAAATATATGAAACAGTAGATTTTAAAATAGCGCAAATCGAAGATGGCTACAATAATACACAAGAAGCATTTTATGATTTTATAAAACCATTTGATTTAACGGAGCCTTCATTAATTAGAGCTGGTATTTATGAGAGTGAAAAGAATGGAAATTATCTATTCATAGACCTGCACCATATAATTGCTGACGGGACTTCTTTAAATATTTTAGTGAATGATTTTATAAATGTATTCGATGGAAAAGAACTAGATACTTTAGAGTTAAGGTATGTTGATTATGCTCAATGGATTTCTGAGAATAAAAATATAGATGAACAATTTAATTTTTGGAAGACAATATTATCAGATGATATCCCATATTTAGATTTACCGAAAAATGTAGATGAAGATATTAATATACATAATGAATCAAAGGAAGAAGTCTATGAGATAGCAGCAGAAACAGGTAACTTAATTGATGCGTTTTTGTCAAAGAATGAGGTAACTGAGTTTATGTTTTTTATATCAATCTATTATGTTTTATTATCAAAATTATCAGGAAATAATGATATTATTATAGGAACGGATGTTATAGGAAGAACTCAAAAAGAGCTTACTAAGCTTATAGGAACTTTTGTAAACATTATACCTCTAAGATTTAACATTACCCCTGAATCTACATATGAAGAACTGTTGGGTAAAATAAAGGAATGGGTTTTGGATGCCTATGAGAATCAAGACTATCAATTTGATGAGATGGTTTCTAATTTTCATAAGAATAAAAATAGTAATAATGCTCCACTTGTTCAAGTACACTTTTCTCAGCTAAATACACTACTCAGTACGAATAACAAAACAAGTGAGTTTGAAATTGTATCATTAAATTCTAAGAGAACAGTTAGAATGGACTATGAGTTAAAGTTAGAGGTAAGAAAAAACAAAAAACAAACAGCAATTGCTTTTATCTACAATCCTAACTTATATGATCAGGATACGGTGAAAATGTTTGTAAAAATGTATTCTATTTTACTTACAAATAGTATGAAGAATCCTCTATCGAATATTGAAGATATTCTAATAGAAGAAACTGCAGAGCTTTCAGCTCAAATTTAATAAAAACGACTTTCTGAAATATATGGATGGCAGATGAAATCATTATTGACGTATGATGCAACTGTGGTATCCATAAAAAATATAATTAATTCAAAACATATAACATGAAACAACAAGAAGAAGAGGTATTGGAAGGTATCAAAATTCAATTTTCTGAAGAATTTGGTGGTCATTTAGTGATAATTGAAGCAAAAGAGGGGCTTAACAGTCTTGATTGGGCAAAAAATAACAGCGATTATGTTAATAAATTATTATTAGAACACGGAGCAGTTCTTTTAAGAGGTTTTGAAATTAGTGAGGCTGAGAAATTTAATGAAATTTTTAAAGTGTTCGCAGGAGAAACATTAGAATACAAGAATAGAACCTCTCCCAGAAGTCAGGTATATGGTAATGTGTATACGTCGACAAGCCATCCGAAAGATCAAGTTATTCACATGCATACAGAGAACTCATATTCTAAAACTTACAATAGAATGATCGCCTTTTTTTGTTTAGATCCTGCTGATGTTGATGGAGAGACACCAATAGCGGATGAACGTAAACTGTTAAATTATTTATCTGAAAGTACCATAAACAAATTTAGAGAAAAGGGAGTCAGATATGTTAGAAATACGGTGCCAGGAGTTGGATTAGATTGGAAAACTATTTATCAAACAGATGATAAGAATTTAGTAAATGATGTACTAGAGAAAGGAGGGATGGAATATGAATGGGTTTCTGATGATCATTTAAGAGTAAAATGGACATTTTCTGCGTTTCAGAAACATCCTATTACCGGTGAAGAGATGTGGTTTAACCATATGTATTTTGGACATAAATCACTTTATGACCCTGTAGTACTAGAGTTTTTCGAAGAAGAGAACCTACCTTTTGTTACGTATTATGGAGATGGATCCGAAATTGAAGATGAAGTTATTCAAGAATTTAAAAATTTTTATGAAGAACATTCAACCATATTTACTTGGAAAAAAAGCGATTTTCTTTTGTTAGACAACATGATGTTCTCACATGGAAGAAGACCTTATGGGGGTGACAGAACTATTCTTACAGCAATGGCGCAACCTTATACGTTTGATTAATTTAAATTTAAAAGAATAGAGTATACATGTGTGGAATAAATGGATATATAAATTTCTCAAGGAAAGCAGATGGTAGAGATAGGAGAATTGTCGAAAAAATGAACGCAAAAATTATCCATAGAGGGCCAGATTCGCAGAGCTCCCTATTGTATAAGAATTTAGCGCTTGGTTTTAATAGGTTAAGTATTATAGGGATTGAGAATGGAATGCAACCCATTTTGAATGAAGATGAATCATTGATATTGGTATGCAATGGAGAGATTTTTAATTATATTGAACTGCGTAAAGAACTACAACAAAGAGGGCATCGTTTTAAGACCAAATCTGATGTTGAAGTAATCGTTCATTTATATGAAGACCATGGAATGGGGCTTTTAGATAAGCTAAATGGTCAATTTTCATTTGCCTTATATGATAAACAAAAAGAAAAATTATTTTGTGCGCGAGATCATTTAGGAATTCTACCTTTCTTCTATACTTTTAAGGATAATACATTTATTTTCGGTTCAGAAATAAAAGCTATTCTAGAACACCCTAGCGTAAAGTCAGAACCTGATCTTGTAGGTTTAGATCAAGTAATGACTTTTGCAGGGCTTATTAGCCCAAGAACCATGTTTCAAGATATAAAGAGTTTAGAAAATGGACACTTTCTTGAAGTAGATAATAATGGTAAAATTACGGATCGAGAATACTGGGATTTAATTTACCCGGAAGGAGAGGTTCCAATGAATGGAAAGACCGAAGCCGACTATATAAGTGAGTTGGAAGAACTTTTTCACGAATCTGTAAGTATTAGATTAAGAGCAGATACTCCAGTTGGGTATTACTTAAGTGGAGGGCTTGATTCATCTATGATTGCCATGAAAATTAATCAACTGTTGCCCCAAAAAGAAAAAGTATCTTTTTCAATAGACTTTCCTGATTCAAATATTTCGGAATCATATTATCAAGAATTAGTGGCCAAAGCAGGTAGCTCTAAATTGAATAAACGAACTTTTTTATCCAATGATATAGCAAGCCGATTAAAAAGATCGATATACCATAGTGAATGTCCTATAAAAGAAACATACAATACAGCTTCTCTTTATTTATCTAGTAAAGTTCGTGAGGAAAACATTAAGGTTATTTTATCTGGTGAAGGGGCAGATGAATTTTTTGCAGGATATGTAGGTTTTAGGTTTGATAAAATGAGAGAAATGGGCATGCTTACAAATAATACTTCAGAAGCAGAAAAACAGATGAGAAGAAACTTATGGGGAGATGAAAATTTTTATTACGAATTAGATTTTTCACATCATAATACCATTAAAAAACAATTATATTCTTCGGAAC
Organism: Tenacibaculum profundicola; assembly: GCF_057220795.1. Classification (NCBI taxonomy): domain Bacteria; kingdom Pseudomonadati; phylum Bacteroidota; class Flavobacteriia; order Flavobacteriales; family Flavobacteriaceae; genus Tenacibaculum; species Tenacibaculum profundicola. Next base: position 1,528,541 of record NZ_CM170137.1, on the reverse strand, counting down.
TACTAGCTTCTTTTAATGATGTAAATTGTCTTAACTACCCAATCATTAATAAAGAAAGAATTGCGAATAGAAGTATTTTAAATAAAAGAGCTTATATAGATTATAAACTTCGTTTAACAGATCATTTGATTTCTGATCATGGCGATAGGATGGCCATGGCAAATTCGGTTGAGGTCAGATTTCCATTTCTAGATAAGAATATTGTGAATTTTTCAACAAAAGTTCCTGATAAACTTAAACTTAATGAAGATCTTATAGAGAAACATATATTAAAACAAATGGCAAGTAAGTTTGTGCCAAAGGAAATTTGTGAAAGAGAAAAGTTTGGATTTGTAGCACCAGGGAGTCCATACTTATTACAACATAACCAAGAATATTTGTCTGATATTTTATCGTATGATACAATTAAAAGACAGGGCTTTTTTAATCCTAATGAAATAGAAAGATTAAAGAAAAAATATAGCGAAAAAGGATTTACAGTTAACGTTCCGTTTGAAATGGATTTATTACTTATTGTTTCAACATTTGGAATGTTTTTAGATAATTTCATAGAAAAATAAGAGGTAACCATATAAAATTTTAAACTAATTAAATTACACTTATGATAATCCAAGATGTACTTTATAAGAGTCTGCTAACGTATAATAATAATGTTGCAATCGAAGAAAATGGCATTAAAATTACATATGCCGATCTATTACGTAATGCTGATAAAATAACGGGCCACCTACAAGAAAAGCAATTAAAAACAGGAGCTTATGTTGGTATTCAGGCAGATACTATTTTTGATATGGTATGTGCTATGATAGGAATTATGAATGCCCGTTGTGTATTTGTACCTTTAAATAAAGATTTGCCTGAGAAAAGAATTGAATCTATAGTAAATTCATTGAGCTTATCCTGCATATTGGAAAGTAATGAAACCATACTTTCAGAAAAATACACATCAGTTCCTAAAGAAAATTTTCAATCAATTTATGCGGGCTCTTACGAGTTGGTTGAAAATGAGTATGATGCTGAAGATGCGGTTTACGTATATTTTACTTCAGGAACCACTGGAAAGCCAAAAGGAATCGTCGGCAAAAACTGTAGTCTAAGACATTTTTTAGATTGGGAAACTCAAAAGTTTAATATCGATACTTCAGACCGATTTAGTCAATTTATCAGTCCGTACTTTGACGCTTTTTTAAGAGATATATTCGTTCCATTATTAAATGGAGCCACTATTTGTGTTCCACCAAAAGAGGAAGATTTTTTTACGTCACCAAAGTTAATAGACTGGATAGATAAAAATGAAATAACTCTAATTCATTGTGTGCCTAGTGTTTTTAGAATTTTTAACGCTAACAATTTAACTCAAAATAATTTTAAATATTTAAAACATGTTTTGCTCTCTGGTGAGAAAATCAATCCCGTTGAGCTAAAAAAATGGTTTAAGGTTTTTAACAATAGAATACAGCTAGTGAATCTTTATGGAACTACGGAAACCACAATGGTTAGAAGTTGTTATTTTATTAAACCAACAGATGCAAATAGAACAAAAATACCAATAGGTTTACCCATTGATGATACTGAGTTTCTCATTTTAGATAAAAAACTTAAAGCATGTAATGTACTCTTAAAAGGAGATCTATATATAAGTAGCCAGTATATGACGAAAGGGTATATAGATGAAGATTTAACGAGAGAGAGATTTATAGTATTAAATGAAGGAAGCGCAGATGAAAAGCGTGCATTTAAGACGGGAGATATTGCCCGAAAACTGATAGACGGTTCTATAGAATTATTGGGAAGGTCTGATAGGCAAATTAAGGTAAATGGTATACGGGTTGAAGTAGATGAAATTGAAAATACATTGACAAGTGCCCAACAAGTTGAAAACTCAATAGTAGTAAAAAGTGATTTGGATCCTAATCAATTAATGGCTTACTACACAACAAAACCTTCATATGATGGAACTGTATTAGAAAGTGAATTACATAATTACCTTCTAGACCACCTTCCAACGTATATGATTCCTTCATCGTTTATTGAAGTAAAAGACTTTCCTTTATTGTCAAACGGGAAAGTAGATATTAAAGCTTTACAAGAACTAAAAAAAGAAAAAGCAGTATTGCTTCCTGAGAATGAATATGAACATAGAATTTTAACAATTTGGAAAAACCTATTAGGGAATAACGAAATTTCAGTTGATGAAAGTTTTCAAAAAGTTGGCGGAGGCTCGCTCGCGTTAATGAGATTAATAGGGAAATTTTTTACAGAGTTCGGTATAAGAGTTACGCTAAAAGATTTGTTTAACAATTTAACTATCCAAAATCAAGCGAATTTGATTAAGAGCTTGGAGAAGGGTAAAGACGATGTTTACATTATAAAGAAAGCAGATAAAAAGAAATATTACCAACTATCATCTTCTCAAAAAACCATTTATTATAATTATGAGCTTAATAAAATTGGAGTTGATTATAATATGCCAATGGTCTGGGAAATTTTATGGGAAGTTGATTGCTCTAAAATAGAACAAGTCATTAAAGAACTAGTCTCACGTCATGAAGTTTTACGTACATCATTTGTTGTGTTAGAAGATGAAATATACCAAATGATTCATGAAGAAAATAATTTCAAATTAGAGTATCGAGATATAAAAAATAGTAATCTGGATGACGAGATAGAAAAATTCATAAGACCTTTTGATTTAGGAACCTCTCCTTTATTAAGAGCTGGAGTGTTTAAAACTGAAACAAAAATATATTTGATTGTTGACATGCACCATATTGTTTCGGATGGTATATCACAACAAGTTCTTCATAAGGAGTTTATATCACTTTATACAGGTAAACCATTACCTCCATTAAAGTATACTTATACAGATTATGCTGAGTGGGAAAACTCTTTTAGAAAACAAAATGAATTTGAAAAACAAAAGAAATTTTGGTTAAATAAATTTAAAAAGGAAGTACCAAAATTGAATTCTCGTTCTAGTGATACTTCAAGTTTAGCTAAAGAAGGAGCTCAAGTTAATTTTAGTATTGATAAAAAAGCACTTGAAGAATTAACATTGTTGCTGCATAAAGATGAAGTTACCATTTCTACAGCAATTTTTAGCGTACTACAATTTTTGTTATTTAAAATAACAAAGCAGAATGATGTAGTAATAGGAATGCTATCTTCAGGAAGGTTTCAAGAAGAAATTGAAAATGTACTAGGGAATTTTGTAAATATATTACCTGTAAGATTTCAGATAGAAGAAGAAGAAAATATTAGCACTCATTTAAAAAGCTTGAAGAAAGAAATTGTAGAGGCTTTATCTAATCAGCAATATGATCTGATTGATATAAAGTCTGACTATAGTAATAATAGAAACCAACAGAACAATCGATTGTTAGATGTAGTGTATGGTTATCAGGATGTTACGGGCTTAGGTGAACTTCCAGAAGAATTTCCAATGAATCATTATGAGATTGATTCAAAAACTTCAAATTACCCACTTGTTTTTAAGGTGTTTGAAATGAATGATGTACTAGATTTTCAAATTATGTTTATGGAGAACTATTTTATAAAGGACGATATTTTAATTTTCATTGAAGAATTAAAGTCAATGATACTCAATTTGTATGCTGATAGAGAGGTTAAAATATCTGATTTTTTAAAGTCAGATATGAACCTCAAAAAGATAGATGAAGATATGGTCTTCAATTTTTGATACACTTAATTAATAACAAAATTCAGATAGTTTAAACAATTTAAACATCATTTAAAAACAGTTATCTCTAAGATTTAATTTTATGAATAAGACAGGCATTAATAGATATTGGAATAATAGGTTAGAAAACTTTGAGTTAGACGGGTATTTTGAAAATGGAAAAAGTGATATACCTTCTAATACACGAGAATATAAAAGCGAAATAGTAAATACTTCAAACGAGTTATTTGAACGTATAAACTTTATTGCGCCAACTGATAAATCTAAGTTTTTGATGTTGTTATCAACATTGGGGGCTTTTATTCAACAAGTAGAAAATAAAAGTAGTAGTTTGATTTGTGTTCCGCCTTTTTCAGAAAAAGAAGAAAATATTCTATCAAAAAAGACAATTCCAATACTTATAGATTCAATCGATGATTTCACCATTAAAGATTTGTTGTTTAGTTTATCTGAAAAGTTAAAAGAAGATTTTAAAAATATTGATTACCTAAAAGATACAATATGGAATAGTCAGTTAAATAGCACCAAGGTTGGAATGTATTTAAAACAGATACAGAAAGATAATTTTAGTCCATCGTATTTGCCTAGTTTACAATTCATTTTTGATATAACTGATAAAATTAGTTTAGAGATAAAGTATGACCCCAATTTATATAGTTGTGATTATTTGAAAACAATATCTGAGCGTTATTTTATATGGTTAGATTACGTATTAGCAAATAAAGAAACTAAACTCAAAAATTGTCGTTTAATCACAAAAGATGAAGAGGAAAGGATAAAGGCATTTAACCAAAATATACCTACTACGACTTCTGAAAAAGGAGTAAGTTTGAGTAAGCTATTTGAAAATCAAGTTTCTGTTTCTTCTGGGAAAGGAGCATTGATTTGTGGAGAAAAGAAGCTTACTTATGGGGAGTTAAACAAAAAATCGAATCAATTAGCCAGAATTTTTCAGAAAAGAGGTGTACAAAAAGGAGATGTAGTAGCCGTATATTTTGAGAGATCAGCAGAAGCTATTGTGAGCATTATGGCCACCCTAAAAATGGGAGGAGTATATTTACCGATATCACCGCAATTCCCTAAAAAGAGAATTGAATATATGTTGAGTTTAGCTAAAGCAAAATTGCTGGTAACTGATAGATTGAATTCAAAAAAATCTTTTTCTTTTGATGGAGTAGAGTTAGATATCAATGAACAAGAAATTGAACAAGAAATAGATACAAATATTGATATTGAAGCATCAATAGATGATACCGCATATTGTATTTTTACCTCAGGGTCTACTGGGAATCCAAAAGGGGTGTTGGTTTCGCACGAAAGTGTTATTAACCTAATTGATGGCTTGAAGGAAAAGGTATATAGCAAACTAGGAAATGAGTTACGAGTAGCTATGTTAGCATCTCATGTTTTTGATGCTTCAGTTCAACAAATATTTGGGAGCTTACTTCAAGGTCATACGTTGTTTTTAGCAAAAAAAGATGAATGTTCGGATGGGAAGAAGTTACTTGAGTTTTTTAATAACAATAAAATTGAATTATCAGATGGTACTCCCACTCATTTTAGATTGCTAGTTAAAGAATTAGAAAACGAGAGTGAGCTGTATAATTTAAAATCATGGATATTAGCTGGAGAGGAACTTTCCAAAGAATTGGTAGCGCTTTTTTATCAAAAGGTTGCAAAAGATATTTCACTATTCAATATGTATGGTCCAACTGAAACATGTGTAGACTCAACCTATTATCCGATAGATAGAAACGCTTTAGAAGATTTATCATTCATTCCAATTGGATACCCATTACCCAATGAACGAATCTATATAACCAATAAGAATGGTCATTTAATGCCTATTGGAATAACAGGCGAAATATGTATAGCAGGTAAAGGATTATCTAAAGGGTACATAGGGGATACTTTAATGACGAATGAAAAATTCCGAAAGGATTGGATAGAGGGTGAAGAAAGAATATATCGAACAGGTGATTTAGGACAATGGTTACCTAATGGAGAAATAAAATTCATTGGCAGAAAGGATACTCAAATAAAGCTAAGAGGATATCGTATTGAAGTATCTGAAATAGAAAGCAGGCTTAAAAAGCATGAAGGTGTTGAAGATGCAGTAATAACTTTCGAAGAAACTAATGATAACAATGATCAGATTGTTGCACATATAGTGCCAGGTGAAAAACAGGCATTTACAGTAAAGAAAATAGTAAATGCTAAGAATTCGTCTGAATCTATTTCAAAAGGAGAGTTGTATGAAATGGAGAATGGAGTTAGTATGTACTTCAATAATAAAGCAGAAGCAAAAACACTTTACAAGGAAATTTTTGAGCTCAGAACATATCATAAAAATGGGATAAAGCTCCCAAAAAATGCAACCATTTTTGATATTGGGGCAAATGTAGGAACGTTTACCGTGTTCTCAATGTTATCATTTCAAAACCCTAAAATATATGCTTTTGAGCCCATTAAACCTACTTTTGAATTATTACAAAAGAATGTAAATTCTTATAAAGGAAATGTAGAATTATTCAACATAGGTATTTCAGATAAAGAAGGAGAGGCAGTATTTGATTATTATCCAAATGCAACGACCCTTTCAGGTATGGAGTCTGATGATGATAGTATTCAAAAAATAGTTAAAACGTTTATTGAAAATACAGCAGGAGAAGATGTAAAAAAGTTAAGATCTAATAAAATTGAAGAATTGGTTGATCATCGTTTGATTAAAGAAAAACATACGTGTAAATTAAAACCAGTATCTCAATTAATTAGAGAATTACAGATTAAGCATATCGATTTGTTGAAAATAGATGTAGAAAATGCTGAACTAGAGGTTCTAAATGGAGTAGAAAACAACGATTGGTTGAAAATAGATCAAGTGATTATTGAAGTTTATGATGTAAATGAAAGGTTAGAGTTTATTAAAAGCAAATTTGAAAAATTAGGATATAGAGTTTCTGTTCTTCAAAGTGATGAATTAGAAAGAACAAATCTATACGATGTATATTGTATAAGAGAAAAAACTATTGTAGAAGGAAATATAACATATGATTACTCTAATAGCCAATGGTATTCAGAAAGTACTTTAATTTCTTCTATACGAAATATGTTATCTGAGAATTTACCAGATTATATGATTCCTAGTAAATTTTTATTTATCGAGGAAATGCCTATAACGACAAGTGGAAAGTTAGATTACAAAGCATTAAAGAATAAAATAAAAGAAAATGACTCCAAGAAAATTAATTTATCAGAACCTACAAATGATATAGAGAAAAAACTACAAAATATTTGGTCTGAAATATTAAAAATTGAAAAAGAAAAAATTGGCGTTCAGAGTAATTTTCTGGAATTAGGAGGTCATTCTTTGAAAATGATTTTTTTGTCAAATAAAATTAAAAAGGTGTTTGGTGTATCTATTGACCTTCCTAGTCTTTTTGAAAAAGGAACCATTAGAAGTATGGGACAAGAAATTATGAGTAGAACAAGCGAAAAGAATCTACCTTTCAAAAAAGCAACAGATAAAAAATCGTATCCCCTTTCATCCGCTCAAAAAAGATTATTCTTTTTAAGTCAATATGAAAAAAAGGCCTTAACATATAATATTCCTCAGTTTTTGAGGTTGAATGGAGCAATTGATATAGAAAGGCTAGAAACATCGTTTGCAAAAATTATAAATAGACATGAAATATTAAGAACTCAAATTGAAATTAACGAAGAAATTCCCGTTCAAAAAATAGTACCTTCATTAGATTTTAATATAGAGATATATGAAAATAGTGAGAATAATATTAATGATGTGATAAATAGGTTTGTTAGACCATTTGATGTATCAAGAGCACCATTGATAAGAGTTGGCTTACTTAAACTTTCTAAGGAAGATCATATATTACTAACAGATATGCATCATATGGTATCAGATGCAGTAACACAATCAATATTAATTGATGAATTGGGTTCCTTTTATGGAAATAAAGAAAAAGAACCCGTACAATTTCAATACAAAGATTATTCAGAGTGGCAAAACAGTAAAGAGTATAAGTCTAAAATAGATGCACAAAAAAGATATTGGTTAAAAGAATTCTCAGAAACTCCAGAACCAATTAATTTGCCAACTGATTATGAAAGACCTGAGGATAGAACTAAAAAAGGAAATACTATTGGTTTTACAATAGCACAGGAACAAATATCAGAACTTGATTTGTTTTCCAAAAAGGAGAAAGTAACCATGTTTTCCGTATTGTTTAGCACTATTGTTATATTACTGAATAAAATAAGTAGTCAGAAAGATATTGTGATAGGTACTCCGGTATCAGGGCGTGTTAATGATCATTTAACCTCTATGGTTGGGGTTTTCATTAATAGTTTAGCATTAAGAATTAGTTTAGAAGATGATTTTACTTTTAACGAGTTGGTTCAGGTTGTCAATAAAAAAACTCTTGATTCATTAAAAAATCAAGAATATAATTATGAAGACTTAATAGACGATCTTAAGTTAGAAAGAGATAGAAAAAGAAATCCACTTTTTGATGTAATGTTTAATTATCAGGATGTTGAAAGTTCGGAATTAGTATTACCGGGTTTAAAATTGTCCGATTATTTGGTTAATGATTCTGTTGCAAAATTTGATTTAACATTTCATATCAGTAAAAAAGGAACCAATTTTTTCTGTAGTTTGAATTATGCGACGGATGTGTTTGAAAAAAACACGATCGAAAGATTTATCGATTATTTGCAGCATATTATATTGAAAGTTTCTGAAAATCAGCATACAAATATTTCGAATTTATCGATTCTTTCTAAAGAAGAAAAAAATGAGATAATACAATTTAATGATACTAAAAGAATTTTTAATAAAGATGAAACAATTTTAGATTTATATCTAAATCAATTGCTAAGAAATCCTCATAAAAATGTTTTAGTGTTAAATGACGAAGCTTTAACTTATAAAGAGTTAGATGCTAAAGCGAATCAGTTAGCAAATTATATTGAAAACAAATTCAAAAATGAATCTAATTTTATTGCCATTAGTTTAGATCGCTCTTTTGAAATGTTTATAAGCATGCTTGCCGTTCTAAAATTAGGAAAAGCTTTTGTGCCTATTGATCCTAATAATACTATTAACAATAGGACCAACATCATTGAAGAAGCATCCATAAATTTAGTATTAACAACGCATAAATATAGCGAGGAGTTTTCCAAAATTAAACAGGTTTCTTTAGTTGTGTTGGATGATCAAGTTTCTGATTTCGAAAATTTTTCAAGTGAAAGAGACAGGCCGAATGTAACTGTGGAAAGTTCAGCATATGTTATATTTACTTCTGGAAGTACTGGAAAACCAAAAGGAGTTATAGTTGAGCATCATTCTATTGCAAATTACCTGAATTGGGCAAATGAAACGTATTTGGACAATGGAAAAGGAGATTTGCCTTTTTATACTTCAATAGCCTTCGATTTAACATTAACCTCTATCCTTTTACCTTTAGTTACAGGGAATGAAATAATTATTTACAATGATGATGATCCTGCACTGGTAGAAAAAATTCTAATGGATGATAAGGTGGATATAATAAAGATGACTCCTTCTCACTTAAGGATTCTAGATACAAGCACAGCGATTCTTCATAAAACCGAGCAATCGAAATTGAAGAAAATCATTGTGGGAGGTGAAATGTTACATAACGAATTAGCAAAAAGCATCAATGAAAAGTATAAAAATAAAATAGAAATTTATAATGAATATGGCCCTACGGAAGCAACTGTTGGCTGTTCGATTCATAAATATTCTCCAACGGATGTAGGTTTTTCTGTACCGATAGGTAAACCAATTTCAAACACTCAATTATATGTTCTTGATGCTGAGTTGTTACCAGTGCCTAAAAATAGTTATGGAGAGTTATATGTAGCTGGTGAAGGAGTTGCACGTGGCTATTTAAATAGGGAAGAATTAACAGAAAGTAAGTTTTTAGAAAATCCTTACGAAAAAAATAGCATCATGTATAAAACAGGTGATGTTGTAAAATGGTCGCCTGAAGGAATTATTTTTATAGGAAGAAAAGACGAACAAGTAAAAATAAGAGGACATAGGGTTGAGTTAGGGCATGTAGAAAATACAATAGCGAAAATTAATACAATTAAAAAATGTTGTGTATTAGCTAAGGAAAACAAAAAAGGAGATAGTCAATTAATTGCGTATATCGCCATAGATGGAGATTTCAAGAGAAAAGAGATAGAAAATGAATTGAGTACCATGCTTTCTAGCTATATGATTCCTGAGCTATGGATTACTATTTCAGACTTCCCTCTTACAAAAAACGGAAAAATAGATAAAAAGAAATTATTAACACTAGAGAATTATGATAGAGAAGAAGTAAAATATGAAGCACCTCAAAATGAGATTGAGAAAAAACTTGTTGAAATATGGGAAGAATTACTAGAGGTTGAAAATATAGGAGTGTTTGATGAGTTTTTTAAATTAGGTGGGAATTCATTGAAAATAGTATTCTTGTCTAATAAAATAATGAGAGAATTTAAGGTAACAATTGAAGTCGTAGATTTATTTGATCTCAGAAACATTAGAAATATTAGTAAAGAAATATTATCAAGAGAGAAAAAAGTATTTTATGAAATAGAACCAACTAAGGAAAACGATACTTATATCCTTTCTTCTGCGCAAAAGCGTTTATATTTCTTGCATGAATACGATAAAACATCCATAGCTTATAATATTCCTCAGTTCTATATCTTTAAGGGTGAACTAAAGGTGGAATTGGTCGAAAATGCGTTTAAACTGTTAATAGAACGTCATGAGGTTCTAAGAACAACTATTGAACTAATTAATGATCAACCAGTACAAAGGATAGCTTCAGAAATAGCTTTTAATTTGGAGTATTTCGAAACTGAAGCTAGTAGATTAAATGATTTAATAAAAGAATTTGTAAGGCCTTTTAATTTAAGTAAAGCACCTTTTTTTAGGGTTGGATTAGCCAAGGTATCATCGTCTAAATATATATTGCTTTTTGATATTCATCATTTAATTTCTGATCGAATAACGCAATCAATTTTAATCAAAGAGTTTTTAAACCTCTATGAGGGGAATCAAATAGAACCTCATAAAATTCATTATAAAGATTATGCTGTTTGGCAAAATAGTTTAGCCAATAAGCAAAGAGTGGCTATTCAAAAACAATATTGGTTACATGAATTCAAAGACATACCACAATTATTGGACCTTCCTTTAGACCATCTAAGACCACAGATTCGTAAAAAATTGGGGAATAGCATTAACTTTACTATAGATAGTAACACATATACATCACTTAATAATATGGTAGCGGAACAAGGAGTTACCATGTTTTCATTCCTTTTAGGGAGCTTTGTAGTATTGTTGAATAAATTGACTGGACAAGAAGATATTGTGGTAGGAACATCTGTTTCAGGAAGAGCTCATCCTTCTTTGGAGAATCTTGTTGGGGTTTTTACAAATAGTTTGGCATTGAGAAATAAAATTGAAGAAAATGTACTTTTTCGAGAATTTATAAAGGAGGTAAACCATAGAACCATGTCAGCTATTAATAATCAAGAATATAATTATGAAGATTTAATAGATGATCTTGATTTGAAGCGTGATAGTAGTAGGAATCCCTTGTTTGATGTTATGTTTGAATACCAAGATTCATTACTATCAAAACCGAATGTAAATAGTATCGAGGTTGAATCATATATATTACCTGATGAAATTTCTAAATTCGACTTAACTTTTAGAGCTCATAAGTCAAAAGACAAATTAGAACTAAGTTTTAATTATGCTACTGATATTTTTAAAAGAGAAACAATCAGTCGTTTCGTTATGTATTTCAAAATTCTCTTAAATCAATTAGTAGAATCAGATACATTAAAATTGTCTCATTATACAATTTTATCACTTGAAGAAAAACAGAAACTAAATAGAGTTAATTCTTATCAAATAGATTACCCAAATCAATCGAATTTAGTAGAACTATTTGAAGAACAAGTTAAACTGACCCCTGAAAATCATGCGGTAGAAAGTATAGGCGAAGTACTAACGTATAGAGAGCTAAACTCTAGGTCTAATCAACTCGCTAAAAAACTGTTAGAAGTAGGAGATGATAGTGCAATTATAGGACTTCAGGTAGATAGATCAGTAAATATGGTTATAGGTATTTTAGGGATATTAAAAGCTGGAAAGGCTTATCTTCCAATAGCTACTGATTTTCCAATAGCAAGAGTAAATAAAATGTTAGAAGGCAATGTTACGTTAGTTGTAACGCAAAGAAAGTTTTCTGAAAGGTCAAGAATGTTTTCATGTACATCAATATTTATTGATGATATCATTGAAAAAGATACACAAGCAAAAAACCTGTCTTTGGATATTAAAAATGACGAACTGGCTTATTGTATTTTTACCTCAGGCTCTACAGGAGAACCCAAAGGAGTGTTGGTAGAACATAAAAGTGTGATTAACTTGGTATATGGATTGAAAAATACAGTATACAAAGGAATCTCAGAAGATAAATTAAAAGTAGGGTTATTCGCTTCATATGTATTTGACGCATCTATTCAGCAAATATTTGCTAGTTTACTGATGGGCCATTCCTTGGTGATAGCTAATGAAAAAGAACGATCATCAGGTGATGGAATAAAAAAGTTTTTGAATGAAAATAAAATTCAAGTTTCAGATGGTACACCAACACATTTTAGACTGTTTTTAGAAGCCTTAGATAGTAATGATACCTTAAACACATTAGAAATGTGGTTGATTGCAGGTGAACAGTTATCTAAACGATTAGTGGAAAGGTTTTATTCAAAGATTTCTAAAGAAATAAAATTACATAATATGTACGGTCCTACAGAAACCTGTGTAGATTCGTTATTTTATTCAATTAATAGAGAAAAATTAAGCCATGTACATAATATGCCAATAGGTGGTGTTTTGCCAAATGAAAGAGTATATATAGCGGATGGACATGGGAATATATTACCCACTGGAATTATTGGCGAAATTTGCATTGCAGGAGATGGTTTAGCGAGAGGCTATTTAGAAGATGCTTCGTTAACTCGTAATAAATTCAAAGAAAACTGGATAAAAGGAGAAGACCGAGTGTATTGTACTGGAGACCTAGGGAAATTACTACCTGATGGGACTGTTGAATTTATAAATAGACGAGATAATCAAATAAAGCTACGAGGTTATCGTATTGAACTAGGAGAAATTGAATACCTTTTAAAGAAAAATATAAATATTCTTGAATGTGTGATCGATTTTAGGGACTATAACGGAGAAATGTGCCTAATTGCGTATTATGTTTCAAAAAATAAATTTAAGGACTCTGAACTAAGAGATTATATATCAAATTACTTGCCTAATTATATGGTGCCTAGTTACTTCGTTGAGTTGGAGGAAATGCCGCTTGCTATAAGTGGTAAATTAGATAAATCAGCATTACCAAACCCTAATATAAAAGTAAACAAAGAAATCATTTTACCATGTAACTCCATGGAAGAAGAACTTTTAGATATATGGGCAGCAACCTTAAATATAGATAAAACACTTATTAGTACCGATATAAGCTTTTTAGAATTAGGAGCACATTCTCTAATGGCAATTCAAATTGCAAATAATATTAAGCAACTATTTGAGATAGAAGTTGCCTTGATAGATTTATTCAAAAACCCTACAATAAGTGAGCAAGCAAAATTCATAGAAGTAAATAGTTGGATATCAAAAGGGGTAGAAAATAATGATAAATCAACGATAGAAATTGACTTGTAGTAATATTACATAAAATGGTTTTGGTATACCATTTTATGATTGTATAAAAGTTAATAAAACTAAAAAAACTTCAAATTTAGCATAGTGCCAATAGAATCCATATGGAGGTGCTCAATCGCTCTATTTTGAGATGATTCAATATGAAATAGACTTTCTATTATTAGGATTGAGTTAAAAATCAAACTATAAATCATTTTACTAACAAAACTTTCTTACCTATAAAATAAACTCGCGCTTTTATAAGTCAGTGAAATATAAACGCATGGTTGCATGTAGTTAATTCAGTATTAACTAAAGTAATATTTTACTAAATAGATTTTTAGGTATAAAAACAAGATATTAATTGAAAATGGAAGAATTAATTTTAAAATTAAAACATTATAATGTTGAACTTAAGGTAGACAATAATAAGCTGAAAGCAGTATTACCTGAAAACTTTAATAATGATGACCTAATTAATGAGTTACGTAAACACAAGGATGAATTAAAAACCTATATTAAAAAGCAGAGTGATAAAGTACGGTTGAATGGCAGAATTCCTGTAACAAATAAGAGTGGTTTTTTTCAATTAAGTTCCCCTCAACTGAGAATTTTTTTAGCAGAGAAATTAAATGAGAACTCACTAGTTTATAACCTACCTCAAGCTTATGTGCTAAAAGGAGATTTAGATATAAATCATTTAAATACAGTTTTTAGAAAACTTATAAAGAGACATGAAAGTTTACGTACAAGGTTTTTAGTGAATGCGGAGTATGTTCCTGTTCAAGAAGTGTTGGAAGAATTTGAGTTTAACATAGAGTGTTTTGAAGGAGATTTAGATACGGCCAATACCATCATAAAAAGATTTATTCGTCCCTTTAATTTGCAAGAAGCTCCTCTATTTAGAGCGGGTTTAATTTCTCTGAAAAATAATAGTCATATACTAATCATAGATTTGCATCATATTATTTCAGATGGTAGTTCTCAAGAAGTTTTATTAAGGGACTTTGTGGCTCTATTTAAAGGAGAGTCATTACCGTCTAATAATATTAGATACACTGATTATATTGATTGGTATTTTGGTGAAAGTTATCAACAAAACCTTTTAAAACAAAAAGAATTTTGGATTGATTCTTTAAAAGGAGACTTACAATTAACAGAACTTCCTACAGATTTTTCTAGGCCAAAAGAGAAGACATTTAGAGGAGACGGTTTTTCTTTTTCTTTGGATACCGAAAGGTCAAGTAAATTAATAAAATTAGCATTAGAAAATAAGGTGTCTCTTTTTACTATTCTTTTTTCTGCATATAGCATTTTAATATCAAAACTGGATAACGAAGCAAAAGATATAGTCATTGGTTCACCATCTGCTGGTAGAAACCATATAGATTTAGAATCTATAATAGGATGTTTTGTAAATGTATTACCCGTACGAGTTTTTCCTCTTTCTGAGCTGACATTTAAAAAGTACATTGAAGTTACAGGAGCTAAACTTTTATCGTGTTTTGATAATCAAAACTATCCCTATGAACAATTGATAGACGATTTAAAGGTGCAAAGAGACCCAGCTCACAACCCATTGTTTAATACAATATTTGCATTGCAGAACATGCAAAAGGAAATTTCTAGTACTGATAATACAGGGATTGATAATTTCACTTTTGAAGCAGAAAGGAGTTCAAGATATGATCTGTCATTGTATGCACTTGAAAAAAATGATAAACTATATTTTGAATTTGAATACGCATTAGACTTATTTGAAAAAAATAGCATTGAAAACTTTTCAAGATATTTTTTAACCATCATTGATCAAATTATAAGCAATCAAGATATCTTAATTTCTGATATTTCTATTTTATCTGAAAAAGAAAAAAATGAAATCATACATTTAGTTAATACTAATGAAGCAGCAGAATACGATAAGGAAAGTACCATTTTAGATTACTTTAAAATTCAAGTATTAAATAGACCTGATTCAATAGCTTTAGTAGATAAGAATACAAAATTAACATACAAAGATGTAGATATAAAATCTAATGAAATAGCGTATGAATTAATTGGGCATGGAGTAAATAAAGGGGATCTAGTAGGCTTATTCATGGGTAAATCTGTGAATGTTGTGGTAGGAATGTTAGGTATTCTGAAAGCAGGAGCAGGATATGTACCGGTAGATACAACCTATCCTCAAGAACGAATTAACTATTTATTTAAAGATAGTAAGGTTGATTATATTGTAACTGATTCTACTTCTCAATCAAAAATAGAAGTAGATAGTAAGGTGATTTTAATTGATGGGTTAACAATAGATTTGGAAAATCAATGTAACTTAGATGATATTGTAATTCGACCTAATGATACGTGTTATGTTATTTATACTTCAGGAACAACGGGTAAACCGAAAGGAGTATTAGTAAAACATCAAAATGTAGTAAGATTACTTTTTAATGAAAAGACTCCTTTTAATTTTTCAGAAAATGATGTTTGGACGATGTTTCATAGTCATTGTTTTGATTTTAGTGTTTGGGAAATGTACGGCGCCCTATTGTTTGGAGGGAAATTAGTGGTTGTTTCACCAGAAGAATCTAGAGATCTGCCTAATTATTTAAAAATACTATCTTCTCACAAAGTCACTATATTGAATCAAACACCAAGTGTTTTTTATAAACTCTCTAATCTTAGTGAAGAACAGAATATTTTATTAGAAAGTATTAGGTATGTAATTTTTGGGGGAGAATCATTAAAAATTTCCAATTTAAAAAACTGGAGTTTAAGACATCCAAAAGCCAAACTTATCAATATGTATGGAATAACAGAAACGACTGTTCATGTTACCTATAAACATATTTCACATACTGATATGGAGGTCAATATAAATAATATTGGAAAACCAATTCCAACTACATCTATGTATTTATTAGATACTAATATGGAACTAGTACCTAAGGGTGTTGTAGGGGAAATTTATGTTGGAGGTAGTGGTGTTACTAAAGGTTATCTTTATAAAGATGAATTAACAAATGAAAGGTTTATTCCCAACCCTTATAAAAAAACGGAACAATTATATAAAACAGGAGATTTAGGGAAGTTATTACCAAATGGAGATATAGAGTATATAGGGAGAATAGACAACCAAGTTCAACTAAGAGGGTTTAGAATAGAGTTGGGAGAAATAGAATATCATTTATCTGAGTACCTAAATGTAGAAGGAGTGGTTGTGATAAAGAGAGATGATAAATTGTGTGCATATATAAAAACTAATAAAAGTATAGATGTAGATCCTATTAGAGCTTTTTTGAGCAAAAAATTACCTCTATATATGATACCATCAAATTACTATAAAATAGATGAAATCCCTTTAACAAATAATGGAAAAGTTGATACCAGTAAACTTTTAAAGATAAAGAAGAACCTATCAATAGCCAACTATATAGCTCCAGCATCAATAATAGATCAGGAGATGGTGAAAATTTGGGAAACATTTTTAAAAATAGAAGGAATTGGGATTAAAGATAATTATTTTAGTTTAGGAGGAGATTCTTTAAGAGCTATAGGTTTGATCTCTGAAATCAATAATAAATTCAATTCTACCTTAACAATTGCAGACTTATACTCGAATCAAACGGTAGAAGAATTAAGTAGCTGTATTTCAGTTAATAAAAACGAAGAGGTTGAAGTGGCAATGGATCTTGCGAGGAAAGAGTTGAGAGAATTTAAAGAGAATTATAAAAAAGAAAAAAATAATTCTTTAGAAGAATTCGAAGAAATATTTCCAATGAATGGTATAGAAAAAGGAATGGTTTATTACTTCTTGAAGAATACGTCAAACAATATCCATGAAATAATGTATCATGAACAAAATTTATATGATATTCCGTTCAAAGATTTTGATTTTGCAATATTAGAGAAGGCATTACAATTATTGATAGAAAAGCATGGAGAGTTAAGAAAAGTGTATGATGTAGAAATATTTGCTCACCTCATAAAAAAACATTTTGAAGCTGAAGTAAACTTCATTGATATTAGTAACCTAACTAAGTATGATTATGAAAAATTTATTCGAAAAAAAGGAAATGAAGAGAAATTAAGAGGATTTGATTTAAGTCAATCGTTATGGAGAATTCATGTATTCAAAGTTGAGCAAGACTATCATTACCTTATGTTTGATTTTCATCACAGTTTATTGGATGGTTGGAGTTTATCTTCATTTATAACTGAATTAACGAATACTTATTTTAGAATAAAACTTGAAGGAAACGTTTCTTTGAGGGAGATAGAAGTTAGTTATTATGATCAGATTCTACAAGAATTAGCTTCCAATTATAGACAATCAAGTTTAGATTATTGGAAAAAAGAATTGAAAGGGTATACCAGATTTGAATTACCAGAAGCAGGGGGGAGCCATACATTTCAGAGTGATGAGTTTAATTTGGATTATTTACGATCAGACTTAGAGAAAGTTGCCAATAAAAATAATACTAGTTTTAAGCATTTATGCTTTAGTGCTTATCTCTATGCATTGGGGATGTTAAGTTATGATAAAGATATTACAGTTGGTATGGTGACGAACAACCGACCATTAGTGAAGAATGGAGAAAGACTATTAGGGTGTTTTTTAAATACAATACCGTTTAGAGCAATTTTACCTGAATCGTTAACATGGAAAGCATATATAGATCAGATAGAAAATAAATTACGAAAACTAAAGTATCATGAACATATGCCACTACATAAAATTGTAGAAATAATAGGTGATACTTCTTATGATGGGAACCCAATTTTTGATACTGCATTTAATTTTGTTGACTTTAGAGTTTTTCATGAACTTGAAGGGCATGAAAAATCAGAGGTGGTTGAAACAGATTTGAATAAAGATTATATGAATACGAATACAAATTTAGATATTCATATTCAAGGAAGAGACAAGGAATTCAAACTATACATTACCTATTCAACGGCTTATTTAAATGAAGATTTGTCAAAAAAAATGGCCAGTTTTATTGAAAATGTATTGCTTCAGTTTATCAATAATATAGATGAAAAAGTAGATAATGGTTTTATTATTCCTCAAACGGAGTATCAAAAATTAAAGCAGTTTAATGCTACGGAGGTAAAGTATCCAAGAAATAAAACGTTCATTGATCTTTTTAGAGAAAATGTAATCCTGAAAGCAGATGAAAAAGCTGTTGTTTATGGAGATAAGGCTTTGAGCTTTCAAGAACTAGATCAGCGTTCTAATCAAGTAGCTAATTATTTAATAAGTAAAGGTGTTAAACCTAATTCGTTAGTTCCTATATGTATTAATCGCTCCTTAGAAATGATTGTTGGTATACTGGGGATTCTAAAGACAGGATCAGCTTATGTGCCTATAGATCATGAGTATCCTCAGGAGAGAATAAATCTAATATTAAAAGACATAAATGCACCTATTGTTTTAACTGAAAGTAGTTTTTTACCATGTTTTACGAATTATCAAACGCTAGATTTGGCAAACTGGAAGCTATGCAGTGAAATGCCTGTACTAGCAACAGATGTTGAGGTTAGTGAGGAGTCAATTGCATATGTGATTTATACTTCAGGAACAACTGGTAAACCTAAAGGAGTCGCAAATGCCCACGCTGGATTATATAATAGGTTATTGTGGATGAAAGACTATCTTGAATTGACAGAAAACGATGCGATTATGCAGAAAACAACTTTTTGTTTTGATGTTTCTGTATGGGAACTATTTTTGCCATTAATTTCCGGAGTAAAGTTAGTTTTTGCGAAACCAGATGGTCATAAAGATCCAAACTATTTACAAAGATTAATAGAGAAAGAGAAAATAACTATCATGCACTTTGTACCCTCTATGTTATCAGTTTTTTTATCAGACATTGATAAACATAGATGTAAAAGTTTAGTACATGTTGTTTGTAGTGGCGAAGAACTTAAATTATCTACAATGAGAGAGTTTAAAACAAAACTGTCTGCTGTAAAATTACATAATCTTTATGGACCAACTGAAGCAGCAATTGATGTTACTGCCATTGATTTGACTGAAGAAAATGAAGTAACCATTGGTCGACCTGTACCGAATACAAAAATATTCATCGTTGATAAAAACAATAATATTCAACCATTGGGGGTAAAAGGTGAATTATTAATAGGAGGTGTTCAAGTTGCTAAGGGGTATATTAATCGTTCGGAACTTACCGAACAAAAGTTTATTAACAACCCATTCGAAAATGATCAACATAAGCTCTACAGAACAGGAGACTATGCAAGATGGACAGAGGATGGTCGTATTGAGTTTTTAGGAAGAATTGATAGCCAGATTAAAATAAGAGGCTATAGAGTAGAATTGGGAGAAATAGAATTTCATCTCGAAAATATTGCTTCGCTAGAAGAGTCTTGTGTTTGGGTAAAAAAGGACTTAGCTGGAAGTCAGTTAATTGCTTATGTAAAAGGTAAGGATATTGATGAAGAGTTTATAAAGGAAGAACTTCTTAAGAATCTACCAGATTATATGGTGCCTCATACCTATGTTAAGCTTGATGAGTTTCCTTTAACACCAAATGGCAAAATTGATAGAAAATCATTGCCAGCGCCTACATTAAAACTAAAAGATGAATATGTAGCTCCAAAAAATGAAATAGAACAACAAATTGTAGCCATCTGGCAAGAACTATTAAAAATTGAAGAAATAGGAGTGAGAGATAATCTTTTTAGATTAGGAGTGAATTCTCTTTTGATAATGAGGTTTATTGCTAAGTTGAAAAGTGAATTGGAAATAGATATTTCATTTAATATTGTTTTTAAATATGGCACTATTGAAGAATTATCGAGATTTTTAGAAATTACTTTGGAAGAGAAAACAAATGTAAAAACTACAGAAGATGTAGAAAATGAATATGAAGAGGGGGTGTTTTGATAATAATGTCTTTAAAAAGAAGAAGTTAAAAAATATGGAAAGCATGAGAAATATAAATTTCTTGAATATAAAAACATCTGATTATAGTGGGTTTAAATTGCCTTTTTCACAATTAACAAAAGATTATAAGGAGATTTCATTTAGTACTGAAGAAGTTTTTAAAAAGAATATTGTACAAAATGATGATATAAAAAAAATAAGTATTGCTGCATATGTATATGCATTAAAAATGTTTTCATATAATAATGATATTCTTTTTGGAACTAAATTTGGAATCAAAGATTATTTTTTCCCATTTAGGATAAAAATTGAGAAGCAACAAACATGGGCATGTTTCTTAGAGTATGTTACCAATGAATTGGATGAATATAGAGAACATGTTCTGATGCTTAAAGATGGGGCTAATTCTTTAAAAGATTATACAAACAAAGAGTTCGTTAGAGATATAACATTTACTTATTTAGAGAATAATCAGCCTACGGATGTGAATACATCAAATTATGGTAGCGTATTGTCTTTAGTAGTTCAGAATAATGATAAAGAGAAGTGCTTTACGTTTCGTTATAATGAAGGAATACCGCAAAACATACTCAATAGACTTGTTACTTACTTTAAGAATGTCTGTAATCAAATGTTTCTTTTTCCAGAAAGTAAACTGAGTAATGATTTTATTCTAACTAAAGGAGAAAAAGACGCTCTTTTAAATAAATTTAATGCGACTAAGGAAAAATTTCCTGAAGAAGAAACCCTTGTTTCTTTATTTGAAAATAAAGTGAATTTGATCCCTAATGCTATTGCTATACGTATGGAAGAACAGACCTTGACGTATAGAGAATTAGATATTCTTTCAGATAAAATCGCTTCTTTTTTAATAAAGGATTTTGGAGTTAAAAAAGGAGATATTATTGGGGTACTTTTATACAGAGAAATATGGCTTATTCCCGTAATCTACGGCATAATAAAAGCTGGAGCAGCTTATTTACCTTTAGATCTTAATAACCCTATAAATAGAATAAATTCAATTATTAACGATTCACAACCATCTGTATTAATTTCCAGAGGGAAATTTCTTAGTAGAGAATTAACACCTGTTAATAAGGTACTGAATTTAGATGTTTCTTTGGATCAAATAGAAAAACAAGAAATAATATATTCTGTTGATGTTAAGCCTAAAGATTTAGCATATATAATTTATACTTCTGGCTCTACTGGTAAACCAAAAGGAGTAATGATAGAGCATTATGCAATCGTTAACTTGATGTATTCAATGCAGAAAAGATATAAGTTATCTGAGGAAGATTCTTTTTTGTTTCAAACAAATTATGCATTTGATGTTTCTGTAGTAGAATTGTTTGGTTGGCTCCTAGGTGGAGGAACACTAAATATCTTCCCAAATTTTAAGGATAAAGAACCTTCTGAAATTTTGGGTATAATTGAAAAGTATAAGATAACTCATATCAATTTTGGACCGTCATTGTTTTCAGTTTTCTTAGATATTGTAGAGCTTGAAGGGGAAAAAAAATTAAAGAGTTTAAAATATGTTTTTTTAGCAGGTGAGCCCCTAACATTAGATTTAGTAAAACGATTTAACAAACTGAAAATTGAGGCAGAATTAGAAAATATGTATGGTCCTACAGAATGTACAATATATAGTTCTAGTTATACTACAGCTGATATAAAAAACGAAACTACGGTTCCTATAGGGAAGCCTTTAGATAATGTTAGGTTTTATGTTATTGATGTGATAAATAATCTACAACCAATTGGAGTGATAGGAGAATTATGCATTTCGGGAAAGGGGGTATCTAAGGGGTATCTTAACAGAGAAAATTTGACAAAAGATACGTTTAAAGAAAATTTGTTTGAAGAAGGCAAGACAAGAATATATTATACGGGGGATCTTGTGAGATGGAGAGAAGACGGAAACTTAGAGTTTGTTGGGAGGATAGATGATCAATTAAAAATAAGAGGTAATAGAATTGAACTAGGGGAAATTCAAACAGTTATAAATGAAATAGATAATGTTAGTCAATCTATCATAAGTGTTCAAGAAGATAACAATGAAAAAAAACTCATTGCATACATCATCGGAGATGATCTAGACATGGAAAAAATAGAAACCTATTTGATATCAAAACTTCCTGATTATATGTTACCCCACTATTACAAATCACTTGACAAATTACCATTAACAAGTAATGGAAAAATAGATGTCAAAGCTTTACCGAGAGTACATAAGAAATATTCAGGTAAATATGTAGCTCCAAGAACAACTTTAGAAATAGACTTAGTGCAAATTTGGAAAGAGTTAATGGAAGTTGATGTAATAGGGATGTACGATGATATTCTAAAGTTAGGGGCAAATTCATTGATAATTATGAAGTTTATTGCGCAGTTGAAGAAGAGGTTTGGTATAGATATAACTTACAGTATGGTTTTTAAATATAAAACAATAGCCTCATTGTCAAAGGCAATTAGTATATCGAACCAAGTAAAAAGCATATTAAATATAGAAGAAGAACTAATTGAGGGTGAATTTGATAGTGGAACTATATAGAAGATGTGCCTGATTGATAAAACTAAACTTTAAAAACTTGATGACACCATGGGTAATGTTTCTTAAAAAAATGTATGTTTTTAAGTACTTAAAGTTTTAAACTTTTTAAAATTAAAGGGGAGATCTACAAGTTCAAAAAATAAAATCAATTAAGGTTTTAATTTTTCTACTGAGTTTCTTCTAACAAAACTTCAACACCATTTGTAATTTGAAATTACGGTGTAAGAAACGAATAATTTTACTTTTTATACAAACCATAAAAATCAAACAGACCTTTTAATGATGTTTTTTTTCTAATAAAATTTAGAAAAGAAGGCATTTTATTACGTTAATTTCAAGTAATACATAAAAAAAACAGTCAGGATTCAAGTTGTTTAGCAAACTAGTAAATCTGCATTTAATCTCTTGTGATAGGAATTATTATCAACAATAAAAGAGAGTCAATAGTCTTTATGAAATAATGATTAAACCAGTTTTGTATGTAATGAGAGAAACGATTTACTCAAGAAGCATACAAATAAAATTAAATTATGAAAAACAATACAATTTTAGATATCATATATGAAGCGAAGGAGAAAGGAATTAAGTTATATGTTGAAGGAGGTGCACTTAAGTTTAGAAAAAAGAAAGATGTAAATATAGACAGTGATATTTTCAAAAAAATAAAATCTCATAAGAGTAGTATAATCAATTTTTTTGAAGAGGAATTGCACTTAACAAAGAAAAAAACGAGTATAGAAAAACAAGAGAGACCATTAAAAATACCGTTATCATTCTCACAGGAAAGGTTGTGGTTTTTAGATGAATTGCAAGGAACTCTTAATTATCATATACCATTTATATCAAGTTTTGACAAGGAGTTAAGTATAGATGGGTTAGAATATGCTTTTAAACGTATAATGGAAAGGCATGAGGTGTTAAGAACCATCATAAAGAAGGATGAAAGTTTACCTTACCAAGAAATAATTGCCCCAGACTCATTCAAATTAGAACACCTTCATTTGAAGAGGGAAAACTTAGACGATACCATCAGGAGCCTGATGAATATACCTTTTCAACTCGATAAAGATTATATGTTAAGAGCATATTTGTTGAAGGTTGAAGAAGAAGAAGAGCAAGTACTGGTAATTATTTTGCACCATATTGCTTCAGATGGTTGGTCATTACCAATTTTAGGAAGTGAATTAGATCTTTTCTATAAAGAATTTGTTCATGGTATTGAATCTAATATAGAGCCTTTAAAATTTCAGTATGCAGATTACTCTATTTGGCAAAAGAATGAACTTTCAGATGAAGCACTGGGCTCAAAACTGAAATTTTGGGAAGGGTATTTACAAAATATTGAACCATTAGAGCTACCTACTGATTTTGCCAGACCTCGAGTAATGAGCACCAGAGGGGCTCATTATAAATTTAACATAGATAGTACCTCTGCAAAAAAACTAAAAGACCTATCAGAAAAATTTGGAGGAACGTTATTTATCACATTTTTGGCTGTATTTAAAATTCTGTTATACCGGTATTCTAATCAAAAAAATATAGTAGTTGGAACACCTGTTGCGAATAGAAGCAATGAAGAGTTTTTTAATCTTATAGGCTTTTTTGTTAATAGTGTTGCCATAAAGAGTGAAGTAGACGGGAATTTACGTTTTAGTACATATTTAAAGGATCTAATAGACAATGTACTAAAGGTGTTTGAACATCAGGATGTGCCATTTGAAAAAGTAGTAC
The DNA here is from genome assembly GCF_057220795.1 of Tenacibaculum profundicola. Lineage (NCBI taxonomy): Bacteria > Pseudomonadati > Bacteroidota > Flavobacteriia > Flavobacteriales > Flavobacteriaceae > Tenacibaculum > Tenacibaculum profundicola. The sequence continues at coordinate 1,503,868 of NZ_CM170137.1, read as the reverse complement.
AATTGGTTGAGGAAGAAAGAGAACAAAGTAGAACATCCTTATTTCAAGCTATGTTTACTTTAGAAGAAGGTCAGCAACAGGCTGGAGGTGATTCGGATAGTACAAGTATGTATGGTTATGATAATAATTCAGCTTCGTATTTGTATGATTTAGATCTTTCTGGTCTTAGACTTAGTGATGGTAGTATATCATTCAGCATGACCTATTCTCTTGATTTGTTTAAGGAAGAAACTATTGCTAGAATGATAGCACATTTTAAAAGTTTAATTCATTCAATTTTAGAAAATATAAACTGTGAAATTGATTTTCTGAAGATGCTTAAACCAGAAGAGGAGAGTGAATTATTACAGCTTAGCGATGGAGAAGGTGGAAAAAATGGATGTACTCAATACGAATCAATTCTAGATTTATTTTTGAAACAAGTTGAAGAAACCCCAGAAGAGATTGCTATAATTGATAAAGAAAAGGAAATTTCATTTTATGAGTTAGACAAGGAATCTGATCAATTTGCAAATTATCTAATATCCTATGGAGTTGAGGAGGGAGATTTTGTGCCAGTTTATATGGATAAAGAGGCTCTCGTAATAAGTCATATATTAGGGATAATGAAGTGTGGGGCAGCATTTGTACCTTTAAATACGAGTATAACTATTGAAAGGTTAAAGTTTATTTTAGAAGAAATAAAGGCCAAGTTAATAGTAACATCGATAGCATACAAAGAAATATTAAAAAATGAACTAGAACTACCCATTCTCAATTTTTCTTGTAAGTTAGAAAACAGCAAAAAGGTCTGTAATAAAATCAAAAGCAACCACCCCGCTTATGTTATATATACATCTGGATCAACTGGGATACCGAAAGGTGTAGTTGTTTCTCATAAATCGTTACTGGCTAAATCTTGGACATGGAAAGAATTATATAGTTTAGATAGTTCAACAGTTGTTTTACAAATGGCTAATGTATCATTCGATGTTTTTGTGGGTGATTTGTGCCGATCTATACTCAATGGAGGTCAGATGGTTTTATGTAGAGTCGAAGACTTTGCCCCTGAGAGACTAACCGAGTTGGTACAGAAACATAAAGTTAATACCCTAGAATTCACCCCAGGAATAATAGTCCCGTTTTTAGAATATACGTATCATAATGAATTGGATATTAGTTGTTTAAATACGATTATTGTTGGTTCAGACACTTTCCATCTTAATGATGCAAAACTATTGTTAAGCAGGTATGGAAATAAAATGACTATTTATAATAGCTATGGAGCCACAGAAGCTACAATTGATTCCGTTTGTTTACAATTGAATAAATATCAATTAGAGAATATATCCTCTGTCCCTATAGGGCGTCCTTTAGCTAATACCTTTGTATATATATTAGATAGCAAAGATAGATTACTGCCAAGAGGAGTAATAGGTGAATTGTTTATTGGAGGAGATGGAGTTTCTCAAGGGTACTTAAATAAACCCAATCTTACGAAAGAACGCTTTGTCAAGAACCCTTTTCGAGAAGGAGAATTAATGTACCGCACAGGAGATTTAGGAAGATGGCTAGCTGATGGTAATATAGAGTTTTTAGGAAGGAAAGATAATCAAATCAAACTTAGAGGTTATCGTATAGAGTTAGGAGAGATTATTACACAAATTGAATCACATGCTGAAATAGAGCAGAGTGTTGTTCAAATCCAAGGAGAAGGAAATGAGCGATTTTTAGTGGCTTATTACCTTAGTAATAAAGGAATAGATGAAGTTGAATTAGAAAAATATTTAGCCGAACGTTTACCAGAATATATGGTTCCAGGAGTTTATGTTTTGCTAGAAAGTTTTCCACTTACCGTCAATGGTAAGATTGATTATCGTAATCTGCCTGAAGTGAGTATGGTTTCTCACCAAGAGTATGTACCAGCATCCACATCATTAGAATCAGAATTAGTAGAGATATGGTCAGAAGTGTTATCAGTTCCTTCATCAGAGTTAAGTGTAACTCATAGTTTCTTTCGAATGGGCGGACACTCTTTAAAGGCGATTAGTTTAATCAACAGACTTAACAAGGAGTTAGACATATCACTGAGTCTTCGAGATATTTTCACATACCAAGATATCCGATCTTTATCACGTCATATTGATAGTAATCAAGCGGAAGGGTCGAGTTCTGTAATTCCAATGTCAGAAGTTAAGGAATATTATGAGCTATCATCAGCTCAGAAACGTATGTACTTTTTGTATGAGTTTGATCGAGAGTCGACCAACTATAATATGCCGTCGTTCTATCACTTGGATAGTAGTATAGATATGAATCAAGTGACAACCGTATTTAAAAGATTGGTAATTCGCCATGAGAGTTTGCGCACACGTTTTGTATTGCAAGAAAATCAAGTGTATCAACAAGTGATGGACGGATTGGATTTTAGTGTAGCCTATATGGAAGCTATGCTGTCAACAGAGGAACAGGTTAAGTCTTTTGTACGTCCTTTTGATTTGAATAACGAGTATCCTTTCCGAGTGGCATTATTGAAGAATCCGGAAGGAGGATATTTATTGTTAATTGATATGCATCATATTATTAGTGATGGGGTATCATATGAAATCCTGATGGATGAGTTTATGCGAATGTATAAAGGAGAGGATTTACCTGAATTACCCTTACAATACAAGGATTATTCGGAATGGCAGCAGAGCAAAGCACACGGCAGACAGAGAGCATTGGATAAAGAGTATTGGCAAGAGAGGTATGCTACTCCTGTGACGACATTGATGTTACCGTACGATTATACAAGACCAACGATTAAAGATAGTCAAGGAGCGGGTTTTGGTATTACTCTTAGTAAGGAAAAGACGTTGAAGCTTATTGAGTTAAGTGTTTCTAATAATAGTACCATGTATATGCTCATGCTATCATTGTATAAGGTATTACTGAGTAAGTTAGGAAATCAGGATGATATAGTTGTAGGAACACCAACGTCAGGGAGAGGTCATGCAGATGTTGAGCGAATGGTGGGAATGTTTGTAAATACTTTAGCACTTCGTAGTTATCCATCAGGAAATAAGTGTTATAAAGATTACTTATTAGAAGTTAAGAACATGGTCTTATCAAGTTTTGAGCATGAGGGCTATCAATATGAAGATTTGATTGATAGCTTGTCTATACGTAGAGATACCAGTCGTAATCCACTATTTGATGTGATGTTTTCATATTTTAACTCAGAAGATACAGTTCCTGATACAGAAGTAAAGATTCGTCCTTATGAAGAGAAAGGGGGTGAGATGAATTCAAAGTTCGATATGACGATGTCTGTAGTAGAAGGAACGGAGCATATCAGCATAAACCTGAACTATAGTAGGAGCTTGTTTTCTGAGTCGACAGTAAAGAGCTTTCTGGTTTACTTTGAGCGCATAGTCGATACGATTCTTTTGAACTCAGATATTGTTATAGGAGATATCGGTTTATTGAATAAAGAAGAAGAAAGTCTTCAGGTTTCAATGTTGCAGGGAGTTAGTGTAGAATATGATAAAAAAACGACCTTTTTGGATATGTTCCGTAAACAGGTGTCCGTTAATCCGCATAAAGAAGCAATAGTAAGTGAAGAAGGAGAAGTCATAAGTTATCAGGAGTTAGATGAGCTCTCAGATACAATGGCAGGGTATTTATCAGAGAAAGAAGGTCTGTCTTCCGGTACCTGTGTAGGAGTATCACTTTCCCGAGGAAGCTGGCTTATTATAAGTTCACTTTCGATTCTTAAAGCAGGTTGTGTTTATGTTCCAGTAGACCCGTCGCTTCCAGAGCACCGTAAAGCATATATAGCAGATGATTGTGGTTACCGTGTTCTTATAGACGATGATTATATAGAAAGATACTTAGGAATAAGTAATTCATCAGACTTTAGTACCCGTTTCTCAGGAATTTCTTTAAAGAGAGAAGATATAGCTTATATCATCTATACTTCAGGTTCAACAGGAACTCCCAAAGGAGTCAAGGTTAGCCATGGTAACTTAGCACATTTGTGTTTGTGGTATCGTACGTATTATGAATTGAGTAGTAGCAGTAAGAGTACGTTATATTCGGGAATAGGGTTTGATGCATCCATCTTTGAGGTATATCCGCAACTTTCTGAGGGTTCCTGTATTTACCCTTTAAATACAGACAGAGTTCGTTTGGATATAGACTATTTATGTGATTATCTCGAGAGTAATGGCATTACCCATAGTTTTTTACCTACTGCGATGTGTCATGAGTTTGTAGAAAAGGGCAGGAAGCTAAAATCTATAAAAATCCTTACGGGAGGCGATGCACTGAATTTACAAAAGGAAGCAGATTTTGATCTTTATAACAATTACGGTCCTGCTGAAACTACAGTAGTAGCTTCTGGTTATGCTGTTCAGAGAGGAGAGAAAGGAATGATTTCTATAGGAAAGGGGATTTTAAACACAGATATTTACCTGTTGGATACTTGCAGAAATATGGTTCCGCAAGGAGTAATCGGTGAGATTTACATAGGAGGCCCTGGTGTATCACAAGGATATTTAAACAGAGCAGACCTTACCGAGGAACGTTTTATTGAAAATCCATATAGAAAAGGAGAGAAGATGTACCGTACAGGAGATCTAGGGTGCATTACAAAAGATGGTGTGATAGCCTTTAAAGGTAGGAATGACGAGCAGGTGCAACTTAGGGGATATCGAATAGAACTAGGAGAAATCATCACACAGGTAGAGTCGCATCCAGAGATACAACAAAGTGTTGTGCAGATTAAGGGAACAGATAACGATAAATATCTGGTGTGTTACTACCTAAGTAATAAAGGAATAGATGAAGCTGAATTAGAAAAATATTTATCCGTTCGATTACCAGAATATATGGTTCCAGGAGTTTATGTTTCGCTAGAAAGTTTTCCACTTACCGTCAATGGTAAGATTGATTATCGTAATCTGCCTGAAGTGAGTATGGTTTCTCACCAGGAGTATGTACCGGCATCCACATCATTAGAATCAGAATTAGTAGAGATATGGTCAGAAATGTTGTCGGTTCCTTTAACAGAGTTAAGTGTAACTCAGAGTTTCTTTCGAATGGGCGGACATTCTTTAAAGGCGATTAGTTTAATCAACAGACTTAACAAGGAGTTAGACGTATCACTGAGTCTTCGAGATATTTTTACATACCAAGATATTCGATCTTTATCACGTTATATTGATAGTAATCAAGCGGGAGGGTCGAGTTCTGTAATTCCAATGTCAGAAGCTAAGGAGTATTATGAGCTATCATCAGCTCAGAAACGTATGTATTTTTTGTATGAGTTTGATCGAGAGTCGACCAACTATAACATGCCGTCGTTCTATCACTTGGATAGTAGTATAGATATGAATCAAGTGACAGCCGTATTTAAAAGATTGGTAATTCGCCATGAGAGTTTGCGCACACGTTTTGTATTGCAAGGTAATCAAGTACATCAACAAGTGATGGACGGATTGGATTTTAGTGTAGCCTATATGGAAGCTATGCTGTCAACAGAGGAACAGGTTAAGTCTTTTGTACGTCCTTTTGATTTGAATAACGAGTATCCTTTCCGAGTGGCATTATTGAAGAATCCGGAAGGAGGATATTTATTGTTAATTGATATGCATCATATTATTAGTGATGGGGTATCATATGAAATCCTGATGGATGAGTTTATGCGAATGTATAAAGGAGAGGATTTACCTGAATTACCCTTACAATACAAGGATTATTCGGAATGGCAGCAGAGCAAAGCACACGGCAGACAGAGAGCATTGGATAAAGAGTACTGGGAAGCAATGTATGCTGTTCCTGTTAATACACTGACATTACCTTATAATTATACCAGACCAGCGATTAAAGATAGCCGTGGATCTAGCGTTAGTATTACGCTTTGTAAACAGCAGACTTTAGGACTTCGTGAATTAAGTGCTTCTCATTATAGTACCATGTATATGCTTATGTTATCATTGTATAAGGTATTACTAAGTAAGTTAGGAAATCAGGATGATATAGTTGTAGGAACACCAACGTCAGGGAGAGGTCATGCAGATGTTGAGCGAATGGTGGGAATGTTTGTAAATACTTTAGCACTTCGTAGTTATCCATCAGGAAATAAGTGTTATAAAGATTACTTATTAGAAGTTAAGAGCATGGTCTTATCAAGTTTTGAGCATGAGGGCTATCAATATGAAGATTTGATTGATAGCTTGTCTATACGTAGAGATACCAGTCGTAATCCACTATTTGATGTGATGTTTTCATATTTTAACTCAGAAGATACAGTTCCTGATACAGAAGGAAAGATTCGTCCTTATGAAGAGAAAGGGGGTGAGATGAATTCAAAGTTCGATATGACGATGTCTGTAGTAGAAGGAACGGAGCATATCAGCATAAACCTGAACTATAGTAGGAGCTTGTTTTCTGAGTCGACAGTAAAGAGCTTTCTGGTTTACTTTGAGCGCATAGTCGATACGATTCTTTTAAACTCAGATATTGTTATAGGAGATATCGGTTTATTGAATAAAGAAGAAGAAATTCTTCAGGTTTCAATGTTGCAGGGAGTTAGGGTAGAATATGATAAAAAAACGACCTTTTTGGATATGTTCCGTAAACAGGTGTCCGTTAATCCGCATAAAGAAGCAATAGTAAGTGAAGAAGGAGAAGTCATAAGTTATCAGGAGTTAGATGAGCTCTCAGATACAATGGCAGGATATTTATCAGAGAAAGAAGGTCTGTCTTCCGGTACCTGTGTAGGAGTATCACTTTCCCGAGGAAGCTGGCTTATTATAAGTTCACTTTCGATTCTTAAAGCAGGTTGTGTTTATGTTCCAGTAGACCCGTCGCTTCCAGAGCACCGTAAAGCATATATAGCAGATGATTGTGGTTACCGTGTTCTTATAGACGATGATTATATAGAAAGATACTTAGGAATAAGTAATTCATCAGACTTTAGTACCCGTTTCTCAGGAATTTCTTTAAAGAGAGAAGATATAGCTTATATCATCTATACTTCAGGTTCAACAGGAACTCCCAAAGGAGTCAAGGTTAGCCATGGTAACTTAGCACATTTGTGTTTGTGGTATCGTACGTATTATGAATTGAGTAGTAGCAGTAAGAGTACGTTATATTCGGGAATAGGGTTTGATGCATCCATCTTTGAGGTATATCCGCAACTTTCTGAGGGTTCCTGTATTTACCCTTTAAATACAGACAGAGTTCGTTTGGATATAGACTATTTATGTGATTATCTCGAGAGTAATGGCATTACCCATAGTTTTTTACCTACTGCGATATGTCATGAGTTTGTAGAAAAGGGCAGGAAGCTAAAATCTATAAAAATCCTTACGGGAGGCGATGCACTGAATTTACAAAAGGAAGCAGATTTTGATCTTTATAACAATTACGGTCCTGCTGAAACTACAGTAGTAGCTTCTGGTTATGCTGTTCAGAGAGGAGAGAAAGGAATGATTTCTATAGGGAAGGGAATTTTAAACACAGATATTTACCTGTTGGATACTTGCAGAAATATGGTTCCGCAAGGAGTAATCGGTGAGATTTACATAGGAGGCCCTGGTGTATCACAAGGATATTTAAACAGAGCAGACCTTACCGAGGAACGTTTTATTGAAAATCCATATAGAAAAGGAGAGAAGATGTACCGTACAGGAGATCTAGGGTGCATTACAAAAGATGGTGTGATAGCCTTTAAAGGTAGGAATGACGAGCAGGTGCAACTTAGGGGATATCGAATAGAACTAGGAGAAATCATCACACAGGTAGAGTCGCATCCAGAGATACAACAAAGTGTTGTGCAGATTAAGGGAACAGATAACGATAAATATCTGGTGTGTTACTACCTAAGTAATAAAGGAATAGATGAAGCTGAATTAGAAAAATATTTATCCGTTCGATTACCAGAATATATGGTTCCAGGAGTTTATGTTTCGCTAGAAAGTTTTCCACTTACCGTCAATGGTAAGATTGATTATCGTAATCTGCCTGAAGTGAGTATGGTTTCTCACCAAGAGTATGTACCAGCATCCACATTATTAGAATCAGAATTAGTAGAGATATGGTCAGAAATGTTGTCGGTTCCTTTAACAGAGTTAAGTGTAACTCAGAGTTTCTTTCGAATGGGCGGACACTCTTTAAAGGCGATTAGTTTAATCAACAGACTTAACAAGGAGTTAGACGTATCACTGAGTCTTCGAGATATTTTTACATACCAAGATATTCGATCTTTATCACGTTATATTGATAGTAATCAAGCGGAAGGGTCGAGTTCTGTAATTCCAATGTCAGAAGCTAAGGAGTATTATGAGCTATCATCAGCTCAGAAACGTATGTATTTTTTGTATGAGTTTGATCGAGAGTCGACCAACTATAACATGCCGTCGTTCTATCACTTGGATAGTAGTATAGATATGAATCAAGTGACAGCCGTATTTAAAAGATTGGTAATTCGCCATGAGAGTTTGCGCACACGTTTTGTATTGCAAGGTAATCAAGTACATCAACAAGTGATGGACGGATTGGATTTTAGTGTAGCCTATATGGAAGCTATGCTGTCAACAGAGGAACAGGTTAAGTCTTTTGTACGTCCTTTTGATTTGAATAACGAGTATCCTTTCCGAGTGGCATTATTGAAGAATCCGGAAGGAGGATATTTATTGTTAATTGATATGCATCATATTATTAGTGATGGGGTATCATATGAGATCTTGATGGATGAGTTTATGCGAATGTATAAAGGAGAGGATTTACCTACATTAGCATTACAGTACAAAGATTATTCGGAATGGCAACAGAGTGAAATACATAGCATACAGAGAGTATTGGATAAAGAGTATTGGAAGGAAATGTATGCTACTCCTGCGACGACATTGATGTTACCGTACGATTATACAAGACCAGCCATTAAAAGTGACGTAGGTTTATCAGTTAACATAACCATTACACCGCAACAAGTCAAAAAATTAAGAAACTTAGTGGAGTCAAAAGATGTAACGATGTTCATGTTTTTACTCTCAATTCACAAGGTAGTACTGAGTAAATTAAGCGGGCAAGAAGATATTGTAGTAGGAACTCCAACTTCAGGGAGAAGTCACGCAGATGTTGAGCAAATGGTGGGAATGTTTGTCAATACCTTGGCTCTTCGTAGTTACCCATCAAAAAAGAAGAAGTATACAGATTATTTACAGGAGATAAAGGACATGGTATTATCAAGTTTTGAGCATGAAGGGTATCAATATGAAGATTTGATTGATAGTTTGTCTATAGCTAGAGATACAAGCCGCAATCCACTATTCGATGTGATGTTTGCATATCAATATCAAGAGAAAGGAGAGCAACAAGAAGTTGTTGCTATTCAACCATACGGAAATAAAGAAAATACAACATCTAAGTTCGATTTAGAATTTGATGTATTAGATAAAGGTGAGGAGATTGTTCTTTCTGCTACATATTGCACAGCTCTATTTAAAGAAAGCACTATTAAAAATTATATGACGTATTTTGAAAATTGTATTGGACAAGTCATAGAAGATTCAGAGAAACAAATTGCTGATATAGATATTATTACTAATGAAGAGAAGGAGAAGTTAATTAAAGGATTAGGAGAGGGAATTATAAATACCGAATATAAAGAAGGGTCCTTTTTAGACTTATTTAAGAGCCAAGTTAGCTTTAGTCCAGAAGCTATTGCTGTAGTCTATAGAGAAGAAGTCGTAAGCTATAAGCAATTAGATGATCGTTCAACGCAGCTGGCATTAATGCTACAAGAACAAGGAGCCAATCCTCAAGATTTTATAGGTCTTTATATGGAGAGAAGTGTTTCTGTTATTGTAGGGATTTTAGGGATTCTAAAAATGGGAGGAATATATGTGCCTATCGATCTAGAACACCCTGAAGATCGAGTGAATTTTATGATCTCAGATGCTCAAATAAAGTATATGGTTAGTGATGCTTCTACGGCGTTGAATAATTTAGCTTTTCGAAATACAAGTGTGCTGTTAATAGATGATAAACCAGGGCTGGATACTAAGGATCCAAAAGACTTTGTGATTCCTTCGATAGTTGATAAAAATGTAGCATATATAATCTACACCTCAGGAACAACAGGGGTACCTAAAGGAGTTATGGTAACCCATGGTTCATTATCGGATTATGTGCATACAGTAAAGGAATATTTTGGATTGAGAGCAACAGATAGTATGTTACAACAATCTAGTATTTCTTTTGATACTTCAATAGAGGAGATATTTCCGATACTTGGAGTTGGTGGAAAGTTGGTTATCACTGAGGAACGAAGAGATTTTGTGAGGGTCTTAGCAGACTGCATAACGCATAAAATTACCGTGTTAAGTACCAATCCATATTTATTGGGGTATCTGAACGAGAATATCGAAGATTATGATTTGTCTTTGAGGGTATTGATAAGTGGAGGAGACATATTGAAATGGAGTCAAGTAGATAATTTGATTTCTAGATTTGCAGTGTATAACACCTATGGACCCACAGAATCTACAGTATGTGCTACGTATCACAGGGTTGAAGAAGAATCAGAGCATATTCCAATAGGGAAGCCTATATGTAATAGAGCTGTATATATTCTAGATGAGAATTTGAGATTACAACCTCATGGCACAGTAGGAGAGTTGTGTATAGGGGGGGCTGGAATAGCCAAAGGATATTGGAACCGTCCAGAACTTACATCTGAGAAGTTTGTGAATAATCCATTTAGAGACGATGAGTTGATGTATCGCACAGGAGACTTGGGAAGATGGTTGTCAGATGGTAGTATAGAGTTTTTAGGAAGGAAAGATACTCAAATTAAGATTCGAGGACATCGTATTGAGTTGGGAGAGATAGAAAACAGACTTACTGAAATTCAAGGAATAGGCCAAGCAAAAGTAATTGCTGTTGACCATCTAGGAACGAAACAACTAGTAGCTTACCTGGTTGCACAAAATCAAAATATAGAAGCGATAAGAACAGAATTAGCATACCACCTACCGAAATATATGATTCCTGTCGAATACCTTTTCTTAGAAAACATGCCACTTACTACGAATGGAAAGATAGATAAACAAGCTTTACCTATTGCTGAAATTAAAGGAAAGGAAACGGTATATGTAGCTCCTAGAGATAAGAAAGAATATAAGTTAGTAGCATTATGGAAAAATTTATTGCAACGTGATAAGGTAAGTATAAAAGATAATTTCTTTGATATTGGAGGACATTCATTGCTATTGATAAAACTTAAAATAGCGATCAAAGAGGCACTAGATTTAGAAGAGTTAGAACTTCAAACTTTACTAAGATATCCAACAATTGAAGAGTTTAGCAATGCTGTATGCCAAAAAGAATCTAAGGATCAACAAAACAGTAGGCTAACGCAGTTAAGTCCTGGAGGAAAGGAATCTCCAGTTTATATTATTCCAGGATTATACGGTATAGTAGATTATTATTATGACCTTGCTCAAGCACTTGGAGAAAACAGACCTGTTTATGGTATACAGGCTATAGGTATGCAACAGGGAGAAATGCCTTTATCAAGTGTTCAAGAAATTGCTCAAAAAAATATTGAAGAGATCCGAAAAATACAACCTGAAGGGCCTTATGCTTTTGTAGGACATTCTGACGGAGGAATTATAGCATTAGAAATCACGGCACAATTACATCAAGAAAATGAGCAAGTGACCTTAACAATGCTTGATTCTCAACCGGGAATTCAACCTGTAAAACAACAGCAAATTGTTGAACATGTGTTTTTTCTGTTGGAACGCTATTTACTACAAGATTTTTTTACGCCTAAAAAGGGTTATAAAAGAGTGACCATTGAAAAAGAGTTTCTTGTAATGAAAGGAAATGTTCTTAAAAGTGGAGTGACTTTAGAGACTTTTAAATTCTTAGAAACGTATTTTGAATTTGACAATTATATGGAAACGTATAAAAAAATATATAAGGTCTTTATAGCAAACTTAAAATTGAGCTATGATATCGTTACGGAACATTATGAAGCGTTACTTATACAAGCCCAATCACATGATAAAAAACATATAGATGAAAGCATGGAACAATGGGGAATGAAAAATCAAAAGTTAATCTTTCAAACAAGTTCAGGAGACCATTTTACCATGGTACAAAAAGAAAATGTAGAAGAACTTTCAAAGAAGATTCTCTCTTTTATATCTGCAGAAATGATCATTGCCTAAAAGCAATGCCAATTAAGGTAGCTTAAGAGAAAAAATAGCGGAAGCCGAAAAGCTTAAAAAGTAGGCAATAATTTATTAATTTTTAATTATGTGTAAATCACGTAAATTAGCTAAAGAAAAAGAAATAAAAATACTTTCTAGAGATGAATTAGTATGATTTTTATAGGCTGAATAATAGGGTCTTGGCACTGAGTGTTAGAGTTTTTGACCTGAATATTGTCGTTGTTATTTACTATCTCCCACATGGTAAGTAGTATTTAAAAACACGATTAATTTAATAGCGTTGGAGGTATTTATATAATCTTTTAAAAAAAGTAAATATCAGAACTTAGTAAATATTTTCTGACAAGAATAATCATTATAAAAAATCAAATAACCATTTATAACTTACACAAAATAACTAAAATGCAGATGCACAAAAAAAGTATACGTTATACTATAGTTTTAATAATTAACTTCTTATGTTTTGGAGTTACATTTGGACAAGAAGAGCAACCAAAAAAATCTCTTTTTTCCAAAGAAATGATTTCTGAATTAGAAGATTTAATGGAAGAAGGGGATATACCAGGCTTAGCTGTAGGTATTGTAAAGGGAAACCAAAAAGAAATTAAAACCCTAGGATATCAATCAACAAATCATGATAGAGAAATAACTAGCCATACACTTTTTGAGTTGGGTTCTACTACAAAGGCTTACACTGCTTTAGCAATTCTAAAGTTAGTAGAAGAACAAAAAATAGACTTGAAGAAAAATATCTCAGATTATATCCCATGGTTTGATGTTGTTTTTGAAGGAGAACAAGTTCATATTACAATAAAACAATTGTTACATCATACCAGTGGAATTCCTTGGACAACATTGTCTTTAATTCCTGAGGGAGCGGAAAAAGAAGCGTTGAAAAACACTGTTAGTTTGGTTGATGGTATTGAACTCAGTACCACTCCAGGCACTACTTATGAATATGCTACGATCAATTACGATATACTGGGGTTACTAATAGAGAAAGTAACAAAGATGTCTTATGAAGAATACATCCAAAAAGAAATACTGCTGCCTTTAGGGCTTAAAGACACCTATGTTGGATCTGATGGTGTTGAAGACCGAATGAGTATTGGAAATAAAATCAGCTTTTTTGAAGCCAGACCTTATGAAGCTCCTATATACAAAGGAAATGAACCTGCTGGTTACATCGTTTCTGATATAGAAGACATGACAAGATGGTTGCAGTACCAAATGGGGGTAAAGTCTAATCCATTTCAACAACTCATTGAAAAATCACATCAAAGAGACCCATCTGTAAAGCCTCACGGATTGGCATCTTATGCCTATGGATGGGAAGTTTCCTTACGTGGAGATGATGCAATTTACCATGGAGGCATGAACCCTAACTTCTCTTCCTTTATTACTTTTCGGAAAGAAGAAAACATTGGAATAACGGTACTAGCGAATGCTAATAGTAGCGTTACACAAGTTATTGGAGATCGTTTGCTTAAACTTGCGACAGGTGATGAGTTAGAGCCTCTTCAGTTTCAGGCATCACAAGACAAAAGCTTTTCTATTGTTTCAATTCTAATTGTAATATATCTGCTAGGAGTGCTAGTGTTTATGGGATATGCTCTTTATGAAATTGTTGCGGGAAAACGTTCCTTTGAAAAGGTTACGCTTCAAAAAGTTAAGAAATTGTTTTTAGGTTTATTAGCCTTTATACCATTATTAGCTGGAATATATCTCTTACCCATGGCAATGGCAAATTTTTCATGGGATACAGCCTTGGTTTGGGCTCCCAATAGCTTTGCTGCCGTTGCTGTTTTAACAGTGATCGGGATGGGGCTAAGTTATATAGCGCTTTTAATAACTTCGATATTTCCTGAAAAGAATGAATATAAAAGAGCCGCACCAAAAGTAATTGTACTTAGTGTGATTTCTGGATTGGCAAATATGGTAGTTATTGTTTTAATAACGTCATCTTTTGAAAGTAATATGGAATTAAAATATATGTTCTTTTATTTTACTTTAGCGGCAGGTACTTATTTATTAATGCGGAAGATTGTACAAAGCAAAATGATTTATGTAACTAAAGACATCATTTATGATTTACGTATAAAAATGATTGATAAAGTTTTTCTTACCTCTTTTCAAAAATTTGAAAAAATTGACCGTGGAAGAATATATTCGGTAATGGATGATGATATTGGAACCATTGGTCAGTCTGCTGATACATTTGTAAGTATTACCACCAATATAATTACGGCTTTTGGAGCATTTACTTATATGGCAATTTTGAATATGTGGATTACATTAGTAACGGTCTTAATGATTGGTGTAATAACCTCAATTTATTATATAGTGAGTAATAGAGCCAGAGGATTATTTGATAGAGCTAGAGAAACCAAGACAATTTACTTAGAGCTCCTTAACGGAATGATTGATGGATACAAGGAACTAAGTATTAATAATAAGAAAAAAGAAAATTATAAAGAAGACCTCAAAGATAGTACTGAAGAATTTAGAAATAAGAGCACAAAAGCCAATATAAAATTTATTAATGCATTTCTCGTTGGTGAATCATTGTTAATTGTTCTTCTAGGAGTAACAGCTTTCGGAATTCCTGAATTTTTCCCGCATGTACAAACTGGGCTTGTATTAAGTTTTGTGGTGATTTTACTATACCTCATTGGCCCTATTAATGGAATTTTTAATGCAATTCCTCAGCTTATTCATTTACAAATCGCTTGGAAACGAATTCAACATTTACTAAATGATATTATTTTAGAAGCAGAAATAAGCTCAACCCCTAATGAAATTATTGTTCCTAAGACATTAGAATCTTTTCAAGCTAAGTCTCTTAAATTTGAATATGGAAGTGGATTTTCAGTTGGCCCCATAGATGTAGAAGTGAAAAAAGGGGAAGCCCTCTTTATAATTGGCGGAAATGGAAGTGGAAAAACAACATTGTCACGATTGTTAACAGGATTGTATGTAGCCCAATCAGGAGCATTACTTATCAATGGAGAAAAAGTTAAGCCTGAAGATTTAGGAGAATATTACAGTGCTGTGTTCAACCCATTTTATCTTTTTCAAAAGATATACGCAGAAGATATTAATTTAGATGAAAACAAAATTGAAGAACTTTTAGAAGTACTTAAACTTCAAGGTAAAGTTGATATTAAGGATGGTAGGTTTAGTACTATTTCACTCTCAGGAGGTCAATTGAAGAGGTTGGCATTATTACAGTGTTACTTGGAAGATAAGCCAATCTATCTTTTTGATGAATGGGCAGCAGATCAAGACCCAGTATTTAGAAAATACTTCTATAGAGAACTTTTACCCAAAATGAAGGAACAAGGGAAAATTATTATAGCAATTTCTCATGATGATCAATATTTTGATGTAGCTGACAAAATTTTAAAGCTAGACTTCGGGAAAGGGCAATATGTTAACGAATACGAACTAATAAACGATAATAAAACGTTACAAATTTAAGAATACCTATGAATACAATAAAACTATTTTGCTTCCCATATGCAGGAGGATCCGCAATGATCTATCACAAGTTGGAGCCTTTTTTAGATGATAGTATTATACTTAAACCGATTGAGTTACCAGGAAGAGGGAAACGAATTAAAGAAACACCACTGTCTTCTTTAGACGAAATCGTAGAAGATGTATTGAATACAATAGAAAATGATATATGGAGCGGAGAACCATATGCCTTCTTTGGACATAGTATGGGAGGGCTAATTGTTCACCAATTATTAGAAAAAATACAAACAGATAAAATGCCGTTGCCAGTTCATGCCTTTTTCTCGGGAAAAGGAGCTCCACAGGTTGAAAGAAAGAAGAAAGATTATCATTTGATGGATGATGACACTTTTAAGAATGAAATCATGAGATTAGGAGGAACTCCTCCTAGCTTCTTTGAATATCCTGAATTGGTCGATATTTTTCTTCCATTGCTAAGAAAGGATTTTAGTATTGCAGACACTGCAGTTCATGTACAAAAACATAAGTTGAGAACCGTTGATATTACAGTGCTTTTTGGAGAAGAAGAGGAATTATGTCAAGAAAAACGAGATGGGTGGAATGACTACTCAACGGGAACGTGCACTATAAAATATTTTAAAGGCGGCCATTTTTTCATTCATAATGAAACCAAAGAAATAGTAAAGGTGATTAATAATGAATTAGCAGCTATTGTAAGAGTATAATTCCCTGCTAAGGAACATAAAAATTTAAAATTTGAACACAGTTTATATCTTTTATTCAACTTTTCCGAAAAGCCTTCCGGTGGCAAGTTATAATGAATATTTACAATTTTTACCAGACGAATTAATAGAAAAAAATAAGTTTTATACACGTTGGGAAGATCAGCATGCAAATTTATTTGGTAAATTGCTATTACAACTTGGATATAATAATTTTGGACATAAAGATTGTATTTTGAAT
This sequence comes from Tenacibaculum profundicola, assembly GCF_057220795.1. Classification (NCBI taxonomy): domain Bacteria; kingdom Pseudomonadati; phylum Bacteroidota; class Flavobacteriia; order Flavobacteriales; family Flavobacteriaceae; genus Tenacibaculum; species Tenacibaculum profundicola. The sequence goes on along the minus strand of NZ_CM170137.1, from coordinate 1,487,213 downwards.
AAAATACAATATGGGAAAAATTCAAAACCATATATTGAAGGCGATCTAGAATTTAATATCTCTCATTCAGGAGAATATGTCATATGCTGCTTGTCAGATAATGTGAAATTAGGAGTTGATATAGAGGAAATAAAAGATATTGGATTTAAAGACTTTAAACAAGTTATGAATAAGAAGCAATGGAAAAAGATTAACGATGCTTCTGATCCTCAAAAACAGTTCTTTACATATTGGGTAATTAAAGAAAGTGTAGTAAAAGCAGATGGCAGAGGGTTTTCTCTCTCTTTACCAGAAATTGATATTCAATATAATAAAGCAATTTGTAACGGAGTAACTTGGTACTTGAATGAAATTCACTTGGAAAAAAATTACAAAACCTATATAGCAACTAATACAGAAGAGATACAGATAGAACTTGTCAATATAGATTTCTATAGCACTCTAAAGAAAAAGAATATTATAAAAACATTAGAAAACGGTGTAATTATTTAAAACAATAAGGTGAAGGTTGTCTTCTCATTAACTTTGGAATGAAGTGAAATATTCCCTCCATGTAAATGCATTATTTGTTTAGATAAACTCAAACCTATACCTGTTCCATGTTCTTTAGTGGTGAAAAAAGGAACAAAGATATCATCTATAAATTCTTTAGGAATACCAGGTCCATTATCAGAAACGCGAATAAACTTTTTACTAGAGCTATGTATACCAGCTTCAAGAATTATTTTCCCTGAAGTAGTATTAGTATCGAAAGCTTGGAGTGCATTATGAATTAAATTTACAAGTACTTGATTAATTTGTTGCTTATCGGCAAAAAGCTGTAATTCTTCAGAAATAGTAAGAATTGATAATACGATACCTTTTTTGTCGGCTTCCGAGATCATTAAATTTTGAACTTCTATTAAGAGCTCATGTACATTGAAAACATTTTTGTTTGGAAGAGGAATACTAATATAACTACGATAAGAATCTACAAAGCGAAATAGATTTTCACTTTGAAGTTTTACCACAGCGAGTCCTTTAGCAATATTTCTCTGCTCAATATCAGAAAGAGAGAATTCAGGGTTTTCTTTTTTAGGGTTATAATAGCGTAATAACGAATCGGCAATCGAGGTAATAGGAGCTATAGAATTCATAATTTCATGAGTCATAACCTTGATTAATCGCATCCAAGAATCGGTTTTATTTCTATCGAGTTCTTGTTTAATATTTTGTATCGTGATTAGTTTAAGTGTATTTGTGAATAATTTAAAAGGAGTAATTTTTACAATCAGTTGAACAGTTTCTCGTTCATTAGCGATTTCTATAAGTGTTTTGTCAGAAGTTTTGGTAGCATTAATAAAAGAAAACAAATGTTTATTTAAACCTTTAATTTGGCGTACATGATTTAAAGAAGAGTAATTTAGTAGTTCTTTAAGTTTAGAGTTCTTAAAAAGAATGGTTCCTTCTTCATCAATAGTAAAAATACCAATACTTGTTTGGTTCAATAGAGTTTTATAATAATTTTCTTGCGCGCGGTTTTCTGCGTGAATACGCTTAATTTTTTGATTAAATAAATTAATGTTCTTTGTTAAATTACCCAGAGTATTCCCTGAAGTATGTTCAGGAAAATTTAAACTAAAATCGTCATTTTTTAAGGCTTCAAAAAAAAAAGCAATTTTCTTATTGATTTGATTGATGTATGAAATCAACATAATTGTTTGAAAGATCAAAAGAACAATAGATAACGCAATTCCATAGTATGAAGAAGAAAATATAAAAGCTCCTGCAAAGCAAGTAAAAGCAATTAGGATAACTCGTATTACAATTTGAATAAAATAATATTTACTTGCCATTAGCTTTCATTTTTTTTAACTTATTATACAGCGTTTGCCTTGTAACTCCTAATTTGTGAGCAGCTTCGGTAAAGTTACCTGAAGAATGTAATAATGCTTTGGAAATCATGTTTTGCTCCATTTCTTCAAGTGTATGAATTGTAGCGTTTTCAGAAGCTTTTTTTACAGAACTTACAGTAAAATCTTCGGGGGTTAATATTGATGAACTACTAAGAATAACAGCGCGTTCCATAGTATGTTGTAACTCTCTAATATTACCTGGCCACGAATGTTCTCGGAGTTTTATTTTTGCTTTTTCACTTAACGAAAAAGGTGATTTATTATATTTTGATGCAAGAGTGTTTAGGAAATGTTTTGATAATAAAATAATATCATCACCTCTTTGACGCAACGGCGGAATACTTACATGAATTGTGTTAATTCTGTAAAGAAGATCTTCACGAAAGGAGCCTTCTGTAACCATTTGCTCCAAATTGCAGTTGGTTGCGCACACTAAACGAATATCAACAGGAATAGGGGTGTTTGACCCTACTTTAATAATGGTTTTATTTTGTATAGCTGATAATAATTTCGCTTGCATTGAGAGAGATAAATTTCCTATTTCATCAAGAAATAATGTACCTCCTTCTGCGGCTTCAAATTTTCCAATACGATCATCTTTGGCATCTGTAAAAGCACCTTTTAAATGCCCAAATAGTTCGCTTTCGAATAAGCTTTCGGAAATAGATCCCATATCAACAGAAATAAAAACTTCATCTTTTCTATTAGATTTAGTATGAAGTGCTTTGGCAATCATTTCTTTTCCAGTTCCATTTTCGCCAGTAATTAGAACATTTACGTCAGTATTCGCAACCTTGTCAATTAAATGTATAACCTCTTGCAATGCTTTAGATGTGCCAATAATAGAATTATGATCTTGCTGGGTGATAATTTTTTTTAGTTGTTTGGCTTTGCTTTTAAGATTGTGGATTTCAACTCTAGAGCGTCGAAGTTCCATGGCCGACTTAACCATGGTTAGTAATTTTTCATTATTCCATGGTTTTAAAATAAAATCGTATGCCTGTTCTCTTAAAGCTTTAACAGCAAGTTCGATGTCTCCATAAGCAGTCATCATAATCACAGCAGAACTAGGAGAAAGCTCCTTAAGTTTTCGCAACCAAAAAAGTCCTTCGTTTCCGGTGTTTACACCAGCAGAAAAATTCATGTCTAATAAAATGACATCGTAACTTTTAAGATTTGGAAAAGAAGGTATTTGATTAGGGTTGTTAATAGAGACGATAGTTTCGTACTCAGATTGTAACATAATCTCTAAAGCACTAAGTACGCTTTTATTATCATCAATAATTAAGATTTTTCCTGAATGCATGACCACTATTTTAGTCTAGTAAAAGTATTAAAAACTTTAAAAACATACAGTAAGAGTGTAAAAAAAATATACAGATAACGTTAAAAAATTTTACATATAGAAACCAGTGTATGTCTGTTCTTTTTCATAAGGGATTGATATATAGATTTTTGTTTTTTTTGGCATTGTCTTGGCACTGTTTCCATATATATGATATTACTAATTAAATTAAAATGACACAAAAAACTAGTCTATACATATTAAGTTTTATCTTTTTGACCCCGGTTCTAGCAGTAGCGCAGAAGAGTTGGTCATTGGATGAATGTATTAATTATGCTATAGATCATAACCTATCAGTGAAAAGACTAAAATACAACGAAGCTTCAGAGCTTGAAACACGACGACAATCGTACAGAAATTTACTCCCTGATATTTCAGGAAGCACCATGTATTCTGTGCGATATGGAAGATCAGTCGACCCAAATAACAATACCTTTGTTAGTTCAGACTTCTTCTCTAATAATTATTCATTAGATGCTTCATTAGATATTTTCAACGGATGGCAAAAAGTGAATACAATAGCATCAGCTAAATATATTTATACAGCAGTTTCAGAAGAAACATTACAAGAGAAATACATGCTTTCTTTTAGAATTATGCAGCAATATTATGATGTATTATATTTTAAAGAAGCGATCATTATTTCTAAAAAGCAGCAAGAAATATCTGAAATGAATTACCGCCTAGTTAAGCGCCAAAAAGAATTAGGACTTAAGGCAGGGGCCGATGTTTACACGGCTAAATCTACTTTGGTTTCTGATAAATTGAAACGTACTCAGATGGAAAATAATCTAAGGCTAGCCAAACTTCAATTGGCACAAGAAATGAATTTAGAAAACGCATCAGACTTTACTATTGATAATGTATCCTTCTTTGAAGAACCTCAGAAGCAAAATGATTCGATTCGTTTTGTCGAAGTTGTTTATGATAAAGCTGTTAAGTTCCTTCCTTCTATTAAAGCAAGTGAAGCAAGAATGGAATCGGCAATAAAAGAATTGGCAATTTCAAGAGGAGCATTAGCGCCATCATTATCACTCTTAGCAGGATATAGTACTGGGTACTTCGAAACTAATCTAGATGAAGATGGAAAGATTATTTCTTTTAATAAGCAATTAAGTGACAATGGGTCAACTTTTATCGGTGTTAATCTACAGGTGCCTATTTTTCAGGGATGGAGAAGAAGGTCAAATGTAAAACAAAAGAAAATAGCCTTGTTGCAGGCTGAAAATGACTTCGCCTTAAAAAAGCAGGAATTGAGAAAGATTATTGAGCAGTTAATTCAAAATTATAATGCCTCTCAATTAGAATATGAGCAAACCCAACAGCAGGAAAAAGAAATGGGATTATCCTTTAAAATTGCTCAGAAAAAATATGATAATGGGTTGATTAACGTGATTGATCTTAACATGGAAAAAAACCTCTATGCAACTGCACAAAATCAACATTTACAAGTAAAACTAAAACTAAAACTGCAAGAACAAACTTTAGCATTCTACAGAGGGATTAAAGTGTTTAACATTAACGAAGCAAATTAATAATAATGGATATTCAATTAGAAGAAAAAAAAGGAATTAGAAAAAAACATATTATCATAGTATTCGTTGGAATCATTGCATTTTTTGTAGGACGAAAACTGTTGTTTGGGTATAACGGAGCTACCTATAAAACAGATAGAAACCGTTTAAGTATTGTTCAAGTAAAGAAAGGAAACTTTGATGACTATATTTCAATTAATGGCTCAGTAGCACCAATAGCCACTATTTATATGGATGCCTATGAAGGAGGAAGAGTAGTAGAAAAAAAAATAGAAGAAGGAGCTATGGTAAAAAAAGGAGATATTATTTTGCGATTAGAAAATCAAAGTTTATATGAAAGGATTCTCTCAAGTGAGAATAATTTGGCGCTAAAACAAAACGATTTAAGAAGTACAAGATTAAATTTTGATGTTCGTCAGATAGAAGGACAGAAAAGCTTGGCACAATCAGATTATGATTTAGTTCAGAAAAAAAGAGCATATGAACAAAGTAAAACTTTATATGAAGAAGAACTAATAGCAAAAGAAGAGTATTTAAAAGCAAAAGAAGCATATGAATTGGCAAAACGAAATAATCAAATTATAACCAAACAAACTGAGCAAGATGCTAAACTAAGAGTTGCTACAATTGGTGAGTTAAATTCTGACTTGGCTCGAATGCGTAAAACATTATCAATGGTATATGAGCGAATAGATCATTTAAATGTAAGAGCCCCTGCTGATGGACAATTAGGGTACCTAGATGCGGAAATTGGTCAGAGTATTGATGAAGGCGAACGTATAGGTCAAATTAATGTGTTAACCGATTTTAAAATAGAAGCAGCGATTGATGAGCATTATATTGACCGAGTTCAACGAAATCTTAATGCTATTATCGAGAGAAACGGAACATCATATGCACTTCGTTTACGAAAAATATTTCCAGAAGTGAGAAACGGTAAATTTAGAGTCGATTTGGTATTTACAGACAAAAAACCAGAAACGATTAGAACAGGGCAAAATTATACGTTAAAATTACAGTTAGGAGAGTCAAATGAAGCTTTATTAATTCCAAGAGGCGGATTTTATCAAAGTAGTGGTGGGCAATATGTATTTGTGCTTAATAAAGATGAAATATCCGCAGTTAAAAGACCCGTTCGCTTAGGGAAACAAAATTCACAATACTTTGAAGTAGTTGAAGGGCTAAAGCCTAATGAAAAAATAATAACGTCTAGCTACAATGGCTTTGGCGAGGCAGAAAAAATAGCCATAACCAATTAATCAATACAAAACTTTAATAAGAAGAAATGATACAATTAAAAAATTTAAAGAGAAGTTTCAGAACTGAAAATGTAGAAACCTTTGCAATTAATGATGTTTCGTTACATATTGCTGAAAATGAATTTGTGGCCATAATGGGACCGTCAGGGTGTGGAAAATCTACATTGCTAAATACACTTGGTCTTTTAGATAAACCTTCTTCTGGTTCGTATGTGTTTGCTGGGCACGAAGTTTCAAAACTTACAGATGATCAACGTGCACAAATCAGAAAGGGAAATTTAGGATTTATTTTTCAAAACTTTAATTTGATTGATACACTTACTGTATATGAAAATGTAGAGCTTCCATTACTATTTATGAAAGTTCCGAAACAAGAGCGTAAGCAAAAAGTAGAAAAAGTATTGGAGAGAATGAAGATAGGGCATAGAGCAAAACATTATCCACAGCAACTTTCAGGAGGGCAGCAACAACGGGTAGCAATAGCTAGAGCAGTCGTTACTAGTCCTAAAGTCATTTTGGCTGATGAGCCTACGGGAAACCTTGATTCAAAAAATGGGCAAGAGGTAATGAATTTGCTCTCAGAGCTTAGTCAAGAAGGGGCTACCATTGTAATGGTAACGCATTCTGATTACGACGCTCAATTTGCAAATCGAATAATCAATCTATTCGATGGTAAGGTCGTTTCAGAGACGATGAATGAACCTGTTGAGGTGAACAGCAAAATGTTAAATTAACCATGTTAATTAAAAAAGATTATGATAATCAATAATTTAAAACTGTTTCTTAGGAATGCATTGCGCTATAAAAGTGTAACTCTAATTAATATCATTGGATTAAGTGCTGGTTTAGCCTGTGCTTTATTTATTTGTCTTTGGATATATGAGGAGTGGACGGTAGATAAGTTTCACAAGAATGAAAAGCAGTTGTATCAAGCAATGGTGAGGTCTCAAGAAAGTAATGGTACTTCAATCTATGAAAATACGCCTCCCGTACTAGCAGAAACCATTAAAAATGAGATCCCAGAAGTAGATAAAGTAATTCCTTATATCTATGATTTTGCAAAAAATGTGATCTCTGTAGAAAACACAAGCTTTAAACTTCAAGGGGTATATGCTGGAACTGAATTTTTTGAAATGTTTTCGTATAATCTTATACAAGGAGACCCGAAAACTACCTTAAGAGATATTAATAATATTGTTATTTCAAAAGAAATGGCAATCAATTTTTTTGGAACTAGTGAAGGGGTGTTAGGGAAAAGTATCATGTACAATAATGAACATGTAAAACAGGTTTCTGGTGTTTTTGATATGACAGGGTTAAATAACTCTATTCAATATGATTATGTTGTTCCGTTTGAGTCTTTATATGTTCACATTCCCAGGGTGAAGAAAAACTGGAACAATAGTTATGTTCATACCTATTTACAACTTCAAAAAGGGGCATCACCTCAATTGGTTGAGTCCAAAATAGAAAGCATCATTGCTCAAAACTCTAATAATAAAACAGCAACTTTATTTTTGCGTCCGTTCTCTAGTAAATATTTATATGGTAAGTATGAGGAGGGGGTTCAAGTAGGGGGAAGAATTGATAACGTGAAAGTTTTCGGACTCATCGTATTTTTTATTCTACTGGTAGCCTGTATTAATTTTATAAATCTATCTACAGCGAATGCTTCTAGAAGAATGCGAGAAATAGGGATAAAGAAATCTATGGGAGCCAAAACTAAAGAGTTAAGAATGCAGTTTTTTGGAGAATCCATACTAACGGTTTGTATTGCTGGAATTATTTCCCTCTTCATTGTTGTTTTACTGTTGCCCCAATTTAATGCGATTGCAGGCAAACAAATTACACTTTCTTTAAATATCACATTACTAGGGCTTTTTGTGGGGATGATTATAGTTACTGGTTTTTTAGCGGGAAGTTATCCAGCCATTTATTTGTCAAAATTAAATGCAGTAGAGGTTTTAAAAGGGAAGTTAAGTACAAGTTTTAGTGAATTATTGATACGAAAAGGATTGGTTATTTTTCAATTTGCACTATCGGTAGTTTTAATTGTTGCGGTAATGGTTATTTACCAACAAATGAAATTCATTCAAAATATGGATTTAGGGTATAATAAAGATAATATTATAGCTTTCAAAGCTGAAGGAAAAGCAATCACTCAACTAGATGATTTCCTATTAGCACTTAATAGACAACCAGGAGTAAAGCATACTTCAAGTATGTTTAATGAATTTATAGGAAAAGCAAATTCTACTGGAGATTTGATTTGGCAAGGAAAAAATCCTAATGAAACTACTGATATGCAATATATGCGTGTAAATTATGATATGCTAGAATTATTAGGGATTAAAATGAAAACAGGAAGGTCTTTTTCAAGAAACTTTAGTAGTGATAGTCTTAAAATTATCTTTAATGAAAGTGCAATAGGAGTTATAGGAATGAAAGACCCTATAGGTAAAACTGTAGATCTTTGGGGAGACCGTTATGAAATCATAGGGGTTGCTAAAGATTTTCATACAGAATCTTTACAGCAACAAGTGAAGCCAATGTTTATGATATGTAATACAAAAAGAACGAGTACCATAATGGCTAAAGTTGACACTAACGGACTTCAAGGAATCATAGGAGGGATAGAGCGTTTTTACGCAAACTATAATCCAGGGTTTCCATTGGAATATAAATTTATAGATGAAGACTTTGATGCTCAGTATAGATCTGAACAGCGAATTGCGACTCTTTCAAAGTATTTTGCAGGATTGACTATACTTATTTCCTGTTTAGGGTTATTTGGGCTGGCAATATTTACATCTGAAAATAGGAGAAAAGAAGTAGGGATAAGAAGGGCTTTAGGTCAAAAAAAATCAGAGATAATTGTATTGTTAACTTCTGAATTCGCAAAGCTTGTTGGTGTAGCTATTTTCATAGGACTGCCCTTAGCTTATCTTTTAATAAAGGATTGGTTGGCTGGCTTTGCATACAGAGTAGATGTAAATATAGGATATTATTTGTTAGCCGGCCTTATAGCTATGGTTATAGCACTTTTAACGGTAAGCTACCAAGCAATTCAAGTAGCTTATAAGAATCCCGTAGAAGCGCTGAGAGATGAATAAGAATTTTCGATGTTATTACAGAAAGAGAAAGAAGTAGTAACCTAATGTATTAATAATAAATAAAATTTTATAATAATGAGTCTTACGATTAGAAAAACAAAAAAACATATTGTTTCTTTAAAAGATTTATCTCCTCAAGAAACGATAGAAATAATAAATAGAGGTGTGTCACATGTCAATAAAGAAGTGATATTGGGGAGTCAATTAAAAGGGAAAATAGTTGGGGTGTATTTTACAAAAACATCAACGAGAACAAGAACCTCTTTTTCAACTGCGGCGCTGCGGTTAGGAGCACAAATTGTAACCTATGGGCCCAATGATTTGCAATTGAATACAGGAGAAAGTATAAATGATACCATAGAAGTGCTTTCTAGAATGTTAGATGGCTTAGTGGTTAGAACTGCCGGTGACCCTAAAGTGATTAGAGCTTTTGCAAATCAAGATAAAGTCTCAATAGTAAATGCTATGACAGCTGATGAACATCCAACGCAAGCATTGGCCGATTTGACAACCATGAAACACTACTTTGGCGAGTTAGCTGGTTTAGATATAGTTTATTTGGGAGAAGGTAATAACACAGCTGTAGCATTAGCACTAGCAATAGCTAAAATACCAAATATGAGAATTAGTTTCTTTACACCTGCAAATTATGGTTTAGATCCAATGTTGTTGAAATATGTAAAAGAGATGGCAGGTAAAAGAAATACTATTATTAATGAATTTAATGATTTAAAATTTCTGCCAACTAAAGCAGATGTTGTATATACAACACGTTGGCAAACAACGGGAACTCAAAAATCAGATCCAAATTGGCGTAAATCCTTTGAACCTTTTGCTGTAACTCAGGAGTTAATGAATAAGTTTACAGATTCAATTTTTATGCATGATTTACCAGCACATAGAGGAGATGAAGTAGAAGCTGCTGTAATTGATGGAGTTAAGAGTATTGCATTTGATCAAGCTGAAAATAAAATGCATAGCGCAAAAGCTGTATTAGAATGGTGTATGCAAGGCGAAATATAATGAAATTCAAAAGAGTAAACAGAAAACGTGAAAATTAAGGAGTGATTGAAATAGCCTCTTATATGATTTACAGATAACTATTTCGTCTATAGGTATTGAATTATTTTAAGTTAGTTTAAGGCATAAAACGTTAGCATAGCCAAGCTATGATTAAGTTTTATAACGCAAAAATAGCTGCAAAAGAAATAATAGATATGTGAAATATTTATCTGTAAATCGTAGTAGGTACTATACCTACAATTATTAAATTTAAAAATAGATAAGCCTCTTGATTGAGGCTTATTTTCGTTAGTTGGAATATTAAAAACTCGTCAGGTGGGTAATACCGATTCTCAGGTAAAAATCAATAATCTTTTTGTTGTATGTATTCTTGTATTTCATTTCTAGTTTAGAATGACTAGAGGGAGCTATACAACGAGGTGAAAATAGATGGAGATTTTTTTAGAGTTTAGGGTATGTTTTTAAACGCTTATGAAATCTTTATATATTTGTGAGTGAGCTAAAAAACTGGTAATGAAGATAGAGAAAGCGTATAGAGCAGACGCAGAAAAAATAACTGAATTGACAATTCGTTCAAAGAATCATTGGAATTATGGCGCAAAACAACTTGCGGAATGGAGAGATGAATTGACCATCACAGCACGATATGTTGATGAAAACGAGGTATACAAACTAACTGTTGTTGATGAATTAGTCGGATTTTATGCCTTTCAATCTATAAACAAAAAGGACGTTAAATTGAATTTCCTGTTTATCGAACCAAAATATATTGGAAAAGGATATGGAAAAACACTAATGACCAATTTTTTGCAACGAATTACAAATATTGGATACGAAAAAGTTATTCTTGATGCCGATCCCAACGCTACAAAATTTTACCAACGAATGGGTTTTAAAGTAGTCGGAAAAATAAAAAGCTCAATTAAAGATAGGTATCTACCAATAATGGAAATGAAAATAAAGTCAGTACATCATAAAGTATAATTACTATAGATTCGAGTACATATAATTACCCCCCTGAATAGTAAGGGGCAGTGAGTCAAAATTATATAATAAGCCATAAGCTGGTTATACTAAAACTTAGAGGTAAACTTGAGAAAATCACGAATATGAAAAGCATAATAATTTATTTCACTGCTTGTCATGTTACCTATATCCTGTAATCAAAATAAAAAGGAAACTTAAAAAAACAAATGAAAAGCAAATAGAATAGACCAATTAAGATAGAAAATTTTGACTGGCTATTGGGAAAGTGGAAAAGATTAAACGATGAAGTAGGGAAAGAAACTTTTGAAAATTGGAATAAAATAAGTTTAAGCAAATATTTGGGAATCGGATTTACAATGCAAAGGGGAGATACGATTAAAAGAGAAAAATGAGTTTGATAAAAGAGAGTGAAGACCGGAAGTTAGCAGTAGAAGTTCTTGAAGAGTAACGCTAACAATATTTATGGTTGAAAGTTATAATGAAACCGAATTTACTTGTGAAAATGACTCAATTGAGTTTCCAAACAAAATAAAGTAATGGAAAGAGGGCAAAAAATTAAAAGCAACAGTTTCCAATGCTGAAATAGAAATTCCATTTGAATTTTAAAAACTGGAAGAATAAAAGTAAATGACTAACAAAAGCATAAAAACAGCTTCTTAAAATTAGTTGTTTTAATACCATTGTTTTTTTTTGGGGTAAAATAAGTCGATGATTTTTTTCTTTATAAAAAATTAAACACAGCCTTAGTTTATGGTTTTTTTTCTAATGAAGAAGAAAGGAAAAAAAGGGTGTTTTAGTATAGTAGCTTCAAATTATAAATGGCGTAAATTTTTGAGAGTAAGTGTTTTTATAATAACGATTGTATTTTATCATGTTTTTAATAAAAATATAACTCGTGATTTTGATATATTTGATAAAAATAAACGACGAACTATGCGAACACAAAAGATACCAGTGACAATAATTACAGGGTTCTTAGGATCAGGAAAGACAACCCTTATTCATCAGATAGCGAAAAATGCAAATGGAAGACGTTTAGCCATTATAGTGAATGAGTTTGGAGAATTAGGAATGGATGGTGAAATTTTAAAAGGAAACGACTGTGGTTGTGAAGAAGAAAATATTTTAGAACTGAGTAATGGGTGCTTATGTTGTACTGTTCAGGAAGAGTTTTTACCGACCATGTTAGAACTTATGGAGCGTAAAGATCAAATAGATCATATTATTATTGAAACTTCTGGACTGGCACTACCCAAACCTCTAGTGCGAGCTTTCAACTGGCCCGATTTAAAACCACAAATAACAGTTGATGCTGTGGTAACGGTTGTGGATAGTGTAGGGCAGGCAACAGGGCAGATATGTGATAGAGTAAAAGTACAAGCACAGCGCTTAGAAGATGATAGCTTGGACCATGAATCGTCTATAGAAGAATTATTTGAAGATCAATTATCATGTGCAGATCTGATTATCATGACCAAATCAGATTTGATAGATAGAGAAACCTACGAAGATGTGCGCGGAACTATTCAGAATAAAGTAGGAAACAATATTAAGTTAGTAGAAGGGGTAAAAGGAAATGTGCCAATTGATATATTATTAGGATTAGATGCCAAATCAGAAGATTTTATTGAAGAAAAACATTCACATCATGAAGTGCATCATCACGACCATGACCATGACCATGACCATGATCACGACGATACTATTAACTCTATTGTAATTGAAATTAAAGTGCCTCACCAACCAAAAGAGTTGATCAAAGCTTTAGAAGAATTAGTAGGTGAGTACCAAATATACAGAATCAAAGGAATTATTCATGTACCGGGTAAACCTATGCGTATGATTGTACAGGGTGTAGCAAATCGATTTGAAAACTATTTTGACAGAAAATGGAAAGAAGGAGAGTTACAAGCAACACAATTGGTAATCATAGGGGAGCAGCTGAAGGCAATAGAACTTCAAAAAACACTTGAAGAAAAACTAGTAGTTAACGCTTAAAAAAGATAAATCTAAAGATACATTTAGCTTTGGATAGACATTGTTTTTTTAATCTTCATAGTTGTTAATGGTTTTAACACAAAGGAAATTAGATCAAATGACGTGGAGATGTGATTATACAACCATGGAGAAATAAAGGTGATAGTCATGTAATAATAGATAAAATCTACATAAATGAAAATATATACTCGTAAAGGAGATACAGGGAAAACCGGTGTTTTTGGAGGAAAAAGAGAGCATAAAGATTCTCCAAGAATTGAATGTATAGGAACACTAGATGAGGCAAACTCAACAATTGGTTTACTACGTGCTAAATTAGGTGATGAACACCCGTGGCAAGAGAACTTACATCGAATTCAAAAAGATATGATGGATATGATGTCGCATCTTGCCCGACCATCAGATTCCAAAAAAACAAATACCAATCCTAAACACCTCGATGGAGCCGAATTTTGTGAAGTTTGGTTAGATGAATTAGAAAACAATATAAGCTCTCCTTCTGACTATTTTATACTGCCAGGAGGAAATGAAATTTCGGCATTGTGTCATGTATGTCGTACACAAATAAGAAGAGGAGAACGTACTTTGGTAACTTTAATGAGACACGATCCAGAAAGTGTTGAAGAGTACGTAATGGCATATATTAATAGATTGTCTGATTTGTTCTTTACCATGGCTCGTGCTGAAATGGATAAAAAAGGGGTCGCAGAAGAAAAATGGCAGTTGTTTTTATATAAACGAAAAAAGAAAAAAGCCGAGTAGCGTGCATACAGTATACGGAGTAGCATTAGGGCCTGGAGATCCGGAATTAGTAACCTTAAAAGCCTTACGCGTTTTACAAGCGTCAGATGTTATTTATTATCCTGGGTCTTTGTTTAAAGGAATAAAGAAAAGTTATGTACGGCCTTTGTTACAATACCATCAACTGGAAAATAAAGATCTCAGAGGGTTTTATTTAGAAATGTCCGATAACAGAGCACAGTCGGAAAAAGTCTATGTAGAAACAACACATGAGATAGAAGAACTGGTTCATATTGGTAAAAAAGTAAGCATTGTGTGCGAAGGAGATATCAGTCTATTTGCGTCTTTTTCATATGTCTTAGCAAACCTAAAGAATAAGGAAATTCCTGTTGAATTAATTCCCGGGGTAAACTCGTTCAGTCTAGGCGCTGCTAAACACCAGATTCCTTTGGGGCTACTCAATGATAAAATAGCTATAGTACCAAGAGTAAAATCATTAGAAGAAATACAAGACTATTTATCTAAATTTGACACGTTAATTTTGATGAAGGTAAAAACAAGTTGGACGCACTTTTATCGACAATTGAAGCAACAAGATTGGGAATTTTACTATTGTGAACGATTGGGAACAGCAGAAGAATTTATAACTACGAACTTAGATGCCATAACGGAGCGGGAAATCCCATATTTCTCCTTGTTAATTATAAAAAAGAAACCGAATGATTAAAGTTGTGGGGCTTGGGCCCGGACACAAAGATTATATTATACCCATGGCGGCAGAGGCTTTACGAGAAGCCACAGTTGTTATCGGGTATCATTACTATTTTCAATTTATAACACATATAATTCAACCAGATGCACTATGTATCGGAAAGGAATTAAGTGAGGAGGAAAAAAGAGCAGATATCGCTATTGGACACGCGTTAAATGGTGAAAATGTAGTAGTTATAGGTTCAGGTGATGCCAGTATTTATGCTATGGCGTCAATAGTATATCAGAAAGTAGCCGAACAACAGCTAGAGTTACCCGTAGAAACAGTTCCAGGTATTTCAGCTTTTATTACAGCAGGAAGTAAACTAGGAGCAGTGCTGGGTCATGACTTCTGCTGTATCTCATTGTCTGATTTAATGACACCTTGGGCTACTATTGAAAAAAGAATTAAAGGAGCCGCAGTTGGCGATTTTGTAACGGGCTTGTACAATCCTAAAAGTAAAAAACGATATTGGCAGCTACAAGCGTTGAAAACCATATTCTTAGCACATAGAAATGCGGAGACTCCAGTAGCTATATGTAAACAATTAGGGAGGCCAGAAGAAGCCATTACAATTACTACTTTGAGAGATTTAGAGGTAGAGGAGGTTGATATGTTTAGCGTAGTTTTGATTGGAAATAGCCAAACCTTTCGATATAAGAATCATTTAATAACTCCAAGAGGTTATTTAGATAGAAAGCCCCATACAGGTGCTGAAATTCAGCAAGCAAGTTTTCAGGAAATTGTACATAATTTACCTAAAACTAATTTAGATAAAGATGCTTTATGGGCTGCCATTCGTTGTATACATACTTCAGGAGATTTTGACTATATCAATTATGTAAATGCATCTAAAAATGCGTTTACACACTGGCATGAATATCTAAAAAATGGAGGAACGATAGTTACTGATGTTACCATGGTGCAATCTGGAATAACCAGAGCTTTTACCAGTAAGTATGGTAATAAAATTGTTTGCTTGTTGAACGATGAAGAAGCTTTAACGATAGCTAAAGAAGAAAACTTGACCCGCTCACAAGCAGGAATAAAATTAGCGGCTCGGAAGTATCCTGATGCTTTGTTTGTTGTAGGAAATGCCCCAACCGCTTTAATTGAAATTACAGATCAGGCATATGAAGGAATCATAAATCCTGCGGGTATAATAGGGGCTCCGGTTGGCTTTATCAATGTAATAGAGTCGAAAGAACGCTTGAAAATGCTTTCTAACGTTCCTTATGCATTGATAAAAGAACGACGAGGGGGCAGTAATTTTGCGGCAGCTTTGGTGAATGCAGCATTTACCTTAGATGAGGTAGAACAGTTAGCAATATAAATGATGGAAGAACAGGATAAACAACGTCAGTTTAATGAACAAGAGCAGCAACTACTAGAAGAAATTCTTATCAGTAGAAGAGATGTTCGAGGAAATAGGTTTTTGTCTCAAGAAATTGATAAAGAAACTATTAAAAGAATTGTAAGGGCAGGTTTATCGGCACCCTCAGTTGGCTTTTCTCAACCTTGGGAATTTGTTATTATTCAAGATCCAGAAACCAAGTTAGCAATTAAAGAGTCTTTTGAAGTTGAAAACGAAAAAGGAGCTAAACAGTTTCTAGATGAAAAACAAGAAGCCTATAACCAATTGAAATTAGAAGGTATAAAAGAAGCTCCGTTGAATATTGCTGTTTTTTATAAACCTAAAAACGCTCCTGTTTTAGGACAAACAAGTATGCCTGATGTGGGTCGTTATAGCGTGGTATGCGCGATCCAAAATATGTGGCTAATGGCTAGATCTTTAAATATAGGAATGGGGTGGGTAAGTATTCTGAATCCAGAAAAGGTAAAAACCATTTTAAACGCTCCTAAAACCCATGAACTCATCGGGTATTTATGTTTAGGATATACAGATATGTTTTATAAAAAGCCCGAACTAGAACTTAAAAAATGGGACGTACGTAAACAACTTGATGAGGTAATTATTGAAAATCGTTATTAGATGACTTTTTATGTATTGGGTATAGCAAATAAAATACCTCAGTTTTCAAAAGAGCAATTAGAACGAATTCAGCAAACAAAGGTGTTTAGTGGAGGCAAAAGACATTATGATTTAGTAGTTTCTTTTTTGCCCAAGAATCATCATTGGATTTCTATAGCATCACCAATGGAAGAAGTATTCTCGGCATATGAAAAAGCAACAGAGTCTATAGTGATATTTGCATCAGGAAATCCGCTTTTTTATGGAATGGCGAATACCTTGAAAACGAAATATCCACAAGCAACCATATACACATCGCCATCGTTCAGTGCAATACAGTTATTAGCGAATAAGACCAATACCAATAGCAATGATTTAATTACAGTAAGTGTACACGGAAGAACATGGAAAGCTTTCGATAAAGTTATCATGCAACAACTACCATTGATTGGTGTGTTGACTGATAAAGAAAAAAATCCAAAGACAATAGCAAAACGGTTGCTTTTATATGGTTATACCAATTACCATATGATTGTAGGTGAGGATCTTGATGGAGTAAATGAACGAATTAGAGGTCTGAGTTTGGAGGATGCTTCACACACTGATTTCTACCAATTAAATAGTATTCTTTTGCATAAAAAAGAACACAGGCCTATGTTCTTCGGCATTCCCGATAAGCAATTTATAGGATTGCCTGGACGACCTAATATGATAACTAAAATGCCTGTTAGACTTACATCGCTTCATTATTTGGATGTAGTAGGGGTTCAAACACTTTGGGATATAGGTTTTTGCACCGGATCTATAAGTATTGAAGCAAAATTAAAAAATTCTGCATTAGAAGTAATAGCTTTTGAAAAAAGATCAGAATGCCGCGCGATTTTAGAACAAAATACTCAACGTTTTGGTGTTCTTGGAGTTCAAGCAGTGATGGGAGATATTTTTAACAAGGATCTTTCCACTTATCCTTTGCCCGAAGCTGTTTTTATTGGAGGTCATGGAGGAAAGTTGTCAGAATTACTTAAAAACTTAGCGATGGTACTAAAACCTAAAACAATCATAGTGATTAATGCGGTGAAAAAAGAAAGTATTTTAGCTTTTGAAGAGGCATGTAAAAACTATGGTTTTACGATTTCAGAAAAAACAAATATAACAGTAGATTTGCATAATCCTATACGTATTATAAAAGCAATCAAACAATAACGATGTAACGAAATGTTAGACAAAGTACACAAAGTAGCAATCGTAAATTTCACAGATAATGGGTTGGCGATTGCAGACTTATTACAAAAGGAGTTTTATCGAAGCAAAATTTTTTCAACAAGAAACCTTCATGAAACCAAAGACTCCAAAAAAATTGATTCTGTAAGTGAGTTAATGGAAAAGAGTTTTCAAAAATTTGATGCTTGGATATTTATTGGAGCTTTAGGAATTTGTGTTCGTAGTATAGCTCCTCATATAAAAGATAAAAAAACAGACCCAGCTGTGATCAATATTGATGATCAGGCAGTCTTTGTACAATCAGTACTAAGTGGTCATATCGGCAAGGCCAATGAACTAACCAAGCAAGTGAGTAGAATATTACAAGCACAGGCAGTTATTTCGACATCGAGTGATGTACAAAACTTATGGAGCCTGGATACCTTGGCAACAACCTTTGGTTGGAAAGAAAGAAAGATCATTTCAACAAATGAGATGATATCACTATTTGTAAATAGAAAACCAACGGCGTTAGTGTTGAAGGTATCTGACAAGGGAACAGAGACTCTTGAAAAATCATGTCCAGATTTTGTGACGATATACCGCAGTTTGAAAGAGGTAGACCTAGCTAAATACGAGCTATTACTGTATGTTGGATACGAATCAATCAATTGTTCTATACCAACTTGGTCATTTTATCCACCTTGTATCGCTTTAGGAAG
The DNA here is from genome assembly GCF_057220795.1 of Tenacibaculum profundicola. NCBI lineage: Bacteria > Pseudomonadati > Bacteroidota > Flavobacteriia > Flavobacteriales > Flavobacteriaceae > Tenacibaculum > Tenacibaculum profundicola. Next base: position 1,468,672 of record NZ_CM170137.1, on the reverse strand, counting down.
TGGCTGTGCTAAAGATATCGAACCTTCTTTGTTGATCATGGGAATTCAGGAAGAATTGTCTAAACAAGAAATAGCTCTAGAAAGTGTATATGCTATAGGTTCAGCTGATATCAAAGAACAGGAACAGGCGTATCTCGATTTTGCGCAACAATGTGAAATCCCTTTTATAACCTATAATGGAGAAGAATTAAATACAATTACGGTTCCGAATCCATCTGAAACAGTAAAAGCTAAAGTAGGTGTGTATGGGGTAGCAGAAGCTTCTTCGGCATTAATAGCAGGGGCAAGCCAATGGTTGGTAGAAAAGACAAAGGTAACCACCACATCGGGTAAAAAATTCACCTATGCATTGTCCATTGCATCAGCATACCAGCGAAAATCTATAATTGCTATTGTGGGAGCAGGATCAGGAGATCCTGAGTACCTTACTCTAAAAGGACGCCATTTATTGGAAGAAGCAGACTGTATTTTATATGCAGGTAGCTTGGTGCCTGAAGAGTTAACACATATGGCGAAAGAAGGAGCCTTAGTTCGTAATTCAGCCTCGATGACTCTTGAAGAACAAATGAATATAATAGATTCATTTTATAAGCAAGGAAAGAAGATTGTGCGTTTGCATTCAGGAGACCCTTCTATATACGGAGCCATTCAAGAACAAATGACCATTTTTGATGCAAAAGGATACGACTATTTTATAGTGCCAGGAATATCGTCATTTCAGGCAGCTGCGGCACATCTAAAATCGGAGTTTACCATTCCAGAAGTAGCACAAACCATTATTTTAACTAGAGGAGAAGGCAATACACCGACACCAGAACATGAAAACATTGTTGATATGGCCAAATTAAGAGCCACGATGTGTATATTTTTGAGTGCGGGAATAGCGAAAAAAATGCAAGCAGAATTACTAGAACATTATCCACCAGAAACACCTTTGGCGGTATTGTACAGAGTGAGTTGGAAGGATGAGCAGGTTTGGACAGGAAAATTGACCGAATTAACACAAATTATAAAAGACAATAAATTAACTAGAACGGTATTGATTGTGGTAGGAGAGGCAGTTGGTGCAAGAAAAAACAGATCGTGGTTATATGATGATAATTGGCATCATATTTTTAGAAAAAAACAAAAAGTAACAAATAATTGATAAAATGATTTTAGTTTTTGGTGGAACAACGGAAGGAAAATTAATAGCGAGCATTTTGGATTCTCACAATGTAGGTTATACCTATTCCACTAAAACAACCATCCCTTTTCAAGGTAGCGGGAGTTATATTTCCGGAGCGATGACCAAAGCGTTACTAGAAGATTTTTGTACCAAACACAAAGTAACTCATATAATAAATGCCGCACATCCTTTTGCGGAAGAGTTACATGAAACTATTATCAAAGCTGAGGTGTCTATTCCAAAAATTCGGTTTGAAAGAAATTTCCCCGAACGAACAGCGCATAAGTTGGTGACCTATGTGAAGAGCTATAGTGAGGCTATTTCGTATTTTGAAGCAAAAAATTATCAAAAATTACTAGCTTTATCAGGAGTACAGACCATTCAAAAATTAACACCCTACTGGTCTGAATATATCGCTTGGTTTCGGATTTTAGATAGACCGTCGTCGAGGAGAATAGCGAACAAAGCAAAATTTCCAGAAAAACAATTATTATTTGGCTTTCCCCAGCAGGTAAAAGAAGAAATAGAATTGATAAGAACCTATGCTCCAGATGTAATTTTAACCAAAGAAAGTGGTAGTAATGGTAAGTTAGAACAAAAGATTGAAGCTGCTATTAAAACAGAAACGCCGATAGTTATTATAGCAAAGCCTTTACTGTCTGAGGCTTATAGGTGTATACATACTGAATTAGAACTTTTAGAACAGTTAATCTAAATTAAAGTGAGCGATTTACAAGAAATACCTGACAAGCCCTTACGAAGAGGGTATACAACTGGAGCTTGTGCAACAGCTTGTACGAAAGCTGCTTTGCTCTCATTGATTACCCGAAAAAAATCAACCTCAATTTCCATAATTTTACCCATTGGTGAAAGTGTAACATTTACACTGATTTCATGCGTTATAGAGAAAGAAATATGTAGTTGTACGGTAATAAAAGATGCTGGTGATGATCCAGATGTAACTAACAAAGCAGTAATAACAGCAACCGTTTCATTAAATAATACTGGAGAGATTCTTTTTAAAAGAGGAGAAGGAGTTGGACTAGTAACCTTACCTGGCTTGGAAATACCAGTTGGAGAACCGGCTATCAACCCAGTGCCGAGAAAAATGATGCGAACGGTTTGTCAAAAATTATTGGCAACCTATAACTTGGAAAAAAACGGAGTAACGATCGAAATTTCTGTTAAAAATGGAGCGGAATTAGCGAAACGAACGTTAAATAGTCGCTTAGGAATTATTGGAGGGATTTCTATTTTAGGAACCACAGGAATTGTAACGCCATTTTCTGCCGCATCATATATTGCGAGTATTCAACAAGGCATTGAAGTGGCTGTTGCAAATGGAAACAAATCATTGCTTATAAATTCGGGAGGTAGAAGTGAAAAAGCACTAAAAAGAATAGTGTCCTCTGTGACTGAAACTGCATGCATTCATTACGGAAATTGGATTCAGGAAACTTTCGAAAAAATTAATCAAACACCTCAAATTACGCATGTTTTTATGGGGATCATGCTTGGGAAAGCTGCAAAATTAGCACAAGGGCATACAAATACACATAGTAATAAAACAACTTGGAACAAAGAATTTATATATCAGTTGGCCATAGAAGCAGGCTATTTAGAGGAAACAGCGAGTAAGGTTTTAAACCTAAATATGGCTGGTAGATTGCGAGAAATTTTTACTTTTGGGGCAGAGGAACCTTTTTATCAAATGCTGCTTCGAAAGTGTTTCGAACATTGCCATAAAATAGCTCCTGATGTAACAATTAAGTTGTATTTAATTAATAACAATAACGAAACTATACTTTACAAAAAACAATGAACTTTTTAAATTTAACGAGACCACTTATTGCAGGAATACTACATTCTTTTGAACCAGATCATATATCTGCCGTATCAGTATTAGCAGCCGACAATGCCGTTAAAAAGAAAAAGGTAACCATGAAAACGGTATTTACCGCATCTCAATGGGCTTTTGGACATTCTGTAACCTTATTACTCTTTGGAGGAATTGCTCTTTTATTTAGATCGATCTTGTTGTCTTTTGTTGAAAATATTTCTCTTTTCGCAGAATTAATCGTAGGACCTATTATGATCTGGCTAGGAGTAGCTGCCATTAAAAGAAACCATAAATTAAAATCCTTAATGGCTGATCATAAGAAAATAGAAGAGCATGAGCACGATGCTAATAACGTATTTCACCTACATGGAAAATCTGGAGAAGAGATTGCTATGAACCCAATCAATAAATCTTTTTGGGTTGGAATGGTACATGGTTTGGCAGGTACGGGAGGGGCGTTAACGTCAGCACTGATAATAAGTGCAAGTACGGTAACAGAAGCTATTTGGATTTTGGTAGTGGAGTCTATTGGAGTAATTTTAGCCATGGCGGTTTATAGTTATGTACTTATTTTTACGATGAGCCGATTTATTGAACGCAATATGTCAATTTTTAAATGGTTAAATGCATTTGTAGGAATCATCTCTATTGTGGTTGGAACACTATTGTTATACAAAACGTTAACTCAATTGTAGTATGCAGAAGAAAATTAACTTCCCGTTTACAGCAATTGTTGGACAAGATGATTTTAAGCGCTGTCTGATATTCAATATTATTGATCCCACCATCGGTGGTGTTTTAGCAACAGGTGATAAAGGAACAGGGAAAACAACAACAGTAAGAGCGTTAAGTCAATTGATGGGAGAGACCTTTCCTTTTGTGAATTTACCAATAGGAGCCACAGAAGATAGAGTCTTAGGAAGTGTTAATTTGGAAGTACTGTTGAAAGATAAACTAACACTGATTGATAAAGGGCTGTTGGCAAAATCACATGGCGGATTCTTATATATAGATGAAATTAATTTATTAAATGAATACTTAATGGATGTGTTGCTTGATGCATCTGCATCTGGAGGGTATTTTTTGGAACGAGAGGGAATTTCCCAGTGGTTGGAGAGTAAATTTTGTTTAGTGGGAACCATGAATCCTGAAGAGGGAGCACTACGTCCACAACTATTGGATAGATTCGGATTAAATGTTGTAGTGACAACACCCAAAGAGATTCAAAAACGAAAGGAAATTGCCAATGGAAGACTTACTTTTGACACAGATCCAAAATTTTTTTATCAAGAATACGAACAAGAAGAATTGCTTCTCAAAGAACATATAGTAAAAGCAAAAGAAAGTTTGCATGGGATCGTTTTAACAGATACAATAAAAAATATGTGTGCTCAATTGACCCTAGATAATCAGGTGGAAGGAATGCGTGCTGACATTTTACTACTAAAAACAGCAAGAGCGTATGCAGCCTATTTAGGAGAGAAAGAAGTTACGAGGGAGATGGTAACATACATTGCTCCATTTGTGTTGCAACACAGAGCAAAAGAATACAATCCGCCATCTGAGAATAACACTTCAAATGATGATCATAACGACCATCAAAACGAACCAGAAGATCAAAATAACGAAACAAAAAAAGAAGGAGGTTTACAGTTCCAATTACCAGAGGATGTAAAGAAAGAACTAAAATTTAATGTGACTTCTATAAAAAAAAAAGAAGTTGAGTTAAAAGTTAGTAACAAAATACAAAAAGATTTTTTTCCTACGGTACATGATAAATCATTGGCTGTTTTCAAAACTGTAAAACAATACCTAACTACTCAAAAAGCAATACCGGTATATGAGTATCAATCAACCAAGAAAACAGTGCATATTGTGTTTTTGGTAGATACGAGTACTTCTATGGCTAAGGGAAAACAGATGGCATATTTAAAAGGAATTATCCAAAAAACATTGAAAGCACATCCCCTAAAAAAAATTAAATACGCTATCGTAACCTTATCGGAAAATTCTTCGAGGATAACACAGCCTTTTACAACTAATATCAGTGCAATTTTAGAAACTAGCTACCAATTAAAAACACAAGGAAAGACAAATTTAAAAGACGCATTTAGAAAAGTAGCAGAGTTGCTAAAGTCAATAAATAAAAAATCTGTACAGCTATTTGTTTTTACGGACGGTAGAGCAAACACAGGAGCTAAAAACCCGTTTGCAGCAGCGGTGCAGACCTACAAAATGCACTTAGCAGGATTAAAACACACCACAGTGGTAGATACGGAAACGAGTTTTGTTAAATTGAGAAAAGCCAAACAATTGGCAGAGCAATTACACTTAAGGTACGTATCCTTAGATTCATTAAACTCATAATCTAATGAAAAACAAATTTTTAATAGCTGCACCTTGGAGTAACTCTGGTAAAACAACCGTCACTCTAGGTTTATTGAGGTACCTTAAAAATAAAGGGTATAGCGTGCAACCATTCAAATGTGGTCCTGATTATATTGATACCATGCATCATGGTACTGCCGCTGGAATTTCTAGTATAAATCTAGACTCCATAATGATGTCTGACACTCATTTAAATCAGGTGTTTACTAAGTACAGTGATAAAGCCGATATAAGTATCGTCGAAGGAGTAATGGGGTTGTTTGACGGCGCGGTAAAAGATAAGGGAAGCTCTGCTGAGATTGCTAAAAAGTTGAATATCCCAATAATTTTAGTAGTAAATGCTAAGGCAATGGCATATACAGTAGCCCCTATTTTACATGGCTTGAAGACTTTTGACCCAGAGATTACCATTGCAGGAGTACTCTTTAATTTTGTAAGAACAGATTCTCATTATGCGTTTTTAAAAGAAGCTTGTGAAAAGGTAGGAATAACAAGTTTAGGTTATTTACCACCTAATGAAGCAATAGAGATCCCATCAAGACATTTAGGGTTGCATATAGATAAAAGTTTTGAAGAAGTAATACATCAAGCCTCAAATCATGTCGGTAACCACATCAATATTGCAACATTACTTAACCGTACTAAAAACGCAAGAGTTAATTCTAATGATAATGAGAGCTATACAAGTAACTCGTTGATGAAATCGTGTAAAATAGCTGTAGCAAAAGATGAAGCTTTTAACTTTACATATAGTGAAAACATACAATACTTAAAACAATTAGGTGAAGTGGTTTTATTTAGTCCGTTGCGAGATGACGACCTTCCAGAGGCTGATATAATATATCTAGCAGGTGGATATCCTGAGTTATATTTAGAAAAGCTATCAGCCAATAAAAAGATGCTTATCGCTATTAAAAATGCTGCTGATAATGGAACACAAATATTGGCAGAATGTGGGGGGATGATGTATTTGGGTAAAAGTATTATAAATGAAAAAAAAGAAGAATACTCTATGGCTCAAGTGTTTGAGTTTAGTACAACGATGGAGCATAAAAAATTACAACTGGGATATCGTAAAGTACTGTTTAATGACTATGAACTATGGGGGCACGAATTTCATTATTCTAAAATTTTAAATGATGAAAAAGAAGGGGCAAATATTACCGTTTTAACGGCACGAAACAAGGAAATAAAGACCAGAATATACCAATACAAAAATGTATTGGCAAGTTATATTCATTTTTACTGGGGAGAAGGAAATTTTAATTGGCTCATAAAACCAGAAAAAAAATGGAAAACTAAGAAAAAGCCAGTAACTGAATAACTGATCCAATTATGCATTTAATAGCTACAATTCCGGGAGGATGGAATCCTGATGACGACGGAGTTTTTTATATAGAACAGAAACCAGGAGATATTGTTTTTCTAAGCGCAAGTGATACAGAAATTCATACGATGAATGAAGCGTATAAAGAAGTATATGCTGAAAACACGAACGCTCTTCCTAGTATAAGGATGACTAATTTGGTTTACTTAAAACAAGAACTGACGATTGATACCTATATAGAAGACGTACTAGAAAAAGCAAAAGTTATTATATGCAGTTTATTGGGCGGAATGAGTTATTACCAATATTTGGTTGAATCTCTGATAGAACTACAAGAAAAAACCGATTGTGTTTTGTTACTTATACCAGCTCATGAGCCAGATTATGAGTTAATGAAACGGTCTTCTGAATCATTGAATGTAGTTCATCAATGCAGACGATACCTTCAAGAAGGAGGTAAAGAAAATACGATTTCATTACTTTATTATCTATATGAGAACTTTTTTGACATACCCTCAGAAATCGATGTGCCAAAAGCTTACGATCATCTGTTTTTATATACCACGAAACAAGGAATTGTAAGTCAGAAAGAGTTGGAATCGGCACTAGATAAAACTCAAAAAAATGCACTTATTTTAGCTTATAGAGCTCATTATTTAGCTAATAATTTAGACCCGATTATTGAATTGAGTAAGAGTTTACAAGCACAACAATTAAATCCAATTGTTTTGTTTGTGAATAATTTGCGAGATCAAGAAGTATTGATGGAGGTAGAAAAAATGATAACATATGATAAGCAACGTACTATTGACGTTATTTTGAATACTACAGGATTTACCATTAAGCCAACGGATGATGAAGGTTTTATTTTTGAAAACCTTAATGTCCCAGTGTTACAGGCTATTTTTTCTACGAGTAATAAACAAGTTTGGAAAGAAGGATTGTTTGGATTACCACCTACAGATATCGCTATGAATATCGCCTTGCCAGAAATAGATGGCCGTATTATAGGTAAAGCCGTTTCTTTTAAAAAGGAGATTGCCAAAGATCCATTAACGGATAGTTCGATTATAAAATATGAAGCCTATACCCCGGCATGCGATTTTATGGCAGCATTAGCCAATAATTGGGTAAGCTTACAAAAAAAGAATAACACTGATAAAAAGGTAGCAATCATACTACCCAATTACCCTAATAAAGATAGTAGATTAGCCAATGGGGTAGGATTAGATACCCCTGAGAGTTGTATCAGGGTATTGCAAGCTATGAAAAAAAAAGGGTATAACCTTGGAAATCAGTTACCTCAAAGTGGTACGGAGTTAATGCATTGGTTAACTCAAATGACAACGAATGATGTTAGTACGGTACAAACTCGTCCGCATGCAGTAGTTTATTCTAAACGTGATTTTGATATAAAATTCGGTACTTTAGCAAGTACTTTACAGGAGAAGATTAGAGTACAATGGGGAAGAATGGAAGATGATCCATATTATAATGGAGAAGGGTTTATCGTGCCCGGTTTTATACTGGGAAATATTTTTGTGAGCATCCAACCTTCAAGAGGTTATAATCAAGATCCACAAGCTATTTACCATTCACCAGATTTAGCACCTACTTATCAATATTTAGCATATTACTTTTGGCTTCAAGATACATTTAACGTTGACGCGGTGATTCATTTAGGAAAGCATGGAAATCTAGAATGGCTTCCAGGTAAAAGTGTATCTCTTGATGAAACATCGTGTTATCCTGCCGCAATTTTTGGTCCATTACCTCATTTTTATCCTTTTATAATCAATGATCCTGGTGAGGGAACTCAAGCGAAAAGGAGAACACAAGCGGTAATTATTGACCACTTAATTCCACCAATGACACGTGCGGAGAATTTTGGAAATCTTTTAAAGCTTGAACATTTAGTAGATGAATACTATGAGGCATCTACTTTAGATATTAAAAGAGCAAGAGTACTTGAAAAAGAAATTGCCACTTTAGTAAAAGAGGCTCAATTGAATGTTGATTTGGGCATTAATTCTGATGATGTAGATGAGCTGCTGGTTAAGTTAGATGGGTATTTGTGTGAATTAAAAGAAGCGCAAATTCGTGATGGCCTTCATATTTTTGGTACATCTCCTCAAAATGAGCAACTGATTGATTTGTTAATAGCATTGCATAGATCAGGCTCTTTTCAAACAAAAGGAATCACGCAGGCACTAGCTATAGATTTTGGAATTGAAGATACTATTTTGACATTAGATTATGGAGAGGCTATGAATGTTTGTATTCATGAGCATTCTTGTAAAACAGTTGGACAAGTAATAGCTGTTTTAGAAGATCTGAGCAAGAAGTTCCTCATCCAATATCTTGAGGAGAATAGACTAGAGGAAACCTATCCAGAACTGAATAGAGTTTTAACGCTTATAAAAACGAAAACCCTAGTTGCAGTGGAACAAACCACAGATGAAATCACTTATTTATTACAAGGTTTAAATGGGCTGTATGTCCCTTCCGGGCCTTCAGGAGCTCCAACGCGAGGACGGGTAGATTTGTTACCAACTGGAAGAAATTTTTATTCGGTAGATGTAAGAACAGTCCCAACAGAAACTGCGTATCGATTAGGAGAAAAAAGTGCACAACTTATTATAGAACGTTATTTACAAGAACATGGAGATTATCCAGAAACTATTGGTATTTCGGTTTGGGGAACTGCTACAATGCGAACTGGAGGTGATGATATTGCACAAGCGTTAGCGTTAATGGGGGTGAGGCCTATATGGAAAAGTTTAAACCGAAGAGTAACTGATTTTGAAGTGATTCCTATCGTAAAATTAGGTAGACCACGAGTAGATGTAACGCTGAGAATATCTGGTTTCTTTAGAGATGCATTTCCAGATGTTATTAATTTGTTCAATGCTGCAGTAAAAAAAGTAGCGATGCAAGAAGAGCCAGAAGAAGACAATCCTATTCGTAAGAGATTCTTAAAAGAAACCCAAACATGGAAAGAAAAGGGCTTGGCTAAAGATGAGAGTGTACAAAGAGCCTTGTATAGAGTTTTTGGTTCCAAACCTGGCTCTTACGGAGCGGGATTGCAAGGGGTTATTGATGAGAAAAATTGGGAAACGCAAGAAGATCTAGCTAACGTTTATATTAATTGGAGTGGTTATGCCTATGGAAGTTCAAAACAAGGAGTATCGGCTCATGAAGCATTTCAGTATCGTTTGAAAGACATGCAAGTAGTGATGCAAAATCAAGATAATAGAGAACATGATATTTTAGATAGTGATGATTACTACCAGTTTCAGGGAGGATTGGCAAACGCAGTGAAAACTATAAGTAAGAAAGATCCTGAAATTTATTTTGGAGATCATTCACGTCCTGAAACACCAAAAGTAAAAACATTAAAAGAAGAATTATTGAAAGTGTTTAGATCAAGAGTTATTAATCCGAAATGGATTGCAGGTGTGCAACGTCATGGTTATAAAGGTGCTTTTGAAATGTCAGCTACCTTAGACTATTTGTTCGCCTATGATGCTACCACAAATTTGGTTGATGATTTTATGTATGAAGGAATCACAGAAACGTATTTACTAGATGAACAGAATAAAGCATTCATCAAACAACATAATCCTTGGGCATTAAAAGATATGAGTGAACGTTTGTTAGAAGCCATACAACGAGGTATGTGGAAAACCCCTTCAGAAGAAATTAAACAACGATTAGAAGCGCTATTTATAGAGGGTGAGGGAGTGGTTGAGTAAAGAAGGATTATATAGTGTTATCCTATGATTTTCAATGTGTTTAACAAGCCTAACAACTTAAAAAAAGACACTTGGTTTTCAAAATTAAATCCACTGGTACTGAGTTTTAAGTCGTAATCAGAAGTTTTGAGAATAAGGAAGGTTTCTGAAATAGCATACCCAGATCCGAAAGAAGCATATCTTGCGTATCTAATGGAAAAACCTAGTTTTAAGAGAAGATTCATAATAGAGATGGTGGGTGGTGAAATGATTTCTTTTCCTCGGATGAATGTGATTTCCTTAATCTCTACGTTTTTTATTGGTAAGGCAAAGCGCTTATTAGCGTAATTAGCTCTTACAAGAAGTCCTTTGCTATACCGTTGAATATTGCATCTGGAATTCTGGATTAAAACATGATGATTACCTGGTTTTTTACAACTGAATGATTTTAGAAAGAAAGCCGTACTGCCAATAGGAGCCATGTTTTTAAAGTTGAACTTGATAGGAGTCCCGATTACCTTTTCAATAACATGGGAGGATATGTCATTTTCAACTAAAACCATTTTATATGCCTATTTAAATGCGCAATATACTATATTTAACATTGAATTTTTATTATTATTTGTTAGGTATAACATCAATTGATAGCTTCGTATTATGCAATAGAACTTTATCATGAGAGAGGTAGTCGCCATAAAAGGAAGTGCTTCCTCAATTTTACACCAGTTATTGTTTGAATTTACTGTAAAAGAAAAAACGACGTTTTATTGTTTTACAGTAAATTCAAATGGTAAATGATATTAGCATAGCACCGCTATGGTTAAATGTTAAAGTACAACGAAATGGTCGATTTTACAGTGGTTTCATCCTGTAATAGATTTTCTATTATGTACTTTGCTGATAAACAGACTTACTACAAGTAGAACTATTAAGTCATTTCCTTGCAGCCATGCTAGTGTTTTGCCTATAGTTCGGCATTCATAATAAACAAAATAGAAACCTTTTAATAAACGAAACGAACCTAAAGGATACTATTTATTAAAAGGAAATTAGGAATTAAATTCCGAGAACCTTTTTTATTTTATTTCCTAAACTATTTTTATTAGCATCGGGTTTTTCATCTTCTTCAAACAAAATTCCTTTGACATTTAAATGATGGCCCACTTGCTCTTTTCCGATATCTTGTTCAAAACCTACAATTTGCTTTCTATATTTACAAAGTTGACAATTCATATGAGCTGCACCATGTTTAGCTTCTTTTAAACGTTCGTCAAAGGCTTGTAAAATTAATTCATCAGTTCCAAACGGGTCAGTATACACGTATTCGTTTTCTGACTGTCTATTCCTTTCCGAAACATACGTATAAATGCGTTCTAATAGCACGCCAGTAAAAAAGAAGAAAGGGATCACAATTGTTCGTTTAAAACCGAGTTTATCAATCATAGCTAAAGACGTGTCTATTTTCGGATACGCCGTTCCGCTATACCCTGTCGTGGCGAAGCCAAACCCCATCCCATCCCATAGCATGCTTGTAAGCTTGGCAACATCACTATTAGCATCAGGGTCTGTAGTACCTCTACCAACAACCACTAAACAGGTGTCTTTTCTGTCTATTTTGGGAAGTTTTCGTTCCGTTTCTTCAATGCGCTTAACAGCCAGATCTAATAAAAATGAACTTACACCAATATGTTTGCCCATGCTTATTGTTAAATCATCATGATAGCTTTGTAAGGTGTTTAATTCAAAGGGGATATCATTTTTAGCATGAGATCCGGCAAATAAAATAACGGGTAAGGCATATATTTTTCGTACACCGTTTAAATACATGCGCTCAACAGCCGCCTCGTAAGTAGGATGATTGAACTCCAAAAAGCCATAATCTACCTCATAAGAGTTCTGATAACGTTCTTTTAAAATACGAACTAATTCTTTAAACGATTCCACGCCACTGGCTCTTCGACTACCATGACCACATAATAAAATTCCTTCTTTCATCTTAGTTATAAATTTTAGTTGTTTTTGCTACCGATAGGTGTTGCTCCGATGATAAATACTACAGGCATAGGTAAATCCTTCTTTTTAAGCAAAGCTTCAATGGTTCCTAAGGTTCCTGTTATAATTTGCTGACTTGATCTTGAAACATTTGAAATGGCATTTACGGGAATGTGTTCATCTTTACAAACACCTATCAATTTTGGGATAATTCTATGAATACTTTTCAATCCCATATAAATAGAAATGGTATTACCAGCTTTTAACATATGGGCAATACCGTTGAGTTGCTCAAAGGAATAATCAGCAGTATGAGCTGTGCAGATAAGCATGGCATTAGAATGGTTTCTTTCGGTAATAGGAATATTGTAAAGGTTGGCTGCTGCTATTGCTGCGGAGATGCCTGGAACTACTTCAAATGGAACATCTTTAACATGTAAATATCGAGCTTCCTCAGCTGCCCTGCCATAGATATAAGGGTCACCTGATTTTAGCCGAACGACTTTTTTACCTTTTTTATAATGGGTATATAATAGTTCGTTAATGTGCTGTTGTCTATCGATTTGATTACTTGAATCACCAAATTTTCGACCTACATATATTTTTTCACAGGTGCTGTTGAGGTCCAGAATGGCACTTGAAACTAAATTGTCATGTAAAATAACATCTGCATTGCTGATCAGTCTGTGCGCTTTTACTGTTAACAACTCTGGGTCTCCCGGTCCAGCGCCAATAATGGTAATAGGGTGCATCACTAAATTAGTTTTAAAGGGTTTGGATGTATATAGTTGTACTTAAGTAAGGATTTACTTTTAGTATTGGAAATTTTTTTAAATCCAATTTCATGATCTTGCTCTATAAAACTCGGTGGAGTTAGTCCTATGTTGTTAGCCGCTTGCGTATAAAAAACGGCTCTCATAGGATGTTCATCGGCACACCCGTTTATAATCTGTCCCCAACATTTTTTTTCAATTATAGCGTGAATGAGGCCAATACAATCATCACGATGAATTACATTAATAGGTGATTTCCCGTTTTTTAAATTGACCTTATTTGCTAAAAACCTACCAGGTAGTCGATCATAGCCTATTAATCCAGAAAAACGCACAATTGTGAGTCGGTCTTTTAACGATTTTTCTAATAACTTCTCAGCTTCGTATACTGCTTTACCAGAATTTTTTTCAGGAAACACTTTCATGTCTTCAGTAACCCAATCATTAGTGTTTTGGTATACAGAGGTAGAGCTTACAAAAATTACTTTTTGATGCTTTTTGATCGACGATAAAATATGTTCAACTTGCTTTGGGTATACGGTTTGAATATTAGTGATGCTTCTTTTGGGAGGAAAATTGATAATAACAACATCACTATCTAATAAAAAATCATTTATAGACGATGAGCAATCGGGATTTCCTAGAGAAAACACATAAGGAATAAATCCTTTATTGGATAATAAAGTTACCTTCTCTTTAGAAGTGGTAGAACTTTTTATTTGATACCCCAAGGAGTGTAAATAGGTTCCTAAAGGAGCGCCTAACCAACCAGAACCGACTATACTAATTTGTTTGTACTTCATTAATTATTCTTGGATTGTTAGTTTTCATTTCTAAATATATTTCTAAAATATAGCTCCAAAGATCACTATTTTCTTTAGGAATAAAAAGTGTAATTAGATGTTTACCTTTTCTATTTTTAAGTTGAATAGCTCCAATAAAAGCTTCATGCTCTTGAAACCAGATCACCTCAGATACGCCAACTTTTCTAGTAATGATTTCAGAATCGATTTCTTTTTCTAGAGCCTTAGTTATTGGTCCGATAGCTAATTTAAATTGAATATCATTTCCGCGTATTTCAAGATCAAAAATATCGAGATAGTCAACAGAATGTTTGCTGCTAATCGTATAGTTGTTTGCATTGTACAGCACCTCGAATTCATGTTCAGAGGCAAATATAGTTTTAAACACAGGGTATAAATATTGATCGGAGGCAGAGGCTCTTGCAACTAGGATATTCCCAAAACGATCGTCTGTTTTTGGCTTAAATGCTGGAAGTGAACCTGTTCTTTCTTTTACAGTGTTTAGTTTACTAGCGCCTTCTTCATACAGTAAGTATTCTTGAATAGGTACTTTCTCTTTTGTATGAGCGTTAACAATTTTTATTGCTTTTTCAGGGCTTACATCTTTGTACCAAAAATTCCCAGGTTGAACAATCCAAGTAGGAGCATCTTCACATCTGCCATTACAACGAGTTCTTATGGTATGTGTAGTGTTCCATAAATTTTCATTTCGTAAGAGTGCCCTCGCTTCTCTTACCGCCAATTCACTCTTTGCCTTTTTACAAGATCCACCATCACAGAAATGAAATGTAGTGATTACTTTCGATAAATTTTTCCCCATAATTTAAAAGAAATAAGAAAGGTTTTTTTTAGATAACAATAAAGGGTTACGAGAACAATTAGTAGAGAAACCATTACTAGGTTTTAAAGCTACAAGGGTTTCAACGTTGTAATTTTTAGTGCTATCTGACAGAGTTCCTGAATGCGAAACAATTGGAGTTTCACTAGAATTGACAAGGTTTTTGGTATTGTTAGTACATGCATTTGCTATAAAAGCTTGAGCGAACAATACACTGCATAATATTAGTTTCTTCATTTAAAAATAAAATTAAGCAGGCAAGTTGTAGAAAAATACACCGATAATGTAGTATTATTTTTCAACTCTTTACCCGAGAGTTCATAAAATAAATTCACTAAAATGGCAGGTCTCCTGACTTTACTCGACAATCATTTCACCTTCCCATATATTTTACAGTGGCTCTATTTAATGACGTCTTGAAATAAGTATTACAGTTGCGGGAACAGCTTTGGATTTTCACCAAATTCCCTTTTAATCTTTACCAGAGGTAAAAAACCATTTTAAGGGACCAATATAATCTTTTATTTAATAGCACTTATAATTTTTACAAAGAAGCTTTTTATCAATTCTTCTATAATAATGTTTTTTTAATATTTGCTAGACGTGAAGCGTAAAAATTTATGCATAGAAAGTTACGAAATGATGACCGATAATGAGATATGATAAAAGATGGATATATTCATAAAAAAAACCCGCTCAAAAGATGAGCGGGAAAATTGCTATGAAAAAGAAAATCTTAGGACGTCTCCTAAGTTATGTCAAAGATAGGATAAAGAATAATACTGTAAAATAAGTAAAAACCCTAAAGGTTGAACTAGGGAAAACCATGAGTCTTAACCTGTTTTTTACTAGTGATTGAAATTTGCTGTTTATAGAAATATGATTTATTTGATTTTTGTGAAAATAAAATTCTTTGCAGATTATCGGAATTGCATTTTTTTAGTTAAATATTTTAACTTCAAGTTTCCTCTTTTTTGAACTGATTAAAATCTCAAAGATTATATGCATATTGTTTCATTGATGCATAAATGGAATGATTTGACTGGATTTGGAACAAGAGAATCTATTTGTTACTGGTTTTTCAAGTTTAAAGAGTTAACGATAATATATAGGCGTGATTTTATAGAATAGACCTTGTCACGCGATAGTATAGCTGGTTTTTTATTTACTTTTCAATCATGAAGAAAAGCAAATACGAAGCTATAGTACTATTAGGACAGTTTTAAAAAGTATAAGAAATAAAAAAAAGCTCTATAAAGAGCTTTTGTATATAAAGAAGTAGAAATTTAAAGTATGGTTAGTTGTATAATTAATTAAGGCTTAAATTGATTCCTACTCAACAATAAGTCAAGTAGGAATCTTCCCCTTAATAGAATATCACTTCTACTTAAACTGATGTAAATGTAGAGATATTAAATTTATAATAAGGTGAGTAAAAACACTAAAAAAATACTAGGGGTAACCATGATGGGTTTACCTATAAACCCTATAAGTAAAACCTAAGAATAGAATGCCGATATCGCTGTTTTAGAGAACAACTTTTTAAAAATATGTATATAATACAATTTACAAATAAATATTTCGCATATCTATTATTTCTTTTGTAGCTATTTTTGCGTTATAAAACTTAACCATAGCTTGGCTATGCTAACGTTTTATGCCTTAAACTAACTTAAAATAATTCAATACCTATATACGAAATATGTATCTGTAAATCGTATAATTACCTGTTTGGCTGTATTTATTTTGTAATACTTCTTTTAAGATGCTGTTTTTGGTGGCTCAGCTTTGTATGATATCATCTTGATATTAATTTACCGACATAATTATTTATCTGTAAATCGTATAACTTCATTCCAATCGATATAAAACACAAGCATGATTTACCTAAGATGCGGTATAGTAATGCATTTTATTGATATTAGGAAAGACTAAAATTACTATCAATTTGTAAATTATGTAATGTTTAGTTTTGTAAAAAATTGGTTAGTATTTTAACCCGTTCAGCAATGGTTGTTTGTGGTAATATGTTCACTGAAAAGTTTAAATCGTTATACGTGGTTAGCAATAATTGATGTAGTTTCTGAGACTCTTCAAAAGATTGTTGTCGTTGTGGATCTTTTGTGTAAATCTCTTTCCAAGGAGGCATCATAAAAACAGTTGTATGGTAGTGTTTTTTATAATTAAAGTGTTTAAAAGAAGCAGAGATAGGAATATTTTTTAGTTTCAAGTAAGCTATATTGTCAGCTACACTCCTGTCAACGAAAGAGGTCCTGTTTACTGGGATTAATAATTCTTTTGTAATGTGTTGATAAACCAATTGAGTAAAGCCTGAAACATTTTGCCAAGGTGTTTTGTCTCCTTTTGTTTTTTGCTGTTCAATGATTATTTTTCTAGAGATCTCATCAAAACACGTGAAGTGATGTTTTTTTAGGGCATTTATTAAACTTGTTTTACCAGTTCCTGGGGCTCCAGTAATAATATATCGTTTCATTTTTAAGAAAATAAATAAAGAAATACAGCGATGCATATTACAAAAGCAGCCGTAACAGAATGATTAATCGTCGAGACTTTTTTAATTTCTGAGATATTGATATGTCTATCATTATCTCCAATATAAGGTTTGGGCACTAATTTTCCGTGATAATAATTGGGACCTCCAAACCTACAATTTAAAATCGCAGCTAAAGCTGCTTCCGGATAACCAGCGTTAGGACTGGAATGTTGACATCCGTATTTCAAAATGAAATTAATTTTATGCAGCTTCCCTGTCACGATTAGCATTAATATAGCCGTTAATCGAGCAGGAATATAATTGAAAACATCATCTAATTTTGCAGCAAATTTACCAAAGTTTAAGTATCGCTCGTTTTTATATCCAATCATGGAGTCCAAGGTGTTTACCATTTTATAAAGCATGGCTCCAGGCACACCTAAAAAAGCAAAGTAAAATAAAGGAGCGATAACACCATCACTTAAGTTTTCAGATAAGGTTTCAAATACTGCTGTTTTTATTTGTTGCTCATTTAATTCAGAAGTGTCTCTTCCTACAATCCAAGAAAGTCTCTTTCTACCCTGAATGACTCCTTTCTTAAGTTCGCTAAAAACGGCTTTACCTTCGCTGATCAAGCTTTTATTAGCAATCGCATAAAATAAAAATACAGCGTTAAAAATGATAAAAACGATAGGAAAAGGTTTAAGTATCTGAACTATTAAATAAAAAAACAGAAATGCACCAGTTGTAAGTAGGAATGTTAAGATTAAGCCTTTTAGAAATTTAAAATTGTTTTGGTTAAGATGTTTTTCACCAAAAGAAATTAGTTTACCAAAGAAGCGAATAGGATGTGGTAACCATATCGGATCCCCTAAAATTAAATCGAGGACGTAGGCAATCAATAATGGAAGTAATACAATTAATTTTTCCATTCCATCAAAGCATTAATTAATAATTTATTTTGTGTGCTGGTTTGGCAAGCTAAACGAAAATAATGCTTGTCCAAAGTTCTAAAATTGGAAGCATCTCTTATCAAGAGTTGGTGTTCTCTCGCGAGATAGTCCTTTAATTTTGATGATCTTGGTTTATTCATCTTTACAAGGAAGTAGCTTGTGTTGGATGGTATAACTTCAAAGCCTTTAATTGTATTTATAGATTCTTTTAAAAAAGAAAGATTTTTAACGTAGGTGTCAAATGTAGGAGTGATTTGGGTGTAGTTTTCAAAGATAAAGGAACCAGCAATTAGCGCTAAGCTGTTAACGTTCCAAGGCATCTTACTTTTCGATAAAGAAGATATTAATTCAGAGTTACCAATAATATAACCTAATCGCAAGCCAGGAATACAAAATAGTTTGGTAAGTGATTTTATGATAATAATATTAGGATGATTAGCGATTAAAGAAAGGCAAGAAATAGATGAATTTGTAAATTCTATATAGGCTTCATCAATGACGAAGTAGGTGTTTGGGAATTTTTTTGCTAGTAGGCCGATCTCACCAGATGTAGTCTCAAAACCATCAGGGTTATTGGGGTTGCAAATAAAAGCAAGTTTAGTGGTGTATACATGGTCTGTAACTGATTTTCTATCGATGAACTCTATATAAAGTGAATGTATGTTAGAAGCTAGTTCGTATTCTGAGAAAGCAGGAGTACAGATGGTAACCGATGTGTTACGAAACATATTGGTAATTAAATAAAAAGCTTCTGTAGCACCATTTGTTACTATGGCAGATCCAAATGGTAACTTATGATGTGTTTCTATTTGTTTTGTTAAGTATTCGGCATTTGGATCGGGGTAATTTTCTATACGATGAATTTGCTTTTTAAGGTGTTCTAACAACAAAGGGTGGGCGCCTTGATACCATACATTTGAACTAAAATTAGCTTTAAATTCAATAGTATTGTATTTATGAAGATCATCTCCATGTCCATAATCGATAGCCATAACGTTAAGTAGGAATTGAAGTTTTCATATTTTTCACAATGGACTTAATATCGATATGTTTTTCCAAATGCTTTGCTAACTTATCATAGTTTTCTTCTTTATAGGCTTGGTAGTCAAAACGATTACCGTTGGTTTGTGTATTAAAGTTAGACAATAGATCTTCAATAACAACTGTATTGTCGAAAAGACCGTGAATATAAGTTCCCCAACAATTTTCAAAAAAATAACCTTCTGGTCGGGCATTCATTGAATTCAATGCTTTCTGATTATCAAAAGTTGTTTTTCCCATGTGAATTTCATATCCAGAACAAGGTTCAGAGTGATTTTTAAACGTAAAACTACATTGTTTAGTTGTTTTTTCAGATGTCATTACGGTATGCGAAGGAATAATTCCTAATCCCGGAATTTGTTCAATGTCGTTTTCTATATGATAAGGGTCAGAAATAGACATGCCTAGCATTTGAAAACCACCACAAATACCTATAATAAAAGTGTTGTTTTTATGTGCCTTGAGTATTTCTTTTGCCAATTGAGAGTTTCTCAGAAATTGCATATCCGCTATAGTATTTTTACTCCCTGGAATAATGATCACGTCAGCTTTTTTAATATCCTCTGCACATCTTGTATAAAAAAGATGAACACGGTCTTCTTTTTCGAGTCTATTAAAATCAGTAAAATTGGAAATATGGGGTAACAAAATTACTGCAATGTTTACGTTGTCAGCTTTTGAATTTTTATGTCTGTTGTTTAAACCTAAAGAATCTTCGTCTTCTATATATATGTCATTGGCGTATGGGACTACGCCTAAAACAGGAATATTCGTAAGAGACTCTAGTATTTTTTTACCATCTTCAAATAAAGAAATATCTCCTCTAAATTTATTAATGATAATTCCTTTAATTAACAAGCGCTCTTCGTCCTCTAATAAAGCAATACTACCATATACACTGGCAAAAACACCACCTCTATCTATGTCGGCGATCAGATACACATCTGCATTGGCAGCTTTTGCCATTCGCATATTTACAATGTCGCGATGTTTTAAATTTAGTTCACTGATACTCCCAGCACCCTCCATAACAACAGGGCTATATTTAGATTGCAGTTTTTTTAACGCTTTTTTAGCTTCTTCAAAAAGAGGTAATTTATTATTTCCTAAAAAATAAGAGCGAGCCGATTGATTACCGATTGGTTTCCCATGTAAAATAACTTGAGAAGTATTGTTTCCTGAAGGCTTCAAAAGTACAGGGTTCATCTCGGTAGAACAATCTATTCCTGCAGCTTCTGCTTGCACTGCTTGCGCTCTGCCAATTTCCAAACCATCTTTGGTTACAAAACTGTTTAATGACATGTTTTGGGCTTTAAATGGAGCAGGAGAGTACCCTTGTTGTTTTAGAATACGACAAATTCCTGTAACAATAATACTTTTACCAACATCTGAGCCAGTACCAACAAACATAATAGGGTGCGACGATTTCGTCATAAGATAAATTAAAATAAATGCTAAAATAAGCTAAATTAAAAGGAAGAAAAATTAGTGTTTATGATTTTTCAGAGAGCATATATTTTATGATTTAAGAGTCAGGTTATTAAGTGAAATTTTGAACGCTATTTGAATTAATACGAATAAGCACTCCTATTTATAAAAGGTTATACCAGTTATTGTTTGAATGTACTGTAAAAGAAAATGAGTATTTTTTTCTAGATATAAGATAGAAAAATCAATAATAGCAGTAGCTATGATTTCTTTTTATATTGAAATAGAAAGGGAGAAAGGACGTTTTATTACGGTAAATTCAAATG
This sequence comes from Tenacibaculum profundicola, assembly GCF_057220795.1. NCBI lineage: Bacteria > Pseudomonadati > Bacteroidota > Flavobacteriia > Flavobacteriales > Flavobacteriaceae > Tenacibaculum > Tenacibaculum profundicola. The sequence continues at coordinate 1,447,567 of NZ_CM170137.1, read as the reverse complement.
GTAAATGGTATTATATTCTAAATTTTAAAATGAAATGTTTATATTTAGCATTAGTTGTTATTTGATATTTTCTTGAATATGATAGTGAGTTTTTTGAAGAAAATTGGGAAGCTAGAGTCCTATGAAGTTAAAAACAGTAGCCTTGTGTTGTGTTTAATAGCCCCTGGGATTTATCTGTATTCCCTGTTGATACTTACCTTGAATTCTGAGATAAGAGAGTTGCCATATACGAGAGCTTTTTTCACAATTCTTTTTTTGATCGTAGGGTTACTTCCTTTGACTAAAAGGAGGTTTGTGGTTGATTATTATGGATTGTATGTTTTTGTACTATTGTTTATGCTTCAACACTACTTAACATATGTGGTGGCACTTAATAATTTTTCTATAGACTATTTGTTGGGTAATTTAATAGTAATGTTTGGTGCGATTTTAATGCTTAGCAATAGAGTTTTAATTGTTCTATTTAGTACATCACAGCTTTTGCATATGGGATACAGAGTATTGCAGTCTAATGTCGATAATGTGGTGGAAGGTGCTATTCTAATGTCAATAATAACAATTTTTATATATTCCTTTATTATTTTAAATGGGTTGATAAGGCATCGGCGCGGTTTAGAAGAAATGAATAAGAGTCTTGAAAATAAGATAAAACAAAGAACTAAGGATCTAGAAAACCGTGCGAAAGAGTTATTTGATCGTAATAAAGACTTAGAGGAGTTTGCGTATGTAGTGTCACATGACCTAAAAAGACCACTCAGAAACATTCATACTTTGGTAGGTTGGTTAACTGAATCAGAGAATGAAAACGGAAAAAAGGTGTTTAAGGTATCAGAAAATTTCACTAAGATTCAAGAGCAGGTAGAACAAATGGATTTGTTAATTAGCGGAATATTGAACTACTCTTTGCAAATGGAAAAGGAACAAGGGTTTAAAAAAGTTGATGTAGATGCTATAGTAAGAAGAATTATTAGGATGAATACTTCAGATTCATGCATTGTAGAAATCAAAAAGAAACTTCCAAAGTTAATTTTTAATGAGTCGCAACTGTTGCAGGTTTTTCAAAACTTAATTCAAAATGCAATAAAGCATAATAATAAGGATGTGATACAAATTTCTATAGATTATAAGAAAGAAAACAAAGAACATATATTCTCTATCACGGATAATGGACCGGGGATAGATAAAAAGTACCACAAAAAAATATTTCATTTATTTCAGAAATTGGAGATTAAACCCAATATCGAATCAATTGGTATAGGGCTGGCATTGGTAAAAAAAATTATAGAACGAAATAGAGGTAGGATATGGTTAGAAAGTGAAAAGGAGAAAGGAGCAACTTTCTTTATTACCATAGTAGACTCTTGAATAAAGTAAACCCTTCAATAAAAGTTAACGCATTCTGAAAGCCAAATTCGATATGGTTTCTTAATTAACGTGAGTTCGACGCAATTTTATGTTACATCGTTATCTGAAATTTAGCCAGTGACTGTATGAAAAAGGTAGTGAAATGAAGTTTTTGTGGCAGCCTCTGCACACGATACGATTACGTCAGCCTGAAAAAGACAACGGAATGACCTGTCTTATATCAAACTCAAATTAATTAGACGCTACAGTGTTATTTATAACGTAACATATTTTTGTGTTCTACTTTTAAACCTAGATTATGTATAGGAATTGCACTATGTTCTGAAATAGCTGGAAAACTAAAGGTTTCAATTGTGTTTTTTGATTTTAAAACTAAGAGAGTGGTTGATTTTAGTAATCTTTCAAGCTTTGTTTTGGAGTTTCAATAAAAGATATTGAGCTAAAAGAGATTACGAAAACACTATACTAATGAATATGTATATCGCAGTATTAAGTAATAGTAGATATCGAATAATACGAACTCTTCAACAGAACTATTAGGATTAAAATTTTGATTTTTATGTGTTTGGGTTAGGGGTTGTTTTATTTACAGAAATAAACTAAAAAAAGTTCTTGCTATGTTAAAAAAGGGTTCTATATTTGCATCCGCTAACGGGAAAACGCAAGTTAGAAACTTAGCAAAGTTCATTAAAATAAGGATTAGTAAAAGGTAAAGAAAGGGTTAAAAAATAAGTTAAAAAAAAGCTTGTTTATAACGATTTAAAGTGAGTATCTTTGCAGTCCGGTTTTAATAAAAGAGTTCATTGAATTAGGGTGTTTAAGAAGGTAAAAAAAACTTTAAAAAAGTTTTGTCAGAATAAAAAGAGTTTATATCTTTGCATCCGCTTTCAGAGAGCGACACGATCACAGAAATTTTGGAATGATAAACAGTAAAAAAGTCAGTTAGTTCGAGTCTAACATTTCTACAAAAAGGTTAAGTTTAAAAGATGGTTTTAGATCATTAATTAAGATTAGCGAAGTTCATTGAAAATATTGAAATTGACAGCGTAATTAAAGAGTAGAATTACCAAGACCTAGATTTATCTAGGTCGAAACAAATTCTTTTGAAACTTATTCATAAATAATATTAAAGATTATACAATGAAGAGTTTGATCCTGGCTCAGGATGAACGCTAGCGGCAGGCTTAACACATGCAAGTCGA
>NZ_CM170137.1:127500-1435000 GCF_057220795.1 Tenacibaculum profundicola | reverse complement strand
AGACAGCTAGGATGTTGGCTTGGAAGCAGCCATTCATTTAAAGAGTGCGTAACAGCTCACTAGTCGAGCGGTCGAGCATGGATAATAATCGGGCATAAGCATATTACCGAAGCTATGGACTTTAAAAGTGGTAGGGGAGCATTGTAGTGACGCTGAAGGTGTTCTGTGAGGAATGCTGGAGTAGCTACAAAAGAAAATGTAGGCATAAGTAACGATAAAGGGGGCGAGAAACCCCCTCACCGAAAGACTAAGGTTTCCTCAGCGATGCTAATCAGCTGAGGGTTAGTCGGGACCTAAGGCGAATCCGAAGGGAGTAGTCGATGGACAACAGGTTAATATTCCTGTACTTCTTATAATTGCGATGGGGTGACGGAGTAATGAAAGCACCGCGAGCTGACGGAATAGCTCGTTGAAGTATGTAGGTATTGGAACTGTAGGTAAATCCGCAGATCTAGCTGAAGTACGATAGTACCACAAATCTTCGGATGCGTGGATAGTGTGCCTAAGGGCTTCCAAGAAAAACCTCTAAGCTTCAGGTTATAAGAACCCGTACCGTAAACCGACACAGGTAGTTGGGATGAGAATTCTAAGGTGCTCGAGAGATTCATGGCTAAGGAACTAGGCAAAATAGACCTGTAACTTCGGGAGAAAGGTCGCCAACAGCAATGTTGGCCGCAGTGAAAAGATCCAGGCGACTGTTTATCAAAAACACAGGGCTTTGCTAAATTGAAAGATGATGTATAAGGCCTGACACCTGCCCGGTGCTGGAAGGTTAAGTGGAGGGTTTAGCTTCGGCGAAGATCTAAAATGAAGCCCCAGTAAACGGCGGCCGTAACTATAACGGTCCTAAGGTAGCGAAATTCCTTGTCGGGTAAGTTCCGACCTGCACGAATGGTGCAACGATCTGGATACTGTCTCAGCCATGAGCTCGGTGAAATTGTAGTATCGGTGAAGATGCCGATTACCCGCAGCGGGACGAAAAGACCCCGTGAACCTTTACTATAGCTTCGTATTGACTTTGGATAAGTAATGTGTAGGATAGGTGGGAGACAATGAAGTGGCGTCGCTAGGCGTTGTGGAGTCGTCCTTGAAATACCACCCTTTGCTTATCTAGAGCCTAACTCAGCGATGAGAACAGTGCGTGGTGGGTAGTTTGACTGGGGTGGTCGCCTCCAAAAGAGTAACGGAGGCTTCTAAAGGTTCCCTCAGCACGCTTGGTAACCGTGCGTAGAGTGCAATGGCATAAGGGAGCTTGACTGAGAGACATACAGGTCGATCAGGTACGAAAGTAGAGCATAGTGATCCGGTGGTTCCGCATGGAAGGGCCATCGCTCAAAGGATAAAAGGTACTCCGGGGATAACAGGCTGATCTCCCCCAAGAGCTCACATCGACGGGGGGGTTTGGCACCTCGATGTCGGCTCGTCACATCCTGGGGCTGGAGAAGGTCCCAAGGGTTGGGCTGTTCGCCCATTAAAGTGGCACGCGAGCTGGGTTCAGAACGTCGTGAGACAGTTCGGTCTCTATCTGCTGTGGGCGTTAGAAATTTGAGTGGATCTGACTTTAGTACGAGAGGACCGAGTTGGACTGACCTCTAGTGTATCTGTTGTCTCGCCAGGGGCACTGCAGAGTAGCTACGTCGGGAAGGGATAAGCGCTGAAAGCATATAAGCGCGAAACCCACCACAAGATGAGATTTCTTTAAAGGGTCGTGGAAGATCACCACGTTGATAGGCTATAGGTGTAAGTGCAGTAATGTATGTAGCCAAGTAGTACTAATAACCCATAGGCTTATGTACGTATCCCGACCTTCGGGTCGGGAGACAACTCTTTGATTACAAACGATATGATTTTATCAATATGTTAACTTATACAGTTGAAATATACTGCAACAATTTAAGGTGATTATAGCAATGGGGCTCACCTCTTACCATTCCGAACAGAGAAGTTAAGCCCATTTGCGCCGATGGTACTGCCACTGGTGGGAGAGTAGGTCGTTGCCTTTCTTTTTAAACCCTCATTACATACAAAGGTAATGAGGGTTTTTTTGTGCCTAAAAAAAACAATACAATCAATACTTCTTTTAAAAGTAATACTAGTTAGGATGTTAATTTAACAACTAGAATGGTTAATGGCATATGGTGTTCAATATATCAATATAGTGTTATATAGCCTGTTTTAAGAGTTTATAAGACCACTAAAGGATACCCAAAAATTTGCGTTAATCTGAATAGGAAGAATTCTACATTTCTCACTCCTCTAAACTGTGCTCTAAAGGTTTTTATTTTTGCATTAAAAGTTTCTGCTGATGCTTTTTGCTTAGATGGTCAAAATAATTGAGTATTGATTGATAATTTAAACTTATAGAGTTTGCTACTATATTGAAGGCTTTAAATTCTGAGTTTTCTACTTCTTTAAACCAATGTGCTAATTTGTATGAGCTATTTGTTTAGATATAGTTTTGTTATTAAACGAGTTTCTAAGCTTTTTACAGATTCCATAAGCCTTTTTATTATCTGGGTACTTTTCAAACAAAATTACTGCTCTTTGTCGTTGTTTTTCAGTCCAATCTGCTTGTGTTTTATATAGAAGATAGTGACTTCTAGTTAATAATTGTTTTAAAGTATCTCCATTAGTAAAGGTTTCAGGCGTATATACTTTGTTATTCTCTTTCACCTCTTTTATATCGTTATTTTCTTTGTTTATAGCTTCCCAACGATGTTTTACATGAACATCTTGCAATGCATCTAGGGCTAATTTCTGTACATGGAACTTGTCTGTTACTTGTATAGCTTTAGGAAAACACCTTTTAACAATTAACTTCATTGAGTTAGCCATATCTAAAGTGATTTCTTTGACTTTATTACGTTTAGCACTTGGTATTTTATAAAGATGATGGATTACTTGTTCAGCTTTAGTTCCAGCAATGAGAGCTACAACACTTCCTGCTTTTCCTTTTGCTTTTTTATTTGTAATAATGGTGTGAAGTTCCCCCTTAGACAAGGCTACTTCGTCAATAGAAAGTTGTCTTCCTATATTTTCAGGGAAAAGTAACCAATTTTTAGCGTGTGATTTTTCCTCCCATTGTTTAAAATCGCTTAAACAATCTTTAAACTGACGTTGTAATTTTTCACCATTAAGTCCATAAAAACTAGCAATAGTATGGCAATTACTTGCTTTGGTACTGACTAAGTACTTTTAAAAAAGCAGCAAACTCAACGGTCATTCGAGTTCCCTGTGCTACTAAATCCCAATTTCTGTACACTACTTTTTGAGTCGTTTTATTGAGTCATCTCCTACGTTTGATATGAAGTAAAACTATTTTACCTCTCAAAGGAAAATCTTCCACTATTATTTCTTTATGAAAACCATGGGAAATAACTATATCCTTGGAAAACTCTTCTGGAATAGTCTTCTTTTCTTCAAAAGAAAGATGTAAGTCTTTTCCTTTTAACTCATGTTTTGTTAAATCAAAATGGGTAACTAATAATTCTAGGTAGTATAAATTTTAAAACATCTAGTGATAAATCCAATTTTCTTTTTTTTTGTAAAAATCAACAATTTATTTCAATTCACACACAACAATTGTTCTTGATCATTTACATCGTTTAAAAACGGATAAATTTTATCGTATAAAAAAAACCGAAACAATGGTTTCGGTTTTAGAGCGGGAGACCAGGTTCGAACTGGCGACATTCAGCTTGGAAGGCTGACGCTCTACCAACTGAGCTACTCCCGCGGTAAAGCTTTTACAATTTCTTGTATTATGTTAATTTTAGAGCGGGAGACCAGGTTCGAACTGGCGACATTCAGCTTGGAAGGCTGACGCTCTACCAACTGAGCTACTCCCGCAGTAAAGCGGTTGCAAAGATAAAATACTTTGTAGAATTGACAAGTTTTTTTTTATTTTTTTAGTAAAATTTTTGGTCCTCTCTCATAACTTTCACAAAATGAAAACCATAGATTTCAAAATTTTCATTATAGTAAAATTTATGCGATTTTCTATTTCCTGTATAGGTGTTTAATTCCATAGCTTCACAGCCTTTTGATTGTGTGTACTCATAAATCCACTTAAAAAATTGCTTACCGATTTCTTTTCCCCTATACGATGCATCAATGACCACATGATCTGGTTCTACACTTTTACCAATATAATGTCTAATACTGTACCAAAGTCCTGAAATACCAATTAATTTATCATCGTCAAATGCACCTACACATTCGTAATTAGGGTAGGTTACCATTTCCTTTAGACGCTGTTTTAAGATGTCTAAGGGTGTGGTGGTATTAACGATAGTAAGTAATGGAATAATTTGAGATATTTCATTTTTATGAATAGGCTTAAATGTTAGTTTCATAAGGAATAATTTGAAAATTAAAGCTTTTTGTACGGGTAAAGAAATTAAACTTTTTTACATTAATTTTGCGTGAATTTACTGTATATTATTAAAAATGGAAAGTGTTATTAGAAAAATTGAGGCAATAGATACTTATTTAATTAGAAGAGAAGTTTTAAGGAGCGGAATTGATTTGCCCTACAAATTTGATAATGATTTGGATGAGAATACCATTCATTTAGGTGCTTTTATAGATAGCAAGTTGGTTGGAATTGCCACTTTTTTAAAAAGTAATAATAATAATTTTGGGAATAGTCAGTACCAATTGAGAGGTATGGCTACCCTACCTTTTGCGAGGGGAAGAGGTATTGGGAAGGAAATACTACTACAGGCCTTCGAAATATTAAGAAAAGAAAACATAACAGTACTATGGTGCAATGCTAGAGAAGAGGCAGCTACTTTTTATAATAAATTAGGGTTTAAAATAAAAGGAGAGTTGTTTCTAGTAAACAAAGTAGGACCTCATTATGTAATGCATCTTGAGTTATAAAGTTATACCGTTTGAACGTTCTGTTTTCTTTTATGTCTATTTGAACCTTTTAATAAGTAACTATAAATTAAAGGGTAGCTTCAAATTTCAATAGGTATTCATTATTCTTTGTTTTTTAACTTTTTTATTCCATCGAATAAAAACCAACTAGCAAATAGTGCTCTTACAAGTAAGAATACAAACTTGTTTTCTGTTTGAAAATTGAATAAGACTCTATAAGATACTTTTTCTTGAAACAAATTATAAATAGTTGCGATAATAATTAATGCTCCTATTGTTATATAAATATAAGGTAGTACTTTTTTCATTATTTTTCTGGGATTTTTACAAAGTATTGTTTTCTGCTTTTATTATTAAGTTTTGTTTCTCTCAGCCAAGGGTTTACCAGTTTGAGTTCTTTATAAGTTATGCCAAATTTTCGAGCAAAACTTGCGATATTTGTAATGGCACTATCTACACTTACTTCATATGTTTTAGTAGGATAATATAAGTCCTCTTCATCAAAGACGAATCCATATTCAACAGGGTTTGATAATATTTCCTTTAAAGCCAAAATCCTGAATATATACCTTGATGTTTCAGAGTTAAGTAACAAATCATAATAATCGGTTACCTGTTGTTGTTTTAGACGTTGAGAAATTCTTGCATTACCTGCATTGTAAGCAGCGGCGGCTAGTGTCCAAGAACCGAACCTCTTCTTTGATTTTTTTAAATATTCTGCAGCCACCTTAGTTGATTTCTCTATGCTATAACGCTCATCTACATTTTTATTGATTTCTAAACCATATTCACGACCAGTTCTTGGTAGAAAATGCCAGTACCCTGCAGCTCCTTTTGATGAAGGGATGTTAATTAAGCCACTTTCTGCAACACATAAATATTTAAAATCATCGGGTAATCCGTATTTTTTTAATAAGGGTTCAATAATTGGAAAAAATTTATGGGCTCTTTTTATTAAAAGTAGTCCATTAGATTGCCAATAGGTGTTAACTAATAACTCTCTGTCCATTCTTTCTCTAATGTCAGCTCTATTGAGTGGTACAGGTTCTCCCGCCAAATTCATACTTTTGGGCAGTTTCAGAGCACGTATCTCATAGGTCTCTGCAACATTCTTCACAACAGGTTCTTTTTGTTTGCTAATAATGTTTAATAATAGAGTAGCTAAGGTAATTATAGAGGTGATGGTTAAAAATCGTAATGGTTTGTTCATTTTTTTCTTTTCTTTTAATTGTTGTATTTACTAAGTTAACAAAAACATTCTTCTTTTAAAATTTCTGATATGATTTTTGCCTTATTAAGAATCATGATATGGGATCCATTTTCAACAAGAATAGTGTTTTTAATATTTTTTATAGGAAAAATTTCATCTTTATTGCCATGAATATGCACCACATTACCCAGCTCCTTTGATTGCTGCCAATGAAGTACATTATAAATTGCCCAATGCAAATAATCTTTGTCTCTAACAGACAAATATATCTTATATAGTTCTGCTCTCTTTTTTAAGTAGTCAGTAAAAAAGTATTGCTCATATTTTTCAATGTTCGCAACGATATGGGTTGGGAATAGTTTATAAACCTTAGTAATTTGCGCTATTTTTAATCGTTTAGGCAACTCTCTATTACTTTTAATACTAGAAATGATAATTACCTTTTTACATGGAATATGCCTACTCATTTCTTGAACCATAATACCTCCGAAAGATACGCCAACTAGAATAGGTGACTCATGTTGTATATAGGAACACATTCGTTTGGCATATTCCCGAATAGTTTCATCGATAGATTTGGGTAAAATCCATTCTAAAAAATGGCACTCAAATAGATCGTTTGGTAAAGAAATATGCTCAAATATTTTTGTGTTGGCAGCAAGGCCGGGAACAAAATATAGATGCTGTTTTTGCATTATTCAATTAATTTTCTTTCTAGTAATAAACTTTCAATATATTCGTGAAGTTCACTTAATTCATCAGGGATGTTATTCCATAAACGTATCTGTATTTGCTTGCCATTATGTGTTATGTAGGTACTAGATAGATCCATGATTTTCGGATCATCATAAACATCGTCAAAACTAGCGAAATCTTTTTTTGTTAGAATATCATTTAGCCCCTTAAGCTCTTCTTCGGAGAGTTTGAATTTTCGTACTCCTTTTTCAATAATAAATTGCATGCCATTATAGGTAGTATTACCATCTTTATTTATTGTTATTTCATAAACAGGGCAATCACCAAAACAAGGAGTTTTACTTATAGATATCCAAGATTTTTTTTCATTTTCTAATAGTTCATCGAGTATTTTTTTTCCGTTTTTCCCAACAAATTTAAATTCACCTGACCCTTGTAAATTTTGAATCCAAAAATCCTGTTTACCATTGGGAATTTTGATAATACCAATTTTGGTTGTTTTTGTATCGTAAACAGTTTCACTCCAAGTTAAACCACTATTAGTTATTAGAGCTTTGGCATCGTCACTTTTACTTGGGTTTTTTAGCATAACAATAATCTCATTTTCGGGTGCTTTTATGGTCATTGGCTCACTGTCGGATTTTACAGGTTCTTTAGTTTCTTCCGTTTTATGATCAAGGATCTTATCTGTTGATTTTTGAGGAGAACTGCAATTGAGAACCATAGAAAACGATAGAATTGAGATTAATAGATACTTCATAATGGGTGGCTTTTTGGATAGATTAAATAATAACTCGTTAAAAGTACACTATTTTCATTCTTTTAAATGAATAAGTTAAACTTAATTGAGCATTAAAATAAATTAATTAAAGCGAAATACAAAACGAAACTACTTTAAATTTTCACTCTAAAATTTTAGTATGGCACCAATTTCAATACTTTTGAAAAGCAGTAATTATCTTAACTTCTTGTGCTAGAAGCGAAGGCCAATAGGAGGCATAAAAAAAATTACTAAAACATACTTGCCTTGTAGTATTCATATTTATAAGCCCCCTTTGTAAGAGAAGAACTAACAAAATTCAAATCGAACTAACCCGTCTTCATCAATTTTGGTAAGCGTAACTTTATGCAGAGTATTGACCAATTCTGGATTCCAAGGAGCTTTTACTTTGACATAATTCTCTGTGAATCCGTGGATATATCCTTCTTTATTTTCACTTTCAAATAAAACAGTTAAGGTGTTTTTTAACTGACTTTCATAAAAGGCTCTTCGTTTTTTAACAGATAAACCTCTGAGCATTTTACTACGTTTAGCGCGTACATTTTTAGGTACGATACCGTCCATTTTAACAGCTTCGGTATTAGGTCTTTCAGAATAGGTGAAAACGTGTAGATATGAAATATTTAATTCACTGAGGTAATTGTAGGTTTCTAAGAATAATTCGTCCGTTTCACCTGGAAAACCAACAATTACATCAACTCCAATACATGCATTGGGCATGACTTCTCTTATTTTAGTAACTCTATCAGTATAGATTCTACGCAGATAACGACGTTTCATTTTTTTTAATAAAGTATCACTACCTGATTGCAATGGAATATGGAAATGAGGAACAAAGGTATTTGAGTTTGCAACGAAATCAATAGTTTCATCTTTTAATAAATTGGGTTCAATGGATGAAATTCGTAAACGATGGATGCCGTTTACTTTATCCAATGCTTGAACCAGCTCTAAAAAGGTATGTTCATGTCTTTTATTCCCAAACTCTCCTTTACCATAATCACCGATGTTTACTCCAGTGAGTACAATTTCTTTAATTCCTTTTTCAGAAATCTCTTTGGCATTTTTTAATACATTTTCTAAGGTGTCACTCCTTGAGATTCCTCTAGCCAAAGGAATGGTGCAATAGGTGCATTTATAGTCACAGCCATCTTGTACTTTTAAAAAAGCACGAGTTCTATCACCAATAGAATACGAACCAACATAAAAATCAGCTTGCTCAATTTCACAAGAATGCACCTCGCCAATATCATTTTTGGTTAGGTCATTGATGTAACTAGTAACGTTGAATTTTTCAGTTGCGCCTAATACTAAATCTACACCATCAACAGCAGCTAGCTCTTTTGGTTTCAATTGAGCATAGCAACCTACACCAATAACAAATGCATTCTCATTTTGTTTCAGCGCAGATTTAACAATAGTTTTAAAGCGTTTATCTGCATTATCAGTAACGGAGCAAGTATTGATAACATAAATATCTGCCAATTCTTCAAACTCCACCCGTTCAAAACCTTCGTTGACAAAACTTCTCGCAATTGTAGAAGTTTCTGAAAAATTCAATTTACAACCTAAGGTATAAAAAGCTACTTTTTTTTCTGCATTCATTCGTTCATTATCCTTAATAAAAAGTAAAAACTTTGGATAAGTCTTTAATTTTTTAGAAGTTCGTATCGTTTATTACTTTTCTGTAGTTAACAGATTTAAAAGTGCAAAAGTACTTAATTTATGATAATTTTTGAAACAGAACGATTAATAGTTAGGAGATTGGTTAAAAGTGACTTACAGGGATTTCATGAAATGCAAAGTAATCCTAAAGTAATGCAATATGCAGACGGAGAGGTAAAAACATTAGAAGCACATAAAGTTGAGTTAATTGATTTGATAGGGAAGTATAATGTTACAGGTAATGATTTTTGGATTTATGCTATCGATAGAAAATTAGATACGACCTTTATAGGAACCGTAGCGTTGGTTAAAGATGGGAAAGATGATGAAATAGGTTATAGGTTTTTAGAAAAATATTGGGGAAACGGATATGCTACAGAAATATGTGGTGGTTTAATTACTTATTGCAAGTCAATTGGAATGAAAAAACTTATAGGTTACGTAGCAGATGAGAATATCGCTTCGATAAAAGTTTTAGATCGTTTTAATTTTAAAGTAATCCGTAAATTTACCGATGTTGAGATGGGATTCCCTGAAACAAAATATGAACTTATTTTATGATAGAAGATTCTTTAAAACCTCCGTATTACGCCGTTATTTTTACTTCATTATTATCAGAAAATGACGATGGATATTCTGAAATGGCAATAAAGATGGAAGAGCTTGCTAGGAGTCAGTCAGGTTTTTTAGGTGTTGAGTTTGCTAGAAGTGATGTCGGAATTACCGTTTCTTACTGGGAGAGTTTAGATGCAATTATTGATTGGAAAAATAATATAGAACATATAAAAGCAAGGGAAAAAGGAAAACAACAATGGTATACAAAATATCAATTACGTATTTGTAAAGTAGAACGAGAATATGGTTTTGATAAATTATAAAGTGTAGATTTGAGTATGAAATATAGACGAATTTCAAATTTATTAAACAGGTACTTAAAGGAACGGGTTGTTTTTAAATATGGCTTTAACATATCACCGATGTATCGGAGATCAACAGGAAGAATTCTTGAAGTATCAAGTGATTTATTAAAAGTAAGGGTAAAAATTCAAAAAAGTTACAAAAACAAAAACTATGTTGGATCTATATTTGGGGGGAGTTTATTTTCTGCAACAGACCCTGTTTTTATGATCCAGCTGATGCAGATTTTAGGAAATGATTTTGTTGTTTGGGATAAAGAGGCTACTATTAAATTTAAAAGACCAGCCGTTGAAGATGCTTATGTAGATTTTGTTTTTATGGAAACTGAAATTTTACAAATAAAAGAAATGGTAGAAAAAGAAAAGGAAATAGATATAATTAAAGATATAAAAATTACAAATAAAGATACTTCTGTGGTTTTCGCAGAGGTTTCTAAAACTATATACATTGCAGATAAAACCCATTATAAAAATAAACGGAAGAATACATAGTATTTCACTTATTGTACTAGTAATACTATTGTTAGGTTCTTGTAGTAAAAGAAAGAATACGTACTTAGATACTCAAGTTTTTCGTTATAACGAACATTCGAATATCACTTCTTTGGATCCGGCTTTTGCTAAAGATCAACGCAATATTTGGGCGGTGAACCAAATGTTTAATGGATTGGTGCAACTAGATGATAATTTAAATGTACAGCCGGATATTGCCAAAAATTGGGTGATCTCTGACGATGCTAAAACATATGAATTCAATCTGAAAAAAAATGTATTCTTTCATAAGAACGACGTGTTTGGGAAAGCAAAAACAAGAATGGTTGTAGCGAATGACTTTGAATATTCTTTTCAGCGATTGTTAGCTAAAGAGGTAGCTTCTCCTGGTGGATGGGTATTGCAAAATGTAAGGAGTTTTGAAGCGAAGAACGATTCTGTTTTTGTTATTAAATTAAAAGAATCTTTCCCTCCTTTTTTAGGCTTGTTGGCTATGAAATATTGCTCCGTTGTACCCAAAGAAGCAGTCGATTTTTTTGGTAACAAATTTAGAGCAAACCCAGTAGGTACTGGGCCATTTCAATTTAAACTATGGGTAGAAAACACAAAGCTAGTGCTTCGTAAAAATCCTATATACTTTGAAAAAGACGAACAAGGAAATCGACTACCTTATTTAGAAGCGGTAGCAATTACTTTTTTACCGGACAAACAAAGTGAGTTTTTGCAGTTTATTCAAGGAAATATTGATTTTATGAAAAGTTTAGATGCTTCGTATAAAGATGATATTTTAAATACGGATGGCAGCCTAAAAGAGAAGTATAAAGATCGTATAATTATGCAGACAGGAGCTTATTTGAATACTGAATATCTAGGTATATATTTAGAAGGGAAACAAAATGATGCTATTCAGTCTAAGCTCATACGCCAAGCAATTAATTACGGTTTTGACAGAAGGAAAATGATTAAGTTTCTACGCAATGGAATAGGAACTCCAGCAACAAGTGGTTTTATACCAAACGGCTTACCTTCTTATAACAATCAAAAAGGTTATGAATATCAACCAGAAAAAGCAAGAGCGCTAGTAGATCAATATAAGAAGCAAACAGGTAACGAAATCGCACAAATTACAATTACAACCAATAGTAATTATCTTGATTTGTGTGAGTTCATTCAACGTGAGTTAGGAAAAATAGGATTGCAAGTAAAAGTTGATGTAGTGCCCCCTTCTTCTTTGAGACAGGGGAAATCTAGTGGTAAATTCTCTGTTTTTAGAGCTAGTTGGATTGCTGATTACCCTGATGCTGAAAATTATTTGTCGTTATTTTACAGTAAAAACTTTACACCTAATGGTCCCAATTATACGCACTTTAAAAATGAAGAGTTTGACAGGCTGTATGAGGAGTCTAGAAAACAAGTAGATAATAAATATCGTCATAAATTATATCAGCAAATGGATAGTATTATCATAGCAGAAGCTCCGGTGATACCTTTGTATTACGATGAAGTAATCCGATTTCGTCAAAAAAATGTAATAGGTTTAGGAATTAACCCTGTTGATTTACTGAATTTAAAACGGGTGAATAAGCAATAAACTAAAATCATGAGGTATGATTTTTTATGGATTGCATCACTATTCAAAAAAACAACTTACTTCTTCAATTCCTTTTCTTGTAAGTTTCGGCACGAAAACTTCTTCCTTAGCATAACCAACAGGGAATAAAATGTAGGCTCGTTCATTAGAAGGTCTGTCTAGAACCTTAGCAAGAAAGTTCATAGGGCTAGGGGTATGGGTCAAGGTAACTAATCCTGCGTTATGTACAGCTGAGATTAACATGCCACAGGCGATTCCAATAGATTCGTTAACATAATAATTGTTGTGTTTAGCGCCATCTTTATCGAATTCATATACTCTTTTGAAAGCAACTATTAACCAGGGAGCGTCTTCAATAAAAGGTTTATGCATGTTAGTGCCTATGTGCGCAAGATCGTTTTTCCATCGCTCACTCATTCGAACTTCATAACCAAGTTTTTCTTCAATCTCAGCGGCTTCCCTAACTTTCGATTTTAATTCCGGATTCGAAATAGCACAAAAGGTCCAAGGTTGTTTATGAGCTCCGGATGGAGCAGTAGAAGCAGAGAGAATAATATTTTGAATTATTTTTTTAGAAACGGGTTTATTAGAAAATTCTCTTACAGAACGACGTTTATCAAGCCAATTGTAATAACTAGAACTCCGCTTCATCATTTCTTCCTCAGGATAGTTAAGTGGTTCGTAAGCTATATGTTCAAAATTATTGATTGAAATGGATTTCTTTTTAGCCATAATTCATATCCCTTTTGTTATTCGTTAATTTTAGGCAAAAGATACTTAATTTTTATGGTTATAATTAGATGTCTATAAAAATAGTGCTGTGTAATTATTATAGATAGAAGCTATTAGTTTTTCGGGGTGTATAATTACGGTGTTATTCTTTTTCTTCGTTCTTGGAGTCGTTTCGTTCTTTATAATCTGGGCAATCTAACCTAGTATCCAAATTCAGTAAGTCGTTTTTCAATAAATTGCAATAGCCATTACTATTATTTTTTTGGTAAAATTGGCATCCATAACAAATTCTCTGTACACTTAAAATACCGTTACATTTGAGATTGTAAATTAGTGTATTTAGGTTTTTTAAAATATTGTTTAATTCGACATTTTCAAAACTATTTAATTCGGATCGTATAGGCTCTGCGAAATCACTTGTTTGAGAAACTATTTTCTCTCCAAATCTCGACAGTGTAATGGTGTACTTTCGGTTATCGGTTGATGAATACTTTTTAAAGACTATTTCTTTTTTTTCTAAAACCTTAACCGCATCACTTATGGTGGGTTTAGTAAGATTAAATTCTTTTGCCAAATAACTTACATTACAGAGTTTTTGATGGTGGTGAAATATAAAGATTACTATTTGAATCTGAATCGGGCTTAATCCGACTAATTTGGCCTTTTTCCATAGCAAAACCTTAAATATAACTGAAATTCTTTCTAAGCCTGTAACTATTTTACTTGAAATATCTACTTGCTGTTGAACTGGATCGAAAACACTTTTTTTCATATCCGATGGTTGTTTGTAAATTTATGAGGTCGAAAGAATACTGTAGCCATTTGAGCAGAATTTAAAAATATGCTTGTAGATATTTTTTTTAATAGTACAACATCTGATCTTGTTAATCCAATTCTACCTTTTATTAGTTTTCTTATTACTTTAAGGCCTATATGTCTAGTTATTCTAATGAGGGGTGGTAACCATAATTCCATATTCTTCATATTGTTAAATTTATAGTGCTAATTCATGTTGTGCTACGAACCATCTGCAAATGGTATTACGTAACAAATCAAATCACCTTGTAGTGATTTAATGTTGAAATAAATGTTACACAGTCGAACCTAATCCTTAGCTTATGTAATATGGAATCAAGTGTTTTTATTTGAATTTGAAGCTTAACTCTTGATTATAAAGTGCTTTTTTGGTGTGTAACTCATGATAATTCTAATTCGTTGTACGTTTTCACAACTGTTGCTTTTGCATGCTTCAAGCATATTTTAGCGGTGTTTTCGTCTATATCTAACACAGAAGATATTTCTTTAATGCTCATGTCATCTTGATATTTCATTAGTAAAAACATTTTATCAAAATGAGGTATTTTTTCAAGTACTTTTGTTAACTCACATGATTTTAATTTGAATAATGTGGTATCATCGATTTCATTCAAATTACAATAGTCCTCATTTGTTTTGTAAGTTATCTGTGCAGGTTTACCTTGTTTATTTATATTGTTTTTCTGTGTATGACAAACACAAAAATTATAGGTAAAGGCATATAGCCATGCCGAAAACTTAGATTGTTGTTTATATGTACGTAATTTTACAAATAAGCGAATAAATATATCATGTGTTAAACTCTGTGCTTCCAGTTTGTTTTTGGAGAAGCATTGACATTTGTTGTATATAATACGAGCGTAGCGATCATATAAAATGGTAAATGATTCGATATCATTTTTCTTTACGATTCTTTCAACTAATTTTTCATCACATAATTTTGAAATTGTAAAATCTTTATCTAAATAATTATTAGAACTAGAAGACAATTTACGATTGTTATAAAAAATGAAAATAAATATTTGTGTCTGTGTCAAAGTGGTTTTGATTTTTGTTATAGTATAATTTGTTTTAACTCCTATTAATAGTTTGTCTAGGAAAGGAATTATTGTTAAGTCGTATTAAAAACATATGTTATCTCCAATAATTATTAGCCGTAGCTATAGTTTGAAAATGGAAGGCTACAATGTGAGAAGAGGCTAATAAACTATCGGCATTCTCAGAATAAATAGGTCTTAATTTCTTCAATACTTCGATGTCTGGTTGGGCTGATTTAACCCCCATTCTAGATAGTTTTATGGCTAATTCAAATCCTTCTTGTGGTGTTTTTGTAATAATTGTAGATAACCATATTTCGTTATTTTCCATAATTTTATTTTTAGATAAATTGTGTTATTTTGTTACTTATATCTTCGTAAGGAATATGACCGAACCACTCACTAAGTATTTCATATTCTGAATTAAATAGCACAAAACTCGGTGTTCCCCTTAGTTGATTTAAGGTAAATGTCAGGGCTATTTTATCTAAAGATTTTAAATAGCTTTCTACCTTATTTTGAAGCGCCTTTTTTTCAAATTCTGGCCAAAGGATATAATTAGGATTGGTATGGCATATCGCATTGATAGCGTAACTTAAATCTGTAGTACCCTTAATATCCATTTTGTCCATTGCAATAGGGAATTTTAAAGAATAAGGTAAGGTCTCAAAGCCTTGATTAGCCATGAATTTCTTCGTTTCTCCAACCAGTGTTCTGTTTGCTATTAACTCTTCCGTATTTGCTAGTGTATTTTTATCAAAATCTTCAAAAGCAGTTGACAAGGCCAAAAAAGAAACTTTCTGAGGTTTATAGTCATCATACAATTTATTAAAAATAGGAAGAGCATATGAAAAGCATCCAGGACAGTTTACTTGGAATACAAGAAGAAGATTGAGCTTTTGTAGCTCAAAATTCCCTTGTAATTCCTTATTAAAATGCAAGTCTAATTTCTTCATCTAATTACAGTTTTCCATCTCGATAATTGAGTATCCATTTTCTGTAATTTCATTTTGCACATTTTCAGGAGCAACTTCTATATGGCAAAATTTACATTCGTTAGTAGTTAATTGGGCATTAGATACCTCTTTACCCTCTAAATACAATTTACCGTATTCATATACTTTTTCTTCTGAAGTACCTTCTTCCACTAGAATGTCAAAATGCATTACTATATTATCTTTTTTGGGTACATATGTGTCATAAACTGAAACTTTCATAATATTATATTTTTAAAATTTATACGTTGTTTTTAATGAGAACTATATTGGATTCCTATTGTTATAGATTCCTTTGTTTTTAACTGGAATCCATTAAGATTTAGATAAAGAGGGTGTTTAAGTTCCATTCCGATACGCAACCCTTTTATCTTGTCTTTAGGAAACAACACATTGAACCCGATGGCACCATTAAAATATTGACCGCCAGAGTTATTTGTATCTGCGGTGATGACCATTTGTGGGTTAAGAGTCGGATTTAAACCGTCAACCTTACTTATAAAGATAGCTTCTAATCTCCCTGAAATACTCAACCAAGAATTTAGGTTGTATCCACCCCATGAATTGATTTCGTATTTATTCCCTAAGCGGTAGTCGTTTTTATTGGTTCCTGTTCGTAGAGTTGAGCGACTTTGAATACCTACGTTAATATTTTCAAATTCATGTAAATAAGTTAGCCCTAGTGCAATATCCCATGTGCCACTTCCGATTTGCATAGGATAGGGTAGAATAACTTTGTTTGGGGTAGAAGCAGGGGTAACATCTTTTTGCTCAATGCTTCCTGTAGGGATAAATATCCCCAATTCGGTATGTAATTTTGATTTTTGTTTATGAATGACACGATACATCCCTGCAATTTTGGTGTCTCCAAAACCTGCGGATTTCGTGCTAAATTCACCTCCCATTCTAGTGACATGATCCATTGTACTAGAAGCATATTTGGTCATTAAAGCAAACGTCAATTTATCATTCGGCGCATACATGAATCCAAGCATGTGACCATGCATGGGCATCTTAGTCGGGGTTACCATGTAAGATTTTAAAGGAGAGGAAAAGGGAACATCGTTTGATCCATTTTTTAAGCCTTCCATATTCATATACATATATCGATATGAAAGCATCCATTCTCCCTTGTCATGAGTATGGTCTCCCATTATTCCTATAGGTGCATGATTTCCAGGTTTATTACTGTGATGATGTTCTACCTTTTCTTCTTGTGAAAAAAGGTCATGGGAACTTATAGCGAATAATAATATTAATGAGAAGGTATATTTTATGTTCATCTTTATTCAGGAGTTTGATTGTTTATTTTATGGTGAAATTTCTTAGCCCTGAATTATTGTAGAGCCCTGGAACCGGAAGGTTATTCGCATCAACTAATTCTATTTGAATTTTGTGATTTCCCTTTGTTAGGCCTTCTACTATATATGCTTGCCATTGGTTAAGAGTAAATTCATGATTGTCTAATGTTACCTTTACTTTATTCCCTGATTCACTGAGTTCCGTATTAATGAGGTAGAAGTCTAGTAATACCTTATCTCCTTTGTCTAATTCATAGGTTCCTTTGGGTCTACTATAGAATAGTAAAGGGTCTTTATCAATATCAGTTAATGGTTTTTGGTTGTTAAACTGATATTGTTTTAAAACATAGGCATCTTTTTCTTTTACACTCTCGTGAAAAGATCTTGAAAGAAAAGCTAGTACCAAATTTGAATCTTTATTTAGGTCAGCTTCAAAAGTTGGTAGATATTTCGCTTGGTATGGTCCATTATTGACAATAAAATGGATATGTTGACCCTTATGTGAGTTCGCTAGCATATTTGTTTTAGCCTCAGGGGTTTGTTCCTGTAACTCGTAAGAGTTAACTTCGAATATAAAATTGTTTTTTCCTGATCTAATAGAGCTATCAGTTGTTACTAACGTGAGTTTGGCATTTGGAAAATCATCGATCGTATTTTTCGAGTATACTTTGATGCCATTAGAGTTATAGACTTCTTTATTTTGGGCGCAACCAACAATGATAATAGCAATGAAAACGAATATTGTCGTTAATTTCATATTTATGATTTTATATGGACCAAGTGCCGATTTAGGTCCGTTATAAATAGCACTTGATCCGTTATACTAAATTATTTAGATTGTACTTTATATGGAAGAGATAAATCACCAGAAGCAACACTGTAAACGGCGTAAACACCTAGCATTGGACGGTTATTTTTCTCATATTCGGTATTTACTTCCATATATGCCGCTACACCATCAAAAGAAAAGTTGTTTGCATTTCTAACTCTAAAACGAGGTACCACTACCTTGATAGAATTCCCTCTAGTTATAGTATTATAGCCTGGTGAGTCCATATACATTGGCATTCCTGGATTAGTGGCAGGTAATTTTACACTCGTATCATTTTTATCATACATCTTTACACTAAGCCCTCCCGCTACTCTTTTATCTTCTGTTAATACAACCCAATGCGGATGCCATTTAACTCCTTCTGAAGCGTTTGTAGGGTTGCCATCCATATCTTCATCAAATAATGGAGTATCATCAAAATCAGGGTGAGATGTTAATGCCAAGGCAACAATTCCATCCGTTTTTGAAAATCCAACATCTGTTGATTTTAAGTTGGTTGGAAAAACGTAGCCTAATACAGGAGCGCCATGTAAGCTACCAGCAGGTTTAGGTACGCTATTACCTGCATTACCTTTTACGTTAATATCAAAAATGAAATGATCTAAATCTGAATCATAAATTACCGATACTTTTGTGATTTTTAAATCATCAGTTGATTTAAAATTGGGATCTTCATTCGTTTTTACCTGTGCTGTACACGATATAAATGATGTTATAAAAAGAAACATCAACAAGTTGTTTTTTAATGGTTTCATGGTGTTTTGTAATGATTTTAGATTGTTTTTTAAAGATTTCATTGTGGTTTTAGTTTAATATTTATAAAAAATGTATGTGTTACTAGTACTACTTTTACCCTTTTACATCGTCAATTGACGCTCCGAAATTGATATGAAGTATATTGCCGTTTGGAGTCACTAGAGCTGGAACAGATTTTACGCCAGCAGTTTCAGCGTCCGAAATTTTATCTTTAACAATTCCTATATTTATAATTTCTACATTATCTCTGCCTACTAGATCTACAATGTCATGTTCTGCACTTATACAAACTGGACATCCTGCGTGATAAAAAATTGATTTAAGCATATTTATATAATTTTAAATTCTTAACTATTCCTAGTGCAAATATAGTTAGGATTCCTAACAAATAAAAATTGAGGTACCTATGTCTTAGAAAAAAACATCTTTATAACAGTCTATTTATCAGTGGTATAGTCTGTTTTCTAGTGTTTTAATTGATGTGAGTCCATTCGCATCTTTTTTGTAATTTATCCTCAAGTTTATTAATAATTCTAGTAGTTTTCTTATAATTAGATAATTTGAAGGAGAAAACAACTGCCCGTTTTTGAGCATTAAACTTTATTTTTTTATACCGATTCTTAGGTAAAGTTGCACAACCATTTCCTTGCAGTCATGCTTTTATTTTATACCCTTAAAGTAATAGAAGAAATTCAGCCTACAATAGTATCACCTATATAGGTTGGTATTTGCCATAAAGAATTATGGTCGGCAAATTAACATCAGAATTGAAATATGCGTTGTTATGATTTTTAGAACTATAAATTGTCCTGTAAAATCATTCCTAGCCTAAGAATATCAAAAGTAACTGTGAGTATAAGATAAAGCCAACACAGGTTAATAGTTATATTTTTTAGATAAGTACAATTTTTGTTGACATCAATAAGTAAAAGAGGTTTTGCAAGAAATGAAGTTTCAGTGGTAAAAGCGACTAAAAATATCCGGTCGATTTTTTGTGTGTAGAGAGGTTATAGTTAACTTTTTTATAGTTGGCATTTTTTTAGGTGTGTCGTATTAATTGCTAATGCATTTTTAACAATAACTAAAATCATTTGTTCATACGTAAAGCCAGTATTTAAATGATAGCATTTATACAAATATCCGGTACCTAAACCGGGAATTAAATTCGCTTCTAAAAAATAAGGAACGCCTTTTTCATCCATTTTAATGTCTATTCTTCCATACCCTTGAGCGCCTAATGCTTTAAAAGCGTCTAGCGCTAATTTGGAGATTCTGTCTTTGATATCTTTATTTTTTATTGTGAAGAGTAGTTCCGTATCGGCAATCTTATCTAAAAAACCTAAAATTCGATCTCCCTTAGTGTTTTTCTTCGCTAATAATTCAGTAGGATAAACTTTATATGAATTGGTCTTAGAGTCTTCAAAAATAGCAACGGTATATTCTCTACCATTCAAATACTCTTCTACTAATGATACTGTACCTTCATTTTCGAATATAGAAGAGACTTTTCTCTGATAACTCCTATAATTATAAACTAAAGAATTTGCATCGATGCCTCTTGAATCGCCTTCATAAAGTGGTTTTATGAACAAAGGGAACTCAAGAGGGAGGTTTTTACTGTTATATTGATTGGGTTTAGCAATGAAAAAGGGAGCAGTATTACATCCGTACTTAGAAACTATATTTTTTGCCATACTTTTATCAAATTCGCGCTCAATAGATTTTTTAGAAGAACCGGTATATCTGATTTCATGTTTGTCTAAAAAATCTGAAAACCAAATTTTATTTATAGAATTTCGTTGTATTGAATCAAGGTCAAATCCTAAATATTTAATCCCTGAGATTATTAGATCTGGCTTCTTTTTTACTAACTTTTGTAATTCTAGCTCATTTTTGATAATTGATATTTGAACTTTTAAGTAATATTTGCTTAAGGTTTCATAAAGTAATTTAAGTGTTTTATCAGGCATTAAATTTAGCTCACCAAGCTTTGTTGTTACGATTTCAATGTATTTTTTTTCTTGCACTATGTCTTGATTTTTTTTAAGGTCAACGTTTGTACTGTTTTGTGTTTAAAGTATCTTATTATTTTTGTAGGTACTT
Source organism: Tenacibaculum profundicola (assembly GCF_057220795.1). Taxonomy (NCBI): domain Bacteria; kingdom Pseudomonadati; phylum Bacteroidota; class Flavobacteriia; order Flavobacteriales; family Flavobacteriaceae; genus Tenacibaculum; species Tenacibaculum profundicola. The sequence goes on along the minus strand of NZ_CM170137.1, from coordinate 1,414,192 downwards.
TGTGTATCTGATTTCTGATAAAGTAGTTACTTCTATTTTTTTGAAGTATTCGTAATATGAGTTTGTTATATTAAGACTAACCAGTTTCATCCTATTTTAATTTTAGGGTATTTGTTGTTTACGCATAGTTTGGATGTTACTTTGTAATTGTTAGACAAAGTTTATATTTGCTAATATTGACTTTCATACTTGTGTATATGATTTGTCGCCAATTCTTTGGTGAATAGTATGCATTTTTTAGTACGCTATTTTTTTTTGAAAAAACAGCATGACAATAAGAGTTTGCCTAATAATTAGATGGATTTTATTGGTAAATAATTACGTTTTTAGTGTACTGAAGTTTAATTTTTGTAGACTAGAAACCTAGGTATAAGATCTATTCTAATATACTATTTTTTTTGTTTAAATAGTGGTTTTCAAGAAGAATATAAATTAATAATTTTTAGCGGTGGTTATTATACGATTTACAGATACATATTTCGTATATAGGTATTGAATTATTTTAAGTTAGTTTAAGGCATAAAACTTTAGCATAGCCAAGCTATGGTTAAGTTTTATAACGCAAAAATAGCTACAAAAGAAACAATAGATATGCGAAATATTTATTTGTAAATCGTATTATAGGTTTTCCTCTTGCATCACCAACGTTAGGATTGTTGTCAGGAGCTTTTTTAACCTTATTTTGAAGGTATGGGGTGTTGATGTTCGGGTATGTTAATCAAGTGTTTAATGAAAGGAAACACAAATATTGTATTGGTTTTAGCGACACTGTGAAGAAATCAAAAAATGAAGCACGGTATTAGGGGTTGTAATTAGACTACTTCTGATGTGTCATCAGGGTTCAATATGTTCCGAATATCCTAGGATAGCAGATAAAGGAAGTCGTATATTATTCTTTTGTTAAAGTGATGAATAAGCATATACCTGAATACGATTTTCTTATATAGGGCTGGGCTCTCTTGAAGTGCTGATACCATTAAAATAATAAAACCTTAATTTTTTGTGTAATGGTTCCTTTAATGATTTTAGGATAATTTCTTTCTCCACTAAAAACGTCTGCCATGGTTTCACTGAAACGCTGCAAATATTTTTTCAAAAAGTTATTTCGTATGGTCTTTTGTTTATAAATCCATTTAGAAAACCACAATCATTAAATATTACCAATTTAAACGACTCATAATCGGATAATGATCAGAATGTTTGACATCATTATAAGTTTTGAATTGGTGAATTGTAGCTGCATCATCGGCTAAGATAAAATCAATACGCATAGGGTAAATATACCGGAAGGTTTTACCTAGGCCTAAGCCCCGTTCTATAAAAGCGTCTTTTTTATTTTTTGATAACTTTTTGTACACCCATGAATACGAGGTATTATTGAAATCACCACAAATAATTTTTCTGTTTTTCCAATGATATTCGTGTTGTAAGATTCGTTCAGTTTGATTTACTTGTTTTTTAAACCCTATAGATAATCTTTTAAACAGACGTTCGGAATCTTTTTCTCCAAAATTCTCTTCGTTTGGATTAAGTTTTAAAGATTCTAAATGAACATTGTACACTCGTATTGTATCTTTGTTTTTAACAATATCAATAAAAATAGTATTGTTAGCACTATCTTTAAAGTTAAGAGATCCTGAGTTAACAATGGGCAGTTTTGAGTAAATAGCCAAGCCAAATTTGTCGCTTTCAGATTTTGTCTGAATGTATTTGTAAGGAAGTTTAATGTTTAGTAAATCAGAATCATAAAATTCTTGAAGGGCCAAAACATCAGGCCTTTCATTATTGATAAACTCATAAATTTTTTGTTCAGTAGTAATATCGTCCTTCCATTTGTAATAGTTAAACATTTTAACATTGTAACTTATTACTTTTAGATCATCGGTTAGGATCAGTTCTTTGTTGGAAAATTTTAGCAGGGGAGGGGCTAAAAACCACCCCAATAACAATATCAAAGCCGATAATAGTGTGTTTTTATGAAGTTTTATTAGCCAATAAACAAAAAAGCCTAAATTCAGAAATACTAACAATGGAACAAATAAACTAAATACAGTTAGTGCAGGAATTGTTTTTGGTGAAATGTAAGGAAGAAAGTAAGATATCAATAGTGCAGCAGCAACGATTGAATTAATAAAAAAGAGCAGGGCATTAATAACTGAAAATTTTTTCATTTAATTTTTTCCTTGTTTAAACAAAACCTCTTTTTCTTCTTTAGAGAGGGTTTCGTAGCCAGATTTACTTATTTTGTCTAGAATAGCATCAATTTCTTGTTGCGTTACAGATTTTGATTTGGCGGTATAGGTTTTTTTATTACCCGATTTATACACTGTTTTTAATGATGATTTGGTTTTTTTTTGCTTTAATAAATCGCTAAGACCGCTAAAGAGTGTGATTTCTTTATTACTGGTATAATATACGTATATAAAACCAAATAAGGCGCCCCCGATGTGAGCCAAACGTCCTCCGGCATTACCCGTTGGTATTTGAATAATATCAAGCGCAACCCATATACACGCTAGCACCCAAAGTTTAACAAAGCCGATTAAAGGAAATTTTATCTCGTAATTAGGGATATACGTGGCAATACCGATAAAGATTGCAGAAATCCCAGCAGAAGCACCTAATAGAACACTACCATGCGCTACTTTTTGAAATACAGGGAAAAAATTATAGCTTCCCATGAAAATTAAACCACCAAAAAGAGTTCCTAATAAATAAAAGTTAAGGAGTTGTTTTGAGGTGAAATATTGTTTAAATAAATGACCTATAAAATATAAGGCGATTAGATTAAAGAGAATATGGATGAAACCAGCGTGTAAAAAACCATAGGTTATAAGGGTCCAAGGTTTGTTTAAAAACGCATCGAAATCGGCAGGTAATGAGAACCATTCGACTAAAAAGTTAGTCTTTGATTCAAATAAAAAACTGAAGGTATTGACAACAAATACCAGTAAGAAGACCGATAAATTGATGTAAATCAGTTTCTCAACGACACCGGCATATTTAAATCGATGTTTTAATTTTTCTAATATATCCATGGTAAGTAAACAAAATTAATACACGTGTTATAGAACTCTAAATTGGTTTTTTTTCCAATACCAAGCAATGATAAAACCGATAGCAGCACCACCGATATGAGCAAAATGAGCCACATTACCGACTGAATACTTGGTCAACCCGAAAAACAAATCACTTAAAATAATCAAAGGGATAAAATATTTTGCAGCGATCGGTATTGGGAAAAATATCATGGCGAGTTTAGCATTAGGGAAAGCAAGACCAAATCCAACTAAAACACCATAAATCGCACCAGAAGCTCCTACTGCCGGTGTACTATATAAATTACTGAATTCAATTAGGTCATCAACTAAGCCTTTGTAGGGTAATATCGAATTATTATTTGATAAAATTATATTACATTTATTGATAAATTCGGTAGTAGTATCGGCAGTGATATTTAATATGTTATTGATTTCATCTAAGCTGATATTTGCATTTAGTAATTCCTCATGAATACTGTTAAATTGATAATAATTCACAAAAGTGTATATCAATCCAGCCCCAATACCAGCGGTGAAATAAAAGAATATGAATTTATTTTTACCCCAAATACTCTCTAAGGGGGTGCCAAAAGCCCATAAGGCATACATGTTAAATATTAAATGCATTGAACTACCATGCATAAACATATGTGTTAGGTATTGCCAAGCACCAAAACGTTCGTTTTCGGGGAAATGTAGTGCAAATAAATTTGTGAACAAGTTTGTTAAGTCCATTTTTAGGAGCTGTGGAGCAACAAACATGATTATATTTATTATAATTAAATGCTTTATAGCATCAGTTAATCTAGGCATTTTATAAAGTGTTTAATGTATTCTTAACCTTTGTAGGATAAGAATAGTTATAAAATTAAATAATCTTTTTGGGTTGAAAAATTATTTATTTGTTAAAAATAGCATCAATTTCGTGTAAGGATAACGTTTTAAAAATAGGTTTTCCAAATGGTGAAACCGACGGTTCTTTACAAGAAAATAAATCATGTACTAAATTTTCTTGTTCTTTTACTGATAGAATAGTTCCAGTTTTTATAGCTAACGATTTCGCAAATGACTTTGCCATTACATCAAAATGACTAAAGCTCGTGTTTGGAACTTCTAGTTTTATATCATCTAATAGCTCTTCTAAAATCAAGGTAATTTGACTTTCACTTATTGATGTTGGGATACCACTAATAACGATGGTTTCTTCAGTGAATTTATCAAACATAAAGCCGGCACTTTCTAAATCGGATTTTATACCGTGTACCATGTCAATATCGGCAGAAGAAAACGAAATAGATACTGGAAATAATAATTGCTGGCTACTCGCTTCTTTTACAGTAATATTCTCTAAAAATTCTTCATATAAAATTCGTTGATGAGCTAAAGATTGATGTATTAAAACAACTCCAGATTTTATAGAACTTAACAGGTATTTTTTTTGAATTTGAAATGTTTTACTGGTCTCTTTTTCTACATGTACGTCAAAAAGTTGTTCTTGTTTTTGTTGTTCTAATGGCTCAATATTAGTGTATAAGGCGCTCCAACTTCCAGCATCTTTTTTAAAGTTTGCTTGGTATGTTTTGTTAGGAGTGTTACTTGAGGTGTTTGTAGTATTTGTAGTTGTGGAGTCCGAATTAGAAAAAGCTTCGTAATTTCTATTGGTATTGGTTTTAAAAGGATTGAAATTAGGATCTACCGTAATGGGTGGTACCGAGGGAGTTCCTTTTTTACTATAATCGTATGGGGTATCTAAGTTTGCATCTCTGTCAAAATCTAACACAGGTGCCACATTGTATTGCCCGAGACTATGTTTTACCGTAGCTCTTAAAATAGCATATAATGCTTTTTCGTTATCAAATTTTATTTCTGTTTTTGTTGGATGGATATTAATATCAATCGTATTGGGCGGTACCTTTAGATATAAAAAGTAAGATGGGTGAGAACCGTTTTCTAACAAACCTTCAAAAGCATTTATCACGGCGTGATTTAAATAAGAACTTTTTATAAATCGGTCGTTTACGAAAAAGAACTGTTCCCCTCGTTTTTTCTTGGCGAACGCTGGCTTAGCAACAAAACCATTTACGGTAATAATGTCTGTTTGCTCATCAATAGGAACTAGTTTTTCATTCATTTTCGTTCCGAAAACAGTTACTATACGTTTGCGTAAATTACTTTTTTTAAGATGGTACACCTCGTTATTATTATGGTGTAGTAAAAAGGAAATGGCAGGGTGTGCTAGCACAACTCGCTGAAATTCATCAACAATATGACGAGTCTCAATAGTATCAGATTTTAAAAAATTTCTACGGGCAGGAATGTTGTAAAATAAATTTTTAACAGCGATACTCGTTCCTTTTGCCGTTGAAACAGTGTTTTGAGAACTGATGTTGCTTCCTTCAATTTTTATTTGCGTACCTAACTCTTCATTTGCTTGTTTAGTTTTTAGTTCAACATGTGCAATAGCGGCAATTGAGGCTAAAGCTTCACCACGAAACCCTTTCGTGTCTAAGTTAAACAAATCTTGGGCATCCTTTATTTTCGAAGTAGCATGGCGTTCAAAGGACAAACGAGCATCTGTTGGACTCATACCTTTGCCGTCATCTATAACTTGAATAAGTGTTTTACCGGCATCTTTTATGAGTAATTTAATAGAAGTAGCACCTGCATCAATAGCATTTTCTAACAACTCTTTTACAACAGAGGCAGGGCGTTGTACAACTTCGCCTGCTGCAATTTGATTAGCGACATGGTCGGGTAATAACTGTATGATATCAGACATTAATTATTTCTTGGTAAAAAAATCGAGAGATCGAAATCAATTAAAAATAAAAAAATCAACACCAATACGAGAGTAATAATAACAATGGTTCTATTAAGTCCACCGTTCTCAGAAGTTTTGAATTCATTAATAGCAGTGTTAAATCGTCCTTTTAAGCCGTTACTTTTACCCACAGAGGTGCGGAATTCGTCAAATCTGTGTTTGAATTCATACGGGTTGCCTTCACCTTGATAATAGCGAGGCTTATAATCGAATTTTTTATTTTCTTTTTTAATAATTCCCATAAAGTATTGTTTTAAGGTAAATTAGCGCAAAAATCACACCATAATAGCTAAAGTTCCAAAGTTACTGAATTATAGAGAGGTGGTCAAAAAATGTTGATAAAATAGCTCGCAAGAATTAAAACGGCTAATCAATACTAATGAGTGTTAGCCTTTGCTTTTCGCTAGGGTGATTTTTAACCTTATTAGAAGCCTAGTGAATTGGTTTCTCTTTGGTGGTTTTTAATAGCCGCCATTTTAATGGCTGCTACAGCACATTCAATACCTTTATTTCCTAGTTTTCCTCCAGATCTATCTATAGACTGTTGCTTTGTATTGTCAGTGAGCACACAAAAAATAACAGGAACATCATATTTGATATTTAAAGTGGCGATACCCTGCGTAACACCATCACAAACAAAATCGAAATGTTTAGTTTCTCCTTGAATAACATTTCCAATGGCTATGACTGCATCTAATTTTTCAGTTTCGATCATTTTTTTACAGCCGTAAATAAGTTCGAAACTACCAGGGACCTCCCAAGAAACAATGTTTTCCTTTTCAGCACCGCAATCAACGAGTGTGTTAATAGCTCCTGTATGTAAGTTTCCTGTAATCTCTGCATTCCATTCAGAAACAACAATCCCAAATCGAAAAGGTTTCGCATTTGGGATGGTTGCTTTATCATAGTAAGATAAATTTGTTGTAGCCATTTATATAAGTTTCAACGTTTATATTTTATAAGATCAATAGCCTTTTTTAGTTTCTAAGGATCTTATAAATTACTATTGTGCGTATTTAGCACCGTTAATATATTTTTCGATGTCTTTACCTTGTTCCGTTTCAGGATATTTCTCTTTGATGGTAGCGAACAAGTTTTCAGCCTTACTAAACTCTTTTAAATCCATGGCTATCTGTCCTGCCTTAAATAAAAATAAAGGAGAGGTAAATTGATTGTCTTTTTTATGAGCAGCTTTTTCATAATAGTCTAAGGCGTCTTCCGATTGGTTGATATCAGCAAAAGCATCACCTATAGCACCTAAAGCAGTAGGGCCTAACAATTCGTCTTCTGAAGAAAAATCACTTAAATACTCAATAGCCTCTTCGTATTTTTTCATTTTTAAATAAGAAATACCAGCATAATAGTTTGCTAAATTCCCTGCTTTTGTACTGCCAAAAGAATTGGCAATATCTTTAAACCCATACTTACCTTCTCCACCTTCTAAGCCCAACGTATAAAGTGAGTCAGCAGTTTGCCCTGTTGAAGTAATAGCTTGTTCAAAAAATGATCTTGGATAGGCTAATTCATTTGAAGCCTCTTTTTCTGTAGGTTCAACAATAAACTTATTATACGCTAAGTAACCTAAAATCACAACAGCAATACCTACCAATCCATAAAATAATGGCTTGCTATTCTTTTCAATCCATTGCTCTGATTTGTTAGCAGCCTCGTCTAAGTTGTTAAACACTTCTGCAGTAGTACTTTGTGTTTCGTCAAAGTTTTCTTGTGCATCTTGTGTAATCTTTTCTTTCTTAGGTTTATAACCTCTTTTCTTGTATGTAGCCATAATTGCTTAAAAATTGGTGCCGACAAAAATAGTTTTTTTAATTGGATTTTAAAACGGAAATTCGGTAAATTTTCAATAATTTGCGCCAGCTTTTTAGAAACACTTTTTTAAGATGTATTTGCAGAAGATTTCATTAGTGAATTTTAAAAATATTGAAACGCAAACATTTAATTTTCAAAAGAAAATTAATTGCTTTGTAGGAAATAATGGTGTTGGTAAAACCAATGTTTTAGATGCTATATATTATTTGTCTTTTGCGAAAAGTTATTTTAATGCTATTGCTGGGCAAAATATTAGGCATGGAGAAGAATTTTTCATGATTGAAGGAGATTATTTCTTGAACGAAAGGGTAGAAAAAATTGTATGCTCATTAAAAAGAGGGCAAAAAAAAGTACTAAAACGGAACGGAAAGAATTACGATAAATTTTCAGAACATATAGGGCAGTTACCTTTGGTGATTGTTTCTCCTGCCGATAGAGATTTAATTATTGAAGGAAGTGACACGCGGAGGAAATTTATGGATGGTGTTATTTCTCAGCAAGACAAAGAATATCTACATAATTTGATTTCCTATAATAAAGTAGTTACCCAACGTAACGCATTGTTGAAGTTTTTTGCAGCCAATAGAACTTTTGATGCGTTAAACTTAAGAGTTTATGACGAACAGCTAATTCAGTATGGTACTGTTGTTTATTATAAAAGAAAGTTGTTTTTGGAAGAATTTTTACCTATCTTCAAAGCAAAACACGAGATAATTTCTGGAGCTGCTGAACAAGTGAATTTACGCTATAAGAGTCAGTTACACGATGGATCATTAGAACAATTGTTAGTGGAAAACTTGGAAAAAGATAAGATACTACAATATTCATCTGTAGGTATTCATAAAGATGATTTAAGTTTTGAAATTGATGAATACCCGATTAAAAAATTCGGTTCCCAAGGACAGCAAAAGTCATATTTAATTGCATTAAAATTAGCACAGTTTGAGTTTATTAAACAGCAAGCTAACGTAACGCCTATTTTATTATTAGATGATATTTTTGATAAATTAGATGAAAATCGAGTGTCACAAATTATTGATTTAGTAAATAATGATGAATTTGGGCAAATATTTATTACCGATACGCACGTCGATAGAACGGAAGATGTGATAAAAAAAAGTAATAATGAGTATGAAATATTTAAACTATAATAAGCTTAAGAAGTAATGGCGAAACGAATAAATGATAGTTCTTCGATCAAAGATTTAATGAGTAGTTTTATTCAAGAAGGAAACTTAAAAAAGGGTTTTCAAAAAATACATATTGAAGAAGCTTGGGCTAAATTAATGGGAGCAGGAGTTGTTTCCTATACTGATGAAGTCAAGTTGCAAAATGGAACAGTATTTGTTCGCTTGAAATCTTCTGTTTTGCGTGAAGAATTAAGTTATGGAAAAGAAAAAATTATTAGAATGCTAAATGAAGAAATGGGTGAAGAAATAGTCAATCGTTTGATGCTAGTATAACGGAATAAAAATAGCGTTTCAAAATTAGGGTTACCAAGAACCTCCATGAGTTATCGGTTGCTATAAGAGAAAGAAAGGTATATTCTTGTATGAGGTTTAGAACACCAAATCAAGAGGAATGAAGTATGGGGTGTCCCTAAGTAATAGCATAGTATACCTGTATTCAATGAATAAGAACAGAAAAAATACCTCGAAAATAAATAATTCTTATCTTAGCCAATCAAAGCTATGATTTTCAATCTAAATTATATTATCTGATATAAATCGTTTATTAGTGAATTTAAACGAGTGGATTGTTGTGCATCTATTTTGCGAATTTTAGCTTTCCAAGAGATGTACGTAATTGTGTATGTAAAAGTAAAAACTGTAATGATGAAAATAAACCAATTAAAGATAGTGTTGATGTTGTTTTTCTTATCGATTCAAAGTTATGCCCAATCAACTATTGAAGAATTTGTGAAGGTAGGGATTCAGTATCACGATAAAGGTGAATATGATAAGGCCATAAACGCATATAAGAAAGCACTTGATATTAACTCTGAATCTACGCTTGTAAATTATGAAATTTCCCTTAGTTATTATACAAAAGGTAATTATAAGGAGGCAATTAAATATTCTGATGCCGTCCTTAAACAAAGTAAAGATTATACTCTTCAAGCATATATGACGAAAGGCTCAGCGTTAGATATGTTAGGTAAGACAAAGGAATCTGTTGCTTTGTTTGAAAAAGCAATTAAAGACACAGGTGGGCATTACCTACTTTATTATAATTTAGGACTGAATTATTATAAACTAAATGATTTAGAAAATGCTGAAGATCGCTTAATAAATGGAGTAGAACATAATCCAAATCATTCAAGTAGTCATTTACTTTTGGCAAATATTCATAATCAAAAAGGAAATTCGGTTCAGACATTGTTAGCCGTATATTATTTTCTTTTTTTAGAGCCAAACACGAAAAGATCAACAGAAGCTTATGCGATACTGGAGCGAAATTTTAGAGGAAATGTATCCAAAACAAATGAAGCTAATACGATAAATATTACACTAAAACCAAATGATAATAGCCAATTTGGTGCCGTAGAGTTAATGATCTCTATGCTCGAAGCATCAAGGTCACTAGAAGAAAACAAAGGAATGACCGAAGATGAACTTTTTTTAAAAAATACGGAGTCATTCTTTAAAATTTTAGGCGAACTAAAAAATCAAAAAGACGAAGATATTTGGTGGGCTTTCTACACAGCATTCTTCTACGATATAGCAAAAAGCGAACATTTACAAACCTATTGTAAATATATTACACAAAGGGATAATAATAATGCTAAAAATTGGCTCGTTGAAAATGAGGATAAGCTAATTGATTTTGACAAATGGTTAAAAAATAAATAAAACAATATTCAAGAAGTATAACAAACAATAATCAACGTCAGCCTGTGCAAAGTCATTTTTGGATAATGATCAATTAAGAAAAAAATGAATAGAAAATTCTTGGATACGATACTTAAAATTTGCACTAGTTGATGTTAACAACACTAATCAAATATGAGAAAACTGATTTACTTACTGATTGCAACTATAACTTTAGGTTGTAGTGACCAAAAAAAGAACCTACCGAAAGAATTTGATTTTGGAAAAATGGAAAGTGGAGTGTATAAGAATAATTTTTTCCAAATGGAAATTCCTGTTAATCAAAACTGGGTCATTAAAGATAGTCAGCAAATGGACACCCTTGTTGAAGCTTCCAGTGAATTAGTAACAGGAGATGATAAAAATTTAAAAGCTGTTGTTAAAGCATCGAAAGTGAATACAGCCTACTTGTTAACTACTTTTAAATATGAGGTGGGAGCCGCTGTTGAATTTAATCCATCATTCACCGTAGTTGCAGAGAATATTAAACGTTACCCCGGTATTAAAACTGGAAAAGACTATTTGTTTCATTCAAAGAGGTTTTTAGAGCAGTCTCAAATGGCGTATTATTTTGAAAAAAAGGTGTTTGAGCGAAATGTAGGGGAGTCAGTTTTCCATGTCATGGAAGCAAGGCTTGACTATTTGAACAAGACAATAATTCAAGAATATATGTCCACAATTATTAACGGTTTCAGTCTTTCTTTTATAGTATCCTATGTAACAGAAGAAGAGAAAAATGAACTGTATGAAATAATTGAAAAATTAAAAATTAAAAATTAACAGCAAAATGTAGAAATGATATGTTTCTAGATTTTAGGAAAGACTGATTTAATCTTTAAATTGACCAAATAAAAACGATCTGAGAATCGAATGTTACGTATATATGAACTAAGAGTACTAGGAAGAGCTCGAAAACAATAAGGTTATATTATTCTTGATGTATTAATTTATCGACCATATATATTTATTAAGAATGCGTCCTCTAGATAAAAAATAGGTATAATACAATTTACAAATAAATATTTTGCATATCTATTATTTCTTTTGTAGCTATTTTTGCGTTATAAAACTTAACCATAGCTTGGCTATGCTAAAGTTTTATGCCTTAAATTAACTTAAAATAATTCAATACCTATATACGAAATATGTATCTGTAAATCGTATAATTGAGTAATTTCACCTGGAAATCGGTGTAAAACAATAAAAAACTCGTTACAGACCTGTAACGAGTTTTTTATGTATGTTATGAAAGTATTTACTTAAAACATGTCTCTTCCAGAAAAATGGAAAGCACCTTCTATGGCAGCGTTCTCGTCAGAATCTGACCCATGAACTGCATTTTCACCTATAGAAGTAGCGTAAGATTTTCTGATAGTTCCTTCTGCTGCTTCTGCAGGATTAGTAGCACCTATCAATGTTCTAAAATCTTCAACTGCATTATCTTTTTCTAAAATAGCTGCAATAATCGGACCACGTGTCATGAACTCAACGAGCTCTCCGAAAAACGGACGCTCACTGTGAATAGCGTAAAAAGCCTCGGCATCACGTCTAGTCATTTGAGTTTTCTTCATTGCTACAATTCTAAAACCTGCAGCGTTAATTTTTTCTAAAATCGCACCAGTATGTCCGTTTTCAACTGCATCTGGTTTAATCATTGTAAATGTTCTATTTGTCGCCATTTTTTAATCTTCTAAATTTTAAATCGGCGCAAAAATACGTTTTTTAATGTTATGAACAAGTTAAGGATAGATTTGTGTGAATTCTAATAAAAAAAAGATTGTTCGTTTTCCTTAATTTGATAAGAAGCAGCGTGAAAATTAATGAAAGGAGATATCAGTTTTAGAATGTATTCTCTGTGAAAAACAAAATTTGAAAGGTAAAAAGATAAATAAAACATTAATTTGTATCTTCGCGGCTTATGATTTTGAAACAATTTAAAGAGCTACAAGAATATTTATCCGAGCCAAGAAATGTGGTAATAATTGGTCATAGAAACCCTGACGGAGATGCGGTAGGGTCAACTTTAGGATTAAAGCATTACCTAGATATAAAAGGGCATAAGGCGCAAGTATTGATGCCTAATGAATATCCCGATTTTTTACATTGGATTCCCGGTTCGGAAACTGTATACCGTTTTGATCGTCAAAATAACCAATGTGTCAAAGCGTTGAAAAAAACGGATATTATATTTTTACTAGATTTTAATGCATTGCACAGAGTAGGGCTTGACATGCAAAAGACTCTTGAAAATCAGAATCAAGATTTTGTGCTGATCGACCATCATCAACAGCCTGATGATTTTACGTACATGTACTCTGATACAGGGATGTCTTCTACTTGTCAAATGGTGTATAATTTTATAGAGATGATGGGAGACGTTGATCTTATAAATAAAAGCATCGCTACATGTTTATATACAGGAATAATGACAGACACCGGATCGTTCCGTTTTCGATCAACCACGAGCACTACGCACAGAATTATTGCCGACTTAATTGACAAAGGGGCTGAAAATGATAAAATACATAGTAATGTTAGTGATTCGAATTCGTATGGTAGATTATTGTTGTTAGGAAAAGCCTTGAGTAATTTAGTGGTTTTACCAGAATACAAAACGGCTTTTATAACACTTACAGAAGAAGAAAAAAGAACATACGACTATGAAAAAGGAGATACTGAAGGAATCGTAAACTATGCATTGTCATTAAAGGAAATTGTTTTTGGAGTGATCTTTATTGAAGATGAAGAGCAAGGAATTATTAAAATTTCTTTCCGTTCTAAAGGAAAGTTTTCTGTAAACCAATTTGCGCGAAGTTATTTTAATGGTGGTGGTCATGATAATGCAGCAGGAGGTAAAAGTAAAATGAGTTTGGAAGATACAGTAAAAATGTTCAAGGAGTTGTTACCAACATATAAAAACGAATTACTTTCATCGTATGAGGCTTAAAGGAGTGTTTTTTTTAGGAATAGTTTTCTTTCTTTCTTGTAGTGAACCTAAGGCAAGAAGGCCTAAAAAACACGGTGCACAAAATTTTTATAAAGAAGTAATACAGAAAAACAAAAAATTAAATACATTACAAAAACAAAAACTAGAGCTATGGATGGCTAAAGACACCGTTCATAATTTTATTTCGAGTACAAAAGGATATTGGTATTATTATAAAAAAAGAGATACGCTAGAAGTAAACACACCAAAGTTTGAAGATTTGGTAGACATCGAGTATCAGATAACAGACCTTAATGGAAGTATTATATATGAAAAAGAGAGGAAATTATATAAAATAGATAAAGAAGATTTTATTCCTGCTTTACAAGACGGGATTAAGTTGATGAAAAAGGGAGAAACCATTACATTTGTCATTCCGTCTTATAGCGCTTATGGGGTTACAGGTGACGGAAACAAAATTGGAATTAACCAACCTATACAGAGTACAGTAACATTAATAAATATTAAAAACAAGAAGAAACAATGAAAATTACCAGATTTTTGGCAATCGCAGTTTTAGGATTATCGGTTGTATCTTGCAGTAATGGACAATTTAAAACCAAGAGTTCATTAAGTAATCAAGTAGACTCAGTAAGTTATGCTATTGGATTAGATATGGCCACCAAGTTAAAAATGAATTTTGAAGAAGCTGACCGTGACTTATTTGTACAAGGTTTTAAAAATGGGCTTGATTCTACCAATTTATTAGTTGAAAATAAAGAGGTAAGCAATATTATACGTGCCTATTTTCAAAAGAAGCAAGAAGAAAAAATGAAAAAGATGCGAGAAGAGCAGGTACAAAAGGCAGAAAAAGAATTCGGTGACTACAAAAAAGAAAACGAAAAATTCTTAGAAGAAAATAAAGCAAAAAATGGTGTAAAAACCACTGATAGTGGATTGCAATATATTGTTTTAAAACAAGGAAAAGGAGATAACCCAACAGCAAGTTCAAGAGTGAAGGTTCATTATACAGGGTCTTTGATTGATGGTACTGTATTTGAAAGCTCTCTTGATAAGAAGGAAGCAATTGAGTTTGGAGTAGGACAGGTAATTAAAGGTTGGACTGAAGGTCTTAAGTTAATGCAACCAGGTGCAAAATATAAATTTTTTATTCCACAAGAAATGGCATATGGTGCAACGCCAAGACCAGGAGGGAAAATAAAGCCTTTTGCAACATTGATTTTTGAAGTTGAATTATTAGAGATCAAATAAAGAACAAATTAAAAATAGGTTAGTAAATTTACTAACCTATTTTTTTGGGTATTTTAAGTTAATCAAATATTGTAAAATGAAAATAATAAAAATAGTAGCGCTTATTACGTTAATTTTATCCGCTTGTAAATCTGTTAAATATCCCAATTTAGATAATGGATTATACGCGGATATTCAAACAAACAGAGGAGATGTATTAGTGAAACTTCATGCAGCTGAAGTTCCGCTAACTGTTGCTAATTTTGTGTCATTAGCAGAAGGAAATAACCCAAAAATGGTTGATTCTTTAAAAGGAAAACCGTATTTCGATGGAATTAAATTTCATAGAGTGATAAAAAATTTTATGATACAAGGAGGTGATGTTACTGGAACAGGAAAAGGAAATGCAGGCTATCAGTTTGCGGATGAATTTCCTATGAATGAAAAAGGAGAATTGATTTATAAACATGACCAACCAGGAATGTTGTCTATGGCAAATTCAGGTAAAAACACCAATTCTAGTCAGTTTTTCATCACCCATAAAGCAACTCCATGGCTCGATGGTAAGCACACTATATTTGGAGAGGTTAAGCAAGGTCAAGTAGTTGTGGATACCATTCAAAAGAATGATTATATTGATCATGTTGAAATTATCAGAGTAGGTAAAGACGCAAAAGGATTTAATGCTCCTGTGGTATTCGAAAATGAATTGGCGAACGTAGAGCAGAAGGAAGAAGATAGAAGAAAGAAAATCGAAGAAATTAAAAAGAAATTTTTAGAAGAGAAAGGAATTGACAAAGCGGTGATAACGGATTCTGGTCTGAAAATTTTATCTTTACAAAAGGGCAATGGTAAAAAAGTGAACCCTGCAATTGCTACTACGGCTCACTATACATTGTATTTAGCAGATGGGAAAAAAATTGACTCTAGTATAGATAAAGGCCAACCCTTAGTGTTTACAATAAACGAAATGAGTTTAATAGCTGGATGGAAAGAAGGTGTTAAGACGATGCGAGAAGGTGAGAAATCTAGGTTTTTTATTCCGTATTATTTAGGATATGGAGATAGAGCTTTTGGGCCAATTCCACCAAAATCAGACTTAGTTTTTGAAGTTGAAGTTTTAAAAGTAGGTAAATAAATTGATTGAAAATTTACTACAAAAAGATAAAGAACTACTTATATTTCTAAATAATTTAGGTAGTGAACGATATGATAGTTTTTGGTTAACGATAACTAATCAGTATACATGGATACCTTTGTTCGCCTTGATATTGTTTTTGGTATTAAGGGACAAAGGTTTGATAAAAGGAGCTTTTACATTAGTTTTTATAGTTGTATTAGTGTCCTTTTCTGATCAGTTTACAAATTTAGTTAAGAACTTTACCGAACGAGTAAGACCGTGTAATACAGAAGAAATTCAAATGTATTTGCGTCAATTCACATATAAACCAGGAGGGTATAGCTTCTGGTCTGGTCATGCATCATTATCTACAACGTTTAGCGTATATATGGTGATGCTGTTTAGAAAAAAAATAAAACTAATATTTCTATTAGTCCTATTTCCAGTACTTTTCGGATATAGTAGAATATATTTGGGTGTTCATTATCCAGTAGATGTCGTATCTGGTTATATTTCAGGAATCATTTTAGGGCTGCTATTTTACCAATTGTATAAACTTCTATTTAAAGCAGTATTTAAAGAAAAATACCAATAATAATTTATTGATATACAGTAAAAGAAAGTGTTTTCATTTGAAAATGCTTTCTTTTTTTTATTATATAATTTAAATATAGTATCTTGCATTTATTATGCATGCATAATAAAAAAACAATAAACTATCAAATTATGACGAAGTACAAACATATTTTTGAACCTCTTGATTTAGGGTTTACAACATTAAAAAATAGAGTTTTAATGGGGTCAATGCATACGGGTTTAGAAGAAGAAAAAAATGGGATAGAAAGAATAGCTACATATTATGCCGAAAGGGCTAGGGGAGGAGTAGGTTTGATAGTTACTGGGGGTATATCACCCAATATTCAAGGATGGACAGCACCTTTTTCTGCTAGAATGAGTACAAAAAAACACGCCAGAAAACATAAGGTAATCACAGAAGCTGTTCATAAGGAAGGAGGAAAAATTTGTATGCAGATATTGCATACAGGTCGCTATGCCTACCATCCTTTCAATGTGGCTCCTTCGGCTATAAAAGCACCTATAAATCCATTCAAACCTTTCAAGTTAAAGCAATCTGGAATTAAAAGAACCATAAAAGATTTTATTAACTCAGCGACGTTAGCAAAAGAAGCAGGTTATGATGGGGTCGAAATCATGGGATCTGAAGGGTATTTGATAAACCAATTCATCGTGAATCGAACGAATAAGAGAAAAGATGGATGGGGTGGAGCCTACGAGAATAGAATTAAACTACCTATTGAACTTGTAAAAAGAACAAGAGAGGCCGTTGGAGAAAACTTTATCATTATCTATCGTTTATCCATGTTAGATTTGGTTGAAAATGGAAGCACGTGGGAAGAAATCGTGCATTTAGGTAAAGAAATTGAAAAGGCCGGCGCATCAATTATTAACACTGGAATTGGTTGGCATGAGTCAAGAATACCAACGATTGCCACCTCAGTACCGAGAGCCGCATTTACTTGGGTTACCCAAAAAATGAAAGAGGAATTATCGGTTCCGTTGATAACGTCTAATCGAATCAATATGCCCAGTGTTGCCGAAAAAATACTTGCTGAAGGTCATGCAGATATGATATCGATGGCAAGGCCTTTTCTAGCTGATCCAGAGTGGGTAATAAAAGCCAAAGAGGAAAGAGATGATGAAATAAATACATGTATTGCTTGTAATCAAGCGTGTTTAGATCATGTATTTCAAAAGAAAATAGCAAGCTGTCTAGTGAATCCTAGAGCTTGTCATGAAACTGAACTAAATTATGATTTAGCAGAAAAGAAAAAACGAATTGCTGTTGTAGGGGCTGGCCCTGCAGGATTGGCGGCATCTACCGTAGCAGCGAAAAGGGGGCACGATGTTACCTTATTTGATGCTGATACTGAAATTGGAGGACAGTTTAATATTGCTAAGCAAATACCGGGTAAAGAAGAGTTTTACGAAACTATACGTTATTTCAAAAAGCAAATCGAATTACATAATGTCACTTTAAAACTCAATACAAGAGTAACGGCAGAAGATCTAGCAAAAGAGAATTTTGACGAAATTATTCTAGCAACAGGAATTCTTCCAAGAACCCCAAAAATTCAAGGAATAGAGCATGAGAAAGTGCTAAGCTATATTGATGTGATAAAGCATAAAAAGAACGTAGGGAAGAGAGTAGCAGTAATTGGAGCTGGAGGAATCGGGTTTGACGTATCTGAATACTTATCTCATGAAGGTGAAAGTACGAGTCAAAACATTGATGCTTGGCTTCAAGAATGGGGTATTGATAAAACGATGAATTCAAGAAGTGGTATTGAAGGGTATACTAGTAAGATAGATCCTTCTCCTCGGGAAATTTTTATGTTTAAGAGAAGTAAAGGTAAATTTGGTGGAAATTTAGGGAAAACCACGGGTTGGATTCATAGAGCAACGCTAAAAAAGAAGAAAGTACAGTTTATAAATGAAGTTCAATATACTAAGATTGACGATAAAGGATTGCATTATATACAGAATGAAGAAGAGAAGATCTTAGAAGTTGATAATGTCATTATCTGTGCAGGTCAAATACCTTTTAAAGCATTGTATGAACCTTTAATGGACAAACAGGCAACAGTACACGTTGTAGGTGGTGCGGACGTTGCCTCCGAGTTAGATGCGAAAAGAGCCATTAACCAAGGAAGTAGATTGGCTGCTAAGCTATAAAACGTTTGTTTATAGCGGATTGCCTAACGTTTATTATACGGCATAATTTTCATAAAAAAAGCCCCCATCGTACCGTTCAATAAAGGTAATGATGGTGGGCTAATTGCACTTGGGGGGAACAATTATATGTAACTATTGTCATTTTGTTTTCGATTACAAAGAAACTACCATTATACTTTTTTCCATATCTCGTTTACGACAGATTTTTCAATGATTCGGATTATATGTGTTGCAAATACGTCATTTTTTTATCAAGACTGTGAAATGTTATAAAATGTGTGTGAAACTCTTTAAATAGCTATGGTATTGGTTCATATTTTAATATAGAGGAGTGGATTTATACAAAAACACTATAGATATATAAATCACTACTTTGTTGATGTAGCTATGGTTGTTTAATGAGTTTCAAGTCAATGGTTTGAGTATGTTTATGCACCTATTTGAACTATTGTTTTCAGTTTTTACAAATAGTTATTGTTTCAAAAACGACAAATCGTATCTTATTTTGTTAATTATTTGTTATTTTGCTGGTTTAAAGCAAGTTAAAACATTGTTTTTGAATTTTAAAAGAACGCGCATGAACTTTATACAAATAAGGAATAAACTATATGTTCATCATAACTTAGTGGTGGTAGCATGCACTCTGTTATTAATGAGTTGTCAATTTAGTAGTGAAAAAGTGAGAGCAACTAAAAATAGTATCGAATTAAATGAAAAAGAGTTTGATTCGATACATAATATTCTCCTCGGAAAAAATAAACCTTCCCAAGTATCTGAAACCATCTACACATTAATTAAAGAAACAGAACAGCTAAAAGATTCAGAAGACCTGATTAAGCGCTACCGTCTGATAGTACCTTATTATATGCTGATTTATGATTACAAAAATGCAGATAGATATATAAATAAATTAAGAACTATTTACAAAGAACATAATACTTGGAAGGAATACGTAAGCCTAAGTAAAAGCATAGCGATGTCGTATCGAGATCAAAAAAGATACGATGAAATGGAACGCATTTTGAAAGATGGAATTAGAGTTGCACGAGATAAAAATGTTAAAGTGTATGACTTATTACCTATTCATGAATTGGCTGTTTTTTATAGCTATGATGTAAATGATCATAATAAGGCAATCAAGTATGGAGAGATGTTTTTTCAAAAGCTTAACGAATATGATTCTTTAAACATTGAAAGAAAAATAATAAATACCATAAAGAAGGAAGAACCCTATGTAATGAATCTTGTATTAGGGAAGTCCTATATAGAAACGAATCAATTAGATAAGGCGTATTTAAACTTATCGAAAGCAAAAGAAGAGTATGCCAAAAGAAGAGATTATGAAAAGTTAGAACGTGTTCATAGTAACTTTATCGATTATTATTTAAAAGTTAATAATGTTATAAAGGTAAGTGAACATAAACGTGAATATATTCAATTTCATAGAAGACATAAAGATTCATTAATATCAAGTTTTAAGAAAATAACAGAAGCAAAACTGAATTTGGCAGAGTCAGAAAGAAAAGTTTTTGCATTAGAGGAAGAAAATAAGAGAGAACTTCTTCTAATTGGTTCTATTGGGGCATTCTTAATACTAATAGTAATATTTCAGAGATACTTTTTAAAATTAAACTATCAAAAGAAAAAAATTACTATGGAACTTGAGAAAGAACACGAATTCAATAAATTTAGAGCATCATTGTTTATTAATATTGCTCATGAAATAAGAACACCTATTTCATTGATTTTAGGGTATCTAGAGTTGTCTTCGCAAAAAGGAGTGGGAAAAGGTGAGGTTCAGAGATACTTTAATGAAATTAAAAGAAATAGTAATAAGGTAATAAACAATATATCAGATATCATCTATTTATTGAAAGAAGGAAAGGATAGTGAGGATTTAAAACTTGAGAATATTATCATAGAGCCATTTTTACAACAACAATTTTTCTCTTTTGAAAGTATAGCAAAAATTAAAAATATAGAATTGAGTTATAAAATTAAACTTCCATCAAATTATGTTCTGAAAACAAACGCAGGCAAACTTGAAAGTTTAATTAATAATTTAATAAGTAATGCTATTAAGTTTTCTCCGAAAAATACGAAAGTTACTTTTTTAGCATTCCTAAATAATGAATATTTAAATATAAGAGTTTTAGATGAGGGTAGAGGAATTAGTTTGGAAAATCAGAATACTATTTTTAGCAAATTTTACCAAGAAAATAAAACAGGTAAATCTGAAGGATTTGGTATTGGGTTGGCCATAGTTAAAGATATTGTAGATAAGCTTAATGGAAAAATTACCTTAGACAGTAAGCCGAATGAAGGAACAACTTTTAATGTTTTACTGCCAATATATAATAAGGAAGACTATGACGAACCTGAAGTAATAACTAAAAAGTATAAAAGTGATTCGAGTATGGAGGTTACACATCATAAATTTTCGAAGAAAGATTATAAACTATTGATTGTAGAAGATAATCCTTATATGGTTGATTATTACGAAAAAATATTGACGCCATTATATGATTGTGAATTTGCTTTTAACGGAGAAGACGCCTTAGTTGTATTACAAGATAAAACTTTCGACATGGTTATTTCTGATGTGATGATGCCTAAAATGAATGGGATTGAGTTTAGAAAAAGATTGAAACAAATGCCTGTTTATGATGATATACCTTTTATTATGATTACTGCGCTAGGATATGAAAAAAATAAAATAGAAGCTTTTAATATCGGAGTTGATGACTATATCGTAAAGCCTTTTGGTAAGAATGAATTGATCGCAAGAATTAACTGTTTGATTGATAACAAGAAAAAAAGACAAACTTGGAAGGAGACACAACCTGAAAACGAAAATGAGAAAGAGATTGAAACTTTCGATCAAAAAAATATTAATAGATTACATACAATAGTTCTTGATAATATTGAAAAGGAAGATTTTTCGGTAGGAAGCCTGGCAAAAGAAGTTAATTTTAGTCAGAGAAAACTGGAAAGAATGATTAAAAATTTAACAGGGCTAACCCCTGTTAAGTTCATCCTTGAAGTGAGATTACAGGAAGCTTATAAAAAGATTAAAAATAGAGAAGAGGCAGATATTAACAGCGTAAGATATGCGATAGGAATAAAAAGTGCTTCGTATTTTTCAATTAAGTTTAAAAGTCGTTTTGGAGTGAGTCCTAGAGATTTGTTAAAACAAAATTAAATTGTTTTCTCCTAGAAAAATGCGATAACACCAGTGGTGAAAAACTAAATATTAGCTTTTCTATTTTTCTTGTTTAAATAATTACGATATTTGCGTTTCACTTTATGCAAAGAGATTCTAATAAAATGGATCTTTTTACGATTAAAAATCTAAATAATTATGGCAATGAATAAAAACACAGTTCTTGGTTGGGCTACATTAATAATGATTTTGATGGGGATTTTACTTGTGGTCTTGGCAGTATTTAAATATGATGAAATAGCAGGATATGGATTTGGTGCTGTTGGTCTTGGTTTTTTTGCAAATGCATGGGTGTTTAATGCCCTTAAAGGAAGAGTTTAATAACGTAGAGAAAATTAAAGAATACAATAATGAGTGACGATAAGAAAGTCATCTTTTCGATGAATAAGGTTTCTAAGACCTATCAAAGTACAGGAAAACAAGTTTTAAAAGATATCTACCTAAGTTTTTTTTACGGAGCTAAAATAGGAATTTTAGGACTTAATGGATCGGGAAAATCTACACTGTTGAAAATTATAGCAGGAGTAGAGAAGAATTATCATGGAGATGTTGTTTTTTCACCAGGGTATAAAGTTGGATATTTAGAACAAGAACCCCAACTAGATGAAGAGAAAACGGTTTTAGAGGTTGTTAAAGAAGGGGTTGCTGAAGTTGTTGCTGTATTAGATGAGTACAACAAGATAAATGATATGTTTGGTTTGGAAGAAGTGTATTCTGATGCAGATAAAATGCAGAAGTTAATGGACAGACAAGCTGAACTACAAGATAAAATTGATGCTTCTAATGCATGGGAGTTGGATACAAAGTTAGAAATCGCCATGGATGCATTACGAACACCTGACTCCGATAAAAAAATAGGGGTTTTATCTGGAGGTGAGCGTCGTAGAGTCGCTTTGTGTAGGTTGCTACTACAAGAGCCAGAAATTTTGTTGTTAGATGAGCCTACAAACCATTTAGATGCTGAATCAGTTCACTGGTTAGAACATCACTTAGCACAATATAAAGGCACTGTAATTGCGGTAACTCACGACCGTTATTTCTTGGATAATGTAGCTGGTTGGATTTTAGAGCTAGATAGAGGTGAAGGAATTCCATGGAAAGGAAATTATTCATCTTGGTTAGATCAAAAGTCAAAAAGATTAGCACAAGAAAGTAAAACAGAATCTAAAAGACAGAAAACATTAGAACGAGAGTTAGAATGGGTTCGTCAAGGAGCAAAAGGACGTCAAGCAAAATCAAAAGCTCGTCTTAAGAATTATGATAAACTTTTGAATCAAGATCAAAAGCAAATAGAAGAGAAATTGGAAATTTTCATACCCAATGGACCTCGTTTGGGAACGAATGTTATAGAAGCTAATGGGGTTTCTAAAGCATACGGAGATAAATTACTTTATGAGAATTTAGAGTTTAATTTACCTCAAGCAGGGATAGTTGGTATTATTGGTCCTAATGGAGCTGGGAAAACTACTATTTTTAGAATGATCATGGGAGAGGAAAACCCTGATGCAGGAACTTTCTCAGTGGGTGAAACGACCAAAATAGCCTATGTAGATCAAAGTCACTCGAACATTGATTCAAATAAAAGTATTTGGGAGAATTTTTCTGAGGGACAAGATCTAGTAATGATGGGAGGTAAGCAAGTCAACTCAAGAGCCTACTTAAGTCGCTTTAATTTCTCTGGAAATGAGCAGAATAAGAAAGTTTCCGCCTTGTCAGGAGGAGAGCGTAATCGATTGCATTTAGCAATGACTTTAAAAGAAGAAGGGAATGTACTTCTCTTAGATGAGCCAACGAATGATTTAGATGTAAATACCTTAAGAGCTTTGGAAGAAGGTTTAGAAAATTTTGCTGGCTGTGCCGTAGTTATATCGCATGATAGATGGTTTTTAGACAGAATATGTACACATATTTTAGCGTTTGAAGGTGATAGTCAAGTGTATTTTTTTGAGGGATCATTTTCTGAGTATGAAGAAAATAAGAAAAATCGACTCGGAGGTGATTTAATGCCTAAACGAATTAAGTACAAAAAACTAATAAGATAATAAAGAAAAAAAGCGGTCGATAAAAAGATCGCTTTTTTTATGAGCTTAGGGTATCCTGTAAATGTGTCTGTGAAAAAGATTCTAATTCATTCACTGTTGATTTTTCTGGTTTTTCGGATAGCGAATTTAAATATTCGATAACTTTTGTAGCATCGATTGCTTCAATATTTTCTTTTTCATGTAAATCTGGTAGACGCTTCATAAAGTAATTTTGTAGATGAGCTATGAGGTAAACTAGGTCATTGCAATATATAGAAGGGTTGTTGAACCCATTTTTCTTACTATACCTGTGTACAAGCCTTCCTCCCATACAAATTTCATTTAACGGGCATTGTGTACACTTGTAGCATAATTTGTCGTTATAGTTTCCAAAATATAAGTTTCCAAGCGGGGAGTTCTGTATATCAGAAAAATAGTTTTTATTTATATTTAAACCAGTTTTTGTGAAGCCATTGCCACAAGCTTTTAATGAATCAACCGCTTCGATTTCTCCGTTAGTTTCTATAATCAATACTTTTGATTCGTTTTTAACCTGTTCATTAACTCTTAAAAGACTATTTAAAAACCCAACGAACATTGGGATTTTGAACCTATCAATATCATTGATCCAAATGTCAAATAATGTAATGAGCCAGTTAGCCATTATGTTTTTATCTTTTTCGAATGGAAAATTATCATGAGTATAGTCGGGAATAAGAAAGTTAACTGAAGTGGCATTCATTTTTTTAAAACTGTCGTAAATTTCTTTAGGGCTTTCGGTTGTATTGATAACGCAAGCAATATCTGCATGCCCCAGTTCTTTTTTTAGTAATGAAACACCTTTAAAAACAGTATGGTAACTTCCATTGCCTTTGTGGTCAACTCTGTACATGTCATGGGCTTTCTCAGTCCCATCTACACTAATACTCGGATAAATATTTAGTTGTTGGAAGAGCTGCAACCAAGAATTGTCTATGAGTACTCCATTTGTTTGCATTTCATATGAAAACGTTACATTATTTAGCTCTTTCTCTAGTAAGTTAGCATTTTTGATAAAATAAGAGTAAAAGTCTTTAGGTGCTAATAGAGGTTCCCCTCCATGGAAAATAAATGAAAAATGATTTTTGTTATATTTTTGGATATATAATTTAACCTTTTCTAAAATAGCATCAACGGTAGTGTACGACATAAACTTTGGCTGTTTTTTATACGTTGTATCGCCAAGGTTGTACATAAAACAATATGAACAGTTTAAGTTGCACCTGCTAGCAACTTTTATAATTAGAGCATCAAAAACCATAGTGTAAAGAATTATATGAAAGGAAAGGAATTATATCAAGTTGTTAGACAAGATATAATTCCTGTGTGTTAGTTTATACAGACAAAGAGTGTGCTCTTGTATCTGCAACAGCAATCGAAATGCATTTACCTAATCTGTCAGACCATACTTGACCATTAGGGCAACGTTTCCCGCCTCCTGTTGGATAATAGATGTCATCAACTGGTATATCTTGGGCCCCGCCTTTAACATTCTCTAAATTTTCAATTTGTAAATCAGAAAATTTCTCTAATCCTTTTGGTAAAAAAAAGTTAGTTTTCATTGTTTAATATTTAATAATTATGCCTACTCTATTATGATTTTCGGCTTCCTCAGTTATTATGATACGCGCATCTAAATAACTCATGTTTTTTATGTAGTGTTTATAATAGGTAATCATTACCCAAAAAAAATATGGAGATGTATTTTATATAGTAAAGTTTACGAGTATATACCTGTCTTTCTTTGAGAGGATTATGATTGATTGCATGTTGTTAATGTGCAGTATGTGAGTGTTTAGTGGGGTTTTGTTATAGGTTTGTTTTATTATTTAGCATTATTTGTTTAGGAGACCTTTACTTTAGCTTGTTGGTATCATGTCATGTTTTGGTTCCGTTTTATTTGCCGCGATATTGGTATTTAACTATAGTAGTAGTAGCTTTACTGTGTATTGGGTTTTGTAATTAGAGAATACGCAGTTTTTAGTCTTACGCTACTTTAATTAGTATTGAATGATGTGTTTAATTTGGTAGTGCGTGGAGTAAAATTTCTAATTATTAGTTAAATGAAATAACGAATTACTTGGATATGATTATTTAGATTTTACACTATTTGTAAGTGTCTCAAATTAATACCTTTTGACTATTTCTATTCCTGTTAACAATGGGTTAAATATATGTTGTAGTGGGCTAGGTTATTTTTCTAGAGATTTGTTTTTTCTAGAATATCAGTCATTTTTAGACCTGAAGTTTTATTCTTTTAAGAATTTATTGTATCTTTGAAACCTCTTAGGAGACGTCCTAAGATCTTTTTCATAGCAATTTTCCCACTCAATCTTTGAGTGGGTTTTTTTATATAGGTCGATTATGTTAAAAATGGTATTTACTAACGTGTATTATAATGGTTTATACTTACTTAATTTTTAGTATTTTCACCTATTGTTTATTACGATTTAATGTTGTAATATCGTGAACCGGTTATAATGAGATTTAAAATAAGCATAAGATAGATACTTATAAAGCTATAGTATATCTTCAATATTCAATTATAAAGGGTTTAAAGGCTGTTTTTGTGATAGCCATTAAAAGAGTAGGGTTGATACAGGTTTAGCGTATTCTCTTTTTAGTTTTATTGACAAAGAATTAAACTTACAAAGTAAGATCATAAACAAACCATAAAAAATATTTTATTTTTTTGGAAAAGAAAGTTTGCTCCTTCGGGAGCATTTTTTTAGTGAAAGAGTTGGCTAAAAATCAATCTTGAAAAATTGTTGCTAAACCACAATAACGGATCTTGATGTAAAAACAGCGCATAAAAAAACTTGCTTTCACAAGTTTTTCTTTAATCCCCTAAAAAAAATCCGAAGCCTTCACTTCGGATTTGCGGAGAAAGAGGGATTCGAACCCCCGGTCCTGTTACAGACAACGGTTTTCAAGACCGCCGCATTCGACCACTCTGCCATTTCTCCTTTTTGCCTCATCAGATATTTCCTGATTGCGGGTGCAAATATAGAACCTTTTTTTAATTATCAGGAGTTTTTTTAGGCTTTTTTTTTGATTATTTTTAGTGTTACAGTATAATCGTTTTACTATCAGGTAGTTTTAGGTTTAAAAAAAATATGATTTTATTTTATATAAATAAAGAAGTTAGAATAGATACACTAAAAAGAAAACAGAAGAGAAAATGAGCTGTAATTATTGCCATTTAATTGTGTACTTCTAATAAATAATTCTACTTTCGTTTCTAAATTAGTTGATATGTTTAATTCATTCGGAAATATTTTAAAATTGACCACTTTCGGTGAGTCGCATGGAGCTGCAATTGGAGGGATAATAGATGGTTTCCCTGCAGGGGTAAAAGTAGATTTTGAGGCAATTCAAAATGAATTAAACAGACGGAAACCAGGTCAATCAAAGATTGTAACCCAACGAAAAGAACCAGATCAAGTTGAGTTTTTATCTGGTATATTTGAAGGGATTACTACTGGAGCGTCAATTGGATTTAGAATTCAAAACACCAACCAAAAGAGTAAAGATTATAATCATAATACGAATGTATACCGTCCATCTCATGCAGATTATACCTACGACAAGAAATATGGATTTAGAGACCATAGAGGAGGAGGAAGAACCTCTGCTAGAGAAACGGCAAATTGGGTGGTAGCAGGAGCTTTGGCGAAGCAATTAATAGCACATATAGATATCAATGCGTTTACATCTTCCGTTGGTGATATTTTTATGATGAAACCTTATCAGGAGATTGATTTTTCAAAGACAGAAAGCAACATTGTTAGATGCCCTGACAATGCAGTAGCCCAGACAATGATCGAAAGAATTAAGCAGATAAGAAAAGAAGGAGATACCATTGGAGGAACCGTCACATGTGTTGTTCAAAAAGTACCTGTTGGATTAGGAGAACCAATATTTAATAAATTACATGCAGAGCTTGGGAAAGCAATGCTGTCTATAAATGCTGTTAAAGGATTTGAATTTGGTAGTGGATTTTGTGGTGCCAAAATGAAAGGGTCTGAACATAACGATATATTTAATTCAGATGGAACTACACAATCGAATTTATCTGGAGGTATTCAAGGTGGAATTTCAAATGGAATGGATATTTATTTCAGAGTGGCTTTTAAACCAGTGGCAACTATCATGCAAAACCAGTCAACAATTGATTCGGATGGAGAGACAACCGAAATACAAGGAAAAGGAAGGCATGACCCTTGTGTTGTGCCAAGAGCCGTTCCTATCGTAGAAGCATTAACGGCATTAGTTTTAGCTGATTTTTGGTTGCTTCATAAAACGAGAACAAATAACGAGAGTTTTTAGTTAGCTCTTTTCTGTTATAATTAGCGCTTAAAGCATTTTATTCCGATGACTAAGCACATAGGTGTAGATCGTTCCAGAAAGCGCTTATATGCGCTTAAAATGGCGTTTAGAAAATCCAGTAGTTCTTTTTGTGTCAATAAAATTAACTATAACTCAGGAAACTTCTATTTCTGAAGTTGATGTATAGTATATTGCCAATAAGTTAGGAGGTTTTCTAAAGTTTCAAACGAATACATTTGAGACATCAAATACAATAGGCCTTATACCGTATTTTAGGTAAAATTACACAATTATTTCCTTGCGGTCATGCTTCTGTTTTATAGTGTTGGTCATTTGAAACTAATAGAGAAGTCAGTATTAAAATACGATCACCTATAGATCGGCATTTACCATAAATAATTATGGTTGGTAAATAAACCTCAGAATTGTATTATTCCATTTACCATTTTCTTTTACAGTAAGTTCAAACAATTACTGGTATAAGATACTCAACAACCTTACAATAGTAATCACATGATTCTTTTAAAACTTCGAATAATTGTTTTGAAAATACGATAGAAAAAGTAATTCTAAGAATTTACAAAACGGACTTCTTGTCTTCTGGAGGTGTATTAAGGTTCTTTAGCTATTATTTTTTCGTAAACAAAAAACTAATAGGTATTTCAATGATTGTTAAGTAGTAAGGTGTTTGTTTAGAGTGATATAGTTCATTTAGATATAGCCTTTACAACTTAAAAATAACCTTCTAAAACTTTAAAGATGATACAAAAATTGAAAGTACCGTTGCTCATACTAATATTTTTATTAGTAAGTACTAATTATTGTGTGCATGCACAGCGCGACATAAGCAGTAATTCCGTTGAAAAATGGAAAAAACAAAGCTTAGATTTACATAAAACAAAGAGATTTCGGAAAATCGAAAACCTAGATAAAAAAGAAAGTAACAAAGTTGTAGATGCCCATCCACTAGTGACTAAGAGCCTTTGGGATACCTTATTTCCTTATCGATTCGGTGCTAGGGATATTGGAGGGGGAGTATGGGTATTGGATCCTAAAGATGATTTTTACACTTATGAGTCTTTTGTAGAGGCGATTCATAGAATGGGAAAAATTAAAGTCAATTTTGAGAGAAGATGTGGTACTAATGCCTACAAAATTACTCGTATTGATAAAACCACTGGGGAATCAAAGCTAATTAGATTTGATGCTGATTTTGAGGCTCCAAGAAATGTGGACAAAGAGATTATAACGGAGGAAGTAGATTATGGTTCGTTTTTAGAACTCGGAAGTATTGAAATTCGGAAAAGGGAGCTTATGGCATTTTTTGCTAATATATCACATGAAACCACAGGGGGGTGGGAAACAGCTCCTGGAGGAAGATTCTCATGGGGTTTACATTTTAGAGAAGAGCCAACGATGGCCTCATATGCATACCCTGATATAAACTATCCACCAACACCAGGGAAATCGTACAAAGGAAGGGGGCCTATTCAATTGTCGTATAATTATAATTACGGTCCTGCAAGTGAATTTATATTTGGCGATAAGCAAGTTTTATTAGATAACCCAGAAAGAGTTATAGAAGATGCAGCACTAGCCTTTCAAACAGCTATATGGTTTTGGATGACACCCCAGTATCCAAAACCATCAGCTCATGATGTTATGACAAAGAAATGGATACCAAATGATTTGGATAAAACTAAAAATAGAGTAGCTGGATTAGGAATGACGGTGAACATTATTAATGGAGGCGTAGAATGTGGGCAAGGAGCAGAGAAACCACAAGTTATTGATAGGATCGGTTATTACGAGCGTTATGCTACAATTTATAATGTTGGTACAGATATGGATGGTGTTCATGATTTATCTGATTGTGGTTGCAAAGACATGAGCAAATACGGTGGAGATTCTTCAGATTTAACCGCTGAACCTTGCGCCCAAATACCTAGAGTTACATTTATTTCACCCATAGATAATCAAGTAGTGAAACAAGAGGTCTTTTCAGCTATTAATGTTAGTTTGGAAGTGGATGAGAAAAATTCAGTATTACAAACATTAACTACTAAAATCGGAACTGATATATTCAATGGAAAATTATTTACTTGGATACCTGACAGCTATGGAGTTCATACGTTGGCAACCAATGCTAATTTTAAAAACGGAGACAGTGCATCTGCATCGGCAAAACTTATTATATGGGATGGTGTAACTATTGATTGTGCAGGTATTCCTGAATGGAAATCCACGAAAATTTATGATACAGCAGATAATTATGTAAAGTACAACAATGTAATCTATAGAAATAAGTGGTATGCTGCAAATGGTTCAGTACCTGAGAGCAATGAAGTTTGGGAGAAAGTTAAAGATTGTGAAATCAATACTGGAAATCCACCTGTTGTTACTTGGCAAACCCCAACGCAAAATCAAGTGATAGAAATGACAACTTTATCACCAATAGCATTAAAAGCAGAGGCTACTGATAAAGAGGGTTCAATAGTGTCTTTTTCATTTAAATACGGAACAGTGATAATTTCATCTACAAAAATAGGTAATGAATATATAGCCGAATTCACACCTGCTGCCTTCGGAGAAGCTACATTAATTGCGATGGCTACCGATAATAATAACACAACAACGAGTAAAGAAGTGTCATTTACTATTCAAAAAACAGGACGGAATACAACACCAGTAATTTCTGGTATTATACCGAAAGATGTTGCCGTAATTGAACAAAATGAATTGACAGCTATAGACCTAAAAGCAAAAATAATAGATAATGTTTCTGTAGAGTCAGTTGAATTTATGGTTAATACTGAGGGAGTATCGGTCACATCAGAAGCATCTGATATCTACTCAGCTGTTTGGATGCCTGCTTATTTTGGGAGTGCTACCTTTAACATAGTTGCAGTAGATAATGAAGGAGCAAGTGTTTCGAGTACTACTACTTTCGTTATTAAAAAGAAAGGTGTTGGAACTATTTGTGATACTATTCCTGCTTGGGAAGCAAAGATATACGCAAAGGCTGGTACGGAGGTCGTTCATGATGGAATTAAATACAAAAACAAATGGTATGCTTCAAGTACAGAAATTCCGGGTAGTAGTGATGTTTGGAATTATGTGCAGTCATGTAGTGATGCAGGTACTACGTATTGTGGCTTATCGGCTTGGGTTGCCAGTAAAATCTACGATACTGGTGATAAAGTGTACTATGATCAAAAAATATATAGAGCCAAATGGTGGACACAGAGTAGTATTCCGAGTGAAGTAAACGAATGGAGTTTTGTATCTGATTGTATTCAGAATAGAGAGAAATCAAGTGTGAAGAGATTCGAATTTTCAACCTTAGTAAAGGACAAAATTACTATGAAGATTGATATAGAAGAACAATTAATAGTGAGAGTAGAGTTGCATAATCTTTCCGGTCAATTAGTGAAAACTTTAATAAGAGAAAAAAGTTTTAAAGGTTTGAAAGAATTTGAAGAAAGTGTATCGGATTTAAAAAGAGGGTTTTATGTGTGTAGAATTCGGATAGGGAGTGAGGTGTTCACAGAAAAAGTGATATTAATAAAGTAATAATTGAAGTTCAAATGTAAAGACGGTAAGGAATTACCGTCTTTTTGTTTTAAAATAAAAATCAAATTGTTAAATTCGAAAAAAGGAAAGAAATGAGTGGTTACGAGCGAATATTGGAAATTTTAACCGACAACTGGGAAAATGAAATTTCGATTAAAAGGAATGAGTTTCTTGTTAATGCTGGCGATATTGAAACCAATTTATATTTAGTAACTAAAGGAAGTATACATGTTTTTATTGATGATGGAATCGAGCAGCATACCATTCGGTTTGGATATCGCAACTCGGTGATTACCGCACTCGATAGTTTTTTGACCGAGAAGCCAACAACATTTTATATACAAGCGATTAAACAAAGTGAACTGAAAGTAATATCGAAAAAAACATATTATAATTTAATAAACTCTCAAGAAGAGTACCTAGTTGTATGGAATAAGTTATTAGAAGAATTTGTTTGCCAACAAATAGAAAGAGAAATTGATTTAATTACGTTTTCACCACAAAAAAGATTTGAGCGACTTATCAAAAGAAGTCCACAAGTATTTCAGGAAATTCCTCAAAAATACATTGCGTCGTATTTGCGAATGACGCCTGAAACTTTGTCTAGAATAGTTAAAAGTCTTGATTAGAATCAATAATTATGTAATTTAAAATAGTCATTTTTGACCCAAACAGTATATAATGATTTTTACAACGAACCAACTAATAGCAACATTAAAAGGTCATACGAGGGCACATATAGAATATGTGATTTCGTTAAAAACAGTACCAGAAGCAGTATTACAACAAAAGGAAGCGGTGACTGTATGGTCTGTATTAGATTGCGTGGAACATCTAAATAGGTACGCTAAATTTTATAATAGAGAAATCAAAAAAAGGATTGAAACGGCTAATGGGGCAACATCTACATCATTTAAAACAGGGTATTTTGGAAATAAATTTGCATTAGCTATGCTGCCAAAAGAAGGAATGACGAAAATGAATACCTTTAAAAGTAAAAACCCAATCTACTCAAAATTAAGTAAAGATGAGGTGCTGAGTGATTTTGTCAATTATCAAAATGAACTACTTTGTTTACTGGAATTAGCCAAAGAAAAGAATCTATCAAAAATAAAGACCTCGATTACCTTACCACTTTTGAAATTTAGATTGGGAGATACTTTACGTTTTGTTATTTATCATAATGAGCGACATATTGAGCAAGCGAAGAATATATTATGCCATGTCTAATACGATTTACAAATAAATATTTCGCATATCTATTATTTCTTTTGTAGGTATTTTTGCGTTATAAAACTTAACCATAGCTTGGCTATGCTAAAGTTTTATGCCTTAAACTAACTTAAAATAATTCAATACCTATACACGAAATATTTATCTGTAAATCGTATAATATTAATTTATCGACCGTAGTTGTTTATGGTAACTGCTGGTTTATAGGTAAGACAAAAGCGTGACTGAAAGGAAACAATAACCTGCATAACTTAAGAATCGGTATTACAACAAATAAAAAAAGCCAGCGTTTTTACGCTGGCTTTTTTTATTTGTTTGTAAATATTAGGCTAGCATTGTAACCGGGTTTTCTAAATACATTTTTAACGTTTGTAAGAATTGAGCTCCTACAGCGCCATCAACAGTTCTATGGTCACAAGCTAAGGTTAACTTCATGGTGTTACCAACTACGATTTCTCCATTTTTAACGACTGGCTTTTCTACAATAGCACCTACCGATAAAATGGCAGAATTAGGCTGATTGATTATAGATGTAAAGCTCTCAATACCAAACATACCTAAATTAGAAACCGTAAAGGTACTTCCTTGCATTTCATTTGGAGCTAATTTTTTATTTCTTGCTCTAGTGGCCAAATCACGAACCCTAATGTCAATTTCATTAATGTTCATATAATCAGTGTGTTTTAGCACTGGCACAACTAGACCATCGGGTACGGCTACGGCTACGCCGACATGAATGTGTTTGTTATATATAGTTACATTCTCATTCCAAGTAGTATTTACTTGCGGATGTCTTTTCAATGCCATAGCACAAGCCTTCACTACCATATCATTAAACGACACTTTAGTTTCAGGCATTTGGTTAATGATTTTACGTGATTCTATAGCGTTGTCCATCGTTACTTCTATATTCAAGTAGAAGTGAGGCGCACTAAATTTAGAGTTGCCTAGCGATTTAGCAATAGCCTTACGCATTTGAGAGTTTTTAACTTCTTCTGTGCTTTCTTCTCCAGCAATAGCAAAGCTTGTAATTCCAGGTGTAGTGTTTGCTACTTGTTTAGGTGTCGCTTCTGTTTTCGCTACAGGTGTAAAGTTTTCGACATCTTTCTTTATGATTCGTCCATTTTCACCAGAACCTTTGATGTCAGCTAAATTGAAACCTTTGTCTTTTGCTATTTTCTTAGCTAAAGGAGAGGCTAAAATACGTCCATCTACCGAAACAGTAGGAACTGTTTCTTCTGAGGGGGTTTCAGTAGCTGAAGAAACGGGAGTGTTATTTTGTGTGTCTTCTTTTTTATCTGAAGCCTCAGTAGTATTACTAAAGCTTCCAGATTTATAAGCATCAACCAGTGCACTCACATCTGTTCCAGTAGTGCCAACAATGGCTAATAAACTGTCAACAGCAGCTGTTTCTCCTTCCGCTACACCAATGTGTAAAAGCGTTCCTTCATAAAAAGACTCGAACTCCATGGTAGCTTTATCTGTTTCGATTTCAGCTAAAATATCTCCTTCTTCAATCTTATCTCCAACTTTTTTTAGCCATGAGGCCACGGTTCCTTCGGCCATCGTATCACTTAAACGAGGCATGGTTATCACTTGAATTCCTTCAGGAATAGTCACCTTTGTGGTTTCTGCGTTAGTTTCTTTTTCGCTAGGAGTTGTGTCTTCAGGTTGTGCAGCGTCAGTAGTATTAGGACTTAATAATGACGAAAAATCTTCACCTTCTTCTCCAATAATAGCTAATAAGCTATCAACGGGAGCTGTTTCGCCTTCCTGAACACCGATATGTAATAAAGTACCTTCATGGAACGATTCGAACTCCATAGTAGCTTTATCTGTTTCAATTTCAGCTAAAATATCTCCTTCTTCAACCTTATCTCCAACATTTTTTAACCATTGTGCCACAACACCTTCTTCCATAGTGTCGCTTAAACGAGGCATGTTAATTACTGTAGCCATATTTTAATAAGTTTTGTTGGATTTATTATTTTATAAATGGATAATCTTCTTGTTCGTACACCATATCATGCAATAGATTCAGGTCTGGGTACGGTGAATCTTCTGCGAATTTTTCACATTCTTTCACTAAATCTTTCACCCCTTTATTAATTGCTTCGATCTCTTCGTTTGAAGCATATTTTTTATCCTTTATAATATCAAGAACTTGAGTTATAGGATCTATTTTTTTATATTCTTCTACTTCTTCTTTTGTACGATAGTGTTGTGCATCAGACATAGAGTGACCTCTATATCGGTAGGTTTTCATTTCTAGGAAAGTAGGACCATCACCTCTACGAGCACGTTCTATGGCTTCGTCTACGGCCTCAGCAACTTTTATAGGGTTCATGCCATCTACAGGTCCGCATGGCATTTCATACCCTAAACCAAGTTTCCATATATCAGTATGGTTGGCTGTTCTTTCAACAGAAGTACCCATAGCATACCCATTGTTTTCAACAATAAATACTACTGGTAATTTCCAGTTCATTGCCATGTTAAAAGTTTCATGTAAAGAGCCTTGACGCGAAGCGCCATCACCGAAATAACATAAGGTTACGGCATCACTTCCTTTATATTTGTCACCAAAAGCAATACCTGCTCCTAGTGGAATTTGCCCTCCAACAATACCATGACCACCATAGAAACCATATTTCTTTGAAAATATATGCATAGAGCCTCCCATGCCTTGCGAAGTACCAGTAGCCTTACCATACAATTCAGCCATAACCCTTCTTGGGTCTTCTCCCATACCAATTGGTTGAACATGGTTACGATAAGCGGTAATCATTTTGTCCTTACTTAAGTCCATTGCATGAATTGATCCCGCCAAAACAGCCTCTTGACCGTTATATAAGTGTAAAAAACCTCTTACTTTTTGTTGAATGTAAACCGCAGCCAATTTATCTTCAAACTTTCTCCAAAATAACATGTCTCTATACCAGTTGATATAGGTATCTTTGGTGATTTCCTTCATTATATATTAGTTGTTTATTTATAGTTTGTTTGTTTTGATTGTTTCAAAACGTAACCACAAAAGTAGTAGTTTTTAATAATTTAAAAAAAGGTTCTTGCTAAAAGTTGCTTAAAGGGTTTCGTTGTTTTAAATTAGGGGCGCGACTATTTTTCTTTTGCTATGATAATAGACGCTTTGGCTCCAGTTGCCAAATTCCATTCATTGGAAGATATTAGCATACCAGTATCATTATAAATTTTAAAGGCAGCCGTATTTGGCCCTGAAGTTCCTTGGTTTAAGGCTAAGATTTCAATGGTGTTAACTCCTTCGTCAAGAGGGATATTGAATGATTGGAATCGTTGTCGAAGTGTAATATTAGAAACTACGGGTATGCTATTGATTAAGATAGTAACTTTATCTCCATCTGGGTATTGAAAGTCTCTACAAATAATAGTTACACTTTTTGATTTGGTGCTAAAGCTTCCTAAATCTTGATCTATCACAGGATATTGAAACAAACCATTTATTTTCTTAAACGATTTTAAGTATTGCTCTTCAGCCACTTTTG
The DNA here is from genome assembly GCF_057220795.1 of Tenacibaculum profundicola. Taxonomy (NCBI): domain Bacteria; kingdom Pseudomonadati; phylum Bacteroidota; class Flavobacteriia; order Flavobacteriales; family Flavobacteriaceae; genus Tenacibaculum; species Tenacibaculum profundicola. The sequence continues at coordinate 1,377,643 of NZ_CM170137.1, read as the reverse complement.
CTTTTGTTAAAATACCTTTATTCTTATAGGCTTCATCCGCTTGTTTTTGCTTTCGTTTTTTTTGTTGTTCTGTGTGGGCATTTTTAAAACCAGCGTCATTCTTAAAGTCCAATGCTTTTGGCTTTTGAACTTCTTTTGCGGGAATATTAAAGTTGCCTAAAGATGTATTTCCTTTGTTATTTCCACCTAAAGAACCATCTAATTGAGCAAAACTCATGGTAGATATACCCATTAAAAGCAACGAAAAATATTTAATTTTCACAATCATAATTTATAGCTAAGCAAAGATAATGCCGATTTTATACGGTTTGTCCAAATAAATCGTTAAAAAGTACTATTTTATTTTGAAATCAAAATAAGTACTAGGAAAAGGCTCGTTTCGCAAAGTAAAGTGCCACCATTCACTTTTATAGGGACGAAATCCGTGTTTCGACATAACCTTTTGTAACAGTTTGCGATTTTTTTGCTGTTTGTATGTTAGGTTTTTAAAGTTTATATGTGATGAAATACCAAAAAAATCATATGGACTCCCCATATCCAATTCTTTACCAGTGGTTAAGTTAACAATGGTTAGGTCAACGGAACTACCTCTTGAATGCCCAGATTTAGAGGCTATATAACCCAGTTTAAATAAATGGCGTTTGTTTACATTCGGATAGTATTGTTTTTTCATTAATGTATCCGTTGTAACTTTTGCCCATCTCACAAAATGATTCACAGCGGTTTGCGGGCGGTAGGCATCATAAATTTTTAGGCTTAATTCTTTTTGTAAAAGCTCATTCTGAACTTTTTTTAAAGCCTGGGCGGTTAGTGTAGAAGTTACAACTACATTATTTTCATAACCATCAATGGGAACACCGACAAAATTATTGTGATTGCAATAGCGTAATTCACTTAATATACTTGGAGCAACATCGTTTAAATAAGAAAAGCCTTCAGGTAAATTTTGACTTTGAACAAATGAGATGAAGAATAAAAACAAAGGAAGTACTCGTATCATGACGTAAAAATACGAAATCGAATAAAATTCAATGTGTGAAATGGTTATATTTTAATTAATACCATTTTACCATTTGAATTTACCGAAGTAAAACGTCCTTTTTCCCTTTTTATTTCAATATAAAAAGAAATCATAGCTACTGCTATTATTGACTTTTCTTTCTTATATAAAGAAAAGAACACTCATTTTCTTTTATAGTAAATCCAAACAATAACTAGTATAAAGCAAAAAAACAGGTTCTTTACATAATTATATGATGAATACACAAAAGCCAAAACTTTTCAGTTTTGGCTCGTAAACTAATAAAACCAAGTATTAGTGTCACTAGATGTTAGCTAGCTAATGCACTAATGTTTTTCATGTTAAATGTTGTAATTAAAGCCTTAAGCTTGAAGCAACTTTTTAACATTTTTATTACCGCTACATTTTACTGTATTGGATGAGATATTTTTCTATTTCTGATTGTTCGTATTTCTTAGCATAATCTAAGGCTGTTCGTCCATTGTTTTTAGTGTTTAAGCTTGCTCCATTTTTAAGTAAGAGCTTTACGGCTTTGAATTGCCCGTACTTCACTGCATACATTAGGGGTGTTTTACCGGTGCATTGTTTTTCTAGATTGACATTCCTTCCAATGAAATATGCAAGAGACTCAAGTGATTTCATTTTTATAGAAATAGCCAAATAATTATATGAACTTCCTCTAACTTCATGGCATTTGTTGAGGTCGTCATTGGAAATAAATTTATTTAAAGATTCAATATTAGATTCCTTAATTGCCAGAAGTATGTCCTTTGAGGTCTCTTGTCCAAATGTAATATTACTAGAACTTAATGTAAGTAGGAGTATGGTGATTATTTTAAATGTGTATTTCATATTTTGCTCGTTTGTTTTTGATACTATCTTTAGTGTAGGCTTACAACCTTTGTCATTTTCCATTGATGATTGTCTTTTTTCCAAATGGCAACGAATTTACTTGGGTTGGCTTTCGCATTGGGCTCTAGTGAATTAAAAAACGTATGGTATCCTATTTCGACAGCCCCGTAGTCATGAATTGGATAGACCTCGATACTTCCTTCAATTAAGATGCGTTTTACCTTGTTGCAAATATTCTTTTCTATAGAAGATAAAATATTCTTTTTAGAAGTTAATAGCCCGCCTTTGTCATGAAAAAACTCAATATCCTCGCTTAAAATTTCAGCTTGTGTTTTCATGTCGCAACTATTATAGGCAGTAAAGTAAAGGTTGTCCATTTTTACAATTTCATCATGTAATTGAATGTCAGTAGGGGTGTATTTCGGGATTTCTTGAACTTGCCCATTCATAACCCATGAAACCAACAAGGCCCAAACCAATGATAAAAGCTTCATAAAAAAATTACCTTTAAAAAAGAAGTCGAAGAAAGAAGTCATAGTTTTATTTTAAGTATTTATTTTTAAGTTGATTACCAGATTTTAAAATCTATCGTGCCGTCATTGTCATAACTCCTAACGAAGCCATGTTTACCGCCATCAATAGTAAAACCTTTAGAGGAAGACTTTCCTTTAAATCCGTCATTACAGTTAACTTCAATAGCATAGTGCTTTATTTTTCCGTTGTCATAAAAGGTAGATTCAGAGAAATCGATATCAATATTTTTACGTTTTTTAAACCAACTAGTTAGTTTTACTAACTCGTTTTTGGTAGTTTCTTTGGTGATGGTAAGCTCTGCTTTGATATCGTTAATGGTACTGTCAAATAAAAAGCTAATTTCATCATCATTATCCGAATCTCCATCATCATGAGTCTGGTTGTTTTTTGATTCATTTTCATTATCGCAATCAATACAGTCAAGACCTCTCGATGTCATTTTAAAATGGTGGTTGGCCATATTTCTATCGTATATATTGTCAATATTATCGATATCGTATAAAAAATTTCGAGAAGACCCTTCAAAATAAATGGTAGTTCCTTCAGGAATAAATATGGTGATGGTAACTTCTTCATTTTTCCACATATTTTGAAAATCACTTAAAAAGAAAGCATCAAAAACAATGATGTTGTTATTGGATCTAAAGTTATATTGAATAGCATCGGCATTTTTATTTGCTTTAGTGCGCTTTCTTCCTTCTGAGGTTTTCTTTACTTGAATATATGCATTGCCAGTTTCACTTTTGGTTACATCAATATGTACATCATTAGAGTACTTCATATCCTTATTATCAGCTTCAACAGTTATAGCATTATTTCTATTGCGTAGATTGTGCAGGTAATAAAGATTATCATCATTTACGACTCTAATTTTTAAAGGACTTTCTTGATTGTAAACAATACTGTGTTTATCAACATTTGTTCCATTATAAGCTCTAGAAGTTTCAAAATCGATAGCAGAAAAGACAACCCCTAAAAGAGCGACTAACCAAAGTCCTAATAAGGTTAAGCCGGCAAATGTGCTTAGTTTTTTTACATTTGGAGATATAATTCGCAAGCCTAAAATAAACAGTACAACAAAAGGAATACCGATGAGAACAAAAAAGAGCATCCCTAGTAACCATTTTGGTAAAATGGAATCATAAAAGAAGGGCGGGTACTGCGTAATCTCATTATCAAAACTTAATATTTCAAAACTTCCTATAGAAAATGTGGCTATTAATAAAGAAACAAGAGTAACTCCCGCAATAAATATTAAAAGAACGCCCATGAATTTCCCGAGAACTTTAAATACGGCTAATAAAATTTTACCCATAGTATCTATAAAGTCTTGAATTCCTGATTTCGTTTGCGTACGCAATTTGTCGTAATCAGCGCTAGAAATTTTGTCGGAAAGTTCATGGGCACCATCTTTTATTTTAGTTGATAAGCTTTCAAACTCGTTACGAATTTTTTTTTCAATGTTATCGATATTTACAGCTTCACCTTCCATTTGTAGTTTTTCGGAAGTAGTTTTGGCTTCAGGTAGTAAAACCCAGAGAATGATGTATACCAAAGGAGAGAAGCCGCTGGCCAATAATATAATAAAAGCTAATCTAATCCAAATAGTATCAACACCGATAAAATGCCCTAATCCGGCACATACACCGCCTAAAAATTTATCATCTCCATCTCTAAATAATTTTTTAGAGTTACTTCTTTTACGTTTTGTATAAGAAGTATCGTCATTGTATATTTCTTCGGTTTCTGCATAATCTTCTGGTTGTCCCATGATTGCAATGATTTCTTCAATATCGCCTTCATTTACCACTTGACGGGCATCGGTAATTCTTTCAGATAAAAGTTCACTAATACGAGCTTCAATATCTGCAATTATTTCATCTTTTCCTTGCGGGTCGTTACTTAGAGAACGAGAAACAGCTTCTAAATAACGCTTTAATTTTTGATAAGCAGTTTCATCTATGTGGAAAAAGAATCCGCCTAAATTTATGTTGATTGTCTTATTCATGATTAGTTTATTTTGTACTTGTTACTTGGTTTACTGCATTTACTAAATTATTCCATGTTTTATCTAGTTCTTTTAAAAACAATTGACCATTTTCCGTTAGAACATAATACTTTCTTGGAGGGCCAGAGGTTGATTCTTCCCATCTATAGCTTAATAAGCCTGCGTTTTTTAATCGTGTGAGTAATGGGTAAATGGTACCTTCAACCACAATCATTTCTGCATTTTTTAAGGTTGAAAGAATTTCTGAAGTGTATGCATCTCCATTTTGTAGAATAGATAAGATACAGTATTCTAACACACCTTTACGCATTTGAGCTTTTGTGTTTTCTATCTTCATTGAGCGTGGTTTAAGTGGTTATTTTATAAAATTTATAGTGAAAGGATACTTATAGTTTTCTCCTTTGTTTGCTTTCATAGCGGCAATAATAACAAGAGCTATTTTAATTAAACTTACAATACTTACTAAAGAGGCGATTCCTAGAAAACTAAAAAAACCTCCAAAAGAACGGTGACCTCCAAAATCGATATTGATTCCATTAAAAACATCTAAAATGTTACCAAAAAAGAAAGAGAAGAAAGAAGCACTTAATATAAAAATATACAAGCCAAAGCTAATATTAAAATTGACAGCTTCTTTTCCATGTTCATCTAAAAAAACACTCTTATCTTTTAACGTTTGCCATATAATAAGTGGTGTTATAATACTTCCTAAAGGAAATAAATATCCTGTAAAAGCGGATATATGTATTAAAAAAGCATTGGTGTTGTCGTTGTTATGTTGCATAAATAAATAGAGTTATATAATACCTTACAATGCAAATATATATCTTTTAGATAGTATTATGTAATACATAGTACTATAATTAACATTTTTTTAACAATTAAAACAATATACATTATTGCTTAAAATGTTGTAAATTGCCCATAAACACTAACTAAATGAAGTTCACACCACTAAAGATTAATACGTTTTTATTTTTCAAACTTCCATCGGCTTTTTTAACTGGAATAAGAGTAAAATCAATTTCAGAAGACTGTTCAAGTGTCTTTGTTAAGTACAAATGGATAAATAAAAACCCTTTTAAATCAATGTTTTGGGCTGTTCAAGGAATGGCTTCAGAGTTGTCAACCGGAATATTAGTAATGAAGGCAATAAGTGATTCAGGTAAAAATTTATCTATGCTGGTCACTAATATGAACGCTGTTTTTACTAAAAAAGCCATAGGGAAAATTCGATTTGAATGTAATGATGGAGAAATGATAAGAATAGCTATTAATAAGGCTATTGAAACAGGAGAAGGGCAAACGGTCCTTGTGAAGTCTGAAGGTATAAACGAAGAAGGAGTTTCGGTGTCTAGGTTTGAATACGAATGGAGTTTAAAGGTGAAGTCGTAACAAAATAGGATTGTTTGAGTCTAATAAAAAAAAACTAATTAATATGAATGCACACGAAATTGATTATTGCATATATGGTGAAGAAATGCAATACGTCGAAATTGAGTTAGACCCACAAGAAGGTGTAGTTGCCGAGAGCGGTAGTTTTATGATGATGGATACCGATGTAAATATGAATACCATTTTAGGAGATGGTTCCAATCAAGAGAAAGGTCTTTTAGGGAAGATTTTTTCTGCCGGAAAAAGAATCCTTACGGGTGAGAATTTATTTATGACAGTGTTTACAAATATTGGTCATGGTAAAAAACAAGTGTCTTTTGCTTCGCCCTACCCAGGGAAAATTATACCCATTGACTTAACCGAGTTTGGAGGCAAGTTTGTTTGTCAGAAGGATGCTTTTTTATGTGCTGCAAAAGGAGTCTCAATCGGAATAGAGTTTTCTAAAAAAATTGGTAGAGGATTGTTTGGAGGAGAAGGGTTCATTATGCAAAAAATGGAAGGAGATGGAATGGGGTTTATACACGCTGGTGGAACGATGGCGAAAAAAGTACTGCAACCTGGAGAAGTTTTAAAAGTTGATACAGGTTGTATCGTTGGATTTACGCAAGACATTGATTATGACGTCGAATTTGTAGGTGGAATTAAAAACACCATATTTGGAGGCGAGGGGCTGTTTTTTGCTTCTTTGCGCGGACCTGGAACGGTCTATATCCAATCATTACCCTTTAGTAGGTTAGCGGGTAGAGTTTTGTCGATGGCACCTCAAACAGGAAGAGGTGATAGAGGAGAGGGAAGTATTTTAGGTGGAATTGGAGATCTTTTGGATGGAGATAATCGATTTTAAACAAATGGTTTTCATTAATAGAACATAAAAAAAATCCGCAAATTTGCGGATTTTTTTTATGTTCTATATATTTTCTACAATCTAGAAAGAGTGAGTGTTAGATCCCTAATTCATCCAACATATTTATTAATTTTTGCCCATCTGATGGTCTAGGAGCATTTCGACTGACGATATTACCATCAGGATCAACCATTATAAATCTCGGTAATCCTTTTATGGCAAATTTCTTTATAAAGTCAGATCCAAAAGACTTATCTGCAAATAGTTGAACTCCACCCATTTCTTTTTCCTCAATTGTTTTTTTCCATTTATCCTTAGCGTTAAGATTGTCTACACTAATACTAACAAATTCAATATTTTTATCGTGATATTGTAATTCAAGTCTTTTTAATAATGGGGTCTCACGTTTACAGAACCCACACCAAGTAGCCCAAACATCAATATATAAATACTTCCCTTTATTTAATAAATCATCTATGGAGGTACTTTCTCCATCGTAGTTCTCATAATTATCAAATTTAGGGCAAGGTTTACCTTTTGCTGTTAATTTTAAAGAATTGTATATATCAGCAATTCTATCTTTATGGGTTTTATTAGTAGAGTATGCCATGAATTTTTTATAGTACTCTTCTAGGTCATCAGCATAGGTAATGCCGTTTTTACCCGTTTCATGAAATAATAGATCGTTCTTAATTAAAGTGTCAGTGATTTCGGTTTGAATCGTTTCTAAATAAGTCAGATAAAAATTATCGTTTTCCGTCGTTTTTTTATTTACTTTTTTCTTTAATTCATCAATTAAAATAGTTCTGTAATATTCAAAATTAACGTAGTCATTGGCATTGTTGAAATTTATTTCATCTAAAATTGAAGGGAAATTTTCCGAAACAACAAACTCTTTATCTCCACTTAACACAGGGTAGTAAGTAGGATAATAATTTAAATCTCTTAAATATTCATATTCGATGTTCTTTATTTCTTTTTTTAAGAAAGATTCGGGCAGTTTACTATCTATAGCTAAGTCTGTTAAATAGTTTTTGTAGTTTTCAACTTTTTCCAAGAAACTATCTTCTTCATGAGCTAACAATTCTCTAAGATTACCAAATTCAGTTTTGAAAACTTCGGATTTCTTAATGAAATAATTATTGATAGCTGCATTTGCTCCCTGAAATATAATATTGTCAGGATTTTTATAATCAAGTATCACTTTTAGATCATCGGTTTTTGTCAAGTAAACCTTAAACTTCCTTTTGTAAAATGTAAGGGTGTAATACCCGTCCTTGTCAATTTTTAAAGTATCGACAAATGTTTTTGTTTTTTTATCGAATTTGATTTTTTTTTCAAAACGAAAGCTCTCCAATTTGACATCTCTTTTTTTAAAGTTGTCAATAGAACCAGAAATAACTAAATAATCTTTAATCGGCTCTTTTTTACATGAAAGCATAATACCTCCTATGAGGGCCAAAAGTACTAATTTTTTCATTCTTGTGTATTTAAGTAAATGTAGTGTTCAGAAGCCGAAAGTACTTTATTTCGTCATTTTTTCAAAGAAATAAACCAAATATTTCAGGTCTACCCTACAATTAACGTTCTTTTCGGGTTTTTTTAGATACTAAAAAGAAATATTTTCACGATAAAGAGAAGAAGTAGGCGTAACAGATTAGGGGGCAAAAAACAAAAACTGAAGTTAATACTTCAGTTTTTACTTTCTTTTTCAATAACAATTATCCCCTCAAGATTTTCTTAATAAATAGTAGATGTTTTTTCATATTGAAAATATTTAATTGTTGAGATTCTTGATTACAAGAATTATGCCGAAATTTTGTATTTTTAAATGTAAAAATGATTGCTGTGCTTTTTTTGGGGGAGTTGGATATGTTGTGTAAAAGAAGTTATGCCTATATTTTATGGGCTCTATATAGGTAAATAAGGCTGCGTGATTTGTGTCAAAAAAAATGGGAGCTTCATAAAAGCTCCCATACTATGTACTTAAAAACCCTTCTTACAAATTAATAAGTTAAATAGTATGACAAAAGTCGGTATAAAAATGGTAATTACCTATGCGTAAAATACCTAGGATTGCCTTAGGGATTTTACGTATAGGTTATACGTAATAACCATTAACTAGATCATATTATTTTTCTACTTGGTACTGTAGTAAAGTGAAATGATACAAGGCTTAAAAACTAGATTAATAAAAATTGTGATACTGGTTAGTATAAAAATTAATTAGATATTTTATTGAAATGATGCGTGTTGTACATGAAAGTGTTTACAACGGCAATGAGCAAATTTTTTAACTATATTGTAATTGTCTTCTTAGGATGAATTGTGATATATTTGACCAAAAGCCAGTGAAAGAATGAATAAACTTAAGGAAAAATGATAAATTTAGGTTTGATCTTTTTGCAAATAAGTAGAATGGAATTAAAAATTCCTACTCGTATTTGAGTAGGAATTTTCCCCTTGAAATATTAAGCTGTCCGAAATATAGATTTCAAACTTACTGCAATTTAAAACAAATCTATATCACTGGCAATAAGGGATACCCCTAGACACAATCTAATGGTTTTTATCGTGTTAAATGAATGTTAACCATGAGTGTGTTATTGCTGGAACTTCTGTTAAAGAGTACTATTGTTTCAGTAAGAAAATGGTTGGTTTATTTTAAATAAACTTAAATTCCTTAGGGCTATTGACCATTTTTTCATAGTAATATCTATCTATAGTTAATGGTTCTTTTAGATTAGGGAATTTGATTTCGTATTGATTACCATAACTCTTTATGAATTTAACGATGGTAAGTTTAGGTTTCATGATAATTAACATTTGATATGCTAAAGTTAACAAGCTTTTTAGGTTAAATGTTGATAATTATTTAAAATCAAAAAAATTGTCGATGAAATAATAAGAAACTAAGTTTAACTGTGTTTTATATGGTTAACCATAGTTCCATAAGCTTACGTATTAAAAAAGTATTCTTTTTTCAAAGAATACTTTTCTATTCAAACTAACTAAACAATGTAAATAAGCTTTTATGCTCAGTATAAATTTACTTTATGTATGAACAAATAATACAGTAAAAAGGTAAAAGGTAGAAAAAGTGAGGTTTATTGACTCTAAACCTGCGATCAGTGTTTTTGTATATCTTTCGGAAAGAGTATTGATTGGTATATACCATCAGCATCCTGTGAATAATTGTAAATAAAAAGCTCACAAAGTTAATGATAAGGGGGGTGTCACTGGGGGGAACTTTGGAAGCTTGTTATTTTTGAGACACAAAAAATAATAAAGGTCACATATTTCAAGAATTAGAATAAATAAATAGTTTAGAGGAATGATCAAAAATGTGTCTGATAAATAGTTTAAAATGAGTTTGTAGGGGGTGTTTTAAAGTTGTTATTGGGGCAATAAAAAAAACCGTCCAAAAGATTGAACGGGAAAATTGCTATGAAAAAGAACTTAAGACGTCTCTTAAGCGATGACAGATATAAATTAAATAAGTGCAGTAAGAAAATGAAATATAAAAAATAAAATAAATTGATATTTTGAGATAAAAACTAACTGCGCTTATTTAAAACAAATAGAATGAAAGACTGAAAAAAAATAAGGTAACGCAGTTAGCTATACACTAATGTTTGTAAAAATTATGGTGTAAAAATAACACATAAATACATTTAAAGAAATAAGTGGAGGCCCTGAAACTTATATCAGGGAAAACCATTAAAACAACGATGCCAGAAGTGTATGTTTTGTTTTTAAGGTGTTGTTATATAGTGCTTTGACTTGTTTTTGGGTTTTGTTTACCAATATAATATTTTGTCAAATAGATGTAAGATTAAGAGTATTGAAAGAAGAAAGGAGCTTTTAAAAGCTCCTTTCAAAACGAACAATTAATTTATTTAATTTGATTCAAATTAAAATAAACAATACGCATATGTGTTTGGAAACAATTAATTCTATAAGTCACATTTAGAAATTGTGGCATAAGCTACAATGGCATTTTTGATGTTAATTTAAGAGGCATAATCATTAATTCCATTTACCATTTTCTTTTACAGTAAATTCAAGCTATAACTGGTATAAGGTAAAGGTCGATCTATAGATGATAGTATTTTAATTTTGACTGCAAGGAAATGGTTGTGTAACTTTAGTTAAGAATCGGTATAACTAGTAAATATTATTTTTTTTCTTGTATAGAGAATTAGTAAGGTTTAATAATTGACTTATAAAGTACTTATTAAAAATAAATTTACGGTATGTTAGGGAGATATAAAAAGATAGCTCCTGTGAAGGAGCTATCTTAAAGTATAATAAAATTATTTTAAATGCAGAAAAAAGTAAATTAATCGTTATTTCTTGTGCTTTTTTCTTCAAACGTCAAATAGACATGATAAAGGTAATTATTTTTAGACACTATAAAACAGGAAAAATCCTGAGATCAAGTTTCGATAAAATAAAAAGAAGCATTCCTTTCAGAATACTTCTTTTCTCCAAACTATTTACTACAAATGAAAAATCGAGTTTAAAACTATATCGGAAAGATATTTTAATAAAGGGAAATAAAAATAAGAATTAGATGAGGTGAGTGTTCGTTGGGATAGATGGTATGATACTGCCTTTAAAATGAGAAAAATAAGATAATCTTTTTAAATAGATCAATATTTTGATATGAGTAATGAAGTATTGTAAAAAATAGAAAGAGGAAAGGCCAACTCTTAGTAAGAAAACCTATCCTCTCAAAAATGTCTTTATATCTTAAAGAAGAATAACTCTTGATTTTGTTACAAAGGGTATATATTAAATAGTAGTAGAAAGTGAATTAAGCGAGTTATGTTTTAATGAAATTCAATTTTGATCGTATAGAGAAAAATGAATAGGAGTGCCTTGATGCTAATAATGAAATATCGTAAAAATAGAAAGAGGAAAGGCCAACTTCTAGTAAGAAAACCTATCCTCTCAAAAATGTCTTTATATCTTAAAGAAGAGTAACTCTTGATTTTGTTACAAAGGGTATATATTAAATAGTAGTAGAAAGTGAATTAAGTTAGCCATAGTTTTAACAAGATATAGTAAAATGAATTGTATTAACTAGTTGTACTAAATTATTAGGGAGACATTAAAACAACGTATAAAAATGTGTGAAAATAATCTATTGGGTTGCTTTTACTTTTTTACACTAAATAATATTAAAATATGAAAAAGACAGATTATATCGTGGGAGTAACAGATTTGTTTTCATGATTTTAGAATGTGCCAGACTGCGCAAAAATGATTGCGTTCACATTAATTTTTATATTAATGTGATCCATTGATGATTTCATTGATTGGATCAACGGTTGGTCACAGATTTAGCAGGATAAAAGTTCAACAATTAGATAACGGTAAAAGAGTACATATTGGATTAGCTATGGTTCGATTTATAATAAAGGTAGCTCTGGGGAGGGTGTCCTTTTTTACAGTTTCAACAAATGAAAATAAACAAGCGATTCACGATTGGATAGTAAATTCGGTTGTGGTTTATGATGATTAAATGAATCATATATTGAATAAAAAGATATGAAATAAAAAGAAGCTCCCTAAAGAGCTTCTTTATCCACATAACGTTATAAGCCCCCCAACTTATAATAATGCAATGCAAACATAGGGCGTTATTTGAGATTAAAAATAAGAAAGGAATAGATATCTCTTATTCCTAAATAAGGAATTAATATTGAGAATGTTAGGGGGTGTGCATATGAAAATTAAAGATATTGTCTCAGAGGTAATATGTATATAAGAAAGAAACAGAAAAGGTAAAAAAGGATTGAATTATTTTTTATCTTGTATAGTTTGCCTTTTAAAGGTTTTTCTTTTTTCATATAATGTGAGTTCAACGTAATTTCACGTTACATCTTTTTGAAAACCTGCTAGTCAATTCGAAAAAACGTAGTATTATGCAGTTTTTGTGTTAGTATCTTCATGCGAAACGATTGCTTTAGCCTGCAAAAGAATTCGTAATGATTTGTTTTATTGATTTTTTAGTTGTTTTATATCGAAGTCAGCTTTGTAAGAAGCATACTGTAATTAACGTATTAATTCCGAAAGCTCGATAAAGAAATCTATCGGTAAGCTTATAAGGGGAAATTCACGTACGGTTTGATGAGGCGGCACTGATAGCTAGTTTGTTTTTGTATATTTGGTAAAACAAGTAACACAAAAGCATAGAGATGGTTATTAGGCTCTATTTTACGTTGAAATCAAGAAATATACACAAATAATTGGAAGTCAAGATAGAAATTATTGAAACCATAGGTAAGATTGTTGTTTTTATAATGATACTTCTTTTTGTTTTTCTTTTTACAGTTAAAACAAAAAATAAACAATCCAACAGGCTTTTTGGCATTTATTTACTGGTCATCGCATTTGACTTAATTGGTTTTTTTACAAACCAGACTTCAAAGTATCCGATTATCCAAAGCATAAAAGTTTCTTCTAGTCTACTACAATTACCTTTATTTTATCTATACGTATTATCAGCCTGCTACTCCAATTTTCAGATTAAAAAAACACACATACTTCATTTCATATTATTTATATTATTTCTTATTATTTTCAATATAACAAACCTCTCAAGTCAAAGCTTATTTCTTTATGAAGTAGTTGGAGAGGTACAATACATAATTTATATTGTCGCTATATTTATCGTTTTAGAAAAATATAAAACTGTATATCTTGAAAATTATTCAAATGCAAATTATGCTATTTATAAATGGTTATTTCAGATAACAACTTTCTCTTGTATAGCGCATTGCTTTGTAATTATAAGATGGTATATGTCTAATTCTATGCTTCAAGAGTATGTTTTAAATATAAACATCTTAATAAGTTTTTCTGTTTTATCGATAACTGTATTTTTTGTTCTGAAAGCGTTATACCAACCTGCGCTTTTTACAGGTATAGATATAGAGTTAAATCCAGTAAAATCATTTCTTGAAAAGAAAACCACTAAAACTAATACCCAAATAAATAAAGCTGAAAATGAATATCTAGAAAAACTAACTTTAGTAATGGAAAAGGAAAAGCCTTATTTGGATTTTGGGTTAACATTACAAAAATTAGCTCTTCAAGCCGATATTCCAGAAAAAGAATTATCACTATTAATCAATCATCATTTAAAGAAACATTTTTTTGACTTCATTAATGAGTATAGAATAAATGATGCAAAAACACTACTACAAGACCCTACCAAAAGAGAACTTACTGTTTTAGAAATCTTGTATATGGTTGGTTTTAATTCTAAATCTTCTTTTTATACAGCGTTTAAGAAAGTAACAGGGCAAACACCTACAGGGTACAGGAAATCCAATAGTTAACTTTAGTTCGACTTTAACTCGAACTCATTATTTAGTGTAAAATCAGTCCTACTTTCTTTATTCGGACTTTTATACCATTGAAATGATTCAAATTTGGATAAAATAAAAAATAATACAACAATGAATTATATTTTAAAGATCGTAAGCATCATTATAATCTTATTATTATCGCAATCAATTTGTGGACAATCTGAAACTCTAGATAAAAAAACAATTAGAAAAATCGACTCTGTATTTAACGCTCATCATCAACAAGGTCAAACGGGGTCTATTATATCTATTATTCAAAATGGAAAAACGGTTTACAGCAATCAAAAAGGTTTAGCCAATATAGAGCACCAAGTTCCAATAACTAGTTCTACTGTTTTTAACATCGCATCTGTTTCTAAGCAATTCACAACTTTTGTTGCATTGATGTTAGAAGACGAAGGAAAACTCTCTTTCAATGATGATATAAGATTATACTTAACAGAGCTTAAAGATTTACCCAATAAAATAACAATTAAGCAACTTACTAATCATACTCACGGTTTGCCTAATCCAGATGAATTAGCGCAGCTAAAAGGTGTTGAAACTATGAATCATAAACAAGTGCTAAAAATGTTATTAAACATAAATCAAATGAATTTTGAAACTGGCGATAAACTTGAATACAACAATACAGGATTTATATTATTATCAGAAATTATTGAACGAGTAGGAAAAAAGCCATTTAAGAAACAGCTACAAGAAAAAATATTCACCCCTTTAGCAATGAATAACACAAAAGCTGTTGGTTATAATGATGATGTTATTAAAAATAAAGCGTATTCCTATAAGAACTGGGCTGATACCTATATTAATTTTCCTGTCAGACTTGCAACTATGGGTTCTTCAGGTATATATACAACCATAAATGATTTAGGTTTATGGGCAAAAAATTACCAAAACATAACTGTAGGCAAACCTGAGTTTCGTGAAAAAATGCAGGAGAGAACTATTCTTAATTCTGGAAAAAAGACAAACTACGGTTTAGGACTACAGGTTGATAGTTACAAGGGCATTGATGTTGTATTTCACGGAGGTGGTACTGAAAGTTATCGCTCGTATATACTTCACGCTCCAAAGCACCGATTATCATTACTTTTTTTATCAAATAAAGGAGGTATGTTAGGCATAGATGTTATGTATAAGTCATTGGAAATTATTTTAAAAGAAACGATACAAGAGAAGAAAGTAAACAAGGTGCTAAACAATAAAGTACTAAAGAAATTTGCGGGAACTTATGAAGTATTTCCTGGTACCTATTGGACATTTATTGAAGAAAAAGGGAACTTGTATTTTCAGGAGTTTGGAGCAACAGGTAAAACCTTACTTCCAAGGCTTGATAAAAACGTATTTAATTTTCCATCTATCTCACATTCCAAGTTTGTATTTTATGATGATAGCGTTGATTTTCATATTGCTGATATGACTTATAACTCTAGAAGAGTCGTTATAGATATACCAAAATCACAGGATATAAATTTAAATGATTTCACTGGGATATTTATAAATAAAGAATACAATACCTTCTATGAATTGGTAATAAAGGACGATAAATTAACGGCTATACATAATAGTATAGATTATGATATACAACTACACCTTATTACAAAAAATAGCTTTTATTCGAAAGAACCCTTCTTTGGAAAAATTGATTTCATGTGTGATTTAGACGAGGATATTATTGGATTTAAATTATCTGGACAAAACTTAAACAATATAATTTTTTTAAAAATTATATAAAGCAAAACTTTTTAAATTATACTATGCACACAAACTTATACCAGTTATTGTTTGAATTTACTGTAAAAGAAAATAATAATTTTTTCTAATGTAGAAAAAAGGACGTTTCAGTACGGGAATTTTAATTTGTAAATAGAATTACTGTGTGCACTAGTTATGAAAAAGCAGCGTTTTTACGTAGATTCGCCTTAATTGGAATTTAATGAAAATCACAAACAAAAAATATAAAAACCTAAATTTAGCAAGCGAAGAAGAGCGTGGAGAAATTTTTATGATTGACTTCATTATTTCTTCACTAATTGGAATTGCAGTAGCCTTTCTGACGTATAAAAATTTTACTTTGACAATTATAATTTACTTACTTGTTAGATTTGTCTATTATTTTAGTTTTGAATTTTTATTTAGTAGAACGCCAGGGAAATACCAAACTTGTACAATGGTTGTTGATGAAAATGGAGAAAAACCAACGGTATTACAGCTTATCAAGAGAAATTTTGGTCGATTTATTAGCCTAACGTCTGGTATTAGTGACAGTGAAAGAGCTATTCATGATAATCTTTCAAATACTTTTGTAATAAGGGATGCGCAACTATGGCGAATTGAGTTTAAACAACCACTAATTTTGATTTTCAATGTCAGTTTGCTTGGGTATTGGATCTATTTTTTCATTACCAAACCTGAATTAAAAATAATGGACATTATTTCATTAAGTATTTTGGCTTTGGCATTTGTTTTTGGATTAATATTCGGAATAAAAGGAATTAAAAATTCAGCTAAAAGAGGGTAAAAATGTATTAAAAACGAATTTCACATAAAACAAATAACAAATAACAAATAACAAGTAACAAATAACAAATAACAAATAACAAGTAACAAGTAACAAGTAAAGTAGTAAAAATAAAAAACAGTAAGTAGTATGAAATGGTTATATGATAATTGGTGTAAATCGACTATATTTTTGGCAATTTACTTGCTCGTACTTTTAATCATTTACGTTTTAAAAAGTGATGTTGCCTTATTTCTTATTTGGTTACAAACAGTCGTATATCTTTTACATCAATTTGAAGAATATATTTTACCAGGAGGGTTTGTAGAATTTTTTAACACAAAACTATTAGGGTCAAAAAAGGGCGATTTCCCTTTAGATAAAAAAGCGTCATTTTGGATTAATATTCCTATCATTTTTATTGGGTTTCCTCTTTCAGCAATTTTAGCGAACTATATTGATATTTCAATAGGAATATGGACGGCCTATTTTTCAATTATTAATGCCATCTCGCACGTTGGAATGTATTTTAAATTTAGATATAATCCAGGGCTTGTGGTCAGCCTGTTTTTAAATATTCCTATAGGTGTATATACGATCTATTATTTTGCCGCTAACAATATAGCTTCTTTAAGTGTGAACTTAATAAGTTTAGCTATCGGACTTCTAGTGCAAGCGACACTTATGATTTATGGCTTTGGTGTATTAAAGCCTAAAGTCAAAAAAGTAAATTAAATTTGTTGTTAATAACTAACAATATGTTTCTTCTAGACTGGTTCATAATAGTATGGGGTACTGATAAGTTAGTTAAATATGTATATTTGATAAATAAAGAAAAGAAGGAGCTATCAGGTTATACGCTACGCAATAATTAAAATTAAAACCAGAAATAGAGTGACAAAAATAA
The DNA here is from genome assembly GCF_057220795.1 of Tenacibaculum profundicola. NCBI lineage: Bacteria > Pseudomonadati > Bacteroidota > Flavobacteriia > Flavobacteriales > Flavobacteriaceae > Tenacibaculum > Tenacibaculum profundicola. Next base: position 1,360,197 of record NZ_CM170137.1, on the reverse strand, counting down.
AAAGTCTATTCATCTTAACGCTCTTTATTATTTGTTGTTCTTGCAAAGAGAAAAATCCAAATAAAAAACTAAGTTCAAATGGATTTTGGGAACAAGTTGGTTATGAAAATATTATTGAGCTGAACGACACTATTATAGGTGTTTACAATATTTCAAAGCAAGATTGTTATTTGTCTTTTAAAGAACATATTTTGAATTTTGGAAAAGTTAAAAACTATTCAAAAGACACATTGAGAATTCAACATGGTATTAATGAATGGATATTTACTAAATTAAAGAGATTGCCTAGCCTTTGCACAGCATCAAAAGATTTAGAAAAAGACCCAAAACATAACTTTCAAGTATTTTGGGAAACTTTCAACGAACATTATGCATCATTCAATGTTAAAGGAATTGATTGGTTTCAGGTTTATAAAAAATAAGACAATAAATAAACGAATCGGCATCGGAAAAAAGTGTGTATTGAAAACCGGGGTACTGCAAATAACGAATGACCTTGTAGTTAATTAAAAGAAAACAACAAATGAAACAAAGCATAACATACTATATCACATTATTTATAATAAAATTAAAAGGCGTAAAAAAAGATTTTAGTAAAGACCCAATAGATTTCAAAAAAATAAGAAGAGAAGACATTCACTATCCTAAGGGGATGTTTTTTAGACAAAAAGAAGTGAGAAATTTTAAGATATCCAATACTTTAATAACGGAAGTAAAACGAAATCGAACTTCCGATAGGTTGTTAATATTCATTCATGGAGGTGCTTTCATTTCTGGGCCAGCAAAACATCATTGGGATACAGTAAAGGAAATTGCTAAACAAACTAATCATACCATTTGGATGTGTGATTACCCAAAAGCACCTGAAAATAAGATTTCGAAAATATCGGAGAATATAGATTTGGTATACAAGGCAGCTTTAGAAAAATACCAACCGAAACAAATTACCCTTATCGGTGATTCAGTTGGGGGAACCTTAGTAACGGCTCTCATTCAAAGATTAATTCAACGAAATATAGAATTACCCGTTAAAATCATCCTTATTTCTCCTGTAATGGATGCTACGATGTCCAATCCTACAATAAGTAAAATTGATATAACAGACCCTATGCTGTCTAAACTAGGAGTACTTAGTGCAAAGAAAATGTGTGCTGAAAACGATGATTTGAAAAATAGAATGATTTCACCAATAAATGGAAGTTTCGACAAATTCCCAGCCACCATGTTATTTTTAGCTGAAAGGGATATTACGTATCCTGATCAACAACTGGTAGTAGAAAAGTTAAGTAAGACTACCACCAATGTTGAGGTAATTATAGGAAAAAACATGCCGCATATTTGGCCTTTTCTTCCAGTTATGAAGGAAGCAAAAACAGCGTTAAAAGAAGTAGTAAACAGATTAAATAGCGAGCAATAACCAATTTACAGTGGTTCTTATAATACAGTTTGAGTAGATTGTATACAAATTATACATTTCACACCAGTACCTTGTACATGGTATAAGGTTTCAGATTAAAAAGGAGGGAGGTTGTTCTATAACAGAATTATTCTGATGGAGCTACTACGGGTTCAGTGATCCAACACCTTTTAATTGGTTTTTTAGTTAATGGATCTATTTCCCATTTGCATACTTCAAAGAGTACAGGCTTTTCCTTTAAAAGTTCAAGAATAGCTTTAGGTACAACTAAATCTGTATTAAAATCTCTAGTTTGATCTTGATGTTTTTTATTCATAATAATAAATTTAAAAGTTAAAACACTACTGATTACTTAAGAGTACTGCAAAATACAACAAGTCCAATAGCAAGAAGAAGGAGTTGTACTCATTTTTACAGAGGTAAATCACTGAATAAAAAATAGTGTTTTACCTGTTGAATCATGTTTGTGATTGGTACATGAACGGAACATATACGATCAACCTGACTTCGATTTATTTTTCTTCCGCAGAAGCCTTATAAATAGCGAGGCAGGATCTAATGTTATTTTATTATTTGAAATTAGGGTAATTTTGATTTGTAAATAGTTTTAGGTAGATGAGATATGCTCCCGAAGGAGCATATCTATTAATGATTGTTAATAAGCTCTGAGATAAAGCTATATAAACGTCAAACAAACAGCCTAAAATTAAAATAGTATAACTATAAATCAAAGAGGAAAACCCCTAAAATAAACTTAGCAAGAAGTTATAGTTACGAACACTTTTATACCTCAATAGTGACGCATACTGTCATCTATGAACTGAAAAAATAATAATGATAATAACTTAAAGAAGTAAATAAAATTTAACTGCGCATTTCAGAGATGCAGAATGAAAAAATATATTGAAACACGCAGTTAATGATTAACTATTATACTTGTTGATAATGTTAAATCTATTATATAAAATGTTAAATCTAACTACTACAAATCTAAATATTAAATAGTAAAAACAAACAGGAAAAACCCTGAAAAAATACTGATTTTAAGTGTTTTAAAAGATGTGAAGTGCAGTTTGTTGTAATTTATTAATAGCTATTATTGCCTACTTTTAATTGAATACACTAACCTGTTTAAGTTTTTTAGTGCTGTTTTTCAGTGTGTTATGTGTGTTGATGAAAGTAAAAGCTAGCATAGAAACTTCTACCTACCGAGTAAATGATACTAAGTTCAACCATTCCATAATGTTATAAAAAAAATCGAAAAAGTAAATAATTACAATAAAAATAAGAGTTTCTTTGGTTTTAGTATTGTTACGATGAACTTAACGTTTGATAATTGAAACGAATACACACCATTTCTCATATTAATTTATTGATCGTGCTTGTTTATGATATATGCCAATCTATAGGTGCTCGTATTTAAATACTTGCTTTTCTCTATTAGTTTCAGGCTATCATGCCGATGGTTATTTGAAATCTTTTAATGAGCGAAGCCAAATTAATCGGTAACTTAGAATTCCAATCGGTATGAGGCATGAACATAGCTAACAGGAAATGGTTGTGTAACTTTAACTAAGAATCGGTATGATAGATTTTCTATGGTATAATTCAGGTTAAATACAGATGTGAGTGCAAGGGAATAATTTCTGTTTTTACCATAGTGCTATTGAGCTATATAATGTATTTGGTATTTATAGAATAAGTAGAACAAGAGAGAAAATAGTACTCATAGTTTATTATATTTTGTGTTGTGTTTGAAAAACAGGCGCTTATGTTTTTTAGAATAAAAAATATACTTACATTTGTCTTAGGAGAATTTTTAGACACAACCTACTGTGTTGTTCTTATTTCTAACGTTAGAGAAGAGTTTGGGAAATAAGTTTCGTTCTTGTGCAGGTATTGTACTACTCTAATAAAATTTAAAAATTTTATTAGGATGACCTCAAAAGCACCAGTTAAATTATCACTACCACAAATTTCGAAAAATGGATTTCGCTTAGATTTAATTGCGAAAATTAAGCAATGTATTATTGAGCCGTTAGTAAACAAATTGATAATTCTTGGAATAGCTAAATTACTATTTAAGAAGTCTATAGATAGAATTCATAGTAAATATAAGCACATTTTAAAAACTTCTTGTTGGGTAATAAAATCCCCTTCCGGTCTAATGATGCTCCCAGGCAGAGGGAAATGTCTAATCGTAGTTTGCGGTTGTTTACTAAGGATAAAATTGGAGGACTAATAAATTAATCATCAAATACATAATGTCGAAAAATAGATCATCGGCTATATTTAATAACTATAAATTACAATAATATGAACATCAGAATTTTTGATTTAGAGCGTATTCAATCTTTATATGAAAATACGGTACCCGTTAACCTCACAGAAAGCGGATTTCATCCATATACATTGGAAGAATTGCTTTCAGAAGAACAATTAAAAATGCTAACATCTACAGTACTTGGTTATGGGCAAACAAACGGTTCCATTCCTTTACGTCAAACCATTTCTAATTTATATCCAGGTTGTAATGAAGATAATGTATTAGTTACCAACGGGTCTGCAGAAGCTAACTTTATTGCTTGCCATACTTTGTTAGAACCAGGAGATGAGGTAGTAATGATGGTTCCTAACTATATGCAAATTTGGGGAATTGTTGAAGAAATGGGATGTACACCAAAGAAGTTTCATCTAAAAGAAGAGGACGCATGGAAACCAGATTTAGAAGAACTGCAATCTATGATGAGTTCAAAAACTAAAATGATAGCCCTGTGCAATCCAAACAACCCAACAGGTTATGTACTCACGAATGACGAAATGAAAGCCATAGTTGAGATTGCTAAAAAATACGATGCTTGGATTTATTGCGATGAAGTATATAAAGGAGCAGATCTAGATGGTGTTGAGAAACCAAGTTTTTATGGTATGTATGACAAAGTACTTGTAAACGGAGGACTTTCCAAAGCTTATGCGCTTCCAGGCTTACGATTAGGGTGGTTAACTGGTCCGAAAGAAATTATTGCTGATACTTGGGCGTACCATGATTATACCTCTATAACAGCGGGTATTTTAAGTCATAAAATTGGTGAAATAGTTTTACAGCCAGAAATGAGACAATCAATATTGTCACGTAATATTAAAATGCTTAATGAGAATCTAAAAGCCACTATAGATTGGGCGGCGCAATATGGAGATCTTATTGAGTTTACACCACCAAAAGCTGGAGGTATGGTGTTTTTAAAATATAAATTCCCAATAAACTCCACTGAATTATCCGATTGGTTACGTAAAGAAAAAGGTGTTTTTATTTTGGCTGGTGATGTATATGGGATGGATCATCATTTCAGAATAGGTATTGGTGCTGAAAAGAAAGACTTGTTAAGAGGTTACGCAATACTAACGGAAGCACTAAAAGAACGATTTGACATTTAATATTAATCCGTAGTCGTTAACTATATAATTTAAAAATGAGTACCCGTGGTATTTAGGGGGTTTTCTTTGGAGAATTTGTATGTTCTTGCTCAGGGATTACTTACCATTTTACCACGGCAAAAGTTTGTCCGTGTGACGATACTCCTTATACCAGTTATTGTTTGAATTTACTGTAAATTCAAATGGTAAATGGTAGTTATTGATACAATAAAGAGGGGATTTTTAATTGAGAATAGAATTGCTATTACTAGTTTTTTGAAAGCTCAATCATTTCCTGCAGTAATTCATCAGGAGGTAAATTTTTGGTTAGCTTATCCAGTTTAGATTTTTCTCTATTGTATTCTAGAAAAACACTTGAAATCAGGTGTTTTAACGCTTCAATTTTTGTAATGTGATACTCAATAGCCGAAATATTTTGAAATCTGCGCCATTGATCACTATTTAAATGGGGTACTCCCATATTCTTTAGAACTTGGGCGAAATAGTTAAGATACATATACTAGGGTAAGGTTTAGACCTTAAATTACCGAAAATTTAATCGTATATGAAAATTGTAAATCGTAAAAAGTATTAATAGAATCCAACCACCCATTTCACTTCAAAATTGATATGCGTTTTTAACCAGAGCTATACAATAGAACTACCTCATGAGAGAGGTAAGCAGCCTAAAATAAAATGCTTTCTCAATTTTAGCATAGCATCATTACGGTTAAATGTACAAGTACAACGAAATGGTAGTGTAACTTTACTAAGAATCGGTATAATAGATTTTCTATTGCATAATTCGGGTTTAATGAATTACTCCGTATAGTTTTGTTTTATGGAGCCCCTCCTTTTGTATAAAGTAGTCGGAAGTAATATGAATTCTTCAAAACTAGATGCAAGGTGCTTTGTGTATACTGATAGTTTATAAAAATAAAAAACCAACTGCGTTTATTTAAAATACGATGGTGAAAAGAAATGCTTAAATAAAGTGACGCAGTTAGTTATTTACTAAATGTTTGTGCACTGTAAATGTAAAGGATAATTAAGTTAAATGAAATGCGTAGAAACCCTAGCAGTTCCACTAGGGAAAACCATTAAAGTAATAGATAGTGTAAAAACTAACTACGCTAATTAAATAGTATACAGATAATGTTATTTAAACGGATCATAGCGTAGTTAGAAATTTAATGTTACGAATTAAAGTAAAAAAAAAGGAAAGTTGAAAAAAGTTAGATAAAACAACAGATTTACAGAAATAGTTAAATAATTAATTACAGCTTGTGAGTACAGTAAATCCCATTTGTAATTTCAGGCTGTTAATGGAATGATGTAAAAAATCTTGTTTTATTATATAGTATTTAAGTAGTTGAAGATTAGCTTGAAAAGCTAACTGCGCTTATTTAAAATAGGATGGTGAAAGGATAAGTTTAAATGGAGTAGCGCAGCTAGGTCTTCACTAAATATCTGTATGCTACAAATATAGTAGATTACTAACTTATATAAAATAGGTAGAAACCCTATAATTGATATCAGGGAAAACCATTAGAGGAGGAGTAAATGAGAAAAAATATAATGATACCATTTATGATTTTTTTTTGTAAAAGATTTCGTTTTAGTTTACAAAAAGTCTGTTTTGGTTCGTTTACTACGAGATAAAACGAAAAGAGACCCGAGAAAGTAAGGGCGAACCTTACCTTTAGTAAGGCTTGCCCTTACCTATGTTAATTTTTAAAGCTATAACTTTGATAATGAATAAATTAGAAAAATTATAAACTATTTCAATACTATTTATGCTTTTTATAGCTTCATAGTTTAGCCCCCAATAAGTTCGGAGTGTTCTTTTAAATTTCAAACTAATATATTTGAGATATGAAATACAAGAAATGGAGTTTAGCTTCTGATTTTAATGTTGTTTCTGAGGTAAAACCGTTTGAATTTAAGGCAAATGAATCAGTTATTTACCTTCCGATCTCATTACAATATTATATACTGGATAAAATTTATTTAGATGGAGGAGTTCAATTGGGATATGTAATAAATGGTCAAGCAATACTCGAGTATAGTTTTGACCCTGATCCGATTAATGAACTTGATTCTCATGGTAGAATCACTTTAGGTTTTAATTTGGGGACCGGATATAATTTGATTGAAAAGTTAAGAATTAATGCAAGGTATTTTCATGGCTTTATAGAGATGAAAAATAATCTTCAACATTCTGTTTTTAGTGTAGGACTTGAATATACATTATAGATAAATTATTTGTATAAAAACCGTTTTTCAAAAATAACACGCTTACTACAAGACACCTTAATTAAGATGTTTTTTTATGTCCAAGATTTAAGGAAATGAATTAAAAAAAAAATGTGGTGGTTTACACACTTGATACCATACCAGCGAAACTGTTTTTTAAGATAGATGAAATAGGAAATTTAGGTTTACTGAGTAATAATAAGTTATCTGAGGATGAACTCCAAGAGATTTGGCAACCTATACAAGCCTATTATCAAAAACAGAGAGGGGAAACGAAAAGGGATAATAAGCTTTTGTTGTATAAAAAAATACAGAGTTTAAGCAGTCGGTTTACAGCGATTAAAAATGCAATTTCTTCGCTAAAGGTAAAACGAGATCAGGAGGTAGAAGCCTGCCTGATGAGTATAGAATTACAAAACAGATTAACCCTAAGTTTGACAAGTTAGCGCACTTCTTTTGGGGGGTTTTGTACGTTGTTTTCGGGAGTGTCTTACTAATCATTTTACCATGTATTATTGTTGCGGGGCTAAAAGAATATTGGGATAGTAAAGGAAATGGAAAAGCGGAATTTTTAGATTTCGTTTTCACAGTTATTCCAAGCTTGGTTTTTTTAATTTTAATGTTGATGCTGTGAGAATTTTTTTTATTTATTTAGGAACTATAATTATCATATTTTTATGTTTCTGGAATGTAGGTTTTTTAAAATTTGCTAAACAAAGGGTAATTATTGATAGTGTTTTGGTAATAAAAGAAATACCTGCTAAAAGCGGTAGTTTTAAAGTAGCTAAACCGAAAGAAAAAATAATAACTAAGTATAAATATATTTCCAACGATCAGAAGTATAAAGAACTAATAGCACAGCTTGAAAAGAAATACAACCAAAAAGCCGACAGTATTGCAATTTTACGTGACTTTTACAGGCTAGACAAATAAATGAATATGAAGAGGTATTTAAAGATAGTGTCATTACCGCTAAAGTAAAAGCAACTACCAGGGGGACACTTGAAAGTTTAGATTTTAGTTATTATTTGGCTCTAAAATACTATGAAAAAACAATCACTAAAACACTTACACCTAAATACTCCTTGCTAGTAGGAGGTAAGCTCAACACTTCAACTGATTTCAATAGAACCTCGTTTGAGTTAAACACAGGATTTCAAAATAAAAAAGGCAATATTTTTGAATTAGGCTACAATACAGACAAACAGTTTACAGTAGGATATAAATGGAATATATTAAGAAGGTATTAAAAAGATTTAGGATTATAGCCATGTTCATTTCATAAAAAACACTTTTAATCTCAGTCCTATTTACTTATATTTGAAAGGTAGATATGCGCAATTGTGCATATACACTAGTTATGTATGACCGCTCTGAATGGTTTTGAAAACAAATAAATTCCAATTTGGGTGGATAGAGGATAAGAACAAAAACTAAAAATTGCTTACTATAATGAATGAGAATAAGACTGTGATTTTGTAAGCATTTATAAAGATTTTAGGATTGATATTAAACGATAAAAATTATAGGTCAGAATTATAAAACCTATTTTTTATCTTTGGTTGAGTTAGTTTTGTATAAGCCAAGTGTAGGCTTCGGCTTTTGTACAAAGCTTCTTTAAAAATAAATTAAAAGTTATGTGTGTATTTGTCGCCAAGCAATACGTGTCGCTATCCATACATAACAACATGTAAAACCAATGCCTGCCTTTGCGCGCTAAGTTCCAGCCGCATTTTACGGCACTGTTATTACACAAACGTTACCACACATTTGAGTAAAAACGAACATTGGAGAAAAAAAAATCATATAAAGATTATTTAGACAAAACATTTCTTGAGGAATTGAATTATAAAATTTGGTCTACTAAAGGCAGTAGATTTAATGCAAGTAAAAGACTTTTGAAAGTGGCTGACTTATCAAACTTATGTTTAAGTATGTTATCTGTCTATTTAATAGCTGTCGGACTTTTATCAGTTTATAACATATATTCAACTGAAACGATTGACGAAAACTTAATTGCATATTCAATTACTTGTCTTTCTATATTATTATTAGTATTTGGACAAATAGAGAACGCAAAAGACTTCAGCACAAAAGCAAAACAATTTCATACTTGCGGACTTGAATTATCAAAACTGTATAATGATTTAAGGATTTTTAAAACTCTGAAAGAGAAACCAAAATTGAGTGAAAAGAAAGAATTTGCAGAAAAAATATCTGACAAATATGAACGAATTTTAGAAAGACACGAAAATCACGAGCCAATTGACCATAATATGTTTAAAGCATCAAAAGCAGATTATCACGAATTAAACAAAATAGATGTTTACAAAATAAAAGCTGATTATTACATTAAAACAAGTTTGATTTATCACACTTTAATAATATTACCACCAATAATCATAATTGGACTTTTAATTAAAACTAACTTATAAATGACAATTAAAGAATTTGAAGAAAAATCTAAAATAATTAGAAAAGAAATTTTTGATGAGAGTCTATTAAAACAACCAAGCATTTACTCATTAAAAAGAGTTGGAAATCAACTTCTAGATATTGTAAAAACAATGAAATCTGAAAATTCCGAAATGATTCCTACTCTTCAATCATTGAAAATGGACTTAGACATATATTTAGCTGATTTAGGTGGAGAACTTCAGCACGATTATGATAAAAATAATAAAAGGTACAAAGGAAAATGGTCGAATGAGAGTAGAAAAATAAGTGGATTTATTTCTCGACTAAAAACATATATTTTGGAAAAAGAAACGAAATAAAAACGTGTGGTAATAACTAAGCATATGGCGTGCCGATAGGCTAAGGCTATATGTCCTGTTGACTGATCCGTTGATAACAAGGAGCAAAAAAATAAGTTTGCGCTGTTTTTGTATATTTGGTAAAACAAGTAATACAAAAATATAGAGATAGCTATCAGGCTCTACTCTACTATGCCATTTAAGATAAATATTCTGCATTAAAGAAAAATGATATTTACTTCTGATAAAGATTATAAATCAACCAAGAAAATAAAGCAAGGGATTTCAAAAATCAAGGATGAATTTGAGCCACTTGCGAAATGGATTGATAAAAAATATAGTGTAAAAACACTAAATTTAGTTTTTGATTTTATGGATAATAACAAGTCCAATCCACGACTACAAGTTTGTCTTGAATATGCAAAAGACAAAGGGAAGTTTATGGACAAACGAACTTATAATTTTGACAAAACAAAGCAAAACGAAATTGCGGAAAAATTTGGAGAAATAACTTCAAATTATGAATTGAAAAATAAGCCGAATTGGATTAAAAAACTACTTGGACTGACTTATAAATCGAATAATCTATTTGTTTATTTCTCTGACTTTGAAACAATAGCAAAAGATGAGGCGAATGAAAAAATACCTGAAAAGGAAATCAAAAATCTGAAATCGGAAATAAATAATCCAGAAATCTGGATGATTGACAGAAGATTTAATAGTGCAACTATCTTTTTATATACAGACGAGCAATTAAAGAAATATCAAGATTCGGAATTACATAAAAAATGGAATGAACAATATTTTGACATACTAAAAAAGTATGACGAATTTGGATATTTTAAGAGAGGCTTTTATTCGGTTTTTTTGGATAGTAAAGAGAATTTTGATACCAATTATGAAAGTAACTGGTACTATTACTATAAATAAAAAACGGCATACAATAACTAAGTATATGGCGTGCCGATAGGCTAACGCTATATGATTTGTTGGGCACATAAGGAATAAAAAACAAAAAAAAGTCACATAACCAGTAGGTTGCAATTGTTAGGCGCTTAACTATTTGAAAGATCAATCATTTCTTGTAACAATTCTTCAGGAGGTAGCTTTTTAGTTAGCTTATCTAGTTTAGACCTTTCTTTATTATATTCTATAAAAATAGTAGAGCTAAGATGTTTTAATGTCTCGATCTTACTAATATGATACTCTATAGCTGATATATTCTGAAATCTGCGCCATTGGTCATTATTCAAATGTGGCACTCCTACGTTCTTTAGGACTTGGGCGAAATATTTAAGGTACATGTTGCAAAATTAATAAGAGTATGATTTACTCCTTGCTTGCGTTTGTAGTATTAAAAAGATTTAGGATTATAGCCATGTTCATTTCATATAGAAGCATAAACACTGGAAAAACCAATAAAATCTTAGTAATGAGGTGTTAATCTTAAAACTAGATATACAATCAACCCTAAAAACAATTTTAATCTCAGCCCTATTTACTTATATTTGAAAGGTAGATATGCACAATTGTGCATATACACTAGTTGCCAATCATTTGAGAAAAACGCTCTGCATTAAAAATGGAAATACAAAAAGACATTCAAAATATTATTGATTATTCACACAACTTTGCGGAAACAATGCTGAATAATGGAAAGGAATACTATCCTTTCGGAGCTAAAATTGATAATAATGGAGAGTTAATCGCAGTTGGATATAAAGACAACGAAACGGATTGTCCTGAAAGTCAAAAAGTGATTGACGAGTTGACAGCGGGATTTGAGCAAGAACTGAACAACGGACAAATAAGAGCTTACGGACTAACTTACGACGTGAGAGTCCAAACGGATAGTTTAAAAGACAAAACTGATGCAATTCTGATTGACATTTATCATCGTAATTCAAATGAAATACCAAAATACTATTTCACATATTTTTGGAATGACAAGAATAAATTAGTTTTTGGAGAAAGTTTCGGAATGAAAAAATAAAATAAGCTAATGGCAAATAACGTAGAGTTTAACCAAGAACTAGTTGATGTTTACTTCACAAAATGGGTTGGAGTTTCGGCAATAAACACAGAAGATTATGAAAAAGGACCTTCTGTTTTTGGACTATACTTTCCAGATAGAAAAACTGCTAGTAAATCATATCTCTTTTTGCAAGAATGGCAGAAATGGAAACCAGAACTTCAGATGGTTTTATCAATCGTACAGGAGAGTGAAGAAAAATATTCATTTTACATCTATAAAGAAAGTCGGGATGAATTCGTTAAAGGAACTTTTGACCATAATTTGGACACCAATGAATTGAAAATATTTTTGGCAAATGAAATCAATCACATATTTGTTGTTTTAGCAAGATTTCCTGACTCAAACAATAACATTGTAGACAACCCTTCTCAGCAATTTATGACAATGAAAAACTTGAAATTTAAAAAAAGGGCTGAAGTTGAATAGATGGAAATTCAAAATAATTGAAAAAAACGATTGGCAACACCGTATAAAATTAATTGCTAGTAATTATCTACTTATGAAAGTCCTTGCAGAATTATTATCTGTGATTTATTTGCTAACTTTAATGCTTAAATACGCAACTAATCTTATACAAACACGTTAGTGTGCCACGAAGTTGTGTAAATCCAGTGGGTGTAAATCCCACCAGAGTAATTGGCTGTTCACTCTGAAGGAATCTAGACAGTTAGACTCGTGAGGGTTTTGCTGAAGCTCTAGAGGACAAATAATCAAGCCGTAATGTGTAATACGTGAACCCATAGTAGCTTCGATAGGTGTACTCGCAATTTGGGGAGAGTTTTGACGGTCTTCGAACCCTGTCACTTCCATAGGATAAACAGTCGCGAGACTATGGAAGAGTTGCCGGAGTCATAGGGATGGCGTGATTATAGATGGATTTATACGGAACGTGGGAGGTCTCTTATAATAAGCATTGGCAAGGCAAAACATGCTGGTATAAGTATTACGAAATCCAGCAATGGTTATAAGAGAAGTCGGAGGAGCTCATAGTACCGATAATTATAGGGACAACATAACCCTATTTAGGAAAGGGGCTCTACTTTAGAGAAGCTTATATGAAAAACAGAACGACCTATATTGATGAAAATCTATTAGTAAGTCCATCGCAATGCGATGAGAAAGTTCGTGTTTTTCAAAGGAAGCTATACATTACAGCCAAGAGAGATAGCAGTTTTGTAGCACATAGTTTGTATGATAAAATATGTTTAGACTATTTTCTAATCACTGCATTCTATCGAGTTAAACAAAACTACACAAAAGGAATGGGAGTAGATGGTGTTAGTATTGCTAGTATCGAGCAATCAGGTCTACAGACTTACTTAACAAACTTACAAAATGAATTAAGGGAGAAACGGTACCGAAGCAATTTAATTAAACGAGTTTTGATACCAAAAGAAGAGAAAGGATCTTTTCGGTCATTAGGAATACCTACCATAAAAGATAGGATAGTTCAAATGGCAGTAAAAATGGCCATAGAACCGCTATGGGAAACTGAATTTATAGCTACGTCTTATGGGTTCAGGCCCAAGCGAAGTGCCAAAGACGCAATAAAGCAGGTAAAGACAAATATCTACGAAGGGTATCAATTTGTACTGGATGCAGATTTATCGAAGTACTTTGATAGTATCCCTCATGACCGCCTGTTTATTTGCTTAAAGCGAAAGATTTCAGATACTTCGATACTTGGATTAATTCACCAATGGGTAAGAGCTCCTATTCAATTAGAAACAAAGGAGTTATTAAAGAGTAAACAAGGAAGCCCACAAGGAGGGGTAATCTCTCCACTACTATCAAACATCTACTTGCATGAATTAGACAAAATAGTAACAAATCCAAAAGGTAAATTTGCCCACTCACAAATTCGTATAGTACGTTTTGCAGATGATTTTCTTCTAATGGGGAAATGGTATTTCAGTAAAGATATACTAAGTTATCTAGGTAAAATAGTATCGAATATGGGATTAAGATTAAACCCGAATAAAACCAAGTTATTACATACGAGCAAGAGCAGTCTCTACTTTCTAGGATTTGAAATTAGGAGTATACGCTCGAAATTTAGTTGGAACAAAAAGAAGTATACCAATATTCGTCCTAGTAATAAGTCACGGAGTAAACTATTCCGAAAGCTTCGGGATACATTATATAAACGACGGCATTGGACTATACCCTGGATTGTATGGAAACTAAATAAGGTAATTCTAGGTTGGTTGAATTATTACTCAATAAGTAAAACGACCCATATTTGGGAAACGATCAAGGTTATAAAGAAACAATTGGATTACCAACTGTTTAAATGGATGAAAAGAAAAGGTCGAAAAGCACATCGGAAGCTTCGCCAGCGTCCCTATGAGACATTAGTAAGATTGTATAATCTTCTAGACATAGAAAAGTATGCTCGCTTAAAGACACTCTCGAAAGCGGAATGAAGAACTCTATTCGGTAAGCCGTATGAGGGAAAACTTCATGTACGGTTTGATGAAGGGGGCACTGATAGCTATTTTGTTTTTGTATATTTGGTAAAACAAGTAATACAAAAATATAGAGATAGCTATCAGGCTCTACTCTACGCTTTAATGCGAAACAAAATGGAAATAATTACTTGGAATAAGGAAAAAGAACTTAGGAAAAAGTGGTGGAATGAAAGAAGAGGAAAATATAATGTTGGACTTATTCTAAGTGGAATAACTGCTTTCATTATTTATGCACTTGTGGTTGAATTTATAGTTCCTTCAAGTGCAGATATTGAAATAACAATATTTACAATTATTTTTCAAGGAATTGGATATTTATTTATGATTGGAATTGCCAATGTTTTTTACAATTTTGGAGCTATTATTGAAAAAATGATTGAACCAAAAAATGCGGAACAGTTTCGGAAATTGACTTATAATATTGGATTTTGGTTCTCTTGCGGACTTCCGTTTTTAATTCCGTTAATTTTATTGATTACCTATTTTTAGAGAGTTGAAAATTAAACTGAATGAATTGAATATCAAACTGAATAAAAAACACTAAAGCTAATAACTAAGCATATGGCGTGCCGATAGGCTAACGCTATATGTCCTGTTGACTGATCCGTTGATAACAAGGAGTAAAAAGATAAGTTTGCGCTGTTTTTGTATATTTGGTAAAACAAGTAATACAAAAAAAATATAGAGATAGCTATCAGGCTCTACTCTACTACATAATTAAAAACGAACTCAAAACTTAAAGTGAGTAAAAGAATACAAAATAATAAAAAAAAGAGGAAAAATAAGGTAACTAAAAAATCTGACAAACCATTTGTAATCGGGTTTGGAATATTTATGATTTTATTTTTTTTATGGGGTCAATTTTCAAATAACGGTGATATAAATGAATCTGAATTATTAACTATCAGTGGAAACCTGAATTCCGAATTAATTCAAGAGTCTACTGGTGGAACTAAAAAAACATATTTTTGGACTTTTTTAATAGAAAATCAACCTGTTAAATTTTCAATTGGAGGTTTTGCTAAAATGAGTTTTGACTCAAAGCTATTTAAAAATACGGAATCAAATCAGTCTGAAATTACTGTAAAAGTGGATAAAGAATTTTACGAAAAGTCAATTAAGGAATCAAGAAATAAAACTATTGGAATTAAATACTTGTCATCAAAGAATCGAAGATATTTTGACTTAAAAGACTATAATGAAAACAAAAAATCAGATATAAAATTCTTATATTTATTTCTAATAACTGGCATTGGAGGAATAATGTATGGTTTAAGAATGAAAAAATAACTATGTACAACTAAGCATATGGCGTGCCGATAGGCTAACGCTATATGATTTGTTGACTGATCCGTTGATAACAAGGAGTAAAAAGATAATTTTGCGTTGTTTTAGTATATTTGGTAAAACAAGTAATGCAAAAAAAAAATATAGAGATAGCTATCAGGCTCTACTCTACGGCTTCATTAAAAAACATATGAAAATAATTAAAAGAATAATTCTACTCATTCTCTTCATCACTTTTGGTGGAATCATTCTTTTATACATATTTCATAAACCGAATTATAGTAGAGAAAAATATATAGATTTATTTATAGCTGAAAAGCTTATAACAAAACCAGATTCGATAAAATATTTTAATGACCTATGGGATAGTACAAATGTTAATAAAACTAGTGTTTGGAGCTCAGTAAAGAAACAGGAAAGAAGACCTTTAAAATGGAGTTTTATAAAAACCGAATTTGAAAAACTAGATACTATTTCTTTGAAATTAACAAATATATCTGGTGAAAGAATGTATTATATGAGTTGGGGCTCTCCTTTTTCAAGAGTAAGAGAAAACATAATAGTCTACAAAAATGGAAAAGGTTATTTAATTCCGTTTGGTGGATTTGGATGTGGAACTGGAATATATCTTGAACAATTGAAAAATAATGAAACAATTAGTGCTAAAAACTGGAACCCACTCTTGTTCAACCCCTATACAAATTATCAACTACCTTTGAAAAGTAAAAAGTTTCCTAAATTATTTAAAACATTATATGGAGATTCTGTCAAAATTATATATGAGCAAGCAACTTATGGAAATCCTTGGGGAAAATACCCCTCTCAGATGATATTCTCTCAATCAATCTCAGTATCAACTGATAAGATATTACAAAACTGGAAAAAAGGAATCCATACTAAAAACCCTGAATTTGATACTGATAAAAATGATAATGATGGAGCTTTTGAAATTTATAACGAATAATAACGAAAGCCCAATAACTAAGCATATGGCGTGCCGATAGGCTAACGCTATATGTCCTGTTGACTGATCCGTTGATAACAAGGAGTAAAAAGATAAGTTTGCCCTGTTTTTGTATATTTGGTAAAACAAGTAATAAAAAAAAATATAGAGATAGCTATCAGGCTCTACTCTACGCAACAATTTGAGAAATGACGAAATACATTCAAATTTTTATAATTTTTTTGACATTATCTGCTTGCGGACAAAATGCGAATGAAATGAAAACACCAGAAAATGCGAATGAAAAGTTTGCCGAATTTATTGCAAAGAAAAAGTTCGTAGAGGAAAATCATTATCCTGAAATTGCGGACGAAAAAATGCGGCCAGTTTTCACAGAAAAAATTAATAAAGTCGCAACGGATTTTAAGACTGTTTCGAAATCAGAAAAACCAACCGACAAAAAATATCAAGAAAAAATCGGAATCGGACTTTCGAGATTTTCGGATGTTTATATGGAATTAGATACTGAAGACCGAGAGCGAGTTTGCACGTATTTTGAGGAATTAATGGATATTGTCGGATTGGAAAGTTCAGGTGGACAATTGAACAAATTTATGTATGGTTTTGACCTTAATAAAGCGAATAAGAAAAATGAATAGTGTTGAAAAACTATATGATTATCTGAATCAAAAACTACCAAATTCTGTGAATTATGAAGATTTGCATAATTTATATTATTCGTTGTTTTGTACTCTAGATATTCTACCTGAAAATTTAAAATCCCTAAAACTTACAAAAGAAGTTCTAGCTCTGACGTTTGCGAAATTATCATCGAGAAAAAATATTACCAAATTAGTATCTAATAACAACATTACGGACGAAAATTATTGGATTGAACAAATTGCTGTTTCTATGAGAACAGATAAATGGCCGAATCACGAAAACGCAAGAATATTAATCGGAAATAAATAAAAACTGTTGCCAATAACTAAGCATATGGCGTGCCGATAGGCTAACGCTATATGATTTGTTGGGCACATAAGGAATAAAACATATAATATACTTACCACAAACACTTTTTTCAAGGTGTTTTTTTATGTTCAAGATTTAATAAACGAATTATAAAATAATAGTAGGTTGCAATTGTTAGGCGCTTAACTATTTGAAAGCTCAATCATTTCTTGTAACAATTCTTCAGGAGGTAGTTTTTTAGTTAGCTTATCGAGTTTAGACCTTTCTTTATTGTATTCTATAAACACAGTAGAGCTAAGATGTTTTAATGTCTCGATCTTACTAATATGATACTCTATAGCTGAGATATTCTGAAATCTGCGCCATTGGTCATTATTCAAATGTGGCACTCCTACGTTCTTTAGGACTTGGGCGAAATATTTAAGGTACATGTTGCAAAATTAATAAGAGTATGATTTACTCCTTGCTTGCGTTTGTAGTATTAAAAAGATTTAGGATTATACCCATGTTTATTTCATATAGAAGTATAAACACAGGGGAAATCAATGAAATTTTAGTAATTAGATGTTAAACTTAAACCTAGATATACAATCAACCCTAAAAACAATTTTAATCTCAGTCCTATTTACTTATATTTGAAAGGTAGATATGCGCAATTGTGCATATACACTAGTTGGCTTTAATGCCCAAACCAGAATATAAAACTAATTTGAATGGATAGGAAAACACTTTCTGAATTATCGAACGAAGAATTGATAATTGAAAAAAAGAAGCTGAAAAAGAGAAAAGTAACTAATGCATTAATAATTGGTTTTTTGACTGGAATTATTGCGGTTGGATTTATGGCTTGGTTCTTAGGTTCAAAAAAGAACTTTATCGCTTTTCTTCTTCCAATGATTTTTCCGATTTACTTCATATACTTAATTATCAAAAATTCTAAAAAATATAAGGAGTTGGAAATAGTTCTAAAAGAACGAAAACTAAGTTGAGAAATTGATTAATGATATCCATATTGGATTATTATGCAGAATTTGAAAGAAAATGGAAAAACATAAAATTAAGTCTGACTTGCACTCGGATGTAAAAAGAGAAAAGCACTAAAAGCCAACAATGTTTATAGTGCATAGCACCCTCCGGGATGCTACGACACCATACACGGAACGTTGTGTTTCATTAAAAATTGAATCAATAAATTTATAACATTGAATGATAATCAACAGGTGATAGAAGTGATCGTTAATTTTCTTCGCTCAATTATGATCAAGGTAGTTGAGAAGGAATTATCAAATGACACGTTTCTACCAGGACTAAGCATTACTGGAAATACAATTTTAATGGACTTAGAGAAATTAAAATATCCAGGAGACTTATTACATGAAGCTGGTCATATAGCTGTAACTGACGAAAAAAATAGGCCACTTATAGGTACTCCTGAAATTAGTGATAATTGGCCGACTGATAGTGACGAAATTGCAGCTATTCTTTGGTCTTTTGCCGCATCGTATCATTTAGAACTTGATTTAGAAATTGTCTTTCACCCAGACGGATATAAAAATGACTCAGAATGGTTAATTGAACAATTCAAAAGCAAAAACTATATAGGATTGCCTCTCTTGGAATGGATGTCTCTATGCAGTAAAGAGGAATTTCCTGTAATGAAAAAGTGGTTAAGATAAAAATACACTAAAAATGAAATCAATACTAACAAACGAAAACACAATAACTAAGTATATGGCGTGCCGATAGGCTAACGCTATATGATTTGTTGGGCACATAAGGAATAAAACATATAATATACTTACCACAAACACCTTTTTCAAGGTGTTTTTTTATGTCCAAGATTTAATAAACGAATTATAAAATAAGAGTAGGTTCTCCGATACCGTTAAAAACGGAAAAACGTTCTTTGATACAATTGTGGTAAGTGAAAAATAAATACTTAGATTTGCGTCTCACTTAAAAATTTTAATATGAAAAAATCCATATTTACACTATTTGCTTTATTAGTAATCTCTTCTTTTTCTTATTCCGTTTTTTCTCAAAAAATTAAGTTAAAAAAGAAAAAAGTTCTATTAGATAAAGAGGTTATTCTAAAATACGAAAGATTACGAATGGGGAATGATCTATCCTTATATGACTTAAGAGATAATGAAATTCTTTTTGTAAGAAGAGAGGTTCATAGTAATCCAGAAAAAAGTTATGCTGTAATAACATTTTTAGATCTCGATTTGACAATAGAAACAAGAGATTTATATACGTTTAAAAGAATTATAAAGCGATTGGTAAAAGATAAGGTAATTAAAAAGGATGGTACAATCAATAAAGATAATGCCAAAAAGTTTAAAAGAAAATACGATCAAAATATCTCTAATAGAACAATTCTTCATTAACATTAAAAATAATTCACTTACCATAAGAGCTTCAAATTGAAGCTCTTTTTTATTGTCAAAGATTTGGTTAAACCGACATCTACGGATGTCAAAATAAGAGTAGTATGATAAGTATTGAAATCATTTCAAATGGAATAATAAGCGATTTTCCAGATGGGGAAAAAACTTATTACAAAGACACAGAACACTTAATTAAATGTGTGACAGAAGATGAAATTCAAAGAATGAATGATTTACAGAAACATCATGATTCAGTAGGTCAAGTTTTCACAATGGAATTTTCAATCAATGAACAAAAACCAAATAAACAGTAATAATTAGGATATGAGATTATTTAAAGTAACAAAGCTATTTAAGTCAAACCCCCGAGGAATAACTTGTAAAGGAAATACTTGGGTAGTTTCTGATTCAATCGAAAAAGTAGCAAAAGAAAATCCTACGTCTATTTGTATACTAGATAAAGGAAAAGTTAAAATTATAAAATAATAGTAGGTTCTTCGACACCTTAAAATCGGAAAAGTTCTTTGACATAATTGTGGTAAGTAAATTACAATAAGCGTTTATAGACGTTTATAAACGTCTATAAACGTTTATAAAACGTTTATTTGTAAACATATTATTATCTTTTAACATGATAAATTCTTTGGGATGATATTCATGTTTATTTCATATAGAAGTATAAACACAGGGGAAATCAATGAAATTTTAGTAATTAGATGTTAAACTTAAACCTAGATATACAATCAACCCTAAAAACAATTTTAATCTCAGTCCTATTTACTTATATTTGAAAGGTAGATATGCGCAATTGTGCATATACACTAGTTATGCGCAAGTGTCAAAAACAACAAATCAATGTTCGGAATAGGAAAACTCTTATTTGGTGAAAAAGTAAAAATCAAGACAGATAGTTTAGGTGTTTTTGTAGCAAGAGTGAAAAATGTAAATCAAAAAGATATCATTTGGACTGGAAAAATAGAATCTAAACAACATGAATTAATTTTACTTCTATTAGGAGGTTCAAGTGGTCCATATAAACATCAATTAGAGGCTACTATTCACATAATTGACGAATTAGACAATATTAAAAATCAAATTGTTCAATTGATAAATAATGATTCAGAATTAAAAGATAAATTTCAAAATCAAAATATTTCTGATTTTCATTTAGTATGCATAAACCCATGGTTGAAAAACGAAACAAGTTATGAGTTATCATTTGATTCAGCTAAAAATGATAAATATGTAGGTGCGATTTTTAAAAATGGAATAGTATCAGATGTAAATGTTTAAAGTTAAAACCAGCGCATAACAACACCTATAAAATAATACGGGTTTTGGCCTTTAGTCCTCAGGTTTGTGTATATTTAGACTTACGCCAAATCTTTTAATTTGGCTTTTTAGAAAACAAAAAAATTAAAAACAAAATAAAAAGCGTTTGGCCTTTGTCTACTTGAAAATCAACGGATTTTTTGCCCCGTACTATTCATAGCCAAACCGTTATGTATGACCGCTCTGAATGGTTTTGAAAACAAATAAATTCCAATTTGGGTGGATAGAGGATAAGAACAAAAACTAAAAATTGCTTACTATAATGAATGAGAATAAGACTGTGATTTTGTAAGCATTTATAAAGATTTTAGGATTGATACTAAACGATAAAAATTAAGGTCAGAATTATAAAACCTATTTTTTATCTTTGGTTGAGTTAGTTTTGTATAAGCCAAGTGTAAGCTTCGGTTTTTGTAGAAAGCTTCTTTAAAAAAAAATAAAAGTTATGTGTGTATTTGTCGCCAAGCAATACGTGTCGCTATTCATACATAACAACATGTAAAACCAATGCCTGCCTTTGCGCGCTAAGTTCCAGCCGCATTTCACGGCACTGTTATTACACAAACGTTGGGTGGCATTTAAAAAAGACAGAATAGCATGATACTTTTTACCATATTAGTTTTAATTATGTTCTTCTCATCCAAACGGGTTGATTGGATTTCTGATTGGTACAAAAGGATTATTTCTCAGCCTAACAGTTACTATATTTTATTAGCATTGCTTGTAATCGGATTCATAGGACAACTGGATTATACAGACAGATGGGGTTGCTTTGTTAGCGGTGAATCTATTTTTGATACTAAAAACATTCTTTTCTCATCGATTTCTATTATTCTAATTCTGACTTCATTATTTCTCAGATCAAAGGTTTTAAAAATTATCGTAATTCTTGTTGAATTAATATTTTGGATTATTAAGCTATTCTATTTCAAAGGGGGATATGTTGTTTCAATTGCTGCAGCATCAGACCCAATAATATCGTTTTATGATTCCGTGACTTTGGCATTACGACTTTTTATTATAAGCGGATTATTACGGGTAAACATCAAGACAATTTACATTTTAATTTGTACTCTAGTAATTATGGCGATTAAGGTATTTGTATTCCCTACTCAATTTAGTATGATTGCAGAAGAGAGAAAGAGCTTGGAGAGAGCTGAACTAACCAAAGAAAAGCTTGTCGGAGAATGGTTTGGAACCTATGAGTACGATTCAACAACCTTTAATAAGACTATACAGCTAATTGATTCTGCAACTATAAAGTTTGATACTAACAAGATTACTTTACTTGATTTTCGGAATATTGATAGTATAAAATTATTTCTGGACTTTAATTCTGAGTTTCGGGGGTATATTCATGAACGGAGAAAGGGTAATTGGGAAAACTATTATGATTTCTGGATTCGAAATATATCAAAAGATTCACTGGAGATAACATTTACACATTCTTTTGATGACTATAGATTTAAGATGAGAAAAAACGCCACCCAACAATAAATATAGGTCATTTGGCGGGTAGTGTTAAATTTTAAAATGAGTATAATTAATAAAATATATGGCGGTTTGATATGTGGAGCTTTGAAATGCCAAACGCCCCATATTCTTAACGTTATGTATGACCGCTCTGAATAGTTTTGAAAACAAATAAATTCCAATTTGGGTGGATAGAGGATAAGAACAAAAACTAAAAATTGCTTACTATAATGAATGAGAATAAGACTGTGATTTTGTAAGCATTTATAAAGATTTTAGGATTGATATTAAACGATAAAAATTAAGGTCAGAATTATAAAACCTATTTTTTATCTTTGGTTGAGTTAGTTTTGTATAAGCCAAGTGTAGGCTTCGTCTTTTGTACAAAGCTTCTTTAAAAATAAATTAAAAGTTATGTGTGTATTTGTCGCCAAGCAATACGTGTCGCTATCCATACATAACAACATGTAAAACCAATGCCTGCCTTTGCGCGCTAAGTTCCAGCCGCATTTCACGGCACTGTTATTACACAAACGTTGTACATAATGCGGAAAAAATGATAGTCCGACCACATAAAATATTGCTGATTAAGAAAAATTTCATCGAATTCTCATTCAATGAGAGCGAAGATGATGATGTAGAAGTAATGCCTGATTTTGAGAAATTTAAAACTCTGAATTCAGCAGAACAATATTTCCTTGCTGACAATTATAACTGGGACGATGGAACAATTGTATTGGACTGGATAATTGACAGCCCAAAATGTGACAAAGGAACTGCTTCATTAATATTCTGGAGAGCGGAACCTGACTTCTATTTTGACTATACAGCGAAAACAATCGAAGATTATGAAAAACCTGTTTGGAATTTATTGCAAAAGATTGTGAAAAAATTTAAGGAAAACGGATTTAAGAATAAAAAACTAAAATTTGATCCAATAGGAGAAGGATATAAAACTGATTGGAAAACGGAATTGGATATTTGGGAAATACCTGCGGAATTAAAAACTGCGACAAAAGGGAAAAAACCCTTCGTATTGGGAATTTGAAAAATGAAAAAAGCACTATGTACAACAATGTATAACCGCAATTACGGCGGATTAGACTTCGTTCGAATCCACTCGGAATTGCAAAAGTCCGTGCCAAACCGAAAATTAACGCATATAAACCCGTAACTGACGGTTATACTAGACCGTTATGTATGACCGCTCTGAATGGTTTTGAAAACAAATAAATTCCAATTTGGGTGGATAGAGGATAAGAACAAAAACTAAAAATTGCTTACTATAATGAATGAGAATAAGACTGTGATTTTGTAAGCATTTATAAAGATTTTAGGATTGATATTAAACGATAAAAATTAAGGTCAGAATTATAAAGCCTATTTTTTATCTTTGGTTGAGTTAGTTTTGTATAAGCCAAGTGTAGGTTTCGGCTTTGTACAAAACTTCTTTAAAAAAAAATAAAAGTTATGTGTGTATTTGTCGCCAAGCAATACGTGTCGCTATCCATACATAACAACATGTAAAACCAATGCCTGCCTTTGCGCGCTAAGTTCCAGCCGCATTTTACGGCACTGTTATTACACAAACGTTATGTATGACCGCTCTGAATGGTTTTGAAAACAAATAAATTCCAATTTGGGTGGATAGAGGATAAGAACAAAAACTAAAAATTGCTTACTATAATGAATGAGAATAAGACTGTGATTTTGTAAGCATTTATAAAGATTTTAGGATTGATATTAAACGATAAAAATTAAGGAGAATTATAAAACCTATTTTTTATCTTTGGTTGAGTTAGTTTTGTATAAGCCAAGTGTAAGCTTCGGCTTTTGTACAAAGCTTCTTTAAAAATAAATTAAAAGTTATGTGTGTATTTGTCGCCAAGCAATACGTGTCGCTATCCATACATAACAACATGTAAAACCAATGCCTGCCTTTGCGCGCTAAGTTCCAGCCGCATTTCACGGCACTGTTATTACAAAAACGTTGTATGCAAGCTGAAAAATGAAAGACCAATTGAATAATATACTGACTGTAAAGCCTTGGATTATGTTTTTGTCAATAATCATACTATCAATCTTTTCTGAAACAATGATTGGAATTGTACTAATGATAATCTGGTTATGCTTATTCACTTACTGGACTTTAGGAGTTGGAGAGAAATTGCACAACAAACTGAACGATAAATCTATTTTGAACCTAAAAAGATTTAAAATTCAAATTGGTTTCGTTGTTACATATCTTTTAATTATTTTCTTGACTGTAGGTGGTTATGAAATAAATAATGAAAACATTGCTGAATATGGTTGGAAAGCTTGGTTAATTATTCCTCTTCATCTGATTTTAATGTATTCTATGATTCACACAATCTACTTTTTATCAAGATGCATTACTACGTTGAGAAATAAAAAAGAAGGTTATGGTTGGTATATGTTAGGATTTTGGTTTTTTCCAATTGGAATATGGATAATTCAACCAAAAATAATAGAATTACTGAATGAAAAGCCAGCATACAACAATGTATAACCGCAATTACGGCGGATTTGACTGAGTCCGAATCCACTCGGAATTGCAAGTGTCAGTGCTTAACCGAAAAACAGTGACTTTAAACCCGTAACTGACGGTTATACGAGACCGTCAGACTGCGCAAAAACTCTTACTATAAAGGTTTTAAATTTGATTAACTATTCGTATTTTAATAGTGTAATTAAACACTAATTTTTATATGGATTTTATTCAAGGATTTGACCGAAATCAATTACAAATGATATCGTTTGATGAATTTGTAAAACAAGACTCTTGGGCTAGAATAGTTGATTTGTTTGTAGCGTGTTTACCAATAGATACTTTAGGTTTTAAGCATGAACATGCAAGTCAGGGACGTCCACCATATGCCACAACAGACTTATTGAAACTATTGTTGTACGGCTACAAAAATCATTTACGATCATCACGCAAGTTAGCACATGCCTGTCAGGTTAATATGGAAGTGATTTGGCTAATCAAAGGACTCAAACCATCAGCTCGTAAAATTGCTTACTTTAGAAAAGATAATTCAAAAGCATTTAAACAGGCCTTTAGATATTTTGTACTAATGCTTAAAGACATGGAGCTTATTGATGGTCAAACTATAGCAATAGATTCATTTAAAATTAGAGCTCAGAATGCACTCAAAAACAATTTTAACCAAAAGAAAATTGACAGGCATATCAAGTATATTGATGATAAAATAAATGAATACCTAAGTCAATTAGAACAAGAAGATGAGCTCGATAAACAAGAAAAAATCAAACATAAAATAGAGTATCAGCATAATAAAAAACTTAATTATATAAACATAGAAAAGCAACTTATTGATAGTGAACAAACACAAATAAGTTTAAGCGATCCAGATGCCAGAAGTGTGGTGCTACACCGAAACATCATCAATGTAGGTTATTGTATACAGGCTGGATGTGATAGTAAACACAACCTATTTATTAATAACGATACGGGAACAGTAAACGACACTCATGCGCTGTCTCCAATGGCTTTAGATGCAAAAAAAATACTAAAATTGAAACAGATGAATGTTTTGACAGATAAAGGTTATACAACAGGGAAGCACATTGATATTTGCACCAAAAATAACATTACAACATTTTCATCACCAAAGGCACATTCTTCTCAAAACAACGGCTTGTATGATATGCAAATTTTTAAATACAATCCACAACAAGACTATTATACCTGTCCTGCTAATAAACTACTTAAAACCAACGGAACTATTTACAATAAAAACAAGCATAAAGTAAAACATTATAAAAACCGACAAGCCTGTAAAAATTGTGACCTTAGAGCACAATGTACCACCAATAAAAACGGACGATTTATTGAACGATCCATTTACCAAGAAGCCCTTGAGAATAATAAAAAAAGAGTAGATTCAAATCCAGACTATTATAGGTTAAGGCAACAAGTAACCGAACATCAATTCGGCACTTTAAAACGACAATGGGGATTTACCTTTACACTTATGAAAGGCAAAGAAAACGTACTTTCAGAAGTTAATTTGATGATGATGGTTTACAACCTTAGAAGACTTATGTCTATTTTTACTCCAAACGATCTAAAAAACAAGCTAAAAGCGCTTGACCGACATATTTTGCACCTATACAAGCTATTTTTAGACTTTACAAGACCCTATTTATTTAAAAGTAACTTCCTCGTTGTAAATCCACTAATAATTAAGCACCCTTAGAACAAGCTAAAAAAGAAATAATAGCTACTTTTACAATAATAATCAGAGTTTGTGCGCAAACTCCCGTTGTGTGCAATTCCCCTCTTTTCCGAAAAATAATCTCTTTAAGGTAACGTTTTGTATCTTATTAGGGTTCATTGTTAGACCGATTTTTAATTGATGCCTTCAAAGCTCTCGCGCAATTCTGGTTGGAATGTAAAAAGCCTTTGATATACCAGTGTTTTGACCCCTATAAAACAAGAGTAATCTTTTAAATTTCGATTATTAATTAAGCTACTGTTTTTTGCATTAAAATTAAGCGTTTGTCTTGGTTCCATTTTTCCATAGGAGTTATTCTTCCTAATAGCCCATGGTGCCTTGTGTTGTTATAGAAAATCACGTACCTTTTTAGTATTTGTTCTATTTCTCCGAAAGTTCTATACTCAAATCGTTGAAAGACTTCTTTTATCAGTATTCCATGATACGCTTCTACATGTGCATTTTCTTCTGGTGTAGCTACATGAGTAAACTCCTGGCTCACACCTATTAATTCTAAGTACTCACGAACACTTTTAGCTATAAATTGACTTCCATTATCACTTCTAATAACAATTTTTTCAGGATATTGGTATTGTTCAAGCATAAGGGAAAGGAGTGTTATTACTTGTTGTTGTTTTATAGAAAAAGAAAAATAGTCTTTTAAGATTCTACGAGTATGTACATCAATTATCGAGAGTAAATAAGCATTTTTACCTACACTAGGAATCCATACCATCTTTATATCCATTTCTAAACACTCCATTGGACGTGAGGTCATTACTTTTCTATATTTCACAAACTTCCGACCAGAACCACTTCTGTTTATTCTGTGTTCTAATTTCAACATATTAGCTTGTTTCATTATTCGATACAGCTTTTTATGATTTATCATATAACCTTCTTTCTTTAAATAAGAACACATTAATCGATATCCACAGTCTATAAATTCATGACTTAAAATATTTTTAATTGAAGTTATAACGTCTGCTTGGTCTACCAGCCCTTTAGTGTTATGATAAGTAAGTTTAGAAGGTTTATTTCCTTTCTGACCACCACTAGGTGTTCTATAATAACTACTCTCTACCATACCAACCATTTTAATGATTTTAGTTTTACTACACTTATGCTTTTTATAAGTAAGATCTACTAAATCTTTCTTGGATCTGACGTCCCAAACTTTTTTTTTAAAAGTTCTCGTTGCACTTCTAGTTCAATCTCTCTATCGCTAAGTAATTTACGGAGTACTCGATTCTCTTCTTCTGCAGCTCTTAATTCTTTACTCTTAGTCTCATAAGTAACTTTTAAACCTGCTTCTCCTTGGTGGTCAAACTTCTTTCTCCAACTATAAAAAGTACCTGTACTAACTCCATACTTTCGACAAGCTTCTACTATACCTATCTCTTCTGAACTAGATAGTATTTCCAACTTCTGAGCTAAACTCCATTTCTTGTATTTCATATCTCAAATATATTAGTTTGAAATTTAAAAGAACACTCCGAACTTATTGGGGGCTAAATTAACCAGTATCAAAGGCTTGTGATAATCTCATTGATGAATCCTTTATGGATATCTCGTTCAGAATATTTTCTTGATTACAATATACATTCTCTTTGGACATTTTTATTCATTTAAACCAAAAAGAATGGCAAAAAGAATGGCAAAAAGAATGGCAAAAAGAAAATTAAAAATGGATATCATTAATCCTAATGCAGCTGGAATTGATATTGGAAGTCGCTCACATTTTGTAGCAATTAATCAAGAACACTCTGATGTAAAAGAGTTTGGAGTTTATGCTCAGGACATGAAAGAATTACTCAAGTGGTTACTTGAAAATGATGTAAAAACTGTAGCTATGGAATCTACAGGTTCGTATTGGCAAAATTTATATACTGAATTACAGAATTCATCTATTGAGGTAATTCTAACAAATGGAAAATTCACCAAAAATATCAAAGGAAAAAAAACAGATGTTTTGGATTGTATGTGGATTCAAAGACTACATACTTTAGGGCTTTTAAGTGGAAGTTTTTTACCTGATTTAGAAACAGAGCACCTAAGAACTTTGGTTAGACACCGGGGTAATTTAATTCAGACTACTTCAAAAGCATCCAAAAGAATGGCTCAAAACATGAGGCTAATGAATTTAAGATTAGACATTGTGGTAAAGGACATTGTTGGTTTAACTGGTTTACGAATTATTAATAAAATTTGTAATGGAGAAACAAGTGGAAAAGAACTCGCTAAATTAAGACATGGGAATTGTAAAAAATCAGAAGAAGAAATTGCTAAAGCTTTACAAAGTAATAATCGTCAAGATTACTTATTTGTTTTAAAACAAGAGTTGCAAAAATACCAAGACACTCAAAAATTAATAATAGAATGTGATATTGAAATAAAAAATATTTTAGAGCAATTTGTGAATCAAGATGAAGTAAAAAAATCACTTTATATTGATAAGAAAGTACATAAAAGAATAAATAAAAACACGCCTAAAAACATAGATTTGAACCTTATTTCATATCAATATTTTGATGGTGTAGATTTATATGCTATAGAAGGATTTAGTCATGGGACTATCCTTACATTAATGAGTGAACTTGGTGAAAAAGGAATACTAAAATTCCAAAATGCTCAACATTTTACATCTTGGTTAAGACTAGCTCCCAACAATAAAATTTCTGGTGGACGTATTCTTAGCAGTAGAACCCCTAAAGGCAGTAATAGACTTAAAATAGCGCTCAGGCAAGCCGCTAATTCCATCGGTAATCTTAAAGACACTCATCTTTCAAACTTCTTCAATAGAATAGCATACAGGAAAGGTAGAGCTGTTGCTGTTTCTGCTACCGCAAGAAAATTAGCTACAATACTCTGGAATATGCTACACAAAAATATACAATATAATCCTCCAACAGTTTATGAGTATCTTGACCAGAAAAGAAAGAGAAAAGTTATGGAACTTCAAAAACAAATCGCTAATTTAGACGCTAGAATGAGTAAAACAAAACCTATTTAAAAGCTAGTAAAATCAATGGGCGTAGAAAACGTTACTCAGAATTCCCAACAAATCTTTAAATTTAGTTAAAATTAAATTAAGAGAAGTAACATTTAAAAATTCTTGCGTCATATAGAGTGAATTAGAATAATGCATATGGAAAATAATAGACGAAATTGGTTAAAAAAAGTTGGTTTAGGATTAGCTGGTTTAAGTATAGGACAACTTGATACTTTTGCCAATCCAAATACAATAATTGACAATATAAATCTTGAATCAAATGATTCTCGGATTTTATTAAGGTCTAACGAAAATCCATATGGACCATCACCTTTAGCAAGAATTGCAATGAAGGAAAGTGTTAATATTAGTAATAGGTATGGCTGGACTTTGACACCAGAATTGGTTAAAATTATCGCTAAACAAAACAATGTAACTAATAAAAATATTCTTTTAGGAGCGGGATCGACAGAAATTTTAGATTTAGTACTTCGATTTACGGCTTTAAAAAAAGGTAGCTTTATTTTACCTAAAACATCATACAGTTATTGGACTTATCCAGCAAAACAATTAGGACTTAAAAAAGTTACTGTTCCATTAACAAAAAATAAAAAACTTAATTTAACAGAAATGTTAAAAGCTATTAATCTAGATACAAGAATGGTTTATATTTGTAATCCAAATAATCCTACAGGAACAATTTGTGAAAGGGAAGAGCTTATTTCGTTTATAAAAGAAGCTTCAAAAAAAGTAATTGTATTAGTAGATGAAGCATACATTGAGTTTACAACTCAACAATCATTAAGTAATCTTGTTGCTGAAAATAAAAATTTAATTATTGCTAAAACTTTTTCAAAAATGTATGGGTTAGCGGGTGGAAGAATAGGTTATGCTGTAGCAAATGAACATACTATTAATGAAATTAGTCAATTACAATCTTGGCCAAACGGAAGTGTTAGCGTTGTATCAATAGCAGGTGCTTTAACGTCATTAAAAGATGAGGACTTTAAAAAGGAAGTTTATGCAAATAATGAAAAAGTAAAAAAATATACAATTGAGAACCTAGAACTTCTAAATATTAAATGTATCCCATCAAACACAAATTTTATTTATTTTTCATTTTCAGGTTATAGAAAAGATTTCTTTAAACAACTGGAAAAGAATAATATTGTAGGAACTAAAATTTATGAAGAAAACGGAAAATGGTCGAGAATTACAGTCGGGACTATGAAGGAAATGGTGCGATTTATTAATGCTCTAAAATAAAAAAACTGCACACAACAATCTGTATAATTAATGGCTATATTTTACTAAATTCAAAGTTCAGTTTATTCAATTAAATTCTTTAATAAACTAAAAATTTCGACACTTTAATACGCCACTAACCATACAGTTTAACGTTGTAGCACATTAAAGTTGAATATTGAATTACAAGATTAGTCGTCTTTTTTCATAAAGTGTAACATTCTTTTGGAACAGAAGTCTTATAAGGGAATTTAATAATGAACTCAAATACAAAAACCGAAATGACATATAAGATATTTTTTATCCTTGGACTTATTTTCCTATTAACAGGACAACTTTTGATAGCGCAAGGCAATGATTTTGTATATAGCCAAAAACCTATTGATTTTGCTCATTGGTTTTTGTTAATTGGAGTGGTTTGTCTTATTCCTCAGGTTGTCTCATTTCCTAAAAAAGTTTATAGCATTATTGGAATTCCATTAACTCTAATTGGAATAGCCTGTATCGTTGGAATGTGCATTTTGGATTTTATTTGGTGGAGTTTTCCTAATGAAGAAATGCGAATTGAATTTACAAATCATATTTCACAGGTTCCGTCAATCTGGATAACATTTATTGTAATAGGACCAAGTGCAAAAGTCTTTAATCTTGGCTTGCTGATTTTAAGCCTTAATTACTTAAACAAAGAGAAAATAGGAATAGGTATTCTTCTTATAGCTACTCTAATTTTATGGCATATTATACCTGTACCCCTTAGATTAGTTTCTGGATATTCTTTAACGCTAATTGCCTTTACAATAATTTTATTTGGAAAGAATATAAAAAACGTGCTACAATAACTAAGCATATGGCGTGCCGATAGGCTAACGCTATATGATTTGTTGGACACATAAGGAATAAAAAACAAAAAAAAGTCACATAACCAGTAGGTTGCAATTGTTAGGCGCTTAACTATTTGAAAGCTCAATCATTTCTTGGAGTAATTCTTCAGGAGGTAGCTTTTTAGTTAGCTTATCCAGTTTAGACCTTTCTTTATTATATTCTATAAACACAGTAGAGCTAAGATGTTTTAATGTCTCGATCTTACTAATATGATACTCTATAGCTGATATATTCTGAAATCTGCGCCATTGGTCATTATTCAAATGTGGCACTCCTACGTTCTTTAGGACTTGGGCGAAATATTTAAGGTACATGTTGCAAAATTAACAAGAGTATGATTTACGCCTTGCTTGCGTTTGTAGTATTAAATATATTTAGGATTATAGCCATGTTCATTTCATATAGAAGTATAAACACAGGGGAAATCAATGAAATTTTAGTAATTAGATGTTAAACTTAAACCTAGATATACAATCAACCCTAAAAACAATTTTAATCTCAGCCCTATTTACTTATATTTGAAAGGTAGATATGCGCAATTGTGCATATACATTAGTTGTGCTTCATGCAGAGAAAAATATGAACAAGAAAAATAAATACGGATTTCTGATTATTTCTTTCATCTTGCTGATTGGTTGTTCTAAAAATGACAATCAAATAATAGTAGAGACAAATGATGGTCTATCAATAGACAAAGTTGAAATTAGAAAAGGATTTACTTCAATTAATAGAGAAAATGACCTTGAACTATTTTCGACAAACTTAAAAACAGTTTTTAACGGAAATGACAAAGGAAATCTTGAAACCGACTTTGGGGAAAATGATTTCTTGGTCATTTATGATGACTCATACTATTACTCATTTAGACATTTTATTTATACTGACTTCAAAAGTTCATATCCTGAAGGACATGAATATAATTTTGAGTTTTTTAGGCGAAATGACTCTATATTTATGGCTGTGGATATTAAAGGAGAACAACCAATGGAGTTTACAAGACCTTTAATAAATAAAAAGTATGCTGAAAAATTTGTATGTAATACGCCTATTGATGAAGCAGGAGTAATGTTCAATATGAAAGAAATGGAAAAAAAAGAATAAGCACGAAAGCACAACAAAGGCTATACCCAATAAGGGTTTTAGTAGTAATTTGAAAGTAAATGCCTGTAATGAAAACTAGTAATAAATTGAAACGGAAGTGCTTTGAAATCCCTTACTGGGCATAGCCAAACCGTTAACACCAATTAAAACTGAATATTTAACTTAGAAATGAACTTAAACAAGCTATTTCCTTTTTTTTATCTGGCTGTTTGGCTTATAATACTATTTGTTCTACCAAAAGATGTTTTCTATTCCGGAAGTGGAATAATGAGATGGATTGTTTTCGGAGCTATATTCCTTGTTTTACCATATTTCTTATATAAATCACTGGAATTAACTTCTCTTGCTAAAAAAGTAAGAACTGGAATTGCATATATTTCTGTCTTTCTGGGAATTCCTTTTGGTTTATGGCTTGGAGTGCAAAGCGATATGGAATTAAAAAACAATGGAAAACGGACTTATGGAATAATTGAAAAAGCTTGGCTAGTTAAACGAAAAAGTAGAGCTGACGTTTGGTCTGTTAAAGCTAAGTATTCAGTGGATCATAAATTATATTACACATCAACTAAAGAAAACCCTGAAAAGACACTAACTATTGGAGACACAATAACAATATTATACTCCAAAACAACTCCTCAAATGAGCGAAATTTTAGAATTGAAAAAATAAAAGGTGTTAACACTATATATAGCAAATTGGGCAATTAGTGCTTAATCGAAAGATTGTTGTCTATTTGCAAAGTCGCCAAATCTTTTGATTTGGTATTAAAAGAGAAAAATTAAAACAAAATAAAAAGATTTGGCTTGTGGCTAAACCGAAAATAATCGCTTGTTTTCTGCCCAACTTGCCATATATTTAACGTTGTACAACATTATAGAAATCTGGAATGCTGAATATCTTTAGAACAAAACGGACTAAAACAATAGACGATACTCTTGGTGTTTTAACGTTCAAAAAATCAAGTAAGTTGGACGAAGCATACTGGAATGTTAACCGAAAGATTGACTCACTAAATGAAAAGGTTGAGTTTTATGTATACAATAATAAGACTGGAATAAGTGATATACAAAGAAAACTCATTTTAGAAATTGAAAAGAAATATCCTGAACTGGTTAATAATTTGGAAAATTATCTAAATAAAGAAATACAGGAAATTGACAGAAGCAGTTCAAAAATATCAATTCAAAAGGATTTGGATGTAAGTTTTATAAATATTCCTAAAAATCCGACTGAACTGAATAAATGGGAAATCAACTTTATTGAAAAAAGGGGATTTACTATTTATGGAATTGATATTGAAAACTGGAAACCTATTGATTTAGGTGTTTCAGCATAAAAACGGTGTACAATAACTAAGTATATGGCGTGCCGATAGGCTAACGCTATATATCCTGTTGACTGATCCGTTGACAGTAAGGGGTAAAACGATAAGTTTATGCTGTTTTTGTATATTTGGTAAAACAAGTAATACAAAAATATAGAGATAGCTATCAGGCTCTACTCTACTACTACATTATGAGAAAACAGTTTCTAATTATAATTTTACTTCTAATTTCAAGTCTAACTTTTGCTTGTGATTGTGAATGGGGAGGGAATTTTATAAAATCTTCTAAATATTCTGAAGTAATAATTAAAGCCAAGGTTGTTGAAATGTTATGGCATTTTGAAGATGGAAAAACATTAAGTAGTGAAGAAAGTTTTGGAGATTATTTAATCAAGACAGACAAAGAATACTATCAATCAATAAAAGTTGAAGTTATTGAATTAATAAAAGGAAAAGAAGAACGGAAAATTTTTGAAATTTATGGAAGTGACGGAGTTGATTGTCGGGAAAGTATTCACTTATTTGAAATTAATAAAATCTATATTTTCGGAATTTACAAAACTCGAAAAACCGATTATAGTCAACCTAATGAAGACGAAAATGATTATGCAATTGGTGGATGTTCTGAAAAGTGGTTAGAATACTTTCCTGAAACGAATGAAGTTAAAGGTTATATAAGAGGAATAAAAAAAAGAGCAAAAAGAAAATATAGTTACGAAAAACTTCTGAAAAAAATAACGTAGCACAATAACTAAGCATATGACGTGCCGATAGGCTAACGCTATATGATTTGTTGGGCACATAAGGAATAAAAAACAAAAAAAAGTCACATAGCCAGTAGGTTGCAATTGTTAGGCGCTTAACTATTTGAAAGATCAATCATTTCTTGTAACAATTCTTCAGGAGGTAGTTTTTTAGTAAGCTTATCCAGTTTAGACCTTTCTTTATTATATTCTATAAACACAGTAGAGCTAAGATGTTTTAATGTCTCGATCTTACTAATATGATACTCTATAGCTGATATATTCTGAAATCTGCGCCATTGGTCATTATTCAAATGTGGCACTCCTACGTTCTTTAGGACTTGGGCGAAATATTTAAGGTACATGTTGCAAAATTAATAAGAGTATGATTTACTCCTTGCTTGCGTTTGTAGTATTAAAAAGATTTAGGATTATACCCATGTTCATTTCATAAAAAACACTTTTAATCTCAGTCCTATTTATTTATATTTGAAAGGTAGATATGCGCAATTGTGCATATACACTAGTTGTGGCTAATTAAAAAAATGAGAACAGCATTAAAATTATCTTTTATTTTTATTCTGACAATTCAATGCAAAAGTGTTGAGGAAAATAAGCATTCAGAAAATGATTGGGTAGAAACTAAAAAATCAAGAGAATATTTTGATTATGCCGCATATATCCAAAAGTACCCAAAATCACAAAATATTGAGAAAGCATTATCAGAATATTTATTTTTGCGAGATAGTGTAGCAGGTTTTTTAGGATGTGGAAAGTACAATACATCTTTAAGTATTGTAGATGACGAAAAAGTACTATTTGATGAAGAGTTAAAGAGTATAGACTCTTTGAGTTTTACAACATTTGAATATTTGAAAAACGGAATCCCTAATGTATCAACACATAAATATAATGTTCAAATTCCCGAATCAAAAATGTGGGATTCAATCTCGAAAGTTCATTTTGATATAGTGTTTTATGACAAGCCTTTTCCTATAAAATCACTTAAATTAGCGTTAAACGAAGTAAGTGATGGAATTAATTCTTATAAAAATTATTTGTCCGATAAATGGTATGGCTTACCATATAACAAATTGACAAACAAAAAGAAAAATGGTATTGATGAGCTAAATGATACGAGATTTTCATTTTTCGATTTTTCACATATGCAAGGCAAAAGAATTATCCCACCGCCACCGTCATAATTTGATATTAACGAAGAAGATAGCGGGGAATAACTAGCCACAATAACTAAGTATATGGCGTGCCGATAGGCTAACGCTATATGCCTTGTTGACTGATCCGTTGACAGTAAGGGGGGAAACGATACGTTTGTGCTGTTTTTTGTAACTGAAGCTTCGCCAGCGTCCCTATGAGACATTAGTTAGATTGTATAATCTTCTAGACATAGAAAAGTTGCTCGCTTAAAGACACTCTCGAAAGCGGAATGAAGAACTCTATTCGGTAAGCCGTATGAGGGAAAACTTCATGTACGGTTTGATGAAGGGGGCACTGATAGCTATTTTGTTTTTGTATATTTGGTAAAACAAGTAATGCAAAAATATATATATAGAGATAGCTATCAGGCTCTACTCTACGGC
Source organism: Tenacibaculum profundicola (assembly GCF_057220795.1). Classification (NCBI taxonomy): domain Bacteria; kingdom Pseudomonadati; phylum Bacteroidota; class Flavobacteriia; order Flavobacteriales; family Flavobacteriaceae; genus Tenacibaculum; species Tenacibaculum profundicola. The sequence continues at coordinate 1,323,301 of NZ_CM170137.1, read as the reverse complement.
ACAATAAGAAATGGACAGCAAAGAAGTCAAAATAGAATTCTATGACAAGAGAGAAAGGTCAACTGCAACTATGTATGTTGAACAACTAGCTGAAAATAAATTCCGTATGACTGATAATGACATTTGGAATTGCCGTTTGACCCTTGGAACTGAATTCGAAACAAGAATTAATGCTGAAGGAAAGCATGAAATTATAAGAATTACTAAGGACTCAAACTTTATTACAAGACGCTTTTTCCTAAATCCTAAATACAAAGAATCTGAATATAGAATGTTAGGTGATGAGCTTATGAAAAGAGGTGGATTCTGGCAAGTTGACTTTGGAGGAATAGCAACTGTTAACATTCCTAAAGATTTCGAATATGATGTTAATCAAGTAATGAAAGACTTAGACCTCCATTTATCGGAGATAATTGATGATTCAGAATAGACAATAAATTAGTGAGAGATATAAACAGAATACCAGAAATCCTCAAGGAACTTGAAAGAGTTTGGAGAGACAACCCAGACTTTCGTTTAGGTCAATTATTAACCGTTGCTTCAAAACCGTCTTCCCCTCATCCAACGACTTTTTATATTGAAGATGAGAAAATGCTTGAAGGTTTAAAATCTTTAGGAGAAAAGAAGACTAATAGTGACGAAATTGAACCACTCTGGATGAAGTATTCTGAGATTGGAAAGATGGAACCCGAAAGTCTTACAGTTAATCATTTAAAAGATCTGATACTAGAATTAAATGATAGAAATGAACAATTAATGTTAACACCAGAAAGTGTTTTAGGTATCATAGGAGCTCCCATTACAGATAAGGGTTGGATGAATAATCAACAGCCTAGATTAAACAAATTAAAGCAATTACTCGCCACGCTTGAATCAGAAGAAATATTGAAACCTGTTCAAGTTGAATATAAAATAAATAAAGTGCCTAATAACTAAGCATATGGCGTGCCGATAGGCTAACGCTATATATCCTGTTGACTGATCCGTTGATAACAAGGAGTAAAAAGATAATTTTGCGTTGTTTTAGTATATTTGGTAAAACAAGTAATGCAAAAAAAAAAAATATAGAGATAGCTATCAGGCTCTACTCTACGGCTTCATTAAAAAACATATGAAAATAATTAAAAGAATAATTCTACTCATTCTCTTCATCACTTTTGGTGGAATCATTCTTTTATACATATTTCATAAACCGAATTATAGTAGAGAAAAATATATAGATTTATTTATAGCTGAAAAGCTTATAACAAAACCAGATTCGATAAAATATTTTAATGATCTATGGGATAGTACAAATGTTAATAAAACTAGTGTTTGGAGCTCAGTAAAGAAACAGGAAAGAAGACCTTTAAAATGGAGTTTTATAAAAACCGAATTTGAAAAACTAGATACTATTTCTTTGAAATTAACAAATATATCTGGTGAAAGAATGTATTATATGAGTTGGGGCTCTCCTTTTTCAAGAGTAAGAGAAAACATAATAGTCTACAAAAATGGAAAAGGTTATTTAATTCCGTTTGGTGGATTTGGATGTGGAACTGGAATATATCTTGAACAATTGAAAAATAATGAAACAATTAGTGCTAAAAACTGGAACCCACTCTTGTTCAACCCCTATACAAATTATCAACTACCTTTGAAAAGTAAAAAGTTTCCTAAATTATTTAAAACATTATATGGAGATTCTGTCAAAATTATATATGAGCAAGCAACTTATGGAAATCCTTGGGGAAAATACCCCTCTCAGATGATATTCTCTCAATCAATCTCAGTATCAACTGATAAGATATTACAAAACTGGAAAAAAGGAATCCATACTAAAAACCCTGAATTTGATACTGATAAAAATGATAATGATGGAGCTTTTGAAATTTATAACGAATAATAACGAAAGCCCAATAACTAAGTATATGGCGTGCCGATAGGCTAACGCTATATGTTCTGTTGACTGATCCGTTAACAGTAAGGGATAAAAAGATAAGTTTGCGCTGTTTTTGTATATTTGGTAAAACAAGTAATGCAAAAAAAAATATCTAGAGATAGCTATCAGGCTCTACTCTACTACACAATTATGAAAAAGGTACTTTTACTATTATTAATTTTTACAATAATTCTAATAAGTTGTAAAAAAGAGTCAGTCAAGTTAAATTCTAAGAATTATCTTTCAGAATTTGATAATTCGAAGATTCAGACTTTCCTTCTAGATACACTAAATTATTTTGAAATAATAGGAGAAAAAGGAACTAAAATTCAATTTGAGCGCGAAAAATTTGATGTTCCAAAGAGTGAGAAAATTCAAGCAGAACTAACTGAAATTTATGATTTCAAAGATATTCTCTATAAAAATATTAACACAATTACAAGTAAAGGGGAACTTTTAGAAACTTCTGGAGTTATTCGAATTGATTTTAAATCAGGAGATAAATTATTAAACTTGAAAAAAAACTCTAAACTTATTGTACAGTTCCCAGAAGGGAAATTGAAAAATAACAAACTATTTACGGCTAACCTAAATAAGTTAAATCAAGTTAAATGGAATGAAGAGATTCAAAATGACACTTTATTTAGTATTCACATCGGAGGTGGTATTTGGGCTAGTAAGATTATAGATAAAGATTCAATTTTTCATTTTAAAAATGAAAATTTAGAAAGCATTGGATTTGAAACGATTCAAGAAGCATGGAAGGAATCTATAGCCTTCGAAAAAATTGAATCCGTCGGTTTGTTCAGCAATTTGGGTTTGATAAATATAGACAAAATCGTTAAACCGAATTATTTCTTAAACTTCGATTTGACAATTGAAAATGAAGATATTGATAACTTTTGTATTTACTTTATTTATGAGAATTTAAATTCTTTTATTAGTGATTTTAGAACTAGTGATAATCTAACTTTTAAAAACATTCCGATTAAAAACTCGACAAAAGTCGTAATTATCGGGGAATATAAAGATGATTTTTTTGTTGATATTATTACTTTAAATGGTTTTTCTAACCATTCAAAAATAATATCGAATTTAGAGAAAAAGACAAAGAACCAAATAAAAAATATTTTTGAGAAATAACAGTGTACAATAACTAAGCATATGGCGTGCCGATAGGCTAACGCTATATGTCCTGTTGACTGATCCGTTAACAGTAAGGGGTAAAAAGATAAGTTTGCGCTGTTTTTGTATATTTGGTAAAACAAGTAATAAAAAAAAATCTAGAGATAGCTATCAGGCTCTACTCTACTGCAATATTAAAAACCTATGAATCCAATTAATGACTTTATGAAAAATGCCAGAGGACTAACAAAAAATCCTTTGGGTATTATTGGGCTGTTCATATCCTTAATTTACGGATTTGCATGCCTTGTACTAAGTACAAGCATTTCAAATTTGAATTCCCCTGTCGAAAGAATTCCGCTTATTTGGTTTATTATAATTTTTCCTATAGTAATTCTTGGAGCATTTTTATACTTAGTTGTCAACCACCATGAAAAGTTATATGCTCCTAGTGACTTCAGGGACGACAATGCATTCATCGAAACAATGAGCGGGAAAAAGATAAAAGAGAAACAAGAAAAAGAAGCAGAGTTGTTGAGTTCAGCAGAAGAAGAGGAAGAAGATTTAACAACAAACAAAATTCCTGATCCGAAAATCAAACAAGAGCCAGTAAATCAAGAAAAAACTGAAGCCATCAAGAAAACTCCTAAACTTGACAAGCAGGAAATTGCAAAAAGATTTGCAAACTCTGAAAAGTGGGCCATTAAAGAACTTGAACTTAAGCACAATATTCCTTTTAGAACAAATCAGCGTATCGTTACTAACAATATGAAACTTGAACTTGATGCTTATGGACAAAATTCGTCTAAAGTCATCATAGCTGAAGTCAAATATTGGCATTCCCATAGAAGTGTGAAGCCTCTCTTACTTTCCATTCAAGAATTTGTATTAAAGATTGACCGATTTAAGAGCGGTTTTAGTAATAAGAAAGTTGAACTAGCTATTGTAATTGTATTTGACGAAATCACAAAAACAAACGTAGATAGAATTACTGAGTTTATAACTGAACTTGGTAAAGATGTAGGTGTCGAATTCAAACAATATTCGCAATTGGAATCTGACTATAAAGAATAAAAAAACATTGCACAATAACAAATCATATGGCGTGCCGATAGGCTAACGCTATATGATTTGTTGGGCACATAAGGAATAAAACATATAATATACTTACCACAAGCACCTTTTTCAAGGTGTTTTTTTATGTCCAAGATTTAATAAACGAATTATAAAATAAGAGTAGGTTGCAATTGTTAGGCGCTTAACTATTTGAAAGCTCAATCATTTCTTGGAGTAATTCTTCAGGAGGTAGCTTTTTAGTTAGCTTATCTAGTTTAGACCTTTCTTTATTATATTCTATAAAAATAGTAGAGCTAAGATGTTTTAATGTCTCGATCTTACTAATATGATACTCTATAGCTGATATATTCTGAAATCTGCGCCATTGGTCATTATTTAAATGTCGCACTCCAATTGTTCTTGATACCTAGGTACTATACTAAATAATTTACAGCATAAAAAAATGCGCTGGAAAGCGCATTTTTATTGTGGTGGTTACTTGTAGCGAGGAGCAGATTTGAACTGCCGACCTCAGGGTTATGAATTAAAAAGCAACTATTTTTTGTGTGTAAGTGATTGATTATTAGTAACTGCTTTTTTGATTTTTAGTAAAAAACGGGTAAAAAGTATTCGCTTTAGTATTCGACTGATTTATAATTAATATATAGATAGTTCACTTTATTTTACAAAGGTAAAGATACAAAAGTTAAATTATGGTTTTTTTATTTCGCTAATGAGCGTTTTAACCTTTCCCTTTTTTATTGCAATTTTCCCACTCAATTTATTGAGTGGTTTTTTTTTGATCTATTAAGTCTTTAATTTTTTTACTGATTTTTAAAAAACACTTTTTGATATCTTCTTTTTTGTAAATTTATCATAATTATGGCAACTAATAATTTAATAAAAACAATGGAGTATTTCGGTACTCTCTCGGAGGAAGAACGTAAATTGTTTTTGTCTGTTATCACAGCAAAAAGAGAAGAAGCGAAATCAACGACCAAAAAAAAGCGAAAGAAAAGAACATTGCCATCTGAATTTTCAGAAGAGTCATTTTATAAAAAAATCATCGAATCTAATAATAGTAAAGTTGATAGAAGATTAGCGAAATTATACGGTACAAAGATCGAAGACATTAAAACTAAGGGTTAACCCTAAAAAGAACTAGGGTTATTGGGTATTGTTAATTACAAAAAAACAATGTTTTTTTGAACTTCATTAAAAACCCCTAATACCTAGCCAAAAATGAAAAACCTAATATTTCACGCCCTATTTCATAAAACACCATTTAAGACCCTTTATAAAAACGCTTTTTGTTATTGAAATTTATAAATTTCAATAACCTTTTTTATGTTTAAATTATTTGTAATCAGTGGTTTTGTGTTCTGATATTTTTTGTAATATAATAGGGGTTAAAAAACCGTATTTGTTTTTTTATACCTTTGGAAATCAAAAAAGTAAAAGAAACTATATTCTCAAAAAGAAAAAATGACGTGTTAATTTGTGTTTTTAAACAATACTTGCTAACTTTGATGTTCTTCCCAGAATTTAAAAAGCAAACCGCTTTTTTGTTAATAATCAATAAAAAATTGAGGCACAAATCTCTAATAACTTTCATGTGTTTTTCTATCTTTATTCTATTATATATTAAACCTTAATAGAATAGAACATGAGAAAATTATTAGCATTATTAGTATTAGCATTTTCGCTAAACTTTGTGTCTTGTACTGACACCGAATTAAACGATTTAGAAAATGAACTACAAAACCAAACCGAAATCCAACTTGTCGACCCAGACGATGACGGATCAATTGAAGATACAGACCCTGACGACGACGGAGAGGGTTAAGAAAATACTTATAAATTTTGTGGCTGTTGCTTTGTTATTTGCTGGGGTAACAGCTTCTTTTTCACATAGGTTTTTCAAAACGAAAAAAGAAAACGAGAAAATTATAGCTTTAAATAACCAGAGAGGCGAATTAAAAGAGTTTTGGAGTACAACAGAGAAAAACTTAGATGAGCTTTTCTTAAATGATAAAATCAGCAAATCAGAATACTTTAAACTTAAAAACATTAATGAAAATAAGCGTATAGCTGATTTTAAGAATATAGCAAAAAAGAGAAAAATATATGCTTACGAATTTTCTTTTAATGGCAGAGGTAGTCTTAATTATTGGTTATTTATTTTCGGACTGGTATTTACATTTTTTATAGCTTCATGCTACTTGGCTGTAAAAGATAATAAGCTTAAAAAGAACAATCTTTTGAAGTGGTACGAACCTCATGTTTCTATTTGTTTTATTTTCGTTTCCTTGTTTTGGATGTATCATGTAATCTTCGCAGTAACATACGATTTTAGCTTAAGTGTATATACTGCTTATCTAGTTTGCCTATTGTTTCCTTTGTCATATTTTATTTATCACGTTTTAAGACGTTCTTTTAGTATTGAAGAAAGGTTGCTTGATAATATAAGGGATTTAGTAAACCATGTTCTCAATAATACCAAAGAAAGCCAAGAAGACGAAAAATGGATTTTATTAGATAAGATTTCAAAAAATGGAAAATAATCCCCTAAAGTTATATTCTATGACAATTGTAAAAGAAGACATTATAAGGAGGCTGAAAGACTCCAGTCAAATTAAAAAAGAAGATTCAGCAAAGCAAGAGAAGGTTGTAAGAGAGCAAGAAGAACAAATTTCCAAATACAAGAGCTTAAGCTTTGATAATATTAAAATGCAAAGTGTATTTGCTATATGATTTGTAAAAAAAAGACCCTTAAAATAGGGTCTTTTTTTTTGGGCTCTTAATTATTATGCAGAATGTTATTCAAAGCATTTTACAGATTTAATTAAATTGTTTATTTATTTATCTAGCTTGGTTTCAGGTACTCTAATAATGTTTCTTTAGAAGCTGTTATTTCCGAAATTCTTTTAGCAACTCTTACCTCAATAATATTAGAGAAAATCTTCTTTTCCATAAACTGTTCCTCGTTGCTCGCAACAAATAGAGAGATTTCATCTAAATTAAATTTTATTCCGTTTTTTTCAAGAAAAGCTTCGGATTTGTTGTTTATAGCATTAGACGTGGTGTTTGGTTTCTGTACGTTTTGTATTGTTTGTTCAATATGCTCAATATACACTTCGTCAACACTATTTCTTGTAAAAGCTACTCTCAGAGAATTGCCTGCAATAGGCAGGCCTTTTGATAGCTCATCCCATGTAATCCCAAGTTGCTTACGCTTTTTAAGTATGTTATTTATCCTGTCCTTCATAAAAAATAAATAAAAAAGTGTTTTTTGTACGAATTGTTTGTTTCATATGTACGCTTTGTGTACATTTGTATTGTTCAACAACACAAAAATACTAAAAATATGAATACCTCTAACAACAACACTGCAATTTCAAACAAACGTCTATTCAATTTATTAGATATGTGTGATGTGAGTATTGAGGTAGGTGTTTCATCAATTAACTATGATGAAATGATTGTACAGAAAATACGGAAATCACAGAGGAAGACAAAAGCTGCCTCTTGAATCTAACCAAAAAAATAAGACATTAATAAAATGGTGAAGAACACTAATATAATTGAACTGTATTCAAAAATCGAAGATAAAAATGAGTTTTTGGAACTAGTGGGCAAAGAGTTTGGAATTAAACCGCAATCTGCCAGAGTAAACTGGTTTTATAAAGGTTATCTACCTGAAACATATGGTATAGATAAACAAATAATAGAGTTTACTCAAAATTATATCAGTATTCGACAAAACAAAATTTTAGCAGAATAAAAATACAGGATTATTATGAAAGCAAAGGGAAGATGTTTTCATAATTCCGACCAACTTTTTTTTCATTATTAGTTGATTTAGTTAGTTTGATTAAGGGCGAGTGCGCTCGTCCTTTTTCCTTAAAAAATAATCAGAAAGTTTAAAAAAATTAATGACCTCGGTAGTAGATATATCATTACAAGTTATTCAGAAATTTAATCCTAGTGATTCTGAAATAGCCCTTTTGATTGAAGAGCTCAATAAAATGATTTCTTCTGATCCTTCGCCGATGCCATCAAAAATGACAGATGAGGAAATAGGTATTGAAGCCTTTGAGAAATGGTTCAAATCTAAGCTTTACCCTCCTAAAAACAACTAGAAAATGCAGAAAATTAAAGAAAGTATTAAGCAATTAAAAAAGACTATAGTTAATAAGAGTTTTTTATATGGGATTGTTTTTTATAAACCTTTCAATCCTTTTTTAAATAGTTGATAATATGATGGTTTTTGTAATAATAGTTTTGGCAGTATATGGTTGGATTATGAGTTTAATTGCCTTTCTGATTTTTAAGGAAAATTTGTTTTTACATGATAAGTTAAACCTAAATGAATTAGTAAATAAGTCAATAATAAGAGTTTTCAAAAATGAGTGGATTAAGTAAAAAAGTAAAGGAAAATTTGGAAGATAATTTAGGTTATGATTTTGCTTCTGAATTTTGGTCGGATCACATTTTAACAATGTTTGAAGAAGTTGTGGAAGCTACCAAAGAAGTCATTGAAAACACCATTTAAAAGTTAGTTTTTTTCATAGTAGTAATTTGATTAGTTGATTTTCACTGCGGATGGTGAAGTATTGTCCGCAGTGTTTTAAAAAAGTTTTAAATGGCAGAAAAAGGGAAATTAAATTGTAAAGTAAAAAAGAGTTATCCGGTAAAAAGGAACTGCAAAGAAGGGAAGTTGTGCAGTGCGAAGGGGTTTTTTGCAGGAACAGAACAGTGTCAAATATGTAAAAAAACGATATAACATGAATTCAATACAGCTTTTAGATCAGGTAGTTTTAAACAGTGGATTAGTTCCCGCAGAGCATCACCGAAAGGTTGTTGCTTTTTTGGCGGTTGTTGTCTTGGGTTCCAAGTTTACTGGACTAATATCTTTTTTTGGGAAACCTGAAAATAAAATTCGTGATGTGGTCACCAGGTACGCGGTTAAGGTTAAAAAGGATAAAAATTTTGCGGAAATTATGTTTGATTTAACGCGTAGCTTTTACGCTTCAGAATTATTAAAATCTATCGCCTAATGGAATATTCTGTTAATGTAAATCAGCAAATGTGTATAAAGTATAATTTGACTTTTCAACATGGCGCGTTACTTGAATTTTTATCTAAATTGAGTACATGGGCAAATTCTTACGTTAGCGGGAAAGAAGTATATTATAATATCACTTTTGATAAGATTGCAGAGGAATTACCAATTGTATTTTCTTCTTCAAATAAAGCGTATCGTTGTTTTTTAGAGTTAAAGAAAAAGGGATTTATTGAGCAAAAAAAGATTGGTCAAAAGCAACATAATTACATAAGATTATCAGGTAAAGGTAAGCGTGTTTTAAGGGTCGACAAAAACGTCGAACCTCGTCAAGGGTCGACAAATTTAACGACGAGGGTCGACAAAAACGTCGAACCTCAAAAAAACGCTGTAGCCCTTGATATCACTACGAATGTCAAAAGAGGTTCGACAAATCCGTCGACGTATCATAATCATAGTACTATTAATCATGTATATATAGATTTTTCTGCTTATGAATTTTTGCAAAAAAATGCTGCTTATGAATTAGAAACTTTTGAAATGCAGAATAAAAAAAGCATTCCCGATTACGATAAGTTTTTAGAGTTTTTTCAAATCAAAGTTGAGGAAGAAGAAATTGAATTTACAGTTAGGAAGTTGATGGGAAGATTAAAAAGGTTGCAATTTAGTTGGAGTGGATCAATGAAAGTTGTGAAACAACAAAATGAGTCTTTAAGAGTAAGAAAAAGAATTGGATAAAATTTATACAAATATGGAAATTAACACTGCTTTATTACCACCACAAGAAGTTCAAATTGAAAAATCAGTTTTAGGTGCATTAATGGTTGATTCAACTGCAATTGATGTTGTGGTTGATAGGTTAACTGTTCAGCTTTTCTACTTGCCAAAGCATAAAATGGTTTATACAGCAATCAAAAATTTATACGATACAAATCAGCCCATTGACTTAAATACTGTAAATACAGAACTTCAAAAACAGGATAACGTTGATAAGTCAATTACAATGTATTTAATTGATTTAATTCAAAGTGTGGCTTCATCAGCTAACATTGCTAATTGGGTTTTAATTTTGTTAGATAGGTATCTAAGAAGAAGGATTATTGAGGTATCAAATGAAACTGTAAGACTTGCAAGAGATATGAAGATTACACCTGAAGATTTAATGGAATCTTTAGGGCAAGGAGTTTCTTTTATTGATGAAGTCTTTAATAGTGAAGCGAATGAGCAAACCTGGCAACAAGCTATGATTGATTTGCCTAAGCACGTAGAAAGGTTAACAAATAATCAGGGTAAAGTAACAGGTTTACCAACGGGATTAACTGCGTTAGATAAACACTTCTCAGGGTGGCAAAATCAGGAATTTATTGTTATTGGTGCAGATAGTGGAATGGGTAAAACTGCCTTTGTAATGGGGTCAATGTTAGCAGCAGCAAAGATTGGTCATGCTGTCGGTATGTTTAGTATGGAAATGTCTGTGAAGCAATTAGCGATAAGAGCAACAGCAGTAAATTCTGACTTTCATATGAATCAGTTAATGCGTACGGGTTTTGAAAAGAATGAGTATTTCGAAACTCTTTTTTCTGTTGTTAATGAAATGAAAGATTATCCAATTTATATTGATGATAAGCCAGCACTAACTGTGGCACGAATGAAAAGAAAAGGAAGATTGTTGAAGCGAAAGCATGATATTAAATTATTGGTTATTGATTTTATTCAAATGTTTTCAGGGGATAAAGATTTGAGAATTAATATTGGTGAAGCAGCAAGGGAGTGCAAGAACTTAGCTAAAGAATTAAATATTCCTGTTATCGCTTTAAGTCAAATAAGCAGAGAGGTAAGGAAAAGTAAATATCATATTCCAAAGAAGTATCATCTTAAAGAAGCCAGTGCAATAGAAGAAGCAGCGGATGTTATTGGAATGTTATACAGACCAAGCTACTACGGATATAATCCAAATGATAATCCTGATCTATTTGAAGAGTTTGATTTACGCGATGATGAAAATACAGTTTTGATTGTAGAGAAGAACAGAAACGGATCATTGGGGCCAATAGGTTTAAAATTCATTGAAGATAAAACAAAGTATGTTGATGGTAGTATGGTTAGTGAAAATCCTTTTTAATGCCAAGTAAACCAATAGCAAAAAGAAAGCCTTGGCATGAAGAGAAAGTACAGCATAAAAGATCAGTTGATAATTCTAAAATATACAATGGAAGGAAGTGGCGCAACTTTAGAAAGCAAAGATTACAGCAGGAACCATTATGCAGAAAGTGTTCTGAAAAAGGTTTGGTTGTTCCTGCAAGGGTGTTGGACCACATTAAAAGAATTGTTGATGGTGGTGAAGTGTATTCTGTTGATAACACGCAACCATTATGCAGTAAATGTCACAATAGTAAATCAGGTAAGGAAAGCCATGGCTATAAAGGATAAATTGGGGGTATGGGGTGTAATTTCTAAAATGGAAATTGCCTGTACATCGCCTACAAGTCAGAATTTTACTTACGGTGTTTTTTAGATAGGGGGGGGGTAAATAATGAATACTAACAAAATGGAAATAGCACACAATTCAATAGGAAATGGAAAGGTAGTTGAACTACCAAAAGAAGAAAGGGATTTGTATGAGGTTTTAAAAGAACTTCCGAAACCACCAAAAGCTTCAGGGCTTAATGGATCACAAATTGGTTGGTGGTATTGGTTTGGAAAGGAGTTTTTAAAAACTAGGCAATTTTCAAAGTTAGATTTAACCCATTTACAAAAAGCAGCGTTTTGGATGGATGCAAGATGCCAAGCGATAAAGCAGGTAAATCAAAAAGGATATGTTGGTGGTTTGGTGCAGTATTTCAACAGTGGAGCCTCCAATGTTTCAGCACACGTTTCCATCATTGAAAAAGCGGATAAGCATTTGGACGAAGTTTCAGCGCATTTTGGTTTAAGTATTAAAGATCGTCAAAAATTGAAAGTGGATGAAAAGCAAGATAATCAATTAGATCTGTTTAACCAGGTAATGCAAAAAATGTATCAATAGTATCAAATGAATATTCCAAACCAAATAAAAGAATCGATTACTTTTCAGTATGCTTTTGGCGTGCAGAATGGTGATATTGTTACAGGTCGAAAAATAAAATTGGCAGTAACACGATTTTTTAATTTGATTGAACAAGCCGATGCAAAAGGGTATTGGTTGGATCATAAAAAAGGCTTTGCAGTTATTCGTTTTTTTGAATCGTTTTTGAAACATACAAAAGGGAAAGCCGCAGGAAGTAAATTTGTATTAGCACCACACCAACAATTCACTTTGTATAATATTTATGCGTGGCAAAAGAAAAATGAAAATGGCGATTCGGTAAGACTTATAAAAAATGTTTATGAAAAGGTTGCAAAGAAAAATGGAAAAACAGCAGTTGAAGCAGGGGATGGGCTTTTTGCAATGGCATTTGATATGGAGCAAGGTGCAGAAGTTTATATTGGGGCCACAAAGGAAGAGCAGGCAAAACTTTGTTTTACACAAGCTTCTGAATTTGTAAAAGCTTCTGCAATGCTTCAGAAACTTGGTTTTTCGGTATATCAAAAAGAAATAAAATTTCTTCCAACCAATTCTTTTATGAAGCCTTTGGGTGGTGATTCCAAAACACAGGATGGCATTAATTCGCACCGAACCATAATTGATGAATACCATGCGCATAAGGACGATACTGTAAAAGAAAATTTGGAATCTTCGGGAGCATCAAGAAAACAGCCATTAACAAAAACAATCACCACAGCAGGGTTCAATATCCATGGTGTTTGTAAAAAGTTTGAAGAAAGCTGTGAACGCATATTGGAAGGCGTGGATCAGGATGATTCTTTTTTCATAATGATCCATGATTTAGATGAAGGGGATGATTGGGAAGATGCAAACAATTGGATAAAAGCAAATCCAAATTTAGGGGTAACAGTTTCCATGGATTTCTTGATTGGAGAATACAAAAAAGCAAAAAACCAACCTTCTAAAATTCCAAACTTTAAAACAAAGCATTTGAATATGTGGGTGGATGCTCCCGAAGTTTGGATTGATGCCAAATATTGGGATAAGTGCCAGGATCCAATCAAGGAAGAAAATTTTGAAAAGTATGGTAATTGTGGTGCTTTGGATTTATCCACAACCACAGATATAACTGCTTATGGAATGATTTCTGAACCTGATGAAGAAGGTTTTCGAGATTTGAAAGTGTGGTGCTTTTGCCCAAAGGAAACCATTGATAAAAGAAGCAAAGAAGATGGCGTTCCATATCGTTATTGGTCCAATATGCAGAGAGAAAATGCAGTGGATGCAAAAGATACTTATTTGATAGCCACAGAAGGCAATATGGTGGATTATTCAGTTGTGGAAAGCGTCGTGATTGAAAACTATTACAAGCACAAAACAAGACACGTAGAATATGATAGAAAGTTTAGCGGTGGCTTGGTGCAAAATTTAATCCAGGAAGATATTGAACTATCACCATTCGTTCAAACACTTATGAATTACACAAGTCCAACAAAAGAATTGGCACGTTTGATAATGATGGGGAAATTACGAGTTGGTAAAAACCCAATTTTGAAATGGATGCTTTCCGGATGTGTTCCAATTTATGACACAAACGAAAATATAAGATTGGATAAAAGTAAATCCACAAAAAGAATTGATGGAATAATTGCTTCCATTATGGCATTAGCGGGAACATTAACTGTGGAAGAAAAGAATGAAAGCGTGTACAATGATCCAAATGTGCCAATTGTATTTTAAACAAATTATAAGAAACCATATTTAAAAAAGAATAGCAAAGAAATGATTTTCGGATATGTTAGAGTAAGTACAGCACAGCAGAATTATGATATGCAAGTGGATTCATTATTGAATTTCGGTGTCAAACGTCAGGATATATTTTTTGATAAAGCTTCGGGTGCAAAAGAGGACAGGAAAGGATTGGAAGCTTTAATGATGCGGTTGAGAAATGGCGATACTGTTGTGGTTTATAAAATGTGCCGATTGGCAAGGAATGTAAGGCATATTTTATCAGTAATGGATTTTTTTGATAAGAATGGAATTTCTTTTAAGAGCGTTCAGGAGCCATTTTTAGACACTCAATCAGCTTATGGGAAATTCATTTTTACATTGTTTGCAGCACTTTATGAAATGGAAAGGGAAATTAATGCGGAAAGAGTTGTTGAGGGGGTAAAATCAGCTAAAAACAGAGGTGTAAGGTTAGGAAGGCCTAAAGGATTATCAAAAAAGTTACAACAAATAGCACCTGCTGTTATTTTAATGCACAAAGACAAAAAAACATCCATACGAAAAATAAGAGAAACCTTTAATATTAGTCAGGGTTCGATTTATCGAATATTTGAGTATGAAAAATATGATTACAAAAGAAATCATAAAAATAAAGGGAATAAAAACGCTCGTATCAAAGTAGCGTAAATACTAAACAATAATAACAACAAATTATGAAACAAGGTCGCGCAAGAACTTTAAGCATCTGTGTAAGTGATATTCCAAAGTCGAGAATATTAAAACACGAAAACGGAAAAATGTACATGAACATTAGTACATGGGATTATGACGAACCTGATCAGTATGATAACGATTTTTCAGTGTCTATGTCACCAACAAAAGAAGAAATTGAACAACGAAAAAATGGGGAAAAAGTTGATCGTATTTTTATTGGAAACGGAAGGATTTGGGAAACTAAAACAATGGAACCAATATCTGAAGAAGAAGCAGATGATTTACCATTTTAAAAGCAGTAGCTGTGGTAGATAGAGAAGAGTTAATTGCGAATAATATCATTTCGGAAATGCAAGAATTTGGATTGACACATGATGAAATGCTGAATGTAATTCAGTTAGCAAAGGAAAAATATAAACTTTTAAAACAGTAATATTTAAAATACAACGATATGAGTAAGCGTGAAAAAATTAAAGGAAAAATAAAGGCTCTTTTATCAAAAACAACAGATAACGGAGCTAGCCAAGAAGAAATGGAATCTGCTTTAACCAAAGCAAATAAATTAATGATGGAGTTTTTTATATCTGAACATGATTTAAAAGACCCGTACATATCTGAAAAGTGCATTTTAAAAGAAGTTACATTAATTAAATCAGGTTACGATTTAACAGGGTTTTATAACAGCTTAACAAGATTATTTGATTGTCATTATTACTATAATAGTAAGAGAATTTCATTTTTCGGGTTTGAAGAAGACACGGAGCTTTGCGCTTATTTCTATAGTTTCATTGTAAAAAGTTGCCTTAAAGAGAAAGTAAAATACATGAAGTCTAAGGATTATAATTACTTAAAGCAGCTTTATCACGGACGTACTTTATCTGCCTCGTTTATTAAAGGATTTATGAAAGGTGTATGCTTAAAAATGAATAGAATGTATAATGACCGAAAAACTGAATTGTCATCCGAAAAATATGGTTTAATGGTAATTGAAAAGAAGTCTAAAGTTGAAAATCAATTTAAAGACTTGAATATGAAAATTAATATCATTTCTGCAAAACAAATTATAGCTGAAGAATCAGCATTTAATCAAGGTAGTAAAGTAGGTAGAAATATAAATTTAATACAAGGTGTAAATCAAAGTAAGAAACAATCAACTTTATCATTAAATCTGTAGGTTCTTCGACACCTTAAAATCGGAAAAGTTCTTTGACATAATTGTGGTAAGTAAATTACAATAAGCGTTTATAGACGTTTATAAACGTCTATAAACGTTTATAAAACGGTTATTTGTAAACATATTATTATCTTTTAACATGATAAATTCTTTGGGATGATATTCATGTTTATTTCATATAGAAGTATAAACACAGGGGAAATCAATGAAATTTTAGTAATTAGATGTTAAACTTAAACCTAGATATACAATCAACCCTAAAAACAATTTTAATCTCAGTCCTATTTACTTATATTTGAAAGGTAGATATGCGCAATTGTGCATATACACTAGTTGTACCACATACTGAGAAAATGTATATGAAAATTAAAATTCTGATATTGATTACAATTTTTATCTTACCTTATAAATCATTTTCACAGGATACAAAAACAGAAATGGCTCTCTATAATATTGGAATAAATTCAGTCTTTTCAGGAATTGGAGCATTAATAAATAAAAAGCCGAATGAAAAATGGCATAAAGTTCTATTGAAAGGTATGGGGCAAGGTGCTTTTGGTGGATATATAATCTATGAGAGTAAAAACCTTATTGGCAATATTAGTAGCAAAAAATCTTGGCAATACAGTTGGTACGGGAAGTTAGTGAATTCGGCAGGAACATCAATAGTTGAAAATGCATCATCAAATCGAAATTTTTGGGAACAATGGCATTTAAATATTGGTTTTAATAGAATCGAATTTCATACAAAGGACAAGTTCAGAGTCAAATATAAAATTATGCCTATTTCATTGTACTTAACAGTAAGTACGGCAATCGGAAATAAATTTGAATTTGAACGTACTTTGCAAACAGGTGAAATAATATTTTCGGGCAGTAATCTTTCTGGGAATGGAATTGATGCAAGAGGAATTGCAAGAGGAAATATATTATTGATTGACCAAAGGTCTTTAAATCAATATGATTTAATCTCCCACGAGATAATACATATTTATCAATATTATGATTACAATTTTGCAAATACATATTTCAATAAACCAATAGATAGGTGGAACAATAACTCGAAGACTTTTAAATTTTTAAACGATATATTTTATTGGGACCTGCAAGGGCCAATTTTGAGAGGTTTGTATCTTTATGAAAATTTGAATAGAAGCTGTTATTATGATAACTTTTTCGAAAATGAAGCAGGTTTTTATTCAAATACAATACGTTGTTATTAAAGTACGTGGTACAACACCACCTAAACTGCATTAAAACGCAGCTTAGCCAAAACGTAGCCAATTTGAGAAATGAGCAATAAAGGAAAAAGACATAACAAAAGGTGGCTGATTTCACGACTTAAAACTTCTGGAAGTAAAAGACGATATGTGAATGATGGTGACTACTCGGATACCCGAAACACGAAAAAGAATAAGAATAAGAACTGGGACGAATTGCCAACCTTTGAGGGCATGGGACAAAGTTTTAAATTCTTTAATAGTAAAATAAATTATGGACTACTTATTCGATTCTTAAGAGGTAAAAATGGTTCCAATTGGAATGATGTACAAAAAGAAGTTTCGGAAAGAATACCAAGTAACTTAAGCGAGTATAAGGATTGTTTAAAATGGTTTGTTGCCGATTTAATCGAAAAACGGGAAGACGGACTTTGGGATAAAAGAGAACAGAAATATTTACACCTTAATCCCAATGAACCATATGATTGGAATATACATATCTCTAAAGAGTTTTATGTTGACCCTGACTCAAATGAATTAGTCAAAATTGCGGATTTTCCTTCCAATAGAAAAACCAAAGGAATGAGTAGTGAAGAATTGCGGAAATTCAGAGAGACTGAAAAGAATTTGAAATTAAAAGAAAAGCAATTCAAAATATTGGAACAGAAAAAAGTTGAACGAGATGTTGAAGTAATTTTAAAAAACAAAGAAGAATAAAAACTGTCTACAATAACTAAGTATATGGCGTGCCGATAGGCTAACGCTATATGATTTGTTGGGCACATAAGGAATAAAACATATAATATACTTACCACAAACACCTTTTTCAAGGTGTTTTTTTATGTCCAAGATTTAGTAAACGAATTATAAATAAAGAGTAGGATAATGGATGTAATAATTAGATTTAAAAGAGAAGTCAATCAGGAGAAATTACGAAAATTGGTTGAGTTCTTAAACGAGAATGAAATTAAGCTATCATTTATTAGTATCGATTCCCCAGGGGGTTCGATTGGTGAAAATCCTCTAGAATTTTTAACTCCAAAAACATTAGAGTATAACGAGTTTACTCATAAGAGTAAATGTCATAAATAGTGTAGAAATAATGACAGAGCAAGAAAAAGCAAGAGCTTCAATGGAAGCATTAAAACAAACTATTAAAGAATCTAGGTATAAGGACACTCTTGGAGCAATGAAAACTATTAAAGAAGATGATAGGTCGGATTTTTTTAAAGCTTTCTATTGGGAACTAAATAACCGTTTAAGAACTGGAAATAATCAATATATCGAAGTAGTAAATAAATTGAACAAAGCATATAAATAACAGTAGAATATGCAAAAACCACCATTAGGAATATTCCCGAAAAAAATTAGAGATACGCAAAGACTTAATGAGATTATCAATGCTGTAAATAGGTACTTTGATGCTAAAACCGAAATTCCCTTAAGATGGATCGAGGAATACAATCAGTTAGTTAAAAAACAGTAGTTATATCAGTTTAATTATAAAGAACAAGGAACCAATAAAAATAATAATTGAAAATAATTTTCCTAGTGTCTTTTCGAGTTTTGAATATGGAAATTCTTTATGCCAATGTTTTTTATCGTGTCTCCATTCATAACTGTAAGAGAAAAATATATAAATAGATAAAAAAAGAAAGAAAATTAATAGGATCAACATAAAGCAAAAATAGCGAAACTAAACAAGAGTAGTAATTAAAACAAGATTAGATCGCAGGCATGACCAAATGGAAAATTAATATGCCTATAAAGAAAAGGTTCCCAACAAGTACAGCTTATCAAATCTGGTATGACTTTGTATAAAGGAGTAAAAATAAAAACTATCACCAGACCAAAGGAAATTAACTTAGTTAAAACAGATACTTTCCTTGGTTCTACAAATTCGATATTAAGTTGTTCATAGCTGTGTTCCATAAAGTAAAAATAGTAAAAACAAAATAAAGTAAAACAGTAATTAAAGCAATACCATGAAAAGAATAAAAGAAGAACTGCAAGCTGAAGAAAATTATCATTCGAATGGTTATCAATTAAAATCTAATGAAGATATAATTGATACTATAAAAGAATATGAACAGCGCATTAAATCAATGACGTATGATGTTGCAGTTAAGATTGCAACACGCGAAGGTTTTTTTCAATACTATTTCAAGGCCCTAAAAAGAACCCCATCACAAAAAGCAGCTTTTGAAGTAACAAACGAACTGCACCGATTGATATTTGGAAAAGAGAAATTTACCTACCAATATTTCAAAAAATTTAAAAACAACCATCTTAAAAATTAAAAAATGAGTTTATTAAAAGAAAAAAAAGTAATTGTATTGGATGCTTTTTTGAATAGCCAAGACAACACAGTTCCGGCAATCGTAAAAAAAACAGGAATAAAAGAAAAAGAAGTACATAAAATTATAAACGAATACATCGACACCTTATCCGTAAAATATGAAGAAATCAATTAAAAAAAATATCCAATTAGTAAGTATTATTTTAGGAACGTTCACTGTATTGTTTTGTACTTCTTTATTATTTGAAATACCATTATTTCAGCACCCTGTAAGATATATACTTATTCTTTTGTTTATGGTGGTCCAGGGCTTTGTTGGGTTTGTCATGACTAAATATTTTATAAAAGAAAATACAAAGGGATAAAATGTCCCCAATACAATGAAGTAATTACTTCAATTTTACACCATATAATTTTGGTGTATGCTTTTCGAATCTTTACAATCTGTTACTAAACGAAATTATTCTCTTTCAGGAATTGGAAGCGGAATATTTCCTTTTGTCGGAGGTTCAAAAGTAGCCCAAAAGGTAAACGATAACGCAGCGTTTACCCTTTCTTCTTTTTATAACGGAATTGAAATCCTTTGCAATGATTTTGCAAAATTACCTAAAGGTGTTTTTCGCAAGGTGAATGTTGATCGTTTAAAAGACGAAGAAAACCGCATTAACTACCTAATCAGTAAACGTCCTAATAATCTTATGACAGCATTTATGTTTGATAAGATTATGTTGATGAAGGCAATTGTGAAAGGAAATGCCTATGCGATAATCCAAAGGAATGAAGTAACGCAGGAAGTATTGGCATTTCATGTGGTTGATGAAACAGAAACCCCTGTAAAAGTTTCAATTGCAGAAGGAAGGTTGTTTTATGAAATAGGGGAAGAAATGTATTCTTCTTATGAAGTTTTACACGTTCCAGGCTTTTCATTTAATGGGATCACCGGAATTGGCATTGTTACCTTCGCAGCACAGAGCATGGGGGTAAATTTAAGTTCACAAAGTTTTGCCGGGGATTATTACGATACCAAAGGGCAAGGCGTTGGAATTGTTTCTGTGCCTAATGCAATGAATGCAGGGGTAAAAATGGAATATAAAAAGGGGTTGGCGGGTTCGTTAACGGATCCAGGGCAATGGAAAGTATTGGTTTTGGATGATGGGGCAACTTTTCAAAATGTAAGCTTAACACCGCAAGAATCTCAATTTTTACAGACAAATCAAAATGGTATTTTGGAGGTGGCAAGGTGGTTGAATTTACCGCCACATAAATTGAAAAGCTTGGAAAATGCAACCTTTTCAAATATCGAACATCAGGAAATTCAGCACGTTGGGGATTCTATTTTGCCATGGGCATTGAGGTTCCAAAACGAATACGATGTAAAACTTTTTACAGAAGAACAGATTCGTGCAGGGTATTATATAAAATTCAATACAAATTCACTTTTACAATCCGATAAACAAGCGCAGGCAGACTATTTTTCAAAGCTTATTCATGCGGGGGTTTTTACAAGAAATGAAGTAAGGGCTTTATTGGATATGAACAGAATGGAAGGTTTAGATGAACCACTAACCCCTGTAAATACACAAACCTTAAAACAGATTGAAACGAAGCTTCAGGGATTAAAAAATAGTAGTAAAAATGAATAAAATGATTACACGTAGTGCTTATGCACAAAGGGTATCTGAAGAAATGCAAGAGAAGCGGCAAGTGGATTTTGTAATTTCTTCTGAAGCGGTGGATTCTTATGGAACTATTTTCAAAATGGATGGTTGGGATTTAACCAGGTATCAAAAAAATCCAATTGTTTGCTATATGCACCGATCAGGTTCGGATGATCCGGATAATATCATTGGAACTTCCACTGTTCGTGTGGAAGGGGATAAGCTTATTGGTCGGGTAGCTTTTGAGGATGCAGAAACAAATCCAAAAGCGGAAAAAGTATTTCGCAAAGTTTTAAACGGAACTTTACAAATGGCTTCTATTGGTGCCAATATTTTGGAAGGAAGAATGGGGGATGAAAAGCTTGGGGAAGATAAAGAGGTGTTGATTTTTACACGTCAGGAGTTAATGGAGTGGTCCATTGTGGCGGTAGGATCAAATCCTGATGCACACAAAAGAAATGCGCAAACAATGCAAGAATTAAAACAAGGTTTGGAAGTGAAATCAAACCCAGGTAATAAAAATTTAACTGTGCGTGAAGCGCAAATATTAATTAATAAAAACAAAAGATAAGATGAAAAATTTACAAACCTTATTGACTGAACGTGCTTCTTTAGTTACCGCACAAGAAAATATTGTTGAAACGGCAAAAAGTGAAAAACGTGAATTAACTTCTGATGAAGAAAAACGCTTTGATGATTTGCAAGCGGATCATGATGCTTTGGAGCCACAGATTAAGCGTGCAAAGATTGTGGAAGATAGAATGAAGCAGAAGGCAAAAAGTGCAAAGAATATTGCAGCGCCTGCGGTACACACTAGGAATAAGGAAAACGAAACTTATTCCATTACAAAAGCAATCCGCTCTGTTGTGGAAGGTAAAGGTTTGGAAGGTGTGGAAGCGGAAGCAATGCAGGAAGCAAATGAGGAATTCAGAAATGAAATGTTAGTGCCATCAGCGCATTCAATTGCAATTCCTTCATCAATGATGTCAAGGGCGCAATCCGTAACAGGAGATTCAGGAAATAAAGGGGGTAATTTAGTAGTTACCGAAGCACCAAGAATGGTTGCACCTTTATTTGCAAAAAATCCGTTGAATGAATTGGGAATTACCAATTTAACAGGATTGCAAGGTGATGTTCCATTGATTTCAAATACAGATGTTTCTTTTACATGGGCGACCGAGAATCAGGAAGTTACTGATACAACAGATTCTGATTTTACAGGGCCAATTTTAAAGCCTAAAAGAATCGTTGCAATCGTGGATGTTTCACAGCAACTTATTTTGCAAAGTAGTGTTGGTGTAGAAGCAATGATTATCACAATGCTAAATGATGCTTATGGGCGTGCCATGGCTTCCGCAATTATTAATGGACCAGGTACGGAAGCACCATTGGGGATTTTAAACCTTCCAGGGGTTACAGATTTATCCGGAGCATCCGCTGTTTTACCTTCGTATGATAATATTGTTGCTTTGGAAACTGCAATTGAAGCTGAAAATGCAACCGATAAATCATTGGCGTATGTTACCAATAAAGTCCTGAAAGGAAAGTTGAAAACAACAACCATGACAGGAACGGATTCTGTAATGTTATCCGATGGAAAAACTCTAAATGGTTCAACACTTGTTTCTTCAAATCTTGTTCCAGAGTTAACAACAAACCATCCTTTAATTTTCGGGGATTGGTCGCAAGTTTTCACAGGCTCATGGGGTGGTTTATCTATTTCAGTGGATACGGTTACCCAATTACCAAAAGGTAAAATTCGTTTAGTTGTAAACGCTTATTCAGATGTGCAAGTGGTACATCCAAAAGCTTTTGCATTTAACAAAAAGTTTAAAATAGCTTAGTTTTTCGTTCATATTTGTATAGTTATGACTTCGGTAATTGTGGTGGTTACCGAAGTTTTTAAAAAATTTTATCATGTCAAAAAAAGAAGAAAATACAACTGCTTCACAAGATAAAGAAGCAACAGTTTTAGTAAGAGTTATAAAATCACCTGCGGGAAAGTTTTTGCTTCCATATAGTGTAGGGGAAGAAGTGGCTTTGGAAGTAAAAAGAGCAAAAGAACTTTTGGAAGCAGGGTATGCGGAGGAAGTAAAAAAGTAAGATAAGCATGGCGTTTTATATTGAAATAGAAGGGGAAGATCATGAAGTGATTTCCTTACAAAAGGCAAAAGAGCATTTAAAAATTGAAGATGATTTTGAATTGGAAGATGCTTTGATTTTGGGGTATTTGGAAGCTTCTATTTCTTATGTGGAAGGCTATTTGGGGATAAAGGTACAACGCCAAAAATATGAAGTATCAGGAAAATCTTTTCAGGATGTTTTAAGCTTTCAAAAAAGTAAAATTGTTAGTGTGGATAGTTTTACCTATTTGAATGATGCAGATGTGTTGTTGGACTTGGATGCTGAAAAATACGCTTTGCATAGTATTAACAAGTTTGAAAATGCGGTACAGCTTTCTTCCGATTTGCCCCAGGTAAAGCCAAACAAACCTGATGCGGTTAAAATGGTGGTTACTGTGGGGATGTTAAAAGTTCCAACGGTAATAAAGCAGGCAATTTTGTTGATGTTAGGGGATTTCTATGAAGTAAGATCCAACAGGCCTAAAGCGGTGAATGATACAGTTAAAAATTTAATTTCTACACACCGAAAGCCTTATTGATGAAGAGTAACACCTACATAGGGGAATTAAATGAACGCATTACCATTCAAAGTGTGGTGGATGTAAAATCTACTAATTCAGGTGCTACTTCTAGGCAATTAACAGTGTTGAAAGCGTGCTGGGCAAAAGTTGATGATATTTCAGGAACTGAAGAACTAGAAGGAGGAAGGGTTTTGTATTTAGATACAAAAAAATTCACTATTCGTTATGATTCTCGCTTGGTTGGTCCTGATGCTACGAAAAGAGAAATTGAATATCAAGGTTTAAAGTATAACATTGTTTCTGTGAAAAAATACGGAAGGAACCGATACTTGGAAATAAAAGCTTTGGTTCGTGAGTAGGCCAATGTTTGCAATAGAAGGCTTTTCTGATTTAGCAAAAAAGATTAGTAAGCTTGGCGATGATAAAACCAAGCGAAGGGAAGTTGAACGGATATTGCGACAGGTTGCAAAACCAACAGTCCAGGCGGTAAAACGTTTTGCTCCGGTAAGTAAGAAACCGCATATTTTAAAAAGAAAATCCCAAGCTTTCGGAACATGGGTTACACCAGGAACAGGAAGAAAGAGTATTGGAAGTAAAAGAATGCGAAGATCTATAAACCCGATGATAGTGACAAGTCCAAGGAGTTTAAGAAGTGCAGATGGATTCTATTTAAGACAGTTTGTAATTCCTGGAACAAAACACCAGGAATCAAACCCTTTTGTGGATAGAGGTTATCAGCAAACAAAAGGAGCAGTTACAGCCGATGCAGAAGTGAGGGTTGCAAAATATATTCAAAAACAAATTAAAAGATTAAGCGTATAAAATGAGTTTTGTAAAGGCTTCCAATATCGTATATAATGACTTAAAGAGTTTCCCAGGAGTAACGAATTTGTTAACGAATGGTGAAAGCGGAATTTATCCTTTGTTGGGTAGTCATGATGCAGGGCCTTGTTTTGTGGTGTATTTCATTGAGGATAATGGATTGGTATCGAAGCAACCTGCAAAACGATTTGAAGTAATTACACGATGCTATGCAAAAGAATATGACTTGTGCTGTCAAATAGCAGATGAAATTACCAATGCTTTTGCCGATTCTTCGGAAGTGTATGCGGAACTTGGTGGAAGTCCTTTTCAGGATGAAGAGGATTTTATTGCAATAGAACAAAAATTTAATATTAAAATAGAATAAAATTATGGCATTTTACGAGGGTTCAAAAATGAGATTAAAAATTGGTACAAATGAAGTGTTCCATGAAATGAATGCAACACTTTCAACAAATAGAGATTTCAATGAAATTTCTTCTAAAGATACCAATGGGGTGGAATCTACACCAGGGAAAAAAAGTTGGAGTTTAAGTAGTGATGCGTATGTAAAAAATGCAACAGGATCTGAAAATGATTTGAAAGCGATTGCTGATGCTTGGGCAGCAGGTACTTTGGTGGATGTTGAATTTACAGATGGTGTTTCAGGAAATCTTTCCTTTTCAGGGCAGGCATATATTGAAAGTTTTTCAATAAAAGCAGCAACCGATGAAACAGTTACTTTCGATTATAATTTGAAAGGAAACGGAGAAATCACAACCGCAATAAACTCTTAAAATGGTTTTACAAGTAAACGGAAAAGACTATGCAATTAAGTTTGGTATTGGCGTGATTCGTAGAGTTTGCGAACATTATAATATCAAAAAATTATCAGGATTTGATGGTTTAATTGAAGGCTTGCAATTGGATAAAATGGAAGATCCTTCTTTTGAGCAATTGGGATTCATTGGTGTTTTGGTGCAATCAGCAATAAAAAATGCAAATCCAAAAGCAACTGTTTCTTCGGATGATATATTGGATGAATTGTTAGTGAATCCTGATGTTTTTTCTGAAGTGTTTGAAGAGTTTTCAAAGGCATTGCCACAACCATCAGAAGTAAACCCTGAAAAGCGGGGAAATGTGAAGCGGGATCAATAGTATTTGATCCCGATTTTGAACAATTGGAGCAGGTTGCCTGCGGTGAAATGGGGTTGTTAATTGATTATTATTATTCGTTAACACCCCGCCAATTTTCAAATATCATTATTGGCTATCGTAAAAAGGAAGAAGCGCAAAACAAAGAAGTGTGGGAGCGCCAACGTTTACAAATGTATTTTTCATTATTGCCATACACAACAGATAAGAAGTTTAAGCCAATAGATGTTTTGGTGTTTCCTTGGGAAGAAAAAAAGGAAACGAATTTAAGCGAAATCAAAGCAAAAACACCCGAAGAAATAAAAGCTTTTTTTGATAAAACCAATTAATAAACAAGTCGTATAATGTCAGCAATTGCCAATGTTGTAGTAAAATTTTCTGCGGATTTAAAGCAGTTTTCTTCCTCGATGCAAAACGTCAACAGGAGTTTGAAAAAAATGGGGAATCGATTGCAGGGAATAGGCACTACCTTATCGATAGGGGTTACTGCTCCCTTTGTTGCTTTTTCAGCAACAGTTTCAAAGTCCTTTTCTGAATTTGAAGCGGAACTATCTAAAATATCAGATTTGGTTGGTGTTTCTGTTGGTGAAGTCAGCGAAATGGGAGAAGCAGCAAAGGTGATGGCCACCAAATATGGAGTTTCTGCAAAGTCAGCAGCGGAAGCTTTGTTTTTTATTACTTCCGCAGGATTAAGGGGTAGTGATGCAATGGCAGTTTTGGAGCAGTCATTGAAAGGATCTGTGGTTGGTTTAGGGGATATAAACACAATTGCAGATTTATCCACAAGTGCCATGAATGCTTACGGGTCGGAGGTTTTAAGTGCTAGTGAAGCCACCGATGTATTAACCACCGCAGTAAAAGAAGGTAAATTGGATGCTTCTTCTTTGTCGCAATCCATGGGTGCAGTGCTTCCTTTGGCTTCTGCAATGAATGTTTCTTTTAATGAGGTTGGTGCAACCTTTGCGGCACTAAGTAGAACCGGAACCAATGCTTCGGAAGCAGCAACACAATTAAAAGGAATTTTATCGAGTATTTTAAAACCCACCAAAGAAGCAGAAGTTGCTTTGTCAGGAATGGGATTGTCTAGTGAATATATTCGTGATGTAATCAAAAATGATGGCTTGTTGGCAGCGCTTGAATTGTTAAATGTAAAATTCAAGGGTAACGTAACCGCAACTTCCGCAGTTTTTGGAAATGTTCGGGCTTTGTCCGGAGTATTGGATTTAATGGGATCTAATGTTGCCACAACTCGTGATATTTTTGCAAGTATGAATGATACTTTAGGTGCAACGGATAAAGCTTTCGAAGGTTCGTCTACTACTGTCGGATTCCGATATAATGTTGCAGTTAAGAGGTTGCAAAACTCATTGATTGATTTAGGTAAGGTTTTTACAGATGTATTTTTGCCTTTGTTTGAAGATTTAAGCGAATTTATTAAACGTGCTTTGGAACGTTTTAATGGTTTAAGTGCTTCAACAAAAAAGATTATTGTGGTTATTTCTTCGCTTGTTGCTGTGTTAGGTCCATTACTTGTTGCTTTGGGCTTTTTAATGACAACTGTAATTCCTGGTTTAACCACTGTATTTGCAACGCTTAGTGCAGTAATGTTGGCAAATCCAATTGGAATAATTGCCACAGCAGTAATCGGTTTATCCGCTGCGGTTGTGTTGTTTAATTCTAATCTTACAGGATTAACAGATACCACTGAAGAATGGGCAAGTGTTAACGAACGAGCAACGCAAAGCATTGCAAAAGAAAAGGTACAATTACAGCAAAATTTAACTATTGCAAAGGACGAAAACAGAAGTAAAAAGGAGCGTTTAAAATCAATAAATATTCTTAAAAAGCAATATCCTGAATATTTAGGTTTTTTGGATTTAGAAACCATAAACACGGATAAAACAAAAATTGCAACAGATAAGTTAATTGCTTCTTTATTTAAGAAAGCGAAAGTACAAGCAGCGCAAGAAAAATTGGTGGATATTGAAAAGCGTTTGTTGGATTTACAGCTTGGGCAAAATAAAGCAATTGAACCAACTTTGTGGCAAAATTTAGGAAATGCCATGACTTCCTTCGGGAGTGTTGCAAAAATGCATATTGGGCAATCTCAAACCATTGCTGAAAACTTTGGAAAAGAAAAAACCGCCCTTGAAAGTCTACGTGAAGGGTTGCAAAATTACTTAGTTGATAATCAGGAATTGGTGAAAGGCTTGGTGAAAGTGAATACTGTTGCTACTGCTCTAAACAAAACTGTTTCTAATGTTGGAAAGAGGGAAGGAGCTAAAGGGATAGGTCTTGAAAGTAAGGGGGTTAAGGCTATTGATGTGGATTTGGATTTTGCAGGTTCTGTTGATACGGAAAACCAAAAATTAAGTACTTCCTTAGATGGCGTTAAGTCAACATTTGTTGATTTTTCCGCAGAAGCATCAGGAATTATTACAGGCGCAGCAAATGAAACTTTGGCGGGGTTTGGGGTGATGCTTTCCGGATTAATGAGTGGAACCATGACAATGGGTGATGTTGCAGGGGGCTTGATGCGAATTATTGGTGGTTTAGCGGTGAAACTTGGGGAAGCTGCAATTAAAATTGGTATTGGAATGTTTGCGATAAAGAAAGCCTTCAAAAATCCATGGACTGCAATTGCAGCGGGTGTTGCTTTGGTTGCGGTTGGAACCATGATTTCTTCCGCAGCGGATATTACTTCAGGTGGTGGTGGCGAGCCAAGGCCTTTTGCAAAGGGTGGAATTGTTTATGGTCCTACCAATGCGTTAATTGGTGAATATGCGGGGGCAAGTAGTAACCCGGAAGTGGTTGCACCTTTAAATAAATTAAGGGATTTAATTACGCCTGCTTCACAGAGTTTAAATGTGCAGTTGGGTGGGGTTTTATCTGCCGAGTTAGGGAAATTACGTGTGGAATTGGATCGTTATGATTCGCGAAAAACTAGAACGACCTAATGAAAGCAGAATTTTTCAATATTGAAATTGTAGATACCAAGGACAATGATAGGGCTCTAAATTTGGAAGCAGCGCAAGCGGATGCACCAAAATTGGTTTATAATGGTTCGGATGATAAATTGGCTAATTTAATGACTAGTGAATTAGCCTTTAATTTCTTGGTTGCAGATTCCGCAGATGCAAAATTTTGGCACTTATTTACAGGGGAAGAAACACGTTTCAAAGTGTATTTGAAAAAAGAATGGGAAGGAGAAGTGACTACAATTTGGGAAGGCTTTTTATTACCGGAACAATTTTCTGAACCTTATGGTGGTGGTGGTTTTTTCACAGAATTTGTCGCAACGGATGGAATTGGGAGGTTAAAAGAAAAGGTTTTACCAATTGCCTACTACGAGCAAAAGAAATCCATTATTGAAGTGTTAATGGCTTGTTTGCATTTTACAGGATTGGATCTTCCTTTGTTGTTTTCAGAAGCAATCCAGGGAACTGCTTTTGAAGTAAGTTATACCGATTTATTAATTGATTGTACCTGCTATTTTAAGGAAGAAGAAAAGAAATCTGCTTACGATATTTTAGTGGCTATTTTGGAAAGTATTGGTTGTAAGTTGATGCAAGTGAATGCGCAATGGGTGGTAATTGGTTTAAATAAAATGTCGCAAAAAGTTGTCGAATTTTCAAAGTATTCTTTTAACATTATTGATGGAGTTATTTTTGAAGAAACAGTTGCTTTGGAGCGCAGAAAAATAACAGGTGCATTTTATGCAAGGCCAATAATAACTGCCATACCACCTTTAAATAAAATCACAGTGGATTGGGAAGCAGAAAATTCCAAATGGTTACTTCCTGAAGAAGTGGTGACAGCCTTTCCAATAAACTTTGAAAATGATACTTCGGATAATTCCATGCGTTTTTGGGAGTTGAAAAAAAACGATGAGCGAATGCGTGCCGATACTTTGGCAGCATATACCGATGATCAAATTACAACTGTTGGCTTAAATGGTTTTTATAAAGGCGTGCCGGTACTGAAAAATAAAGATGCTTTTATAATTGGTCCTAATGTTAGGATTTTAAGTTTTAAAAATCCTGAACCAAGGTTGTACAATGAAAATGAATCGTTTATTAATGAAACCAATATAAACGATAATTATATTACGCTAAAAGAACCTTTTTTTGTGTATGGTAGTACGGATATTGAAAGGGATATTAGTTTGGATATAGGTTGCTTTGCGTATAAAAATGGCTATGATGTAGTTACGGAAGATATACAAAATCAAATTGAAGAAGGAGAAATGAAACTGTTGTTCAATTTCGCTATTTTTTATAAAGAGCATTTAACGGAAGATGCTTCTGAAGAAACAATGTTGTTTTCTTCGTTAGATGAAGAAATGCCTGAAGGCTTTTTTAATTTTGATTTATCAGTAGCAGGTGATGTAAAGGGTACATTGAATGTTAAAAGTGTTTTATTTGAAAAAGATGGCTTTTATACTGTTCGTTTGTATCCAGTTCTAGCAAATAATTTTATTGATGCAAAAATTTATTTTACTAAACTTCATTTAAAAATAAATATTGAAAAGAATGTTGTGTATCAAGTTAATAGTATGTTGGATTTTACTACTTCTTTTGAAAAGACAGTTTTTCATGATACTTCGCGAATGTCAATTTCTGAACGTAGGTTTTTATTTAGTGATGCCTTAAAGGCTTCCATGGATAGCGGTGATTTGTTGGAAGCTACCAAAGTGCTGAAAAAAAGATATTACAGCAGTGAAGATATTTTTAATGCAGGAATGTTTTGGTATCGAAAATTATCTATTGGGATTTTTGAAGAATCTTATTTGGCGTTAAAAGATGGATTTACACTGCTTAAAAAAGTTGGTGCAGATTTTCAGGAAGTTGCAGCGGATAAATATACATTAGAAAAAATAGGGAATAGTTGCGAAATTAAACAGGTTTCTTTTGATGCAACAACGCCTTCATGGTTTATTCAGCAGGAAGATGAATTGTTTATATCTGCAAATTCAGGAAGCGGTGAATTGCGTTATTTGAATTATTGGTTGGATAAGTTTAAGAATTTAGGGGTAGAACAATTTGAAAGCGCAACCATGGCGGGAAGCGTTGGCAATATGTATGCAGCGATAGCTAATCGAACCTTTTTGAAAATTGAAGGTGTTTTGCAAAAACTAATGGATCCTTTGTGTTTTTTTCAATTTGATTATAAAGATATAAATGATTTGTATGTGGCAAATCTAACCTTGGATTTATCCAGGGGTACATCAGAAGTCGTGTTGGTAGAATCAAATTCATATTTTGAAGCAGAAGATGGGCAATTATACAGCGGTCCAGGAATAGGAACAGGAACACCAAAAATAAGTATAACAACAGGAGTTCGTGAACCTTCTTCAATTTCTTTTACTTGGGCTATTCGTGTGCTTTATACTATTGAAAATATTATGCCGGTTAACGCGGTGATTAATTGCGTGAAGTATACCGATGATCCAGGGGCGGGTGGTGTTCCTTCAGGACTTGTTTTAACGGATAATGTGGGAAGTACTAACGGAACCAAAGAATTTACCTTTGGTTTGTCCATGCCTGATGAAAAAAGGGGTTGGTATAAAATAACCATGGAACAAAATGGAGTGCTTTCCAATGAGGAAAATGTTTTAATAAATCCAATTATTGCAGGGGAAATTCATATTTCCAAACGATCTGTAAACAATAGCACCAAAGCAATAACCATTGATGCTTCTTTTATAGATTATCAAAATGATAATTTACAATTAGTGTATCAGGAATTACAACCATATACAGGAATTATTAAAGGCTTGCCACAATATACTTCTGTAAATGAACAGGCAAATTATACTGTTGCTTTAGGAAGTGGGAATTGGAAGGTGTGGTTAATTGATGGAAATATAGTGTCTAATCAAATATCTGTGGTTTTCTTATGAAAAACAATACCATACATATATTAAAATTTAAAGTACCTAATGTAAAAGAAAATGCAGTTTCTTTTGTGTCAAAAATTACATTCGATACCGATAAGATAAAATTTAGCAGCGATAAAATTACATTGGATAAATTATGAATTTAGAGTTGATCAATATAGGCCAAGAAGCGAATGATGGTACAGGTGATAATTTAAGGCATGGCGCTGAAAAAGTAAATTCCGCAATTTCCTATTTAAATAACACCTTTAAGCAATGGAAAATAAATGAATACCTGGATGAAGAAAAAGCGCCTTTTTATCGTGTTTATAGAGGGGATTTATATGAATATATTGGTGTTTTACCAAACACAATAACCGTATTTGATAAACCTGATTCTTCTGTAATGTGGCGGAATGCGCATTTTGTTGGTTTAGACGAGGATTCTCTTATTTCAGCGCAATTTATCCCTGAATTACCAATTTCTAAGATTACAGATTTAGAAATACAGCTAAATAATTTTTACACCCAAACAGAGGTTAATGATGCGTTAATCAATGCAAAAAGTGATGTTATTTCGCAGTTGCTGAACAACTCTAATGTGTTTTCTGAAAATCAAACCTTTGGGGGCCATATTATTGCTAAAAATGGAACTTTTGGAGATAGCATTGAAGTACACAATTTAGAAGGAGGCGCAAAAATAATTCTCGATGATGCTAATGAGAGCAAGCAAAGTATTTTATTTCGAAATGCGAGTGGTATTGATTGGAGTATTTGCCATAGTGTTTTTGGCGACGGACGAGTGTTGGCTACTGAATTTTCTTTTGAGAGTTCAGGGGGGCATGTAGCTAAATTACAACAGGCATCGGGATATATCGCCCTTTTGTCTGATGTTCCTGATACAAGTGCTTTTGTGACAAAATCAGAAGCCATAATTAAAATATATGAGAATTGGGAGGAAATAGATAGTGCTATACTTAATTTACATAGGGCGAGTGATCCAGTAGGTACTATTTTGGTAAACCCAACAAGAAAAGAAATGTATGTTCGAATGTCATTGTCAGAATGGAGTATCACATCTACAACTACAATTTAACAGTTAAATACAAATTATAGTAAAATGAGTAAAGCGGAAGAAAAAGCGGAAAAGCCATTTATAAATGAAGCACAGCAAAATGCAATCAAAGTACTAATTGAAGTTGCAGAACTAGGGCAAAAAAAAGGCTTATTTTCTTTAAATGATGCAAGTAAAGTAATTGGTTCAATTGGTCATTTAGCGCCATTAATTCAAGACGAATAATGTTTGAGATTTTAAAAGAAAATTGGGAAATATTTATGGGCGTTTTTGGCTCTGTATTAGCTTTTTTCGGTGGTCGTAAGACAAAGCGAATTAACGAAAAATCGGCAGAATTAGAGAATATTGAAAAGGTTCGAGAAATGGAAAAGAACCTACTCGATGATATGAAAGAACGGATTGATGAATTGATTGAATATAATAACTATTTAGAGGGAGTCGTAAAAGAATTACGAGAGAAAGTAAAAGTATATTCTACAAAGTACGGAGAATTAAATGAAGCACATAAAATTAGCTAAATCTCAAATAGGAGTAAAGGAGATTATAGGAGCAAAAGACAATCCAGAGGTATTAAAATATTTTAGCGAAATTGGTTTTGATGGCTCAAAATTGAAAGATGAAACTGCTTGGTGTAGTGCCTTTGTCAATTGGGTTTGTAAAAAATCTGGACTTCCTTATACTGGAAAACTTCACGCTAGGTCTTGGCTTAAAATTGGGGAGAAAGTACAAGAGCCAAGAGTTGGGGATGTTGTTGTTTTTTGGCGAGAATCTCCTAAGGGTTGGAAAGGTCACGTAGGTTTCTTTATAAAGGATACAAATGATAAAATATATGTACTTGGGGGTAATCAAAATAATCAAGTTAAAATATCAGGATACCCTAAAAACAGGCTTTTAAATTACATTAGATTATGAAAAAAATTATAGAATTACAAAACAGATTAACCCCTAAGTTTGACAAGTTAGCGCACTTCTTTTGGGGGTTTTGGTATGCTGTTTTCGGTTTGGTTTTGTACGCTGTTTTCGGGAGTATTTTACTAATCATTTTACCATGTGTTATTGTTGCTGGGCTAAAAGAATATTGGGATAGTAAAGGAAATGGAAAAGCGGAATGGTTGGATTTTATTTTTACAGTTATACCAAGCTTGGTTTTTTTAATTTTAATGTTGATGCTGTGAGAATTTTTTTTATTTATTTAGGAACTATAATTATCCTTTGTGTGTGTTTCTGGAATGTAGGTTTTTTAAAATTTGCTAAACAAAGGGTGATTATTGATAGTGTTTTGGTAATAAAAGAAATACCTGCTAAAAGTGGTAGTTTTAAAGTAGCTAAACCGAAAGAAAAAATAATAACTAGGTATAAATATATTTCCAACGATCAGAAGTATAAACAACTAATAGCACAGCTTGAAAAGAAATACAACCAAAAAGCCGACAGCATTTTAATTTTAAGGGAACTTTTACAGGCTAGACAAATAAATGAATATGAAGAAGTATTTAAAGATAGTGTTATTACTGCTAAAGTAAAAGCAACTACCAGGGGGACACTTGAAAGTTTAGATTTTAGTTATTATTTGGCTCCTCAATCATTAAAATACTATGAAAAAACAATCACTAAAACACTTACACCTAAATACTCCTTGCTAGTAGGAGGTAAGCTCAACACTTCAACTGATTTCAATAGAACCTCGTTTGAGTTAAACACAGGATTTCAAAATAAAAAAGGCAATATTTTTGAATTAGGCTACAATACAGACAAACAGTTTACAGTAGGATATAAATGGAATATATTAAGAAAGTATTAAAAGATTTAGGATTATACCCATGTTCATTTCATAAAAAACACTTTTAATCTCAGTCCTATTTACTTATATTTGAAAGGTAGATATGCGCAATTGTGCATATACATTAGTTGGCAGTAAGCTGAAAAAACAAAATATGATAGATATAAATGATGCGGTTCCAGTAAAAGATATGATTTCTGCGGCAAGTCCTTTGATAAAATCGGTAGTTGATACTTTTGTCACTCCTAAACTTGTTGAGTTTAAAAAGAAATTTGACAAAATAGATGATAAATATTTTGTGCCAACCGATGAACAGTTCAGAGAATATTACCATAGAACTTATAAAAAACTAGCAATAGTAAACACTATTGTTTTTAATAATTCTCAGCGGTTTCTGAAAGACATATACTTACCACTTACATTAAGCTGTACTAACGACAGAAAAATTAGACATAAGGTGGACAGTTATCCCCATGAACTGTGTGAAGAGTATGGAAACTTACTTGTTACAGATACTGCGGGAATGGGTAAGTCTACATTAATGAAAAAAATCTTCATTGATATCATTGATAACAATATTGGAATTCCAATTATAATTGAGTTAAGGCGTCTATCAAGTAAAAAAACTTTGTTAAGCGAAATTCAAGAGCAACTCAACTCATTAAATAAAGACTTTGATTCTTCATTACTTTTGGATTTACTAAGTGAAGGAGGTTTCATAATCATACTGGATGGATATGATGAAATTTCACTAACGGACAGGGATATAGTAACAGCTGATATTCAAGATTTCATCTCTAAGGCATCTAATAATGAGTATTTTATTACTTCTAGACCCGAACAAGCACTATTAAGTTTTGGACAGTTTCAAGAATTCAAAATTGAACCATTAAATAAAAAAGAAGCTTTTGAATTATTGAGAAAGTATGATAACCAAGGTTCTATTTCAACTTTACTTATTAATAAACTTCAGGAAACGGATATGGATAGTATCCAGGAGTTTTTGACAAATCCACTTCTTGTTTCTTTATTATTTGCCGCATTTGAACATAAGCAAGCAATACCTTTCAAAAAATACTTGTTTTACAGACAAGTCTATGATGCAAATTTTGCTTGTCATGATTTGACTAAAGGAGATTCATATAAACATGACAAATACTCAAAATTAGGAACAGATGATTTTCACAAGGTTTTAAGACATCTTGGATACAATAGTTTTAAACTCCAAAAAATTGAATTCACCAAAGACGATATCTTAAGTTTAATTGGGCAAAGTAAAGAGTTTTCTATTGGTCTAAAATTTAAAGAATCTGATTTCCTTAATGATATAATTCGTACAGTACCAATTTTCACAAAAGATGGAAATTATTATCGCTGGTCTCATAAATCATTACAAGAATATTTTGCTGCGCAATTTATCTATTTAGATTCTAAGGCTAAGCAAAATTTGATTTTAGAAAAACTTTACAATCACGTTAATATTGAAAAATTCTTGAATGTTCTCGACCTATATTATGACATGGATTATAAAACGTTCAGGAATGTAATAGAAAGACTTATTTTATTGGATTATAAAGAACATGCTGAGAGAAGTTATTTAGAGGAGTATAAAAATGTAAAGAAAGAATCGATTCAAATGAGAAAAGAAATTTCTTTTTTGACCACATCTTTTATTTTTAAATCAATACGATCTGGATGCATGGACATCGACCCTAAGAAATTCGGCAAAATGCTAGACAATTACACGAAAGATAACAATTTGGATAAAAAATCGTTTACGCCCATTTTTATTCAACCTGAAATACTAGTAAATCAATTTGCGATACATTATGAGAACAGAAAAAACAATATTTTAGATCTATTAGCTGGTAAAAAAAGCCATCTAGTGAGAATGATACCTCATAATAAATTAAGAAACAACACTCTAAATTTTACTTACAATTTCAAAAATGAATTTGAACTTGTTGAAATAACTGACAAAGTGAAGGAGAGTTTTAATTTGGTCGAAAATTTCGATGAAGTTAATGAACTAATAATTAGCACTAAATCTAGTTCTGTTATTATCAATAATAGGGAAGCTTTAAAAACATTAAAAGAAATTGAAGAAAATCTTAAATCAGAAAATGACGATGATTTTTTAACCAACGGAATTTAAAGCCTACTACCAACTAAGCATATGGCGTGCCGATAGGCTAACGCTATATATGATTGTTGGGCACATAAAACAAAATATATAATAGACTCACCACAAAGCGCCTTTTACGAGGTGTTTTTTTTGTCTAAAATTTAAGTTCGCGGTACTCAGTATTGTCTTCTTGATAGTCTAATATTCTATCGTCTTCATGTGATTTAGCAATACTATCAGTTGCTTTAATATTTTCTTGTTCCTTTGCTGTATATTGTTTAGTTGATTTGCAGCAAAAACCGATAAGAACCAGCAATATAAAAATACTCTTTTTCATACTTTTTTTTAATTTTAAGAAACAAAAAACAAAAAAAAGTCACATAACCAGTAAGGCTATAAAAAAAGCTCCCGAAGGAGCTAATAGGCAATTACATGCACTCTCTGCTAAACATATAAGAGCTTTGTTATAAAAAGAGTTTAACCGTTAATCTTATAAAATAAGCTTTCACTCGCTTTATAAAGTTATTTTACATACACATAACAGATTTAAAGAGGTTATCCCTAAAATATAAATGTTAAACTTAGAAACAGGTTTTTTCATTGATTAGTGAAACAAATAAAATGTAAAATAAAATCACCTTTTATTTGACGTTTTGAAGTGTTTAAAATTTTATATTTTAGTATTCTAATTTTAATAAAATTATTGTGACGGAAAAAATAAAAGCATTCCTCTTTGTTAAAACATTACTTTTAATAACGATTTCTTCAGCGCAGGAAACATATAAATCAGAATATCGAGATCTGTTAGATTTAAAAGATAAATTAATTGCAGAACAAAGTTTGATAAACGATTCAATAGAAAAAATTGAAATAAGATTGAATTATATTAAATCTAAATTGTCAAATAAAATCGATGAAGGAAAAAAATATTCTATTTCAAAAACAAAATTAGATGCAAAAATAAGAAATGAACCTGATGGTGGTGGAAAGGTAATTGCTGTCATACCGAAAGATTCATCAGTAAAAGTCTATGAGTATAAAAATATGTTCTGGTTAATTGAGAAAGATTCAATTAAAGGATATGCAAATGAAGTCTATTTATATAGTAATAAAGAGATGTATCATATAAAAAATTCCGTAAATTATGATGAGTTAAAACAAAGGTTCGGAAAAGGTATAGCTAGTAAAATTTCAAGGAACTTAATATGGATTGGTATGACAAAAGAAATGGCAAGGTTAAGTATTGGTAATCCAAAAGACATTAATCGAACATCAGGTAGCTGGGGGAAACAAGAACAATGGGTTTATAAAAACAGATATTTGTATTTCGAAAACGGAAAGCTCACATCTTACCAGGACTAAATATATGTTTAAATTATGAAAGGAGAAACAGCATTAAAACGACCGTTTAGCCTTGACGCTATGTGCAATTTCCCAACACACGAAAAGCTTTTGATGCTTCTTCTGCCGTGACTCCGAAACTACCTATCGTAGCTTTATTTTAGAGTTTCCGACCAATCTTCAATTTTGTAATAGCCAATTTCTCTTAAGTAGTTTCTCACAGTTTGATTATCTTGATGATCTGTTATTGTTCTGATATAGTCAAGGGCTCTTTCTTCAAAATTCACTACACCTTCTTTTTTGTATTTTTCGGTTATTTCAAGGAAAATTTTACCAATAGCAGAATGTCTTAGAGAATAAATGTTATAGTCATTCGAGAATTTTAGCGGTTTTCTGATGTTTTTGGTAAATCTTTTACCCCAGTATCCTCTGCGGTTTTTTTCTTCTGTTACAGTAGGGTTTGAATTGTTTGTTGTTGGTCTCGTTAGCCATTGATTTGGTTCGTTGTCTTTAGTAAATAAAAAGTAGTCTTTTTTATATTTTGATAAATCTATTTTTGAGTAAAATTCTTCAATCAAGATATTTGGTATTTGTTTAAATTGTTTGGTAGTCTTTGTATCGGAATGAATTAATTTATTGTCTAAATTAATGTGTCCAATTTTTATTCTTACTACTTCAACATTTCTAAACAAGGCATAGTAAACGTGAGCTATGAAATAATATAACCAAATATCATTTTTCTTAGCAGTTTCAAAAATGGTCTTAACTTCCTCTTGGGTAAAGGCAGTGTTTTTCGTTGGTTTTGTTTTTAATTTTGGAATCCCCTCCTTTATAAAATTATGTTGTATAAAATTCTCTGTTACTAATTTTGTAAATAATGCGGATAAAACTGTTTTTGTATTATTTCTATTGCTAGGAGAACTTTTCCTTAAAACATAATTCAAATAATTATTTATGATTGTTTTATCAATAGATGTAATAGTTTTTTTATCTAGACCCTTTTTAGTTAAATACTCAAAAAATACATTTGCTCGATTTTCATAATCATCGTAAGAGGTTCGCTTTAGTTCGAGTTTTTTAAGTTCTAGAACGTGCTTTATTGCTGTTATTGCTGTGTATTTATTATCCTCTATTTCGTATGGCGAAAACCCTCTTTTTAAAATATCCTCAACACTATTCCTGTAATGTTTTATCCATTTATATCTAGAGTCGAAGTCTTTGAATTTTCTATTTACATTATAATAGATGGGATCTTGTCTTTCCATTTTACCCGTTTTGGGGTTTAAAAAGTCATAATATATATACCATCTAAAACCTTTTCTAGTAAGATGTTCTTTTTCTTGACTAGAAAAAGAGGATTTCGGTCTTCCTTCTATCTCCTTGGGAAAAATTTTAGGCTCTGAATATTTTTTCACACAGTATTCGATTGAGTATTCGCTTTCTAAAATAGTAAGAATTTTGCTCATAAAAAAAATGCGCCGTAAAGCGCATTTTTATTGGGTTTTTTACTTTGTAGCGAGGAGCAGATTTGAACTGCCGACCTCAGGGTTATGAATTTAACACCTATCTGCTAAGTGTTTGATAATCAGGTATTTGTATTTTGTAAATACCTTACAAAACCACTATAAACTATGCGCTTTTCTATTCGGTTAATATTATTATCTTGTTGTTCTTCTATATCCTACGACGTTAAAAATCTTTAAAACGTCGCTTATTTTTATTTCGAAATCATCATAGAAATTGTTGAGAGAATGTAGTGTTAAAACCCCATCTTTCACATCATGCTTTATTATCTGTTTAACTAGGATACCTAACTCTTTATGTACAACAACAAATTTAGAGTTATTTGTGCTTAGTTTGGTTGACCATAGGGCTTCCTTTATGTTTCTACACAGTAATATATCTCCTTCGATATATGATTCCTTTGTGTCATTATCCATTGAATCTCCTTTAACTTCAAAGCACATATAATCCTCTCTGGCTTCTTGATCATCAAGAAATGGTATTTTTGGTAATTCTTCAATATAGTTTGTATCTGAAAAATTATTTAAATACCCAGTATAAGAATATTGGTTTACGAGAGGTACAAACATAACATTAGGTTGAAAAAAGTCCGTCTCTTTAGCTTCGTTCGATGAATCGACGTTTAACATATCGCCTTTTCCATGAATTAACCATTCACCATTTAAGCTAAATACTGATGCAAACTTTCTAACAAATTCTGATGTTAGATAGTTGTTTTTATTATTCAGAGCTTGTGATACAGATCCTTTGTTGTATCCCATTGAATCAACTATATCTTGCTGGGTTGATATAGTTTGGTTTCCTTTTAAATATGCAATCGCCTTTCTTAACCTTAAAACAACTTGGTCATTGTTCATATAAACAAAATTTATATAAAAAAAATAATTATAAGTAAAAAATATAAACAATGTTCGTGTTGATATAAACAATGTTTGTATATTTGTAACGTAATCACAACAAAGTAACAATATTTACAAGAGTTATACAAGAGTACCGCACGCAATTACGAATTAATACCTACAAAAATGAAAACAATTAAAACACAAACAATATCAAACAGAAAATTATCTGATTTTTTAGACAAATGCGATGTATTAGTTGAGTTAGGTGTTTCGTCGATTAATTATGATGAAAAAGATTACAAACTAGATGCTACTCTCAAGGTTAATGAATGTGAATTTACTTGTGAGATTTACGGAGAAGATGACGAAATAGAGCTAACCACAGATCAAAGTAACTACATAGGTGCTTTTTTAGATAGAGAATACCTGAGAGAAACTCAATCGCATATCTCTAAAGATTTCAAGAGATTAGATAGTGTTATAAAGTCTTTTAATAGGACAGGAGGAATCAAACAAATACAAGGATTCAACAACGTAGCGTAAAAATATTAACGAAAAGAACAAAGAAATGAAACTAGACATTAAAAACTTCACCGGAATATTAGAGAACGGAAACAGATATAAAATAAGGACATCAATAAAGTATAATTCTACTCTTGATGAATCGAAGCTTACGATTTTACTGAATGAATTTATCTATGATGGTTGGTTTTCAAATGGTGACTATACAGTCTGCAAGTGGTTTTCTAAAGGGGGGTTCGTTAAAGCGCTTAAAGAGGGGTTAAATGAATTAGAGAGAAAAACAGGTATTGAATTTGTGAAATCCGACCTAGCTGTCGTTGCGTAGTTTCTAAGCAAGGAAATAATGGTAGCTAACACTGTATATCCAATAGTTCAAGAGCTTTCCACAGAGGAAAAGCATAAGTTACTTGAGCTTATTAAAAGAGATCTACAGATAGACAAGAAAAGTAAACTTAAAAAAATGACTGATAAACAAATTGAAATTCAAGAGATGAAGTTATGGTTTCAAAGTAAGCTATACCCACCAAAATAGAAAATTATGGAACTGATAGAGAAAAAGAAACTAAAACTAACAAAAGCGCAATTTAGAGTAACGGTCTTTATAGCAATGGGTGAGGGAGCGAAAGGCACGGCGAGGAAGTTGTTTAACTCGGTAAGAACAATTGACACTCATTTAACACAAATAAAAGCAGTGAATAATTTAAAAAACGTAGCCGAACTAACAAAGGAGTTTGTACTCCAATACGGAGACCCAAGTAAATACATTGAGAAGATAAAAAACAATGAAAAGATAATTAGGGTATTAGCAGGGGTTTTGGTCGGTACTCAGTTAATAACAGCCTTACTAAGTAAAGATATTGATATGAGGAGGTCTAGGAGAAGAAAGGATAATATAGAAATAATAATATGAACAAGCATAAGATAGAACATTTAAGCGTACAGGAAGCTCGCGAGCTTCTTATAGAGATTTGGAACGAATGTCAATTCGGCGTAAAAGAACGAGTTAAAAGGATAATATCACATAGATCTATTATTTACATTCTAGCTACTCCTAACTATAAAAACAAAGACCTTATAGTAAGATACATTCAAACAATCAGGGAGGTTTCCAATC
This sequence comes from Tenacibaculum profundicola, assembly GCF_057220795.1. NCBI lineage: Bacteria > Pseudomonadati > Bacteroidota > Flavobacteriia > Flavobacteriales > Flavobacteriaceae > Tenacibaculum > Tenacibaculum profundicola. Next base: position 1,281,515 of record NZ_CM170137.1, on the reverse strand, counting down.
AAGTAAAAGAAGAGGTAGGTGATATGGTTGAAAGTATTCATAGTAAGATAGAAGAGTAACAAAAATATTCGACTTCCTCTCTCTCAAACTGGGGGGCTTGAGGGTGGGGAAATAGATAGGGCAGGTTCTTTTTCATTAATAGTTGATTTTAATTGTATCGTTTGTTAATAGGGTGGTTTCCCTGCCTGAATCACCCTTTTTTTTAAAAAAGAGAAAACATGGAAGTAGAAACATTACAAGTAGTATTGTTCATAGCGGTGATTTATTCGATTCTTATAAGCCTAATAACATTTTTAGTTTTTAAGGAGAATAAAGATTTACGCAAGGAACTTAATATAAGATATACAAGGCAAGCATAAAACAACTAGAAAATGGAAGAATTAACCACAAAAAACTATTTTGAACTTATACCGTTAGACGGGAAAGGAAAGCCAAAGTATCAAACAGTAGATGAATTTAAAGTTTTGGTAAATAAACCTCCTTCAGGTAGTTGGGTAAAGGTTAATAAATACTCAAATAATGCCAAGTATTTACCTATAAGAATAGTTGAGGAACTGTTAAAAGAGTTATTTCCTTTTTGGCAGGTTGAGCAAGTAGGAGAACCTAAAATACTAGGCAATAGCGTAGTAATAAGTGTTAATCTTAAAGTGTTTCACCCTCTGTTAAATCAGTGGCTTAATTACGCAGGAGTTGGCGCAGTACCTGTGGAAGTTAAAAGTGGAGCTCATCCAACTGACTGGACAAAGATAAATCCTAAAGCACTTCATAAAAACGTACCCGCTGCTTTAAGTTTTGCGGTAAGCAATGCTGCAAAGAAAATTGGAAAAATATTCGGAAGCCACCTAAACTCAAATGAAACAATGTACTAGTTATGGATTGGATTGATAATATAGGAAAGGATTTACCTCACGAAGATTTTACAGATGTTGTTAGTGTAGAAGATAATGAACTTAATTGGAGAAAAGACAGACTAGGGATGATAACTGGTTCAAACTTCGGCAAGCTAATAGTGAGAACCAGGGATAAAAAAGGATTTGAGCTATCTAAAGGACAGACAGCAGAGAAATTAATATACAAAATAGCGTGGGAGCGACTTCTACTAAGTGGAAATATTTCGGATGGTTTAGGGAGATTGAACATATCGAGTCGTGAAATGCAACATGGTAATGATTTTGAAGCTCCAGCGATACTGAGGTATGAAAAAGAAGAGGGGGTTACTGTAACTCGTTCACAAAGCTTCATAAAACACGATGAATTTGTAGGAGGTACGCCAGATGGCTTTGTTGGGGATGATGGGTTAATAGAAGTTAAGTGTCCTTTTAATGGCGGAAACCATTTAAAATCTCTTTTAACAGGTGAGATTTACAACAAGGAGTATGTCTATCAGATACAGGGTTATTTATGGGTTACAAAAAGAAAATGGTGCGACTTTGTCACCTACGATCCTGATTTAGTAGAAGGACTCCAAATAAACATTATAAGAGTAGAAAGAGATAACGAGACAATTGAAGCTATTGAACTGATAATGGAAAGCGTAAAGAAACGAATCGAGGAAATAATCAATAACGAAAAATTAAAAATAAATGATGAAACAAGGTAGAAACAGAACAATGAGTATTTGTTTATCGGATATTCCAAAAGACAAGCTTATAAATGATTTTAATCTAAATCTAAGCAGTCTTACTGAAGAGCTTGTAAAGAACGAGTTAAGCAAGATAAAAAAGGAAATAGAAATGTTAACTAAAATATTATGAAAGGAGGTGAGAAAATGTAAGAAAACAAAAGCTACGCCCTAAAAAGGCTAAGAAACTTATACAAATTTAATGTGCAAATGGTGATAAAATAAATGCGATTATACGTAGGTAAAATAACTCAGATAAGATATAGGAAACCATCTAAAGTTGAAATAAAGATCCTTGAAGAAAATGAGGATAGCTGGTGGATAGAGTTAAGGGGTAAGCTAATCGCTAAAGCAAAAGATTTAAAGGAAATGGACAAGGTAATTGTAAACGCTAAAGCAAAAGCATTAGAAACAGAAACAATGAAATTTAACAACTTAATAGCTAAAGATATTTTCACCTATGATTCCGCTTTTTACAACAGTTGAAGACTTTCAAATAACAAAAGTTTACTACGCTGCTCTAAAAGATTTTATAGCCCAAGGTGTACTAGAAAAGAGTTTAAAAGAAAAGGAGTTAATGCGTTTAGAAAAGGAAAAAGAGAGGTTAGAACAAGAAATTAAAAACAATTTGAAAGGAGGTGGTAGTTATAACCTTTTAAAGGTTTACTCAGGATTAAACTATGGCAAGAGATGATAGAGGTTTTATAGGACTTAACAGAAAGTTCTTCGATAATGAATACTGGCAACAGGAACGTACTTACAGTAAAGCTGAAGCGTGGATCGATTTAATACAATTAGCACGATTTGAAGCAGACCCACAAAATAAATTACTTTCTAACGGGAGAAGGATAACGGTCAAACGAGGCGAAATTCACGCAAGCTTGCGATACTTATCTAAACGTTGGAAGTGGAGTACGGGAAAGGTAAAAAGCTTTGTAGATTATCATAAGAAAAAAAAGGAAATAGAACACCGAATGGAACAGGGGGAATCGTTGCTTATGCTTTGTAAATACAGGGATTACAATACTTTGAAAAACAAAAATGAAACACCGATTGATACACCGACAGAACACCGACAGAACACCGACGAAACACCCATCGATACAAATACTAAGAAAGAAAAGAATAATAAAAAAACAAGCAAAAAAGATTTTGCGTTTGTTGATTTGAAATTTTACAATGAGATTTTAGAGTTCTTTTCGATAACCAGTGAAAGTCACAAGCAGAACGTTTATAAAACTCTGGTGCACAAAAATACACAAAATTGCATTGAAGATTTTAAACAACAAACGCAAGCGATGATGACTTGGAAGAAGAAAAACCCAAAGGAAAAGCGGTATCAAAAATGGAGCAGTTATGTATACGATTACGATTCAGGGGATTCTACTGATTGGGTAGGAAAGGTGAACCCGCCTAAAAAAACAATTATAACTCCTAAACAAAATATTCGATATGTCTGAAAAAAAAACAATGTTTAACGAACCATTATACCGAAACCACGGAGTCAAAGTACCGTTAGAGTTCGATATAAAAAAAGCAATAGAGCGTTTAATTTGGCGATTCAGAAAGAACGATGACGCTGGTAAAACAAAGCCTGTCTATCCTAACCATAACGATAGAAAAGCTTTGGAAGTAGTAGTTAACTGGATCGATAGGCAAAAGCAAGAGGCGCTAAAAAACAACCAGTTATTTGCGAAGCTTTACATTTATTTCCTAAATCAATCGATTAGATATTATGAGACTGATTTTTTAGATAACATAGCTCAGAAAGAGTTGTCTAGATTACTGGACATGCCGTTGGAGAGTTATTATAAAGCATTTGAAACAGAGATACGATCTGCTCAAATATCAAAATTATGTGAGCGATTAAAAGATGGCGAAGGGAAAGCAATATCTATCGAAGATTTTAATGCAAATTATGATTTTAAGTTTATAGAATCTAACTTAAATCACATGATTACAGAGGCTTTAAATAGATTTAGTTAAAAAGATGATTGATTTATTAGACCCTCTTTCTGAGTTCGACGATAAAGAAGATTTTGATTACAAGAAATATATCATAAGTCATGATAAAATAGACAAAGCGATTGAGGATTTTTTGAGCGGTAAAATCCCTAGGGGTTTTAAAATAGGGGTCTCTGCTTTAGATGATTATTTCGTTTGTAAAAAGAATGCTTTTTATGTTCTAACTGGAAAAAAAGGACAGGGCAAAACAACTATAAATCAAGCTTTGCAATTAATGTTTAGTATCGTAAATGGTTTAATATGGGTGGTTGCTTTTCAAGAGAATGACGAAATGAGTATGAAACTAAATTATGTAAGTTATTTGTTAGGGGATTACGCAAAAGATGTACGAAAAAGAAGTCCTCACTTATATCAAAAAGCCTTGAAATGGGTTGAGCTTCATTTTATTTTCTTAAAAGTGAGAGATATAAAAACAGCCACAGATGTGACCAAGTGTTTGATTGAGGAAGGTATTGATGTACACGCTCTATTATTAGACCCTATAAACTCTTTTAGCAGCGGTTGGCAAACTACAGGTAACAATTATGTTGACAGTAATGTAGCGGCGGAAGAGTTGCTTGATTTCAGTAAAAAGTACTGTTCAGTACACTTGTCGCAACACCCAATTATGAGTGCCCAAAGACAAGCAGGAATAGTAAGTGGTGCAGATGGTGAAGGGGGTTATTACTACAATAAAGCCTCATTCACTTACAGCATAAACAGAGAGAAAGGAAGTAATCAAAATGAGCTTACCGTTGGGAATGTTAGAAACAAACATACAGGGGGGATGGAAACAGATGTAGAGAACCCTGTTATAATCCATTGGAGTCCAACGAAAATAGATATAGAAACTAAGAACATGGGAAACATAGAGCGTGATGTAATAGGTAAGCTTAGAGATTTTTACAAACCTCTAAATAATTAAACAAAATCTAAAGAACAATATCAGTTTATAAAAAACTAACACATACGTTATTATGACACTAGAAAACAAAGAGAAAATATACTTTGAAAGCCTAACAGATTTGACGGACTTTTTTAAGGAGAAAGAACATCAGTGCCTGAATTATAATATAGAGTGTAAAATAGTTTTTGTGCTAACAAAACGGTAGTTACTCAACTATAAATCAAAATTAAATTAATCGGCCACATGGCCATAAAAAGTTAAAACATGAAAGAATTACAAACAAGCAGATTTACTGAGCAAATGGAAGGTATTTTAAATAGTGAGTTTTCACAAAAATTAGTTTTCAATAAGGAAATTGTAACATCGGCCAAGGTTAACACTAAGTCAAAATTAACAACTCCAAAGATTAATGCTTTAATGGCAATGTCCGAAAGTTGGGATTTTGATAAGGTAGAAATATCACGTTCAGGAGCAGGGTTAAAAATTGAGTTTTTAGACTACAATAAATCTAAGGCTGCTTCAAAGGCAATTGTTAATTAACCTGTAGAAATAATGACTACCAAAGAGAAAGTAATTCGAGAGAGTATTAAAAGAATAACGAAGAAATTGAATACTCTTGAAGATATACAAAATGCAAGTCCAGCAGTTGATTTAATGGGTGTTAGAAAAGAAGCACATCAACTATTAGAGAATAATAAGGGTATTGAAAAAAGAACTTCAAAATCTTTCATCGATAAAATGGAAGCTTTGTCTAAACGTGAAAAAGAATGTTGGAAAATGATCAATCGACAAAAGAAATGGCAAGAGGATTCCGATAAAATGGTGCGATTACAATCTGAATTATCAGACTTAAAAACTGAACTTTTTTATATAGAAAGAAATCAATAAACCTGTAGGATTATGAATAGAACTTTAAAAGCATATAAATGTGTTTTTCCTGACTTATTTATAGATGCGTACACGTATGATATGTGGGAAGACCCAAAACAATTTGAAGTAATATATGGTAAAAGCCAAAAGGAAGCTGTTAATGATAAATGTATGAATGATGAATGCTATCCGTTCTTTGAATTGAAGAAACATATTAGGACTAGAAGATTTCCAGAGGGAGATTTATATAGCCATGAAAAGAGTGTTTTGTTAAATGATTTATCAGAAAAGCAAATACACCATTTAACTCACTCTTTAGGTGTAAGAATAGGTCAAGTTTGCCCAGAGGATTTTTACAGAAACTATTCTTCTTATAGATCAAAAAACGAAAACTGTGAAAAGCTTGTTGATCTAGGTTTAATGGAGAATTACAAGAAGTTTAATAACCAAATATATTCAGTAACTGAAAAAGGAATTGAAGTGGTTAAAACACTTCTATTAACGACAAAACCAATATTAAACTAACAGTAAATAAACGGATATGAGAGAAATTAAAGACAAATACCCAGATTTAACCAAATTTGATATTTCTGAACAATTTGATGAAGTTAAACCACCAAAAGAAATGGTTGAACTTATTAAAGAATGGATACCTATCCATGCTTGTGTAGGAACTGTTTGGGGTAAAACTAAACCAATAGAACAAAGAGAACAAACCGAAGATTTAAGTGATAAGTGTAAACAGTTAAAAAAACGAATTTTTGAATTTGATTTTTATGGAAGTATAACTTTTGTGGTAAATGGAATTCCAGTTATACTACAAATTTACTTTGACGAAGATTTTCAAGAGAAAGATTACAAGTGGGTTGAAACAACTGTTGTCAATCTTGATTTTAAATGGATAAAATAAGTGTAGGTTCTTCGACACCTTAAAATCGGAAAAGTTCTTTGACATAATTGTGGTAAGTAAATTACAATAAGCGTTTATAGACGTTTATAAACGTCTATAAACGTTTATAAAACGGTTATTTGTAAACATATTATTATCTTTTAACATGATAAATTCTTTGGGATGATATTCATGTTTATTTCATATAGAAGTATAAATACTTGGAAATCAATGAAATTTTAGTAATTAGATGTTAAACTTAAACCTAGATATACAATCAACCCTAAAAACAATTTTAATCTCAGTCCTATTTACTTATATTTGAAAGGTAGATATGCGCAATTGTGCATATACACTAGTTACAAAAAATAGCTTATAGAAAATGAAACGTTTTAACATTCTCATATATCTCAGTATAGTTGGAGGACTTGGTGTTTATCAATTTTTTCCATTTCTCGAGTATTACTCAATTGGTTTGATAAATACAATTTATTTTTTGGGTTTATTAATATTATATATATGCTTGTTTCTTTATGAACGGTATTTAAATAAAGATGAAGTAAAATATGAGAAAAAGAAATTTGATAAATCATCAACTTGGCTAACTTTAATTTTATTTATTATATTAATTGTATTTAAAAATATAGAAATCTTTGAATCTGAAACCATTTTAAAAGCCGAAGAACTGAATAATCAAACACGTAAAGGTATATTAAATTTGAAAAGGAATGGAAAATATAAGTTAATTATGGATGCTAATTATGATGTTCATTTTTACAAAGGTAAATACTTACTAAATAATGATACTCTAGTCCTTTATGAAAATAAAAAATTAGCGATTAATGATTTTATTGACACTCTTTACGTTATTAAAAAGGATACTCTTATTCCAATTAATCATAAAATGAAATTTACAATTATAAAATAATTACGCTACATTTTGTAACAAAATGTATAATTAATTGCTGAGTTTAGGTTACTTCAGAAAGTGTTCGTTGAAACCAAAAACAATAATATTTGCTTAAATTTGGTAAAAAAATTCGCAACTAATCATACACAAAACGTTAGCGGTAACCGCATGAAGACGACAGTATACATATTAGCATTAGTAATTTTTACGATATTTTTTTCGTGCGAACAACCAAACGGAAAGAAGGAAAATACTATTGTCACCTCTGACACTTTACAGACAACTCTCGACAAAAAAGAGCAGAAACGTTTAAAGAAAAGGAGGAAAATTGAAGCGCAAGACTATGCAGACAGTTTAAGACTTGACAAGGTTCTACAAAAGGCTTTAAAAATTGCAAATCAAAATATCAATAAGGACAGGTTTATTGAGAAGTATGAAATTTCACCTGACAGTATTTCGGTGAGTGTGGAAATTAATTTAGGCTATCACTTTACAAATGCAAACCCTCACCTCATAATACGGAGATACGAACCAAGTGCCATTTATATTGACATCTATTCAAAAGTTGACAGTAAATTTGAAAAAGTAGTTTCTCATGAACAATGGACTATGACTTATGTAAATGACACAATAAAAGATATTAACGGTGATGGACTTAATGACTTTGTTGTTAATTGGTATGGTTCTAATGGCTGCTGCTTAAAAGCATTCAGCAATGTTTATCTGCTACGACAAGACAAAAAAACATTTTCAGAGAACTTTGAATTTATTAATCCAACCTTTTCACCAAAAGAAAAAATAATTAGAGGTATATGTTATGGTCATCCGGGCGAAACCGAGTTGTATAAGTATAAATGGAATGGAGAACAAATAGACACTTTGGAATATGTTTCTTACGAGAAAAATGACAAGGGTGTAAAGACAGGTAAGATTTTAATATCAACGGACATACCATTTGGCGACAAATTCAAAACATTAAAAGTTCTAAGTTCAGTCCCGACAGAATACAAAGTAATTCAAGGCTACGACTGGTTTACTGGAATGGGATATGAATAAAGGTATACCGCTAACACTGTATATAGCAAATAGGGCGTTCGGTGGTTTACGAAAGATCAGTGGTTATTTGAAACACCGCCAAATCGTTGATTTGGCTTTTAAGAATGAATAAAATAAAAACAAAATACAACGTTTTGGCTCAGTGCAAACTTGAAAGTTTATCGCTTTCTACTGCCCTACTTGCCATATACTAAACGTTACCTGCAAGCTAAATGAACAACAAGCTGAAAAAAATAACGCCATTTCTGATTTTATCAATTGCATCTATTGTATATGCGATTGTTATAGTGATAAAAGAAAGGAATTTAAGCTGGGGAATTTTTGTTGTTGTTGGATTAATAGTAATCGGAATTTTACTGTTTGGAATTGACTTTGGACTAAAAAAGTGGCTCAATAATTACAAAAAAATATTCCTGACTGAAATAGCATTAGCCCTGTTGGTAATAATAATCTATGGTTATAAGTTCAATCGGACTAAAACACTCATTATTCCAACTGAATTTAACGAAAGTTATGTGACAATAATTTATGGAGTTGAAAACTCGAAAGATTTGTCAATATCAGCTTTGACTTGGAATAAAAGCATAGAAATACCAAAAAGCGGAATTTTATTAACGTCTTCTGACTTTAATGAAAACCTTCGAGAAACAGAAATAAAAATGAATTCTGGAATTTTTTTAGGCTCTGACGAAACAGAAAAGGGATTTGTTAGAATGACAGAATCTGAATTCCAATCAAATGGACGGAATTATAAATTTCGGACTTGGAAAATACAAGACGGATTTTGTTGTATGTACACATCAGAAGAAGTGAAAAAATATAAAGCGGAATTGAAAACCGAATTTGAAAAAATAAAAACCAGCAGGTAACAATGTATAAAAATAATAGCGGTTTATTCGCTAAAAACGAAAGTAAGTAAATCTAAAAAGGTCGGTATTTAAAAGAAAAGTTAGTGGTTAAAAACCCGCTACTATTCTTATACTAGACCGTTGTGTGTAAGCCAAAATAACTAAATGAGATGACACATCCTTTACTAAATAATTCTCAAGAATATACAGAGGAGACTTTCAAGGAAGTTAAAACTAGATATGTTGAATTTGGCAAAGATTTATATGACATCTTAAGAGTGAATGAACCTAAAATATTTGATTATTTAAAATTCTATAAAGCTACTAAACTGATTGAAAAAACTAGTTGGGGTAAAGCTGAAACTGAAAATAGTTACGCAATATATGATGACGGAAAAAAATCTTTTGGAATACAATTAGAACCTATGACACCTGTTATTTGTTTGCATAATGAACTAACACAAATAGAAATTGGAGACTGGGGTGGAAATGATTATTATGCTGAATCTTTAAGATTTATTCGGAAAGAGTTATTAGGAATGTAATGAAAAAGCCTACACACAACATGAGGGTATAGTTCATTGCGGTTTATATCCTTTTTCAGAAAAGTAATTACTTATTAAAAGTTTTTGTTTTATTAATTTCGAGCCAAAACACCATAACAAACCATACCCCAAACGTTACCACCAATTAGGAAGAATGAAAATTATACCAATCATATCCGCAACTTTCTTTTTATTGAGTTGCAATGGAGTAGATAAAAACAATAATGAAATGGGAATATTTGACAAACTTTTAGGAAAGAATAGTCCGAGCAAAAAAGAAGAGCCTAAAACATTCAATCAAGAAATTGAGAAAACCAGTGAAATTTTAGACGAATCGATATTTTGGCAAATTGTAGATAAGTCGATTAAAAACAGTAATGATGAATCTGGACAAATGTCATTTCTGGTTAAAGAAATTGAAAAACTAACTCCAAAAGAAATAATTGGATTCAGATTGAGAACAGATAAACTTCTTTATGATACTTATAACTCCGAAATGTGGTGTGCTGGATATATAATGAATGGCGGATGCTCAGATGATGGTTTCGAATATTTTAGAAACTGGGTGATTTCTCGTGGCAAAGAAGTTTATTATAGTGCAAAGGAAAACCCTGACAATTTGATTTCTGAATATGTTGAAGATAAAGAATATTACGACTTGGAAGATTTTTGGTATGTAGCTCTAACTGCGTTTAATAACAAAACTGGAAAAGACTTATACGATTATATATCTGATGACTTTAAAACAAACGAAGGGAATTATCCGCAGTTTGAGTTCACTTGGGAAGAAGAAAAGCCAGAAACAATGAAAGCAATTTGTCCAAGACTTTTCGAAAAAATGTGGAATTAAAAAAGAAAAAAGGTGGTAACAATGTATAAGAAATCATAGCCGCCTAGCGGCAGGCTACGCTTCTTATACTAACCGTCAGACTGCGCAAAAACTCTTACTATAAAGGTTTTAAATTTGATTAACTATTCGTATTTTAATAGTGTAATTAAACACTAATTTTTATATGGATTTTATTCAAGGATTTGACCGAAATCAATTACAAATGATATCGTTTGATGAATTTGTAAAACAAGACTCTTGGGCTAGAATAGTTGATTTGTTTGTAGCGTGTTTACCAATAGATACTTTAGGTTTTAAGCATGAACATGCAAGTCAGGGACGTCCACCATATGCCACAACAGACTTATTGAAACTATTGTTGTACGGCTACAAAAATCATTTACGATCATCACGCAAGTTAGCACATGCCTGTCAGGTTAATATGGAAGTGATTTGGCTAATCAAAGGACTCAAACCATCAGCTCGTAAAATTGCTTACTTTAGAAAAGATAATTCAAAAGCATTTAAACAGGCCTTTAGATATTTTGTACTAATGCTTAAAGACATGGAGCTTATTGATGGTCAAACTATAGCAATAGATTCATTTAAAATTAGAGCTCAGAATGCACTCAAAAACAATTTTAACCAAAAGAAAATTGACAGGCATATCAAGTATATTGATGATAAAATAAATGAATACCTAAGTCAATTAGAACAAGAAGATGAGCTCGATAAACAAGAAAAAATCAAACATAAAATAGAGTATCAGCATAATAAAAAACTTAATTATATAAACATAGAAAAGCAACTTATTGATAGTGAACAAACACAAATAAGTTTAAGCGATCCAGATGCCAGAAGTGTGGTGCTACACCGAAACATCATCAATGTAGGTTATTGTATACAGGCTGGATGTGATAGTAAACACAACCTATTTATTAATAACGATACGGGAACAGTAAACGACACTCATGCGCTGTCTCCAATGGCTTTAGATGCAAAAAAAATACTAAAATTGAAACAGATGAATGTTTTGACAGATAAAGGTTATACAACAGGGAAGCACATTGATATTTGCACCAAAAATAACATTACAACATTTTCATCACCAAAGGCACATTCTTCTCAAAACAACGGCTTGTATGATATGCAAATTTTTAAATACAATCCACAACAAGACTATTATACCTGTCCTGCTAATAAACTACTTAAAACCAACGGAACTATTTACAATAAAAACAAGCATAAAGTAAAACATTATAAAAACCGACAAGCCTGTAAAAATTGTGACCTTAGAGCACAATGTACCACCAATAAAAACGGACGATTTATTGAACGATCCATTTACCAAGAAGCCCTTGAGAATAATAAAAAAAGAGTAGATTCAAATCCAGACTATTATAGGTTAAGGCAACAAGTAACCGAACATCAATTCGGCACTTTAAAACGACAATGGGGATTTACCTTTACACTTATGAAAGGCAAAGAAAACGTACTTTCAGAAGTTAATTTGATGATGATGGTTTACAACCTTAGAAGACTTATGTCTATTTTTACTCCAAACGATCTAAAAAACAAGCTAAAAGCGCTTGACCGACATATTTTGCACCTATACAAGCTATTTTTAGACTTTACAAGACCCTATTTATTTAAAAGTAACTTCCTCGTTGTAAATCCACTAATAATTAAGCACCCTTAGAACAAGCTAAAAAAGAAATAATAGCTACTTTTACAATAATAATCAGAGTTTGTGCGCAAACTCCCGTTGGCAACAATTAAAATGACAAAACTAATTACATTTATAATTCTGATTTCATCATTGACTAATTCTTTTTGCCAAGAAAAGAGTGTTTTTGAAATAGAAGAAATATTAATTAAAAGCAAATTTGATAAAATAAAAATAGAAAATGATACTGACAAAAGGAAAGTTCTTTTTGAAGATGAAAAATACATTATTAAAGGAACTTGTATGGGAGAATGGGGAGGAACTACTTGGTTTGAAAATAAAAAAACTGGAAAGATTTATTCTTGTCAATCTACTTGCCCAAAATCAGTAAATAAAATTGAAAATAAATACATAATAACAAATTCTTTAGCTCATATGAGCGGCTATTCTGAAATAATTGAAGTGGATAATCCTGAAAATTTAGAGATATTTGAGAAACCTAAACCTAGAAAAGATAAAAACGGAAATTCAATGTATTACGCAGGAGATTTTGAATCTAAATCAAGAAAAGGAATAACAGTTCTTTGGAGTAAAGACGAAATTTTGACTTTGGTAAGTTTTTTATATAAAAACTTACTTTTTCATATAATGACATTTGATAACGCTACTTATCTCACAAAAATTAAGAAAGGAAAAATTATAATTATTGACAAAGTCTCTGAAAAAAGAATTTGGAGTCATCATATTGGAAAAAGAATTAGTAAAAATCGCACTATCCTTTATTTGGGGAGGAAAACTGAAAAAAGTCAATATCTAGAAATAGAAAACAATAAGCTGAAATTAGTTAGAAATAAATAACTGTTGCCAATAACTAAGCATATGGCGTGCCGATAGGCTAACGCTATATGATTTGTTGGGCGCATAAGGAATAAAACATATAATATACTTACCACAAAACACCTTTTACGAGGTGTTTTTTTATGTCCAATATTTAAGTAAATGAATTATAGAATAATAGTTGTTCACTAGATCAAAACAGCTTTTCATTTGAATATCAGCTACTTATTTTGTATATTTGTATAAGCACATCGGGGCTTTTAAAATAATCCGATTCTTCACGGCGTGCAGCCATAAGCACAAATTACTTACAAATTTATAATGTTTGAAAAAACTAAAAGGCATTGATGGTCAATTAGATGATGCATGGAGTCTATTGGTCAAATTAAGAGCCAAGAATAAATGCGAGTATTGTGGGAAGACACCTCGACTAAACAGTCATCATATATTCTCTCGTTCTAAGCGTTCCACTAGATGGCTGCCTGAGAATGGGATTTGCTTATGTGTAGCTCATCATGTCTTTAGTGGTGTTTTTTCAGCACATAAGACTCCACTTGAGTTCGTTGATTGGCTAGAAAGATATAAGGGCAGAGACTACATTGACAGGCTTAGGATAAAGGCTAATACGATAAGCAAACTTCACGCTTTCGAAAAGAAGATACTACTTCAAGAGCTAAAAAAGGAAATCAAAGAACTTCAAGCAAGTGTAAAGTTGTTTAATTAATATAAAAATGGGAGCACCTAAGAAAAATCAGTTTTGGAAACTTAGAAGTAAACACGGAAGGAATAAATTATTTGAAACTCCAGAATTACTTTACGATGCTTGTTGTGAGTATTTTGAATGGTGTGATAACAATCCATTAATGGAAGCCCAAATTGTAAAAGGTAATAGAGTAGAAGAGATCAGCACACCTGTAAATCAAGATAAAGGGAAAACTTTTAATTCTAAAGTAAAAACAACGATTCCATATGATATTGCTGAATTACCTAAAATGCGTCCTTACACCTTATCTGGACTATGCCTTTATTTAGATTGTAATCAAGCTTACTTCAATCATTTTGAAAGGAGATTAGAAGAGATAAGAGAAGAAGAAAAGACTGAACTAGACAAAGATTTTTCTAAGATCATTACACGTGTGCGTGAAATTATCTATACTCAAAAGTTTGAAGGTGCAGCAGCAGGGTTTTTAAATCCTAACATCATTGCAAGAGATCTAGGCTTAGTTGATCGTAAAGAAAATAATGTTAAAGGCTTGGACTTAGGAGTGAGATACAAAGCTAAATACGAAAATTGAAGGCAGGCACGAACATACCGACAATTACTTATTCAAGGAAGTGGTTTAATCCTTTATTCTTTATTATAGAGGATATTATAGATAACATGCCAAAAGTGAAGAGGGTTTTTACTTATGGAGGAAAGTCTTCAAGTAAAACAGTGTCTATATGTCAAAATATTGCCAAAAAAGGTATTGAAGAAGGGAGAAGTTCAATTCTGCTTAGGAAAGAATCGGCTAGAGTTAAGACTACCATTAAGAAGTCTTTTGAGCTAGCTATAAAAACTAGTCGTTTACAAGAAGGATGGACGAAACTTGATCGTCAATTTAGATCCATAGCTGGTACAGAAGCGATTTTAACAGGTATAGATAACGAGGATAAGGCAAAAGGGGTTGAGGGGTATGACTTTATTTTGCTTGACGAGTTGGATCAGTTTTTTAAATCAGAATACGATCAAATAAACCTATCATTACGAGGAGAAGGGAGAAAAATATTATTTGCGACATGGAATCCAGTAAGTAAGAATAGTTGGGTAAAAAAAGAACTGGTAGATCAATATCAATGGTTACTCACCGATTATATATTACCTAATCCTAAGAGTTCGGTTAAAATATCAAGTTGCGGCACCACAATATTAATTCACACAAACTATTTAGACAACTATTGGACAATAGGAAGCCCTTGTGGTACTTATGGTTTTAAAGACGAAAGTCTAATAGCAGATTATAATATATTAAAGAAAACCAACCCTAACGCATATAAGGTAAACGTACAAGGGTTGTGGGGCAATGTCAGTCGAGGTGGCGAATTTTATAAGTCATTTGATTCAAACATTAACGTTGTAAAACACAAGTATAATCCAGAACTACCTCTACATCTTTCATTCGATGAAAACGTAAATCCATATATATCATTATCAGTATATCAGGCAGAAGGCAAGAAAGCTAGGAAAATCAACGAAATATGTTTGGAACACCCATTTAATACATTAAGACATACTTTGGATAAGCTTGTTAAGCTTTACCCTAACAATAATCATAAGATATACATCTACGGAGACCGCACTAGTTTAAAGGCTGATTCTAAGTTAGAAAAAGGTCAAAACTTCTTTACTATAATTGAAAACCATCTAAAAAAAGCAGGATATAAAACAGAACGTAGGTTGCCGAGCAAGAACCCTAACGTACAATTACGAGGGAGCTTTATGAACGATATTTTTTCAGGGTATATAGAGGGCGTTAGTTATTCGATAGATGAAGATTGTACTAAAACTATTGATGACTATGAATGTGTAAAAGAAGCCCCTGACGGCACAAAACATAAAAAGAAGATTAAACATCCTGTTACTAAAATCACATATGAAGAGCATGGGCATTTAACTGATACGGATGATTATTTCATGTGCGAATATTTTAAAGAGGATTTTGCAAAATACTCTGGCGCTGAAAGGAAACCAAGAAAAGCTAAACATTTAAAAATTAGATGAAAGTTAGAGAGCTTATAAAATATAGTGATGACGAACTAAAAGAAGTCGTAACACTCTCGAAGTTAATACCAGAAAGCGTGACTTCAATGTTTGATATAAAGCCTTTTATTCATTTGAAGTACGAAGATGTGATAAGGTTGAAAAGAATGATAGAGGAAAATAATATAGTAGATGATGATATGATAAAATTTGTAGCAAAATTGAATGGAGTAACCGTTAGGAAGAAGACCATTTATAATAGTAACATCAAAAACTATTTCAAGACAGTAAATATCATTGAAGCAAATTTTAAAAAAATAAACGAATACGAAAGGTTACTCGCCACCGAAACAGATAGTGAGTTATTATCCGCAGGAATTGAAAACTTGAATCAGTTTGGAGACTTAAACACGATAGATGCTCTTGCAGATGGAGATATATTAAAATGGGAATTGGTGTTAAAGATAGAATGGTGGGATGTTTTTAATAAGTTATACAAAACAAAGATTGAAAACGATATAAAGAGAAATTTAGAAATACAACGAGAAAAAAAACAGTAAAATGATTAATCAAACATTAACAAGTTTATTTAAAAAATGGAACACTGAACAAAAGTGCGGCAAATGTTGGGTATATGTTAAAACCTTCAATGATCATATAAAAGGCACTACAAACATCTATAAACCAAAAAAGGATAGCAAATGTTGTACTCATATTTTTCTGGAAGGTCTTGTAATAAAACCAAATAAAACAATAAATGACCTCACTGGTATAGCAACGATTACCCATTGCGATTACTTGTTGCATTTCAAAATAGTTGAACTATCTGATTTTCAAAAACAAAAAGGGACAGAGTTTAATTGTGATGAAGGTATTTATGATAAACACGTTGATCCATTAATGGATTGTATATCATGCAATTTTGAAGACGACATGTGTACAATGTTTGATGGAAATACGGGAATAGTGTTTAACGAAGAGACAAAACCGTTGTTTTCATTTGGAGATAGTAATTGGGCAGGTGTTGATTATAGAGTGACTGTTAGACAATATTTTAATTAATAATAAAACTACAATGGATTTATTAAAGACCATAGATGAAGCATTAGAAGTTGAGTTACTTGAAATTATCGAGGAACTTAAACAAAAACATATTGATTTAGGACAAAAAGCATCAGGTAAATGGATTGAATCTTTAGAGGTAGTCGTAAGTAGCGGTAAAGGAGTTATTTACGGAACAGACTATACTGAATACTTAACAAAAGGTAGACGACCTGGAGCGTTACCTCCAATAAGTCCACTAGAAGAATGGGTGAAAGTAAAGTTAAAGAAAACAGGGAAAGAGGCGTTAAATGTTGCTTGGGCTGTTGCGGTTAAAATAAGTAAACAGGGTACAGAAATATACAAAGATGGTGGAAGTGATTTGATAGACGGGGTAATAACAGATCAAAGAGTGCAGCAAATATATGAAAACGTAGGTCGAGTAGTCGCTTTTAAAATAGAAGAATCAATATTAAAAGAAGTAGCATAATGGAAAATGTAGAATCAATTACAGATAAAGAGATTGAACAAATAAAGTTAAATGTAAGAAAAGAGTTTGATAAAAAAACAAGGATACTTACTAAAGCAATTCAATTATCAATAATTGTATTAGGAGCTGTTTTTGTAGGGTGCACAGTTTATGTGCTTAAATGGCATGTTTTGACATTACTAGGAGTCTTAATTAGTATCAATTACGTAACACAATTAATATTAGATAGAAATGCCAACTGAGATAAAAGGAATCATATATCGACCTCTTGTATTGATTGAGGATGAGCGTTGTAAATTATGCCCTGAAATACCAACATCTTTATCTGTTAGCCCTGTTTTAATAGAAAGTGGAGAATCATTGTTTAGTATAGTTGGTTCTTGTATTGGCAATGACCTACCCCCAAAGTATTTCTACAATCTCACGGATTTGCCACTACCGATTGAGAACGAAGCGCTATTGACTTCCTTAAATGTAGGCACCGTTTTTACAAATTCAACAAAAGACCCTAAAACGGTTTATGTTTATATGAAATGTGAAGATAACGACGGTTGCGTAACATGGGATTCTACATCTTTTCAAGTTAATGGAATCGAGTTACCTGCCACACCTCCTGTAGCGAATGCAGGTATAGATCAAGTTGTGTCTTTATATGAAGTGGTTAGTTTAAATGGAACTGGAAGCACAGATAGTGACGGAACAATCGTCACTTATTTTTGGGAACGATTAAGTGAGGGAGCATCAACTATTACCAACCCACATTCAGGAGTAACAACTGTAACAGGATTACAAGAAGGAGCTTATATATTTCAATTAACAGTAACAGATGATAGTGGATTAACTGATACCGACACTATCCAAGTTGTAGTATTACCAGCAATATTGTTTCCTGGGGGAGAAAGAGATGAAGTGGAGATAATGTCGCAAAGCAATGATAGCTGTGGATCTTGCATGGCAGTTCAAGTTACAGTGCCCCAAGGAGAAACAAGAATAGTTACTATTACTAAAAGTGGAAGTGGAGGATATGGTTATCGAGGAGTTGCTTGTTTAACTAGTCTGAATCCTATCACTTCAAACATGACAGAAACTATTAGCGGAGATAAAGTATACACTTTTGGGATCGATGCTGCAACAGGAAATCAGCTAGCAATTACAACAATAACATTAAGTGTAACAGGGGGTAATTCTGTCACATTAACAAGAAGTCATAATTCACCAGTTCAACATTGTTAAAGAATGAAACGAGTAACAGCATATAATAATAACTATCATAAATACACGTCAAGTGTTCCTGAAGAAGCTGATTTCTCCGAAATTACATTCGGAGATATTAAATACATCCTTCAGCCTGATAGAAATGGTGTTTTTACCTTTAATACATATGAATTTTCAAGAGAACTTTTCAATTATTCTGACGATTTCAATTATACAGAAAGTATTATAGACAACAACCAATCAATACAAATAACCTTTAATATAAAAATTGTTTTACTTGATGGGGAAGAAGAACTAAGTACGTTTGAAGTGACTTTCTTTAATGGTGTATTTCAAAGATGGGAATGTCCATTTGTCGAGGATGGAGTAATAAACCTGTCTGATATTCAAATGCCATATTTTACTGGATACCCTTTTGAATATAGTGACGTATCAAACCACACTGTAACTCGAGTATTAATTGGTAACGGTAGCGATATTGGTGATGATACCAATGTTAGAAGTATCGATAAAAGCTGTGATGGATTTTATTTAAAGTGGCATAACTCAAGGTTTGGATACTGTTACTATTTGTTTGAAAGAATAGGTAAAGAGAAATTTAGCACCAAAAGCATAGGTGATTTAAGAGAGCATTTTTCTTCGACTGATAATTATTTAGATATAGGCAAATCTGGACAGAGAAAGATAGATTTATTTGCCAATATAGATTATAGAGATAGAGAGATTATAAAGTCACTCGCAAAATCTAATGAGGTTTATTTATTCACTGGTAATCGATTCGAAGAAGCTCACAAGGCTCTATGGTTAGAAGTTAAGATAGATAAAGTAAAGGTAGATGAAACCAATAAAAATAACACTTTTGATCAGTTGATTACAATAAATCTTCCAAAAGAAAAAATGAGAACTAGAATATAATGAGTGAAGTAAGATTATATTTAGATGGAGAGCTTGTCGACATTGACCCTAAAACGGAGATAGTGGAGACAAAACAGATAAACAACTTGTTTGAGCTGCGAGATAGGCAGACTTCGTTTACTAATTCTTTCACTCTTCTACTTACCAATGAAACGAGTAAATTACTTGATAGGGTTGGTGATACTTACAATACATCTAATAAACCTTATAGAATATTAGTCCCTGAAGTTTACAGGGGAGGAACACCAACAATAACAGACGGAAAGTTTGTTATTAAATCCGTGATAGAAAGAAAAAAAGTAAAGGGAAATATACAGGATGGTATTGTATCGCTTTTTGATGCAATGGGAAATAAATCTTTAGCTTCATTAAATTTTGCAGGAGTTTCACATGAATTTACTGCGTCTAATGTTCTTTCAAGTTTCACTAATGAATGGGAGGATGGATACATTTACTCTTTGGCTGATTATGGTTCGTTTAATGCAGAGAATATTGACTTAAGGTATCAAGTGCCTTCGCTTTTTTTAAAATGGATTTGGGAACAGTTGTTTATTGGTGCAGGGTTTACATATTCTTACAGAGGTTTTGAAAATCCATTAGAAAGTGAAGACTTTAAAAATAAAATATTAACATTAGACAAGGGATTCGTTTTTAAAGAAGAACCTCCTGCTCCTGAGCAGAAGTTGGAATTAAAAAGTATAGATACTATTACTGAAGATGGTAGAAAGTATATTCGTTTAATTGAATTGCTAGATACAGATGGTTGTCACAGTATAGCGTCATCACCAAACAACAATGAGAGCCTCATAATGATTACATCTAATAATTATTATGAAATAACAATAAACGGTGACCTCACAGGGGATGCTGTAATAGTCATTGAGTTAGATGATAACGAACTGTTTAAGGTGACTCCTTCTAAAGGTTTTGATGAATCTATACTGGTTTATTTATCCATAGACAGTAAGATAAAAATATACTCTGAAGGCGTTCCTGACTATTCCTATTCTTTTACGTTAAAGATGTTTAGAAGTAGTGGGGTAAATCATATTAATTTTAATTCATTTTTAAATAACATTAAACAAAAAGACTTCTTTAAAACAGTTTTACAGCTATATGGTTTAATGTTTCAAAGACAGAAAGGCACGAACAATTATGAGTTTATAAGAGTTGATGACTTATTTCTTAATAGGACAAATGCGCAAGATTTATCTGACAAGTTCTTTAGGTTGGAGGTTGAAAAATTTAAGTTTGGTAGTTATGGTCAAGTCAATGAGCTCAGGTATAACTATGATGATGCAGGGTCAACGTTTGCAAACGGATCTTTCTTTATAGATGACCAGACCTTAAAAGAAAATTCAGTTTTATTAACAGTTCCGTTTAAAGCTCCTAAAGTTGGTGCGACAGCATTTAATGGTGAGTTGATTTATGAGGCATCATTATTTAATGTTCAACGAAACGATGATGGAACAATCAAAGAAATAAAGCCCAAAAGCACAAAGCCCTACATCATGAACATCGTGAAAAAGATTGGAAGATTTGACTATAATTTAGGAGGTGTTATAAATACATATAATGGTTTAGTTGCAGTGTCAAATTTTGAGGGATTAAACTTTAACATACTGTTAGCGAATCATTACAGTTCATTCATTAGAACAATTAACAGAACAAAGGTTTATCAAGTAGAAATGGAGCTCACAGCTATGGATGTTTATCTGTTTGACTTTTTGAAGCTTGTTTACCTAGAGCAAGAACAAAAGTACTTCTATTGTAATAGGATAAAAAACTTCAGGGGTGGAAAAAAAACGAAAATAGAATTAATACACGTCAATACAAGTCGTCAAACAAAAGGTGAGTATAACGATGATTACAGTAATGATTATAATATTTAAGATATGACAAGAATTAGCAGAAATGAATTAATAGGAGCAAGTAATGATAAATTCCCTACCAATAGTGCAAAAACGATTAAAGCAGTAGATCATAGATCGTATAACTCTAATATGATTGATAGCAAATTTAATTGGGTTGACGATGAAATTAAACTTGTTTGGTGGGATAAAGATAATAACTTAACTCTAGCTGATTATTTAAGTCAGCTACAGGAAGATGCATACGCTCCTTTGGCTGAGGGAACTATAGATTTAGGAGATGTTAAGGGTCAACCAACTGGTAACATACCTGTTACGGGAGATTTTAATTCTGCAACAAAGTCTAGCCCTTATGGCGATGTTATTAACGTAACTATGGATGATGTAGGAACTTCTAATTATATAATAATTACGGAAGTTCACGCAAACTCACCACATCAATTATTATTACTTAACAACTGGACATCAAATAAGACAAGTACGTCATTCACTATCGGGATAGATGAGGCAGGGAGTATAGTTCAAAATATAAAGTTTGTTGTACAACTATTAAAATTCAATTGATGATGAGATACACAATAAAAATAAACGAACACAATAAGGTTATATCTGTAAAACGATGGAAACCTGAATATAAAACCGTTTTTAATAAAAAAGGATTGCCTATAGGTACTGAAAAAACATACAACATTCCCAGTGATTTAGAAGAGATTTCCCAGGATGTGTATCTGGATTTAACGCAAAGAACAGATTTACCTTTTATAAAGTGGGTAGATTCAAAAATTATTCAAGAAACAACTTTAGAGAGAGATACAAGAGAGAAGTTAATAATTGAGTCTCATAAAGATTTAAAAACAAAGAAGCTAAAACAACAATTAAAAGCATTATCAAAATATGTTGTTTTAACAGAAGAAGGCGAGAGCTTATTAAAACTAGATGAATGAAAAAAATAATAGCTGAATTTGAAATAGGTGCAGATGTGTTGTTGAAACAGGCATCGGACACCAAGGATGTTCTCGATCTTTTAATCAAACAACAAAAAAAATTAAAAGACTCCGGAGATACGTCTTCAGCTACTTTCGTTAAAAATGCTTCAGAAATTAAAAGGTTACGTTCTGAATATAATACATACACCAAAAGTTTAAGCGCTACTATTGATAGTACAAATAAGCAAGGCAGGACACAAGTCGTTCTAACTAATGAACTTAAAAAAACAGCTAAATCCGTTAACGGAGCAAAGCAATCTAATAAGGAACTCCTTAAAATACGAGACCAGTTAAACCTGTCCACCAAAGAAGGGGAAAATGCACAACAAGCTATTAATAAAAAGATCAATGAAAATAACAACTTCATAAAAGAAAATGTAAGTGAGTTAGAACAACAAAAAATTGGGATAGGAGGCTATGAAAGTGCTTTAACAGATGTTATTGATAAAAATGGACTGTTTGGTACGTCTCTAAAAGGAACAGCAACGGATCTAAAGAATGTTATTTCACCATTGTCAAATGCAGTGATTCAAATGTTTGGCTTAAGCAAGGCTCAACAAGCAACAACCTCTAAAACATCAAAAACTACAAAAGCATTACGAGCTTTCAAAATAGCTTTAATAAGTACTGGTATCGGTGCAATAGTGGTTGCTATTGGAGCTTTAGTAGCTGGGTTCGCGAGTACTCAAAAAGGAGCAGATGCAATAAGTAAGGCTTTAGCTCCCGTAAAAGGAGCTCTTCAAGGTGTTGTTTCAATTGTTCAAAAGCTGGCATTAAACCTTGGTGATATTGCTAAAAATGTGTTCGGTCAATTTAAGGATAGTTTTACAATTTTGTCTACAGGATTTATACAAGGAGCTAATCAAATGCGTCTTGTCTGGGCTAAAGTTTTCGGGACAGACAATGAGGTAAAAGAGATACAAAACGACATAACTAAAAGGCAGGAGGAATTTACTAATGCAGTTGAGAGAACAAAGCAAAGAGTTCAAGGGGTTAAGCAAGGCTTCAAAAATGCTGGAAAAGAAATAGCAGAGGCAGCTAAGAGACAAAGTGAGATTGTAGATAAAACCATTGCACTCGAAGAAGCTAACATTAGATTCGTTGGAGTTCAGTCAGAATTGAACAGACAAATAAAAGAACAAAACAAACTAGCAGAAGACACTAACAACACTTTAGCAGAGAGAGAAGCGGCTGCAATTAAATCCGTCAAATTATCGGAACAATTACTAATAGAGGAACAAAAAATAATTCAGGCAGAATTAGATATTTTAGATTTAAAAAACGCCCAGACAGACACTTCAAGAGAAGACCTGCAAGCTAGAGCGGATTTAGCGGCAAAATTAAACCAAGTGGAAACTGCTCAGTTAGAACTTCAGACAACGCAGCAAAACAAGGTAAATACAATTCGTAGAGAAGCAGAAGCCAAACGTCAAAAACACTTACAAGAAGTAGCAAAACAGCAACAAGAAGCTATTAAAAGACAGGAAGTCACACTGAAGTTATTTGAGTTACAAAACCAAGCAGAAGCAGATAATGCAGAAGAAAAAAAACAATTAATTGACGATGTTTTACAAAAAGAGCTTGCGATAATTGATGCTAAACAAAAAGCAGGTCTTTCCGAAGATGCAGCTGAAATAGCAAGAATAGAAGCTCGCAAGAAGTCTAAAGATAAAATAGCTGAGATTATTGAGCAAGAAAAAGAAATCGAGAGAAGTAGGTTAGAGTTTAAAACGCAGTTAGTAGAACAAGAGAAAAGACTCGAAACACAAAAAGAAAACCTTCTCCAATCTATAAGAAATGAAAAAAGACTTTTAGAAGCTGAGACACAGCAAGAACAGGCAGAGATCCAATTAGAGTTAGCAAATCAGCAAGCGCAGTCAAGGATAGAAAATGAACTTGTTAATTTACAGGCTGAAGAAGAAGCTAAACGTGAAAAAAAGTTAGAGTTCGAGTTAGAAAATGCAGAAACAGAAGCAGAGAGAGACGAATTAAAAGCAGAATCACAAACTGAAAAGTTAGCAAGAGACTTGGAATTTGAGGAGGCGAAAACCCTTGCTTTTCTGGAATTAGAAAACAACTATCAGTTAAAAAAGAAAGAACTTGAAGATAAGGCAAGGTTGGCAGAAACTATTGCTGACATAGAAAACTTCAAAAATAGGGTATCAATTGTTCAGAAAGGAGCAAATGATCTATTAACTATATCTAATGCTCTTTTTGGAAAGAGCAAAGCAGCTGCAATTGCTAGTGTAATAGTTGGTAGAGCGGCTGCAATTGGTCAAATTATAGCTAATACTGGGATAGCAAATGCAAAAGCTATTGCCGCAACTCCATTAACCGCTGGTCAACCTTTTGTTACAATCAATTCTATATCGGCAGGGTTAAGTGTTGGGGCGTCCCTAGCAAGTGGAGCAAAGGCGATAAGCGAAATATCATCAGCAAAAGCAGCAAAAGGTATAACCTTAAAAGGATCGTCCCATGCTAATGGAGGTGTTGGTCTTTATGACGAACTTGGAAACAAGGTAGTGGAAGCAGAAGGAGGCGAAAATGTATATGCCATTACTAATAAAGAAGCATCAAGTGTTATTAATAGACATGGTTTGCTAGGAGCATTAAGTATGATTAATCAAGGTATTGGAGGGGGGATACCGTTAAGTAAATCAGTAACGTACGCGCAGTCGGGTGGTTTAGTTCAAACTAGGTTACAATCCCCTACTAGTCAAAACCAATCGAACCGAGAAATAGTAGAAGGAATATCTGAAAACATCAACAATATAAAGGTGATTAATATAGCGCAGGAAACTGTAGATGTTGTAAATGACATTATAAATGTTGAAAATGAAGCTAATTTTTAAGATATGGGGGTATTAGAGAGAGCAAAAGCAATAACAAAAAAAATAGAAAGTGTAATCACTAAAAGAAGTGCTTTAGATGGTTTGTTTCAAGGAGTTTATCACTACAAAAATCCAAATCCTGTTGTCGAAGAACTTAAAGACAATAGAGCTGAAATATGTGAGACTTGCGATAGCATACAAGAAGATGATTTTCAAAAGATAGAAGACAAAGACAACAGAATAAGTGGTAAAATGTGTGGAGAATGTTTCTGTTCATTACCATATTTATTGAGACAAACGAAAAAGGGATGTGAATTAAATAAATGGTAAAAAGTGTATAAAGTATTAAGGAGGCTTGAGTGCATGGGTATGCTAAATCTTCTCATAAAAGAGGGGATAATCTCTTGTACTATAGAAAGTCATAAAACAATTTACGAATATTATTTAAAAGAGAAACAAAAAGGTATTGGTACTACACAAGCTGTCACCAATGTATCTGAAGTGTTTGGTAATTCAGAGACTCATATATATAATATTATCAATAAAATGAAAGGGTGATTTTTATTTATAGAATTTCTTGATTTCTTTTTCGAACCTAGCTTCTTCAGGTGTTTTTACTTTATCAACAGGCAATGCGTAATTGTTTTTATCTAGCCATTTTAAATATTCATCGTAATTCTTGTCATTTATTTGTCTTTTGGTATGATAATCAATATAAGGGTTAATCGGTTTCTTTTGCTTTCTGACTAACGAAGAGCCAAACAACCATAATAACGAATATCCTACGCAAAACGATACCAGTAAAAAGATCAATAAAACTATAACTAAATACATGTCGTAAATATACAAAATACTCAACAAAGTTATTGAGTAAAACATTGATAATCAGTGGTAAATTTACTGTATGCAAAATGATATTTATTTAATAGGTGAGGTAGGTTATGATATTACACTGGATAGTGTCATTAATCAAGTTAAAAATACCGACCAGAGTAAACCTTTGAATGTGTATATACACTCTCCTGGTGGCTCTGTTTATGATGGGTTAGCCATTTACAGTTACTTCAAAACACTAAAACAAGATGTTAATACCATTTCACAAGGTCTTGTTGCTTCAATTGCATCTATATTCTACTTAGCAGGAAAGAAAGAGACTCGAAAAATAAATAGCACTGATGGTTTTCTAATTCATCTACCTAGTAATATGGAATGGGGTAATGCGCAAGATTTAGAAAAAACAGCGAAAGAATTAAGAAGTATTGAGGATAAGCTATCCACTATTTACGCTAACGAAACAAACCTAACTAAAGAAGAAGCATTAGATCTAATGAAAAAAGATGAAATGTTAGATGTTAGTTTTTTAAAAGAACAGGGATTTGTGTCTGAAATAATTGAATTTAAAGCAGTGGCAAACTTTAAGAATAAACCAAAGAAACAAGAGAATAAAATGGACAAGCAAGAATATTCAAAAGAAGAAAAAGGCGCAATAGCCAAATTTTTAAAAGGATTGGGTTTTGGAAGAAAAGAAGAAGCCAAAAACATTATTGTAAAAACTGCCTCTCAAGAGGATTTGGATTTTTATGAGAAAGAAGAAGGAGAGCCTGTAAAAGGTGATAAAGCAACATTAAACGATGAAAAGCCAAATGGTGAAGTAGTTATGGCAGACGGTAGAATATTTGTCTTTGTTGATGGGGTTTTAGATGAGATTAAAGACGCTTCAGAAGAAGAGGATTTACAAGCGCAACTGGAAGCTTTAAAAAAAGAGAATACACGATTAAAACAGGAAATGGCTAATAAAGTAGAGAAATCAGAACTAGAATCTAAAAGGACTGAATTAGCAACGTTACAAAACACGCACAACGAGTTAGTTAATAAGCTAAAAGGATTCTCAAGTACAGTTACTGTTGATACTACAAATCGAACTCCAAAAACTGTTAATAATAAAAAGGAAACAGCAACAGAGCGTATGCAAAGATTAGCAAACGCATAAAACATTAAAAAAATGAAAATAGGAGGTATAGATTTTGACATTCAACCAATTTTAGACGAAATAACAGATGGTAAAAATGCTACGTCATTAGCGTTTAAAAACTTAATATATAAAGATTACCTAGAAGTTAGAGATGTAAAATTGTTTAACAAATTGGAAACAGGTGTTACTTGTGGAAAAAAGATAGGTTTTATAGATTTAGGTTATTCATATTCATTTATGAAATCTGCAGAGGATTTAGATAGTGGATGTGATTATAACGAATGTGACGTAAAAATAACAACTTCAACAAAAAAATGGGACACTCACGAATATAACTGTTCTACAAAATTTTGCAAAAAAAATATAGAGTGTGCTTTTGCTGAGTGGTTTGGGTTAAATTGTAATCATGGGGATGATCTGGATGATGCATTTGTGAAGTTTTTAGTCCACTGGTTTACTGAGCAGTTGAAAAGGTCGCTTTGGCGAAATGTGTGGTTTGCAGACAGCTCGAAAGCCCCATCTAGTTTATTGTACGGAAATGATGGGCAATGGTTACGTACCGTCGCTTCCGCTGCAGACAATAACAACCGTATAATAATTCCAGAGAACGCTAGCGCAGATTATAATGCACAAGATGCCTTAGCACCTGAACGTGGTTACGAAGTGTATTACGCTACTTATAAAAAATTGTTAAAGAATAGAAAATTAAAGAAAAGAAAAAAGCAGTTAGCAATTTTAACTACAGAAGAGTTGGCTCTTAATTATTTGGAATATTTAAGAGAAAACAATCAAGTAAAATGCTGTTATAAGCAAGATGTGACTCAAGAAGTATATACTCTTGAAAATCTAAATATTTACGGGCTACCTATTAAAGTGGTTGAGGAATGGGACGATATAATAAGGAGTGGCGAGTTTGTGGACTTAGATGATGGAAAAAAGTGGAATAGTCCTCACAGAGTTTTATTAACCTATAAAGAAAACATTCCTTTTGGCACTTGTGATGAAAAAATGCTAGAAGATGTAAGGCTGGTTTATGATCCTGTAAAAGAAGAACTACACATAAGAAGTAGTTATGATTTAGGAACAGAAGTAATCTTTGATGACGAAGTAATTATAGCAATTTAAAACAGAGAAACTTATGGGGGTTTGTGGAAAAATAAATACAGGGGCTGGTTATGATTGTGACCAGAAAGACACAGGAGGTATTGAACAGGTTGAAATTATTTTAATTAATAGAGGGGATATTGATTTATCAAACACTACGGTTAATCGTGATTCTAGTAATAAGCAACATAATATCTCTGAGTTAAATTTAGTAGGGGGTGCAGCTGCCTATAGTTTTCAGGGGATACCCTCTAAAAGGGTCTTAAGCGCATCATATACAAAACAGGACGGAGACTTTATAGATACAGTTGCACACACAGTGAATATAGCGTTTTACAATCAATGCGAGGAATCTTTAAACACGCTTAACCAATTTATTGATGGAGCGGAAGTTGTTGCTATTGTAGAGCAAAAGTCAAAAGGAAAAGACAATTCTTGTGCTTTTCAAATCTATGGTTTTGATAGAGGTTTGAAAGCAGGTGAATTAACATATAATTCAAATGAAAACAATGGTATTATTTTATTACCATTAACGTCAAGAGATCCTGATTTTGAGCCTTATGTTCCATATAAGTATGAGGAAGAAAACTATGCTAGCACACTGACCAAAATTGAATCATTAAAGTCAATGTAATTTTTTTAAAAGAACTATCGTATTAGATGTTAGATAAGGATGTAATAAATGAACGTCTGACCAACTTTGTTAGGTTGGATGTTCATTCTGTTTTAAAGAGTAAGGAATTAAGACAAGAGTATATTGACTTGCATGAACTTATAGAGGGTTATAAACCATCATGTACGGGATGTTCTGCTAAAAGTAAACTAGCTTCTTGGAGAGAGAAGTATTCAAAAGGTATTAAAATAGAAATTAAAAATCATACAAAAGTTATGTCAAATACATTTAAACTCAAAAAACAACATCCGAGATTAAGTATTCCTTTTTCAGGAGCAGTTATTACTCAATCTTCTCCTGACGATCTGGTTTGGTTTTACCTAGAACAGGCTAAAAACAAGAAAGAAAGGAAGCGAAGAGAATTATTTTTTGAAACACTTCCTGATGCTGATATTAAAGCAGAAAAAGAAGCAAAAGCGGAAGCCGAAAGAATTGCAAAGGAAAAGGCTGATTTAGAAGCAGAAGCGGAAGCCGAAAGAATTGCAAAGGAAAAGGCTGATTTAGAAGCAGAAGCGGAAGATGATATTTTAGATACAGGACATCAAAATACAGATAATAATCTTGTTCAGCGGACATCAGGAAACAAGAAGACAGGAAATAGAAATACTAGAAAATAGGTTTTAAATGTCAAGAGCAAGAACCATAGAGTTACACAGCAGGGAGATCATTCCAATATCTAAGGCTAAACGTAAAAATGTTTATACCAATGGTGACGATGATAACTATCCAGAACGAATAGAATTGTTAATTAATAATTCTGTTACCGCAAAAATGGCTGCTAACAAAATGGCTTCTTTCATAGTTGGGAAAGGTTTTGTAAATAAAGAACTGAACAATAAGATAGTTAATAAAAAGAAAGACTTAACTGCTTATGAGATTCTTGTAATGATTGCAAATTCTATAGCTAGACAAAAAGGCTCTTGGGTTCACGTTAATTTTAATGGGTTACTTCAACCAGATACCATGGATGTATTTCCTTATAAAAATTGTAGAAAAGAAAAGGAGGACGATCTGGATAATCAAGGTAAAATATATTACTCGAATCAATGGGGTGACACTAACTTTTCCTTCAATAAAAAAAGCGACAAGAGTAAGTGGTTCTACCCGTTTTCAAGAAGTGAAGATATAATAAAAGAGCAATTTTCAAAGGAAAAAATAGAGTTTAATGAAAACGAGGAGACAAATACAAATAGCTTTAGGGGGCATGTGTATTTTTTGAACTTGGAGCCTGAGAATGTTTATCCCTTAGCATTTATTGACCCAGCTTACAATGATGCCGATAGTGAATATCATAGCTCTATCCATAGGAACAACACGATTAAGAATGGATTTACTGATAAACAAATATTAGTCGCTAAAGAAAATAATGAGGAGGGGGATGATATAGAGGAAGCAGTTGTAAGCATGTTAGGTTCTGATGGTTCTAACATCGCCCTAATACAAGTAGGTAATGACGTCGAGGATTTAAGCAAAGAACTTTATGTACTAAGTATGGGTAGCGATGTTGATGCAGAGCGCTATAAATACTTTGACGAAGTGAACGAGTCTAAAATTTTACATTGTTTTGAAAACATTCCAAAAGCAATAGTGTTAGGAAATGACACAAGTTTACTGGGAGACGGAGGGAAAAAACTAACAGAGTTAAAACTAAATTACAGCCAAGATGTTTCATATATCAGAACAGCCATTGAACAGATGATGAAAAAAATATTTCCTGACGAGAATTGGGAAATAGCCCCATTGATAAAAGAAGATGACAACAAAGAATCTGGCACTAAAGAAGAATCAGGTTCAAAGAACCAGGAAGTTGATTCTGAGGTTTTAAAAGCTCAAGCGACTTTAAAAGGAAGTGTAGGAGGGGTTCAAGGAATCTTAGCAATAAAACAATCATTTAGTGAAGGAAATACAGATTTTGAAAGTGCTGTTACGATTCTTGTTGAAATATACGGTTTTACAAGAGAGGTGTCCATTGCTTTACTAGGTGAAATAAAAACGAAGGAAGAAAAACTCATTAAAGAACAAGAAATTAAAGAAAATGTGTGATAAAGATGACTTAATAATAGGTTTTGATGACTTCGGCTGTATAACTGACTTGGCAGAACACTGTGATATTGACAGGCTATGTCCGTACATAAGAGAAGCTCAAGAAACACATTTATCTAACAAGATTGGCTGGGGCTTACTCGACGAAATTTTAAACAATTTATCAGAGAGTAAGTATGAAGACTTATTATGCGGAGGGAGATTTGAGTATTGTGGGAAAAAGCAAAGGCATTTTGGGTTAAAAAGGGTTCTTGTTTATTATTCTTACGGGCTTTATAAGTATTCTGGAAACTACATAGACACACCTTATGGAACAGTATACAAATCAGTTCAGGACAGTGTTCCAGTAGATGACAAAACACTCACCAAAATGAGAGATGAGTACTTTAATCTTGCGAACGACTATTGGAAAAATGTAGAGAAATATTTATGTGCTAATAAAGAGATTTTTACAGAGTTTGACACTTGCAATTGTTCTTGTGAATGTGGTGAGTGTAATAATAAAACAGGATTAGGAAAATCAAGAATTAGAAAAATAAAAACATTTAAAAAGTATGGCAACAATAATAATAAAAACCAAAAGTGCCAACATGTTCACAAAAACAGTAGGTGTCATAAGTGCTAGTTATAATAGAGTTTACCATGCTAGAGAAACTACAGGCGGATATATTCGTGCTGAAATGGAAGGAACTGAGAAAAGTGATTTATTTAACCCTACTTATTTTTCAGAAATAGAAATAGACGGGATTATTTATTCAAATGCAAATGAAACAGTTTCCAAACTGAATGAGGTTATTTATAATAACTCATCAGAAAGCACTTCTACTAAATCAATTAATTTTTATAAAACAGAAATACCAATTACTATACATTCTGATGAAGAACTATCTGCAGATTCATCCTTTAATTTATTTGTTAAGGTGTCAGAAGAATTTGGAGATACATTTCCTTCGGGGATTACTTCATTTAATGATAGAGTTTACATTTCTGGCGCATTATCAAAATCAATTTTTGTGCTAGATACGAATGGCAATACACTAAACACACATAGCGTAGGAGAAAGTATAGCTGCATCACTTGCAAATGATGGGGAAAACTTATTCGTCCCTTTACAAACTAATCAAATTCTAGTATATGATTCTGATTTTAACTTAACCAACACTATAGCAATAAATGCTTCTGGAAACATATTTTACGGAGGTTTTGATTTTAACAAGGATTCAAACACGTTTTTGATTAATAACTTCGATGCCTCTTCTAATACAACAACGTTGCAAGAGTATGGTTTGGATGGTAATCTAAAATCAACCTTGTTTACAATTAATGGTAACAATAGAGGGGTGCAAATTTGGAATAATAAAATATGGATAGCTGATGTTGAATATCATTTTGATGGGAGCTTAACGGGCAACAGTGTTCCGGCGGGAAGCGCTCATAAAGTAGACTTCTCCATAAATAAAGATTTGAAGAGATATTATAGATTGTATGGGTCTTCTTCAGATTCTGTTTATTATTTAGATTTTAATGTTATTAAAGAAGCTTCTACTACTAACGGATCTCTAGTGAAACAATTTGATTCAGAAGGAAATGAAATGGTTGAGAAAAGAATATTCTATCATAAGGGTATTCCAATAGAAGAACCTTCTAATTGGATTGAATATTTAAGGGCTTTTAACAAAGGAGGGGCAGACGGCGAGGGGTCTGGGTTAGAGTCGGATTTTCAACCTAAACTAAGTTTGGGAGGATCTCTTTTCTGTGTATTTGCGGAAGAATCAAGCCCTTTGGGTAACGGTGTTTTTGAGTGGTCGTATGGAAACGGAGATGATTCGAATAATGGTTTTGGTATCACCTTACCTTTTGATTGCGAGTTAATTTCGCTAACACTTACAACAAGGCAAGGAAGTGCAACAGTACAAGCGTTCAAAAACATAGAAGATACAAATAGATCAGTAATGAGCGATAATGACACTCGAAGAGGGGTTAGTGATTTTAGAGATTCTCCGGTTGTTTTTAACCGTGGAGATTGTATAAATTTTAAAACAGATACTGCATCTGGTGTTACGCAGGGAGGTAAAGTTGCCGCTTGGTTTTTAATGAAATAAAATAAGAAATGATGGAGATGAGAACAAAATTAGCCGTAATATTTTTTTCAACTGGTGCTGTTTTTTCCGATTTGATAGCAACTTTCTTGAGTGCAAAATATCAATTTATTGCAATAGTGTTTGTGGTTATGTTGGATTTAATATTTGGTGTTGCTAAAGCAATAAAATTGCAGAATTTTGAGACAAAGCGAACTTTCAAATCCGTATTCATGATGGTTGCTTTTTGCTTGTTGCTGGCTACTGTTTTAACAATAGAAAAAGGATTTCCTTTTGCTTCTTTTTTGTCAGAAGCAATACTACTTCCTGTACTTCTTTTTCAGCTTCTTTCAATTTTAAAGAATTTACAGTTATTAGGGTTAATTAGTAATGAGGTATTGACGAAAATATTATCAAATATTGATAAATATAAGGAACAAAATGAAACATCTTGAATTAGCATTGTCACAAATAGGTATAAAAGAGATTGTAGGAAGAGAGGACAATCCAGCCGTTTTGAAGTACTTTAATGATTTAGGGTATAACGGCTCAAAATTAAAAGATGAAACGGCGTGGTGTAGTGCCTTTGTCAATTGGATTTGTAAAAACTCAGGACTTCCATACACAGGAAAGTTAAACGCCAGAAGTTGGCTAAAAGTAGGTGTGCAAGTGCGTACTCCACAGCTCGGTGATGTAGTTGTTTTTTGGCGTGAAAGCCCTGAAAGCTGGAAAGGACACGTAGCTTTTTTTATACGTGAGACGCCTAACTGGGTTTATGTTTTAGGAGGTAATCAAAATAATCAGGTTAAAATATCTGCTTACCCTAAATACAGATTATTAGAATATAGAAGACTGTGAAAAACGAGAAAATTTACATAGGGATTATCATTATTATACTCATACTATTATTTGGTAGCAACTTCGAGGTGTCTTTGAAGAAACCAAAGGATCAAATTCAAATTGATAGCACCTTAGTTATCAGAAATATCCCTGAGAAGAAAGGTAGTTTTAAAGTAGAGCAACCCAAACCAATTATAATAGTATTACCTAGCCAAAACAATTCTAACGACAAATATTTAACTGCTTTAAGAAGTGAGTTGTCAAGCATAAAAGACGTTAATAAAAAAAGAGACAAACTTCTTCAAGAATTGGCGCTACGTGTATATGAAAAGACGTATCAAGACAGCACTGTATCAATAACTGTAAGAGACAGCATAAACGGACATCTACAGAGTCAAAACGTATCATGGAGGGTGAAGCCTCAATCATTAAAATACTATGAAAAAACAATCACTAAAACACTTACACCTAAATACTCCTTGCTAGTAGGAGGTAAGCTCAACACTTCAACTGATTTCAATAGAACCTCGTTTGAGTTAAACACAGGATTTCAAAATAAAAAAGGCAATATTTTTGAGTTAGGCTACAATACTGACAAACAGTTTACAGTAGGCTATAAATGGAATATATTAAGAAAGTATTGAAAAGATTTGGGGTTATAGCCATGTTCATTTCATAAAACACTTTTAATCTCAGTCCTATTTACTTATATTTGAAAGATAAATATGCGCAATTGTGCATATTAAGTAGTTGGCATTAATAAAAAGCTATGAATAAAAAATTAACCGATAGAATAATTGAATATCTCAATTTAGAAACTAGCTATGCAGTTATAATAAATGGAGATTATGGAATTGGTAAAACTCATTATATAAAAAACATATTATTTCCTGTTATCAAAAAAACAGCTATTCCAAAAAATGAAAGTTCAGAAACTTTCACACCAATACATATTTCATTATTTGGAATAGAAAATATTGAAGATATTCAAAAACAAATTTTTGTAGAACTTTACCCGATTTTAAAATCAAAAGGCTTAAAAATTGCGGCGGATATATCAAAGAATCTTCTTAAAGTTTTTTCTGGTACAGATTTAACTGAACTAGCAAATAATACAAGTAATAACTTTCTTGATTTTAGTAAAATGTTATTATGTATTGACGATATAGATAGAAAAAGTGAAGCACTTAAATTACAAGAACTTTTTGGGTTCTTGAATAGTTTAGTTGAAAACAGCAATGCTAAGGTAATAATCATTGCAAATGAAGATGAACTAAAAAAAGAATTCAACACAAAAAAAGACTTTTATTCAACTTTAAGAGAAAAAGTAATAGGAATTTCCATTAACTTCAAATCAAATGTTTCAAACATTTATGACGATATTATAAAAGGAAAATATGAGAAAGAGAATCCTCAATATTTTAATTTTTTAAAAGATAATAAATCAAATATTTTAAAAATAATTGAAAAGAATAAAGATAATTTAAGAAATTTAATTTTTTTCCTTGAGCAATTTAAAATTATTTTTAATTCTACAAATTCTTTGATACAAGAAGATACTAATTTCAAAGACAAAATACTAGAGTTAATTTTAATTTTCTCATTACCAGTTGCAATAGAATACAAAATGGGAAGATTAAATTCGAGCAATTCTGATGACATTAAAAATTTACATCAAGAAGAAAATAATAATAAAATATTTTTCAAAAATAAAAACGAACCTGATAAGAAAGAAGAAAAAACTTACAAAGAAATTTATCGAGAAAAGTATCTTCTAAAGAATTCAAAGTATTACTTCAATTCAATTTATAATTATCTTATTGGAAACACTTCACTTGAACCTTCCGAACTAATAAATGAGTTAAAAGATTTTGAAAATAATACCATTCCTCATAGAGAAGAAATTTTAGACAAACTGAGCTATTGGAAATGCATCAATTTAGAGTATTCAGAATATCGTAAATTAACAAATGAAATGCTATCTTATGTAGATAAGGGCGAATATTTACTAAAACAATATGGTACTGCTTTTCATTTCGCAACAAGATTTAATAATACTTGCAATTTCAATTTAATAAAATTAAAGGAAAGATTTTTTAGAGGTATTTCAAAAGGAAAATCTAATTATAAACTTTTAGGAAGTTCAGATTACCGTTTTTTACTTGATTCTAACGGAGAATTTACATCAGAACATAATGAAATATTAGATTATTGTAAGAAAATAAATAAAGAAATTGAAGACGAGAAAGAAATGGAAGTTGTTACAGGTTTATTTGAACTCTTCGAGGATGACTTCCCCTCTTTTCTTGAAGAAATTCGCGATTCAAATGGTGATGCTAGATCAAAACCTGTTTTGTCTAGGTTTAATTTTAACAAATTTTGGAGAAAATTAATGAAACTAGATAATAATCAATTAATCGAACTTTCTCTTACATTTGAAGCTAGATATAGAAAGAATATATTGGATGGATTAAATCCAGAAAAAGAATTTCTTATAAAGCTTAAAAACAAATTATCATTGAAAAGTCAGCAAAAATCAACGAAAAAACTAAAAACATATGCTATAGATTTTTTAATAATGAGTATTGATAAATCTATAAACAATTTTACATTATGATTAGAATTACTAATACCAATAACTAAGTATATGGCGTGCCGATAGGCTAACGCTATATGCCTTGTTGACTGCTCCGTTGATAACAAGGAGTAAAACGATAAGTTGGTGCTGCTTTTGTATATTTGGTAAATCAAGTAATACAAAAATATAGAGATAGCTATCAGGCGCTACTCTACGGCACAATTAAAACCAAATGAATAGACTTATAATTTTACTTCTTTCAATATCCTTAATTAGTTGTTGTAATGAACCAAATTTGCTAAAAAACGGACTGACAAAAAAAGCGAATAAAGTTACGATTTACTATATCAAAGTTGAGAGTGATTCGTTTAATAAAAAAATTCAAGATACTATATCAATAAGAGAAAAAAAGTATAATAATAGTGACCAAATAGTTAATCTATTTCAAAAAACATTATTTGACAATGAAACATTAGAAATAGACTATATCTATAATGATTTGAACAAAATAAAAACTGAAATCGTAAAAATGTCAACCGACAGTTTACCTTTCAGAGTAAATTACATTTATAAAGACACATTGCTTTATCAATCAAAATCAATAGTTGAAAACACGAACGAGAAATTTGAACAAATTGAAACTTATTATTATCGAAAAGACGGAATTAAAGAAAAAACAATATCGACTCAAATATTTATAGATCTCGAATCAAAAGACACAATTAGAAACTCTGTTTCAAAAAGTTATTTTGACAAAAATGACCTTATTGATAGAATAGAAACAACTCATCAAAACAATCCAAATCGAAACCGAAAATCTGTATTTAAATATGATTGTGGAACACTGATAAAAACATTGGAATACAATTATAAAGATTCTTTAAATTCAACAACTGAATATAAATACAAGTTTGATATACTTAAAAATTGGATAAAGAAAGAATCGATTGAAAATAATAAACTGAATTATATCCAAACGAGGGAAATAGAATATAAATAACTGTGCCCAATAACTAAGCATATGGCGTGCCGATAGGCTAACGCTATATGATTGTTGTACACATAAAACAAAACATATAATGCACTTACCTACGTTCTTTAGGACTTGGGCGAAATATTTAAGGTACATGTTGCAAAATTAACAAGAGTATGATTTACCCCTTGCTTGCGTTTGTAGTATTAAATATATTTAGGAAATTCCAAAACGATTTCTTTTCAAATTCTTTTCCACACCCTTCACAAAGTAGGGACGGTGATTCGGGGTTCATTCCGTATTTGGGTGCGCAATTTTTACAGTATTCAGCCATGCTACTAATATAATAAAAAAACCACTCAATAAATTGAGCGGGAAAATTGCTATGAAAAAGAACTTAAGACGTCTCTTAAGTTTTACAAAGTTATGGAATTATTTTTGTATTTAAAACAAACAAAATGAAATCAACAAACAAATTCAGAACGAAAGTATTTAAGAGAGCGCACGAAATGGTAAGAAGCACAGGCAAGGGGTTTGCGGTGTAAACATAGTTTTAAATAAAAAAAACGGTATTCAATTAAGAGTACCGTTTTTTTTGTTATGTGTATTTGTATTATAGTTTTTCTTCTAGTCTTTTAAGAGTGTCTTTGATTTGATTGATTAACCTCTTTGATTCATTATGTTCATTTGTAGATTGAAACAAATCCCTAACATCAATATCTAAAGCCTTTGCTATTTCTGAAAGTGTATTAAGGGTTGGATTACCACTTATTTGCCTACTTACTGTCTCTTGCTTAACATTTAATTTTTCTGCTAGGTCTTTTTGAGTTAACCCTTTTTCTTTTAATATTTCTTTTATTCTGTCTTTAATCATGGGTATTGACTTATAATACATTTACAAAAATACATAAAATGACTTAGATAGTCATGTTTTAATCTTTAAAATGTCTTTTAATATCAAAAAATAATAAAAAACATTTTGTATTTATGTATTTTAATGTATATTTGCATTGTAATTATGTAATAAAAGTCAATTAAAATGAAATCATCAAAATTCAAATCAGAACTAAAAAGAGTAAAAGAAAACTTACGAGGAAAGAGTGTAAGAGTTGTTTTAAACGGTGTAAGTAGAAGATACAACACATTAAGAGATTTGGGTAATAGAATACTTGAATTAGAGAGTAAGGGGTGTTCATTTGAATTTTACAAGAATGATTTTACAACGATAATAGCAAACAACGGAATTAATATAGAGAGAGCTTTACAGTCTTTCGGAACAACAGCATAAACTATAAAAACAAATAAAATGAAATCAACAAACAAATTCAGAACCAAAGTATTTAAAAGAGCGCACGAAATGGTAAAAAGCACAGGCAAAGCATTTGCGGTATGTTTATCTAAAGCATGGGCAATTTACAGACTTGCTAAGAAATTGATAAGCAAAGACGAGGTATGTTTCACATACGAGAAGAAAGACGGTAGTTTGAGACGTGCTTACGGAACATTAAAAAATGTAGGTCAGTTTGTAAAGGGAACTGGAAAAACGACAGCAAAAGTATTTCATTATTGGGATTTAGAGGCAGTGGCATTTAGATGTTTCAAGATAGAGAATTTAGTAGCTGTGTTTTAGTTATGATAACTTTAAAAGAAAAAGAAGTACTATACATATTTAGTAAGACTTTACTAAGTGATGATGTAGTGAAAGAAACAGCAAAAAAGGAATATCCTTTAATCCTTTTTAATTGCGAGTGTTTTCATATTGTAGACGCGTTAACTTATAAGATTAGATATTATGAGTATAAAATAAATTTAAAACAGTCGTAATGGATGCGTTAATAAACATAACAGAAAAAGACGGTAAACGATTAGTGTCGGCTAGAGAGCTTCATAAATTTTTGGAAAGTAAACAAGACTTTTCTAATTGGATAACTAACCGAATTAGAAAATACGATTTTGAGGAGGGTTTGGACTTTACAATAATTTTATTGAAAAGTAATGTAGGTCGACCAAGCAAAGAATATGCGCTTACTTTAGATTGCGCAAAAGAGTTGTCAATGGTTGAAAATAATAGTAAAGGCAAGCAAGCACGAAAATATTTTATAGAGGTTGAAAAGAAACACAATCAACCTCTTTCGCAAATAGATGTTATCATCCAGTCTGCTCAACTGATAAAAGAAAACGAACTAAAAATACAAGAACACGACAGACGCATAGATTTACTCGAAGCCAAATCAATTACACGTCCCGAATGTTTCACAATTGCTGGGTATGCTTCACTAAAAAAAATACCCATGCCTTTAAGTCTAGCCAGTAAATTAGGAAGGAAAGCAAGTCAACTTTGTAAGAAACAGGGTGTTACTGTCGACAAAATAAGAGACCCCCGATTCGGTATTGTGAATATGTACCCTGAGAAAATACTTCATTCAATATTCACCGACAGATAATTGCATTTGGTCGAACCATCAGGGTAACAAAACGTTAAAAAATGTTAAAAAATATATATTGACCCCCTTGACTAAGGGTTTTGTCTACTACAAATAAAAAAAAACAATTTAGATTTGGTTAAAATTATGAAAGATGCAGAGAGAAATAAAAATACATATTGCTGAAGACCACCCTGCTATAAAGGAGGGAATAATCTCTTTGTTAGACGAAATAGATTATAGATTGGTTGGGTTTACTCAAAACGGAGTTGACACAATGAAGTGGTTTAAAAACAATCAAGCGGATGTGTTGATACTTGATTTAGGATTACCTGTTATTACAGGCATAGAGTTACTGAAACACTTCAAAGAAAATGATATTAAAGTAAATGTTTTGGTATTAACTGCGGATAGCCAGTCAACTGTGATAAAAGAAGTTTATAAACTAGGGGCTTTAGGGTATATTTTGAAAGAGGATTTTAGGTATGATTTTAATGAAGCTGTCATGTCTGTTTATAATGGGAATCATTTCTTTTCAGAAAGTGTTGATAGAAAGTTGATTCAAGAAGTAAATGACGAAATGATCGAAGAAAAACACTTAAAGGAAGTCTTAGAAAATTTATCTGATAGGCAGAAAGAGGTTTTAGAGAAAATAGGAGACTCTATTGACTACAACGGTGAAATCATTAGTACAAACTTAGGTATAGTTGATAGTACCTTGAGAAGTCATATTAGTAAAATTAAGAAGAAATTAAATATAGCGCCTAAAGCTAAATTCAAGTTTACTAGGATCGCTATTAATTTTGCAAGAAGCAAAAAAAGCAAGTAATTAATTATTTCGTAACTTGATGAGTTAATTTAAAAACTCATTAAAATGAAAAAATTACTTTTATTATTATTCGTTGTAAGCTTTGCTTTTGTTTCTTGTACTGATAACACAGAAGAGCATGAAGAATTATATCAAACACAAACGATCGACAAAGGAGGTAGCACTACCCTTGGAGACTCCGAAGAGGAGGCAAATACAGACGAGAGTTAAAAACTACTTATATTATATTGTATTTATATTTATTGGGTCTTTATTCTATATGCACAGCTTTATATCAAAGAATAGTGCTGAGTATTCTATTGTGAATGGAGAAACGAAAAAAGCCGTCAAAAAAAGGACTTTAGCATTAAATGAGGTAAAAGAGTATGCAAAAGGAACGGAAGTCTATGCAAAGTATGAGGCAGAAAAAATTAAAGTAGAAAAACTAAAACAGAAATTAAACAAAGCAAAAATTGATCAAAAGATTTTTGGGTTTAATTCGTTTCATTATTTTTTGGAAAGGTTTGGTTTGGCTTTAGTGATTTTTGGTGGGGCTTTATTTAATCTCATAAGAAGTTTTTACAGAGAGCCGAATGTTATTTTTCCTAAGGTTGTGAACACGTATTTATTATCCGTATCGTTGTTTTATTTCTATTGGATTTTTCAAAAATTTCAAGATGTTAGCAAGGTTAGCTACATTCTTATAACTCTATTTTCGGCGTTTTTCATATCCTTAGCTGTTTATTTGGCTACAAAACGTAAGAAGCTTTATGTCGATAGGGTTAAGGAGGATATGATGAAATTAGCTGAAAAAGCGATCTTAGATTCTCGACTAGAAAAAAGGGCTGAAATGTTGGATTTTATTGAAGAGCTTTCCAAGCGATAGAAATACAGAAAGAAAAAAGAATAAGAAATCTTACTAAAAATGAATGAAGATGTGATAATATTGGATCACTTAGGGGGTGCTTCGCAAAATTTTAAGGTAAATGAAGGGAGGAAACTAGTAGTTTTCTCTTATTCAGAAAGTGAAATTGACTTTTATAAAATCTTCGGTAAAGTACCTTTAAAGACTCAAGATTTTACTTATTACGATTCTCTCGGTAACTTTAAGTATAAAATGTACGAGTTAGATTTTAATCATGCTTGAGTAGTCTTCCGGCAATTCGGCATCAATATCTCTTAAGTACTTCTTGAGTGCTTCTAAAGTTGAGTGTCCCGTGATTAACATTAACTCATCCAGTGTTTCAGTTTTACTGGATTTTTTTCTTAATTCTCGATATAATTTTGTTATGAATGTGTGTCTAAAAGAATAGACCGTATACTCTTTCTCTATTTTTAGAATATCCTTGTGTTTTTTAAACCTTTTTCCCATGTAGTTTCTCTTATTATTTTCTTTTGTGGACCATTCGCCTACTCCTGAAGGAGTAAAAAGAAAATGCTCAGGATTTGATAAGTTTAACTTAACTAACTCTTTGATAAGAATGTCAGGAATAATCTTGGTTTTTCCAAGTTTGTTTTTGGCTTTAACGTGTAACGTCTTTTCTCTTAAATTAATATCTTTTACTTTCAACCTACACACCTCAATAGGCCTTAAAAAATT
This sequence comes from Tenacibaculum profundicola, assembly GCF_057220795.1. NCBI lineage: Bacteria > Pseudomonadati > Bacteroidota > Flavobacteriia > Flavobacteriales > Flavobacteriaceae > Tenacibaculum > Tenacibaculum profundicola. Next base: position 1,239,352 of record NZ_CM170137.1, on the reverse strand, counting down.
ATAAGAAACGAACTTTATAAAAAGCAACATTAGTTTGTCGTTTTCTTCTAGATGCTCGTATATTGTTTCTACTTTTTCTGTTGAATAGGTTTTGTTTCTCTCTGGGTTAGTTTTTATATTTTTTATATTTTTAATGAAATTTCTTTGTATGATTTCATTATCCTCTAACACTGTAAACAGCGCGCTTAAAACAGTTTTTGTATTGTTTCTGTTTCTTGCACTTGAACTTAATAAGATAGAGTTTAGGTAGTTTGTTATAGTCTTCTTGTTGATATTTTCTATGCTAATATTATCAATATTTTTCTTTTCAAGAAACTCTATAAACTTGTTGGCTCTAGTACTGTAATCGTTGTAAGAACCTTCTTCCAGTGTTTCTTTTTTTATTGATAAAGCAAAATTCAATGCGGATTTAGCACTATATTTATCTTTAGTATCTTCGTTTTCGTAAGGAGAGAAACCTTCTTTAAGAGCTAGTTTGATTGCTTTCTGTAACCGTCTAAAAGCTTCAAGTCTTTCGTCTTTGGTTTTGTGTAATCGGTTTAGTTTACCGTAAACAGGAGGTTGCTGCGTCATTTTACCTGTTTCAGGGTTCAAATAAGAATAATAAACATACCATCTTTTTGATAAGTCATAACTTGGTCCACCATAATAAATTTTTGGTTCTGTGTACTTCTTCAAACTATTCGGTTTACTATTCAGTACTAATTTATGTAAAATTGAAGTCATAAAAAAATGCGCTGGAAAGCGCATTTTTATTGTGGTGGTTACTTGTAGCGAGGAGCAGATTTGAACTGCCGACCTCAGGGTTATGAATCCTGTGCTCTAACCAACTGAGCTACCTCGCCTGATTGCGGGTGCAAATATATATTTTTTTTTATTTCACTAATAAAAAAAAACCATTTTTTTTTAAAAAATATTTCTATATATTGGCAAACAAATGAAATAGTAAATGGATAAAGTTAAATTTGAATTAGAATTTCCAATTCATGCTTCCCCAAGTATGTTATATCAGTATATGGCTACGCCCGCTGGTTTAGAAGAATGGTTTGCTGATAGAGTGAATTCTAGAGGTAAATTAATTACCTTTATTTGGGATGATTCTGAAGAAGAAGCTAAAATTATAGCGAGTAAAGCTGATGAACGAATTAAATTTAAATGGACAGAGAGCCAAGGAGACGAAAGTTATTTTGAATTTAAAATACAAGTAGATCCTTTAACTAAAGATGTGGTAGTATTAGTCACTGATTTTGCTGAAAGCGATGAGCTTGAGGAGGCCAAGATGTTGTGGGAGAATCAAATAGAAGAGCTAAAGCATACGATCGGAGCATAGATTAAAAGGAATATGATAAAAACTCGGCAATTTTGTCGGGTTTTTTTTTACATATAACTTACTTTAATTAGTAAGTTTGCACTTGAAAAAAAGGAACAATGGTAAATTTTAATGGAGCAATAGTAGTACCAGAAAAGTTACAAATATCTCATGAAAACAGGGCTTTTAAATATGGAGATGGAATTTTTGAAACCATCAAAGTACAAAATGGCAAAATCGTTTTTTTTGAAGATCACTATTTTAGATTAATGGCGTCTATGCGGATGTTACGCATGAAAATTCCAATGAAATTTACATTTGAGTTCTTACAGGAAGAAATTTTAAAAACAATTGACAAGAATCACCAATCTATGAATATTTGGAGAGTAAGGTTAACGGTTTTTAGAAAAGAGGGTGGGTTTTATACACCAGCCACTAATGAAATTGACTATCTAATCGATGTTAAGTCGATAGAAGTAATTGAAGAGAAAAAGGCTTATAAGATTGATTTATATAAAGATTTTTATAATTACTCAGGCCTATTATCTACTGTGAAAACAACAAACAGAATGTTGAACACATTGGCATCTGTTTTTGCTAAAGAAAACGAACTTGATAATTGTATTCTGTTAAATGAGCGTAAAGGAGTTGCGGAAGTGGCTAACGGAAACATTTTTGTTGTTAAGGGAAATACGATAAAAACACCTTCTTTAACTGAAGGATGCATAAATGGCATCATTAGAAAGAAGATAATAGAGATGATAACTAAGCATCCTGATTATACTATAGAAGAAGTAACAATATCCCCTTTTGAAATCCAAAAAGCTGATGAAGTTTTTATCACCAATGCGATTATAGGAATTCAATCTGTAACAAATTATCGAAAGAAAACATTTGAAACTACGATAACAAACAAACTAAAAAACAACTTGAGAGTAACAAGTATAACAGCGAGTTAATTCATTTGAATATCGCTAGGGGCATTCGCCCAAATTTTGTACTCTCCACCTTTTTCAATCAGTTGATCCTTCCAAAAAGTTTCATCGTTAATGACAAAAATATTGGGATATTTGTTTTTTGTGATAAACCATGAATTTGTTTGAAGTTCATCTTCTAGTTGCTGAGGGTCCCAGCCTGAGTACCCTAGAAAAAAGCGAATGTCACTTGAATCTATTGTATGATTGTTTAGATGATCTTTTAAGTAATCAAAGTTTCCTCCCCAATAAATACCATCGTTTACTTCAATACTGTTTGGCAATAATTCAGGGATTTTATGAATAAAATATAAATTGTCTTGCTCAACAGGACCACCTTGATACACCCTGAAGTCACAATCGATCTCAGGAACTAGATCATTAATTGTATAAAGAAGTGGTCTATTCAGTATGAAGCCAACAGAACTCGTCTCTGAATGTTCTGTTAGTAATACGATTGTCCGTTTAAATGAATTATCATTTAAAATAGAAGGTTCAGCTATTAGCAGTCTTCCTTTTTCTGGTTTTAATACACCCGTGCCCATAGAATTGTATTTAAAACACCAATATAAACAAAATTTAATAAGAATTTAACATAGTGTAGTAAATATGTAGCATCATAATTTTTGTAATACATCAATTACTTCGTTTCGCTTACGCACAGAAACAGGGATAGTTTGATTGTTTTGTAGAACGATATAACCCCCATCAGATTTGATGAATTCCTTGACATACTGTAAATTAATAAGGTGACTTTGATGAACTCTTAGGAAATTATATTCCTTAAGAATATCGGTGAAATATTTTAATGTTCGTCCCACTAAAACCTTTTGTTTATCAAGCATATAAAATTCTGTATAATTATTATCCGATTTACAATGAACTATGTTGTCTAAGTCAACAACCAAAATTTTATCAGAGGTGTGTAAAGAAATCTTTTTAGGCCTTTGATTGGGGTGACTTATAGATTCTTGTAACACAGATAATTGTTCATGATTGGGTGCCAACTGAAGTTTTGCTTTATCAATAGCTTCAGACAAGTCAGAAGTACTATAGGGCTTTAAAACATAATCAATGGCAGCGAATTTAAATGCTTTTATCGCAAATTCATCACTGGCTGTTACAAAAATTACTTTTGAAGCCAAATTTGGATGAATTTCTAAAACATCAAAACCAGTACCATCTCCTAACATAATGTCTAAAAATAAAATATCGGGTTGCTGTTTTCCAAGTAATTTAGAAGCCTCTACAACGCTTTTAGCAGTGCCGATGATGTCAATATCTGGATGATTTTTTTTTATATCATTTTGTAACATTTCTAAGGCAGCAGGAATGTCGTCAACAAGAATGGCTGTGAGTTTGTTCATCTTAAAAATCGGTTTTTAATGGCACTTTGAACCAAACTTTGGTTCCCTTTATAGCATTATGTTCTTTTATTTCTCTTATTTCAATAGCATCTTTATAAGTTAAGTTTTTAATACGTTCTTCAGTTACTTTTATAGCTAAAGAAGCATGACTTGTGATCTTTTTGTTTTTTTGTGATTGGTGAATACCGATGCCATTATCTATAATTTCGCAATGCAAAAAATTATTTTGGTCATAGAAACGGATAGAAATCTCTCCATTTACATTGTTTTTTATACCGTGCTTGATACTGTTTTCTACAAAGGGCTGGATAAGCATCGGGGGAATCAAAATCTCTTCAGGATCAGCAGAAAGATCCGTGTGTATGGCATATGCAAATTTCGTTGCACTCATTTGTAGTTCTAAAGAAATATAGTTTTTAAGTGTTGCAATTTCTTCTGATAGATTGATTTCATCTTTTCGTGAAGCATTCAATATTGAACGAAGTAAATTTGAAAACCTACTAATTGTATTGTTTAATTCATCTAACTTCCCTAAGTTTCCAAGTGCTTTGATTCCATGTAAAACATTAAAAATAAAATGTGGATTCATTTGCAGTTGTAAAGCCTTTTGTTCAAGAGAGAGAAGATGGTTTTCTAATTGTAGTTTTTTGATCTTGGCTTCGGTCTTTGCCTTTGATTTTTGAATATAACGATATACTAAAAAAACAATAGAAAGCAACATAATACTTATACCAGTCCACTGAACCCAAGCTTTTTTAAGCAAAGGTTTGTCAATATAAAATTGAAAATGTATGGGCGTACTTTTTTGCTGATTAGCAATCATAGATTGAACAGAAAACGTATAACTACCAGATTTTAGATTGGCTAAGTTTATCGAATTGTTAGCAGTCCATGGGCTGAATTCACCATTTAATTTATGGCGATACAAAACTTTTTTTGGGTTATTAATGTCAACCGATTTATAGGTGAAAGTTAAATGATTTTTGTTAGGAGGTAGTGATAATACAGCCTCGTAATTATTTAAGTTTATACTATCAACTGTTTGATAAACTACTTCTAAATTTTCAAAAACAATTGAAGGTTTTAAATGCTTAGAGGGCGTTTTACTTTCAAATTTATAAATACCATGTGTTTTTGTAGCGATCCAAATATTGTGTTGATTGTCTTCAAAAATAGTCGAAATGGCGTTTGTTTTTAGGGTATTGTATTTGTTAATTTTCCGATCGAACAAAAAATTACTATCTAGTACTTCAATACCGTCTCTGTCAGAATAAACCCAAAATTGCTGATTGATTTTTTTTATGCCACGAATATTTTGAGTAGTCGAATGAATTGTGTTAAGGGTTTCGTTTTCAATGATTTTAATGCCTCTGTTTAAGGTGCTGGCTATTATTTTTTTGCCATTTATTAAGATGGATGTATAATTTGCAACATCGATTTTTTTAAATAGAGTCGGTTTTAATAAGTCGTCTATTTTCCATAGCGCTTTTTGTGTAGCAATCCAGAAAAAAGTACCATCAAATTGAATGTCATTGACACTATTTAAATCTATTTGAAAATTAAGACGGAGCGGAGAAAGAAATCCATCACGTAACCTGTAAACCCCTTTCTTTGTTCCCATGTAAATGGTCTTGTTAATTTGAGAAATACAGTTGATTTTTTGGTTTTCTATAAACTGGAATTGGTTCCTTGATTTTATAAGGAATGCATTTGGACCTGCAATTAACAAGCTGTCTTGAGCAATGCAAAGTTTCGAAACAAAGTTGGTTTCCAAGCCATCTTTTCGAGTAAAGTTTAAAAAATCTTTTCCATCGAAACGAGTTATCCCTTTGTCAGAAGAAAACCACAAATAACCAAGACTATCTTGTACAATATCTGTGATTGTATTACTTAAGATATCGTCTTTGGTTGTGTAAATTTTATAGCTTGATAAACTATCTTGAGTGAGATTGTTACTCGTTATTCTATAATTAGTGAAAGTAGTTTGGTTGTTTTGGGCAAAAAATAAAGCTCCCTTAAAGAGAAAAAACAAAAAACTAATGGACCCAAGGTGCTTCATAAAACAAACTTACTTAAATTATGTTAATTCAATTCTTCATGTTTTCTTAATATTTATGATTTTACGGTCGATTTTAACATCAACCGTAAAATTAACCCAAATTATGTGCGAGAAAGGCTGCTAAACCAATAAAAAACATGGTTTTATCAGTTTTTTAAATCTCATTTCGTGGGGCCAATGCACATAACTTAGGAGTATCTTATTTTATTGCGTATAGCCGTTTGTTAGCGGTATCTGGTTTTTCGTGTTGTAAATCACCATAAGGCTTAGTGATAGGTTTCAAAACACATAGTACAGTGGTTAAGCCTTTTATAGTTAGGGTACTATTTTTTACTTTTGAGCTCCATCTGAATTTGTCAATAGAAATACCAAGCTTTTTAAGTTCATTCGTGAGTTCATCATCATTGGCGATCCAATCCATGATTTCTTCTTGCATAGTAAATGAAGGAATTTCTTCATCTGAATTATGGTAATCAAATTTAAATGTAACGGGGATATTGTATTGGATTGTATATGGCTCTCCGATATAACGCTCCTTCTCATTGGTTAATGCTGAAAACCATTCTATTTCTTTTTCTTTAGGGTATTTTCTGGCTATTTCTTTGGAAAGATCTACTTTTCCTGGAGAATTAGCAGTAGGGTACAAAACATAATAGGGTTTGGCTAAATAATGGTTTGAAAACTCTCCTCCAAAAATAGTGAAAAAAGGAGATGCAATTATTTGCGGTGTTTCATCGGTAATAAAAACACCTTTTAGCGTATTTATTAAATGGGTATCTTTAGTTAACTCATTCGCATGAAATATAATTTTAGAGCGATTCGTAAGTATATTCTTAAGATTTGGAAGGCTCCCATTATGGATGCAATTTTGCAAAGAGGTATATGTTAGTTTTTCTCCGTTAACAACAGTTTCCAGGTCCATTCCGAGCCAAGGGTTATTGTTGTTTACAATATGAACTTCACCATATGGGTTATGAGTGGCATTGGTGTTTAACCACTCTATGATTTCTTCTAAAGAATACGCTCCTTCAACTATTTGATGATTTTTACCTTTAAAATAAGTTCTTGCCCCAGCATAGAAATTAGCGTTTTTCGTGTCATGCCCAGTTATAAATACCACTGGTTTTCTTGATGGGATTTCTTCTTTGTCTTTAACGGCTGTATTTCTCGATATTTTTTCTTCGTTTTGAAGAGAGGTTTCTGTCGATTTTTTACTCTTACAGCTCATAAATAATCCGATTAGTAATAACAATCCTATTGTCATTCCTGTTATTGTGATCTTTTTCTTCATAAATTATTGTTTTAAGATTATTACTATGTTTTTCGTTGTTTTAAAAAGGAGAGGTAGTTGATTTAAAATATTGCGTAAGTTTCTGTCCAGTTGCCAATTACCATTTGATTTTTTTTCTGTTTTTATGATTTTGCCATCATCTCCAACATGTATTTTTAACTGACGATACTTTTGTAAATATGGATCTAATATTATTGAATAACTATTTTCTAAGCACATAACTTGGTGGTTTTATACTTCAAAAGTAGCACAGGAAATAGGGAAGATTTTGAGATAATTAGAATTCGTTGGGAATGAATTAGAATTCGTTTATAGAAAGGTGAAATCCAATGTTTTTTGAAAACAAGAATATAATACTATGCTAACATTGTGCTTGATCTATAGATGCGTATTTATCATAAATAACTACGAACGGTAAATTTTTGGTGGAAATGCTATAACCTTGGGGGTGTACGAAGTCTTTTGATTCGTGAAACGTAATTATATTATTTCTGATAAAAATTTGTGAATCGCATTATGTAGCGTTCATTAAAATCTCATTTTGAAGTGCTAATACATAGTTCGGGTTTAATAGCAATCGGTTTTAATTTGATTGGATTTTTTAAAGGCATCTAAAGATATATTGAGTTCAGAGATTGTGATTTTTTCGAGAATGCTAAAGGTTGCATTCATCATAGCAACTGAACCACAAATCATAATAGAGCCCCCGTTTTTTAGGATGGATGCAACCATAGCTGCTTTTGTTAACACTAAGTCTTGTACATATTCTTTCGACTTGTTTTCTTGAGAGTAGGCGACCTGTACACTATGTAAATGGTTGTTTTTTAAAGCGTCATCAATTAATTCAGCATATATTTCATATGACTGTGTACGTCTTCCTCCCCAAAATAGATGTGTTTTAACTTGATTATAATTTTCATGTATCATTCCTAAAAATGGAGCAATACCTGTACCGTTGGCAATTAAAACAACTTCTTTAGTTTTTCTAGGGAAATAGAAATTTGAGTTTGCTTTTATGGATGCCCTTACGATGTCTGTATACTTTAGTTGACTAAAATAACGAGAGCAGATACCATATTCGTGTTTTTTGATGCTTAATAGAATATCGTTGTTAATTTTCCCAATTGAATATAGTCTTTCAATAGCATCTTGTTCAGGTCTAACGGAAAGCAAGTCTCCCGATGTAAATTTTAGTTTCTTAGAGGGTCGTAGTCGAATTAAAAAGGTACTGTCTGTATTGACTTCAGTAGTTTCAACAACTTCAAACGGATATTGTTTCTTTAATCGGGGTGTTTTTTGTGTTAGTTGTAGTTCCAAACCTAGTTGTTGACCAAATTTGATACTCCAGTTTTTAAAGCTATCAAAAGATTGGTTGTTGATTTTACAAACGGGTAGAATAGGGGAGCATTCGGGGTGTTTTTCTAGCATATGATCTACTTGAACAGCATATTCACAAAACTTAGGATAGGCTAGCGATCCAAAACCAACAACAGCAAATTTCATGGGTGTTTTTAAATGGGTATTTTGAAATGCAGATTGGAATTTAGTAGCATTTGCAGGAGGTTCCCCTTCACCATACGTAGCAGTTAAAATAATTAGATAATTGCATTTTTCATAAGTACTATAGTTGTTTAAATTACTAATAAACACAGTTTGGTTGTGTTCTAATAAAGCCTCATATAAAGAGATAGCGAAAGAATAAGTATTACCAGTTTCTGATCCTACAAGGATAATATACTCCGCAACATTTTTGTTGTATTTGTTTTTAGGAAGTAGACTTTTTCTTTTTCGATCATAGGTCATAGCAAAACCAGAGTACATAAAAAATAACAGTGCTAAACAAGATAGTAGTAGAATTATAGCCCAAACAAAGGTACCGTCACCAGTATGAATCATAAAACTCCAATTGAAGAATATACTGCTTAATGATACGTCTTCACTACTTATAATAGCTCCTGTGTACTGATGAATAATTAGTTCTTTGTTGGTTAGTTTCAAAAAGAAATAATCTTCCTGATCATCAGAAAAAGGAAATTCAATACTTTTTAGCGTGTTTAATTTGATGTTTTTAAAACTTTCAAAATCGGTGATCGCAATTTTTTTAGAGTTGTCCTTTTGGTCAAACTGTATAGAATGGTTGATTTTTTTGGAGGGTAGTAGTGAAAATTTGTCGAGTGATAAATAGATCCCAGTGATGGTAATGATGATAATGGGAATTAGGGTATATCTTCCAATGATAATATGGTAATATTGTTCAAAATTTTCCTTTACTACTTTTGAAAATAAATGAGTAATTCCCCCTTGTCTTTTACTAATTAAAAGTAGGCCAGAAATGGCAATTAGTAGGAGTAAAAAAGAAACAAAACCTATAATAAACCTTCCTGTAGTTTTTAAGAATAGTGATCTGTGTAAGCTCGTTGCAAATTTATAGATGGATTTCCTTTTTATAATATCGCCTAGCTTTTTGCCTGTAAGAGGGTCGATATAGAAAGAAGTACTTCCTTCTTTTTGAGTAATTACGGTAGCGGTTACAAAATTATTTCTATCTATTTCGATAGATACAATGTCATCATACCTTTTCTTTAACGATGTAATTGTCGTTGAAAGAGATGTGTTTTCTGTATGTTGAATACGGTAAGGTTCTAGCTGTTTTGAGATGGGCTCAAAGGCTAAAATGATACCTGTAACAGAAGCAATAAGTATAAAAATGAAAGAAGATATAGCCAGTGTCACATGGCTATATCTCCAAATAGAAATGGTCATATTTGTTTACTATTACTGAGGCATTAAACGAACGTAACGAATAAAGCCTTTTCCTTCGATTTTACCTTTAAGATGTTCAGAAGTAAGCTCAAACTCAATATCATTTTTATAATACTCTTGATCTTCTACTGCCGATTCAAACCGTATTTTGTAGCCACTATCAATTTTGTCATTGTTAATTTTTAGAAGGCTAATAGTTCTATTTCCACCACTAATGGTGGCACCGGTGATAGCATCAATATCGGTACGTTTTTTTCCTTGAAATTGCCACCATTCGGTAATGTCAGAATACCATTCATCGTCATCACCCTGAACATATAAGGTTTCAACATATTCTTCACCTTTTAATAAAGAAATGACAACATAGGCACCTTCACCAGTGTAATTTTTCATTTGTATCATACATTTAAACGTAGTGTTTTCATTTATTTTAGTAAAACCATATAGTCCAAAAATAAATGTCAAGCATAAAATAATGATGATGTTTAGTTTTGTTCTTTTCATAAATTATTTTAAAAAGGTTATATCAATATTTTGAGCATTTAATACTTCATTTTCTTTTGCTAAATCATACACATTTTCTCCAAAACTAGTGAGAATTGATTTATTGGCACCGATACTTAATAAATACTTTATAATGTCAGTGTCTTTTGCCTGCATTACTGCTTTGTGCAATACGGTGAGACCTTCATTATTTTTCGAGTTTACATCAATTCCTAAAGCATTCACTTCCTTTAATAAATCGGTACTGTTTTTATCTAAAGCGATATGAAATAACGTGTTTCCATTGTGTTGAACTTGTTTCAGGTTAACACCCTGTTCAGCAAGAAGCGTCATTTTTTCTTTAAATGTATCTGGAACTTTTGAATCGTAGCTTTTAACAAGGTAGTACGGTAAAGAGTTACCTTTACTGTCTTTTACAAAAACATCGGCTTTGTGTTGGATTAAATGTTTTACTACAGCTACAGAATTCCTTTGCACCGCTGCTGTAAGTGCGGAATTCCCCTTTTTGTTTTGATGGTTAATGTTTTCAGTTTTGTTAGACAAAAGTGAAATTACCTCCAAAGAGTTTCTTCCTGACGCATTTAACAAAGGAGTATTTCCATTTTTATCAGCAGTATCTACATTGGCTCCTTTACTAAGGAAATAAGTAAAAGTTTCTATATCCTTATTTCCGTAAGCTAAATTGTGTAGAGGGGTTTTACCTTCTTTATTTACGACATTAGGTTGAATTCCTAAGCCTTCTAAATAGGTAAAGAACGATAAAGAATTATAACCTTTTCTTGACCATTGTGTAGCCATTAACATGGCATTACCGTTATTTTTAGTTAGATTTTTATAAGGTAGACCTTTTTTTATTAGTAGGTTGAGGATGCCTTTGTTTTCTTTCTTAGCAGCATAGTTAAAAGCGCCATTTCCATTAAGATCAGTACTAAATAAGTCTAGTCCTTTTGAAACAAAATAGTCGACAAGTGTAAGATCTTTCAAATGTGGCATTAATAACAGTAAAGCATTGGCGCCAGATTCATCTTTATCAGTTGTTATATCAATACCATTTTCGATACAAAGATCATAAATTTCTTGGTTCGTTTGCCCTGTGGCAGCCGCAAAGGTTAGTACAGAAAAACCATGAGAATCTTTTAGATCCATTCTTGCCTTTTGAGCAATTAGATGCTTCATTAAGTCAATATTGTTTTTGTAAGCAGCCCAAAAAACATAGGTTCTTTTATCGTGAGTTATTTTGTTAACAGGATTTCCTTTTTTAGATAAAAGGTACTTGATTACATCATTTGGAGCTTTTTCTAAAATGGCATATACTACGGCATCAAACCCGTAAGTATTGAGAGCAGCTGGGTCATGACCTTCTGCTATTTTTTTATCAATTAACTCTTTTGATGGCGCTGTTTGCCAAAATTGTCTATCCAAAAAATCATTGTTGGTTTGGGAGTTTACTGCACTAATACATAGCAGAAACATCCATATTAGATTTTTATTTTTCATTGGTCAAAATTCAAATGGTAAATGGTACAACATTAATAAGCAAAAATATTATTTCTTAACAAAAGACTCGATGACTTCGTTGATCTCGTTTGTGTCGTTCATTTTTTCAGAAAACAGATGCTTGTATAAAGGCTTATTTTCAACTTTATTTTTTAGAGAAAGGTTTGTGTTTCGATTGTAAATGGCATCCCATTTGTTTCTTACCACTTGCCATTTATCCGTGTGTTTTTCCCACCAATCTTGCGCTCCTTTACATCTGCTATCAGGAACTCTAACATACGTGTTATATCCTTTTTCATGTGCAAGAATACTATCTTTTTCACCTGATTTTCGTATAACCTTTTTATTATCTTGATCATGTAGCCAACCATAATCAGTAACTTCATGCCTGTTACCTCTTACAGTTACGTTATAATCGCTTCTTTTAGTATATTCTCTTCTTGGAAGCGGGGCATCTGTGGTGTTTTCCCAGAAGCTTTTACCGTCAACATGCACCCAAGTACCTGATCCTTCATAGCGAGGGCTGTCATCTACTTGATATACTTTTTGTGTCCATTGTTTTTTTACATCAGAACGAGGTTTACTTTCATAAAGCCAGTTGTTGTCTCCGTTAAACATATAAAAATCAGTATTTTGATATACCCAATCTTGTCTCCAATGTTTGATGATATGTGGGCTTGAAGGATTACCTACTTGCAATAAGTGTTGAATAGAAATCTTATTGTTTTCATCGGTTATTAATTGTGCGTATTCTAAAGCTTTATCGGTTTTGGTTTTAGAAGGCTTATATAATGAGTCTTTACTAAAGTTAAACGTCTCAGCAAAATTGAAGGTTACTTCAAAACACCCACACATTTTTTTTATAGCGTCTCTGTCTTTGCTCTTTTTACTTTGTGCATTACTAAAAGTAACAAAAGTTATTGCGACAATAGATAGTAACAGTGATTTTTTCATTCTGTCTTTGTTTAGGTTAAAAATTTTTTACAAAAATATAAAATTAATTTAGAATGAATAAAAATAAGATATATATTTGCAGAAAATTATTAAGAATGTTTCTAAATAGGGTGCTGGTTATTGTTGTGGTGTTTTTAAGTGTTGCCGCTTTTTCTCAGAAGGAAGGCAGCGAAAAGGTTATAGACTCTATAAGTGTAAACAATTTAGATGAGGTTATTGTTACGGCAACAAGAACATCAAGGCAACTATCTTCTGTGCCGATGCCAGTGACATTAATTTCTAAAAAGCAGTTACAAAGATCAGGTTCTGTTAGATTAGGAGACATTTTATTAGAGCAAACTGGAATTACTGTTGTTAAGGATTTTGGCAATTCTGAAGGAGTTCAACTTCAAGGTATAGCAGCGGACTATACTTTAATTATGATTGATGGTGTGCCCATAGTTGGAAGAACATCAGGTAATATTGATCTCAATAGGATCACCGTTAATAATATAAAACAAATTGAAATTGTTAAAGGTCCATCTTCATCACTTTATGGTTCTGAAGCTATGGGAGGGGTTATCAATATAATCACTGAAAAACCGACCAAAGATCAACTTAAAAGTCAATATCAAATTTTAACAAGAGGAGGAGCTAAGAATGAGTTAGACATCAACGGTGACATTTCGTACCGAAAAAATAAGCTAGGCGTAATTGTAGGTGTCAATTTGAATTCAAGCGCAGGATTTGATTTAACCCCTCTAACAATTTCTAATACTGTATATCCTCATCAAAATTATACTGCGAACACTCAATTAATGTACGATTTAAGTAATAGCTTGTCGTTTGATGTGTCTGCACGTTACTATCATCAAAATCAGTATGTCAATACTGTTACCAATACGCAAACTGACTGGAATGTAAATAGTAAAATCACGCAACGTGTTACCGATTATTGGGATATTGATTATACTTTTTATGGAACCCGATTTAAAACAAAGAGCACTTTAAATAATTCAACGGCGTTATTTGATAGAAGTTTATTTAGACCCGAAATTAGAACAAAAATTGACTGGAAGAGCTCGGGTACTTTAATAGCTGGAGTAGGAGGTAATTTCGATGGTCTCGACAGATCATCAATAAATGGAGAAAAGCAATATAAAGCAGGGTACGCTTTTGCACAATACGATTTTTACCCTATTGAAAAATTAAATGTTGTAGCCGGTGCAAGACATGATTTTAGTGATAGTTATCAAGCTGCATTTAGCCCGAAAATATCTACAAGTTATGAAATCAACGATGTACTTACTCTAAGAGCTTCTGTAGGCTTTGGGTTTAAAGTGCCTGATTTTAGACAACTGTTTTTTGATTTTAGAAATATAACCAATGGTTATATTGTTTTAGGAACACATACGCTGCATAATTTGTATGGAGATGTCAGTAGTGTCGAAAATATTGAGAAACAATTGAAACCAGAAAGTTCTATAGGATACAATGTTGGTTTTCAATTGACTCCAATCCAAGGGGTAAAAGTGATGGTTAATGGCTTTCGAAATAATATCAAAGACCTTATTGATACTTTTGATACCCGTTTAGATCCTACAGATCTTGGGCTACCGGGAGCTACAAGAACCTTTTCTTATAGAAATATTAACACGGTTTTTACACAAGGTATTGAATTGGATATCAATTATAAAATGAATAATAATGTTCAATTATTAGCAGGATACCAATATCTAGATACAGGTAATCAAGAGGAAATAGATCGTGTTAATGAGGGTATTTTTTATAAAGACGCCATGGGAGTTTCTCAACAGTTAGATCGCTCCTCGTATTTTGGGTTGGTGAATCGATCAAGACATATGTTTAATGCAAAGGTATTCTATGAAAACTATCAACACGATTTCTCTGTAAATATTAGAGGGATTTACAGAAGTAAGTTTGCACCATTTGATTCAAACAATAATTCTGTGATTGACGACTTTGACAGTTTTGTAAAATCAAACACCCAAGTAAATATGGCTGTTGAAAAAACGCTATTGGGTTTTATGAATATATTATTCGGTGTTGATAATGTATTTAATTCAAACGGAAATCAAAATAAAGAGCTATTTGAAAACAATGACAGCTTTCTGCAGTTAGAAAGAACATATTACGGAAGAATACAAATTAATATTTAACAATAGGATTATCAAATGAGAAATTTAAAATCAATTTTAGTAGCTTTAACTATAGCTTTTGTTGTAACATCTTGTAGTGATGAGAACACAGATGAACCAATCATTAAACCTGTAGAGAGTAAAACTATAGAAAATTTTGCGGCGCTATCTGGAGGAGGTGGTGGAAATTATACTGGTGACTTTGCCAAATTTAGTTTTAAAGAAGGAAAAGAAGTTACCGATGATAATTGGGATATCGGCTTTCGTGCAACGCAAATAATTGTGAATGGAGGAGCAAATATAGAAAGTATAAATGAAGAGCCGAATAGAACAGGTAATGCTTCTTTGTCAGTGGTGTCGAATACATTTGCCAATGTAACAGAAGCGCCTGCTGATAGTGAGTTTAAACAAGACGCCAAAGATACATTTGCCTTACCAACAGGAAGTGGAAATGGATGGTATACTTATACAGGATCTCCACTTCATCAAATTCTTCCAACTGCAGGAAAAATTATCGTGGTTAAAACAATAGAAGGGAACTATGCAAAAATAGAAATAGTAAGTTACTATAAAGATAAAGATGCAAGCAACCCTGCCAATGGAAAATATTTCACTTTCAATTATGTGTATAACCCTAATGTAGGTGATAAAAGTTTTCAGTAAATATATTTATTGAATTTTGTTAGTTTTTGTTACGTTGAACAGCCTAGTTCCATATTGAACTGGGCTGTTCTTTTTTTAGTTCTTTGGAATATGTTTTCATGTTTATAAGTAAATACCGATCTATAGATGAGACATAAACATAACTACAAGGAAGTGGTTATGTAACTTTACCTAAGAATTGGCATTATTTGAATATATAATTGGTTTTTGTATGCATAATTTGAGTTTACATGGGTAATTATTTTCTATACCACATACTATAGGTTAGTTAACATTAAACAATTACTAATTATGGTCAAATATTTTAAAAGTAGAATGCTAGGAAAACGTTTCCTAAACAAAGCCTATTTAATGTTGTTAGTTTCTGTGCTTTTTATCGCATGTTCACCAAAGGAAGAACATTTACCTTCAGAAACTTTACAGCTAAATCAACCACCACTAAATTCAGCAAGAAGTCCCAAGAAAAATGTCAAATTTCCCACGATAGCTGTTCATTCAGTAACTCCTTGCGGCTATGGTTTTAAGGTTAAGTTTTATTATTTAGGAACAGGAGCAATGGCTATTGGAACTGTAAAGCCATATGAAATTTATAACTCCTTAGGGGTTATGGTTGATATTGGCAACGTTACTCATAACGGAAATACAAATTGGGTATTAAGCCCCTGTGAAACGTATACAATTTATATAGACGCAGGTCCCTTTACAGGCGTGGTGAGCTTCACTGTTACCAGTGATGGTTGCGGAGGAATGTTTATTTGCTAACATTGTTTCTTTGAAAGTAGTTATACCAGTTATTGTTTGAATTTACTATAAATTCAAACAATAACTGGTATTAAACAAAAAGATTGAAGTTGTGGTATATAGCATAGCTTCAATCTTTTCATTGGCTTCAAGTTAATGAATTATTTTTTCTTTTAAATAGGCAGCAGTATAAGACAATTTATTTTTGATTAATTCTTCTGGAGTGCCTGCAAAAATTAGATTTCCACCATGTATTCCACCTTCTTTACCCAGGTCTATAATATAGTCGGCACATTTAATAAGTTCGATATTATGTTCAATAACAATTATAGAATGGCCTCTTTCAATAAGTGCATTAAATGAATTTAGTAATTTTTTAATGTCGTGAAAATGCAAACCAGTAGTAGGCTCGTCGAAAATAAATAAGGCTTTGTCTTTAGTGGTTCCTTTAACGAGAAAAGAAGCCAGTTTTATACGCTGTGCTTCTCCTCCAGAAAGAGTTGAAGACGATTGCCCTAATTGAACATACCCTAAACCAACATCTTGCAGAGGTTTTAGTTTTTTAGCTATTTTCGGTTGGTTGTTTTCTGAGAAAAAATCGACGGCATCATCAATAGTAGAACTCAGGACATCATCAATGTTCTTTCCTTCAAAATTAATCTCTAGAACTTCTTTTTTAAATCGTTTACCATGGCAAGTTTCGCATTGTAAATGCACATCCGCCATAAATTGCATTTCAATAGTAACTTCACCTTCACCTTTACAAACTTCACAACGACCACCTTCTACATTAAAAGAAAAATGTTTAGGCTGATAGTTTCTGATTTTAGAGAGTTTTTGCGAAGAAAACAATTTACGGATGTCATCGTAAGCTTTAATGTAGGTTACAGGGTTAGAGCGCGAAGAGCGTCCGATTGGGTTTTGATCGATAAACTCAACATGTTTTAAAGAATCGAAACTTCCATTGATTTCGGTATGTTGACCGAGTTTATTACCATACCCTATAAGCTGCTTCTGCATAGCAGGGTATAAAATATTCTTGACTAACGTACTTTTACCACTACCAGAAACCCCAGTAATTACTGTCAGCGTATTTAGAGGGAAAGAAACATCGATGTTCTTTAAGTTATTTTCTCTGGCGCCAACGATATTAATGGTGTTTTTAGAGTTTCTACGTTGTTTAGGAATATCAATCATTAAATCACCAGATAAATACTTTGCGGTTAAAGAATTAGAGGTTAAAATTTCTTTAAAAGAACCCTCAGCTACAACGTTACCACCGTGAGTTCCTGCCTCAGGGCCAATATCAATAATATAGTCAGCTTCTTTCATAATGTCTTCATCATGTTCAACTACAATAACGGTATTTCCAAGATCACGAAGGCTTTTAAGTACTTGTATAAGTCTTTCAGTATCTTTAGGGTGAAGTCCGATGCTTGGTTCATCTAAGATGTACATAGAGCCAACTAAACTACTGCCTAGTGAGGTGGCTAAATTAATCCGCTGACTTTCTCCTCCTGATAAGGTGTTTGATGTGCGATTTAAGGTTAAATACTGCAAGCCTACATCTTGTAAAAATTGAAGTCTACTGTTAATTTCTGTAAGTAAACGCTTTCCTATTTTTGCTTCGTATGTATCAAGTTTTATGGCGTTAAAAAACACCGCTAGCTCATCTAAAGGAATGGTAACTAGTTCGGAAATAGTTTTTCCAAATACTTGCACGTAATTCGCTTCTTTGCGCAAGCGTTTTCCATTACACTCAGTACAAGTAGTTTTTCCTCGATAGCGCGAAAGCATTACTCGATTTTGTATTTTATAGCTTTTTTCTTCTAGTTTTTTAAATAAATGATGAATTCCTTTGAACTTTTTCGTTCCGTCCCAAACAAGTTGTTTCTGTTTGTCTGAAAGCTCAAACCAAGGTTTGTGAATAGGAATATCAAATTCACTGGCATTAAGAATTAAGTCGTTTTTGTATTTTTTATAACTATCAGTTTTAAATGGAAAAATAGCTTCTTGGTATATTGAAAGGCCCGTATTAGGAATAACCAATTCTTCATCAATACCAACTATATTTCCATAGCCTTCACAAGTTGGACAGGCGCCATACGGATTGTTAAAGCTGAAAAAGTGGGTGTTAGGTTCTAAAAAAGTAATACCATCTAATTCAAATTTATTACTAAAGGGAGTTGTTTTACTTGTTGATAAATCATCGATATAACAAATTCCTTTTCCTTCGAAAAAGGCTGTTTGAATGGCGTCAGCCAAGCGATTGTAAAAATCTTCTTCGTCTTTTACAACAATTCTATCAACTACCAAAAAAAGCGTATTTCCTTTAAAATCGTGTGTAGGAAAATCATCAATTCTGTATACAGTTCCCTTATATTTTAAACGAGCGTATCCCTGTTGGGTTAACACTTGTAAAACAGTTTCTAATTTCCTGTTTTTATTGATGGTGATAGGAGCAAGGAGCAAAAGCTTTGTTCGCTCGTCAAACTTCTTTACAAAATTAATAACATCGGTAACGGTATTTTTTTTTACTTCATTACCAGAAACAGGAGAGTAGGTTTTTCCAATACGAGCATATAACAATTTGATATAATCGTAAATTTCAGTGGAGGTCCCTACCGTTGATCTAGGGTTTGTTGAGTTTACTTTTTGTTCAATAGCAATAGCAGGTGCTATCCCTTTTATATAATCGACCTTAGGTTTGTGAAGTTTTCCTAAGAACTGACGTGCATATGACGATAAGCTTTCAACATAACGCCTTTGTCCTTCCGCATAGAGCGTATCGAAGGCTAAAGATGATTTTCCAGAACCTGAAAGCCCAGTAATTACTACCAGTTTATTACGTGGAATTACAACATCGATATCTTTTAAATTATGCAGTTTCGCACCTTTAATGATAATGTTTTCTTTAGGGTCGATAGTAGAAATGTCAATTTTCATTTACTCAAAAAAATAAGCGTTAAAAATACGGTTTTATCGGTTGAAATGAAATTAAAAAGCGTGTATAGATTAAAATTTTAAGTTTCTATAAAAGAATGCATCAGAATAGGGGTGAAGTTGGTTGAGGTAACACTTTGTGCACGAAACAACAGCATGTTCAAAAGAAATAGTATCTGTATTTAGCATCTTTTTATACAAATTTAACGCTATTTTTCACTAGTACTACGATGGTATAATGCCGATAGTTATTTGAAATTTTATATTGAGAATAGGAAATTTAAAAGTAATTTCAAATTTCAATAGTTACTGAATAAATATATACGTACCCAATGAAATCAAGATACCGTCCTAGTTCGTTATCTTTTTGAATCATGGAATATGCCGTGAATACTAAATGAAGTACTAATACCAGTTATTGTTTGAATTTACTTTTACGGTAAATCCAAATGGTAAATGAGATAAGATAGTTTTAGAATTTATAAACTTGAAATCTTTTTTAAAGAAAGCAGTTACCCAGAGAAAAAATCAATAGTAATATGATTATTTTCAATAGGAGAGAGGTTTACCATAAATATTCTCTTGTTATGCCAACGAGCTCTGAATTCATATTGGTTTCCAATTACGGACTTAAGGTTTTTTATGGGTTTCATATGAGGAGGGATGTTGTCAGGGTCTGTGTTTAGTGCTACAGGGACAACGGAGTCAATACCAAAAAAGCAATAAATTAAGCTGTTTTTTCCACTAGTATCTTTTAAGCGAATTGTGGTTAAACCTTTTGAGGTGTATTCAACCGAAGCGAATTGAGACAAAGTAACCATACCTGAATTAGAAATTATAGTATCAGCATTTTGGATAGGAGAGAATAGACCAACTTGTATATCATTTTTATTGCTATTTGATAAGTTTGCGATCTCATGGAAACCATCTTCTGCTTCTCTCCAAAAGGAGTAATTGATTGGAGTACCTTCAGCGGTATTTATGAGGGTATCCCAATTTGATGAAAATACAGAAATTTGGTGTTGGTAATTGTTGTTAACTTTTATAGTCCAAATTACTGGACAAGGAAGGTTAAGGTAAGTTTTAGCAGAATCAAATCTATTTAGTTTGGTCGTACTGTTAATTGCTAATTTTTTTTCTTTAACCGTAATAAAAGAATTGAGCAATACTGTTAGTAGGATAAAAAGCCCTATCGTTTTAAAAAAACGATAAGACCCTTTATTTGTTTTTAAATTCTTATTGAATTCTGGCATCAAATTTTGCTCCAGATGTCAAAGAAATGTTAACCATGTATACAGTTTGACCATAAAAGTTTTGTGATGTTTGATACGTGTTTCCACTTTCAAATATACAATTGTCAAGAGCTGCCCATTGTGGAGGTAATGTTGCTTTATCAACATTTAAAAAGACAGGAATTGGTTTGTTAGATCCTACTATAAGTAAAGCTAAAGTCGCTTCAGTGCTTCTTGCAGTTAGTGTTAATGTTTGGATGCTTGAAGTAGTTTGCCCACCTATAGACTGATACTGTCCTACAGGTTTATTTTGGTTGTTAATTTGGAAAGAAGGTGCCTCACTTAAAGAATACCATCCAGCACGAAAACTAGTACCTTCTTGTGTGTTTAAGTTTTGAACTTGAACAATATTGTTTCCGAAGTTTTGGATTAATGGGTAAACAACAGGTGATCCGGCTGGAACAGGAATGTTCTTAGAATCTCCACCATATTTAATTAAAGAATTTACAGAATAATTACCGCTAGGTGTAATTGTGATAACATTATAGCCTTCTGTTGTTTCTTGAGTTTGTACAGTTTCAGTAAAATTAACCACAGATGGTTTAGAATTTAAATGCATTACAGCATCTACTGATGTTAAAGTTGACATATTTATAGTTTTTATGTTTGGTTCCTACTCATATGGCTTTTCGGGAGCCGCCTCGTTTTTTAAAGTAGTTTCTGATCTCTACTTATTATAATCGAAAACTATAATAGAGCGCTCTAAAGTTTTCTTAAAATAGAATTAAATATTCCTTTCTATGTTATCAAAATTAGTTTATAACCTTTTGATTTACAATACCTATATACCCTAGTTGAATTCTAATGGTTTATACCTAGTGTTCTAGGTATAAGTATTTGGTTTCTTGTTTTTAAGAGTATTTGAAAAGGTTTTCTTAAAAGATGAAATTTGTAAAATAGTGAGATCCTGAATTTAGAAGGGCAGAGTAAGCGATGGTGCTAAACTTATGCATGCTAAGTTTTTTTCATTTTTATAGAGAGATCAGGTGTATTCCTCTTAAAATGAGACTAGATTTTTGATGAAAAGGTATCGGGGTCATAGGGAAACAGTGGGTAAACCTAGATACTTTTTTAGAGAAGTAACCTTAATTTAAGAAAAGACTGTTTTTAATAAAACAGTTTTAAAACCAGTTTTTTAGGTTGAAATATTACTTGCTTTTTATTGTGAATTTCTCCTAATAAAATAGATTAATTGTAATTTTTTTCATGAAAACATTGATAATATTTGCATTTCTACATAAAAAAGGCAATATTTGTAAATAGTTATTAATCAATATTTAACGCCTATAGAACATAATTACTTTTAAAAAAGAGTTTTACCCCTAACCTAAAAGAGAGTTTATTCTTTCTTTTATAAAAGTAATTATATGGACAAAAATGTTGTAGTAGATAGTGTTTTAGTAAAAGACTATATTAACGGAAATGAGATTGCTATAGAAATATTAATTAAACGTCACAAACAAAGATTGTATAGTTTTATATACAATAAAATTCAAGACAGAGACTCAACAGAAGATATTTTTCAAGACACCTTTATTAAAGTGATAAGAACCTTGAAAAGAGGTAATTATAATGAAGAAGGTAAGTTCTTGCCTTGGGTCATGCGGATAGCTCACAACTTAGTTATAGATTATTTTAGAAAGAGCAATAGAATGCCGAAGTTTAATAATTCTGATGAGTTTGATATTTTTTCTGTTTTGAGCGACGGTGCTTTGAATATAGAAAATAAAATAATAAAAGAACAAATTCTTGAAGACGTAAGAGTACTCATTGATGAACTTCCAAAAGAGCAAAAAGAAGTTTTGATGATGAGAATATACAACGATATGAGTTTTAACGAAATTTCAGAGAATACAGGGGTTAGCATTAATACGGCTTTAGGAAGAATGCGATATGCATTAATAAATTTGAGAAAGATCGTAGAGAAAAACAATATTATTTTAGTTGATTAGGCAATATTTATAGAACTACACCGTTATTTATTTTGGAAACAAATTAAATATGAATATATGACGGAACTCTACGCTAATATGTCCTCGGACTTTAAAATGAGACCAAAAAAAGAAACAATTCAGTTTTTGATAGATTATTCAAAAACATTGGAAGTGGTAAAAACAAAGTCAAATTATATTATTGAATTGAATTTGAATTAAGTGTGGAAAAAGCTTCAATCAACATTGAGGCTTTTTTTATGCAAAGAAGATTTTGTTATAAACTATTTTAATAAAGATTTTCTTCCGATAGTTTTGGTGATAACATCGTTGTTAATATCCCAACCTCTTGCAGGAGAATATTCTCTACCATAGTAAATAATTTGTAAGTGTAATTTATTCCATAATTCTTTAGGGAATAATCTTTTTGCATCTCTTTCTGTTTGAACTACATTTTTTCCATTAGATAAATTCCACCGATACATCAAACGATGAATATGTGTGTCAACCGGAAAAGCAGGAATGTTGAATGCTTGTGCCATCACAACACTTGCCGTTTTATGGCCAACCGCAGGGAGTTCTTCCAATGCCTCGAAATCTGCAGGAACCTTACCATTGTGCTTTTCAATTAAAATTTTAGATAAACCATGAATTCCTTTTGATTTCATAGGAGATAAACCAACAGGCTTTATAATAGCTCTAATTTCTTCAACGGTTAGTTTTACCATATCATATGGGTTATCTGCCTTTTCAAATAGTAAAGGAGTAATAGTATTGACCCTAGCATCGGTACTTTGTGCAGACATTAAAACAGCTATTAGCAAGGTATACGGATCTTTATGGTCTAGTGGTATTGGCGTTTCAGGATATAAGTCTTCTAAAGTGTTAATAACAAACTGTACCCTTGCTGCTTTTGTCATACGAATAAATATCAAAGTTAATTCTTACAAAGTTACAAAGTTATGAGCTTAGCTTTATAATTTCTTGACTAATTTGTAACTTTGGAATTCAAAAAATTAAAACACACATAAGAATGATCACATTAAATAAAGGAGATAAAGCCCCAAGTTTTGAAGCCAAAGACGAAAAAGGGAATGTTAGGAAGTTAACGGATTACGCAGGAAAGAAATTGGTGGTTTTCTTTTATCCAAAGGCTAGTACACCAGGCTGTACTGCGGAAGCGTGTAATTTAAGAGATAATTATGAAACTTTCTTGGCTAAGGGCTATGAGATTTTAGGAGTGAGCGCAGATAGCGCGAAACGTCAACAAAACTGGATTACGAAGCACGATTTACCATTTCCGCTTTTAGCAGATGAAGATAAAGATGTTATTAACGCTTTTGGTGTTTGGGGGCCTAAGAAATTTATGGGCAAAGAATATGATGGAATACATAGAACAACTTTCGTAATTGACGAAAAAGGAATTATAGAAGAAGTAATAACTAAAGTTAAAACGAAAGAGCACTCAAATCAAATTTTAGGGTAATCATTTTATACCAGTTATTGTTTGAATTTACCGTAAATTCAAATAGTAAAAGGTATTAGTTAGAAAACATATGTGAAATAAAGCCTTGGAGATAGAGAGATTTTTTAACTGTTTTTGTGCGGTGTCTTTCCTATTTATACACAGGGTGTCCGTTTAAATAGATCGAGATTTACCTGTTTAGGGTTGGTCAATGGTTTTATTTGGCGTATAAAACTAAAATAGATGCAGTATAATTTAAGTAAAAAAAGCAACTTCCTTATGTATTTTTGAAGTTGCTTTTTTTTAACGTTTGGTTCTTAATATCTTAAAACAAACTGAAATAGTTGGTAGAACCTTGTGTAACAACTATTTTCTATTAATTGACTGATGTCAAAAAACAGGGGTATACTATGAGTTAATGACACATAGTAGAATAAGTAGAGTTGTTTGCGATTATGTTGTTGTTTGTGATGGTGTTATATTGGTTTATGCAAATGTTATATAATTGTACGCTGCTATTAAAAACAATTCCATTTATAAAATTATTGTTAATATCATTATTCACAATTCTTACTTTCTGAACATTAAATAAGCTAATACCATTACCTCCTGAGTTGGAAAAGTCATTTGAATCTAATCTAACATTATATATTGCATTAGTATCATTCGGTTCTCCTATTTGAGGGCCGCCTCCGGGAGAAGTTAATGCAGCTATCTTACCACCATAGGTTTCTGTTATAAGTTTACATTTTTTAAACAATACATGTTTACATATATTTCTTATAATACCTCTTGTAGATTTTCTCCAATGAACATTTACAAATTGAATTCTATTGCTTTTAAATACGTCATAAGCTAGTCCAACACATTTTGATTTAATCGCTATTAAGTCTCCTTTCGATAAATAACTACCATTCTCGTTAAGAAGATTAACTCCTGACGTAATAGTAAACCTCCAGATATTTTCTTTAACATGAATTGGAGTATCCCATGCAAACAGTTCTCCATTTGCTTCAGTTTGAGGTTTATCATGTTCATTTTGACGTATATATCGTTTTAAATACCTGCCAGTATTCACTGGAACTTCAGGTGATAGTTGATATATTTCATTGGGCGTAGCAAAGCCATTTTCGATGGCTAATTCTATATAATGATTACCTTCTTCTTTATAGTATTGCTCAAAAACACCTTGACTAACAGATGCTTGAGATCTGTCAAAGGTGATTCCTTGAAATTTAATACCACTACTATTTTTTATAGACACTCCTATTGCTGTAAAATTATCAATTACCAATGTTACCTTATTTGGGCTAGCTCCTAGAAAAACGATGTTAGAATACATGGGTAATTTGATGTTTTCAATATGAATGGCACCTTCGTCTGAGTGATTACCGCCATTTATTTTATACGTGCCTGATGGTATTTTGATAACATATTCATAATAGGTATTGTTTCCAATCCAATTAGCTCCCCTTTCTATGGCCTCAGCAATCGTTTCTGAATTTACAACGGAAAGTGTTTCGGATGTTTTGGTGGTAGGCTCTTGAAAAAAGAATCTATCTGAGATATTTTTTGAAAGTAATTTGCTCTCAAGTTCATTGTTATCTGTAATGGAATTGTCTTCTTGGCAGGATAGGACTA
This sequence comes from Tenacibaculum profundicola, assembly GCF_057220795.1. Taxonomy (NCBI): domain Bacteria; kingdom Pseudomonadati; phylum Bacteroidota; class Flavobacteriia; order Flavobacteriales; family Flavobacteriaceae; genus Tenacibaculum; species Tenacibaculum profundicola. The sequence goes on along the minus strand of NZ_CM170137.1, from coordinate 1,213,820 downwards.
AAATCATTAAAATTAGTAATATCCAGTAATTGTTTGTATTGAATTTTTTCATAAATTTTAAGTTGATATTCTGAATTGAGTTATTAGCTCACTGTCAGAAAACAGTAAAATTGTTTGTGATACAGAGTAATTAGAAAAGGTAATCGAAACAAAATCCAGAATAGTATTATGTCATTAGCATAAACTAAATTGAACGCAATTATGGTTCGAAAACATTAACTAAGTTTAATTAAGTGAAATGTAAAAGCTCATAGGCTTATTAAAAGAATCCCTAAATTGATGATGGGTGTATTTCTCAAACTCATTTATGTAGCTGCTAATGTTGTGGATTGAAAGTTTTCCGTCCAAGTTTTTGAAGAGTTTGAGTTGTAAAAAATTGTCGTTAACAATACTACAAGGCGTTTCAGTATTTACTTTTTTCATTGTACATCCTTATTAAAAGTTCATTAAAATACTTAATAGCGTAAGCTTGCTGCTTACATGTAAACGCTTATTTTTTATAGTAGTAGAAAATAGCGTTCTTTCTTTGTAGTAATAGTAGTTCTTATTTGTTGCTAAGTTAAACTATAAGTTGCTAAGTTAAACTATAAATAGGAGTTTAGTTGGTTTGTAAAATATTCCTATTTATGTTAAATTTTGTGCTAAGATACTTATTTTATTTCCAATTTCAAACGTTAGGATATAAATAACAGCTTCTTACTTGAGCCCATTTTTATGATTTTTGCTATTATCACGTTACTTTTAAGTTCAAAAAGTTGTTCTATACACAACGAGTATATAGTTATATTATTTACCATTTACCATTTTAATTTATCGTAATAAAACGTCCTTTTTCCAATGCTATTTCGATATAAAAAATCAATCATAGCTACTGCTATTATTGATTTTTTTATCTTAATATAAAGAAAAAACTATTCATTTTACAGTGAATTTAAATAATAACTGGTATAAAGAGTACCTTGATTTAATATATTAAACAAGTTTTTCTAAATAATTACATACAAACGTTTTTATGTAAGGTATTAAAAATTTAGAAATAATATGTTTGAACAATTATTAGAGTCTCTTTTGAATCCAATTTTTAAAACTGTAAAAGTTTTGTGGTGCAACACCATGACCTACAGGATATTCAGAATATTCATGTTGTAGGTTGTAATTAGATAAAAATATAGGAGCTTTTTTAGCCCAATCAACAGGTAATACTTGATCTACTGTGCCATGAGAAATATAGTAATCAGTATTAATTTCGTTACTAATATTTTCAGGAAGTAAATCATGATTTATATAACCACTCAAAGCAAGAACATGTTGAACTTTATTTGGATAATTTAAACTTAAGGCATAGCTTAAAATAGCCCCTTGACTAAAACCTAACAAGAATGTTTTTGTCGGGTTTGTATTGTGCTTCTGCTTCACACCGTCAATAAAGTCTGCGATCTTTTGAATTGATTTTTTTGCTTGAGGTATATCAGAAAATTTACCATTGTTAGCGTCTAAATTAATGGCATACCAAGCATAACTACCATATCCCATATCAAGCGGAGCTCGTGCGCTAACAATTAACAAATCATCAGGCAATTCTTCAGCAAAGGAAAATAAATCCTGTTCATTACTTCCGTAGCCGTGCAATAGGATTAACAAAGGAGGGTTTTTTACCTCTTTTTTAGGATTTCGAACGAGATATTGTAAGTCCATTTATTTATTGTAGTGATTTAAACCAGTTTTGAAAATGTTCTCCGAAAATAGGAACTAGTTTTTTGTCGCCTTTTAATGCGCCCATAAGTCCTATAAACCAAAGGGCAAAAGTAATAAAACCTATAAAACCGAAAGCCAACCATCCAAAATACTTATAAATTACCCATTGATTTAAAAAATAAAGGGCATTTAACCCAATGTTTTGTCTAATATGGAAACTGGTGAAAGAATTTCGTTTAGAATTGTTTAAAACAAACGCTATCAGTGTACCTATAACGGTTAAGTAACTTATTACAGCATTGGTTTTTCCTTCTTCTATGGTAGATAAATTACTCATAATTTTAGTTTTATTGATTTACTATTAATTGATCATTATTAAATATTCCATAAGCTTTTCCTTGTAATTTTTGGTTAAGGAAAATACTGTTTTTTGAAGTAGAAAGTATGTTTTGTTCAGTAAACACATATTCTCCTTTGGGGGTAAATAACGTTAGATCAGCTTTTTCTTCTTCTTTTATAGCAGTTAATTCAATGCCGAAACGCTCTTTAGGGTTTTTAGATAAACACCTAGTAATCGTTTCCAAATCTAAAATAGAATTTAAAGCACCGAAAGCACTCTCTAAACCAATAGTTCCATCTTCAGCAGTTGAAAATTCTACTTTTTTATACTCAATGTCAATAGGATTATGGTCGGTTGTAATGATATCAATTACGCCTTCTTTAACACCTTTTATAAGTGCAGTAACATCTTTTTTTGTTCGTAAAGGTGGATTTACTTTTTTGTTTCCATCAAAACCATGTAATTCGTCATCAGTCAAAAGTAAATTGTGTATAGCCACGCTACAAGTAATATCTAGGCCTTTCTTTTTGGCGTCTTTTATAAGTTTTACGGATTTTTCTGTTGAAATAGTTGGAATGTGTAATTTACCACCAGTATACTCTAATAAGAAGATATCACGTGAAACTTGCAGTTCTTCCGCTAAAGAAGGGCTTCCTTTTAATCCTAAAACAGTACTGTTTACTCCTTCGTTAGCTACACCATCACCAGCAATAAATGTATTTTTAGGAAAACTTAAAACCAGTCCTTCAAAGTTTTGAGCATATAGTAACGCTATTTTTAACAGATTGTCGTTAGTAACGGGTTTGTTATAATCGCCAAAAGCAATGGCACCAGATTGTTGCATGTCAAATAACTCCGCCATTTCAACACCTTTACTTTGTTGTGTCAATGCACCAATAGGATGTAAACGAGTTGCAAAACCATTGGCTTTATTAATCATAAACTCAATAGCAGCTTTGTTTTCGGTAATTGGGTGTGTATTTGGGTTGACTGCTATATTGGTAAAACCACTTTTAGCAGCTACTTGTAATCCATGTTTTAAGGTTTCTCGTTCTTCATAACCTGGTTCCCCTAAAGAAACGCTCGTATCAAACCAACCTGTAGAAACGTGTAGATCTTCTAGTTCAACTACTTGGTATTCTGGTTTTTTTGAGATGTTGGTGTTAATCTGAGTAATGATTCCATTTGTAATTAAGATATCCTTTATTTGATTGTGAAATGGACTTGAAGGGTCTATTATTGTAGCCGATTTTAGCAGCGTTGTCATGGTTTGAAGAATTTTAATATCAAAATTTCAAAGAACAAAGATACAATGGAAAGTGCTAAAAACCATTTCCAAAGCCATTGAACTTCATTTTTTTTATGGATATTTTCTAAGGTTTCTTTTACAGAGGTTGATACATCAATGTTATCTAGTTGGTTTTCAATTTCATGTATAGGCAAGTAATGTAGAGTGCTTTCTTCTTTAGGATAATTAAAAGCGATACTTTTTAAAGTATCATTTTGTTGTTTTATATAATGAAAACCAGCTTTCAATGGTCGGTTGGTGGTTGTCAGTCTTACTTTATTTTGATACACTTGCTGTAATGGGATAAATGATTTTTCAGTATTACTGATCGATAAAACTGCTTCTTTACCCAATTGTTTATTGATATCTATATGATTTGTATTCCCAACGATATAGTAAAGCTTTGAAAGTTGCAAACTCTGCTTACCTATATTATAAAAAATGGGAACGACAATAGGAGAGTTGGTAAAATTACTGTTTTCTTTGTTTAAAGATGAAGCCACCCAAAATAAATTAACATCCGATGATTTAATACGGGTGATAAAAGGTAATTTGTTTTGAAAAGATAAAATATGATTAGATTTTTTGAAAGTAGCTTTATAAAATGTAGCAACGCTTGGGTATTGAAAATTACGAACTCTTTTTTCAAAAACATTATTAAAAATAGGATGACTAAAATTGATGTCAGTAATTTTCAAACTATCTTTTTGTTGCTCTAAAACACGTCCAATATTTAAACGATCAAACAGTGTATTGTAGGATGAAATAGTAATATTGTCACTAGGAATAATGATTAAATTCCCTCCTTTTTTAGTAAAATCGACCAAACTAGCGATGAGAGTTTGCGGTAAATTTTCAATTTCATTTAAAATAATAAGTTCCTGTTTCGGAATGGTGTTGTAATTGATATGCTGGGTTGAGGAATATTGATAGTTAAATTCATCTTTTGTGTAAATCTTGGGTAAAAAAGAGGCTTGCTTGCCTATAGCAAGTACATTAATTTTTTCGTTAGAGGTTAGGGTAAAATAAAATGAATTATCAAATGAAAAAGTATCATTGAAGTTAAGGGAGATTTTACCCGAAAACGTAGATGATTTTTGAATAGAAAATATGACCTTTTGGGTGTTGTTTTCAGAAATGTCAAACGTTTGTTTGTTAATGAGCTGATTATGGTTATAAATAGCAATCGGAACATTGGTTTTAGCAGTTCCTTGATTGTTAACGATAATGTTTACCTCAAAATTAGTAGAACCATTGTCACTGATATACACGCTGTCAATAGCAAGGTTATCTTGTAATTGTGGCGTTAATTGAACAAGTGACACCTTTTCTTTAAAATTAGTGAAAATAGATTTTGGTGTATTTTGAAAATCGGAAATAATAATATTTTTTGCACCAGAAGCATATGCAAGAGTTTCGCTAGAAACTTTTAATAAAACATCTTTTAAACTTTTTCTCTCTGCAGTGTTTTTAATTTTTAGCAAAATATTTTTCAACTCAGAAGCTGATTTGTTGCTGTAAAAATGATCATTGGTTTGTAGCGAATAACTTGTTTGATCTGATAAGTTTTCTATTAATTCCTGTGCAGCGATTTGAAGCAAGTCTCCTTTTTTACCTTTTGTATTCGTACTTAAAGAGTTATCCAAATAAACAAAAAAGTGCTGTTCTTTGTCGGCTTCTCTAATACTAAAGTAAGGTTGCGCAAAAGCCAAAATTAAAAAGGTTAGAAGCAGCAAGCGCATCGCCAAAATCAACCACTTTTTAATACGAGAACTTTTACGAGTTTGCAATACTAACTTTTTCAAAAAAGCAACATTTGTAAAAGGGACTTTCACGAATTTTTGCAATTGAAAAAGGTGCACCAAAATAGGAATTATTAAAAGTGCTAAAAAGTATAAGACTTGAGGATATTTAAATTGCATATTTTTTTTAAAACTAATGGTAAAAATAACTAAAAACATCTTTAAAAAACAAACAAGTTAAAAATATGTTAGAACTGATTTCATTTTTCTGTTAAAGATTAAATTTTAGTATTTTTGAAGGATGACTACAAAAGAAAGTGATTGTTGTATCCCGAAAAAACTCCAGAACAAACACAACCGGTGTTCAACGCTTATCTTGGATACAGTAAACATGTCAGAAGACTACCGAAATGAGGCAATTGAAAACGTCTATTTAATTGATAAATAGTGTAAAACAAGTACATGAAAGTAACACAAATTCCTTTTAAAAACACGGGGTTTTTCTCTAAAACAATGCTTGATTATCTAGAGGAACAACCGGAAGTGCAAGCCTATTATCATAACTTTCCCTCTATAGAAGGTTTTGAGAAACAGATTAACATCAAAAAGACTTCTTTCGCTGGGAAAACGAGAGAAGTTTTGGTAACTGCGTTACAAAAGCAGTATACGAATGTTACCGCAACACAGAATACCTTAAAAAATATAGAAGCTTTACGGTTAGAAAATACGTTTACAATTACGACAGGGCATCAATTAAATTTATTCACGGGTCCGTTGTATTTTTTATACAAGATTATATCTACTATAAATTTATGTGAAGTATTAGCAGATAAGTTTCCCAATGAGAATTTTGTACCTGTCTATTGGATGGCTACAGAAGATCATGACTTCGATGAAATTAACTATTTTAATTTTAGAGGAAAAAAAGTACAGTGGAATTCTAAACAAACGGGTGGTGTAGGGCGTTTTTCTACAAAAGGCTTAGAAGAAGTGCTACGCATTTTTTCTAAACATCTAGGCACTTCTAGAAATGCCAACTATATCATTGAGCTTTTTGAAAAGGCTTATGTACAGCACCATAATTTAGCAGCAGCTACTAGGTTTATTGCAAATGAGTTATTTGGCACCTACGGTTTGGTTATTCTTGATGCGGACGATTCAGAATTGAAACGTCAGTTTATACCATATATATCGAGAGAATTGGAAGAGCAAGTATCGTATAAGAAGGTAAACGAAACCATTAACGGATTAGGTGAAAACTATAAAATACAAGTAACGCCAAGAGAAATTAACCTTTTTTATTTAACCGATGAAATTCGTGAGAGAATTTTGTTCGAAAATGGAAGGTATAAAGTTAATAACACCGATGTATCTTGGAGTCTTATTCAATTACAAGAACATATAAAAGAATGTCCAGAGCGTTTTTCACCAAATGTAATTATGCGCCCATTATACCAGGAAGTTGTTTTACCAAACCTCTGTTATATAGGTGGGGGAGGAGAATTAGCGTATTGGTTGCAATTGATGAATTATTTTGAAGAGGTGAACGTGCCGTTTCCAATACTCTTATTAAGAAACTCAGTACAGATAATATCAGAGAAACAAGCAAAAAAACTTGCTAAATTAGGAATAAGTGAAGAAGAATTGTTTCTAAAACAGAACGATTTACTCAAAAGAAAAGTTTTAGAAAATGCTGAGATAACGGTTGATTTTTCAAAACAAAAGGAATTTTTACTACAACAATTTATCGGTTTACGAGCAGTTGCCGAGAAAACAGATGTTTCCTTTATCGGAGCAGTAAACGCACAAGAAAAAAAACAACTGAAAGGACTGCAAAATTTAGAAAAACGTTTGTTACGTGCTGAGAAGCGCAAACAACAAGAATTAGTAAACGGAATAATCCAGTTACAAAATGATATTTTACCGAATCAGAGTCTCGAAGAACGTCAGCGAAATTTTTCCGAATACTGTTTAGAGTACGGTCCGGATTTTATAACTCTATTAAAAGAGAACCTGCACCCGTTAGATTTAAAGTTTACACTGGTAACTATGTCATAAAATTGGAAGTATGAAAACAACTTTGATAGAAGTTGTATAGCACATCGCTTTTACTGATTTTCTTTTTGTTTCTTTGCACAAAGAAAAAATAGCACCCGATAGCTAACAACCGATAATAAGTACCCATGAAATCATTACATCCAAAAAACGCACATATTAATGGATATGATTTTTCTTTTTTAGCAGAGAAATATCCAAAAATTAAGGAGTTTATTATTGAAAAGTATGAAAAAGAAACGATAGATTTTTCAAACCCGATTGCTGTAAAAACCTTTAATAAAGCCTTATTATCTGCATATTATAATATAGAGTATTGGGAGTTTCCAGAGGCCAATTTATGCCCACCAATCCCTGGTCGTATTGATTATATACATTATCTAGCTGATGTAATAGGGAATGCAAAGGAAGTGACGGTACTTGACTTAGGAACCGGGGCAACATGTGTTTATCCATTATTAGGAAATGCAGCATATCAATGGAAGTTTGTAGGTACTGATATTGATACACAATCGTTGTCTATAGCTCAAAAAATTATTGACAAAAATGCACTTTCAGACAAGATAGAGTTGCGATTTCAAAAAAACGAGAACCATGTTTTGAAAGGAATTCTTCATGAAGATGATTGTTTTACCATCACCATGTGCAATCCGCCATTTTATGCATCAGCAGAAGAGGCTAGGGGAGCAAATCGAAGAAAATCACGAAACTTAGGGAGTAATCCAGTACGCAATTTTGCCGGAAACTCTAATGAGTTATGGTATATTGGTGGTGAAAAGGCCTTTTTGCATACCTATTTATATGAAAGCTCACTGCACCCTGAGGCAAGTCAATGGTTTACCAGTTTGGTTTCTAAAAAGGAAAATGTTGAGAGCATGCAAAAATCAGCCAAAAAACTGGGGGCCGCCGAATTCAATATTATTCCAATGCACCAAGGTAATAAAGTAACTCGTATTGTTTGTTGGAGGTTTTAGTACCATACCATTTCTGTATACTGAAAAATTAGTTGAACATAGTCTTGATTGAGATAGAGTTTTTCATACCGTAATTTTCAATCATACCACATCTGAGGTTAATGTGTTGATCTTGATTGTTTATGGTGAATGCTGATCTATAGAAAACACACAAGTATAACTGCAAGGAAATAGTTGTGTAACTTTATCTAAGAATCGGTAGAATAGACGTTCTATTGCATAATTCGGGTTAAAGTAGTACCGTTTTTCAAAAAAATATATATTTATGAGTCTCAAAAATAAAGATATTTGAAATCTCAAGACAGAAAAAGAAATCCTTGACATATATATATTTAGAAGTAAAAAACAAGAATTACAAAAGAGATGAGATTCTTTTGATGACTTTACTATTTGAGTTATTTTAGCAGTATAACGACGTATTTTACATTCATATAAATAAGCTACAAGTGAGCTACAAAACGAAATGGAAGAAAGCATACTATTTGAAATATTAAGTAAATCAAAGTCTGAAAAGGAATTAATCGGAATTTGGCAATACGGAGAGGATAATGGTTTTTTAATGGGGTACGTTATTGACTTCAATGAAGATTTAGTTCTATTCCAACATTATACCAAGCAAGGAAAAAAAGACGGAATTATTACGCTCCAAGTTGATGGAATTAAAAACGTTGACTTTAATGATGACTATGCGAAAGCAATGGAATGCTTAATTGAATATTCAGACATAATTGACAAACAGCCTGAATTCAAATTAAAACTGAATAAAACTGAAGATTGGCAAATGGAACTGATAAAACAATTATCAGAAAATAGCGAGACTATTGTCAGTTTAGAAGTGAATAGTAGTTATTATTCAGGATATGTAACCAGAGCAACCGAATCTGATTTTGTTCTGCATTGTGTTGGTAAAATGGGAGAAGATGAAGGAAATGTTGTGTATCGAATTGAAGATGTGACTGAATTTAAAATTCACGACTTAGACGATCGAAAAAAAGATTTACTGTTTAAATGGAGAAAAGCCAGTTTGTAAACATGGGTAACTGTAATTAGTCGATAGCAGAAATTAACCTATGAATAAGCAGAACAGATGGTTATGCCGAATGTTAATATAGCATATAGAATTGAAAGAATTAATCACCAAAATAAAAAACCGTATTACACTAAGCACAAAAGCTGAAGAATATCTCTATGCCATTTCCAAAGAAAAAACCGTTTCTAAAGGAGAGATTTTAATTAGCCAAGGACAAACGGTGAAAAAAACTTTTTTCGTAACCGATGGTTGCCTACGGTCATACTGTACTGATAAAAATGGGAAAGAACATACCCTACAGTTTGCTATTAAAGATTGGTGGATTAGTGATTTTATTGCTATATACAATAATGAACTCGCAACACTTACAGTAGAATGTATCACAGATGCAAACATCATTGAGTTTAATGCTAAAGAACTAGAAAGAATACATTCACTGTTTCCTGAATTTGAAGCCTTTCAACGGAAAAATTTAGAGCGTCATATAGTTAGTTTACATAAAAGAATTTTAAATCAATTGCAATTAACTGCTCCGGAGAGATACGAATTATTTCTTGAACAATATCCCGATATAGAGCAATATACACCCAACTATCACATTGCATCTTATCTAGGAATCACGCAACAAAGCTTGAGTCGTATTAGAGTAAATAAAGTAAAAAAGTAGTTTTCTTACCATAGGGTAATTTTTGTATAAATCCTCTATATTATTTTTGAATCAAATTATTAGAGACAAAGTTATGTTTAAAAAATTATTAGGTATTGCTCCAAAACTTGAAGCAGACGGATCTTACAGTCCATCCAAACTCGCATTAAAACTAGCTACAGTTAATAAAACTGACTTTGAAAATATTTCATACAATAAATATCACGGTAAGAGGTCTAAAATTTTGGTGATTTTTACGGAAGAAAAAAATCTAAAAACAAAAAATAATAAATTGTTTTCTAGTGGAAATCATCCAGTAGAATCGCTGTTACCTATGCTTCATCTTAAAAATGCAGGTTTTGATTTTGAAATAGCGACACCAACCGGGAAGCCTGTAGTTTTTGAAATGTGGGCCTTTCCTGAAAAAGATGCACATGTGAAAACTATATACAATGAATTTAAGTCGAGATTTGAGCAACCGACGAAACTAGAAGATTTTATAGGTTCTTCATTTTCAGATGACTCATCCTATGCGGCTGTGTTTATACCAGGTGGTCATGGTGCCATGCTAGGAATTCCAGAAGACAAAAACGTAGGTGCAATCTTAAATTGGGCTCATAATAACGATTTGTTTACGATTACGATTTGTCATGGTCCAGCTTCATTATTGTCAACAACTTTAAACAACCAAAAATTTCTTTATGAGGGGTACAAGATGGCGGTATTTCCTGATTCAGTTGACAGAAAAACACCTATGATTGGTTATTTACCAGGACAAATACCTTGGGGTGTAAGCGAGAAATTGAAAAGTTTAGGAGCCAACGTTGTGAATACGAAGTCAGATAAAACTGTTTGTTTGGATAGAAAACTCATAACCGGCGCAAGTCCTTTAGCCTCAAATGAACTAGGTAAATTGGCTGCTGAAACGTTATTAAAAACTTTAAATTAAAAATAAATATGGAATTATTAGACAAATTAAATTGGCGTTACGCTGCAAAAGCAATGAATGGCAAAAAAATTTCTCAAGAAAAAATAGATAACATTTTAGAGGCGATATCACTAGCACCAACTTCAAGTGGCTTGCAACCTTTTGAAGTCTTTGTAATTACGAATCAAGAAGTAAAAGAAAAAATCAAACCAATTTCATGGAATCAGTCCGTAATAACAGATTGCTCGCATTTATTGGTATTTGCAGCTTGGGATACCTATACCGCAGATCGAATTAATAAAATGTTTGATTTAACAAATACTATTAGAGGGTTTAAAAATGAAGGTTGGGAAAATTATCGTCAAATGTTATTAAATAGCTACCCTCAAAAGGATGCTGAGGAGAATTTTAATCATGCAGCAAAACAAGCATACATCGCTTTTTCACAGGCAATAGCCGCTGCTGCATTTGAGCAAATAGACGCTACTCCGCTAGAAGGTTTTGACCCCGCTGCACTCGATGAAATATTAGGTTTAAGAGAGAAGGGATTACGAAGCTGTGTTATGTTGCCATTAGGTTATAGAGACGCTAATAGCGATTGGTTAGTGAATCTAAAAAAAGTTAGAAAAAGCAGAGAAGATTTAGTCACAGAAATTGATTGATAATAATTACCTATAACTAATCATATGGCGTGCCGATAGGCTAACGCTATATGATTGTTGTACACATAAACAAAACATATAATACACTTACCACAAGCACCTTAACTGAGGTGTTTTTTTATGTCCAAGATTTAGTAAACGAATTATAAATAAATAGTAGGTTCTTCGACACCTTAAAAGCGGAAAAGTTCTTTGACATAATTGTGGTAAGTAAATTATAATAAGCGTTTATAAACGTATATAAACGTTTATAAAACGGTTATTTGTAAACATATTATTATCTTTTAACATGATAAATTCTTTGGGATGATATTCATGTTTATTTCATATAGAAGTATAAACACAGGGGAAATCAATGAAATTTTAGTAATTAGATGTTAAACTTAAACCTAGATATACAATCAACCCTAAAAACACTTTTAATCTCAGCGCTATTTACTTATATTTGAAAGGTAAATATGCGCAATTGCGCATATACACTAGTTGTAGCTAATTACTTAAAATAAAATATGAAAAAACAAATAATTTTAATCCTACTATTGATAAGTTCAATTACATATGGACAAAACTTTTCTGAAAAAGAAATTATTGGAACTTGGACAGTGGAAAAAATATCTGGAGACTTCCCGAATATGTCTGCTGAACAACAAAAACAAATGGATGCACTAAAAACTGCATTTTTAAAATCTTCATTTGAATTTAAAAAAGACAAGACATTCAATTTCAATATTGACTTTATGACAGAGTTAAACGAAATGATGCAAAATGTTCATTGGAAATTGGACTCAAATAAAACTGAAATAATAATTCAGGAATGGAAAGACAAAGACACTGATAAGTATCATTTAATGGGAATTAATGTATCTAATAGAAATGGAAAGATTTACTTTATGATGACTGAATCACCTTTCATACTTGAAATGAAAAAAAACTAGCTACAACACGGTGTATAAAACATAGCTAATAAGTGCTTAACCGTAAGGTTTGTGTATATTTAGAAAGTCCGCCAAATTTTTAATTTGGCTTTTAAAAAGAGAAAATTAAAAACAAAATATAAAAATTCGGCTCTGTGTTTATCCGAAAAGCTAGTGTCTTTTTAAACGCTACGTTTCATACACAAGTTCGTTATGCGCAAGCAAAAAAAACGAGAATTGATTAAATCGATTTACTACATTTTACTGATTTTAGGATTAATAGGAATACCATTATTTGAGTTTTTCGCCTTTAACTCTATGGTCAGCTTAAAATACGAAACGAAGGAATTGACTGATTGTATTTCTCTCGTTTCTGGAATTGACCTCTGTAGAACGATAAAGGTTTTCCATTTATTAGCGATTATCAGCGGACTGACTTTTATCGGATTATTAATATTTAAGAAAAGAATTTTAAAAGACTTGAAAGATTGACGGACGAATTTACACCACCAATAAAAGAAAGAACAACGCAAGAATTACTAGAAATAGTAGGAGCGCCAGATAAGTGGAACCCAAAAGCTGTCAGATTTGCGAAAAATGAATTAATTGTACGAAAAGTTGAACCGAAAAAAATAGAAACTGCAAAATATCTTTCAAAAAAGAGAGACAAAGTTGAAAAGAAAATTAAGGCAAAGGAAAGTTATCACGTTTGTGATTTTATCTTAAATCCATTTCCGACTTTATTTGAGATAGTATTTTCGTGGGAACTTAAAAAAGACGGATTTCCTCGAAAAGCGAGACAACAAAAATACTTCCGAATTGTAATTGGAATAATAACACTAATTTGTATCGGATATTCTTATATTATCTGAATGAATTGGAATAATAGTACGCAGAAAGCCAGCGCATAACAATGGCTATAATTAATACGGGTTTGGTGCTTAGCCCAAAAGTAATTGCTATTAAACTAAGTCCGCCAAATCTTTTGATTTGGCTTTAGAATAAAAAAATAAAACAAAATAAAAAGTTTTGGCTAAGTGCTTAATCGGAAATTCAGTAGTTTTAATTCCCGTAATAACCATAGCCGAGACGTTGCCAATAATAGACTCACTCTTCTCAAACAAAACTTAATGAATAAACCTTTTTACCTTATTTTATTTTTTATTTCATCCATTTGTTATTCTCAAAATTCAATTTCTGGTCTTGTTATAGACAAAAATAATTCGCCTATTGAATTTGCTAATGTTTTTATTCAAAATGTAAAAACTGGTAATGAAACGTTTGGCTCAACAACAAATATTGATGGAACGTTTCTTATTTTATTAAATGAAAATGATAATCAAAATGAATATAAAATTACTGTAAGTTTTATTGGGTTTGAGGCTTGGACTAAAATAATGATTATAGATAAAACTATTGATTTAGATAAAATAATACTAAAAGAAAAGTCTTCTGAGTTAGAAGAAGTTATAATAACTTCAAAAACACCAACAATAATAAAGAAGCAAGATAAAATCATTTTCAATGTACAGAATAGCCCTTTAAAATCTGGATATGACGGAATAGAATTATTAAAAAACACACCAACCGTTTGGGCAGATGGTAGCGAGAATATATTAATTCGAAACGAAACAGCTACGATTTTAATTAATGGACGAAAAGTGAATATGTCTGGAGATAATTTAACAAACTATCTAACTAACTTAAACTCTAGTGCTATTAAAAGCATAGAAATTCAAACAGCGAAAGGCGCAAATACAGATGCTACATCAACTGGTGGTATCATCAATATAATTTTAAAAGAAAAATTACTAGGGTTTAAATCTCAAATTAATTTAGGTTATGTTTTTAAAAGAGAAAACTATTTCTCATTATACCCTAGTTTAAATGCAAGTTATGGTTCTGATAAATGGAATATTTATGGTAACTATAATTTAAGCATCAGAAATGATTATAAAGAACTAACAAATGATGTCTATTTTAATGATTTGAATAGGCTAAACAAATCTGAGAGAATACAGAAAGACAATACAAACAGAAACAGTTTTAAACTTGGTTTCGTAAGAGAAGTAAATGAAAACCATAATTTAGGAATAGAAGTTTTTGGAAGTTTTTATACAAACGATTATTCCGATTATGGTAATGCCTTTTATTATCTAGAAAACAGCTTAAATGATAAAGGAGTAAATAACACATTTGGTGATACTGATAGAAATAATATTAATGGAGTTATTAATCATTCTTGGAAAATATCACCAAAAGAAAAACTAAACACATTTATAGACTACTCTACTAGCAAATCTAATGATAACAATAGAGTAACTACAACTTATGAAGAATCTACATTTGAAGACAATATAAGCACTTATAATTCAAACACAAAAACTACGACTTATGCCATTCAAACAGATTATTCGAAAATTTTAAAAAATGATACAAAATTAGATTTAGGAGTTAAATACACACTTTCTAATAGAGACAATAGCTTATTGCCACAATTTTTTGAAAATACTGATTTTGTAATAAACACAGAGCAATTATCAAATTTCAATTATCGAGAAAATGTATTTGCCACATATTTTTCATTTGATAAAACCTTTAAAGAAAAAAATTATTTTAAAGTTGGAGTTCGTTTGGAGAATACCGATTTAAACAAAACTAATTACATTGACAACTCTAGTATTAAACAAAATTACACTTCCTTTTTTCCTTCATTTTATTTTTCAAGAAAAATAGCACCTTTAAAAACAATATCGGCTAGTTATTCTAGAACTTTGAGAAGACCTTCTTTTCGAGATTTAAATAATGATGTTATAAAAATTAATGATTTTCAATTTGTATTAGGAAATCCTGATTTACAACCAGAATTTATAGATAAATACGAGTTAAGTTATCAACTCAAAAAAAATAGCATTGCTCTCTTTTACAGCAAAACAAATGAAGCTATAAATGGTGTGTATTTTTTAGAAGAAGATATTGCTTATTATAAAAAATTTAATGCAGGCTCACAGCTTCAATATGGTATAGATTATAGTACTTCTACCAAAATAAACGATTGGTGGTATTTAAATTTTTCTTCTTATTTATTCAATCGAAAATTTATTGATGAACAAAATGAATCTATGTTTGAAAAAGCAACTTTAGGAATTAAATTTTATAATAATTTTAAAATTAATAAAACTACAAGTCTTGACCTTTCAGCAAAGTATAGGTCTCCAAAATCAGATGCGTTTTTCGAAACTTCTGAATATTACAGTTTTGATTTCGGGTTTAAAAAATCATTATTTAATAAAAAAGTATCTTTGAGAATTGATATTAGAGACATATTTAACTCTTTAGAGTACAACAACAAAAGAGAGTTTAGTAATTATAGAACAGTTGCAAATACAAAACCAATAACTAGATTTCTGTATTTAAGAATAGCTTATAACTTTTCTAATAATGGTAAAATATTAGGAAAGAAAAATAAATCTAAAAATGATAATTATAACAGGTTGTAGAATATTAAAAACACAACTACTATTGGCAACAATGGCTATAATTAATACGGGTTTTAGTGCCTAACCCAAAGTTTAGTGTATTTTTATGAAGTCCGCCAAATCTTTTGATTTGGCTTTAGAACCAAAAAAAGATAAACAAAATAAAAATTTTTGGCTAAGTGCTTAATCGGAAATTTATTACTTTTAATTCCCGTACTAACAATAGCCGAGACGTTAGCAAATATTGAGAATGAACGAAATTTTAGTTGAAAAAAACGAGGAAAAAGAGCTTCCGGTACCTCACATTTGGAGACCTACTTTTAAAGCAATTGCTAATGCTTTTGTAGAAAAAGATTACAGCCTCAAATCAGAAATCAAAAATGTAAATCCAATTTCAGTAGAAACTGCGGAGCAAATCAAAGAATACATTGAGGATTATGGAGAAGAGTTGATTGAACTTCCTAATGAAGCTTGGAACTCCTCAGTATATATCTGTTATGGAAACTATTGGAATATTCTAATTGACCTATACACCAAAAATGAAGGATTAAGTGACTTAGTTCTTAATGCAGAAATTCGGGAAAGAGACAATGAATATATAATTGATATTAAATCAGTATTTGTACCATAAATAGAAAAAAGATGAAATACGGAATAGTTTCCATAATATTAGCTTTGGCTGGAATTTCATTTGTTATTTGGTTTAACATTGAAATTTCGGAGTTGTTTAAAGCTCATTTTTTAGAACAGATTGGACAAAACAAAATGGATTTGAATCCAGCAGTATACACAACTGGAAAAGGATTTAAAATTATTGCATTTGTAATAGCTACAATTGGTATTATACTCGGAATAAAAGCTTTAAGAGAAATTAAATGGATTGGAATTATTGGAATAATTTTATCTGCTTTTCTGAGTTTTTTGGCATTCTATCCGATGTGGAAATACTTTGTTCAGGATTTAGCTATCGATGTTAATTTTGCGAGTTAAAAACATTTGCTAACATTGGCTATAATTAATACGGGTTTTGGTGTTTAATCCAAAAGTTAGTGTATTTTTATAAAGTCGTCAAATCATTTTGATTTGACTTTTGAATAAGAAAAAATAAAAGCAAACAAAATGCTTCGCCTTAGTGCTAAATCGGAAAGCCTCAGCTTCCCTATTCCCGCACTAATCATAGCCGAAGCCGTTATGTATGACCGCTCTGAATGGTTTTGAAAACAAATAAATTCCAATTTGGGTGGATAGAGGATAAGAACAAAAACTAAAAATTGCTTACTATAATGAATGAGAATAAGACTGTAATTTTGTAAGCATTTATAAAGATTTTAGGATTGATATTAAACGATAAAAATTAAGGTCAGAATTATAAAACCTATTTTTTATCTTTGGTTGAGTTAGTTTTGTATAAGCCAAGTGTAGGCTTCGGCTTTTGTACAAAGTTTCTTTAAAAAAAAATAAAAGTTATGTGTGTAATTGTCGCCAAGCAATACGTGTCGCTATTCATACATAACAACATGTAAAACCAATGCCTGCCTTTGCGCGCTAAGTTCCAGCCGCATTTCACGGCACTGTTATTACACAAACGTTAGGCACAATTTAACAGACCTATGAGATTTTCAATTTTAATTTTATTATTTATTACTATTTCTGGGTTTGGTCAAGAAATAAAATATAGCCTTTACTTACAAGACCCTTGTTCAAACAGAATTGAGAAAAGTTTGAACTATCATCTAGAGAAGAATGAAAATAAATATGAGATATTGGACTTCGAGGGAACAATTTTACTTCAGGCAAAAGGAAAATACAAACTTATTGCACCTGAACTAGATGAAGAGTATGATATAATTATTGACAAATCTATTGACTCTGACACTATAGTTTTGCCAAAGGTCTTGGAAAAGATAATTTGGCCACCTCATTCAATAAAAGCAGGTTTAGACAAAGAAGTTGAAAGAGAAATTAAACAAAAGAATCTTCCTTCATTTTGGGTATGTGATATCAAATGCAATGGAAAATTAAATGACTATTATTCAAATGGCAACAAGAGGATTTCAGGAGCTTTTGTTAACGGACTCCCTGTTGGAGAATTGAAAAGATATTATCAAAATGGAAAAATAAAAGAAGTGTCAGTTCACGATAAAGACGGATTTTTGATTAAAAAAACTTTGTATAACCAAAATGGAAAGATTGTAACAGAATAAGAACTGTGCCTAACAACGGGTATTAGCAATGGCTCTGTTCAGGCAACCAAACAAAAATGAATCAGATTAACAACATAAAATATAAAAACAACATCGGTGATTGAGCCACTGCTCATACCCAAACCGTCAGACTGCGCAAAAACTCTTACTATAAAGGTTTTAAATTTGATTAACTATTCGTATTTTAATAGTGTAATTAAACACTAATTTTTATATGGATTTTATTCAAGGATTTGACCGAAATCAATTACAAATGATATCGTTTGATGAATTTGTAAAACAAGACTCTTGGGCTAGAATAGTTGATTTGTTTGTAGCGTGTTTACCAATAGATACTTTAGGTTTTAAGCATGAACATGCAAGTCAGGGACGTCCACCATATGCCACAACAGACTTATTGAAACTATTGTTGTACGGCTACAAAAATCATTTACGATCATCACGCAAGTTAGCACATGCCTGTCAGGTTAATATGGAAGTGATTTGGCTAATCAAAGGACTCAAACCATCAGCTCGTAAAATTGCTTACTTTAGAAAAGATAATTCAAAAGCATTTAAACAGGCCTTTAGATATTTTGTACTAATGCTTAAAGACATGGAGCTTATTGATGGTCAAACTATAGCAATAGATTCATTTAAAATTAGAGCTCAGAATGCACTCAAAAACAATTTTAACCAAAAGAAAATTGACAGGCATATCAAGTATATTGATGATAAAATAAATGAATACCTAAGTCAATTAGAACAAGAAGATGAGCTCGATAAACAAGAAAAAATCAAACATAAAATAGAGTATCAGCATAATAAAAAACTTAATTATATAAACATAGAAAAGCAACTTATTGATAGTGAACAAACACAAATAAGTTTAAGCGATCCAGATGCCAGAAGTGTGGTGCTACACCGAAACATCATCAATGTAGGTTATTGTATACAGGCTGGATGTGATAGTAAACACAACCTATTTATTAATAACGATACGGGAACAGTAAACGACACTCATGCGCTGTCTCCAATGGCTTTAGATGCAAAAAAAATACTAAAATTGAAACAGATGAATGTTTTGACAGATAAAGGTTATACAACAGGGAAGCACATTGATATTTGCACCAAAAATAACATTACAACATTTTCATCACCAAAGGCACATTCTTCTCAAAACAACGGCTTGTATGATATGCAAATTTTTAAATACAATCCACAACAAGACTATTATACCTGTCCTGCTAATAAACTACTTAAAACCAACGGAACTATTTACAATAAAAACAAGCATAAAGTAAAACATTATAAAAACCGACAAGCCTGTAAAAATTGTGACCTTAGAGCACAATGTACCACCAATAAAAACGGACGATTTATTGAACGATCCATTTACCAAGAAGCCCTTGAGAATAATAAAAAAAGAGTAGATTCAAATCCAGACTATTATAGGTTAAGGCAACAAGTAACCGAACATCAATTCGGCACTTTAAAACGACAATGGGGATTTACCTTTACACTTATGAAAGGCAAAGAAAACGTACTTTCAGAAGTTAATTTGATGATGATGGTTTACAACCTTAGAAGACTTATGTCTATTTTTACTCCAAACGATCTAAAAAACAAGCTAAAAGCGCTTGACCGACATATTTTGCACCTATACAAGCTATTTTTAGACTTTACAAGACCCTATTTATTTAAAAGTAACTTCCTCGTTGTAAATCCACTAATAATTAAGCACCCTTAGAACAAGCTAAAAAAGAAATAATAGCTACTTTTACAATAATAATCAGAGTTTGTGCGCAAACTCCCGTTGTAGCCAATTAGAAAATGAAATCACGAATGGCAATTGGAATTATAATAGCATTATTCGCTTTGATATATTTTACAAAGCCGAATAACAAAACTGAACATTCGAAATTGACAAACACAGAATATAGGGCGAAAGGAACAATTTTTTATCACGAAGACGATTTCTGTCAAATTGAGATTGTCCCAAAAGAAAACCTATCTGACTTATTAAAACAAGAGGATAATATCGCTGACTTTTCTGCCGAAAATGGATATTCGGACATCTATGTTAGAGATGAAAACAAAATCAGTTTAAAAAGTCGAGAAATAAACAAAACGGAACTGGAAAAACTGTTGACTGAACTTGGAACTGAAAAACATACAGAAGTAACAACTGGATATGGAAGTGAATATCGAGTGAAAAGTGAAAATACTGTTGGATTTGGGAAAGAATATTCAGCAGTCTACTTTAATTTTGAAAATGATAAAGTCAAGAATATTTGGACTACAAATCTATTTGGACTAAATAATGAAAAAGTTGTTGATGTCCTTTCCACAATTGGAGAAAAATGGAATTTAGTTTTGATGGATTGGAACCGTTCAGAACTCATTGACTTGTCGAATAAAGAAATGATTAAAAAATATCTAAAATAACTGGCTGCAACAAAACCTATACGCAATACCCTTCGGGATACTGCGCATAGCCAAACCGTTACCATACATACCAATGAACACCTTCGGATTTAAGAAAAAACAGGAATATTCAGCAAAGGAAATACTACAGCAACTTGACAAGTGTGCTGAAGATTTCACGTTTCCAATGTTGGACAATGGATACGTTTATCCCATTCACTCAAAAATGAGTGCTTACCGTGATGAAAAACGTTGGGCTTTAATTATCGAAGTAATCGGATTTAATTATCGTGGCGGAGGACATGATGGAATTTCCAATTGTCTGCACATTTTTGGCAACTGTATAGATACAAAGCCCGGAACTGACAACGCAAACTTTTTATACATAACGGATAATAATACTGAAAACTCAACTTTTGACGAAGAATATTTGGAAAGCCTAAACCCACAGGCAAAAACGATGCTTTTGCGTGGAAAAGAATTGAGTATTAATCACAATAGAGAATTTTACCTGAATAAAGGGATTAAACTCGAGGAGAAAGACAAAATTTTCATTTGGGAATTTATGAGAGGTTTAGAGCCTGAATACAACAATGAATTAGAAGCAACCGAACAAGAAATAAGAGAACGAATTCCATCGGATATATCAAAAATTATGGAACTGACTGAATGGTGTCATCCAGATTGTGCTGATTCTGAAATTCCAAGTAAAAATGAAACGTTTAGGCAAATAGCCAAAGTTTTGGAAACCGGAAAAACGGAATTCTACAAACCAACTAATGAACCGAATAATCATTGGAGAAACTGGCCAGATGGAGGAACGTTGTAAAAAAGTACGTATGGTAACAACGTTTATAAAACATAGCTATTAAGTGCTAAGCCGTAAGGTCTGTGTTTATTTGCAAAGTCCGCCAAATTTTTAATTTGGCTTTTAAAAAGTGAAAAATTAAAAACAAAATATAAAAATTAGGCTCTGTGTTAATCCGAAAAGTTAGTGTCTTTTTGCACGCTACGTTTCATACACAAGTCCGTTAGTGTGCCACGAAGTTGTGTAAATCCAGTGGGTGTAAATCCCACCAGAGTAATTGGCTGTTCACTCTGAAGGAATCTAGACAGTTAGACTCGTGAGGGTTTTGCTGAAGCTCTAGAGGACAAATAATCAAGCCGTAATGTGTAATACGTGAACCCATAGTAGCTTCGATAGGTGTACTCGCAATTTGGGGAGAGTTTTGACGGTCTTCGAACCCTGTCACTTCCATAGGATAAACAGTCGCGAGACTATGGAAGAGTTGCCGGAGTCATAGGGATGGCGTGATTATAGATGGATTTATACGGAACGTGGGAGGTCTCTTATAATAAGCATTGGCAAGGCAAAACATGCTGGTATAAGTATTACGAAATCCAGCAATGGTTATAAGAGAAGTCGGAGGAGCTCATAGTACCGATAATTATAGGGACAACATAACCCTATTTAGGAAAGGGGCTCTACTTTAGAGAAGCTTATATGAAAAACAGAACGACCTATATTGATGAAAATCTATTAGTAAGTCCATCGTTATGCGATGAGAAAGTTCGTGTTTTTCAAAGGAAGCTATACATTACAGCCAAGAGAGATAGCAGTTTTGTAGCACATAGTTTGTATGATAAAATATGTTTAGACTATTTTCTAATCACTGCATTCTATCGAGTTAAACAAAACTACACAAAAGGAAGGGGAGTAGATGGTGTTAGTATTGCTAGTATCGAGCAATCAGGTCTACAGACTTACTTAACAAACTTACAAAATGAATTAAGGGAGAAACGGTACCGAAGCAATTTAATTAAACGAGTTTTGATACCAAAAGAAGAGAAAGGATCTTTTCGGTCATTAGGAATACCTACCATAAAAGATAGGATAGTTCAAATGGCAGTAAAAATGGCCATAGAACCGCTATGGGAAACTGAATTTATAGCTACGTCTTATGGGTTCAGGCCCAAGCGAAGTGCCAAAGACGCAATAAAGCAGGTAAAGACAAATATCTACGAAGGGTATCAATTTGTACTGGATGCAGATTTATCGAAGTACTTTGATAGTATCCCTCATGACCGCCTGTTTATTTGCTTAAAGCGAAAGATTTCAGATACTTCGATACTTGGATTAATTCACCAATGGGTAAGAGCTCCTATACAATTAGAAACAAAGGAGTTATTAAAGAGTAAACAAGGAAGCCCACAAGGAGGGGTAATCTCTCCACTACTATCAAACATCTACTTGCATGAATTAGACAAAATAGTAACAAATCCAAAAGGTAAATTTGCCCACTCACAAATTCGTATAGTACGTTTTGCAGATGATTTTCTTCTAATGGGGAAATGGTATTTCAGTAAAGATATACTAAGTTATCTAGGTAAAATAGTATCGAATATGGGACTAAGATTAAACGCGAATAAAACCAAGTTATTACATACGAGCAAGAGCAGTCTCTACTTTCTAGGATTTGAAATTAGGAGTATACGCTCGAAATTTAGTTGGAACAAAAAGAAGTATACCAATATTCGTCCTAGTAATAAATCACGGAGTAAACTATTCCGAAAGCTTCGGGATACATTATATAAACGACGGCATTGGACTATACCCTGGATTGTATGGAAACTAAATAAGGTAATTCTAGGTTGGTTAAATTATTACTCAATAAGTAAAACGACCCATATTTGGGAAACGATCAAGGTTATAAAGAAACAATTGGATTACCAACTGTTTAAATGGATGAAAAGAAAAGGTCGAAAAGCACATCGGAAGCTTCGCCAGCGTCCCTATGAGACATTAGTTAGATTGTATAATCTTCTAGACATAGAAAAGTATGCTCGCTTAAAGACACTCTCGAAAGCGGAATGAAGAACTCTATTCGGTAAGCCGTATGAGGGAAAACTTCATGTACGGTTTGATGAAGGGGGCACTGATAGCTATTTTGTTTTTGTATATTTGGTAAAACAAGTAATACAAAAATATAGAGATAGCTATCAGGCTCTACTCTACTAAGCAATTTGACGACAAGAAATTACATACCTCTGGTTCTTTTGATTTTCTTATTTTCATGTCATAATCGTTTAATTGATGAAAAATATGATCATAAAGAAACTAAAAAATTCATCAGACAATTAATAGTAAACGAAAAAGAAGTTCATCAAGAAAAGAGTTTCATTAATGCTACTTGTATTCTAGAACATCCTGAATGGAGATCGTTTGACAATGAAGTCAAGCTAAAAATTCAAGAGGAATTAGGAATTGAGAATAAAGCATTTCTAGAAAATCAAATTTATCTATTTAAAAAATTCAAAATAACTAAAGAGTTAACGCTTCAAAAAAACATTATCACTGATCAAGAATATATTCAATTTAACGAATCATTCAATAAAAACGAATTTACTTATTTAAATTGGTTAGATAAAATGAATTGCAAACAAGGTTTTTCATCTATTTCCAAACCTTTATTTAATGAGAACTATGACCTTGCGATAGTTCGTTTTGAAAAAATTTGCGGACCATTATGTGGAGGAGGGTTATTAGCCCTATACGAGATAAAAAAAGGTAAATGGAAACAAAAGAAAATATTAGACAATTGGATATATTAAAAAGCTTATAACAAAGCGTATAGTTAATTGTTATTCCTTGCTAAACCGAAGGTAAGTGATTTTTTATAAAGCTAGTCTTTAACTCTAAATTTTGTACATTTAAAGACGCAACTAACCATACACAAACCGTTGGTGTGCCACGAAGTTGTGTAAATCCAGTGGGTGTAAATCCCACCAGAGTAATTGGCTGTTCACTCTGAAGGAATCTAGACAGTTAGACTCGTGAGGGTTTTGCTGAAGCTCTAGAGGACAAATAATCAAGCCGTAATGTGTAATACGTGAACCCATAGTAGCTTCGATAGGTGTACTCGCAATTTGGGGAGAGTTTTGACGGTCTTCGAACCCTGTCACTTCCATAGGATAAACAGTCGCGAGACTATGGAAGAGTTGCCGGAGTCATAGGGATGGCGTGATTATAGATGGATTTATACGGAACGTGGGAGGTCTCTTATAATAAGCATTGGCAAGGCAAAACATGCTGGTATAAGTATTACGAAATCCAGCAATGGTTATAAGAGAAGTCGGAGGAGCTCATAGTACCGATAATTATAGGGACAACATAACCCTATTTAGGAAAGGGGCTCTACTTTAGAGAAGCTTATATGAAAAACAGAACGACCTATATTGATGAAAATCTATTAGTAAGTCCATCGTTATGCGATGAGAAAGTTCGTGTTTTTCAAAGGAAGCTATACATTACAGCCAAGAGAGATAGCAGTTTTGTAGCACATAGTTTGTATGATAAAATATGTTTAGACTATTTTCTAATCACTGCATTCTATCGAGTTAAACAAAACTACACAAAAGGAAGGGGAGTAGATGGTGTTAGTATTGCTAGTATCGAGCAATCAGGTCTACAGACTTACTTAACAAACTTACAAAATGAATTAAGGGAGAAACGGTACCGAAGCAATTTAATTAAACGAGTTTTGATACCAAAAGAAGAGAAAGGATCTTTTCGGTCATTAGGAATACCTACCATAAAAGATAGGATAGTTCAAATGGCAGTAAAAATGGCCATAGAACCGCTATGGGAAACTGAATTTATAGCTACGTCTTATGGGTTCAGGCCCAAGCGAAGTGCCAAAGACGCAATAAAGCAGGTAAAGACAAATATCTACGAAGGGTATCAATTTGTACTGGATGCAGATTTATCGAAGTACTTTGATAGTATCCCTCATGACCGCCTGTTTATTTGCTTAAAGCGAAAGATTTCAGATACTTCGATACTTGGATTAATTCACCAATGGGTAAGAGCTCCTATACAATTAGAAACAAAGGAGTTATTAAAGAGTAAACAAGGAAGCCCACAAGGAGGGGTAATCTCTCCACTACTATCAAACATCTACTTGCATGAATTAGACAAAATAGTAACAAATCCAAAAGGTAAATTTGCCCACTCACAAATTCGTATAGTACGTTTTGCAGATGATTTTCTTCTAATGGGGAAATGGTATTTCAGTAAAGATATACTAAGTTATCTAGGTAAAATAGTATCGAATATGGGACTAAGATTAAACGCGAATAAAACCAAGTTATTACATACGAGCAAGAGCAGTCTCTACTTTCTAGGATTTGAAATTAGGAGTATACGCTCGAAATTTAGTTGGAACAAAAAGAAGTATACCAATATTCGTCCTAGTAATAAATCACGGAGTAAACTATTCCGAAAGCTTCGGGATACATTATATAAACGACGGCATTGGACTATACCCTGGATTGTATGGAAACTAAATAAGGTAATTCTAGGTTGGTTAAATTATTACTCAATAAGTAAAACGACCCATATTTGGGAAACGATCAAGGTTATAAAGAAACAATTGGATTACCAACTGTTTAAATGGATGAAAAGAAAAGGTCGAAAAGCACATCGGAAGCTTCGCCAGCGTCCCTATGAGACATTAGTTAGATTGTATAATCTTCTAGACATAGAAAAGTATGCTCGCTTAAAGACACTCTCGAAAGCGGAATGAAGAACTCTATTCGGTAAGCCGTATGAGGGAAAACTTCATGTACGGTTTGATGAAGGGGGCACTGATAGCTATTTTGTTTTTGTATATTTGGTAAAACAAGTAATACAAAAATATAGAGATAGCTATCAGGCTCTACTCTACGCACACATTAAAAACCAAAATTTCGCAAAACCAATAATATTCTCTAAATTCGTCTTACCTAAAAGAGGAATTGAAAAATGGCGAATAAATATTTAAGTTTTATATCTGACGAACACCTATTATCTTGTATTGGGAATCTTCACAAATCATATTTAAAAGCCAAAGCTAATGTGAGTAAAAAAAAATTCTATAAAAACAAGATTGACACTATTAAATTAACTTTTGATGCTAAATTCAACGATTTAGATGAAGAAACATTGATTAAAACAGAAATCAATCGCCAAATAGATAAATCTATCAACAACTCTATAGGTACTTTTCACGAACAAATATTAGGAGGGATTACAGGGTTTGAAATGGGAAACCTAAGTGGGTTTGATATAAAAGCAACTGATAACACTTTGTTTGCCGACATTAAGAACAAGCACAATACTATGAACAGTAGTTCTGCTGAAAGTTTGTTTCAAAAATTAGCAAAATATGCAGATACTTACAAACAAACTAAATGTTACTGGGTTCAAGTTTTAGCCAAAAATAGCTTTAACGAAAAATGGTTTGGAGAAATTAACGGAAAAGAATATAGTCACAGTAGAGTTTACAAAATATCAGGAGACCAATTTTATAAATTACTATCAGGAAAAGAAAATGCTTTATTTGAATTGTATCAAGTTTTACCACAAGCTATTTCTGATTATTTGAGCAAACAAGAAAATGAGAAAATACAAAGCAACTCAGCTCTTGAAGAAATTTCAACAAGTTCTAAAGAATCAAATAGAAGTATCTTAGATGAAATTACTTTTGAAAACTACAGCTACTATTTAGGTTTTGACAAGCTTAAATAGTAAGCATTCAAGAATTTAATTATCGAATAACCTATTTCTTGCCCTAAATTACAAGGAACGGCATTTCCAATTTGCTTGTATTGTTGAGAAACTGAACCCATAAACTTCCAATCATCTGGAAAAGTTTGTATTCTCGCATATTCTCTTACGGTAAACGGACGTGTTTCCTCTGGGTGGCATCTTTCAGTTTGTTTTTGGGCTGGACTACAAGTAAGTGTTAAACTTGGCTCATCCCAACCTATTCTTCGTGCAATACCTGTTTTCCCTCCTCCTAAATAAAAACTTTTCCCCATATATTCTTTTTGAATATCTAAAGGTAAGTTTCTCCAATACCCTTTTTGAGGAACTAAATCTAAAACAGCTTTTTTATGTTCAGGATATTTTGAGCCTTCAGATTTTGGCACATTACAATCATATAATTCCCCTTTTTTAAGAGCATCAACTAAATTATAGATTTTATTATGTGGTTTTGGATATTCATATTTCAAATCAATATCCTTACGAATTCCAACTAAAATTACACGTTCTCGTTTTTGAGGGACTTTATAGTTAATAGCTTTTAAAACCTGTACAGGAACAACATTGTAGCCAATTTCATCTAAAATTGAAATCATTCCCTCAATTGTTTTTCCTTTTTCGTGAGACAACAATCCTTTAACATTTTCTCCAATACAAATAAGTGGGTTAACCTCTTTTACTGCTCTTGCAAATTCATAAAAAAGCGTTCCTCTTGCATCTTGAAGTCCTAATTTTTTCCCTGCATAACTAAATGCTTGACAAGGAAATCCACCTGTAACAATATCTACTTGATTATTGTATTCTGTGAAGTCAAAAGATTTAATATCCCCCTCTAAAACATTCCAATTCGGTCTATTTTCTCTTAGTGTCTGGCAAGCCCATTTATCAATTTCATTTAAGGCTACACATTTAATACCTGCCTTTTCCATACCTACAGCTAAACCTCCTGCTCCTGCAAATAATTCTAAAACTTTAAATTCTTGAATTGGTTCAACAAAATTATCAACAGTATCTTCATAATCAATAGATAACTGTTTTAACAGCGTATTAATCTGTTCTTTTTTGTAAATTCTATATTTACTAATAGGTTCTCTAACAGCAGAAAACTTACCTTCTCTATCCCAACGTCTTAGAGTTTCTTTACTTTTTCCTAAAATTTGAGAAACCTCATTTAACGAATAATACTCTTTTGTAACCATATTACACAACCTTATACATTGGTTACAAATTTACAATAAAAATCGGAAAAATAAAACGTGTGCCAACAATGTATATAAATAATAAGGGTTCTATCTATAACCCAAAGGCATTGCTAATCTAATAAGTTCACCAAATATACAATATAAGTATTTAGAAAAAGATAAAAACTAAATTGTATATTTGGTTAATTCATAAACCGAAAAGTAAATACATTTTAATCCCTTACTATTCATATACTAACCGTCAGACTGCGCAAAAACTCTTACTATAAAGGTTTTAAATTTGATTAACTATTCGTATTTTAATAGTGTAATTAAACACTAATTTTTATATGGATTTTATTCAAGGATTTGACCGAAATCAATTACAAATGATATCGTTTGATGAATTTGTAAAACAAGACTCTTGGGCTAGAATAGTTGATTTGTTTGTAGCGTGTTTACCAATAGATACTTTAGGTTTTAAGCATGAACATGCAAGTCAGGGACGTCCACCATATGCCACAACAGACTTATTGAAACTATTGTTGTACGGCTACAAAAATCATTTACGATCATCACGCAAGTTAGCACATGCCTGTCAGGTTAATATGGAAGTGATTTGGCTAATCAAAGGACTCAAACCATCAGCTCGTAAAATTGCTTACTTTAGAAAAGATAATTCAAAAGCATTTAAACAGGCCTTTAGATATTTTGTACTAATGCTTAAAGACATGGAGCTTATTGATGGTCAAACTATAGCAATAGATTCATTTAAAATTAGAGCTCAGAATGCACTCAAAAACAATTTTAACCAAAAGAAAATTGACAGGCATATCAAGTATATTGATGATAAAATAAATGAATACCTAAGTCAATTAGAACAAGAAGATGAGCTCGATAAACAAGAAAAAATCAAACATAAAATAGAGTATCAGCATAATAAAAAACTTAATTATATAAACATAGAAAAGCAACTTATTGATAGTGAACAAACACAAATAAGTTTAAGCGATCCAGATGCCAGAAGTGTGGTGCTACACCGAAACATCATCAATGTAGGTTATTGTATACAGGCTGGATGTGATAGTAAACACAACCTATTTATTAATAACGATACGGGAACAGTAAACGACACTCATGCGCTGTCTCCAATGGCTTTAGATGCAAAAAAAATACTAAAATTGAAACAGATGAATGTTTTGACAGATAAAGGTTATACAACAGGGAAGCACATTGATATTTGCACCAAAAATAACATTACAACATTTTCATCACCAAAGGCACATTCTTCTCAAAACAACGGCTTGTATGATATGCAAATTTTTAAATACAATCCACAACAAGACTATTATACCTGTCCT
Source organism: Tenacibaculum profundicola (assembly GCF_057220795.1). Classification (NCBI taxonomy): domain Bacteria; kingdom Pseudomonadati; phylum Bacteroidota; class Flavobacteriia; order Flavobacteriales; family Flavobacteriaceae; genus Tenacibaculum; species Tenacibaculum profundicola. The sequence continues at coordinate 1,184,329 of NZ_CM170137.1, read as the reverse complement.
GCTAATAAACTACTTAAAACCAACGGAACTATTTACAATAAAAACAAGCATAAAGTAAAACATTATAAAAACCGACAAGCCTGTAAAAATTGTGACCTTAGAGCACAATGTACCACCAATAAAAACGGACGATTTATTGAACGATCCATTTACCAAGAAGCCCTTGAGAATAATAAAAAAAGAGTAGATTCAAATCCAGACTATTATAGGTTAAGGCAACAAGTAACCGAACATCAATTCGGCACTTTAAAACGACAATGGGGATTTACCTTTACACTTATGAAAGGCAAAGAAAACGTACTTTCAGAAGTTAATTTGATGATGATGGTTTACAACCTTAGAAGACTTATGTCTATTTTTACTCCAAACGATCTAAAAAACAAGCTAAAAGCGCTTGACCGACATATTTTGCACCTATACAAGCTATTTTTAGACTTTACAAGACCCTATTTATTTAAAAGTAACTTCCTCGTTGTAAATCCACTAATAATTAAGCACCCTTAGAACAAGCTAAAAAAGAAATAATAGCTACTTTTACAATAATAATCAGAGTTTGTGCGCAAACTCCCGTTGTAAACAATTTAAAGCATTAATGACGAAAAAAGAAATTGATAACATTCTGAAAAATGAATCTGGGATTATCCTGTTAGAAAAGGAATCTGAACAGTCTTTTTTTGAATCAGTTCTAAACAACACTATTTCGTTAATTTCTGCCATATATTTCTTGACAAGAAAAAAACTTGATTCTTTAATTCTGACCGAAAAAAGAATTTTACTAATAGTGCGGAACAAAATTCAAATTGAAAAAAAATTAAATGGAAGTGAGTCATTAATTTACAATGGTGTTAAATCTGCATTAGAAATAAATGACAAAAATGAAAAATCTATTATTGGATTGAAAAAATTGCGTGTGAGTTATGAAGAGGGAAAATTAATAAGACAAAAAATAACCGAATTTGACAATAGAACTGAATAATAAACAGTTTACAACAATATATAACCGCAATTACGGCGGATTCGACTACGTCCAAATCCACTTGGAATTGCTAAATACAGTGCTTAACCGAAAATTAATTTAACTTTAACCCGCAACTGACGGTTATACGAGACCATTACTCAGAATTAAAATGCAAAAAAAAACAAAATATATCACATTACTAGTAGTTGTAGCTTTAGCTTCACTTTTCTTCTACGGGAGAGGAGTTTTTGAGACTGATAAACAAATATTTTTAGAGATAAAAAAATTAGCGGAAAATGGAAAAATTAGTGATGCTATTAATGAAATGGAAAAAAGAAAAGTTTCCATTTTGCCTCCTATTAATACTGCCTATGATAAGTGGATAGAAAAATTTGATTCAAGATATATAACTCAAGATGAGATTATTGAAAACACTTCTGAAAACAAAATTGTAAACGATATTTCTAATATTTATCGTAAATATTGGAGAACCGAACTTTTAAAGAATAATCTAGAAAACAAAACAGATACGTTACTTTATAAAAATCTCACAAATTATTTAGTATCAAATAATTTAACAATTCTTTCCCAAGACAGTTTATCTGAAAACATTAGAAATCACCAAGAACTCAAAAGAATAATTGAAGGAGAAGGTTTTAAAACAAGATTTTTAAATAGAAATGGATTTGAAGAAGTATTTATTTGGGATAAAGAAACAATTAATTGGTATAATGTAATACTACCTAGAGACACAACCTATATCAAAGTAATATTTATAGAGAATTATCATTTAAATGGCTATGATAATTTCTCCACTTTTGGTGTTTTACAAGTTGGAGGTTGGGCTCTTAAAGAATCTGCTACCTTATACTGTAATAAAAGTGAATACAATTTGACTTCTGAAAAGTTTATGATTTCCTATTTAAAGCACGAAACTTTACATTTTACTGACTTAAACGATTATCCAAATTTAAGTTTTGCCGATTTAGAATATAGATCTAAAGTTATTGAGTTAATATATTGTACTGAAGAAACTATATACGATATAATCGCACAATTTATATATACGGCAGATTCAGCAAATAGGGAGTATTCTCACTCATATGCTAATTATATATTAATTAAAAATTTATCACAATTGATTTTCAATTCCGAATACGAAACAGATATTAATAAATGGAAAGAAATACCAGTTGAAGATATTAATACTGCAGCATTTTCTTTATACAAAAAGAGTGAACTAACTTTGGAAAAAGAAAATGATATGACTGAAATAATATAAAAAAAGTGGCTAATAACTAAGTATATGGCGTGCCGATAGGCTAACGCTATATATCCTGTTGACTGATCCGTTGACAGTAAGGGGTAAAACGATAAGTTTATGCTGTTTTTGTAAGTGAAGATTCGTTATTTTCTAAGAGAAGTTTAGCTATTTTTATGTGTCTTAGTTTATAATTTGCTACTTTTTCTTTCTGATTGTAAAATTTATAGCTTAATCTGCTTGTTTATTTGGTTTTTTCTTAAATATAGGCATTAATTGTCTAGGACACTTTTTAGTGTCATTTTTTAAGTCATGTATTTTTGAATTTTCTGATTAGCCAACCGTTTATAATTTTTAGGAGGCCCTCTAGAGCCAAAAGTTAGCAATGTAATTAAGCTTGCTTTTTTACAACTCGGGCAACATCTGTGTACACTTTTCTCAGTAGGGATAAATAGGTCAATAGTATCTAGCTCTTTATCTGCTAATAGCAATTGTAATCTTGGTAACTTTACTTTTTTCCAACTACTACTTAAAATTCCATAATGTCTAATTCTGGTAAAGCCTTTGGGTAGAATATGCAATTGAAACCGTCGAATAAACTCTTTAATCTTTAAAGTTAGGATGGTTTTTCGTCCATTTTTACGATAGTCTTTGATACGAAAAGTCACTGTTTTCTCTTCTTTATTAATAGCTATTATTCGGTGATTACTAATGGCTATTTTATGAGTATATCTCCCTAAATATTCTATTACATTTTCTGGTTTTCCAAAGGGAGGCTTTGCATAAACAACCCATTTATTTTTAAACAAATCATCATATAATGATTGGCCTACATCTGGAATTACTTTTCGTAGTTTAGCCATAAAGACACCTCTAAAATAAGTAAAACGACCCATATTTGGGAAACGATCAAGGTTATAAAGAAACAATTGGATTACCAACTGTTTAAATTGATGAAAAGAAAAGGTCGAAAAGCACATCGGAAGCTTCGCCAGCGTCCCTATGAGACATTAGTTAGATTGTATAATCTTCTAGACATAGAAAAGTATGCTCGCTTAAAGACACTCTCGAAAGCGGAATGAAGAACTCTATTCGGTAAGCCGTATGAGGGAAAACTTCATGTACGGTTTGATGAAGGGGGCACTGATAGCTATTTTGTTTTTGTATATTTGGTAAAACAAGTAATACAAAAATATAGAGATAGCTATCAGGCTCTACTCTACGCACCAATTTGACCACAGAAATATGAAATGGACTTTAACAGCAATTCTTACAATCTTAATCTTGACCGATTTAATTGCGAGTCCTCAAGTTCCTGATTATATTATTTACAAAAACGACACAATTCCGACATACAACTTATTGGTCGAACAATATCTACAAACTCAGAAAGATGATAATGGAAGATTATTTGATTTGAGTTTCAGAAACTCAATAGATGGTCAGTTAGGGACTTCAATGAACTGTTGGAGAGGATATCAAGCCATTTACAAAATAGAAAATGACAGTTTATTTGTAAGTGCAATAATTGACTGCCATTCTCTGGAAAATAAAAATCAAAAATCAAATAACTACGTCAAAAAAGTATTTGGAGATAAAGTCAAATATGACAAAGTTTTTATAAACTGGTATAGTGGAAATATAAGTTTTCCAGAAAAATCTAAAGAAAACAAAATCTTACGTTGGGATGGAGTATTTGAAAGAGTTTTTCTCTATGAAACAGCTATAAAAATTGAAAATGGAAAAATAATTGAGATTAGTAACGAAGAACACTATGTCGATTTAGAAAATGGAATAGATAGAATGAAAAGAGATTCTATCAGCAACATTTTATTTGACCATATCAAGAATTACAAATGGACTAAAAAGGTCAAATTTGACTGTGGGGAGAGATATACAGTCGTAATTGGAAAAAACGGAAAAATAAGAGATGTGATAATGACTGATTATCAAACCAAGGAAAATATTGAAGAATATTGGGACACCAAAAGAGAGTACAGTTTTTGTGTAAAATCTGTAGAAAAAGCACTATCTGAATTGCAGTTTGACGTGCTAAAACGGAAAGGAAAACCGATAGAGGAAAAGGTGTTTATCGAAATTTGGTTTAATGAAGATGGAACAATAGAAAACTGGACGGATTAAAAAAAAACTGGTGCCAATAACTAAGTATATGGCGTGCCGATAGGCTAACGCTATATATCCTGTTGACTGATCCGTTGACAGTAAGGGGTAAAACGATAAGTTTATGCTGTTTTTGTAAGTGAAGATTCGTTATTTTCTAAGAGAATTTTAGCTATTTTTATATGTCTTAGTTTAAAATTGCTACTTTTTCTTTCTGATTGTAAAATTCATAGCTTAATCTGCTTGTTTATTTGGTTTTTTCTTAAGTATAGGCATTAATTGTCTAGGACACTTTTTAGTGTCATTTTTTAAGTCATGTATTTTTTAATTTTCTGATTAGCCAACTGTTTATAATTTTTAGGAGGCCCTCTAGAGCCAAAAGTTAGCAATGTAATTAAGCTTGCTTTTTTACAACTCGGGCAACATCTGTGTGCACTTTTCTCAGTAGGGATAAATAGGTCAATAGTATCTAGCTCTTTATCTGCTAATAGCAATTGTAATCTTGGTAACTTTACTTTTTTCCAACTACTACTTAAAATTCCATAATGTCTAATTCTGGTAAATCCTTTGGGTAGAATATGCAATTGAAACCGTCGAATAAACTCTTTAATCTTTAAAGTTAGGATGGTTTTTCGTCCATTTTTACGATAGTCTTTGATACGAAAAGTCACTGTTTTCTCTTCTTTATTAATAGCTATTATTCGGTGATTACTAATGGCTATTTTATGAGTATATCTCCCTAAATATTCTATTACATTTTCTGGTTTTCCAAAGGGAGGCTTTGCATAAACAACCCATTTATTTTTAAACAAATCATCATATAATGATTGGTCTACATCTGGAATTACTTTTCGTAGTTTAGCCACAAAGACACCTCTAAAATAAGTAAAACGACCCATATTTGGGAAACGATCAAGGTTATAAAGAAACAATTGGATTACCAACTGTTTAAATGGATGAAAAGAAAAGGTCGAAAAGCACATCGGAAGCTTCGCCAGCATCCCTATGAGACATTAGTTAGATTGTATAATCTTCTGGACATAGAAAAGTATGCTCGCTTAAAGACACTCTCGAAAGCGGAATGAAGAACTCTATTCGGTAAGCCGTATGAGGGAAAACTTCATGTACGGTTTGATGAAGGGGGTACTGATAGCTATTTTGTTTTTGTATATTTGGTAAAACAAGTAATACAAAAATATAGAGATAGCTATCAGGCTCTACTCTACTCAAACAATATAAATTAATCTATGAAAGGAATTTACATAACAATTATAGTCTCTGTTTTTTTAAAGTTGTTCTTCATCTCAAAAAACTGCCAGGAAAATAAAATATCTAAAATTTTATAAAAATAAATTTACTGAAAATTATACATGAAAAATATATAACTGTGAATGGTAAAGACACCGCAAAAATTAATGAAATTAGATATGAATGTGTTTATTCTTCTCTTTACACACACAAAGTGATGTATGATAAATATGGGAAATGGGATTTGGAGATTTTTCCAAGTAACAGCAATCACCCAATACTAATGTCTGGTGCTTTTGATACAGTTTCTTTAGGGATTACGCATTTTTATATGAGTTGAATTTGAACGCCTTTTTAGGTGTTTTTGTTTTTGATAAGTATAATTAATTTTCAATTTATAAACTAAGTTAATAATAAAACAAAAAAAATATTTGTGATTTTAATAATTTTGTTGATATAAATGAAAATATGTTGATTAAATTGCTGACTGATTGAATTGCTGACTTTTCATTTTTTTTATTAAAACTAAAATTTTATCGCGATAATAGGTGGAAACTGAAAAGCCTTTAACAGATTAAGTGACATTTTAAAATTTTTAATTATGAAAAAAATGAAATTTTTTAGTGATGCTCTTTCAAGAAATGAAATGAGACACATTAAGGGAGGTAGTGGACCATGTAGAGATGCATATCCTGACCAAGGTAATGGATGCAAATGTCAGCGTAATGACCAATGTGCTTCAGGTTATTGCGGTCCGGATTCAAGTAGTGGCTGGTGGGGAAAATGTGCAGACAAACCTAGTTTTACACGCGCTTAATGTGTGTTTTACAAAAAAAGAATCCAAGAAATTATTTCTTGGATTCTCTATAAGTATAAATTTATATAATTATGAAAATACTTTTTTTAACAATATCTATAATTCTATTGTCTTGTAAAAAAGAAATACCTAATGATTTTGAATTATTAGGAGAAATAGCAGATTTAAAAAATAATTCTAAAATAAAACTGTTTGACTATAATCAGTTTAAGGTAATTGATTCAACTTTTTCAAATAACGGAAAGTTTAAATTTACAGGAAATTTAGATTATCCTTTTGAAGCAGGTTTATTAATTGAGAATGAAAAAATATTAGTTCAATTTTGGATTGAGGAAGGTTTAATTACCCTTAATTCAAATAAATTAAACTTAAAAAATGAGCAAGGAGAATTTAGTAAGAACATTAAAGGAAATAGAATAAATTCAATAGCTCAAAAGTATATTTCATATATGAAACCATATCAAAAAGAAAAAGCAAAAGCTTATTCAAAAAAGGAAAAAGGGTTGATTAATGAAAAAAGTTATAAAAGTTATATAGATAGAGTTTATAAAAAAGCGTACCAATTTTTAATTAAAGATTCTAATAGTGATAATTATTTTTCTTTAAATGAAATTATAAATTTAAAAAGAGGCTATTCTAAAACTGAATTAAAAAAATTTTATGATAAACTTTCAGTAAATATTAAAGAATCACCAAAAGGAATTACTTTAAGAGAATATATTGAATCTTCAGGTGTAAATATTGGAGAATTTGCGCCAGTTTTTTCAGGAACAAATATTGAAGGAGATTCAATTTCTATAAATAATTTTAAAGGTAATTATATATTATTAGATTTTTGGGCATCATGGTGTTCACCTTGTATTAAAAAATTAGAAAAAGATTTTCCAGAAATTAAAAAGAGATATGCAGATAAAAATTTGAAGATTATAAGTTATTCATTTGATGAAGATAAGCAGATGTGGGAAAAGATTAGTAACTCTTTAAATATTGACTGGATAAACATCTCAAATTTTAAAAGAATGAAGGAGAGCTTAATTGCATTTAAATATGGCGTTGAAGAATTGCCCACAAGTTTTTTAATTGACACTAACGGGAAAATTATAAAGCAAATAAACTATAATGATAATTTATTGATTGAATTAGAAAAAATAATTGTAAAAAAATATGAAAGATGATAAAAACAAATACTTCTTATATAGATATTTAGAAGTGTTTTTTATCCTATGAAAAGTATATTTAAGCATTTTGTGAATTAGAAAAGGCGCAAGATCTCTTTACCTCTATTTTTGTGCAGTAAGAATAGTAAATAAGATAATTAAGAAAAAGCTTAGGTTTAAAAAGCTCCCGAAGGAGCCATACTAGATTAACTTGATCTATACGACTTCCCCTTAAAAAGTCACATAAAGTGCGTGAAGATAAAGTATTAATAGGTCAGCTTAAACAGGAAAAACCCCTATTTAATTTTGAGTGAGAAAAATAGCAATCTATAAAGAAGGGCTAAGGTCCGATTATACAAGGAAAATCAATCTTTTTGAAGTGTTTTTAGATCATAAAAAAAACGTAATTATTGGTTCGCTTGCAATTCGACAACGTAAATATTGTGTGTTAATTGATATTTTGGAGTTTCGTTTTTGTATGTGATTTTGTTCGTTTTGATCACGTAGACAAAAAAATGATATAATTTAGAAGTGTAATCTCATTTTTAGTCAATAAAAGGAAGTCAAGATAAATCATGTAGGAAAATAAAGAAAGGATGAAACTTCCTTAAATACAATCAGTTTTCGTTGAGTAAGGATTTTTATACTAGATTTTGTAACCTGTAATTCAAAATTAGTCACAGATCTATAGTACTCGCAATTCATAGAAGTAACTAAGGACTTCATAGCAGCAATATTCTAACTAGATAAGTCAAGGCAAGGTGGTTTCGCTGTTCTTAACAAGAACTAACCTATTTTAGTTCCATTTTTAATGTTGCGTTCTGGAGTTATCAAAGTAACCTCTTTATTATCACCAATACCACCCAATACAAGACATTCACTCATTATGTTAGCGATTTGCTTTTTAGGAAAGTTTACTACAGCAACGACTTGTTTTCCAATTAATTCTTCAGAAGAATATAATTTGGTTATTTGTGCTGAGGTTTTTTTTGTGCCGAATTCACCAAAATCAATGAGCATTTTGTAGGCAGGGTTTTTTACCTCTTTAAAAATTTCAGCACTTATAATAGTACCAATTCGCATTTCAACTTTGGAAAAATCATTCCAACTAATTTGATCATTTTTCATTTCTGTTAACATTACAAATGATATATGTTTTTTAATAATCGAAATTATTTTTTCAACAAGCGTTTAGCTGCGCTAAAAGGAGTTGTTTTTCCGTTTTCAAGCTTAGCTATTTCTTGCTCCAATAAATTCTTAATTTTCGGGTTATGATAAAAATCAGCTTTTAACTGCTGATTAATAGTTTCTAATAACCAATATTTATTTTGCGAGTGTCTTTTTTTGTCAAAGTACACGTTTTGTTTACTATTTATAATATATGCATCAATCATAGTGTATATAGTATCTATTCCTTGGTTAAGCAAAGCACTAGCGACTAAAACTTTTGGAATCCAACCATTTTCTTTAGGGGGGTATAGGTGTAGAGCACGATTGAACTCTACCTTAGCAATTTTTGCGTTTTTAGCATTATCTCCGTCAGCTTTGTTAATTACAATAGCATCTGCCATTTCTATGATACCGCGTTTAATACCTTGTAACTCGTCACCAGCCCCAGCCAATTTTAACAATAGAAAGAAATCTACCATAGAGTGTACTGCGGTTTCCGATTGTCCAACCCCAACGGTTTCAATAATAATACTATCAAAACCTGCCGCTTCACATAAAATAATAGTTTCACGTGTTTTTTGAGCTACACCACCTAATGAGTTTCCAGAAGGAGAAGGTCTAATAAAAGCATTTTCGTCAGTTACTAATTGCTCCATTCTTGTTTTATCTCCTAAAATACTTCCTTTATTTATGGAACTACTTGGATCAACTGCTAAAACGGCAACTTTTTTTCCAAGAGAGGTTAAGTGCTTTCCAAAAGATTCAATGAACGTGCTTTTTCCTACGCCGGGAACTCCCGTAATTCCAATCCTGATAGAACTGTTAGCATGGGGTAAACAAGCCTCTAAAATTTGATTAGCTTTTTTTTGGTGTTTAGGGTTGGTGCTTTCCACCAAAGTAATAGCTCTGCTCAAAAAGGTAATATCACCAGCAAGTATTTTTTCAATAAATTCGTTTGCAGAAGTTTGTTTTCTTCTATTAGACTTGATTTTTTGAGCCGATTTTTTGCTGGTAGTTTCCGGTTGAGAAATTCCATCTTTTTCTGATAATGCCGATTTGTTTTTTGCTGTCATGAAAGTAAAAACGAAATGTTAATGTAAATTTAGAAATAAAATTTCAAGAAAAATGCAACGCAAGAGAAAAAGAATCGTCTTTAAGATAAGAAACCAAAAATGAAAACAACCAAACACTTACATCAATCAATTATTGAGGCTTGTAAACTAAATGACGCAAAGGCACAAATGCAATTATATGATTTGTACAGTCAAGCTATGTTTAGGGTGGCTCTTAGGTATGTAAAAGATGTTTCTGAAGCGGAAGATATAATGCAAGAAGCGTTTATAAAAGCGTTTAAAAAAATTCATTCATTTAAAGAAGAAGTAACCTTTGGGGCTTGGTTAAAAATAATTGTTATTAATCAAAGTATTGATTGGTTAAAAAAGAAAAAAATAGACATAGTATCTATAAATGAAGAGATAACATCATTGGTAGAAGATGAAGATTGGAGTATCGCTTCTAATATATCTTATGATGATATTGTTCACTGTATTGAAAGATTAAAAGAAAAATACAGATTGGTAGTGGTATTATACTTGTTAGAAGGGTATGATCATAAAGAAATCTCGGGTATTCTAGGGATCACAGAAGCCACTTCAAGAACTCATTTGATGAGAGGAAAAAGACAAGTACAAGAAACTTTAAAAAGAAGGTATTATGCATAACGACATAAGAAAATTATTGAAAAGTAGCACTGAACATAAAGTTGAATTACCAGTAGGTCATAGAGTACGTTTTGAACAAAAATTAATGAATGAGTTACATGGAGAGAAATCAGTGGTGAAAAAAACATATAGTTGGTTCAATATAGCTGCTTCAATTATTTTATTGATAGGGTTAGGAAGTACATTTTATTTGAACAGAACAAATGTAAACCCAGGTTTTGAAAATACCTTGAACTCAACACACTCGAATCAACTAAGTTTGGGAAGTATCTCACCAGAATTAAAAACGATTGAATCATATTATATCAACACGATTAATTATGAATTGAGTCAACTAGAACTTACCAAAAACAATAAAGAATTATTTGATGGTTATTTGACACAACTGAAAGAATTAACCGAAGAATACGCGGCGTTAACCAACGAGCTCAATACAAAAGGTGTTAACGACGATACTATCAATGCATTGATTGGAAACCTGCAATTGCGTTTACAGTTGTTAAAACGTATGCAAAAACAATTACATGAATTTAAAAATACAAATCAAAATGATACGCAAGCCATTTAAGATAAGTGTTCTATTGCTCATAGTCACAAGTACACTTATTGCTCAAAAAGTAGAAAAGAAGTTTAAAGAGAAATTTTATACAAACCAAGACGTGGTTATCGATATTAATGCATCTAATGCGGAAATAGAAGTAACTACATGGGATAAAAATGAAGTTCTAGTTGAAGGGAGTATTCAAGTAGAAGGACTGGATAAAAAGGAAGCTGAAAAGTATTTAAATCATTGGGAATTTGAGGCTTTAGGGAATAAAAAAACAGTGCAAATAACAGCAAAAACTAGTGCGTCCTTTCCGTTTGAAAAAAATAATGTCTTGTTTTTCAATACCTTTTCAAATAGTAGTTTCCCTGGAGGGTTTCATATAGATATCAATGATGATGAAATGTTTGAGTTTCCAGAGATTAGTTTGCCTGATATTGATGGTATAGTTTCAGACCTAGAAAACATAGATTTTGACATGATCAGTGTGCTTTCAGGATTGGAAAACATAGAATTTGATTTTGATAAATATGCCAAAGACGGAGATACGTATTTTTTTCAATGGAAAGATGGGGTAAATGATATCAAGATAAAATCGAAAGAGGAATGGGAGAGGTTTAAAAAATCAAAAAAATATAAAAGGTTTAAAAAGAAACAAGAAGAACTCAAAAAAGAAGTAAAGAAAAAAAGTAAAGAGTTGATGAAAGCTAAGGTTGAGCAAAGTAAAGCTGTGGCCAGAGCTAAAACAGAACTGAGTAAAATAAAGAGAAAAGAAGTCAAAGAAGCTTTGGAAAAGGTTCGTAAGTTAGGGTATTTTAATACGAGCTTTTCAAATATGGGTAATACAGTAGTGAATGGAAAAGAAATTAAAATAGTCAAAAAAATAAACATTAAAGTACCTAAAAAGGCAACGTTTAATCTAAATACTCGTCATTGCAAAATTAAACTACCAAAAACAAAAGTGAATGGAAAAGTTAGTTATGGGGTATTTAAGGCGGAGTCTTTAAACGGAGGAGAATTAAATGTTTCCTTTTCACCAGTTACTATTAATTCATTAGATACTTTTACCTTGTTTTTAAATAATGTAACCGATGCTCAAATAGCATCGGTTACAAATACAAAGGTTCATTCGAAGTCGTCAGTAGTAAATATTGACCATGTCTATAAAGATGTAGAAATCGTTAATAATTATGGGGAATTGCGTATTCAAAAAGTAAGTGATCATTTTGACACATTTTACGTGGTTTTAAATTATGCGAATGCGTTTATTAATTTACCAAATATGGCAGGAAATTTGTCGTATTCAATAGGGAATAAATCACCATTACTTCCCCAAAAGCCTTCTATGGAGTTTTCATTGCATAGTGAAACAGGAAAGAAAGCATTAAATGGTAATTTTCTTATAGCTTCAAAAAATCATAAGATTAAAATAAAAGGAAAGTATTCGCAATTAACGGTTCTTGAATAGGCTGCTTAAAAAATTGTTTATTGACTCAAAATTTCACTTAAATTCCATTTCTCTATTCTTTATAAAGTGCCTATATTTAGCATCTGTAAATAGTCACTTTTTCTATGGAATTATATAAAGAAAATCAACTTAAAATATACAACTCGTTATCAAAAAGCAAAGAGCTTTTTAAACCTGTAATTGAAGGAAGTGTCGGGATGTATGTATGTGGTCCAACCGTTTACAGCAATGTACATTTAGGTAATATTCGAACCTTTATGTCTTTTGACATGGTGTTTCGATACTTGTTACATTTAGGCTACAAAGTTAGGTATGTTCGCAACATTACTGATGCAGGCCATTTAGAAAATGATGCAGATGAAGGGGAGGACAGAATAGCAAAAAAGGCACGATTAGAAGAAATTGAACCGATGGAAGTTGTGCAACGTTATACTGTAGATTTTCATACAGTAGCGGCAAAATACAATTTTTTACCACCAAGTATTGAACCTACAGCAACCGGGCACATTGTAGAACAGATTGAAATGATAAAGCAGATCATAGAAAAAGGATTTGCTTATGAAGTTAATGGTTCTGTATATTTTGATGTGTTAAAATACAACGAAGATCATAATTACGGAATTTTATCTGGTCGTACCATTGAAGACGCTATACATAACACAAGAGTATTAGATGGTCAATCAGATAAAAAGAATCCACAAGATTTTGCTTTGTGGAAAAAAGCAGATGATCGTCATATTATGCGTTGGCCTTCACCTTGGAGTGATGGTTTCCCAGGATGGCACCTAGAGTGTTCAGTAATGAGTTCTAAATATTTAGGGGATCAATTTGATATTCACGGAGGAGGAATGGACTTAAAGTTCCCACACCATGAATGTGAAATAGCACAATCGCACACCTGTTCTGGAGTACAACCCGTGAATTACTGGATGCATACAAACATGCTATTGCTCAATGGTCAAAAAATGGCGAAATCTACCGGAAATTATATTTTACCGGAAGAAATTTTAACAGGAGATAATGATATTTTACCAAAGGCATTTAACGCAGGAGTAATCCGTTTCTTTAATATGCAGGCACATTATCGTAGTATTTTAGACTTTTCAAATGAGGCGTTATTGGCTTCTGAAAAGGGATATAATAAGCTGATGGAAGCTGTGAAGGTTTTGAAGTCTATTGAAGCGAGTGCGATTTCTGATTTTGATGTACATGCATGGAAACAGAAATGTTACGATGCTATGAATGATGACTTTAATACGCCTGTGTTAATAGCACACTTATTTGAAGCAGTGAAGTTTATTAATTTGGCAAAAGATAAAAAAGCTCAAATTACAGTAGAAGATTTAGAGATTTTAAAATCAACTTTGGATATTTTTGTTTTTGATGTGTTAGGTCTTTTAAATGAAAATAAGCAACAAGGCACTGATAAAATTGACGGTGTGGTTGAGTTGTTAATAAAACTAAGAAAAGAAGCAAGAGAAAATAAAGACTGGGCACTTTCAGATCAAATTCGTGATGAATTATTAGCTCTAGGAATTCAATTAAAAGATGGCAGAGAAGGAACAATATTTACAATTAATTAAGTGAAGAAGATTCTAACATATCCATTTATAGTACTAGTTCGTTTTTATCAAACAGCAATATCTCCGTATACACCATCAACTTGTAGATATACTCCCACCTGTTCGCATTACACAGTGGAAGCATTACAGAAACATGGGCTTTTTTATGGAGGCTGGTTAGCTATAAAAAGAATTTTCAGCTGTCATCCATGGGGAGGTCAGGGGTATGATCCTGTTCCCGAAAAAAAAGAAATTAACAATCGTCAGCAAAAAGAGTAGAAAACGACAAGGTAAACTTTTTAGAGTAGGCAATTATTTTGTGTTACTTGTAATGACAAATAAATTAAGAGTATATGACTTTTTTATCCATAGTTTGGGATTGGGATCCCGAAATTTTTAAAATAGGTAGTTTTGGTATTAGATGGTACAGTTTAATGTTTGTGCTAGCCTTTGTGCTAGGATTGCATTTAATGAAAAAAATATTTATTGAAGATAAAATTTCAGTTGAAAAATTAGACCCGCTTTTTATGTATGTGTTTGTTTCTATGTTGATAGGGATGCGTTTGGGTGATGTTTTATTTTACAGTTGGGATTATTATCAACATAATTTATTAGAAATTATTTTACCAATTAAAAAACAAGAGGGGGCAACCGCTTTGTTTGGATTGTTAAAAGGATGGAGATTTACCGGATTTACTGGGTTTGCGAGCCATGGAGCGGCAATAGCCATACCTATTGCATTATACTTTTATGCAAAAAAGCATTTGCAAAAGTCGTGGTTGTTTATTTTAGACCGATTGGGAATTATGGTGGCTTTGGCTGGTTTTTTTATTCGTTTTGGTAACTTTTTTAATTCTGAAATATATGGTAAACCAACAGGATCAAGCTTTGGGGTAATCTTTAAAAGAGCAGGAGAAATTGAAGCTCGTTACCCTACACAGTTATTTGAAGCATTTAGTTATTTAGCTTTATTTTTTGTGCTTTGGTTTTTTTATTGGAAAACAGATAAGAAGCAACAAAAAGGATTTTTATTCGGAGTATTTATGGTAGGCTTATGGTCACTTAGATTCTTTATAGAGTTCTTAAAAGAAGCGCAGGTGAAAGGTAGAGAAGATTGGGTGTTTAATTCGCTAAATACAGGGCAGGTTTTAAGTATTCCTTTAGTTTTAATTGGGGTGTGGTTAATGTTTAAAAAATCGAAAAACACAGATTCATAAATTGATATAGATACACTTAATTTTAAACTTTTTTTTTGTTTCGAGGTCTAAAGGGTAAACCCATCAATACTATCGATGATTTTTTTCTAGTGAAAAAGAAAGAGAAAAATAACATTTAGTACACTAATTTTAATGGGTAAATGGTTTAAAAAACAGATGATATGAGATTAACAATTTTATGGACCATAGTAATTGGTTTAATGTGTAGTAATACTACGCTAGCAGAACAGGGAAAAATAGTTAAAGCTGAGGTAAACGACTGGACGCTTTTAGGGAGTAAGTTAGTAAGTAAGAAGCTTGAGAAAGACGTGTTATATATTGGAAGTTCAAAAGGTAAATTCTCCAAATTAAAGGTCAAAGTAACAGGTGGCAAGGTGTTTATGACTAGAATGGTTGTTGTTTATGGAAATGGAACCAAAGAGGAAATTCCTTTAAAATATGTTTTCAAGAAAGGAGCGGAATCAAGAATAATCGACTTAAAAGGAAAAAAGCGTTTTATAAAAAAAATCACCTTTATATACGATCGAAAAAATAATGCCAGAAAAGCGAAAGTTTGGGTGGCAGGAAAACGTTAGTAAAGTATTTTCTATTTAGATAAAAAAGTATCAAAGTGGGTCTAGCTCTTTATCGAGTTGAACCCGCTTTTTTTTACCCGAATTATGCAATAGAACTCGTTATGAGAAAGATAAGAGCAATAAAAGCAGTCCTTTCTCTGTTTTTTTTACACCCACTATGCTAAATTTTAAAGTATAACGAAGTGGTTGGTTTTACAACGGTTTCGTCCTAAAATAGATTTTCTATTGCATAATTCGGGTCTAATGTATTGTTTGGATAGAATACGGAGGTTTGTGTTCTTAATATAACGGTATTTAATATTGTTTTCTAATAGCTTTGGTTGCTACTTATGTATTGCTATCAATCAAAGTATAACGGCTCTTAGAGGTGTTAAAAATACACCTACAACTTCATTTTTACATTAAAATTTAAAACCCTTCCTGTCATGTAGTTAGGGATTCCGTATTGGCGTTTGCTATAGGCGTCTCTAACCCAAGTATTTGTAATGGCATTTCTAATGTCAAACATATTAAAAAGTTCTAAACCAACAGTAAACTCTTTAAAACGACTTAAAAACCCAGAAGATATCCGTTTATTATAGTCTGTCAAAACATAAGAAACACCAAGATCCGCTCTCTTGTAGTCATTTAATCGATTTTGGAATTGATATACATCGGCATAGGCAGGTGCACCGCCAGGGAGCCCTGTGTTGTAGACAATATTTAGGTAAGCTTTTAAATCAGGCAAATTGGGAACATAATCTTGAAACAATACCCCAAATTTTAAACGTTGGTCTGTTGGCCTGGCAATATACCCCTGATTATTGATGTTCTCTTCAGTTTTTAAATATCCAAAACTAACCCAACTGTCATTGCCTGGTACAAATTCACCATTTAGTCGAACATCTACTCCATAAGCATAAGCTTCGGTTGCATTATCAGCCCTATAACGTATACGTACATTGTCAATTGAATAGGCATTAACATCGGATAAGTTTTTATAATAGATTTCAGTGGTTAACTTAAAAGGACGTTTCCAAAGATCAAAACTATAATCGTTTCCTACTACCAAATGTATTGATTTCTGAGCTTTGACTTCTGGATGTACCTGCCCATCATAATCACGAAGTTCTTTATAGAATGGAGGCTGTGCGTACCAGCCACCAGAAACTCTAAACAGCATATCTTTGTCCCAATCAGGTTT
The DNA here is from genome assembly GCF_057220795.1 of Tenacibaculum profundicola. Lineage (NCBI taxonomy): Bacteria > Pseudomonadati > Bacteroidota > Flavobacteriia > Flavobacteriales > Flavobacteriaceae > Tenacibaculum > Tenacibaculum profundicola. The sequence continues at coordinate 1,167,327 of NZ_CM170137.1, read as the reverse complement.
TATAGCAAGTTGAGCTCTTGGGCTGAATACAAGATGGTTTATAGAGGTTTCATTTTGAGATGAAACGCTCCATTGATGAGCCCTAATACCAGCATTAAGCCAAACTTTATGATCTTCCCAAGTAGTTTTTCTACTAAATTGAATATAGCCTGATAGGCGATTAATATCGATGTTATTTTTGGCTTTTACGTTTTGATAGGGTTCTATTTCACCTGTAAAAGGTTCGTAAGGTTGATTGTTATTGATATGGTGATGAGGAGGGCGAACTGAAAAACCTAACGAGTCAATAACCTCCCATTCGTTAATTCGATCTTTTATATTTTCTCGTTGATATTTGATGCCAGCCCTCCATTCGTTGTTGCCATCTTTTAGTACAGCTCTTACTTGTGCAGAAGTTATTAAAGCATCCAGATCATTTCGGGCATGGTTAATTTGTGAACCGATTCCTTGAGAGAATTCTACTTCCCCAAAATTTTCGGAACCAATATTACTGTCTACCTCGCCTAAATTGTAGGCGGCTGCTATATCAAAATATTCCTCTTCTTGAGTGTTAAAAGACGAGAGCGTTCCTGTGATTTTTAAATCTTTATTGATTTGATAATCAGCTGAAAAAGCTCCGAACAGCGTCATGAACTGATCTTTCTCTTGACCTCTATAAAAAACGATTAGTTCTAATGGATTGGCAATGGTACCAAAGCGAGTTTTTCTGGTTAAGGGCTTATAGTTATAATTGTTTAGAGAGAAATTTCCTAAAAAATTTACTGTTAATTTCTCCGTTGCTTTGTATGATAGAAAAGTTTGCACATCGGTAAATTGTGGTCGAAAATTAACTTCAGTTTGTTTGCTGTTAACAAACAAACTATTATCACGGTATCGCACTCCTATAAGAGTACTCAGTTTTTTTTGAGCAAAATTGTCTTCCAGTGTTATACTTCCTCCTAATAAACTCAAGTCAATATGAGCTGCAAACTCTTTTGGTTTTCGGTAGGTGATATCTAATACTGACGATAATTTGTCACCGTATTTTGCTTGAAAGCCACCAGCAGAAAACTTAATATTTTGAATCATGTGGGTATTGATAAAACTCAAGCCTTCCTGCTGACCTGATCGGATTAAAAAAGGTCGATAAATTTCAATACCGTTTACATAGACTAAATTTTCATCAAAATTACCGCCTCTAACATTGTATTGGGTACTTAGCTCATTATTATTGCTTACACCAGGTAACGTCATTAAAACATTTTCAACACCAGCATTTGCTCCAATAAGGTTTTTAACCTTGTTAACATTGATCTTTGTAATTCCTTCTGCTTTTTGTCGGTCGTTTTTTACAACTACTACTTTGAGTTCTTGATTTATAGCTTTTAAGGTTGGTGAGAAATTAAAAGTTTTTTCGCCTCTTGCCGTAAATTTTTTCGATAGGGTTTTATAGGAAATATGTGTGAATATAACGTTTACCGTTTTGCGAATAGGAATAGAAAACTGATAGTTTCCGTTCTTATCAGTGGTTGTTCCTCTTTGTAAATATGATATAGCAACGCCTTCTATAGGAACATTGTTTTGATTAGTAATTGTACCCTTTACGAAAGCCGTTTTTTGTGCAATTATATACGTTGGAAATAAAAGTAGAATGATTAGTTTTTTCAAAATAGGATGTATTTACTTTTTAAAAAACGTAGCTTTTAATGTTTTCGTATTTCCTACGTTGTCAGAAACTACAATGTTAAAAATATGTTTGCTACCGACCAACTTTTTATCGCTAAAATCGTAGGTTAAAATTCCTTTTTTATGATTGTATTCCATTAAAACCCACTGATCATCTATGGTTGCTCGATAATCTCTAATTCCTGATTCTTGATCTTTTATTTTAACTCGCAAGCTTTTATTCTTAGAAACCCACTGACCGTCATAAAAATTGATCAATTTTATGATAGGTTTTTTGGAGTCATAGCGTAAAGTGTAATTCCCCAATACCTTTGTAGAGGTGTATACTTTATCTGCTTTTTTCTTCGTGGAAACATACCTTGGATATTTAAGGGTATTGATGTTGGCAATATACACTTGTTGTTTTTGCATGGCTGTTAAATGCGATGTATGAAACGTTAACGTATAACGTTTGTCTAATGGAATGGTAGGTTCATGAATTTTTGCAATTCCATTTTCTACGGTAAAATTTAAAAAACAATTTTCATAAAAGGTGTTTTTGGGAAAGGCAACTGTAATATTTTGTTGTTTAAACTTCACAAAGTTAGTGGCTACAATTTTGTAATTGGTGCTATCTCTTTGCTGGAAAATGGAGTTGCTCTTTATTCCTTTAACTGGAATTTTAACACGAGTGGTATTATTTTTTAAATCTTTGGCTATGATTTCAATATTGTAATTAGCGTTTTTGTCAACAATAATTTTTCCGTCATTTACTAAATCTTGGTATAAACTTAACTTATTGAATTTAGATTTGTGAGTTTTTTGATACCTTTTTTTGTACTTCTTGTAATGTTTGTAATCTATTAATAAGTTAATATATTTACTCTCGGCAAACGAAAATGTTTCAACATCATGATAGTAAACTCTACTGCCATTTACTTTCATTTCTAAGCTATAGATGCCGTTTTTGTTTGTGGCGCCATTAAGTCTATCAAAAACACGAATACCAAAACCAATGGTTCCGCTAGCATTTATTCTGTTGGTTACAAATTCGCCTTCTTTGATTTTTTTTAATTCCAACGTGGTTTTAGCAGCGCCGTTATTTATTCTAGCGTCATAGCTAAGAGGATAGGCAATTACGCTTTGAATAGTTGGCTTTATATGGTCTATGGGCTCTATTCCGAAAAGCAAAGGGTTTATGATTTTCTCTGTGGCGGAATCTCTTATTTCAAAATGTAAATGTGGGCCACCAGAACTACCAGTATCACCAGTATAGCCAATGAGTTGCCCTTTTGTGATAGGGAACGTATCTGGAGTTGGAAAGAGGTTTCCGATAGCATACTTTTCTTTTTTATATTGGTTTGTTTTTACGTATTGCTGCATGGAATCCTCAAATTTTTGTAAATGAGCAAATACCGTGGTGTATCCGTTTGGATGATCTATGTATAAAGCCTTACCAAAGCCATATTGACCGATTTTTATTCTAGAAACATAACCATTTGCTGGGGCATATATAGGGATGCCTTCTTTCCCTTGTGTTTTAATATCTATTCCTGAATGAAAATGATTGCTTCGTAATTCGCCAAAAGTACCAGATAAAATGACTGGAATTTTTAAAGGCGGCGTAAAATAATCTGTAGGATATTGTTGTTGAGCATGGCCAAACAGACTGATTAGAGTAACAAAAAGAGTAAAGTAAAGTTTCAAAATTGCAATAGTTTTTAGCAAAATTAGCAAAATTATTATAAAACTTCAGTATGTTAAAAGTCAGAAACTTACTAAAAAGCTGTAAAAATTTTGTTAACTTGATCTATATTGATAACTTTGTAAAAATAGTTTTATTCTCAAAGATAGATGAGTAACACTCAAGAAGCGGTTCATTTACTGGAAATTAAGCTAAAAAAGCTGTTATCCAATTATGAGTTTTTAAAGGAAGAAAATAAGATTTTGTTTCGAAATAATGCAAAGTTACATCATTTATTACAAGAGAAAGAGCAAGAATTAAAAGCAAAAGAAGAACAATATGATTTGTTAAAAGTTGCGAAAACTATTGAGGGCAGTGATAAAAACATAAGAGAAACAAAATTTAAAATAAATGCTTTGGTTAGAGAGATTGATAAATGCATCAAACTCTTGAGTACCTAAACGTTCTTTAGATGACAAAATTAAAAGTTAACGTTGTTATAGCTGGTAGAACTTACCCTTTGAGTGTGAATAATACTGAAGAAGAGGAAGGTATGCGTAAAGCAGCTAAGAATATTAACGAGCTAATTGCGAAATTTGAACAAAATTACGCAGTAGCAGATAAACAAGATGTGTTAGCTATGAGTGCGTTACAGTTTGCTTCTAAATTGGAAGTGATGTCAATAAGTAATGAAAAAGAGGAAAAAGAAGCATTGAAGAAAATAAAAGAGTTAATTGAGTTGTTAGATACTCAATTGTAAGAGTAAAGTTCTTTAAAATACAAAATATTAATATACTGCCTACATTAATACCTAGTTTAATAAACTCAACACTATTAAATTAAAAAGGATAAGTCGTGATTAGTAAAGTGAGCCAGCTTTGTTTTGGATTCTTGATCAATCAGTTAGTCCTAAACCTGTTTACCAGGAGTTTATAAAACCTTATTAATGTAGGCTTTTTTATACAATCAAATCAAAATTATGGAAGGAGTATTATTTCCTGTTTTAGCAGGAATTATAGGTTTGGCAATAGGTTTTCTTATTGCTAAAATGTTAGAGAAAACAAAAGCAAATAAATTAATACAAGAAACAAAAAAGGAAGCAAGAGGGATCGTAAAAGAAGCAAAGGTAGAAGCAGAAGCGATTAAAAAAGATAAAATATTACAAGCTAAAGAAAAGTTCATTGAGTTAAAAGCTGAGCATGAAAAAGTTATACTAACTAGAGAAAAGAAAGTATCGGATGTAGAGAAAAGAATTCGTGATAAAGAAAGTCAAGTGTCATCAGAGTTAGATAAGAATAAAAAGCTGAACAAAGAATTAGATAAGAAAGAGGCTGATTATGATTATAAAATTGGATTTCTAGAAAAGAAAGAAGCGGAAGTAGATAAAATTCATAAACGTCATGTGGATATGCTAGAGCAAATTTCTGGGTTTTCTGCAGATGAAGCTAAAACAGAATTAGTAGCATCGTTGAAAGAGGAGGCTAGAGCTGATGCCATGGCCTTTGTTCAAACGACAATTGAAGAAGCTAAAATGACTGCGCAACAAGAAGCACGTAAGGTGATTCTAAATACGATCCAACGAGTAGGGGTAGAGCAGGCTGTTGAAAATTGTGTTTCGGTATTTAACCTAGAGTCTGATGATGTGAAAGGTAGAATTATTGGAAGGGAAGGACGTAACATTAGAGCCCTTGAATCGGCTACAGGAGTAGAAATTATTGTTGATGATACCCCAGAAGCTATTATTTTATCTTGTTTTGATCCTGTACGTAGAGAAATAGCTAGGTTATCAATGCACAAGTTGGTTACAGACGGAAGAATTCATCCAGCTAGGATTGAAGAAATTGTTCGTAAAACAGAGAAGCAAATTAATCAAGAGATTATTGAAGTAGGAAAACGTACAGTTATTGATTTAGGAATTCATGGTTTACATCCTGAATTGATTAAAACGGTAGGTAGAATGAAATATAGATCTTCTTACGGGCAAAATTTATTGCAACACTCTCGTGAAGTAGCCAACCTTTGTGGAATTATGGCGGCAGAAATGAAACTTAATGTTAAAGCGGCAAAAAGGGCTGGTTTATTACATGATATAGGGAAAGTTCCTGAAACTGAAAGTGAATTACCGCATGCTTTATTGGGGATGCAATGGGCAGAAAAATATGGAGAAAAAGCTGATGTTTGTAATGCAATTGGTGCCCATCACGATGAAATTGAAATGAAAAGTTTAATAGCACCCATAGTCCAAGTTTGTGATGCGATTTCAGGAGCACGTCCAGGAGCTCGTAGACAGGTGTTAGATAGTTATATCCAACGTTTGAAAGATTTAGAGGATATTGCTTTTGGGTTTACAGGTGTGCAAAAAGCCTATGCTATTCAAGCAGGTCGTGAATTGCGTGTTATGGTTGAGAGTGCTAAGGTGAATGACACCAAAGCTGCTGAGTTATCATTTAATATTTCTCAAAAAATTCAAAATGATATGACCTACCCAGGTCAGGTGAAGGTAACTGTGATTCGTGAAACTAGAGCGGTTAATGTAGCCAAATAGATAGAGTATCAGAAAACAAAGATGTGACGTACTGAAATAGCGTTATAAAAATTACTAATTAAAAAACCCTAAGTTCACAACTTAGGGTTTTTTAATTAGTGTTATAGACGTGTGGTGATTTCTTCTATTCTAATTACTTTTTCACCTTTACATTTGGGGTATTTACAAGTGTTTAAATCGTAACAATTACCTGTAAAGGTATAGTCAATTTCGCCAGCTACAAGAACCCCAATTACAGAATGAGTGTTAAAATCGAGTACAGGAGAGCCTGAGTTTCCTTGAAAGGTATCTAAACTAGTGTAAAAATATTGATAATTACTATTGTTAAGAATGCCTGCATTCAGGGCGATTTTTTTGGGTAAGCCAGATGGATGCCCGATAGAATATATTTCATGATGTTTCTTCAAATTTCTTGAGTTGCCATAGACTAAAGAAGAACGTTCAGTTTTTCGATTAACCTTAAACATTAAAATATCAATATCGTCAAAATTATGAGTGATTTTGGTAGGGAAGAAAACTTTTTCTTTTGGGATGTAACTTTCGGTTAACTCTGGGTTTAGTTGATCGATTCCAAAAACAATAACATAGTCTGTAATTGGCCGCTGTATTACGTGTTTTGCAGTTATAAATTGATTGTTCTTAACGACAAAAGTAGTGCCTACACCAATAATCGGTTGATTAGAAAAAGGCAATTTATCGCATAAGTTTAAGACATCCTTACTTTTATTACTTTGAGTTTCTACTTTGTAATAATCATTTGAAATTTTAGCGATATTTTCTTTTTCTATGATCATAGCGACAGATTCATTCGCTAAGAGTAGTTCGTATTGCCAATCAATTTTCGGGTCTAATTGAAAAATCTCTATTCTACTGTCAAATGAAGAAGGACCTCTTAGTCTATTTTTGTTTGGTTCCACCTCCTTAGGACTTTCAAACACGCTTTCGTATATAGCCTTAGTAATTATTTCTTCCTGCTCTTCCTGCTCTTCTTGTTCTTGCTTTTTGCTCTTACTTTTTTGTTGTGATTGAATAATTTTTTTTAGTGCTCTTTTGTTATACGTTTTTAAGTCTATTTTTTTAAATGTTTCATTTTTTATGAAAAAAGCTCTTTTTTTTTCGTTGGAAAGAGCGTTAATTTCTTTTTTAGTTGAAGTCGTTTCTTTGTCTTCTTTCTCTTGACTAAAAAGGGCATTCCAGGATATTAATAATAAAATGATCATCGCATTTTTCATCATTACTTTCTGGGTTTATTGTGTAAATTGAAAATAGGAATATCCAAAACAACACCTATATTAAAGCTCCATGTTTCTCTTTCTTTAGAGTTTACCAAATCGTTATTTTCATAATCCAATTCAGGCCCATATTGAGTTCCTATGTTTATCGCAAAAGGTGATCTTGCTATAGGTAAGCTGAGGTATACCCCGGGAGAAAAGATGTTTTTAAAAGTATATTCTGAAGTACTTTCTACAGTGTCGTCGGTATTATTAAATCTAAATTTTAGAGGAGCAGCAATATCTATAATAGGAACAAATACATGCATTCCTTCAAAAAACAAATATTTCCCAGAAAAAAGTTTTGTTGAAATACCCACTGGCGCTGTTATTCCAGCCGATAAATTTGCTGATGTATTTGTTTCAATCCCTCCAATTAATCCGGGGTAGGAGTTAATAGAAACGTAACTACTGGCTTTTCGTTTTATAGCATAACTTCCTGTAGGTAATGCATAGGTGTATAAAGCTTTTTTTACATCGTCTGAATTTTCTGCATTGGCAATATTTCCTATAAATGAAATGATTTTCAGTGCATTTTTATTTTGTATTTTAATTGAATTAGCAACTATTGTTGGTAAATGAGTTTGTATAAGAGTTTTTAAGTTTTCCAATTCAATTATCGCCTTTTCTTCGTTTAGAATGTAGTCTTTAGCTGTTGTTAACAGGTAGATTTTAAATGAGTTGTTTATTTCATCGGCTACTTTTGAATCCAATTTGAAGGTCTTTATTAATGGATCCGTTATATTTATTGAAATCTTATTTGCTGTTAAGATGGTTTCTGTAATTTCTGTTACATCACCACTTATTTGTGTAGTAAATATATCTAGTTTATTTTTAATTGTATCAATCTTATCAGTGTTCAAACAAGTGTTTTTTAATTCTGTTATATTGTTTTTTAGAGTATTTAAATTCGGGTTTTGGCCAGTTGTATCAATATTCTCAATTAAATTGCTTACAGAGACAAGAATAAATCGAAAGTTATTTAGATCTTCTTTTTTTAGGTCATTGAAGTCATTTTTAAGTATTCTGAAATAACGGAGTAAATGTATGTTTTTTACTTCTTTAGCAAATTGATCGTAGTTACTTATAAAATCATCGTTTGTGCTTAATTTATAGGGTAATTCTAAAGTTTTGGTAATGGCACGGGCGTATCTTTTTTTCTGTAAGTCAAAGACGATTGCATTGACATTTTTTGCAGTGGAAATATAATTGTTAATACCATTTGATGTTGTTTCTCCTTGATTGGTTTTGATTTGTTGAATAAGTAATTGACCACTGACATTAACTTGATGAACAAAATCGATAAAATCATTTACAAAATTATACGTTTGTTCTGGGGTTACTTTTTTAGTATCGTCTTTGTTTATACTTTTAATGGTTTTTGCTTCTTGATAAATTTTTTCGGCATTTTTTACAATGCTAGAAAACTGATTGGTAATGGTTTTTACCTTATCGATATTTTGATTAATTTTTTTTACGGATAGATTGTTTGTATTCCATAGCTTAAAAAGCTCTTTTTGGGTAGTTGTGTTTTCAAATTGTATATTGTAGAATTTAATATCTTGTTGGTGTAAAAAGCCAAAGAAGAGCATAAAAAAGGTAGGTTTAGAACCATAATTACTCATGAATTTGGTAGTAACGAAACGTAGTTCTCCATTTTCGACGATGGTCAAACTATGTGCTAATAAATTAATTAATTTAATGGAGTTTACAATGTTTCTTCTGTTAGCATCTTTAGCGTTTTCACCCCATTTCATAATTTCTTCATTTTGCAAAAGTAAATCAAAAAAATCTACTGGATTTTCTAGTTTTGAAAACTCTGGGAAAATGTTAAAAGCTTCAAATGCCAGCGTTAAATCTGGATTTTGATCAATTAATTTTTCGAAACGATAGGTGTTCTTTAAATTATAAGCATTATGCAATAAGTTATTTAAATCTTCTTCAATATGTTGTTTTAGATTATTTGTTAAATTTAGGATCTCATTAGCATCAAATTGGTTAATGAAATCTACAGTTTTTGGTAATAAAACGACTAGATCGTTTAAAATACTGGTAGGCGCTGGGTCTTTCAGTTCAGATTGAATGTTTTCAACTACGTAGTTGGTTAATTCTTCTTTAATGCGTTCTGCTAAAAATGTACTCAAACCATCAATTAGAGTTTCGAAAACTAAGCTACCACCAATAAAAGGTATCGATTTTTGTATAGCTGCATTGTCATTAATAGTAGCAAACTGATCGCTGCCATCTTGAATAATGGTTTTGTATTTCGTTATGAACTTACTGAGGATGTAGCTTAAATAGGTATCGTTGTTATTTGTACCTTTATAAAGTATTTGTAATTTTTCTAACTCTGTATTATTTTTTTCAATTTTCAACGAATCAATTTCTTTTTCAAGTGAAGCGATATCATCAAATAATTTTCGTTCCTCTTTGCTTACATAGTTAGAAATTCTCCCATCAAAGTAGCTTTTATTAAGCTTTTTTTTAGAAGTTAACTCTGTGTTTTTAGAGGTGATCTTATTATTAAGGACTTTCAAATCAGAAATATCAAGAGAATCATTATTGGCTAAGTAGTTCTTAAAAATACTAAGAACAGTTCTTTGATTATCAATAATAGGTTTAAGATCTAGGGTAGCGTCAGAAGAAGAATAGTCTTTCTCTAATAAATCAATTAAGGTAGCACAATGGCCAGATATAGGAGCTGATTTTTGTGAAAAAGTAAATTGAGTGAATGTTAAAAAAACAAATAGTAGCTTGTAGGTTTTCATAGTTAGTTAACTGTTAGGTCGATATAAATGTATTTATTATCAATTGTATAAACAAATATTTTTTAGAACTTATATCCTAGGGGCTCAAAACGAAAACAACCATCAAAACTTATTTTTGATGGTTGTTTTATAAAACTCTTATTAATATTTTGTTTTTATGAAACGGAAAATATTAAGAGGAGTTTATTGAAATGGGTTTTACTTTCTATCTATTTCTTCTCGATTTTCCAGTTTTTTCAGAATTGGTTTTGTTACGATTTGAAGTATTGCTATTTCTTTTACTTTTTCTTCTCTTCAAAACTTTACTTCGTTTACCTATTGTAGCATTAGGAACAGCTTTATAGTAGTAGAAATGTTTATCTTCTTTAAATTTACGGTAATTATTTCTAAAATCTCTTCTGTAAAAATAGACGTCATCATACTCATATATTGTGCCTATATTAATGCCGATATCGAGATTAAAATTAGGGTCGTAAGTATCGTAACAACCATTTTGGAAAGCTTTAACACGTCCTTTATAGTAAGGTACTCCGTACCTGTCATAGTTTACATGTAAATTTCCAACTTTAGTCAATAGCCCTCTTCTATATCTTATGAATACGTTTCCAATTCTTGTCACATTGCCTTTATAACTATAGTTAACAAACACATTTCCAACACGTCTAATTCTGCCTTTATAATCGCGTTCTATACGAATGCCTCTGTTGATTTTTGTTCTTCTACCAGAATAATCTATATATCTTGTGTTTTTATAATGTGCATTAAAGTCAAAATCGCCATTTAAAAACACATGGAATTGTACTCCTCTTTCTATAAAGGTTACGGCGTCATTGTTGTAACGAATGTTCTCCTCAATTTTGAAGCTTGAACTTTCTAGATTATTTGCTTGTATAGGTACAAATAACATCGTTGTTAATAAAAATAGAATTCCTGTTTTCATAATTCATTCATTTTAGGATGATGCTTACTCTATTTGCTTTTCAGCCTCCGCATGTCTTGTTGTTTTTCAAATTGTGTGCCAAAAAAATGTAACAGAGCTAACGAAGCAGTTTTTTTGTGATTAATATGTTCTTTTGTAGTGTTTTATAAATGAATTAAAAATGTTTGTAAATTACTTGTAAAATACGCTATATTTATACGACATACTTTTAGAAATTAATTTTTTAGAATGATTGAAGCTATTGATACAAACTTAAGACGTGGTATAAAATTATTGAATAACATTTCAGATAAAGAGTATAATAATACATCTGTAGCACCTTACTATTCTAGTATTGGAACACATATGCGTCATGTGCTGGATCTATTTTCTTGTATTGTTATAGGATGGGAAGATTCAAGTGTTGATTTTTCTAAAAGAGAAAGAAATAGGTTGGCGGAAGAAAAAATAGTTGAGGGTATTCAATATTTCGAAAAGGTACTAGCAGATTTAAACAGGTTGAAATCCGTTGATTTTAATCGACTCATTGATGTAACTGATGATTTAGGAACGGGAAGCGTAACCGTTAAATATACTTTAGGAAGTGCTTTAATTCAGGCTCACAGCCATGCCATCCATCATTTTGCAAGTGTAGGTTTTATAATTCATCAATTAGGAATTGAATTACCAGATGCTGATTTTGGCTATAATCCTACCACTCCCAAAGTAAAATCAGTAGATAATATACTTTCTAAGTAGATTAACAAATGTTGTTTTTAATTAATTACTAAATAAAATACCTATTATTGGATTAATTATCTATGGATGTAAATCCACCCTTTTCTGTTTTTGGTCAAATTATCATCATCACCTAGTTCGAGCGTATAGAAGTAGGTACCAACAGGTAAATCCTTTTTCTCATCTATAGTTGCTCTACCTTGCGATTTCCCTCTCCAGTCATTTTTATAATTGGTTGCTTTATAAACTACATTACCCCATCGATTGAAAACAATTAACTCATTACTGCTGTATTGTTCTAAGCCTTCAAATACAAGTGTATCATTATCAGAATCTCCGTTATTTGGAGTGAAAATTAAATTAATATCAGAAAGTTGACCCCCATCATATTCAGATCCTATAGTTATGATTTCATAATCGTCAGGTATAAATGTATTAGAAGTTACTTTACCGCTAGAAAGATCTCCTTCAACAGCAGTTCTTCCTAAATCAACCCATATATTTTCAAGTTTACTCCAACCAACTACTCTAAGATTACCAATGTTAGGGTTGATATCACTAATATTGCTATTAGTATCCCAAGTTAATGAAACTGTTACTTCAGCTAAACCGTCTAAATCCCAAAATTCTATAGTACTTATGTTCTCAATAAATATTTGTTTTTGTGATGTTGTAAAGGCTTGAGAGTAATAACCAGGAGGTGTACTAGGGTTGTAAAAAAAGTATGCGCCATTAAAGAGGTTGTTTTGATTATCACAAGAGATAATCATGGGTCTTATTCTGTTATCATCACCAATAGGAAAAGTGAATTCATTCGAACCTGTAACAGAAGCATAACCGTCTACATGTCTTAGATCATCTTCACCCACATATAAAAGATGATTGATATAATCCAGCGAAACGTTATTACCATTTCGAGGGGTAAAAACTTTACCTGTTAGAAAAGTCATTTCATTAGTTACACCTAACGAAGTATACAATTCGACATCATTAATTGCATCTATTTCTACATCGTGAAATACAGCTCTATTGTTACCAGAAACACTTCTTATTTCATTATCGCTGTAAAATCCAGCAACCCCAGAATTGTCGTTGTCAAAGGTACCGTCATTAATAAAATCTGTGTGAAACCCGATACCAGCATCTGCATGCATTTTTATTTCACCAAAATTGTGAAAAGCACTTTGTCCGATGACAAGTGAAGGCATAGCTATAGCTATAGCCCATATAGATAAAAAATTCTTCATAATACCCCCGTATTTTTGTTATTTTTTATTGTTATTGTATGTATTAATAATTTACATATTCATATTTTTAATAATCAATAGTTTAGGTCTGTCATTTTAATAGAATTACAAATGTACTAATAATTTTCATTACACATAATTTAGACACCATTTTTTGGGGAGAAAATGACAGAATATTTTGTTTTTTCATAATTAGAACCTGTTTAAAACAGTAAAATTCAAATAAATACAATTTTAAAATCGTACTCGGATAGATGTATTCATCATATAGCGCACCGTTTTTCTGGTATTTCAATGTTATTCTGATGTACACATTGTAGTGGGGGCTACTATTATTAACTAGAATTTCATATTCATGCACGTACATTACGCTCTATTAAATCACTCTAAATAAAAAAGGTCTTTTTGAAGGGATATGTTATAAAACCAAACAATGCAGTTTAGTATTCATATTTGTAATAAGCCTTTTATTAAGTTATTATTACATTGGAAATGTAAACCTAGTTATTTTTATGATAGTTCGAAGAGATGTTTCGATAATTTACATGTTAACTTCGATTAATGGATGTCATGTTAGCTCTTTATAAACATCCGTTTCGCTATAAGCCCCAAAACAGCATTGAGTTATTCTCAATTCCTTGATATTCGACAGCACTGATATTTGTGCTATACATAATGAATTCTCTAAAACTGGTGGTAGAGTGATGTGACGGTTGACTTCCATTGGCCCAGCCTATAGTAAAATCTTCAGTTCTACTACAACTATTCGTTGTGAAGATTTCATTAAACAATTCAACGCCATCTGATCTAATTATAGAGTTCGTGCCTGTTTTTATAAACGTGTATAGCTTCCATATTTCTGCATTCGTGTTATTTTGTGCACTCCGTGTTGCAGTACAACAATATCCTGGGTCAAAATAGATATTATTATCAGTCCAATTAATATGTGCTGACCATCTGTCCAAGCCCCATAAAACACCAAAAGAATGTTGCGGTCTATGGGTTGCTTTTGCAATCGTAATAACTGTTCCTTGATTCCCCGCATTTGTCACATCTTGAATGCCATTAGGTGTGTCAATAAGTAAATGATCATCAGAACCATCTCCTTGAAAATAAGGAGTGGTTGCGTCAGGGTAAAAACGAGGTTGTCTATTAATATCAGTTTGAATGGCATCTCTGTTTAAACCACTCTGGTCGTACCAAGTATGAACGTACACATTACTCGAATTTCTCCAAGTATTGATAGCGTCAATATCTACAATATCATTGTCATCCCACCCAAAATCTTGTTCAGCATCATCACTAGTTCTTCGTAATCTAATAAGAGGCCCATCATAATCACTTTCTAATACCCTCATTGAAAAGGCAAAACTAATATTAGTTAGTTTTGCATCGAGTATATGAGAAGGCTTTAATGTTGGGTACTGGTTATAATGTGCAATTTGACAATGGATACAAAAAGAAACAAAACAGAAAATTAGGGTGATAGTCCTTTGTTTAATCATCATTACCTTCTTAAATCTCCCGTTAAATGAAAATTGTTCGTACCGGTGGCTAGCAGACCGGCTCCAGCGTCTTTACCTGCAGTTTTAAAGCGTAAAAGTCTATTCAAAACGGACACACCTCCACTACCATTTATGGTAATTTTACCCGTGTTTATTTGATAAATGCTTATATTAAATCCAACAGGTAATCCGTTAGGTACTGTTAATGTTAGATCTGTAGTACTGTTAAAAGTAAATACTTTTCCGTTGTCTGCTGCTGTTAATGTGTAATCTGCGGTTTTATTAACCACTTCAACAGATAAATCTTTCCATATGGTCCCTGTAGCTGTTGAAGTTAATATTTCTCCATTGTTTCCAGTGGTACCATTACTGTCAGTATATGATCCCATAACAATAATGTTATTGCTAATTGTGGTATCTCCATTCAGTGTAATACCATTGGCTGTTGCCGTTAAGGTGAGTCCAAGCGCTCCAGAAACTTGAGTCGTACTTCCTGTGGAACTGAGTTCTAAGGCTCCCGTAGCAAATAATTGCGACGAGTTAGTACTAAACAGCTGGAAAGAATCTAAATTGTTAAATGTTAAAGAATTTCCTCCACCATTTAAAATTCTTGAATTGCTTAAGGTGCCATCAGTATTATAGATGTTTGTTGAAAAACCGGCGGGGTTTACCCAAGTTGTGCCATTAAAAAAATAGATGTTTTTTTCCGCTAAATTGTAAAGAAAGGAACCTTCTCTAACTCCGGTAATTCCGTTCATTTCACTGTTGTCTGTTGCGGTTGGGATTCCCATTACGGAGTTAGCGTCAATTTGAGCTACAACGTATTGAGTAAAAAATAAGACTGCTACTAGAAATAATTTTGACTTTCTCATAATCCTAAATAAATAAATGTGTTAACGATTAAATAAGGTTGATATCTTTCAAAAGCTTGGTTATTTCCTCCGCTATTAACCGTAACTGTATGGTTATGGTCACCGGAAGAATTAGTAGTAGTATTTCCGTTTTGATTAAAAAACGTTCTATTGTCGTCGGCATTGTTTCGTACTCTTTGGGCGCTTATAGTTCTGTTTATATTGTGTGTGTGGTCGCCGTCGGTAGTTGTTGTGCCGGTAAAATTAATATTTGGTAAGTTTTCTTGAATTAAAATAGTGTTTACTTTACCTCCTGTATCAGCAATATTTTGACCAAGTGAGGGGTGTTTTAATATTCTATCTTCAGAATTTGGAAGATTCGACGCAAAACCCAAGTTTGTGGCATTAGTTTGGGCATTTGCAGGTAATGTGTTTATAGCCCTACCATCAAGGATATACCATCCTGAGTGGTCAGCGGTTTGTATGCCATATTTAATTTCTCCAAAGGATATGTTCACCTGATTAACCATGATCCAATTAGTACCATCGAAAATATGAATTGTTTTATTATTCATGTTATAAACCATTGACCCTTCTGCTACTACTCCTGTTACACTGTTCATACTGGTATTATCAGATACAGTAGAGGTACCTATTACGGAGCTAGCATCAATCTGAGCAATTATTAATTGCGTAAAGAAAAGGAAAATAATATGATTAATATAATTTTTCATGAACCTAGGTAAATAAATGTATTAAAAACTATATAGGGTTGATACCGCTCAAAGGCTTGATCACCACCTCCGCTACTTACGGTAACCGTGTGGTTATGATCTCCAGAGCTACTTGTATTCGTGTTTCCATTTTGATTGAAAAATGTTCTATCGGCATCGCTGTTGTGCCTTACTCGATCTGTACCTATCGCTCTATTTATGGTATGGTTATGGTCGCCATCAATCGTTGTTGTTCCTGCGAAGGTAACATTAGGAAGATTTGCTTGACTTAAGGTGGTGTTTGCTTGGCCTCCTGTGTCTCCAATATTCTGACCAATAGCGGGATGTTTTAATACTCTGTCTTGAGCATCTGGTAAATTCGTGGTAAAACCCAAAGTAATAGCATTGGTCTCAGCTGTGGTTGATAAAGTGTTTATCGCTCGGCCATTAAGTATATACCATCCAGCATGATCAGCCGTTTGAGCACTGTACTTTATATCTCCATACGTGTTTTTTTCTTTATTTACTGAAGTCCAGTTAGCTCCGTCAAAAATGTAAATATTTTTTCGGGCAATATTATAAACCATTGAGCCTTCAGATGCTCCAGTAATGCCATTCATTTCAGCATCGTTAACCGTTGTTGGTAACCCAATAAGAGAGTCGGCATCTATTTGTGCAACAGCGCCGAGGTTAATCAATCCTATAATTCCAAAAATAATACTCCTCATAGTTATAGTTAATATATTCTAAGATAATCTATTTTATTTGTATGCAGTAAATAAAACTACCAAATTTTCCGTATTGGTAGCACCGGTTTTAGTGATGTCCAACGTAAAACCATCTGCATTAAATGATGTTAAGGAAGCGCTTATGATACCCAGATTATCACCATTCTGATTTGCATATCTTATAGCAATACAGTTTGAATCACTAGCGTACCTTGAGATATCGTTAATTGAATTTCCACTTCCTCCAACATATATAACCTGTTCTGTGATTATACCACCGGTATTTCTGGCAAAACCATTCATAGAGCCGTAAGCATTATTAACGCCTGAATTATTGTTACCCACTCCGTTATCACTGTTTAGATTTAAGGTTTCTACATTGGCGTGTGCAGCGAAAGTAATTTGAGATGGGGCAAAAGGTAAGCCGGTCACCGCTTGATTACCGGCATTTGTTATAATAAATGCTCCTACGTATACATTTGGCGAAATGCTCATTTCTTGCCAGCCAGAACTTGTGTATTCTACAACTCGATCTTTATCAGTATCGAAAGCCATGCTTCCTAGTTCTGGTGATGCTATTGCGTTTAATTCTGTCGTAGTTGCTTGAGGTAAGCCAACAAGAGAGCCCTCATCTATTTGTGCAATTGATTGTTGAACAAAGAAATAAACTAACAGAATGTAAATTTTTTTTGTCATTTTATTATTGTTGTTTTGCCAAGAAATCTTCCCATTTTAAATCCGAATGGTTTTATTATTCCATGACCTTTTTGTCATTATTAGATTAAATTTTTAAGATTGGGTGTTATACTTCTATTTTATATTCATAAATATTTTTTGTTAATTAACCCACTAGTATTACTCAGAAGCATGGATAAGAACGTTTGAATGCTATTTTGAATTCTAAACTCCATCATGTTACGTATAAAAAGTGATTCTATATGGTATGTTATTAGAGAATTTTCTTTTACTAAACTAGGATCCATAAGATTTGTCTTTGGATAAAAACTAAGGGTTAATATAAGGGGTAACTTGTTCATTAAATATTAAAAATCAATTATAGTAAACATAAATTCTAAGTCTATATCATCTTTTGGGTTAGTACCATTATCACTATCACCAATGTTTATTTTAAAACCTCCAGTTTGTTGATCGTAATATGTAACTCCCGGATCGTCGTAGTCAGCACCTGAATTACCTGGGCAATCACCACCACAATCTTTTATAGACACTTGTATTATATAATTAACATCATCCATTGGAGTATCAAAGTTTACTTGATAATCACCTTCATCTATTCTTGTTACTGATAGAATATTATATTGCTTAGCTATGGCATGTGAATTATAAGTACTTGTAGCATCTGCATTGTAGGTCATGGTAACCTTAGCAGCAGCTACGATTGTCGGTCCTGCAAAGTAAGCTCCTCCATTTGCACCGACAGTGATGTTATTGTCTGTTTCAGCAGCAACAACATTGGCTGTTTGATCTGTGTCATTTTCATCTGTATATGTAATTACTCCAGTACCTGTATCTTGAGATAAAGAGGTTACTGTTTCTATAATATTAGTTGAAGTAGCTCCGTTATTATGCGTTGCAATGGTATTACCTGTTGTTACTACCTGACTAACGGTTGAGGTCAAATTAGATTTATCCTCCCACTGAACGGTTCCTGTTCCGGTTGTGGTTAATACTTTATCATTACCACCAGAAAGTATGTTTTCAGTTTGTACAGCATTATTAGCAATTTTAGTATTGTCTATTGCGTCTGTGTTAATTTTAGCAGTAGTAATTCCCAAGTCTTTCACTTGTACACCGTTTGTAGGATCAACTTCTAAGGTTGCGTCATCGACATTCACTTCAAGATTCATTGAAGCCAGCGCGGCATCATTCGCTACCCCAGTGATAGAGTTATCAGCAGAAGTTACATTTTCAGTTGCGATATTGTTAGCGTCTAAAGTACCCCATTCAGTTGCGTTTCCAGCTGCATTTGTTTTTAATACTTGATTAGCAGTTCCGTTATTAATCTTAGCAGTAGTAATTCCCAAGTCTTTCACTTGTACACCGTTTGTAGGATCAACTTCTAAGGTTGCGTCATCGACATTCACTTCAAGATTCATTGAAGCCAGCGCGGCATCATTTGCTACCCCAGTGATAGAGTTATCAGCAGAAGTTACATTTTCAGTTGCGATATTGTCAGCATCTAAAGTACCCCATTCAGTTGCGTTTCCAGCTGCATTTGTTTTTAATACTTGATTAGCAGTTCCGTTATTAATCTTAGCAGTAGTAATTCCCAAGTCTTTCACTTGTACACCGTTTGTAGGATCAACTTCTAAGGTTGTGTCATCGACATTCACTTCAAGATTCATTGAAGCCAGCGCAGCATCATTCGCTACCCCAGTGATAGAGTTATCAGCAGAAGTTACATTTTCAGTTGCGATATTGTCAGCATCTAAAGTACCCCATTCAGTTGCGTTTCCAGCTGCATTTGTTTTTAATACTTGATTAGCAGTTCCGTTATTAATTTTGGCAGTAGTAATTCCCAAGTCTTTCACTTGTACACCGTTTGTAGGATCAACTTCTAAGGTTGTGTCATCGACATTCACTTCAAGATTCATTGAAGCCAGCGCGGCATCATTTGCTACCCCAGTGATAGAGTTATCAGCAGAAGTTACATTTTCAGTTGCGATATTGTTAGCGTCTAAAGTACCCCATTCAGTTGCGTTTCCAGCTGCATTTGTTTTTAATACTTGATTAGCAGTTCCGTTATTAATTTTGGCAGTAGTAACACCTTTGTTATTAATCTTAGCAGTAGTAATTCCCAAGTCTTTCACTTGTACACCGTTTGTAGGATCAACTTCTAAGGTTGTGTCATCGACATTCACTTCAAGATTCATTGAAGCCAGCGCGGCATCATTTGCTACCCCAGTGATAGAGTTATCAGCAGAAGTTACATTTTCAGTTGCGATATTGTCAGCATCTAAAGTACCCCATTCAGTTGCGTTTCCAGCTGCATTTGTTTTTAATACTTGATTAGCAGTTCCGTTATTAATCTTAGCAGTAGTAATTCCCAAGTCTTTCACTTGTACACCGTTTGTAGGATCAACTTCTAAGGTTGTGTCATCGACATTCACTTCAAGATTCATTGAAGCCAGCGCGGCATCATTTGCTACCCCAGTGATAGAGTTATCAGCAGAAGTTACATTTTCAGTTGCGATATTGTTAGCGTCTAAAGTACCCCATTCAGTTGCGTTTCCAGCTGCATTTGTTTTTAATACTTGATTAGCAGTTCCGTTATTAATCTTAGCAGTAGTAATTCCCAAGTCTTTCACTTGTACACCGTTTGTAGGATCAACTTCTAAGGTTGCGTCATCGACATTCACTTCGAGATTCATTGAAGCCAGCGCAGCATCATTTGCTACCCCAGTGATAGAGTTATCAGCAGAAGTTACATTTTCAGTTGCGATATTGTCAGCATCTAAAGTACCCCATTCAGTTGCGTTTCCAGCTGCATTTGTTTTTAATACTTGATTAGCAGTTCCGTTATTAATTTTGGCAGTAGTAACACCTTTGTTATTAATCTTAGCAGTAGTAATTCCCAAGTCTTTCACTTGTACACCGTTTGTAGGATCAACTTCTAAGGTTGCGTCATCGACATTCACTTCAAGATTCATTGAAGCCAGCGCGGCATCATTTGCTACCCCAGTGATAGAGTTATCAGCAGAAGTTACATTTTCAGTTGCGATATTGTTAGCGTCTAAAGTACCCCATTCAGTTGCGTTTCCAGCGGCATTTGTTTTTAATACTTGATTAGCAGTTCCGTTATTAATCTTAGCAGTAGTAATTCCCAAGTCTTTCACTTGTACACCGTTTGTAGGATCAACTTCTAAGGTTGCGTCATCGACATTCACTTCAAGATTCATTGAAGCCAGCGCGGCATCATTCGCTACCCCAGTGATAGAGTTATCAGCAGAAGTTACATTTTCAGTTGCGATATTGTTAGCGTCTAAAGTACCCCATTCAGTTGCGTTTCCAGCTGCATTTGTTTTTAATACTTGATTAGCAGTTCCGTTATTAATCTTAGCAGTAGTAATTCCCAAGTCTTTCACTTGTACACCGTTTGTAGGATCAACTTCTAAGGTTGCGTCATCGACATTCACTTCAAGATTCATTGAAGCCAGCGCGGCATCATTTGCTACCCCAGTGATAGAGTTATCAGCAGAAGTTACATTTTCAGTTGCGATATTGTCAGCATCTAAAGTACCCCATTCAGTTGCGTTTCCAGCTGCATTTGTTTTTAATACTTGATTAGCAGTTCCGTTATTAATCTTAGCAGTAGTAATTCCCAAGTCTTTCACTTGTACACCGTTTGTAGGATCAACTTCTAAGGTTGCGTCATCGACATTCACTTCAAGATTCATTGAAGCCAGCGCGGCATCATTTGCTACCCCAGTGATAGAGTTATCAGCAGAAGTTACATTTTCAGTTGCGATATTGTCAGCATCTAAAGTACCCCATTCAGTTGCGTTTCCAGCGGCATTTGTTTTTAATACTTGATTAGCAGTTCCGTTATTAATTTTGGCAGTAGTAACACCTTTGTTATTAATCTTAGCAGTAGTAATTCCCAAGTCTTTCACTTGCACACCGTTTGTAGGATCAACTTCTAAGGTTGCGTCATCGACATTTACTTCAAGATTCATTGAAGCCAGCGCGGCATCATTTGCTACCCCAGTGATAGAGTTATCAGCAGAAGTTACATTTTCAGTTGCGATATTGTTAGCGTCTAAAGTACCCCATTCAGTTGCGTTTCCAGCGGCATTTGTTTTTAATACTTGATTAGCAGTTCCGTTATTAATCTTAGCAGTAGTAATTCCCAAGTCTTTCACTTGCACACCGTTTGTAGGATCAACTTCTAAGGTTGTGTCATCGACATTCACTTCAAGATTCATTGAAGCCAGCGCGGCATCATTTGCTACCCCAGTGATAGAGTTATCAGCAGAAGTTACATTTTCAGTTGCGATATTGTTAGCGTCTAAAGTACCCCATTCAGTTGCGTTTCCAGCTGCATTTGTTTTTAATACTTGATTAGCAGTTCCGTTATTAATCTTAGCAGTAGTAATTCCCAAGTCTTTCACTTGTACACCGTTTGTAGGATCAACTTCTAAGGTTGCGTCATCGACATTCACTTCAAGATTCATTGAAGCCAGCGCGGCATCATTTGCTACCCCAGTGATAGAGTTATCAGCAGAAGTTACATTTTCAGTTGCGATATTGTTAGCATCTAAAGTACCCCATTCAGTTGCGTTTCCAGCGGCATTTGTTTTTAATACTTGATTAGCAGTTCCGTTATTAATCTTAGCAGTAGTAATTCCCAAGTCTTTCACTTGTACACCGTTTGTAGGATCAACTTCTAAGGTTGTGTCATCGACATTCACTTCAAGATTCATTGAAGCCAGCGCAGCATCATTCGCTACCCCAGTGATAGAGTTATCAGCAGAAGTTACATTTTCAGTTGCGATATTGTCAGCATCTAAAGTACCCCATTCAGTTGCGTTTCCAGCTGCATTTGTTTTTAATACTTGATTAGCAGTTCCGTTATTAATTTTGGCAGTAGTAATTCCCAAGTCTTTCACTTGTACACCGTTTGTAGGATCAACTTCTAAGGTTGTGTCATCGACATTCACTTCAAGATTCATTGAAGCCAGCGCGGCATCATTTGCTACCCCAGTGATAGAGTTATCAGCAGAAGTTACATTTTCAGTTGCGATATTGTCAGCATCTAAAGTACCCCATTCAGTTGCGTTTCCAGCGGCATTTGTTTTTAATACTTGATTAGCAGTTCCGTTATTAATCTTAGCAGTAGTAATTCCCAAGTCTTTCACTTGTACACCGTTTGTAGGATCAACTTCTAAGGTTGTGTCATCGACATTCACTTCAAGATTCATTGAAGCCAGCGCGGCATCATTTGCTACCCCAGTGATAGAGTTATCAGCAGAAGTTACATTTTCAGTTGCGATATTGTTAGCGTCTAAAGTACCCCATTCAGTTGCGTTTCCAGCTGCATTTGTTTTTAATACTTGATTAGCAGTTCCGTTATTAATCTTAGCAGTAGTAATTCCCAAGTCTTTCACTTGTACACCGTTTGTAGGATCAACTTCTAAGGTTGCGTCATCGACATTCACTTCGAGATTCATTGAAGCCAGCGCAGCATCATTTGCTACCCCAGTGATAGAGTTATCAGCAGAAGTTACATTTTCAGTTGCGATATTGTCAGCATCTAAAGTACCCCATTCAGTTGCGTTTCCAGCTGCATTTGTTTTTAATACTTGATTAGCAGTTCCGTTATTAATTTTGGCAGTAGTAACACCTTTGTTATTAATCTTAGCAGTAGTAATTCCCAAGTCTTTCACTTGTACACCGTTTGTAGGATCAACTTCTAAGGTTGCGTCATCGACATTCACTTCAAGATTCATTGAAGCCAGCGCGGCATCATTTGCTACCCCAGTGATAGAGTTATCAGCAGAAGTTACATTTTCAGTTGCGATATTGTTAGCGTCTAAAGTACCCCATTCAGTTGCGTTTCCAGCGGCATTTGTTTTTAATACTTGATTAGCAGTTCCGTTATTAATCTTAGCAGTAGTAATTCCCAAGTCTTTCACTTGTACACCGTTTGTAGGATCAACTTCTAAGGTTGCGTCATCGACATTCACTTCAAGATTCATTGAAGCCAGCGCGGCATCATTTGCTACCCCAGTGATAGAGTTATCAGCAGAAGTTACATTTTCAGTTGCGATATTGTCAGCATCTAAAGTACCCCATTCAGTTGCGTTTCCAGCTGCATTTGTTTTTAATACTTGATTAGCAGTTCCGTTATTAATCTTAGCAGTAGTAATTCCCAAGTCTTTCACTTGTACACCGTTTGTAGGATCAACTTCTAAGGTTGCGTCATCGACATTCACTTCAAGATTCATTGAAGCCAGCGCGGCATCATTTGCTACCCCAGTGATAGAGTTATCAGCAGAAGTTACATTTTCAGTTGCGATATTGTTAGCGTCTAAAGTACCCCATTCAGTTGCGTTTCCAGCTGCATTTGTTTTTAATACTTGATTAGCAGTTCCGTTATTAATTTTGGCAGTAGTAACACCTTTGTTATTAATCTTAGCAGTAGTAATTCCCAAGTCTTTCACTTGTACACCGTTTGTAGGATCAACTTCTAAGGTTGCGTCATCGACATTCACTTCAAGATTCATTGAAGCCAGCGCGGCATCATTCGCTACCCCAGTGATAGAGTTATCAGCAGAAGTTACATTTTCAGTTGCGATATTGTTAGCGTCTAAAGTACCCCATTCAGTTGCGTTTCCAGCTGCATTTGTTTTTAATACTTGATTAGCAGTTCCGTTATTAATCTTAGCAGTAGTAATTCCCAAGTCTTTCACTTGTACACCGTTTGTAGGATCAACTTCTAAGGTTGCGTCATCGACATTCACTTCAAGATTCATTGAAGCCAGCGCGGCATCATTTGCTACCCCAGTGATAGAGTTATCAGCAGAAGTTACATTTTCAGTTGCGATATTGTCAGCATCTAAAGTACCCCATTCAGTTGCGTTTCCAGCTGCATTTGTTTTTAATACTTGATTAGCAGTTCCGTTATTAATCTTAGCAGTAGTAATTCCCAAGTCTTTCACTTGTACACCGTTTGTAGGATCAACTTCTAAGGTTGCGTCATCGACATTCACTTCAAGATTCATTGAAGCCAGCGCGGCATCATTTGCTACCCCAGTGATAGAGTTATCAGCAGAAGTTACATTTTCAGTTGCGATATTGTCAGCATCTAAAGTACCCCATTCAGTTGCGTTTCCAGCGGCATTTGTTTTTAATACTTGATTAGCAGTTCCGTTATTAATTTTGGCAGTAGTAACACCTTTGTTATTAATCTTAGCAGTAGTAATTCCCAAGTCTTTCACTTGCACACCGTTTGTAGGATCAACTTCTAAGGTTGCGTCATCGACATTTACTTCAAGATTCATTGAAGCCAGCGCGGCATCATTTGCTACCCCAGTGATAGAGTTATCAGCAGAAGTTACATTTTCAGTTGCGATATTGTTAGCATCTAAAGTACCCCATTCAGTTGCGTTTCCAGCGGCATTTGTTTTTAATACTTGATTAGCAGTTCCGTTATTAATCTTAGCAGTAGTAATTCCCAAGTCTTTCACTTGCACACCGTTTGTAGGATCAACTTCTAAGGTTGTGTCATCGACATTCACTTCAAGATTCATTGAAGCCAGCGCGGCATCATTTGCTACCCCAGTGATAGAGTTATCAGCAGAAGTTACATTTTCAGTTGCGATATTGTTAGCGTCTAAAGTACCCCATTCAGTTGCGTTTCCAGCGGCATTTGTTTTTAATACTTGATTAGCAGTTCCGTTATTAATCTTAGCAGTAGTAATTCCCAGGTCTTTCACTTGCACACCGTTTGTAGGATCAACTTCTAAGGTTGTGTCATCGACATTCACTTCAAGATTCATTGAAGCCAGCGTGGCATCATTTGCTACCCCAGTGATAGAGTTATCAGCAGAAGTTACATTTTCAGTTGCGATATTGTTAGCGTCTAAAGTACCCCATTCAGTTGCGTTTCCAGCGGCATTTGTTTTTAATACTTGATTAGCAGTTCCGTTATTAATCTTAGCAGTAGTAATTCCCAAGTCTTTCACTTGCACACCGTTTGTAGGATCAACTTCTAAGGTTGCGTCATCGACATTCACTTCGAGATTCATTGAAGCCAGCGCAGCATCATTCGCTACCCCAGTGATAGAGTTATCAGCAGAAGTTACATTTTCAGTTGCGATATTGTTAGCGTCTAAAGTACCCCATTCAGTTGCGTTTCCAGCGGCATTTGTTTTTAATACTTGATTAGCAGTTCCGTTATTAATCTTAGCAGTAGTAATTCCCAAGTCTTTCACTTGTACACCGTTTGTAGGATCAACTTCTAAGGTTGCGTCATCGACATTCACTTCGAGATTCATTGAAGCCAGCGCAGCATCATTTGCTACCCCAGTGATAGAGTTATCAGCAGAAGTTACATTTTCAGTTGCGATATTGTCAGCATCTAAAGTACCCCATTCAGTTGCGTTTCCAGCTGCATTTGTTTTTAATACTTGATTAGCAGTTCCGTTATTAATTTTGGCAGTAGTAATTCCCAAGTCTTTCACTTGTACACCGTTTGTAGGATCAACTTCTAAGGTTGCGTCATCGACATTCACTTCAAGATTCATTGAAGCCAGCGCGGCATCATTTGCTACCCCAGTGATAGAGTTATCAGCAGAAGTTACATTTTCAGTTGCGATATTGTCAGCATCTAAAGTACCCCATTCAGTTGCGTTTCCAGCGGCATTTGTTTTTAATACTTGATTAGCAGTTCCGTTATTAATTTTGGCAGTAGTAACACCTTTGTTATTAATCTTAGCAGTAGTAATTCCCAAGTCTTTCACTTGCACACCGTTTGTAGGATCAACTTCTAAGGTTGCGTCATCGACATTTACTTCAAGATTCATTGAAGCCAGCGCGGCATCATTTGCTACCCCAGTGATAGAGTTATCAGCAGAAGTTACATTTTCAGTTGCGATATTGTTAGCGTCTAAAGTACCCCATTCAGTTGCGTTTCCAGCGGCATTTGTTTTTAATACTTGATTAGCAGTTCCGTTATTAATCTTAGCAGTAGTAATTCCCAAGTCTTTCACTTGTACACCGTTTGTAGGATCAACTTCTAAGGTTGCGTCATCGACATTCACTTCAAGATTCATTGAAGCCAGCGCGGCATCATTTGCTACCCCAGTGATAGAGTTATCAGCAGAAGTTACATTTTCAGTTGCGATATTGTTAGCATCCAAAGTACCCCATTCAGTTGCGTTTCCAGCTGCATTTGTTTTTAATACTTGATTAGCAGTTCCGTTATTAATCTTAGCAGTAGTAATTCCCAAGTCTTTCACTTGTACACCGTTTGTAGGATCAACTTCTAAGGTTGCGTCATCGACATTCACTTCAAGATTCATTGAAGCCAGCGCGGCATCATTTGCTACCCCAGTGATAGAGTTATCAGCAGAAGTTACATTTTCAGTTGCGATATTGTTAGCATCTAAAGTACCCCATTCAGTTGCGTTTCCAGCTGCATTTGTTTTTAATACTTGATTAGCAGTTCCGTTATTAATCTTAGCAGTAGTAATTCCCAAGTCTTTCACTTGTACACCGTTTGTAGGATCAACTTCTAAGGTTGCGTCATCGACATTCACTTCGAGATTCATTGAAGCCAGCGCAGCATCATTTGCTACCCCAGTGATAGAGTTATCAGCAGAAGTTACATTTTCAGTTGCGATATTGTCAGCATCTAAAGTACCCCATTCAGTTGCGTTTCCAGCTGCATTTGTTTTTAATACTTGATTAGCAGTTCCGTTATTAATTTTGGCAGTAGTAACACCTTTGTTATTAATCTTAGCAGTAGTAATTCCCAAGTCTTTCACTTGCACACCGTTTGTAGGATCAACTTCTAAGGTTGCGTCATCGACATTCACTTCAAGATTCATTGAAGCCAGCGCGGCATCATTTGCTACCCCAGTGATAGAGTTATCAGCAGAAGTTACATTTTCAGTTGCGATATTGTTAGCGTCTAAAGTACCCCATTCAGTTGCGTTTCCAGCGGCATTTGTTTTTAATACTTGATTAGCAGTTCCGTTATTAATCTTAGCAGTAGTAATTCCCAAGTCTTTCACTTGTACACCGTTTGTAGGATCAACTTCTAAGGTTGCGTCATCGACATTCACTTCAAGATTCATTGAAGCCAGCGCGGCATCATTCGCTACCCCAGTGATAGAGTTATCAGCAGAAGTTACATTTTCAGTTGCGATATTGTTAGCGTCTAAAGTACCCCATTCAGTTGCGTTTCCAGCTGCATTTGTTTTTAATACTTGATTAGCAGTTCCGTTATTAATTTTGGCAGTAGTAACAGCTTTGTTATTAATCTTAGCAGTAGTAATTCCCAAGTCTTTCACTTGTACACCGTTTGTAGGATCAACTTCTAAGGTTGCGTCATCGACATTCACTTCAAGATTCATTGAAGCCAGCGCGGCATCATTTGCTACCCCAGTGATAGAGTTATCAGCAGAAGTTACATTTTCAGTTGCGATATTGTCAGCATCTAAAGTACCCCATTCAGTTGCGTTTCCAGCGGCATTTGTTTTTAATACTTGATTAGCAGTTCCGTTATTAATCTTAGCAGTAGTAATTCCCAAGTCTTTCACTTGCACACCGTTTGTAGGATCAACTTCTAAGGTTGTGTCATCGACATTCACTTCAAGATTCATTGAAGCCAGCGCGGCATCATTTGCTACCCCAGTGATAGAGTTATCAGCAGAAGTTACATTTTCAGTTGCGATATTGTCAGCATCTAAAGTACCCCATTCAGTTGCGTTTCCAGCTGCATTTGTTTTTAATACTTGATTAGCAGTTCCGTTATTAATTTTGGCAGTAGTAACACCTTTGTTATTAATCTTAGCAGTAGTAATTCCCAAGTCTTTCACTTGTACACCGTTTGTAGGATCAACTTCTAAGGTTGCGTCATCGACATTCACTTCAAGATTCATTGAAGCCAGCGCGGCATCATTTGCTACCCCAGTGATAGAGTTATCAGCAGAAGTTACATTTTCAGTTGCGATATTGTTAGCGTCTAAAGTACCCCATTCAGTTGCGTTTCCAGCTGCATTTGTTTTTAATACTTGATTAGCAGTTCCGTTATTAATCTTAGCAGTAGTAATTCCCAAGTCTTTCACTTGTACACCGTTTGTAGGATCAACTTCTAAGGTTGCGTCATCGACATTCACTTCAAGATTCATTGAAGCCAGCGCGGCATCATTTGCTACCCCAGTGATAGAGTTATCAGCAGAAGTTACATTTTCAGTTGCGATATTGTTAGCGTCTAAAGTACCCCATTCAGTTGCGTTTCCAGCGGCATTTGTTTTTAATACTTGATTAGCAGTTCCGTTATTAATTTTGGCAGTAGTAACACCTTTGTTATTAATCTTAGCAGTAGTAATTCCCAAGTCTTTCACTTGTACACCGTTTGTAGGATCAACTTCTAAGGTTGCGTCATCGACATTCACTTCAAGATTCATTGAAGCCAGCGCGGCATCATTTGCTACCCCAGTGATAGAGTTATCAGCAGAAGTTACATTTTCAGTTGCGATATTGTTAGCGTCTAAAGTACCCCATTCAGTTGCGTTTCCAGCGGCATTTGTTTTTAATACTTGATTAGCAGTTCCGTTATTAATCTTAGCAGTAGTAATTCCCAAGTCTTTCACTTGTACACCGTTTGTAGGATCAACTTCTAAGGTTGCGTCATCGACATTCACTTCAAGATTCATTGAAGCCAGCGCGGCATCATTTGCTACCCCAGTGATAGAGTTATCAGCAGAAGTTACATTTTCAGTTGCGATATTGTTAGCGTCTAAAGTACCCCATTCAGTTGCGTTTCCAGCGGCATTTGTTTTTAATACTTGATTAGCAGTTCCGTTATTAATCTTAGCAGTAGTAATTCCCAAGTCTTTCACTTGTACACCGTTTGTAGGATCAACTTCTAAGGTTGTGTCATCGACATTCACTTCAAGATTCATTGAAGCCAGCGCGGCATCATTTGCTACCCCAGTGATAGAGTTATCAGCAGAAGTTACATTTTCAGTTGCGATATTGTTAGCATCTAAAGTACCCCATTCAGTTGCGTTTCCAGCGGCATTTGTTTTTAATACTTGATTAGCAGTTCCGTTATTAATCTTAGCAGTAGTAATTCCCAAGTCTTTCACTTGTACACCGTTTGTAGGATCAACTTCTAAGGTTGCGTCATCGACATTCACTTCAAGATTCATTGAAGCCAGCGCGGCATCATTTGCTACCCCAGTGATAGAGTTATCAGCAGAAGTTACATTTTCAGTTGCGATATTGTTAGCATCTAAAGTACCCCATTCAGTTGCGTTTCCAGCGGCATTTGTTTTTAATACTTGATTAGCAGTTCCGTTATTAATCTTAGCAGTAGTAATTCCCAAGTCTTTCACTTGCACACCGTTTGTAGGATCAACTTCTAAGGTTGTGTCATCGACATTCACTTCAAGATTCATTGAAGCCAGCGCGGCATCATTTGCTACCCCAGTGATAGAGTTATCAGCAGAAGTTACATTTTCAGTTGCGATATTGTCAGCATCTAAAGTACCCCATTCAGTTGCGTTTCCAGCTGCATTTGTTTTTAATACTTGATTAGCAGTTCCGTTATTAATTTTGGCAGTAGTAACACCTTTGTTATTAATCTTAGCAGTAGTAATTCCCAAGTCTTTCACTTGTACACCGTTTGTAGGATCAACTTCTAAGGTTGCGTCATCGACATTCACTTCAAGATTCATTGAAGCCAGCGCGGCATCATTTGCTACCCCAGTGATAGAGTTATCAGCAGAAGTTACATTTTCAGTTGCGATATTGTTAGCATCTAAAGTACCCCATTCAGTTGCGTTTCCAGCTGCATTTGTTTTTAATACTTGATTAGCAGTTCCGTTATTAATCTTAGCAGTAGTAATTCCCAAGTCTTTCACTTGTACACCGTTTGTAGGATCAACTTCTAAGGTTGCGTCATCGACATTCACTTCAAGATTCATTGAAGCCAGCGCGGCATCATTTGCTACCCCAGTGATAGAGTTATCAGCAGAAGTTACATTTTCAGTTGCGATATTGTTAGCGTCTAAAGTACCCCATTCAGTTGCGTTTCCAGCGGCATTTGTTTTTAATACTTGATTAGCAGTTCCGTTATTAATTTTGGCAGTAGTAACACCTTTGTTATTAATCTTAGCAGTAGTAATTCCCAAGTCTTTCACTTGTACACCGTTTGTAGGATCAACTTCTAAGGTTGCGTCATCGACATTCACTTCAAGATTCATTGAAGCCAGCGCGGCATCATTTGCTACCCCAGTGATAGAGTTATCAGCAGAAGTTACATTTTCAGTTGCGATATTGTCAGCATCTAAAGTACCCCATTCAGTTGCGTTTCCAGCTGCATTTGTTTTTAATACTTGATTAGCAGTTCCGTTATTAATCTTAGCAGTAGTAATTCCCAAGTCTTTCACTTGTACACCGTTTGTAGGATCAACTTCTAAGGTTGCGTCATCGACATTCACTTCAAGATTCATTGAAGCCAGCGCGGCATCATTTGCTACCCCAGTGATAGAGTTATCAGCAGAAGTTACATTTTCAGTTGCGATATTGTTAGCGTCTAAAGTACCCCATTCAGTTGCGTTTCCAGCGGCATTTGTTTTTAATACTTGATTAGCAGTTCCGTTATTAATCTTAGCAGTAGTAATTCCCAAGTCTTTCACTTGCACACCGTTTGTAGGATCAACTTCTAAGGTTGTGTCATCGACATTCACTTCAAGATTCATTGAAGCCAGCGCGGCATCATTTGCTACCCCAGTGATAGAGTTATCAGCAGAAGTTACATTTTCAGTTGCGATATTGTCAGCATCTAAAGTACCCCATTCAGTTGCGTTTCCAGCGGCATTTGTTTTTAATACTTGATTAGCAGTTCCGTTATTAATTTTGGCAGTAGTAACACCTTTGTTATTAATCTTAGCAGTAGTAATTCCCAAGTCTTTCACTTGTACACCGTTTGTAGGATCAACTTCTAAGGTTGTGTCATCGACATTCACTTCAAGATTCATTGAAGCCAGCGCGGCATCATTTGCTACCCCAGTGATAGAGTTATCAGCAGAAGTTACATTTTCAGTTGCGATATTGTTAGCGTCTAAAGTACCCCATTCAGTTGCGTTTCCAGCGGCATTTGTTTTTAATACTTGATTAGCAGTTCCGTTATTAATCTTAGCAGTAGTAATTCCCAAGTCTTTCACTTGCACACCGTTTGTAGGATCAACTTCTAAGGTTGTGTCATCGACATTCACTTCAAGATTCATTGAAGCCAGCGCGGCATCATTTGCTACCCCAGTGATAGAGTTATCAGCAGAAGTTACATTTTCAGTTGCGATATTGTCAGCATCTAAAGTACCCCATTCAGTTGCGTTTCCAGCTGCATTTGTTTTTAATACTTGATTAGCAGTTCCGTTATTAATCTTAGCAGTAGTAATTCCCAAGTCTTTCACTTGTACACCGTTTGTAGGATCAACTTCTAAGGTTGCGTCATCGACATTCACTTCAAGATTCATTGAAGCCAGCGCGGCATCATTTGCTACCCCAGTGATAGAGTTATCAGCAGAAGTTACATTTTCAGTTGCGATATTGTTAGCGTCTAAAGTACCCCATTCAGTTGCGTTTCCAGCTGCATTTGTTTTTAATACTTGATTAGCAGTTCCGTTATTAATTTTGGCAGTAGTAACACCTTTGTTATTAATCTTAGCAGTAGTAATTCCCAAGTCTTTCACTTGTACACCGTTTGTAGGATCAACTTCTAAGGTTGCGTCATCGACATTCACTTCAAGATTCATTGAAGCCAGCGCGGCATCATTTGCTACCCCAGTGATAGAGTTATCAGCAGAAGTTACATTTTCAGTTGCGATATTGTTAGCGTCTAAAGTACCCCATTCAGTTGCGTTTCCAGCGGCATTTGTTTTTAATACTTGATTAGCAGTTCCGTTATTAATCTTAGCAGTAGTAACAGCTTTATTTTCAATTTCAGTAGTCTCAACCGCATTATTAGTGAGGTCAATTACACCTAAGTTAGATATTGTGGCATCACCAGACGGAGTGACTCCAGTAGCTTGGTTCGCTATATTACCTACATAAATTTGACTATTATTTAATGAAGCACCAGCATCATCATCTGCTACCCATTCAACCCCATTCCATTTAAGTATTTGTCCGTTAGTGGCTGAGTTCTGAGCAATGTCTTCCGCGAGTATAGTTGCGTCAGCAATGTTTTCAGTTTGTACGGCATCGTCATCGATATCATTATTTGTAATTCCATTTGGTGCAACATCCAAAGTATAAGGATTAGCATTAGTACCATCACCACTTCTGATTAAAGTAGCGTCAGTAGCATTAGTTATTTCATTTCCAATAACACCGTCTACTTCAGTAACAGCGATTACATAAGGACTAGTTGTAGTTCCAGTACCTGAAACCATTACGATACCAGTACCCGTAACAATGGTTTCCGTCCCGTCTGCAACTAATGCCGTTAGATCCACAGAAACGGAACTTCCATTTTCAATTTGAATGGTTAAAATATTACTAGCATCAATAGTGGCAGAAGTAAGATTTTGGTTATCCGTATTATCAAGATAGTTAGAAAGGTCTACGGTTACAGGGTTACCATTTTGAATAGCAATAGTTAGTATATTGCTAGCATCAATAGTAGCTGAAGTAAGATTTTGATTGTCTGTATTGTCAAGATATACCGAAAGGTCTGCTGTTGTATCTGGACCTGTGCCATTAGCAAGGGTTAGTGTATTCCCAGAAAGAGCAATAGTTTGCTCATCTGTATTAACCACGTACGGAGAGAGATCCACAGAAACGGGATTTCCATTTTCAATTTGAATAGTTAAAATGTTGCTAGCATCAATAGTGGCAGAAGTAAGATTTTGGTTATCCGTATTATCAAGATAGTTAGAAAGGTCTACGGTTACAGGGTTACCATTTTGAATAGCAATAGTTAGTATATTGCTAGCATCAATAGTAGCTGAAGTAAGATTTTGATTGTCCGTATTGTCAAGATATACCGAAAGGTCTGCTGTTGTATCTGCCCCTGTTCCATTAGCAAGGGTTAGTGTATTTCCAGAAAGAGCAATAGTTTGCTCATCTGTATTAACCACGTACGGAGATAGATCCACAGAAACGGGACTTCCATTTTCAATTTGAATAGTTAAAATATTGCTAGCATCAATAGTTGCAGAAGTAAGATTTTGGTTATCCGTATTATCAAGATAGTTAGAAAGGTCTACGGTTACAGGGTTACCATTTTGAATAGCAATAGTTAGTATATTACTAGCATCAATAGTAGCTGAAGTAAGATTTTGATTGTCCGTATTGTCAAGATATACCGAAAGATCTGCTGTTGTATCTGGCCCTGTTCCATTAGCAAGGGTTAGTGTATTCCCAGAAAGAGCAATAGTTTGCTCATCTGTATTAACTACGTACGGAGAGAGATCCACAGAAACGGGACTTCCATTTTCAATTTGAATAGTTAAAATATTACTAGCATCAATAGTTGCAGAAGTAAGATTTTGGTTATCCGTATTATCAAGATAGCTAGAAAGGTCTACGGTTACAGGGTTACCATTTTGAATAGCAATAGTTAGTATATTGCTAGCATCAATAGTAGCTGAAGTAAGGTTTTGATTGTCCGTATTGTCAAGATATACCGAAAGATCTGCTGTTGTATCTGGCCCTGTTCCATTAGCAAGGGTTAGTGTATTCCCAGAAAGAGCAATAGTTTGCTCATCTGTATTAACCACGTACGGAGATAGATCCACAGAAACGGGACTTCCATTTTCAATTTGAATGGTTAAAATGTTGCTAGCATCAATAGTCGCAGAAGTTAGGTTTTGATTATCTGTATTATCTAAATAGCCCGATAAGTCAATTGAAGTAGCTGAGTCATTTTTTGTAATTGTTAAAATATTACCAGTTAATTGTAAATCTTGGACTTCATTATTGGGGTCGCTATCTGCATCATCTATTAATGAACCTAGGTTTACGGTTCCAAGGCCTTCAATTGTTAACTCATTCGTAATGGGGTCAAAGAGCAACTGTTTAATATTGCTGGCACTACAAAGGCTTATCCACGATGTCCCATTATATTGAAAAACACATTGTTGATCTGTATTATAAACGAGTGCTCCATCCAACGGAGTAATACTGTTCATCTGAATATCTGTAATTCTGGTAATAACAAATACCTTGTTGTTACTTTCTAACTCCAAGATTGAGCTACCGTTAATTACATCAGGATTGTCTCCAACTTTAATTTGTGCGTAAGTAGTAGTTGATACAAATAGAATCAAAACTAATAAAGTAATTATTTTTCTCATAATATCACGATATTTACATATTGAGTTTTTTAATTTCAATATATGCATGGGGAATGTGTGGTTTGTAATAGTAGTTTTCCTTAATAACATACAAATATAAGGGTTAATTTAAGTTTTTAATATTTGACATATAGTTTTTTAGATGCATAATTTCTTTAGTAAACTCTTTTGGGTTTTTATAAGGAGTTTTTAATGTTTTATGATTAGTAATAGCTATTTTGTATAGTCCTTTCCAGTGGGTTCTTATCTCCTTAAGAGCCTCGAAGTAGGAGCAGTAGGTGCTGTCGTATATGTGTGTAGGTTCTGCTATAATGCCATTTATTTCTAAAATCTTCATATTTTTTCCTTTTTCTAAGTCTTCAAAAGAGTTGTATTTAATATCTAATCTTCCATAATACCATCCTTCTATAGATTTATTAATCTGGTCAAAGGTTTCATGCAGTTTTTTGCTGATTAGATTGTTTCCATTAATAAATTGAGTTCCTTTAGAATGGTTTCCTATTACAGATAAATTAACTAATTCATTTTTTTTAGGGATAATGTTTAATTTAGCCGATTGCGTTTCTTTTATTGTGTCTAGGTAAAATTTAGCTCTATTATCCATTAAAATTAGGTCTTCTACCTTTGTTTTTCCGTCACCTGTAACGGATAAGAATTTTTTTAAAGTTATGGAGGTTATTTTTCCATGAGATTCCTCTGGGCTTCTAAGGTAAAAGAGCCCACACTCATAGTTGTAATCGATAAATTCTTGAATAATAATATCGATAGGATGTTTTCTAAGATGTCTTAGGTATTTTTTAAGTTCAGTTGAGGATTTTATTTTTTTTACTAACAGTCCTCTAAAGCCAATATCAGGTTTAGCGATTACAGGATAAACTAATTTTGCTTGATTCATTTTTTCTTCAACTGTAGCATAGTTTGTTTTTGATTCTACCAATATAGATTTTGGTCTATACTTTTCAGGAATTAATTGCAGTGTAGTAAATTTACTTTCTGTACCATTTCCCGAACTTTTGATACTAGGGTTAGCAGCGGTAAAGAAAGTAAGGTGTTTGGCTTTGTATGCTAAATAAAACGCATACGGAAGATTAGGGATATAAAACATTGGCGTAGGCCAATATTCCCACTTGAAAATTCTTTGAAATTTATTCTTAATATTCAATCGTTATTTTTTAAAAAGTGAATCTAAAATACCTTTAAAGGTTTTAAACCCGAAATAAACAGTATATAAAGTTACTAAAATACTGGTAATTAATAAAAAATATGCGATGAAAATCTTTGGTTTGTCGGTGAAAATGTTTATTGCCTTAAATGAAATGCTTAAAAGTATAGGTGAAAATAGTAGTAAACCAAGTAAAATAAGCAGTCTTTTCAAGCTTTGATCTAAGGTGGTATTCTTCGTCATTTTTTAGTCGTTTTTATATTTTTTTATAGCGTCTCTTACGTTTCGATGTGTTTTTAATAAATCACTTGCTTTTTGTGGGGTGATGTTTAGTTCAGAAACTAACATATTCACACCTCTTTCTACAAGTTTGTTATTAGATAGTTTCATATCAATCATTTTATTACCTTTTATTTTTCCTAATTGGACCATACTTGCGGTAGAAATCATATTAAGTACTAGTTTTTGAGCAGTACCAGCTTTCATACGAGAACTTCCTGTTACGAATTCGGGCCCAACGATAACAACAACAGGGAAATTTGCAGTGAGGGCTAGTGGGCTTTTATGGTTACAGGTAATACAACCAGTTGTAATTCCTTCAATATTACATTTTTCTAGTGCAGAAATAACATAAGGTGTTGTTCCTGAGGCAGCAATGCCAATTACAATATCATTCTTGTTAATTTGATGGTTTTGTAGGTCTATCCAACCTTGATTGGTTTCATCTTCAGCAAATTCAACTGCTTTTCTAATAGCAGTATCACCTCCTGCAATTAAACCGACCACCAATTCATGTGGTACTCCAAAAGTAGGAGGGCATTCACTCGCATCCACTATACCTAATCGTCCACTAGTACCTGCTCCAATATAAAACAACCTGCCACCTTTTTTTAATTTAAAAACAACCTGTTCCGTTAGTGTTTGAATTTCGGGTAAGGCCTTTTCCACGGCAAAAGGAACGGTTTTGTCTTCATTGTTAATATTGGAAAGTAACTCAGAAACACTCATTTTTTCTAAGTTATTGTATTCAGAGTCCTGCTCTGTCGTCTTGATAAAATTCATAGGTCAAAGTTACGAATATTGCTGTAAACTAAGGGTTAAATAACTGTGACTCTCAAAAAAATGAGTGCCTTACTTGTTAAAATTATTTAAAAATTATAAGATATAGAGGCAACATAAAACGAACTGATTAATTTTACAACTCATTTACTTTAGAAGTTGGCAACAGGGAAGGAAGACTTTTAGGGGCTTTAGCGGTTTTAATTAGTGGTTTATGGGGGGTAGGGTTTTAATATAGAAAATTTAAAAAGTTCTTGAAAAAGAGTGTGTTGTCGATGTTTTATACGATTTACAGATACATATTTAGTATATAGGTATTGAATTATTTTAAGTTAGTTTAAGGCATAAAACTTTAGCATAGCCAAGCTATGGTTACGTTTTATAACGTAAAAATAGCTGCAAAAGAAATAATAGATATGCGAAATATGTATTTGTAAATCGTATTACAGTTTTTTTAATTGCTTTTACGTCGCTTACCGCTCTCATGACAAAGTTTTATTGCATAGTAAGCGTTTAAGGTTGGAAATTTGATTAATACGATCCATTTGAATTTACCGTAGTAAAACGTCCTTTTTCTCTTTCAATAGATAAAGAAATCATAGCTATTGCTATTGTTGATTTTTCTATCTTTTATAAAGAAAAATCACTCATTTTTTTACAGTAAATTCAAACAATAACTAGTATAAGACTAATGAAGGGTTCATCCGGATTTGTCAAAGAAGTTTTGGTTTTTGTGGAGGTTATAGATACCTATTAAAGAGAAACGTAGATTATACCGAATTCAGTCATTATTTCTGATAAATCTTAAATAGGTGTTTTTACGTATCGATGATTTTTTTACCGTTCGATAAGGGGTTGATATAAAAAAGTGAAATGAATTGTATTGTATTGAGTGTGCTAAATAAAGAAGTGATTAATTTAATAGACGGGAGAGGAGGAGGAGCTAGGGTTGCGGTTAATAATTTAAGTGAAAATAGTATCGAATTATTGGTCTTACCTTAGGTGTAATGTGAAAAACTATTAGGGTGCTGGGAAAGAAATTGTTAAACAACTCGTAAGTGCTGGGTTTGATATTTCTTTACTACAAAGAATGGTTGCTATGGTTAAATGTCGTATGTGAATTTATAGCACAAGAAAAAGCAGGTGAAAATCACCTGCTTTTTTTGAGTTTTATATTGCAATTAAATGAACGGTGTCTAAAATTGAATTTAACGTTTTGCTAGGTCTCATTATAGCATCGGTGAATTCATCGTTTGGGTAATAATACCCTCCAATGTCAGCAGTTTTTCCTTGGACATTATTAAGCTCATGTACTATGGTAGCTTCGTTTGCTTCCATTTTTTCTGCAACAGGAGTAAATTGATCTTTCAATTCGTTGTCTTTATCCTGTGAAGCTAATGCTTGTGCCCAATATAAAGCTAAATAAAAATGTGAACCTCTATTGTCTAATTCACCCGTTTTTCTAGAAGGTCCTTTTTTGTTGTCCAATAATTTATCGGTAGCATTTTCTAATGTTTCAGCTAGAATTTTTGCTTTCGGATTGTTATTGGTTTCTCCTAAATGTTCTAAAGAAACAGCTAATGCTAAAAATTCTCCCAGAGAGTCCCAGCGTAGGTGGTTATCTTTAACTAATTGTTCTACATGTTTGGGAGCAGACCCACCAGCGCCTGTTTCAAACAATCCGCCTCCATTCATTAATGGCACGATAGATAACATTTTCGCTGAAGTTCCTAATTCTAAAATAGGAAATAGATCTGTTAAATAATCACGTAAAACATTACCGGTAACAGAAATAGTGTCTTTTCCAGCCTTAACTCTGTCTAAAGTGAATTTTGTAGCTTCAACTGGAGATAATATTTTTATATCTAAACCAAAAGTATCGTGGTTTGGTAAATATTTTTCAACTTTTTTGATGATTTCAGCATCATGAGCTCTGTTTTTTTCAAGCCAGAATACGGCAGGGGTATTAGATGCTCTTGCTCTTGTAACAGCTAGTTTAACCCAATCTTCAACAGGTGTGTCTTTAGTTTGGCACATTCTCCAAATATCACCTTCTTCGACATTATGTTCTATTAATATATCTCCATTTGAATCGATTACCTGTACTTTTCCATTAGAAGAGATTTCAAAAGTTTTATCATGAGATCCATATTCTTCAGCTTTTTGAGCCATGAGTCCTACGTTAGGCACTGTTCCCATTGTTGAAGGATCAAAAGCACCATTTCTTTTACAGAAGTCTATCGTTTCCTGGTATAAACCAGCGTAAGAACTATCAGGAATCACAGCCTTAGTGTCTTGTTGTTTTCCGTCTTTATTCCACATTTGTCCCGAGGTACGAATCATAGCAGGCATTGACGCGTCAATAATAACATCAGAAGGAACGTGTAGATTGGTAATTCCTTTATCTGAATTTACCATTGCTAAATCTGGGTTATTGCTATTGATTGTTTGGATGTCGTTTAAAATTTCATCTTTCTGATCTTGTGTAAGTTCGTCTAGATTACTTAGTAAGTTTCCAAACCCATTATTCACATCTACTCCAATTTTTTCAAAAGTTTCATGGTGTTTAGTGAACAAATCTTTATAGAAAACTTTTACAGCATGGCCAAAGATAATAGGGTCTGATACCTTCATCATGGTTGCTTTCATATGCAGAGAAAAGAGTAATCCTTTTTCTTTTGTGTCAACTACCTGCTCTTCTAAGAAAGCGACTAGTTTATTTTTGCTCATTACTGATGCGTCAATTACTTCTCCTTCTAGTAAGGAGATACCTTCCTTTAAGGTAGTTGTATTACCATCGCGATTGGTGTGAATAATTTTTACAGCAGTAGGGTTTTCTACGGTAACCGATTTCTCATTATGAGCAAAGTCACCTTCACTCATCGTAGCAACATGTGTTTTAGAATCGGTACTCCAAGCTCCCATTGAATGAGGGTTCTTTTTAGCGTAATTCTTTACTGCTTTTGGAGCACGTCTGTCAGAATTCCCTTCTCTTAATACAGGGTTTACTGCTGAACCTTTAATTTTATTATAACGAGCTAAAATAGTTTTTTCTGTATCTGTAATTGCTTCTTCAGGATAGTCAGGTAAAGGATACCCTAAATTTTGTAGCTCTTTAACCGCTGCTTTTAATTGTGGTACAGAAGCTGAAATGTTAGGTAGCTTAATGATATTTGCTTCCGGTTTTTTAGCAAGTTCACCCAAAAAAGCTAATGCATCTTCAACACGTTGTTCTTCTGTTAAATAGTCAGAAAAGTTAGCTAGAATACGACCAGCAAGAGAAATATCTTTGGTTTCTATAGCTATGTTAGAAGATTTAGTAAAAGCTTTTACTATAGGTAAAAACGAATGAGTGGCCAAAGCCGGAGCTTCATCCGTTTTTGTATACATAATTTTAGCCTTTTTATTCATAAGTAAAAATTAAATTAGTTATTTTGAAGTGAGGCAAATTTATGAATATCTAGTGGAATTTTTAGTGAAAAATTCTTATAAATTGGGTGTTTATAATGAGAATATGTGAATTTTAGTTGTTTTTTTTGGTGATTTATTATTAAAAACAAAAGCCACATCAAATTTTTTAATTTTGACACGGCTTTTGGAAATAGTCTTTAGCTTTTCTAAATGCTAAGAATTGGTAACTATTTCAATAGAAACGAACTTGCTTCTATTTTACTAAAGTAAATTACTTCAATTATTTCAATAACTATTATTACTTCATTGAGACGTATACTTAACAAATACATGTTTGATATAACATCTTTCGTGTTAACATGAAAAATTGACTATTTACTTTAATGTATATGTAAAAGATCTTTGACAGTTACAATATACAACATATTTGTTAATTTTTAAACGAAATAACTTTTTTAAAAGTTAACAATGTATAAACAGAGGTTATTAACAATTGTT
This sequence comes from Tenacibaculum profundicola, assembly GCF_057220795.1. NCBI lineage: Bacteria > Pseudomonadati > Bacteroidota > Flavobacteriia > Flavobacteriales > Flavobacteriaceae > Tenacibaculum > Tenacibaculum profundicola. The sequence continues at coordinate 1,126,525 of NZ_CM170137.1, read as the reverse complement.
AATAAAAAAAGCACTATGCTAAACATAGTGCTTTATAAGTTATAAAAAAAAAGGGATTAGCTTCTTTTTTCTCTGATTCTTGCTTTTTTACCAGTAAGACCTCTAAAGTAGTATATACGCGCTCTACGTACTTTACCTCTTTTGTTTATTTCAATTTTTTGAATTGAAGGTAAGTTGAGAGGGAAGATACGCTCTACCCCAATAGTACCTGACATTTTTCTAATCGTAAATGTTTCTGAACTACCATTACCTCTTTTTTGAATCACCACCCCTCTAAAAAACTGAGTACGTGTTTTATTACCTTCTTTAATTTCATAATAAACGGTAATAGTGTCTCCAGCTGCAAATTCTGGTAAATCGTTCTTTGCTACAAATTCGTCTTGTACAAATTTAATTAAAGATCCCATTTTAAATAATTTTTTATGGTTTACTTAAAAACAACATACACGATTTTCGTCAGAGGTTGATTTTGTGCGTGCAAATTTAAGATTTTTTTTTAATAATAAAACGTAAACGCTTAATTAATTTTAGGTTATCCGTTTTTTAGTTTTTCTTTAAAAAAAGGTTATTTAAAAATTGATTAAACTGATTTAAAATTGGTTTAATGTTATTGAAACAAGAAGAAGGTAGTTTTAACATTCATCAAAGCTGTTTATTGATAAATGTAAATATTGTTCTTAAAGTCAATCATAAAAGTAAGTTTTTTCTAGATTGCAAGGGGGCAGGTTTGTAATTATAAACCTCATGAAGGGTATTAAAAAACAGACATATGTACTTTATGGAGTTTTTATCACTTTTTTACTACTTATTACATTGTTTAACAAGTGTTTTATGCACAAAAGAATGAATCATTATTGCATTACTTTTTTAAATACACCACCTTTTTGGGTGACGGAATTATGTTTGGTCTTTTTATATTATTAAAAGAAAAATGACTCTTGTATTTTTAGTTAGTGGGATGTGAACCTTAATAATCACGCATTTTTTTTAAAAAAGTATATTCAAAAGGATTCCAATACCTGTTAGTGTTTTAGGTGAAGGCAGCTTGACATTTAATTGAAGGCGTGAAAATGGCCTTATGGAATTCTTTTCCGTCAGGGCATACGATTACTACTTTCGCTGTTTTTACAATTTTGTGTTTGTATTTTACCGATATAACGCCATTTACCATAATAGTAATGTTCGGTAAATTAACAATATCGGAAAAGGTATTACAAGATGAATCCACTGTAAAATCTACTACTCCGTTGTGCTTTTAAACTTAGTCGTAGCGATGCTATGCTAAAATTGAGAAAGGAGCCGCTTTTATTGCCCTTACCTTTTTCATGACGAAGTTCTATTGCATAATTCGGGTTTAAGGAATAGCCTGGTAGTTTTCACAATAAAATACCCAGAACTTTCGGATGTCTTTTCCGTTTTTGGTAATTATAATAGGTTTTAATTCAGAAATTTTTGAAAAGTATTTTTCTAGAGTATGATCAATATTACCTTTTTTATCATTGTTTTTAAAACGAGTGTCCGAATCTATAAAAATGGCATTCTTACCATTTAAAGAAGTCAAGTCATCACCTAGATAGTCAAAATGTAAAGCGTGCTTCCCAATAATATTTTGTGCGTATACTTTCTTTGTCATAAAGAAATTTAAGGCTGCTGAAGTTTTATATTTATCATCAGAAAAAACAAAGGTATTCTGGTATTGATCTTGTATTTTTTGAGTTTCCATAGCAAGCTCTTTCCAACCGACCCAGGTATCATCACTTTTAATAGGTACTAAATAAAATAAAACCTGAAAAGCTACTAATACGTGAAAAATAATAGAAATAATTAATTGAGCTTTTAGTTGCTTTTGAGAAATAAACATTCCAGCTAGAATGATACCGGTAATATAGGAAGGCATCAACCAGTTTAGTTTTACCCAATAAAAGGGGGTTAATGATAAAAAACCAACAAAAGTAGGGATGAAAAATGCTAATAAGAACAATGTTTTTGCATTAGGAAGCTTAAATTGGATCAAAGCTCTCTTGATGTATTTAAAGGTAAAAACCACAAAAACACTGAATAAAACAGGTAGTAGCAGAAATAGTTGATGGCCAATAGCTCCAAAGAAAAAGGCTGGATTAAACACAAAGCTAGAAATAGAACTTGTTCTGTTTGAAGATTGAAATAAGAAAGAAACAAAATTATGCTGATAATTCCACCACCAAACCGGGAAGGTAACAGCCAGTGAAATTAATAAACTAGCCCAAAACCATGGAGAGATTAGTAATTTCCTGTGTTTCTGTGAAAAAAGAACAAAAGCCATCAATCCAAATTGCAATAACAATGCTGTATATTTACTATTGAATGCCAATCCCATTGCGATTCCTCCATAAACCCAAAACCATTTTTTTTGTTCAAAAATAGCTTTGTATAAATACAGAACACTCAAGGTCCAAAACAGCATTAATGGAACATCAGGAGTGGAGTTAAAAGATAAAATAGAGATGCATAAAGTAGAGGTTATTAGTAAAATAGCTCTTTGTAATTTTTTTGTTGATAAGAAAAGAGCAGATAATTTGTAAAAACTTACTAAAGTGCATGAAGTAACGATAAAATCCGCAAGTTTTACTACAAAAATAGTCTTTCCAAAGATCTCAGTAAATCCACGTAAAATATATCCAATCATTCCAGGGTGGTCAAAATACGATAAAGATAGGTTTTCACCGTAAAAGTGATAGTAAGCATCTTGCGGCATTAGCCCCATAAAAGGAAGCAATATCAATCTGAATAGTTGGAAAGCAATAACGATCGTTATTGCAGGGTGTTTTTGAGCGAAAGTTTTAATAGTATTCAAGGAGCGTTGCTTTAACTTGTTTAATTCATGATTTTTTTAACATGCTGCTTTATTCGTCTAATAAATCAGGACGAATCAGTTTTGTGCGTTCATATGCTTTTTCAGTTCTCCATTCTTCAATTTTAGGAAAATTACCAGATAATAAAATTTCAGGAACTTTTATGCCTTGGTAGTCAGAAGGTCTAGTGTATACAGGAGGGGATAAAAGATGGTCTTGAAAAGAGTCTGTTAAGGCTGAAGTTTCATCTCCTAGAACCCCCGGGATTAAACGGATTACAGCGTCGCATAAAACTGCTGCTGCTAATTCACCACCCGTCAATACATAGTCTCCAATTGAGATTTCTTTAGTAATAAATTTATCACGAACACGTTGATCAACACCTTTGTAATGTCCTGTTAAAATTATAATATTTTGTTTTAAAGAAAGTGTATTAGCAGTTGCTTGATTTAGAGTTTTGGCATCTGGAGTCATATATATAATTTCATCATATGATCGTTCAGATTGTAGTTTTTCTATACACCGAGCTATAGGTTCTATCATTAAAACCATTCCAGCACCTCCGCCAAACTGATAGTCATCTATCTGGCGATAGTTTCCGAAACCAAATTCACGTAAATTGTGCAAGTGTACTTCTGCTAACTTTTTTTCAATGGCCCTTTTCATCATTGAGTTTTCAAAAGGACTTCTTAATAAATCTGGTTCAACGGTAATAATATCAATTCGCATAAGCGCAAAGATATATTTTTTAAAGGAAAGTTATGGTGTGAATATCTTTTTGAATTTCTTAGGTAGTTCTTTTGTGATGAACATATTCCCTTTGGTGATAGGGTGAGTGAATTTTAATGTTGATGCATGTAGATATAAGCCTTTTCCTTTTAAAAGCAGGTCAGAAGTACCGTATTCTTGATCTCCTAAAATAGGATTTCCAATACTTAATAAATGTGCTCTAAGCTGGTGTTTTCTTCCTGTTTTTGGTGAAAGTTGAACTAAGTTTAGATGTTTAAAACGTTTTGAGGGAACAGTTTCTATAACCTTGAAAGAAGTGTAAGCTTCTTTGTTATTGATGGGGGTATCGAGGATTCCGTGTGAGGGCATTGTACCGATGGTTACGGCATGGTATGTTTTTTGAATTGATTGGGTTTCAAACAACTTATTCAGTGAAATTATGCTGGAGTTGGTTTTACCTACTAAAAGTAAACCAGTAGTAGGGTAATCGAGTCGATGAACTGGTCTGGGTATGGTGGTATCAAATTGTGTACTTGGTTTTAGGTTTAGATCCAGTGCATTGTCAATTGTGGCAAAGGAGTTTCCACTTACTAAAATACCTGCGGGTTTGTTGATTACAGCTAAATAGTCATCTTCAAAAAGCACTTCAAGTGTTAAGTTAAATTGTTTTGTCGAGCTGTTTTTCTTTTCCTGGTAGAGTTCAATTACTTCATGGCCTTTAATGAATAATGCTGTCGTTGCCGTTTTTCCGTTAACCAAAACAAGTCCTTTTTTTATCGCTTTTTTAATCCCGGATTTCGTTGGAATTGTTTTAAAAATACCCACTGCATATTCTTGTAAACGAATGGGTTTCTTTTGTTGGGGAGAGATATGTGTTTCTAAAATATTCAAAAAATAAACGTTAAAATAAAAAAGGATTCATATTTAAAATAAGTTATCTACTTAAATTGTTAATTGTTTTTGCATGGTATGGTTTTTTCTTAAGGTTGCGATTAAGTCATTTATATTTTATAAGAAGGGTAGGTATGTGAACGAAAGGTAAGTGATGCAGTTTATATAATACAAGCACTCATTTCCATAATATATTGATTTTTAAAACCCAACAGCTGTATCATCTCCTCTTGGGTCAGCACCTCCTTCAAGTTTACCGTCAGCACGTACTAAAATAGCATCTACTTTACCAATTACCGGAGCATTTGTTTCATCTATAACATATCCAATTTGCTTTAATTTATTTTTAATCTCTTCAGAAAAACTATTAGGTTCCATTTTAATATCGTCTGGTAACCATTGATGATGAAATCTAGGTTGATTTACTGCTTCTTGCATTCCCATTTTAAATTCATGGACATTTAAAATAGTTTGTAATACAGAAGTAATAATAGTAGAGCCACCAGGGGTACCAACAACCATAAATAATGATCCGTTCTTTTCAACAATACTTGGAGTCATAGAGCTTAACATTCGTTTTTCAGGAGCTATTTCATTGGCTTTAGAACCCACCAAACCAAACATATTTGGAACTCCAGGTTTACTGCTAAAATCGTCCATTTCATTATTTAAAAAGAAGCCTAATTCTGAACAATACAGTTTTGAGCCATAACCACCATTGATAGTAGTGGTCACCGAAACGGCATTTCCAAATTGATCTATAATAGAATAATGAGTGGTTTCATTGCTCTCAACGATTTCAATATTTCCATGCGATATTTCTTCAGAAGTAGTAGCCTTGTCAAAAGAAAAATTACGCATTCGATAGGCGGAATAATCTTTACTGATTAAATCAATAACAGGAATTGAAACAAAATCAGGATCTCCTAAAAAATAACTTCTATCCGCATAGGCTCTCCGTTCAGCCTCTGTAATTACCTGAATTGTTTTCGCTGAATTATGTCCGTATTGATCTAAGTCAAAAGGCTCGATACTATTCATTATTTGAGCTAAGCAAACACCACCACTTGAAGGAGGTGACATGGAAATAATACGTAAGTCGTCGTAGGTAAAAGTGATTGGACTACGCCATTTTGCTTGATATTTTGCCAAATCTTCTTCGGTGATATAGCCACCATTTTCTTTTAAGAATGCTACTAGCTTTTTAGCAGTTTCTCCTTTGTAAAACTCATCTCTTCCGTTTTTTTGTATGCTAGCCAAGGTGTTAGCTAGGGCGTGGTATTTTATAGTATCTCCTTTTTTCCATGATTTATTAAACAGGATACTATCCTTATTAGCCTTTAGGAAATCAGGCTGATATTTTAATAGGCGTTTTTCTTGTTTTTGAGTAACAATTACTCCTTTTCGAGCTAAGTCAATAACAGGTTGGATAATTTCTTTCATCGGAAGACTTCCAAATTTTTTATGCACTTCAAAAACTCCTGCAATGATACCCGGTACGCCAACAGCAGTTGCTCCAATAGTACTTTTATCTTTAATCACCTCTCCATTTTCATCTAAGTACATGTCTTTATACGCAGCTAAAGGAGCTTTTTCACGGTAGTCTAGAGCGCCAATGTTTCCATTGTCTTTTCTGTAAACCATAAAGCCACCACCTCCAATATTTCCTGCATAGGGGTAAGATACAGCTAAAGCTAACTCTGTAGCAATCATGGCATCAAAAGCATTACCACCTTGCTTTAATATTTGTGTTCCAATGTTAGAAGCTTCTTCTCTAGCCGAAACCACCATGGCTTTTTCGGTAATCAAACCGACACTGTTTTTGGGTGTTTTAGTAGTTGTTTTACAGTTTAGAAATAAGGCAAATGCGATTAAAAAATAAGCGTATCTCATTACAGCGTATCTGTTTTTAATTATTTTGGATTCGTTCAATTGATTGGTTTGAAAAACTTTCAAGATCTTTAAAGAATGTGGTGAAGTCTTCTTGAAATTGATCGTAATGAATTAACAAGTCTTCAGAAGCTAAATTCATTTTAGATTTTCCTTTGGTTCTATGATTCATTCCGTTTAACACCTCTTGAATTCCTTGAGCATATTGGTAATTGTACAACCAGTTATGTTTTATCATGAAGGGCAGCATTTCTCGAGTTTTTTCAGGAAGAATTTCGAAATTTTGTTGCAAAAGGTTATACACAGAGCTTACATATACATTCAAAGGAGTTTCTGAATATTCTTTCCAATTAATAGCTAAGAAATGGTCGTAAAATATGTCAATAATTACACCATCGTAGTGTCTATAACGTTCGTGAAGTCTACGTTTGCTTTTTCTTACAACTTCATGAGCATCGGTAAACGTATCTATTTCACGATGAAAAAGAATACCATCTCGGATACTTTTTGTATAATGTGAGAATTTATTCCCTTTAATGTGATCGGCAATAAAATTTCCTATCATTACATTTTTATTATCCTTAGAAAGATATAAATGAGCTAAAAAATTCATTTAGTAAATGTAATCAAAAAAACCACAACTTTAAAGTTGTGGTTTTGACAATCATTTATATTACATTGCTTAATTTTTCGTTGGGATATTTTTTAAAATTTCTATCAAAAATTTCCAGAACTTTTGTGTTGATGTGATTTGTGCACGTTCATCAGGTGAGTGAGCTCCTCTGATATTAGGGCCGAAAGAAACCATATCCATGTTAGGGTAGTTTTGTCCTAATATACCACATTCTAAACCAGCATGACAGGCTGCTACATGTGGCTTTTCATTATGTAGCTTTTCGTACAAATTAGTTACTAGATTCAGTATTTCAGAATTAATATTGGGTAACCAACCTGGATATGATCCAGAGAACTCAACATCAAAACCAGCTAATTCGAAAGCAGAGCGTAATGAATTTGCTACGTCCCATTTATTGGTCTCAGAAGAAGAACGTGTTAAACAACCAATTTTTATACTACCTTCTTTTATAATAATTCGCGCTACATTGTTTGACGTTTCTACTAAGTTTTCAATATCGGGGCTCATTCTGTAAACACCATTTAAAGCGGCATATACAGCTTTTATAAATCCTTCTTGAACACCTAAATCCATAACTCTTTCAGGAGTAGGAACTTCTTTAAGCTCAATGGAAAGATTTTTTTCAAGACTGCTGAACTCTGATTTGATATTGCTAATAAGTTCGTTGAACTCAAATAAAAACGGTTTTTTTGAAACACTATCAATTACCACAGTAGCAAAACTCTCTCGAGGAATAGCGTTTCGTAAACTACCACCATTGATTTCGGAAATACGCAAACCATAATTTGTAAACGCGTCAAATAATAAACGATTCATGATTTTATTTGCGTTGCCCAAACCTTTATGAATATCCATTCCTGAATGCCCTCCGTTTAAACCTGTTACAGAGATTTCAAAAGCGGTTACATTTTCAGGGGAAGCCTCCTCCGTGTAAGTTCTTGTTGCAGTGATATCCACACCTCCTGCACAACCCATACCTATTTCATCATCTTCCTCGGTGTCTAGGTTTAATAAAATATCACCTTTTAAGATGCCTCCTTCTAGGCCCATGGCACCAGTCATGCCTGTTTCTTCATCAATTGTAAATAAGGCTTCTATGGCTGGGTGAGCAATGTTTGTTGATGATAAAACAGCCATAATTGCAGCAACACCTAGACCATTATCTGCTCCTAAGGTAGTTCCTTGCGCTTTGACCCAGTCTCCATCAATAAACATTTTAATCCCTTCTGTTTCGAAATCAAAAGTAGTATCTGCATTTTTTTGATGAACCATGTCTAAATGACTTTGCATGACAACAGTTTTTCTGTTTTCCATACCTTTCGTGGCTGGCTTACGTATAATCACGTTGCCTACGCTATCAACCATGGTTTCTAGATTTAGGTTGTTACCAAAATCAACCATGAACTGTATAACTCTTTCTTCTTTTTTAGATGGACGTGGAACTGCATTTAAATCAGCGAAATGACTCCAAACAACTTGGGGTTCTAGACTTCTTATTTCTGAATTCATTATGAATTGTTGGTTTTTATTTTTTGACAAGCCAAAGGTAATTATTTTAAAGAAACGACCATAATAAAAAGAGGAGGAGTACAGGTTATGTTCTCTAAATGTAATGTTTATAAATAAAATGTTTTTCCTAGTGATGAATTGGGGTAACTAAAAATCAAAAGTTGTAATTTTGTAGCATGAGTTTTTCTTCAAAATTTCTTGAAAATGCGGTGAATGAGGTAAGCCGTTTACCGGGTATTGGTAAGCGTACAGCGCTTCGTTTAGTTTTACATTTGTTAAAGCAACCAGCAGAGAATACAAAATACCTAACTGAAGCTTTAAGCTTGTTGCGGAATGAAGTGAAATCATGCAGAAAGTGTCATAATATTTCAGATACGGTTTTGTGTGATATTTGTGCAAACCCCAATAGAAACGCTGGAGTGATCTGTGTTGTGGAAGATATAAGAGACGTAATGGCCATCGAGAACACAGCGCAGTATAAAGGAGTATACCATGTGCTAGGGGGGAAAATATCACCAATTGAAGGGGTGGGACCTCAAAATTTGCAAATAGAATCATTAATTGATAAGGTACAAAAAGGGGAGGTTAAAGAATTGATATTTGCATTAAGCTCAACAATGGAAGGTGATACTACAAATTTTTATATATATAAACAGGTTGAAAAATACAATATCGTAACATCTACCATTGCTCGGGGGATCTCCGTAGGAGATGAGCTTCAATTTACGGATGAAGTGACCTTAGGAAGGAGTATTATTAATAGAATTCCTTTTGAGGGGTCTCTGAAGGGAGATTAGGTGGTGATGGTTTTAAATGCGTTTTTGCGTTGTTCGATAGATATGAATGACACCGTGCATTATTATGTAGGTGTATGTTGTTTAAAATAAATGGTTTATCTTTTACCAGATTACTTCTGTATTGCTGGTCGTATATGATAGTTAAAAGTGATTAACCCAAACAGGTGTTACAGGTTCCTTGAATGAGAACATGAGAAGCGATTACTTCACGATTAGGGATTTTAGGAATGTTAATATTGACATCTAAACAATCGACTTTTCCGCAATTTAGGCATTGAAAATGAGGGTGTACATCAGTGTGTTTTGACTTTGAGCACCCATTACATTTTGCATACCATTTAATCCCGTTTATTCCAAGAAAAGAATGTAAAATACCATCATCTTCAAGTTTATCTAAAACACGATAAATAGTGGTTTTATTGAAATAAGAACCAAGACGTTTAATTAATTCGATCGTAGAAATTGCGCTTGAATCTTTTTGAAATTCGTTTAGTAATACCTCTACTGATTGTGTTTTCCTTATAATTCCCATCCTACAAATTTATTACAACTAGGTTGCAATAACAAATATAATATTTATATTTGCAACCGAGTTGCGTTAACTAGAATGAATAATGAAATTACTTTTATATAAACCAGATACTATCGGTGTTATTGCAAGTACACTATGCGTAATACATTGTCTTGCCACACCGTTACTTTTTATAGCTCAAAGTTGCTCAGTCGGTGGTTGTGAATCAACCCCATTTTGGTGGCGAAACATAGATTATTTGTTCCTAGTGATTTCATTTATTTCTGTATACCGAACAACTCAAACTACCTCACGTAGAATCATGAAACCGGCATTTTGGTTAAGTTGGGTTTTTCTGTTTTTTTTAATAGTAAACGAAAGGCTAAAATGGCTCTCCTTTCCAGAAACGGCTACATATCTTATAGCGTTTACTCTCGTGGGATTGCATCTGTACAATCTGACTTACTGTCAATGCAAAACTGATAAATGTTGTATGAAAAATGGATAAATCCCAATTGAAATAATAAACGACAACCATATTTATTCCTGATTCATTTGATAAATTTGGCTACTGAAAAACAGAAAATATTCAACATTACTTTCAAAGGATAATGGAATAAGTTTCTATTTAAGAGGTGTTTATGGTCGATTTTGAATTTACTGTTTTGTTGGTTCAGGTACTTGTGTAGGTTTACAAACTTAACTAAGTAGTAGGGTCGTTAAAACCTAGGTAAATAAATCTTGTTTTTACTATATTTGAACTCAAACCCGAATTATGCAATAGAACTTTGTTATGACAGAGGTAAGCGCCATAAAAAACAAGCGCTTTCTCAATTTTTAGCATAGCACCGCTATGGTTAAATGTACAAGTACAACGAAGTGGTTGGTTTTACAGTGGTTTTATCTTGTAATGCTGTTTACGATGGTAATTTACCAAACATAATTGTTATGGTAAATCCCGATCTATAGGTAATAGTATTTTAATACTGACTTTTCTCTATTAGTTTCGTGGTATCGTACTGATGCTTATTTGAAACCTTTTAATGAGTGAAGCGAAATTAAGAGGTAATTTCAAATTCGAATCGGTATAAAACGCAAGTATGACTGGAAGGAAATTATTGCGTAATTTTACCTAAGAATCGGTATAATAGATTTTCTATGGCATAATTCGGGTTAAAGGAGTTTGTAATAAGCTATCATTTATCTAAAACGAAGTTTGGATATAGACTCCAATGGTGTTTCATTAAAAAAGAGTAAGATTGATCATGCAAAAAGTAACAAAATATCTGAAGCTACCTTTTCAGTTTAACAAAGAAAAATTAATTCATGATTTATCCTTAATTCTCAACAGAGAATGGGTTCCACATTTTAACACTGCTGGTTATACTGGAGATTGGAAAGCTATTTCATTGTATGCTGATGATGGTGATGAGTCTAATATTTTTGCATTTTCAGGAGTCAATTCAGTTTCTGAAACAGCAATACTCAAAGAATGTTACTATTTTAAAGAAGTTATAGGGGCTTTTAAGTGCTCAATACTGGGGGCTCGTCTTTTGCGTCTTGGTGTTGATGCTGAAATTAAACCACATAGAGACCATGAATTAGGTTATGAGGATGGAAATTTCCGGTTACACATACCTATTTTGACCAATGCAGATGTTCAATTTGTATTGGATGGAAATGAGTTAACCATGCTACCCGGAGAATGCTGGTATACCAATGTAAATTATATTCATTCAGTTAAAAATTCAGGCATGTCAGACCGAGTTCACTTGGTAATAGATGGCGTAAGAAATGAATGGTCCGATGTATTGTTTTATTCATTAGCTCCTGAGGAAAGTTTTCAGCCAGAACCTAAAGAACATGATTCACCTGAAACTATGAAGCGAATTATAGAAGAATTAAAATTCAGTAATGAGCCAGCTGCGAAACAATTAATTATTGAATTCCAGCAGAAAATAATGGATGTAGAAGGAAAAAAAGCCCCACAATAAAATCCATGAAATCTGGCTACTGTATAGCATGTAGGCAAACATTTAAAAAGATACCTACTCACTTCAATTGGAATTCTAATCTTAATGATCTCTTGCTAATGTCAATACAGTCAGTAAGTTGATGTGAGTAAAAGAATTTATAAAACGTAGTTTTTTGTAAAATATAAAATTTCAGTATATTTGCTTCACTACTAGAACTATGATTTTCAGTAATATATATATGATGACAGTCGATTATAGACAACGGTTTTGATGTATGTTATTGATTTACAGTAATTTAATTTTTAAAAGGAGTAAGCTTTAATAGAAATATAAACAATTCTATGTATTACTCCGTTGTTTGTCATTTGTAAATTCATTTAGGACTCATAGCATATTAACTAGCTAAAAGGTATAAAATAAAAAACTCAATAAACGTATCTAAATAGGTAAGGATATTGAGTGATTAGTCATTGATTACTGTGGTTTCTTAATTTTTAACTGAAAAACAGCTGTAAAGTAATAAGTTTTCATCTTACGGGGTGTTGATGTTAAAAACTTCAAATCTATTTACAACAAAAGATGAACTTTATTAAAATGAAAGGCTATATGAACTATTATGTTTTATACCAACTAAATAAATAAATAAATGAATAAAATACTTTCAATTGTAGCCTGTTTCCTTTTAATTTTGGGCTGTGCTACGAAAAACAAACCAGACTCTATAAAAACTATAAAGTATACTTTAACCTGGGAGGGAAAGTCTTCTGAAGTTAATGTTAATTTAAAACTACCAACTCTGGGTAAAAAAAAGATTCAGTTCGATTATATCCCGAGCCCATTCAAAATGGATTTCAATCCAATTACCAGTTTTGAGACAGTTGAAGATGTGGTAATCACGAAAGAAGGGAATAGCTATTTTCTTCAAAACAAAGATGAACTTGAGGTCATTGAAATCAATTATACGATTAATGGAAAAAACGCAAATGATGAAGAAGAAGTTAGTTTTTATCAAGCTCTTTCAGCACATGAAGAGCCAAATGTAAAGGAAGGGCACTTGCAATTACTTGGACGACATTTCTTATTATCACCTTTGAATGAAGATATTTCGGCTTTGGAACATACCGTTTCTTGGTCAGGGCTTCCTGCTAATTTTAAGAAGTTTGATTTAACAAAAGATAAGAAAGTAACCCTGTCTGAAATTTATTATTCGTTATATCTTCTCAGTGAAGACTTGGAAATAGATTCCTTTGAGGTTAAGAATATACCCCATTATATATTAAGTACAGGAAAGAGAGATGTAGATAATCATAGAATGATCAAAAAAGCTGTTCAGAATGGAATACCGCAAACAATGCGGTTTTTCAACGACTATGATTTCCCGTATTATTTTATTTATACAAACCATAGTACAGCAATTCTGAAAGAAAACCCTACAAAAGGTAGAATAGGCGCTGAAGCATTAACCAATGGGTTCGTTGGAACGTATATTGGAAAAATTAGTACTGAAGAGTCAATGACGGTGATACATGAGTCTATTCATAGATGGCTTACTTCTTTAGAAGGTAATGGGCAACATATATGGTTTAATGAAGGATTCGATGAATACATTACGCTCTACGTAGCTGCTAATTCTGACTTCGTCGATCTAGAAGGTTTTGAGCGTTTTTTTAATAGGCAACTCAAAGATTATTACGGAGGGGCAAAACAGCGACCTCCAGTGCATCGGAGTAACGAATTTATAAAGGAAAATCTTAATAGCACCATGTGGATTAATTATTCCAAAGGATTTGTTTTTGCTTTTTATTTAGATAATAAAATTAGGTTAGCCACGGATGGAAACAAGAACATTAGAGATTTAATGATTGCCTATAATAAAAAAAGAAAAGAGTCTGATTTTCCTGATGATAAGAACATCTCTTTAGAAACTTTTGAAAATCTAATTGCTGCGTATTTACCTATTTCAGATGTTAAATCAGATGTTCAGAAGTATATGATTGATGGGAGTTATATCGATTTTAGTAAGGAAAAGTTAATCGATGGGGTTGTATTCAGTACTAGGGTGATCGATCTAAGAAATAAAACAAAGGACACCATTCCTTCATTTAAGTTTGCAGAAAAAAAAGATTTAAAAAGAATCTATTCATTTTAAATATCAGAGCGTACCAAGGTCTTTTTAGGATCGAGAATTAAGAAAATACAAGGATAAGTAAATGCCATGAAAATAGGTGTTTATCCAAAGTTTTTAAGAGATAACAGTAAAGTATAGACAAATGAAAAAACACAGAGTATTAAACGTATCTTCAAACATAATTTTACTCTTGATGGGGTGTCTTTTGAGTGCTTGTAGTGTCTCAAAATTTAAAAAAGGAGCTACTCCTTCAATAGACGTATCAATAGATTTAGTTGAGGTAGTTGACGATAAGATAAAAGTAGTCATAGAACTACATGGTTTAATACCCAATACAAGAACTTTTTATATACCAGAAACGATTCCTGGTACGTATTCGGATTATGATTATGGTCAATATGTGACGGACTTCAAGGCTTTTGATCAAGAAGGGGATGTGTTGGTAGTTGATAGGAAAGATGATAATTCTTGGCACATCCCTGATATGGATGAGTTGCATAAAATTACGTATTGGGTAAATGATGTTTTCGACAGAGAGAATGAAAATAAACGACTGGATGGTATGTTGACCACGGTAGGAACAAACTTTGAAAAAGGAGATAATTTTTATTTAAATATGCACAGCGTAGTAGGTTACCTAGATCAGTATACAGCTCTTCCGTACCATATAAAAATAGTATATCCTAGTAAGCTGTTTGCTACAACATCTTTAAACGAAGTGAAAACGATCGAAGAAGGTGATACGAAAATATCTTATTACCATGCAGATAAATATTTTTCTGTAGTAGACAATCCTATACTCATTCAAAGAGATAGTAGTATCCAGTTTAAAGTAGATAATATGGATATTAAATTGGCTTTTTATAGCAAGTCTAAAAAAGTTGACCCTGCGCAACTAGCAACGATGCTACAAAAAACAATGAAGGCGCAAAAACAATATCTAGGAGATTTCAAAACAACTAGTAATTATACAGTTTTACTCTTTGGTTTACCTTCTTCAACCTTTCAAGGAGCAGGTGCTCTGGAACATCATACTTCTATGATTGGTGTTTTTAACGATGATTATGAACAAGAAACCTTAACAGAAATACTTAGAAACCTAATTTCTCACGAGTTCTTTCATATAGTAACACCACTTCAATTACACTCAGAATATATTCATGACTTTGAATACAATGCTCCTAAAAAAATGTCAAAACATTTATGGTTATATGAAGGGTTAACAGAGTATTTTACTAATATATTTCAAGTAAATCAAAAACTGATTACTGAAAATGAATTTTTAGATCGAATGATGAGTAAGATCAATCAAGCAAAAATGTATTCAGATACTATTTCTTTTACAGAGATGAGTGAATATATTTTAACAGATGACTATAAAGACCAATATATGAATGTATATAATAAAGGTGCTCTCATTGCAATGGCTTTAGATATACAACTTAGAGAATTGAGTGATGGTAAGCATGGAATTCTGGATTTAATTAAAAAATTATCGGAAAAATATGGAGCAAACCGTCCATTTAAGGACGATACATTTATAGAAGAAATCACTGCGTTAACGGCTCCTAGTATTGGTGCTTTTTTTAGAGCTCATGTTCAAGGAACCTCACCTATTTCGTATAAAGCACTATTCACTAAAGTAGGTGTTACTTTGGAACAAAAAGAAGTGAATACATCATACTTTTTACATTCTAATGATGGACAGTTAGCACACTTTGGTTATACCCCTCAAAAAGGCTTTTTCGTTGGTGGACCTCTTCCTCTAAGTACTTGGCTTAAAGAAATGGGTATTCATAAAGGTGATGTTATTGTGTCTGTCAATGGTAAACCATTTGACATGAAGAACTTTAGAGAGATTATCAGGGATTCTTTTTCATGGACAAAAGGAACAAAAGTTACTTTGATTGTCAAGAGAGGAAGCGAAGAATTGGAAATGATAGGAAATGCTTCACCTCCTAAAGTGATTGAATCAGTTTTAGCAGTTGATTCCAATGTTTCTGAAAAAATAAAAAGAATAAGAAACGGATGGTTCTTTAACTAAGTAGCCCTTGATTAACATAAATACCGTTTGAAATAAAGACAACCTTTGCACAAGACACGTAAAACGGTAAGATAGATCGCTTGTTTTGAAGGTTGATTTCTTTTTATATTGAAATAGAAAGATAAAAAGGACGTTTTATTACGGTAAATTCAAATGGCATAAATAGCTCTTCAAAATTATGCCTAGCCTATGAAAATCAAAATTTACTGTGAGTGTAAGATAAACCGAACTCAGGTTTTTTAGTATATTTGATGTGAGTAGTTTGTTTAGAGGTGGTTAGATGCTGTTTTAAAAACTAAAAAGTATAGATGCCTAAGGCTTCATAAAGAAATGAAGTGATATGATAACTTTTAATTGAACTTGGGCTCTTATAAGACTTCCGTTTAACAGAACTTAAAATTCAAGAGAAAAAAGTGATTAATGCATACGAATATTTTAAAAACCATTCAAAATTCAACAAACTAGTTGGGGATGATTTTTTATTTGTAGAATACAAGTGCCCTCTCAATATTGAAGAATATCAACTGTGGGTAGAGAACCATTTAATTACGCATGTAATTAGTGGTAAAAAAGACTGGATTACATCTAAAAAAACATATAGTCTTAGCGCAGGAGATACCCTTTTTGTTAGAAAGGGTGTATATACAACAAAGCAATATTTAGAAAACGATTATTGTGTGATGTTGTTTTTTATCAATGATACATTCATCAAAAGATTTATTGCAGAGAACCCATTTTATAAAAGGGAACTAGATCAGAAAGAAGTATATGATCAAGTTTTCGATATTTATACCGATGATGCTTTTAAAGCTCTGATAGAAAGTGTATTTCATTACTTGAAACAAGGTGCTAAAATCCCGAGAGAACTAGTAGAGATTAAGTTTAAAGAATTACTCTTCAATATCGTATTGAATTCAAAAAATAGCGAGTTATTATTGTTTTTCAATTCAATATCTCAAAAAACTAAAACCAATATTGAACATATAATGTCATCGAATTTTCAATACGATTTAAAAATAGGTGACTATGCTAAACTCTGTGGTAAGAGTTTATCTACATTTAAAAGAGAATTTGGAGAGAACTTTAATACAACACCAAACAGATGGTTAATAAATAAAAGATTAGAATATTCGAAAACCTTACTTCTAGGTACTGGCTTAACTGTGAGTCAGATAGGGTATGAGTGTGGTTTTAAAAACAATTCACACTTTATTCGCGTGTTTAAAAAGAAATTTGGAATAACTCCCAATAAATTTAGAACATCCCAAAAAAAAAATAATACCGATTCTTCGGTAAAATTACTCAATGATTCCTTGTAGTCATGCTTTTTTCATCTATAGATCGGCATTTACATAAACAATTATGGTTGATAAATAATATTATTAGATGAATTGACCTTTAGAGAACATTATTTGAACTTTTAAGAAATCCTTAAAAACATTTTAAGGCTGTTCTTTGCATTATTAACTAACTGTAAAAATTAGTAATATGGAAAGTCAGGAACATCCAATAAGGAATCTAAAGTCTAAAAAACATGGTTCTGTAGTATCTCAAAGACATTTAATTCTTCACAAAAAGTACGAAGATAGCCCTGAATCAGCTTGGATTACTGATTCTTCTCAGGTAATTGGCATAAATCTTAAGGATCCATTTAGAACCTCTGTTTTGATAAACGATACAATGAAAGTTCCGTTTAGAGTGGGCGTTCATGAAGCTGTTGGTGGTGATCATGATTTTCCAAATCCAGGTGATTTATTGTGTGCTTCTTTAGCATCTTGTTTTGAGAGTACCATTCGGATGATTTCCAATAAACTGAAAATAGAACTCTTTGAAACGAATATAAAAGCAACTGCTCAAGTAGATGTACGAGGAACATTAATGATTGATAAATCCATTCCTGTAGAGTTTCAATCCATGCATATTGATGCCTTAATTATTACTAAAAACACCGATGAAAAACGTTTGAATACCTTAATAAAGGGAGTAAAACAGAGCTGTATTATTTATCAAACGATAAAAAGAGGCATTCCAATTACTTTGAACACGAATTTTAAAAATAATAACTAAAAACAAAAATGATGAAAAAATCAATTATTTTCATTTACGGAATTGTTGCCTATGTCATTTTTCTAATTACATTTTTATATTCCATAGGTTTTGTTGGGAATATTATGGTGCCAAAATCAATAGATTCTGGTACGGAAACATCCTTATTATCATCCATAATAATCAATATAGTTTTGTTAAGTGTATTTGCTTTACAACATAGTATAATGGCTCGACCTACCTTTAAAAAAAGGATTACAAGAATCATTAGCCCGGCAATGGAAAGAAGTACGTATGTTCTTTTAACAAATTTGGTGCTAATTTTGATTTTTTGGCAATGGCAACCCATAAACACGATTGTGTGGAAAGCTGAAAATGAACTTGTAAGTATTGCGTTAAAAGGATTGTTCTTTTTTGGGTGGTTAATTGTACTCTTATCAACGTTTATGATAAGTCATTTTGAACTTTTTGGCTTGACTCAAATCTTTGATAATCTTAAAAATAAACATACACCTATCCCTAAATTCCAAACCAACTATTTTTATAAAATTGTAAGGCATGCTATTATGCTTGGGTTTATCATTGCCTTTTGGGCAACTCCAACCATGACCGTTGGGCATTTATTATATTCCGTAGTGACGACTCTATATATTCTCATAGCAGTAAAGCACCTAGAAGAAAAGGATCTTCGCCGAACTTTAGGCGAGAAGTATGAAAAGTATCAAAAAGAAGTGCCAATGATTGTACCGTTTACGAAAAAATAAGGGAAATTATGAGTAAAATAGAATCGAAACTAGTTGAATTGGGTATTGAATTACCTGAAGTTCCTAAACCAGTTGCAAATTACGTTCCAGCAAAGCGAACAGGAAACCTAATTTATACGGCAGGACAAATCCCTGTTCATCATGGAATTATTCAAAAAGGGAAGCTTGGAAAAGACATTACATTAGACCAAAGTAAAAATGCTACAAAACTATGTGTAATTGGATGTTTAGCTGCCGTTAAATCAATTTGTTCACTTGATAAAATAAGCAGTATTGTAGCTATTCATGGGTTAGTTAATTCTACATCGGAAAACACAGAACAAGCTGAAGCAATGAACGGTGCCTCAGATTTTATAGTGAAAGTTTTTGGAGAAAAGGGAAAGCATACTCGAACAGCTGTTGGTGTTAGTGTACCAAAAAATATTGCAGCATCGGTTTATATGATCGTAGAAATAGAAGACTAATGTTTAAATGACAAAAAAGATATTTTGTATAGCAAATCATTATAAAAAAACAAGGTTGAGGTTTACTTGCAAAGTTTGCGAAACAAGAGAGGGTGCGATGGCAACCATATGATGGTTTCATAAATTAAGGTATTGAACATTCATTAAAATCAATCGGTATTGAAGTTGTTCAATGAACGCATAAGATACTTTCCTATTCGTTTTTTTTCACTACATTGAGATCGTAAAAATGCTACTAACCATATATAATTATTTTGTAGCACC
Organism: Tenacibaculum profundicola; assembly: GCF_057220795.1. NCBI lineage: Bacteria > Pseudomonadati > Bacteroidota > Flavobacteriia > Flavobacteriales > Flavobacteriaceae > Tenacibaculum > Tenacibaculum profundicola. Next base: position 1,107,044 of record NZ_CM170137.1, on the reverse strand, counting down.
ATAGAAAACTACAACATGATTCAATCGTATAAAAAGAAGCCATTACTACAGGAAAAATATGATACTATTATTATAGGTTCAGGAATGGGAGGTCTTGCTACGGCTGCTATTTTGGCCAAAGAAGGTCAAAAAGTGCTAGTTTTAGAAAAGCACTATGCACCTGGTGGTTTTACCCATGTTTTTAAGCGTAAAGGTTACGAATGGGATGTAGGAATACACTATGTAGGAGAAATGCAGCGAGAGAAAAGTATCTTAAAAAAACTCTTTGATTATATCACTGATGGAGAACTAAAATGGGCAGATATGGGAGAGGTTTATGATCGAATTGTTATAGGCGATGAGCATTTTGATTTTAAAAAAGGGGTTACGAACTTTAAAAAACAAATGATAACTTATTTTCCCGAGGAAAAAGAGGCGATTCTCGCTTATGTAGATTTAGTGTTTAAGGCGGTAAAAACAAGTAAAAACTACTATATAAGTAAAGCCATTTCACCATTATGGAATACTTTGTTCGGGAAGGTGCTTAAACGTCCATTTTACAAATATTCGGATAAAACAACCTATGAAGTTCTTCGTTCGCTAACGAAAAATGAAACACTCATAAAGGTACTTACAGCTCAATATGGCGATTATGGTTTACCTCCAAAGCAAAGTAGCTTTTCCATGCATGCTTCAGTAGCACGGCATTATTTTGATGGCGGTAGTTTTCCTATCGGGGGATCTTCTCAAATTGTAAAAAAAGTAGCCCCAGTAATTAATGCTTCTGGCGGAACCATTATGGTAAGTGCAGAGGTAGAAGAAGTAATTATTGAAAGAAATACAGCTGTAGGTGTTCGTATGAAAGATGGAAAAGTACTGAGTGCGGAAAACATTGTGAGCAATGCAGGAGTAATGACAACTTACAACAAATTATTACCAATAAAAACAGTTGAGAAACACCGATTAAACAAACAATTGCAAAAAGTAAAGCGATCTGTAGCTCATGTCAGTTTATATATAGGTTTAGATGGCTCTCCGGAAGAGCTGGGAATTCCAAAAACGAATTATTGGGTGTACCCTAAAGATGGCGACCATGATACCTGTGTTAAAAACTATTTAGAAGACCTATCTCAGCCCTTTCCATTAGTGTACCTTTCTTTTCCGTCTGCAAAAGATCCAGACTGGTCCAATCGTTATCCTGGTAAAAGTACTATTGATGTTATTACACTAATTCCATACGAAACATTTGAAAAATGGGAAGGGACACCATGGAAAAAAAGAGGCGAAGCATATGAAGCTAAAAAAGAAGAAATAGCACAACGTTTATTGAAAGAAGTATATAAACAATTACCACAGGTAAAAGGAAAAATAAACTGTTACGAATTATCCTCTCCCCTTACAACACAACATTTTGTGAATTACGAAAAAGGAGAGATTTATGGATTAGATCATAGTCCATCTCGTTACAGGCAATCTTTTTTAAAGCCCAAAACTCCAATTAAAAACTTTTATTTAACAGGGCAAGATATCGTAACAGCTGGGGTAGGAGGGGCATTGTTCTCTGGAATATTATCCACCATGGCAATTACGGGGAAAAACGTACTGAAAAAAGTTTAATCAAGTATACCTCAAAGTAAAGAAGCTAGTAAGTCTATCTGAGTTGTATTTGAATAAAAAAGAAGTTGACATGTATATGCCTATTGTAGTACATTAGAAAAAATAAAGAAAGTGATGAAAGAACTAATTGACTTCTTAGAAAGCTTTAAAATTCTCAGAAAAGAGGAAATTGATATAATTGCTGAACATACTCAAGTACGGGAGTTTGAAAAAGGAACCATTTTGCTAAAAGAAGGGATGGTTTCAAGAGATTGCTATTCAGTAATAAAAGGATGTGTTCGTGAATATTATATCAAGGACGGAATAGAAAAAACCACTAATTTTTTTACCGAAGGACAACCAATTACTTCTTTTACGAGTTATACTATGGGAACAGCTTCTAAACATTACCTCATTTGTTGTGAAGATTCAACACTAACGGTAAGTAATGAGTCTTTAGAACAGGAAATATGCAGAAAAATTCCTCGGTTAGAATCTGTAATACGACAAGAAGTAGAAAAAAATACAGGGAAGCTACAAGATCGATTATCCTTTTTTATGACCACCACTCCCGAAGAACGCTTTATTAAATTACTTGAAGAACAACCAAGTTTATTAAACCGAGTACAACAACATCAAATTGCGAGCTATATAGGGGTTACCCCAGAATCGTTCAGTCGAATTAAAAATCGAGTGTATACAAAAAGGAAGCATGTATAATACCATTTGGTATTTCAAGTGATAAATGGTATTTCATTCAAAGATTACTCAAAAAGGAGAACAATATTCCCTTTTTTTCGTCCTGAATCAATATATTGATGTGCTTCCGAAACCTGATCAATCGTATATGTTTTATCTAGAACTATTTTTAATTGCCCTTTATTTAGTAAGATAGTTATTTGATCTAAAAACGTACGTAAATCATCCGTTTTTCGTAATCCCGTTGCCTGAAATATAGCTTTTTTACATCCAAATAAACTCGTTGCTATCATCGTAAATAGTAATGAAAAATTCAAAACGGGAGAAAGGTAAATCCCTTTTCTTTTTAAAGAGTTTTTCGATTTATAGTAAGAACTGCTACCTATCGAGTCATAAATGATGTCAAAGGCGTTCTGATACTCAGTAAAATCATTTTTTGTATAATCTATAACGTAGTCCGCTCCTAAACTTTTAACAAGCTGAATATTCTGTGAGCTACAAACAGCGGTTACTTTAGCACCTACGCTTTTTGCAATTTGAACTGCTGCTGTGCCCAATGAACCCGAAGCGCCATTTATTAAAACATGTTGACCAGCTTTTAATTTGCCAAGATCAATTAAAAAGTTGAATGAGGTTAAGACGCCATCGCATATAGGAGCTGCTTCCTTATAACTAATTCGTTCTGGAAGAAACTGAATTATATCTTTTTCAGCATTAACACAGACATACTCGGAGTTTGCTCCAAAATTAAGAGTGGTTTCTCCGTAAACGCTATCTCCAACATTAAAACCTAACACATTTTTTCCAATTTGGGTTATTATACCTGAAAATCCAGTTCCGATAATATTCTTTTTGGGTGCACGTAACCCTAAGAAAAGTCTACCAAGTTTAGGTTCTCCTTTTCGAATAAAAGTATCTGCTTTAGTTACGCTAGAGGCATAATTTTTAATTAAAATATCATTATCCCCTATAGGGGTTAAGTCAATTTCTTTAATTTTTAAAACTTCTGGACCACCATACCTATTATAAAATACTGCTTTCATTGTTATACTATTAAGTTATCAATGGGCAAATCTAGAAGCTAATAATTAGTGATTCATTGACTTTAGATAAGAAATGCTCTTTAGGTAAAATGTAGAAGTGATGTAGAATACAATGTAAATAAAACAATAATCAATTTTGGATTTAAAAAGTGAAAGTGAATTTTTAGTAGTGTTTGGGAAGAATGATAATGTTTAGGATTTATCAGGTTCACTGAAAAAATGTATTTGAAAAGCATAAAGATATTGCAAAAAAAATATTATCTTCTAATAGGAATAGATAAAATAGAAAAGTATCTGTTGAAGTGTAATGAATTACTATTGTAAAATGGAAGTTATTAGGATAAAATATTTAGAAAATCCTGTTAATATACCTTTAGCATATTTACCAAATGAAAGAAGAGAACGAATTTTTGAAACCACAAAAGTTATGGTAGTAAGCCTTTCAAATGGATTTGAGTTAAAAATACCTAAAGGTTTTAAAACAGATTTGTCATCAGTGCCCAGCTGGGCATGGTCATTTTTTAAGCCTATTGATAAAGCATTTATAGGAGACCTAATTCATGATGCTTTATGGATTAACAAAGCAGAACAAATAGCATTTTTTAACGGTAATACGTATAAAGCAAGGAAGTTCGCCGATGAAGAAAGGTTAAGATGGAGAAATGCACTAGCTCCGAAAAAGAAATTTAAGAACTATTTTACGCACTATGTGGTGCGATTAATTGGTGGGCCATACTACAAAGGGAAATTAAAACTACCAAAGTAACCAGATAAGACTTTTGATGGTTAATTGAAACAAAGCTTTATTTCATGGAATTATTATGGCATCTTTTCGGGATATAAAAATGGTGCTTTTTTAAAAGAAAAGATCATAGGAGTTATTCCTAGGGTTTCGAGCTTTTACAATTCAATAGTCAAATCAAGAATATTATGATTTCAAAGAATAAGATTCATATGTTTCACGGGTGATATAGGAAGACATTTAGAAGTATCCCTGAAAAGAGGGTGCCATCTATGTTAAATGTTTTTATAGTTTTAAATAAGGCTATATTACAAAAGTAAAGGTATAGAGTCTCTTTTAAAATTGCTTTGAAAGGATGATCTATACCTTTAATAGTGTGATTTAATTACCTTATAATTAATGTGTAAGATGAGTTTTTGAAAATGTGGGTAATTTGTTAACTACCTTGTTTTTGTTTTTTAATGGTTAAATAATGAAGTGTAACCTGTTGATCAGTTATTAATGAAATACTACTATCAATATTCTTTACTCTTCTTTTTTGTATACAGTTTCTGATTCTATCATGATTTCTACACCACTTTTGGTTGTTTCCATGTAAGAACGTGTAATGATAAAATTATTCTCATTTATTATGGCATTTTCAGAGCCATTATCATAAATGATTTCATAGGTACTATTTTCTATAAATGTCCAATTTGCTGTGTTGGTTATAAGAATACAGTTGCTATTCGGATTGATTGCTCTATGTGTTTCAATAAATATAGTTCCGTCTTCATTGGCAATGAAAACATTTTTTTCCATACATTGTTCAATAATGTTAGCTCCGTTTTTGGTAATTTGGTGAAGCTTCCATTTTCCAACAATAGGATTTTTAAATTCAATATTATCATTAGGGCTTGAACAGCTGGCTAATAATAACACTGCGATTAATAGATGGGGGAGTCGCATAAGCGTTTGGTATTTGAATTTCTATGTATTGTATTTTTTGTGTACCTCTATTAAGGTTGTTTTTACTTAGGTTGCTTAAGTAGTGGGGGCACTTTTCGTTATGTGTTTCTGTTTTATAGAAAGTGGGGGGACCATCTTCTACATGAGAAAATCTTAGTTAAGTATCATAAGAGTTGATTTTAATCGATATGTTTTTATATGTAACTCGCCGAATCAAAAATAATTGACGACAGACCATGACATAGGAAAAATAGTATATCCTACAGTGCCAAGTTTCCTTTCAGTATTTAGCTTACCACTTTTATAAAGTATGTATACAAATACCGATGCGATACCTTTGAGCCATTGCCATAACAGATGGCAATAATTCATTTATTAAGAGAGATAAAAGGAAGAAATTGTGTTAACAGAACCTAGATATACTTAAATATTCAGCTGTTCTCTTTGGTTTATTGGGGTATGTACTCCATAGTTTCTTTTAGTTATAGTTAAATAAAAGAAAGGGGCATTTTTGGAATTTGTCCAAAAAATTAAGGGTTATTATTATTGTTGTTGTTCCTGAATAAGATAGAAACTTTTTGTTTGTGGGGCGTAAGCCATTTTTAAATTATAAATTAGTGCGTTGTTTTCTACATTAATACAACTATGCAACATGTTACCACAAGAAAACTTCTCATCACATGTTTTTATCCAACTGTTAAATCCAATACCGCGATTATCACAATAAACTTCATATGTATTGTCGATCAGCCTTTTTGCGATATTTTCTTTTTGATGTAAAATGAAAAAGTCCGGTTCTTTTTCAATTGAACTAATATATTTAACAGTGTTTTTACCGCTGTCGAATTCATAATCAATGTAAATAAAGTTTTCATTTGAAGTTTTTAAATTCATTGATGTAACTATTTTAAAAAACTCACTGAATGACATTTGTTTCGTTTTTAAATTATGTAATCCATTTTCTTTTTGACAGGAAACAACTGTCAAAAATAAAAATGTACAGAGAGTAATAATTAGTTTATTCATACATAAGTTTTTTACTACCATGAAATTACTAATTTACCAGAACCTGACAAATACCTAGTGTTACTATATGCAATTAAGTAAAAACCCTTAAGAGGTCAGGGGTGTTATTATCGATAATCAAATAAGTGTTTTTACTATAACAATAAATTAACATTGAAAGCTGAAGTCATTTTTCTTTCTGTTAATTTACTTACTTTAAAAATATAGAACAAAACGAACTGTCTTAATAGAAAAGCATACTGTCGATGTGAGCATGTTAGTGGCAGATTAGTTTAACAATCATGATATTTTATCTATATATTGATTCAAAATTGTGTACTCATCATTATAATAAATTAATTCAATAAACACATTAAAATAATGAAAACTCGTATCTATATTTTAGCCATATCGTGTATTTTAACGTTACATTTTAGTAGTTGTAAATTATTTCCTGAGATTGTTCAGCAATCCGATGTAGTTGGCAATGTACTTGACATTCCTGATGGTTTTGATTTCAGTACTTCTCACGATGTTAAAGTTACGATTAACGATCTTGAAGATTATGTCAAATATGACATATTTGTATATTCTGAGGAATTGTATTTTCTAGGAAGTCAAACCTATGAAAATAACGCAGGAGAAACAGTAACAGAAGATATGTATAGAAATGATATCTTAGATAAATTAGTTTTTTCTGGGGTACCAAACAATGGTGTTTTGACGCAAGTAATTAACTTACCGAAATATTGTAATAAGCTGTATGTTAGAAGAAATAAGAACTTGAATTTTTCATCTTCAGTCGTGGATATTATCAACCAAGAAGCCTTATATACTTATACCACTAGGGTGGTCACACGAAATTACAATTCAAAGGCGGATATCAATGATTATTTGTATTGTGTAAATGTTTCTTCAGAGTTGTTTCAAATAGACCCTTTGGATGGAACGCTTACGTTATTGTCTAATATGCCTATGGCGAGTTCCGCGTGTGCAATTGATCAGGCGAATAAAATGTTATATGCAATAGGAAAAACCAGTCCGAATCCTTTAATGAAGTATTCCATAGAAACCGATACATGGACAACTGTCGCTAATATTGGTGTTACCGGCCCTAGATTAGGTCATAATGCTACGGATGGTTTACTGTATTTTTCAAAAGATGATAAATTACATACCTATGATCCAGCTGATGGAGCGAATCTTGATACTTGGGATATTATTGGATTGCATAATGATAGTGGTGGTGATTTATCCTTTAAAGATGATGGAACGTTATTCTTATCTACTTTTTCAGGGCTTTATAGATTGGATTTAGACGGTAATAATGATTATCAAAGTACACGTATTAGTTCTGATAATTTACCGTTTACACCTACTTCAATGACTTTTGACTCTAATGAAGAATTATGGTTGTCAAACAATGCAGCTAGCTCAGATTTAATTATTATGGATACAGAGACTGGTGGATGGCAATATGAATATGGAGTTAATGCAGGAAACAATACAGATTTTGGTAGAACTATTAATGACCTTGCAACATTTACAGTAGCGAATGAGTCATACGTAGCGACTGATACAGATGGTGATGGTATCATAGATATAAATGATGCCTTTCCAACCGATCCTGAATTAGCTTTTGAATTATTTTCTCCGAGTAAATATGGTACAGGAACCGTTGCTTTTGAAGATTTATGGCCTGCTATTGGAGATTATGACTTCAATGACGTAGCATTAAGCTATCAAACAATCGTTTATTTGAATGCTCAAAATTTGGCAGTAAAGTTCGATTTCATTTTTTCAATGAAGTCATACAGAACAGGATTTAAAAATGGTGTTGGTTTTGAATTAGAAGGCTTAACACCTGCACAGATTGAGAGTGTAACTTTTACTGATCAGAATATGTTTTTTAACTATATAACGTTTAATGCAAATGGTACAGAAGCCGGTCAGAATAAAGCAGTTATTATCATCACAGATGATGCGCATATGATGTTTAATGAATCTACAATAACCATTAATCTTACCACCCCCGTTAGTACAAGTACACTTGGTACCGCTCCGTTTAATCCATTTATTATCGTTAACAAAATAAGAGATAAAGAGGTGCATTTACCAAATGGAAACCCTACAACTTTAGGTGATAATATTGTTACAATGAGTGGTTTAAATAGTGACCCGGACGGTGATTATGTTTCAGCAACTGGTTTTCCATGGGCCATTAGCTTTGTACATGATTTTAAAGTTCCTAAAGAGGCAGTAGCCATAAACTCAAGTTATAACTTTTTTAATACATGGGCCACTTCAGGAGGATCGCAATACGATGATTGGTATAAAGATAATCCAGGATATCGAAATACCGAATTAATAGAAGACTAACATCATCTCTTTTGCAGTAAGCCTTTGGCGTCTGTTTAAAGTTAATCTAGTAATCTGGTTTTGAAATGTAAAGATTAAATTAAGGTGTAAATAAAGTTTCATAGAGCAACTTAAAAGAATGTTATTTGTTTTTTTACCGCAAAGCATACTGATTTAATTGATATCAAAGAAACCTTATAATTTTAAAAGACATAGAAATACAGAGTAATTAAAATCGAAAATATTTGTCATTAGTAAAAAATTTCATGAATGAATTTATCACCTCATTCATGAAATTTTTGTTGGTTTCAAGTAAATCAGAATTTGTCTTCGATCTTAAGTTTTTATTAAGTAATATAGAAATTGAAAGAATATGTATAACTCAACAGATCCAATTCATAGTGATTTTTAATACTGGATAAAAGTAGTAAAAAGTTTGATATTCATAATCTAAAAAAAATGAATTTATAACAATACATAAGTACTTTTACCTACTTATTATTGCAAATAGATGAACCTGTCTCGAGTTCTTTCCATATTGTCATCAAAAACGTGTGTTTTCTTTCTATAGATGCCTATTTTAAGATGTTTAAGCAATTAGAAACAAAAACAGGAGTAAGCTGTAGCGGAACTTTTGACACGATCATTCCCTGCTTTATTTGCGATAGTGGAATCTCTCTAGTTAGTTAACTATAATTTAGCCCTTAAATGATATCGAGAGGAATTAGAAGTATGGAGTCAAAAGGTGTTTTTTTAAGTAACTAATTAGGAATATGTTGCCATAAGTATGAATTGTTTTTTTTCGGAGAGGTGTTCTTTATTGTCTGTTCATAGAGCTTATCGAGATGTATCTCCGAAACAAATTATCTTAATAAAAAAGCATATTATCGACGTCAAAATGTTAGTTATAGATTAGTTTTTACAATTTTATCGATATATCTATAAATTTGCTTCAAAGATATTTTACTAAGCGTATAACTAAATTATTCAGTACTTTTTTAAAGTATTGAGCCTATAAACTATTTAAAGTATTGAGCCTATAAACTATTTTAAAAAATGAAAAACCGTATTTATATATTAGCCATAATGTGCGTATTATTGTTGTTATTTAATAGTTGTAAACTCTTTCCTGAGATTGATCATAAAAATGATGTTGTAGGTAATGTACTTGATATTCCTGATGGTTTTGATTTCAGTACGTATCACAATGTGAAAGTTACTATTAACGATCTTGAAGATTATGTTAAATATGACATATATGCATATTCTGATGATTTCCATTTTCTTGGAAGTCAAACCTATGAAAATCAATCGGGAGTAATCGAAACAAAAGACATTTTTAGAAATGATATTCTGGATAGATTAGTTTTTTCCGGTGTACCCAAAAATGGAGTTTTGTCTCAAACAATTAATTTACCTAAATATTGTAATAAACTCTATATTAGAAGGAATGAAAACTTAAAATTTTCGGCATCTATTGTTGATGTCATCAATCAAGAGGTTGTTTTTAATTATTTAGATACGGCTAAATCAAGAAGGAATACATCAACAACAGATGTTAATGATTATTTGTATTGTGTAAATGGTTCCGCAGAGTTGTTTTTAGTAGATCCTTTGAATGGGAATCTTACATTTTTATCTAATATGCCTATGGGGAGTTGGACATGTGCTATTGATCAAGCTAATAAAATGCTCTATTCAATAGGGAAAACTAGTCCTTATCCTTTAACGAGGTATTCCATAGAAAACGACACATGGACAACGATAGCTGATCTAGGTATGGGTGGTCCTAGATTAGATTATAATGATACAGACGGGTTATTGTATTTTTCGAGATCGGATAAACTCTATACTATCGATCCGTCCGATGGAACCATTCTAAGTACTTGGGATATTATCGGATTGCATGACCTTAGTGGTGGAGATTTGGCTTTTGCAGAAGATGGAACGATTTTTTTATGTACTTTTTCAGGGCTTTATAGATTGGATTTAGATAGTAATAATGATTACCAGAGTACACGAATTAGTGCAGATAATTTGCCGTTCATGCCTACTTCAATGACTTTTGATTCTAATCAAGAATTATGGTTAGCAAATAGCGCGGATAGTTCTGATTTAATTATTATGGACACCCAAACAGGTGGATGGCAATACCAATATGGAATTAATGCAGGTAATTATACCGATTTTGGTAGAACGATTAACGATCTGACTACGTTTAGAGTAACCAATGAATCGTATGTTGAGACTGATACAGATGGTGATGGGGTTTTAGATAAAGATGACGATCATCCGAACGATCCTGAAATTGCTTTTGAAGTATATACGCCAAGTAAATATGGAAAAGGAACCGTTGCTTTTGAAGATTTGTGGCCTATGATTGGTGATTATGATTTCAATGATGTCGCTTTGAGTTATAAAACAATCGTTTATACAAACGCAGATAATTTGGCTGTAAAATTAGATTTTATTTTTTCGATGAAGTCACATAGAGCTGGGTTTAAAAATGGTATCGGATTTCAAATAGAAGGATTAATTCCGTCACAAATTGAGAGTGTAAGTTTTTCTAGGCAGAACATGTTTAGCGATTATATAACGCTTAATTCAAATGGGACAGAGGCAAACCAAGACAAAGCAGTTATTATTATCACAGATGATGTACATATGATGTCGAGTGAAACAACAATGACGATTACATTTACCAACACAATTACCACAAGTACTCTTGGGACTCCTCCGTTTAACCCATTTATTATAGTTAACAAAGTAAGGTCTAATGAGGTGCATTTGCCAAATAAAAACACAACATCTTTAGGAAACAATATTGTTCAAGTGAGTGGCGTAAATAGTGATCCTGATGGGAACTACATTTCATCAACTGGTTTTCCGTGGGCTATAAGTTTTGTACACGATTTTAAGGTCCCTAAAGAAGCGGTGGCTATAAACGCCGTTTATAATTTTTTCGATACCTGGGCTACCTCTGGTGGTGCACAATATGAAGACTGGTATAAAGATAATCCTGGATATCGAAATAGTGAGTTAATTGAAAATTAAATCCCTTTTACTTATCAGAGTATTTTAATGTAAGTTCAAAGACAACTTGGTGGCACTAATGTTGGATTAGTATGGATTGAGTTACACTGATTTTTAGGTAAATTCACACAATCATTTCCTTACAGTTTGTTAAGTTGTTTATGAGTTTTTTGTGTCCTCTTCAATTAAGTCTTTTTCATAACGTTCCCAACTCTTCTTTGACCTTATTTTTTTATATAAGCGAATACTTAACATTAATAATACGGAAACTAAAACAATACCTATAACTCCCCAAATCCAATTAATAGCACTTTTTAAAACAACTAAAAACACAATAGCAAAAAGTATGATGGTTGCTACTTCATTCCAAATTCGTAGTTTTAAAGAAGAATATTTCACCTTGTTATTCTGTAATTGTTTATATATTCTTTGACATGCGCCATGGTAAAAATATAAAGCCAAAACAAATGAAAGCTTTACATGCATCCAAGGCATTTTGAGGTAAATAGGATTTTTAAACAGCATCCAAAAAGCAAAAAAACTAGCCAGTATAGCTGAAGGCCAGGTGATAATATACCACAAGCGCTTTTCCATAAGTTTGTATTGGGTTTGCAGTATTTCCTTAGTAAGTTCATCCTTTTGTTCGGCTTCTACATGGTAAATGAATAAACGAACAATATAAAAGAGCCCGGCAAACCAAGTGACTACAAATATGATATGTAATGCTTTTATGTATAAAAAATCCATGTTGTTAAAGTACAAATTGTAAATGAGTAATACTGCTATTAGTGTAATATATTAGTTGCTATTTTCGGAAAACTCATGGATCCATTTAGCAAGTACTTTTACCCACTCATCATTATCGTTAATACATGGAACTGTATGAAACTCTTCTCCTCCTGCTTCCAAAAACTCATGTTTTCCTTCCATAGCTATCTCCTCCAGAGTTTCTAAGCAGTCAGAAACAAATGCGGGAGTCACTATAGCAAGTTTCTTGATACCGTCTTTTTCCGCTTTGTTAACAATAGTACGGTCTGTATATGGTTGTAACCAAGGGTCAACACCCAAACGAGATTGAAAAGAAGTAGAAACTTTAGTGCTGTCTAAATGTAGTTCTTCAATGACATTTTTAGTAGTCTGATAGCATTGGTGTCGGTAGCAAAATTCATGAGAAGGAGAAGGTGTGTTGCAACAACTCCCGTCAATCTTACAATGAGACTTCGTAATATCAGATTTTCTTATATGGCGTTCCGGAACTCCGTGATAAGAGAATAGTACATGGTCATACTCTTTATCCGATAAATACGTTTTAATACTGTTAGATAGTGCTTTGATGTACTCTGGCTTGTTGTAAAAAGCAGGTACACTAGTTATTTTCATGTCAGAAAAATATTTGTTCTGCAATGTATTGGCTAAGACCAAAATCGTTTCGGTGGTCGCCATAGCGAATTGTGGGTAGAGTGGAATTAATAAAACATCTTTTACTCCTTTGTTATATAATTCCTGAAGCCCCATTTGTATCGAAGGTTTTCCATAGCGCATTGCTAATGATACTGGAAGATTTGTTTCTGCTTGAACTTTATTTTTCAAGCGTTCCGACAATACAATTAAAGGTGAACCTTCTTTCCACCATATTTTCTGGTACGCCTCTGCAGACTTTTTAGGGCGCGTATTTAAAATAATACCTTTTACAATAAATGTACGAAGCCAGAGAGGAACGTCAATAACACGTTCATCCATTAAAAATTCACCTAGATACTTTTTTACATCTTTTGGATCTGTACTATCCGGAGATCCTAAGTTTACTAATAAAACTCCTTTCATAGAGTAATGACATTAAATTTTATTGTTTGACAATTGGTTGGTTACTTCATATAAAGTAATTGCTAAACTATGAACTACGTTCATGGATGAATTTCGTCCGTACATTGGTATAGCAACCGTTGTATCAGCAATCTCAATATCTTCAACACCGTGTCTTTCGCTTCCCAAAAGTAATACAATTTTTTCATGTGCTTTAAAATCGTAATTGTTAATATTTATACTTTCATCAGTGACTTCAATACCAACGATTGTATTACCTTCTTGCTTTAGTTGGGATATTAAACAGCAAAAATCGGTATATTGTTCATGTTGTATTTGACTTATAGTATTCCTAGCAGTCCGTTTAACAATTCTATTATCGATAGAAGGAGAGTTTTCATGTAAATAAATTTTAGAAACTCCAAAACTTTCCGCTATTCTAAAACACATCCCAATATTCTCTGGGGTTCGAATAGCATCACATACAATGGTAATCGGAAAGAGTGTTGTGTCATTTTTGATATCGTAATGAGTTAATTGCTTCATTTAGTAATACTACGCTTCTTTATTGGTTTAAGTTAATTACATATTGTTTAGGGGTCGTGCCAAATTTCTTTTTAAACGCTGCAATAAAATGACTCGAAGTACTATAGCCTACTTGTAAACCAACTTCATTTACGTTATGTTTACTGGTTTCTAGCAGTTTACGAGCGTATTCCATTTTGTAATCAAATAGGAAACTATACACTGTATCACCATAAATTTGTTTAAACCCTTCTTTTAATTTTTTTAAATTAACCCCCACTTCATTAGCAAGTTCTTGTAAGGTAGGGGGTTCACTCATTTTAGAAATGATAATATCTTTGGCTTTTCTAATTTTTAAAACTTCACGATCATCAACAAGAAACGGACAGTATTCGTCATTAGTACTTTCACCACTGTCAAAATGCAAGCTTAGTAATTCGTATATTTTACCTTTTATATAAAGATTCCTTACCGAACTATGATTCTTTGCTGCAAAAATTTGCTGGAGTACAATTAAAAGATTGCTTTTTATTTCAGTATTGTCATAATATTTCTTGTTTTTGTTGTTTTCACTCAAAAAAGGAATGTAGCCCGCTTCTTGAGAAAATAACGAATGAAACTTTTCAATAGAGATTAAAACAGAAATTAACGATGTTTTTGGGAGGATTTCTAAATTAATAGGAAGTTTTTGTTGTGGATTATATAGTAAAATTGAATGTTTGTCAAGTACATTAAAAGTGTATGTATTGTTGTTGAAATGGAACTTGCAATTTCCTTTAACACAATAATGTAACTGAATATACGTGCTGTCAATATCTCTATTATATTGCTCCGTTTTATTCGTGTCATTTTGGAACTTTAATACGAAAAAGCCTTTTTCAAAAACAATTTCGTTAAAAGTACTTTCTGCGACATTTTTTGACATATACAACAAAATTAATTAATATATTTTTATTTAGAATGATTCTATATAAAACCGCTCCGAACAGTCGAGTTTGCTGCAAATTTAAGGTTTTTTCCAATGTTTATCAGTAATAAATGTCTAAAATCCCTGAAACGACATTAAAAGTTCTTTTGGCGATACTTTTAATGAATGAAACTTTATATTTTTGAATGTTTTTTGGAAGCAGATTTTAATGTATACAGATAATAGACCTACGAAATTTTACAATATTGGAGTCAGTTATGTAAAAGCTGATGCGGACACAAGAGGAAAGTTCTCTTTGTCCAAAGAAAGTCAAATAGCTCTTTTACAGAAGGCAAAGGAACGCGGTTTTGAGGGTGTTTTTGTGCTTTCGACATGTAATAGAACCGAAATTACTGGTTTCGCTGAGCATCCTTTTCAATTAATTAGTATGCTTTGTGATCATTCTCATGGATCGGTTGAAGAGTTTGCAAAAGTTGCCTATATCAATAAAAATCAAGACGCCATACAACATTTATTTAGAACAGGTACTGGTTTAGATAGTCAGATCTTAGGAGATTATGAAATTGTTGGGCAGTTGCGCCAAGCTTTTAAATTGGCTAAAGAGATAGGAACAACAAATGCTTACCTAGAACGTCTGCTTAACTGCGTTATGCAAGCGAGTAAACGTGTAAAAAATGAAACAAAACTTAGTTCAGGTACTACTTCCGTGTCATACGCGGCTGTGCAGTACTTGATTAAAAACTTACCCAGTTACAATACGAAGAATATTTTGGTTTTCGGATTAGGTAAAATGGGGAAACATACCTGTAAGAATTTAGCTGAATACACAAAGAATAAAACCGTTAGTTTAATAAACAGAACGGAGGAGAAAGCAATGGCATTTGTCAAACAACATCCATTCATAAATCAAGCTAAATATGAAAATTTAACTGAAGAAATTAAGAATAGTGATGTGTTGATTGTTTCAACAGGAGCAGATAAACCTACTATTGTTAAACAACATGTTTCGGATAAAAAAATACTAATTCTTGATTTATCAATGCCAGCAAATGTTTCGAGTGAAGTGGCAGAAATGGAGAATGTAACTTTAGTTAATGTAGATGAATTGTCTAAGATTACAGATGAAACATTATCGTTAAGACAACAAGAAATTCCTTTTGCTGAGGCCATAATAGAAGTGTATAAAGAAGAGTTTAATGAATGGTTAAATCATAGAAAGTTTACACCGGCTATTAATGCGTTGAAACAATCTTTATTAGCAATTCAAAAAGATGAAATTAGTTTTCATAAGAAAAAGCACCAAAATTTTGATGAAGCACAAGCAGAAGTAATCACATCAAGATTTATTCAAAAAATAACCACACAATTCGTAAAACATTTAAAAGATGAGAATACTTCAATAAATCAAAGTATTGAAGTAATGTCAAGAGTGTTTGGAACAACTTTACAATCAGTAGATGCAGAAGACAATTAGAATCGGTACACGCGATAGTGAACTAGCCTTATGGCAAGCTAACAAAGTAAGAAAACAGTTAGAAGAATTAGGGTATATTACCCAAATAGTACCGATAAAATCAACAGGAGATATTGTGCTTGATAAGCCTTTATACGAGCTTGGTATTACAGGGATATTTACTAAGAATTTAGATATAGCAATGTTAAATGGCGATATTGATATAGCCGTACATTCAATGAAAGATGTTCCAACAATTTTACCCAAAGGAATTGTGCAGGCAGCTGTGTTAAAAAGAGCTAACCACAATGACATATTAGTGTTGACAGACACAGAAGAATTTATGGGGCAAAAGAAAGGAACCATTGCCACAGGAAGTTTGCGTAGAAGAGCGCAGTGGCTAGATAGATATCCTACTCATGATGTGGTCGATTTACGTGGAAATGTTAACACTCGCTTAGAAAAGTTAGATAACAGTGATTGGAATGGTGCTATTTTCGCAGCAGCAGGTCTTGAACGTATAGGGAAAAGACCAAAAGGAGCGATTTCTTTATCATGGATGATCCCTGCCCCAGCTCAAGGGGCGATTATGATTACAGCTTTGGAAGAGGATACCTATGTTAAAGAAGCGTGTGAGCAAATTAATGATAAGGATACGGAAACTTGTACAGGTATAGAACGTGAATTTCTAAGACGCTTAGAAGGTGGGTGTACTGCACCTATCGGGGCGTTATCGTATATAAATGAAGTAGAAAAAGAAGTTCATTTTAAGGGAGTTTTACTGAGTAGAGATGGAAGTAAAAAAATAGAGGTAAGTAAAAAGGTGCCCTTAGGAAAACATAAATTTTTAGCAAAAGATTGTGCAAATTATGTGATTGATAAAGGGGGGAAATTAATGATGATTGAAGATGAAGGAATTGAGCGAGCCTTCTCTATTTATTCAACAAAAAAATTATCGGAAGCTCAAAAAAAACTATTACCTAATACGGTTAGTGTACAAGATAGCGATTTCATAAAAATAAGATACAATCGCATCCCCTCAAAAGTTATTAAACAGCAAATCGATAATGTAATCATAACCAGTAAAAATGGTGTTGAAGCAATTTTACACAATTTTAGTAAAGACGAATTACACTTCAAAAATATCTATTGCGTTGGTAGAAGAACTAAAAAGTTAATAGAACAAAAAATAGGAAAGGTTGCCCATACTGAAAACAATGCGAAAAAATTAGCAACGTATTTAGGAGAAGTATTAGAAGGTGAAAAAGTCACTTATTTTTGTAGTAATTTACGATTAGATACGTTACCGACACTTTTAAAGGAACGTGGAGCTGAAGTTAACGAGGTAGAAGCATATAAAACAATGTATAGCCCTGTTAAAATTGAAGAGAAAGTGAATGCAGTGCTGTTTTATAGCCCATCTACTGTAGAAAGCTATTCACAAAAAAATGCTGCTGATGAAATGGCTTTTTGTATTGGTGATAGCACAGCAAAAGAAGCGCAGAAGTATTTTGAAAATGTGAAAGTAGCTAAAGTGCCAACGGTAGAAAGTGTGTTGGAGCTTGTGAACTTACATTACGCAAAAGAATCGTAACAAAATTATTTTAAAAGGTAACAAGTAGTGTTTTTACCTTTTCTTTAGTATATACCATAGTAAATGTTTAGAACCCGAAGACTAAGAAAGACAGAGAATATTCGCAGATTAGTTAGAGAAACTAAATTGTCAGTAGATGATTTTATATATCCTTTATTTATTGAAGAAGGAACTGGGATAGAAACGGAAATCCCTTCGATGCCAGGAATTAATCGTTATTCATTAGACACTATTTCGAAAGAATTAGATGAAGTGACTGATTTAAATATTCCAGCAGTATTACTGTTTGGAATTCCATCTAAAAAAGATGAAGAAGGGACCGAAACATGGAATGATAATGGAATAATGCAACAAGCGATACGATTTATCAAAAAAAACTATCCAAGTTTGTATGTAGTGACCGATGTGTGTTTTTGTGAATACACTTCACATGGTCATTGTGGAATTATTCATGACAATGATGTTGATAACGATGCTACCTTAGTCAATTTAGCAAAACAAACAGTATCACATGCTAAGGCAGGAGCAGATATGGTAGCGCCATCAGGAATGATGGATGGAGCTATTGCTATGATGCGTGAAGCTTTAGATAACACCGGTTTTGCGAACTTACCAATTATGGGGTATTCAGTAAAATATGCTTCAGCATTTTATGGGCCTTTTAGAGAGGCTGTTGATTCTGCGCCGTCATTTGGAGATAGAAGAACCTATCAAATGGACCCTTCTAATAGAGATGAAGGATTGAGAGAAGCTACTTTTGATGATGAAGAAGGAGCCGATATTTTAATGGTGAAACCGGCCTTATCATATTTAGATATTATCAGAGATTTGAAAAATGGTTTTGATCGTCCTATTGCCTGTTATAATGTGAGTGGAGAATATGCTATGGTGAAAGCAGCGGCAGAAAAAGGATGGATTGATGGAGAAAGAGTAATGATGGAGAGTTTACTCTCTATGAAAAGGGCAGGAGCGGATATAATTATAACTTATTTTGCAAAAGAAGCAGCGAAATTAATTTTAAGAAAATAGAAGAGAGTTTAACTTTAGACGCTATTTGAATTTAATTAAAAGGTCGAGTTGTAAAAGTGTAAAACTTATTAACAAGCTCTTCTAGGTAAGTAGTGTAAGATTATAGTATGGAAAACAGATATAACATTAAGTTAGATTATTATTGGTTGTTTATCATTCTTGTAGTTCTATTACTTTTAATACCCTCTCTTATAGTGAAAGGAATATTTTTGGATGGGATTACCTATGCGGCAATATCCAAAAATTTATCCAATGGGCTATGGACGTTCGCTAGACCTTATTATACACAAATATTATATCCAGTATTTTATGAAGATCCTCCTCTAGTTTTTTGGATTCAATCTGGGTTTTTTAAATTCTTAGGAGAGCGTTTTTTTGTAGAGAAGTTATATTCTATGATCATAGGCTTGTTTATAGTTCGGGAAACTGTGTTACTCTGGAGTCTTTTTGAAGAAAAAAAACATAAAAAATTTAGTTGGGTAGCTGTACTTTTATGGGGTGTTACACCCATTGTTTTCTGGGCGTATCCAAACAATATTTTAGAGAATATATTAGGGGTTTTTACAATTTTTTCTGTACTATATTCGTTAAATCTTGTCAAAAACAACAAAAGTAAACAGCTAGTTATGGGTGGTTTTTTTATAGTGCCTTTAGTGATGCCCAAACTTGTGATGTTCTCTGATCAGAACATAGTATAAGAACTAAATTTAGTTTTGCTAACTTTAGTGATTAGTTTTTTATTGTTTAATAAGTATAGGAGAGATAAAGGAAAAAATGAGGATATTAAAAGAGTAGCAAAAGCACTCGAAAAAAACACCATACTATCAGTATCGGATGAAAATTAAAATCAATGGTACACAATTGCTTATTTTGCAAGAAAAAAATAGTATTTATAATAAAGAAAGAGAAGTTAGGTACAGGAGTTCTTGAAAATCTTGAGGAACTCGATTTAAGTTTAACTATCTATGACACATACAAGTTTAAAAATAAAGAGGAATGAAGTTTCGTAAATCACAAGAATTATATAATCAAGGATTAGAAAACTTGGTTGGAGCAGTGAATTCTCCAGTTAGAGCGTTTACTTCCGTGGGAGGAAATCCGTTGTTTATAAAAAAAGCAAAAGGAAGTAAAATTACGGATGTTGATGGTAATTCATATATTGATCTAGTACTATCTTATGGGCCGATGATCTTAGGACACCGTCATAAAAAAGTACAGTCTGCAATACAGAAGGCTTTAAAGAAAGGCTATTCATTTGGAGCTTCTACTAAAAATGAGATTAAGTTAGCAAAGATTGTATGCAATGCTTTCCCAGGAATGGACAAAGTGCGTTTTGTTAATTCAGGAACTGAAGCTGTATTAAGTGGAATTCGTTTGGCAAGAGCGTATACAGGAAAAGATAAAATAATAAAATTTTCAGGTTGTTATCACGGGCATCAAGATGCCTTGTTAGTAGCGGCAGGCTCAGGCTTGGCTACATTGAGTTTACCGGGAAGCAAAGGAGTTCCAGAAGGAGCAGTTCAAAATACGCTAATAGCAAACTATAATGATTTAGAGAGTGTAAAAGCTCATTTTGAAACCCACCAAGATATCGCTGGGGTTATTTTAGAACCAGTTGCAGGTAATATGGGAGTCGTGACACCTCAAAACAACTTTTTAAAAGAATTAAAAGAGTATGTAAAGGCTAAAGGAGCCTTATTAATTATAGATGAAGTTATGACAGGGTTTCGATCTAAATTTGGCGGAGCACAAGAGCTTTTTGATGTGGAAGCGGATATTACATGTTTAGGAAAAGTAATTGGTGGAGGCTTCCCTGTGGGTGCATACGGAGCTCGCAATGAAATTATGGAAATGGTAGCACCTTTGGGTGGAATGTATCAAGCAGGAACGTTAAGTGGGAACCCAATAGCAATGGCTGCTGGAATATCCACATTAACAGAGCTAAAGAGGCAAAATCCGTATGAAAAGTTTAACGAAATAGCTCAAATTATAGAGGTGTTTTTAACGGAATCAGCAAAAAAATATGAGGTAGATATTACCGTAAGTAGATTTGGATCAATGATTAATCCATTTTTCACGACAAAAAAAGTTACAAACTTTGAAGAAGCTCAGACTTCGGATACTGAAAAATTTGCAACATTTTTTTGGGAAATGATAAAAAACGGAGTGTTTTTACCACCATCACAGTTTGAAGCGTGGTTTTTATCGTCAGCGATTTCAGAAAAAGATATTAAAAAGATAGCGTACGCAATAGATAAAGCAATGCAGGCGGTAGCTAAATTATAATAATAAAAACATTACCACTCAAAGGCAGAAAGTATATTTCGAGTAGTAAAATTTACTTTATAACCTTAGTGGTGACATAGAGAACACAATGATAAAAAACGATTTATTTTTAAGAGCGTTAAAAGGAGAGGTAGTTGAACGTCCACCAGTATGGATGATGCGTCAGGCAGGGAGATACTTACCTGAATTTATGGAGATACGTAAAAAGTATGATTTTTTCACAAGATGTAGAACCCCTGAGTTAGCTTCAGAAATTACAGTTCAGCCTATACGAAGATATGGTATGGACGCCGCAATATTATTTTCTGACATATTAGTGGTACCCCAAGCAATGAATGTTGAGGTGGAGATGAAACCAAACTTCGGACCATATTTACCAAATCCAATT
Organism: Tenacibaculum profundicola; assembly: GCF_057220795.1. Lineage (NCBI taxonomy): Bacteria > Pseudomonadati > Bacteroidota > Flavobacteriia > Flavobacteriales > Flavobacteriaceae > Tenacibaculum > Tenacibaculum profundicola. The sequence continues at coordinate 1,085,635 of NZ_CM170137.1, read as the reverse complement.
AGAGATAGAAAAAGTTTAGATCAAGTAGTGATACCTGATGTTAACGAAGAATTACAATATGTAATGGAAGCAATCAAAGCAACCAAAGAGAAGCTGAATGATGAAATTCCATTAATAGGTTTTGCAGGATCTCCTTGGACGATTTTGTGTTATATGGTGCAAGGTCAAGGGTCTAAAAATTTTGATAAAGCAAAAGAATTTTGCTTTACTCAACCTGTATTAGCGCACGAATTACTTCATAAGATAACAAAAACAACCATTGCTTATTTAAAAGCAAAGGTAAAAGCCGGTGTCGATGCGGTTCAAATTTTTGATTCTTGGGGAGGAATGTTATCTCCCACAGATTATCAAGAGTTTTCATGGCAATATATTAACCAAATAATAGAAGCTTTAAAAGATGAAATCCCTGTTATTGCTTTTGGTAAAGGATGTTGGTTTGCACTAGATGTGATGGCAAAATCAAATGCATCTGCTCTTGGAGTAGACTGGACATGCTCTGCTAGAAATGCTCGTTATTTAACAGGAGGGAATATCACATTACAAGGAAATTTTGACCCTTCAAGGTTATTATCACCGCCATCCGAAATTAGAAAAATGGTAACCGAAATGATAAATGAGTTTGGTAAAGACAAATATATTGTTAACTTAGGGCATGGAATTTTACCAAATATTCCGGTAGAAAATGCGAAAGCATTTGTAGATGCAGTGAAGGAATATAAAATATAATACATAACCAACCACCTTAAATATTTAATTATGAAGAAATTGTTACTTGTATTATTGATGATAACAATGCAACTTGGTTTTTCTCAAGATAAAGAGTTTTATAAAGATGCTGTTAATGATTGCATAGTAAATTCGAATAAAGATGCTGCTATGTTAGACGATATCGTTAATAATTGTATAAAAGGAAAGTATATTTCTAATTATGACTTCACAACAGTCAATGGAAAAGTGATAAGTACTGATAAAATTGAAAAACCTATTTTATTAGTAGCCGCAGCAACTTGGTGTGCACCATGTTGGGGTGAAATACCTGCTTTAAATAAAATGGTAGAAAAATATAACGAACAAATGAAATTTGTAATACTTTTCTGGGATAAAAAGGAAGGAATAGAAAAAATGTCAGCAAAGTTGGACAAGAGAATACAATTAGTGGTTTCTCCTGAAGAAACTACTGATAAATCTACGATTCAAGTAAATGGATTTGTTCATAAAATGGATTATCCAACAGCGTATTTGATCTCAAAAGATAAACAAATTGTTAATTTTAAAAGAGGAGCAGCTTCTCCATCAAAAAAAATGACTTGGGAACAAGTGAATGAAACGAATGAAAAGCAACTAGAAGAATTTTTGAAGCCTGTTTTGTAACGGTAACATGTCTTTCTGAGAAATAATACAATCCTCTTTCTAGAAATAGAAAGAGGATTGTAAATTTATAAACTATATAAAATTATGATTAAAAATATACTCTATGGAATTAGAGCTTATGGAGGTACAATTAGCTTAATATCGAAATTAAAACTGTGGAAGTTCTTTTTGGTTCCAGTTTTTATAAGTGTTTTAACAGCAATCGTTATTGTACTATTAGCCTATTCTTTTTCGGATAATATTGGGCATTATATTGCTAATTTATGGAAATGGGAATTTGGCAAGCAAACATTTGAATTAATTAGTACCTTCTTAAGTGCTACTATTATTGTGGTCATCGGATTGATATTATATAAACACATTATAATGGCATTGTCCGCTCCTTTTATGAGCCCTGTTTCTGAAAAAATTGAAGAATACTATTTAGGAAGAACGCATCAACATAGAACAACATCTTTCTACGAACAATTAATAAGAGGTATTCGGATAAATGTAAGAAACTTAGTGAAAGAGCTTTTACTAACAATACCGATTTTATTTTTAGGGTTTATTCCAGTAATTGGGTTACTCTCAACAGTTTTATTGTTTTTAATGCAAGCTTACTATGCTGGTTTTGGGAATATGGACTACACACTTGAACGCCATTTTAAATATAAGGAAAGCGTTGATTTTGTTAGTAGAAATAAAGGAGTTGCTATAGGAAATGGAATTGTTTTTATGTTGTTTTTATTAATTCCAGTGATTGGAGTTATAATAGTTCTACCACTTTCGGTAACTGCAGCTACTACAGAAACAATTAAAAGAATTCAAACAAACGAATTGGTAGAATAATTATTTTTGCATTTCAATATTTATATAGATGAAAGACCAGTTTTACACTTATATTCAAAAATTACAGGATACAATCACATCAAAATTAGAAGAAATAGATGGTAAAGAAACGTTTAAGGAAGATATTTGGAAACGTGAAGAAGGTGGTGGAGGAAGAACAAGGGTAATTGAAAATGGAAATGTTTTTGAAAAAGGAGGCGTAAATATTTCAGCGGTTAATGGAGAATTACCAGAAGTACTGCGAAAGCAATTTGGTGTTGAGCATGGTAACTTTTATGCATGTGGGTTAAGTTTAGTTATTCATCCTAAAAACCCATTCGTTCCAACCGTGCACGCCAATTGGCGATACTTTGAAATGTATGACGCAACGGGTGAAATAGTTACGCAATGGTTTGGTGGTGGGCAAGATTTAACACCCTATTACTTGTTCGATGAAGATGCAATCCATTTTCACACAGTTTGTAAAGAAGCTTGTGATAAACATGATCATAAGTTTTATAAGAAGTTTAAAAAAACCTGTGATGAATATTTTTGGAATGCACATCGAAATGAGGCTAGAGGTGTTGGGGGGTTGTTTTTTGACTATTTAAAAGAGTCAGAAGAGTTTTCGATACAAAACCGATATGATTTCGTTACAGAGGTAGGTAACAGTTTTTTGAACTCATATATTCCCATTGTAGAAAAAAGGAAAAATATACACTACACAGACAAGCATAAGAGCTGGCAGGAGGTTAGGAGAGGACGTTATGTTGAATTTAATTTAGTTCACGATAGAGGAACATTATTTGGACTTAAAACTAACGGAAGAATAGAAAGTATTTTAATGAGCTTACCGCCTACAGTTCAGTGGAAATACAATCACCACCCAGAGGAAGGTACTGACGAAGAAACATTGTTAAATGTATTGAAAACCCCAAGGGAATGGATATCGTTGTAACGATTGGGGGCGCATGGTTTTTGAAACTATTTTAGTGTAAAAACTTTTAATGAAAGAATATTCACTGATTGTTACTTGATAAAACTAAAGAATGATAAATGTTTAAAGAATATTCGTTTTTAGGTTTTTTATCGTAAAAAAAAGCTTTAAATAGCGGTTTTATTGTGAATAATGTAAATTAACAAGAGAGGTGCCTAAATGTTTTTTAGTTAAAACTGTAAAAAATCATTAGTTTTTAGTACCTTCGCAAGCATTAAAAAATCATACACTTATGGCTAGATATGAATTGAAGCTGCCTAAAATGGGCGAAAGTGTTGCTGAAGCAACCATTACTTCTTGGGTAAAAGAAGTAGGAGAAACTATTGAAATAGATGATACTGTTGTTGAAGTGGCTACTGATAAGGTAGATAGTGAAGTACCTAGTGAAGTTGAAGGAAAACTAGTTGAAATATTATTTAATCAAGACGCTGTTGTCCAAGTTGGTGAAACAATTGCCATAATAGAAACAGAAGGTAGCGAGGATAATTCAACAGATTCCTCAGAAATAACAGAAAACGTGAAAGAGTCTGTTGTTGAAATCGAAAAAACAATTGAAGAAGTAAAAGAAAACGCAGTCACTAACATAGATACATCATCAAGTGATCGTTTTTATTCACCATTAGTAAAGAGTATCGCTCAAACTGAAGGAATTTCGATTGGCGAGTTAGAAAATATACAAGGTACAGGAAAGGAAGGAAGAGTTACTAAAACCGATATTTTAGGGTATTTAGAAAACAGAGGGAAGCAACCAAAAGTAGTTAAAAAGCCAGCGACAGAACCAGCAAAAGATACCCAACCAAAAACTGTTTCTACACCAATAACATTGAGCGGAGAAGATGAGATTATTGAAATGAGCCGCATGGGGAAACTTGTAGCCAAGCATATGGTTAATTCTGTACAAACTTCTGCTCATGTTCAGTCGTTTATAGAGATAGATGTAACCAATATTGTTAACTGGAGAAATAAAGTAAAAGACGCATATCTTAAAAGAGAGGGAGAAAAGCTTACGTTTACTCCAATATTTATGCAGGCTGTAGCACAGACGATTAAGAAACATCCATTAATTAATATATCTGTAGACGGAGATAAAATCATTAAAAGAGGAAATATTAATTTAGGAATGGCAGCAGCCTTACCAGATGGTAACTTAATAGTTCCAGTAATTAAAAATGCTGATCAACTGAGTTTAGTTGGGATGACTAAAAAAGTTAATGATTTAGCAAATAGAGCGAGAGGAAACCAATTGAAGCCAGATGAAATTCAGGGAGGAACCTATACGGTTACGAATGTAGGAGGTTTTGGTAGTATGGCTGGAACTCCGATAATAAATCAACCTCAAGTAGCTATTTTAGCTTTAGGAGCGATTATAAAGAAACCATCGGTTATTGAAACACCTGAAGGTGATTTTATAGGAATTCGCCAGAAGATGATTGTATCACATTCGTATGACCACAGAGTTGTAAATGGTGCGCTTGGAGGAATGTTTATAAAAACCTTAAAAGGAATATTAGAATCTTGGGATGTAAATCAAGATTTTTAAGAGAAGTAAGTACCTATACTATTATATGATAAAGAAAATGCTCACAATTTTGTGAGCATTTTTTGATACATTTATTATTGATTTAGTTTCGTTAATCCCTATTTTTTCAAGGATTTAATAATCTAATAGTTTTAAAAGTTCTTCTTCAAACCTATATTTTGGTAAGTATTCCTTTTCAAGGTTTGGAGCAAAAGGAATAGGAGTTTCAAGACTTGCCACTCGTTTTACTGGAGCATCAAGATATTCAAAACAATTTTCCATAAGTAATGAAGAAATATCTCCAGAAATACTTCCGAATAATGAATCTTCCTGAAGAATGATTACTTTACCAGTTTTCTTGACAGAAGTATAAATCGTTTCAGTATCTAGTGGTTGTAACGATCTTAAATCAATTAAATCTGCTGAAATATTTTTGAGTTTTTCAAGTGTTTCCAATGCCCAGTGTACGGCCATACCAAAAGAAATAATAGTAACATCATTTCCTTCTTTTAACAACGAAGCTTTCCCTAAAGGAAGCGTATAATAATCTTTAGGAACATGCTGGTATAAACTACGATATAAGGCTTTGTGTTCGAAAAATAAAACAGGGTTAGGGTCGTTAATTGCCGTAGCCAATAAACCTTTTGCATCGTAAGGAAAAGCAGGGTAAACCACTTTTAAACCAGGTGTTTTGGTAAACCATGCTTCATTTGTTTGTGAATGAAAAGGCCCAGCACCAACACCAGCACCACATGGCATTCTTATGACAATATCAGCTTCTTGATTCCATCGATAGTGCGATTTAGCCAATAGGTTTACAATTGGATTAAATCCGGTAGAAACAAAATCGGCGAATTGCATTTCCATCACAGATTTCACCCCTTTAACGGAGAGTCCATAAGCAATAGATACAATAGCAGATTCGCAAATTGGCGTATTACGCACACGCTCTTTTCCAAAAGAATCGATAAAGCCTTCGGTAATTTTGAATACCCCCCCGTATTCGGCAACATCTTGCCCCATTATTACGAGTTCATCATGCCTTTCCATTGCTTGCCTAAGGCCTTTAGAAATAGCATCAATTAAACGAATATTTTCGGTTTCAGAATTTTCTTTAACTTCAACATATTCAAAATCTTTATAAACATCACGCAATTCGTTAGAAATTGTCGAGGTGATCTTCTCTTCTTTAAAGGTTACATCAAGATCATGTTGAATTTCTTCTTTCATTGCTTTTTTAAACTTCTCATCTAACTCAGGGGATAGAATTTTTTCAGCAATTAAAAAGTTTCTATAATTCTCAATAGGATCTTTAGAGGCCCATTCATCCATAAGTTGTTGTGGAACATATTTTGTACCACTAGCCTCTTCATGACCTCGCATTCTGAAGGTTTTGAATTCGAGTAAAATAGGTCTTGGATTTTTCCTTACACTTTCTGCGATCTCAGAAACTTTAGTGTATACTTCTAAGATATTATTACCATCAATAATATGAGACTCCATACCATATCCTTTTCCTCTATCAGCAATATGTTCACAATTGTACTGTTCCGAAACGGGTGTTGATAAACCATATCCGTTGTTTTCAATGCAAAATAATACAGGTAAATTCCAAACAGAAGCAACGTTCAAAGCCTCATGGAAATCACCTTCACTCGTTCCTCCATCACCAGAAAATACCGCACAAACACTCTTAGTTTTCTTTAGTTTGTTTGCTAAGGCAATTCCTGAAGCAACACCTAATTGTGGACCTAAATGTGAAATCATTCCTACAATTTTGTATTCCTGCGTTCCAAAGTGAAAACTTCGATCTCTCCCTTTTGTAAAACCATTGGCTTTTCCTTGCCATTGAGAAAATAATCTATGTAAAGGAATATTTCTACTTGTAAAAACGCCCAAATTCCTGTGCATGGGTAAAATATACTCATCTTGTGTTAATACTGAAGTAACCCCTATTGAAATGGCTTCTTGACCAATTCCACTAAACCATTTTGAAATTCTACCTTGACGCAATAGAATGAGCATTTTTTCCTCGATCATTCTAGGTAATAACATCTGTTTATAAAGATCAATGAGCGTTTCATTGCTAAGATTTTTCTTATCGTAATTCATTACTGCATTGGATTTTATATATGTGTTTAAATTAGATGAAGTTTTCATATGATTATAAATAGTTGGTCAAATGTGATTAAAAAAAAGATATAATCAAAGTAGTATCGAATAAAAATTTTTTAATTCGAAAAAACAGGCCTTTTTTTTTATGTAAAATGAAAAAAATGTTAATTTTTATTCTCAATTATAGAATATTTTGATTGTAGGCTAGAGGATACTTAAATTTTGTGTCGGCGGATGTTGATAGCACCCCAATTACCTACTCTTTAGTTTTGCTAGATAAAAACATGTAGTTTCATATATCAAAACGCTTAGTTACTATGAGTAAATCTATAAAAGAACGTTAACAGCGTAATTTCGTGTAAATGCGTAAAATAATACCAGTTATTGTTTGAATTTACTGTAAGAGAAAATGATGATTTTTCTCTTTATAAAAATTAAGCGTATTCTTAGTTTATGGTTGCTTTTTCTAATGTAGAAGAAAGGGTTAACAGGTTGTTTTATTAGGGTGATTTTAATTTGTAAAGGGTATTAGAGTATTGAAATTTAGTTTTTTTGATCTCGCATATTTTTCGTGTTGTGAGAAAAATAATTATGATTTTAACATTTTTTTTAATAATTTCGGAATGGAAAAAATTGAGTTTATTTAAAGTATAGATAAAGTACATAAAACGGCTTAGATTCATGAATTTATGTTTTGAAGTCTTTATAATTATAATGTTTTTGGTTGTTTTGAAAACAATGAATAACTCCAGATTAATGAAAATAAAAAGAAAACTAATTAAATATTACCAAAACATGTCATGGTATTCGAAATTGATTGATTTAACAGTGTTATTTAATTTCAGCCTGATTCTTCGTGATAATCATAAAACTTCTTTTTGTAGCAATTTAATTTCTTTTTTGATTACTAAAAATGACTTAATTGTATCTTCCAAGACCCAAACCTTTTAATTAATCGACCTATATGCTTCCTTAAAGAAAATCATAATAATTTAAAAAGTACTGTTCGTTTTTTTTTATTACCTGTTATACGTACAAGTTTAATGAACAAGAATCTAAAATACATAGAATGCTAAAGGAGCTATTGAAGTTATACAACTTGTAGACCTTTGTTAAACTAAATAAAGAACCCTTTAAAAATAGACAATAATACTATTGTTAGATACCGTTGTTTCGATTACAATTAAAGAGGGTACTGTTTTTAAAAGTAAAGAAATACTCTGGTATGAAGAATTTAGTATTACTAATTACACTAATGTTATTACTTGTTACATGTAATAAAGCTAAACATCAAAAAGAAAGACTTAAAAAAAAGGGGAAAGAAATTACCCTATACTTTGGTGGAGATGTTGTAACGATGGATGGAGATTCGTTGCAAACCAAAGAGGCCGTTGTAACTCATAAAGGCAAAATTATTTTTGTTGGTAATAAGAATGATGCTGTTCGTAAATATACAAAGGCAAAAAAGCATGATTTGAAAGGAAAAACCTTAATGCCTGGTTTCGTTGAACCTCACGTACATCCATCTATTTCTGCAACAATGCTACCTAATGAAATTATAGCACCATATGATTGGGTGTTACCACATGGTGTTAAAAAAGGAGCCTCAGGGAATAAAGAATATTTGAAAAGAGTTACCGAGTCGGTTGATAAAAATGCAAAAACAAATGAAATTTATTTTATCTGGGGATATCACCAGTTATGGCATGGAGAGCTATCAAGAGAGATTATAAATCAAATTTCTAAAAACAAGCCTGTTGGAATTATTCATCGTTCATTTCACGAGATATATTTGAATGATGCAGCTATTAATTTGATAGGAATAAAAGAGGAAGATTTTAAAAATAATCCTCAAGTTGAATGGAGTAAAGGACATTTTTATGAAGGAGGTTGGCTTGCTTTAGTTCCAAAAATGGCTAAAACATTACTTGATTCTGAAAAATACATGAAAGGCTTAGGTATTATGACGCAACTAATACGGAAAAATGGAATTACCACGATAGCAGAGCCAGGTTTTCCTAGTGCAGATTTTACCATGGAATATACTCTACTTAAGAGAGAAATGGATAAGAACCCTCCTTATGATGTATATCTTATTCCTAATGGAACTCAGTTATATGGTATGAAAGGAGGAAATGAAGAGGCAATGACTTTTATGGAAACCTTAAAAGATAGTTTTGATACTAATAATATTCATTTTTTACCGAAGCAAGTTAAGCTTTTTTCAGATGGGGCAATTTACTCTCAACTGATGCAAATGAAAGAAGGTTATACAGATGGTCATCACGGAGAATGGATGACACCTTTACACTTATTTAAAAAGCAAATAAGTCTATATTGGGATCATGAGTATAAAATTCATGTGCATTCAAATGGAGATAAAGGAATTCAACAAGTACTTGATTTTTTAGAAAATGATCAAAAGAGAAATCCAAGGAATGATCATAGATTTACACTTCATCATATGGGGTATTTTACAGATCAAATGGCAGAACAGATTTCAAAGATGGAAATTGAGGCTTCTGTAAACCCATATTATCTTTGGGCACTTTCAGATAAGTATAGTGAAAATGGATTAGGTAAAGAGCGTGCTGAGAACTTGGTTAGGATTAATTCGTTAGTAAAAAGAGATATTCCTACGTCTTATCATTCCGATTTTTCTATGGCCCCCATGGAGCCATTAACTCTTGCAGCTACAGCAATAAATAGAGTAACCTCTGATGGGAGTAAGTTTTCACAAGATCAAAGAGTACCAGTATATGCAGCTATGCGAGCAATCACTATTGATGCAGCAAGAACTTTAAACCTTGAAAATACTATAGGCTCCATAAAAGAAGGGAAAATAGCAAACTTTGTTATTTTGGATAAAAACCCTTTCACGATAGACCCTAGTAAAATAAACGAGATAAAGCCTCTAGGAATCATTTACAGAGGTGATTTTTATATGAATAAAATAACTAATTTAAAGAATAATTAAAATTGAAAATATGGCAAACACGAAGAAAGTAATGATTTTTTGTATGACTACATTTTTAGTATCAACGAGTTTGAAAGCACAAACGTTTACCATGGGTAAAAAATGTAGAGGCTATTTAGAAAGTGCTGAAAACGCGGTTGAAAACAAAGTGTATGATAAAGCCCTTGAGTTATTTGATTTCTTTCGCTCAAAGTGTAGAACGAGAGATGCGAAAGAAAGAGGTGCCTACGGTAAGGCTGAAGCCTTGAATGGTTTGCAACGTTATAACGAGGCGCTTAATGAGGCTAATTATGCTATTAAAATATCAAAAAACAGAAGTTTAAGTGGCCATTTTCAAAAGGCTACAGCTCTCTATGGTTTAGGAAATACAATGGAGGCAAAAGAAGAACTAGAGCAAGTAATAACGCTTACCGAAATGAATGAAAATAGTATTCAAAGAGCTTCTAATTATGCTCTTATGAGTGCTTTTTTTGAACGTAAAATTGAACAAGTTGATTCCGCCCAAGTATATTTAAACAGAGCGAAGAACTTAGATCCTAACAATGAAAAGTATCTTATACAAGAAGGTAGTATGTACGGCAATTTAGGAAGATATGAAATTGCATATGGTGCTTATAAAAAAGCGGAGTTAATGAATCCAAACTCATTGGAGTTGTTTCTTACCAGAAGTAATATGCAATTTAAACAGATGAAAGAGAAGTACGGAACCACAAAAACTCAGGAATTAAAAAATAAAATGAATTCAACAGAAAAAAGCAAGTTGTGTTCGGATTTAAAGAGAGCAAAAAGTCTTGGTTACAAAGATTTAAATAAAGATTTGTTCATAGCAATAGTGTGTAATTAAAAATAAGTATAAAATGAAAAAAATTATTATATTAAGTTTAGCTTTTAGTATCCTAACAGGATGCGGTAGTTTAAATAAGCAACAAAAAGGAACCATTGCAGGTGCCGCAGGCGGAGCACTTTTAGGAGCTGCAGTTTCAAAGGGTAGTATTTGGGGTATTTTGGCTGGTGCAGCCGTAGGTGGTACAGCAGGAAATCTTATTGGAAAAAAAATGGATAGGCAGGCACAAGATATATCACAAGCGATTCCAACAGCCGAGGTTAACAGAGTAGGAGAGGGGATTAATGTTACCTTTGATTCTAGCTTGGCATTTAGTATAAACTCATCCAAATTGAATAGTAATTATCAACAAGAGTTAAAAGAATTAGCAACTGTTTTTAAAAACTATCCAGATACAGATGTTTTAATAGAAGGGCATACTGATGATAGTGGAGCAGCGGATTATAATATGACTTTATCACAGAAAAGAGCAAAGTCTGTTTCAGGTTTTCTTATTAACCAAGGAATTAGTAGTTCTAGGTTAATTGTTAAATGGTATGGAGAAACGCAACCTAAGTACGCGAATGATACTGAAAATAGAGCAAAAAATAGGAGGGTAGAGCTGGCGATATATGCAAATAATGAGATGAAAAATAACGCCAAGCTTGGAAAGCTATAAAATTATACTAATTATAACTTGAAATAGTACAAAGTAATTCTTTTAGAAAAAACAACGGATATTTCAATAGGAGTAGTATTGATTTTACCAATGAATACAAATACCTGTTCTGGAGAGTTTAATTTTAAAGATAACGTAAAACCCAATATGTTGAAGGTAATGGGGTATTTACCCAATTTTACTGGAGATGTAAGTACATTTCGTTTAGGGGAAACGATATTCTTGAAACAGGAAAATTGAAAATTAATATAAATACAATAAAAATAAGTATACATGAGAAAAATTATGTTGTCACTGGTAGTAATGTTTTTTATCGGCTGTGCACCAACCATGGAATATGTATGGTCTAAAAAAGATTTTGAAGGTAAAAAATTTGAGAAATTAGCTGTGATTGTAGTCAGTAAAGATTATGCTTTAAGGAGTATGGTTGAGCGTAAAATAGTTAAAGATTTACAACGTGAAGGTTTCGAGGCAATAAAAGGGATAACATTTTTAACACCTGATTCATCAAAAAAAGACTGGGAAACTAAAAATATAGCCGAAAAACTGAGATCTCTTGGGGTTGATGGGGCAATAGGTGTTAGTTTGGTTAATGTTCGTGATAAAACCGATTATGTTCCTGGAGAAAGTTATATTTATCCGAGTGGATACTATAGATATGGGAAATATATATATAGAAATTATAGTAGGGTATATACTCCAAGCTATTATAAAGATGTAAAAGAATATGTAGTTGAATCTAATTTATACGACGTAACTGTAAAAACCGATAAAGAACATGCTTTATTGTGGAAAGGTCAGTCAACAGTTCATGACCCTACAAGTATGAGTAGCGGAGCAAAATCATATGCAGATAACTTAGTGAGCTACTTAGTTAAAAATAACATTATACGCTTTAGTTTAGATACTAATTAGTAATAATTAGGTTCTTTTTTTGATAAGTGTCTTTACAGGATATTATGACTATTAATACCCAATAGTTGATTGCATTTATAGAATCTAGTGTATGGAAGGAGGTATAGGAAAGTCTTAATTATTAAGGTAGCTGTTAACTACGTCAAAATAATAATTACTTCTAAAAAGGAGTATTATATACCTAAAGTCCAGAAAATTTTCTGGACTTTTTATATTTTTGTGTTTTATTTTTTATGATTTTGGAATTAAATAACTCACTACTTTTTTTCTTTTGCTCCCTTGGCGTTTTTAATGGTTTTTTACTTAGTGTCTATTTTTTAATTTTCTATAGGCACAAAAAAGCGCAGTATTTATTTTTAGGACTTTTATTACTTATGTTAAGCATAAGAATAGGAAAGTCTGTTTATGTAGTTTTCACGAACTATAATGAAAGAAGTTTAGGTATTCTTCAAATAGGCCTATCAGCTTGTTTTTTGATAGGGATTTCCTTATTCTTCTATATTAAATCAACGTTAGAGAACCCAAATAAGTTACCTAGAATATGGAAAATTCATTACCTTATTTTAGTAATACTTATAATTTCTATTGGAATATTGAGACCCTATGAGACGAATATTGATTTTTGGAGAGCATACTTTATAAAATTTATATATACTGTTTGGGGAGCTTATATATTGGCTTCTGCTTTTTTGTTAAAACCATCCTATACAAAAATTCTTAAAAGAAAGGAGTTGAGCACCTCAGAGCTATGGCTTTTGGCCGTATTGGTAGGAAACATTTTAATTTACATAGCATACATAATTGGATATTTTCGTTTATATCTAATAGGTACATTGACATTTTCGTTTGTGTTTTACGGTTTGCTTTTTTTCTTATTATTTAAAAAAAACAGAGAAACTATTTTTCGTGAGATACCTCTAAAATACAATGCGAAACGAATAAATACTACAGAAGCTGAGGGCTTATTAATTAAATTAAAATGGTTGATGAATGAAGAGGTAGTTTTTAAGAATCCAACAATAAAATTAAAAGATGTGGCCGATAAGCTTCACATTATGCCTCATAAGTTGTCGCAACTTCTAAATGACAATATAGGAAAGAGTTTTTCTCAGTTTATAAATGAATATAGGGTAGAAGAAGCAAAGAAACTACTCAAGAATCAACCCCATTTTACACTCGAATCTATTGGTTATGAAGCAGGTTTTTCTTCTAAATCTAGCTTTTATGCTACTTTTAAAAAAATAGCAGGAAAAACACCATCTCAATATCAAAGCTCTTTACCAGAGAAATAACACAATTTAGATGTTATAATATAACGATCCTAATTGTTTATAATAATTGGGATACAAGTCCTAAATTATAATTCAGGACACCTAGATTATAATCCAAAATTCATTTGATAGATAGTTTTATCAGTTTTGTTTTAAATTAAAAAACAGTTAAAATGAAAAAAGTAATTATGGGTGTACTAGGGGTGTTCTGTCTCGCTACATTTTCTCAGAACTCAGTGGCTATAGAGCAGGGTCTTCTTTCCAATATTTATGGAAATAAAATGAAAAAGAACATTATTAATTATGATAAGAGTTTTGTGACCGACGATAAACTTTATTATAAAGGCTTAGAAGAAAATGTTGGTTATTATGAAAATGATAGCGATTTGATAAAAAAAACACTTACGAACTATATAGAAGGAAGTTCGTATAACAAACCCAATCTTTTAAAAAATGCATTTATAGAAGATGCAGCACTTTATTTAACATCAAAAAGTGGATTTAAAAAATTTTCCATAGACCAATATATTGGGTTTTTTAAGAATAGTCCTCAAAACGAATTTAATGGACGATATGGAAAAATAGTGTCAATTGATATTAAGAACGATATTGCCAATGCTAAGGTAGAGATTACAATACCTAAAATAAAAAAGCGCTTTTTAGATTTATTTTTGTTGAAGAAGACGTCTTTGGGATGGAAGATTATTAGTAAAACAGCCACCCAGTATGATAGCCCTAAACACAAAGTACTATTTATAGTATCTAATGCCCATTTTTATGGAGATACTAGTTTGCCAACAGGAAATAGCTTTTATGAAATAGTCAATGCCTATGATGTTTTTATCAATAATGGTTATGAAGTCGATTTTGTGAGCCCTTTAGGAGGCGCTGTTTCGTTAGCTTATATTAATACCTCTTATAGTTTAGCAAAAAAGTATTTATATAATTCAACCTTTATGAACAGGTTAAAAAACACGAAAAGTCCTGATGAAGTAATTTCTTCAGAGTATAAGGCAGTTCAGTATATTGGAGGTGGTAGTGCAATGTTTGGAGTGCCTATGAACAAAAAAATAGCAAACATATCGATGGAAATTTATGAAGATAATAATGGAGTAATATCATCAGTTTGCCATGGAACCGCTGGAATCGTAAATCTAAAGAAAAAAAATGGTCAGTATCTCGTCCACAATAAAAGAATTAGCGGGTATCCTGATGCGTATGAAAACCCAGCGAAACCATATTTTAAAACCTTTCCATTTTTAATAAAAAAAACCATAGAACAGCGAGGAGGGATATTCAAATTCTCTAAAAGAAACACACCCCACATAGAGGTTGATGGGAGACTTATTACTGGTCAGAACTACTTGTCTTCTGCATCAGTATCACAAAAAGTTGTAGAGCTGTTAGATATGCAGAAAAGTAGCGCTAACAACTAGAACATAAGCTATAGAAGCAATGAACAATTGGTTTAGGTCGGTGTAGAAGTAAACAAATTTTTCAGCGCTAATTTTAATGTTGGGTATACAAAGGTATAAGAGTTTTCTGTTTTATTGGTAGCTACTCTACTACCATTTAAAAGAATAACAGAAAGCTCTCCCAACATTATTTTCAGGATCAATGAAGGTACTTTTATTGGGAGGAATATTTTATGAATTTCTCTAGCTAACGTTTTAGTGAAAGAAAAATTAGTATGATGCTCAGGAGCAACAGCATTATAAACGCCATAAAACGTATCATTATTAAGGGCTTCAATATATAAATTACAAAGATCATCTATATGAATCCAAGGCATATATTGTTTCCCGCTTCCTAAAGCACTTAAAAAGAAAGGGGTATTAATTTTAGCTAGTGCCCCACCATGTGCGCTCAGCACAATTCCGGTTCGTAAAATAGTTACAGGAACACCAATTTCAGTAAATTGATTGCTCGCAATTTCCCATTCAACACAAACTTTAGAAATAAAATCATTCTCTGGAGGATCAGTTTCCGAAAATATATTTGCCGATGTAATCGCGCCATAATACCCAATACCCGAAGCAGCAATAAAACCTTCTAGTTGGGTATTTGTTTTTTTTATAAAATCAAACAATAAATTAGCCGATGTCACCCTACTATCAATAATTTCTTGTTTTCTTCTTTTTGACCATCGCTTGTCAGCAATTCCAGCCCCCGCTAAATGAATAATATGAGTCGTGTTTTCAAATGCCTTTCTGTCAATATACCCTTCCTTTATATTCCAATGAAATTCATTCTCTTTTTTAGGGTTTCTTGTTAATATAACGACTTCAAAACCATTGTTTTTTAGGGCTTGTTGAAGATGACTCCCTACCAGACCTGTGCCCCCAGTAATTAAAACTTTTTTCATAGTATAAAAATAAAAAAATCATTAATTAAAACACTGCAGTTTTGCTAGATTATTACGCAAAGGATGTACCTCTTGTTGTATGAACTTATGAAGGTAATAAAATAATATTATCTCATTATTTTGGTTGGAAAAGCGATAGTACTTTCATACCCATTTTCACCAACAGCAGCAACACCAAAAAAGAAGTTATCGATAACGATTCCGTTCAAAGTAAATTCAGACTTATTTCCTACATACCTGCTGTTATCCCATGTTGGAGAGGTCGTTTCTCTCCAGTAAATTTTATAACCTTTGGCATGTTTGACGGTATCCCATTTAAGCTTAACCGACGGTTCCACAATACCACCAATCGCAACATTTTTTGGTGCGGTGGGAGCAGAGGCTAAACAGGCCAAGTTGATGGCATTAACAGCAGTTAATTTTTGAGCGTATTCAACATTGACAAATTTTAGTTGATCACCGTATTCAATTCCGTTTTCAATTCGGGTATCTTGGTGTTGTTGTGTGTAGTTTTCATGGGCTTCCATAATTCTAATTCCTGCAAAGCCTTCATCATTAAAAGGACGGTGATGCCCACCACGCCCGAAGCGATCAAGACGGTAAATCATTTTTGGATTCATTTCAGGCATGTACTTCTTTGTTGTATTATAAACATATCTTGCTAGTTGACGAGAAATACCATCAACTTCACCTCCATAAAATCGTCTGGCTTTACGTTGCCTCTCGGTTTCAGTAGGAGAGGTGGGCTCAGAAAATATCCTGAATGTTCTATTGTCAATTACGCCATCTACGCCTTTAATATTTCCAATCATATCATTGTTCATCACCCCAATTATATTCCATCCCTTTTTTTTTGCGTAAGAAGCTAAGCTTTTTCCTCCAAATAATCCTTGTTCTTCACCAGAAAGCCCAGCATATATAATACTGTTATCAAATGTATAATTGCTTAAAACACGAGCAGCTTCCAGTGTTCCAGCCATGCCTGAAGCATTATCATTAGCTCCAGGAGCATCGTCAGTAAAATTATTGGGATTTGATATTCTCGAGTCAATATCACCACTCATAATTATGAAATTGTTGGGGTTTTTAGCACCTTTTTGTATGGCAATAACATTTACAACCCAAACATCTTTTGTTATTCTTTGGTTAGTTCCTTTCGTTACCAAATCTTTTTGATAGAATACATCCAAACAATCATTGCAATTTTTTGAAATCGTATTGAAAGTCGACTTGATCCACCTTCTTGCAGCTCCAATACCACGTGTAGTAGAAATAGTATCACTTAAGGTATGACGTGTTCCAAAATTTGCTAATGTTGTAATATCGGATTTAATTCTATCTGAGGAAATGGTATCAACGATATCATAAATTGTAACATCAGTTTGAGCATGTACTGAAAAAGAGCTGATAAGAATTAAATATAAAATAGTTTTCATAAGTTATGGTTTGAAATAATAATAAAAGCCAATGTTTTTTGTTTTAGCACTGTTATGGAGAAATCATAAAAAAAACGAAGTATGCTTTTGAAGTCACTTTAAGACATGATTAATTATAGTTCGAATCTAGAATTCAGCCTTAAATATACGGAGTTTTATAAAAAAACAAAACCGTTTCATATTTTGAAACGGTTATAATACCAATTTATCGTTTGAATTTACGGTAAAGGAAAAAAGGACGTTTTATTACCGTAAATTCAAATGGTAAATGGTATAACATATGTAAGCGTATTTGTGATATTAGTCCTCTAGTTTTTTAGTGAGATTAAAACCGATCAATAATCCACCGCCACCGCATAAGAAAATTGAAGAAACATAAAATACTTCTGGTGAAATATAGTTGTCTGGACGATCACTCCATGGACCATTGTAGGCAAAGTTATAACTCAACAAAGCACCTAATAGCACGCCAAAACCAATTCCCATTATCAAGAGTGCCAGATTTAATACAATGACCCTACCAGTTAGTGTTGATTTTTTTCGTTCTCCTTTCATAAAAATTTTAGCATCAGCACCTTTTTCTATGAGCGCTAAACGTTCTTTATTTCGAGTTGAATAAAACAGATAAAATATTCCAAAAATTACTGCGAATAAGAACATAAATACAATTGCTACTTCCATAATATATAAATTTAAATGATTATTTTTAATGTGTTGCAGGTATGACGGTAGTGTTTTAAAAAAGGTTACAGAAAAAATAAAAATAAAATGATAAAAATAATGTAACCTTTTAGACGATGCAACAGTCAAAAAGAAACCATGACTATTATCGACGACGAACTGTACATAAAAAAAATATTAAAAGGGAATACCAATGCTTTTGCTTTTTTAGTAGAAAAGTACAAAAACATGGTATTTACCTTAGCCTTTAAAATGTTAAAGAGTAGAGAAGAAGCTGAGGAGGTTTCTCAAGACGCTTTTATAAAAGCATATAAAAATCTCGTGAAATTTAAAGGAGAGTCAAAGTTCTCTACTTGGTTATACAAGATTACTTATAGAGCTTGTTTAGACAGGTTAAAGAAAAACAAAGAACGATATATGATGGATACGATTGATGAAATAACAATAAATAAAATTAGAGCATCGGAAAGTGTCTTAGAAGGAATAGAGCGTAAAGAGAGAGCAAAAATAATGGATGAATGTTTGCAGAAATTACCGCATGGAGAACGTACAATACTTTGGATGTTTTACTTTCAAGAATTAAGCTTGAAAGAAATTATTGACCTAACTGATTTATCAGAAGCCAATGTAAAAGTAAAATTACATAGGGCTCGGAAAAGATTATTGACAATAGTAGAAAAACAAGTAGAACCAGAATTAATTAAATATTATGGGAGAAAATAAACATATTGAAGAGCTGGATATATTTGCTCAAAAATATATTAAAGAAATAGAGTTAACATCTCCTTCGGCTGATTTTACAAAACAGATAATGCAAACCATTGTAGAAACTGAAAAGAGCGATGTTTACAAAGCAGTACCGCTAATATCGAAAAACACATGGGTTGTTTTGGTTGGTGTTTTGGTAGCTTCAATAGCTTATGTTGCTAATGGAAGCTCTTTAGGTTGGTTGAAAATGCCGAAAATTAATTTTGAATTTGTAACTAAAATTAAAACACCCAACTTCATTCAAGAGATAACAATATCGAATATAGTAATATATGTTTGTTTGTTTTTTACTCTAATGATTTTGGTACAAATTTATTTTCTAAAAGAGTATTTTACTCGAAAGTTCGATTTGTAATTGTTTATGGTAAATGGTATAATACGATTTACAGATACATATTTCGTATATAGGTATTGAATTATTTTAAGTTAGTTTAAGGCATAAAACTTTAGCATAGCCAAGCTATGGTTAAGTTTTATAACGCAAAAATAGCTACAAAAGAAATAATAGATATGCGAAATATTTATTTGTAAATCGTATAATATTGTCTTTTTCTATTAGTTTCAAGGTATTATGTCCATGGTTATCTGAAACCTTTTAATGAGTGAAGCGAAAATAAGAGGTAACTTAAAATTCCAATTTGTATAAAATACAAGTGTCACTGCAAGGAAACGATAACCTTGCCCAAGATAGGGTAGGGTTGAGTAATTTTACTTAAGAACAGGTATTAAAGGCTACTCACTATTTTTTGTATTTATTTTTTTGATGAGGTCTCGGCGACGAGTGCTAATTTTGTTCCATGTTCGTTTACTGTTATCCTTGAAATATCATGTATATTTTCGTCATTGAACCGATGAAATATTGTTTTTTGTTTGTCTTTTTTCGGGTGATATTTTAGAATCGTTTGCTTAGATGCTATAAGCATTGTTCCATCAGGGAGCCAACAAATATCTTCACTTTTTCCTGTAGCTGTGATTTTTTTGGTTTCTCGATTTACAGGGTTTAATGACCAAACCTCCCATGAGTCTCCATTTTTTTTCATAAAGCTTACCAAATTTGTTTCTGGGATTTTATGAAGTGAACGACCTGTTTGTTTAGTGATTAAAAGATTTGTTTTTTCACGGATATTACTAAGGTATAAAGCAAGTGTATCGTTTACAATTACAGATGAGATAAGCGTGTTTTTATCGTGCCAAGTAGGATAAGCTACTACTAAATTCTTAATGAGTTCATGATCTTTACCTGAAATAAAATCATATTCGTAGAGGCGTTGTTTGCCATTTTTATCTAACCGTACTGCAGAAATTTGTGTTGACTTTGGAATTCTTTGTGGTGAATATTCGCCTCCATGAGGTGTATTACTGATAAAAAATTTGTTTCTAGAGATGAGGTCGTATTTGATGATATCGGTTTGACCATTTCTATTCGAAGAGAATAAAATAGTATTAGCGTCATAAAAATGAGGCTGACTATCATATCCCACGTTATTTGAAATATTTTCACCTTTTTCAACAACCCATTTATCATTTTGATTAGATATATCAAACAAATGAACTTCTGTATCGACTTGAGAAAATACCGTAGTTATTGCGCTAAAAATAAAGAATATATGTTTTTTCATGATCTGCTAAATTGGGGTTCTAATACAGTTATTGTTTGAATTTACTGTAAAAAAAATGAGTGTTTTTTTCTTTATATTGAAATAGAAAGGTAAAAAGAACGTTTTATTGTGGTAAATTCAAATGTTAAATGGTATAAAATACTTAAAATCCACTTTGAAAACTAAAAGCGGATTTTAAATGTTCTTTAAAATGGATTTTATTTTTTAGAAGAAATCCAGTCGTTAATTTTATCTTCTAATAAAGCTAAAGGAATACAGCCAGTTTCGAGCACTTGATTATGGAATTCGCGAATATCAAACTTATTCCCTAGTTCTTCTTTCGCTTTAGCACGTAACTCTCGTATCTTCAATTGTCCTATTTTATAAGATAAAGCTTGTCCAGGGTTCGCCATATAACGTTCAATTTCAGAAATAATACTAGCTTTTGGTTCAGCTTCATTTTCTAAAGAATATTGAATTGCCTTTTCACGACTCCATCCTTTGGCGTGCATTCCGGTATCAACTACCAAACGGATTGCACGATGCATTTCCATACCTAACATTCCGAAATACTGATAAGGATCAGTGTAGAGGCCTAGTTCTTTACCTAAATTTTCAGTATATAAAGCCCAACCTTCTCCATAAGCACTATACCAAAGTGTTTTTCTAAAACCTGGTAAATCTTGGTTCTCTTGAGTCAATGAAATTTGATAATGATGCCCAGGAATCGCTTCGTGTAAAAATAAAGCTTCGTCAGAAAAAACATTGTATTTGGAAGCATCTGGAATAGGGGTGTAAAAAACGCCAGGACGGGTTCCATCTATAGAGCCAGGATTGTATTCAGCGCTTGCTGAAGCTTCTCTAAATTTTTCAGTTTGTTTTACGATAAATGGAGTTTTAGGTTTTTTGCCAAACAACTTTTCTAATTGTGGTTTCATTTTTTCATGAATCGTATTAAAATTGGCAATGATTTGTTGAGGTTCTGTATAGGGCATTAACTCTTTATTAGTTCTTACAAAATCGAAAAATTCTTTGATAGAACCTTTAAAACCAACTTGTGTTTTTACCTTTTCCATCTCTGATAAAATTCTTGCAACTTCTTTTAAACCCAATTCATGAATGTCATCAGCCGTCATATTGGTTGTGGTATAGCTTTTAATAGAATGGTTGTAATATTCTGTACCTTGAGGTATACCGTCAATTCCACTACTTTGTCGACCAGAATTTAGATAGTCTGTTCTAAGGAAACTGTAAATTAATTTGAATGAAGAGATTAGCTTTTTACTCAAGATGTTATGAGCGCCTTCAACGATAGCTTTACGATCTGCTTCCGCAAATTCTTCGGGAATATTTTTAAACGGAGTATAAAATAAATGATCTTGTATTTCAGTAGTTGCTAAAACTTTAAACTGAGGAATTACTTTGTTAATCAATGATATCGGTAAAACATACCCCTCTTTAATTCCTTCTTCCATTCTTTCTTTAGCTGTTTGTAGCCAAAGATTATAGTGTTCCAACCTGTTCAGCCAATTCGTGTAATCTTCAACAGTATTGAAAGGTTGTGCACTACTACCACTGGCTAATTGCCCCATGGTTAGGTTAACTGTCCACATTTGATTTATAGGAAGTAACACATCATTTTTAAAAGTAGCTTGCGCTAATGCCATATCACAATCCCAAATCAACACAGCCTTACTCATTTGTTCACTTTCATTTAAGTCGCTGTTCTTAAATTGGGTTACGCTATCCTTAAAAGTGGCATAAAAAGCAGTTAATTTTTGTTGGTATGCAGCAGATAAGAAGTTAGGGAATTGATCATTAAAACGATTGTCTCCAGCAAAAGTTGCATTTAATGGGTTTAGTTGAAGTTTCCCTTCATTGTAATTATCTAGTAATTTATTAAAAGTGGTATTTTTAACTGGTTCTGTGGTAGTTTCTTTTTTTTCTTGTTTACAAGAGATAAAAAGTAGCGTAGCAGTGATTACTGATACAAATATTTTTTTCATGATGTTGCTCTTTGATTGTGAGCAAATATACCAAAAGTAATTTTTTAATTACGTACGCTAATTACATAGGAGAAGAGTAGGTCATTATCAAATTTTAAATGAACGTTACAATTCTTTTTCTTAAAGTATTGTTGATTTTTTTTAAAGTTACGGTATATTTAGGTATTTATGCGTTTGTAACGAGATTCTCCATTTAGGGTTTTTCATGACATAATCAATAATTAAAGGTGTCATTTTCTCTTTTTTACTCCATTCCGGTTGTAAAAACAAGTTACATTTCTCAGATACTTTACTAGCTTGCTCTTCTGCAAATAGAAAATCACTTTTATTATGAATAATCATTTTTAACTCATCAGCTTCTTCGTAAGCTCGTGATAAAGGTAATTTGGTTTTCTTAGGAGATAAACAAAACCAGTCCCAAATCCCTGAAAATGAATAGGCACCTGAAGTTTCAATATGGGTTCTTATGCCGTTTTGTTGTAGTTTTTCAGTGATATAATCTAAGCTCCACATTAGAGGCTCTCCTCCTGTAATAACAACAGTTTCTGCATGTTTTTTAGTGTTTGTAATAATGATATCTGCATGGGTAGGTGGGTGCAAATCAGCATTCCAGCTTTCTTTAACATCACACCAATGGCATCCAACATCACAGCCTCCGATACGAATAAAATAGGCAGCCGTACCCGTATGTGCTCCTTCACCTTGAATTGTATAAAACTCTTCCATTAAGGGAAGCATTTCACCTTTATTAATTAACTCTTGCGTCTTTAAATCCATCTGCTTTTACTACTATTATGTCAATTATATAAATTGGCTGTAAAGGTAGCTCTTGCTGATTTATTTTAGGAAAATAATTAGAAAAAATTGCAGTAAAAGCTTGAAAATAGTCACTAGGGAATATAAATATGCAGTTTTTTGACCAATTCGATACTTCATTTAGGTTCTTGGCAAACATTTTTCGATACATAGGCCTGTCCGTATGGGATGTATTTTGTGGAGTCAATCTTACAAGTATTTATGAGATAAATTTGTATTTATGGCGTACAAAGGATAAGCTATATTGAGTGAAAGTTAAAGGGAAATGACCTAAAATAAGTATTCTACATGAATTAGATGAAGAATTCGTAAATAAAATCATATGTGATTTTTGAAATGGTAATATTAGTAGTATTTTTAGCCAAATTATACACGAAAATGAGTAACAAAGAAGCTTTTTTAAATCATATTACGGAAGGATATAAATGTAAGGGTGAATTTATTACTTTGGGAGCAGGAATGTTAGGAGAAGAGACTGTAACCAACGCCTTGGTGAATATACCGTTAAAAATGTTAAACAGGCATGGTCTTATTGCTGGTGCAACAGGTACAGGTAAGACCAAGACATTACAAGTTTTGGCTGAAAACATGTCAGAAAAAGGTATTCCGGTATTGTTAATGGATGTAAAAGGTGATTTGAGTGGGTTAGCCCAGGCAAGTTCAGGACATCCGAAAATTGATGAACGTCATGAAAAGATTGGGATTCCTTTTGATGCTAAAAAGTTTCCTGTTGAAATTTTAACTATTTCAGAGCAAAATGGGGTTCGTTTAAGAGCAACAGTTTCAGAATTTGGACCAGTTTTACTTTCTCGGATTCTTGAATTAACAGAAACTCAATCAGGAATTGTTTCAGTTATTTTTAAATATTGTGACGATAATCAATTACCGCTATTAGATTTAAAAGATTTCAAGAAAATACTTCAATTTATAACGAATGAAGGTAAGGAAGCTATTCAAGAAGAATATGGAAGAGTCTCAACAGCAAGTACAGGAGCTATTTTACGTAAAGTAGTGGAGATAGAACAACAAGGAGGAGATTTGTTTTTTGGAGAAAAATCTTTTGATGTAGATGATTTAACTCGTATTGATGAGAATGGAAGAGGAATGATTTCTGTACTACGTTTAACAGATATTCAAGATAAACCGAAGTTGTTTTCAACGTTTATGTTGCAATTGTTGGCAGAAGTTTATGAAACTTTTCCAGAGCAAGGAGATAGTGGAAGACCGGAGTTAATTATTTTTATTGATGAAGCTCATTTAGTATTTGATGAAGCTTCTAAAGCGCTTTTAAATCAAATTGAAAGCATTGTTAAGTTAATACGATCAAAAGGTATTGGTTTGTATTTTGTGACGCAAAACCCAAAAGATGTTCCAGAAGATGTGTTAGCCCAATTAGGAATGAAAATACAACATGCTTTACGAGCCTTTACCGCGAAAGATCGGAAGGCCTTAAAATTAGCAGCCGAAAATTATCCTGATTCTGAATACTATGATACAAAAGAAGTGCTAACACAATTAGGAATCGGAGAAGCATTAGTATCTGTATTAAATGAGAAAGGTATTCCTACCCCCTTAGCTAGAACAATGCTTAGAGCTCCGATGAGCAGAATGGATGTACTCACAGAAAAAGAAATAGGAGAAGTATTAGGTACGTCTAGCTTAATTTCAAAATATAATAAATCAATTGATAGAGAAAGTGCTTATGAGTTGTTACATAAAAAAATTGAAAGCATCAATAGGAAAAAAACAGAAGAGGATGCAAAAGAAGAACGAGAGAGAACAAGAAGAAGATCTTCCTCAACAAGAGCCAGAAGCACACGAATGAACCCCATCGTAAAAGTATTAACCAGTGCAACATTTATTAGAAGTGTATTCGGAATATTAAAAAAAGTGATGTAGGGTATAATTTTTTAAAACAGAAAACCGTTATAACAAAAATAAAACAAATGATAAAACAATATAGAGTAGGAGTAATAGCATTGATTTCAATGGTATTTGTGCAATGTAGCAACAATAAGTTTGACTTAGCAAAAGGAAAAGTAGGGGAGTTGACTACAACAACCAAAATTCAAGAAATTGATAAAATCTTCACCAATGATTCGGTGGTTAAAGTATTAAGTGAAGGATCAAAGGGAACTAATTTCTTTCAAGAAGATGATAAGTACTATGTATACGAAAAAGGAGGAAAGCATTTGTTAACTATAATACCGAAAGAACAACTAGACTCTACTTCTACCATAAAAAGTATTGAAATTTTTGATGATAGATTTCAGACGAAGTCAGGAGTAAGTATTAATTCAACTTTTCAACAAGTTAACGCCAGTAATAAAATTAATAAAGTGGAATCGACCTTTTCATCCGCAACATTGTTTATTGATGAATTAAATGCTACAATTACCATTGATAAAGAAGATTTAGGATTAAAAGATTTTAGTACTCAAAAAGTGAGTCTTGAACAAATTCCAGATCTAGCAAAAATTAAGTCATTTACTATTTGGTTTAACTAAAAATATAAAAAACCGAACGTTGTTTCGAACTAACTTTTATGATGAGTAAAAAATATACTATTCAAAAGAGCCCTTTTACAGTGCCAACGGATGATGGTAAGTTAATTCAAGAACATTTTGGAAATGCTACAAACCAAAAATCGGATATAAGTATTGCTTATATGAGAGCTCCATCGGGTTGGAGTGAGCCTTTTCAAACTCCTAAATTTGAGGAGTATACTTATATTATTAAAGGCAGAAAACAATTCAATATAGATGGCGAAATTGTCGTGTTAGAAGCAGGGCAATCAATTAAAATTAATAAGAATATTAGAGTTCAATATTCAAACCCTTTTGAAGAAGATTGCGAATATTTGGCTATATGCTTACCAGCGTTTTCTTTAAATTTGGTAAATAGAGAGTAAGAATTAAATGGTATTAGTACCATGAAGCACCTATTTAAACAAAGCTGAAATCTGTGATTTTAGCTTTGTTGCTTTTATGATTATTTTTGATATGCTTTTCTGTGGTTTATGTTTTTGTATACATTAATAATACTATATCGATGCTAATAGATGATAGGATTATAATTAGAAACCTCTCACGAAGTACAAGATGAAATTATTATAAAGGAAGAATCGTAAGAATAATACCTAATAAAATTGCAGCAAACTTTTGAAAGTTAAATTTATGATTTTCAGAACTTTCAAAAAGAATGATGGTGGAAATATGTAAGAAGATACCAATGGTAAACGCGGTGATTTCTACATGATATTCAGTGAAGAAAGTAACTTTCTCAGAAATTAAAATACCTAAAGGACTCATTAGCGCGAAGACACTTAAAAAAAGAAAAATAGTTTTTTTCGTGTAAGCTGTTTTTACTAGAAAAGTAGTTAAAATAATGGCTATAGGTATTTTATGTATAAAAATAGCCCATAACAAGTTATGGTGATGCCCGTTATGTTCATGAATCGGCAGTCCTTCAGAAAAAGCATGAATACTTAAACTAACAAAAAGTAACCATGGAAACTGATTTTTATCCGAATGGATATGTACATGTCCATGTTCAGCACCTTTAGAAAATGATTCTAAAACAGATTGTATAAGAATTCCAACAAGAATAAGCATTCCGGCTACTTTAACATTTGTAGAATGTGAATAAACTTCAGGTAATAAATGGAGTACTGTTACTGATAATAAATAAGCACCGCTGAAAGCCAGTGACAAGCGCACAAACTTATCGTTGGGCTTAAGAAACAAAACGATTAATGAACCTAATAAAACAGATAGTATTAATAGTATTGAACTCATTTAGCAACCAGAATTAATCGATCAGAAGTTTCGTTGTTAAAGTTTTGGAGGTCGTAATTGCCAAAAACATGTTGAATTTGTAAACCTGCCTTTTCAAAATAGTAATTCATCTTATCTAAAGTTAAAAACTTTACCTGTTCAGTATAGGAATGTTCTATATTTTGATCAACGAATGAAATATGTTTCAAAATAAAACCATCTCTGATCTCTCTGCTAATGTGAAACTCGATATCATCAATTATCTTGGTTTCTTTAGGAATTAAATTCTTTTCGACCTTCGCTACATTTAAAAAATCAAGAACAAATATTCCTTCTGATGATAGTCCGTTTTTGAAATTTTTTAAGACTAAAATATCATCATTGTCATCATTAAAATAACCAAAGCTAGTGAATAAGTTAAAAATAGCATCGTATTTATTCATGATTTGGTCACGCATATCCCATATTTCAAATGTTAAGGAATTATTTTCAAATTGTTTAGCATGTGCAATACTGTTAGGACTTAAATCACCACCTTTAACATTAAAACCTAGAGAATTCAAGTAAACAGAATGCCTGCCTTTACCGCATGGTACATCAGCAATAAAACTGTTTTTTTTGAGCTTTAAAAAAGAGGTGATATTGCGCATAAATACCTTTGCGTCATTCTCATTTCTATGTTTGTATAGAATATGATAATAAGGGGTGTTAAACCATGATGTAAACCAATCCTGTTTTGTTTCCATAATATTTGAGTGTGCAAAAATAGTGAAATCTTACGTTTATTAAGATGAAACAATAAAAATTCATAACTACATAAATTAACAGTACTTTTGCAGTGAAATTTTATAGGTAGATATGGAGAAAGATTTTAAAATGACAGCCATTACAATGGCTGGTTTAGAAGAGGTTTTAGCAGATGAATTAAGAAAACTTGGAGCAAAAGAAGTAAAAGAAGGAATACGAAACGTTGCTTTTAGAGGTGATACAGGGTTCATGTATAAGGCAAATATTGCTTTACGTACTGCTATTAGGATATTAAAACCTATAAAAAGAAGTAAAATTTTTGATGAGGAAGATTTATATGAAGCAATTCAAAGAATAAAATGGGAACGTTATTTAGATGTTGATGGAACTTTTGCCATAGGTTCGGTTGTGAATTCTAAGAATTTTACGTCAAATTCACATTATATAAGCTTAAAATCTAAAGATGCGATAGCAGATTATTTTGTTCATAAATATAAGAAACGCCCTGATGTAGATTTGAAATACCCAGATGTGAAGATACATATTCATATTCACAAAGAGTGGTTAACTATTTCTCTTGATTCATCTGGAGAATCGTTGCACAAAAGAGGCTATAGAAGTGCTACGAATATAGCACCTATAAATGAAGTGCTGGCAGCAGGGCTATTATTACTTTCTGGGTATAGAGGAGAAGAGAACTTTATTGATCCTATGTGTGGCTCAGGAACTATACTTATTGAGGCTGCAATGATAGCTAATGAGATACCTGCAAATATCAATCGTAAGCATTTTGGTTTTGAGAATTGGAAAGATTATAATGAAGATTTGTATTTTATAATTCAGGATTCATTACTTAAGAAAATACGTAGTTCTCATTTTAAAATTATGGGATTTGATAAAGCACCTTCTGCGGTAACAAAAGCGCAGCAGAATGTTATTAATGCCAATTTAGAGGAGTTTATCGGTGTACATCATGTTAACTTTTTCAATTCTAAAAAGGAGGTATTCGGGAAAACGACCATTTTATTTAACCCGCCTTATGGAGAACGTTTAAATATCGATGTTGCCGAATTCTATAAAAAAATTGGAGATACTTTAAAGCATAACTATCCTAACTCTACAGCTTGGTTAATTACCTCAGATGTTCAGGCGCTAAAGCATGTTGGACTGAGAACGTCAAAGCGAATACCTCTTAAAAATGGTGATTTAGATTGCCGTTTTGTGAAGTATGAACTATATGAAGGAAGTAAAAAAATAAAAAAAGAGGAACCAATAGAGTAAAAAAGTTCGTTTTAAACGAACTTTTTTTATTTGGTATCGGAAAGAATAATGTTTGCTATATTGGCGCTGATTGTATTAGGTCTTTGTTTCCATTCTTTTGCGCCGTTGGTTAGTAAAATTACCGTGATACTTTCTTTTAAACCCTTGCCATAAAAGTGTCTAAGTGAAGATATCCCAGCACCGCCATGTCCTACAGCATTGATAGAATTTCCAACGGAAAAAACTTCCCATCCTAATCCAAAATAACCCGATTTTCCATTAGATAATTTCACCGGAGTCCAAATTTTTTGTAGTTTTTTTAAAGGAACTATAGTTCCTTTTAATACGTGCTGAAACCAAAGGATTAAGTCATCAATTGTTATATTCACCCCAGCGGCAGCATACATTGATGAAGAATAGTTCAAAGGAAGTAGTTCTAAATTTCCATCAACATTTGTGTAATTGGTTACTCTATTCGGAACTATTTTTTTAAAACCACCATAATTTGCAGATTTCAATTTGAGTTTTTCAAAATATTTATTTTTCATATGGTTTTCAAATTTTTCTCCCGATAATTCTTCAATAATCAATCTAATAAGGAAGTACCCTGTTGCATTATATTTCGACTCTTTACCAGGTTCAGAGCTAAAAGATTTGTCTTTCATTGAATTGATAATGAATTCATCACTCTCAGGAGCTAAGTATATCTTATAATCTATCTGATCAGGTATTCCAGAAGTATGTGATAATAGTTGTTTTACGGTTAAATTTTGCCATGTAATAGGTAAATCCAATCTATTAGGTAAAAAATCGTTCACCGTTTCATCTACAGTTCTTTGATGCTTATATAGTAATTTATGAAGCGCCATAGCACTAAACAATTTCGAAATGGAAGCTATAGCAAATAGGTTGTCTATTTTCATAGGAGTTTGATACTCGATATTTGCAATTCCCATGGTTTTTTTATGTACAATTTCACCTTCTTTTAAGATGGCGTAATTGAGTCCTATTATGCCGTTAGATTTCATTATGTCAGCGACATAAGAGTCTGTTCTGTTGAATACGCTATCTGACGATATTTGTGCAAAAGTTGTTGAACAAAAAGTTAGAGCAAAGGTTAAAAATACAACCGATGATGTTTTCATTTAAAGACTTTTTAAAATGTTTGTGCTTAATTGAGAAGATTAAACTACCTGTTCTTAAGAAGGTACTTACTGAGGCTATTTCCATTGATACTAGTGTATTTTGCATCGATATCAAAGATAACTTCCATATTTTGTATGTTAAACTCTCCAGTAACCGTTGTGTATTTTATATTTAAGTCTCCTTTAAATTTAGTATTGTTAAAAGTGACACCTCCATTGAATTTTGCATACTTAAAAGTAGTGGACTCTTTAAATAGTGCGTTTTCAAAGTTGGCAAATTTTTTAAAGTCGGTGTATTTGAAGGTAGCCAGCTCTGTAAAAATGGTGTTTTTAAAAGTAATGTTCCTTTCAAAATTTGCGTATTTAAACGTAGTATCATTATTAAACTTCGCGTCAGAAAAATCAGTGTTTCTTAGGAAGTTAGAATATTTAAACATGGCTTTTTGTTCAAAAGTACAATTTTTGAAAATCACGTCGTTTTCAAAATTGGCAACGAAGGTATAGCCACTTTTTTCATGTGGTATGTAGGCGAGTACATCATCTTTAAAAACACAATTATTAAAGAGTATTGATTGCGTTATTTGCTTTTCGACTGCATTCGAATTATTATCTTTCCACCAACGATTTCTTTTAGGAAGCTTTCCGATTGCTTCGTCCATAAAAGTAAAGTCTAAAACACCTTCAATAGTAACGTTTGAAAATTCAATAGTATTTCCAGCTTTGATGTTTCTCATAATGTCAGAAGCCCTTACTGACTTTTGAGCAAAACCAAATGTTGTAAATAAGAAAAGAATGAAGAAGGTAATTGAATTTTTCATGAAAGGTTTTTTTGTGTTATACCTTATAGACAGTCTAATTTTTAATATGTGACACTAGCAAAAAAAAAACAGCATTTAGTTGACTAAATGCTGTTATATTAATATGATATAAAATCTTAGTTCACAGAATCGCTTAAACCAGCACCTGCTTTGAACTTAACAACGTTTTTAGCAGCAATTTGAATTTCTTTACCAGTTTGTGGGTTTCTTCCTGTTCTAGCAGCTCTTTCTGATACAGACCAAGTTCCCCATCCAACTAAAGCAACCTTACCTCCATCTTTTAAAGTATTTGTAACGTTGTTAGTTAATGACTCTAATGCAGCTTTTGCAGCAGCTTTTGAAATTCCTGCGTCCGCAGCCATAGCATCGATTAAATCTGATTTGTTCATAATTTTAATGGATTTTAAAAATTAATTAATGTTTTTTGCTAAATAGCTCAACAAAAATAGACGGAATGCGGTATTGTGCAACATTTGAGGCTAAAAAAGTGAATATTTGTTAATAAAAAAGCCTTAATTGTTAATAACCTAGAATATTTAGTTGTTGAAAACTCCAATTCCCTATAAACAAAGGGCTAGAGAGCGATTGCTCCATCTGAAAACTCAAATCCGTTTAATAAACTTTTAGTATCCATCATTTTTTTACCAGAAAGTTTGATTTCGTTAACAATAAGAAATCCATCTTTAACCGCAATTTTCATTGATGTTTTCGAAACAATGATTTCTCCGTTCTTATAATCGTGATCTACAAATTCCATTGCCACATTATACAGTTTAGCAGTAATTTCTTGTTTGTTTGTATGGATCGTAGTCCAAGCAGCAGGGTATGGGTTTAACCCTCTAATATGATTATAAACGCTATGTAATGGTTTAGACCAATCTATTTTGCAATTGTGAGGAAAGAGTTTATACGCTGATTTTTCTTCTAGTTCTGGCTGTTTTCTTGTATGGATGTTTCCTATAGCTATTAAATCTACCGTTTCTTTAACGAGGTCAGCACCTAAATACATTAATTTATCGTGTAGTTCGCCAACCGTTTCCTCTTTTTTGATCGTTGTTTCTTTCTGTAAAATAATTTCTCCAGTATCAATTTTATCATCTATAAAAAAGGTGGTGACACCTGTTTTGGTTTCACCATTGATGATAGCCCAGTTAATAGGCGCGGCTCCTCTGTATTCGGGTAATAAGGATGCATGTAAGTTAAAGGTACCGTATTGAGGCATCTCCCAAACCGATTTTGGTAGCATCCTAAATGCAACAACAATCTGTAAATTCGCATTCCATTTTTTTAATTCAGCCTGAAATTCCTCACTCTTTAAATTGGTGGGCTGTAGAATAGGTAGATTTTGAGATAGTGCATATTTTTTTACGGCTGATTGGTTTAACTTTCTTCCTCGTCCTGAAGGTTTATCCGCGGCAGTAATTACTCCAGCAATGGTATAATTATTTTCTACAAGATGTTTTAAGATGGTTACAGCGAAATCAGGGGTTCCCATAAAAACAATACGTAAATCTCTCATTATTTTATAAAGTATTTATTATAATTTGTAACACCAATAATTTCATTGGCTAGTAATTTCCGCAAATGTATTAAAATGTCTTTTTCTTTTTCGTTAATTAAGAGGCAGATTTCTTTTGAGGATAGTTCTTTATGCTGTTTTAGCGTTTTTACTATAGCTTCTGAGGTGTTTTGTGGTGTTTTTTTTGTTTTCAAGCAAACATCGCAGATACCGCATTCTGTGCTTGTTTTTTCATCAAAATAATACAATAATTGCACATTTCTACAAATAAAATCATTTTGTACATAGCTAATTACATCGTTAGCTTTTTGTTTTTTTTGTTTAAAAAAGGCCTTTACGCTTTTTGAAATACGATTAATTGTGAGGTCATCTTCTCTTGGGTGTAAAAAACAAATACTACTGTTTTTTGATGCTTTTTGGTATTCTATATAGTCTTTTTCAGCTAAATCATCTAATTGTTTTATAACATTCCAAGAAGTTGTTTCTAATTTTTTAGCAATATAAAACTCATCGATTTTTACTGCTTGCTCAAAAATACCCCCGTACATTCGTAGTAAGGTTTGAATAAATTTTTTAGTTAGATAAGAATGTTGTGAAGATGAAATCAATTGATGGCTTGTTACTGAAAATTGAATCGTTGATTTTTGATTGAAATTGGAAGTAAGTTCAATAATACCATTAGAATTTAATATTTGGAGAGCATTTAATGTTTTATTGGGGGTGAGCTTATACTTATTACAAAAAGCTAAAAAATCGAACTCAAAAGGAGTTTCAATAAATTCTCCTTTGGCAATTTGAAAATGTTGATATAATTTTTGATGAGTAAGCTTTACTTCATCTACGGATGGAAATTGATTTTCCTGAAACTCTTTAAAAAAGTCAATATCGTTTTGGTTGGTAAGTACAACCGAAAAAGCCTTTTTACCATCCCTACCAGCTCTACCTGCTTCCTGAATATAGTTTTCTATAGAAGAGGGGAGGTTTAGGTGAACAACTACTCGTACATTTGATTTGTCAATACCCATTCCAAAGGCATTGGTGGCAACCATTATAGGTGTTTTCTCAGTAAGCCAATGATCGAAAGCAATTTTCTTTTCAAGAGCAGTTAAACCTCCGTGATAAAAACTGCTATTAAATCCACTTGCATTTAGATAGGCACTAATCTCTTTAGTTTTGTTTCGTGAAGAAACATAAACGATACAAGGGGCTTTTATTTTATGAAATATTTGAGTTATTTTATAAAGTTTATCTTCAGTTCGGAATATTTGATAGGCTAAATTTTCTCTAAAAAAAGATTTTTTAAAAACGGCAGGAGATTCCATCGTTAAGTACTTAGCAATATCAGTAATTACGGTATCAGTAGCCGAAGCGGTTAGAGCGATTATAGCAACACTCGGATGTAGTTGCCTTAGAATATTAATATGCAGGTATGAAGGTCGGAAATCATGCCCCCATTCAGAAATACAATGGGCTTCATCAATAGCAATAAGGGAAACTCGTAATTGTTTGATTTTGTCCTGTATGAACTTTGATTGAAGACGCTCTGGTGATATGTATAGGAATTTATAATTTCCAAAACGAATATTGTCAAATAAGGTGATAATTTCGTCTTGAGAACTACCTGAAACAATAGTTGTTGCTTTGATGCCTTTTTTTACTAAACTTTCAACTTGATCTTGTATCAAAGCAATTAATGGAGAAATAACAATGCAAACTCCATTGTTGATTAATGCAGGAATTTGAAAACAAATAGATTTTCCTCCACCAGTAGGCAAAAGAGCTATAGTATCTTTTCCGTTTATAATTGATGTGATAATCTCTTCCTGTGGTTCTCTAAAAGATGTGTGGCCCCAGTATTCTTTTAACGTATGTAATTTCTCATTAAACATCGTTTTGTAACGATTCTAAAATAAAGTTACAACGCTCCTTTACCGAACCAAAAGGAACGTCGAGTATGTTATAGCCAATATCTTGGTAAGCTTCTCTTAAATAACGGTCTATTTGCACTGCTTGATCAAAACTTTCATAACGTTCATTGTCAGTTTTATATATTTTTTCCCAAGGCGCGAGCATAAATACTTTATCGTAAAGAAATGTATTGCTTTTTTCAATAAAGGTTTGTGGATAATCTGTCCCTACATAATTCATGTAGGCATGAATATCAGGGATTCCTCTATCAAAAAAAATGATCTCCGTATTTGATAAAGCTGCATTTAAATATTGTTGCTCCCTTTCTTCTAGTAACATTTGACTAAACAGTAAAGGTTTTTCTAAAAAAAGTTGGTCAATTCCTTCTCTTTGAGCCTTTAATGTTACTTCTCTTGAGATTTCAGGCATGCACTCATATCCTCTTTTTATAAATTCTCTTAACACTGAAGATTTACCCGTTCCGGGCCCACCAATTAGAACTATTTTTTGTTGCATTGTGCAAAAATAGAAGTTTCAATTTATAAATTTAATAAATAGTGTAATTTTGTGCTTCGTCAGATTAAATATATTCTGTTCGAAAAATAGGGTAAATGAAATAATTATGTCAGATAGAGAAGCATTTTATAATAAATTAAAATTACAGTTAGAGGATACAACTAGTTTTCCATCAAAATATTTATATAAATTTATAGTTCCTACTGGAGGAGATCAAGTTTTGGAGGTTCAGGGCTTGTTCGATAATGGAGGAGCTGTTATAAATACTAAAAAATCAAGAACAGGAAAGTATATTAGTGTATCTGTTCAAATAACAGTTAAAAGTTCTGATGAGGTAATTTCATATTACAAGAAGGCAGAAGCAATTAAAGGTATTATTTCTTTATAAATAAGTATTTTATGAAAAAACAAATTTTAGGTATTATTGTTTTGTGCAATTTTTTGTTGGCGACAGCTGTAGCGCAAAATAAAAAGGAACTTTTTAGCATTAATGGAAAACCTGTTCCCGTTTCCGAATTTCAAAGAGTTTATGAAAAGAACTTAGGTTTAGTTGTAGACAACGATTCAAAAAGCATAGACAAATACCTTGATTTATACATCAATTATAAATTAAAAGTAAAAGAAGCTTATGCTTTAAAGTTAGATACTGCTCGTACTTATAAAAGAGAATTAGAAGGCTATAAGAGGCAATTAATGGCGCCTTATTTGCAAGATCAAGAGTCAGTAAATAAGCTTGTTCAGGAAGCTTATTTCCGAACAAGAAATGAAGTGAGAGCAAGCCATATATTGGTCATGCACTCAAATAAAGGAACACTTAATGATACAATAGACGCATATCATAAGATTTTAGAAGCTAGAAAAAGAATTTTGTCAGGAGAATCATTTGAAAAAGTAGCAAAGGAGGTCTCAGAAGACCCTTCGGTTAAGAAGAATGAGGGAGATTTAGGATACTTTTCAGCATTTAGGATGGTCTTCCCTTTTGAAGAGAATGCCTATAAAACTAAATTAGGGCAAGTATCACAACCTTTCAAAACACGCTTTGGATATCACATTTTAAAAGTAACGGGTAAACGAGAATCAAAGGGTAAATTTGAGGTGGCACACATTTTGTCAAAAGACCGATCAATTGTTGGAAAAGTGAAAATAGATTCACTTTACGAGCAACTAAGTTATGGAACTTCTTTTGAAGAAGTAGCAAAAAAATATTCTGATGATAGAGGTACTGCACGTAACGGAGGTAAATTACCGAAATTTGGAACTGGAAGTATGGTTGTTGAATTCGAAAATGCAGTTCATCAATTACAAGAAGTTAATCAGATAAGTAAGCCATTTAAAACAAAATACGGATGGCATATCGTAAAACTACTCAAGAAATTTCCTGTAGGGAGCTTTGAAGAGGAGAAGAAAGATTTAGAAAGAAAAATTAAAAGATCAGATAGGTTAAAGTTATCGCAAGAAGCAGTTTTAAAGAGAGTTAAGGGCGAGTATGAAATCAAAGTAAATGAAAAAGCCTTAAAAGCTTTTTATAATACAACAATAGCTGAGCTGTCGAAAAACAAATTAACGGAATGGTTATTATCTATAGAGGATAAAAAAATTCAACAAAGTACCTTTTATGATTTTATTAGGTTTAGAAGAGATTTAGATATTAATGTCTATTTTAATGAGTTTAAAGACAAAGAAATATTGAGTTATTTCAAAGATGATTTAATCAATCGAGAACCAGAATACAGAAATACCTTAACAGAGTACCAAGAAGGATTACTATTGTTTGAATTAATGCAGCAAAAAGTTTGGAAAAAATCAGCTAACGATTCTATTGGTTTACAACAATTTTTTAGCCATAATAAAGAAAAATATAAGCAGAAGAAGTTAGCGGATATAAAAGGAGTTGTGATGAGCGATTATCAGAAACAGTTAGAAGAAAATTGGGTTAATGACCTCAGAAAGAAAAATAAAGTTAGCATAAAAGAACAAGAATTAAAAAAATTAAAGAAAACATTTAACCAATAAAATAGTGAAAAAACTTTGTCTAATATTGAATGTGCTATTGTTTTTTTCTTGTGATTTAATTACTTTTAAAAAACAAAGAACCCAAGAGGAAAAGCCGATAGCCTCGGTTTATAACAAACACCTGTATAAAAAGGATATTGTAAACTTACTTCCCAAAAAAATATCAAAACAAGATAGTTTAGTTGTTGTTAAGGGGTTAATATATTCGTGGGCCAAACAACAAATGTT
Organism: Tenacibaculum profundicola; assembly: GCF_057220795.1. Classification (NCBI taxonomy): domain Bacteria; kingdom Pseudomonadati; phylum Bacteroidota; class Flavobacteriia; order Flavobacteriales; family Flavobacteriaceae; genus Tenacibaculum; species Tenacibaculum profundicola. The sequence goes on along the minus strand of NZ_CM170137.1, from coordinate 1,048,558 downwards.
TTTAATTAAAGCAGAAGAGAATATCTCGGAAGTAAATAGCTTAGAGATTGAAAAACTGGTTAATGATTATAAGTCGAGCCTCTATATTAATGGCTATAAAGAAAAGCTAATAAAGCAACGATTGGATACGATTATTTCCAATGAAGAGGTATCGCAGTATTATGAAACAAACAAAGATAATTTTAAACTTAGTGAGGAATTACTGCAATTCGATTATGTTAATTTAGGAAAGGATCACCTAGAGAGGGATGAGGTTGTAAAGAGCTTTAAATCACCTAATTTAGAAGATCAAGTAGAGTTGGAAAAATACTTCCTAAGTCTCAAATCATATAGGTTACAAGATAGTACTTGGGTTACAATCAATTATTTGAAAGAAAAAATCCCGCCATTTCGTGGAGAATCGAAAGAAAAACTGTTAAAAATATCAAAATTCATACAAAAAGAAGATAGTTTAGGAGTATATTTGGTCGCTGTAAAAAATATTTTGCAAAAAAATCAAACAGCTCCTTTGAGTCATGTTATTAGAAGGATTAAGCAAATTATTTTACATAAACGGAAATTAGAATTAATAAGAGAGATTGAAAAAACGCTGATAAATGATGCTATTCAAAACAAAAACTTTAAAGAATACTAGCCTTTTAATACTGTTATTTTTAACAGTATTTATATCAAACGCACAGCAAACTGAGCAAACTAAGATTGATGGTGTAGCTGTTGTCGTTGGTAAAAATATTGTTTTAGATTCTGATATAGAAAAATTCAAACAAGAAATAAAACTTCGTAGTGAAGGAAAGGTTGATATTTCGGATTGTGAAATGTTGGAGGAATTAATGCAACAAAAGTTGTTAGCACATCACGCAATTATTGATAGTGTTACGGTTTCACAAAGTGAAATAGATGCTAAGGTAGATCGTAGTATTGCCTATTTCACAAATGAATACGGAAGTGAGGAAAAAGTTGTTGAAGCCTATGGTTTTAATGGGATAGAAGACTTAAAGAAGGAATTAGCGAGAGTACAAAAAGAAAATGTACTCATAGAAAAAGAGCAAGAAAAAATAACGGGTAATATTGATGTAACACCAGAAGAGGTTCGTGTATATTTTAATGGGTTGAAAGAGAAAAATGAACTACCTGAAATCCCTGCAGAAGTAGAGTTAGCGCAATTAGTATTGTATGCAAAAGCAACAAAAGGAGAGAGTGAGCGAATTGTTGCCAAATTAAACAAGATAAGGAAAGAAGTAGAGAACGGAGCTAGCTTTAAATTAAAAGCAATTATCAATTCTGATGACCCTGCGGTTACCACAAATGAAGGTAAATATACGATAACCAAAGACAGCCCTTTTATTAAAGAATTTAAGGAAGTAGCTTTTTCTTTAGATGAAAACCAAATCTCTGAGCCTTTTAAATCAAATTTTGGGTATCACATTATCCAATTACATAAAATCAAAGGAAATCAAAGAGAAGTGTCGCATATTTTGATGCAACCTGAAATTTCGGATGAAGAGTTAAAAGAAACAAAAGAGGCTATAGAGAAAGTAATGGTAGAGGTTAAAGAAGGTAAAATAACTTTTGCAAAAGCAGTTGCCAAGTATTCTGAAGATAAAGACACAAAACTTAGTGGGGGAATATTAATGAACCCTTATACAGGTGAACCGGTATTTGAGTTAACAAGAATGCCTCCGGACTTATTTGGAAGAATCAGTGAATTGAAGCAGGGAGAGTTCTCAGATGTTTTTTACGATGAAACTAGAGAAGGAGAAAAAATGTACAAGGTTATCTATATGAGAAATAGAACAGATACGCATAAAGCAGATATTGTAGATGACTATGTAAGAATGCAACAATTTGCCTTAGTAAAGAAAAAGGAAGAAACGATAACAAATTGGTCGAAAGAAAAAATACAAGAAACCTATATTAAATTGGGAAGTGATTATAAAAAATGTATCTTTAAAAAAGATTGGAAAAAAGAAAATAAATAATAAAAGTAGTATCTGTTTAATTATTTTGAGATCAAATCTTACATTTGAATAGATTCTGTATTATGTAAAAACTGTTTATAAGATGTCAGATGTAATTGCTGTTAATAATTTAGTAAAAAAATATACGCAACTTCAACAAGAAATAGGTAAAGTAATTATTGGCCAACATGAGGCGGTTAACTTTACATTATTATCAGTATTCTGTGGTGGACATTCCTTGTTAATAGGCGTTCCTGGTTTGGCGAAGACCTTACTTGTAAATACAGTTTCTAATGCATTAGGGTTAAATTTTAAAAGAATTCAATTTACACCAGATCTTATGCCTTCTGATATTTTGGGAAGTGAAATATTAGATGAAAACCGTCATTTTAAATTTATAAAAGGACCTATCTTTTCCAATATTATTTTAGCAGATGAAATCAATCGTACGCCTCCAAAAACACAGGCGGCATTGCTTGAGGCGATGCAAGAACGATCGGTAACCATTGCGGGCCAACACTATAAACTAGATCTACCATTTTTTGTATTAGCGACGCAGAACCCAATAGAACAGGAAGGAACGTACCCCTTGCCAGAAGCACAACTTGATAGGTTTATGTTTTCTATTAATCTTGAATATCCAACTTTTGAAGAAGAAGTTGAGGTTGTAAAGAGTACAACATCGATAATTAATCAAACCGTAGACTCTATCTTTTCGGCTGAAGAAATTTTAGAAGTACAAAATTTGATACGAAAAATTCCTGTAGCAGATAATGTTATAGAGTATGCGGTGACTTTAGTTGGAAAAACAAGACCTAGGTCTAAAGAAGGAACCGATTTTATTAAAAAATATATTGACTGGGGTGCTGGACCCAGAGCATCGCAAAATTTGATTTTAGCAGCCAAGGCTCATGCTGCGGTTCTGGGGAAGTATTCTCCTGATATTGAAGATGTCCAGGCGGTGGCAATTCCTATATTATCACATAGAATTGTAAAGAATTATAAAGCAGAAGCCGAGGGTATTACCATAAAGGAAATAATTAAATCGTTATTTTAAGCATAAATAACCACCTACTTCATAATTTTATAAAAGGGAAAATATAAGTATTCTCTTAAATAGTCAGTAATAGAAAACACTAATTTTAACCCTAAATCTAGGGTGTAATTTATCAGTTATAATTGTTGATAGTAAATCCTGATCAAAGGGGAAATATAGACATAAGAGTAAGGAAATAATGACATAATTTTACCCAAGAATAGGTGAAATATTGTTGCTAATTATTTCTCGAGAAAGTCGTTTTGGCAAAGGTGTTTTTGGAGGGTATTGTCCTGAGGACGATAGTTTAAAAACTATCTGAATGAAATAGAAAACGATAGCTTTTGTACATATACTTCGCAAATTGTTAAAGTGATAAAGTATTTTTTTCCTTAAACTTAGATTCAGTAGATTAGTCGCGCATTAATATGTCGATTAATTTTTCTTATTTAGTAATTTGGCTAAAGGGTTTAAAACAGGATTATAATGAACAATATAGGTATAAAAATTTTCAGGGAAGAAGCTGAAAATATTTTACAAGAGTTTTTTGGTATAGCAGGAGAGGTATCCGAATTACCAGGTGAAATTGATTTTAATTTTAAAGTTAAAATTGATGGGCAAAGTAGTTATATTCTTAAAATATCAAGGCCAAATGAAAATCTAGCGTATTTAGAGTACCAACAGGCTTTATTAAATCATGTAGATGGTAAAGTAGGTAGCTCTCCCAGAATAATAAAAGACAATCAAGGAAACCAAATAGCGCTAGTTAGAGATGAAGCTGATAATATACGATATGTACGTTTGCTAACATGGTTAAGTGGTAGATTATGGAGTAATGTTAATCCTATAACCAATAGCTTACGTTTAAGTTTAGGAATGGAAGTAGGAAAATTAACGAAGGCATTACAAGGGTTTTCTCATCCGCAGGCAAATAGAGATTTTGTTTGGGACATCGCTAAGGGATTGTGGACAGAAGAATATGTAGACATATTTTCATCTAAAGAAGGTAATATTGTTAAGTACTTTCACAATAGATTTAAAAACAAACAGAAGGGGTATACCAAACTGAGAAAGGCTGTAATACATAGCGATGCGAATGATAATAATATTCTAGTTTCGGAAGATTTGCTAAATCCACAAGTAACCGCTATCATTGATTATGGAGACGCCATTCATACACAAATAATTAATGATCTAGCAGTGGCTTGTGCCTATGCTATTATGGATTTTAATAACCCTTTAGAAGCAGCTTTACCTATAGTGAAAGGATATCATAGTGAATTCTCGTTAATAGAAGAAGAGCTAGCTTATTTATACGATGCTATTGCAATGCGTTTGGTAATAACGGTTACAAAATCTGCTATTGCCAAACAAAAGGAACCTGATAATGCGTATTTATTAATATCAGAAAAACGAGCTTGGGACGTATTAAAAAAATGGCGTACTATTTCCTCAGAGTTTGCAGAATTTTCGTTTAGAGAAGTTTGTGGATTCACGGCGCATCCAAATGAGCAAGAATTTGAAGAGTGGATGGCAGATCAAAAAATTAAAATAACTACTTTATTTCCTACCATTAATCGAGAAGTAATACAAGCCGTTGATATGAGTGTTGAAAGTTTGTGGCTAGGGAATTACACTAATTTTAATGACTTAGAGAACTTTCAATTCAAAATAGATCAACTTCAAAAAGAATATACAACAAAGGTTTTAGCGGGTGGGTATTTAGAAGCTAGATCCTTATATACTTCCAATGAATACGCCACTATCGGGAATTATGGAAGGGAAAGTAGATCCATCCACTTAGGGATAGATTTTTGGTTGCCATCCGAAACTGCTGTTCACATTCCTTTTGATGGAGTTGTGACAACCGTTACGAACAATGACAAAGAGAAAGAATATGGAGGTCTTATCATCGTAGAACATAAAGCTAACGCAATACCTTTTTACACACTATACGGTCATTTATCATTGGCAAGTTTAAACAAGGTAAAAGTAGGGGATGTTGTTAAAAAAGGGGAGTGCATAGGATATCTTGGAAATAGTTCAGAAAATGGCAACTGGGTTCCACATCTTCATTTTCAAATTATGCTTTCTATGCTACATTACGAAAATGATTTTCCTGGAGTCGTTTCTCATGCCGATGTGAATGTTTGGAAAAGTATTTGTCCAAACCCAAATTTGTTGATTCAATCCAAAGCACTAGACACGAATGTCAAAAAAACCAATGAAGAAATTTTAAATTACCGAAAACAACACTTAGGTAAAGGATTGAGTTTACAGTATAAAGTTCCTGTAAAAATGGTACGAGGACAAGGAATTTATTTGATAGACCAATACGGTAACCAATATTTGGATACTGTGAATAATGTTGCACATGTTGGTCATGAGCACCCTAAAGTAGTAAAAGCAGGGCAAGAGCAAATGGCTGTTCTCAATACCAATTCACGCTACCTGCATGAAAATATTAATCAGTTAGCACAAGAATTGATTGAAACGTTTCCACCAGAATTAAATGTTGTTCATTTTGTAAATTCAGGATCAGAAGCAAATGAGTTGGCTATTCGGATGGTTAAAACTTGTACAAACGAAAAAGATATTATCGCTTCAGAATTGGGTTATCATGGTAATACCAATATGTGTGTTGATATTTCATCGTATAAGTTTGATGGTAAAGGAGGAACAGGAGCGCCAGAGCACACACATATTTTTCCGTTACCAGACATGTTTAGAGGAAAATACAGAGATGAAAACGCAGCTATTAGTTACGCTAAGGAAGTGCTTAAACAAATTATTAAAATTAAGGAGAAAGGAAGAAATGTTGGTGCTTTTATCATTGAACCAATACTTTCTTGTGGTGGACAGATAGAATTACCAAAAGGCTTTTTAAAGAAGGCATATGAGTACATTAGAAATGAAGGTGGTCTATGTATTTCTGATGAAGTTCAAACAGGTTGTGGTAGAATGGGAGAAACATTTTGGGGATTTCAGTTGCACGATATAGTTCCAGATATTGTGACTATAGGAAAACCATTAGGAAATGGACATCCACTAGCAGCTGTCGTTTGTACACAAGAAGTAGCGAATAAGTTTGCTAATGGAATGGAGTATTTTAATACCTTTGGAGGAAATCCTGTTTCATGTGCTGTAGGAACGGCAGTTATACAAGCAGTTAAAAAGGAAAAGTTACAAGAAAACGCATTCAAGGTTGGTAATTATTTGAAGAATGAATTAACCAAATTAGCAAAGGAACACCCAATTATTGGTGATATTAGAGGGCAAGGATTATTTTTAGGAATAGAATTAGTTGATAGTGATAAAAACCCATTAGCGGAACAAACATCGTATTTGGCCAACAGAATGAAAGAACATAAAATATTAATGAGTATTGATGGGCCTGATCACAATGTATTGAAAATAAAACCTCCATTAGTGTTTTCTAAACAAAATGCTGATGAGCTACTGTTTTTTCTTCAGAAGATATTTAAAGAAGATGTAATGCGATTTACTAGTTAGAGATGAATTAAAATAGTACAATGCCCAAACCAACGAATAAAGAAGAATTGATTTCTCAGAGTAAGGAGAATTATCAAAAACTGCTCAGTCTAATAGCCTCCTATTCAAAAGAAGAAATTGAACATGAATTTCCTAAAGGAACATTGAATAGAAATGTAAGAGATGTATTGACACATTTGCATCATTGGCATCTTCTATTTCTGAAATGGCATGAAGTAGGAATGAGAGGTGATAAACCCGAAATGCCTATGAAAGGGTATACTTGGAAAACAGTACCTGATCTGAACAAAAAGATATGGCAGGAATATCAAACAACCCCTTTAAGTATGGCGATTGAACTTTTTGAAGAATCCTATTTGCAAATTCAACATGTAATAGAAAGTTATACTAATGACGAACTATTTGAAAGAAAGAGATATCATTGGACAGGCACTACATCATTGGGAGCCTATTTAATATCTAATACTTCTAGTCATTATAATTGGGGAATAAACATAATAAAAAAATCACTTAAATAGATAGATCAGATGAAAAAAGGAATCCTTTATTTAATAGGACTGTTAATCATAGTGTCATGTAAGAAAGAAGTTATGAATCAAACTTCAGAAGAGAGGGATAAGCAGGAAATTTTGGGAATAATGAAAGCTCAGGAAAAAGCATGGTCAAGTCATGATTTAGAAGGGTTTATGCAAGGTTATTGGAAGAGTGATTCTTTGAAGTTTTATGGAAGTAATGGTATAACGTATGGCTGGAACAAAACCTTAGCTAACTATAAAAAGGGATACCCAACAAAAGACTATTCAGGAACTTTAAGTTTTGAAATAAATGATATTTCTAAAATAAATAATGAGGCCTATTTTGTAATGGGGAAATATCATTTAACCAGAAAAGTAGGAGATGCCAATGGTGTATTTATGATTGTCTTTAAAAAGATCAATGGAGAGTGGAAAATCATTGCTGATACTTCATGTTAAATACACAACAAATGCGGTACTCTAAAAAGGGCAATGAAATAGCTCGGAAATAATTTCAGAGCTATTTGTTTCATATGATTATATAGCATTACATTTTTGGTGTAACCACGCCGCTTCTTCTTTACTTAATAGAGGAGAAAGCTTGTCGAAAACTAGTTGATGATAATTGTTTAACCAAGAAATTTCATTTGAAGTTAATAAGGTACGATCAATCAAGTTAGTGTCGATATAACATAAAGTTAAAGGCTCAAAACCTAAAAACTCACCAAAATTAGTTTTATGAACCACCTTGGAAAGAACAATGTTTTCGGTTCTAATACCAAATTTATTGGTAACATAACAGCCAGGTTCAATTGTAGTTAGTTGATTGGCAAAATGAGGTGTAGTACCTCTTGTTGTTGTAGCACCGGTAGCAAAACCTTGCCCAGGCTCATGTACCATACCAAAGCTACCTATACCATGACCTGTGCCATGTGGAAAATTCAAACCGTTTTTCCATAAATGAATACGAGCGAAGGCGTCAATTTGAGCACCAGTAGTTCCTGTTGGAAATTGTAACTGCTCTAGTTCAATATATCCTTTTAAAACAGTGGTATACGTAATTTTCAGATCATTATTAGGGGTGCCACCTAGCCAAATAGTTCGGGTTACATCTGTAGTGCCATCGTTGTATTGTCCACCACTATCTATTAGTAAAATTCCCTCATTTGTTACCATTGCGGATCCTGTTTTCGGTGCTGTATAATGAATAATAGCACCGTTCCCTTTATAGCCAACAATTGCCGCAAATGATTCCCCTGTATAATATTCTTGTTGTTGTCTAAAAGAATCTAGTTTTCTCCCAATTTCATATTCAGAAATCTCGCACTTTTCAAGCTCTTGTTCTAACCAGATAAAGAATTTAGTTAGGGCTATACCGTCTTTTAGCATAGCATTTTTAGCACCGCTAATTTCTATTTTGTTTTTTATCGCTTTTAATTCTTTAACTAAAGAGTTTTGGTAGATAAGTTTCCCATTTATAGCTTCGAAACATGCATAATTCAAGCTGCTTGGATCCGTAATTATGCTGGTGTTTGTTCCTAAACTTGGTAAATAGGAGATAATAACATCATAATTTTCAATGGTAATGTTTAGTTTTTTGAAAACGGAAATAGTGTTTTCTGAAAAGCGATTTTTATCACAGAAAAGGATACTAGAGTTTATACCTACTAAGGCGTAAGCAGTAACTAAGGGTGTAAAATCTACATCCCGAGAACGAATATTGAACAACCAGGCAATTTCATCTAAAGAAGAAAATAAATAATAATCAGCTTGTTGTTTTTTAAGCTCAGTTTGTATTTTGTCTAATTTGGAAGAAGTTTTTTCTCCAGAAAACTCAAAGGGGTGTTTGTCAATAGTATACTTAGGTAAATTGGGTCTATTACTCCAGATTTTTTTTGCAAAATGTATTTCGTTTTGAAGTTGAATGTTTTTTGAAGAAATAACCGTCAAAATATAATCAATTTGCGACTTTGAAAACTGTCGGTAATCAATACCGATTAAGGCACCTTCTTTAAGTAGGTTACACAACCAAACTACGTGTTCTGGAGCATGCGGAATAGATTGTTTACAGAGTGTTATTTCGGTGTTTTTACATTCTTCTTCGAATTGTAAAAAATACCTTGAATCAGTCCATAAAGCAGTGGTGGTTTTTGTAACAATCAAAGTACCTGCAGATCCCGTAAACCCTGAAAAGTACTCGCGTAATTTCCAGTAGTCAGCTACATATTCTGATTGGTGAGGATCCGTAGAGGGAATAATAAAGGCATCTAAATTATTAGATGCCATATAGTTTCTTAATGCTTGTAATCTTTCAGCAATCATTAAAGTGTCATATTTTTAGGTTATGAAAACTGCTTAGCTACTTTTTCAGCTTTTCTATTTTCACTATAATCATAAAAACCTTCACCAGACTTTACGCCGAGTTTACCCGCCATTACCATATTCACTAGCAAAGGGCATGGTGCATATTTAGGGTTTTTAAACCCATCGTACATTACATTTAAAATAGACAAACACACGTCCAGTCCAATGAAATCAGCTAATTGTAAAGGTCCCATTGGGTGTGCCATTCCTAATTTCATTACTGTATCAATTTCAGAAACCCCAGCAACACCATTATACAAGGTTTCAATAGATTCGTTGATCATTGGCATTAAAATACGATTGGCTACAAAACCAGGGTAATCGTTTACTTCAACTGGAGTTTTGTTCACTTTCTTCGTTAAATCAACTATCGTATCCATTACTTCATCAGAGGTATTATATCCTCTAATAATTTCTACTAATTTCATGATGGGTACAGGATTCATAAAGTGCATACCAATAACTTTTTCAGGTCTACTCGTTACGGCAGCTATTTGTGTAATTGAAATAGACGAGGTATTGGTTGCTAAAATTGTATGTTCACTACAAGCGTCATCTAAATCTTTAAATATTTTTAATTTTAAAGTAACATTTTCAGTAGCTGCTTCAATCACTAAACCAACATTTTGAACACCTTCTTGAATACTGGTAAAGGTTGTAATGTTGTTTAACGTATTGTTTTTGTCATTTTCTGTAATTTTTTCTTTCGACACCATTCTATCTAAATTTTTCGTAATGGTAGCCAAACCTCTATCTAAAGCAGCCTGAGAAATATCAATTAATTGTACATTGTATCCAAATTGTGCAAATGTATGGGCAATTCCATTTCCCATAGTACCAGCACCAATTACAGCTATATTTTTCATGTGTATCGTTTATTATGGTTCAAAATATTAGTTTGTTGTCTGTTTTTTATATGTAATTATACAAAATAGCCAGCGCTATACGCTAAGTATATAGTGAGTATAGTATTAAAAACAATCGATTATTTGTTGTGCTACACGAAGGGCTTCCGTTCCTTGACTTAACGATACAATAGGTGTAGTATCACTGTTAATGGCATCAGCAAATGATTCTAGTTCATCTAAAATAGCATTGTTAGCGGTTACATCAGGGTTGTCAAAATAAATTTGCTTTTTAACTCCTTCGGCATTTTGTAAGATCATGGCAAATTCATCTGGTTTTTCAGGTACATCTTTCATTCTTACCACTTCCGAGTTTTTTTCTAAAAAATTAACAGAGATATATGCATCTTTTTGGAAAAAACGAGATTTACGCATATTCTTCATAGAAATTCTACTAGAAGTTAAGTTAGCAACACAACCATTTTCAAATTCAATTCGGGCATTGGCAATATCGGGAGTATCGGAAATGACAGAAACTCCACTAGCGTATACATTTTTTACTTTTGATTTAACGACTGATAAAATTATATCAATATCGTGAATCATTAAATCTAATACAACAGGAACATCTGTACCTCTTGGATTAAACTCAGCCAATCTATGTGTTTCAATAAACATAGGGGTGTCGATCATGTCTTTTACTGCAGTAAAAGCAGGGTTAAAACGTTCTACATGCCCTACCTGTCCTCTTACATGGTATTGACTAGCTAAGGTTCTAATAGCTTCGGCTTCTAATACTGTATTGGTAATGGGTTTTTCAATAAAAATATGTTTGCCTTTTTCAATGGCTTGTTTAGCACATTCAAAATGAGAAAGAGTAGGGGTGACAATATCAACAACATCAACAGCGTCAATCAACTCTTCAACGGAGTCAAATAAAGTATAACCAAACTCTTCAGCTACTTTTTTAGCGTTTTTTGTAAAAGGATCATAGAATCCTATTAATGTATATTTTTCTGATTGTTGTAATAAACGCAGGTGTATTTTTCCTAAGTGCCCAGCTCCTAAAACTCCAGCTTTTAACATGATTTTTACTGATTTTTGTTACCACGAAACATCAAATAATCATAGTATAAATGAGTTACCTGCTGTATTTTCGTAATGAAAGTGTTATTTTTTTAGTTAGTGATTTTTCACAAAAAATCAACGCGAACAAAGATACAATTTTAAACATATTTATTACTACTTTTAACCCAATGAAATTAACATATTCGTGAGAGATACTACCAAACATCAAGGGCTTAGAAATCAATTAGTAAATGTTTTAGAGGGAAAAGGGATTACCGATGAAAAGGTGTTAAATGCTATCAGAAAAATTCCTAGACACTTATTTATAGATAGTAGCTTTGAAGAACATGCCTATCAAGATAAAGCATTTCCAATTGCTGCTGAGCAAACCATTTCGCAACCCTATACAGTGGCATTTCAAACACAGGTTCTAGAGGTAAAAGAAGGTGAAAAAATTCTTGAGATTGGCACTGGATCAGGGTATCAAGCAGCGGTGTTAATTGAGTTAAAAGCAGAAGTATATACTATAGAGCGCCAACAGGAGTTGTTTAAAAAAACCTCTTTGTTTCTTCCTAAATTGGGGTACCGTGCAAAGCGATTTATTTTCGGAGATGGTTATAAAGGGTTGCCAAAAGAAGCTCCTTTTGATAAAATTATCGTTACAGCAGGTGCTCCTTTTGTACCTAAGGCGTTGTTAGGACAAATAAAAGTAGGCGGTAAATTACTGGTTCCAATTGGTGAGGGACATCAAATAATGACCTTATTTATACGTAAATCTCCTTTAGAGTTTGAAAAACATGAATTGGGAGATTTTAAATTTGTACCCATGTTGAAAAAGAAAAATTAGACTCAAATTTTTTTATGCCATTTGGAATGGCTGGTAATTATTTTTTCTAATACTATTTCTGACCTCAATTCATGCATCCTAATTGTTTTATGGTGAATACCGATGTATAAGTAACACAGCAAGTAAGGTCTCAAGGAAAGGGCTGTGTAACGTTGCCTAAGAACCGGTATTACAAGATGAAATCACTGTAAAATCAACCACTTCGTTTCCTTTTTAAATTTTAGCATAGCATTGCTATGCTAAAATTTAAAAAGCTCTTATTTTAATGCGTTTAACTATCAGAAGATAAAGTTCTATTCTATAATTCGGGATAAAAAACGTGTTTAATACCATTTGAATCTACCGTAATAAAACGTCCTTTTTCCCTTTCTATTTCAATATAAAAAGAAATCATAGCTACTGGCAGTATTGATTTTTCTATCTTATACGGTTTACAGTTAAATATTTCGTATATAGGTATTGAATTATTTTAAGTTAGTTTAAGGCATAAAACTTTAGCATAACTTTGCTATGCTAAAGTTTTATAACGCAAAAATAGCTATGAAAGAAACAATAAATATGCGAAATATTTATTTGTAAATCGTATTATATAAAGAAAAGAACACTCATTTTCTTTTACAGTAAATTCAAACAATAACTGGTATAAAAATAAGGTTACAGCGATGAGTTTACCTAAATGATGTATTGAAGCTTTGAAAAAGAGACGTAAGTTATAACAACAAAAGCGAATGTTTTTTTTAAACACTGTTATGGTAAAATCAAAAATGCAACCAAGCCTTTTGTTTTGAATCTATTTCAGAGGTCATGTTTTTTAACGCATATTTTTTAGCTATTCTTTATGGAATGATTGTTATACACTTCACTAGCAATCATAAGATCTTGTACAGCAACTCCTGTTAAGTCGGCAATGGTAATTTGTTGACTATTTGTTCGTTGGAGTTTGTTGTTTTGAACAGCATTACCGAGTTCTGTGATATCATTGATACTGATTGAATTATCCGACATGGCTTTAAAAACTTCTCCTCTACTTTTACTTTGAGAAATACTATCGACCACCACCACATCTGCTTTTTTCAAAATCAAAGTATCTAACTCTTGTTTTTCTGAAGTGTCTGAACCAATGGCTGTAATATGAGTACCTGGTAAAATATCTGCAGCTTTTAATAAGGGTATTTTGGACGGCGTTGTTGTTACAATTAAATTACAGTGTTGGGCGAGTTCGGTAGTTGATTTTGCAATATGCATAGTGTATTTATCCTGAAATTGTTCTGCAAATTTCTGTGTTTTTTCTGTATTTCGTCCCCATACCCATACATGTTCAAAAGAGTGATTTTTCTCTAAAAACTCTAGCTGTAATTTTGCCTGACCACCAGTTCCTATAATACCAACCCCTTTTATATTCTTTGGAGCAAAATAATAGGCTACCAAGGCTCCGGCCGCTGCGGTTCTTATGTCAGTTAAGTATCCTTCGTCAAGTAGTATTGCTTTAATTTGTCCTGTTTGTTGGCTAAACAAGAGCATGAGTCCTTGAGAGGAAGGAAGACCTAATACGTGGTTTTCATAAAAACCACTCGCAATTTTAATTACGTAATCGGCTTTGTTTTTTATATATCCATATTTAATATGAACATCACCTGGAGGATTTTCAAAAACTAATTCACCTACAGGCGGAATAACTGCATTGCCTAAACTGTACTCTATAAACCCTTTTTTCATGGCGTCAAGAATATCAATTTGTTGGATGGCTTTTTGTATTTCAGGTAACCTTATAATTGAAGTCATTTGATTTTATATTAAATTTATAAAGTGATCAGGGGTATATGCTAATACATTGTCGGCAATAGTTTTCATGACCAGATAACTGTCTTTCATGGATTCGTTTGGATAATGATAGTTAAATTGCCTGTGTCGCCAAAAAGCGGTGGCTGTGGCAGCATATATCGTTGCATGTTGTATGTACTTCTTTTCTATAGGAAGAAGTTTATTTTTATTTTCATACCCCTTCAATAAAGCTTTAGTTTTGTCTATATTGATGGTGTTATTAGTGATGCAATTACCTACGATAGCCATTCCAAGATCAAAAACCTTATAGTAATAACAAGATTCTTCAAAATCCATCAATATGGTTTCAGTAGTTAGATTTTTATGACTTACTAAAATATTACTGTCAAATAAATCTCCATGGATAAATGATTTAGGTAATTTTTCCCATGGAACCGATTCAATATAATCAGTCATTTTAGTGATCCATTTACTAAAGTCAGTATTTGAGGCATATTCACTTACTTCTGCAAAATACTGAATACCATAATTGAATTGTTTTGGAACCCAATTTAAGGGTTTGATATGGTGTAACTCACCAAGTTTTTCACCAATCAATAACAGTTCTTTAGTGCTAAAATCAGACAGTACTTCCCCATGAATAAATTCTTTAACAAGAATGGGTTTGTGATTCCAAACAGATGTTAATGTATTGTTTTTTGTCAGTACAATTTTTGAAGTATTAATACCATTTCTGATTAAATGTTCTAATAGTTCTGCTAAATTGTTAACATCTGTATCACTTTTTTTTTCAAATAAAGTGACAACATATTCTTGGTTTGTTGATTTTACGTAATAATTAGAGTTTTCAAGCCCTCCACTCAATACCTTATAAGATTCTATGGTATCGTTTGAGTAGTGACTTAAAATTGATGTTAAATCTTCTTTTGATAATTTTGAATATAGTGACATACTAGGTTTTATTTATTGGTTTAAATTCCAATTATCCTCCATGGATTTTCGCAGTGATTTTTCTAAATTTTCATGGGTACATAGGTACAGTTTTTCACAACATTGTTTTTGATCTTCAATACGCCAATGTTTAGCTGATGCTGGTAGTTGATCAATAGTATGCAATGATTTTTGTATGATTTCAGGAAACTTTGCTGGGTGAGCCGTGGCTAAACAAATTAATTTGGTGTCTTTAAGAGAATTTTTCAATTTATCGCTTACAACCATGGCTACAGCGCCATGTGGATCCAGAAGATATTTTTCAGAATTATAAATTTCGTGAATCATGTCATAGGTTTCAGTATCACTAGCTTTTTCTGATAAAAAACCGTCTTTTATTAAGTTGTAAGAATGAGAATCGAATTCAACAAATCCTTTAGTGTCGAATTGTTGTTTCCAGTGTTTGATTTTTTCGGTATCCATACCTGTTTTGAAATAGAGGTACCTCCAAAAATTGTAAGGAATTAGAATATCAATAGCCGAAGAAATTGTTTGATGCATTGCTTGTTTAGATAGCTTTCCACTTGAAAAAATACGATGTAAACTATCGTTTTCATTGCTACAGCTGATATAGGTATTTATAGGGAGTCCCATTTCTTTTGCAATCGTTCCAGCACCCAAATTTCCAAAACCACCTGACGGTACAGCGATATTAACGGGCTCACCAATATATTCTGCGACTTGAAAATAGCCATAAAAATAATGAATCATTTGCATAAGAATTCGGCCCCAGTTAATAGAGTTAACACTTGAAAGTTTAAGTTTGTTTTTAAACGCATCGTCTTCATAAAATTTAGAGATTACTAAATCTAAATCGTCTCCTCCATCAGGACAGTTATAAACCCCAACAGGGTGTATATTCTGATGTGGTAAAGAGGTCATTTGTCTTTCTTGTTCTGGAGTAATCATATTTTTAGGATAGAGTACCCATGTTTGAAAAGTCGATTTTCCAGCTGCAAAATGAGCAGCAGCAGGGCCAGTATCACCTGTGGTGGCCAAAATGAGTGTGCGCTTTTCTTTCTTTCTTTCGAGAAAAAAATGGAGTAGATTAATTAGAAAAGATTGTCCGATATCTTTAAATGAAAGAGTAGGACCATAAAATAGCTCCATAATGTAGGTTTCTTTTCTACTCTTAAGCTTGTGTAGTGGAATAATTTCCTCTCGTTCAAACTCACTATAGGCATTAGTCAATAAGTTTTTCAACTCAGTTTGCGACATCGTTTGCTTGTCTATAAATAGAGATAATACTTCAAAGGCTAAGTCTAAATAATTCAGTTTAGACCAGCTAAGTAATTTTTCCTTTGAAACTTTTGGTATAGCTGTAGGCATGTAAAGCCCTCCATCTGAAGCAAAACCATCTAAAATAGCGGTTTCAAAATCTACAGTTTTTTCTCCGCCTGTAATACTTTTATATTGAATCATTATAAGTGTAAAATTTTAATTTAGTTGTTAAATGAAGGGTGATTTTTGTTGTGAAAGTTTTGTTTGTTTAACTGATAGTTGTCCGGATTATTTCCAGAGTTTTATTTTAAAACTATAATTTGATAAGAATTTTTGAAGTTGTTATGGTTGATTTTCTCATAATTTATTTTTATCGTGTTTCTACAATTTTGGGTTCTTTGTATTTAAATTTTTTGAAGATTCATATACTCCATTTTTTTTGCATAACGCAGATGTTATTCCGTGGTTAAAAAATAGACAATGTTTTTATAGCTCTTATATTTTTATTCGTGTTTAATTATTTATAAAACTAACTTGTTGTGATTCAGTAAATCAAATGTAATATAATTAGAGTTTAATATTCAACTATTTATTTGAAAAAAAACGGAAATAGATGTTAAAGTTTTGCATGCGAAAATTGAAAGAAGTAGTTCATGATGGTTTCATACCGTGTCGTAGGTGACGTTACACATCCATTTCATTACGGTCATGCTTGCGTTTTACCTATAATACGATTTACAGATACATATTTCGTGTATAGGTATTGAATTGTTTTAAGTTAGTTTAAGGCATAAAACTTTAGCATAGCCAAGCTATGGTTAAGTTTTATAACGCAAAAATACCTACAAAAGAAATAATAGATATGCGAAATATTTATTTGTAAATCGTATAAGTGGTATTAATTATAGGAAAACTCTTGGAGCTGTGTGGTATTTAAGAGAAATAAGAAAAATGATAAATCCACTCAAAAAGTGGATTTATTGAATTTGAATAAAGAAATCAACCTATTCAACGGTCGTTTCTACTTCCGCAACTAATACTTCTGACTGATTAGAGTTAGAGTGTTGCTTTGTTTTATTAGCTAAACCACAAGGGCTTGTGCTACCACATGAAGAAAACCCCACTAAACTGATTACACAAATTGCAATAAATACTATATTTTTCATTTTTAATATTTTAAGAGTTTAAAGATACACATTTCTGATTAATTTACCAGAATCTTCTTTCTTTTCAATAACGTTAAAAGAGACCATTTTATTTTGGATTTCTGTAATTAAATCTTTAGAAACAGGATTTCCACTGTTCCATTCAGTTATAGATAACCATTCTCTAATATCTTCTATCTTTTGTTCGTATCTGATCGCTAGTACTTTGTCGATATTATCGATTTTTTTAAAATTTTCCATCCGATTATTGATAATATCTAGTACTTTTTTGACTTCGTCAAAATGATTTTCTAAAACTTCATCACGTACGGCAACAACAAAGCAAGGCCAAGGTGTTGGGCAGTTGCCTAGGCGTCTAAAAGTATGATTATCTACCAAAGGCTTCGTGGTAAAATGTTCCCACATGAAATAATCAGCCTCACCATTGGTTAGTGCATCAATTCCACCTTGTAAATTACCAACGACTTTAAATTGTAGCTTGTGGATATCCCAGCCGCAGTTATGTGCGTTAACAATGGCCATTAAGTGTGATCCTGACCCGAACCTACTGATGGCAACAGTTCCGTTTTCTAAGTCTTCAATTTTTTGAAATGTAGACTTAGCCCCAACATGAATACCCCAAACCAGCGGGCTTTTTACAAAGGTTTGTGTTATTTTAGAAGGGTTACCATTGATAATATCTTTAATGATTCCTTCAGTGAGCACAATAGCGATATCAATTTCACCTAAGCGCAATGCTTTACACATATCACCAGTACCGCCAGGGAAGTCTTGCCATCGCAAATTAATATTGTACTTGGTGTATTCTTTATTTTTTAGGGTAATGTACCAAGGATAATTAAAATGTTCTGGTACGCCACCAATTTTTAAATTCAGCATTTATTCAACTAATTTGTTTAACGTGTACACAATTAAATCTTCAATAGTTTTGTTGGGGTTTTTACTAAAACTACCAGTGGCTCTATTGGCTATAATAGCATTCATTGAAATAGCTCTATGCCCTAACAGTTTTGATAAACCATAAATGGCTGAGGTTTCCATTTCTAAATTGGTAATGCGATTACCAAGGTAGTTAAAACTATCAATTTTAGCATTTAAATCATGATCTTGCAATTCTAGTCGTAACACTCTGCCTTGAGGTCCATAAAAACCGCCTGCAGTAGCAGTTATACCTCTGTGAATTTTGTCAGTTAAGAATTTGCTTTCTATCGATTGATCGTTTTCAATAATTAAGGGGCGCGCTTTTTTTGTACTCCAATTGGTGTGGCTTATAAAGGCTGTTTCGATTTCAGGGTTGGCTATTTTATCAATTTGATAAGAATGTAACATCCCGTTCATATCAAGAGCATGCGAGCTTAATAAAAAGCTGTCAACTGGAATGTCTGCCTGTAAAGAACCAGAGGTTCCTATTCTTGCAATATTGAGTGATGTGTGTTCTTTTTTTACTTGACGTGTATTCAGGTCTATATTGACGATAGCGTCTAATTCATTTAAAACGATATCAATATTATCAGGTCCGATACCTGTTGAAATAACCGATAAACGCTTGCCTTTATAGGTGCCTGTAACTGTTTTGAATTCACGTTTCTGTGTTGTAAATTCAATAGTGTCAAAATGTTTAGTTACTTTATCTACTCTGTATTGATCACCTACAAAAATTACATCGGTGGCAATGTGTTCGGGTTTTAAATTTAAGTGATAAATACTTCCGTCTGAATTTAAAATGAGTTCAGAATGCTGTATGTTCATTTACGATGTTATTTTTAATAGTTTCTTTGTATCATTTACATACAAATAGCTATATTTTTTAGAACCGCCAAGATACGAAAAATCAGATCGTATTTTACCATAGTAATTTACCTGATTGTCTAATACTTTTTTACCAATTTTACTCAATTTAACAGGATCAAAAGAGGTAAATAATTTTTTTAGTTGTTGAAGTTTATTTAAGTATTGTACATCACCAAATCCGTAGATATGTTGATCAGCTATAATAGCATCTACAAACTCATTTTTAGTCGTATGTTTTTGTTGGCTTGCAACTTTTAAAATATGGTTTTCAAGCTTATTGAGTCCGTTGTTAATGGAAGGGAACCTTTGTAAATGAACTTTGATAGCTTTTTCTAGGTGTATAAAAGGAGACTTTGGGTTAAAGGTATATACAGCTTCTAACCGTAAAGGACTGTCTGAACAGTATAGTTGCCATATGTAATCGGCATACTCTACGTCATCTTGATTTAAAACCACTCTATTGCCATAGTGATTTAGTATTTCTTCTTTTGACAATTCGTTCAATCTAAGCAAGTTTTTTTTGTTTTTGGTAGCACCGAAATCAACAAGCGAGATCGTTCTTCCCTTTCGGTAACGTTTTAACCAGCTGATAACCGCCAGCATATTTATTTGACAAAATAAATCATGCTCAAACCATAATACAATTTCGTCTTGTTTTTTTTCATTACAAAGATTTCTATATTCTTTTAAGGTGTAATCAATAAATGTTTTTTTGGTGGTTTTATAAGACGATTTTAAAAAGTCAAATCTTGTTTTCCAAAAGCTTTCACTACCTACGTCAATGGTGGTCTTTCCTTCACAAAGCATTTCACGCCAAGTGACTATAGCGTCGCTAAAATTTAATTTGTCTAATACTTTTGTCGTACTATCTCCGTTTGTGATGTGTAGTGTTGAAGATGCCATATTTCTGGGGGTAATTTAAGTTTCTTTATAGTGTATGGGTTATATAAAATAAACGTATTAAATTCTTTTATATTACTAAGACGTTTGCTTTTAATAGTTTGTAATGATAAAACAAAAAAACAGAAAACAAAAATACTAAGAAATTTTTCTTAGTATTTTTGTTTTCATCCACCAACTCTTTTTACCTTAAAGCCTTTGTCTACTAGGATTTTCATGATATGATCTCTAAAATCTCCTTGAATAATAATTTTATCATCCTTAAAACTTCCTCCAACACTAAGTTTGGTTTTAATTTCTTTTGCTAACTTTTTGAAATCGGAGGTTGCTCCATTATAACCATCTATAATGGTAATAGGTTTTCCTTTACGTTTTTCATATTTACACAATAAAGGTTCATCTTGTAGCCAGATAGTTGGTTTTTTTTCTACAGGTTTTTCCTCGAATTCATGATCGGGAAAAAGATTTTTTAATTGGTCTTGTAAATCCATGTTATTTTATTAATCCTAACTCACGCAAACGTTCGTTAAGGAACTCACCAGCTGTAATATCTTCATGTTTTTTAGGGTTATTTTCATCAATACAGTTTTCTAAAACATCTAATTTCATTTCAGAAATAGGATGCATAAAGAAAGGTATGGAGTATCTTGAAGTTTTCCATAATTCTTTTGGAGGGTTTATTACTTGGTGAATTGTAGATTTTAATTTGTTATTGCTGTGACGAGATAGCATATCTCCAACATTGATCATTAATTCATCTGGCTCCGCAATGGCGTCTATCCATTCCCCTTTGTGGTTTTGTACCTGTAACCCTCTACCTTGAGCTCCCATTAATAAGGTAATCAAATTAATATCGCCATGTGCAGCTGCTCTAACGGCTCCTTTCGGCTCTTCTATAATAGGTGGGTAGTGAATAGGGCGTAAAATACTATTTCCATTTTTAATATACTGGTCAAAATACGTTTCTTCTAAACCTAGATGTAAGGCCAGTGAGCGAAGCACGTATTGCGCTGTTTTTTCTAGCATCTGGTATGCTTTTTTACCAACCTCATTAAACTTTGGTAATTCTTTTACTTCAATATTAGAAGGGTATTCAGCCTCTAATTTAGGATCGTTCTCAACGTACTGACCAAAGTGCCAAAATTCTTTTAAATCACCTTCTTTTTTGCCTTTAGCAGATTCTTTACCAAAAGACACATAGCCTCTTTGTCCGCCAATACCAGGGATTTCATATTTTTTTTTAATGTCTACGGGTAAATCAAAAAAGTTTTTTATTTCCCTATACAAATCTTCCACTAATTCATTGTCCAAAAAGTGTCCTTTTAAGGCAACAAAACCTATATTCTCATAAGCGTTTCCAATTTCATCGATGAATTTTTGCTTTCGTGTTTCATCTTTTGATAAAAAGTCCTCTAAATTTACGCTTGGAATTCTATTCATTGTTAATAAGTTTTATTTTTTAGGGTGTAAAGTTAGTGAAATCAGTCGTGTGCTGGAAAATTACTTATTAACAAAAGGTATTAAGTATGAAATGGAATAGAAAAACCCAAAACCAGTATTACTCTCAAATACTCTATTAAAGCCAGGAGTGTAAAGTGTTTTGAAATTTGTTTGGTCATCAACACTGATCATTATTTTGTATGAAAACCCTGCTCCTAAAAATAAATTTTTAAAAGTTTCTACTTTCATCCCTAGTTGAGCTTCAATCCAATGAGCTGTTAGTCCGGTGTCTGTATGAGGTGTGTTTATTGTTTCAGCAGGGAAGTAGGGTGGAGTTCCTTCAATTCCTGTAGTGACATTAGGGGTATAACTATCCAACGAATGGTCAAATAGCGCAAAACCATAGCGACCTCCAATATAAATTTCATTATTCATATCGAGCCAATTCGTGTACGCATTATAATTAGCTCCTAATCTTAGGTAACTTCCTTTAGCTGTAGAGGTAGTGAAATCTTCAAAAGTGGTTTCTTTTTCATACCCCAATTCAGCAGCTGCATACCAGTTTTTCGAGATTCTATAATCTCCAAGAAGTTCTAAACCACTGTAACTCTTGTCAACAGCAGCAAGTCCAGGTTTACTTAGGTCAATACCTAAACGCAATCCATATCCTGTTTTATAAATGATGGTGTCTTTTTTGATAGATTCTTCTTGTGCTTGTTGACTGTATGCATGAAATATCACAAAAACGAAGCAAAAACTAATGAAAAACTTGTACATGCGCTTGAGTTTGATTATTGATAATAGGTATTTCGGTTGTAGAGAGATCACCTATCCAAGAACTATCAGAGTTACTAATAGTAACATCTTGAAAGGTAAAACGATATCCGCAAGATCTCGATATATATTCTTCTTCTGGGGTATATTGAATGGTTAATGTTGCAGTTTGGGTATTGGCAATATCATCATCTACATCATTTTTAGTTAATATGTAAACGGTCTCATTAGTTAGGCTATTTAGAGGTATGGCTATTGAATCTATGGTTTGATTTTTTATCAAGCTGTCAGACATTCCTTGAGCGTAAACAAATAGCCTATTTACGCCTTTAGTTTGGGTAATATCTTCATTATCATAAAAACGTAATACCAAGTTTGGGGTAACAGGCGTTTGCGTGCAAAAGTCATCTTTTTCACAGGATAATAAACTCATTACACCAATTAATATAATATATGCGTATTTTTTCATTTAGTATTATTTTTCAAATAAAACAACAGTTTCTATATGAGATGTATGCGGAAATTGATCAACTAAACTAATTTTTTTGAGAGCATACCCCGCTTTTACTAATTCTTCAGTATCTCTGGCCTGCGTTGCTGGGTTACAAGATACATAAACCATTCTATCTGCATTTAAATTTATGATTTTTTTAAGTGTCTTGGGAGCAATTCCGGCACGAGCTGGATCGAGAATAATAGTTCTTATTTTGTTTTTAAATTCTGGGTGTTCTACTAAAAACTTTCCAACGTCAGCTGCATAAAATTCAACACCATGTATGTTGTTTCTCAGGGCGTTTTTTCTTGCATCTTTAATGGCCGAAGAAACAATATCAACACCAACGATTTTTGTGTTATCTGTTTCTGATGCAATGATTTGACCAATAGTTCCTGTACCACAGAACAAATCCATCACAACCGTATTATCAATGGCGTCTTTATTCTCTAGGGCGTATGCGACTACTTTTGAATATAATTTTTCTGCAGCTTTAGGATTCGTTTGAAAAAAGCTCTTCATGCTAATTTCAAAGTCTAAATTTAGTAGTTCTTCTACAATTTTTTCTTCCCCATGAATCAAGGTTACACTTCCGGTTGTAGACATAGTTCTATCTCCAATTTCGTCATTTATTGTATGTAAAAAACCAGCAACTCTATTGCCAAAAAGCTCCACTAAAAATTGAGAGAACTTTTTTAAATCAAACTTAGGTAGATCATAAGAAGTGGTAACTAGGTTAAATAATAATTGGTCGGTTTTATATGATTTTCTAACTACGAAATATCTAAAGAACCCTTCTTTTCTAGGGGCGTGCCAAGGCGCTAGCCCTGTGGCCTCACAATATGTTCTTATTTTATGTACATTATTTTCAAATTCGGCATCAAAAAGCCCACTATCTTTGTTAAGGTTTTCTCCGATCCACCAGGTACCTCTCCTTTTGAAACCTAAGGTGAACTCATCAACATCCGTTTTATTTTTATTGTCGTAGCCAATAGCAGAAAAACTATATTCCATTTTATTTCTGTAGTGAAATGCGTTGGGAGACGATACAAATTCATCAAAATAAGCTTCTATATCTTCCACTTTCCCTATTCTTTTAAATAAAGACATGGTACTCTCATACTTGTATTCATGTTGCTTTTCTATGGGTAGTTTGATATAAGGAGCACCAGGTATTTCTTGATAAGGTGAGGTTATTTCATCATCAGAAATTTTAATAACTTCCAGTAGTTTACATTCTGCATACTTCTTTTTTGACTTGTCAACTCTAACCTTAACGAATTGCCCTGGTAGGGTATTCGGTACAAAAACTACAAATTCACCCAAATCAGAACGAAGACGTCCTATACCTTTACCGCCAAAGGCATAATCTTCAATTAAAATTTCTAAAATTTGGCCTCTTTTTACAAACTTATTACGTTCTCTTCTTGGCATCTTAAACGATTAATTAATACTTAGCAAAATTAGGGAAAGTAGATAGAAAAAGCATAGGGTTAGAGATGCTTTTACGAAAACATAGTAATTGCGATTCGATTTTATCAAATTGATTCGAATTTTTAGGGTGTCGTTACCTGTATTTTTACTGATTTAGGGTCAAAAAATCATAAAGGAAATGAATAGTTTTTAAACGAATATTAGAATAAGTATCGTCTATGCTTAAGATCAGTTTTTGAATGCGTGTGTTTTTTTTAATAGAGTAGCTATGAGTAGTCAATTTCAAAAATAAATTTTAAAAGACGGAGCAAAAGCGCTAACTTTCAGCGGATTAAATAATTATATATACAATGAACTTAAAATTATCTTACGCAATTCTGCTGGTGTTTTCGCTGTTTACGAGTTTTCTCTATGCACAAGAATACTGGTCTGAAATGGAATTTAGTGATGGAGAATATGGTATTTCTCTTGAAGAGTTAGACAAGAATGACTATAGCGTTTTTCGGTTAAAAATTAAGAACTTAAAAAAACAATTAGTTAATGCACCTTTGAAAAGTCAATTTAGAGGTGAGTCAAATACCGTGGTTAGTTTTCCGGATGAAAAAGGAAAGATGACTGTGTATCGTATTGTAGAAACCTCCGTTTTTTCAGACCCAGTTTATGCGGCAAAAGAACATCCTAAAATTAAAACCTATGCTGGCTATAGTGATTTAGGTTCTAGAGTTACGTTTAGCGTGACACCATTAGGATTGATGGGGATGTTGTCTTATCCAGAAGGAAAAACTGTTTATATTCAACCAATAGCTAAAAATTCTGAAGGGATATACCTCGTTTATGATAACCTTATAGGTCATTCTAGTTATCCTACTCTTGCAAGATCTAAATGTCAGCGAGCATTGGGTGGGGGGATAATAGGTAGAAAGTCTGAAGTACCTCCAACAAATGCTAATGATAAAGTATTAAGAACCTATCGCATAGCCATTTCTACTACCAGTAAGTATACTAAATTCATGGATGATGGAAACCCTAAAAACGGAAATGCTAAAAGAGATGCGTTAGCGCACGTTGTTTCTACCTTGAATCGGATGAATGCTATGTATGAGGCAGATATGGCTATCAGGTTTGTATTAGTGAATACAGCAGACGATCCGGCATTAGATTTAATATATTCTAAAAATGACAAGGATCCTTACAATTTGGATGAGGCTGTTGGTGGCGTACTAGAGGAAAACTTAAAAATACAGTCAAATTTAGATAAGGTTGTGGGTGATTCAGATTATGATATTGGACATTTATTGATTTATGGAACAGGAAATTTGGGAGATCAAGGATATGTTGGTGGGGTATGCCAAACTGGTAAAAAAGGAACGGGTTTCTCTTCTTTTACAGATATTCCAAATAGTACTGACAATGGTCCTATATCTATTGGAAGAGTTGAAGGACCTTTTCTGTATGATAGATTTGATGTCAATATAGTTGTTCATGAAGTAGGACATCAAATGGGAGCCACTCATACTTCACAAGTTGGTTATCAAGTTCCGCTTCCAACGGTAGGGGGTGTATTAGATGATGCACAATTTGAACCAGGAGAAGGGTCAACTATTATGGGATATGCAGGGCAAGGTCTAGCTGATAATGAATTTGTTCAGCTCAACGCTGATCCGTATTTTCATCACTATAATATTTCTCAAATTCTTAATCATGTGAAAAGCTTTTCCACTTGTGCTGAAACGATACCAATAGAAAATAATCCTCCAGATGCCGATGCAGGAAAAGATTACCATATCCCCCAGGGAACCGCTTTCGTCCTTAAATCAATAACAAACACGAAAACTAACAATAATGGTTTAAGAACGTATAGATGGGAACAGCATGATCGTAGTAAAGATATAGGTTGGGGTAATTTTGGTCCCACCCAGACGGAAGGAGCATCATGGAGATCAAGGCCTGCAACCACAAGTCCATTCAGATATATGCCTACCTATAACAGAGTTTTGGAAGGGAAATTAACAGAAACTAATCCTGATAAGCTTGACAATTCATCATGGGAAACAGTTTCTACGCAAGCAAGAGAGTTGAATTTTGCTTTAATCGTTACGGATTGGCCAGCGACCAATGGAATGGGGCAATACCCCCAATCAGATTCCGATTTTATGAAAGTGATTGTTGAGGATGGGGAGGCGTTTACGATAGATTCTGTGCCTGTGTTTTGGTCTTCAAGATCAGGACAAACAGTAAAATGGACTGTGGGAAACACTAATAATAAAACAATTAATTGTCAATTCGTAAATATTAAACTTTCTAAAGACGGAGGGAAAACATTTCCAATTACTTTAGCTTCAGCTACCGATAATGACGGAGAAGAGTTTATCCGTTTTCCAGAGGGATCTACTGATGTGGATGACGCGAGAATTATGATAGAACCTACAGATAATATATTTTACGCGATATCAAATAGCTTCAAAATCTCAAGTAGACCTGATTTTAGTATTTCTATCGATTCCAAAACTAAAACAGTTTATTGTGGAGCTACTTATGATGCGGTGTCGTATAATGTACAATTAGACACGATAAATGATTTTTCCGATACAGTTATACTAAAAGCATCTGGTTATCCAGAGGGAACAACAGTAACGTTTTCTCCTACTACTTTAGGGGGCAATGGTAGTAGTTCATCTGTTATGAAAATAGCAGGCTTGAATACATTGCTTTCAGGAGAATATACGATGATGATTCATGCAGAATCAGCATCATTAGCTCCGAAAACGGTAGTTGTAGAGCTTATAAAGAAAACCACCTGCTCTTCAGGGAATTTTACCGAGGAGACGGCTACCGCCACAACTTTAGTGCAATTTGCTGAGATATATAACAGCTCTGAAAAACCGAATGGTTATAGTGATTATAGAAATATATCTACCAGAGTAAAACGAGGAGAAATGTACCCTTTTACCAATGGTGTAGATACTGGTGGAGGTTATGAATGTTATACAAGTGTTTATATAGACTGGAATCAAGATTGTGTTTTTGATACTGATGAATTTTATGATTTAGGAATGACTGAGGTGAATGGACCTACTTCAAATTCACCATTGAGTATTACCGTACCAGAGCATGCGCTATTAGGAAGTACAACTATGCGTGTAATAACAAAATATTATAGTAGGGCCGCAGGTTCTTGTGAAAATAATTTCGATGGAGAGACAGAAGACTATACCTTAGAGGTAGTCTCTTCGATACCAGAAGAACAGGCTACTCTTTCCAAGGGGTTCTTTGAAACTGGCTGGGATGAATGGAGGAAAGGAGGTAACAATGCCCATCGAATTAAAAGCCCGGAAAATTCCTTTGAAGGTAAGTATTCTATTAGGTTACGAAGTAAGAGCAGCATGGCATCTTCAATGACACATTCAATATTGAATTTATCTGAATACAAAAAGGTAGTGGTCAGTTTTAATTATAAAGCAATTGGGATGAATAAGAAAGAAGGGTTCTTTTTACTTTATAACGACGGGACATCTTGGAAAACAATTAAAAAATTTGTTAAAGGAAGAGATTTTGTGAATAATACTTTTTATAAAGCAACACTTACGCTTGATGCAAAAAAACAAGGGTTTAGCAATATAGCCAGATTTAGAATACAATGTAATGCTTCCGATAGGTCGGAGATGGTTTTTATAGATGCGGTTACCATAAAAGGAGTCAAAAAAAATCATGGAAGAGAGGCGCTCGGTCGCAATTTTGCTACTGTAAACAATACGAAAGTAAAAGCAGCAGCTGATCTAGATGAAATAACCAATCTATCGGTGTATCCTAATCCTGCAACGACTAGTTTAATTATAAGAGACAATAAAATCGGGTGGCAATCTGTCGATATCTATGATGTTCATGGCAGACACATGAAATCAGTGTCTTTAAAAGCCACTAGCTTGGTACATCAATTAGATATTAACAATTTATCAGCAGGAATCTATTTTATAAAATTACAATCCGAAAAATCAAAACAGGTTAAGAAATTCATTAAGAAATAAATGTATATTTCTGCATGGTATGCGTGCGGTAGCATAGGAGCCACATTATAATTTTTATAGTGTGGTTTTTGTTTTAATACGGACTCTTCGATGAAGTCAGTTTTTAGTATTTAAGTAATTAAGTTCCATACGGTCATTACGAGAAGTGCCTACGATGATATAATCTTTTTTTTATCAGTTTTCAATGTTCAGAGATCAATTATTAGTTTTAGGTTAATAAGTTTATGGTATGAATAATTGTAATCAAGACAAAGGGATTAAAGAGTTTTTAAAAGAGATTATAACTTCAATATTAATTACTGCTATCTTTGTTTATTGATAGATTTCACTCCTGACATGATAAAAAACAAGTAAAAAGTGATAAAACTATAGGCAATAGTTTTTCACATAAGGCTGTTGTTTTTTAATTACAGCTTGTTGTTGGTTTTGGTAGAGGTTTGATTAACAACGGTATAGGGGGTGTATTGAAATTTACGAGCAGTACCGCATTATCAATTACCCCAGCGTCGGTCAGACCGATTAACCCTAGTCAAATAAGTCCAGAACCATTTGTGCTAGGAAGTTTAAAACCATTTAATCCTCCACTACCTGTATTTAAGCCACCAAAAATGGATTAGAGATATAAAGTTTTGATTAATTATAAAGTATTATGAAGACAATAATAATTTTGAGTTTAATATTTTTTCTAGGCTGTAAGAAATCATCAAAATCGAATGATTCAATAATTTCTAATGACATTCAAGAAGTTAAAAATATTGCAGACAAAAAACATGAGGATACGCAAACTTTTGAAAATTGTAATGAGATATTTGAAGAGTTTTTTGAAAAATTTGCGAAAGACAGTGTTTTTCAGAAAAACAGAATCAAATACCCTTTAAAGCTTCTGTATAATGATTATGAGGTAGATAGTATAGTTGTAGTAAAAGAATTTGGTAATAAAGATGATTATAAATACTTTAATTTTACAGAGGATAAAAAAGCAATGGAAAGGGAAAGTGATAAATATACTGTTGAGATGGAAAAATTAGATGATGTTGTTAAATATAGTCATTTGGGTTATGATAACGGAATTATGAATACATATACCTTTAAATTAATCTCCAATTGTTGGTATATGGTAGAGATATTAGATGAATCAACATAAGAAGGTGCGCGAATGACAAAGTAATTGCTGCCGATCGTGTTCTTACGAGTAGCGAGTAAGAGTTTACAATGAGTAATTAGCACTTGTCAATAATAAAAATAAAACCACCTCCAGTCACGTTAAACGGGATTAAACATACATTGGGCGGCGGAGTAGGAGGAGTGCTAGGGAACTAATCTCAATTTTTTCAACCTGATACGTTGTAATAACAAATTAATATTTGATCATCAAGGTGTTGAGAAGTTGGTTGTATGATAGGATATTAAATTAAATCGGGAATAGATAGTTAAAATGTACTGCTAATTAAAGGGCTCTTGATATCTGAAAGTAAGTTTTATTAGAATCGTCAAAGAATCTCGGAATAAGATTTCATCAAACAGTGAATATTTAGTAATTTGCGGGTCTTTAGGGATGATTTCTCTCCCACGCTGCTTTTTCGAGTTCTTCGAAAGAATAAAGGTACAGTAGGAATGGTTATTTTATGAATTTTTAAAAATTAAAGAAATGGCTGTTTTAGAACAATTAACTTCACAGCAAGTAATCGATTTAGAGAATAAGTATGGAGCTCATAACTATCATCCATTACCAGTGGTGTTAAGCAAAGGAGAAGGAGTATATTTATGGGATGTTGAAGGGAAGAAGTACTACGATTTTCTTTCAGCGTATTCAGCGGTTAATCAAGGTCACTGTCACCCGAAAATAGTAGGCGCAATGGTTGATCAAGCGAAAACCTTAACCTTAACATCTCGTGCCTTTTATAATGATATGTTAGGGCATTATGAGAAGTTCACTACAGAATTTTTCGGCTTTGATAAGTTGTTACCTATGAATACAGGAGCAGAAGCTGTTGAAACTGCGTTAAAGCTTTGTAGAAAATGGGCTTATGAGGTAAAGGGAATTAGTGAAAATGAAGCTGAGATAATTGTATGTAAGAACAATTTTCACGGAAGAACAACGACTATAATTTCTTTTTCTAACGATCCAGTAGCACGAGACAATTTTGGACCATTTACAAGTGGTTTTATCAAAGTTGAGTATGATAATTTGAAGGAACTAGAGGAAGCGTTGAAAAACAATTCGAATGTAGCAGGTTTTATGGTTGAACCAATTCAGGGTGAGGCAGGAGTTTATGTGCCTTCTGAAGGGTATTTAGCTGCGGCTAAGGCACTATGTGAAAAACATAATGTTTTGTTTATAGCTGATGAAGTTCAAACAGGAATTGCCCGTACAGGGAAATTACTGGCTGTAAATCATGAAAATGTGCAACCAGATATTTTAATTCTAGGAAAAGCCCTTAGTGGAGGTGCATACCCTGTTTCTGCAGTTTTAGCGAATGACAATATTATGAATGTTATTAAGCCAGGAAATCACGGATCTACTTTCGGTGGAAATCCAATTGCAGCAGCAGTTGCTATTGCCGCTTTAGAAGTAGTAAAAGACGAAAAATTAGCCGAGAATGCTGAGCGTTTGGGTAAGATTTTCCGTGAAGAATTAACTACGTTTGCTGAGACAAATGACTTGGTAACTTTAGTTCGAGGAAAAGGTTTGTTAAACGCAGTAGTTATTAATGATTCTGAAGACAGTGATACTGCTTGGAATATTTGTATGAAATTACGTGATAACGGATTGTTAGCAAAACCAACGCATGGAAATATCATTCGTTTCGCACCGCCTTTAGTGATGAATGAAGAGCAACTAAGAGATTGTTTATCAATAATAATGAAAACGATTTCTGAGTATAAGCAGTAAGTAATACTGATTCTTATTGGATACACTATATATTGAATACAAAAAAGAGCCGTTTTGAATGGCTCTTTTTTTGTGCTTATACCATTTCTTTTTTAATTTACCATGTCATAAATATTTAAATGCTTTTTCAATAAACCAGAAGGAGTGTTCTTTGTTTCGTCTAAAATTCGGGTGTCTCCAAATAAGATAAAACTATCTTTAGCTCTTGAAACAGCAACGTTTAGCATATTGGGTTTATTGTCTTTGTCAAAAAACATGGTTCCTTCATCTTGAGCGCTGTATACAGAGCTAAATAGAATAATATTTCGTTCTGCACCTTGCAAAGCGTGAACAGTTCCAAGTTTTATATGACCAACGTTAAATCCTGCTTCAGACAATGCCTTAGAAAGCTCTCCCTTTTGGCTGGCAAAAGGCGTAATAATTCCCAATATACTCTCAACAGAATCAACAGAATAGGCATTTTGTATTTCTTCTTTGTTTTGTTGAAGCCATAGAATAATAGCATTGACTTCGTTTAAATTACAACGACTGTTGTATTTGCGTTCACTAATACCTTCTATATGATAGGCTACCATTGATGGGAAAACCTGACTATCTTTTGCTTTTCCTTTCATTGGTTTTAAAATGCCTCCATAAGCAAGCTCATTACAAAAACCAATAATTTCGTCATTACACCTTCTGTGTTCTAACAACACCAAACCATTTTCTTTTTCAGATTGTAAAAGTGTTTCGTATTCACAGGCATTTTGAGCCATTTTCATGATACTTCCTCCTGAAGCAAGAAAACCAATATTCTGTAAATATTCATATTCATTAAGCTCATCAATGATTTGTAAAGATTGTAGGTTTCCGATATCAATCTTTGGAGGGATAGACCAAATAGGTTCAATTTGTTTTAAATCGCCCACAACAAAAGCCTTTTGTGCCAGTGAGAACAAAGGGATGCTAACCTCTGGGGTAACCTGCCCTGCTTCGTCAATGATAAGAAGGTCAATAAAATTGAACAGAGGAAGGTATTCAAAAATAGGTTTTCCTTCTTCATTTTGACCTTGAAACTGACTGTAGACGAAATGTGAGGGAGCCATATAAAAGGTGGCTACAAAACAAGGGGTCAACATAGCTCTTCTTTTCCATTTGTTTTTAATGGAAATTTCACCAGTTCCTTTTTCTGTATCGCTTTCAATTGCATTAAAGGTTTCCAGTAACCACCTAGCTTCCCAATAATGAGTAGCAAGCAAGAAAGCTTTATGACGTAGGGTAACATCTATTTCATCAAAAAAATATCGATGACTTTTGTCGTTGTTTTTGATTTTCTCATACTCAAAATCCCACATCTGCTCTTCTGAAATAAAAGGGTAGCCTTTTATATCGTTGTCTAGTTTCCATTTATTGAGTTTTAAATTGGACTGCAATAAGAGGTTTAAATGGGCGAGAAACTGTTTGATAAATGAAAATGAGGTACGCTTTTCAGCAAGTGTTTCTTGAGGGATTTTAAAAATATGCTCGTCATTTACGGCAACGGAACTCGTTGTGAAATAGCGACTGATTTTATCCATAAAATCAGTGTCTTTATGACTGGATTTAATATCGTTTAAAATAGTTCTCCATTCATGTATTTTAGCGATGTTAAAGGTATCTTTTTGTAGGTGATCTTCTTGATTAAGTAATATATTGTTAATACTTTCTATAGAATTTAAGTAATCTGTAGAAAAACGGACGCTGTCTATGAGTTCGTCTTCAATGGTGATTATTTCTTCTTGAAGATGGATACAAGCTTCTTCAAGAGAGGCTTCCTGAGAGTTGAAATATTGATTGTATTTGTCGAGAAAATAGTATTCGGCATTATACAAATATTGCTCATTTTCTAAATCACATAAAGTACCTTCATGACCAAATAAATTTCCTTTGAGATAGTTGATGTTTTTTAACGACTTTTCTCCTTTTGAATTGGAAGGCAAATAGGTGGCGTATCCGTTGAAATCTGGAATCCAACGCTCCGATAAATTTTCAAATGTACTAACAGAATTAATAAAACTATCTATAATATTGGTAACTGCTTGGTTATTATTAGAGCAAGCTAAAATTACAGGAGCATCTTCACCGTTGATGGCCGATTTAACCACTTCGGTAGCAACCAAACTTTGTAACAATGTTGTTTTTCCGGTTCCAGGCGGACCATTAACAGCCATAACCGTGCTGTCTTCTGCTGTTAAATACGATAATAATGTTTTGCGCTGGCTAATAGATAATGGAAATTCATTCGACATTTGCCCCAAATGAAGATAATTGTAATGTAAAAAGCCTTCATCGGTAATAGGGTTTCTTCTGTCTTTATAACCAGGATTAATTATTTTTGAGAGTAGTGGAAGCTCTTCTGCTGTATCGAGTAAGTTCTCGTATAGAAAAAGGATGCTCTTTGCTGTTGATATTTTAGAACTAACAGCGAAATAGGTGAGTTTGTATTGGGTAGTATATTTTTCAGCCTTGTAATTATAAATAGTATGATAGGTGATTTCAGAAAAAACCTCGTTTACATAATTCCAATAATCATCCCATCCAACGGCATCATCTTCGTATAACGATGTTGGCTTTTCAATTTCCCTGGCTCCTGTAACATTATCAATTGAAGAAAATATAAAATCATTTTTTGCGTCCGCTATAGGATCTAGATAGTTTCTTACGATAAGAGGGAAAAGTTCTTTAGGAGACGATAATTGTCCTTTACGATCTACTGTAGCAGTAACCCAAAAAGGATAAATTGTACGTTGTTTAAATGCTGAATTATCAGATTGATATTCTAAATGAAAAGGGGCGATCATTATTTGAGTTTCGGTTATTTCAAACCAGCTCGGACTATCTCTTTTTGTGGCCCCTCTCATTCTATTAATTCGTCGTTCTTCAATATCTAATAATTCACTTGCTTGTTTTGAGTTTATAAGCGGTGTGTTTAAATCAGAAGTGTTTTGACGGAATAAGTTTTTGATTCGTGAAATGTCTATCGCTAAGTTTTCACTGTCAAACAAGCTGTTTTTATAGTAAAGTAACCAGTTTTTTTCGTTATTCATTACTGCTTTATATCTTCGAAATTAATAGTATTCTTTGGGGGAAGGAGCGCGAAAATAGCAGAATTAATTTTCTTTTTTGAGAAAAAAAACAGGTTTTTATAAAACAATAATAATGGCCAGAATTAATTATTTTAAAGTCAGTTCATTGCAAAAAAATAACGTATGACCCCTGCGGAATTAAGGTCATACGTTATTTTAAATAGCACATAAACAGCTAGCTCTAGCTATTCTTATTGTTCGTATTGCTCCATGAGTTGTCTCGACTGTTCCATTAAATTATCCCAACCGATGGTGTATATTTGATATATGGTATAGGTAAGATATAAAACATTGATTATTAAAATAACCAGAGCAACTATTTTACCGGTGTAAATGGTATCTTGATTCGTATAATCATCTGGGTTTTCATAATATTTTTTTAATTCGGTATGCGCAATAAAAAAGGCAATCCCTGCGGGTATAATTCCTATACCAGCACAACAACATAAAGGGAGTCCTAAAATAGCTAAAGTGTAAATCAGTGGAGCGTATTGTAATTGTTTAGATTCCATAAATTATAGTATTTTTAAAAGAAAGTTTCCTACGATGAGAACTAAGTTAAGAACTAGTAAGAAACGAATTATTTTTTGAGAATTATTAAAATTGAATTTAAAGTTTAAGAGTAAATAGCCTACCAGAAAAATAAGAGAATACATAGCAGGATACATATAAAAGGCGCTTATAAACTCACCTTTGAAAAGAAGTACAAGGGCTCTTTGAAAACCACAA
The DNA here is from genome assembly GCF_057220795.1 of Tenacibaculum profundicola. Taxonomy (NCBI): domain Bacteria; kingdom Pseudomonadati; phylum Bacteroidota; class Flavobacteriia; order Flavobacteriales; family Flavobacteriaceae; genus Tenacibaculum; species Tenacibaculum profundicola. The sequence continues at coordinate 1,013,670 of NZ_CM170137.1, read as the reverse complement.
CCTAAACAATCTAAACCAAATAGTTTCTTGTTTACACACGGTAGCATATAATCTTCTAATTTCAAAAGAGATATTTATTAGTTAAATAAATCCATTCCAGGAATATTAGGCATACCGCTTTTTGCTGCCATAGCCAATTCCTGTTCATTGATTTCACCAGCTCTTTTTAGAGCCTTATTTAGAGCTAGAATTAGGTAGTCTTCTAATGCCTCTCTGTCTTCAAGCAGAGTGTCATCAACGTTGATCGCTTTTATTTCTCTGTTCGCTGTCACGGTTACCTTTATATTTCCATTGGCAACAGCTTCATCAATTAAAACAGTATCGAGTCTTTTTTTTGTTTCTTCTACTTTTTTCTGGGTTTCTTTTAATTTTCCCATCATACTTGAAATATCTCCAAACATTGGTTTTGTGTTTTAACATTTTTATGTTTGCAAATTTAGTACTTTCACAAGGAATTTAATAAATCTAATTAAAATGAGAAAAATAATGCTAATTGCTTGCGCTTTTAGTCTTATTTTTGCAGCCTGCAAAAATGAAAAGATGAATAAAGTTATAGAAGCACCAGTTGCTGAAAAGCAAGCAACTAAGTTAGAAAAACACGGAGATGTTAGAGTAGATAATTATTTTTGGATGCGTTTGACGGATGAGCAAAAAAATGCCGAAGTTAAAGACGAGCAGACGCAAAAGGTATATGATTATTTGAATGCTGAAAATGAATATTTTGAAGAAATGACTTCAGAAACTAAAGAGTTTGAAGAGAAGTTGTTTCAGGAGATTAAGGGAAGAATTAAAGAAGACGATGAGTCAGTTCCTTATAAAGATAATGGGTATTACTATATAACACGTTATGAAATAGGGGATCAATACCCAATTTATAGTCGTAAAAAAGGAACCTTGGAAGCTGAAGAAGAGATTTTATTTGATGTTAATGAGGAGGCAAAAAACCATGAATATTTTCAATTAGGTGGGGTTAATATTTCTTTAGATAATAAATTAGTAGCATTTGCTATTGATACTGTGAGTCGCCGTCAATATACTATTCATTTTAAAAATTTAGAGACGGGTGAGATTTATGAAGATAAAATAGAAAACACTACTGGGGGCTCTGTATGGGCAAATGACCATAAAACGCTGTACTATACTAAAAAAGATCCAGTTACGCTACGTAGTTCTCAGATATATAAACATATTTTAGGTACTGATGTAGCCAAAGATGAACTTGTTTTTGAAGAGAAAGATGAAACTTTTGGAGTGTTTGTTACTAAGTCGAAGTCTAAAAAATATATTGTTATAGGGTCATATAATACCTTGTCAACAGAATACCGTGTACTAGAGGCTGATAAGCCAGAAGGTGCTTTTAGAATTATACAACTTCGTGAAAGAAACTTGGAATACGATATAGCGCATTACGAAGATCATTTTTACATTAGAACAAATAAAGACGGGGCTACGAACTTTAAGTTGATGAAAACTCCTGAAGATAAGACTACCAAAGAGCATTGGACAGATGTTATTCCACATAGAGACGATACTTTATTTGAAGACTTTTCAATTTTTAAAGAATATCTAGTTCTTGAAGAGAGAAATGAAGGGCTAAATAAAATAAGAATCAAGCGTTGGGATGGAGCTGCCGATTACTATTTACCATTCGAAGAAGAAACCTATTCTGCTGGGGTGTATTTCAATCCTGAGTTTGATACTGATATTATTCGTTATTCATACAACTCCATGACTACGCCAAGATCCGTGATTGACTTTAATATGAAAGACAAGTCAAAAGAGGTGAAGAAAGAGCAAGAAGTGTTAGGAGGTAAGTTTGACAAAGCTAATTATATCAGCAAGCGTGTTTGGGTGACAGCAAGAGATGGTAAAAAGATAGCCTTGTCGATGGTGCATCATAAAGATACAGAAATTAATCAAAACACTCCCGTGTTACAATATGCTTATGGATCATATGGATATACGATTCCTGATGGATTTTCTAGCTCTAGATTGAGCTTATTAGATAGAGGTTTTGTATACGCTTTGGCGCATATAAGAGGGAGTCAGTATTTAGGACGAGAGTGGTATGATGACGGAAAAATGCTGAATAAAAAGAATACGTTTACTGATTTTATCGACTGTTCTAAGTATTTAATTGATAGTGGGTATACCTCACCAGAGCATTTATATGCGATGGGTGGGTCAGCAGGTGGCTTGTTAATGGGAGCAATTGTAAACATGAACCCTGAGTTATACAATGGTATTATTTCGGCAGTGCCTTTTGTTGATGTAATATCAACCATGTTAGATGATAGTATTCCTTTAACTACAGGAGAATATGATGAATGGGGGAATCCTAACGATAAAGAGTATTATGACTATATAAAATCGTATTCTCCGTATGATCAAGTAGAGGCGAGGTCGTATCCGAATATTTTAGTAACTACTGGTTTACACGATAGTCAAGTTCAGTATTGGGAACCAGCAAAATGGGTTGCGAAGTTAAGAGAGTTAAAAACGGATAGTAATTTATTGTTGTTACATACAAACATGGACGCGGGTCATGGAGGTTCTTCTGGAAGATTTGAGGCGTTGAAAGAAACAGCAGAAGAGTTTACGTTCTTTTTAATGTTAGAGGATAAGTTAGAAAAATAATTATATTTTTGCGCTCGAAAAGGGTAGGGCGTCATGGAGAGAATAGGTATATTAAAAGTTTTAATTTCGCTTTCTTTTCTCACAATGACCCCTTTATTAGTATATAAGAATGAGACACGCTGGTATTACCAATACGATTTTAGATTTAGTCGGACAAACACCTTTAGTAAAATTACATAATATAACCAAAGAGTTACCAGGGAAGTATTATGCCAAGATTGAGGCTTTTAATCCAGGGCACTCTGCTAAAGATAGGATAGCACTTCATATTATTGAAACGGCAGAGAAAAAAGGAATTGTTAAAAGAGGAGATATTATTGTAGAAACAACCTCTGGAAACACAGGGTTTTCTTTAGCTATGATAAGTATAGTTAAGGGCTATAGATGTATTTTAGCAGTAAGCGATAAGTCATCTCAAGATAAAATTGATATGTTAAAAGCCATGGGGGCTGAAGTTCATATCTGTCCTGCTAATGTACCAGCAGAAGATCCTCGTTCGTATTATGAAGTAGCCAAAAGATTACACAAAGAAAACCCGGGGTCTATTTATATTAATCAGTATTTTAATGAGCTTAATATTGAAGCACATTATGTGAGCACAGGTCCTGAAATTTGGGAGCAAACAAATGGAGAGGTGACGCACTTAGTTGCGGCGAGCGGAACTGGGGGGACTATTTCGGGTACCGCACAGTATTTAAAGGAGAAAAACCCTAATATTAAGGTTTTAGGAGTGGATGCAATTGGATCTGTAATTAAAAAATACCACGAAACAGGAGAGTTGGATACAAGTGAAATTAGCCCGTATAAAATTGAAGGCTTAGGAAAAAATTTGATTCCTACTTCTACCGATTTTGATGTGGTTGATATTTACGAAAAGGTATCTGATAAAGCATCAGCACTAAAAGCCAGAGAACTGGTAAAAACAGAAGGGATTTTTGCAGGATATACCTCTGGAGCAGTTTTACAAGGAGTGCAACAGTATGCTGATAAAGGTTATTTTGATGAAGCTAGTGTTGTGGTAGTTATTTTGCCAGATCACGGATCGCGTTATATGAATAAGATTTATTCAGATAAATGGATGAAAGAACAGGATTTCTTATAAGAAGGTTAATTAAATCTCAAAAAAAAACTCGAATTTGTATTTGCAAATTCGAGTTTTTTTTTGAGATCTTTAAGTTTATATGTTTTCGATTAAATGGGATTGATTTCTAAAAACTAAGGTGTCATTGAAAGCATCTAAAAGGATGATGCTGTCTGTAGTTACTTTGCCAGATAAGATCTCTTTGGATAGTGCGTTTAATACTTCCTTTTGGATGATACGTTTAACTGGTCTGGCACCAAACTCTGGTTGGTATCCCTTCTCTGCTAAATATGAGATAGCCTCTTCGGTGGCATCAATGGTAATATGTTGTTTTGCTACCATCGTTTTAACATTGTTTAATTGTAGTTTAACGATACTTCTAATGTCTTTTATTGATAAAGGAGTAAACATAATAATATCATCAATTCTGTTTAAAAACTCGGGACGCACCGTTTGTTTTAAGAGTTCAAGAACTTCATTTTTCGCAAGTTCCAAGGTGGTGTCAATGTCATTTTTTAAGGTTTTAAATTTTTCTTGAATAATATGGCTTCCCATATTCGAGGTCATTATGATAATCGTATTTTTAAAATCGGCAACACGACCCTTATTATCGGTTAATCGACCCTCGTCAAGTACTTGTAGTAAAATATTAAAAGTATCTGGGTGGGCTTTTTCAATTTCATCTAATAGTACTACTGAGTATGGTTTTCTTCTTACAGCCTCAGTTAATTGTCCTCCCTCATCATAACCAACATATCCTGGAGGTGCTCCAACCAACCTGCTAATAGAATGACGTTCTTGATACTCACTCATATCAATACGGGTCATAGCACTTTCGTCATCAAACAAATAGTCAGCTAAAGCTTTAGCTAATTCTGTTTTTCCTACCCCCGTAGTGCCTAAAAACAAGAATGAACCTATTGGTTTATCGGGGTTTTGTAATCCAGCCCTAGAACGACGAACAGCGTCAGATACGGCAATAATACCTTCTTCTTGACCAACAACGCGCTTATGCAGCTCACTTTCTAATTTTAACAACTTTTCACGTTCTGATTGTAGCATTTTTGTAACAGGAACACCTGTCCATTTTGCAACTACTTCAGCGATATCATCATAGGTTACTTCTTCTTTGATCAAGGCATTTTCACTTTGATTTGAAAGAACCTCTTGTTGCTTTTCTAAAGCTTCTTGCGCTTCTTTAATTTTTCCGTAGCGAAGCTCAGCTACTTTACCGTAATCACCATTACGTTCTGCTTTTTCAGCTTCTAACTTAAAGTTGTCGATATCTGATTTTAACTGCTGTATCGCATCAACTACATTTTTTTCTGACTGCCATTTAGCATTAATTTCATTTCGTTCTTCCTTTAAATTGGCTAAGTCAGCATTCAATGATTTTAGCTTAATATGGTCATTTTCACGTTTTATGGCTTCTATTTCAATTTCTAGTTGCATGATCTTGCGATCTAATACGTCTAATTCTTCTGGTTTTGAATTGATCTCCATACGTAATTTAGACGCCGCTTCATCCATTAAATCAATGGCTTTATCAGGTAAAAAACGATTGGTAATATAGCGTTGTGATAATTCAACAGCACCTATTATAGCGTCATCTTTAATTCGTACTTTGTGGTGTGTTTCGTATTTATCTTTAATGCCTCTTAGAATTGAAATAGCACTTTCTGTATCTGGCTCATCTACTACAACTTTTTGAAAACGTCGCTCTAAAGCCTTGTCTTTTTCGAAGTACTTTTGGTATTCATCTAAAGTAGTCGCTCCGATAGCCCTCAGTTCGCCTCTTGCTAAGGCAGGTTTTAGGATGTTAGCAGCGTCCATGGCTCCTTGTCCACCACCTGCACCAACTAAAGTGTGAATTTCATCTATAAACAAAACGATATCTCCTTCAGAAGTAGTAACCTCTTTTATGACGGATTTAAGACGTTCTTCAAACTCTCCTTTATATTTAGCTCCTGCAATAAGAGCTCCCATATCTAACGAGAAAATTTGCTTGTCTTTTAAATTTTCAGGAACGTCACCACGAATGATTCGATGTGCTAAACCTTCTGCAATGGCTGTTTTTCCTGTGCCAGGTTCTCCAACCAAGATTGGGTTGTTTTTGGTTCTTCGTGATAAAATTTGCAATAAGCGTCGTATCTCTTCATCTCTGCCAATCACAGGGTCTAATTTACCATCTTGAGCAAGTTGGTTTAGGTTTTTAGCGTACTTATTCAATGAATTATACGTCTCTTCTGCATTTTGTGAAGTGACTCTGTCACCTTTTCGAAGTTCATTGATGGCGGTAGTGAGGTTTTTTTCTGTAACCCCCTGGTCTTTTAGTACTTGTGCGATTTGACTTTTTGATTTGAAAATAGCCAAGATTAAGTGTTCAATAGATACATACTCGTCATTCATTTTTTTAGCAATTACAGAGGCTTCAGTAAGGCTTTTACTGGCTTCTCTAGAGAGCATCAATTCTGCGCCAGTTACTTTGGCTAAACTGTCTAGTTGCTTGTCGAGAATTTGTTGAATAACACTTACAGTTACATTCAGTTTTTTTAGTAAAAAAGGGAGTACGTTTTCGTCAACTAAAAATAACGCTTTAAAGAGGTGTTCATTTTCAATTTGGTTATGTTGATAGCTTTGCGCTAGTTGCTGCGCATGCTGTATAGTTTCTTGAGATTTTATGGTATAATTGTTAAAATTCATAATTAGAGGTTTTGAGTACTTACGTATTCAAAAGTAATACCAAGGCCTATAGAATAATTAGAGGAGTCATAATGACAGTTGTCGTGGTGTTTTGTATGACTTTTTGGCTGTTTTGTTTTTTGTAAATGTGTTTTTGTAAATTCTTAGTAAGGATTAAGGAAAGCTAAAGAATTATAATAGTACTTATAAATTAAAAACACTGCGATCAAATTCATTTCTTATGCTTTTTTTGAATATACAAAGAAATGGTGGTTATTGTTATCTCAAATTTTTGTAATTTGTAGAAAGAAAAATAGTTGTTACGTAAGAATCATGTTAAATAGTAGATTACACGAAATAGGTTTGTTTGAAAAGAAAAGTTTTAATGCCTAAATTTGTATCCGCTAGTTAAACACATTCTAAAGGAATTAATTTTTGTAACTGATAAAAAAAGTAGTAATGGGAATATTGAAATCACTTTTTGGGAATTCATCATCTGAAAATAATGAAAAACCGTCACATGTTAATTGGATTGAATTAAATAATATGGATCAACTCCAAGAAATAGAGATGTTATCTAAAGAAGAACCGATTGCTATTTTTAAACATTCAACACGTTGTGGAATTAGTAAAATGGTAATTAAACGTTTTGAAAACAATATTGATGAAAGTTTAAAAGATTTTAAAATATACTATTTAGACCTATTGAATTATCGTGAAATATCAGATGAAATAGGTGTTAAATTTCGGGTACTTCATCAGTCACCTCAATTGTTAGTAATCAAGAACGGGGAGGCGGTAGCACACGCTTCTCACCATGATATTATGAGTATTGATTTAAAAAAAATGAAAAATTTATATTGATTATACTGGTATTTCCTTAAATAGATCGTATTTTTGCTCTCTTCAAAATAGAATAAAATTGAGTAAAGAAACGACGACGACCCAGCAAATTGTAGGTAAAAATTTATATGGTTATCAAAAGGAAGCGTTACATAAAATTTTTAAAAGTTTTGAAAACGCCCCTGAAAATTACCATCTCTTATATCAATTACCAACAGGTGGAGGTAAGACAGTTATTTTCTCTGAAATTACGCGACAGTATTTAAAGCATTATAAAAAGAAGGTGTTGATAATGACACACCGTATTGAGTTGTGTAAGCAAACCGCGAAAATGCTTAGCGAGTTTAAAGTGGAGAATAAAATTATTGATAGTAAAGCTAGTCTAGACGATCAAGGTGAATACGGCTGTTTTGTTGCCATGGTAGAAACATTAAACAATCGTTTGAACGATGATATGCTTGATATTTCCAATGTAGGATTGGTTATTATCGATGAAGCCCATTATAATTCATTTACAAAATTATTCAAGTTTTTTGACAAATCGTTTGTTCTTGGAGTAACAGCAACACCGTTAAGTTCGAACATAAAGTTACCCATGAAAAACAACTATGATGAGCTCATAGATGGGGAAAGTATTACGTCTTTAATTGAAAATGAATACTTAGCTAAGGCAAATGTATATTCTTATAATGTTGGGCTAACCTCATTAGAAGTTGGTGCCAATGGTGATTACACTGTTAAATCTTCTGAAGATTTATATACGAACACAGATATGCTGTCTAAATTACTACAAGCATATGAGGAACGAGCAAAAGGAACAAAAACGTTAATTTTTAATAATGGTATTAATACATCTTTGCATGTATATGACACCTTTAAAAGAGCTGGGTATCCAATAGCACATTTAGACAATACAAACACAAAAAAAGAACGAGATTTTATATTAAAATGGTTTCATAAAACACCCAATGCCATTATTACTTCTGTGAGTATATTGACAACTGGGTTTGATGAGCCTTCTGTAAAATCTATAATCTTAAATAGAGCCACAAAATCCTTGACGTTGTATTATCAAATGATTGGTAGAGGTTCACGTATTTTACCGGGTAAGTCAGAGTTTAATGTTATTGATTTAGGTAATAATTTTCATCGTTTTGGTCCGTGGGGAGCCGATCTAGATTGGCAAAGAATGTTTAGAGCTCCGAGTTTTTATTTAGATAATTTATTGTCGGATGAGGAAATTGAAAATGAGTTCAGGTATGAACTTCCAGCCGATGTTAAGAAAGAATTCGCGAATTCTAAAGAGTTATATTTCGATGTAAAGAAAGTGTATATTGAAACCATACAAGCTGGTCAGTCATCAAAGAAAGTATTGGAAAAATCTATTGAGCATCATGCCAAATTATGTGTGGAAAATAGTGAAGATGTTTTTGATGCGTTGATATTGGCTAAAAAATTAGGAGGTGATATTGATGATAGAATCTACAGATATTCTAAATGTATTTGTAAAAGTACTCATAATTTTATTGATTGGTTGCAAGATGACTATCGTAAAAAATTAAACACGTATTTGCGTGGCAATTTCGATGAGGTTTATGAAGATATTCACGGGCATCCACCACCGGAGGAAGAATAAATAAAAAGCATAAAAAAATGATCTTTTACTTATACCATCTATGATTTGAAATTACTGTAAAAGAAAACGATGGTTTTTCTTTATGAAAATTAAGCATAGCCTTAGTTTTTCCTTTCTTTTTCTAATGAAGAAGAAAGGAAAAAAAAGGTGTTTTATTACGGTAAATGGTATTATTCAATTGCAGGTAAAATTTTACCATTACATTCTCCAAAACCAATACGTACTTTATCGTTTTTAGCGTATCCTCTCATAATAACCGTATCGTTATCATTAATAAACTTACGTTCAGAACCATCGTTCATTTTTAAAGGATTTTGCCCTCTCCATGTTAATTCTAACATAGAACCAAAACTATCTTGCGTTGGACCAGAAATTGTACCACTACCCATCATGTCACCTGCATTTACAGGGCATCCATTTACTGTATGGTGTGTTAGCTGCTGAACCATGGTCCAATACATATACTTGAAGTTAGAATTACAAACAACCGTTTCGTCAGTATTCTCTGGTTTGATGGCCATTTGTAAATTGATATCATAGCTATCTTTACCTTCCTTATGTAGGTATGGTAGTGGCTCATGAACTTGTTTTGGGTTATCTACTCTAAAAGGCTCTAAAGCATCTAAGGTGACAATCCAAGGAGATATCGTTGAAGCGAAATTTTTACCTAAGAATGGTCCCAGAGGAACATATTCCCAAGCTTGAATGTCACGAGCAGACCAGTCGTTAAATAATACTAAACCAAAGATGTAATCTTCTGCTTCTTCAATAGGTATTCTTTCTCCTAAGTCATTTGCTACCGTGGTTATAAAGGCCATCTCTAATTCAAAGTCTAATAATTTTGAGGGGCCAAAACCAGGTGTGTTAGTGCCTTCAGCAGGTCTAAATTGTCCCACAGGACGACGAATAGGTGTTCCTGAAGGAATTATAGAAGAACTTCTACCATGGTATCCAATAGGTATGTGTAACCAGTTCGGTAAGAGTGCGTTTTCAGGGTCCCTAAATAAAGAACCTACATTAGTAGCGTGTTCTTTACTGGCATAGAAATCAGTATAATCACCTACACTAACAGGTAATTGCATTTCTACCTCGTCCATTCTAAAAATTACTTTATCCTTATGTTCAGCATTGTCACGTAAGTTACTATTAGTAACATCAAAAATATCAGCAATTCTATTACGAACTAGGCGCCATGTTTTACGACCATCCGCAATAAAATCGTTCAATGTATCTTGTAAAAAAATATCGTCCGTGAGAAGAATACCCTCAAAGTATCCTAATTGATGTAAAGCACCTAAATCAATGGCATAGTCACCAATTCTTGTTCCTATGGTAACAATATCATCTTTCGTTAAAAAAACACCAAAAGGTATGTTTTGAATAGGGAAATCAGAGTCTTCCTTAACAGTTAGCCACGATTTTCTATTAGGATTATTTGCTGTTATCTCCATGTAGTTATATTGTTTAATTTTCATCAAACCTACATATTTTTTTCAATTTAGACTAGAGTAAAAATTAAAAAATGTAAAAAAAAAGTATAGATTATAATTATATAGTATCAATACGTAAGCAATGTATTAAAATACTATCAAGGTCAACATTATTTACTCATAAAATGATTACATTTGGCAACAAAATTTAACAAAACACAACGATGCAAAAAGATCACCAAATTTTTGACCTTATCGCTGATGAAAAAAAACGTCAGTTAAACGGTTTGGAGTTAATAGCTTCTGAAAACTTTGTCAGTGAGCAAGTCATGGAAGCACAAGGTTCAGTTTTAACAAATAAATATGCAGAAGGGTACCCAGGTAAACGTTATTACGGGGGCTGTGAAGTAGTCGATATTGTTGAACAGATCGCAATTGATAGAGCAAAAGAGTTATTTGGAGCAGCGTATGTTAATGTGCAGCCACATTCTGGAAGTCAGGCAAATACTGCGGTGTTTGCGGCATGTTTGCAGCCAGGAGACACTATCTTAGGGTTTGATTTGTCACATGGAGGTCATTTAACACATGGTTCACCAGTAAATTTTTCAGGTAAATTGTATAAGCCTGTATTTTATGGTGTTGATAAAGATACTGGACGTATAGATTATGAGCATATAGAGCAACAAGCAAATCAACATAAACCGAAATTAATTATTGCAGGAGCTTCTGCATATTCGCGTGATATAGACTTTAAGCGATTTAGAGCTATAGCAGATAGTGTTGGTGCAATTTTAATGGCTGATATTTCACATCCATCTGGGTTAATTGCAAAAGGAATTTTGTCTGACCCACTACCGCATTGTCATATTGTAACGACTACAACACATAAAACCTTACGTGGTCCACGTGGAGGAATGATAATGATGGGTAAAGATTTTGATAATCCATTTGGATTGACCTTGAAGAGTGGTAAGCCTAAAAAAATGTCTACTTTATTAAATTCAGGAGTTTTCCCAGGGAATCAAGGAGGACCATTGGAGCATGTTATTGCAGCCAAGGCAATTGCTTTTGGAGAAGCGTTAACTGATGAATTCTTAGAATATCAAATTCAAGTACGTGAAAATGCTAGAGCCATGGCAACAGCGTTTATGGAGAAAGGATATGATATTATTTCTGGAGGTACCGATAATCACATGATGTTAATAGATTTACGTAATAAGGATATAACTGGTAAGGATGCTGAAATCGCTTTAGGTAAAGCAGAAATTACTGTTAATAAAAACATGGTTCCTTTTGATACGCAATCCCCTTTTGTTACTTCTGGAATTCGTATCGGAACAGCAGCAATTACAACTCGTGGTTTAGTTGAAGAAGATATGGTAACTATTGTCGATTTAATTGATGAAGCTATTATCAATGCAGATAATGATGAGGCTTTAGAAGCAATTTCAGACAAAGTATACGATTTAATGCACCAAAGAAGATTGTTTGTAGGTTAAAAACAATTTCTTTTTCATATGAAGAAAGCGACCATTTAGGTCAGTCATGGTCGGAAGATTTTTCTTCCGACTTTTTTTTGTTTTATAGAGTATAAAACATTGATTTAATAACTTGATTATCAAGGGGTTGTCTTTTTTTTGTGATGTAATTTCCGTATCTTAATATCTGATAATCAATCTATTATATCAGTATTTAAAGATCACAAAATTTCAGTAAGTCAATTATTAAGCGTTATTCCAGAGGCACTATTATCCAAATTATCGATAACTACCAAAGTCGATTATTATGCAAAGGTTCTTCATGGAAAAAAAATGTTTTATTTGCTACTCTATGGTATTTTAGAGAATGAAAAGCTAAGTCAGCGTACTTTAGAAGATACTTTTAATGATTTTCTGTTTAAAACGCTTTTTGATTTAGACAAATCCGAAACTATAAGACGAAGTTCTATCTCAGAAAGGTTATCTAAAATCGATTCTGATTACTTCCGTCAAATATACCAATGTGTTTACCAGCAATTTCACGATGCCTACCCTAACAAGGATAAGGAAAAACATCATTTAATACATGTAGATAGTTCTATGGTTAGTGAGGCTTCTGCCAAACTATTAAAAGGTATTGATCATAAAAACGGGAAGAAATCTGTTAAATACAGTATGGCTTTTGATGGTTTATTACCTTGTCATTCAGAGGTGTTTACCAAGGCGAAGTATGCTAGTGAAGATATGGCTCTATCCAAGGCTATACGCAATCATGTAAAGCAAGAAACACATCATCAAAACATCTATGTTATTGATAGAGGGCTTCAGTCTACAAGAACAATGAACTCATTTACTAATGAGGCTGTTACTATTATTGTTAGAGCAAAAGAAAACCGAAAACATGTAGAACTACAATCTTTAGTTAAGCAAGCTCAAGATTTAGATTTAGGAGAATTAACCCTTATCAAAGATAGTAAAGTACAACTTTACACAGGAAAACCAATCCATAACAAAAAAGGAAATGTACATTATAGAGAAGAATTAATAGAAACTCCTTTTCGTTTAATTGTAGCGAAAACAAAAACAGAAGACCCAAAGGACTTTTGGTTTATTACCAATGATTTTGATTTATCGGCTAAACAAATAGCATAAGCCTATCGAAGACGATGGGATATTGAGGTGTTTTTTCATTTTATAAAACAAGAACTCAATGTAAGTCATCTGGTCTCATTGAATAAAAATGGAATAGAAGTTATCCTATATATGACTCTAATCGTAGCCATGATAATTTTAATCTATAAAAAAGCAAACCAAATAGGTTATAAAACTGCTAAAAGAAGATTTAAAATGGAGCTCAGAAATTTAGCTATAGCTATGATTGTTGTAGACTGTGAAGGAAATTTAGACCATTTTGAAACTTAAAAAAAATGCACGGAATTTCTTCCGACCATGACTGCCATTTAGGTCGCTTTTTTTAATCTTCTTCTTGAGCTCTTTCAATAATTTTTTCTGGAAGTGCCTTTTTTGCCTTTGCCCCCATTTTCTTGAGTTTTTCTACGCTATTAATTAAGTTACCTCTTCCTTCAAAAAGTTTGTTCATGGCCATGCTATAATCAGACTTCGTGGCATCTATTTTTTTACCTATACTAACCAAGTCTTTCAATAGGCCGTCAAATTTATCGTATAATGCCCCAGCTTGTCTTGCAATTTCTATAGCATTGCGTTGTTGCTTTTCGTTATTCCACATAGTGTCTATAGTGCGCAATGTTGCTAAAAGCGTTGTTGGAGTAACAATAACTATGTTTTTTTCAAAGGCTCTGTTGTATAGCGTATTGTCTTCGTTTAGGGCAACGGCAAAAGCAGGTTCAATAGGAACAAAAAGCAACACGAAATCTGGAGACTCTATTTTATAAATGTCTTCGTATTTTTTATCAGAAAGTTGCTCAACATGGCGTTTTAATGAGTTTACATGTTCTTTAACAAAGCGTTCTCTATCGTTGTCGTCTTCCGTGTTAATATATTGCTCATAAGCAGTTAAAGATACTTTGGAGTCAACAATCATTTTTTTGTTATCTGGTAAATGGATAACAACATCAGGTAAAATACGTTTCCCTTCTTCGTTCGAAAAAGATTGTTGCACAAAATACTCTCTATCTTTTTCCAATCCCGATTTTTCTAATACCCGTTCTAATACTAACTCTCCCCAGTTTCCCTGAGTTTTACTATCTCCTTTCAGAGCTTTTGTTAGGTTAATGGTTTCTTTACTCATTTGAGTATTTAGCTCCTTTAGCCCTAGTAATTGTTCTTTGAGAGCAGAATGCATTGAGATACTTTCTTTTTGAGAGTCTTCAACTTTTTTTTCAAAAGTTTGAATTTTTTCTTGTAAAGGGTTTAAAATAATTTTTAAGTTTTCTTTATTTTGCGCGGTAAATTTAGTAGACTTTTCATCCAGTATTTTATTGGCTAAATTCTCAAATTCTTTGGTGAATTTATCTTGAAGATTTTCCACCTCCTTTTTGTTTTCATTTAATTTTAACTGAACATTTTTTAACTCCTCATTTTTTCTAGCAAGTTCTATAGTAGCAAAGTCTTTTTCACGACGGAGTTCATCTGCTCCTTTAAGAGTATCTGATAAACGTTGAATAAAGTCGTTTTTTTGCTGTGTAAAGCTTTGTTCTTTTTCTTTTTGCTGTATTTCTAAATTGGATATACTTGAAAGTAATTGGTGGTTTTCTCTTTCAAGGTCATTCGTAGCCTTTCTTAAAGCTAATTTACCCCATAAGTAACCGATAACGGCTCCTAAAGCTAATCCTAAAATGGTAGTAACAATTAATAACAAAGTTGTGTTCATTAGACAATAAAAATTATTAGAATAGACAAATATAGGACAAGATATCATAAATATGTTTGTTATTATTATTGAAAACCGTATCATTGAGCTTTATTTTTCTTAAAAATGATATCTAAGTTTATTTATACAAAAGTATTAGGGTGGAAATTGGTTGGTAAGTTTCCTGAAGATGTAAAGAAGTTTGTAACCATTGGGGCGCCTCATACCAGTTGGAAAGATTTTCCTATTGCTATTTTGGCGAGAAACTCTTGGGGCATAAAAATTAATTTTATTGGTAAAAAATCATTATTTAAGCCTCCTTTTGGGTTTATATTTCGCTGGTTAGGTGGTACACCTGTTGACAGATCAAAGAGTAGTAATAGCGTAGATGCTATTGTTGATTTGTTTCATAAAAAAGATGAATTTCGTTTGGCATTATCACCAGAAGGCACTAGACGCAAAGTTGAGCAATGGAAAACGGGTTTTTACTATATAGCAAAAGGCGCTAAGGTACCGATCATAATGTTTACATTGGATTTTGGAAGAAAACAAATGGCTGTTTCAGAACCTTATTATCCGACTGATAATATACAAAAGGACTTTGAAGTTTTTCATGAGTTTTATAAAGATGTTCAAGGAGCAAACCCAGAATTATTCTAAATACCTATATATAATGCTAAAAAGAGTAGTATGGTTGTGTTGCCTTGTTGGAGTTTTATCATGTGACACAGAAACAAGCAATTCAACAAAAACAACAAATTCTAAAGCTCCTTTCTTCGTAGTCTTAGGGGTAGCTCAGGATGCAGGATACCCACAGATAGCTTGTAAAAAAGAATGCTGTTTAAGAACGTATAAAGACCCTAGTTTAAAAAGAATGGTGAGTTCAATAGGCTTGGTTGACCCCCAATCTAATGAGAGTTGGCTTTTTGATGCAACTCCTGATTTTACTGAACAGGTACGTTTACTTTCAAAATTTACGAAACAAAAGAAACTACCTGATGGTGTTTTTTTAACCCATGGGCATATTGGTCATTACACCGGATTAATGTATGCTGGTAGAGAAGCTATGAGTGCTAACAGTTTACCTGTTTATAGTATGCCAAGGATGAGAAAATTTTTATCCACAAATGGTCCATGGAGTCAATTGGTAGCCAATACGAATATTGAATTGAAAAGCTTAAAGAAAGATTCGACCATTATATTAAATGATCGAATATCGGTTACTCCAATTTTGGTACCACATAGAGATGAATATACGGAAACCGTTGGATATATAATTAACAATACCAAACAAAAGGCATTGTTCATACCAGATATAGATAAATGGGAAAAATGGGATAGAGGTATCGTGAACTATATTAAACAGGTTGATATCGCTTTTTTAGATGCTACTTTTTTCAAGAATGGGGAGATAAACAGAGACATGTCGGAAGTTCCACATCCTTTTGTAGAGGAGAGTATGTTATTAATGAAAAACCTTAGCGAGAACGATAAAAAGAAAGTGTATTTTATACATTTTAACCATACCAATCCATTGCTACAAGAAGGAAGCGCAGCTCAAAGAAAAGTTATAGATAGTGGTTTTAATCTAGCAAAACAAGATCTAGTGATACCGTTTTAGTTAAAAAACAGGATAAAATAGACCCCGAGAGTAGGGGGAAACATCTCGAAGTTTTGGTATATATAATGAGAACAATTAAATTCTTTTCTTAAAACGTATAGTTCACAGATAAATTAAACATGGAACCTAACTGACTAAAATGATATCTATCATACGTCATTTGTGAATAACGTTGGTTAATAAATGTGATTAAGTTGGATGGTGAATTAACTACAGCCTCGGTTCCATTTAAAATATTCGTTCCTGTAGAGTTAGTCTCAATAAACTTCCATTGAGGTAATTCATTTAAAATATTATTTGCATTAAAAGAAACCGTCCAACAATCATTAATACGATTTACAAATAAATATTTCGCATATCTATTATTTCTTTTGTAGCTATTTTTGCGTTATAAAACTTAACCATAGCTTGGCTATGCTAAAGTTTTATGCCTTAAACTAACTTAAAATAATTCAATACCTTTATACGAAATATTTATCTGTAAATCGTATAACAGTGTAATTAACACCTAATTCAGTTACAAATTTTTAGGAGTAAATTCTGTTCTTAAGTTAGAATCTAAACCAGCTTGTTTAAACGTAGTGGTTCCGAAGTATGTGTTGTTTAGCGTAAATCCAAACTTAGCAACATCATAAGTAGCTCCTAAAATCCATTTCGTTTTGGTCTAGAAGATAATAACAGAGCTTCTTGAGTTGCATCTATCAAAGCATCTCCATTATCATCGGTTCTACCATTTTAAATGGTATAGTTACTTTTGTAGAGGAAAGTATGTCATTAATGAAAAACCTTAGTGAGAAGGATAAAAAGAAAGTGTATTATATACATTTTAACCATACCAATCCATTCCTACAAGAAGGAAGCGAAGCTCAAGGAAAAGTAATAAGTAGTGGGTTTATTCTAACAAAACAAGATTTAGTGATACCGTTTTAGCTAAAAAATGGGATAAAATAAACCCCGAGATTAGGGGAAAACATCTCGAGGTTTTGGTATATATAAAGTGTATATATAATGAAAACAATTAAATTCTTTTCTTAAAACTTATAGTTCACAGATAAATTAAACATTGAACCTAACTGACTAAAATGATATCCATCATACGTCATTTGTGAATAACGTTGGTTAAATGTGATTAAGTTTGATTGGTTTTTAACTGCAGCAGCATCATTTAAGAGTGCTTCACCTGTTGAATTCTCTGCTTTAAAGCTCCATTCAGGTAATACATTTAAAATATTATTTGCATTAAAAGAAACCGTCCAATGATCATCAACATTGTAATTAACACCTAAGTCAGTTACAATTTTAGGAGTAAATTCTGTTCTTAAGTTAGAATCTAAACCAGCTTGTTTAAACGTAGTGGTTCCGAAGTATGTGTTGTTTAGCGTAAAACCAAACTTAGCAACATCATAAGTAGCTCCTAAAATCCATTTCGTTTTTGGTCTAGAAGAAAATAAAAGAGCTTCTTGAGTTGCGTCTATCAAAGCATCTCCATTATCATCGGTTCTACCATTTTCAATGGTATAGTTACCAGATAAATTTAATCCTAATTTACCGTTTCCTAATTCTATGTTTTTATAATTTGCTACAAAGTCGATTCCAGAAGTTCTAGTATCTATTGCATTAGAGAAGTAACTAACCGTTCCAAAAGAAGTAGCTAATTCATTACTTAATACAATTCTATCTTCAACATCAATATTATAATAGTCAAGAGTAAAGCTAAAGTTCTTAAAAGGTTTACCCCCCATACCAATAGTGAAGTTAGTTGATTCTTCTGCTTTTAATTTTGCAACTCCTAATTGTCTAGCTTCTCTAGATACATTATTAATTAAACCACTTACTTGGATACCTTCCCCAGGAACGAAACTATATTGTTTCTTTTGTGTATAAATTTGGTGTAAGGTAGGCGCTCTAAATCCAGTAGAAACAGAAGCTCTTAAGGTATATTTATCGTCAGCAAATTTGTAACGAGAACTCGCTTTCCATACAAATGTACTTCCGAAGTCTGAATAGTTTTCAGCTCTTATAGTTGCGTTGATCAAGAAATCTTTATTAACATCCCAGTCAGCACTAAAATACCCACCTAAATTGTAACGATTAAACTGTCCTGAATTTTCTGGTCTGTTACCGGCAAAAGAATCAGCTCCGATACCATCATAAGACGCAAGATCACCTTCTATAACTTCAAAGTTTTCTGCTCTAAACTCAGTTCCAAAAGCAATAGAAACTTCATCAGATAAAATTCTAGAGATATCAATATTTCCAACTACATGGCTAAAGGCAGTTCCTCCTGGTTTGAATACTATAGGACTATTTTCTCTGTAGATATTTTCATTGTTGCTATCTAGTATGGTACTTCTATTGTGAGAATTACTTACCGTATATGTTTGTTCGTTTCCTCCTAGTGTAAGACTACCGTCTACATTCCAGTCATTTATGGTTGTTTTGATTCCTACTGTAGCATTGTAGTCTCCTAAAAGACCTTCAAATGTTGGTAAATACCCGTCGTAACCTCCTGCGTTATTAGGATTCTCTCCAGGAAAGAAATTGGCTAAGTAAGGAAAGTCTGTTACTGTTCTCCAATAAGGAGTTCTGTAATTAGCAAAACTATTTACCATTTTGTACACATAAGCAGCATTAAAGTATAGGTCTGTTTTGTCAGATAAGTCATAACTACCGTTGATTAAGAATTTAGCAGCTGTTGTTTCTGGTGAAGCATTGATATTTCCAGCATCTGGTTTTCTCGCTAAAAACTCCTGTACATCGCTAATATTAGCACCAAAATCGGCAGCTTCTCCGGCCGCATCTACGGTACCAGGTCTGTTCGCCATTTGTGTTTTAGAGAAATCTATTGTGTAGTTAATAAAACCTTTATCATCACCGATTTTACTTCCACTATTTATGCTTACTCCTAACATTTCTCCATCGCCTTCACCTGTAATTCCAGACCTGAAGGTAGCTGAGCTATTTTTGTAATCATCTTTTAAAATAATGTTCATTACCCCGGCAATTGCATCAGAACCGTATTGCGCAGAAGCCCCATCACGAAGAATCTGAATACTTTTAATTGCATCTGTTGGTATAGCAGAAATATCAGCACCTGTTTCACCTCTACCAGGAGAAGTTTGTGTATATAAAAGAGAACTTAAATTTTTACGTTTACCGTTTATAAGGATCAAAGTTCTACTAGGTCCCATGTTTCTAATCTCATACGGATCAAGTAACGATGTTGCATCATTAACTGGAGTTTGTACCGTATTAAAAGAAGGAATTTTGTATTGCAATGCCTTGTCAAATGTTGGTTGACCTGTTGATTGTAATTCTTTTACGCCAACAATGTCTACAGGTAAAGGACTAGAAGTATTACTTCTTGCAGGTGTTCTACTACCCGTAACGATAACCTCATCTAATTGCAATCCTTCTTTAAGAACAATATTTAATATTTTTTTTCCATCAACAGCAATTTCTGTTGTTTCAAATCCAGAGAAACTGATAACCAACATGGCTCCTTCCTGAACTGTAAGTCTAAATTTTCCGTCAAAATCTGTATTAGTACCATTTTGAGTACCTTTTTCAACAACGTTTGCTCCTGGCAAGGGCTCATTATTGGCATCTTTGACTGTACCTGAGACCTGCATTTGCGCCCATGTAAAACTACTAAATACAATAGTAAAAAATAGTGTGAAAAGTTTCTTCATAAAAATAATTTTAGTTAATAATTTTTGGATAGTAATTGTTATTTTAATATAATATTAACAATTGCCTTATACTATTACTAAAGTTTCATTTAACTTTTATATACTCTAAATTTTTTAAAAAATTAAAATGTGATTAACAATTTGGAGTAGTAAAAAGAGCCATTACTACCCATTTGAACAGCATCCCACAAGCCTCCACTATCAGTGTTTCCGCCTTGTTCAGTAGGATAGGTGTTAAACAAATTATTAACGCCAATTTGGAATGAAAAATTATTAGAAAGTTTATATGAAAAGTGAGAGTCTAGTGTAAATTTGGAACTATAGTTATCAATAGCAGCGTTAAATCTTTCTTCGGTTGAGTCATTGAATTCACTTAAAGGAGCGTTTATTTGCCAGTCCATTAATTGGAGACTGCTATATTTTGTTAACGTATTACTGAATGAAAAACGATCGTTAGAATAGATCATATTCAATATAAGCTTGTATTTAGGAGCCGAGGCAAGTAAAAAATATTGTTCACGAGTTCCAAAAAAAATTTCTGAATCTAATCCTCTATTTTTGATGTCAGTAATTTTCATTTTATTTAGATTGCCTAAGAAATTAACAGACAAGGTTGAATTGGAGATTTTTTTGTGCCAGTTAATTCTGAAATCTAGACCATATGTTGACGTATTTACACCATTGGCGAAAAATTGTACTTTTTGAACATTTGAATTTAAACTAGAGGCATCGAAATTACCACTCAGTATAATTCTATCTTTAATGAAAATATGATAAGAATCAATAGAGAATTTTAAGTTGTTTTCTAATGAATGATTTAGACCTATACTATAATTTAAGGCTTTTTCTTCACGTAATTGTTTAATGCCAAATTGTTGAGTGATTGGATTGTTATTTGCTATTAAATAGGACTCTACAGGCTGTTTATCTATGTAGTTGGTGAATTTTAAGTTATAGTAGATTTGTGCTAAAGAAGGAGCTCTAAAGCCAGTACTAAAAGAGGTTCTTAAATCTGTTTTTGAGGAGATTTTAAATTTAGAAGCAAGTTTGGTATTTATGGTACTTCCGAAATCACTGTAGTTTTCATATCGAAAAGCAGTTGCTAAAATCCATTTTTCAGAAAAATCAATTTCACCATCAAAATATAAGCTAAAACTAATTCTGTTTCTGTCTACCTCATTGATGGGAGCGTACCCAGGAAATCCTTGAGATCCTCCGGGTCTAATTTCATCATTAAATACAGGGATGTCATTCATTGGAGTATTATTGGTAACTACGTTTCCGTTTATATCATACGATTCGTACGACCCTTGTTCTCCAGAAAAAATCGTATAATTTTCTATCCTGTTTTCAAGTCCAAAAGCAATATTAAGTCCTTTTAAAACAGAAGAAAAATAATTTGAAAAATCTATATTCGTGGTATTTTGACTTAAACTATGACCACCTGCATCAAACTCCTTTGGTGATTTTTCAAGTAAAGTAGCGTTTAAGGTTTTCTTGATAAAATAATGAAAAAAGTTTTTTCCATACGTATTACTGAAATCAACATTCCATCCTTTAAAATTTCCTTTGAGACCTAATGTAAAAGATTTATCGGATATATTAGACGTTATTAATGGGTTGAAACCGTCAGGATAAATTTCTAGTACGTTTCGTTCACTCATGGCAGGCCTGGTAAATGCAAACGCTTTTGTGTTTTTAAAACTATATCCACCGTTTGTGTATATCTTCATTGATGGAGAAACAGGGATCTCAGAATTAAAGAAAAGTGAGCTACTACTTGATGAAGCATCACCATATTGTTCTCGTATATCAGTACCTCTTCTGAAGGTATGTCCTTTGGTTAGAAATTCTGCAGATAAGTTAATAAAACCGTTTTTATAGATTGACGTTCCATAATTAATATCGGCTTTATAAGTAATTCCATCAATTCCTTTTCTGTCCTTATTGGTATTATTATTGGCATTAGAAAAACCAAAGGTAGAATTAACGTTCGTTTCGTTCGCAGAATCTTTTAAAACAATGTTTATAACACCAGCGATAGCGTCCGAACCATATTGCGCAGAAGCACCATCTTTTAGAACTTCTATCCTTTTAATTGCCGAAGTAGGAATTGCATTCAAATCGGTACCTGAGTTTCCTCGACCTCTGGTTCCATACAAATTAATCAAAGAGGCTTGATGTCTTCTTTTACCATTAATTAAAACTAAAGTTTGATCTGGACCTAGACCTCTATATGTTGCAGGAACAATATGGTCTGCACCATCGGAACCCGATTGTTTTGTAGCATTAAAAGAAGGTATTTCATTTTGAATAAATTCATTTACTTCTAAAAAATCACTCTTTTTGGCAACGTCGGTTGTTTCAATGATGTCTGTAGATACAGGAGAATCTACTTTTTTTCTTTTGTTATTTCTTGATCCAACAATCAATATTTCATCGAGTTGAACTCCTGATGTTAAAACTACTTTCATAAATGAATTTTTGGGTTCAATAATCTCCGTTTTGTAACCTACGTGCGTAAAAGTTAGGAGGTTGTTTTCTAGTAGTTTTAATTCAAAAGTACCATCATTTTTAGTTATGGTTCCATTAGTGGTATTGTTTTCAAGAATGTTTACTTTGTCGATGGGCTGATAATATTGATCTAGGGCAATTCCTCGAATAGTAATTCTTTCGTCTTTCACAGTATAAACACTGTCGTTTGATACTTGATATTGATGGTTAAATAAATCGTTAGTACGGTGTTTATTTTTATCAAACGAATAGATAACGTAATAATTATTTCCTAAATACTCAATGTTATAAGGAGTGATTTTTTTTAATAAATCGATTGATTGATCAAGGTTCAACCCATTAAAAGAAGTAATGTTGACTTTTTGATCTTTTATGGTTACGGGGTTATACGTGAAAAAAATCTTATGGTTATCGCTTAAGATACTTAAGGCTTTAGAAAGAGATAAGTGTTCGTCAGTTTGCGAAAAAATATTTTTAGTGTAACAAAAGAACACAAACAAAAGCACAAAATGTAAGATTGTATTCTTTTTGGTCATTAAAAAAGATAGTTTAATTAGTTTTTATAAACGACTAATTTACTGTTTTCTTTTTTAATGGTGATGTTGGCAGACTTTTTTATTGCCTTTAAACAGATATCTAAGTTCGTTGTAGGAACGGTTCCTGTAATTAGGATATTCTTGGCATCAGGGTGTTTGTATGAAAAATTAACGCCGTAAGTATCTGATACTTTGTTTAGTGATTGTTCTAAAGTGAAATTATTAAAAACTAATTTCCCGTTTTTCCATGCTATTTGTTCTTCATTAGAAATTAAATTTTCATCAATAAGAATTTTTTTGTCTTCTGATGAATATTCAATATAACTACCAGGACTCATTTTTTTCGATTTCCCGTTGTTTAAGGTTAACCATATGTTTCCTTCCTCTAAATAGACTTTTGTTTTTTGTCGTCGAGTATTAACATTAAATTCAGTTCCGTATACTTCAACGATTAAATCATCAGTATTAACCCAAAATTTAGCATGTGTGGCTTCCTCTTTGTTTACCTTAAAGTAAGCTTCTCCCTTTAACCAAATTTTTCTAACATCATTCTTTTTATAAGAAACACTCGAGTTTGAGTTCACTGTAACCAGTGTTCCGTCTTTTAGTTTTAAATTTAAAATTTCACCATATGCTGTTTTATGGGTAACATATGAATCATCTAGATAATTGAATAAAACAAAAGATATAAATAATAAAATACTTGCGGCTGCTACGATTTTTCCAACTATATCATTTTTGAAAAAATCTACAATATTTTTTTTATGTTGTGTGGTAACTATTTTTGACTCAAGTTTAGCCCATTCTAGTTCCAGTTTTTCATCAGAAACTGGTGTTTTTTTGAAATTAATTCCTAACAATATATCACGAGCTTCATAAGCCATGTCTTTTCTTAAGGGGTTGTTTTTTAACCAAAAATCCCAAAAAGAAACATCCGACAATTGACTGTTGAAAACCCAGTTTTTAAATGAGCTATCATTCAAAAAATCATGGATTGTATTATACGTCTTTTTAGCCATCAGAATAAAATCATACTTAGGTATATAACTACATAAGTATGTAACTTTTTATATATACCCCTTTTCGTACTGCAAATTTATGAATTATCAATTTAATAGTTGTAATACAGCTACATCTTCTCGTAAACTTTTAATCGCTTTATGAAGAGTGTTGACTACACTTTGGTAATTTATGTCCATGGTTTCGGCAATTTCAGATGCTTTTAAATTACAATGAAATTTTAAATAAATAACCTCTCTTTGCCTTTTAGGGAGTTCATTAACCAGTTTGGCAAGGTTTTTATTTCTAAAAGTAGTTGATTCTTGATGGGTTATAAATTCGTCTGGAGTAAAATTAATATCAACTATATTTTTATCGATATTCCTAATGATAGAATATTTTTGAAGCTTATTTATTTTTTTTATAATAAACCTTCTGTAGGATGAAAACAAATAGGGCGCTATAGAATTTAAATCGCTTAGGTTTTCTTTGTGTTCATAGATATATACAAAAAAATCTTGTAAAGAATCATCTGTAATAGCTACGTCTCTTGAAATCTTTAACCCATAGCTACGAAGCCCAGGATAAAACTTTTTAAAAAGAACGGAAAAAGCTTTTACATCACCTTCCTTTAATGACTTCCATAAAATCTCATCAGATAAATAATTCATTAATCATTAGTTAATTCTCGCCTAAAGTAATAAAAAATAATTAAAACATAAAAAACTGTTAATATCATTTATTTTGTTATTGAGATATTTAATTAAAAAAAAAGAAGTAATGTGCTATATTTGCACTCGCAAAAAATATCAATAAATATTATAATGAAAGCAGGAATTGTAGGATTACCAAATGTAGGAAAATCAACATTATTTAATTGTTTGTCGAATGCAAAAGCACAAAGTGCTAACTTTCCTTTTTGTACTATTGAACCTAATTTAGGAGTCGTAAATGTACCTGATGTAAGGTTAGAAAAATTAGAAGAATTGGTTAACCCTGAGAGAGTAATCCCTGCAACGGTAGAGATTGTTGATATTGCAGGATTAGTAAGAGGCGCAAGTAAAGGTGAAGGATTAGGAAATCAATTTTTGGCAAATATTCGTGAAACCGATGCTATTTTACATGTATTGCGCTGTTTCGATAATGATAATATTGTGCACGTAGATGGTTCTGTTGATCCTATTAGAGATAAGGAAACAATTGATATAGAACTTCAGTTAAAAGACCTTGAAACAGTTGAAAAAAGCTTAGAAAAGGTGAAACGAACGGCTAAAACTGGTAACAAAGAAGCTCAAAAAGAGCTAGAAGTGTTAGAAAAAATACAAGAGGCTCTATTGACAGGTAAATCTATTAGAACGCTGGAGTTTGCCGAAAAGGAAGAAGAATTTGTTAAGTCAATGCATTTCATTACAGCAAAACCAGTGATGTATATCTGTAATGTAGATGAATCTTCAGCAAAAGAAGGAAATGCGTACGTAGATAAGGTAAAAGAAAACATAAAAGATGAAGATGCTGAAATAATTGTTTTAGCAGTAGCTACTGAAGCTGATATTGCTGAGTTAGAAGATTATGAAGAACGTCAAATGTTTTTGGCAGATATAGGTTTGGAAGAACCCGGAGTATCACGTTTAATTCGTTCAGCATATACACTATTAAATTTACAAACCTATTTTACTGCTGGGGTAAAAGAGGTAAGGGCATGGACAGTTTTGGTAGGGGCAACAGCACCGCAAGCAGCCGCTGTGATACATACTGATTTTGAAAAAGGGTTTATACGTGCAGAAGTTATTAGTTATGATGATTATGTAACCTATGGTTCAGAAGTTAAAGTAAAAGAATCAGGAAAGATGAGGGTAGAAGGAAAGGAGTATATTGTTGCTGATGGTGATGTTATGCATTTTAGATTTAACGTATAACTTATAATTAGATATAGAAACTATCATATAGATATTTAAGAAAACTCTATTGAACTTATTTCATTAGAGTTTTTTTGTACTTTTAAACCAAAATTTTCTACGATGCAATTTGATGAGACTAGTTTTCAATTTTTAAAGGACTTAAAAGAAAACAATACTAGAGACTGGTTTGCCGAGCATAAAAAAGAATACACAAATGCTCAAAATAACGCGAAATCTTTATATGCTTCTATAAGAGAACGACTAGAGGAGCACGACGATATCGATAAGTTTAAATTATTTAGAATTTATAGGGATGTCCGTTTTAGCAAAGATAAAACACCGTACCAACCACATTTTGCGGGGTCTTTTTCAAGGAAAGGAGTGCACCTTAGAGGGGGGTACTATTTACGGATTAGGCCGGGAGAAAGTTTTTTAGCGGGGGGCTTTTGGCAGCCTAATAAAGAAGATTTATTTCGTATCCGAAAAGAATTTGAAATTGACGATAGTGAAATTAGAGAGATTTTAGCTGAAGAGAATTTCGTGAATTATTTTGGAGCTAAATTAGACGGATCGGAATTGAAAACTGCACCGAAAGGGTTTGATAAAGAACATGTAGCAATTGATTTAATACGAAAAAAAGGATTTATTGCGATTCGAAACTTTACAGATAAAGAAGTGTTGTCGGAAAACTTCTTGAACGAAATTAATAAATCGTATTTAGCACTTCGTCCATTTTTTAATTATATGAGTGATGTTTTAACAACCAACTTAAACGGTGAATCAATAGTTTAAAATTTAATAGTCAAAGAATTGAGCTATTTTTTATTCTGACCTAATCTAAGTGTATCGTCAACTACAAGTTCAATACCATTAACAAACGAGACACTATTGTAAGCTGAGGATGAACGATATTTATTATACCAGTAAATTCATATGGTAAATGGTATTACGTCATAACTTTTATATGAAAGACTTATATAGCTTGTTCAACCACTTCGTTTTGCTTGAAATGATCGCTTCAAATCACAAAGTAAAATTCAAAGAAAAAAAAGGTTAGGTGCTTAAATTAAGTTTAACTTCTTTTTGCAAGACGATAAAAGTAACAAGAGTCGATAAAATATCGGCTATAGGAAAAGAGAACCATATACCATTTACACCGTAATATTTTGGTAATATGTATACTAAGGGTAACAAGAAAACTCCTTGTTTTAATAACGCTAGTAATAGGGCAGGCATTGATTTTCCTATTGCTTGAAAATAGGCAGATCCGATAAGTTGTGTTGTAATTAGAGGGGTTGCCATAAAACATATGATCAACGCTTTACTAGTTAGGGAAATCATTTTTTTATCATTGGTAAATATCTGAACCAATTCAGAAGAAAAACTTAAGACGATCATAAAAAGAAATGTAGCTATTCCAGTACCAAATAAGATAGATTTCTTTATTGTTTCTTTGACTCTTTTAGGGTCATTAGCACCGTAATTGTAGCCAGCAATTGGCAAGAACCCTTGAGTAACCCCTAAAACAGGAAATAAAGCGAACATCATAATCCTATTGATAATTCCATATATAGAAATAGAAATGGTACATCCGTATTTAAATAGACTATAATTCAAAACAATAATTAAAATACTAATGGCACCTTGACGAATAATTGTGATGCCCCCCAGTGAAACTATTTCTTTTATTACAGATAATTTAATAAGCACATATGTACGTTTAATTTTCAATATATTATTCTTAAATAATAGGCAGAAAAGAACAAAAACACCACTTACAATGAATGAAATAGTGGTAGCTAAACCGGCTCCATACATTCCTAAGTTAAAAAACTTAATGAACACTATATCAAGAGAAATATTTACGATTGCTGAAAGAATTAAGGTAAACATAGCGACGTTTGGTTTTCCTATAGCTCTTAGAATAGGATTGCCCATCATTGCAAACGTTAAAAAGGGTACTCCCCAAATGATAACGTTAAAATAGTCTGTAGCTGGACTTAGAATAGCCCCTTTAGCTCCGAAAAGTTCTAATAAGGGAATACCGAGTAATATTCCTACAAAAACGAATAAAACGGATATACTTATGGTTAAGAATAGTTGATTTACAAATACCAAGGACGCTTTCGAATTGTTTTTTTTACCTAGTGACCTCGAGATAATAGAACTTCCTCCGATACCAATCCCCATTCCTACTGATGATATAAAAAAAGCTATAGGAAGTACTACGGTAATAGCAGCAATGGCTAAAACACCTATCCATTTACCTACAAATATAGTGTCTATAATCATATTTAGAGACATCGCCAAAATACCTATGGAAGCAGGAACTGCCTGTTTAAGGATGAGAGAGTTTATGTTTTCTACCCCGAATTTGTTGGTCATATTATTAATTTTAGAGTTGAAATTTCAAGATCTCTTTTTGTTTAGTATTAAACAAATACGATTGATAGTTTTATGTAATAATTAACATGATTTACGTAAGTTTGTTAAATGAATGTTTATGAAAAGAGACGTATTGTTCAACGAAATGAAATAGATGAATATGATCATGTAAACAATGTGGTGTATGTACAATGGGTCCATGAGGTTGCCGATGAACACTGGAAGTTACTAATCAAAAATATGGCTAAGCCAGATTATGTTTGGTTTGTTGTACGGCATGAAATTGATTATAAAGGGCAGGCTAAGCTAGGAGATGAGATAACTATTAAAACATGGGTAGGAAAAACAGCGGGTGTAAAATCGGAAAGACATGTTGAGATATGCAGAGGGAATATGTTGCTGGTAAAATCGAAAACAATATTTTGTTTGATAGATGGCGAAACTTCAAAACCTAAAAGAATTACAGAAGAGATTATTAATTTATTATTACCTGAAAAATAAGCAATACCTTTGTGCCTTTAAAGGTTATATATGACAACATTTCTATCATTAGGAGTTAAAAAGGAGTTTGTAAAAGGATTAAAAGAATTAGGTATTGAAACCCCTACAGAGGTTCAGAGCGAGGTGATACCTTACCTTTTAGAAAACAATGCTGACTTTATTGGGTTAGCGCAAACAGGTACAGGTAAAACGGCGGCTTATGGTTTACCAATTCTTCATAAAACAGATGCTTCTAAAAATCACGTTCAAGTGCTAATATTGTCTCCAACAAGAGAGTTGGTGCAACAAATAAAAAAGCAGTTATTTAAATACACTAAGTATGTTGAGCAAAAAATATTTATAGAGGCGGTTTATGGAGGTGAAAAAATAGAAAGACAAATTAAAAACCTGCAAAGAACAACGCATATTATCGTAGCCACTCCGGGACGTTTATTAGATTTAATAGAAAGAGGTGCTGTAAGTTTAAATCAACTTGAAACCTTGGTACTAGATGAGGCAGATGAGATGTTAAGTATGGGGTTTAAAGAGGAGTTAAATCGCATATTGAAATATACATCAGGTAAACGAAAAACATGGTTGTTTTCAGCAACAATGCCCGAAGAAATAAGAAGCATTGTAAAAAAGTATATGAGTTCTTCTGCCAAACAAGTTGAAATCGATAGAAATACGCTAGTAAATGCCAATATAATTCATCAGTATACGGTAACAACTATTCCTGAAAAAATAGAGAAGATTGTAGGGTTTCTTGAGACGAAACAAGAGGAAAGAGGAATTGTTTTTGCTAGAACAAAAGCAGGAGCTCAAAAACTGGCAAAATTATTACAGGAAGAAGGATTTTCTGCCGAAGCTCTCGAAGGTGATATGCAACAAAAGGAACGTGATAAGGTGATGCGCGCATTCAAGAATGAAAATATTCAAGTATTAGTATCTACTGATGTTGCAGCCAGAGGAATTGATGTACACAATTTATCGTTTGTAATTCATCATCAGTTACCCGAAAAATTAACCTATTATACCCATCGAAGTGGTAGAACAGCTAGAGCTGGAAAAAGAGGAGTATCTTTAGCATTAATTATTGGGCAGGAAAGGCCCCGAATTGTAGAAATAGAGAAATCATTAAATATTAAATTTTCAGAATTAACGGTATAGTATGAGCGTAATTTATGCCATCGATATGATAGGTACGTTTGCCTTTGCAATTAGTGGAGCACTAGTTGCTATAAAAAAAGAGTTTGACGTATTTGGAGTTATAATTATTGCTTTTGTAACTGCTGTAGGCGGTGGTATGTTACGAGATATTTTAATTGATGCGCATCCAATCAACTGGATTGGTGATATTAATTATATCTGGACGATTTTAACAGCTGTAACAATTACATTTTTATGTAAAACTAAAATAGCCCCACTTCGTAAAACCATGTTTTTATTTGATACCATTGGTATTAGCGTTTTTACATTATTAGGACTAAAAAAAGGATTGAGCTTTGATCTTCATCCTTTTGTGGCTTTGGTAATGGGTATGGTTTCAGCTGTTTTTGGTGGGGTAATAAGAGATGTCTTAACAAGAAAGATTCCTTTGATATTTAAAAAAGAAATCTATGCTTCAGCGTGCTTATCTGGAGGTCTTGTATATCTCATCTTAGGTGAGTTTGCAATAAATGAAGATTTAAACTTTGTCATTTCAACTGTTGTGATTGTTTTTGTTAGAACGTATTCAGTGATCAACAAGTATGAGCTTCCCAAAATAAAACGAGACCTGTTTTCAATTCATAAAAATAGCCAATAAACTATGGTTACGATAATTTCAAATTGATATACTGTTTTTTTTATTCTTTAATGAAAAAACACACTTCTTAAGAAAGTTTTAATAAGGAGAAAACTGTTTTAAGTTGTTGGTTTTATGTTGTTTGTCGATTTTTTTTTAAGTATGGGTGAATAATTCACACATTGAAAGAAACAACAAAAACAGTAATATTTTATGAAACCCTTCTCAATTTTTATCCGAAAGAGGATACTAATAGTATTCTTCTTCTTCATGAGTACATTTATGTTCACCCAAGTCAATACGGGCGGAACAGCAACAACTTCAAATCATCAAAAACAAGTTATTGGTTATATAACCAATTGGGATGCCTGGAAAAACAATACGGCTGGAGTGCCTGGAGCAGGAGCACTTACCCATTTGAACATTGACTATGCAAAGTATACTATTTTAAATTATTCGTTCTTTGGAGTAGCGAGTGATGGGTCGCTGCACAGTGGTGATCATAGGAACAAAAATATTTATCAAAGTGGTGCTTCTCAAGATCCAGCAGATATCTTTTTTACGGATGTTTACAGTAGCTGGGATATGCACATATTATTTGGAGAAATAGATCCTGTTCAATATATTAATCAAGAGGTGAAAACACGTGCTGAAGCACAGGGTTTTGAGGTAGAGTTAAATGGAACTTCTTGGACCCATCCAACATGGGGGTTGAGTGGAAGTCTTCCTTTGCCATTACATAAAGAATCGGGTGCCCCCGGACTGTTAGAATTAGCACACCAAAAGGGAGTAAAAGTAATGGCGTCTATTGGTGGTTGGAGTATGTGTAAGCATTTTCCTGAAATGGCCGCAGACCCCGTGAAAAAAGCAAAATTTATTGAAGATTGTAAAAAATTAATAGCGACAGGATTTGATGGAATTGATTTAGACTGGGAGTATCCAGGGCCTTATTCAGGGATGAATTTTACCGGAACTGAAGCTGATTTTGCCAATTTTGAAATCTTGGTAGAGGAAATTAGAGCAGCTATTGGCCCCGATAAATTAATTACAGCAGCCATGTCAGCAGATCCAAGAAAATTAAATGGTTACAATTGGACCAGATTGGCAAGTAGTATGGATTATTTTAACATGATGACTTACGATATGAACGGTGGATGGTCAAATATTGCAGGTCATAATGCACCAGTTTATCCTTATTCAGGAGCTGAAGTTTCGTTTTTTAATTGGCAATCTACACTACAAAAATTATTAGAAAAAGGTGTTCCTGCAAACAAAATTTGCATGGGAGCTCCTTTCTATGGCAGAGGTGTAATTACTGAAGCTAATGCAGATTTGAATGTTAAAACAGTAAAACGTTCGGAAACAGTCCAACCAGACGGTCCAATAACAACTGCTGCGGATTATACCAACTGGCCCAAAGAGGTGTATGATGGAACTCCTAATTATTTTTATATCAAACAAAAAGCATTATCAGTGAATAGTGGCTGGACAAGAAAATGGGATAATGAAGCAAAAGTTCCTTATTTGGTCAAAGAAAACTATTTTTTAAGTTATGATGATGAAGAGTCTATAGCTATCAAGGCACAATTTATAAACGACAATAACCTTGCAGGTACCATTGTTTGGACTGTTTTTGGAGATCTTGAACTGGGAGGTACGGTAACGTCTTTTGGAAGTAAATTAAAACGATGGTCTAATGTAAAATCACCTTTAGTAAATAAGATAAACGAAATTTTTGCGAATAGTGGGGTAGGAGAAAATACGCCGCCAATTGTTAATATAATCACTCCTGCTAATAATGCCGTTTTTACAACAGGAGATACCATTACGATAACCGTAAACGCCACTGATAATGATGGTAGCGTTACTAAAATAGAATTTTATAATGGAACCACAAAGTTAGGGGAGGATGTAACAGCTCCATATTCTTATGTTATTTCAAATGCGATTGAGGGTAGTTACAACCTAACAGCCAAAGCTACGGATAATGAGAGTGCAACAACCGTATCTTCAGTTGTTGTTATATCTGTAAACGACGGAACGTCGAATATTCCACCGAAGGCAGTTATAGTTTCTCCAAACAATAGTGATACTTTTATAGAAGGAGAGGTAATAACAATTACTGCCAATGCATCTGATGATGATGGCACGGTTACCAAAGTTGAGTTTTTCAATGGTTCAACAAAATTAGAGGAAGACACTACAAGTCCGTATACCTATGCTTGGAGTAATGTTGCTGCAGGGAATTATTCACTGACAGTAAAAGTAACGGATGATCAAAATGAAAGTACAACATCTACACCTGTAACCATTGAAGTAATTAAAGATTCAGTTGATGTTTGTAATGAGTTTCCTGAATGGTCATCTATTGATGTGTATCTCAAAGATAGTGACGTAAAATTCAATAATATTCATTACAGAGCTAATTGGTGGACCAGAAATCAAAATCCGGAAACAAATAGTGGTCTGTATCAAGTTTGGCAGCGAATAGGCAAATGCGGAGGTTCTACTGACCCGAATCAATCACCAGAAGTACGTATGCTTTCACCGGCTAATAATGCCAATTTTAATAAAGGTGAATCTATAGAAATTGCTGTAGATGCAACAGATAGTGATGGTGTTATTGCTAAAGTTGAATTCTTTAATGGGGCAATCAAATTAGGAGAAGATATCACAAGTCCATATACGTATACGATTGTAAATGCTGATGAAGGAACTTACGCGTTATCAGCAAAAGCAACTGATGATAAAGGAGCTTCAAGCGTATCAACTGTTGTTGAGGTTCTGGTTACTGACGGTACTACAGGAGGAGATTGCGGAGGAGTTTCTCAATATACTTCGGGAGCATCGTATGGTCAAGATGAAGAGGTTCAGAATGAAGGAGAGAAATTTAAATGCAATGTGTCAGGGTGGTGTTCATCATCTGCTGATTGGGCGTATGCTCCAGGAACAGGAGCACATTGGCAAGATGCGTGGACAAAAACAGGAAGTTGCGATAGTGGGAGTGGAGGAACTTCACCTGTCGTTAATATCATATCGCCAACGAACGGATCTAGGTTTACGAAAGGCAGTTCTATTGTTATAAATGCGACAGCAACAGATGATGAAATGGTTTCTAAAGTTGAATTTTTTGATGGAGCCATAAAGTTAGGAGAAGACACGGTTAGTCCTTATACATTTATGATTTCAAATGCACAGTCTGAAAGGTATTCATTAACTGCGGTTGCAACGGATAATAAGAATAACCAAACAACCTCTGAAGTAGTACTAATTAGAGAAAGAATACCTGGAAATAGTGATGTTCCAGATAAAGTTTTAGTTGGTTATTGGCACAATTTTGATAATGGTTCAACGACCCCTAAATTAAATGAAGTGTCTGCCGATTGGGATGTAATTTGCGTGGCCTTTGCAGAACCGAAAAGAGGAAGTAATGCAGACATGGAATTTTTTCCATATGAAATTTATGGTGCTAATACGGAAGACTTTATAAACGATGTTACTACTCTAAAAAGCCAAGGGAAAAAGGTGTTGATTTCCATTGGAGGGGCCAATGCCAGAGTAGAGTTGAATAGCAATTCAGAAAAGGAGTTATTCATAAGTTCTATGACCAATATTATCAATACATATGGTTTCGATGGAATGGATATTGATTTAGAAGGAAGTTCTCTTTCTTTAAACAGTGGAGATACTGATTTTAGAAATCCTACAACCCCTAAGATTGTAAATCTTATTGCGGCAACAAAGTCAATTAGAAATAATGTAGGCGCCAATCAATTTGTGCTGAGCATGGCTCCTGAAACGGCCTATGTTCAGGGGGCTTATGGAAGTTATACCGGAGTTTTCGGAGCGTATTTACCTGTTGTTCATGCCTTACGGGATGAGATGAATTATATCCATGTTCAACATTATAACACCGGCTCTATGTATGGTGGTGATGGGAAAATATATCAGCCAGCTACGGCAGATTTTCATGTTGCGATGTCGGAAATGCTAATTACTGGATTCCCAGTAGCACAAACAGGGGGCATATTCCCAGGTTTAAGAGCGGATCAAGTAGCTATTGGATTACCATCAACATCACAAGCTGCAGGTAGTGGTTATACTTCTGAAGTAGTGGTACAACAAGCACTAAATTATTTAATTAAAGGAGTTTCTTACCCAGGCAGAACCTATACAACCAGTGCAACTTATCCTAGTTTTAGAGGGTTGATGACTTGGTCTATAAATTGGGATTTGGTTAATAAATCAACATTTTCCTCAAGCCATAGAGGATATTTAGATGAATTAGGGAATCAAGCGAGGAACGCTGTGAAAGAAGAGGAAACACTTGACGTAAATAACACGCTTAAAGTGTATCCTAATCCAGTAGTTGAAAAGCTAACGTTAGCACACCATGACAATGCCAATTTAGCAAAAGGGACTTATACAGAAGCAACATTTCATATAATGAATAGTAAGGGGATGAAAGTACATACTACGCATATCCATTTGATTGAAAAGACAACTAGCCTTGATGTAAGTTTTTTGAAAAGCGGATTGTATTTCTATTCACTGGAGAATAATACCCAAAGATACATAGGGAAATTTGTGAAAGTAGACTAAAAAGTAACTCGTTCTCATTTATAGTAAAATCCCATATAGCCAATTTGTCTATGTGGGGTTTTTGGTTTGCACCAGTTATTGTTTGGATTTACTGTAAAAGAAAATGAGTATTTTTATTGCATAATTTTAATTTGTAAATGGTTTGTGAAAAGGATTAGGCAATTCTAATATTTTAAAGATTGGTATATTTGAAAGAGAATAAAGAAATACATTATGAGTAGAATTTTTCTAGTAATATTACTAATGGTTATTGGTAGTAATTCAATATACAGTCAATCTAAAAAAATACCAGATGGTTGGGATACAATAGTATTAGATGGAAAAACAGCATATATGAATCTGGTAACAGGAGAGGTTTCAAAAAAGATGCCTGATAAACCAGCCGCAAAACCTGAAGAGAAGATAGAGTTTGACCCTACAATAACCCATAAAGTAGAAGAGGGAGAAACATTGAGTATAATTGCAAGAAAATATGGATTAGAGCTTAGTAGATTGTATCAATTGAATAGCTTAGTGAATTTTGATGTTATTGAAGAAGGCGAAGAAATTGTTATAGGATACGCACAGTCAGCACAGGAGAAAAAGAATTATTTTAATCAAAAGATAAAACAAGGTAATGAAGAGAAAGGTTATCATATTGTTGGTTCAGGAGATACCTTGTTTAATATTGCACAGCGTTATGGTTTGACTGTTAATCAACTAAAAGAGGCAAATGATTTAGAGAGTAATGTGATTTATGTCGGACAACGATTGTCCGTAAAGTAAAAATCTTAAAGTACTGTTAAATTGAAATAGTAAATGTAACTATGAACGTAATTGATCGTCATATTAATAGATTACTTTTTAAAAAAGTAGATGGTTAGTTAGTTTTTAATAGTTGATTGAGAAAGGCTCAAGAATAATTCTTGAGCCTTTTTATGTATGCTATACTCTTCTGATGTTAATTGAACGATCATAATTTTTTATGGTAAATGGTGATCTATTGGTAAAACACAAGCATGACTACAAGAAAATGACTGTGTAACTTTATCTAAGAATCGGTATTAACTATACGCAAAGTAGTAAAGTTTTTTTTAGCATCTACAGAACAACAATTTTTTTCGTAATACTAACCGCATCGTTCGATAATTTTAGCAAGTAAATCCCTCTTTCAAGAGCATCGATGGTGTAAAGCCCACTGTTTGATGTTGGATTTGTCGTAGCGTATACTTTTTCACCTAAAATTGAATATAGACTAATAGTGTTAATAGCGATGTTGCTAGGCGCTTTTACAAATACTTTTTTAATGGTAGATGGATTTGGATAAATTTTTGCGCTAGTTAGTACGTTTTCGTGAATACTTGCTGTAGCCCATCTATTTTCGGCTTCGGCACCACCCCAAATTTTTGTCGCTAAATAAGGGTTATCTATAAAAGGATTTCTATTACCCTGAGCATTGGAGTTTGACGAATTTTCATGGTATGTATTTCTGTTATCTTCTACCTCTGAAACAGGATCATCTGCATTCCATTGCAAAAATAGATCGATCATGTCAACATCATTAGTAACAGCAGTTCCAATCCCTACATTTATAGGTAAACACTGACTTCCGTATCGTAAATACATGTACATGATCATACGAGCTACATCACCTTTCCATTCATCTCCAGGATACCAGCCATTGGTAACATCACCAGAGTTTCCCGAACCCGATGCAAATTTTTTGTTGCTTCGTTGGGCGTTATAACTAACATCACAGGGTCTTAGGTGATGTGCGTCGGCTCCAGGGCCTGAGGTTCCTAAATTAGGATTTCCTAAACTTTTAGGAAAAACATGTTCGCGATTCCATTCACCACTATTTCCTCCATTATTGTTTATTCCTCTAGTTTTAGCCGTGGTGCCAGAACTACTATATCCATAAATTAGCAGTATCTCAGAACTGTTGTCAGGATTCACATCGGTTGCTTTACAAGCTTCCCAAACACCTGGAGTGTATGAGAGAGTTCTAGTATGGGTATTGGATATTTTAACTGCTAATTCATCTTTTAAAGCTATGCCAGTTTTAGACAAATCAACATCGTTATAATAGCTTTGTTGAGCTATTATACTAATACTAATACTAAAAGTAAAAATAAATAAGTAGCGTAACTTTTTGGTCATAGTAGAAAGATTTTTATTAGGAGTTATTATTTTTTCTCTAATAAGGCCATATAAAATCCATCAAAACCCGATTTATGAGCTAAAACTTTATTATCTTTTACTAAGGCGAACTCATTTCCAGCTTCTGAGGATAAAAAGGTATTAATTTGTTCTTGATTTTCTGAGGGTAACACGGAACAGGTTGCATAAACCAGCTTTCCGCCAGATTTTACCATTTTAGAATATTGTTGAAGAACCTCTTGTTGTGTTTCTTTAATTCTATCTAAAAACTCAGGTTGTAATTTCCATTTACTATCGGGGTTTCTACGGATAACGCCTAAGCCAGAACAAGGAGCATCAATCAGCACTCTATCTGCTTTGTTATGGAGTTTTTTAATCACTTTTGTTGAATCGATTACCCGATTATCGACATTATGTACACCATTTCTACGGGCGCGAACCTTTAACTTTTTCAACTTACTTTCGTAAATATCCATAGCAATAATTTGCCCTTTATTTTGCATTAAAGAGGCCAAATGCAATGTTTTCCCTCCAGCGCCAGCACAAGTATCAACAACCTTCATTCCTGGTTCAACATCTAAATATGCAGCTACTAATTGAGAAGAAGCGTCTTGTACTTCAAAATATCCTTTCTTAAAAGCGTCTGTTTTAAAAACATTAGCGCGTTCTACCAGTTTCAAAGCATCGTCATAGCCTCTTATGAATTCGGTTTCAATACCTTCGGTTGCTAAAATTCCCTGTAACTTTTCTTTGGTAATATTTAAGGTATTTGTTCTTAAAATTACATCTGCTTGTTTATTAAGAGCAGCAATTTCTTTGGTCCAAACATCTTCTCCTAACTCTTGCAAACCTATTTCGTCAATCCAATCAGGTATAGACTCTCTAAATTTTCTAATTCTTGAAAGCTCGTCAAATCGCCCTTTTATACGTCTGTTAGGAGTTGGTTCAATCTGGTTCCAATCAGGTAGTTGAATCCCTTTTAGTACACACCAAACAGCAAACATACGCCATAAATCTGGACGAGAAAACGGGACTTTTACATTTGCGATTTCAGTATATAAACGTTTCCAACGTACAATATCATAAATAGTTTCGGCAACAAACTTTCTATCACGAGCTCCCCAACGTTTGTCTCTTTTTAGGGCTTGCTCAACAGCTTTATCGGCATACATATCCTCATTAAAAACATCACGTAAGCTGTCAATAACCGCGTAAACCAAATTTCTATGTAATCTCATTTAATCAATTTAAGTTTGCAAATATAGCTGAATTTAGTGGTTTTTTGTATTTTCGTTAGGAGTAAAAAAAAATGCTAATACATCTATTGATGAAGTTGTTAATGTTAATATTGTTCTTAGGTTTAAGGAGTACTATAAACACAATAGCTACAAAAAATCATATAAAAACATCAAAGGAGTTTGTAAACATCGAAAAAGTATCTTTATTTCGCAATGCTAGCGCTGTAGTAGGAGAGTCTACTTCAATAGTAGTATCAGAAGGATATTGCTTTATAAAACAGCGTTGTTTTACTTACTAATTGTAGAAAAAGGATGAAAGGTTAAATGAAAACATCAATAGTAGAAGTTTACCATGGCAGTCAAAGATGTTTGACAAAGAAAATAGAAGAGTTTAATAGACATAGATAAAGAATAGCGTAAGGATAAATTTATGAACTTAAATCATCCAGTAACATATATAAAAGGAGTTAGTGTAGCAAGAGCAGAATTGTTATATACTGAACTAGGAATAAAAACATGTAGAGACTTATTACATTTGTTTCCGTTTCGATACGTTGATAAAACGCAGTTTTATACCATTAATCAACTGCAAAAAAACTCTTCAGAAGTTCAAATAGTAGGAAAAATAACAGCTATTAAAACCGTAAAACAAAAAAGAGGGAGCAGGTTAGTAGCCACATTTGTTGATGCAACCGGAACTATGGAATTGGTATGGTTTAAAGGTGTAAAATGGATAAAAGATACGTTAAAAACAAATGTTCCATATGTAATTTATGGGAAGCTAAACTGGTATAATAGAACCGCCAGTATGCCACATCCTGAAATGGAAACCATTGAGGCGTATAAAAGTAAGTTGCAATCAGCCATGCAACCAGTGTATCCATCAACTGAAAAACTCACAAACAAAGGAATTAGCAATAAAGTAACCCGTACAATAATTCAGCATTTATTTGAACAAATTTTTGGAGCTATTGAAGAAACGCTGCCTTCTTATATACTCGATAAACAACAACTAATTAAAAAACAAGAAGCCCTATTAAATATACATTTTCCTAAAAGTCAAGAGCTATTGGCGAAAGCACAATTTCGGTTGAAATTTGAAGAGTTGTTTTTTATTCAATTGCAGTTATTACAAAAAAAACTCATTCGAAAGGCGAAGCTACGAGGATATGTGTTTGAAAACGTAGGAGCACATTTTATCGATTTTTACAATCACTATTTACCTTTTGATTTAACGGAAGCGCAAAAACGAGTATTAAAAGAAATTCGGAAAGATGTTGGCTCTGGTGCTCATATGAATCGATTATTACAGGGTGATGTTGGATCAGGAAAAACAATTGTGGCACTGTTAACCATGCTACTGGCCATTGATAATGGATACCAAGCAACTATTATGGCGCCTACAGAAATTTTAGCGATACAGCACTATAACGGCATTGTTGAATTGTTAGAAAAAACAGAAATACAAGTTGAGTTGTTAACAGGTTCAACAAAAACGAAGAAGCGACGAGAAATCCATGAAGGTTTAACAGATGGAACTTTGCATATTTTAATAGGAACCCATGCTATTTTAGAAGATAAAGTACAATTTCAAAACTTAGGGATTGCTATTATTGATGAACAGCATCGTTTTGGGGTTGCGCAACGCTCTAAACTTTGGCAAAAAGGAAGTCAAGAAAATGAAGAAGGTAAAGTACCTCCCCACATTTTGGTTATGACGGCCACACCAATTCCTAGAACCTTGGCCATGTCAGTATATGGCGATTTAGATATTTCTGTTATCGATGAACTACCACCAGGAAGAAAGGAGATAAAAACGATTCATCGATATGATAGTAATCGTTTAGGAGTTTTTAAGTTTGTCAAAGACGAGATAAACAAAGGGCGACAAGTATATATCGTTTATCCGTTAATCCAGGAATCAGAGGCAATGGATTATAAAGATTTGATGGATGGGTACGAAAGTATTTCTCGTGAATTCCCTACACCAAAATATCAAATAAGTATAGTACACGGGCAAATGAAACCTGCTGATAAAGATTACGAAATGGAACGTTTTGTTAAGGGAGAAACACAAATTATGGTAGCAACAACAGTTATTGAAGTTGGGGTGAATGTGCCCAATGCTTCGGTAATGGTTATTGAAAGCGCAGAGCGATTTGGTTTAAGCCAATTACATCAGTTGCGCGGTAGAGTAGGGAGAGGAGCTGAGCAAAGTTATTGTATTTTATTGTCGAGTTACAAATTGTCTTCTGACGGAAAAACAAGGTTGCAAACCATGGTAGAAACTACGGATGGATTTAAAATAGCAGAGGTTGATTTAAAACTTCGTGGACCCGGAAATATTATGGGAACGCAACAAAGTGGTGTTTTAAACCTTAAGATAGCCGATGTGGTGAAAGATGCTACAATACTGCACCAAGCGCGTCAGGTGGCCATTGCTATTTTACAGGAAGACCCTAGCTTGTCTACAACCAAAAACGCTAGCTTACGCAAAGTATACACGCAGCTTCAAAAGAAAACGGGGATATGGAGCAATATAAGTTAACTCTTAATGCTACATAAAACTTCGAAACACTGCGGATTTAACTTTGTGTTTTTATTTATAGTAAGGTATGTATCCGTAATGAGTTGATAGTGATATTGATAAAGCCTCAGGATTTGATGCGCTGTGATAAAGAAGATAAGAAGTATTAAGAAAATACTTCTTATCACAAACAAACTAAACATTGAAAAATGAAATTCAAGTTTCAAAATTGCAGGATAAAGGTACTTTATGAAACTGTTGATTCATAGAAAGTTAGTTGAAAGGTATAGATGTGTAGCTATAAGACGTAAATATGTTTCTAAAATGTAGTATTTACATTGAATATGAAAAAATAGTATATACCGTATCTTATAAAATCACTGCATAATTTGCTTATCGTTATGCTTGTGCTTTATACCGATTGGAATTTGAAATTACCCTTTAATTTCTTTTTACTCATTAAAAGATTTTTTTAGCCTCTTTTTGTTCTTTCCTGATGCATCTTTAAATTTAATATATTACGAACTTAGGATGGTATTAAAGGACTACTAGGATAAAAATAACTCTCGTAATTAGTAGTTATTTTTATTCTAAAAATCAGTAAAGCTTTAATGCGTGCTTATGGGTTAATAATACTCGTAAAAGCTTGAGTAAAATTATGATATATAGTGGTTTATGGATGTGGCTGGAGGGGACTTTAACATAAAATCTGCGGTGTATCCAAAAAAATGCCGTAATATGCAGTTGTTCCTTGTAAAACAGTGATTTGTATACCTTAAGGATGCTTGCATTCTATATCTAAACATACTTTACCTTAAAACAGGTAGAGGTTCGCTTATTTTGTTGTTTAGTTCAACTGGTGTTCTCAGTATATTCTCACACAAATATCAATTCCAATGAAAATAATAGTACACAAAGTATTCTTAATTTTGATTTCTATTCTTCTTATTAACTGTAAAAAAGATCAATGTAGTCTTGAACAAGTTGTTGTTCCCGATTGTAATTATCAACAAGACTCAGACATTCCTGTTAGTTTAGCAAGCGATGCATCATTAGATTTGTTACATTCTGAAGCTACTACTTATGTCAATTGTTTTTACATCGATAAAGAATGGGGAGAAAATGTCGAAATAAATACAAGTGTTCTTGATTTCGATATGATAAATGAGGAGGAAAGCGAGTTTATAAAATTCCAACACTTTCTTATATCAACGAATTTTCTGGGTTTTTATCAAAGAGGTTTTTATGTTGCCAAAGGGCAGAACACCGCTAATTTCATGATTTTTTCGTACTATAGCTTCTACGGTGAAGAACTATATACCAAAGCTTTAAATGAAATGGGACGTGAAGCCTGTGTATGGATATTAGCGCATGGTATACATCACGGTTATAGTGATAGAAGAATCTTTGACGATCATCCCTATCAAGAAATTTATAGACGTCTAGAATTTGAAGCAGATGGATTTACAGGATTTTATTTTGGCAGTGGAAAATATGATATATCATGGAATAAATCAGCTTCGGTGATGAATTATGTATCCCTTTTGCGAGAAAAATCTTATTTTAATTCTACATTACCCTGTATTCGAGCAAAACACCGTGCAGCATTCCGTCTTGGATATCTATTTGGAGAATTTTATGACATCAAGCCTTTTAATTATGTTTACTTTGGTGTTTCTACGCCATACTTTTCATATTACTTTGAAAACTATGTGCTTGTAGAAGATCTTCCGGATAATATTGAAAAACCTGATGGTTTCGATGCCGAAGTTCATGAGTTTATTATATCGAAAATTCAAGAGTTACGTGATATAAGCACTGGTGTTATCTCTGCAGAAGAGTATGAAACACTATAATTCAATTTTTATATTCTTTTTAAAATATCATTAACTAATAAAGTGTGTGTAACAAAGAAATCCTCAAATCTTGAGGATTTCTTTGCAATATTACTTAAGCATTCCATAGTACTCTCGCTAGTGTTGTATACCTCGAACGAATACATAAAATTCAACGTTAAAATAGTATCACCTATCGATCTGAATTTGCCTCAACAATTATAGTCTCCAAATTAACATTAGAAATAGTATTGTTAGCTGGCAAAACCGTCTACTTCATTTTCAATGTATGGCTGTGAAGTCAAGATCTTATTGTAATTATTGATTTTGATACATACCATCTATAGACTGCGCTCGAGAAAGGATTATGATTTTTTCATGTGTTTAGATAGAATTTCCATGTTTTTGGAATGAACAAACGCGAGATTTGTTTGGATCATTAGAGGGCGAAAAAAAAGTATTCCCCCAGTGGAATACTTTTTTTACAAACAAACTATAAAATTATAAAAAAAATTAAGTATAAAAACTTTTAAATTTTATACTAAAATACTAGAAGAGTTAAAAGGTTTTGTAGCAATTAGTTGAAAGCAATATTAGTATAGACGAATGGTACTAAATGACGGTATGGACTACTTAATAAATTTGGTAGTGTTATTTAAGTCGCATTTTTAGAGGTAATCATTGTAATTTCTAGGCCTCTATCAGTAGGAGTTTTAAACCCTATTGCTCAGTATATCCTTTTATAGTTGTAGTATTGTATGTACTCTTGAATAGTTTTAAAGTCTTGTAAAGATGTTTTAATTCGATATCTATGAGTATATTCAATTCATATTTAAGTGTTTTAAAGAACTAAAAACCGATAAGCCTTAACCGATAATTGTAAAACTGACAACTGGCAATTCACGGTTAATACGCCCGCATCATTGGGAATGAAATGAAGCAATCTTATTAATTCTAACGCTCAATAGAAAGGGGAAAAAGGACGTTTTATTACGGTAAATTCAAATGGATGACATTACATCAATTTGAAACGATACATGATATAAAAAGAAATAAGAAGCAATCCCCCCGGAAATACTTCTTATTAAGTTGATAAACAATTAAAAACTATATTTTTAAGCTTTAAGGTAAAAATAAGATCAATTTAAGCTAAACTCTTCAAAGAATAGACAAAGCACCAATCCCTATCGATGGTGGGTAGGTAAATGAAGATACCTCTCAAAAACTATGAAAGATTACCCTCCAAACTCTTCACCTCCGTCGTTATTCTCTCTTCGTTGAGATTGACGTTTTTTCTTTTGATTAAATCGAT
Source organism: Tenacibaculum profundicola (assembly GCF_057220795.1). Taxonomy (NCBI): domain Bacteria; kingdom Pseudomonadati; phylum Bacteroidota; class Flavobacteriia; order Flavobacteriales; family Flavobacteriaceae; genus Tenacibaculum; species Tenacibaculum profundicola. The sequence goes on along the minus strand of NZ_CM170137.1, from coordinate 969,489 downwards.
AGGTAAAACTTAATGATATTTGACGTTCTCTCCATTGAAAAGCCCCCTCTGATATAGAACTAGGGTTTTCTCTTCCTCCATAATATGTAGTATTTTCTCTTTTACGAGAATTAAATAGATCGCTTACATTGAGCACCAAAGAAGCTTTCTCTTTAAAAATATCTTTACTAAATGATAAATTCGTCACAAACATCCCCTTTCTATTCGATTGAGCTGTTTCTTGCGGACCTCGGTACATAATGCGAGTTTGCCATTGAATTTGACCAGGTAACGTAACCCGAGCATTAAAACGAGTAAACCAACTACTATTATTAACTTCAGCTAAATTGGTTGTTATTTCATCGCCATTAGCAGCGGTATATACATAAGAAAAGGCTTCTGTATTAAACTTAAAATAATTAAAAGTTGCCGACAATCGCATCCATTTTGCAGGATTATAATTTGTGGTTACTTCAAAACCATAACGATTTTCATCATTTAAATTGGTGGGTTGACGAACAAAAACATTCGTAGCAATACCATTAATTTCTCGCTCTTCAATAATAGAAACAGATTGAATAATATCAGTAGAATATTGATAATACAAAGAAGAATTTAAGGTCAACTTACTAATTTTTGTAGTGTAACCTAAATCAAAAGAGTTGGTAAAGGTAGGGTTAATATCAGGATTCCCTCTAAATACATTGGTAGCTGAACTTCTTGACTCAAAAGGGTTTAAAAACCAATGTCTTGGCCTTCTCAATCTTCTGCTATATCCTAAAGTAAGATTATCTGTTTCATTTAATTCATACCCTAAATTTACAGTAGGAAACCATTCGGTGTAATTTTTGTCTGAAAATTGATCGGTTGTTAAAACACGTAAATCGATATCTGTAATCTCAGTTCTAAGTCCTAGCAAATAAGAAAAACTATTAATTTTACTACCATATTGAGCATAAAAAGCATAAATATTTTGCTTAAAGTCAATAGCATTTGATGGATCAAAAGGAAGTGGGTTTCCATTACCATCACGCACCCTAAAGTCAGAATGCAGATCTTGCAGCATGGTTTTGTGTCCCATTTCAAACTGATTATCCTCACCAATAGGCAACACATAGTCAATCTGAAAAAGCTGATCTCTAGAACTTGTTATTTGCGAATTCTGTTCAGTAAGGAGATCATTCACTGTAATTGGTGAAATTTCCGTTTCTTCACTATCACTATACTGATAATCAATGACTAACTTTTTTCCTTTTCCGTCAAAATTATTCGTATAATTTAAAGAATACTGTCGGTCAATATTATCCTCATTTTCATTTTCAATTCGATATTCTGTAGACGTTAACAATTGAGCCGCATCAAAGTTCGTAGTAATGTTTGTAGCCACATCTTCACCCTTTGATTTTCTATAAAAAAAACTCCCTGTGACCGAACTATTTTTAGTAATGTAATACTCAAGACCTATAGAACCATTGTAATTATTGTTTGTGCGATCAAAAGTTCGGTCTTCATTTCGGTAACTATCAATAGCACCATTCTCAAAATTTGTAAAATAACTTTGCGAATTACCTGGGCCTTTACGATACGAATAACCAAAATTTGAAAACAGATTAATTTTTTTAGTTCGGTAGTTTAAGCTCGGAGCAACTTTAAACATAGTTGGATCTCCGCCGGTTACATTCACAGAACCATTAAAACCAGCTAGTTTTCCTTTTCTAAGAATAATATTTAAAATACCCGCAGTACCCTCCGCGTCGTAACGTGCCGAAGGGGAGGTAATTACTTCTACTTTTTCAATAGCTTCAGCCGGCAAGTTTCTTAATGCATCTGTACCATTGAGGCCTACTAAAGCAGAAGGTTTTCCATCAATTAAAATGCGAACATTTTCATTTCCTCTAAGGCTAACAGCTCCTTCTGCATCTACATTCACTGAAGGAACATTGTCCAATACATCACTGGCATTTCCTCCTTTGAGGGTCATATCTTTACCCACATTATATATTTTTTTATCGAGACGTATTTCAACAGTAGATTTTTCAGCGATAATTTCAACCTCGTCAAGACTCTCCGCATCTTCACTTAGTGAAATCAAACCTAAATCCGTGTTTTTAATAAGTCGTTGACTAGCAAGATCTTTTGTTTTAAATCCGATATATTCAACCTTTATAGCATACGCTCCTCTCGGAACCGTAATTTCAAAATACCCGTTGGTATCGGTAATACCTCCAGTGATTTTTTTTCGTCTTAAATGTGTCAAAACTACCGTGGCATACTCCAAAGGCTGTTTTGTTGCGGTTTCAACAACCCTTCCTGTTAATGTAACTGTTGGTACAGAACCTTTGAAATTAGGTCTTTGAGCAAACAGAATTGTATTTAAAAGTAAAAATAATACTAATGGGATGGTGTTTTTCATTGAGATTTGATTCTAATTAAGAATTAGACCATTGGGTATAAAGATGGTTTAAAGTGGCTTTGTTAAAGCTTTGTTAAATACATTCGACTACAAAAGCTGGACGTTAAAGCGGGTTGGTATACTACTCTCTAAACATTAAAATGTTTCATTTAAACCTGAATTATACAATAGAATATCTGTTATACCGATTCTTAGTAAAATTACACAACTATTTCCTAAAAGTCATGCTTTCGTGTTACTTCTACATCGGTATTTACCATAAACAATTATGTTCGGTAAATTAACATAGTAAGGTATTACAAGATGAAGTCACTGTAAAATCAATCATTTCGTTGTACTTTTGGATTTGACTATCGTGTTGTTATGTTAAACGAGAGAAAGCACTTACTTTTATTGGACATACCTCTCTTATGACGAAGTTCTATTGTATAATTTGGGTTTAAATAGTATGTTTCCCGATAGCAGGAGATTAGCGGTAGTATTGGGTCAAAAGCATGGTTTTAGTAAAAATTACTCATATGGAAATAGATTTACCCATACAGGAAATAATACCAATATAAACATAAAGATCATTTACATATAGGACGATGAGAAAAATAGATAAATTATTGATGGTTACTTTTTTTATTAGTTTTTATTGCTCGTAATAAAAAAGTTGGTAAAAATAAAATAGATCAAAAAGAAAAGCCGAAAGTATGAGTGAAAAAGAAAGAGGAAATAGAAGTATCAGCGATTATGTTGATTTTAGAGGAGAAAGTAGAGCTGTTAATAACGCAAATATTCTTAGAAACCGAAGAAGAAAAAAACTAAGGACAAAATATAATGGTGTTACCATATTAAAAAATATAAAATCATCTGTAAAATCGCCAAAATGATGAATTTGAAATATAAAATTAAAGGAAATATTTACATACTATTACTATTAATTATTTATCCATTATATAAATCTTATGCTAGGTTATTTAGTTTTGGTATTCATAAGGGGCGAAGAGAAAATATTTACGGTCAACCAGATAGTCTTATGCGACTAATAATTTATAGCTTAATTCTTTCGATGTTATTTTTTGGTTGTGTATTGTTTTTTAAGAAAATAAAAGTTAGTATTACGCTAATAAGAGGATCCTTAATTACTATAATTATTTACCTTTTGGTTAAAATAATTGTAAGAGCTTCTTATTACATAGGATATGTGGATTTTGTAGAAGTTTTAATTGTCTTTTTGGGAGTTTTTACTTTATTTAATTTAAGAAATAAAAATATTTTTATTTTTTTTAAAAAAGAAAATTCGAGCCGTTATACTAATTGGTATTTATCAATTGGTATTTCAATATTGCTTTGCTTATTATTACTTTATGCTTATTGGTAGCCCTGGCGCGAGAATGAGAAAGTAATTGCTACCGCTCGTGTCCTTACGAGTGGCGGTTAAGAGCAAGCAACATTGCATTTTCAGAACGCTACAGAAGTTAATTCTCCTCAAACAAATAGAAGATTTAGAAACGGTAGAATAATAACAAATGAATAATAATATTAAATTTTTATTACTAATTATTTTAGCTTTATATAGCTATGCTCTTGTAGCACAAGAAGAATATAATTTTTTTGTTGTAGATACAATTAGTTTGGATAATCCTATAGTTTTTAATTTACCTAAATATGATGGGGAGTTTATAATTGAAATGCAAAAATTGAAAAAGAATAGGGATAAGAAAAAATTGATAAGGCAAGGAAGTACTTATATATATAGCAACAATTTTTATTATTTTTTAAGCAATAATAAAATTAAAATATATAACTATCCTGACGATGGAGGCTGCAGTAGTAAAAAAGAATTTGTTAGAAATATGAATTTATCGTTTGGTAAATTTATAAATAATCCTAAAAAATTTATAGTATGTTTAATTAATGCTTCTTATTACAATGAGAAGACTGCAACAGCTGATATAGGCAAGACTTATTACCATAAAAGAAATAAAGATAAGTATTATAAAATACTGTTCCCATTATGTGAATAATAAAACACCACCTTTAACGAGGTGCTATTTACGTGACGTTTTTACAAATAACTGTCCTGGCGCGCGAAAGACAAAGTAATTGCTGCTACCCAGATGCCGCGCGAATGAGCGATAAAAATTAGTGCTACCGCACTGCCTGTTCCGCTTATTGGAAAATCCTTTCGTGTGGCGAATACGAGTAAGGCAAACAATAAGTTATAAAAGCTACTTTACATTAGATGGTAAGGTAGTTTGTTGTTTAATAAAAATAATAGGAATAAAATAAAAATGGTTGCCATTACAAATGACAACCTGCGTTTTTTGTATTTTAGTAGCGCTATGAGTAGAAAATACAAATTCATTTACGAAAACCAACAGTTAAAAGAATTACCAATATATGGAGCATCCAGATTGGGAATATACAATAAAGCCACAGGAACCAGCGTTTATCAACTAACAGACCATTTAGGAAATGTCCGTGCTACAGTAGGTAAAACAGCTAGAGGAGAAGTACTAACAGCTGGCAGTAGCGCAACGGATTACTATCCCTTTGGTATGCCAATGCCAAATAGGCAAATCATTAATGGAGAACCGTATCGTTACGCCTACCAAGGACAAGAAAAAGATCCTGAAACTGGAAAGGAAGCGTTTCAATTACGCTTATGGGATGCTAGGATTGGTAGGTGGTTGACGACCGATCCTGCTGGACAATACCATTCGCCATATATGGGGATGGGGAATAATCCAATATCGAGAATAGATCCTGATGGTGGAGAAGATACCGATTATATTTACACTGATGAAAATGGTGTGACTCATACAACACATGTAAATGATGGTATTAATCAAGTGGTTGAGTTAAATTCATATAACGCATTTATGACAGCTAGTTGGTTGTCAAGAGTTTTTGATTCTTCAAATGATAATCATTTACGCATTAGAAATTCATTAAGTAGTTCAGAACATGGAAAAATTAGAAATGACTTATTTTCCACTATAGAAAATGTTATTGAAGGTCAGAGAACAGTGAGGTACAGTGAAGTAGGTGATTGTGAGGGCGCAGCGAGATCACAATGTAACAAAGCTGGTGCTTATCCTGATTGGGTAAACGGGGGCTATTATTTGATCGTTGACAACAATATACAGAAGTCATATCAAGGACGAAATTTACCGTTAAGTAGACCCTTAGCTGTGTCTACTATAAATTCAGAGTTAGAGTTAGGAGCTCCTTTGTTGACGGGGTTGTCATACCTTTATGAAGGTAAACCATCTGTTGGAGACACATACAATACAAATAAATTAGTAGGTCACTTCGTAACATTAGTAGGAAGAGGTGATGATATTAATGGAAATTATTTTATTTATTTAGACAATGTAGATGGTTTAAAACATAAATTACATTTTAATAATAATTCATATTCAAATAATGAATTTATTCTTACTGAAATTAGACCTAACCTAAGGAATTAAAATATTTATTATGATGAAGTATTGTTTAATTTTTGTTTTATTTTTCTTTTTTTCATGTGAAAAATATACTCAGGATAAAACTAAAGAAAAAGCAAAGAATACACCTTATATTGATTTAAATTTTGAGTTAATAGATAGTATTTCAATTAAAAATATAGATGTTAAAAAAGTCTATAACTTAATAAAACATAAAAACAATGAAGATAAATATTTGGATTCACTATTCGTTATAAATTATTTATGTGATGTTAGTAATATGTGTTTTGATAGGTACGACGGAACTAAGTATTTTCCATTAGGAAGAATTGATTTTAATAAATCAAGAACAATATTATTATATGAAGTATTTAGAAGTAAAAAATTCCCTAAACTTTTAGAAGAAGTTTATGCTGTAATATATAATCGATCAACTAATTCTATTGAGGATAAAGTTTTAATTTATAAAGACAGCGATATTGGTAGTTTAGGTTGCGGAGATATTGATTTTTCTATTAATAATAGTCAATTAGAGATATCAAAAAAAATCTGTAAAAAATTCCCTCCAAAAAATCAAAAGCAAGTGTTTTACAGGAACATGATATTTAAAAATTCTATTTATACTTTCGGAGAGAATAAATTTAAGTTATTAGCCGAGGAAGAATATTTTAAAATTTTTGATTCTGAAAATAACAAAATAATAGAAAATGTTAACCCGATAGCGCGGACTTGCAGTCCGTGCGCCCCGCTCGCGCCCGAATGACTAAATAACAAGTAACGGCTAGTGCTCGACTCTGTCGGGTACCGTACCAGCTAAGCCATAACAGATACACAAACAAAAAAGTAAGCTACCTTAATTATAGATAATTGAGGTAGTTTTTTGTATTTTAGTAGCGCTATGAGTAGAAAATACAAATTCATTTACGAAAACCAACAGTTAAAAGAATTACCAATATATGGAGCATCCAGATTGGGAATATACAATAAAGCCACAGGAACCAGCGTTTATCAACTAACAGACCATTTAGGAAATGTACGTGCAGTAATTGCTAAAAACGGAAGTCAAGCGATAGCAACCAGTACAACGGATTACTATCCCTTTGGGATGCCAATGCCAAACCGTCAGATAATAAATGGTGAACCTTATGGATATGCATATCAAGGACAAGAAAAAGACCTTGAAACTGGGAAGGAAGCGTTTCAATTACGTTTATGGGATGCTAGAATTGGTAGATGGTTGACTTATGATCCAAAACATGAGTTCGATAGTCCTTATCTAGGTATGGGAAATAGACCAACTGTCGCTATTGATCCAGATGGTGGTGATATTATTATATTAACTGATAGTAAGGCGGTAGCAGGAATGGGGCATGGAGCTGTTTTAATAGGAAATGAAGAAGAAGGATGGAGGTATCTTTCGATGAATGGTACGAGTGCTAATGGAGAAGGAGGTGGTAGTGCCTATGGAGATAGTGTTTACCCAGATTTGGGAAATTATAAAGTGGGTGATAATAAATATATTGTTAATGATTTCAGAGGTACGGGTATGACTGCAGAACAAGTTATGGTCGCAGTTAATAAATCAAATAAAAAGCACACGCATCATTATGATAAATATATTAGGATAACCACTAGTCAAACTGAGGATAATTTAGCATTTGATGCTGCAAGAGATCAAGCATCTCATAAAAAAATATGGGATTTGTGGTGCTTCTTGTATCGATGTACCGCAAGAGACTCTTGCCCGAGTTTTTGCACATAGAAAAGGTAAGGAGAGCTTAAATTGGTATGAAGAGACAAGATATGGCTTTGATATTCTCTTACCCAATTCGTGGAGATCTGATTTACTTACTGAACTTTTAAAATCTATGAATAAGAGTATTTTCAAATCAACAGGAAGTAGAAATGATTTTAAATATACTCAAGGTAGAATTGTTTCACCTAGACACTTTAAATAAATGAAAAAAATAATTAGAATAATTGTATTAGTATTTTCAATTAGTGTAATAGTTTACCTTATAATCGGACGTATAAATAGATATGTTGGTTGGGATGCAAGAGAACAATGGAAGTACAGACGTTCTACCTACGGAAATATAAAAGAATCCATTGAAAGAAATATAATGGTAAAAGAACTTAATTTTGGGTCTAATTTAGATAGTTTAAAATTTGATTGTTATATAGAAAAGGGGTTTACCTACAGTAAGAAAAGTATGTTTGAAACTGATACTTCTTTAAAAAGTAAATTTCCATATCAAGTTTCGTGTCCTACTGGTTTGAGAATTGGTGAAACGAGTTATATTTTGTCTATTTCTAATGCAGAATTTTTCGACTCCATTTCAAGTGAATTGTTAAGTCCACAAGTATTTCTTAAAGAGCCTAAGTTAAAGGACACATTGGTTTTTAAGATAATAGAATTTGATAAAAACAGAAAAGAGGTTGGGTATATAAAAGTATGGGAATAGTTGCCCTGTTCCCCGCTCGCGCCCGAATGACTAAATAACAAGTAACGGCTAGTGCTCGACTCTGTCGGGTACCGCACCAGTTAAGCCATAACAGATACACAAACAAAAAAGTAATAGCAGAAGCTATGATTTCTTATTATATTGAAATATAAAGGGAAAAAGGCTACAGTTTTATTACGGTAAATTCAAATGGTAAATGAGTTATACAATTATTTTACTTCCATTGTTTAACATATCGATTTAGAGAGTTTACCCCCGCTCGCGCCCGAATGAATAGATAAATGTAATGGCTAGTGCTCGACTCTGTCGGGTACCGTTTATTAGTAAGCAAAATTAGTTTAAAAACAATATAGAAACTACCTTATACCAATTCGGACATAATATAATCGTTAAAACGTATTTATTTACAACCATTTTATATCCGAATTGGTATTACATTATTTTGTGAGGTGTTTTTTTGAAGAAAGAATTAAAGAAAATGAAAGTATACTAAAGCACTCGACAGGAGTCGATCGCTAGCTTATTATTTTATTTGGAATAGCTTAAAGAAAATTTTTATATTTGGATAAGCTATGAGTAGAAAATATAAATTCCATAATAAATCAGGATTATACTTTGTGAGTTTTGCTACAGTATATTGGGTAGATGTATTTACTAGACAAATATACTTTGATGTGTTAGCAGAGAGTGTAAGTTACTGTAGAAAAGAAAAAGGAATGGAAGTGTATTGTTATTGTTTTATGCCGAGTCATGTACATTTTATATTTAGATCGAACAAAGAGTAACCAATGGAGCTATTAAGAGATTTTAAGAGGTATACAAGTAAAAAAGTTATAGAAACTATAGAAAGTAACCCACAAGAAAGTAGAAAAGAATGGTTGTTATTTAGTCATCGCAATGGGAAATAACTGGGTAAGTAGAATAGATCCTGATGGGGGTTATAGTCCTCCTACTGATTTCATAAATAAAGAGACAGGGGAGCATAAACATGTTGACGATGGAATAAATCAAATTGTCTTAGTTGAAAATTCAGATTGGTTTAATCTTTCATTATATTCAAATATGGCAGATGGAAATATAGGGTTTGGAGACAATCCGATTAAACCTAATAATTTTGGAATGTTTAGATTTCCAGAATCAGGAAAAGGATTTGCTCGTTATACAGATTGGGCAGGTAATAATAACGGAAATAATGAGAATTATACTGTTTTTGGAGGAGAAACCCATACAGGAGATAATTATATTAGTAAAAGCACATTTTTAAGTTTATATAAAACTTTTGTAGATTTTCATGATTTAACTAAAAGTGTTATGACAGGAAACGGAGGTTTTATTGTACACTATGGGGATATTTCTGCATATAATCCATCTCATAATTTAGGACATAGTACACATTATACAGGAGAATCAATAGATATTCATTATTTTACAGGAAGTGGTACAGAGCTAAGAGGGAGAGGAGCTTATTTATCGGCGGGTATACAGAAAACTAATTTATTTTTTCAAACAGCTCAAAAGCATGGTTTTAGTAAAAATTACTCTTATGGAAATCGATTTACTCATGTAGGAAATAATAATCAGTATAAGCATAAGGATCATTTACATATAGGACAATAGGACGATGAAAAAAATAACAATGATAATTTTTCTTCTTTTAGTAATTGCTTGTAATAAAGCAGAAAAAAAAAGAGAGGTAGTATTAGATAAGAATAAAGTAACTACTGTTGACCTTATTAAAAAGAATGGTAAGAAAAATGAAATTAAAAAACATAATGAAAGCAAGTTTATTGGGTGTAGTTATGTTAATCAAGGTTCTAGCTTAGGAATAGGTATTTTATTATGGAATTACGATTGCGAAGAAAAGATTATTTTTTATAAAGACAAAAATTTATCAAACAGGCAAGAAGAATTGAACTTTTGCGGAAAATTTAATCGATTAATATGTCCTCTTTTTTATAAGCCTGATTATGGTATAATGAATTTTGTAGTTTTAAATGAGAATAGGAAGTCTTATGAAGTTTTGTTTAATAAAAATGAGAAAGTGTTTATAGCAAAACAAAGCCCTTTTGAGTTTACTCAATGGAAAGTGTTTTTTGAAAAACACGTAGAGTCTATTAACAGTTTAGGTGTCAATTATACTGTTAAATCTTATGATAGGGATTATTTAATTTGTGTAAATGTAGAAAACCAAAAAGAAAAAAGAATAAGATGGAGAAAAGAAAATTCTATTTTGATTGATATAGCCTTATTGGTTTAGCCTCCCCCGCTCGCGCCCGAATGACTAAATAACAAGTAACGGCTAGTGCTCGACTCTGTCGGGTACCGTACCAGTTAAGCCATAACAGATACACAAACAAAAAAGTAAGCTACCTTAATTATAGATAATTGAGGTAGTTTTTTGTATTTTAGTAGCGCTATGAGTAGAAAATACAAATTCATTTACGTAAACCGCCAGATTATAAATGGAGAGCCTTATAGATACGCCTACCAAGGGCAAGAAAAAGACCCTGAAACTGGGAAGGAAGCTTTTCAACTGCGTTTATGGGATGCGAGAATAGGGAGGTGGTTGACGACTGACCCAAAAGGTGAGTTTAGTTCACCTTATTTAGGTATGGGAAATAATCCTATGAATAAGATTGCCCCTGATGGAGGGAGTACAGATGATTGGGTAAGTAAAGATGGGAAGAATTTTTATTGGGACAAAAGCATAACGTCTAAAGAACAAGCGCAGGCTCAGGGGTTGGTATACGGGGGAAAAACAATGCTAGAAACAAGAGACATGTTCAAGTCAAATTTAGGTTTTTTCGATAGATATTTTTCTGCTAATGGTCCGTCTTTTGATTATGAAAGTTATTTAAGGTCAGAAGCAACCCCTATAGCACTTGAAGCAATTGATATTACAAAAAGACATTTTACTGATTATAAAAGAGAAAATGGAGAGGTTTATGTAGGCGATGAAAGACTTTGGAATACAGGACTAGGATATCCAAGAGAACAGGCATTAAGTCTATCAGGATTAGAAACTAAAGGTAGAGGGACTTGGTCTGACGTGGTAGTAATAAATAATAGGAAAATGGAAGTATCCTTTCAAACACCAGGAGGAAATTATATGGATAGAACATATTTTAGACATAATGTTAAACCAGATAATCAACGTTGGTTAAAATTCCTTCCATTTCGGAAAAAAATTAATCTCTTTAAGCTAACGTTTAGAAGGAAAAAGGAGAAAAAATACATCCGAAAACCAGAATCTTTAACCACTGGTTTTCAAAGCATTATAAAAACGTTAGTCAGAATTACTAATGGAGGAGGAACTATGTTCAAAAACACTTTAATATTTACCAATGAAGGTAAAAAAGAAGATGGAATTTTGTACATGACGATATACCTTTTCCAGATCAACATAAAATTAAAGACGAATAATGCGAATACTGGAAAAAATACTAAGCTTTTTAATTTTTATAAATTCTATTTTTTTTATTAGAAAAGGATTAAATAATTTTTTAACCTATATCCAAGATGGATTATTTTTATTTATTGTTAAAGAGGCTTTCACATTTAGGTTGTTATTATTTGGGGGACTAGGTTCTTTAATTGCGGTTAAGATCTTTATTAATAAAAGATGGGATGTTAAAGATAGAAGATTGGTTTTATCGTACTTAATAATTTTACTAATATATCCTGTATTATTAATTCCAGTTATAGATCATGTTTCCTTTTTGAATATTGATTACATTCAGATCGCCTTAATACTAATAATAATATTTACTGATTATAGTGACTATAGAGAAGTAATTAAAACAGATCATAAAAAGATTTTGCTTTATATTGTTTTCCTAGGGATAATTCCTTTTTTTATATCCTTATTTTTTGATTATAGTTGGTTTAGGTAGCCCCCCCCGCTCGCGCCCGAATGACTAAATAACAAGTAACGGCTAGTGCTCGACTCTGTCGGGTACCGTGCCAGCTAAGCCATAACAGATACACAAACAAAAAAGTAAGCTACCTTAATTATAGATAATTGAGGTAGTTTTTTGTATTTTAGTAGCGCTATGAGTAGAAAATATAAATTCATTTACGAAAACCAACAGTTAAAAGAATTACCAATATATGGAGCATCCAGATTGGGAATATACAATAAAGCCACAGGAACCAGCGTTTATCAACTAACAGACCATTTAGGAAATGTACGTGCAGTAATTGCTAAAAACGGAAGTCAAGCGATAGCAACTAGTACCACGGATTACTATCCTTTTGGTATGCCAATGCCGAATAGACAGATTGTTAATGGAGAACCATATCGCTATGCCTACCAAGGACAAGAAAAAGATAAAGAAACAGGAAAGGAAGCGTTTCAATTAAGACTATGGGATGCTAGAATTGGTAGATGGTTGACTACAGATCCGAAAAAAGGAGGTTATTCTCCCTATTGGGGAATGAATAATAATCCTATTTCTAATATTGACCCTGATGGAGGGAAAATCGTATATGATAAATCCTTTGGTTTTTGGGATAAAGTAGGGCTATGGTTTTCTACACTTCCGAGACGTTTATTTTCTCCTACTTTTAGAAAAAATTGGAAAACACTAAGAGAGTCAGATTTAACTTATACCATCACTTTTGACAATGCTGGGGGGGATTATGTAGCAGCTTTTTTGCCAGAACATCCTTATGATATTGATGTAATTGGGGAAGATGGTTTGGCCGCACCAAAAGACCCAAGTAAGGCGGGAGGTAAGATACATATTAACAAGAAATATATGAAAGGTAAGAAATTACTAGGAGAAGCTTTTACTGAGGAAATAGTGCATGCCAATCAATTTGAATTTTATGTAGGTTCAGAAGCTGCTAGAAATTTTGAGTATGATCATGTTTGGAACGTATCCCATGGTGCGGATTTTGGTAATATGGAATTTGAAGCTAAAATGATAACAGGTGTTATTAATAATGAAGCTGGTATTCCGTTTTATAGAGATAAAGATAGTGCTCTTAATTTTGCTCAGAAATATGGGGTTCATTTTAAGAATCATAAATCTCCTGGACTGAATGAGTATTTTGATAAGTTAGAACAATGGATTCATGAGGAAAAAAAATTAGGAACATCATATGGAGGCGCTACTTTTAATAGAAATTGGGAGCCCTATTATTTCAATCACTTATTTAGATAATAATGTTTAGAAGAATTTTCTTTGTCGTATTTTTTTTCTGGGTTCTGTTTAGTTTATATAGTCAATCAACAAAAAAAAAGAATATTGTTTGTAAGGAATCTCATTTTGTAGTGGGTGTAAAAAAGAAATTTGAGTTGAATTGCAAATATGAATATAAAACGTTTAAACTTAATGATTCTATTAGCTTTAATATGTCGAAATCATTATGTCAGATATTTAGTAATGAACTAAAAAAAAAGAAAGAAATAAAATTATCATTTGATTGTATTCTATTGGACGGATTCATAAAACAAAAGACTTATCAATTTTTGGTAATGAATAATGACGGAACTATCTTTAGCAGGGGAAGCGGAGGAAATTTTTCGATGCCGTTTTATCACAAAAAACATGCAGACGAAATAAGATTAGACCTAATGAATTTAAAACTTAAACTTCATGACAGATTAAATCTAAAAAGAATGAAAAAACAAATGGGTTTACATCTTTTTTTTGTCATTCGTTAAGAGGTAAGTGATAGTATCCCCCGCTCGCGCCCGAATGACTAAATAACAAGTAACGGCTAGTGCTCGACTCTGTCGGGTACCGTGCCAGTTAAGCCATAACAGATACACAAACAAAAAAGTAAGCTACCTTAATTATAGATAATTGAGGTAGTTTTTTGTATTTTAGTAGCGCTATGAGTAGAAAATACAAATTCATTTACGAAAACCAACAGTTAAAAGAATTACCAATATATGGAGCATCCAGATTGGGAATATACAATAAAGCCACAGGAACCAGCGTTTATCAACTAACAGACCATTTAGGAAATGTACGTGCAGTAATTGCTAAAAACGGAAGTCAAGCGATAGCAACCAGTACCACGGATTACTATCCTGGCGGGATGGCGATGCCCAATCGAAATGTTGTTGGAGATTATAGGTATAACTACCAAGGTCAAGAGCTTGACAAAGAAACAGGAAAAGTTGCGTTCGAGTTAAGGCTTTACGACCCAAGAATAAATAGATGGCTTACCACAGACCCAGCGGGGCAATTTGATAGTCCTTATCTAGCAATGGGGAATAACTGGGTAAGTAGAACAGACCCAGATGGAGGCTACAGCCCACCAACTGATTATGTAGATTCAGAAACGGGAGAAACTTTAGGCACTATAAATGATGGTAAAACAGGCACTCTTCATGTAACCAAAGACCAATATAATAGTTTGCTCAATACATTTAATTCTGGTAATTTAGATGCTTATTGGGGGCAAATTGGAAATTTTTTAGGACCTGGTGTTGACCATTATAGTGAGTCTGTAACTTGGGATGAATTTAAACAAATTAATCAAGGAAAATCATTTTCTGAATTAGCAAATGAAAGACCAGCCGGAAATATAATTACTGAAAGAGGTGGTCCAAATCTTGAATATAGATATGTTTTAGACCCTTCTGTAAAGAATAGGGTTATTGATATGAGGCATGCTTTAGTTATTGGAGCTTATGGTCAGTTGAATGGTTTATTAACTGAAATAGGTCAAGGTCTTTTAGGTTATTGGGATTCTGCTTTTCAGCCCCAAGATTTTTATTCTAATAGAGTTGGAGAAGGATTTTTTGATGTAATCAGAAGTGAAGCATTAGAATTTGAAGGGATTAAAAGAGGGTTGTATATACACAATGCATTAAATAATAAGAATTTCATAAATAATTATAGTAATTACTTGACTAATCCGAATAGATAATGAAAAAAATATTAGGTGTAGTATTTTTGGTTTTGATGTTAAGTTGTTTTGATAATACAAAAGAGAACCAGAATTTAGAGAATTCTAAAAGCTTAAAAAAAGGGATGAGCTTTAAAAAGGCAATAGATATTATGGGGCAACCTATTTCTGTAAAAAAAACTAAAAATAATTCATTTTATAATTATGATACTGAATTAGATTCTATTTATGAATTCTTTTATGGACGTCCAACAGGAGCATCTTCTGGAATTTTATTTAAAACAGATTCAATAAAAATATTGAAGGTATACAATAAGTTAGATTAAAAAAAGACCCGATAGCGCGGACTTGTAGTCCGTGCCCCTGATGGCGCTAGTATGTCAAAGTAATGGCTACCGCTAGTTTGCAACTAGTGGCAAGTAAGAGTAAGCCAAACAGAAAAAAATATAAAGCTACTTTACATTAAATTGTGAGGTAGTTTTTTGGTTTAAGAGGAGTAAGCTTTTTTAGCGTTACCCCTGATGGTGCTAGTATGTTACGTAATCGCTAGTGCTAGTTTGTAACTAGTACCGTTTATGAGTAAGCTTTAACGTATCCCCCCGCTCGCGCCCGAATGACTAAATAACAAGTAACGGCTAGTGCTCGACTCTGTCGGGTACCGTACCAGCTAAGCCATAACAGATAGACAAACAAAAAAGTAAGCTACCTTAATTATAGATAATTGAGGTAGTTTTTTGTATTTTAGTAGCGCTATGAGTAGAAAATACAAATTCATTTACGAAAACCAACAGTTAAAAGAATTACCAATATATGGAGCATCCAGATTGGGAATATACAATAAAGCCACAGGAACCAGCGTTTATCAACTAACAGACCATTTAGGAAATGTACGTGCAGTAATTGCTAAAAACGGAAGTCAAGCGATAGCAACTAGTACCACGGATTACTATCCTGGCGGGATGGCGATGCCTAATCGTAAACTTACTGATGGAACATACAGATATGGGTATCAAGGGGAATATGCTGAAACTGACCCGGAAACTGGGAAAGTAGCGTTTGAATTAAGATTGTATGACCCACGTATAAATAGGTGGTTAACGACAGACCCAGCTGGACAGTTTCATAGTCCATATATGTCAATGGGAAATAACTGGGTAAGTAGAGTTGACCCTGATGGAGCTTTTAGTCCACCTACAGATTATTATGACCAAGATACAGGTGCGTATTTAGGAAATATAAATGATGGAATTGACCAAGTTGCTTTTGTTGATTCAGGAGTATTTGGAACATTATCCTCATTATGGACAGGAGGTCATGAATCAGCATATTGGGGGCATTTATCAGATAATAGTCAAATTATTAGAATGGGACACGCAACATTCAAGGACATTGCAGGTACTTTGTTTGCAGAAGGAAGTACCCAAATGACTTCTGATGAGGCAGCTGGAATATATTCGGTAATGGAAAATCGAGCCACAGCTGACGGAAAGACCATTTTACAAGTAGCATCAGGAGGCGGTATTTATGGTTGGAGTGAAAGAGATAAAATAAATAGTATTTATGCAAATAAGGCACAGGTAAATAATGCTTACTTAGGAGTAATGAAAGGTTATTTTAATGCTGATTATTCAGGAGGTGGGTATTATTGGCATGGTGTTGATTTTGCTAAAAAAGTAAATTATTCTAAGGCTCATGAAAGGTTTTATCTTACAGGGTTTAAATTTACTGATACGGCACATGATTTATGGAATTTAGGAAATCATAAATCTAAGCATAGTTGGATTTATAAGTATGAGTCGACTGGAGCTTCAGGAGGAACAACCTTTATGCGTTTAACTAATGCATGGATGCAATCAGCGGGAAATAATACAAGATGGAACGGAAATCAATAATTATGGGTAAACTTTATATATATATTAAATATTTCTTTACAATTTTTATTATAACTTCTATGGGGTGTAAAGAAATGAAGAGCGAAAAGCTTATCCTTAATAAGGAAAAAAAAATAAATATTAGTCAAAAAAAAAACTGTCTAGATTCGATAGTTAATATTAGAAAACCCATTGTTACCAATTACATTAAAATAAAAGATGTAAACCTTTATTCAGATAATGATATTTTAAAAGATTGGAAAAAAGGAATAGATAGTAGTTTTTTGGAAGCATATAAAATAAATAGATTAAATAATGAATTTTTATTATTCTTTTCTTTTAATAAAGAATCAACTGGTTTAATGGCTAATTTTTATCAGATATTGGTAGTTGATTTAGTTCAAAATAAATCTTTTATTATAAACAGTTTGTCAGATAATGTAAGGTTATTTTACATAGATGAATCTAAAAATTTAAATTATTACAAAGTAAACTATAGTGAAAAGTTTATTTTAAATAAAGATTGGGATAATCCTTCTTTGAAAATTGAAAAAATCAAACTCTCAACAAATTTTACGCCTAAAATAGAAAAAGAAATCGTAACAATTTGTAACCCCAGATGGCGCTAGTATGTCAAAGTAATGGCTACCGCTAGTTTGTAACTAGTGGCGAGTAAGAGTAAGCCAAACAGCAAAAAATATAAAAAGCGCTAGTTTGCAACTAGTGGCGAGTACGAGTAAGCAAAACAGCAAAAAATATAAAAACTACTTTACATTAAATTGTGAGGTAGTTTTTTGTTTTAAGAGGAATAGGCTTTTTTAGCGTTAAAGTCTCTTAAAAAAGCTTCTAGCATCCTATTAACACAGTCTCTTTCTTCTTTTGGTAGTTTTTGAATATCAGCAACTTTTTTAATAAGAGATTTATCTAAAATAATATCAGACTTGCCGACCAAATAATCTAAAGATACCCCAGATGGCGCTAGTATGTCAAAGTAATGGCTACCGCTAGTTTGTAACTAGTGGCGAGTAAGAGTAAGCCAAACAGCAAAAAATATAAAGCCCCCGCTCGCGCCCGAATGACTAAATAACAAGTAACGGCTAGTGCTCGACTCTGTCGGGTACCGTGCCAGTTAAGCCATAACAGATACACAAACAAAAAAGTAAGCTACCTTAATTATAGATAATTGAGGTAGTTTTTTGTATTTTAGTAGCGCTATGAGTAGAAAATACAAATTCATTTACGAAAACCAACAGTTAAAAGAATTACCAATATACGGAGCATCCAGATTGGGAATATACAATAAAGCAACAGAGACCAGCGTTTATCAACTAACAGACCATTTAGGAAATGTACGTGCAGTAATTGCTAAAAACGGAAGTCAAGCGATAGCAACCAGTACCACGGATTACTATCCTTTTGGTATGCCAATGCCAAATAGGCAAATCATTAACGGAGAACCATATAGATATGCCTATCAAGGACAGGAAAAAGACCCTGAAACTGGTAAGGAGGCGTTTCAACTTCGTTTATGGGATGCTAGAATTGGTAGATGGTTGACTTATGATCCAAAACATGAGTTCGATAGTCCTTATCTAGGTATGGGAAATAGACCAACTGTTGCTATTGATCCAGATGGTGGTGATATTATTATATTAACTGATAGTAAGGCGGTAGCAGGAATGGGGCATGGAGCTGTTTTAATAGGAAATGAAGAAGAAGGATGGAGGTATCTTTCGATGAATGGTACGAGTGCTAATGGAGAAGGAGGTGGTAGTGCCTATGGAGATAGTGTTTACCCAGATTTGGGAAATTATAAAGTGGGTGATAATAAATATATTGTTAATGATTTCAGAGGTACGGGTATGACTGCAGAACAAGTTATGGTCGCAGTTAATAAATCAAATAAAAAGCACACGCATCATTATGATAAATATATTAGGATAACCACTAGTCAAACTGAGGATAATTTAGCATTTGATGCTGCAAGAGATCAAGCATCTCATAAAAAATATGGGATTTGTGGTGCTTCTTGTATCGATGTACCGCAAGAGACTCTTGCCCGAGTTTTTGCACATAGAAAAGGTAAGGAGAGCTTAAATTGGTATGAAGAGACAAGATATGGCTTTGATATTCTCTTACCCAATTCGTGGAGATCTGATTTACTTACTGAACTTTTAAAATCTATGAATAAGAGTATTTTCAAATCAACAGGAAGTAGAAATGATTTTAAATATACTCAAGGTAGAATTGTTTCACCTAGACACTTTAAATAAATGAAAAAAATAATTAGAATAATTGTATTAGTATTTTCAATTAGTGTAATAGTTTACCTTATAATCGGACGTATAAATAGATATGTTGGTTGGGATGCAAGAGAACAATGGAAGTACAGACGTTCTACCTACGGAAATATAAAAGAATCCATTGAAAGAAATATAATGGTAAAAGAACTTAATTTTGGGTCTAATTTAGATAGTTTAAAATTTGATTGTTATATAGAAAAGGGGTTTACCTACAGTAAGAAAAGTATGTTTGAAACTGATACTTCTTTAAAAAGTAAATTTCCATATCAAGTTTCGTGTCCTACTGGTTTGAGAATTGGTGAAACGAGTTATATTTTGTCTATTTCTAATGCAGAATTTTTCGACTCCATTTCAAGTGAATTGTTAAGTCCACAAGTATTTCTTAAAGAGCCTAAGTTAAAGGACACATTGGTTTTTAAGATAATAGAATTTGATAAAAACAGAAAAGAGGTTGGGTATATAAAAGTATGGGAATAGTTGCCCTGTTCCCCGCTCGCGCCCGAATGACTAAATAACAAGTAACGGCTAGTGCTCGACTCTGTCGGGTACCGCACCAGTTAAGCCATAACAGATACACAAACAAAAAAGTAATAGCAGAAGCTATGATTTCTTATTATATTGAAATATAAAGGGAAAAAGGCTACAGTTTTATTACGGTAAATTCAAATGGTAAATGAGTTATACAATTATTTTACTTCCATTGTTTAACATATCGATTTAGAGAGTTTACCCCCGCTCGCGCCCGAATGAATAGATAAATGTAATGGCTAGTGCTCGACTCTGTCGGGTACCGCACCAGTTAAGCCATAACAGATACACAAACAAAAAAGTAATAGCAGAAGCTATGATTTCTTATTATATTGAAATATAAAGGGAAAAAGGCTACAGTTTTATTACGGTAAATTCAAATGGTAAATGAGTTATACAATTATTTTACTTCCATTGTTTAACATATCGATTTAGAGAGTTTACACAAAACCATTCATGCCTATCACCCATTTAGTCAATGCATATGGAACAGAAATTGTATATTTGTATATGTAAAAACACGAATGTTATGGATTTATCGTCAAGAAAATACCACTTTATACAAGAGCTAATTAATGTTGATAAAGAAAATATTATGGATGCTTTAGAACGTGTTTTAAAAAGTGAAAAAGAAGCTCATCAGGAAATTTCTACAGCACATAAAAAAGAGTTAGACAATCGTTTAGAAAGCTATAAAAATAACCCAACGGATTTATTGGATTGGGATGCTATAAAAAACGATTGGTAAATGAGTTACACAATTAAATTACTACCTGTTGTGTACAAAGACTTACAAAAGGCAAAAAAATGGTATAACGCCCAACGACAAGACTTAGGAGAGGAATTTAAAACAGAAGTTAACAAGGAGTTAGCGTATATAAAAGAATATCCAGAACACTACCAAGAGAAATACAAAGAATTACGTCAATCTTTAGTTACTCGTTTTCCATACGCTATATTTTACTTAGTTGAAGAAGAGAAGAAACGAATTATTATTTTTGGGGTATTACACACACGAAGAAATCCAGAAATAGCAAGAAAGCGAATAAAATAGAGCTTCGCAACCCCCGCACCTTGGCATTTATTCCCCAGCTCGCGCCCGAATGACTAAATAACAAGTAACGGCTAGTGCTCGACTCTGTCGGGTACCGTACCAGTTAAGCCATAACAGATACACAAACAAAAAAGTAAGCTACCTTAATTATAGATAATTGAGGTAGTTTTTTGTATTTTAGTAGCGCTATGAGTAGAAAATACAAATTCATTTACGAAAACCAACAGTTAAAAGAATTACCAATATACGGAGCATCCAGATTGGGAATATACAATAAAGCAACAGAGACCAGCGTTTACCAACTAACAGACCATTTAGGAAATGTCCGTGCTACAGTAGGTAAAACAGCTAGAGGAGAAGTACTAACAGCTGGCAGTAGCGCAACGGATTACTATCCCTTTGGGATGCCAATGCCAAACAGGCAAATTGTAAATGGTGAACCCTATCGATATGCATATCAAGGTGATTATGCTGAAAAAGAAGAAGTTGGTGCTACCAATTCATTTGATGAAAGGTTATGGGATTCTGTATTGTATTTATCTAATAATGGAATTAATAGTGTTTACAGTGATGCTATGAATAAAATTTTATTAAATAATTCAACATTTATTAGCCCTACTTCATTTTCTTTTAGTAGCGCAGATTTGGCATCTGCTCAATCTTATCAAAAGTGGAATACTGGTAGAGGGGGAAGTAGACACGATTGTTTAACAACAGTATGTGGTGCTACTAAGAAAATTTACCCAGGAGAAAATTTAAATTTGGGATTAGCAATGACTATGAATTTACCAGGTAATGCAGATGGTAATAATATGAATAAGACTATGCAACATTTACTTAATATAGGGAAAGCAGGGGGAAGCCAACTAACTTTTAGTAAAAGAACTGGAGGAAACTATGGAGATATAGGTTCACAGTTATTGGGAAGAACAGCATTAAATAGTTCTTCTGTTTGGGGGTTAAGTTTAAGTAATGCATATCATAGTTTGATGGTTTATGTTGAAAGGTCTAATGGGCATACAAAATTTCATTTAGTTGATCAGTTTAAATTTAAATCATTTTCTAATATATCATCATTCAATAAGGCAGTAGAAAATCATTACCATGGACCTTGGAATAATCATAAAACCATATTTACACAATATCAACATTAGAATAATGAAATTTTTACTACGCTTATTTGTTATTATAGTTTTTATAATTAGTTGTAAAGGCAGAAAAGAAGATAAAAAACAAAATGAAATTAAAGAATCAAAACCTTTAGTGACAGAGATAAAAATAGTGAAGAAAGATAATAATGAAATTGATAATTGTTTTGAATCTCTTTTTAATAAGTTTTTAAAAGGATATAAGGTTGAAAAAACTAAAAGTTTAGAAATAACAAGAAAGGGTGTTTTAGATTGTTTTCTTAAAAAGAATAAAAACTCTTTTTCTAAATTAAATATGGAGTTACTTTTTAAACTCTCAGATTCAACAAGTAAAAAGGAAATAATCAATATTAAAAAAATGATTTTTGCCAATAAAAGTATTGCTGATAAAATATTTATAAGTTATTCTAAAGGGTTTTATAATGATTGTATTGCGATAAAAGAACCTAACTTTATTATTAAAGAAAATAATATTGTATATGTATTTTTTGCTAGAGCTGAATATTATCGAAATAAATTAAAGGATTTTAAAAAAATATTACAAGATGATATTTTTTATAAATGCCCCAATATTAAACAAGGAGAGTGTAGATAAGTGATAGCAATAGCTAGTTTGTAACTAGTACCGTTTATGAGTAGGCTTTAACAAAAAGCTACCTTAATGTAAGAATTAGGGTAGTTTTTTTGTATTTAGGAGTAAGCTTTTTTAGCGTTAAAGTCACGAATAAGAGCATCAATAACATTAAATAGTTGTGTTTGTTCGGTATTAGGCCCCCTGATGGCGCTAGTATGTCAAAGTAATGGCTACCGCTAGTTTGTAACTAGTGGCGAGTAAGAGTAAGCCAAACAGCAAAAAATATAAAGCCCCCGCTCGCGCCCGAATGACTAAATAACAAGTAACGGCTAGTGCTCGACTCTGTCGGGTACCGTACCAGTTAAGCCATAACAGATACACAAACAAAAAAGTAAGCTACCTTAATTATAGATAATTGAGGTAGTTTTTTGTATTTTAGTAGCGCTATGAGTAGAAAATACAAATTCATTTACGAAAACCAACAGTTAAAAGAATTACCAATATACGGAGCATCCAGATTGGGAATATACAATAAAGCAACAGAGACCAGCGTTTACCAACTAACAGACCATTTAGGAAATGTCCGTGCTACAGTAGGTAAAACAGCTAGAGGAGAAGTACTAACAGCTGGCAGTAGCGCAACGGATTACTATCCCTTTGGGATGCCAATGCCAAACAGGCAAATTGTAAATGGTGAACCCTATCGATATGCATATCAAGGTGATTATGCTGAAAAAGAAGAAGTTGGTGCTACCAATTCATTTGATGAAAGGTTATGGGATTCAAGAATTGGAAAATGGTTGAGTCCTGATCCAGCGGGTAAAGGGGATTCTCCTTATACAGGAATGTATAACAACCCTTTAAAATATGTAGATGTGGCAGGGAGAGATACGTTAATATTCCATCAAAGTAAACGTTTAAATGTTCTTGGACGTTTTGATGTTCATATGTTAACTTTCTCGATCGAAGTAAATGGAAAAAGAAAAGCTTTGAACCACAACTACCTTATGGTTGCAAACAATCTATCTCAGCAGAAAAAAGGTAACGATCTTAGAGGATATTCACATTTACATCCCATAGCGAATAAGGAAATTTTAGATATCAGATTCGAGAAGATGTCGAGCCACACATTTATAAATTCAATATATTTAGCTCCAGGAGGAAGAAATAAATATGGGCACGCTGGAAATGTTGCTGGAGATTGGGATGGATGCTGGGGGATTTGTCGAGTAGAAGATTTAATAAAAAGAGACAATTTTGCGATGAGTATAGCTCTTGATAAATCGGATACATATGAAATAGCAGATGGGAATAGAGCTAGATTTCAAGAAATCCGGAATATATACGAGCGTGTAAAGAAGTTATACAATTTAAATGGTCAACATATATTGCTAGAATTAAATTCTAATGCTGTGCGTTCACCATTAAATCATTCATTAAAGCCAAAAGGAATTAAATCACCTCGTTTTTTTTAAAAGTTACAGTTTATGAGAGTTTTTTCGTTACTAATTATATTTTTTTACTCCCTTAACTGCTGTATGGCACAGAGTGTCGAATCTAGAAGTAAGCTACTTATTGAAATTAAAAATAAACTCGTAGCAAATATTGATTCAGTTTCTTTGCAAGATGAGTATTTGAAGCTATTTCCATCTAACGAAAAAGAATTTAAACAGATTTTCCATTGTAATGAGAGTCTTTTGAAGAATAAAGAGTCTACTTATACTTTTCTTCTTGGCGCAATTCTTAAAAACGACCCAAATGTTATAGGGTTGAGAATAATGAATATCGGTATAGATTTCCCAGAATGGAATAAAGGAAAATATGATGTAGGTGTATTAAGGGAGATAATACTTATTTACGCATATAGATTTTCAGACAGTTTTATTTTAAACTTTAATAAGTTAACAACTAAAGAACGAAGAAGGTTATTTACATATTTAGCAGATATTGAAAATCATGAATTTTACAAAGCATACCACATGGTAGTTGATAAATATAAATCACTTAATAGTGAAATTGCTGATTATTTAATAAAATATAGAAATTTAAGAATTGAAGGACGTCCTCATTAGCATAGTTGACCCAGATACCGCTAGTATGTCAAAGTAATGGCTACCGCTAGTTTGCAACTAGTGGCAAGTAAGAGTAAGCCAAATAGTAATAAATATAAAAGCTACTTTACATTAGATGGTAAGGTAGTTTTTAACTGATTAATAATAATTTAGGGTTATGTAGTCGGTTGCCATTGCAAATGACAACCTGCGTGGGGGAAGTTGGTGGCATTTCATGAAAGGTACTAATTAAAAATATTAAACATGTTACGTTATATAGTAAATACAAAGGGTAAAGAGAAATATGTGGTTGATAATGAGTGGGTAAAAGATAAATGTGATATTAAAAGCGATGAGATAGGTGACAATAATATGCTAATTAATTATCTAGAGGAAGCAGATTATATAAATATAATTCTTGATAAATCAATTTGTATTTTTTCTGGAGATTATATTCCTCATTATCAGACAATGAGAACAGATGGTTTTTGGGCTTGGAGTTCTGATCTGTTACACTATACGAAAAAATATAATTTTCAATGGCCTATTGATTTTGTGAAGCATGTACATTCTAATTTAGGTGTTACTATTGATATTAATGAGGACTACAGTAAGTTTTTAGAGGAAAATTTTAGCTATACTGCTTTACAAAAACAAGATAGTCCTGATAGTTCCGCCCCGCTCGCGCCCGAATGACTAAATAACAAGTAACGGCTAGTGCTCGACTCTGTCGGGTACCGTGCCAGTTAAGCCATAACAGATACACAAACAAAAAAGAAAACCACCTTAATGTAAGAATTAGGGTAGTTTTTTTATTGGTCTTCACTATTTAGTTATTTTTATCAAAAAAAGAGATAAATAAAAATGAAATTAAAATTTAACTTTCAGCATGGTGAAGTAGAGGGAATTCTAAGAACGAGTGAAACTAGCGACGTCATGGTTATTATCACGAATGGACACAATGGTTTTTATAACTACGGAATGTTTCCTTTTATTCAAGAAGAACTATTAAACAATAATATTTCGTCATTTAGCTATAATTTCAGTCATGGAGGAATCATTGGTGATGCTGATGTATTTGAGGACTTAGAAAAGTATGAAAAAAACTGTATGCGCCTAGAAAAGCTAGATTTTGTAGAAGTTCATAAAGCTATGGCATTCAAATATCCAAAAGAAAAAATATTTCATTTAGCACATAGCTTAGGAGGAATATCAACTACTTTCGGAATTTCAGAATTAGAAAAGCAACATATAACTATTGCTGGTGCTGTGTTACTAGCCACCGTTAAAAAGTTAGACATTTGGCCAAAAGAGGTAGTGGAACACTGGAAAAATAACAAAATTCTCTACAAAAAAAATAACAGAACAAAACAAGAACTACCCCAAGGAAGCGAATTCTTAAGTGAAATTTTAAAGGCAAAAAGCGATTGGAATTTAGAAGACACTTTAAGTAAAATTCAAACACCATTTTACTATATTCATGGAAAAGATGATGAAGCGATTCCTTATGAACATAGTGTAAATCAATTTTTATGGAAAAACTCTAATTCAGAATTAAGTTTAATTGAAAAAGGAACACATACATTAAATACAAAACATCCTTTTGAGGGAGCTTCTCCTCAATTATTAGAATTTCTTGCTTTAACAGTCAACTGGATTAATACAAAAGCAAAAAAAGGCGACTAGTTTTTTTCGCCTTGACATAAATTCTTTTGTCTGGTGAGTAAGAGTTAAGCGGTTACAATGCTCAGTTTTCAATTATCAATTATTAGTTGTCAGTGATCCTCCCGCGGTTACAATGCTCAGTTTTCAATTATCAATTATCAGTTGTCAGTGATCCTCCCGCTGGGTCATAGAATGTCAGCGTAACGGCTAGTGCTAGTTTTAAAAACTAGTACCGAGCAAGAGTAAGCAAATAGAAATTAACTTTTAAAAATAATAAAGATGAAGCCACAGCAGTACTGCTGTGGTTTTGTTTTTTTAAGAGTAGGCTTTTTTAGCGTTGTAATCACGTATTATTACCGTAAATTCAAATGGTAAATGGTATATATAAGGCAATTATTTTTTACTTGTTTTCGCTGATAATTACAAATTCCACTAACTAATAACCTGTAAATCTGTTAGTTAGTTTGTATCTAAGTCATGATTGTTGTGTTAAAATTTGTATGTTTGTTAGCAAAAACGCATTATTATGAGTATACAATATAAATTAATCATTATTCTTATTATGTTAAAAGGTTTGTCTGT
Source organism: Tenacibaculum profundicola (assembly GCF_057220795.1). Lineage (NCBI taxonomy): Bacteria > Pseudomonadati > Bacteroidota > Flavobacteriia > Flavobacteriales > Flavobacteriaceae > Tenacibaculum > Tenacibaculum profundicola. The sequence goes on along the minus strand of NZ_CM170137.1, from coordinate 942,552 downwards.
TTTTGGGCAACATACATTTTCTATGGTCGCAGTTGATCCAGAAACAGGTGAAATAGGAAGCGCTGGAGCTACTTGTATTGCTGCAGAGGGTGGTGCACAAGTTGTAAGTGATATCATCTTAGGAGTCGGTGCGATTCATACACAGTCGTATTGGAACCTAACCAATCAACAAAATGCTAGATCCCGAATGGAAGCGGGAGATTCGCCACAAGAAATTATTAACTGGTTGATTGCGAATGACGTATATAATAACCCATCACAAAGACAATACAATATTGTAGACTTAAATGACGGAAGTCCCAGGAGCGCTGCTTATACAGGCGCTAATTGTTCCCAAGAATTTATCCATATAACTGGAGAAAATTATGCTATCGCAGGGAATATATTAATTTCTGAAGATGTGATAATAGATATGGAAACCAATTTTTTAAATACTGATGGAACGTTAGCAGATAAACTTATGGCGGCTCTTCAGGGAGCTAAACGACCCGGTGCGGATAGTAGATGCTTAGGAAATGAAATAAGTTCTTCTTCTGCATTTTTAAGAGTTGCAAACCCTAGTGATACCGACAGTAGCTATGGAAATCTTTCTTTGGATTTAAATGTGTGGATTACCACTACAGTTTTTGAACCTATAGATGCTCTTCAGGATGCATATAATAGTAGTTTATCCGTTTCAAAGTATGCCAGAGAATCGAATGGTATTGAATTATTCCCAAACCCATCTGATGGAACGGTTACAATTAGAAGTGACAAGGCCATGATTACCTCGTACAAAATATCTAATATTTTAGGAGAATTAATAACAAAAAGAGAAATTGTATCACCTAAAAATAATGTATACTTAGATGTTATAAATTACTCCAAAGGAATTTATTTCATAAGTATTTATAATCGAGATCATAAGATTAAAACGAAAAAACTAATCATTAAATAAGCTGATTGACTATTGAAAAGATAATGTTGTTAATAGAAAGTTTATACTGTCGATTACAATTGTCAGCTATCAGTTTTTAGTGTGTAAGTAGCTAATTTCTACACGGTCATTACGAGGAGTGCACACAACGAAGTAATCGTTCTATTTAAGAGTTAGACTTAGTAAGCTTGCTTCATTTCAATTGCAATGGCAATAGAATATTAATTGTAAATCGTATTATAAGTGTTTAGGTTATAGGGAAACATTAATTTGTACATGGTCTAAAATAACTTTACCAAGAAAAAACCGTCTAAAACTTAATTCAGACGGTTTTTAAAAAGATTAAGATAAATATATCCTTTATTTTTTACTTTTAGCTTTTTGTTGCACAGCTTGTTGCTCCTGAGCTTGCTTCATCGCGGTATCTAAACGCTCACGGAACTTACTCTTTTTAACAGGCTTCTTTTTGTTTTCTTCAATTTGTGCATGAATTTTAGCTTCATCAATTACGAAGTTCTTAATAACAAACATAATAGCGATGGTTAACAAGTTTGAAATGAAATAATACAAACTTAATCCACTAGCATAGTTATTGAAGAAGAATAGCATCATAATAGGAGAGAAGTAAATCATATACTTCATCATTTTACCCATATCAGGCATGCCCTCTTGAGTCGGTGCTTGCATGTTAGCCTGTTGACTCTGGTTCATTTTCATATAAAAGAAAATAGCAATGGAGGCCAAAATAGGAAATAAACTTACGTGATCTCCGTAAAATGGAATCTCAAAAGGAAGCTTATAGACAGTGTCGTAAGAAGACAAATCATTAGCCCATAAGAAACTTTTCTGTCTGAAATCGATATTCGTAGGAAAAAATTTAAATAAGGCAAAGAAAACAGGCATTTGGAGTAAGGCTGGAATACATCCAGACATCATACTAACACCAGCTTTTCGTTGAACAGCCATAATTTCTTGTTGGCGTTTCATTGCATTTTCTTTTCCTGGATATTTTTTATTAATGTCCTCCATTTCTGGACGAATAACTTTCATTTTGGCACTTGATAAATATGATTTATAAAGCACAGGCGACATAATGATACGCACTACAATCGTCATTAAAATAATAATTAAACCGTAGTTACCGATAAATCCTTTTAATAGATTAAATACAGGGTAAAATACATAGCGGTTCAACGTACCAAAAATACCCCAACCTAAATCGGCAGTTTCATCTAAGCCCGTACCTTTATAGGTTTTTAATAAGTTATAATCTGTGGGTCCATAAAACCATTGCATAGAATAATCAAGCTCACCATTGTTTAAGGCTAAAGGAGTTTTTAAGTCATAAGCTTTGGTAAATACCGAATCTTTTTCCTGACCTTCAGCTAAATCGGTAGACGTTAAGGTAGCATTGTTAAATGACGTATCACTAATTAATACAGAAGAGAAGAAATGTTGTTTAAAAGACACCCAATTAACATCATTTATTACTTCAGAATTTCCAGGTCTTAAATAATCAACTTCATCATCTGCTTTATAATAGTACCAAGAGTACATTGTGTTCTCGGTTTTCATGCTTTTTTCTTGGCGGAAAGCTTTCAGATGCCAATCTAAATTAACCTGTTGAGAACGGTTGATTACATTGTTTAAGCCTTGTGAACGCACAACGAATCCAACTCTGTAATCATTCTTTTTTATCTCATAACGATACTCTAAAAACTTATCCTCGGCAACTTTTAGCTTCATGGAAAGTATTTGTGTATCACCATTTTTAGATAGTGTAGGGACAAACAATAAGTCGGTCGTATTTAAAATACGATTATCCGTAGTACCAAAATTAATATTAAAAGAAGCATTCTTATCTTTGATTAAGTACAAAGGCAAAGAATCATGGGTTTGGTAGTTTTTAACCAAAGCCTCGGTAATTTGTCCACCTTTATTATCAATCGTTAATTTGAGTAGGTCATTTTCTAAGGTAGTATTTCCCTCTTTACTGGTCATAGCACCATAAGCAAAAGCACCTAATTTATTTTGAAGTGCAAGCTGTTTTAGTGAGTCGTTTACAACGGTAGCAACTGTACTAATTTCTTGTGCTGGTGATGTACTAGCTTTTGTAACCTGTTCTGTAGTTGTTTCCGAGGCAGGCTCTGGAGTTGTTTCAGGTTTTTGAGTGTTCATCCACCAAAGTAGAATTCCTCCCAATAAAAGCATCCCTATAAAAGAGTTAAAATCGAATTTTTTTTGTTCCATTGATATATTGTATAAATGTCAATCTGTCAGTAAGTGTTTTTCTCCATAGTTGAAAAACGCGACAAATGTAGTAAAACCATTACTATTTTGTAGGTATTACCAGTATTAATTTTCTTACCTAGTATAGTTCAAAGGTCGTTCCAATGTCAAAAAAAACCTGCAAAAATTACTTGCAGGATGTTTTTTTATTTTTTCGATTGCTTTAGCGCAGCCTTAATAAAACTAACGAATAAAGGATGTGGACTCAAGACCGTGCTCTTGTATTCTGGATGGTATTGGACTCCCACAAACCAAGGGTGTGATGGGATTTCAATAATTTCCACCAGGCCGGTGTTAGGATTAACTCCTGTTGTTTTCATACCAGCAGCCTCAATCTGCTCCTTAAAATCGTTGTTAAACTCATAGCGATGACGGTGACGCTCACTAATCAATTCCTCTTTATAAGCTTCGAAAACCTTTGAATCTTGTGTTAACTGACAATCCCAAGCTCCTAAACGCATGGTACCGCCTTTTTTAGTAACATTCTTTTGTTCTTCCATTAAATTAATAACAGGATGCTTTACCTTAGGATCCATTTCGGTAGAATTGGCGCCTTCTAAGCCTAAAATATTTCTAGAGAATTCAATGACAGCCATTTGCATTCCTAAGCAAATTCCTAAGAAAGGAATATTTTGTTCACGCACATATTGAACAGCAGCAATTTTACCTTCGATACCACGATCACCAAAACCTGGAGCAACTAGCACACCATTTAAACCACTTAATTTTTCAGCAGCATTTTCAGGAGATAATTCTTCTGAATGGATCCAACGAACGTTTACTTTTGTTTTGTTAGAAGCACCAGCATGAATAAAAGATTCTGTAATTGACTTGTATGAATCGTGTAATTCAACATACTTACCAACCAAACCAATTTCTATGGAAGAAACAGGGTTCTTATGTTTTTCAAGAAACTTGTTCCAAGCTCTTAATTTAGGTTGTTTTCTTGTTGATAAACGTAATTTTTCCAAAACAACATAATCCAAACCTTCATCGAACATCAAATTAGGTACGTCATAAATGGTTTCAGCATCAATTGACTGAATTACATCTTGTTTTTTAACATTACAAAACAGGGCTAACTTACGTTTGATTGTATCGTTGATTTCATGTTCAGAACGACAGACCAAAATATTTGGGCTTACACCACTTTGCATTAACATTTTTACGGAGTGCTGCGTAGGTTTTGTTTTTAACTCACCTGCAGCAGATAAATAAGGAACCAGGGTTAAATGAATAACAATTACATTTTCTTCACCCAATTCCCATTGCAATTGACGAACCGCTTCTACATAAGGTAGCGATTCAATATCGCCAATGGTACCACCAATTTCAGTAATGACAATATCATAATCACCAGTATTTCCTAAAATTTTAATTCGGTGTTTAATTTCATCAGTAATATGAGGAATTACCTGAACTGTTTTACCTAAAAATTCACCCTTGCGTTCTTTGTTTATAACCGATTGATATATTTTACCAGTGGTAACATTATTTGCCTGTGAAGTAGGAATGTTTAAAAAACGTTCATAATGACCCAAATCTAAATCAGTCTCAGCACCGTCGTCGGTTACATAACATTCTCCGTGTTCATAGGGGTTGAGTGTGCCTGGGTCAATATTAATATATGGGTCAAGTTTTTGTATCGTGACAGAAAATCCTCTTTCTTGCACTAATTTAGCTAAAGATGCAGCTATAATTCCTTTACCAAGTGATGAAGTCACGCCTCCTGTTACAAAAACGTATTTAGTCTTATTCATGATGTCATTAGGTTTGCGCAAAAGTAAGAAGTCTGATAAATTCAGCAAACAAAAAAGTGGAAAAAGATATACATTTATGAAAATTGGTTTTTTTTCAAAAAAAAGGAAAATAGGACTTGTCATACTAAAAAACTGTTGTATATTTGCCAACGCTTTTAGCAGACGGAATTTCACTAAAGCAAGAATTAACTAAAGAAGATATTAAGATATATTGTAATGAGTAAAAGAACGTACCAACCATCAAAACGTAAGAGAAGAAACAAACACGGTTTCAGAGATAGAATGGCTTCTGCTAATGGACGTAAAGTATTAGCTAGAAGAAGAGCAAAAGGAAGAAAGAAATTGACTGTTTCATCTGAAGCAAGACCAAAAAAATAATGATTTTTAATCATTAATATAGAGGTGTTACTGTTAACTAGTAACACCTTTTTTTGTACCCAAGCAAATTTTATTTTACCACAACCATACAATACATTAAGTAATGCCTAAAAGACAAGACCTTAAGTCAATATTAATTATCGGATCAGGACCTATCGTTATTGGTCAAGCATGTGAGTTTGATTATTCTGGATCGCAAGCACTGCGATCGTTACGTGAAGACGGAATTGAGACTGTTTTGATCAATTCGAATCCAGCGACTATTATGACGGACCCTTCAATGGCCGATCATATATATCTTTTGCCATTAACAACAAAATCATTAGTTAAAATATTAGAGGAGCACCCACAAATTGATGCTGTATTACCTACTATGGGAGGGCAAACAGCATTAAACCTTTGTATTGAAGCTGAAGAGAAAGGGATATGGAAAGATTTTGGAGTAGAAATTATCGGTGTTGATATTAGTGCAATTAACATCACAGAAGATCGAGAAAAATTTAGAGAGTTGATGTTGGATATTGGAATCCCAATGGCCCCTCAAGCAACAGCTACCTCTTATTTGAAAGGAAAAGAAATAGCACAAGAGTTTGGCTTTCCTTTGGTAATTAGAGCTTCTTTTACCTTAGGAGGAGCAGGAGCTTCTATTGTACATAAACACGAAGATTTTGATAAGTTATTAACACGTGGATTAGAAGTGTCTCCTATTCATGAGGTAATGATCGATAAAGCACTATTGGGCTGGAAAGAATATGAACTAGAGCTTTTGAGAGATAAGAACGATAATGTTGTAATTATTTGTTCTATTGAAAATATGGATCCAATGGGAATTCATACAGGTGATTCTATTACGGTTGCACCTGCAATGACCTTATCAGATAAAACATTCCAAAAAATGCGCGATATGGCTATACATATGATGCGTTCTATTGGTGATTTTGCCGGAGGTTGTAATGTGCAATTTGCAGTTTCTCCAGATGAGAATGAAGATATTATAGCTATTGAAATAAACCCACGTGTATCACGTTCATCTGCCTTAGCTAGTAAAGCAACAGGGTATCCAATTGCTAAAATCGCATCGAAGTTAGCTATTGGTTATACGCTAGATGAATTAGATAACCAGATTACCAAATCTACTTCGGCCTTGTTTGAACCGACATTAGATTATGTAATCGTAAAAATTCCTCGTTGGAACTTTGATAAGTTTGAAGGGTCTGATAGAGAATTGGGCTTACAAATGAAGTCGGTAGGTGAAGTAATGGGAATTGGACGTTCTTTTCAGGAAGCTCTCCACAAAGCAACGCAGTCATTAGAGATTAAGAGAAATGGTATTGGAGCTGATGGTAAGAGTTACACAGATTACAATCAAATTAAAGACAAGTTAAAATACGCTTCTTGGGATCGTGTATTTGCTATCTATGATGCAATTCAAATAGGAATGCCATTGAGCAAAATACATGAAATTACGAAGATTGACATGTGGTTCTTAAAGCAATATGAAGAGTTACATCAACTAGAAAAAGAAATATCGAAGTATAGTATTGATACCTTAGAAAAAGAGTTATTACTCGAGGCTAAGCAGAAAGGATATGGAGATCGACAAATAGCGCACATGTTAGGGTGCTTAGAAAGTCAGGTCTATACAAAAAGAGAAGAACTAAACGTTAAACGTGTATATAAACTAGTAGATACCTGTGCGGCTGAATTCACCGCTAAAACACCGTATTACTACTCAACGTTTGAAAGTGAGACTGAAGCAAAAGATGGTACGTTAACTGTGTCAAATGAAAGTGTTGTTTCAGATAAGAAAAAAATAATAGTTTTAGGTTCTGGACCTAATAGAATCGGACAAGGTATAGAGTTTGATTATTGCTGTGTTCATGGGGTGTTAGCGGCAGCTGAATGTGGTTATGAAACCATCATGATTAACTGTAATCCAGAAACGGTTTCTACTGATTTTGATACTGCGGACAAACTGTATTTTGAGCCTGTTTTTTGGGAACATATTTACGATATTATCAAACATGAGAAGCCAGAGGGTGTTATTGTTCAATTAGGTGGGCAAACGGCATTAAAACTAGCAGAGAAGTTAGATCGTTATGGAATTCCAATTATAGGAACCAGCTATAAGGCGCTTGATTTAGCCGAAGATAGAGGTAGTTTTTCTTCATTGTTAAAAGATAATAATATTCCATATCCTAGGTTTGGAGTGGCAGAAACAGCTGAAGAGGCGTTAGCGTTAGCAGATGTATTAGATTTCCCTATTTTAGTTCGCCCTTCTTATGTGTTAGGAGGACAAGGAATGAAGATTGTCATTAACAAAGAAGAATTATTAGAGCACGTTGTTGACTTGCTAAGAAAAATACCTAATAATAAACTATTATTAGATCATTATTTAGAAGGAGCAATTGAAGCTGAAGCAGATGCTATTTGTGATGGAGAAAATATATACATCATTGGTATTATGGAGCATATTGAGCCTTGTGGAATTCATTCTGGTGATTCAAATGCAACATTACCAGCATTTAACCTAGGTGAACTTGTTCTTGAACAAATTAGGGAGTATACGAAAACAATTGCCTTAGCCTTAGATACCGTAGGACTGATAAATATTCAGTTTGCAATTAAAGACGACGAAGTGTTTATTATTGAAGCAAATCCGCGTGCATCTCGTACTGTTCCTTTTATAGCCAAAGCGTATAAGGAGCCTTACGTAAATTATGCAACCAAAGTGATGTTAAGAGAGAAAAAGGTAACAGATTTTACTTTTAACCCTCGATTAGAAGGTTTCGCGATTAAACAACCAGTGTTTTCATTTAATAAATTTCCAAATGTAAATAAGAAACTAGGACCAGAAATGAAAAGTACTGGAGAAAGTATTCTATTTATTGATAATTTACGAGACGATCAATTCTATGAATTATACGCCCGTCGTAAGATGTATTTAAGTAAGTAAAATATATAGAACATTATAATAAAAGCCTCATTTTAGTACTAAAATGAGGCTTTTTTCTTTGTATACCTTTAACCCGAATTATGCAATAGAAAGGGAAAAAAGAGGTTTTAGTACGGTAAATTCAAATGGTATTAATATCGGAAATGGTATTATAAGAGGAAAAACAGGGTAAGATTAACCACTTCTTTTTGTTTTTAAATTGAATCATGGCGATGCTATTCTAAAATTGAGAAAGTAGTTGTTTTTATTGCGCTCACCTCTTTCATGAGGAAGTTCTATTCCATAATTCGGGTTTAATTGTTAGCTGAATTTCATTAGTTTACCGAATTTATCTTTATTTTTGTAAAAGGTGTTAGGATGAATTTTTATGAGAGTTCTGGGTATCTATATGGTATCGTTATACTATTGAAACCTTGGTTTATAAATAAGATGAGCCCCTTTTATTTTTTGATATGAATGCTTTTAAGCAATTGATTGTTGTCACATTTTTTTTAGTATGTTCTTGCCAAATTGGACAAGCACAAATTGATGCGAATGCTATTTTTTCAATACCAAGAGCCACCAATGTAGAAATGTTAGGGGTAACCACTCCTCAAGTAGGAAGCTTACTGTATAACACGGATGACAATAATATTTATAAATTTAACGGGACGGATTGGTCAAAAATTGATGATACACCGAAGTTGAAGTCTATTATTTTAGATAGAAATGGAGGATATACTTTACCGAATGCGACAAATACTTATTTTGATTTTCCAATAAACGATGCCCATACGCAGTATATAGATACCGATGTTTTTGAAATAATAAGTGACGGAACTATTCGCATTTTGCAAGATGGTGTTTTTATGATATCAGCAGAATTATCCACCTCTAATATGCCAGCAGGCGATACAAAGTACATTTTAGCCGCTTTTAGAAATGGTGCTATAATTGCGTATTTAACTAGAGGGTTTGCAAGCTTACCGGGTCCAGACTGGTGGGGAGCAACAGGAGTTGTTATGTACAACCTTAGTACTAATGATGAAATAACTATTAGGTATGTTTTAAATGCAGGCACAACCCTTGATGGGCGCTTAATGAACATTGGTATTACAAAAATGAATTAGCGTTTTACAAGCAGCGTTGTAATTTCAAAACGCTATTTCAATTAAAAATCGAGTTTAGATAATGAGGTAGAGCGAGGGAAGCGTATTTTGTATTGGAAATCTTAAAAGCAGAATTGTAACTTTAAAATGAATCATGTCTTCCATCTAGGCTTCAGTATTGAACTAAAGTAACGTTACCAAAATCTTAATCGCCCATCAAACTATTATCATTGACGAAACGGACAATTTTTGTCACGTTGTTTTTTAGTATATAATTTTTTATAATTGTTTTAGCTAAGGTCTTATTCTCAATGGGGGTCAACATAGATTTTAGTATGTTAATTTGAGTTTCCTGAAAAGCCAAGTTTGTAAAAGCGTATCCTATTACTTCGTTGTTTTCTATTAAAATAACTGAATTTTCTTCAGGAATTCTACCTTTGTCAATGATTAAAAAATTATCGTTGTTAAAGCTTTTAGACAAATTCTTTCTTTTGCGTATAATATTATATTTAGGACGAATATTGTCTAAATCTAAATGATATTTTAAGCGAGTAAGAAGTGCATTTCCAGTTTCTTCATAGTTTACTTCAGACACTCTTTTTAATACTCTTTCAGCCTTGGTTGTTTTTTTTAAAAACTGTTTATTAACTTCAGATTTTAGGTTGGTACCACGTCCCATATAAATAATATTCCCCTCTTCGTTGTAAATATAAAAAACACCTTGTGTTTCAGGTAATTTATCTAAAATTTTAATAACTCGTTGCTTTTCGTGTCTGTTATCAAAATATTGAACTGATTGTGAGACTATTTTTTTATCAACATCTTTATCTAATAATAGTTTAAAAAGTTTGGTAGTAGCGAAGGCATCTCCATTAGCCCTATGCCTATCGGTGACCGGAATACCAAGAAATCTACATAATTTTCCTAGACTGTATGAAGGTGAATCGTCAATTAATTTTTTGCTTAGAGCAACCGTACAAAGTGTGTTTTTTTGGTAGTCATAACCCAATCGATCAAATTCCGTTTTTAAAATTCGGTAGTCAAAACTAGCGTTATGTGCCACTAAAACACAATTGTTTGTGATCTCAACAATACGTTTAGCAACTTCATGAAATTTGGGAGCATTACTGAGCATCTTTTGATTAATACCAGTAAGTTTTACCACAAATTCTTGAATTTCTCTCTCAGGGTTTATGAGGCTAATAAATTGATCTATTATTTCGTGTCCATCGTATTTATAAATAGCGATTTCAGTAATACCCTCTTCATTAAATTTTCCTCCTGTCGTTTCAATATCTAAAATAGCGTACAATTCTTTCTCTTTTTAAATTAAGCTCGGTTAGGTAAATTTAAGCAATATAATTCCTAACGCCAAATATTGAGCTACCAATTCTTACCATGTTACTGCCTTTTTCAATAGCTAAACGATAATCACCACTCATACCCATCGACAGTACTTTTAAATCAGGATTTAGTTGTTGTTGTTCTAGAAAAAATGTTTGAAGCCTTGTAAACTCTTCGCTCAATTGCTGCTCATCATCGGTAAATGTTGCCATACCCATAAAACCAACGATTTTAATGTTTTTCAATGTTTCTAAGCTGCCTGAAAGTAGTATTTCTTTAATTTCATCAAAAGATAAACCAAATTTCGTGTCTTCTTTTGCAATTTTAGCTTGTAGGAGACAATGTATAACCCTGTCGTGCTTTCGTGCTTGTTTATTTATTTCTTGTAAGGTTTTAACGCTATCAACACCATGAATTAAAGATACGAAATGAGCCATATATTTAACTTTATTTCTTTGAAGGTGTCCAATCATATGCCATTCGATATCCTTTGGTAGTGCGTCGTATTTAGACGCCATTTCTTGAATCTTATTTTCTCCAAAAATACGTTGTCCAGCGTCATAAGCTTCTTGAATAGCAACAATTGGCTTGGTTTTAGATACTGCCACTAGCGATACATGCGTTGGTAATTGACCTTTTATATGTTGTAAGTTTTTTTGAATCATTTCACTACTGTTAATATAGCTCATAAATAGTAAGAGCACTTCTTAATTTGGGTTCTATATAGGTGGTTTTAGGCGGCATCATTAGGTCTGCATCTACAATTTCTTTTAATTCAGTAATATCTGTAGGCAGCATGCCAAAAGATACTTTAAAAGAACCTTCATCTACCTTTGTTTTTAATTCAAGACTTCCTGATTTGTTTTGAGAGTAGATAATTTTTGAGTTATTCCGTATATCGTTTATTCCTAAAATAGGCTTAAGAACAGTTTGGTATAAAATCTGTGCATCTAAACTACTGAGCTCGTCGGTAAATTCATACGCTGATTTTCGTAATGTCAATGAATAAAAACTACCATTAAGATACATGCTAAACTGGTGTCTATTTTGTGGTTTATACAATTCATCACCTTTATTTTCAATTTTGAAAATCATGTCCAACTCAATTAAAAACTCTTCCGTGCTAAGACCATTGAGGTCTTTTATAAACCTATTAAATTCGTAAATACAAAGTTGGCTTTCTGGAAGAAGGTAGCTCATAAAAAAATTATAAGCTTCATTCCCTGTGTGCTTTGGATTGCTTTGGGCTAGGTTTTCGGCTAGCATACAAGAAGAAGTTGAACGATGGTGCCCATCTGCTATATACAAGATTTTTATTTGTTCAAAAGCATTCGTTATTTGTGAAACATCTGATGGTTCAGTGATCATCCACAATATATGTAAATCTTTATCGGTGGTTGTAAATTCGTATTCTGGTTTGGTATGTTGATATTTTTCTAGTATTGAATTTATATCAGAATTATCTGGGTATGTTAGCAGAACAGGTTCAGCATTAAACCCAGTGTTTTTAAGATACTGTTCAAACAAGAGTTCTCTGCGATGCAGGGTACATTCATGTTTTTTTATAACGTTGTTATGGTAATCGTGAACAGAAGTGGCTGCAATTATTCCGCAAAAAGTGTTCGTTTGCGTAACCTTTTTATAAATGTAAAAAGCAGGAGCGGGATCTTGCAGTAAATATTCATCTTCTTTGAATTCTAAGTAACGATTATGAACTAATTTAAAGCGTTGATCTCCTGTGATTTCATGTTGGTGGTATTTAAATCCAGGGTTAATAACATGCAAAAAGGTATACGGATTGAAGGCTAATTTAGCATTCAGTTCCTCTGAAGGATAAGTTTCGTAAGATTTAGATGAAACTAAGGCTACTTTATCTTTGGTAGCCCTCACTGCTTTAAAAGGTTTAACAATTGCCATAAGGTAGGTTTAAGAAAGAAGTTCAATAATTTGTTTTGCTAATTCAAGTCCAGTTCTATGTTGAGCTTCTATGGTTTCCCCTCCAATGTTTGGAGAGAGTGAGATATCAGGGTTCATTAACAATTGAATCTCCGGACTTGGTTCGCTTTCAAATACATCTAAAGCAGCGTATTTAACTTTACCGCTCTCAATAGTGTTTACTAATGCCACTTCGTCTAAAACGCCACCACGAGAGGTGTTAACAATACCGACATTATCTTTCATCATTGTTAGTTGCTTCTCTCCGATAACGTACTGGTCAAGTAAGGGGGTGTGAATTGTAACAAAGTCTGATGTTTTTAATACTTCTTCTAGCGAGTTGTTTTCTACTTCAATATCGATTGATTGACCATTATGGAACGGAATGTTAATAATGGTGTTTTTCTGTTTAGTAGCGCTGGCAGCAATCACTTTCATTCCAATTCCCAGTGCTATTTTTGCCACATTTTTCCCAATACGTCCCATACCTATAATTCCTAAGGTTTTGCCTCTCAGTTCTATTCCATCAGCATATTGTTTTTTTAAGGCCTTGAACCTCATTTCTCCTTCCAAAGGCATTTCTCTATTGGCTTGATGTAAAAAACGAACCATGCCGAAAAGATGTGCGAAAACAAGTTCAGCAACAGAATAAGAGGAAGCATTTGGAGTGTTTACTACATGAATTCCATTTTCAAGTGCAAAATCAACGTCAATATTGTCCATGCCAACACCAGCTTTTCCAATTAACTTAATACTAGGACAAGCTTCTAACAATTCCTGACGAACCTGGGTAGTACCTCTAACTACAATAGCATCTATGGTATGTTGGTTTATAAAGTTTTCAAGCTGCTCTTGCGCTACTTTAGTTGTTAGCACTTCGAATTCTGCTTTTTTTAAAGCATCAATACCGTTTTGAGAAATTTTGTCATTTATTAATATTCTCATATTATATATTTTATTAAATATTTATGTAATTATCACCGTACTAATGATAGCTACGCATCCATTTTTTTTTAGGCTGTTCTTTCCAGCTCTTGCATAACATCTACTAAAGCCTGAACACTATACAAAGGCAATGCATTGTACATGCTAGCTCTGTAGCCACCAACACTCCTATGTCCATGTAATCCGTTGATATAAGCATCTTTCCACAAGGTGTCAAATTTTTCAATTAAAGAGTGATCAGTTAAACTAAAAGTAGCATTCATTGTACTTCTATCTTCTTTTTCAACTAAACCATTGAATAGAGGATTTCTATCGATCTCGTTATATAATAAACTTGATTTTTGCTCATTTACTTTTTCAATAAAGGGAATCCCACCTAAATCTTTTAACCATGCTAAGGTTAACATAGATACATACACAGCAAAAACAGGAGGCGTATTAAACATACTGTCTTTTTCTATGTGTGTTTGGTAGTTTAACATGGAAGGAATAGCACGTGTTACTTTACCAAGAATAGCTTCTTTGACAACTACAAGAGTCGTTCCTGCCGGTCCCATATTTTTTTGCGCTCCCGCGTAGATCAAGTCAAATTGGCTAAAATCTAATTGGCGAGAAAAAATATCTGAACTCATGTCACAAACTAGAGGAACTGAAGTTTTTGGAAAACTTTTCATTTGTGTTCCATAAATAGTATTATTACTGGTGCAGTGAAAATAATCTACATCCGTTGGGATCTCATAATTTTTCGGAATATAAGAGAAATCTCTGTCTTTTGAAGAGCCCACCTCTATTAAATCACCAAAAAGTTTCGCTTCTTTAATAGCTTTACTGCTCCAAGTTCCTGTATTTAAATAGGCAGCTTTTTTATGTAATAAGTTATACGCTGTCATTAAAAATTGAGCACTAGCGCCTCCTTGTAAAAACAAGACTTTGTACCCTTTGTTTTTTAATCCTAATAACTCCAAAACCAGGTCTCTAGCATTTTCAATAACATCAACAAAAGGTTTGCTTCGGTGCGATATTTCAATTAACGATAAATCATCATTATTGAAATTAAGTACCGCTTCGGAGGCTTTTTGAAGCACTTCTTCTGGTAAAATACAGGGGCCAGCACTAAAATTATGTTTTTTCATTTTCATGATATGTTAATTGACAAAGATGCAAATTATACAGATGTTAACCTTACAGATTGGCTAAAAAATCAAGGGTATTAATGCCATCGGCATAATCCCATAATTCAGGATGTTGGGTTTGGCCAAAAGGGATTTCATTTGGCATAAAATTTTTAGCAGCAACACATTGTATTTGCGTTCTATCTTGGTATAGTTTAATTTTTAAATTATCAATAGAATCGTAATATTCGTAAAAAACAGTAGCAATAGGAGAAGCGTAACTTTCGTCTTCTTTAATCATCAAGAAACCATTCTCTAAAACATCAAACTCGCTCATCAAATAAACAGCTTTATTATAATCATAATTGTTTGCATATTTTGTGTTGTTGATGATTTCATGACGTTTGTACATTCCTTTAAAAAAAGTTTCGAAGTCATAGTTCTTCGGAACAAATAATTTTGAAACAGAGCGACATCCTAAACCAAAATACCTAAAAATATCTTCACTTAAATTCTCAAAATCTTCTATCGTTTCGTTACCTGTAACTACGGCAATTGAATTTCTGCTTTTCCTAATAATATTTGGTTTGTTCTTAAAATAATACTCAAAATATCTAGCGGTATTATTGCTTCCGGTTGCTATGATAGCATCAAAATCAGGTAGCTTCTCATCGGTAAAAACAATTTTTCCTTTTAGTTCAGGCAATACATACTCTAAATATTTCGCCAAAAAAGGCAGCAAATGCTTGTCATTTGAGGATTGCTTTACCAGTACTGAATGCCCTGAAATCAAAACTGATAAAAAATCGTGAAATCCCACTAAAGGAATGTTTCCTGCCATAATCACAGCTACATTTTTAGCAGTATTTTCACCAATCTTTTCATCATTGACCCATTGATTCAAATTATCTAGAGTTAATGCTTTCGACCAGTTTTGAATGGCAAAAAGCAAATTTTCCTTGGTAAACCAAGTATTATTTTCTTCCGCTATTTTTAATTGATGCTTAAAACCGTCGAAAAATAAATCATTAAAAGGAATATGTTGTTTTTGTGCTATTTCTTCTACTGAAAACTGACTTAGAAAGTGGCCTAACGTACCAAAAGCTTCTATTCTGTTTTTTATGTTATCCATTTATATTGGTTCTAAATTAAATTGGCGCTATTTTTGCAACTGCAAAGTTACAAAACTGAAAGAGATTTATTATGGCAATTATAATAACAGATGAATGTATAAACTGTGGGGCATGTGAACCTGAATGTCCGAATACAGCAATATACGAAGGAGCAGATGATTGGCGTTATGCAGATGGTACTGATTTAGAGGGAGATGTTGTTTTACCTAATGGTAAAAATGTTAATGCTGAAGAAGAGCAAGAGCCTGTGTCAGATGAAATTTACTATATAGTTGTTGATAAATGTACCGAGTGTAAAGGTTTTCACGAAGAACCTCAATGCGCGGCTGTTTGTCCTGTTGATTGTTGTGTTCCTGATGAAGATAACGTGGAAGCTGATGAAGAACTATTAGCTAAACAACGATTTCTTCATAACGAATAATGAATTTAAAAATAATTAAAAAACAGAAATCCTGAGTTATGCTCAGGATTTTTATTTTTTAAAAGTGTAACTTTAGCTCGTAGTTTTAACTCGAATGATGTATTGAAGCTTGAGGATGGGTCTTGAAATAAGCCTGAGTACAATAAAGTGATTGTTTAATTAAATTTACGAATCGCTATGATTTAAAGAGGAGATGTGTTTTCGAGTTTATAATTAGAGGTTCAATAAAGAATAAACTCTCAATAAACAATGAAGAAAATAATATTACTAATGCTACTTTGTTTGACTAGTTTTTCGTGCAAGAAAATAGAAGATAAAAATATAGTAAAGAGAGAGGGGAAAGTAGCGGAAGTCAAACCAAGTCAAAACCTTAATAAGGTGGTTGATAAACATGGTGGTATTGAGCTATGGAAAAAAGCCAAAACCTTGAGGTTTTCTTTAAAGGGGGAGAAGCATACTGTAGACCTGCATTCTAGAAGAACAATGGTGAAAGCTGATTCTTACACTGTAGGTTTTGATGGTGAAAATGTATGGTTAAATCAACAGGATTCAACCGCTTTTAAAGGAACTCCGGAGTTTTATTACAATCTGTACTTTTATTTTTATGCAATGCCTTTTGTATTGGCTGATGAAGGCATCGTATATTCTGAAACAAAACCATTATCATATAAGAACGTCTCTTACCCAGGGATAAAAATTTCTTACAAAGCCAACATAGGAACTTCTCCCGATGATAATTATTACCTATATTTTCACCCAGAAACCTATCAAATGCAGTGGTTGGCCTATACCGTAACTTATTTTTCTAAGAAGCCATCTGATAAGTTTAACATTATTCGCTATAATGATTGGCAAAATGTTAACGGTTTATTATTACCTAAATTCATAACTTGGTTTGATAAAGATAAATATGGTAACCCATTAAGCCCCAAAGGTAATCCAGTTCAGTTTTCTTCAACATCTTGGAGTGAAGAGGCTTTATTAGCTAGTTTTTATAAGAAACCAAAATGATAAAAGTTATATGACCCCTAAAAAAAATCATTGGAAACGTGAGTATACGGTTGTTCTCGTTGCTAATTTAGTTTATATCTCACTGTTTTATATAATCATGAATAAATTTACTGGATAAGATGCATACTATTGATTGGATTGTGCTTTCCATAACCTTAGCATTTATTGTTGTTTACGGGGCATGGAAAACGAAAGGAAGTAAAAACGTTGAAGAATATATAAAAGGAGGAAGTGAAACAAATTGGTGGACTATTGGGCTATCGGTAATGGCAACCCAGGCGAGTGCTATTACATTTTTGTCTACACCAGGGCAAGCTTTTCATAGCGGAATGGGCTTTGTTCAGTTTTATTTCGGATTGCCTATAGCTATGGTTATCATCTGTTTGGTCTTTATTCCGATTTACCATAAACTGAACGTATACACAGCGTATGAATATTTAGAAGGCCGATTTGATAAAAAAACAAGAACCTTAACCGCTATTTTGTTTCTAATACAAAGAGGATTAGCAGCAGGTATAACAATTTTTGCGCCTGCAATTATTTTATCTGCAGTTTTAGGGTGGGATTTAGTTACCTTAAACATAATTATTGGGGTTTTAGTGATTATATATACGGTTTCAGGAGGTACAAAAGCTGTTAGCGTTACGCAAAAACAACAAATGGCGGTCATCTTTGCAGGAATGTTTATCGCTTTTTACTTAATTCTTCAATATTTACCAGATGATATAACTTTTATAAAGGCATTGGAAATCGCTGGTGCTAGTGATAAAATGGAGGTGTTAGATTTTTCTTTAGATCTGAACAATCGTTATACCGTGTGGACAGGGATTTTAGGAGGTACTTTTTTAATGCTTTCGTATTTTGGAACAGATCAAAGTCAGGTGCAAAGGTATTTGTCTGGTAAATCGGCTAGAGAAAGTCAATTAGGTCTCATTTTTAATGGTTTGTTGAAAGTGCCAATGCAATTTTTTATTTTGCTAGTAGGAGTCATGGTGTTTGTGTTTTATCAATTTAACAATTCTCCCTTAAACTTTAATCCAAAAGCACAAGAAGCCGTTATTAATTCTGAGTATGCTGCGGAATACAAGACTTTAGAAGCCGAACATAGACAAATAGAAAACGACAAGAAAATATTGATATATGATGGGTTAACCTCCGAGAATAAAAAAGAACTTCAGGCTTTAAATGAAAAAGACAAAGATTTGAAAAAACAAGCACGAGCCGTTATTAAAAAAGCAGATGATTCCGTTGAAACTAATGACAAGGATTACGTGTTTATTCAGTTTATTTTAAAGTATTTACCGAAGGGATTGATAGGGTTGTTACTAGCGGTAATTTTATCAGCGGCGATGTCATCAACAGCGTCTGAATTAAATGCATTGGCATCAACAAGTACTATGGATCTTTATAAAAGAAATGTTACGAATGTGTATTCAGAGGCACATTATGTTAACATGTCGAAATGGTTTACCTTAGGCTGGGGTATTTTGGCTATTTCAGTTGCTTGTGTCGCGAATTTATTTGACAATTTAATCCAGTTGGTGAATATTATCGGGTCTATTTTTTATGGAAATGTTTTGGGGATTTTTTTACTGGCTTTTTTCTTTAAAAAAGTTAAAGGAAATGCGGTGTTTATAAGCGCATTGATTACTCAGTTAATTATTTGTTTGATTTATTACTTCGGAATATATAATCTAGAGCAGAAAGGTCTTGAACCTATTGTAAGTTATTTGTGGCTAAACTTTATTGGGTGTATTTTAGTACTGTATTTTTCATTGATGTATATCTTTAAAAAGGTTAGTACGAATAGTAAAATTACACTACTACTTGTTTCTATTGGAATTTTAAAGGTGGTGTACGACTTATTTAATGGAAGCCCATTGAGTGTTTTTCATGTGGTGTATTTAATTATTTTATTTATTTACTTAGGAATAGTTAATATTGAAAGACCCTCAATTAATGATAAAAATTAGAAAAGCAACCCTTAAAGATTTACCTGTACTATTAGAGTTTGAGCAGGCATTAATTCAAGTAGAGCGTCCTTTTGATGTAACGTTAAAAGAAGAGAAAATATCCTATTACGATATCAAATCGATGATTTTATCAGAGAGGGTAGAGGTGTTGGTAGCAGAAGAAAATAATGAGCTACTCGGCTCTGGTTTTGCAAGTATTGTAACTCCGAAATCGTATTTTAAATTTGATAAGTTTGGTTATTTAGGGTTCATGTATACTAGGCCTTCTTGCAGAGGAAAAGGGGTCAATAAAAAGATCATTGAGTCTTTACTTACTTGGGTTTCTTCACATGGTATTGATGAAGTAAGGTTAGATGTTTATTCTGATAATATGGCTGCCATCAAAGCGTATGAAAAAGCAGGGTTTAAAAATCATTTGTTAAAAATGAGAAGATCTATAAAAAGTATTGAATAGTAATTGAAAGTTGAAATTAGCTTTTCATAACTATTTCTAATATTAATGTACCCATATACTTATGTAATACCAATTTGTTTTACAGTACATTCAAATAATAACGGATATAAAATATGTGAAGCAGTATTCTATGATTAAAATATCTAATTAAACCAACATAAAAAACACCTTTATTTAAGGTGTTTTTTATGTTGGTTTAAATCGACTTTGATTAGGAAGAGGCACCCTTTACTTACCTTGTTAACTAACTCTCGAAAGCAGCATGAAGAACTCTATTCGGTAAGCCGTGTGAGGGAGAAGTTTATGTGCGGTTTGATGAAGGGGGCACTGATAGCTATTTTGTTTTTGTATATTTGGTAAAATAAGTAATACAAAAATATAGAGATGGCTATCAGGCTCTACTCTGCAAGCACATTTGAAATGAACATACGTAATCAACAGAAAGACAAGAATGCCGTATAAATGTCGCAAACAAACCGTTATCATTATGATTGATTCATAAGTAGTTTTGTCGAAACAAGAAAACAAAATTAACAATGAACGAAATCGGAAAAAAAATTAAAGAAGTAAGAAAAACAAAAGGACTTTCTCAAGAGGAATTGGCCGAATCTGCAAAAGTGAACTTAAGAACAATCCAGCGGATTGAAAATAATGAAAGTGAACCTCGTGGAAAAACCTTGAATTTAATTTGTGAAGTTCTTGATATTATGCTGAAGACATTTTAGATTATGGAAAAAAAACAGACAAAAGTTATCTAATCATTTTTCATCTATCAGTAATAATCTTTTTAGCTATTCCAGTCGGAAATATAATTCTACCTCTGATTTTATGGATGAATAAAAAGGATAAGATAATTGGATTAAAAGAAGTTGGAGCAAATCTTTTAAATTTTCAAATAGTCTGGTCAGTTGTAACCTTTATTTCGATTACCGCTTTTGCGTTGTTTAAAATAATGCATTACGGAACATATGAAATTCTATTTTATGTATGGATTGGACTTTATGCTTTAAAGATTATATTGCCGATATTATTTGCTGTTAAAACGAATAATGGAAGTACTGAAAAGCTTTACCCGAAAATAATAAATCTGATAAGATAACTGGTGGCAATCGAGTAGACGGCTCTCCTCGTTAAAGAAGAGAGTGCGCCTCTCACACCACCGTACATACGGATCTCGTATACGGCGGTTCGTATATCATCACATTAAAGCTTTTTTCTCCTTTAACGTTATCCTTTATTTAAGCATAGGCTACACAAGGTGCTCCTATGCGAATTTCAAGGAAATATACGTTCCGTCCTTCCTTACTTGTAAGACCTCTTTATTTTTATCAAAGCTCGTTTGCTGTAAGTACTATGACTTCTGCTGACTTCTCCATAGAGTCACACGTGACTTTGGAGACCTCCCCAGGTAATGGCATCTTCTTTCCCTCAATTCCTGCCGTATCTACTAATAATACCCTTTCTTGTGGACGTTAGTATGATGTGCTACCTTATCCAAATACTACTAGCCTCTGTATAC
Organism: Tenacibaculum profundicola; assembly: GCF_057220795.1. Classification (NCBI taxonomy): domain Bacteria; kingdom Pseudomonadati; phylum Bacteroidota; class Flavobacteriia; order Flavobacteriales; family Flavobacteriaceae; genus Tenacibaculum; species Tenacibaculum profundicola. Next base: position 921,318 of record NZ_CM170137.1, on the reverse strand, counting down.
GATTTCTGTTCGTCAGTACCGAGTTTTGCAGTCTCGCTTCCTTCTGATAAACCCTCACGGATTCCACCCTTGCGACTTGCTAATAGTTATGGGCGTTACCCCAACCCATAAGGGGCTTGCACCCTCTAGATTAATATTTTATCTTGCGATAAAATAAAGATGCCCATGCTGGGCACACACAATAGGCATATTTCATAGCTTCCTAACGTCAGCTACGACAATATACCCGAGACGTTGTGCTTAATGCTGATAAGCTATAATCTAAAAAAAGTGCTTACTGCAAGGTTTTTGCAGTGAACTAAAAGACATTTGCAATATGAAAATAAAAACGCGCATTTAATCTATTTTCAAAAACAATGTATAACTTTTAAATAATTAAAAATGAAAAATTTTGAAAATTATGGAGTAATCCAATTGAATTCAAATGATTTGATTGAAACAGATGGAGGATTTGTCCCTTTAGTAATTTGGGGTATTGCTATTTCTGCTAAAGCTGTTGCTGGAGCATGTGTTGGAGCATTCGCTGCAGGAGTAGGGATTGGAGCTGCAGCATATTTAGCAGGTAAATAAAATAAACTTAAAAACGAAAAAAAATGGATAATATTTTAAATTATAATGTAGATTCATTAAATGAATCTGAAATGAGAGAAATAAATGGAGGAGCAGTACCTCCATTATTAATAGCTGCAGCTGCAGTAGGTGGTGCGTTTGTTGTTGGTTTGGCAATAGGTGCTTTAGCTGCTTGGGCTGTTTATAAATTAACTCACTAGTAATCTATAGAACCGTAAATTAATTACCATTAATTTATGGTTTTAAATTTAAAATAATAGCGATATGGGATTATCAAAAGATTTAAAAAAACAAATAATTAAGTATTCTTTCATTGCGTTTGCTATAGGTATGATGATTGGAGCATTTATTTTATTGAAATCAATATAGAGAGAATGAATCAGCAAGAGGTATTGAAAAGAGAGTTTGAAAAAAAGAAAGTATTAATAGAAAATGAATTAATTACTTTTAAAGAGGGTAATGTGGAAATTTTGATAAAGCTAGATTCTCAAATAGAGAAACTTTTAATTAATGGTAAATATTTAGAGCCAAGTATAGTGTCTTTAATTAATAAAGCAATTACTAATTCTAAAAATAGTTTTGAAAAAAAATGGGCAGAATATTTATCTAATTATGGTATAAAATTTTAGTTGTTGTAAAAAACACTAAGCACAATCGAGTAGATGGCTCTCCTCGTTAAAGAAGAGAGTGCGCCTCTCACACCACCGTACATACGGATCTCGTATACGGCGGTTCATTATATCAGAACTTTACTTTATGGTAATACCCTAACAAAACATATAATTCAACTTACCAAAAAGCACCATAACCAAGGGTGTTTTTTTATGTCTAAGATTTAGTAAACGAATTAAAAACTAATAGAAGGTGCTCCGATACCTAAAAAACAGAAAAGTTCTTTGATCTAATTGTTGGTAAGTAAATTACAGTAAGCGTTTATAAAACGGTTATTTGTAAACATATTATTATCTTTTAGCATGATAAATCTTTTGTGATTATACTCTTGTTGATTTCATATAGAAGTATTAACACAGGTGAGATCAATGAAATTTCAGTAATTAGATGTTAAACTTAAAACTAGATATACAATCAACCCTAAAAACACTTTTAATCTCAGCTCTATTTACTTATATTTGAGAGGTAAATATGCGCAATTACGCATATACACTAGTTATGGTGCATTAAAATCAAACTAAATGAGCTTTCTAAAAGCAGAATGGAGAAAACTTGCATTAGCGAATTATATAATAGATAAAAAATTACTAGATAAATACGTGCCTATTGGGACTGAGTTGGACTTGTGGAATGGAAAGTGTTATGTTAGTTTGGTCGGATTTATGTTTATTAACACTAAACTTTTAGGACTTAAAATTCCATTTCATACAAATTTCGAAGAAGTTAATTTACGATTTTATGTTAAACGATACGATAATGGGGAATGGAAACGAGGTGTCGTATTTATTAAAGAGATTGTGCCGAAACTGGCTTTGACTTTTGTGGCAAATACAGTTTATAATGAAAATTATGAAACATTGCCAATGGAACACTCTTGGATTTCAAACGAAAATAGGGGAACGGTTAAATATAGATGGAAGAAATCAGGTAAATGGAATTCAATAAAAATTGATGGGAGTATTGAAAAATTCAAGATTGAATCGAATAGTGAAACAGAATTCATTACTGAACATTATTGGGGATATGCAAAAGTAAATCAAAGTATATCTAATGAATATGAGGTAACCCATCCAAGGTGGGAAGCATATAAAGTGAAAGATTATGAAATTGATATAGACTTTGGAACTGTATACGGAAAAGAATTTGAATGTTTGAATTCAGTCAATCCAATTTCTGTAATGTTAGTTGAAGGATCAGAAATTACGGTAGAAAACAAAAAAAGAATAAAAAAAACGACACCACAATAACTAAGCATATGGCGTGCCGATATAACGCTACATACCTTGTTGATTGATACATTGACAGTAAGGAGGAAAACGATACGTTTGTGCTGTTTTTTGTAACTGAAGCTTCGCCAGCGTCCCTATGAGACATTAGTTAGATTGTGTAATCTTCTGAACATAGAAAAGTATGCTCGCTTAAAGACACTCTCGAAAGGAGTATTAAGAATTCTATTCGGTAAGCCGTGTGAGGGAGAACTTCATGTACGGTTTGATGAAAAGGGGGTACTGATAGCTATTTTGTTTTTGTATATTTGGTAAAATAAGTAATACAAAAATATAGAGATGGCTATCAGGCTCTACTCTACGCATTCATTAAATATTAATTCAGAATGAATCGAAAAGAATTTATAAAGAAATCAATTGCAGCAGGAGTCTGTTTTTCTGCAATCCCAGTTTTTGACATTTTTGGCCACCAAGCTTATGGTGCGAATAGCATCAACGGTATGAATGACATTTCTCAATCTGACCAATTAAAAATTAATGCAGTTTTAAATTGGTTAAAATTAAAACATTGGGACAGATATCTTCTAAATGTACTTAGAATTCAAATCACGTTAGACCCAACCAAGACCGAAGAACTTACAAAACCACTTGTAAACATAAGTGAAATAAAAAAAATAAAAGGGTGTGAAGACTTTGCTGGTAACAAATTAATTGAACCTGGTAAACCTTCAATGAGTCTTCTTTACCATTTACTTGCATCTCCGAGAATAAAGTCGGAGATATTTACTTCTTATCCTAGTATTGAAATTCTAGATCAATTAGAAGATTATATATATTCTTTTGTTGCTATCGACTCTTTCAATTATATAAATAAGGATAATGTATGTCTTGCTGTTCTTGCATATGAATATCGACCAGCGTTTAAGACTCCTCCATTTGAATCATGGAAAACAGACATTAACCGATCAGCACAAATGGTTTTTTCACGATGTGGAATTGCAAGAATTGGAACCCATCCCGAAAATTACGATTCAGAAAATAGATGTTTTTCAAATTTACCCCTTGAAAAAAAACAAGAAAAAAATATTGCTGTCATGCCAGCACGGTATGCATTATTTGTTGTCGAACTCATAGATGTATCTGAATTGAAGATTCAGATAATGAATGAACAAAAAAGTGAAAAAACCAATTTGGGTGCACGACACTTTATCCAACCAATTAAAAAGATATCAAATACAGATAGTTTCCAAATTCAATATGGGGAATATCATCTAAATGAAAAACTCAAAAGGTTGGCATCTTATTCATATAAAGATGATAAAATACATTTAAACGAAAAATTTGACCTTGACTCTCCGCCTTTTACTAGAATCAACTCAACTCTTGATAGTGGTGAAAAAACGAAATATCATAACAATGACGAAGAACTTGTTAAACTCAACAGAATTGGCTCAAGTGTATTAATTAATTCTGTACCTCGTCCGCTTATTAGAAGTGCAATGCAAAATAATAAGCAAATAAGCTTTAAAGTTCCCGATTATAGAGGTGGAAGCCATTATAACAGGAGATACGGAGCCTATAAGATGCCCAATGAAGATGGTCATGAAACAACGAATGTAGTAATAGCAGATATTTTAGGAAGAAGGGATAGGAGAACTACAGCATTTAAATCTCCTAAAGTATCTCCTTTGTTTGCAAACATTAAATATGAACAGACCAGTGATGGCATACAACACATAAATGGTGAGTCTTATAATAATCGTGCTTTCGAAGAAAAAATAGAAAAAGGAGGTTACTATGCTGCTCTATTTGAAGATACCATTTGTGATGGTTGTATTTCTGCAAATATTATACTAAAAAGTGAAGTCAGTCATAATTCAATACTTTTAAACGCTCCTATTTTGTCGGCATTTTCATTAGTTACCGCACCCGATTTTTTTCCTTATATCGATAGTAATGACATTCGTAATACCTATAATAGAAAGGAACCAAAAGTTAATACCGATCAAGACTTTTTTGAAGGTGGTACTATGAACTTAAGTGGAATTAGGCAAAGAGGCAACCCCAATATATTTAACCCATTCACTAATTCTAAAGCATTTAGTGACAGCTTCCTTGAAGACAAAAGTTTTGATACAATAACTGCTGTAGTAGGTCTAAAAAATGACCTAACAAATAATAAGAAAAGTACTAATCTCCTTTACAATTTTAATAGAGATTATTATCAAACTAGTCACTTGCCAGATACTGGGACAGGTGTTTTTTTTCCTGGTTGGGATGTCACCTACTCAGGGCCTCAAAAAAAACCATATTTATCAACATTTGGATTAGGCTCACCTTTTCCAGAAGATATGAAACTTTGTGCTGCTGCAAATGGTATGTGGCCAGTTACTTCTCCAGATGCAGGACGGACTTTCCAAGGTTCACTGGAGTCCATACTTGGAAAAAAACCAAATACCGCCATACCTCTCATGGATAGAGAAATCGGTATTCATAAGAATTCACCTCACGTTGAATTTAACGGAATAGAAGAGTCTCTAGGTTGGGATGGTGAGCAAGGACCATTTATTCAAGTTGCAGACAATAAAATTCAAATAAACTACACAGACATAGAGCGAGCAGATTACTTACAAAACCTTTATGATCCTAAAATCGGTTTTGATGCATCAATTTTGAGAAAACTAGAGTCGAAAGAAATAATTCAAAGAATGGATGCCCAAAGATTTTGCGTCAAAACTATAGATAAGAAGAAGGTTTGGTCTACTCAATTATGGCTGGTATCTGCATTAAAGATTAATAATTGGGAAGAACAAATAAATGTTACTTGTCTACCTAAAAACAAACTATTCGATTCTTTAGATGTAACTTCTAGAAAAAGTAAGAATTTGAAAGGAGAAGGATACCTTTTTGTTTATGTACGTACTGTAAAAAACAAAAAAAATCCAAAGGGCAATTTAATGGATATGGATAAAGACCCTATGCAGAAACGAAGAGTTATAGATTGTAAGGATCTTTGGATTTGTCAAGTTACAAGGAAAGCCATTGCTTATATCAGAGTTAAAGATGATAAAGTTGGAGATTGGGAAACCAAAAGCTATAATTAATCGAAGTCTTGTTTGATGTTATTATCATAGGAGCAGGGCCTGCTGGAGTAGCGGCTGCGATTACTTGCAAAAGAGCTAATTTAAAAGTTTGCGTAATTACTCGATCAATAAAAGCAACAAATAAAACTTTGGTACAAAGTGTTCATCCTGGTGTGCTTTCGATTTTAAGCGATTTAGGTTTAAGCGACTCAATTATCCATAGCAAGAACAATGTTTTTAAAGAAATATACATCAATAATAATGCAAACAAGTTGAGTATTGAGAGAGATCAAGATTGGTTTGGTTTTCACATTGAAAGATCAATTTTTAATCAAAAATTGTTAGACAAATTACATCAAGACGAAATACCTGTTTATAAGAACGTAATTTCTGTAAAAGACTTTAAATTTTGCAATGAATATACTACTGTGTTTTTAGGAGAAACGGAGTTAAAATGTAAGTATTGTATTGATGCGAGTGGCTATAATCGAGTATTAAAAAGACATATAGATCATCAAGATGTTAAATATTCTTCTCCTCTCTTTTGCTGGTCAGGTAATTCAAATAGAAATGAAAATATAGACCACAATAAAACTCAATTTATCCCAAGAAATAATGGATGGTTATGGATAGCTCCTAAAGCCCAAGGTGAGTTCAATTGGACATTGTTAACAACAAAAAAAGAAAATAGCTTAAACTTTCCGTACAATCTATTGGAAACCAGTAATAATTATTCATGCTATAACGTACAATGGAGATTAACTAGACCATTATTCAATGGTAAAGTCGCATTCTGTGGTGATGCAGCGGGATTGTTAGACCCTGCATCTGGTCAAGGTATATTGAATGCACTTATATCAGGAATTATGCTATCGAATAGTTTAATAAAATCTAACGAAGAGAAGGACAGCATGAAAAAACAAATTCCTTTTTTAGAATATGACCAGTGGTTTATTGATTATTTTGAAAGCAAGCTATCATTATTAGTAAAAAGCTACAAAGAATATGGTATTAAAATCGGAACTAGTTAATTAAAAAACGAAAAGCCAATAACTAAGCATATGGCGTGCCGATAAGCTAACGCTATATGCCCTGTTGACTGATCCGTTGACAGTAAGGGGGGAAACGATACGTTTGTGCTGTTTTTTGTAACTGAAGCTTCGCCAGCGTCCCTATGAAACATTAGTTAGATTGTATAATCTTCTAGATATAGAAAAGTTGCTCGCTTAAAGACACTCTCGAAAGTAGCATGAAGAACTCTATTCGGTAAGCCGTATGAGGGAAAACTTCATGTACGGTTTGATGAAGGGGGCACTGATAGCTATTTTGTTTTAGTATATTTGGCAGAACAAGTAAAACAAAAATATAGAGATAGCTATCAGGCTCTACTCTACGCATAAATTAAGATAAACTAAAAATGAGCATTGAAAAAGCATACAATTCTTGGGCTAAGCAATATGATACGAATGATAATAAAACTCGTGATTTAGATGTAATTGCTACAAAGGAAACGCTTTCAAGATATAGATTTAAAAATGTGTTAGAGCTTGGGTGTGGTACTGGAAAAAACACCAGTTGGTTACTAGATAGAGCAGAACGAATAATTGGTCTGGATTTTTCCTCTGAAATGCTAAACATTGCCAAACAAAAAATAAACGATCGTAGAGTAGAGTTTAAAATAGCAGATCTAAATCAAAAATGGGAAGTCGAAAATCAATTTGCAGACTTATTAACTTCAAGTCTTACACTTGAGCATATTAAGGATTTAAACCATATTTTCAACCAAGCAAGCAATAAGATTAAGGAAAACGGCCTATTCTTCATATGCGAGTTGCACCCCTTCAAACAATACATTGGAAGTAAAGCAAAATATGAGTCAGACAATGGTATTGAAGAGTTGACCGTATTTACTCATCACATTTCGGACTATGTTAAAAATGCAGAGGGGAATGGGTTTGAATTATTGGAAATAAAGGAGTGGTTTGACGAAAAGCCAGAAAAAGACATTCCACGACTTATTTCGTTTGTGTTTAAAAAGAAAAACTATTGCCAATAACTAAGTATATGACGTGCCGATAGGCTAACGCTATATGATTGTTGTACATATATGGAATAAAGCATATAATAAATACTTACTACAAAACACCTTTTTCGAGGTGTTTTTTATGTCGAAAATTTAAGTAAACAAATTATAAAATTAGAATAGGTTTTCAGCCCTTCAAAAGTGAAAAAAGTTCTTTGACATAATTGTGGTAAGTAAAAAGATAATTCTTTAATTTTAAACCGAGTTGTAGACTTTAATAAAAATTACTTATATTTGCACTGTTCAAGTGGAACACATTTCAATTTTAAGGTAGTATATATCAATAAGTTTTTCGAGTTTTTCTCTTCATTTCTATTTTTATTTCAATAAATCTTTTTTTTAAAGTGTACATTAATCACCTGTATTTTGTGACTTTGTTTTACAATGATATACATGATTGTTCTTCTTAAACTGATATAATATTTAATAATTTAAAATTTAAAAGAGATGCAAGAAGGCACAGTAAAATTTTTCAATAGCTCAAAAGGATTTGGGTTTATTACACCATCAGAATCAGGACAAGATATTTTTGTTCATAACACAGGTTTAATTGATGACATTAAAGAAAACGACAAGGTACAGTTTGAAACTGAAAGAGGACAGAAAGGAATAAATGCTTACAATGTAGAAGTAATCAATTAAATATTTTACTTAAAATATTTAATATTTCCATAAAGTAGTAGAAAAGAATTGTTAAAAAAGACATTCTTTTTATTAAACATACTTACGACAAAGCACCTTTTACGAGGTGTTTTTTTATGTCCAAGATTTACGTAAACGAATTATACAATAAGAATAGATTCTCCGGTACCTCAAAAAAGGAAAAGTTCTTTGACATAATTGCGGTAAATAAAATACAATAAACGTTTATAAAATGGATAATTCTAAAACTATGAATTTTGTTTTATTTCAATGGTTTAAAATATTTAAGCATTGATATTTAATTACATATAAGTCATTTGTGTGTGTGGAAGTTTTGAAAGCTACATTTAAATTACTACCTTTCAAGGTGATATATGTGAAGTTGTATTATGTATGCTTTCGCTGCCCTGTATTGAAAACAATTAACTAAAGGGAGGGGTGAAAAAAGCGCTTATTCCGATGGAATGAAGATTGACTATGATAACGGAAGTAATACAGTGATGGATTTTTATAAAACCAACCTAAATAAAAATAATTTGCTATCCTTGAGGTGCTATAGTTTTACATTTTAATAATTTAGACGTGGTGCAGTGTGAAAATTAAATTGCAAATAGAAAGAAATTAACGTGTGTGTTTTGCCATAAAGTAGAACGTGTTACTTTACATACATTACAGCGTATAAAATTAATTGCTAAGACTGTTTTTGGTATCAAAAACCAAACCGTTATCTATTTTAGTTTTATGTTGTTTATTTAGATTAGTGATAACGCAACTAATACTATACGGAACGTTGTACGCAAGTTCTGACCGAAACCAATAGTCTGTAAAAGAGCTTTCACTCAATAAACCAATAGTTTGAAAAGAAAAAATATGAAAAAACAATTATTCCCAAAAGAGATTATTGATAATACTCTTGAAGTACATCAGTTTAAACACACTAATAAGAGTAAAATTATTTACGGCATTATTTTGTTGAGCTTAATTACTGCGTTGATTTCTTTACCCTTTATCAATGTTACTATTTATAATACATCTCAAGGATTAATAAGAGCTGATAAAGAGAGAATACTTTTAGAAAGTAGTAATAGTGGGAAAGTAATTTTTCATCAACTAAGAAATAATCTTCAAGTAATAAAAGGAGATACATTATTAATGATTAACAATTTAGCAATTACTCAAAAAATAAATACAATTGAAAGTCAATTAAATGAAACAAAAACCTTTATTGATGATTTGAGACTATTATCTAGTCAAAAAAGAATTACTAATAACTTAAACTCGCTAAAATATAAACAAGAATATAACTTCTTTCAACAAAAAGTAAATGAATTAAATACTCGGTATCAAAAAATAAAAGAAGACTATAATCGGAATCGAAAATTATTTGATAAAGGAGTAATAGCCAAAGTGGAACTAAATAACAGCAAGCTAGAATATGATTTATCTTTAAATGCTATTTATCAATATAAGAAACAACAAAACAGTAGTTGGCAAGCAGAATTAGTTAACCAAAAAAACCAATTAAAAGAATTAGAAAACAACCAAGTACAACTAGAAGAAACGAATAATTTATCTGTTATTAAGGCTCCAGTTTCAGGAACTTTATTAAATGTAAAAGGAATTGAAAAAGGAAGTTTTATTCAAAATGGAATTCAATTAGCAGAAATTTCGCCTAAATCAGATTTAATTGTTGAATGTTATATAAATCCAAAAGACATCGGTTTATTAAAAAAAGAAAATAAAGTAAACTTTCAAGTGAGTGCTTTTAATTATAATCAATGGGGTTTAGCCAATGGAAAAATTGAAGAAATTGGCAACGATGTAGAAATGATTAACAAAACACCAATGTTTAAAGTTTTATGCTCATTAGATCAAAATTTTCTTGAGCTAAAAAATGGATTTAAAGGACAACTAAAAAAAGGAATGTTAGTAAACGCTCGTTTTGAACTGACACAACGTACTCTTTTTGATTTATTGTATGATAAAATGGATGATTGGGTTAATCCTTCAAGTCAAATAGCAAAAAAATAATACTAAACATCACTTCGTGAGCAGTCGAAAAGTCTTAATACATAAAAATACAAAATCTATGAGAAATTTAAAAACACTAGAACGCCTACAGCAATTACACAAATTGATAGCCAATGAGAATTCTGGCACACCAAAAGAATTGGCAACCTTAATGAATATTAGCGAACGTTCTATACATTTACTAATAGAACAATTAAAGGATTTTAGTGCTATCATTTACTATAGCAGAAGTAGAAAAACTTACTGTTACTCCGATGATTTCGATTTACAAGTATCTATTTCTGTAAAAGTATTGACGAATAATGAAGTAACTAAAATATTTGGTGGTAGTTACTTTTTACAAAATAATTTACACATTGTAAGTTAGTTGCGGTGAGTGAATTTGTATTTGAGGTATCAAAACAATACTAGATGGATATGTTAGGGTTTTAATATGGATTGTAAAAAACTTACAACCAAAAACAAATTAATAATTTTTAAAAACGTATTTTTATTAGAAATTTACAAAATTTTGGTGTTCAAGAGTTGAGTGGTAAAGAAATTAAAGAAACTAATGAAGGTCTGCTTATTACAGCTATAGCCATTGGTGGTTTTTGGTTAGCAAGTTTTACTGTAGGCTGGATGATAGGTACAGCATTAGGAGAAAAATCTAGGAGAGAATAATTAATAGATTTATGGATAATACAAAACAAAGAATATTGAAGATATATCGTAGAATTGCTTTAAAATTTTTTATCATAGCCTTTTCAATACTATTTGTGATAGCTTTTTCATTTTATATTTTATTTAAATATAATATAATATGAAAATAGATTTTATTTAAAATCACATTCAGTTTGGAAAAAACCTTAGTGTGATTGAGTTTTTAAGGCAAATCTATAGTTAAGTTAATCAAGCCTCTTTGATAAACTTAACTTGAAAGAGAATTGATAGTCTATTATCAATTCTCTTTTTCTTCTATATTTTAAACGTACAAACTTTAAGAGATAATGTCATAGAATGATTTATTCTGTCTTTATCAATACAAACCTATGAAAAATGACTTCTCATTACCTGGTTATACTAGAGTGCTTCTTTTGATTATTCCATACTTCTTTGTTATAGGATTTTTTCAGTTCATTGGATTGTTGTTCGCAGAATTAAATAATAAAAAAATAGATATTAATGAGATATCAACTCAACAATATCTTATTATTTCTTTTTTCGGTTGTATTGGTACTTATTTAGTGCTTTGGCTATTTATGAAATACATTGATAAAGAGCGTTTTATTTTGAGACGGAACGATTCTATACTTGTTGTCATAAATTTGCAAATTTAGACATAGCGCTATGAGTGTCTTTAAAAAAATTGTAGAAAATATTAATTTTTATAAAGTATTATGTTAAAAATTTTATTGCTATTAATACTTTATATTTTAGAACAAATTTTATTATAAAAAAATTAGAATTAAATCAAATGGAGAATTTTATTGGGATCTGGACAACTACAAGATTGTATGATTGATGGTGCTTTAGTTACCGCTGGACTTTTAACTTCTTTTTGGGGTGGATGGACAGTAGCTTTAATGGGGATTACCTTTGCTGCTAAAGATGGTTGTTTTGACTAATAAAAATAAATTATATTAATTAAATACTTTAATAGCATGAAAAAAATAATAGGTATATTACTAATAGCATTTTCAATTATAGTTTTAGGTATATATGTGCTTACCGATTTTCTGAATGAAAATCAAAATATCTTCAATAAAATTTTAATAGCTAGTATGCCATTTGTAATGCTATTGGGTTATAAACTATTAAAAAAAGATGAAAAATTTAAGTAATATAAAAATGGAGGTAATAAGTGGTGGCGCTAAACCTTGGGATTGTTTTTGGTCAGTGCCTAAACTACTTTTAGATGCAAGTTCACCTTTTACCTTATTCCTTGTGTTGGTGCACTTGGATTAGGAGTTTATAACGGATATCAAAACGCAGCTAAAAAATAATTTATTATGAATACACTAAATTTTAACATACAGGAACTTAGGCAAGAAGATTTAAGAAATACAAACGGTGGATTTCTTGCTTTTATCCCTGTTATTGCGGGGCTTTATGTCGCTACTCAATTGATTGGAGCTTGTTACAGTGCAGGAGAGAAAATAGGAGAAGCAATTTATCATGCAACACATTAAAAATTATGCAAATAAAAAAAAAACATGAATTATTTATATCTTTTAGTAGGAACATTTCTTTTTATTTTGGTTCTCGGTAAATTCTATTCTGCTGGTGAAATATTGGGTGAGTTAGCATATAAAATATTAAACTAATTTTTTATTTGATAATAATAAAAAAGCCTAAATTTTTTTAGGCTTTTTTTTAACTCATATTTTCATTAATATTTGTTTTGAAAAAATAAACATTAATAAAAGGTCAAATATTTTTGACTAAAACTAAAAATATCAGGTCTAATAAATAAAAAAGAGTTTCCTAAAATAAATAACTTTAGTTACCATTTTTAAACAAATTATCTTTTCGCCAAAAGTTATACTTATTGTTTTAACTCAGTAGCTAATCTAAAAGATTATTTATATTTTTAAGATTATTATAATAATTATCTTTCCCTGCAAACAATTTGCAGTAAACAACCCTTTCTTTGCCATAAGAAATAAATAATATGGCAAAAATCACCGTAAAACAACACGATATTACAGATTGCGGTGCAGCGTGTTTAGCATCCATTTCTTCTCACTTCAATTTACAACTCCCAATTGCACGTATTCGTCAATATGCTGGTACAGATAAAAAAGGCACAAATGTGTTAGGTCTTATTGAAGCATCTGAGAAATTAGGTTTTGAGGCAAAAGGTGTACGTGGTGAATTAGACAGTTTATTTAAAATACCAAAACCTGCTATTGCTCATATCATTGTAAAAGAACAGTTACATCATTATGTAGTTATTTACGAAGTAACCAAAACCTACATTAAAATTATGGATCCTGGAGATGGTAAAATCCATAAAAAAACACATGAAGAATTCTTAAAAGAATGGACAGGTGTTTTAGTATTATTGCTACCAAAAGAAGAGTTTGCACCAACGAATGAAAAAGTATCTGTTTTAAAACGTTTTTGGTTTTTATTAAAACCGCATAAGTTTGTGTTATTACAGGCTTTAGTTGGAGCAATTATCTATACTTTATTAGGTTTTTCAACCTCTATCTATATACAAAAGATAACAGATTATGTATTAGTTGGAGGTAATACTAAACTCTTAAATTTATTAAGTATTATAATGCTTCTATTATTGGTTTCACAAATTATAATAGGTGTTTTTAAAGATGTCTTTTTAATTAAAAGCGGTCAACAAATAGACGCTCGTTTAATTTTAGGTTATTACAAACATTTGCTAAAACTTCCACAGCAATTTTTTGATACGATGCGTGTAGGAGAAATTATTTCTCGTATCAATGATGCTGTTAAAATTAGAACTTTTATTAATGATGTATCATTAAGTTTAACAGTAAACATACTCATTCTGTTTTTTTCTTTTGGTATTATGTTTATGTATTACTGGAAATTGGCTTTAATTATGTTATTGGTTATTCCTTTATATTTAGTTGTATATCTTATCATAAATAAACTCAACAAAAAAACAGAGCGTAAAATAATGGAGAGTTCAGCAGAATTAGAAAGTCAGTTAGTAGAGTCTTTAAATTCGGTAGGCACTATAAAACGTTTTGGTTTAGAAAATTTTGCTAATATTAAAACAGAAACACGTTTTATAAATTTGTTACACATTGGTTATAAATCTGCATTAAACTCAGTTTTTTCAGGTACTTCTACTACTTTTATTGCACAATTATTTACCATTGTCTTATTATGGAGTGGTTCTTATTTTGTTATTGAAAGAGAAATTACACCGGGAGAATTGTTATCTTTTTATGCAATTATAGGTTATTTTATGAATCCTGTGGCAAATTTAATTGGTGCAAATAAACAAATACAAAATGCATTAATTGCAGCAGACAGATTGTTTGAAATTATGGATTTAGAACGTGAAGAAAATACAGAAAAAGTTGTATTGAAAAAAGAAAAGATTGATGATATAGAATTTAAAAATGTTGCTTTTAGGTATGGAACAAGAGTGCAAGTTTTTACAGACTTTAACTTAAAAATTAAAAAAGGGAATATAACTGCAATTGTTGGTGAAAGTGGTTCAGGAAAATCAACTTTAATTTCGTTACTCCAAAACTTATACCCTATACAGAAAGGAGGTATTACAATTGGAGATTTGGATTTAAAATATATTCAGCACGAAAGTTTGAGAGAATTGGTAAGTGTTGTGCCTCAAAAAATAGATTTATTTGCAGGTAATGTAATTGACAATATTGCTGTTGGAGATTTTTCTCCTGATATAGAGTTGATTATTGGTATTTGTAAATCTATCGGTATTTTAGAGTTTATTGAAAGTTTGCCTAATGGTTTTAACACGTATCTTGGAGAAAACGGGGCTACACTTTCTGGAGGACAAAAACAACGAATTGCCATTGCAAGAGCTTTATATAAAAAACCAGAAGTGTTGGTTTTAGATGAAGCGACTTCTTCTTTGGATTCTGCTTCAGAAAATTATATTCAAAAAGCAATAGAAAGTTTACGACAAAACAATAAAACGATTATCATCATTGCACATAGATTGAGTACAATAGTTAACGCAGATGAAATTGTAGTACTAGAAAAAGGAAAAGTTTTAGAACAAGGAAATCATAAAGAATTATATACTGAAAAAGGGCATTATTATAATTTATGGCAGCAACAAATACCGAAGATGGAATAACAAAATACTACCGCGAATAACGAAGTATATAGGGTGTGATAGTCTAACGCTATATGCTATATGATTGTTGGACACATAAAGAATAAAACATATAATTCAACTTACTAGAAGCACCTTTTACGAGGTGTTTTTTTATGTCAAAGATTTACGTAAACGAATTATACAATAAGGGTATATTCTCCGATACCTAAAAAAAGGAAAAGTTCTTTGACATAATTGGGGTAAATAAAATACAATAAACGTTTATAAAATGGATAATTCTAAAACTATGAATTTTGTTTTATTTCAATGGTTTAAAATATTTAAGCATTGATATTTAATTACATATAAGTCATTTGTATGTGTGGAAGTTTTGAAAACTACATTTAAATTACTACCTTTCAAGGTGATATATGTGAAGTTGTATTATGTATGCTTTCGCTGCCCTGTATTGAAAACAATTAACTAAAGGGAGGGGTGAAAAAAGCGCTTATTCCGATGGAATGAAGATTGACTATGATAACGGAAGTAATACGGTGATGGATTTTTATAAAACCAACCTAAATAAAAATAATTTGCTATCCTTGAGGTGCTATAGTTTTACATTTTAATAATTTAGACGTGGTGCAGTGTGAAAATTAAATTGCAAATAGAAAGAAATTAACGTGTGTGTTTTGCCATAAAGTAGAACGTGTTACTTTACATACATTACAACGTATAAAATTAATTGCTAAGACTGTTTTTGGTATCAAAAACCAAACCGTTTCCTATTTCAGTTTTATGCTGTTTATTTAGATTAGTGATAACGCAACTAATACTATACGAAACGTTATGCCACATAAAATCCAACTAACGGTCGAAAACGGACTGACTATCCAAAATCGGAAAATGTGAAAGTTGAAACCGAAATAAAAGAAAAAGTAAAACGAGTTGCGAAAATCGAAAGAGTAGAAATTGCTGTAAATCAGAAAAATTCTAAAAAACAAAAAGGATTTTTCTCAAAAAAACCAATAAAAAATGAAATATTTATTAAAATTTACATTCGCTTTATTTTTAAGCCTAATGTTTTCTTCTTGCAGTAACGATGAAACTTCAACAGAAACATTAGCTTTATCATTTGACGAATCTGTTGCTATTATACAATATGGTAATAATACATCATCAAAAGCTAAATCATCCAAAGAAGCAATAATTATTAAAATTAAAAATTTTAATTCCGATTTAGTTTTAAAAACACAATATTATATTGATGGTATTCAGTATACAGATGATGGACAATTTAATGACGAGATTGCCGGAGATGGATTATTTACATCAATTCAAACTTATTTAAGCAAAAACCTAAAGTCAAGTAACAATCAAGATGAATTAAATTTAGGTCAAAATTTTAAATTTAATAACGAGTTGAAATCCTTTCTAAAGGAAAAATACGATTATAATACTACTACAAATAACTCTGGTAAATCTGTTGCTCGAAAATCTAAAATAAAATTTGGTTGTAAGTTAAGAACTGCTGTATGTCCAGAAACTAGCTGGTGGAATTCTTGTTGGCCATTAAGTAGTCCTTGCACTTGTGTTGAGTTCTATGATTGTGAAGCATCAATTGAAATTGATTTTTAACATACATGTTTCTATCAAATATGAAAAATAATTTAAACAATATAATTTTAATATTAGTGGCTATTTTAGCCACTAATATTCTATTTAAAATTGTAAACTTTCATTTATCTGATAGTACTCTAGAAGGTAAAATTATTTCAAAAATAGCACTGTCAATTATAACTATACTATTGATATTTAAATTTGGTTTTATTAATAAACTAAAACCTACAAAATACACATTACTATTTATACTTATTTCTCTGTTTTTATTAATGATTTCTATTATTCAGATAAATTCAACCATTATACAAGAAGGTTTTGAGATAAAAACATATGACCATTTTATTTTCATGACATCCTGCTTATCTGTTGGTTTATTTGAAGAATTATTTTTTAGAATTTTTATATTCTATTCTATCTATAGTATTTTTAAAAAGAAGAAAAATAACTTGATTTCATCTATTCTATTTAGTTCTCTATTATTTGGTTTTTCACATTTAACAAACCTTTTTAATCCTGATTTTCATAAAATTTCCGTAATTAATCAAATTTTACTAGCTTTTTCATTAGGAGTGTTATTTCAAAGTATCTACTTAAAATACAATAGCATAGCATTAGTAATTACACTTCATTGTTTGGTTAATTATTTTGGTGCATATAAAAGATATCTTTTGAAATTCGTTGATAATTCAAACGAGACCTATTCTATTAATGATTTTATCACAACATTTATTTCAATTTTTCTATTTTCTATTTTTATAATTATTCCTTTAAGTTATTTATTTATTAGAAAAGAATTGAAAGCACAACGTGGCATAATAACTAAGCATATGGCGTGCCGATAGGCTAACGCTATATGCCCTGTTGACTGATCCGTTAACA
This sequence comes from Tenacibaculum profundicola, assembly GCF_057220795.1. Taxonomy (NCBI): domain Bacteria; kingdom Pseudomonadati; phylum Bacteroidota; class Flavobacteriia; order Flavobacteriales; family Flavobacteriaceae; genus Tenacibaculum; species Tenacibaculum profundicola. The sequence continues at coordinate 903,738 of NZ_CM170137.1, read as the reverse complement.
GTAAGCTTTTAAATTTCAAACTAATATATTTGAGATATGAAATACAAGAAATGGAGTTTAGCTCAGAAGTTGGAAATACTATCTAGTTCAGAAGAGATAGGTATAGTAGAAGCTTGTCGAAAGTATGGAGTTAGTACAGGTACTTTTTATAGTTGGAGAAAGAAGTTTGACCACCAAGGAGAAGCAGTTTAAAAGTTACTTATGAGACTAAGAGTAAAGAATTAAGAGCTGCAGAAGAAGAGAATCGAGTACTCCGTAAATTACTTAGCGATAGAGAGATTGAACTAGAAGTACAACGAGAACTTTTAAAAAAAAAGTTTGGGACGTCAGATCCAAGAAAGATTTAGTAGATCTTACTTATAAAAAGCATAAGTGTAGTAAAACTAAAATCATTAAAATGGTTGGTATGGTAGAGAGTAGTTATTATAGAGCACCTAGTGGTGGTAAGAAAGGAAATAAACCTTCTAAACATACTTATCATAACACTAAAGGGCTGGTAGACCAAGCAGACGTTATAACTTCAATTAAAAATATTTTAAGTCATGAATTTATAGACTGTGGATATCGATTAATGTGTTCTTATTTAAAGAAAGAAGGTTATATGATAAATCATAAAAAGCTGTATCGAATAATGAAACAAGCTAATATGTTGAAATTAGAACACAGAATAAACAGAAGTGGTTCTGGTCGGAAGTTTGTGAAATATAGAAAAGTAATCACCTCACGTCCAATGGAGTGTTTAGAAATGGATATAAAGATGGTATGGATTCCTAGTGTAGGTAAAAATGCTTATTTACTCTCGATAATTGATGTACATACTCGTAGAATCTTAAAAGACTATTTTTCTTTTTCTATAAAATAACAACAAGTAATAACACTCCTTTTCCTTATGCTTAAACAATACCAATATCCTGAAAACATTGTTATTAGAAGTGATAATGGAAGTCAATTTATAGCTAAAAGTGTTCGTGAGTACTTAGAATTAATAGGTGTGAGCCAGGAGTTTACTCATGTAGCTACACCAGAAGAAAATGCACATGTAGAAGCGTATCATGGAATACTGAAAAAAGAAGTCTTTCAACGATTTGAGTATAGAGCTTTCGGAGAAATAGAACAAATACTAAAAAGGTACGTGATTTTCTATAACAACACAAGGCACCATGGGCCATTAGGAAGAATAACTCCTATGGAAAAATGGAACCAAGACAAACGCTTAATTTTAATGCAAAAAACAGTAGCTTAATTAATAATCGAAATTTAAAAGATTACTCTTGTTTTATAGGGGTCAAAACACCTATACTTGTCCGGCAGACGAAGTACTACAAACCAACGGAAGATATTACCATAAAAAACTTAAAAATGGGAGAAAATCATATCAAGTAAAACACTATAAAACCAAAGCCTGTAAAGGTTGTGTGTTAAAATCTGAGTGCACTACCAATAAATTAGGAAGAACTATTGAAAGAACAGAATACCAACAATACATAACAGAGAATAATGAAAGAGTAAATGCAAATCCAAGTTATTACCGCACAAGGCAACAAATTATAGAGCATCAATTTGGGACCTTAAAACGGCAATGGCACTTTGATTACGTGTTAACAAGAGGGAAAGAAAAAGTAATGGGTGAGGTTTATTTGGCATTTACCACTTACAATCTTAGGAGACTTATGTCTATTTATGACTTTAAAACGATAATAAGCAAGTTAAAAGCTCATTTAGGTCTTTATTTCGTCGAAATAAAGACTTTTTTACCTCTAAAAAACTCATTTTCAGAAATTAAGTTCAATTTTTATCTTTTTAACAATAGAAATAATAAATCTTTTTTATTTTCACCAAACTAATAGGAGTTATTACACAGACTCACGTTAGGGGCAATTCCTTCCATTTCGGAAAAAAATTAATCTCTTTAAGCTAACGTTTTGCGAAGGAAAAAGGAGAAAAAATACATCCGAAAACCAGAATCTTTAACCACTGGTTTTTAAGGCATTATAAAAACGTTAGTCAGAATTTGACACAACAACCGAAATGAAATTAAACTACCTATATTTTTTAATATTTACAACACTTGCATTTCATTCGTGTAATGCACAAAAACAGGAGGTTGATAGTAGACTTTACGGAATTTGGAACTCAATTGGTTACGGACAACAATTGGAAATTTCAAAAAAGGGTGTTTTAATACGCGACACTTACGAAAGTGGATGTAACCTAAACACAAAAATCCCAACAAAATATTTAGAAGAATTCTATACTATAAACAACTTGACAAAAGACAGCCTACAAATAAAAGTAGGCTTTACAAATTATAACTTCGTTCGTTCCAAAGAATCGGAAACTTGTGAAAAAAGTAAAAACAATCCTTTATCAAATTTTGACGCATTATGGGAAACTTTTAATGAAAACTACCCCTTTTTTAATTTGCGAGAAGTTGACTGGAACAAACTAAAAGATAAATATCGTAATCGCTTGTCAAAAAAATCATCAGATTTTGAACTCTATACAGTTCTTAATGCAATGATTTCTGAATTAAAAGATGGACACGTGTCTATCGAGATACCTGATTCGCTGGAAGACAAAATTGAAGAAAATGATGAGGACACAGATGATTTAAGAGAAAAAGTTATTTATTCAATAACTCGAAAATATATTCCTAATTATAAGACATACAATATGGGAATGATAAATTGGGGATTTATTAATGACAGCACCAGCTATATTCAGTTTAATGACTTCGAGGATTTAGCAAATTATAATATTCCTGACGAACTAACAACCGAAAAATTTGCCGAACAATATTGGGAAAATGCAGACGAAAGTTCGAATTATACGAAAGATGTTCTGACGAGTTTTAAAAAACAAATGCCAATCATTTATGATAATATTAAAAATACAAAATCCTGTATTATAGATGTCAGATTTAATGGAGGCGGATTTGACCAAATTGGATTAGAAATTCTAAGCTACTTTACAAACAAAAAAAGAATTGCCTTTTCAAAAAAAGCTAGATTAAAAAACGGATTTACAAATACTCAAAATATCTACATTGAACCAAAGGAACTGAATTACAAAGGAAACCTTTATTTACTAACAAGCCCTCAAACAGCAAGCGCAAGTGAGACCTTTATTTTGGCATCTCAAAATATTGAAGGTACAATCCGAATTGGCTCTAATACAGAAGGGATTTTATCAGACGTACTTTCTAAAAGATTACCGAATGGATGGGAATATGGACTCTCAAACGAGATATACGAAAATATTGATGGGAAGAATTATGAAATGACTGGAATACCGCCAAATTACGAACTGAATTATAGCAGAAATGCAAAGGAATTTTATATAAGCTTACTAAAAGAATTGAAAACTAATGACAAGGCTATTGAAAAAGTTATTGAATTGAATAAATAAAAACTGCCCCTAATAACTAAGCATATGGCGTGCCGATAGGCTAACGCTATATATCCTGTTGACTGATCCGTTAACAGTAAGGGGTAAAACGATAATTTTGCGTTGTTTTAGTATATTTGGTAAAACAAGTAAAACAAAAATATAGAGATAGCTATCAGGCTCTACTCTACGCATTAATTAAAGACAAGCTCGCTTTAGACTGAATGAAATATAAATGTATAATTTTTGATTGTGACGGAGTTCTTGTAGACAGCGAAGGAATTTCAAATACGATACTTATTGAAATGGCAAATTCTGTTGGAGCAGGAATTAAAATGAAATATGCTCTGGAAAATTTTGCAGGAAAATCATTAAAAAGTGTTTTTGAACATATTGAGAAGTTAATAGAAAAAGAATTACCTGATTCCTTTGAGAAAGAGTATAGAGGAAGAACTTTCAAAGCTTTCAAAACAGAATTAAAGCCTATTAAAGGAATACATAATTTATTGGACAAAATATCTATCCCATATTGTGTAGCATCAAGTGGGCCAATCGAAAAAATAAGACTGAATTTAACTACGACTGAACTAATCGAGAGATTTGAAAATAAAATATTTAGTTCTTATGAGATTGGAAGTTGGAAACCGAGTCCAGAAATATTTGAATATGCTGCTAAAAAAATGGGTTTTAAGCCAAATGAATGTGTAGTAATTGAAGATAGTATGGCTGGAATAATAGCTGCAAGAAAAGGCGGATTTGATGTATTTGTATTTACTAATGAGGAGAATCGGAATGATTTTGAAAAAGAAGGAGCTAAAACCTTTTCTGATATGGAAAAACTGTATGAATTATTAATTAAACAAAAATAACTAAGCATATGGCGTGCCGATAAGCTAACGCTATATGCCCTGTTGACTGATCCGTTGACAGTAAGGGGGAAAACGATAATTTTGCGTTGTTTTTAGTATATTTGGTAAAACAAGTAAAACAAAAATATAGAGATAGCTATCAGGCTCTACTCTACGCCAACATTAACAACAAACGAATAATTTATAAATCATGAATCCGAGTACTTGGAAATCTTTTTTAGATGACTCTAATAATCTTAGTAAACCTGCGCAAGCAAAAAAATTAGTTTCAACGAAGGATATCGCAGAAATAAAGTTATTATTAATTAAGGTTTTGAAAGGCTTTTTGGCTAAGGAGAACCTGCACGTTGGTTTAAAAATCTATATCAATAATGAACTTCGAAATGATCTTATTGAAAAAATGGCAGCCAACCCTCCTAGTTTGGAGCATTCCTTTAAAGATTGGTCTCAACAAATTTTTGGTGACCAGAAGTTTGGGATGATACTCATAGGTTTGGAAGAATACAGTAATTCTTTTGCCGAAAAAGCGGTCACTATTGTTCGTCCCCTGCTGGAAAATGCAGGATTGCCTCTTGATGGTTTGTCTTTCCTTTTTTTTATGGGAAACTATGGTTTCACACCATTTGGGGTTCATAAAGAGTCTACTGGAGAGGACGGAATTTTATTTCATTTAGGACCGGAGAATAAAGAATTCTATACCTGGGATGATCCAAAATACAACTCAATCGAACATAACTCTGAAGTTTTTCATAATGTTTCTGAAAAGCTCAATGAAGGTAAGTTATATGAATTAGAGCCAGGTGACGCCATGGCTATTCCGCATTATGTATATCATATTGGTAACACTCCAAAATTTTCTTTAAGTGTTGTATTGGACTATGTCAATCCCCCAAAAGATCGATTCGAAAACGAACTCATAAAGACAACGGCAGAAGAAGTATTATTAAGTCATGATGAATATGAAAAACCAATAAAATTGAATGCTCCTCAGTCTGCCTTGAATGATGTGCTCGATTTACATTCTATTCAGAAAAAGATGGAAATTGCATTAACTAGAAAAATATTAGGTTTGAAAAGTAACGGAGGTATTCGAAGAATATCAAATACTACACATACCAGAATCCCTCAATCGGGAACTTTTTCGATTAAAGGCAAAGAGATATTTCCAATCTATTTAGATGTACAAGACAGCAAAGAAACTTTGATTTTCGCAAGAGGTCATCGCATAGTTTTAAAAAACCATCCCATGCTACCACAATTGATTGGTCAGTTGAATAAGGGGGAACACATCACGCTAAACTCCATAAGACAACTAATGGAGCCAATATGGGATTTAGTAGACGCTTATAGTTTAATAGAACAACTATTGAGAGTAGAAGCAATCGTAATAAATGGAATGAATAATGAAAACGTTGGCTAATAACTAAGCATATGACGTGCCGATAGGCTAACGCTATATGCTATATGATTGTTGGACACATAAAGAATAAAACATATAATTCAACTTACTAGAAGCACCTTTTACGAGGTGTTTTTTTATGTCAAAGATTTATGTAAAATAATTATAAAATAAGAATGGTTATGCTTGGGCTTCATATATGGTTAGTTCATCGAAAATAGCAAAGTGCTGAGTAGCCCTGATCTACCTTTAGTTGTTAGACAAATAAAGATTTATTATGAAAAAATATATTCCAAATAGTGTCAAAAAAGTACTTAAGCAAATACTTAGGTTTGTTAATACGAATCTGAATTCAGGTGATAAATATACTTGTCCTATTTGTAATTTTAATTCAAGTAATCTTGCTAGTGTAGGTTTTGATATACCGATATTAAAAAAAAAAGCATCATTGGATCTGGCCTCAGAAATGCAGGGTGTTATAGTTGCAGGTCTATAGATAGAGAACGACTAGTGTATACTTATCTTAAGTATGAAGAAAATATTTTTGAACATAATACAAAGAGAATACTACATTTTGCTCCAGAAGAAAATATTTCAAAGGCATTTATCAACCATAATTTTGAAAACTATTTTTGTGGAGATTTATATACTGAAGGATATAGCTATCCTGAACATGTTAAAAATATGAATGTATTGGACATCCCATTTACAGATAATTTTTTTGATTTTGTTATTTGTAATCATGTTCTTGAACACGTTAATGAAGATATTTTGGCTATAAAAGAAATTGCTAGGGTGTTAAAAAAGAAAGGAAAAGCAATACTTCAAGTTCCAATTGCTAAACATATATACCAAACGTATGAAGACTTTTCAATAATTACTCCACAAGAAAGGGAACATTTTTTCGGTCAATACGACCATGTTAGAATTTATGGTCAAGATTATATTGAAAGAATTAAATCTACCGGTTTAAAAGTTAAAAAAATTAATATTTCAGATAAATATCCAAACTATGGACTAAATCCAGACGAAGATTTATTCATAGCGGTCAAAAATAACTAGTAAATTAATAGAGTTGGTTCCTAAAATGAGCTATTTTTAGAGTCCTTAGTTTACATTTTTATACTTTAACATGAGTTTGGTGTACTTGTATTGTACACCTTTTTAAAATCGAGCTATTCACCGCGAAGAAACATAGTGCAACGGAGTTTTTGTGGCGGTTTCTTCATCCAAAACGATTACGTCAGCCTTAACAAGACTTCGTAATGGCCTGTTTTATGGATATTTTATCGGACCTCAGGTTTCTATAAATAAAAAAATAAAAGTAAAAAAAGCCCATAGGTGTACCTATGGGCTTTTAAGCTAAGTGTTCTAGTATAAAACTATTCCATGTCAGCTAAAAATTCTTTGTTCATTTTTATATAATCAGCATTTCCTCTTTTTTCTGCTCCTGCCAATGACGCTTTTGCTGCTTTAATGGCACCTTGTTTATCTCCTGCTTTCGCTAATATTAACGACTGTTGGCGTAAATACCAAAAACGAGGCTGATCTTTTGTAAGAGCTACCGCCTTATTTATCCATTCTTTTGCTTTGTTAATGTCTTTATTCTCATTTAAATAGTAGACAGCAGAAGAGTAATAGTCACCTGCAGAAGGTCCATTCATTGTTTTAGCAATACTTTCCTCAACATTTTTGTCTGTTGGTGTGTTAAATTTCACTCCAACATATACATTTTCCCATAACAATCCTAAAACAGCCGAGTTATTGGTAATGTCATCGAAGGTAATGGTGAAGGTTTCTATTTTCATAGGAAGCGTTTCAACTTTTACCGTAGTCTTTAATACAGCTTTTTCATCTTTCCATTCTCTTGGAGTGCCCCAATTGTTTGTGTCAGCATAAAAAATAACTTCCCAAGCGTCTTTGTTTGGTTTGGTAAAAATAGCATAAGACCCTTTCTTCAATTCTTTCCCATCAATAGTTACATCATCATTAAAGGTAATTTTTGTATTTTCATTAGCACCTGTTCTCCATAATTTACCATAAGGAACTAGGTTGCCAAAAATAGCTCTATCTTTCATTCCAGGTCTAGAGTATTCAACAGTTACCTCTGTTAAACCTACTGTTTGTTCTATTTTCGAAGCTGGGCTAGGAGCTGGTGTTTTTAACTGAGCGCTTACATGGGTAGCAATTGCTACAACAAACAAGCATAATAGTGTTTTTCTCATTTTTTAGTGGGTATAAGTTTATTTAGAATTATAAAATTAAGGTTAAAATTTATAGTATATGTTAACAAAAACTTAAAAGAATGAAATATGTCTATATGGTTATATAAATACTTAATTATTAGTGGGTGGTAGTGGTTTTATTTTTTTGGAAATTTATAAAGCTAGTTTTAATAGGTGATACCAGTTATTGATTGAATTTATTGTAAAAGAAAATGAGTATTTTATTCTTTATATCAGATAGAGAAATCAATAATAGCAGTAGCTATGATTTCTTTTTATATTGAAATAGAAAGGGAAAAAGGACGTTTTATTACGGTAAATTCAAAGGGTAAATGGTATGAGGTATCTCTGAATAATTATAAAAGTGTGGGATGGTATAAGAAACTACAAAGCGCATAATGATCATTATGCGCTTTGTGATTTTGTAGGAGTATCGCTTCAGCTTATTGTTGATGTTTTGCTATAAAGGATTGAGCTGAGTTTATGATGCCAGGATTATTTTCTTGTCTTGCTAATTTTAACGCAGTTTTCGCCATTTCCAAAGCTTTATTTTTGTGACCTAATTGACTATAAACAAGCGCTTGTTCATTCAAAAAATAAGAGCGAGGATTGTCTTTCGTCATGGTCACCGCTTTGTCAATCCATTCTTTAGCCTTGTTCATATCTTTGTTGTTCTGCAGGTAATATTGCGTTGCCAAAAAATAATCGACTGATCTAGGTGATTCCCCAGTCAATGTTTTCGTGATGTTCTCTTCAACCAATTTGTCTGTAGGAACATCAAATTTTACACCCACGGAAGTATTTTCCCATTGTAAGGTTAAAACAGCAGAGCTATCGGTGATCTCTTCAAAACTGATAGTAAACATCTCCACATTTGTTGATAAACGATGGCTCTTTACATTCGTTTTAATAGCAACTTTTGTGTCATCCCAATTTCGTGGAGTACCCCAATTGGATGCATCACTATAAAAGATAATATCCCAAGAAGATTTCCCAGGAACAGTGAAGACTGCATAGCTTCCTGCTTTCAATTCTTTACCGGAAACGATAACATCATGACCAAATGTAATTTTGGTATTTCTATTAGCACCTGTTCTCCATAACTGGTCATAAGGAACCAATTCACCAAATATAATTCTTCCTCTAACGCTTGGCCTAGAATACTCTAGAGAAACATCAGTAAGTCCAATTTTCTGTTCAACTTTAGCTAACGGACTAGCTTGTGGTGTTCTGATTTGTGCGTTTACTATAGTCACTATTGCTATAGCTAAAGTGCTTAAAAATAGTTTCTTCATAATTTTGAGGTGTTTGTTTAAACATAGTTGTTTGTTAAAATTACAACTATAATTAATTGCATATAGTTAACAAAAACTTAAAAGATGAAATGTATCTTTGCCCTTATGAAACGATACATATCTGAATTGATAGGAACTTTTTCCCTTATTTTTTGCGGAACTGGTGCTATGACCGTGAATGAGATCACAGGTGGAGCGGATTTAACACATACGGGAGTTGCCATTACATGGGGGCTTATTGTTATGGCGATGATTTATGCTTTTGGTGAAATATCGGGAGCTCATTTTAACCCAGCGGTTACCATTGCTTTTGCTTACGCAAAGAAGTTTTCTTGGAAAGAAGTACCGAAGTTTATAGTGGCACAATTAATAGGAGCATTACTCGCTAGTTGTTTGTTATGGGTTATTTTTCCTGAAAGTGAATATTATGGAGCAACCATTCCTACGTTAATCCCATGGAGGGCTTTTGTATTAGAGCTTTTATTAACGTTTTTCTTAATGCTAACCATAATAAACGTGTCTACAGGAAGTAAAGAAGTAGGTGTTATGGCAGGAATCGCTATCGGTGGTGTTGTGCTATTAGAAGCGATGTTTGCAGGCCCTATGACAAAAGCCTCTATGAATCCGGCAAGGTCGATAGCGCCAGCCATAGTTTCTGGTCATTTTGAACACTTATGGTTATATCTTTTGGCACCTGTTTTGGGAGCTCTTTTAGCTGTTGTTTCTTGTAAATTGGTAAAAGATGATAATTGCTGTGATGGCAATTGTTAAGTTGGTTAGCGATATTTCTTTCTCTTCCAATAATTAAAAGCAACTCCAAAGAAAGTTAATAAAACTAATGGTAAAACAATATTTAAAAACTGCCAAAAACGTTTTTCACTATAGGCACGGTCTTTGTTTAAAAGGTTTATTTTTAGTGTTTTATTTCGTAGCTGTATAAGTCCCGTATCGTCCAATAAATAATCAACAGCATTAAATAAGAATTCTTTATTTCCATAATAAGCGCCAGTCCATTTGTCTTTTGAAAGATCGTAAGGTTTACCTTTCAAAATCTGATTTTTAGCAATGTCACCATCGGCAATAACAATCATTTTATTCAAATGCTCGTCTGTGGTGAAAACGGTTGATTTAAAAGGTTTCACCCTGTTTTTGTAAGCTGATGAGAAAGTTCCTTCTAGTAAAACAGCCAATAGTTGCGGTCCGCTTACATATTGATCTTGTTGTGGTTGTTTTGAAATACTTTGTAGTTCAATAAAACGAGGAGTTCCTACTTTTTTAGTTAATTCAGAAGAAACAAGCAAAGGAGTTTTCTTAATAGCTCCTTTTAACATATCGATTTGTGTAGTAAATTGAAATCTTACAGGAGCAATGTTCCTAGTGATAGGATGGTTTGGATTACCACTTACTAAGGGATGGTAAAACCAGTTTAAATGTTGAAATTGGGTTTGATTACCAACATTTCCAGTAGCTAACGGAATTTTAGCGCTGTACAGATCTTGAATAAGCTTATGGTTAATTCTAACTTCATAACTAAACAGTAAATCAGTTAAATTTAAATCGCGAGGAGAAGCCATCATAACGCCTTGGTTATACAAACTATCCGTGTCGGAATAGTTATTGTCAACCATCCATAAACTTCTACCTCCTTTAGTGATAAATTGATCCAATACGAATTTTTCTTTTTCTGTGAACCTCTCAGTAGGTTTAGCAATTATAGCCAAATCGTATTTTGTTAAATCGTTTAATGTTTTTTGTGGAGCTTTCTCTACACTGTCTAAGGTGAATTTACCTAATCGATATTTACTTCTTAATTTAGATAGTATGCTGTATAGATAGATATCTTCTAGTTCACCATTTCCAGTAACTACAGCTATTTTCTGTTTAGACTCTTTGGTAAGTAAGTGAAAAGCACTTGCAAAAGAATATTCTAATTTTTCAATCGCATTTTGAAGCTGCGCTTCTTGCGTTTTCAAAGCAGAATCGGGCAACAAAGATACCAGTTCAGTTTTATTTCCATAGGTGATTTCTGCCCAAGGAAAAATAATAGCTTCAGAAAGATTTCCATCTTCTTCAACGGTCAATTGACTCGGGAGCATTCCTTTCTTGATAAGGCGTTCTCTAATATTGTCAGGTTTGATAAAACGGAAATATATAGTGGAATTTTTCGCTTTCAGTTCTTCTAAAAATTGCCTTGTTTCTATTTGTAAACGTTTAAATTCGGAAGGAAAGTCTCCTTCAAGGTATACATTTATTAAGACATTACTGTCAAATTCATCGACAAGATCAATGCTCACTGGAGAGAGGGTGTAACGTTTGTCGAAAGTTAAATCTAAACGTTTGTAAATGCGCTGACTAATACTGTTAATGACAATTATAGCCGTTAAAAGTAATAGTGTATGTTGTGTCTTTTTATTCATTGCTCAATTTTTGTTTAGTGATGAATAAAAAGAAAAAAGTAATACTTAGGAAGTAGAGAATATCACGTGTGTCTATTACGCCTCTACTAATGCTTTTATAGTGCTCATTAATTCCAAATTTTTGTAAAAAGTACCCCGAATTTCCTAGTGAGTTAGCTATTGCCTCCACACCAAAAAACAAAATAAAAGTAATGAATACAGCCAAAATAAATGCGATAATCTGATTGCTTGACAAGGTAGAGGTAAATAAACCTATCGCAGTATAACTGGCTGCTAGAAAGAGAAGTCCAAGATAGGACCCTAAGGTACTACCAGTGTCTATATTTCCGATGGGATTACCTAAACTATAAATGGTATAAACATAAGTTAAGGTTGGTGCTAGTGCTATGGTTACCAGTAGTAAAGAAGCAAAAAACTTGCCCAAAACAATTTGCCAGTCACTTAAAGGGGTGGTTTTTAATATTTCGATGGTTCCATTGTTAAGTTCATCGGCAAAACTTTTCATTGTAATGGCAGGGATTAAAAATAAAAATAGCCAAGGGGTCAAATAAAAAAAACTATTTAAATCAGCAAAACCAGCATTTAAAATATTTAAATTGTCTTTAAACACCCACAAAAACAAACCATTTACAAGTAAGAAAGCTCCTATTACCAAATAAGCAATTGGTGAAGCAAAAAACGAGTTAAATTCTTTTTTTAATATTGGAAACATACAATGCTATTCGTCTTTTTTTTGAAGGTTAAAAATAATATTATTCTCAAAATCGATATCAATTTTTTCAGGTTGATGGATAAAATTGTGGTTTTTTAATAAAGTGATAGAAGCTAGGTTTTTACAATGCGTGTAAGCCTCAATTTCCTTTAAATTAAGAGTGTTAAAACTAAAGTTTATGACTTCCTGTAGGGCTTCACTCATAAAACCTTTTCCATGAAAATCAGGGTGTAATTCGTAACCAATTTCACCATAGGAAAAATGGTCGTTAAAATGGCGTAATCCAATAGATCCTATCATGTCATCACCATGTTGAATTACCCAAAAAACCCCCTTGTTACAATGTATTAACTCATCAATCATTTTTATAAAGCCTTCAACTTCCAGAATGTTTTCCGGAAGTTTCCTGTCAATATATTGATTAACAACGGCGTTAGAACGTATTTTAAATACAGTCTTTAGGTCGCTATAATTGAGTTTTCTTAAAATCAATCGGTCTGTTGTTAAAACAGGAAAGGGATTAAATAATGATTTCATTAAGGTAACGATGTTATTTTATCTACACTCCAAGCAACGGGTTTGTCATTAAATAATTGTTTTGTCCTAGCCCAAATATCTTTAAATAGTTCTGAATTTCTATAATTTTCTAAATCTTTTTCCTTTTCCCAGTAACTATAAGTAAAAAATATGTTTGGATTTGTTTTATCTCTATAGAGTTCTAATAAACAGCAACCTGATGAATTTCGTATATCCTCTTTTTTCTCGTTAAAATTTGCTAAGAATTCTTCAATTTTTTCGGGTATAAAACTCATTTTTACAATGCGTACAAACATAATTGTGGTTATAGGTTTACGGGAGTGAACTCGGGTTTAACAATCTCTTCAAATTCAATAGTAATGGTATCACGGTATTTTAAGCCCAGTAAAGTTGAGGCGCCACCAACAGTTTCTAAATTGCTTCTGTAAATAGCTATTTCCAAAAAACCAGCTGAATTAAAAATAGCTAATTTATCACCATCGTATTGCCTTCTTTCTTCAGGAAGAGAGAAATCAACAATTTCATTATAGCGATTAAAAACAGTTTTAAACTGATGTCGCTTTGCTGTAATCGTAAAACTTCGACCCTTACCAATAGTAGTAAATAATTTTTTATCTATGTTGGTTATTACATTACCGTAGTTATCAATATAAATAACGCCCCCTTTTATAATATTTTGTTGTTGATTTATTTTGGGTTGTATTTCTATTAGCTTTTTGTAGGAAGAAATTTCTTTGCCTATAACATTTAAATTACCACCCCGGGCAATATGAGTTGCCGCTTTTACAAAAACATCCAAAACAGGAAAACTGCTACTCACATGATTATGAATGTTTATTTCTACTATTTTCGTTGGATTTACCTCTGAAGCGATCATAGATATTAAACCGTTATCAGGGCAGATAAAAAATTGATTATCCAGCTCAATAGCTATATGTTTATTTTCAACACTTAATTCAGAATCCACACCAACAATATGGATAGTTTTATCAGGAAAACTCTTGTAGGTGTTTTTTAATATATACGCAGTCTCCGTTATATTAAATGGAGATATATGATGTGTTATATCTACTATAGTAGTGTCTGGCAACTCAGAATAAATAGCTCCTTTTACAGCACCTACAAAGTGGTCTTTTGTTCCAAAATCAGTAGTTAATGTAATGAGAGGCATTAATTTAGTTCCTTGTTAATTATTTTGTGAAAAATTATATCAAATTTAATAGCAAAACTACGCAATTCATTAAAAATAATCGTTATTTTTAAACTGAATAATAATAAAACATATAACATTTGAACGAACGTATTATTGAATTAACAGAAATCGACCCAAATGATTTTTTTGGTGCTCAAAATAGTACAATAGACCAATTAAAAACATACTTTCCCAAAATAAAGATAGTTGCTAGAGGAAACAAATTAAAAATTTACGGTGAAGCTGAAATTTTAGACGAATTTGAAAAGCGTCTTGAAATGCTTGTGAAGTATTTTAATAGGTATAATAAATTGGATGAGAATAGCATAGAACGCATTTTAACATCTACAGGAAAAGAAGAGGAGATACGGAAAAATGGTAAAAACGAAGATGTTCTTGTTCACGGTGTTAGTGGCAAACTTATAAAAGCTGAAACAGCGAATCAACGTAAAATGGTAGTGTTGATGCAGCAAAATGATATGCTATTTGCTGTTGGACCAGCGGGTACGGGTAAAACTTATACAGCCGTAGCTTTGGCGGTAAGAGCACTGAGAGAAAAAGAAGTGAGAAGAATCGTTTTAACTCGCCCAGCTGTTGAGTCTGGAGAGAATTTAGGTTTTTTACCAGGTGATTTAAAAGAAAAATTAGATCCGTATATGCAACCGTTATACGATGCTTTAAGAGATATGATTCCTCCTGAAAAACTGCAAGCTTACCTAGAAAATGGAACCATACAAATCGCTCCATTGGCTTTTATGAGAGGACGTACCTTAGACAATGCTTTTGTTATTTTAGATGAAGCTCAAAATACAACGCATGCACAAATGAAAATGTTTTTGACGCGTATGGGAAGGCATGCCAAGTTTATCATAACTGGAGACCCAGGGCAAATTGATTTACCACGTAAACAAGTTTCAGGTTTAAAAGAGTCACTCTTAGCCTTAAAAGACATTGAGGGCATTGGGCATGTTTATTTAGATGACAAAGATGTTATTAGACATAGATTAGTGAGGAGGATTATTAAGGCTTATAAGAGTATTGAAACGGAATAATTCTCGTATTGTGATGTGACAATCAGAAATAGAGTATATATGAATACCTAGGTTTTTTATCGATTTATTTGAGCAATGTAAAAAAAAGAAAGCAACAAAAAGTAAGATTTGAGGAAATATTACCCATCGAAAGCTCAAAGAAGTATACTACTATCTGTTTAACTATGGAATGTGATGAAATTAGGGGTTTCATCTTTTGAAAATAAATTAGATAGCCGTTTTATAAGAACTTATAAATTAGTGATCATAAATCGGTAGAAAGCAAAGTATATAAAAAAAGGATGTACATGAGTTATTACATGCTTAAATATATTAATAGAGAGCTGTTATCGTTAGTTTTGACATGTGTTTTTTGCAGAAAATAAAATTCTAATTTCTTTGCTAAAAAACTTACATTTGCACACTACAAAGCAACAACAGCAACAAATGAATACAATAAACGAAACCAATTTTCAGTTTCCGAATCAAAAAACAGTTTACAAAGGCAAAGTAAGAGAAGTTTATAATATTAATGATGCATTGTTAGTGATGATCGCTTCTGATAGATTGTCGGCTTTTGATGTAATATTACCTCGACAAATCCCTTTTAAGGGGCAGATATTAAATCAGATAGCAACGAAGATGATGAACGAAACTGCTGATATTGTACCCAATTGGTTAATAGCAAATCCTGATGAAAACGTTACTGTAGGACATTTATGTGAACCTTTTAAAGTAGAAATGGTGATTCGTGGATATTTATCGGGGCATGCAGCTCGTGAATATAAAGCTGGAAAGAGAATGCTTTGTGGCGTTGAAATGCCAGAAGGAATGAAAGAGAATGATAAGTTTCCTGAACCGCTAATAACTCCATCAACAAAAGCAGATAATGGAGAGCACGATGAAGATATTTCTAGAGAAGAAATTTTGGCAAAGGGTATTGTTTCAGAGGAAGATTATGTAGTGTTAGAAGAGTATACCCGAAAGCTCTTTCAAAGAGGAACCGAAATTGCTAAAAAACGAGGACTTATTTTAGTGGATACCAAGTATGAGTTTGGAAAATCCAAAGAAGGAAAAATTATGCTAATTGATGAAATTCATACACCGGATTCATCACGTTATTTTTATGCAGATAGATATGAAGAATGCCAAGAACGAGGTGAAGAGCAAAAGCAATTATCAAAAGAGTTTGTGCGTCAGTGGTTAATTGAAAATGGATTCCAAGGAAAAGAAGGACAGCAAATTCCTGAAATGAAGGATGATAAAATTACAGAGATATCGAATAGATATATCGAGTTATTTGAGCAAATTACAGGGGAAGCTTTTGTAAAAGCAAACACAGGAAATGTATTAGAACGAATACAGAAAAATGTGACGTCGTTTTTGAACGAAAGGTAGCATCGTAGATGTTTCCTATGCTAATGCCAAACGGAGCTTATAGAAAAGTAGTGTAATCATTATCAAAATAAAATCGTATACAGCACTAAAGACGTTACGAAATTATGCCTTCGGTACTTCGTGTCTATTTATGAATATATGACCTAGGTCTGATCCTTCTTATAAACACAGAAAGTAATACGGGGTAAATCATATTTGTATGTGACTTATAATAAAAATGTAAACTAAGGAGCTAGGCTCTTGAAGAACTGTCTCTATGTTGATTTAATCAATGGTTTTTGTTTGTTATCTGTTATATAAAAACATTTATGATATTAATGTATCGATCGTAATTTTTAGGGTCAATGCCAATTTATAGGTGATCGTATTTTAATACTAACTTTCCTCTGCTAATTTCATGGTATCATGCCGATCGTTATTTGAAACTTTTTAATGAATCAAATGAAATAAATAGGTAACTTTAAATTCCAATTGGTGTACTACATGAGGCCTGATTGAGGAATTCTACCTAAGAACTGCTATTATTGACTTTTCTATCTTATAGAAAGAAAAAAACACTCATTTTCTTTTACAGTAAATTCAAACAATAACTGGTATAACTTTTGTAAGGAATAAATAATACTTAAGAGGAAA
Organism: Tenacibaculum profundicola; assembly: GCF_057220795.1. Classification (NCBI taxonomy): domain Bacteria; kingdom Pseudomonadati; phylum Bacteroidota; class Flavobacteriia; order Flavobacteriales; family Flavobacteriaceae; genus Tenacibaculum; species Tenacibaculum profundicola. Next base: position 886,643 of record NZ_CM170137.1, on the reverse strand, counting down.
AAATGGAACTATACTAAAAGTGGCTTATGAAAAGATATCTTTTTTAAAACGACCATCTCTTAATATAAAATAGTAGCAAATTTGAAATCCATTTTCGTAATTTATCTTACATAAAAGCAATTAAATCGTTTGATATTATTTAAATTTTATGCTTTTTGTGTTATTTAGTTTAAAATTTTAACCAAATTAACAAATTAATGTAAAAAAAATAAAAATTAAATAACTTTGTAGGGTAACTAACAAAACACAATTATTAATTATCATAACATTTGATCAATGAAAATAAAAAAAGTACTCGTTGCCAATCGAGGGGAAATTGCTATTAGAGTTTTTAGAGCCTGTGTAGAAATAGGAATAAAAACCGTTGGAATTTACACATACGAAGATAGATACTCACTACACCGGTATAAAGCTGATGAGTGTTATCAAATTGGAGAAGACAACGAGCCTTTAAAGCCTTATTTAGATATTGAAGCGATTATTCAAGTAGCTAAAGAAAACAATGTAGACGCTATACATCCTGGATATGGTTTTTTATCAGAAAATGCAGAATTTGCACAGAGATGTGATGAAAATGGAATTATTTTTATTGGTCCTAAAGTTTCTGTATTAAAGGCATTAGGAGACAAAATAACAGCAAAAGAAGTAGCTGTAGCCAATAAAGTGCCCATAATTCAGAGTAGTAAAGAAGATCTTACATCCGTAGATGTTGCACTAAAGGAAGCATCGAGAATTGGATATCCAATTATGATGAAAGCTGCCTCAGGAGGTGGAGGAAGAGGAATGAGAGTTATCAGGAATGATGATGAATTAAGGAAAGCATTTCCTGAAGCCAAAAGAGAATCGTTAAATGCTTTTGGGGATGACACTGTATTTTTAGAAAAATATGTTGAAAATCCAAAGCATATTGAAATACAAATTGTTGCTGATACCTTTGGAAATATAGTTCATTTGTATGAAAGAGATTGCTCAGTTCAAAGACGATACCAAAAGGTTATTGAATTCGCTCCTTCGTTGGGCTTGTCTGATGATATTAAGAATAAACTGTATACCTACGCGATTGATATTTGTAAAGCAGTTAACTATAATAACATTGGTACTGTTGAGTTTTTAGTGGATAATAAGAATACTATTTACTTTATTGAGGTGAATCCAAGGATTCAAGTAGAGCATACAGTTACTGAAATGGTTACCAATATTGACCTAGTTAAAACACAAATTTTTATAGCTGGTGGATATACGTTAGGCGATAAACAAATAAAAATACCAAGTCAAGAATCAATTAAGATAACAGGCTACGCGTTGCAATGTAGAGTGACAACTGAAGATCCAGGTAATGATTTTAAACCAGATTATGGCACGGTAACGACTTACCGAAGTGCCTCAGGTTTTGGAATTCGATTGGATGCAGGTAGTATATATCAAGGAGTAAGAATATCTCCGTTTTTTGACTCTATGCTAGTTAAGGTTTCTGCTAGAAGTAGAACCCTTGATGGGGCGTGTAGAAAAATGATAAGAGCCTTGGCTGAATTCAGAGTTAGGGGAGTAAAGACGAATATCGCTTTTCTAGAAAATATATTACAGCATCAAGTGTTTAGAGATGGTGATGTTACGGTAAATTTCATCAAGAATGAACCTAAGCTGTTTGAGTTTAAAGAACCGAAGAATAGAGCTAATAAACTCATTAATTTCTTAGGAGAAGTGGTGGTAAATGGAAACCCAGATGTAAAAAAAAGACATGTAAACCATCAATTTACCAGCCCCAAAATACCTGAATACCCAAAGTTAGAGAAGTATCCAAAGGGAACAAAAAGTCTACTGACAGAATTAGGGCCAGACAAGTTTTCAGAGTGGTTGAAAAATGAAAATAAAATTCATTTTACAGATACCACCATGCGCGATGCACATCAAAGCTTACTGGCAACTCGCATGCGAACAACAGATATGTTAAAAGTAGCTGAAGGATATGCTAAAAATCATCCTGAAATATTTAGTATGGAAGTATGGGGAGGTGCAACCTTCGATGTATGCTTACGATTTTTACATGAAAACCCATGGGAGCGATTAGCATTGTTAAGAAAAGCAATGCCCAACGTATTATTGCAAATGCTCATTAGAGGTTCAAATGGGGTAGGGTATACAGCATATCCGGATAACTTAATACAAAAGTTCGTTGAAAAATCATGGGAAACAGGGGTAGATGTTTTTAGGATTTTTGATTCGTTAAACTGGATGAAATCTATAGAACCTTGCATAAATCATGTGAGAACCAAAACAAAAGGGTTAGCAGAAGCTTCTATTTGTTATACAGGCGATATTTTAAACCCTAACAAAACAAAATACGATTTAAAATACTATCTACAGTTAGCTAAAGATATAGAAAATGCAGGAGCTCATATTTTAGGAGTGAAAGACATGGCTGGATTGCTAAAACCTCAGGCAGCCTATGAATTAATTTCCGCATTGAAATCTGAAGTCAATATTCCTATTCACTTGCATACGCATGACACTTCTTCCGTGCAATCAGCAACATATTTGAAAGCAATTGAAGCAGGTGTAGATGTCGTTGATGTAGCTTTAGGAGGGTTGTCTGGGTTAACATCGCAACCTAACTTTAATTCTATGGTGGAAATGTTGCGATTCAATGAAAGAGAAAATTTGTTAGATACAGGAAAGCTTGCTGAATATTCAAATTATTGGGAAACAGTTAGAGAGTATTACTATCCTTTTGAATCAGGTCTTAAATCAGGTACAGGAGAGGTATACGAACATGAAATCCCTGGGGGACAGTATTCGAATTTAAAAGGTCAAGCAAAAGCATTAGGCTTAGAAGATAAGTTTACTGAAGTGACTAAAATGTATGGAGAGGTAAATGAAATATTTGGAGATATAATAAAGGTAACACCGAGTTCAAAAGTTGTGGGTGATATGGCTCAATACTTAGTAAGTAATAATCTCAGTGTTCAAGACGTTATGGAGAAAGGAGAAACGATCTCATTTCCACAGTCTGTAATTAGCTTTTTTAAAGGAGACTTAGGTCAGCCAGTTGGTGGATTTCCAGAAAAATTGCAAAAAATAATTTTAAAGAATGAAAGGCCATATACAGAAAGGCCTAATGCCCATTTACAACCAATTGATTTTGAAACTGAATTCAACGAGTTCAGAGAAAAATTTAAAAAGGGAATGGGAAGGAAGCTAGAAATTACAGATTTCTTATCGTATAGGTTGTATCCTAAAGTATTTGTTGACGCTCATAACAATCATTTAAAATATGGTAATGTTATGCATATTCCAACAAAGAATTTTTTCTTTGGGATGGAAATAGGTGAAGAGATTATGATTGATATTGAACCAGGTAAGCGCGTATTAATATCATTAATGCAAAAGAGTGAACCTGATGAGAATGGATTTGTAAGTGTTTTCTTTAAAATTAACGGGCAAATGAGAAATGTTTTAATTAAAGACAATTCAATCACGGTCGATAAAATAGAGAATCAAAAAGCAGATTCAAAGAATGAAAAGCAAATAGGCGCTCCTTTACAAGGGTTATTATCTACAGTATTAATAAACACAGGAGATGAGGTAAAAGAAAACCAACCTCTATTTGTTATTGAGGCTATGAAAATGGAAACAACGGTAACAGCGGTAGCCTCCGGAGTAATTGATAAAGTTGCATTAGAAGCAGGAGCATTAGTAGATGCTAATGATTTAGTAATAGAGTTGCAATAAGTCGTTGACAAGTTGTTTTGATATACTCTTAAAAAAGTTTAATTTCGCACCGATATTAAAAACAAAAAGTAAAAATGGTTAAAGATTTATTTGAAAGAATCAAAGGAGATAAAGGTCCACTAGGGAAATGGGCTGATAAAGCAGAAGGATATTTTGTATTTCCTAAGTTGGAAGGGCCAATATCAAACCGAATGTCTTTCAATGGTAAAAAAGTAATTACTTGGAGTATTAATGATTATTTGGGCTTAGCCAATCATCCAGAAGTTTTAAAAGTAGATGGAGAATCTGCTGCCACTGATGGAATGGCCTATCCAATGGGAGCACGTATGATGTCTGGTCATACAAAATATCATGAGCAGTTAGAAGAAGAATGTGCTGAGTTTGTTGGTAAAGAAGCTTCTTATTTAGTAAATTTCGGATATCAAGGAATGGTATCGGCAATTGATGCTTTAGTGTCAAAAGATGATATTATTGTTTATGATATGGATACGCATGCATGCATAATTGATGGAGTCCGTTTGCATGCCGGGAAACGTTTTGTATATCGTCATAATGACATTGAAAGTTGTGAAAAGAACTTAATGAGAGCAACGAAAATGGCGGAGAAAACTGGTGGTGGAATTTTACTAGTTTCAGAAGGAGTATTTGGTATGCGAGGTGAACAAGGTAGAATAGCCGAAATAGTAGCATTGAAGAAAAAATACAACTTTCGAATTTTAGTTGACGACGCCCATGGTTTTGGAACACTTGGTGAAGGAGGAAGAGGTACTGGATTTGAACAAGGCGTACAAGATGGAATTGACATCTATTTTGCAACTTTCGCGAAATCTATGGCAGGAATTGGAGCATTCTTTGCTGGAGATAAAGATGTGGTTCAGTATTTACAGTACAATATGCGTTCTCAAATGTTTGCAAAATCATTGCCAATGCCTATGGTAAAAGGTGCATTGAAACGTTTAGATATTATTCGTAAAACACCTGAATTAAAAGATAGACTTTGGGAAATAACAAATTCGTTACAATCTGGTTTGCGTGACGCTGGATTTGATCTGGGAACGACGCAAACTTGTATTACTCCAGTGTATTTAAAAGGTGATATACCAGAAGCTATGGCTATGGTTCATGACCTGCGTGAAAACCACGGTGTATTCTGTTCTATTGTAGTTTACCCTGTTATTCCAAAGGGATTGATTATATTAAGATTGATTCCAACAGCACGACATACTATAGAAGACGTAAATGAAACGATAGAAGCGTTTTCTCTTATTAGAGAAAAGCTAGAAAACGGAACCTACAAAAAAGTAGCTGAAGTTTTAATGGCTGAATCGTAAGCCAAAGTTTAAATAATATATAAAAAGCTCTGAGGTTTTTCCTTGGAGCTTTTTTATGAGCTAACAGATATAAAGGATAATAAAAAACATAGGGTAGTATTTTATTTATAACCTTAAATTTATAAGTATATTTGCTCTTATTTATGCAAAAAAGAATTAACATACAAAATAAAAAGGCTCGTTTTGAATACGAAATTTTAGATAAATTGATCGCTGGTATCCAACTTACTGGAACGGAGATTAAATCTATACGTCAAAGTAAAGCGAGAATTACAGAGAGCTTTTGTGAGTTTAATGACAAAGGAGAACTCTTTGTGATAAATATGTATATCGAAGAATATGCTTTTGGTAATCAGTTTAATCATAAACCAAAAAGCGAAAGGCGTTTATTACTTACAAAAAGAGAACTTAAAAAATTGGCTCGCGAGGTTGATGTCAAAGGAAATACCATTATTCCATTAAAACTTTTTATAACTGAAAAAGGTTGGGCAAAATTAGAAATAGCACTTGCCAAAGGAAAAAAAACACATGATAAACGTCAAACGTTAAAAGATCGTGATAACAAGAAAAATTTGGCAAGAATAAAAAAGAGTTTTAATTAATGTACCTTGAGTTTTTTAACATAATAAAATGGAAAAAATTAATCTATATTGTGATTATTCAATTTCTATTCAAATTATGTTTTTTATTTAACCAAGGGTTTGAAACTAGACTTTCATTTTTAGAGTTTTCAATGCTATCAATTTCAACCATTGGTATTTTGGCTTCTGGATATTTGACCAGTTATAGTGTTAGAAAGAATAAAAACAAATATTTGAAATACCCTCTGAAAAGGGCAGTATTAGGTGCCTATATAACTGGTTTTTTAAGTCTTTTTTTATGTGTTTTAGTCTCTTTTTCTATCGGAATGCCTTTCTATAGTCTAATTGGAGTTTTTTCCGCGTTATTTGTAATAATATACTCTTTTTACGTAAGGAAAAAGAGCTTATCTACCAATATGGTAAATTCATTCATCAAGTCATTTAGTATTTTAATAATTTGGTGGTTCGATGCTCCAATAAATTTAAATGATACCCAATGGGAATTGTTTTTTAAACTAGAGTTAATAACAGTATTTTATATATCATTATCGTTTGTATATAATATTGTTAGAGAAACGATAAAAGATATTGTAAATATTGACTATGATTACGCTTTCGGTCATAAAACCATCCCCATTTTATTTGGTAGAAAAAGAGCAAAGTCTATTATTTTAACGATGTCTATATTAGGATGTATAGGTCTTTTTTCTTTAGCGGTCATTTTTGTAAAGAAAAAATTTATACTTCTTACAATATTATCTTTAGGTACTTTTCCTGGATTATATTTTATTCATCACTTGATGAAAGCAAAAACAGGAAAAGATTTTGAATCATTATTGAAAACATCAAATTTTCTTTATGTTTTAGGTATCCTAAGTGTACCTGTAATCGCTTATTATTTTAGATATGTTATCTAGTAAATACAATATTATATTAGCATCTGGATCACCCAGAAGACAGCAACTTTTGGCCGATATGGACATTGAGTTCGAAGTTCAGTTAAAAGAGGTAGAAGAAATTTATCCTAAAGAATTGAAATCTCATGAAATCACTGATTTTTTAGCAGATCTAAAATCAAAACCATTTGAGAACGTTATTTCTGATAGAGATCTTGTTATAACCTCTGACACCATTGTTTGGATAAATGATAGGGCATTGGGAAAACCAAAAAATTACCAAGAAGCTTTTCAAATGCTTACCAAGTTATCCAACAAATCACATAAAGTGATTACTTCAGTTTGTTTAACAGGTAAAGGATTTAAAAAGATAATTCATGATACGGTTACTGTTTATTTTAAAGAATTATCTGAACAAGAAATTGACTATTATCTACATACCTATAAGCCATATGATAAAGCAGGAGCTTATGGTATTCAAGAATGGATTGGCAAAATAGGTATTACTAAGATTGAAGGAAGTTATTTTACAGTGATGGGCTTACCTGTTCATAAACTTTATAAAGAATTAACGAAATTATAACTTATATATTTTTTAAAAGAGTATTTTTGAACCGTATTTAGAACACAAACTAATGAAAAAATATACATATACAGAAAAAAAAGACACTCGTTCTGGTTTTGGTGACGGGTTAACTGAATTAGGAAAAACAAATCCTGAAGTGGTGGCTTTATGCGCCGATTTAACTGGATCACTAAAAATGAATGAGTTCGCGAACAACAATCCTGAACGATTTTACCAAGTTGGTATTGCTGAAGCAAACATGATGGGAATTGCAGCTGGTCTAGCCATAGGCGGAAAAATACCGTTTACAGGTACTTTTGCCAATTTTTCAACAGGTCGTGTATATGATCAAATTCGTCAATCAATAGCCTATTCTGATAAAAACGTGAAGGTATGTGCTTCACACGCCGGATTAACTTTAGGAGAAGATGGTGCTACTCATCAGATATTAGAAGATATTGGATTGATGAAAATGTTACCTGGAATGACAGTAATTAACACCTGTGATTATAGCCAAACAAAAGCGGCTACAATGGCCATTGCTGAGCATAAAGGACCAGTATATCTTCGTTTTGGAAGACCAAAAGTACCGGTGTTTATGACTGATCAACCCTTTGTTATAGGGAAGGCAGTTCAACTTACTGAAGGAACAGATGTAACTATTGTTGCTACAGGGCATCTAGTATGGGAGGCTTTACAAGCATCAGAGCAATTAGAGGAAAATGGAATTTCTGCGGAAGTAATTAACATACATACGATAAAACCATTAGATGAAGAAGCAATACTAAAATCTGTAGAAAAAACAGGATGTATTGTTACCGCTGAAGAACACAATAAATATGGTGGTTTAGGAGAGAGCGTTGCTCGTTGTTTAGCTACAAAAAATCCAACACCACAAGAGTTTGTTGCGGTAAACGATAGTTTTGGTGAGTCAGCTACTCCAGACGAGTTAATGGCTAAATATGGTTTAAATAGTGCGGCTATCGTAGAGGCTGTTCAAAAAGTAATAAAAAGAAAATAATATTTTAAGAATAACGTTTAAGATAGAAACCTAAAATAAAATCTAAAATATGAAAAAAATAATATTACTAGCGCTGTTGTTTGCAGGAGTAGTTCAAACTACCCAATCGCAAATACATTTTGGTATTAAAGGTGGAGTGAACTATAATTCGGATTCTTTCCAAGAAGTGAGTACAGATATTCTGGAAGGAGCTGAAAGTAAAACTGGATTTCATGCTGGTATTTGGACTCGTATTAAAGTGCCTGTTATAGGATTGTACATTCGTCCTGAGTTAGTGTATACTAGCCTTAAAAGTGAATATACTGAATCAACGACAAGAAAAGTAGCTACCTATAATTTTCAAAAGATTGATATCCCGGTGTTGTTAGGTAAAAAGTTTCTAAAAGTAGCCAACGTTTTTATAGGACCATCTTTCCAATATATCATTGATGGTGATTTTAATCTAGATACCCTTGGTGAAATTGTTACAGAAGCCGATGGTTTTACAGTAGGACTGCAAGTCGGTGCTGGAGTTGAACTAGGAAAGTTAGGATTAGATGTGAGATGGGAAAGAGCATTTTCCGATACGGAATCAAAATTCATCAGCGGAGGAGATACAGAAAAATTTGACACTAGAATTAATCAAATAATAGTAGGTTTATCTTACAGATTTTAGTAAAATAAGAGCTGAGTAAAAAATAAAAAATCCGAGTTTAACTCGGATTTTTTATTTCTATTAATCAATGTTATTTATAACTTGAATTTACCAAAATACTCTTATAGAGTAAGTTTAAATCACAAACGATAACGGTTATTTCTTTCTTTTTTCAAGCCACTCAGCGTACTTATCTCTGTGCTTGAAACGTTTATGAGACCATAAATAGTAGCCAGGTTGTTCTTTAACAGCTTTCTCAGTAATAGATAAATAGTTATCAGTAATTTGATAATTATCATACTCTTTTGGACTATCGGTGATTAGTGTAAATTCAGTTTCATAAAAACCTCTTTTAATTTTTTTGGTGGTATAATTAACAACGGCAAAATCGTACTTTTTAGCAAGAGCTTCTGCTCCTGTATGTACAGGAACTTTGATACCAAAAAACTCCTTCCAATAATGAGTTTTATGAAGCATGGGAGATTGATCACTCAATAAAATATATAAAGATTGGATATTGTTTACATGATTTTCATGAATTTTCTTTACTGTTTCAGAGGTCTTTACTCCAATAACGCCAAACTTTGTTCTGGTTTGTCTTATTTTTTTTTCAAAGTAAGGATTTGCCAATTTAGTATACGCACCAAATATATCTATATTTAGAACAAGAGGTAGGCTAAAAGACCATTCCCAATTCGCTTGATGTGCTCCTACCAAAGCAATGCTTTTACCCTGTTTGGCCAGATCATTAATTAGCTCAGGATTGGTATAGTTATAGTGTTTTAAAATATCTTTTTCGTTAATAGAAAACGTTTTTATACTTTCTACCATAAGGTCAATAAAATGACCAAAAAATTGTTTAGATAATCTGATGATTTCTCGTTGATTTTTTTCCGGAAAAGCCATAGCTAAATTAGCAACCACAATTTTCTTCCTATAACCAATTATGTAATAAATTATAAGATAAAAAAAATCTGAAATTACATACAAAACTCTCAAGGGGAGCAAAGAAAAAATCCAGATAAAAGGATAAAAAACAAAATAGGTAATAAACTTCATAAATAGGTTTTATAAACAACAAATATCTAATATTCTAGCTTAAGATAAAAAGAAGTAACAGTTAATTAATTCAAATTATTATTTTAATTCAATCTCTGTGTGTTAGTAGATGTAATTATAGGAAAGTTGTCCGTTTTCAGCGGTGAAACTTAATAATAAGTGTTTTTCCTAGTAGTTACGTTGGATTTAATCATTAAATTTGACTAGTAAGAAATTGGTAATCCCCCGATTTTTAGCGGTCTTATTCTAATAAAAGCTCTCCAGTTGAATATAAACTGGAGAGCTTTTATCATTTTCAGGCAACTAATTTTATTTTAGACATGTCTTTATATTTGAAATCACTATAATATTTGAATACATATAGCGTTCGACTTTTCAAAAAGCAAAACATTATCAGACGATCGAATAGTAGATAGAACTCATGACGCAATAAGAATTGGAGTAGGCGGATTCTTTGGAGGTAATACCATTAATCATTTGAATTTACCGTAATAAAACGCCCTTTTTTCCTTTCTATTTCAATATAAAAAGAAATCATGGCTACTGCTATTATTGATTTCTCTAGCTTATATAAAGAAAAAAACACTCACTTGTTTTTACAGTAAATTCGAATAATAATTGGTGTAAATTAGTGATTAGACAGTACATTGAATTTGAAAGTGATGAATCTATAAGAGTCGAAAAGTACAAAAAGGCGACTTTAATATGAATACCATAAACTACGGCATAAGTACCTATCTTGCGTATCAAGGTTTAGGGCTATATGCAAAATATGATTTGAATGCAGTATTTCGAAACGCAAAAACAAAAAATATTTCTTTAGGTATTCCTTGGGATTTTAACTAGAAAAAATTCAGTTGTAGCTTTCTTATAACCTAAGATATTTATTTTTCAGATCAATTTTGTGTTTAATACACTGTTTTTTAGGAGTGAAAGCTTTGGTTTTGAGTCTTTTTTATGACCGATGATAGAATTAAAAAAAAAGTTAAATTAATGTTAATTATTTTCTAAATTTGCCTGACAAATTTAAAATATAGGACATGAGAAAATTTTTAATGTTTTTTTTTCTGTTAGGAAGTATCTGTGCTTTTTCACAGGTAACAACCTCTAAAATTAAAGGAACAGTAACCAGTACCCAGGGTGAACTATTATTTGGGGCAAATATTGCTGTAGAGCATATACCCACAGGAACTTTATCGGGAGCGATGGCTCAAGAAAACGGAAGGTACACTATACCAAATTTAAGAGTAGGAGGGCCTTATAAAATTACATTTAGTTACGTTGGATTTAAAAGTTACGAGGTTAATAATGTATTTCTAACCTTAGGAAAGACAACAATCATAAATGGAAAATTATCTGAAGGAGGAGAAGAATTAGAAGAAGTTGTTATTTCAAGTACAAGAAATAAAACTTTCAATAGCGATAGAACTGGTGCACAAACGAGTGTTAGCGCTGTACAATTAAAAACATTACCAACAATTTCTCGTTCTGCATCAGATTTTACAAGATTAGAACCAACTGCAAGTAACGGTTCATTTGGAGGAAGAAACGACCAATTCAATAATTTCTCTTTGGATGGTTCTATTTTTAATAATCCTTTTGGTTTAGATGCCGCAACACCTGGTGGGCAAACGGATTCTCAGCCAATATCATTAGATGCTATAGAGCAAATTTCGGTATCTACAGCACCGTATGATGTGACATTATCTGGATTTACAGGAGCATCTGTGAATGCAGTAACGAAGAGTGGAACTAACGACTTTAAAGGAACGGTTTATGGTTTTTATAGAAACCAAGATTTAACTGGTGGTAAGATAAATGGAGAAGAAGTTGTAAAACCTAAATTATCACAAAACCAGTATGGTGTTAGTATTGGTGGTCCCATTATAGAGGACAAGTTGTTTTTCTTTGCAAATTTTGAAAAAGATGAAAGAGAAGATTTAGGAACAAATGGTTGGGTTCCTAACAATAATGATGGAGTAACAGCAGTTAATGAATCTTCAGTACTAGAATCAGACTTAATGGCGGTAAGCTCGGCTTTAAGAAATTTAGGATATGAAACAGGTGCCTATAAAGATTTTACCTATGGTTCAGGATCTACTAAAGGAATTTTTAAATTAGATTGGAATGTTAATGAAAAACATAGATTAGCGTTAATTTATAACTTTTTAAGAGCATCTAAAGAAAAACCAGCGCATCCAACTGCTTTAGGTTTAAGAGGTCCAGGAGCAAATACATTGCAATTTGAAAACTCAGGATATGAAATCAATAACAACATTGATTCGTTTTTATTAGAGTTAAATTCGAGTTTTAATGAAACTACTACAAATAAATTACAAATAGGGTATACCTATTTCGACGATTTCAGAAACCCTTTATCAACTCCAGCCCCAGTTATTGCAATACAAGATGGAAATGGAAGTAATCATATTATCGCTGGACACGAACCTTTTTCTATTAACAACCAGTTAGACCAAAGAGTATTTCAAGTAACAAATAATATGAATTTCTTTGAAGGAGATCATACGTTTACTGTTGGGTTTTCATTTGAGAAATTCATGTTCCAAAACTCTTTTAATTTAACAAACTACGAGTCGTTTAACTTTGGTATTTTTCCTTACTACGGTTTATTTAATGCTTATCCAGATGTGGCTACTTTCCTTGCCAATGCTCAACAGGGCGGATTAGTAGATCAATATTTAACAGCAACTCAAAACGCGTATAATTCCTTTAATAATAATCCAGTGGGCACAGATGGAGGTTGGAAATTGTCTGAGTTAAACGTTGGACAATTGGCTTTTTATGTTCAGGATGAATGGGAAGTAAACGATGAGTGGAAATTAACGTACGGTGTTCGTTTTGATAAGCCTTTGTTTTTCAATACATCAGAATTGATCCAAAATTATATTGACACAGATAATGGAGCTTCAAGAGACAATTCTGTAATGTATTTTAATCCAAATACCAATGAAGAAGTAGCTCTAAACTCGACAAAAATGCCGACAAATCAATGGCTTGTTTCTCCAAGATTTGGCTTTAATTGGAATGTAAATGGTGACAGTAAATTACAAATTCGTGGAGGTACTGGTGTATTTACAGGACGTTTACCTTTTGTTTGGTTAGGAAACCAAGTGAGTGGGGCAGATGATGGCTTTTTCCAAATTGTAGATCCAGATTTTAAGTTCCCACAGGTTTGGAGATCGAATCTTGGTGCAGATTATAGATTTGAAGACGGATTAGTGTTAACAGCTGATTTGGCGTATACAAAAGATATTAATGGAGCACATGTACAAAACTGGGGATTAAGAAACCCTACAGAGAGATTAGTTGGTGTAGACAACAGATATTACTACACTGACAAAGGAAATAATGCATATGTATTTACAAATTCTGATAAAGGAAGAACGTATAACGCTTCTTTCAAAGTTGAAAAATCATTTGAAAATGGATTGTATGCTAATTTAGCGTATAGTTACTTGAATTCAAAAGACGTAAACTCTATTGAGGCAGAGATTACAGGTGATGCTTTTGCTTTTAACCCGGTGGTTGGTAATGCTAATAATGACGTGCTAACGTATTCAAAATATGGAGATACACACAGAGTTATAGGTGTTGCTTCTAAAAAGTTTACCTATAATGGAGGTAAAATGGCAACAACGATATCTACGTTTTTTGAGTATGCAAAAGGAGGAAGATTTAACTATACTTATGGAGGAGATATTAATAATGATGGATCTGGCGTTAATGATTTGATTTATGTTCCTACGGCTTCTGAATTGAATCAAATGCAATTTACTAACCCAGGAGAAGCAGCAGCTTTTGAAACCTATATACAGCAAGATGAGTACTTAAGTTCAATAAGAGGTCAATATGTGGAGAGATATGGAGCTTTAGCACCTTGGAGAGGAAGATGGGATATGAAAATATTGCATGATTTTAACTTTAACGTATCAGATAAAAAACAGAATACAATTCAGTTAAGTGTTGATGTTTTGAATGTTGGTAATTTAATCAATTCTAATTGGGGAGTGGTTCAGAGACCAAATAACGTTCAACCATTAGGGGTTTCGTTTCCTGGAGGTGACTATACTCAAGAGCCTGTTTACAGCTTCAATTCTAATTTGAAAGAGACATTCAATTCGGATAGTAGTTTACTATCGCGTTGGCAAATGCAATTAGGTTTACGTTATATTTTCTAGTAAAATTAAAATCAAATAGCAATTGATATAAAACGCAAAAGAATATTATCAGTTCTAAGAAAAAAAAATCCGGTGATGTTAGTCACCGGATTTTTTATGTATAATATCTTTTCGAATGCTAATTTACCAACCATAATTATTTATGGTTAAGCAAACTTTTCAGATACTTTTTGTGCAATACCAACAATCACCTCACTAGCCTTTACGATACTTTCAGCTGGAACGTATTCATATCTACCATGAAAATTATGACCTCCAGCGAAGATGTTAGGACAAGGTAAACCTTTATAAGATAATTGAGAACCATCCGTACCTCCTCTAATAGGTTTAATTAATGGAGAAATCTCCATATCTTTCATTACTTCCTCAGCGATATCAATAATGTGCATCACAGGAGTGATTTTTTCTTTCATGTTGAAATACTGGTCTTTAAGTGTGATCTCGATTAAATCTTTACCCAGTTTTTCATTCATCATACGTGCTAAATCTAACATAGCCTGCTTACGATTTTTAAACAAATCCATATCGTGGTCTCTGATGATGTAATGTAGGGTTGTTTTCTCAACAGTACCTTCCATATCATGTAAATGGAAGAAGCCCTCGTAACCAGTGGTGCTTTCTGGTACTTCATCTTCTGGTAACGCATTGATAAATTGACTAGCAATGGTCATCGAATTCACCAATTTTCCTCTAGCGTACCCTGGATGCACCATTTTACCATGTATGGTAATTTTTGCACTGGCGGCATTAAAGTTTTCATACTCCAATTCACCAATTTGACTCCCGTCCATCGTATAAGCCCAATCAGCACCAAAAGCGGCTACATCAAATAGATGTGCTCCTTTACCAACTTCTTCATCAGGAGTAAAACAAATACGTATTTTCCCATGTTTAATTTCAGGATGTTGAATCAAATACTCCATAGCTGAAACTATTTCTGTAACCCCAGCTTTATCATCAGCACCTAATAGTGTAGTACCATCAGTGGTAATAATAGTTTGTCCTTTGTACTGGAGTAAATCTTCAAAATAATCAGGAGAAAGAACGATGTTCTCTTCTTTATTCAAAAGAATATCTTTTCCATCATAGTTCTCATGAATTTGAGGCTTTACATTAGTACCAGTAAAATCAGGACTGGTATCTATGTGTGCAACAAACCCTACGGTGGGTACTTCATAATCTAAATTACTAGGTAAGGTTGCCATTATGTAACAATTTTCATCCAATGTAACATCGGTCATCCCTATCTCTTTTAACTCTTTCTCAAGAATTCTAGCAAGATCCCACTGGTTTTCAGTACTGGGAAAAGCAGGGTTGTTCGGATCACTTTCAGTATCAATAGTTACGTATTTTATAAATCTGTCTATGATATGTTGTTTGTTCATGAAGTTAAATTTAAAGCCCAAAAATAGGAATACCAAATGAATTTTGAAATGAACTATACAGTAAAATATTTTATAGTAACAGTTTATACTAAAGGAAGCAAAACAATAAAAGTGATTTTAATACCCGAAAAAGACTATTTTAAACGTACCTTATCTATTAAATTAACGGCTTTGCAAATCCGTTCATCAACTAAAGAATCGCCATATATTTCTGTTTTAATATGTAAAAAATTATCGCTATTCACTTTGGTAAAAACGTTCAATATATGGTAAGGATATTTTCCTTTTTTACCCTTAGCTAAACTGTAATAAGAAGTATTTTGATTGAGTTTAAAATCTTTCACCCTTATTTCTTGTAGTTTCATATGTGAATTATCGTTCGAAATTTTTTGTTTAAACGATGCGTCAATAGCAATTGGAGAATGAATTAAAGAAACATCAAACAAGGTTGCTTTCGTTAAATTTAAGGTGGTGTCTGCGGCATAAATTGATGTTTGAGTATCGTCGAAATATAAGTTTATTTTCCAGTTTTTAGGCAGTGATACAATGAATAGATTTCTAATGTCTTCTATGTCAGATAAACCAGTGTATTGAGAAACGCCAGAACATTGAAAATCTTTTTTTAGTTCAGAAGAAGAATGACAGCCGATAAATACTAAAAGAGTAAAAAAGAGAATGATATTTTTCATAAATCTATAGAATATTCGTGTTTCGTAATGATTGTGATTAAATGTATTATTTGTTAAAATAAGCGATCAACAAATCTACCACATAACTGTAAGAATTAATACCATTGATTTGATTGTTTGCTTTTAAATATGAATGATACCCTTTTTTAAAATAAGGCTCAATGGGGTTTTCAAATTGTTTCCAATGTAAATAACTATTTCGATAATCCTTAAAAATGCCTTTATGGACGGTTTTTTTAAGCTCTCTAGCCAAACGAGAGTCTCTCTTTTGTAATTCATGAATACAATATTGAAAAGCCATGCGATAACCAGCATACTTAAAATAAATATCTTTATTATGAATACAAGCCAAAAAACCAACAAAATTAGCATCGTTTTCAGCAGCCCAACCAATTTGATGAGCCATTTCATGACAGGTAGTCGAAGCATATCCTGTTTTTGGAATTTGGTGGTTAATTTGTGCCTCACCAGTTATTGGATTAATATACCCTGAAGTACCATTATACGACTGTAATAAACTAACCAAAGAACTTTTAATAGAAGAAGTGGTGTACTTTAATTGAGGGTACACCTTTGCCAGTTCTTTAAAACCATCAGGAGCTCTCGTATATATTTCTCTTGAAGAATAAGGAACAATGACGACTAATGAATCATTAGCTGTAATGTCAAGATGAACTGTATTCAAACTATCAGCTATTTTTTTTGTAGCCAAATACAGTTGTTCTGTACTGTATTCAGCCTGTTGTAATCCTAAATTTTTAGCTAAGGGTTCTCTAAAATAATTGAAACCCCAGAAAGTATAAAAACAAAAGTGAATAACAGATATAAAAGCACCTAACTTTAATACATGTGAAAGAAAGTTTCTAAATCTAGTTTTTATTAATGAAAATAAACTTTTCATTAATAGGAATACTAAAAAAAAACCTAAAATATCTCCTATAGAGAAAGGAATCCACCCTAAAATAATACGCAGAAATTTAGAAATATATTGATAAATGCCATCACTATAATACTGTTCTATCCACCTTGGGTTTTGACTTACAAATTGTACAAAAATGTATTGAACAGGCAGTAAAATAATTAATATAATATTCGGTTTTGAGTACTTCATAAGTACCAAAAATAAGAAAGATGGAACGTTATTAACAAGTTAATAACAATTTTGTTCACCAAAATGTGTAAAAAGAAAGTTAGGATTGATATCAATAAATATCATCATAAAATCTACATTTGTAGTCATGGGAAAAATACAATCAGTAAGAGGGACAAAAATTGATAAGGCTCGTATTATAAATTTAGAAAAAGGGAAGTTACCACCACAAGCATTAGACCTAGAAGAGGCGGTTTTAGGAGCAATGATGATTGATAAAAAGGGGATTGATACCGTTATTGATATTTTGCATCCAGAAGCGTTTTATGACAAACGCCACCAAGAAATCTACACAGCTATTTACGCACTTTTTCAGAACTCAGAACCTATTGATTTATTATCAGTGTCAAATCAATTGAAAAAAGAAGCAAAGCTAGACATTGTCGGTGGAGACTTCTACCTGATCGGATTGACACAAAAAGTAGCTTCTTCAGCCCATATAGAATTTCACTCAAGAATCATTCTTGAAAAATACATACAACGTACCTTAATTACTATTTCTTCTGAAATTATTGAAAATGCCTATGATGAAACGGTAGATGTATTTGATTTACTCGATGATGCGGAAGGGAAATTGTTTGAGGTAACACAAGGGAACCTTAAAAAAGGAGCAGAGAAGGCAGATTCTTTAGTGCAACAATCAATCAATAAAATACAAGAAATCTCTACAAAAGAAGGTATGAGTGGTTTAGCTACTGGTTTTACCAAGTTAGACGCTTTAACTTCGGGCTGGCAACCTTCCGATTTAATTATTATCGCAGCACGTCCTGGTATGGGAAAAACGGCATTTGTAATTTCAATGGCAAAGAATATGGCTATCGATTTTAATCATGCGGTGGCTGTTTTCTCGTTAGAGATGTCATCGGTACAGTTAATTACACGTATGATATCTTCTGAAACAGGGTTAACTTCAGAAAAATTACGTAAGGGAAATTTAGAACCTCATGAATGGGAGCAGTTAAATGTTAAGGTCAAAAAGCTATCTGACGCACCTATTTTTATTGATGATACGCCGGCATTGTCTATTTTTGATTTACGTGCAAAAGCACGTCGTTTAGTTTCTCAACACGATGTTAAAATATTAATTATTGATTATTTACAGCTAATGACGGCTGGTGGAGCAGGAGGAAATCGTGAACAAGAAATCTCAAGTATTTCTCGTAATTTAAAAGCATTAGGAAAAGAATTGAATATACCGGTAATAGCCTTGTCGCAGTTGTCACGTTCGGTAGAAACCCGTGGTGGAAGTAAACGCCCATTACTATCGGATCTTCGTGAATCTGGTGCCATTGAGCAGGATGCCGATATTGTTTCGTTTATTTTTAGGCCTGAATATTATGGAATGACCGAATGGGATGATGATGATCATACACCTTGTGAAGGTCAGGGAGAATTTATTGTTGCGAAACACCGTAATGGTGGTTTGGATAATATTCGATTGAAATTTACTGGGCATTTAGCTAAATTCTCAGATTTAGAAGAAGGATTTAGCAGCGAGTTCCAGTCAAGTATGAACACAGGCTTTAATGACGAAGTATCGTCGAGTAATTTTGCTTCTCCCGAAGATGCTTTTGGGGCACCCGATAATGGAGGTGTAGATGATGTGCCTTTTTAAATATAGAAAATGCTAAAAAAGTTTACATACACAATTAAATGAGTATAATTGTGTATTTTTAATTTCTAACAATGAAGAAAATTTTACACATAATTGTATTGGCGTTTTTCTCAAACTCACTTTGGGCATCTTTTATTTATGTTCCTATGAGTCATGAGAACCAGAAAAATCATTTAAAAGCCTATGGTATTGTGTATTATGCTTTACAGAATGGTTTAAAGGCAAAGTGGTTATTAAACTATGACGGAGGTGCTTTTTTGATAGAAAATAACGAAGTAGTAGAAAAAGAATGTAAAATAAGAGGCGTTTCTTATCAAATAATTTCTGATGTAAAGTCACAGTTGATATTAGAAGAAATTTCTTCCCCATCAAGAAATCAAGAAGCTGTAACACTTGAGAAAGCACCGAAAATAGCTGTGTACTCTCCGAAAGATAAAATGCCTTGGGATGATGCGGTAACTATGGTACTAACCTATGCCGAAATTCCGTTTGATGTGGTATATGATAAAGAAGTGCTAAACGATAAGTTATTATTGTATGAATGGTTGCACCTGCACCATGAAGACTTTACTGGGCAATATGGTCGTTTTTACGGAATGTACAGAACAGCACCTTGGTATATTCAACAAAAGAAAGATGCAGAAGCATTGGCAACGAAACTAGGGTACAAGAAAGTATCAATAGAGAAAGGGGCAGTAGCCAAGAAAATAAGAGATTATATAATTGGAGGTGGATTTATGTTTGCGATGTGCTCTGCCACTGATAGTTTTGATATTGCACTAGCTGCTGATGGTGTTGACATCTGTGAAAGTATGTTTGATGGTGATCCTTCAGAACCTAGCTACCAATCTAAAATTGATTATACCAAAACGCTTGCTTTTAAAGATTTTGAATTAATTCGAAACCCAACAATGTATGAGTTTTCTTCAATTGATATGACCCGAAAACGAAAAATTAATAAAGAAACCGATTATTTTACCTTGAAAGAATTTTCCGCAAAATGGGATCAGGTACCTACCATGTTAACTCAAAATCATACCCAATTAGTAAAAGGCTTTATGGGGCAAACAACGTCTTTTGATAGAAATACGATAAAATCAACAATTATGGTTTTGGGTGATAGTAAAATGAATGGAGAAGCACGTTATATTCATGGAACCAAAGGAAAAGGAATGTTTACTTTTTATGGAGGCCATGATCCTGAAGATTATCAACATAGAGTGGGTGATCCAAAAACTGAATTAGATTTACATCCTACCTCTCCAGGATATCGTTTAATTCTCAACAATGTGTTATTCCCAGCTGCAAAAAAGAAAAAACAAAAGACTTGATGTATTAAAGCAGGTTGAAAAGTTTTGCTCCATGTCAGGCAGCGATCATTTTTAGTATTATGATAAAGTAACAACTTTTGTCTTTTCTAACGTGTCAATAAAATAAGGCAGTTTTAACTCGGTGAATTTCAAAAACCTTTAGAAAAGGATTGTGATTTTTATACCCAACTTTCAAATGGTATAAGATAAATAGCAAAACTCTTATTGGGCAATTCATATTTTTAAAAGTACATTGGTATCTCGTGTTTTAAAGAATGGTTGATTTTTCTAATTCCTTAATAAAATAGGAGGGTTTTAACTCAGCAAATTTCAAAAAAGCTTTAGAAAAAGATTCAGTATTTTTATAACCGACTTCATTTGCGATCGCTTTTACGGTGTATTTTCTCCATACAGCATCATTTTTTAGACGAATTACCGTATATTCAATTCTAAGCTTGTTGATATAATTTGTAAATGTCATGTTTTTATGCTGATTAATAACTTTCGATAAATAATTGGCATTGGTGTTAAATTTGGCAGCCAAATTTTGAAGATTGAGGTTGTTGTCTAAATATTCTTCCTTTTGTTCAAATTGTATGAGACAATTAAGAAGAAGCCTAACTGTTTTATCTGAAATATTAGAAGTAGTCTCTCTCGGAGTTAGATCTGTTATTGGTTCCGAATGATGGCGTACCAAACTCTTTTGTTGAACAAGATGTAAGAAACGTTTTTTATAAACACGTTTCCTTCGTATTAAGTAAACGATTAGTATTATGGAAACAAGTAATACAGAAATAAAAAGAAACACATTTCTCGCAGCTTGTTGCTTTTCAAGTATTAGCTGTTTTATAATTGTATTCTTTTCCAACTGTAATTTAGGAATGTCATATGCATCCGTAAATGTTTGTTGCGTTTTGTTTGTTTCTAATAGATGATGCTCTTTCAACTCTAAAAGTTTATTGGTGTAGACCAATTGTTTTTCTAAGTTATTTTTTTGCTTATAATAATCTATCAAAAAAATAAAGCTTTTTGTTAGACCAGGGGATTTAATTTTTTCTAAATTATAGATAGAGTCCGCTTTAATATGGTACATATAGGCTTGGTTATAATTATTTGTTTTTTCATAGGCGGAAGCGATATTGGCATAAGTATAAATTAATATTCTGAAGTTTTCATCATTAATCAGAGAAGGAATGGCTTTTTGATATGAAACAATCGACTTATCATAATGTTTTTGATTTGATTCAATGTGACCTTTTATATAATATGTGTATCCTAAACGAACTTCATCATTTATAGTGTTATATAGTTTAATAGCTTTTTTATTATAGAAATAAGCGGAATCTAATTCATTTAGTTTAATGTAAATACTGGCGATATTTAAAGGTAGAGATAAAAATTCATAGTTATTAGTGAAGTGGTTGTTGTTATGTATATATGCATAAGCTTTTTTATAAAAACTAAGAGCTTCCTTTGGTTTTCCAATAGAATTTTTAGCCAGTCCAAAGTACATGTTTTTCATAGCTGATAGGCTATCATTCTTGATTTTTTTTAAAGAGCGTTCTGCTTTGATTAACTCTTTTGCCATTTTATTCGTTTGTCTTCTATCATGATGAAATTTTAACTTTCTTAAATAAATGGCAGTAGGGAAATTTTTGTTTGGTTTTTGTTGATAGACTTTAATTAATGAATCACAAAAATTCAGATAAAGATTATCCTGCTCCTTAATATCTGCCAAATAATACTTTCCGCGTATCATTTTCATCGTGTCATTTTCCTTTTGAGCTTTTAAAAAATAAGCCTTGGCACATACAACAGCCTTTCTTGTGTCTGCTTTACTCTCATAAAACAGATCGCCTAATTCTTGATATTTTTTTTTAATTAAAGAATCCGGAAATTGCGTTGTCATTTGTGCGCTTGTTTGCATACAACATACAAGTAACAAGCAAAAACTAAGAAACATTTTTATAGATAACGGCATAAATGATAATTAAGGGGGTCAAATCTACCTATTTTGTAGGAATAATACAGATATAGCTGCTTTATTTAAGGTGCTTGTTATTAGTGTTTTGTGTTTTTTTACAGTCTGTTTTCATGAAAACAGACTGCAATAGCTTGTAAAAAAGAAAAAGAATGAGGTACTTTGAATCACGTAAATATATGAAGGGTTCAAAACAATTTATTAGATAGGGAAAATTAATTGAAAAAGACAACTGTTGAACATATGAACCCTTTTTTTTATCTTATGGTTTGGATTTCTTTCTAGAAATAAAAAAAGTAATTGTCAATTCTTATTTAAACAATTACTTTTGTCATTATAAAATAAAATAATAATGTCAATAACACAAAAACTACAAGATTTTACGCAACAAGTTCGCAGAGATATTGTTCGTATGGTTCACGCTGTAAATTCAGGTCATCCAGGAGGTTCATTAGGGTGTGCTGAATTTTTTACTTGTTTGTACCAAGAAATCATGGATTATTCTACTGATTTTAATATGGATGGTAAAAATGAAGATGTATTCTTTTTATCAAACGGACATATATCTCCAGTGTATTACAGTGTTTTAGCTCGCAGTGGTTTCTACCCAGTTGCAGAGTTAGCTACGTTTAGAAAACTGAATACACGTTTACAAGGGCATCCAACTACGCACGAGCATTTACCTGGTATTCGTATTGCTTCGGGATCATTAGGTCAAGGAATGAGCGTAGCCATTGGTACAGCTGAAGCTAAAAAATTGAACGGAGACAGTAAAATTGTTTATTCTTTGCATGGTGATGGAGAATTACAAGAAGGTCAAATATGGGAAGCTACCATGTATGCCGCTGCTAAAAAAGTTGATAATCTAATTGCTACAGTAGATGTAAATGAAAAGCAAATAGACGGTACCACGGATGAAGTATTAGCCATGGGAAGCTTAAAGGCAAAGTTTGAAGCTTTTGGTTGGGATGTACTGGAAATAAAAGAAGGAAATAATTTACAGGCCATTTTAGATGGAATGGCAGAAGCTAAAAGACGTACAGGAAAAGAAAGACCAGTTTGTGTATTGTTATACACAGAGATGGGGAATGGAATTGATTTCATGATGCATACACATGCTTGGCATGGTAAAGCACCAAACGATGAGCAATTAGAATCTGCATTGGCGCAAAATCCTGAAACTCTTGGTGATTATTAGAAAGTTATTAGAGTAAATAACGAAGTCATTATTTATAAAACGAAACGTCATTGTCAATATGGGTGAAATAATCTAATTAATAGATGATTTCAATCTGTTCATGATGACGCTTTTTTGTGAAAACAGTTAAAATAAAACGTTTTTAATACTGTAAATTTACAACGTTAACCTTAGATAAAATAAAATTCAAAAAATGAAAATAGGCATTGTATGTTACCCGACATTTGGGGGTAGTGGAGTCGTAGCAACTGAACTTGGAATGGCGCTAGCTGATAATGGGCATGAAGTACATTTTATAACATATAACCAGCCAGTTCGTTTAGATTTTATTTCGCATCGTTTACACTTTCATGAGGTGAGGTTAGAAGAATACCCCCTATTTCAATACCAACCTTACGAACTTGCCTTGTCGAGTAAAATGGTTGAAATTGTGGAGAAGTATCAGCTTGAAGTGTTGCATGTGCATTATGCAATACCCCATGCCTATGCAGCGTATATGGCAAAAAAGATGTTACTTGATAAGGGGATTAAAGTAAAGGTAGTTACCACCTTACATGGAACTGATATCACGTTGGTAGGAAGTCATCCAACGTATAAAACTGCTGTGGAGTTCAGTATCAACAAATCGGATGAAGTTACTACAGTTTCCAATAGTTTAAAAGAAGACACCTTGCGTTTATTCAATATTGATAAAGAGATAAAAGTAGTCTATAATTTCATTGATGGTAAAAAGTACAACGCTATAGATGAAGAAGAATGTAAAAGAGGTGCTTTAGCTGATGAATCTGAAAGAATTTTGACACATATTAGTAATTTCAGACCAGTGAAACGAACGGAAGACGTTATTAAGATATTTAATAAAGTACAGAAAGAGTTACCTTGCAAGCTTCTAATGGTAGGAGATGGGCCGGAACGTATAAAGGCAGAATATTTAGTAAAAAAGCTCCAATTAGAAGAGAAAGTTATGTTTTTAGGTAATAGCGGTGATGTTGCTAAAATTTTATGTTTTTCAGATGTTTTTTTACTGCCCTCTGAAACGGAGAGTTTTGGGTTGGCGGCATTAGAAGCCATGGCGGCAGGAAATGCTGTGATATCAACTAATTCCGGTGGGTTACCTGAAGTGAATAGTCATGGTAAAACAGGGTTTTTAAGTAATGTTGGTGATATTGATGATATGGCCAAAAATACCATCCATATTTTAAAGAGTGACACGCTATTAAATGAGTTTAAACAAAACGCGAGAGAACATATCAAAGCTTTTTCACTAGAAAATATTTTGTTGCAGTATGAAACAATTTATAAAAGTTGTTATGCTGATAATTAGTATGATATAAAATGGATTTTAATACAATTTGGAATACTTACCAAAGTCAGATTTTTAATTTTATAAAAACGAGAATAAATACGGTAGCTCATGCAGAAGATGTGTTACAAGAAGTTAGTATTAAGCTATTCACGGCACTTAATAATAAAACTGACATCTTGAATTACAAGGCTTGGCTATTCAAAATAACAAGGAATTTGATAGCAGATTATTATAGAAAAGAGGTGCCGATGTATTATGGTGAATTTGACTTTGAAGCCAGTGAAGAGGGACCTTGTGTTTGTGATTTGTCAGGTTTTGTGATTAAAAACTACTTACCTGGTGATTATGGTGTTCCGTTATACATGAGTGATATAGAAAGAAAATCACAAAAAAGAATAGCTAAAGAATTGAACTTAACAATTCCGGCAACAAAATCAAGAATACAAAGAGCTAGAAGAAAACTTCAAGACTTAATAGTAAGCTGCGTTGATATAACCCGCAATAAAAAAGGTAAAATCATTGATTACCAACTAAAAAACAGCTGCGTACTTCCGTCTGAATTGCAAGAAGAAATAAAAAACATAAAATTAGTAGTATAAAGCTGCATCTTTTTAGACCCTCATTACGTCTTCAAAATAAAGTATAGTAATGAGACCTTATAAAATTTTACCAGTTATTGTTGTTCCTTTGTTATTAACAATTGTTTCATTAATCCTTTATTTAGTGATACATAAAGAGATGAATTATGAAATAGCTACGTATATAATTTTCGTTTTTACGACATTGTATATCTTAATATTTGAAAAGGTAATACCGCTTAAATCTTTGTGGATGCCATCAAAAAATAATAATTTTATAGAATTAAAACACTTTTTCATATCTACTGTTGTTTTTGATGCTTTAGGTAAAGCGCTTACCCTGTTATTTGTTTTATACATTCATGAGGTTTATTTTGAACCATATTATTTTTGGGAGCAATTCTCTTTCAGTCTGAATTTTGTACTAGCTACGATTATAGGAGAGTTTCTACCTTATGTTTATCATAGAATAAGTCATATTGGAAGAGAGAGCTCAAAAACCAGTTTGTTTTTATGGAAAGTCCACGCAATACACCATATACCTACTCGTTTAAATTGGTTTAAAACGAATTGGATTCACCCAATCAATACATTGATCAACGTGTTTTTAAAATTAGTACCTCTTTTATTATTGGGTTTTAGTAAGGAAATAATTTTTGTAGTGAATAGCATACATATAGTAATCGCTTATATGTCTCACGCCAACATGAAAACCATTACGGGTATTTTAGACTATTTCATAGTAACACCGCAAATACATCATTTTCATCATAGTAAAAATAAAGAAGAAGCGAAAAACTTTGGAAATAGTATTCCGTTCTGGGATTTAGTTTTTGGAACGTATTATAATAGGAAAGGAGTGGTAGAAAATGTTGGAGTCATGGCGTCTAAATTATTGAACTATCCAAAAGAAGGGAAATATATAAAACAAATGTTATTCCCTTTTCCATCTGAAAAATGTTGCTGGAAAAAAATGAAATAATTTGTTAATACCGGTTATTGTTTGAATTTACTGTAAAAGAAAATGAATGTTTTTTTCTTTATATAAAAAAGAAAAATCAATAGTAGCAGTAGCTATGATTTCTTTTTACATTGAAATAGAAAGGGAAAAAGGATGTTTTATTACGGTAAATTTAAATGGTAAAATGGTATAACTAGAAATCGGGAGAGATTCTCCCGTTTTTTTATATGCTATGAATTATAAAAAAGTAAACTATCGTTTATAAGCTCATGGGGTACTTTACAATCGATTTTAAAATCTTCATAATCGTTCAATAAAACAAAATTAATTTCTCTACCAACATTTTTCTTATCATGCTTCATGAAATCAATAATAGAGTTAACCTCGCTTTCTAAAATAGGAGTTTTACCATAAATAGCAATCATAGCATGCTTAATTTCAGCTACTTTTTTTTCTGGAAAACCTAAAAATTTGGAAGAAATATAGGCTTCGCAAATCATTCCAATCGCGATAGCTTCACCGTGCGTTAAGTTTTCTTTATGGTCACTTTTTAAAAAATAAGACTCTACCCCGTGTCCAATAGTATGCCCCCAGTTCAATACTTTTCGAATGTTTTTCTCTTTAGGGTCTTTTAGCACAACCTCGTTTTTGATTTCTATAGAACGATGGATTAAATCGATAATATCTAAATCAGTGTTGTTGTTAATTTGTTCGAATAGTCGAATATCGTGCGTCATCCCATATTTAATAATTTCAGCAGTACCAGAACGAATTTCACGAGGGGTAACCGTGTGTAAATATTCAGGGTCAACAACAATCATTTCAGGATTAGCAAACACGCCAATTTGATTTTTTAAAACTCCTAAATCAATTCCAGTTTTACCACCAACAGAAGCATCTACCATACTTAACAAGGTTGTAGGAACGTTGATAAAATCAATACCTCTTTTAAAAGTAGAAGCAACAAAACCACCTAAATCAGTAATAACACCACCTCCTAAGGTAATTAACAAACTTCGTCTATCTGCACCTAATTCAGTCATAACATTCCATATACCAACACAAGTTTCTATGTTTTTATAAACTTCACCTGGGTTTATTTGAACAACCTCTAAAGGTTTGTTGGTGTCAAGTAATTGCATAAAACGAGGATAACAATATTCTAACGTATTATCATCAACTAACAGAAAAATAGATGAATAATTTTTATCAACTATCATTTTTGCCAATTCTTCGTAAGCTTTTTGTTGAAAGTGAATAGGATACGTTACTGCCTGAATAGATGTCATTTCGCATTATTTTATAAGGGCGCAAATTAAATAGAAAAAATTAAAAAATATCATACTAGACAAGTATATTTGTTTCACAAATGAAATAATAAGATTACTTGGTTCATGAAACTATTTGACAATACAGAAACAGCTTTTAAACTGAAATCGGACTCAGAGTTAGAAAGGGCATATTTTTTATTTAAGATGATACAGAACCAGCCAATGGTTCGGATAGGTACAGCAGTAACAAACTTTGCATTAAAAGCACATTTACCGGTAGAGGGCTTGATAAGATCTACGGTATTTGATCATTTCTGTGGAGGTGTAACAGAAGATGACTGTTTACCTAACATAGAAAAAATGTTTGATAAAGGAAATGTGCATAGTATTTTAGACTATTCGGTAGAAGGTAAGGAAGACGAAGAGCAGTTCGATAATGCCTTAGAAATGACCTTGAAAACCATTAATTTTGCTGAGGAGAAACAATCTATTCCGTATGCCGTTTTTAAGCCTACAGGATTTGGAAGATTCGCTTTATATCAAAAGCTATCGGAAGGAGGCGAATTAACAGCAGAAGAAGAGATAGAATGGCAGAGAGTAGTAGAGCGCTTTCATATTGTATGTAAAGCGGCTGCTGAAAAAGATGTTCCTTTGCTAATTGATGCCGAAGAAAGTTGGATGCAAAATGCTGCCGATGATTTGATCGAAGAATTGATGGAAATCTATAATAAAGACAAGGCTATTGTATTTAATACCTTGCAAATGTACCGTCATGATAGAATGGAGTATTTGAGAAACCTTTACCAAAGAGCCTATCAAAAAGGGTATCATATAGGAATGAAAGTTGTTCGCGGAGCATATATGGAGAAAGAGAGAGCTAGGGCTGAAGAAAAAGGATATAAATCTCCCATTTGTGTTGATAAAGAGGCAACGGATAAAAATTATGATGCAGCGGTTACCTATATGATGGAGCATAAAAATATGGCAATTTTTGCAGGAACACATAATGAAGAGAGTTCATACTTGTTAATGGACTTAGCCAAAAAACATAATATTGATGCAGATGATAAACGAATGTGGTTTGGGCAATTATACGGAATGAGTGATCATATAAGCCTTAATTTGGCAAAAGAAGGATACAATGTAGCAAAATACGTTCCTTTTGGCCCTGTCAGAGATGTGATGCCATATTTAATTCGTAGAGCAGAAGAAAACACTTCTGTAGCCGGACAAACCTCACGCGAGCTAAACCTTTTAAAAACTGAAAAGGCACGTCGAAAACTGTAATGAGTACAGTTGAAGAAATAAAGGAGGCTATAGACAAAAACAAAAAACGTTTGGCAAAAGAGCTTCAAGAAAGTAAAGAATTAGTGTTTTTGATAAAAAAATCATTAACTACTTCTTTAACAGATGAAGAGAAAAGTAAAGTGAAGATGCAAATGTTAGATATTTGTAAAGCGATCCCGGCGTTTACTGTTTTTATGTTACCAGGTGGAGCCTTATTACTGCCTTTGTTAATCAAGTTAATACCAGACATTCTTCCTAGTGCATTTCGAGAAGATAATGATATCCCAAATAATTAGTAACACGTAAATAGTCATAATTTTATGATTGTTTACGTGTTAATAACGTAACTTCTGGTGATGTTTTTAAATTCGTAATTAGAAATAGGTATTTTTTAAATAATAATATACTACTTTTGCGCCAAATTTAACGTAGCAAAATGCAATCAATTAGAAATATCGCTATTATAGCACACGTTGACCACGGAAAAACTACCTTGGTTGATAAAATTATAGATCAAGCTAAAATTTTAGATGAGCGTAAAGAGCGTACAGATTTATTATTAGATAGTAATGATTTAGAGCGTGAAAGAGGGATTACTATTTTATCTAAAAATGTATCTGTCAACTATAAAGGAGTAAAAATTAATGTAATCGATACTCCTGGGCATGCCGACTTCGGTGGTGAAGTAGAACGTGTATTAAAAATGGCGGATGGTGTTTTGTTATTAGTTGATGCTTTTGAAGGGCCGATGCCGCAAACGCGTTTTGTGCTAGGAAAAGCGGTAGAGCTTGGTTTAACGCCTATTGTGGTTGTGAACAAAGTAGATAAAGAGAATTGTACACCAGATATAGTACATGAGAAAGTATTTGACTTAATGTTTGCTTTAGAAGCTAGCGAAGATCAGTTAGATTTTACCACGATATATGGATCAGCAAAGAATGGCTGGATGAGCACTGATTGGAAAAAACCAACAGAAGATATTATTGCTTTATTAGATGCTGTTTTAGAAACAATACCTGAAGCACCATATCGCGAAGGAACTCCGCAAATGCAAATTACCTCACTAGACTATTCTTCTTTTAAAGGAAGAATTGCTATTGGTCGTGTATACAGAGGTGATTTAGAAAGAAATAAAGATTACATGCTTTGTAAAGCTGATGGAACTACTAAAAAAGTACGTGTTAAAGAATTACACATTTTTGAAGGAATGGGTAAGGCAGCAACAGAAAAAGTGCGTAGTGGTGATATTTGTGCA
This sequence comes from Tenacibaculum profundicola, assembly GCF_057220795.1. Taxonomy (NCBI): domain Bacteria; kingdom Pseudomonadati; phylum Bacteroidota; class Flavobacteriia; order Flavobacteriales; family Flavobacteriaceae; genus Tenacibaculum; species Tenacibaculum profundicola. Next base: position 856,642 of record NZ_CM170137.1, on the reverse strand, counting down.
ATTACTGGGATTGAAGGTTTTGATATAGGTGATACTATTGCAGACATTGATGCACCCGAAGCATTGCCTAGAATTGAAGTAGATCAGCCTACAATGAGTATGTTATTTACAATTAATAATTCACCATTTTTTGGTAAAGAAGGTAAATACGTTACTTCGCGTCACCTGCGTGATAGATTGTTCAAAGAAACAGAGAAAAACTTGGCATTGCGTGTAGATGAAACGGATAGCGAAGATAAATTCAATGTTTTTGGACGAGGAGTGTTACATTTATCAGTGTTGATTGAAACGATGCGTCGTGAAGGTTATGAATTGCAAGTAGGACGTCCTCAGGTGATTTTAAAACAAATAGATGGGGTGAAGAGTGAACCTTACGAAACACTTTCTATTGACGTTCCTGAAGAAGTGGCTTCTAAAGCTATTAATTTAGTTTCTTTGAGAAAAGGAGATTTGTTGGTGATGGAACCTAAAGGAGATTTACAGCATTTAGAGTTTACAATTCCATCAAGAGGATTAATAGGCTTGCGTAACAAAATATTAACGGCAACAGCAGGACAAGCAATAATTAATCATAGATTTAGTGAGTATGGCCCCTTTAAAGGAGAATTCTCTGAAGATTTAAAAGGAGCTATTGTTTCTTCAGAAACAGGGAAAGCTACCGCTTATGCAATTGATCGTTTACAAGATAGAGGTCGTTTCTTTATTGACCCTAATCAAGAAATTTATAAAGGTCAGGTTGTAGGAGAAAATGCCAAAGCAGATGATATGGCGGTAAACTTAATTAAAGGAAAGAAATTAACAAACGTTCGTGCCTCAGGTTCTGATGATGGTGTTAAAATTACTCCAAAAGTCGATTTTTCGTTAGAAGAATGTATGGAGTATATTAGAGCAGATGAATACTTAGAAGTGACGCCAGAAAGTTTACGTATGCGTAAAATTAATTTTGTGAAATAAATACACAAAAAATACAAATAAAAAAACCACCTTTTTTAGGTGGTTTTTTTATTTGTATTTTTGATTCTAATACCAGTTATTATTTGAATTTACTGTAAAATAGAATGAGGAAAAGGACGTTTTATTACGGTAAATTTAAATGGTAAATGGTATTATTTTTGATTTAATAGAAAAGTATCAAATTCTTGTTTGTTTTTAAGAAAAGTCAAAAGCGTTCTTAACTTATAGAACTCATTTTTATTGTCAACATGCTCATAGCTGAATTTAAGAAGATTTAACTTATCATTATCAAAAGAAAACTTAGTTGCAATAGCAGTAATTTGGGTTAAGTTCAAACAATTTTTGGTTATGTGCTGTTTTGCAAGTGTTAGTTTCTTTTTAGAAAAACGCTCGTCTTCAATTGTTTTTATAATATAGGAAAACTCAAGCGGTTGGGTGTGACAATCATCCATTGAGTTTTGTGAGATAATTTTAGTAATTTTATCATTAATAAAATCGTTCAACTGTTTTTTATATAATCGACCCCCTATTAATTGTTCTGTAAAATGATAGTTTTCAATATCATAAGCGAAGTCAAAAGCATGAGTGAAAAACGTAAAACGATTAGATGCTTGTCGTAGCTTTTTTGCAAGTAACATAATTTGCTTTGTAGATAAACAATGACGACGTACTGCGTTTTTTAGGAATTGTAAATTACTAAAGTCGTTGTTTGCTGTATTTACAGAATTTTGCAGCCTTTTAAACATAAAAGAATCCATTGGTTTTTCACAAGAACTATTTATGATTCCTGTATACCTAGAATGATCAGGATACTGAATTAACTGTTGTGATGTTGCCTGAGCTTGGGTGGAATGATATAGTCTTATAGCGAAGGCAAATGAATCAAATACATCGTAAACTTTAAAAAAACTCCTTTTATCTATAATACTAGGATAGGCGTTTAAGCATACCTTATATTTCAAATGTTCACTAGGGAAATAACTACAAAGGTCAATTAAATCATCGACATAAATTTTATTTTCATTAAAAAAAGAAAGCGCTTTAGTCAAAGCAATAGTATGATCTTTACTGTGGTTTACTTTATGTATTTCACGCTTAAAATTTTGATAATTTGATTTCTTTTGGCTAAAGCCAAAAGAACAAATAAATAACAAGTATAGTAGTATAGTTTTTTGTTTCATAAGAACCATTTTGAAATTATGTTAGCATTCTAGGCAAAGAATGTGCCAAGAATATAAAAAACAAATTTAAGAAAGGTTACTGAATAACATTTTTTTTACCAAAAAAGATAAATACTTCAATTAGAACAAACAAGAAATATACAAATAGTTACATCACTACTTTGAAACTAAAACACCATCTTTATAAAAGAAGACTCTGTAGCTATAAAGTTTTAGTAAAATAAATTTTTCATAGAAAAAAGAAAAGTTACCAAAACTATAGTTGATTGAAATAATAATGGAAAAACATATTTCTTTGTTTTGGTAACTAATAACAGTTAATAAGGGGAACCAATTAACTGACAACAAAAATATAAGATTAGTTGAGCAAAAAAACATATGTAGTAGTTTTGAAGTATATTTACACGGACTATTTTATAATAATTAGTAATTTTGTGAAATAGATCAATAGTTTTTATGTAAATTGTAGTATGTTTTTTTAATTGATAGCTAAAGTTAATTATCATAAATAAATAACATAGCTAAAATAAAAGTAGGTGACCAAAGGTGTTTCGATTAGGTTAGAAATCGATACATCAACATAAAAAGATCACCTAGAATATAAAACCAATTTATATAGATACTTATCGAATTGGTTGTAAGACTGAAAGGTCATAGTAATATACTAATTACTATCAAATTGATAAAAAAGACAATAAATTAGGGGCATTCAAAATTTTAAAACTATAGCATATCCTTTCAATTAATAACTAAGAGAAATGCATAATAATTTGTTTTAAAATGGATGTAGTATTTTTGATTGAAATTTATATTGGAATTTTTCAAATTAATTGAATAATAGCGCTTTATTGAAATGCGTATATTATTCTTAACGTATTAAAAATGTTAATTAACAATGAGAATGAACAAAGTATTTTTCCTTTTCTTAAAGGTCTTCTTTTTTGGCGTAGTAAATTTGTTCGCACAAGAAAAAGAAGGGGGGATTACTAAAGAAAACTACAGAGAGCAAATTACAAAACAGTATTACCTGTTTCAGAAAACAGAAGATGAGGAACTACTTGATAGTATACTTAACTTCGTTAAATTGAACGAGGAACTTATTGTTGAAGATTCAATTCAAAGTAAAATGCTTTATTTAAAAGGGGTAAAAAGTATTTTGCTCAACAGGTATGATAAAGCAAATGAATTTTTTTTAAAATCATATGATTTAGCTGACAAAACAAATGACCTACTCTTAAAGGGAACTATTTTCAACTCACAGGGGGTTATTTTTTCTTTTATGGATGAAGAAATAGATGTGGTGGATTATTACTACCATAAGGCGCTAGAGAATTTTAAGAAAATCCCACAGAGAGAATTGCAAATTGATTCCTATTATAATTTAGCAGTAAATGCAAGAAAAAGAGAAGAATGGAAATTGTCGTTACAATATGCTGATACTTGTATTTCTTTAATAAAAGAAACTAATATTAAAAAGAGTCGATTAAAATATCTGTACTATTTTTTAGCAGACGGGAGCCTAGAATTACAATATTACAATAAAACAATCGATAATTTAGAAAAGGCAGAAAAACATAGCGCTTCTAAACATAGCTACGCAAGTAGTTTAATCAACAAAACATATGCGAAATTGTACGAAAGAAACGGACAGTATCGGTTAGCAGTAGAAAAGTATAAAGAAGTTAATCAGAATTTGCAGGAAACACATATAAAGAATCAAAGAAAGGTTAAGGATTTGTTTGTAAGGGAGTTAGATGTGGAAGATCAACTAAATCAAAATAAAAACCTAGTAATTGCAAATCAAAGAAATTTATTGATATTAAGTATAATAGCAATTTTATTGTTTATCCTCCTTACAAGTACTTTAGTTGTATTTAGTAAGAGAAATCAAAGTAAAAATAGACAAATAAGTATACTAAATAGTGAGCTAAAGAGTCTAATAACAAACCTACAAGAGAAAAATACTGACTTAGTAAACAAAAAGTATGAAATAGAAAATTTATTGAAATTAAATGAGCAGGCTTTGTTTTCAAGAGTGTTAAAAATCTCTACCTACAATGATACCATAAGAAAGCTAATAGATGATATAGAACACCATGTTGACAATAATTCGAATTCATCAAGCTATTTATTATCCTTAAATAAGAAATTGTATGGATTGATTTCAGAAGATGAATTATGGAAGGATTTTAAAATTCAATTTGAAAAAATAAGACCTGAGTTTTTTGATAAATTGAAAAAAGTTGCGCCGAATTTGTCGATTAATGATTTAAAACACTGTACCTACATTGTTGCTAATCTAAAGAGTAAAGAGGTAGCGCAATTGATAAATGTTTCACCAAGGAGTGTCGAAACAACAAGGTATAGAATTAAGAAAAAAATGGGATTAGAAAAAGACGATAATTTGTATAATCTATTAAGTACCCTTTAGGTGTTCTATATCTTTGCTTGAAAGAAGATATAGTTTATTTACGTTAATAATAAGTTGATTAAATTCAAAATAATGGTAGCTCGAGAGCTTAAGTGATTTAACCCTAAATAAAAATAGTTTAAAAATTAATTGTGTTATTCGAAAAATATTTATAATCTTTGCTGCAATCAAAAAATAAAAAATGAATTTTATTCAGTTACATCATCATCATCATACTTGCACTCAAGCGAGCTGAAGATGTATTGAATAAAAACAAGATATATTTTAATCCCGTTTGAGTAAATCAAACGGGTTTTTAATTTTCAAATATCTGAAAATTGACTTGTTGAAATGATTTACTCAAACAAAATTTTTCAACATGAGTAAATTAAAAATAGCCATTCAAAAATCAGGAAGACTTAATCAAGATTCCTTACAAATTTTAAAAGACTGCGGTATTTCCATTGACAATGGTAAAGATCAATTAAAAGCCTCAGCTAGTAATTTTCCAATAGAAGTATTGTATTTAAGAAATGGAGATATTCCTCAATACTTAAAAGATGGTGTTGTTGATGCAGCTATTATAGGAGAAAATTTATTAGAAGAAAATGGTGAGGGTATTCAATTTGTTGAAAAGCTAGGATTCTCTAAATGTAGAGTTTCTCTTGCTATCCCTAAAGGAGAACAATACTCTGGGGTGTCGTATTTCAAAAACAAAAAAATAGCCACATCATACCCTGCAACAGTTCAAGACTTCCTAGTAAAAAATAAGATAGATGCACAACTCCACATCATTAATGGCTCTGTTGAAATAGCACCCAACATTGGCTTAGCGGATGGGATTTGCGATATAGTTTCAAGCGGATCTACGTTATTTAAAAATAACTTAAAAGAAGTAGAAGTACTCTTAAAATCAGAAGCTGTTTTGGCTGTTTCTCCAAAACTTAAAGTAGCACAAAAAATAATTCTTGACAAGTTACAATTTAGAATTCAAGCGGTATTAAAAGGAAGGCAGTCTAGATATGTGTTATTAAATGCGCCAAATGATAAACTAGAAAAAATAATAGAAGTACTACCTGGAATGAGAAGCCCTACTGTATTACCATTGGCACAAGAAGGTTGGAGTTCGGTTCATTCTGTATTGAATAAAAATGAATTTTGGGAAATTATTGACGAATTAAAGAATAATGGAGCAGAAGGAATTTTAGTATGTCCAATAGAAAAGATGGTCGTTTAAATAGATAGCTTAGATATGAAGATTATACGATACCCAGGAGTTGAAAATTGGCCCTTATTATGTAAACGGGCGAATATGAACGCAAATACATTAGAACAGACTGTAGAGAACGTTTTACAAAATGTTGAAGATAATGGAGATGAGGCGCTAATGAAATACACTGAGTTATATGATAAGGCTGTTATAAGTTCTTTCGAGGTAACCAAAAAAGAAGTGGAAAAAGCATACAATTTTATTAGTGATGACTTGAAGGCGGCTATTCAATTGGCAAAATCAAATATTGAAGTATTCCACAAGGCGCAAATAGAAGAAGAAAAAAAAGTGGTCACAACAAAAGGTGTAACCTGTTGGAGGAAAAGTGTCGCCATAGAAAAAGTAGGGTTATATATTCCAGGGGGGTCAGCACCATTATTTTCAACCATTTTAATGCTAGGTATTCCAGCTAGAATAGCAGGATGCAAAGAGATAATTTTATGTACACCTCCTGATAGCGATGGTAAAATAAACCCAGCAATACTGTATACAGCAAGTATAGTTGGAGTTACCAAGATTTTTAAGATAGGAGGAGCGCAGGCTATTGCTGCTATGGCCTATGGAACAGAAACAATACCAAGAGTTTATAAAATTGTGGGTCCAGGGAATCAGTATGTAACCAAAGCAAAAGAACTAGTACAAAAAAGAGGTGTAGCTATTGATATGCCAGCAGGACCTAGTGAAGTATTGGTAATCGCCGATGAAACATCAAATGCTGAATTTGTAGCTTCTGATTTATTATCACAGGCAGAACATGGACCAGATAGTCAAACGGTATTGGTAGTAACAGACGAGAATAGAGCACTGGATATTATTACTGAAGTTGAGCAGCAATTGACCAAGTTACCTAGAAAAGAAATCGCACAAAAAGCTTTACAAAATAGCTTTGCAGTGATCGTAAGATCAAAGGAAGAATGTATTGCTTTTAGTAACGAATATGCTCCTGAACACTTAATTATAGCTTCCGAAAGAGCGGAGGAATACACGGACCAAATTAGAAATGCAGGCTCTGTATTTCTTGGGAATTATAGTTGTGAAAGTGCGGGAGATTATGCAAGTGGAACCAATCATACACTACCAACAAATGGATATGCGAAGAATTATAGTGGTGTATCACTCGATAGCTTTGTGAAAAAAATCACTTTTCAAGAAGTTACCAAAGAAGGTATTAATAATATAGGTAAGGCTATTCAACTCATGGCACAGACCGAAGGTTTAGCAGCTCATAAAAATGCTGTAACCGTTAGATTAAAAGAAATTACCAATGTTTAGTTTAAAAAAGATAATTCGTTCCAATATCCAAAAACTTCAACCGTATACATCCGCTAGAGATGAATTTAAAGGAGTTGCCGAGGTGTATTTAGATGCAAATGAAAATCCGTTTGGCACCTTAAATCGGTATCCAGATCCACAGCAGCAAGAGGTTAAAAAACGCTTGTCAATTATCAAAAATGTACAGAAAGAGCAAATTTTTATTGGAAATGGAAGTGATGAGGTTATAGATTTAGCTTTCCGTATTTTTTGTGAACCTAGACAAGATAAAGCACTGACGTTTGTGCCCTCTTACGGAATGTATAATGTTTCGGCGAGTATTAATGATGTTGAGCTCATAGAATTACCACTAACAACTGAGTTTCAAATCGACGTAAAGGAGGTCGATAGATACATCAATGATGAGCGTCTGAAACTTATATTTATTTGTTCGCCTAATAACCCAACAGGGAATTGTTTTAATGATGATACTATTCAATACCTTCTTCAAAACTTTAAAGGCATTGTAATTATTGATGAAGCATATATTGATTTTAGCACTCGAGCATCTTATAGCTCAAAAGTTAATAAATATGAAAACCTTATAGTGAGTCAAACCTTTAGCAAAGCTTGGGGGTTGGCAGGGGTCAGAGTTGGCGTGGCTTATGCAAATACTGCAATTATAGAGCTGTATAACAGGGTAAAACCTCCGTATAATATAAGTACACTAAATCAGGAAGCAGTATTACTATCACTCAACAACTTACAAGAGTTTGAGATGCACAAGCATAGGATTCTATGTGAAAAAAATAATCTGATAGCACAGCTACAAACTATAGAGAGTATCCAAAAAATATATCCAACAGAAGCAAACTTTATTTTGATTCAAGTAAACAATGCCGATAGGATATATAATGAGTTGGTAGCCATGAAGATTATAACCAGAAACAGAAATAAGTTAGTCAATAACTGTATACGAATTACCATAGGAAGTACTCAAGAAAACCAACAATTAATTAAAGCGTTTCGCACATTAAAATGCGACACAATGATAGAAAAAAAATAAAAAATGAAACAAAAGGTATTATTTATAGACAGAGACGGAACCTTAATTAAAGAACCTTCTGATGAACAAACTGATTCATTTGAGAAATTACAATTTTACCCTAAAGTTTTTCAAGGTTTGTCTAAAATAGCCAATCAATTAGATTTTGAATTGATTTTAGTAACCAATCAGGATGGATTAGGAACGGAGTCTTATCCAGAAGAAACCTTTTGGCCGGTTCATCATTTTATCATGAATACGTTGAAAAATGAAGGCATTATTTTTTCGGAAGAAATAATTGATAGAACTTTTGCTAAAGACAAGCAACCTACAAGAAAACCGAACACAGGTTTGTTAACTAAGTTTTTTTCGGAAGAATATGATTTAGAAAATTCTTTTGTCATAGGAGACCGTTTAACCGATGTAGAGTTGGCAAAAAATCTTGGAGCGAAAGCAATTTACATAAACGATAAAACTTATTTAGGAACAGACGAGGTCACTGTTAAAAGAACTGAACTGAACGAATTTATTAGTCTTGAAAGCAATGATTGGAATGCGATTTATGAATTTTTAAAATTAAAAGAAAGAACCGCTAAAGTTGTTCGAAACACCCATGAAACAAAAATAAAGATAGGGTTAAATATAGATGGGGTAGGTAAAAGCAGTATTGATACAGGAATTGCGTTTTTTGATCATATGTTAGATCAAATAGCACGTCATGGCCAAATGAATTTAGATATTAAAGTAGCGGGAGATTTACAGGTTGATGAGCACCATACAATAGAAGATACTGCTATTGCCTTAGGAGAAGCATTTCGTAAAGCTTTAGGAGATAAATTGGGACTAGAACGTTACGGGTTTTGTTTACCAATGGACGATTGTTTAGCACAGGTAGCTATTGACTTTGGTGGAAGAAACTGGTTGGTGTGGGACGCTGAATTTAAAAGAGAAATGATAGGTAAAATGCCTACTGAAATGTTTTTTCATTTTTTTAAATCTTTTACAGACGGAGCTAAATGTAATCTTAATATTAAAGCAGAAGGAATCAACGAACATCATAAAATAGAGGCTATTTTTAAAGCATTCGCTAAAGCGATAAAAGCAGCTGTTAAAAGAGATGTAGATAAAATGATTTTACCATCGACTAAAGGAACGCTGTAATACCATTTCGTAGGTTAATTTACCGACCATAATTGTTTATGATAAATGCCGATCTATAGGTGATAGATGCATTGTCCGCTGAATTTCATCTATTATTTTGATGCTATCATGCCGGTGGTTATTTTAAACCTTTTAATAAGTGAATAGAAATTAATAGGTAACTTCAAATTCCAATCGGTCTAAAACAGAAGCATGACTGCAAGGAAATGACTGAGTAATTTCACCTAAGAATCAGTATAATTGAGTACGAATCGTAATGAATAAAAAAGAAATAAATTCATAATTGATAGAATGATCGCAATAATAAAATACAACGCAGGGAATATAAGATCTGTGCAAAATGCCATTACGCGCTTAGGGTATGATAGTGTATTAACGGATTGCCCTGATGAAATAAAACGAGCTGAAAAGGTTATTTTTCCTGGCGTAGGTGAAGCAAGCTCTGCAATGGCTTATTTAAAAGAAAGAAACTTAGACACGCTTATATGCTCACTTGTGCAGCCGATGTTAGGGATTTGTTTAGGGTTGCAGCTAATGTGCAAATCTTCTGAAGAAGGTGGTGTCCCATGTTTAGGAATCTTTGATACACTAACCAAGAAGTTCCCTCCATTAGCAAAAGTACCACACATGGGATGGAATAGTTTCTCCGAGATAAAACCGGCTCAACTTATGTGTAATATAAACCTGTCAGATGATGTGTATTATGTACACGGATACTATGCAGAAATTTGTACATATACCATAGCTACTTGCAATTATATCCAACCATTTAGTTCGGTAATGCAAAAAAACAATTTTTATGCAATGCAATTTCATCCAGAAAAATCGGCCAGTGTAGGAGCCCAGTTACTAAAGAATTTTTTAGAACTCTAAAAACAAAACAAATGAGAATAATACCAGCGATAGATATTATTGGAGGGAAGTGCGTACGCCTGACAAAAGGAGATTACACAACCCAAAAAATATACAATGAGAATCCAGTTGAGGTAGCGAAGGAATTCGAAGATAATGGAATTCAATATTTACATTTAGTAGATTTAGACGGTGCAAAATCGAAGCATATAGTAAACTACAAGATCGTAGAACAAATTGCTACAAAAACCAATCTAAAAATAGATCTTGGAGGAGGATTAAAATCAGATGAAGACTTACGAATAGCTTTTGAAAGCGGTGCCCATCAAATTACAGGTGGAAGTATTGCTGTTACAGATCCGAATACCTTTATAAGGTGGTTGACGAAACACGGAAGTGATAAAATAATTTTAGGAGCAGATTGCAAAAATAGAAAAATAGCCACTCATGGTTGGTTAGAAACATCGGAAGTAGATGTAATAGACTTTATAAAAGAATATGAAAACAAGGGAGTACTAAATACAATTTGTACGGATATAACCAAAGACGGCATGTTGCAAGGACCTTCGATAGGTTTGTACCAGGAAATTTTAAAAGAAAGTGCTGTTAACCTTATAGCTAGTGGAGGAGTTTCAAGCATTGAAGATCTTATAAAGTTGAAAGAGATAGGTTGTGAAGCAGCAATATTGGGAAAAGCCATTTATGAAAGATATATAACATTAAAAGAGTTGCAGGAATTATGTTAAAAAAAAGAATAATACCTTGTTTAGATATTCAAAATGGAAGAACAGTTAAAGGGGTAAATTTTGTTGATATTATAGATGCTGGCGACCCTATAGAATTGGCAAAAAGATATGTGCAGCAAGGAGCCGATGAACTTGTGTTTTTAGATATTACAGCAACACTCGAAAACCGAAAAACATTAGTAAAACTTGTAGAGCGTATAGCAAAAGAAATAAATATTCCGTTTACTGTAGGAGGAGGGATTAGTACTGTTGAAGATGCCTTGGTTTTAATAAATGCCGGAGCAGATAAAGTAAGTATCAATTCATCCGCAGTAAAAAATCCAGAGCTTATAGTTGATTTAAAGCAACGGTTTGGAAGTCAGTTTGTAGTGGTAGCCATAGATACTAAAAAGGTAGATGAGGTATGGAAAGTTTTTACAAAAGGAGGTACCTATCAAACCAACCTTGAAACCGTAACATGGGCAAAAAGGGTAACAGCGTTAGGAGCAGGAGAGATATTACTTACTTCTATGAACAATGATGGAACAAAAGCAGGCTTTGCAATTGATATCACAGCACAAGTAAGTAAAGCCGTAAACATACCAGTAATTGCCTCTGGAGGAGCAGGAAAGGAAGAACATTTTAAAGAGATGTTTTCCAAAACAGAGGCGAGTGCAGGGCTCGCAGCTAGCATTTTTCATTTTGGAGAAATTCCAGTGCCACAATTAAAAAAGTATTTACAAGAACAAAATATATCAGTGAGATGAATATAGACTTTACAAAAGGAAAAGGCTTAGTGCCTGTAATAATTCAGAATAATGCCACACTTCAAGTATTAATGTTAGGGTATATGAATGAAGAAGCGTTTTTAAAAACACAGCAAGAAAATATAGTAACCTTTTTTAGTAGAAGTAAAAATAGGTTATGGACCAAAGGTGAAGTATCAGGTAATTTTTTAATGGTCAAAGAGATACAATTAGATTGTGATAATGACACACTATTGATAAAAGTTGTGCCTAAAGGACCAACTTGTCATCAAGGAACTACGTCTTGTTTCGGGAAAGAAACCTCCAAAGGGTATATATATGAATTAGAAAAAACGATCAACGAGAGGATTGATAATAATGTAGAAGATTCCTATACCAATACACTGTTTAAGAGAGGGATAAATAAAGTAGCTCAAAAAGTTGGGGAAGAAGCGGTAGAATTAGTGATTGAAGCGAAAGATGATAATGAGAAGTTGTTTAAGGATGAGGCAGCAGATTTGCTATACCATTATTTAATTTTATTAAAGGCTAAAGGCTTCTCTTTTCAAGATGTCGAAAGCGTTCTTGAAACAAGAAAATAATTTTGTTTAATATTTTATTTATTTTGTTAAACAAAAATTGTATATTTGGATAACGTTTTGAAGATAAAATCGATAAACGTTATTTTTTTAAACAATTTTATTTTGTTTAATGTATTATTAAAAAAGTTAAACAAAAGTCTGAACATACCGAATATAGACTATAAATAAGAAGTAGGAACTAACTTAATTCAATAAAAAATGTGTACTAAAAACCTTAAAAAACTATTTATTTTAGGAATTACTTTTATGTTCGTGTCATTCACTTCTTGTAATGATGACAATAATGACTCAAATATTGATGCACCAAAGAATATTGTAGATTTGGCTTCAGCAACACCAAGTTTAAGCACCTTAGTTGCGGCTGTTCAAAAGGCAGGACTGGTTGATGTATTAACAACAAGTGGACCTTACACGGTCTTTGCTCCAACAAACGACGCTTTTCAAGCTTTACTAGATTCGAACAGTAGTTGGGACACACTGGATGATATTCCATTAGATGTATTGACCAATGTTCTTAAGTTTCATGTGCTTGCATCGGAGGTGAAATCGTACGATCTTTCTGATGCCTATGTGTCTACTGTAGCTGTTGGTCCTAATGATGAAAATTTATCATTACAAATAGTTACAACAGGAGAAGTTGCGTTTAATGGAGATGCTAAACCTTTAGCGGTTGATGTTGATGCAAGCAATGGAGTTGTTCATATAATAGATAAAGTTATGCTACCGCCCAATGTTGTTTCATTAGCAATTAACAATAATAATTTTTCAATCTTGGTTGCCGCTCTTACTGACAGTAGGCATACAACTGATTTTGCATCGATATTGTCAGAAGACGGTCCTTATACGATTTTTGCGCCAACAAATGATGCATTCCAAGCACTTTTAGACAGTAATCCTTCATGGAATGGTTTGGAAGATATTCCAATAGCCACATTAGATACAGTATTGAAATACCATGTTGTAAATCAGGCTAATGTGCAAGCAAAACAATTACAAAACAATCAAGAAATAACGATGTTGAGTAGTGATAAGGTAACTGTAGATTTGGCTAGTGGTGCGAAGTTAAAAACATCAAGTGACCAATCGGTACATATTACCGCTACTGATATCCAAGGAGCAAATGGCGTTATTCATGCTATCGATAAGGTATTATTGCCTGGGAATTAGAAATTTCTAGTACTTGCCATAGTGTATAAAACCGACGATGTTTTTTCTTGAAATGTCGTCGTTTTTTAATGATATAACATGGTCTGTATATATTTCTGGTAGATTATTTAGACAACCATGACCGAATTAAAATTTCTAATTTAATTAAACTAGAGCTCCTGATAGAAGTAACAAAATTAAAAAATGAAACAAAATTAAGCAGATGTAAGAATCTCATTGAAATACCGCGTTATATTCTTTATTTTTGCATTATGAAAGAAGCTTTACAACCACTTTTTACAGAATTTCAAAATAGTATCACCAATAATATTTTTGTAAAATTAACGATCAGTAAACCGATTAGAAAAAGTGACGAATTCCCCAATGTCTACATAAGGCAAATTCAACTAAAAGGAGACGTCTATTTTCAGTTTTTATATAGGTATAACACCAATGATCAAGTAAAAAATTATTCGATTGAGGCGTGTCTTGAGGAACTAGAACTTTTATTATCTAACAAATTTAGAGCGGCTATACTGTTTACTTTAGAAAACGATTTACAAACTTTTATTTCTAAAAAGAAAAAAGTAAGTTATAAAACTACCCGACCAAGTTTTAAGAACAAGCTACCAGAGAACCATGATAAAGTAAAAGTAAAAAGAGTTGAGAAAAGCCCGTATTTACAATACTTAGGAATTACAGATAAAGAACACGATGTAATTCCAAAAATGGCTGATAAATACCGTCAAATAAATAAGTATTTAGAAATAATTGAAGCGCAGCTTAAAACCGTAAAATTACCCCAAAAAATAAATATAGTAGATATGGGGTCTGGTAAAGGATATTTGACCTTTGCACTTTATGATTATTTAGTTCATCAAAAAGAATATGAAGTAACGGTTACGGGTATTGAGTTGAGAGAAAGCCTAGTTAACTACTGCAATGATGTTGCAAAAAAATGTGAATTTACCAATCTTCAATTTGTGGCACAACCTATAGAAGAATATGATAATGATAAAATTGATATTTTAATTGCACTACATGCTTGCGATACAGCTACAGATGATGCTATTTTTAAAGGTTTGATATCCAATGCTAAATTAATCATTTGTGCTCCGTGCTGTCACAAACAAATTCGTCAGCAAGTAAAAGGAAAAGAACAAGAAAGCCCCTTATTAAAATACGGTATTTTTAAAGAGCGTCAGTTTGAAATGGTAACAGATACTATTCGTGCACTGATTTTAGAGAAGAACAACTATAATACTAAGGTTTTTGAATTTATTAGTAATGAGCATACACGTAAAAATATAATGTTGGTAGGCGCGAAGTCATCTAAACAAATAGATACTAGTAGGATAAATGAAAAAATTAATGCTTTAAAAACGACATACGCTATCGATAGCCATTATTTAGAAACTTTAGTATAACACCGATCACTTGAAGTAGGTGTAAAAGAAAATGATGATGTTTTCTTTATAAAAAGTAAGAGTAGTTTTATATTATGGTATTTTTCTCTAATGAAGAAGAAAGGGCTTTTTATAGAGGTAATTTGAAGTGGTAAATTACTACCCTAAGTTAAAACTCACGTTGTGCCTGTTTAATTAAGTCAAGAGTCACGGCAAAAATAGGTTGTTGTGTCATCTTGCTTTTTAACCAAGCATAAAAGCTCATTACAAAAATATCTTCGCGTTTGGATCCAACAAACTCAAAAGAACCTTCTACTTTTTTTACAAAGGCACTCGTTGTAACTATTGCTGGAGTTTTGTAATAAAGTTCTACAAATTCTAGATATGTAAGCACCCTAAATTGCTGTATTTGTTTTAGGTATTTAGAGTGCTTTCTTTTGAAACTTAAAAGTCGAGATTCGAACAAATCAATATTGCCCAACTCTAGGTGTAACAATATTTCAATTAACCCTTTTTTAATGGTCCATTCAATACCGTTTTTTTCGATATACCAATTATCGGAATGGTTAAACTTAGAAAACAGACTAAAGGCCATTTTTAGTTGATTATTCTGGAAGTAAAACACGAGTAAACTTAATTGAATATCTAACGTTATAGCAAGGTTTGAATGTTTCTTGTCGAGGTGTTTTTCTAATAGATCGATCGCTTCAGTTTGATGGTTGGTGTAATTTTTGTTCAATGCCAAAAGCAAGGAATGTTGAGCTTCGTAGTTTTTATAGTACTTCTTCTTGTTCAACATCATATGATGATGCATACTATTTAAATAGGTCAAAGATTCTGTGAACTTTTTATTTCTGAATAGCGTATTTGCGATTAAATAAAGTACGCTAATATGGTAATATAGTTGCTTGTTAGCATCTTTTTTAGTTGTTAACTTTTCATAGGTTTTAATTAAAAAAGATTCGATACTTAAATAGTCCTTATTTACAAAAGCAGAAATGCTCACTATGGCGATGAGTTGGTATAACGATTTAAAAGACATGGAGTCATTAATATTAATATCATGCTCTTTAAAAATGGTATTGGTAATAGTTTCGAAATCTAGAAGATTTGTACCCGATCGATTTATGGTATTCAAAACATGTCTTATTTTGGCATATACGATATTTAACTCTTCCTCTACATAATGATTTCGTTGGTTTTCTTTAAAGTTTATTATGGTTTCTTCAAGATTAACAGAAGTATTAGTGTATGCATATTCGATTTTAGTATGATATATCTCATTTAAAATAGTAAATAATTGATGTTCCTTGGCTAAAGCTTCTGCTTTATTAAGAATTTTGTAGGCAGCCTTAAAATTTTTATGCATTAAAAAATCTCTTGCCGCTAATATGTATTTTACGATGAGCATATCTACCGAGTTTTCTCCTTGTAGTTTATTATGTGCAATAAAATCGATAAGAGAATTGTATAATCGTTGTTTAAGAACATAATAAGCATCTTTTTTAGCAGTCCCATAAAGAGTGCGACATATCACCTCCGTAGAACGCTCTCCTTGTAAGAGAAGTTTAAATAATAATATATTTTTAGCATCTTTTCGTTTGTTCCTTTTTTCCAAGTATGCTGTGAATCGTTGTTGCTCTTCTAAAGAAAAAGTAAAAATTATATTAATTATTTCTTTCATTAAGTCGTTAGTTTTGTATGAGGTAAATTCAATAAAATTAGCAGTAAATATACTATTTAACTATAATAAGTCATTAGTTTTTTGAAAATGTTGTTTTTTTGCTTTTCAGGAAATGTGTCATTTTTGAGGTCTAATTCAAAATAAAAATGGACAATCAAAAAACAATGAAAGAGGATCAAAACGTAACATCTACGATTAAAAAGAAAGACAGCCATAAAGTTTTTGATCAAAAACCAACACCTGCATTTATTGGTGCTTCATGGGCGGTGTTAATAATAGGAATAAGTTCATATTGTATCGGGCTTTGGAATTCTGATATGTTATTGAATGAAAAAGGATATTATTTTACAGTGCTCTTATTTGCTCTCTTCTCGGTTATTTCGGTTCAAAAGTCGGTTCGAGATAGGTTAGAAGGGATTCAGATTACTGAAATGTATTATAGTTTAAGCTGGTTTACTACGATAGTTTCTATCGTTCTCTTGGTAGTGGGTTTATGGAATGCTGAGTTGCTTCTGAGTGAAAAAGGATTTTACGGAATATCCTTTACCCTAGGGCTTTTTGCCGCAATATCGGTACAAAAAAACACGCGAGATATAGCCTATATTAAAACCCATCAAGTAGCTCATGAAAAAGATTAGATAAAGTAAAGTGATACCATTTACCATTTTCTTTTACAGTAAAATCAAACTCGTATGCCATAGATTTGGCATACGAGTTTGAAATGATTTTTACAACTCGTATTGTCATAAAGTAAAACTTTATTGTACATTTAGCGCCTTAAGTCAAGAGATATGAAGAAATCTACTTTGCTAGTTGTGCTAGCTTTTTTTTCAATTTATATTATTTGGGGGTCTACCTATTTGTGGAATAAAATTGCAGTATCTGAAATACCACCTTTGTTATTAGCTTCCATTCGATTTACGGTTGCGGGAGTCTTAATCATGATAATTGCAAAAGCGATGCGTAAATCTTTAGCGATCAGTAAAAATCAATTAATGAATTCTACCATAGCGGCAGTTCTCTTTTTGGTGTATGGTAACGGTGTTTTTGTTTGGGCTTTAAAGTTTATAGATAGCGGTTTTGCAGCACTATTGGCTTCGACGCAACCTTTATTTGTATTGTTTTTAATGAGACTGATCGACGGAAAACGAATGCAACGAAAATCAATAATAGGTGTGTGTTTAGGTGTTTTTGGAATGTATTTATTGGTAAGTCAAAGAGAAATCACAACATCTGAAGGGAGTATACTGGGGATTTTTATGATTTTTACTTGCGTGCTGAGTTGGAGCTATGGGAGTGTTTTTGTTTCAAAAGCAAACCTACCGAAAAACTTTTTTGTAAGTACGGGGTATCAAATGCTTATTGCTGGCGTGCTTTTATGTTTCTCTAGCTTACTGTTTAACGAAACATGGAGTTCACCAACGAACTGGACGTATAAAGCCCAGGTATCAATGATTTTGCTCATAATTTTTGGTAGTATTGTTGCCTTTACTTCTTTTAATTATTTATTAAAAGTCGTGTCACCTGAAAAAGTGGCCACCTCTGCCTATGTAAATCCTGTGATAGCCTTATTGTTAGGGTGGTATTTTTTAGAAGAGAAATTAAACGTGCAATCGATCATCGCTTCTGTAATATTGCTTACAGGCGTTTATTTTATAAATACGAGAAAGCGACTGGGAAAAAACAAGGTTACCACCAAACCACAAAAAGTTTAATTAATTCGCCATTGGCTTTTTTCATCCAGCATAACGGAGCTTGTTTTCGAGTCATAAAAGTGTCAACTCTTTCTTTGAATAGTGAAAAATTCAACCAAGCTACGTTTGGATGTGGTAACATCAGCCAATCAAGTTTTGTAGGGATAAAAAACTTACAATAGGCAAATGCCTGTAGCTCCTGAGCAGTGCAATAAAATCCTGCAATACAATCTGTATTGATTTGCGGGTATTGTTCTGAACTATTGTTTAAAGGAACAAACAGTTGTGCCTTAAAATATACTTTTTGTTGTATGGTTTGAATATTAAGATTCAATTGCTTTACATACGCATTGCATTCAGAGGAGTAGAGAAGGGGCAGCTGTTTTTCTTTTAGTTTGGTGAGCTTTTGAACGAATGAATCCTTTCTATTAGGGCCAATCCAATGATCTAGCTCGGAAGAACCTACCGTAGGATCGTACAAATAAAATTTATATACAATTTCTACATGTATAGGTATAGTATTTTGAATTAACAAACAATCTAGTTCCCCCAATGTTAATTGTTGTTGTTGAATTTGAATGTTTTCAGCAACAATACGTATTGAATTGTGCTGTTGTAATTCAAAAGAAACAAAACGTTCTACTAGTTTGCCTAAGGGTAAGTTGTTTGTAATAGCACCAGTAAATGGAGCTATGTTTGAATTCTTGACGTCGAATTGAATTAAATCGAAAACACCTTTTCCATTCCAAAGAAAAGGTGTTTTCGAAAAACCGTGATATTGTAATTGTAAATTCTTAAAGTTTCGGAGCATCCATAAAAATGTTATTCATTGATTCCTAATTTCGCTAAAACTTGTTTTGTGATATCAAAGCGTTCGTCAATATACGCAAATTCATTACCATTAACGGTTAATATCTGTGTGTAACCATTCGCTTTAGCTACTTCTTCAACGACTTCGTTTAGTTTTTTATATAATGGACGCATGTATTCATCTCTACGTAACTGAATTAATCGTGAGCCATTTTGGCGAAATTTTCCCATATCTTGCTCCATAGCAGTAATTTCTTGTATTTGGGTCTTCTTATCTTCTTGAGATAAGGTTTTTTCTACCTTTTTATAGGCTTCAATTTTGTCACTGTAACCTTTCGTTTTTACTTGAAAAGTAGAATCTAATTGTTTTGCATAATTGCCAATTCTGCTCACAACATTTTTCGTTTGAGGCATTTTTCCAATAATCAAATCAGTATTAATGGTACCTATTTTGGTTTGTGAAAAGTTAATAGTAGATAAAAAAAGTGTAGTTAAAAGTAAAATTTTTGACTTCATGTTCTCAAATTGTTTTGCACAAATATATAAAAGTGGGTACGCTAGACAATTAAAAAGAGTTAAATTTTATTTTTATATGTTTGAATCTTAGAGGTCATTTATAAGAATATCAAGTTTACTATTTGAAGAACAATTGTTGAGGTGAATTTAAGAACGATCCATAATTTCCTGAATTTCCGTAATTATTTCGCTATGCGGTTTTTCAAAATTAAACCATTCGATAGTAGGGTCTTTTCTAAACCAAGTGCCTTGGCGTTTGGCAAACCTTCTGGTGTTTTTTTTGATTTCTTCAATAGCAAATTCTTTCGTGAAATTTCCGTCGAAATGGTCAAAAAGCTCGCGGTAACCTACCGTTTGTAAGGCATTAAGATGGCTGTTCGGATACAGGGCTTTAGCTTCATCTAATAACCCGTTTTCCATCATAATATCTACACGACGATTTATACGGTTGTACATAATTTCTCTGTCAGCTCTTAAACCAATTTTTATACTTTTAAAATTTCTTGGAGTTTTTGGTTTATTTTTAAAAGAAGAATAGGTACTACCAGTAGCTAAGCAAATTTCTAAAGCACGTATAAGTCGATGAGGGTTGTCAATGGCAATGGTTTTAAAGGTTTCAAGATCTAGTTCTTGCAACTGATTTTGCAAAAAAGCAATACCCTTTTCTTCCAATTGCTGCGTAAGCTCTTTTCTGTATTTAGGGTCAACATCTGGAAAATAGTCGAGTCCTTTGATCACGGCATCCACATATAAGCCACTACCGCCCACCATGATTTGAACTGGGTTTTTCTGAAAAAGAGTTTCCAATGTAAGCAGCGCATCCCTTTCAAACTGCCCAACATTATAATCTTCAAAAACACTTCTATTTTGAATAAAATGATGCGGAGCTGCGGCAAGCTCGTTTTCATCGGGTACCGCCGTACCAATGGTCATTTCCTTGTAAAATTGTCTAGAATCACAAGAAAGTATATCACAGCCAAAATGTGCTGCTAGTTGTATACTTAAAGCAGTTTTTCCGATGGCGGTTGCTCCAACTATAGTAATGAGTGTGTTGTTTGTCATGAATCGTGAAGTTTACTTCCACAATGGTTGCAAAAAATAGCGTCATCATCATGCCCTTCGCATGAGCAGTGCGGGCAAGACTGTGTATTTAAATGAAGATCCTGAGCCCTCACTATTTCCGAAGATACGATACCTGTAGGTACTGCGATAATCCCATATCCTAAAATCATGATAACACTGGCAATAAGTTGTCCAAAAGGTGTTTGAGGAGCAATATCTCCATACCCAACGGTGGTAAGTGTTACGATGGCCCAGTAAACACTTCTTGGAATGCTTGTAAAACCATTTTCACCCCCTTCAATTAAATACATAACCGTACCCAGTATGATACAAAGAATAAAAACAAAAAACAGAAAAACGACGATTTTCGTTCTACTAGCTTTTAAGGCTTTTATAAAATTATTGGACTCTCCTATAAAACGTGCCAATTTTAATATTCTAAAAACACGCAACAGTCGTAAGGCTCTTAACGCAACCAAACTATGTGTTCCGATAAAGAAAATAGATAAATATTTTGGAATGGTTGAAAGGAAATCAATTATACCATAAAAGCTAAAAATATATTTGAATGGCTTGTTTATGGAAATAATTCTAAGGATGTATTCTATAGAGAAAAGAATGGTTAAAATCCACTCTCCGATGTTTAGAAGAGAACCATATTTTAGTTGTATATCAACAACACTTTCTAACATAACAAAAACAACAGAAGATAAAATAGCAATTAATAAAATGATATCGAACAATTTTCCTTCAGGGGTATCTGCTTCATAAATAATTTCATGAAGTTTTTCTTTCCAGTTTTGTGATTGCTTTTTCAAAAAATGAATTTTGTTAGAATATGTATTACAAAAGTATGTTATTGAAACTGGCTTACCAAATTTCAAAACAGTATAAAAACCTCACCAGTATGGTAGTCTGTTATAACTTGAAATAGAAGTGGTAAAAACAACTTTTTTTCAGTTCTATTTGGGTTTATATGATTATTTTAACTTTGGACGATTTTTTTAGAGTAATTAAATATTAAAGCCCTGTAAGTTACATTTACCATTAATACTATTAGTATTATTTACCATTTGAATGTACCGCAATAAAACGTTCTTTTTTCCTTTCTATCTCAATATAAAAGGAAATCATAGCTACTGCTGTTATTGATTTTTTTATTTTATATAAAGAAAAGAACACTCATTTTATTTTACAGTAAATCAAACAATAACAGGTATAAGTATAGAATTATTCTCAATGTCGATACCGCCAAGGATTAAAATTACTAGTTTTCATGTATTCTTGTTTTTGAACAATTATTAATTTTTCTATTCCTTTTTGGTCAACAAAGGGTAAAAACCCGTAATCATAACAAAAATAATAGCGTCCTTTATTAAAACTGAAAATATGTGTAAAGGTAGCTGGTAGAAAGCCTAATTCTTCGGCTACTTCTCTACGTATGGTAGCTTTACCGCTTGGACAGAAATAGGCCAGTATAGCTCTGTTTTTACGAAGTTGTTTATTCATTTCTCGTATGATGAATTCATATTGCCCTCTATTTCTATTATGATATAGATTTCTACATTGAGCATCACAATATTTTTTGTCCGTTCTACCTATTAACTCTTGTTCACAGGCTAAGCAATTTTTCTTTTTCATAAATAAGCGTTTAAAAACGTTTATAAACGTATATAAACGTTTATAAAACGGTTATTTACACAAAAATACAAATATTTGTCACATGGGATTATCTAAATTTCAGCACCATAGTCACATTAAAAAGGAGTACCGAAAAGCAGTTGCAGATTTGACTGATTTATTAATCAGAAAAAACTACAGTCAAAGTACTCAAAATAGCTATGTGCATATGTTTACTCTTTTTTTACGGAATATGTATCCTACGCCTATTCATGCTATTCATATGGATGATATTAAGAGGTATCATAGAGAGTTAATAACAGAGCATCAGAAATCTGTTTCTTATCAAAATCAAAGTATTAATTCAGTTAAGTTTTATTTAGAAAATGTATTGAAATATCCTTTTGAGTATATTGATTTGGAAAGGCCGAAACGGGCGAAGAAGCTGCCTAGTGTTTTATCTGCAAATCAGGTATTACAAATATTAAATGTAACGAGTAATTTGAAGCATAAAGTCATCTTAACCCTTATTTACAGTGCAGGGCTTAGAATTTCTGAATGTATTAATTTGGAAATTAAAGACATTGACTCAGATGTAATGCGTATTTGGGTAAGAAATGGAAAAGGGAAAAAGGATCGAATAACTTTGTTATCTCCCAAAGTTTTACAGCAATTACGTGTTTATTATAAGGTATACAGGCCAAAAAAATGGCTTTTTGAGGGACCGAACCAAAAGAAATATAGTGCTAGTAGTATTCGAAGTATATTTAACAAAGCTAAGAAAAGAGCGAAAATTACTATGCCAGCAACGGTTCATACATTACGACATTCTTTTGCTACTCATTTATTAGAAAACGGAACCAATTTACGTTATATACAAAAACTTTTAGGACATAATTCAAGTAAAACTACTGAAATTTACACACATGTAGCCAGTGATATGCTTACAAATATTAAAAGTCCTTTGGATTACATTGAGAAATAGGGTTATATTTGAAAGGTAGATATGCGCAATTGTGCATATTAAGTAGTTAGGCACAAGCTGAAATCACTCAAATGAATAAACGAATTTCTAAAATACCGAATGATGTACAAGACAGGAATTCTGTTGCTTGGAAAAAACTGTGTGAATATATTGATGTAGTTGCGGAAAATGGTACTGATGAGTTTGTACCGAGAGAAGCTATAGGAGATGAATTGTTTTCGCAGATTTATACTCTGCCCGAATCTATTTCTAAACTTAAAAAAGTAAAGAAAGTTGGACTTTACGGAAGTAATTTAAAGAGAATTCCGCCTGAAATTGGTGAAATGGAATCACTCGAATACTTTGACCCATACACTTCTTACGATTTGAATTGGTTTCCATTCGAGATTTCTAGATGTAAAAAACTAAAAGACAGCCGAATTAGTACGAGAGCACTTTATGGAAATTATAAAAACCGAATGGGATTTCCGAAACTTGACCATAATCCTGTGAAACATTTTGGAGATAATCTAAAATGTAGTGTATGCGATAAAAAACTAACAGACGAAACGACAAACCAAATGTGGATTACTGCACATATTGGAACTGACACTATTCCTATGCTCGCAAATCTATGTTCTAAAGAATGTGAAGCGCATTTGCCGAAACCACCTAAAAACTATGTTCAGTTTGCGCATAATGGTGGTGCTGATTTAGTTCAACCACCTGACGAAGACGAACTATGGGAAATTGAAATGGCTGAAAGAGAAAAAGCGGAGAAAGAAAACAAAAATATAACTGAACAACCTGAACCAGTTAAAGAGAAATCTAAAATTGTAGAAAAAGAAAAGTTTAAATTTCCTTTGATTAAACTTGTTCGGAAAATTTGGGAGAAATAAATAAAGCCAGATGCCTAACAATGGCTATAATTAATACGGGTTTTGGTGCTTAACCCAAAGTTTAGAGCTTTTAACTAAGTCCGCCAAATCTTTTGATTTGGCTTTAAAATGAAAAGATAAAACAAAATAAAAAGTTTTGGTTTAAGTGCTTAATCGGAAATTAATTGCTTTTTAATTCCCGTACTAACCATAGCCGAGACGTTGGCTTTAATGCCCAAACCAGAATATAAAACTAATTTGAATGGATAGGAAAACACTTTCTGAATTATCGAACGAAGAATTGATAATTGAAAAAAAGAAGCTGAAAAAGAGAAAAGTAACTAATGCATTAATAATTGGTTTTTTGACTGGAATTATTGCGGTTGGATTTATGGCTTGGTTCTTAGGTTCAAAAAAGAACTTTATCGCTTTTCTTCTTCCAATGATTTTTCCGATTTACTTCATATACTTAATTATCAAAAATTCTAAAAAATATAAGGTGTTGGAAATAGTTCTAAAAGAACGAAAACTAAGTTGAGAAATTGATTAATGATATCCATATTGGATTATTATGCAGAATTTGAAAGAAAATGGAAAAACATAAAATTAAGTCTGACTTGCACTCGGATGTAAAAAGAGAAAAGCACTAAAAGCCAACAATGTTTATAGTGCATAGCACCCTCCGGGATGCTACGACACCATACACGGAACGTTATGTATGACCGCTCTGAATGGTTTTGAAAACAAATAAATTCCAATTTGGGTGGATAGAGGATAAGAACAAAAACTAAAAATTGCTTACTATAATGAATGAGAATAAGACTGTGATTTTGTAAGCATTTATAAAGATTTTAGGATTGATATTAAACGATAAAAATTAAGGTCAGAATTATAAAACCTATTTTTTATCTTTGGTTGAGTTAGTTTTGTATAAGCCAAGTGTAGGCTTCGTCTTTTGTACAAAGCTTCTTTAAAAATAAATTAAAAGTTATGTGTGTATTTGTCGCCAAGCAATACGTGTCGCTATCCATACATAACAACATGTAAAACCAATGCCTGCCTTTGCGCGCTAAGTTCCAGCCGCATTTTACGGCACTGTTATTACACAAACGTTATGTATGACCGCTCTGAATGGTTTTGAAAACAAATAAATTCCAATTTGGGTGGATAAAAGATAAGAACAAAAACTAAAAATTGCTTACTATAATGAATGAGAATAAGACTGTGATTTTGTAAGCATTTATAAAGATTTTAGGATTGATATTAAACGATAAAAATTAAGGTCAGAATTATAAAACCTATTTTTTATCTTTGGTTGAGTTAGTTTTGTATAAAACAAGTGTAGGCTTCGGCTTTTGTACAAAGCTTCTTTAAAAAAAAATAAAAGTTATGTGTGTATTTGTCGCCAAGCAATACGTGTCGCTATCCATACATAACAACATGTAAAACCAATGCCTGCCTTTGCGCGCTAAGTTCCAGCCGCATTTCACGGCACTGTTATTACACAAACGTTAGCAATAATATGAAAAGAATAATTTTAAGTTTAGTAATAATTGTACTTTCCTGTAAAAAAGAGTTGAAAAAGGGATTTAAAAATGAAAATAGTAAATTTGAAAAATCTAAGGTTTTAAATGAAAAATCGTATTCTGACTCATTGAATAAAAGAAAAACTTCTATTTCGATTAAAGATTCTATTTTAGATGTAAATTATATTATCTCAAAAACATCAAAATTATCAAGAAAAATTAATGTAAAACATAATTATACCCAAACTAAAAGAAGGAATAGAATATCTAAAAGCTTTCTTTCAAAGTATATAACACCTCATAAGATTGATTTTGGATTTCCGGATAATTTGCCCAGTGATTACCCCGAATCTTATTGCTTCCAAGAATTTAAAGAGTATCCTAATTTTAACCTTTTTACTTTTACTTATGATGACGAGAGTTGCTGTAAAACCTTGTATGCAGCAACAACAAGGAAAGATAGAATTGAAATAATTAGTATTGGAGTTATAGGCTATGAAGGCGGTGATGGAGGTTGGTCTGGTAAAAAATATGGTGAATGGTATAGTGATTATGGTCTTTCTAGCACTGAAATATCAAATTATAAAGATCCTTTAGAAGATAGTAATGAAATAGAGACAGATACCATTTGGTCAGAAGTTCAATTAAACAACCAAGGGATTTTGAATTATATTGAACACCATAAAGTTAAATATATAGGAAATAAACAAATTGAGTAATACTATTGCTAACAACACCTAAACTGCATTAAAACGCAGCTTAGCCAAAACGTTGTAGCTAATTAAAGCCCAAAAAAACATAGCAATGAAAGTAATATTCACAATACTTATTCTGACTTCACTATTTTTAGTTGGTTGTGGTAATAAAAATAAAAACACAGAATCTAAAAATGTATCAGAGAAAACGGAAATTGAACCTAAATCATTATTAGATAATGTAAAACTTGCTATAAATCCTAAATTTAAAGACTGGGTATTGTTTAAGAATGGAACTTATATAATATTCGATGATATCACCCAAGTTGAAAACATTGAAAGAGAAGCAATAAAACTTATGGAAAAATTCGGACCAGTATTTGCTGGTGGACCTGCTGGAGATTTTAATGTTATTACTTTAAATCAAACAGAAGGCTGGATAGTTTCAGGACACGGATATGGAATGTACACGTATGTTAATCCGACGGAAATAGAATCAAAATCACCTAACGATATTACAATTGGACTCTGTGGACGTTCAAAACGAAATAGTGATGGAGAAAATCCGATTATAATTCATATTAATAGTTCTGAAATCAACTAGCTACAACAATGGCTATAATTAATACGGGTTTTGGTGCTTAACCCAAAGTGTAGTGCTTTTTAACTAAGTCCGCCAAATCTTTTTGATTTGGGTTTGAAATAGAAAATATAAAACAAATAAAAAAGTTTTGGCTAAGTGCTTAATCGGAAATTCATTACTTTTAATTCCCGCACTAACCATAGCCCAACCGTCAGACTGCGCAAAAACTCTTACTATAAAGGTTTTAAATTTGATTAACTATTCGTATTTTAATAGTGTAATTAAACACTAATTTTTATATGGATTTTATTCAAGGATTTGACCGAAATCAATTACAAATGATATCGTTTGATGAATTTGTAAAACAAGACTCTTGGGCTAGAATAGTTGATTTGTTTGTAGCGTGTTTACCAATAGATACTTTAGGTTTTAAGCATGAACATGCAAGTCAGGGACGTCCACCATATGCCACAACAGACTTATTGAAACTATTGTTGTACGGCTACAAAAATCATTTACGATCATCACGCAAGTTAGCACATGCCTGTCAGGTTAATATGGAAGTGATTTGGCTAATCAAAGGACTCAAACCATCAGCTCGTAAAATT
Organism: Tenacibaculum profundicola; assembly: GCF_057220795.1. NCBI lineage: Bacteria > Pseudomonadati > Bacteroidota > Flavobacteriia > Flavobacteriales > Flavobacteriaceae > Tenacibaculum > Tenacibaculum profundicola. The sequence continues at coordinate 829,253 of NZ_CM170137.1, read as the reverse complement.
GCTTACTTTAGAAAAGATAATTCAAAAGCATTTAAACAGGCCTTTAGATATTTTGTACTAATGCTTAAAGACATGGAGCTTATTGATGGTCAAACTATAGCAATAGATTCATTTAAAATTAGAGCTCAGAATGCACTCAAAAACAATTTTAACCAAAAGAAAATTGACAGGCATATCAAGTATATTGATGATAAAATAAATGAATACCTAAGTCAATTAGAACAAGAAGATGAGCTCGATAAACAAGAAAAAATCAAACATAAAATAGAGTATCAGCATAATAAAAAACTTAATTATATAAACATAGAAAAGCAACTTATTGATAGTGAACAAACACAAATAAGTTTAAGCGATCCAGATGCCAGAAGTGTGGTGCTACACCGAAACATCATCAATGTAGGTTATTGTATACAGGCTGGATGTGATAGTAAACACAACCTATTTATTAATAACGATACGGGAACAGTAAACGACACTCATGCGCTGTCTCCAATGGCTTTAGATGCAAAAAAAATACTAAAATTGAAACAGATGAATGTTTTGACAGATAAAGGTTATACAACAGGGAAGCACATTGATATTTGCACCAAAAATAACATTACAACATTTTCATCACCAAAGGCACATTCTTCTCAAAACAACGGCTTGTATGATATGCAAATTTTTAAATACAATCCACAACAAGACTATTATACCTGTCCTGCTAATAAACTACTTAAAACCAACGGAACTATTTACAATAAAAACAAGCATAAAGTAAAACATTATAAAAACCGACAAGCCTGTAAAAATTGTGACCTTAGAGCACAATGTACCACCAATAAAAACGGACGATTTATTGAACGATCCATTTACCAAGAAGCCCTTGAGAATAATAAAAAAAGAGTAGATTCAAATCCAGACTATTATAGGTTAAGGCAACAAGTAACCGAACATCAATTCGGCACTTTAAAACGACAATGGGGATTTACCTTTACACTTATGAAAGGCAAAGAAAACGTACTTTCAGAAGTTAATTTGATGATGATGGTTTACAACCTTAGAAGACTTATGTCTATTTTTACTCCAAACGATCTAAAAAACAAGCTAAAAGCGCTTGACCGACATATTTTGCACCTATACAAGCTATTTTTAGACTTTACAAGACCCTATTTATTTAAAAGTAACTTCCTCGTTGTAAATCCACTAATAATTAAGCACCCTTAGAACAAGCTAAAAAAGAAATAATAGCTACTTTTACAATAATAATCAGAGTTTGTGCGCAAACTCCCGTTGTATGCCATTGGAAAAAAGAAAAGCCACCGCACGTTCAAGCACATTTGTCGCTTCGTGCCTCAGCACCACCCAAACTGAATGATTATTTTAATACTCATTTAATGAGATATTGAAATATAATTCCTATTTTGAGGGCTGAATAAAACAATTCAAAAATGAACCGAATAAAAGAGGTTTTAGAAAACAAGGGAATTAAACAAAAGTGGTTGGCTGAACAACTGGGTAAAAGTTACAATATGGTAAACTCATACGCCCAGAACAGAAGACAACCAAGCATTGAGGACTTATACAGAATTGCAGAAATATTAGGCATTGAAGCCAAAGAACTATTAGTAGAAGCGAAAGACAAAAAATGAATTTAGATACACAAAGTTTACAACCTATTATCAATTTTATCTGGACCGTAGCAGATGATGTATTGATAAATAAATACCTAGAAAACCAATACCAAGACGTTATCCTACCAATGACGGTTTTAAGACGTTTGGATTTGGCTCTAGAACCAACCAAAGACCAAGTACTAAAAACGTACAACGAGTTTAAAAGTAAAATGGATAACCTTTCTGGACTACTAACTAGTAAGGATCACGGATCAGGATTAGAATTTTACAATACGTCTCCATATACAATGAAAAAGTTGTTGGACGACCCTAAAAATATTGATGCAAACTTTTTAGATTACTTAAACGGATTTTCTGAAAATGTACAAGACATCATTCAAAAATTTAAGTTTCGGAACCAATTAGAAACCTTTGAAACTACAGGGATTACCTTTTCTTTACTTGAAAAATTCTGTAGCCCTAAAGTAGAACTTCGCCCAGAGAAAATTTCGCCAATGGCAATGGGTTATATGTTTGAAGACTTGATTCGTAGGTTTAATGAAAAAACCAATGCAGCCGCAGGACGTCACTTTACCCCTAGAGAAATTATTGAATTAATGACGCACTTGGTTTATTTGCCTGTAAAAGACAAAATACAAAAAGGAACTTATTTAGTATACGACCCTTGTGCAGGTTCTGGAGCAATGCTTACACAATCTAAAAAGTTTGCCACCAACCCTGATGGGGAAATAAAATCGAAAGCTAGTTTCCATTTATACGGACAAGAAAACACAGGCGAAATGTATGCGGTTTGTAAATCGGATATGTTACTAAAAGGTGAAGATCCAGACAAAATACAATTTGGCTCTACGCTAAGTAAATATGGTTTTGACCCTAACCTTAAGTTTAACTTTATGCTTACCAACCCACCGTATGGTACAAGTTGGAAAGAAGACCAAAAAGAACTAAACGTAGGTACAGCAAAAAAAATAGAAATAAACGACACTCGTTTTAACCTAGAGATTAAAAATTTTAAAGGAGAACTAGAAAAACAATGTTTGACTTCTCGTAGCAATGACGGACAGTTAATGTTTATGCTACATATGTTGTCTAAAATGAAAGACCCCAAAGATGGTGGTAGCCGTATTTCTTCTGTACATAATGGGTCTGCATTATTTACAGGTGATGCAGGTAGTGGTGAAAGCGGTATACGCCAATACATTTTAGAAAACGATTTGCTAGAATGTATTATACAACTACCAAATGATATGTTTTATAACACAGGTATTGCTACTTATGTTTGGTTTTTAAGTAACAATAAAAGTGAAGAACGTAAAGGGAAAGTACAGTTGATAAACGCTTCTTCAAAAGCATTTTACAAGAAGAGAAGAAAACCTTTAGGAAGCAAAAGAAACGAACTAGACTCTGAACACATTTTAGATGTTCAGAATTTGTATTTCGATTTTGAAGAAAATGAATATTCTAAAATATTTAACAATGAAGATTTTGGCTTTTATCAAATAACGACTCATAGACCTGAAAAAGACGAAAACGGAACTATTGTTACCGATAAAAAAGGAAATCCAAAATCAGACAAGAATTTAAAGGATTCTGAAAATGTTCCAATGACTGAGAATATTGACGACTATTTTGCTCGTGAAGTCTTACCCTTTGCTGAAGATGCTTGGTACGATAAAAAGAAAATTAAAGTTGGTTATGAAGTTCCTTTTAGTAAATATTTTTATGAATATCAGTCATTAAGACCATTGGATAATATTGCAAAAGATATTCTTTCCTTAGAGAATGAAACTGAAGGACTGTTAAAAGAAATCATTGACTAATGAAGAAATATTCAAACTATAAAAGAACTGATATTTCTTGGCTTAAAGAAATTCCAGAGCATTGGAAGGAGTTAGACACAAAAAGATGTTTTGAGTTTCCAAAATTAGTTGTTGGCGAAGACTTTCCAAACTATAAGGTACTATCGCTTTCTGTGAAAGGAGTGATTTTTAGAGATATGGAAAGTAGAATGGGTAAACACCATTCAGATATGGGAACTTATCAAATAATTGAACCTGATTCAATTGTTCTATGTTTGTTTGATATGGATGTTACTCCAAGGATTGTAGGTCATTCTAACAAGACAGGAATTATAACTTCTGCATATACAAACATTAAACCTAGAGCTAATGTAAGTAGTAGATATTACTATTATTACTATTTACTTCAAGATTATAATAACTATTTGTTTTCACAAGGCACAGGAATAAGAACTACGTTAACCAGAGATCAATTTGGTGCTTTAAAAATTGCTCTTCCTCCTTTATCTGAACAAACCGCTATTGCCAATTTCCTAGATTACAAACTAGAAAAAATAGACCGTTTTATTACTAAGAAAAAACAGCTAATAGAACTCCTTACAGAGCAAAAAGCAGCAATCATAAACAAAGCGGTTACCAAAGGTATTAACCCTAATGCCAAACTAAAACCTTCTGGTATTGAATGGCTAGGTGATATTCCTGAGCATTGGGAGTTTACTAAACTTACTGGAGTATGTAGTTTTGTTAGAGGAAATTCAAGTTTTAAAAAAGATGAACTACTAAACAATGGTAAATATGTTGCTTTGCAGTATGGAAAGACTTATAAAGTTGATGAAGTTAATGAAGAATTTGAATTTTATGTTAATGAGGAATTTTATAAGGAAAGTCAAATTGTAAGTTATGGTAATGTAATAATAGTTTCAACTTCTGAAACTATTGAAGATTTAGGGCATGCTGTTTTTTACAATAGAAATGATTTGGGCTTATTAGGTGGAGAACAATTAATATTAAAACCATATAGCAAAATTGTGTATGAAAAGTATTTATATTATTCTTCAAAAATATTTACAAAAGAACTTCAAAAGTATGCAACAGGTGTAAAAGTTTATAGATTCAACATTAATGATTTAAAAACAATATACACAACAATTCCATCCATTGAAGAACAAAAACTAATCGTCAACTATATAGAAAACGAATGTAAAAGAATCGTAAAAACCATTTCCACCATAGAAAAGGAAATCACTTTAGTTGAAGAATACAAAACCGCATTAATTGCAGAAGCAGTTACAGGTAAAATAGATGTAAGAGATTTTAAAGTACCAAACACAGAAGAACCTTTGGAGATGGTAGCAGAAGAAGCGTCAAATTATAATAAAGCAGATTAACAATGAGTAAAACCACTAATACGAAAGAAAACGGCTTTGAAAAGCACATTGTAGACCATTTGGTAAATACTAATGATTATGTTTTGCGTACATCACAAGATTACGACAATGTAAATTGTGTAGATAGTGAACTCTTGTTTCAATTTTTAGAAGCTACCCAACCTAAAGCAGTAGAAAAACTAAAACGCTACCACAAAGACCTGTACCAGCAAAAAATACTAAAACGTATCAACGACCAAATAAAACTAAAAGGTATTATTGAAGTCTTGCGTAAAGGGGTTACTGATGGTTTTACAGATACTAAAATTCGTTTGTTTTATGATAAACCTGTTTCTGCGTACAACCAAAGTGCAAATGAGTTGTATCAAAGTAACTTGTTTTCTGTAATGCGTCAGGTATATTATTCAACTAAAAACAAAAACTCTTTAGATGTAGTTAGTTTTATTAATGGTTTGCCAGTCATCAGTTTTGAACTTAAAAACGAACTCACCAAGCAAAATGTAAAACACGCCATAAAGCAATACAAAACAGATCGTGATCCTAATGAGGAATTGTTTCGTTTAGGACGAATGGTGGTGAACTTTGCAGTAGACACAGAAGAAGTATGGATGTGTACAGAACTAAAAGGTGACAGCTCTTATTTTTTACCGTTCAATAAAGGAAACAAAAACGGAGCGGGTAATGAACCTAATGGTGGCATAAAAACAGATTACCTGTGGAAAGAAATCTTAACTAAAGAAACACTTACCAATATTCTTCAGAATTATGCCAAATTAATTACAGAAGAAAAAGAATACAAAGACGCAAAGGGCAAGAAGAAAATAAAGAAAAGTAAAAAACTAATTTTTCCACGTTTTCATCAATTAACTGCCGTCTCTAAGCTCTTAAAAGATGCACAAGAAAAAGGAGCAGGTCAAAAATATTTAATCCAGCATTCAGCAGGTTCTGGTAAAAGTAATTCTATCTCTTGGTTAGCACATCAATTAGTGGGTTTACACGACAAGGCAGGTTCTAAAACTATTTTTGATACCGTTATTGTTGTTACAGACCGTAGAGTATTAGACAAACAAATACGAGAAAACATAAAACAATACCAACAAGTAAAAGGTGTTGTAGAAGGCATTACAGAAGGCAGTAAGCAATTAAAAACTGCTTTAGAAGAAGGTAAAAAAATCATTATTACTACCATTCAAAAATTCCCACATATCGTTGAAGATATTGGAGATTTACCAGGGAATAATTTTGGAATCATCATAGATGAAGCACACAGTAGTTTAAGTGGTCAAATGGCTCGTAAACTAAACGAAACATTGGCTAAAGTAACTGGAGAAGAACAACTTCAAAGTGATTTAGAAGACTATGACGAAACAGAAAGTGATGAAGTAACAGGTGAAGACTTTATTAGAGCAATGGTAAAAGCTCGTAAACTATTACCTAATGCCAGTTACTTTGCTTTTACAGCTACACCAAAAAACAAAACCTTAGAGTTATTTGGAGAAGCCTTTGAACAAGATGGTAAAACTAAATATGCAGCGTTTCATTTGTATTCTATGAAACAAGCCATAGAAGAAGGTTTTATAAAAGATGTATTGCAGAATTACACTACATACCAAAGCTTTTATGCCTTACTTAAAAAAGTAGAAGAAGACCCAGAATACGATAAGAAGAAGGCTCAAAAGAAATTAAAAGCCTATGTAGAAGGTCACGACCACGCCATAAAAAAGAAATCTGTTTTAATGATAGAACACTTTATGGACAATGTGGTAAAAAAGAAAAAAATGGGTGGTAAAGCAAAAGCTATGATGGTTACAAGTAGCCGAGCTAAAGCCGTTCAATACAAACACGCTTTTGATGAATATTTAAAATCTATCAATAGTCCGTATAAAGCAGTTGTAGGTTTTTCAGGAGAAATTGATGGAGAAACAGAAGCTAGTCTAAACGGTTTTCCTAGTGGAAATATTCCTGAAGAGTTTGAAAAAGACGAATACAAGTTTTTATTAGTTGCAAACAAATTCCAAACAGGATTTGACCAACCACTACTCCATACAATGTATGTAGATAAAAAATTAGGTGGTGTTAATGCAGTACAAACCTTATCTCGTTTAAATAGAAGTCACCCGTTAAAGCAAGATACTTTTGTTTTAGACTTTGCCAATTCATCAGAAGATATAGAAAAAGCATTTACTCCTTATTTTGAAAACACCATTTTAGGAGAAGGTACAGACCCAAATAAGTTATTTGATTTACAAGATGCTTTGGACAATTACCAAGTGTATTCTCGTGAGCAAGTAGAGGACTTTTCAAATAAGATATTAGCAAACGTATCGGTAGATCAATTACACGATATTTTAGACCAATCTAGTGCTGTTTTTAGAGACGAGTTAGAAGAAGAGCAACAGGCAGACTTTAGAGCTAAAGTAAAGACTTATGTGCGTTTGTATATCTTCTTATCTCAAATTGTAGATTTTGAAAATGCGTATTTAGAGCGTTTGTATATTTTCCTAAATCACTTACAAAACAAACTTGTAACAGAATCTGAACCAGACTTTTCACAAGGTGTTTTAGATAATATTGATATGGATAGCTACCGTTTGCAACTAGAAGCTACTACCAATATTGCAATGGAACAAGGAGAAGATTTACAGCCAATTCCAACGGATATGAGAGGTGGCGTAAACGAACCTGAAATCGACCAATTATCGAATATCATAAGCACTTTTAACGACCGTTACGGAACTGAATTTGAAGATGCGGATAAGGTTAGACAAATGGCTGAAAGCATTGTAAATGGAGTTGCTAAAAATGAGGATATGCTAAACTCAATTCATCATTCAGATGAGCAAAATGCAAGAATTACAAGCGATAAAATTGCACAAGATGAATTGCTTAAACACGTAACAACGAACTTTGACTTTTATAAAGTGATAAACGATAACCCAGAAGCTAAAGAAGAATTTAATTCAATGGTTTTTGGAATGGTAAAGGAATTAATGAGAAAAGCAGTATAGTAAAGCCAACGCAAGTGCAAGCACATTTAAAGTTTGCTCGTGCCTCACAAATTTAAAAGAGCTTTTACGCCACCGCTGAAAACGAAATGAATAAAATAAAAACGGCATACAATAACTAAGCATATGGCGTGCCGATAGGCTAACGCTATATGCCCTGTTGACTGATCCGTTGACAGTAAGGGGTAAAACGATAATTTTGTATTATTTTAGTAATTGAAGATTCGTTATTTTCTAAGAGAAGTTTAGCTATTTTTATGTGTCTTAGTTTATAATTTGTTACTTTTTCTTTCTGATTGTAAAATTCATAGCTTAATCTGCTTGTTTATTTGGTTTTTTCTTAAATATAGGCATTAATTGTCTAGGACACTTTTTTAATGTCATTTTTTAAGTCATGTATTTTTTAATTTTATGTTTAGCTATTTTTAGATAGTTTTTTGGAGGTCCTCTAGAGTCAAAAGTTAGCAATGTAATTAAGCTTGCTTTTTTACAACTCGGGCAACATCTGTGTACACTTTTCTCAGTAGGGATAAATAGGTCAATAGTATCTAGCTCTTTATCTGCTAATAGCAATTGTAATCTTGGTAACTTTACTTTTTTCCAACTACTACTTAAAATTCCATAATGTCTAATTCTGGTAAATCCTTTGGGTAGAATATGCAATTGAAACCGTCGAATAAACTCTTTAATCTTTAAAGTTAGGATGGTTTTTTGTCCATTTTTACGATAGTCTTTGATACGAAAAGCCACTGTTTTCTCTTCTTTATTAATAGCTATTATTCGGTGATTACTAATGGCTATTTTATGAGTATATCTCCCTAAATATTCTATTACATTTTCTGGTTTTCCAAAGGGAGGCTTTGCATAAACAACCCATTTGTTTTTAAACAAATCATCATATAATGATTGGTCTACATCTGGAATTACTTTACGTAGTTTAGCCACAAAGACACCTCTAAATTTTATACTTATTGCCTTTACACTGAATAGGAAATCGTCTTTGTGGTTCCCTTTTTTCCAATATCCTGCTTTAGTAACACCTCCTTTGGGAACAATACAATGCAAATGTGGGTGTAAACTCAGATTTTGCCCCCAAGTATGTAATACGGCTATCATTCCCATTTTAGCACCAAGATGTTTGGGGTTATCACCAAAAGCAGTTAAAGTTTCCCAAGCGGCATCAAATAGCATTTTATAGATCTGTTTAGGATATTGAACAGCTACTGGATTTAGAGTATCGGGTAAGGTAAACACCACATGAAAATAGGGCACCGGTAATAGTTCTTTGGTTCTAGCTTGAATCCATAGTTGTTGTTTATGTCCTTGGCAAGTGGTACAATGCCTATTACGACAGGAGTTGAATTGTAAATGTAATTTGTTACAGGCTTTACACCAATCTAAATGTCCGCCAAGGGCTTTGGTACGGCATTTTCTAATGGCGTGTAAGGTTCTTTCATGCCAGCTACTGCTGGTTAATTCTTTTAGATGCTCTACTTGTATATTCAATACATCCGCTACGGTATGTTTAGGGAACATTACCTTTAGTATAAGGTGTCTAAGGGACTAAATTTTCTGGAACTTCCTGTATTGGCAACATGCAGATAGATGATAGTGGTTTGTATATGAGCGTGGCCTAGGAGTTCCTTAACACTCATGATATTAAGACCATCTTCTAATAAGTGTGTAGCAAAGGAATGACGTAGGGTGTGGGCTGTGAATTTTTTTTTGGTATTGACCTTAGCGCTACTTTCTTTAATAACCCATTGTATGGCTCTGACAGATATAGGTTGAGGGAGTCCATTTTTAGTGACTTGACTGTTAAAAAGGTATTTAACAGGTTTTTCTGTTTCGAGGTAATTCTGTAATCCTCTAATTAGCATTTTACTTAAAGGAAGATATCGATCTGTTTTTCCTTTTTTTTTCTAACAAATAATGTTTGACGATTAAAATCAACATCCGATAGGAGTAAATCACAGAGTTCATAGCTTCGTAAACCACAACCATAGATAAGTCCAAGCATAAGACGATGTTTTAAAAACTTAGGTGCTTTTAATAGTTCACGTACTTCTTGTTTGTTAAGTACTATGGGTAGGCCTTTTTGTTTTTTAATTTGTGGTAGTTGTACTCTTTTTTGTTCCATCCCCATGACCTTGTAAGCCGCACGAAGTCCGAAAATGGTATGCTTAAAAAAACTCTCAGAAGGCGATTTGTGAAGGTTTTGACAATAAAAAAGATAATCGTTAATCTGTTCGATATCTAAAATCTCAGGACTGGATTTGTAGTATATAGACAGATGTGCCAAACACCTTAGGTAATTGTTTAAAGTACTAGTGGATTTACCGTTAATAGCAAAGCTTTTTGTTAATCGAGTTACTAAATTTGAAAAGGTTGGAGTTTGCTCTACAGCAGTTTCTAAAATGGTTTTACTTTTTTTTATACATAATATTTAATTTTGATTGATAAATTTAAGTATTTTTAGATTGTTGAAAAAAGCTTCCGAGGTACGAGGATTAGTTCAACACCACCTAAACTGCATTAAAACGCAGCTTAGCCAAACCGTTGGTGTGCCACGAAGTTGTGTAAATCCAGTGGGTGTAAATCCCACCAGAGTAATTGGCTGTTCACTCTGAAGGAATCTAGACAGTTGCATCCGTGAGGGTGTTGCTGAAGCTCTAGAGGACAAATAATCAAGCCGTAATGTGTAATACGTGAACCCATAGTAGCTTCGATAGGTGTACTCGCAATTTGGGGAGAGTTTTGACGGTCTTCGAACCCTGTCACTTCCATAGGATAAACAGTCGCGAGACTATGGAAGAGTTGCCGGAGTCATAGGGATGGCGTGATTATAGATGGATTTATACGGAACGTGGGAGGTCTCTTATAATAAGCATTGGCAAGGCAAAACATGCTGGTATAAGTATTACGAAATCCAGCAATGGTTATAAGAGAAGTCGGAGGAGCTCATAGTACCGATAATTATAGGGACAACATAACCCTATTTAGGAAAGGGGCTCTACTTTAGAGAAGCTTATATGAAAAACAGAACGACCTATATTGATGAAAATCTATTAGTAAGTCCATCGCAATGCGATGAGAAAGTTCGTGTTTTTCAAAGGAAGCTATACATTACAGCCAAGAGAGATAGCAGTTTTGTAGCACATAGTTTGTATGATAAAATATGTTTAGACTATTTTCTAATCACTGCATTCTATCGAGTTAAACAAAACTACACAAAAGGAAGGGGAGTAGATGGTGTTAGTATTGCTAGTATCGAGCAATCAGGTCTACAGACTTACTTAACAAACTTACAAAATGAATTAAGGGAGAAACGGTATCGAAGTAATTTAATTAAACGAGTTTTGATACCAAAAGAAGAGAAAGGATCTTTTCGGTCATTAGGAATACCTACCATAAAAGATAGGATAGTTCAAATGGCAGTAAAAATGGCCATAGAACCGCTATGGGAAACTGAATTTATAGCTACGTCTTATGGATTCAGGCCCAAGCGAAGTGCCAAAGACGCAATAAAGCAGGTAAAGACAAATATCTACGAAGGGTATCAATTTGTACTGGACGCCGATTTATCGAAGTACTTTGATAGTATCCCTCATGACCGCCTGTTTATTTGCTTAAAGCGAAAGATTTCAGATACTTCGATACTTGGATTAATTCACCAATGGGTAAGAGCTCCTATACAATTAGAAACAAAGGAGTTGTTAAAGAGTAAACAAGGAAGCCCACAAGGAGGGGTAATCTCTCCACTACTATCAAACATCTACTTGCATGAATTAGACAAAATAGTAACAAATCCAAAAGGTAAATTTGCCCACTCACAAATTCGTATAGTACGTTTTGCAGATGATTTTCTTCTAATGGGGAAATGGTATTTCAGTAAAGATATACTAAGTTATCTAGGTAAAATAGTATCGAATATGGGATTAAGATTAAACCCGAATAAAACCAAGTTATTACATACGAGCAAGAGCAGTCTCTACTTTCTAGGATTTGAAATTAGGAGTATACGCTCGAAATTTAGTTGGAACAAAAAGAAGTATACCAATATTCGTCCTAGTAATAAATCACGGAGTAAACTATTCCGAAAGCTTCGGGATACATTATATAAACGACGGCATTGGACTATACCCTGGATTGTATGGAAACTAAATAAGGTAATTCTAGGTTGGTTGAATTATTACTCAATAAGTAAAACGACCCATATTTGGGAAACGATCAAGGTTATAAAGAAACAATTGGATTACCAACTGTTTAAATGGATGAAAAGAAAAGGTCGAAAAGCACATCGGAAGCTTCGCCAGCGTCCCTATGAGACATTAGTTAGATTGTATAATCTTCTAGACATAGAAAAGTATGCTCGCTTAAAGACACTCTCGAAAGCGGAATGAAGAACTCTATTCGGTAAGCCGTATGAGGGAAAACTTCATGTACGGTTTGATGAAGGGGGCACTGATAGCTATTTTGTTTTTGTATATTTGGTAAAACAAGTAATACAAAAATATAGAGATAGCTATCAGGCTCTACTCTACTAGCCAATTTGAAAAATGAAAATCCGATTAGAAAAGAAAAATAGAATAAGTACTGATTTTATTCAGATAGAAATTGATGGACATCTATTGAAAATTCAATCTGGAAAAATAGGGAAAAGTGGAATTTGTGATTCTACTAAACATTGTGGAACTCATGAAAAAGCAATAAATGAATTGAATAAATTAAAACAAGAATATATTGTCAAAAAATATATTGAAATAGAAACCCAAAAGCGACCTATTGATTTTAAAGGAGTTTATGATAAAGCAAAATGGCATTTTGGGGGAGAATTTCCGAAAGAATTAAACAGTTCCCAAGGTTATGTTCATACAGGATTTTACTTAACTTGGATTATAGAAAAAGGATTTTTCAAATATGAAAATAACGAATTATTAATAGATGAAATTGAAAAAGTAAAGAACAGAGAAATTACTGGAGCGGAATTTTTTGAGAAAAACCTTGATGGTGTTTTAATTGACGAAGATTTAAACAAAAAAGGAAATGAATTTACTTTTGAATATTATGAAAAAGGAGGTTTTTTAGAAGACTACTCTGAAAAATTGGGAAAGGATTTACCAACTTTGTATCACATAAAAGATAGTTGGGAAAACTACGATGAACTGAAACCTATTTTGGAAAAAAGATTTAATAATTGGGAGAAATTTAACAATCGAAAATAGTGGAAATATAGCTGTTAAAAACTAGCTACAACAACACCTAAACTGCATTAAAACGCAGCTTAGCCAAACCGTCAGACTGCGCAAAAACTCTTACTATAAAGGTTTTAAATTTGATTAACTATTCGTATTTTAATAGTGTAATTAAACACTAATTTTTATATGGATTTTATTCAAGGATTTGACCGAAATCAATTACAAATGATATCGTTTGATGAATTTGTAAAACAAGACTCTTGGGCTAGAATAGTTGATTTGTTTGTAGCGTGTTTACCAATAGATACTTTAGGTTTTAAGCATGAACATGCAAGTCAGGGACGTCCACCATATGCCACAACAGACTTATTGAAACTATTGTTGTACGGCTACAAAAATCATTTACGATCATCACGCAAGTTAGCACATGCCTGTCAGGTTAATATGGAAGTGATTTGGCTAATCAAAGGACTCAAACCATCAGCTCGTAAAATTGCTTACTTTAGAAAAGATAATTCAAAAGCATTTAAACAGGCCTTTAGATATTTTGTACTAATGCTTAAAGACATGGAGCTTATTGATGGTCAAACTATAGCAATAGATTCATTTAAAATTAGAGCTCAGAATGCACTCAAAAACAATTTTAACCAAAAGAAAATTGACAGGCATATCAAGTATATTGATGATAAAATAAATGAATACCTAAGTCAATTAGAACAAGAAGATGAGCTCGATAAACAAGAAAAAATCAAACATAAAATAGAGTATCAGCATAATAAAAAACTTAATTATATAAACATAGAAAAGCAACTTATTGATAGTGAACAAACACAAATAAGTTTAAGCGATCCAGATGCCAGAAGTGTGGTGCTACACCGAAACATCATCAATGTAGGTTATTGTATACAGGCTGGATGTGATAGTAAACACAACCTATTTATTAATAACGATACGGGAACAGTAAACGACACTCATGCGCTGTCTCCAATGGCTTTAGATGCAAAAAAAATACTAAAATTGAAACAGATGAATGTTTTGACAGATAAAGGTTATACAACAGGGAAGCACATTGATATTTGCACCAAAAATAACATTACAACATTTTCATCACCAAAGGCACATTCTTCTCAAAACAACGGCTTGTATGATATGCAAATTTTTAAATACAATCCACAACAAGACTATTATACCTGTCCTGCTAATAAACTACTTAAAACCAACGGAACTATTTACAATAAAAACAAGCATAAAGTAAAACATTATAAAAACCGACAAGCCTGTAAAAATTGTGACCTTAGAGCACAATGTACCACCAATAAAAACGGACGATTTATTGAACGATCCATTTACCAAGAAGCCCTTGAGAATAATAAAAAAAGAGTAGATTCAAATCCAGACTATTATAGGTTAAGGCAACAAGTAACCGAACATCAATTCGGCACTTTAAAACGACAATGGGGATTTACCTTTACACTTATGAAAGGCAAAGAAAACGTACTTTCAGAAGTTAATTTGATGATGATGGTTTACAACCTTAGAAGACTTATGTCTATTTTTACTCCAAACGATCTAAAAAACAAGCTAAAAGCGCTTGACCGACATATTTTGCACCTATACAAGCTATTTTTAGACTTTACAAGACCCTATTTATTTAAAAGTAACTTCCTCGTTGTAAATCCACTAATAATTAAGCACCCTTAGAACAAGCTAAAAAAGAAATAATAGCTACTTTTACAATAATAATCAGAGTTTGTGCGCAAACTCCCGTTAGCCACAAGTCAAAAAAACATTGTTAATCATAAATATATTATTGTTTATCAATAATTATTGTATATTTGAATAATTAAATCTTCAAATATGAAAAAAGCAATATTATTTAAAACACTGGTTGATATACTTTACATTCTACATTTTATTGGACTAATTGGAATAATATTTATAATACCTTTTGGAACTGTCAATATTAACCAAATAAATATGAGTGTAGAAGATTGGAGTTTATTTTATTGGTCAATATTTATTGTAAGTCTATTTGCTTATATAATATTTTTAAGAGGTCTGTATTTTTTGAGAAAAATGGCAAGGTTCTTATTAACGAACAAATATTTTTCCGATTACACCATAGTAAACTTAAAAAAATCTGGAAATAATTTTCTTTACACAGGAATTATATCATTTGCTCTTATTGTTGTTTTATGGATAAGCAAACTAACTGGAGGAAAGTTTGAATTGATATATGATAACAATCTATTAATTCCTTTGTTTTTGTCCATAATTGGAATGTTTTTTATCATTCAAAGCAATGCTCTGAATTTGGCAAAAGGAATTAAAGAAGAAAATGAACTAACAGTTTAATTTATGGCAATTGTAATAAATCTTGATGTTATGCTAGCCAAGAGGAAAATGAAAAGTAAAGAACTTGCCGAAATAATTGGAATTACAACAGCTAATATTTCGATATTAAAATCTGGAAAAGCAAAAGCAATTCGATTTTCGACATTAGAATCTATATGTAAGGCTCTTGAATGTCAACCTGCTGATATACTGGAATACAATGAAACTGAATAAAAATCTGTGGCTAACACCACCTAAACTGCATTAAAACGCAGCTTAGCCAAAACGTTGGCCATAATAAAATCACAGACAATAAAATTAATATGAAAATAAACTTAATACTTCTGATTTTTCTTATTTCAACTTTCACTTTATCAGGACAAGAACAAGCTAAAATCAATAAGGGTAAAATAATTATTCCTATAAAAAAGGAATTGAATTTAAATGCGAAAATTAAAAAAGATAGAATAGTTAAATTTAAAATTATAGAGGAAAAGAATATAATTGAACCATCGGAATTTATGAGTTCTATGGAGGAAAAACCCGAAAATTTTGATGACATCTATATTAAATTCAATAAATCAGATTTCGGAATACTTTTAACAGTGATTCACAAACTTGAAAAGCCAATTATTTATAAAGCAAAAATCAAAATAATAGGGCGGCACGATTTAATTGAAACATCCATACATCCGTGCTATCCAAATGTTATTTCGGTTGAACAATGGAGAGATGACATTGAAAAAATAGAATTATATGATTTCAAATATCATAAAGATTAAATAACTATGGCTAACAAGAGGGTATAATTTATTGTTATTAAAGTGCTAATTTTAGAACGTAATTGCTTAACCAAAGTCTAGGTTTTTATTTACTAACTTAGAGCCAAAACACAACAACAAACCATACCCCAAACGTTGGCGTGCATTAAAAGATGAAAGAATTTGAACTAAAAAATATCGACCCAGAGGATATTGAGGACTTACTCGTAAAAGTGGAGGACTCGTTTGACATCAAATTTGCCGACAACGAGCTTGCTCACGTTCAGACTTTCGGTGAGATGTGCGACCACATCAAGAACAAAATACAACTTGACCATACAGACGACTGTACAACACAACAAGCCTTTTACAAATTGCGGAGCTCATTGATTTCTGCATTGCAAGTTGACAAAGAACAAATAACTCCAGATTCTTTACTCGCAGACCTCTTACCAAGGCAAATAAGAAAATCAAAGACAAAGCAAATAGAACAAGGTTTAGGATTTAGGTTATCACTCTTAAGACCACCTCATTATGTGACAGGATTTCTTGTTCTGCTCCTTTTATCCTCTTTGGTTGGACTTGCATTTGCTTGGCAATTTGCACTTGCTGGACTTGGCCTTTCAATTGGTGGTCTATGGCTTACCACTAAGACCGGAAATGAACTTGACTTAAAAACAGTCGGACAACTTGCAGAGAAAATGACAAGAGAGAATTACATAAAGTCCAGACGCAATCCAAAGACATATAATGACAATGAAATAGAAAAAGTTATCACTGACTGGTTCAGCAACGACTTGGTAATTGATAAGTCCAAATTAACCCGTGAAGCAAGATTGACTTAAAAAGAAAAACGACACGCCAACAAAGAACTGAGGTAAAAACCAAGTAAAAATACTTTAATTTACAACTACAGTACTTTTATATTCTCCATTGTATGGGATACCATTTTTAACGATAGAAAATGCTTGTTTTAATAGTTTATTACACACTGCTATTAAAGCAAGTTTTTTGCTTTTCCCTTTAGCAACAATTCTATCATAAAGTGCCTTACAAGCACTGTTGTATTTACAAGCATTAAAACTGCACATAAATAGTAAATTTCTCAGTTTAGGATTCCCCATTTTACTAATTCTTGGACGTCCTTTAACACTGGTTCCACTTTGTCTTATTATTGGCGTTAGCCCAGCATAACTACATAGTTCTTTTGCACTGTGAAAACGCTCAAATCCATCGGTAAAAACCAGTAACATTAAAGCTGTTTTATTTCCTATTCCAGGGATACTTTTTAATAACGTTAACGATTCTTGGTACTCTTTTTTTACATTTTCTAGCAGTTCTATTTCTAATAATTCCATCTCCTTTTCTAGATTTTTCAGACTTCTTTTAATAGATCTTACTACCGCTTTTGAGGGATATCCTAAGACTTCTTCTCCATGTATTTTGTTTTTTAGCTGTGTGCTTTGTTTAATATAAACACTGAGTATACGAGTTATTTGCAGGTTTTCTTGTTGGGTTTTTGATTGCCCTGTCCAAAGTTTAGGAGTACAATCCTCTGCGTATTGCTGAATCATTTTAGCATCACTCTTATCGGTTTTTATTTTTGATAGATTCATTTGGATATAGCGTTTAATCTTTAATGGATTAACCACGCAAACACCGATACCTGCATCTAGTAAAAAGTATGCCAAACGACTGTGATAATATCCAGTGGCTTCCATCACACAAATGGTATTTGGATCTAACAATTTTACAAACTTTTTAAAGCCTGAAATACTATTGGTAAACTGATAATGTGTTTTGTTATTATCGTATACATCAAAGACATCTTTACTAATGTCTATTCCTAAATATTTTATATCTTTATTCATAAGAAAAAAGGATTGTAAAGAGCCACTCTATTGTGAATTCAACAACTTAAAATCGAAGTCTAAAAGCTTCATAGAACTGAACGAATTTGACATAGAAAAGAGTAGGGATTATCAATGTTGACGAAATCAAAGTCTCTGCGTGTATCATAACCTTATTCCACTCTTTGGTTCTTTATGATTAACTAACTAATATAATAAAATGCTAACTTAAGAGGTGTATAGCCAATAGGGCAATTAAGAATAAATTGAAAGTCCTGTTCTTTGAGCAGGCAACGCCAAAACAAAGTTTTGACGTTTAACAAAAAGAAAATTAAAAGTAAAAACGTTTGTTTTGGCTTAGTGGTAAACCGATAGTGAAGTGCTTCGAATCTGCCCTACTGTCCATACACAGAACGTTATGTATGACCGCTCTGAATGGTTTTGAAAACAAATAAATTCCAATTTGGGTGGATAAAATTGCTTACTCGGGTGAAAAGAAGATTCACCATGATAGCGGACGCAATATGATGATGGATTTTTATAAAACCAAACTAAATAAAAATAATTTACTATCTTTGAGGTGCTAAAGTTTTGCATTTTAACAGTTTAGGCTTAATACAGTGTAGAGTTTTAATTGCAAATAAAAAGAAATTGACGTGTGTATTTGCCACAAAGTAGAACGTGTCGCTTTACATACATAACAGCGTGTAAAATCAATGCCTGCCTTTGCGCGCTAAGTTCCAGCCGCATTTCACGGCACTGTTATTACACAAACGTTATGTATGACCGCTCTGAATGGTTTTGAAAACAAATAAATTCCAATTTGGGTGGATAGAGGATAAGAACAAAAACTAAAAATTGCTTACTATAATGAATGAGAATAAGACTGTGATTTTGTAAGCATTTATACAGATTTTAGGATTGATATTAAACGATAAAAATTAAGGTCAGAATTATAAAACCTATTTTTTATCTTTGGTTGAGTTAGTTTTGTATAAAACAAGTGTAGGCTTCGGCTTTTGTACAAAGCTTCTTTAAAAATAAATTAAAAGTTATGTGTGTATTTGTCGCCAATCAATACGTGTCGCTATTCATACATAACAACATGTAAAACCAATGCCTGCCTTTGCGCGCTAAGTTCCAGCCGCATTTCACGGCACTGTTATTACACAAACGTTGTAAACAATATGAGACAAATAATATTTTTAGTGTTATCGCTATTGATTTTCCAAATTGGGATTGCACAAAACCTGACTGAATCTGATTTAATAGGAGAATGGGAGTTTATAGAATTGCAAGATGGTAATGGAGAAAAGCAGACAAAAATCCCTCTGATTAGATTTGGGAGAGATATGGGAATTGAAAATGTAAATAGAGATAATTATGTGTTTAATGATGACGGAACTTATAAAAGTTTTAACCCTTTAAACACTTCATATGGTACTTGGTTTCTTGACAAGAAAACTAATGAAATAAATCTGGAATTAAGAATTGAACCTGATAGTCCATATTTGCCTTCTCTAAAAAAAGTAAAAATTGTAAAAAAAAGAAAGGACGGATTTTACTATCAAAAACCAGTACAGAAAAAAATATTGATTTTTTCGAAAGAGGGAATGACTATAGCGGATAGAGAAAAATACGTGTTAATTTACAAAAGAAAATAAACAATTATGAATAAAACATTTAGCTTATTATTTTTTATTACGATTAGTTTTACTTCTTTGGGACAAAGTTTTGATAAAGAACAAATAAATGGAACTTGGAAAGTAATATCGATAACAGAAAAACCAACAAGCCCTCAATTTAAACCATTAATTGAAGGGTTTAAAAATTCAATTTTTGATTTTAATGAGAGTGAGAATTTTAAATTAAGTACTTCTTCTAAATCTGAGTTATTTGGAATGATAACACAAATGACAAATGGAACTAAATGGTTATTTGAACATAATAAGCAATTTATAAAAATTGGGAACAAAGATGATAGCTATTCAATTATGGGTATTTCTATAAGGCTAACCAACGGAAAGAAATTATTTCATCTTGATGAAAGTGGAATGACACTTGAAATGGAAAAAATAAAATAAAGTTTACAACAATTTGTATAATGCATATGCACCCTGCGGGATGCAAACGCACCATACAAGAGACGTTGTATGTCATTAAAGCCAATTCATAAATTAAAGAAAACAAGTAATATTAAATAAATTAAGCATGATTTTACCATTGAGATTAATAGGAGGATTCGATCCATTTCTTGATCCTGATCCAAACTTAGTAAATGAAATGAATTTTCCGATTATATTAATTTGTATACTTTGTCTTTTTATTGCTTATTATAAAGCTAAGACAATAAAATATGATTTTAGTGATGACGGTATAAATCAAGACTCAAAGGAAAAACTTCGTTTTCAGTCATATGATGTTTTGATGCAACCAAAAGGAGATTATGATAACTTCTCTCTTATTAACAAAGGAATTAAATATTTTTCTTACAAAAAAGCTGTTGTGGGGTTTCTAATATTCTTATTCTATTATTTGCTTTTTACTGGAAAAATCTAAGTTTTAAAAAGCATTAATAATAAACTAAATAATTATTGGAAGTTAAATGAATATTAACCTAATAGTAATAAGAACTGAAAAACCAATACTTTTAAAGGAACAATACGAATTACTTGGTTTTGAATTTGATTATCATAGACATGGGAAAGGTCCTTATCATTACGCTTCTGAACAGAATGGTTTTGTTTTTGAGATTTATCCATTGACTAAATCAATGACAAAAGCTGACGGAAACCTTAGGCTCGGATTTGATATCTCTGGTTTAAACCTAGTTATTGATAAATTAAAAAATACTGATTGGATTATAAAAGCTGATATTAAAGAAACTGAATGGGGAATTATCGCTGTTGTGCAGGACATAGATGGACGGATAATAGAACTAAAAAACAAGTGAAACGCCATACAACACCACCTAAACTGCATTAAAACGCAGCTTAGCCAAAACGTTATGTATGACCGCTCTGAATGGTTTTGAAAACAAATAAATTCCAATTTGGGTGGATAGAGGATAAGAACAAACACTAAAAATTGCTTACTATAATGAATGAGAATAAGACTGTGATTTGGTAAGCATTTATAAAGATTTTAGGATTGATATTAAACGATAAAAATTATAGGTCAGAATTATAAAACCTATTTTTTATCTTTGGTTGAGTTAGTTTTGTATAAGCCAAGTGTAAGCTTCGGCTTTTGTACAAAGCTTCTTTAAAAATAAATTAAAAGTTATGTGTGTATTTGTCGCCAAGCAATACGTGTCGCTATTCATACATAACAACATGTAAAACCAATGCCTGCCTTTGCGCGCTAAGTTCCAGCCGCATTTCACGGCACTGTTATTACACAAACGTTATGTATGACCGCTCTGAATGGTTTTGAAAACAAATAAATTCCAATTTGGGTGGATAGAGGATAAGAACAAAAACTAAAAATTGCTTACTATAATGAATGAGAATAAGACTGTGATTTTGTAAGCATTTATAAAGATTTTAGGATTGATATTAAACGATAAAAATTAAGGTCAGAATTATAAAACCTATTTTTTATCTTTGGTTGAGTTAGTTTTGTATAAGCCAAGTGTAAGCTTCGTCTTTTGTACAAAGCTTCTTTAAAAATAAATTAAAAGTTATGTGTGTATTTGTCGCCAAGCAATACGTGTCGCTATCCATACATAACAACATGTAAAACCAATGCCTGCCTTTGCGCGCTAAGTTCCAGCCGCATTTCACGGCACTGTTATTACACAAACGTTGTGCTTCATGCAGAGAAAAATATGAACAAGAAAAATAAATACGGATTTCTGATTATTTCTTTCATCTTGCTGATTGGTTGTTCTAAAAATGACAATCAAATAATAGTAGAGACAAATGATGGTCTATCAATAGACAAAGTTGAAATTAGAAAAGGATTTACTTCAATTAATAGAGAAAATGACCTTGAACTATTTTCGACAAACTTAAAAACAGTTTTTAACGGAAATGACAAAGGAAATCTTGAAACCGACTTTGGGGAAAATGATTTCTTGGTCATTTATGATGACTCATACTATTACTCATTTAGACATTTTATTTATACTGACTTCAAAAGTTCATATCCTGAAGGACATGCATATAATTTTGAGTTTTTTAGGCGAAATGACTCTATATTTATGGCTGTGGATATTAAAGGAGAACAACCAATGGAGTTTACAAGACCTTTAATAAATAAAAAGTATGCTGAAAAATTTGTATGTAATACGCCTATTGATGAAGCAGGAGTAATGTTCAATATGAAAGAAATGGAAAAAAAAGAATAAGCACGAAAGCACAACAAAGGCTATACCCAATAAGGGTTTTAGTAGTAATTTGAAAGTAAATGCCAGTAATGAAAACTAGTAATAAATTGAAACGGAAGTGCTTTGAAATCCCTTACTGGGCATAGCCAAACCGTTGTAAAACATTTAACAAAAAAAAATGAAAACAGATAAATCAAACCAATTTTCTCATATTAAATTTGGTTCTCGTGGAGAGGAAATTTATTACAATCTGAACGGAAAGGAATATGGTTTTGATTCAACTTTGTTTGGTGGAAGAAATATTTGTTTGAGAGATTTAAGCGACACTAATTTGAATGAAAACCAAAAGACTAAAATGTTCATGGAAATTATTCAATATGTGAATGAAATAGAAAATGAAAAACCAACAATCTCTTACAATACTGACGAAAAAGATTCAGAATTGTGGAAGAAACTAACAATTGAATTTGAATCACAAATAAAGGGAGTTGTAATAACAAATAATGAAGAGGCAAATGAAGCTTGGTATAGAAGTATGAAAGCTGATTTAGAAACTGGATTGACTGAAATCAATATCAAAGGTCTGAAAATTAAAACAGTTAAGGATTTAGATAAACATTGGAATAAAATAAAATTTACGAAAAATGACGAACCAAACGAAAGAGTCACTTTTTGGGATAAACTAAAAGCAAAACTGAATTAAAAAACGTTTTACAACAAAGTGTAAAATTGCATTAAAACGCATTTTACACGAAACGTTACCACAAATAGAAGAATGAAAAAACTACTCTTAATAATAATACTTTTAAACACTCACCTTATTTTTTGTCAAAATGATTGTAATAGTGAAATTCTGAATGAAAAAGTTCAACTTAACCCTAATGATAAAGAAAGCTTATTAAGATTTGCTCAAAAACTGAATTCACTTGAAGAGTGTGGATTAGATAAAACAGATTTAGATATTTTTAATAATAGTCCCATTATGACTAACATTATTATAGACATATTGGCTAAAGAAAATACTGAGCCTTATACTTACAATACTATTTTAGAAAAACTATTATTAATTACAGAAACAGAAAACTATCAAAATAATATCAAGCCTAAATATAAAATGTTAATTGATTTTACTAAAAAAGAGGCTAATATTAAAAACTGGGAATCAGACAAATTAATACTTAAGAAGTTAGAAATACCAGATAAATACATAGAAGAAATATTCATTGAGTTAAAAAGCAACTCTAATAAAGACGAAATCTATAAACAAATACTAGAAAGAATTGAGAAAAATAACACTTCTAAAAACAATATAAAAATTCAACCCATAGAATATAGCCAAAACAAAATTTTTGAAAATTATGGTGAAATAGACTATGAAAAACTGTTAGAAAAAAGTAAAAAAAATAAAAAACCACTATTAATGTATTTCACAGGTTATGCGTGTGTAAATGCTGTAAAAATGGAACAAAGGGTATTATCAAAAAGGGATATAATTGATAAGTTAAAAACTGACTTTAACTTTGTTAGTGTGTATGTGGATGATGATACACCTCTACCTGAAAAGGAATGGATTAAATCAAGAAGAGGCAGAGTTATAAAAACTGTTGGTAGAAAAAACTATGAATTACAAGTAACTAAATTTAAATCAGGATTTCAACCTTACTTTGTTATCATAGATGAAAACGGAGAAATTATAAAGAAACAAGGATATTCTGATTTAGATACTTTTACTAAATTTATTGAATAACTACTTGTGGCAACAATGGGTATAGTTTATTGTTGTTGAAGTGCTTTTTTGGAAAAATAACAGTTTAACCAAAGTCTAGATTTTATTTGCTAAATTAGAACCAAAACACCACAACAAACCATACCCCAACCGTTGCCAGTAATCAATAAATTGCACCTAAAATGAATAAAAATATAGTACTTATTTTCATCCTTTTTTCAAATTTTCAATTTTTATTAGGACAAAATATTTATTCTGCATTACATCACGATGATAGATTAGATTTAAAAAAAATTAAGAGTGTAAAAAAAATTATCAAACACATTACATTTTTTAACAAGAATGATACAGAAATTGAAACATCTACAATAATATTAAATGATAGTAGTCGAGTTATTAAAGAAGATAGGTTTAATGAAAAATATAATCGTAAAACTCGTTTTACAATTACTTATGATTCAACTCAAACTCACTCATTAACAAGAAGAGTTCAAATGAGTCAACCTTATGTTAGAAATACAACAACGACTTATTATGAATATGATGGAAATACATTTTTAACTAAAATAATAAACAAAAGAAATAACAAAATTTATAGAATTACAAATATTAAAAATAATGAAAGAGGGCATCCAATAGAACTGAAACTTATTGAAAACTCAATATCTTATGGAAAGGAAACAGCAGAATATGATTATGAAAATAATTTAACGAAAAGAACTGTTTATAACGAATTTGGAGAAGTTAAATCAGTCAGTTCTGGGAAAATTGATTTTTCGAAATCAGATAATAATGACTTAAGGAATGAATATGGAGATTTATTACAATCTAAACTTTTTAAATTTGAGTACAAGTATGACAAATAATTTAGCCCCCAATAAGTTCGGAGTGTTCTTTTAAATTTCAAACTAATATATTTGAGATATGAAATACAAGAAATGGAGTTTAGCTCAGAAGTTGGAAATACTATCTAGTTCAGAAGAGATAGGTATAGTAGAAGCTTGTCGAAAGTATGGAGTTAGTACAGGTACTTTTTATAGTTGGAGAAAGAAGTTTGACCACCAAGGAGAAGCAGGTTTAAAAGTTACTTATGAGACTAAGAGTAAAGAATTAAGAGCTGCAGAAGAAGAGAATCGAGTACTCCGTAAATTACTTAGCGATAGAGAGATTGAACTAGAAGTGCAACGAGAACTTTTAAAAAAAAAGTTTGGGACGTCAGATCCAAGAAAGATTTAGTAGATCTTACTTATAAAAAGCATAAGTGTAGTAAAACTAAAATCATTAAAATGGTTGGTATGGTAGAGAGTAGTTATTATAGAGCATCTAGTGGTGGTAAGAAAGGAAATAAACCTTCTAAACTTACTTATCATAACACTAAAGGGCTGGTAGACCAAGCAGACGTTATAACTTCAATTAAAAATATTTTAAGTCATGAATTTATAGACTGTGGATATCGATTAATGTGTTCTTATTTAAAGAAAGAAGGCTATATAATAAATCATAAAAAGCTGTATCGAATAATGAAACAAGCTAATATGTTAAAATTAGAACACAGAATAAACAGAAGTGGTTCTGGTCGGAAGTTTGTGAAATATAGAAAAGTAATGACCTCACGTCCAATGGAGTGTTTAGAAATGGATATAAAGATGGTATGGATTCCTAGTGTAGGTAAAAATGCTTATTTACTCTCGATAATTGATGTACATACTCGTAGAATCTTAAAAGACTATTTTTCTTTTTCTATAAAACAACAACAAGTAATAACACTCCTTTCCCTTATGCTTGAGCAACACCAATATCCTGAAAATATTGTTATTAGAAGTGATAATGGAAGTCAATTTATAGCTAAAAGTGTTCGTGAGTACTTAGAATTAATAGGTGTGAGCCAGGAGTTTACTCATGTAGCTACACCAGAAGAAAATGCACATGTAGAAGCGTATCATGGAATACTGAAAAAAGAAGTCTTTCAACGATTTGAGTATAGAACTTTCGGAGAAATAGAACAAATACTAAAAAGGTACGTGATTTTCTATAACAACACAAGGCACCATGGGTTATTAGGAAGAATAACTCCTATGGAAAAATGGAACCAAGACAAACGCTTAATTTTAATGCAAAAAACAGTAGCTTAATTAATAATCGAAATTTAAAAGATTACTCTTGTTTTATAGGGGTCAAAACAACAAATTTGGTAATTGGAAAAGAAAAAAACGATATATGTTGAAAAATGGGAAATGGGTGAAAAATGCCATATTTAAAAGAACAATAATTTATAGGAGATAAAATAACTACTGGCAACACCACCTAAACTGCATTAAAACGCAGCTTAGCCAAAACGTTACCACACATTTGAACAACACAACTTGAGATTAATAATTTACATATCGATTTTGACTTTTTTACTTCTTGGATGTTCAAATCCAAAACAGAATTTAGTTGTTGTGGAAAACGATTATGAAATTGATTTGACCGAATTAGATTCTGTACGTGAAAATCTAAACGGATTTTGGATTCCCGAAAATCACATTGAATCTGAAAATATACTTTGGTTGGATTTTCATAAAAAGAAAAATTTTGCAACTTGGGAAACAATCCCATTTACTGAAGAAATTAAACGAACTGAATCATTACCAATAAAATCTTGTCCAACTTTAGCTGGATTGATAAAATTGAATGGTAAAGTACAAATGGAATTTGTTAGTTTGGGAGGTTCTGACACAACCGAAATCGAATCTTTAACCAAAACAAAATTCAAAATAGACGGAATAACCTATTTAAAACATAAAGGTTACGATTTTCTAAAAACTTGGAATGTTCACGGATATGAATCTGAAAATGATTTAAACTCTAATTTAGTTGAGTTTCTTGATAATCCAATTGACCTTTTAGATTTTAAGAAAAAGAAAGGAATGGAATTTACAACAAGCGTAACCAAAGGAACTGAATACTATTTTCAACCGAGAATTAAAGATTCAATTTTCTATGTTTATTATTATCCTGACTTTAAAAAGGAGTCAATTAAAATAGATCAATTTATTGTTTTTAAACACGGAAAAAATAAACACACTTACGAAAACCAAACAGAAACTTTAATTGAATTTAGAATTTTTAATCCAGATTCTGATTTAGGAAAAGCCAATCTTTACGGATTAACAAAATCGGAATTGGAATCGGAATTTGGAACTGATTATCTGAATTTTGATAACGGAATTGTGTACTCGAATAAAAATAAGGTTTTGATTATTGAACTTAACAACTCAAAAGTAAAATCATTTAGATATATAAAACTGAATACGGAAATTGTTGACCAAGAATTAATTCGACAAATAGTGGAATAAAAACGTGTGGTAACATCGTATATAATTTATTGCTAGTTCTAGCCTACTTACGAAAATCCTCGCAGATTTTCTATTCGGTTTTTATTTGCTAAATTACGTGCTAAACCACGCAACAAACCATATACAAAAACGTTATGTATGACCGCTCTGAATGGTTTTGAAAACAAATAAATTCCAATTTGGGTGGATAAAAGATAAGAACAAAAACTAAAAATTGCTTACTATAATGAATGATAATAAGACTGTGATTTTGTAAGCATTTATAAAGATTTTAGGTTTGATATTAAACGATAAAAATTAAGGTCAGAATTATAAAACCTATTTTTTATCTTTGGTTGAGTTAGTTTTGTATAAGCCAAGTGTAGGCTTCGGCTTTTGTAGAAAGCTTCTTTTAAAAAAAATAAAAGTTATGTGTGTATTTGTCGCCAATCAATACGTGTCGCTATTCATACATAACAACATGTAAAACCAATGCCTGCCTTTGCGCGCTAAGTTCCAGCCGCATTTTACGGCACTGTTATTACACAAACGTTATGTATGACCGCTCTGAATGGTTTTGAAAACAAATAAATTCCAATTTGGGTGGATAGAGGATAAGAACAAAAACTAAAAATTGCTTACTATAATGAATGAGAATAAGACTGTGATTTTGTAAGCATTTATAAAGATTTTAGGATTGATATTAAACGATAAAAATTAAGGTCAGAATTATAAAGCCTATTTTTTATCTTTGGTTGAGTTAGTTTTGTATAAGCCAAGTGTAGGCTTCGTCTTTTGTACAAAGCTTCTTTAAAAAAAAATAAAAGTTATGTGTGTATTTGTCGCCAAGCAATACGTGTCGCTATCCATACATAACAACATGTAAAACCAATGCCTGCCTTTGCGCGCTAAGTTCCAGCCGCATTTCACGGCACTGTTATTACACAAACGTTATGTATGACCGCTCTGAATGGTTTTGAAAACAAATAAATTCCAATTTGGGTGGATAGAGGATAAGAACAAAAACTAAAAATTGCTTACTATAATGAATGAGAATAAGACTGTAATTTTGTAAGCATTTATACAGATTTTAGGATTGATATTAAACGATAAAAATTAAGGTCAGAATTATAAAACCTATTTTTTATCTTTGGTTGAGTTAGTTTTGTATAAAACAAGTGTAGGTTTCGGCTTTGTACAAAGCTTCTTTAAAAAAAAATAAAAGTTATGTGTGTATTTGTCGCCAAGCAATACGTGTCGCTATCCATACATAACAACATGTAAAACCAATGCCTGCCTTTGCGCGCTAAGTTCCAGCCGCATTTCACGGCACTGTTATTACACAAACGTTATGTATGACCGCTCTGAATGGTTTTGAAAACAAATAAATTCCAATTTGGGTGGATAGAGGATAAGAACAAAAACTAAAAATTGCTTACTATAATGAATGAGAATAAGACTGTGATTTTGTAAGCATTTATAAAGATTTTAGGATTGATATTAAACGATAAAAATTAAGGTCAGAATTATAAAACCTATTTTTTATCTTTGGTTGAGTTAGTTTTGTATAAGCCAAGTGTAAGCTTCGTCTTTTGTACAAAGCTTCTTTAAAAATAAATTAAAAGTTATGTGTGTATTTGTCGCCAATCAATACGTGTCGCTATCCATACATAACAACATGTAAAACCAATGCCTGCCTTTGCGCGCTAAGTTCCAGCCGCATTTCACGGCACTGTTATTACACAAACGTTAGCAAATATTGGAGGAAGCATCATACATTTGAAAATTTGTAATCTATTAGGTGTGAAGTTCACAAACAGGGAAAAATAGAAATTGAAGAATCTATAAAAGGGAAAAAAATGATTTGGAGCATTTTAATAATATTGATAATTATAATCTTATTTTTAACCAACTCTAAAATTGAGCACATCAAATTGAGGAATGGTTCAAAAAAAATTAGTGCAGAAGTTGTAGATTATAGAAAAGAAAAAGGACCTATGAGAAACGATTACACCCTTCTAAATTATCCATATGTAAAAATTGAATTAGATGATGGAGATTACATAATCAGAAAATTAAGATATGCCAACAGTACAAATAAACCTTTTAAAATTGGAAAAAAAATATTTGTTTTTTGGAACGTAAGTGATTTATTATATTGGAATGCTTACGACAGAGGCTTGTATAAATATTTACCAAAAAGTTGGAAAATCTAAATAATAAACATTTGCTAACACCACCTAAACTGCATTAAAACGCAGCTTAGCCAAACCGTCAGACTGCGCAAAAACTCTTACTATAAAGGTTTTAAATTTGATTAACTATTCGTATTTTAATAGTGTAATTAAACACTAATTTTTATATGGATTTTATTCAAGGATTTGACCGAAATCAATTACAAATGATATCGTTTGATGAATTTGTAAAACAAGACTCTTGGGCTAGAATAGTTGATTTGTTTGTAGCGTGTTTACCAATAGATACTTTAGGTTTTAAGCATGAACATGCAAGTCAGGGACGTCCACCATATGCCACAACAGACTTATTGAAACTATTGTTGTACGGCTACAAAAATCATTTACGATCATCACGCAAGTTAGCACATGCCTGTCAGGTTAATATGGAAGTGATTTGGCTAATCAAAGGACTCAAACCATCAGCTCGTAAAATTGCTTACTTTAGAAAAGATAATTCAAAAGCATTTAAACAGGCCTTTAGATATTTTGTACTAATGCTTAAAGACATGGAGCTTATTGATGGTCAAACTATAGCAATAGATTCATTTAAAATTAGAGCTCAGAATGCACTCAAAAACAATTTTAACCAAAAGAAAATTGACAGGCATATCAAGTATATTGATGATAAAATAAATGAATACCTAAGTCAATTAGAACAAGAAGATGAGCTCGATAAACAAGAAAAAATCAAACATAAAATAGAGTATCAGCATAATAAAAAACTTAATTATATAAACATAGAAAAGCAACTTATTGATAGTGAACAAACACAAATAAGTTTAAGCGATCCAGATGCCAGAAGTGTGGTGCTACACCGAAACATCATCAATGTAGGTTATTGTATACAGGCTGGATGTGATAGTAAACACAACCTATTTATTAATAACGATACGGGAACAGTAAACGACACTCATGCGCTGTCTCCAATGGCTTTAGATGCAAAAAAAATACTAAAATTGAAACAGATGAATGTTTTGACAGATAAAGGTTATACAACAGGGAAGCACATTGATATTTGCACCAAAAATAACATTACAACATTTTCATCACCAAAGGCACATTCTTCTCAAAACAACGGCTTGTATGATATGCAAATTTTTAAATACAATCCACAACAAGACTATTATACCTGTCCTGCTAATAAACTACTTAAAACCAACGGAACTATTTACAATAAAAACAAGCATAAAGTAAAACATTATAAAAACCGACAAGCCTGTAAAAATTGTGACCTTAGAGCACAATGTACCACCAATAAAAACGGACGATTTATTGAACGATCCATTTACCAAGAAGCCCTTGAGAATAATAAAAAAAGAGTAGATTCAAATCCAGACTATTATAGGTTAAGGCAACAAGTAACCGAACATCAATTCGGCACTTTAAAACGACAATGGGGATTTACCTTTACACTTATGAAAGGCAAAGAAAACGTACTTTCAGAAGTTAATTTGATGATGATGGTTTACAACCTTAGAAGACTTATGTCTATTTTTACTCCAAACGATCTAAAAAACAAGCTAAAAGCGCTTGACCGACATATTTTGCACCTATACAAGCTATTTTTAGACTTTACAAGACCCTATTTATTTAAAAGTAACTTCCTCGTTGTAAATCCACTAATAATTAAGCACCCTTAGAACAAGCTAAAAAAGAAATAATAGCTACTTTTACAATAATAATCAGAGTTTGTGCGCAAACTCCCGTTGCCAGTAATCAATAAATTGCACCTAAAATGAATAAAAATATAGTACTTATTTTCATCCTTTTTTCAAATTTTCAATTTTTATTAGGACAAAATATTTATTCTGCATTACATCACGATGATAGATTAGATTTAAAAAAAATTAAGAGTGTAAAAAAAATTATCAAACACATTACATTTTTTAACAAGAATGATACAGAAATTGAAACATCTACAATAATATTAAATGATAGTAGTCGAGTTATTAAAGAAGATAGGTTTAATGAAAAATATAATCGTAAAACTCGTTTTACAATTACTTATGATTCAACTCAAACTCACTCATTAACAAGAAGAGTTCAAATGAGTCAACCTTATGTTAGAAATACAACAACGACTTATTATGAATATGATGGAAATACATTTTTAACTAAAATAATAAACAAAAGAAATAACAAAATTTATAGAATTACAAATATTAAAAATAATGAAAGAGGGCATCCAATAGAACTGAAACTTATTGAAAACTCAATATCTTATGGAAAGGAAACAGCAGAATATGATTATGAAAATAATTTAACGAAAAGAACTGTTTATAACGAATTTGGAGAAGTTAAATCAGTCAGTTCTGGGAAAATTGATTTTTCGAAATCAGATAATAATGACTTAAGGAATGAATATGGAGATTTATTACAATCTAAACTTTTTAAATTTGAGTACAAGTATGACAAATTTGGTAATTGGAAAAGAAAAAAACGATATATGTTGAAAAATGGGAAATGGGTGAAAAATGCCATATTTAAAAGAACAATAATTTATAGGAGATAAAATAACTACTGGCAATAACTAAGCATATGGCGTGCCGATAGGCTAACGCTATATGCCCTGTTGACTGATCCGTTGACAGTAAGGGGTAAAACGATAATTTTGTATTATTTTAGTAATTGAAGATTCGTTATTTTCTAAGAGAAGTTTAGCTATTTTTATGTGTCTTAGTTTATAATTTGTTACTTTTTCTTTCTGATTGTAAAATTCATAGCTTAATCTGCTTGTTTATTTGGTTTTTTCTTAAATATAGGCATTAATTGTCTAGGACACTTTTTTAATGTCATTTTTTAAGTCATGTATTTTTTAATTTTATGTTTAGCTATTTTTAGATAGTTTTTTGGAGGTCCTCTAGAGTCAAAAGTTAGCAATGTAATTAAGCTTGCTTTTTTACAACTCGGGCAACATCTGTGTACACTTTTCTCAGTAGGGATAAATAGGTCAATAGTATCTAGCTCTTTATCTGCTAATAGCAATTGTAATCTTGGTAACTTTACTTTTTTCCAACTACTACTTAAAATTCCATAATGTCTAATTCTGGTAAATCCTTTGGGTAGAATATGCAATTGAAACCGTCGAATAAACTCTTTAATCTTTAAAGTTAGGATGGTTTTTTGTCCATTTTTACGATAGTCTTTGATACGAAAAGCCACTGTTTTCTCTTCTTTATTAATAGCTATTATTCGGTGATTACTAATGGCTATTTTATGAGTATATCTCCCTAAATATTCTATTACATTTTCTGGTTTTCCAAAGGGAGGCTTTGCATAAACAACCCATTTGTTTTTAAACAAATCATCATATAATGATTGGTCTACATCTGGAATTACTTTACGTAGTTTAGCCACAAAGACACCTCTAAATTTTATACTTATTGCCTTTACACTGAATAGGAAATCGTCTTTGTGGTTCCCTTTTTTCCAATATCCTGCTTTAGTAACACCTCCTTTGGGAACAATACAATGCAAATGTGGGTGTAAACTCAGATTTTGCCCCCAAGTATGTAATACGGCTATCATTCCCATTTTAGCACCAAGATGTTTGGGGTTATCACCAAAAGCAGTTAAAGTTTCCCAAGCGGCATCAAATAGCATTTTATAGATCTGTTTAGGATATTGAACAGCTACTGGATTTAGAGTATCGGGTAAGGTAAACACCACATGAAAATAGGGCACCGGTAATAGTTCTTTGGTTCTAGCTTGAATCCATAGTTGTTGTTTATGTCCTTGGCAAGTGGTACAATGCCTATTACGACAGGAGTTGAATTGTAAATGTAATTTGTTACAGGCTTTACACCAATCTAAATGTCCGCCAAGGGCTTTGGTACGGCATTTTCTAATGGCGTGTAAGGTTCTTTCATGCCAGCTACTGCTGGTTAATTCTTTTAGATGCTCTACTTGTATATTCAATACATCCGCTACGGTATGTTTAGGGAACATTACCTTTAGTATAAGGTGTCTAAGGGACTAAATTTTCTGGAACTTCCTGTATTGGCAACATGCAGATAGATGATAGTGGTTTGTATATGAGCGTGGCCTAGGAGTTCCTTAACACTCATGATATTAAGACCATCTTCTAATAAGTGTGTAGCAAAGGAATGACGTAGGGTGTGGGCTGTGAATTTTTTTTTGGTATTGACCTTAGCGCTACTTTCTTTAATAACCCATTGTATGGCTCTGACAGATATAGGTTGAGGGAGTCCATTTTTAGTGACTTGACTGTTAAAAAGGTATTTAACAGGTTTTTCTGTTTCGAGGTAATTCTGTAATCCTCTAATTAGCATTTTACTTAAAGGAAGATATCGATCTGTTTTTCCTTTTTTTTTCTAACAAATAATGTTTGACGATTAAAATCAACATCCGATAGGAGTAAATCACAGAGTTCATAGCTTCGTAAACCACAACCATAGATAAGTCCAAGCATAAGACGATGTTTTAAAAACTTAGGTGCTTTTAATAGTTCACGTACTTCTTGTTTGTTAAGTACTATGGGTAGGCCTTTTTGTTTTTTAATTTGTGGTAGTTGTACTCTTTTTTGTTCCATCCCCATGACCTTGTAAGCCGCACGAAGTCCGAAAATGGTATGCTTAAAAAAACTCTCAGAAGGCGATTTGTGAAGGTTTTGACAATAAAAAAGATAATCGTTAATCTGTTCGATATCTAAAATCTCAGGACTGGATTTGTAGTATATAGACAGATGTGCCAAACACCTTAGGTAATTGTTTAAAGTACTAGTGGATTTACCGTTAATAGCAAAGCTTTTTGTTAATCGAGTTACTAAATTTGAAAAGGTTGGAGTTTGCTCTACAGCAGTTTCTAAAATGGTTTTACTTTTTTTTATACATAATATTTAATTTTGATTGATAAATTTAAGTATTTTTAGATTGTTGAAAAAAGCTTCCGAGGTACGAGGATTAGTTCAACACCACCTAAACTGCATTAAAACGCAGCTTAGCCAAAACGTTAGTGTGCCACGAAGTTGTGTAAATCCAGTGGGTGTAAATCCCACCAGAGTAATTGGCTGTTCACTCTGAAGGAATCTAGACAGTTAGACTCGTGAGGGTTTTGCTGAAGCTCTAGAGGACAAATAATCAAGCCGTAATGTGTAATACGTGAACCCATAGTAGCTTCGATAGGTGTACTCGCAATTTGGGGAGAGTTTTGACGGTCTTCGAACCCTGTCACTTCCATAGGATAAACAGTCGCGAGACTATGGAAGAGTTGCCGGAGTCATAGGGATGGCGTGATTATAGATGGATTTATACGGAACGTGGGAGGTCTCTTATAATAAGCATTGGCAAGGCAAAACATGCTGGTATAAGTATTACGAAATCCAGCAATGGTTATAAGAGAAGTCGGAGGAGCTCATAGTACCGATAATTATAGGGACAACATAACCCTATTTAGGAAAGGGGCTCTACTTTAGAGAAGCTTATATGAAAAACAGAACGACCTATATTGATGAAAATCTATTAGTAAGTCCATCGTTATGCGATGAGAAAGTTCGTGTTTTTCAAAGGAAGCTATACATTACAGCCAAGAGAGATAGCAGTTTTGTAGCACATAGTTTGTATGATAAAATATGTTTAGACTATTTTCTAATCACTGCATTCTATCGAGTTAAACAAAACTACACAAAAGGAATGGGAGTAGATGGTGTTAGTATTGCTAGTATCGAGCAATCAGGTCTACAGACTTACTTAACAAACTTACAAAATGAATTAAGGGAGAAACGGTACCGAAGCAATTTAATTAAACGAGTTTTGATACCAAAAGAAGAGAAAGGATCTTTTCGGTCATTAGGAATACCTACCATAAAAGATAGGATAGTTCAAATGGCAGTAAAAATGGCCATAGAACCGCTATGGGAAACTGAATTTATAGCTACGTCTTATGGGTTCAGGCCCAAGCGAAGTGCCAAAGACGCAATAAAGCAGGTAAAGACAAATATCTACGAAGGGTATCAATTTGTACTGGATGCCGATTTATCGAAGTACTTTGATAGTATCCCTCATGACCGCCTGTTTATTTGCTTAAAGCGAAAGATTTCAGATACTTCGATACTTGGATTAATTCACCAATGGGTAAGAGCTCCTATTCAATTAGAAACAAAGGAGTTATTAAAGAGTAAACAAGGAAGCCCACAAGGAGGGGTAATCTCTCCATTACTATCAAACATCTACTTGCATGAATTAGACAAAATAGTAACAAATCCAAAAGGTAAATTTGCCCACTCACAAATTCGTATAGTACGTTTTGCAGATGATTTTCTTCTAATGGGGAAATGGTATTTCAGTAAAGATATACTAAGTTATCTAGGTAAAATAGTATCGAATATGGGATTAAGATTAAACGCGAATAAAACCAAGTTATTACATACGAGCAAGAGCAGTCTTTACTTTCTAGGATTTGAAATTAGGAGTATACGCTCGAAATTTAGTTGGAACAAAAAGAAGTATACCAATATTCGTCCTAGTAATAAGTCACGGAGTAAACTATTCCGAAAGCTTCGGGATACATTATATAAACGACGGCATTGGACTATACCCTGGATTGTATGGAAACTAAATAAGGTAATTCTAGGTTGGTTAAATTATTACTCAATAAGTAAAACGACCCATATTTGGGAAACGATCAAGGTTATAAAGAAACAATTGGATTACCAACTGTTTAAATGGATGAAAAGAAAAGGTCGAAAAGCACATCGGAAGCTTCGCCAGCGTCCCTATGAGACATTAGTAAGATTGTATAATCTTCTGGACATAGAAAAGTATGCTCGCTTAAAGACACTCTCGAAAGCGGAATGAAGAACTCTATTCGGTAAGCCGTATGAGGGAAAACTTCATGTACGGTTTGATGAAGGGGGCACTGATAGCTATTTTGTTTTTGTATATTTGGTAAAACAAGTAATACAAAAAATATAGAGATAGCTATCAGGCTCTACTCTACTGCATAAGCAGAAAAAACGCAACTCTAATTTAATAATAAGTAAAAAAATAAGTGAGAAAACATTTTTTTTACTGTAAAATGTAAAGTATATTTGTCATTAACAATAGCACACTTTCCATTAAGGAAAGAAAACTTACTACAAAATACTTAAAATTATGAATGTAAAATCAATTATGGAGTGCGAAAGAAAGAATATTGACAAACTAAAAAAATATCAATTGTCGAATCAATTTAAAAAAGTTGGTTGGATAATATTTGGAATTGCGTTTGTCGCCCTATTTTTAACAACAAAAGACACTAATCTTAAATTAATTGCAAAGTATTCTATATTAATTGGGTTATTAATAGTCTCAATCTCAAAAGAAAAAATTGAAGACGAATTAGTCAAAAACTTAAGAATGCACTCTTTTACTTTTGCTTTTATCTTTGCTGTATTTATTGCGATAACCAATCCTTTATTTTCGTATTTAGCAAATTTTGTATTTACAGAAAAACAAGAACCATTTAGTGGAATTGGTGATTGGATGATACTTTGGCTATTACTGAGCATTCAAGTATTCTATTTTGAATATTTAAAAAAAATGCATAGATAATGAAAAATCGACTAAAGATTGAAAGAGCAATATTAAACTTAACCCAAGAAGAACTTGCAAATAAAATTGGAGTATCACGTCAAACTATAAGTTCAATTGAAAAAAACAGATATGTACCTTCAACAGTTCTTTCATTAAGACTTTCGAACTTATTTAAAAAACCAGTTAATGACTTCTTTGAGTTGGACGAAAATGAGAAAGCCAATGCATAACAAAATATAAAAATAATAAGGGCTAAGTGCTAAACCGAAAAGTAAGTGCATTTTAATCCCTTACTATTCTTATACAAATCGTCAGACTGCGCAAAAACTCTTACTATAAAGGTTTTAAATTTGATTAACTATTCGTATTTTAATAGTGTAATTAAACACTAATTTTTATATGGATTTTATTCAAGGATTTGACCGAAATCAATTACAAATGATATCGTTTGATGAATTTGTAAAACAAGACTCTTGGGCTAGAATAGTTGATTTGTTTGTAGCGTGTTTACCAATAGATACTTTAGGTTTTAAGCATGAACATGCAAGTCAGGGACGTCCACCATATGCCACAACAGACTTATTGAAACTATTGTTGTACGGCTACAAAAATCATTTACGATCATCACGCAAGTTAGCACATGCCTGTCAGGTTAATATGGAAGTGATTTGGCTAATCAAAGGACTCAAACCATCAGCTCGTAAAATTGCTTACTTTAGAAAAGATAATTCAAAAGCATTTAAACAGGCCTTTAGATATTTTGTACTAATGCTTAAAGACATGGAGCTTATTGATGGTCAAACTATAGCAATAGATTCATTTAAAATTAGAGCTCAGAATGCACTCAAAAACAATTTTAACCAAAAGAAAATTGACAGGCATATCAAGTATATTGATGATAAAATAAATGAATACCTAAGTCAATTAGAACAAGAAGATGAGCTCGATAAACAAGAAAAAATCAAACATAAAATAGAGTATCAGCATAATAAAAAACTTAATTATATAAACATAGAAAAGCAACTTATTGATAGTGAACAAACACAAATAAGTTTAAGCGATCCAGATGCCAGAAGTGTGGTGCTACACCGAAACATCATCAATGTAGGTTATTGTATACAGGCTGGATGTGATAGTAAACACAACCTATTTATTAATAACGATACGGGAACAGTAAACGACACTCATGCGCTGTCTCCAATGGCTTTAGATGCAAAAAAAATACTAAAATTGAAACAGATGAATGTTTTGACAGATAAAGGTTATACAACAGGGAAGCACATTGATATTTGCACCAAAAATAACATTACAACATTTTCATCACCAAAGGCACATTCTTCTCAAAACAACGGCTTGTATGATATGCAAATTTTTAAATACAATCCACAACAAGACTATTATACCTGTCCTGCTAATAAACTACTTAAAACCAACGGAACTATTTACAATAAAAACAAGCATAAAGTAAAACATTATAAAAACCGACAAGCCTGTAAAAATTGTGACCTTAGAGCACAATGTACCACCAATAAAAACGGACGATTTATTGAACGATCCATTTACCAAGAAGCCCTTGAGAATAATAAAAAAAGAGTAGATTCAAATCCAGACTATTATAGGTTAAGGCAACAAGTAACCGAACATCAATTCGGCACTTTAAAACGACAATGGGGATTTACCTTTACACTTATGAAAGGCAAAGAAAACGTACTTTCAGAAGTTAATTTGATGATGATGGTTTACAACCTTAGAAGACTTATGTCTATTTTTACTCCAAACGATCTAAAAAACAAGCTAAAAGCGCTTGACCGACATATTTTGCACCTATACAAGCTATTTTTAGACTTTACAAGACCCTATTTATTTAAAAGTAACTTCCTCGTTGTAAATCCACTAATAATTAAGCACCCTTAGAACAAGCTAAAAAAGAAATAATAGCTACTTTTACAATAATAATCAGAGTTTGTGCGCAAACTCTCGTTGGCAAGCATAAAATAACAGCATGAAAAAAATTATTAGTATTTTAACTTTGATCCTATTTTTTAGTATCAGTTATGGACAAAATCAATTGACACTCTCAGAATTTGAAACTATATGTGATTCTTCAGGTTTGCAGTTTACCATGCCAGAAGGTTATAATACCATAGATGTAAAAGAGAATCGTGATTTAGGATATTCATTCGCAGTGATAAACTCTGATTCAACAATGGAAATTAGATATACGATTTGGTCATTAAAACCTGCACTTGAACAGTATGAAGAATCACTCAAAGACAGCAACACAATTATGATTCCACCAAATAATATTTATAAAGGACGAATACAAGCAAATGTGTTAAATATGACTGGTGGACAAATGTATGATATCGGACCTTTTCCTCCTCAAGCGGTAAAGAAAGAATTTAATGCTGATGCTGGTGGTTCTTGTTTCTTCGAATTCAATTGCGAATTTGGTAAAGGATATAAATATGGTCAGTTTATGTACTTACATAAAGATGATATTGCTGACGTTATTGTGACGTTTATGAGTAATAATAAGGAAACACATTCTGACTTAATGATGGTTGGATTTCACTCATTAAAATTTAAATAAATACGACTTGCCAACAAAGAACTGAGGTAAAAACCAAGTAAAAATACTTTAATTTACAACTACAGTACTTTTATATTCTCCATTGTATGGGATACCATTTTTAACGATAGAAAATGCTTGTTTTAATAGTTTATTACACACTGCTATTAAAGCAAGTTTTTTGCTTTTCCCTTTAGCAACAATTCTATCATAAAGTGCCTTACAAGCACTGTTGTATTTACAAGCATTAAAACTGCACATAAATAGTAAATTTCTCAGTTTAGGATTCCCCATTTTACTAATTCTTGGACGTCCTTTAACACTGGTTCCACTTTGTCTTATTATTGGCGTTAGCCCAGCATAACTACATAGTTCTTTTGCACTGTGAAAACGCTCAAATCCATCGGTAAAAACCAGTAACATTAAAGCTGTTTTATTTCCTATTCCAGGGATACTTTTTAATAACGTTAACGATTCTTGGTACTCTTTTTTTACATTTTCTAGCAGTTCTATTTCTAATAATTCCATCTCCTTTTCTAGATTTTTCAGACTTCTTTTAATAGATCTTACTACCGCTTTTGAGGGATATCCTAAGACTTCTTCTCCATGTATTTTGTTTTTTAGCTGTGTGCTTTGTTTAATATAAACACTGAGTATACGAGTTATTTGCAGGTTTTCTTGTTGGGTTTTTGATTGCCCTGTCCAAAGTTTAGGAGTACAATCCTCTGCGTATTGCTGAATCATTTTAGCATCACTCTTATCGGTTTTTATTTTTGATAGATTCATTTGGATATAGCGTTTAATCTTTAATGGATTAACCACGCAAACACCGATACCTGCATCTAGTAAAAAGTATGCCAAACGACTGTGATAATATCCAGTGGCTTCCATCACACAAATGGTATTTGGATCTAACAATTTTACAAACTTTTTAAAGCCTGAAATACTATTGGTAAACTGATAATGTGTTTTGTTATTATCGTATACATCAAAGACATCTTTACTAATGTCTATTCCTAAATATTTTATATCTTTATTCATAAGAAAAAAGGATTGTAAAGAGCCACTCTATTGTGAATTCAACAACTTAAAATCGAAGTCTAAA
Organism: Tenacibaculum profundicola; assembly: GCF_057220795.1. NCBI lineage: Bacteria > Pseudomonadati > Bacteroidota > Flavobacteriia > Flavobacteriales > Flavobacteriaceae > Tenacibaculum > Tenacibaculum profundicola. The sequence goes on along the minus strand of NZ_CM170137.1, from coordinate 788,483 downwards.
AGCTTCATAGAACTGAACGAATTTGACATAGAAAAGAGTAGGGATTATCAATGTTGACGAAATCAAAGTCTCTGCGTGTATCATAACCTTATTCCACTCTTTGGTTCTTTATGATTAACTAACTAATATAATAAAATGCTAACTTAAGAGGTGTATAATGCATACCCTTCGGGATACGCATCATACACAAAACGTTAGTGTGCCACGAAGTTGTGTAAATCCAGTGGGTGTAAATCCCACCAGAGTAATTGGCTGTTCACTCTGAAGGAATCTAGACAGTTAGACTCGTGAGGGTTTTGCTGAAGCTCTAGAGGACAAATAATCAAGCCGTAATGTGTAATACGTGAACCCATAGTAGCTTCGATAGGTGTACTCGCAATTTGGGGAGAGTTTTGACGGTCTTCGAACCCTGTCACTTCCATAGGATAAACAGTCGCGAGACTATGGAAGAGTTGCCGGAGTCATAGGGATGGCGTGATTATAGATGGATTTATACGGAACGTGGGAGGTCTCTTATAATAAGCATTGGCAAGGCAAAACATGCTGGTATAAGTATTACGAAATCCAGCAATGGTTATAAGAGAAGTCGGAGGAGCTCATAGTACCGATAATTATAGGGACAACATAACCCTATTTAGGAAAGGGGCTCTACTTTAGAGAAGCTTATATGAAAAACAGAACGACCTATATTGATGAAAATCTATTAGTAAGTCCATCGTTATGCGATGAGAAAGTTCGTGTTTTTCAAAGGAAGCTATACATTACAGCCAAGAGAGATAGCAGTTTTGTAGCACATAGTTTGTATGATAAAATATGTTTAGACTATTTTCTAATCACTGCATTCTATCGAGTTAAACAAAACTACACAAAAGGAATGGGAGTAGATGGTGTTAGTATTGCTAGTATCGAGCAATCAGGTCTACAGACTTACTTAACAAACTTACAAAATGAATTAAGGGAGAAACGGTACCGAAGCAATTTAATTAAACGAGTTTTGATACCAAAAGAAGAGAAAGGATCTTTTCGGTCATTAGGAATACCTACCATAAAAGATAGGATAGTTCAAATGGCAGTAAAAATGGCCATAGAACCGCTATGGGAAACTGAATTTATAGCTACGTCTTATGGGTTCAGGCCCAAGCGAAGTGCCAAAGACGCAATAAAGCAGGTAAAGACAAATATCTACGAAGGGTATCAATTTGTACTGGATGCCGATTTATCGAAGTACTTTGATAGTATCCCTCATGACCGCCTGTTTATTTGCTTAAAGCGAAAGATTTCAGATACTTCGATACTTGGATTAATTCACCAATGGGTAAGAGCTCCTATTCAATTAGAAACAAAGGAGTTATTAAAGAGTAAACAAGGAAGCCCACAAGGAGGGGTAATCTCTCCACTACTATCAAACATCTACTTGCATGAATTAGACAAAATAGTAACAAATCCAAAAGGTAAATTTGCCCACTCACAAATTAGTATAGTACGTTTTGCAGATGATTTTCTTCTAATGGGGAAATGGTATTTCAGTAAAGATATACTAAGTTATCTAGGTAAAATAGTATCGAATATGGGACTAAGATTAAACCCGAATAAAACCAAGTTATTACATACGAGCAAGAGCAGTCTCTACTTTCTAGGATTTGAAATTAGGAGTATACGCTCGAAATTTAGTTGGAACAAAAAGAAGTATACCAATATTCGTCCTAGTAATAAATCACGGAGTAAACTATTCCGAAAGCTTCGGGATACATTATATAAACGACGGCATTGGACTATACCCTGGATTGTATGGAAACTAAATAAGGTAATTCTAGGTTGGTTGAATTATTACTCAATAAGTAAAACGACCCATATTTGGGAAACGATCAAGGTTATAAAGAAACAATTGGATTACCAACTGTTTAAATGGATGAAAAGAAAAGGTCGAAAAGCACATCGGAAGCTTCGCCAGCGTCCCTATGAGACATTAGTTAGATTGTATAATCTTCTAGACATAGAAAAGTATGCTCGCTTAAAGACACTCTCGAAAGCGGAATGAAGAACTCTATTCGGTAAGCCGTATGAGGGAAAACTTCATGTACGGTTTGATGAAGGGGGCACTGATAGCTATTTTGTTTTTGTATATTTGGTAAAACAAGTAATACAAAAATATAGAGATAGCTATCAGGCTCTACTCTACGCAATAATTATGAGAAACAGAATTACACTAATTTTAATTTTATCGCTTCTATTAAATAGTTGCGAATTTACAATCAATACAAATGGTTCAAAAAATGTTGCTTTAGGGCAAATGCCAGAGGTTAAGGCTAAGACATTTGAAAACCTTTATGTAGCTGACGAAAAAACCTGTAAATCAAAAGAATTGCCAATCACTCGATTTGCTATTGAATATCCAAATGGTTATGATGTCGAAACGCCAAATGACAAAGAAAATCATATCATAATGAAAAAGTCAATCGATAATATAATAGTAGAGGAACTCTCGATTGGCAACTCGACAATTACACTAAAAAATAAAAGTCTCACATTATCATTAATAGAAAATGTAGTAGATAACTTTAAAAAACAGTTTCCTGAAATGGAAATACAAACTGTTGGAAAGAAAGAATTTAATGGCGAAATGAATTATTTATGTGAGGGTAAAGTAGATTACTCCGACTTTATTGACCAAGGTTATAATGGTGTTTATAAACTTATGCTCATAATTCCGTTGCCAAAAGAAAATGAGGAATTAAAAGCGGTTATGATTTCTATGATTGCAAATGAGCAATCTGAAATTAAAACTTTTGCTGACTTTGCTGAGAAAGGTATGATTGGAAAAGTTTATGAAACCTTTAGATATATTGAATAAATAACTATTGCTAACAATGGCTATAATTCATTGTGGCTTTGTGCCACACCAAAGTAAAAGTATAAATTAATGGCTGCCTTCACAGCGGCATAATCTTGCGGATAATTCCACAACGAAATCATAGCCTAGACCGTTGTAACCAATTCCTTCCATTTCGGAAAAAAATTAATCTCTTTAAGCTAACGTTTTGCGAAGGAAAAAGGAGAAAAAATACATCCGAAAACCAGAATCTTTAACCACTGGTTTTCAAAGCATTATAAAAACGTTAGTCAGAATTAAAAACTTATGAGAAACCTACTTTACATCTTTTTTCTTTTAATATTATTGAATTCTTGTGCTAATAAACAACAGAAGAACACAGCAGGTAATGATCTTATCAGTAAGTTATTTACAAGAATTGAAAATGGAGATTACCCAAAGACCAATGCTATACTCATTTCTCAAAACGACAGTCTTCTTTTTGAAAAATATTTTAATGGATACGGAAAAGACAGTTTACAGGATGTTAGGTCGACTACTAAATCAATAACCGCTTTATTGGCAGGGATAGCTTTTGATAAAGAAATTTTAGAAGTAAATGAACCTTTTTTAACCTACCTTCCTCAATACAATAAAGAAAATATTGAAAACTGGGACAATAGAAAATCTCTGATAACAGTAGAAGATTTATTGACGATGCGAACAGGAATTGGTTGCGAGCAGTTTTTTGGAGATATGGGATTTCCTGATTGTGAAGAAAAAATGTTTGATCAAAAAGACTGGGTAAAATATGGACTCGATCAAAAAATGGCTTTTGCTCCAAAAGAAAAATGGTTATACACTGGAACAGCACCAATGATTATGGGAGCTGTGATTAGTGAATCATCTAATACTAATATTGCTGAATTTGCATCTAAACATTTATTTACGCCATTGAAAATTACAGACAATTATCAATGGACAAAAAACAGAATGACTGGGAGATACTTTACCGCAGGTCTTCTGAGAATATCACCTAGAGATATGCTTAAAATAGGTAATATGGTTATCTACAAAGGAAAATATAATGGGCAGCAAATTATTTCAGAAAAAATGATAGGCGAAATTCTAAGCGAAAAAGTAGAGTTACCGCAAAACTATTCGTTTTTTGATGTTGCTGGCAATTCCTGGGAAGGGCAAAAATCAGCTACTTATGGTTATTACTGGTATACCGAAAAAGCAAAAATAGATGACCGAGAAATTACTTTAAAGTTTACTTTTGGAAATGGTGGAAATTATATCCTACTTATTCCTGAGTTAAAAAATTTAGTTATTGTTTTTACAGGTAGTAATTATGGTAAGCCCATTTTAAATAAACAACCTTTTGATATGATGTACAAATATATATTACCCTATTTCCTTTCAAAATAAACTGGTTACAACAATTTATAAAAATAATAGCGGTCTAATCGCTAAAGCGAAAGAAGGTAAATATTAAAAATCTAGGGATAACCGAAAAATTAGTGTGTAAAACCCGCTACTATTCTTATACTAGACGTTGGTGTGCCACGAAGTTGTGTAAATCCAGTGGGTGTAAATCCCACCAGAGTAATTGGCTGTTCACTCTGAAGGAATCTAGACAGTTAGACTCGTGAGGGTTTTGCTGAAGCTCTAGAGGACAAATAATCAAGCCGTAATGTGTAATACGTGAACCCATAGTAGCTTCGATAGGTGTACTCGCAATTTGGGGAGAGTTTTGACGGTCTTCGAACCCTGTCACTTCCATAGGATAAACAGTCGCGAGACTATGGAAGAGTTGCCGGAGTCATAGGGATGGCGTGATTATAGATGGATTTATACGGAACGTGGGAGGTCTCTTATAATAAGCATTGGCAAGGCAAAACATGCTGGTATAAGTATTACGAAATCCAGCAATGGTTATAAGAGAAGTCGGAGGAGCTCATAGTACCGATAATTATAGGGACAACATAACCCTATTTAGGAAAGGGGCTCTACTTTAGAGAAGCTTATATGAAAAACAGAACGACCTATATTGATGAAAATCTATTAGTAAGTCCATCGTTATGCGATGAGAAAGTTCGTGTTTTTCAAAGGAAGCTATACATTACAGCCAAGAGAGATAGCAGTTTTGTAGCACATAGTTTGTATGATAAAATATGTTTAGACTATTTTCTAATCACTGCATTCTATCGAGTTAAACAAAACTACACAAAAGGAAGGGGAGTAGATGGTGTTAGTATTGCTAGTATTGAGCAATCAGGTCTACAGACTTACTTAACAAACTTACAAAATGAATTAAGGGAGAAACGGTACCGAAGCAATTTAATTAAACGAGTTTTGATACCAAAAGAAGAGAAAGGATCTTTTCGGTCATTAGGAATACCTACCATAAAAGATAGGATAGTTCAAATGGCAGTAAAAATGGCCATAGAACCGCTATGGGAAACTGAATTTATAGCTACGTCTTATGGGTTCAGGCCCAAGCGAAGTGCCAAAGACGCAATAAAGCAGGTAAAGACAAATATCTACGAAGGGTATCAATTTGTACTGGATGCAGATTTATCGAAGTACTTTGATAGTATCCCTCATGACCGCCTGTTTATTTGCTTAAAGCGAAAGATTTCAGATACTTCGATACTTGGATTAATTCACCAATGGGTAAGAGCTCCTATTCAATTAGAAACAAAGGAGTTATTAAAGAGTAAACAAGGAAGCCCACAAGGAGGGGTAATCTCTCCACTACTATCAAACATCTACTTGCATGAATTAGACAAAATAGTAACAAATCCAAAAGGTAAATTTGCCCACTCACAAATTCGTATAGTACGTTTTGCAGATGATTTTCTTCTAATGGGGAAATGGTATTTCAGTAAAGATATACTAAGTTATCTAGGTAAAATAGTATCGAATATGGGACTAAGATTAAACGCGAATAAAACCAAGTTATTACATACGAGCAAGAGCAGTCTTTACTTTCTAGGATTTGAAATTAGGAGTATACGCTCGAAATTTAGTTGGAACAAAAAGAAGTATACCAATATTCGTCCTAGTAATAAGTCACGGAGTAAACTATTCCGAAAGCTTCGGGATACATTATATAAACGACGGCATTGGACTATACCCTGAATTGTATGGAAACTAAATAAGGTAATTCTAGGTTGGTTAAATTATTACTCAATAAGTAAAACGACCCATATTTGGGAAACGATCAAGGTTATAAAGAAACAATTGGATTACCAACTGTTTAAATGGATGAAAAGAAAAGGTCGAAAAGCACATCGGAAGCTTCGCCAGCGTCCCTATGAGACATTAGTTAGATTGTATAATCTTCTAGACATAGAAAAGTATGCTCGCTTAAAGACACTCTCGAAAGCGGAATGAAGAACTCTATTCGGTAAGCCGTATGAGGGAAAACTTCATGTACGGTTTGATGAAGGGGGCACTGATAGCTATTTTGTTTTTGTATATTTGGTAAAACAAGTAATACAAAAATATAGAGATAGCTATCAGGCTCTACTCTACTACAACATTTAAATGAACATCGAGAATTTAAAAGAACGATATCTCAAATTGACAAAAATCTGTGCTGAAACAGATTATGCCAACAAAAAATCCGTTCGGAAAAACAACTCTGCTGTTAATGAAATGTATAAGATTTTGGAATCAATTTCTGAATTCGAAAATCAAGCTTATATTCAAAAGTTTGCGGAATTGCTGAATATTGAGGAAAACCGAACAAATCTTTGGGTTGCAACTCAAATGTTGGAAAAATTAAGCGTAGATAAAAAGACTGAACAAAAGGCTTTAAAGTTAATTAAAAAAGTTGCCAATGGAAACGGAACAGAAGCAATGGGATTTCAAAGCTGGTTATCTGAATATCGAATAAAGAACTAAACAGAAATCTAAAATTGGACGAAAGAGCTTTTAAAACACTAATAGAATACCTTGAAAAAATTCCATCAATGACAAAACCGATTTCATTCGGTTCAGATGATGACGGATTTTGGTGGATTAAGTTTCAACTTGATATAACGAATGAATTAGCTTGGAATGTAGTTCAGGAATTAGGTTGTGTGGTGAATTATCTTTCAATTAATGAAAGACTACCGACAGTTTTTTACCCAGTATCACCTGCACCATATATGAATGGAGGTCCTGAAGACTTTTTATCTTGGGTAATTGAAACAAAGGACAAGGAATTTAAACCAGGAACATTAATGAAATGGTTAGATGGTAGATTACCAAACCCAGTAGATGACTTGGAACAATGGGAAATAGAATAAAAAACGTTGTACAACAATTTGTATATTGCATATGCTCCCTTCGGGAAGCAAACGCAACATACAGTTGTCGTTAGCTTTCATTCAATGAAACAGATATTAATCATATTGAGCATCTTGACTTTCACTTCTTGTGATTTCAAATCATCGGCTGACTACAACGCTGAGGCGGAGAAATTAGAAAGGGAAGGAAGATATGAAGAAGCTATTCTTCTCTTGGACAAAGCGATTGAAAAAGACCCAGAGAATATTTATGCCTTAATCAATAGAGGTGTTGACAAATCAATTTTGGAAGATTATGAAGGCGCAATTAACGATTATACTAGAATCATTGAAATTGACTCGAACAATGCTCTTGCCTTTTTAAATAGAGGAAAGAATAAAAAGAGATTAGAGGAATATCAAGGAGCAATTGACGACTTTGAAAAAGCAATCAAAACTAAAGGAGGTGAAATGATTTATATGGACAAAGTTGAGAACTCATTTATTGCAACAGGATTCGAATTTGACGTTGCTATGGAAGAAATTCGATTTGAACGAGGAATTGCCAGATATAACATTGATAGTCTAAAACTTGCTTTTGATGATTTTAACTTTTGTTTAGAGAAGAATTATGAAAAGCTTACAAGCCTTTATTGGAGAGGAATAATTTATGTCGCTTATGGGATGAACCAAGAAGGGTGTACTGACCTGCAGGAAGCCCACAAATTAGGAGATTCTGATGCTCAAGAAATGATTGACAAATACTGTAAATAAAAAACGAAAAGCTAATAACTAAGCATATGGCGTGCCGATAGGCTAACGCTATATGCCCTGTTGACTGATCCGTTGACAGTAAGGGGTAAAACGATAATTTTGTATTATTTTAGTAATTGAAGATTCGTTATTTTCTAAGAGAAGTTTAGCTATTTTTATGTGTCTTAGTTTATAATTTGTTACTTTTTCTTTCTGATTGTAAAATTCATAGCTTAATCTGCTTGTTTATTTGGTTTTTTCTTAAATATAGGCATTAATTGTCTAGGACACTTTTTTAATGTCATTTTTTAAGTCATGTATTTTTTAATTTTATGTTTAGCTATTTTTAGATAGTTTTTTGGAGGTCCTCTAGAGTCAAAAGTTAGCAATGTAATTAAGCTTGCTTTTTTACAACTCGGGCAACATCTGTGTACACTTTTCTCAGTAGGGATAAATAGGTCAATAGTATCTAGCTCTTTATCTGCTAATAGCAATTGTAATCTTGGTAACTTTACTTTTTTCCAACTACTACTTAAAATTCCATAATGTCTAATTCTGGTAAATCCTTTGGGTAGAATATGCAATTGAAACCGTCGAATAAACTCTTTAATCTTTAAAGTTAGGATGGTTTTTTGTCCATTTTTACGATAGTCTTTGATACGAAAAGCCACTGTTTTCTCTTCTTTATTAATAGCTATTATTCGGTGATTACTAATGGCTATTTTATGAGTATATCTCCCTAAATATTCTATTACATTTTCTGGTTTTCCAAAGGGAGGCTTTGCATAAACAACCCATTTATTTTTAAACAAATCATCATATAATGATTGATCTACATCTGGAATTACTTTACGTAGTTTAGCCACAAAGACACCTCTAAACTTTGTGCTTATTGCCTTTACACTGAATAGGAAATCGTCTTTGTAGTTCCCTTTTTTCCAATATCCTACTTTAGTAACACCTCCTTTGGGAACAATACAATGCAAATGTGGGTGTAAACTCAGATTTTGCCCCCAAGTATGTAATACGGCTATCATTCCCATTTTAGCACCAAGATGTTTGGGGTTATCACCAAAAGCAGTCAAAGTTTCCCAGGCGGCATCAAATAGGATTTTCTAGGTTGGTTGAATTATTACTCAATAAGTAAAACGACCCATATTTGGGAAACGATCAAGATTATAAAGAAACAATTGGATTACAAACTGTTTAAATGGATGAAAAGAAAAGGTCGAAATAGTTCATTTATACCTACTATTAAGTATTGTATTGTATTGATTTAAGTTAAAATTTAGTTTTGTTTTTGAATATAAACGTTACATTTGAAGTTTTAACCAAAAATTAACTAAAAATTAACTTCTAATTAAAACTAAATATGATGAATAAATTACTTTTAATATTCTTTGTAGGAATTACAATTACTTGTTTTTCTCAAGTATCAAAAAACTACAAAGAGTTATCAAGGACAGATAATGCAAATTACTATGAAATTATCTCTAAAGCAAGAGCAGAGTTCGAAACAAAAGACCTTACAGTTTTAAAAAATAAAAAAGAAAAAAAACAATTTGAAAGGTGGGCTTTTTATTGGGAAAATAGAGTTAATGCTAATGGTACATTTCCAAATGAAAATGCTGATTATTTTAATGCAGGTATTTTAGATGCAAAAGGTAAAATAATAAACCAAAATAATACTTATGCCAAAAGCAGTACCACTCAAAATTGGACTAATATTGGACCTGAGCAATCAGATTTAGACAATAATGGATATTCAAATTTTCCACAAATGGGAAGATTAAATGCTTTTTTACGTATTAAACATGCAACAGATTCTAATCAAGATGTTTTGTTTGTTGGAGCACCAAATGGAGGAATTTGGAAATCTACTGATGGAGGAGCAAATTGGTCTCCGAAGTTAGATATGGTTGCAGGTATAGGAGTAACAGATATTGAAACTGTTCCCGGAACTACTATAGCTAATTATACTACACAACCTATTTATGTGTCTACTGGAGATTATGATGGTAGTAATGTAAAATCTATTGGTGTATTAAAATCTACAGATGGGGGAGAAACTTTTAATTCTACTGGTTTGTCTTTTGATTTATCGGCAGAAGCAACTCTTGGAGATTTAATTGTTATTGATGCTAATACTGTTTTTGTAGGTGAGTATAGATATATAAAAAAGACTACTGACGGAGGAACTACTTGGACAAATGCTTTTGATCCTGGATATAGCTCTGATATCGGAAGAGCTGTTAGAAACGGAAATGAAATTATGTATACTAGTTTATTTGATGTTTATTATACATCAGATTATACTACAGATGCAAACTGGTCTACAGTTTATGAAAGTAGTTCTGCTAACAAAAGTGTAGTAGCTGTAGATGAAAATGGAGACTTTTTTATTCAAGAACAAAATGGTCAGGTAAAAAAGTTTAATAAAACCAATTCTACGTTTTCTGATGTTGGAAATATCCCTGCAGGTTATAATTCTCAATATGGATATAATCAAGCTTTAATTGTTACAAATAATCTTATGATTACAGGTGAGTTTAATGGGCAATCTTCTTCAGATAATGGCGCAAATTGGACAACTTCATTAAATGGTTATTGGAATAATGCTGGTGATCCTGGTACTTATATTCATTCAGATCATCATAGAATGGGTAAATTGGATGGAGCGTTAGAGTTTTGGAGTGTAAATGATGGAGGTTTGTCATATGTAAATTATCCGTCTTCTACAAGTACAGTACCAACAATTACATACAAATCAAGTAAAGTTAAGGTAACACAATCTTATACTGTTGCAATTAACCCTAGTGCAAATGATGATGCTTTAATTATGGCAAATCAAGATAATGATGCATTTAGTAAAAGAAATGGAACTTGGTATGCTGTTGCCATGGGAGATGGTATTCAATCTGCCATAAATTATAATAATCCTGATATTAGATATGCAGGTAATCAAAGTGGTTCTGTATCTCAAACTGATACTGGCTTTGAAGGACAATTATATGGTAATGGTAACTCTGTTGATGTTCCAGGAGCAAGTTTTTATTTTCCTTTAGAAATGCATAAAACGAATCCTAATATTTTATATGGAGGCGGTAATGAGGTATATAAGTTAGACGCTTCTACTGGTTTAACAATAGCTACAACAAACTCTGGTTTAACAGATACAGTTAAAAGTATTGCAACGCATGGGAATTCTGTGATTGCATGTAATGATAATAGTATTAAATTTTCTGGTGACCAAGGAGGTACTTGGTCTTCAATTCCAGTACCAAGTGGACAGACTACAAAAATAACTTCTTTAGATTACGATGCGTCAAATAACAATATAATTTATGCTACGTATTCTGGATATTCAGCAGGGAATAAAGTTTTTAAAACAACAGATGGCGGTGCAAATTGGACTAATATTTCTGGTAACTTACCTAATATAGTTGTTAATGAAGTAATGTTAAAGCAAGGTCAGTCTATAGAATATTTGTTTGCTGCAACTGCATTAGGAGTTTATTTTACTCAAAATGGTGGTACAAGTTGGAGTAAATTAGGACAAGGATTTCCTAATGTAGATGTTAAAGATATTGAAATACACTATACTGCAGATAAATTAGTAGCTGGAACTTTTGGTAGAGGTCTATGGGAGATTTCTATAGCAAATAGTACTTTAGGAATTGATGATTCAGTTTCTTTAGAAGACAAATTTGTATTTTACCCTAATCCTGTAAAGAATAATTTATTTATTAAAATAGCAAATGATAATTCTTATAATTATATGATTTATAATGTGGTTGGTGGAATTGTAAAAAAAGGTAAAGTAAATAGTGCTGGTATCGATTTGTCTGATTTAGCTAAAAATATTTATATTGTTCGTGTTTTTAATAGTAAAACTAGTTTAACCAAAAAAGTTATTATTGAATAATTATGATAAAGAGGTTCAGTAAAGTTTTCGCATTAATTATAGCAGTTATGTGTTTAAGTTCTTGTAAAAGTTTAAGCGTAGTAAATTCTTTTAAAAAGATTCATGTAAGTGGTTTACCTAATGTAGATAGTTATAAAGAATACACAATTCAGGTTAAAGCTACATCATCTTTTAAAGTGAATACTATTACTTTAGCTTTAGACGATTCTAATTTAATAATAGATAAGTATTCATTTATAAATCTAAAAGATAATACAGGACATATGGTTAAAGATGATTCTAAATCTTTTGAAAAAGGAGACTATGAGTTTAGCTTTAGGTTAAGTACTAAAAAACATAAACTTACAAACGAATACATAGAGGTTAAGTATGTTGTAAATGAAAAGTTAATGTCTTTAAAAACAACACCTGTGGAAAAGGCAAAAGGGTTTAATAAATAGCCAATTTTTATCAAAAAAAAGCCACGTTAGTTTTAAACTTTTGTGGCTTTTTTAATAATTTAAAAAGTTGCTTTTATTTTAAGTCATTCAATTAATTCACAAACAACAATAGTGTTTAGACTCAAAAAAATTAAAGGAAAACGAAGAATTCAGGTTTTTGATATCGGAAATATTATGGTTTAGAATATATAAAATTAATGATCACCAACTTTCAATAATCAACGTTGAGGAAATATTAAAATTAATCGAAACTGAATACCCAAGAACTATTTCCAACAACTAAGCATATGGCGTGCCGATAGTAACACTATAGGTCTTGTTGACTGATCCGTTGACCTTAATAAGGGGTAAAAGGTTAAAAAAGAAGCTGAAAAGGTCTTGTTTTGAAATTAAGAGCGATAATGTGCTCATTTTTAGTTGTTTTAAATAAATTGTAGCTAGGAACAGAAAATAACAAATAACCAGAATCCATTTTTTAGGTACCTAAAATGGTATATATTTCTACCCTATGTGCTATAGTTATGAAGAAAATGGAGTTTTTGTGCAGACTCATGTTAACACCAATACAAACCAACCATCAACTAATGAACGAAAATTTAGAAAAAGAATATATTTTATCAAGTAGAAAAAGACGAATAGCAGCATTTATAATTGACCATTTCATATGTACATTTCTGATAGTAGGAATTGTATTCTTGTCACTTGGAACAGATTTTATGGGTGAAAATATCTTTAATAACCTGACAAATAAAATGTTGCCGACAATGGTTATTGGTTTTATATTATATTTTGCGAAAGATTCAATAAAGGGAACCAGCCCAGGAAAATGGATTATGGGGATTATGGTTCGTGATGAAAATAATCCATCTGAAGTTCCTTCTTTTGGTAGATTATTAATTCGAAATTTATTTTTAATAATTTGGCCAATAGAATTTATTGTTCTTGCTTCAAGCCAAGAGAAAAAAAGACTTGGAGACAAGACTGCAAAAGTAATTGTAGTTAAGAATCCGAACAAGTCAACAAATCTTCCAAGGATTTTAGCATTAGTAGGTATTGGAATTGCTTTTTTTACATTTACATCATTGTTTGTCGGTTCGGCAATGAAAAATTCAGATGCTTATAAAGTAGCTATTTCGGAAATTGAACAAAATGAAGAAATTATATTGGAAATAGGTGGGATAAAAGGTTACGGAATGATGCCGATTGGAAATGTGAGCATTTCAAACGGAAACGGACAGGCACAATTGGAAATAAAAGTCCTCGGAAATAAAAAGGATTTGAATGTTGGTGTTTACCTGACTAAAGAACCGAATGGGGAATGGAAATTAATAGAACTGAGCAAATAAATACTTTTGCTAATAACTAAGTATATGACGTGCCGATAGGTTAATGCTATATCTCTTGTTGACTGCTCTGCGACAGTAAATGGAAAAACGATAAGCTCGTACTGTTTTGTGAATGGATCTTCGATAACGTCCCTATGAAACATTCGTTAGATTCTATAATCTTCTTGACATAGAAAAGTATGCTCGCTCAAAGACACTCTCGAAAGAAGTATGGAGAACTCTATTTGATAAGCTATATGAGGGAAAACTTCACGTACGGTTTGACGAAAGGGGGTATTGATAGCTGTGTTGTTTTTGTATATTTGGTAAAACAAGTAGTACAAAAACAAAATAATTATCAGGCTCTACGCTACTATAACTTTTATGAAAATTACGATGAAAATAAGTTTAAAAATACTCAAGTGGATTGGTAAATTTTTAACACTGATTATTATACTACTAATAGTATCGGGAGCAGGCTACCGTTTGTTTAGTTCAAAACTAATTCCACCTGGAAAATTAGTGGATGTGAATGGAACTAAACTTCATATAAGAGCAGAAGGTCAAAAAAATGAGTTACCAACCCTTATTCTTGAAGCAGGCGCATATAGTAGTACAGATATGTTGCATTGGATTGCGGAAGGATTGAAGAAAAATATGAGAGTTGTACGTTATGATAGGGAAGGGAAATGGTTTAGCGAATCGAGTAAAGACAGTATTACATCAGAATTTTATGCCCATCAATTACACGAATTACTTGAAAAAAGTGGTGAAAAACCTCCTTACATATTAGCAGGTCACTCTATGGGGGGACCCTATAATCGAATATTCAGAGATCTATATCCAAATGAAATAAAAGGACTTGTGTTTCTGGATTCGAGTCATCCTGAACAGTGGGAACGATTAGCCCAAAAAGAATTGATTCCAAAAAAATACATTAACTTAATAAAATTTAGTTCAATACTTGCCGATATGGGAATAATGGGAATCTACAATAAAATAAGTAATCCAGAATCTTTGAATGATGGTTTACCAAAAGATTGCCATACGCGTTCGCGTAATCTTACTTCTTATTCAGGGAAGATATATCATAGGTGTCTAAAAGAGAATAATATAAATGATGATATTCTTTTACGGTCAGGACAAACGAGTAGTTTAGATTCATTACCTGTTTTAGTTTTTACCGCAACTGAACAGTATAGAAAATCTCAAAAAGAAACATATAGAAGTGAAGGCATTGATCCAGATGAACAGGTGCAATTGTGGTTCGAAATGCAAAAAGAACTGAAAGAACTATCGACTAACGGGAAGCAATTTGTTATGGATGCAAATCATGGTTCTATAATCACAAAAAAGGAAAATGCTGAAATAATTAACAAAGAAATACTTTCAATGGTTGAATCAATTAATAAGAAAAATCATAAATAAACGTTGTACAATTACTAAACATATGGAGTGTCGATAGGCTAACGCAAATGCTTTGTTGACTGATCCGTTGATAGTAGGAGCAGGGGAGAAACGATAAGTTCGTGCTATTTTTGAAAGTGAAGCTTCGTTAGTTTTTAAAAGAAGTTTAGCTTATAGCTCGCAGCTTTTCTTTTTAATGTGGTATAAACTTTACTATCTTAGGACACTTCTAATTCTAAAAAAAAACACTAGTGACATATTCCGAAATTATCGCATGTCTTTACGATTTACAAGATCCCGAAAAGGTAATTCTTAAGGAAAAAAAGTTTGGCGTTAAATCAAACAAAGCTTTGGGAATTTACCATCAGAAATTAAAAATGATTGCCAAAGATATTGGGAGAGACAATGAACTTGCGGTTCAACTTTTTGACAGTGGAATATATGAAGCACGACTTTTATGTAGCAAAATGTTTCAACCGATGGATGTTACAGAACAACTGATGGAAAAATGGGTAAAAACATTTGAAAATTGGGAAATTTGCGACAGTTTCTGCATGGGTTTATTCTCTAAAAGTGAGTTTGCACTTGCAAAAATATTGGAATGGACAAAAAGACACCCTGAATTTGAAAAAAGAGCAGGGTTCGCGATTTTAGCTTCTTATTGTATGGCAGATAAAAAGTGCGATAATGAACTATTTGAACAGTTTTTACCAATAATTAAAAGAGAGGCGAATGATGAAAGATTATATGTGAAAAAAGCAGTAAATTGGGCTTTAAGAAATATTGGAAAACGCAATATAGACTTGAATAAAAAAGCGATTGAAACGGCAAATGAAATATTAAAATTTGAGAGTACATCAGCGCAATGGATTGCAAAAGATGCTATTCGAAAATTGGAAGGAAAAAAGGTGAATATATTGGATTATCCAAGGTCTATATATAGAATTTCTGTAAACAATAATTAAAAATATAGGAAGCGGATAGGGAACGTGTATACCTTGTTGAATGGTCTACTCAAAGTATATAAGGAAATGAAGAGCTTGCTTGAGTTTGATAAGAGAAAGTTGAGTGTTTTTGGTAAGAAATGAAGCTGTTTTTATCTTATATATTAGATAAAGCAAAAAAGAGTAGGTGACTTCAGGCACTAAACTATACCTGTATTTGAAAAGCCATGAGAAAGACGATAATAGTCATGAGTATAATACTGTTTACAAGTTGTAAAGGTGGCTAAAAAAGGAATGATTGAGAATTGACGTATAAACAGGAAAAAGCGACAAAAAAATTTATCAAGCTAAAAAACATGTAAAAAACACTAAAATATTGAATCACAAGAAGAGGTTTTAGAGGCAATACAATTAACTAAAAACTAAGTTACGGTAAGTAGAACAAACTCATATGAAAAATTTGAATCATTATGTAGCGATTTATAAGCAAGAACTTGATAAAGGAGACATATTAATAGCCTATAATCAATTAGTGAAATTTGTTATGAACTTGAGAGTAGACTTTATGAAATGTTTGTCTGAACAATATTCATTTACGGGGATTCTTCATGGATATATGGACTACACTTATTTCTATTATTCCAATGAATTTTTGAAAAGTAAAAAGCTAAAACTAGGATTGGTTTTAAATCACTTGGAAATGAGGTTTGAGGTTTGGCTTTTAGGGAATACGATAAGTGTTCAAAAAAAATATTGGGGCCTATTAAGGGAGTCAAAATGGAATAAAGACCGGAAAGAAATGCCTAAATATTCGATTTTAGAAGCAGTAATTAATAAGGGTCCTGATTTTGACAATTTATCCCTATTATCTGAAAATATTAAACAAAAATTAATAGAAGAGTCTAACGAAATTGTGAGTATCATAAGAACGTTAGATTAAATAAACAAACTCTACATTAATATCGTTCTGCCAATTATTAGCCGATTATATGTTTATGATAACAGCGGATCTATAGGTAAAACGTAAGTACGATTACGAGGAAATAATACCATCCTACTATTAATTTACCGACCATAATTGTTATGGTAAATGCAGATTTATAGGTGATGCATTGTACGCTGAATTTTATCTATTATTTTGATGGTATAAAACATAGACATGACTGTAAGGAAATGATTGTGTAACAAATCTACATATCTATAAATCGACTTCTGAATTAATTGTTGTGGAAATTCAATTTTATTCCAAGAGTTCTCTGGATAAGGATTATTTAGAAAAAGTAAAGGACAACCTACAATGTTGCACTTCAAAGTTGCTACGCTTCCATATTCAAATGACGATACATCTGAATATAATATTAACTTGGAATTAGGAGAATTTTGATATAGTTGGAAAACGTATTAGAGGAGAACAGAATGAAAAGAGAATTAAATAAAAGAAAAACGGTCGCAAATAACTAAATATATGGCGTGCCGATAGGCTAACGCTATATGACTTATTAAATACATCGCTTTTTAGTATGATTTTTCATGTCATATATTTTTGAATTTTATGTTTAGGCAATTACTTATAGTTTTTAGCAGGTTCTCTAGACTCAAAAGTTAAGAGAGTAATCATAAAGATTTCCCAAACAATCTGGTTTTAGAGTATAGCATTAAATAAGCACGCGATGTAACTTCTTCTTCGCTTGATGAGTTAAACACCATAATTTTTATAGTACCTAAAAATACTGATTGAGTATTTTTTTAAGTAAATTGGATGTTAACATGTTAGTACTATATTTTTGTTACGACTAATGTCCAGTGTTCAGTTAACTAAATACTAGAAAAGATGATGAAAAACTGTTTTTTTGTTTCAATTTTTACGCTTACTATAATGTGTATGAATGCACAAGTAACGACTGTTTTAAACAATGTGCAAAACCCCTCTGGCTTGATCACCAATGGTAATGATCTTTATATTGTAGAATACGGTAGCTCTGTCGTTTCTAAAATAGATTTAACGCAATCAAATCCAATAAAAACAACCTTGGTAGGTGGGTTGATCTCACCTTCAGAAATAGCATACAGTGGTAACGATTTATTTGTTTCAGAATTTACAATTGGACGGATTTCAAGATTTGATTTATCACAAAATAATCCAGAAAGAACAACATTTTTAACGGGTTTTAATACGCCTACAGGCTTAGCAGTTTATGAAAATTATTTATATGTTGTAGACTCTGGAAATAATACCCTTTCCAAGATAGACTTTACAGCTACAACTCCAAATGTTGAAGTAGTTTTATCCGATTTATTGAGTCCTATTGGTCTTAATGTTTATAATAATGATCTTTATATTGCAGAAGATGAGGGAGACAGGGTTTCTAAAATTAATTTAACAGAAACATCACCTGAACGTATCACAGTTGCAACAGAACTTGACGGATCATTCGATATTACATTTTCTGAGGACGGTCAAATTATGTATAGTGTAAATAGTGATAATGGCACTGTTACCGCGACAGATATAACAACAATACCTTCTACTGAAACTACCATATTGCATGGTGGGTTCGATTTCCCTACAAGAGCAGAAAGAGTAAATAATGAAATATATGTTTCTATATTTAATGAAAATAGATTAGTCAAATTTACTGATGAAACTTTAAGGATTCCTGATCAAAATATCACGGATAACAAAATTTTATTATGGCCAAATCCTGTAAGAAACCTCTTGAGTGTTACATCAAATACTGAGATTGGGAATTATAAGATTTACAATACTTTAGGTGCTTTAATCCTTCAAGGAAGTTTTGAAAAATCACCGCAATATTCAATTAATATAGAGGGTTTGGAGAGTAATGTTTATCTACTTCATATACATGGGGTATCTACTTTTAAAGCAATACCATTTATAAAAGAGTAAATAAACGTTAAGAAGAAAATGGAATAAGAGCTGATCAAAATGAAAATGATGGATAGATTTATCATGCGTATTGGAATGTCTAGTGTTAACCAAATAAAGTTTCAACTATTTCTAAATGATTATTAATGAACCAACATAAGTTTTTAATAAATTAGATGTTATCGCAAAGTAAATATAGATACTCTTATGATTGAAGGTGATTCGGGTTCATTCCGTATTTGAGAGCACAATTTATATAGTATTCAGATTATACTACTAATATAAAAAAAACCCGCTCAAAGATTGAACGGGAAAATTGCTATGAAAAAGAACTTAAGAGGGTAAAATCTTAAGCTTAGCAAACTTATGGAATTAAACATTGTTAAAATATGACATATACGTCATTAATAATTGCAAATTATAGTTTCTTAGTATAACCGTGATTTTATGATAGTAATTTCCCTTTTGTGTTGAAGTAAAATTATCGAATTAAAGTATTAAAAAAAATAGGTGATAACACCATTGGCTAGTATCCAGTACTTTTTAGTTTTCAGATTTACTATATGTAATTTTTACTTAAAAACAAATACCATAAAAAAAGCCCGTTCAAAGATTGAACGGGAAAATTGCAATGAAAAAGAACTTAAGAGGGTAAAATCTTAAGCTTTGCAAAACTATGGAATTCAATACTGCCAAAATATGACGTATATGTCATTAAAAAAACCACAAATTATATTTCGCCAATACAACTATGAATGCTCATGGTAACTTCCTTTTTTTTGTTAGTTTTTCTTATTCAGACTAAGGAAAATTTTTGGTAAACCACCACAATTATTTTTGTTTCTAGAAAATTATAACTAAAACACTTACACCTAAATACTCTTTGCTAGGAGGAGGTAAGCTCAACACTTCAACTGATTTCAATAAAACCTCGTTTGAGTTAAGCACAGGACTTCAAAATAAAACAGGCAATATTTTGAGTTAGGCTACAATACTGCCAAACAGTTTACAGTAGGCTATAAATGGAATATATTAAGAAAGTATTAAAAAGATGTGGGATCATACTCATGTTCATTTCATATAGAATTATGAACTGGGGAAATCAATGAAATTTTAGTAATTAGAGGTTAAACTTAAAACTAGATATACAACCAAACTTAAAAAACACTTTTAATCTCAGCGCTATTTACTTATATTTGAAAGGTAAATATGCGCAATTGTGTATATACACTAGTTAGCAAATATAAAAAGAGACATTATGAAAAAAATTGCATTAATAATTTTACTCTTTTCATTTTTTAATGGAATTTCTCAAAGTTTATCTGAAAAAGAAATAAAAAACCTAAATAATTTGAGAGTTAATACTGAAAATTTTAACTTAAACGATGTAAATATTCAAAAAGACTTGAATGAAATTCTAAAACTTGAAAGAAAAAGAAAGACAAACAAAACTTTTGGAATAATTCTTACGTCATTGTCTATAGCTACCTTAACATCTGCAATTATTCATGTTTCTGGAAAAAATGATTTAAAGCAAGCATTTGGTTATGCAGGAATAGTCGTAGGAGCTATTGAAGGAGGAATTTCAATTCCTTTATGGAGCGCATCCAAAAAGAGGAAAAAAGAAAGAGACGAACTATTGAAAAAATTTCAATAATTATATTTATAGGAATTTACTCAGCCTAAAAAAAATAGGAATTTCCAATCAAACATGAGATTGAGCAAGTTTTCGCAATTGAACTGAAAACTAAAAACATAAATTACGGAATCATTACTCAAATTCTGAGTTCAGGAATTAAATAACAAACAGTCGAAAAGAAAAAACAACATTTGCTAACACCGTATAAAATTAATTGCTAGTTCTAGCTTACTTACGAAAGTCCTCGCGGACTTTCTATCTGTGATTTATTTGCTAACTTTAGTGCTTAAAACACGCAACTAATCTTATACAATCACGTTGCCAGTAATTAAAAATGAACTACGGAATTTACATAATAATCGGATTTATAATTGTTCCACTTGGAATATTATTTGCCTATTATAAAGATTATAAACAGAATAAAATTGAATTTAAAAACTCAATAAAAACAGTTGGAAAAGGACTAATTAATGGCATTATTCTACTTGTTATAATCGGAGGTTTAATAATGGCTTCCGAATTTATAATTCCATTTAACAAAGATCATGGAATTGAATTCAACTCAGAACGAGAAAAGCTTGGAATCCCAACTATTGCCTCTAATTGGAAAATTGACAACCATTATTCTGGGCAATTTGAGACGCAATGGTGGAAACCGAACCCAAGAAATGGTCATTTTAAGAAAATCATAGAATACGGAATATTGAATATCAAATCTGAAACTGATTATTATCAAAACGAGAATATAAAGGGAACATTTGCTTGGTCTAAATATGATTTTGAAAAGAATACAATTCAATACTTTCTGGAAAAACCTAATGAAAAAGAAATCTCAGTAACTGAAAGTGGAAAATTAAAATATGGAAAACCGACTATAATTGTAAATATCAATAAAGATGAATTTAATAATTATATAACTGAAAAATAACTACTGGCAACAAAATGTATAATTAATTGCTAAGTTCACGCTATTTTAGAAAGTTTTCGCTGAAACCGAAAATCTTATTAATAATATTAACACTAACCTTTTTAAATATTTATTCTCAACAGGAAGTAAAGTTGAAAAACGGTTGGTATGAAATAAATAAATCTGAAAGTGGAGTTCTAAAAATAGACGGTAAATCTGGAGATAAATATTTTTTGAAAACAAAACCTGTTGTAACGCCTGAAAACTTTGAATCTCATAAAGAATTTGAAAATTATAATGGAGATAAGGGAATATCAATTACACTTGATAAAATCGTAACTGAAATTTGGCGAATTGCAACGAAAAATTCAGTTGGCTCTAAATTAGTCTTTATTCTTGATAATGAAATATTCTGTATTCAAATTGTGAATTCTGAAATTACAGGTGGAATATGTGCTTTTTGGAAAGTTCAACAAAACGAAAATGAATGGGGAAAATTGAAGAAAATTTTTAACTAAAACTATTTACAATAACTAAGCATATGGTGTGCCGATAGGCTAACGTCCCTATGAGACATTAGTTAGATTGTATAATCTTCTAGACATAGAAAAGTATGCTCGCTTAAAGACACTCTCGAAAGGAGTATGAAGAACTCTATTCGGTAAGCCGTATGAGGGAAAACTTCATGTACGGTTTGATGAAGGGGGTACTGATAGCTATTTTGTTTTTGTATATTTGGTAAAACAAGTAATACAAAAAAATATAGAGATAGCTATCGGGCTCTACTCTACGAAAATATTCTCAAAAAAATGAAAAAGAGCCTAGTAATACTTATTTTAATTGTATTGAATAGTTGTAAACCTTCTCCTACCTATAATGCTTTTGATGAAAGCTTTGATATTTCAATTAGAGATGTTAAAAATGATGGATATGACAAAATAACTGTAGGTTGTGGTTATTATAATTTACAACAGAGAAAAGGTCGATTAAGGAATTATTATCAAGTCTATGTTGATGACTTAAATGATGTTGTGGCTAAGGGATTTGTTTATTTTTTAGACACTTTAAAAGTGAAAGGAAATACAGAATCTAAAGAACTACGTTCAATTGTAATCGATAACGAAAACATCATTGATTTAAATCGTAACCTGAAAAAATATGGTTATAAATTTAGTAGACAAGTGAAATATGAATATGGAAGTTTTGTTGAGATAATAGATCAGAAATTGAAAGACACTATCAAATTGAATCTTAGTTTAAACAGATCAAATGAAATGAACTCAATAATATCGAGAGAATTAGATTATTTCATTGGTAAACCAAAATAACATTTGCTAATAACTAAGCATATGGCGTGCCGATAGGCTAACGCTATATGTCCTGTTGACTGATCCGTTGACAGTAAGGGGTAAAACGATAATTTTGTATTATTTTAGTAAGTGAAGATTCGTTATTTTCTAAGAGAAGTTTAGCTATTTTTATGTGTCTTAGTTTATAATTTGTTACTTTTTCTTTCTGATTGTAAAATTCATAGCTTAATCTGCTTGTTTATTTGGTTTTTTCATAAGTATCGGCATTAATTGTCTAGGACACTTTTTTAATGTCATTTTTTTAAGGTGTTTTTTCATGTCAAAAGTTTAAGTAAATTAACTATGAATCAATCTATCAGTTAAGAGCATTTTGATTTTTAACTAGCAGTTAAATTATTGAATGGTGAACTGAGTTTATTGAAATAACGGTATAAAAGACCCACTCAATAAATTGAGCGGGAATATTGCTATGCAAAAGAACCTAATACGTTTATTAGTAAATACCAATATACAAAAGAGATGGTGACTTTGTTTTTTGTCGAGTTAGTAAGTTGTATATTAGTGTTTTAATTAAAACATACTTTATGGAAACTCTAAATTTGAAGTATGCTGAGTTATATAAGAATTTAGATTCTCAAACTAGAGGTTGGAGATGCGCTCTGGCGTCAGTTGGTTTAGTTGCCGCAACATTAAGTTTGGCTGGTTGTGCTACAGGAGTAGGGTGTGTTTTATCAACTACTTTAGTTATTGCGGCTATTTTAGCTGTACATGATAATTGTATGAATTAATAATAATTATAAAATGATAAAATATTCAAAAAAAACGTTATTCTTTATGACTCTTTTAATGGTTATGCTCTTTGGAATTGCGTTAGCAGATGTGAAATGGGATCTCTTATTAAATGAAAGAAACTATAAAGAATTATTATTACCTCTTTTATTTTTAGGGTTGGCCGTTAGTTTTTTACTTCCTTATATAAAGGAAGTAAAAAAAGACACCTAAATTATCAATTATTGAAAATATTAACCCTCAACTCAATAGTTTGGGGGGGTATTTAAGCACTTTTTTCCGGGCTTGAGTTGTCGTTTCTAATATTCCATTAATTAAACCACATAATTTTCTAGGTTGTATTATTTTATAAATAAATGCTATTTATACCCGCCCGTAAACCGTTTAGTTTGTTGTATCAAGTAGGATAATTTAATGAAATTAAACTATTTTAAAATTATAATTTTCTGACCAATCCGCAGGAAGTTGACCTATTATTAAAAACTAAGAGTATAATCACTGGAATAGTCATCAGGTAAAGAGGCGCCAATATCTCGCAAATAATTTTCTATAAAATAGCAACGATTGTGGTAACCAAATTAAAAAACCCTTATAAAATCTATGTTTATAAGGGTTTTTAGTGCACGTAACAGGAGTCGAACCTGCACTCACGTTGTGAACAAGCCCCTCAAGCCTGCGCGTCTACCAATTCCGCCATACGTGCGTAAACTAAAAAAGCTAAGCAAGTAGCTTAACTTTTGTGACCGGGCTGGGGCTCGAACCCAGGACCCTCTCCTTAAAAGGGAGATGCTCTACCAACTGAGCTACCCGGTCATTGCTTATTTGTGAAAGCGGTTGCAAATATACAATGGTTTTTTAAAGATCAAAACCTTTTTTTTGTTTTTTTTTGCAGATATTTGTAACCTTTTAATTTTCAATAAATATGAAGATTGTTTTATTAGGATACATGGCCAGTGGAAAATCTACTATAGGCAAAGAAATAGCTAAAAAGTATAATTCTAGATTTATTGATTTGGATCATTATATTGAAGGAGAAGAACAGAAAACAATTTCTCGAATTTTTGATGAAGATGGAGAAATTTATTTCAGAAAAAAAGAAAATCAATACTTGAAGGATTTATTGGAGAAGGAGAGGGATTTCATATTATCATTAGGAGGAGGAACACCCTGCTATGGGAATAATATGGAAATACTAGAAAAATCGAAAGAAACTATAACTATTTACTTAAAAGGTACTATAGATACAATTGTTAATAGGTTAAAAAACGAAAAAGAACAGCGTCCTTTGGTCGCTACCTTAAACGATGATGCTTTGCAGGAGTTTGTAGCCAAGCACTTGTTTGAACGTAACAACTTCTACTATAAAGCTGATTATAAAGTTACGATTGATGATAAAAGTATGGAGGATATTTGTGACGAAATTTACAGCTTATTAATTTAAATAAGCAATTGTTTCATCGTCGTTAAATTCAACTACAACATGTTCTTTTATTGAAGTAGATAAAGAAATACCTTTAAAATCGGCTTTTACCGGATATTTTTTGTGATTTCTGTTTACCAGTACCGCTGTTTTAAACTTTTTGAGTGGTACGTCTAAAAAGTGCTTCACGCCATAGATTAATGTAGTCCCTGAATTTAGAACATCATCTACAAGAACAAGAGCTTTGTCTTTATACTCGTCAGAAGTTAATGAAGTAGTAACCGAGTCAATAGGTTTTTTCTTATTAATAAACACTTCGCAAAGCAATACTTCAAGAGGGGAAATATTCGCAATAATATAAGCAAGTTTTTTAGCTAAAAAAAAACCATTACTAGAAATACCCGCAATTACAATTTCTTTCTCATTACTGTTAGCTTCATAAATTTGATAAGCTATTCTTTTAAGCTTTTGCTCTATTTGAGTAGTATTTAAAATTATAGTATTCTGTGTATTCATTTTTTAAAATAATATTATTTATAAATGTAGCTTATAAAAGCGAAATTACTATTCATTATCGTCGTAATAATCGTCAATATCCCTGCGGTCTTTTTTGGTTGGGCGACCCGTGCCTTTTTTACGATAATAATCTTTAGCGTATTTTAAAAGTTCAGTTTTTTCAAATTCTTCTTTTGGGGTAATGTCTTTGCGATATAAGTCTACCAATTTTGCACCGACTCTGTTTTTAGGAATGTCTATAACCTTTACTTTGTAATTGATCTGATTTTTTCTAACAGTTATTTCTTCATTACCAAATATAACTTTTGAAGGTTTCAGGTTAGTACCATCTATTTTCACATGTCCTTTTTTACAAGCATCTGTAGCTATACTTCGTGTTTTAAATAGCCTAATACACCACAAATATTTGTCAATTCTCATTTAAAAAATTAAAAATTAGTAATTCATTTTTTACAAAGGTATAAAAATGGTAAATTGCGCACTAAAATTATTATATATTAAATGATAAAATTTAAACATTTTTTTTACACACTTTTAATAAGTGTTGTATTGTATGCATGTGGGGGTAGTGAAAATTCAACGGTTGAGGACTTTGATCATGAGGCTCAGGCTGTAATTGATAATGATTCAATTGTAGAATTTTTGAAAAATAATTATTATAATGCTATTAACGATGAAGTAGAACCGTTGATAGATGGAGAAACTCCATTATATGATGATGATAAATTGGTTACCAAAGAAGTGGAAGAAAATGATATAGACTATACACTATATTATTATGTGAATAGAGTAGGGGATGATATTGAAAATAAAGGATATCCTACAAATATGGATTCTATATTTATAAAATATGATGGAAGACAAATTACTGATAGTAAAACCTTGAGTTCTTCTTTTGATAGTAGAACAACTTGGATAACCTTATCAAATAATATAATTCAAGGATGGAGACATGGACTAACTGAATTTAAAGGAGGTGAAAATACAACGGCTCCTAATGAGCCTTTAAGTTATGAAAACGGAGGAAAGGGAATTTTATTTATTCCTTCTGGGTTGGCTTATAGTAATACTGGAAATGCAGGTATCCCGGGAAATGCAAACTTAGTATTCTATATTAATTTATGGGACATTGTGGTAGACACAGATCATGATAATGATACGATACCAGGAATTGATGAAGATCTAGATGGAGATGGTGACCCTTTCAATGATGATACCGATGAAGATAGAATTGCTAATTGTTTTGATAGCGATGATGATGGAGATGGTGTATTGACGAAAGATGAAGACGCAAATAATGATGGGGACCCTAGAAATGATTTCAGTGATCCAGATAATCCTGATCTTCCTGATTATTTGAACAGAAACATTAGATAATTAAGTACATATATTTTTTAAAAAACTCACCCCATAGGGGTGAGTTTTTCTTTTATGACTTATTCATCTATATTATTGAAAGAATAAATAATAGTATAAAGTTATGTTCACTTTTACAATGGGAGTAGGGAAAATAATATTGTAATTTTATAATATAAGATGATCTTTTGATAAACAGTTAAAGGTTTTCTCCAATATTCTAGATAGGGGCTTTAATTCGTTGTATGCACTGCTACAAATATATACAAGTACTAGGGGTTTTGAGAAGGTTTTAAGGGTTATACCTTAGTCAATTACTAGGGATTCTACTAGTTGCAGGGAAGCTTATTTAGTGTTAATCTTGTAAGTAATAACAGTCGTTATAGTAATCCATGTGTTGGGAGAAATTTCAGACTTTAAAAAGAGAGAGAAAGATTAGATTTAATGATATTAAATTTAGTTTTAAATGTTCCTGCTTACTTGGATTGTGAGTGGGAATGTTTTTTGTCAAATACAAATTGGGGTTTTGAATATTTTTGCACCGAATTTACAATGGGCATAGCCTTTGATACTATCAGATGAATATTCTCTGTTGTTCTTTTTTTTTGATTTTAATTATGGTTAGAACGTAAGCGATATCTGTTTTATAGAAAAGGTATTGTGCCGTTAAGTGAATTAAGAAACATAATTCTAAAGGGTTTAATGCATAGAGGCGATAAGTCATAAAGACTTTTGAAATTTGCTATATGAGGGCAGAAGTAGTCATGCTTGAGGAACTATTTTTTGAATTGTTAGATTTTTTAGTGTCTTTATCACACTTACTTAATGTTTGGAGCTAAGATTAAGTAAAGAAGAAGATAGTGAGGTACCTCTACATGGATTTCTTTTGTTGATGAGATAAATACTTAAATGAAAATAAAATATTTTATATCGAGAGAGTTTCTATAGTTGTTTGTCGTTTAAAAATAAAGTAGGGAGGAAGGATATTGTCACTGATAGTATTTTCGATGACGATAAAAATGTTTTTTTTTGTATACTTGTTTCCCGAAGTTTCAAAAACAAGATCTATGAATAAAAACATTAAAATGTTTGTGCAAATGTTATGGAAATCCATGTTGTATTGGTGGTTTGCTATGAGTTGTTTTGCTTTCTTTCGTTTTTATGGTATAGAAAACGAGTATTTTTACCCTATGCCCAAAGAACAGTTTACCGGAACTGGATTTACAACAGTATTGTTATTTCTAGGAGGCCTTGGTGCTGGTTTAGGGGGGCTATTTGCTTTAGTAGAATTTGTTTTTGATATTTTTATTTCGAAAAAAATGGCATTAGGACTAAATTTATTGTTAAAGTCATTGATTTATTTTATGGTAACTGTTTTTTCAGTGTCTTTGCTACTTTTAATTGCTTCTACTGTATTTAACGCTGAAGTTGACCTTAGTAGAGGGTGGTGGAGAGGTGATAAGAGGTTTTGGGTTGCTCTTTTTTATATAATACTAGCTTCAATAGTTAATTCGTTTATAAAAATAGCAAGCCAGCGATTTGGTAAAGATATTTTTATTAAGATGTTGATGGGGAAGTATAAAAACCCAAAAGAAGAGGAGCGTATTTTTATGTTTTTAGATTTAAAAAAGTCTACTTCAATAGCAGAAAAACTAGGATATACTTTGTACAGTCAGTTTATTCAAGACTGTTTTTATGACTTGAATATGATTGTTACAGCTTACCATGCAGAAATTTACCAATATGTGGGAGATGAAGCTGTGTTGAGCTGGCCTTATAAAAAAGGAATTGAAAATAATAATTGCTTAGGGGTTTTTTTTGCATTTGAAGAGCAACGAAAAAAAAGAAATGAGTATTATAAGAAGAAGTATGGAGTTTTTCCAGAGTTTAAAGCAGGAGTTCACGGAGGGACTTTAATGGCTGCTGAAGTAGGTTTTATAAAAAAGGAACTGGCATATCACGGAGATGTCATTAATACGTCCGCAAGAATTCAGGCGGCCTGTAATGAGTATAAAGCAACATTATTATTATCTGAAAAAATATTGAATGACCTAGAAGTTAAGATGTCTTCGGAGTCGAAATCTCTTGGAAATGTTTTGTTAAGAGGAAAACAAGAGGTTGTGAAAATTTATACTCTAGGTACGTATATTCATACTGCGCGTAAATGATAAATAGTTCTAACCTATTTTAATGATACGTGAATTTACACCTGATTTTTTGAAAAGCATTTTACTTATTTTTTTTAGTATGTTTATAGATAGCAGAAGTAGAAGAAAAAAGGGTAAGAAGATTCCCCTTTGTAATTAGCTTCTTACCCTGAAAATGACTTTATGTCAAGACAAAAATATTAGAAATTAATAAAAAGGAATTTATTTTATAGATGAATGGAAATATTTAAAAGATATGATGCGTATAAGTATAGATGAACTGTAAAAGTGTACCAAACTCATGCTGGTTAGACGGAAAAATATATTTAAGTCATAAAATGAATCTTACAGAAAACATATTTTAAGTCTCGATAGAGAGTGTTATAATGGTTATTGGTTGAGAAGATACAACCTCCCCTGAAAAGGGAAAGAGAAAAGGCCTTCTATAAAAGTAAACCTTTTCTCCTAACTTACATGTATGATTTTTAATTCATACACTGGCAAACTAATTTTTTTAGGTTTAGTTTATCAGAAAATTAGACCGTTGATAGTTTTATGGGGATAAATGGAACATATGTATAGATAAACAGTAATATGTATTAAAAGTTAAAATACGCTACGTTTTACGCTATTCTATTCAAAATAAACAAATATTAATAGCTTTTAATCAGTGTGGAAATTGATTTTAACAAGAGAAAGGAACTTATATAAGTTCCTTTCAAAATAAGAATAATAATGGTCCCTATAAATATCTATTTAAACTATTATTCTCATGTATAAAAATACTATGAAAGTTAGCGAAACTATAAAATATTAGTTGAACAGATTAAACTTCTTGATGAATTGCAGTTACTTAAGTATCAGAGAAAAGGAGATATTGCTAAAGCATAGCGACAAAAAGCCCCCGAAGGAGCTTTTCATATATATTCACTTATATAATGTCATGAATGATTCTCCCAAATCACTCATGTAGGTATAAAACAAATAAAAACTAAATAACCCTAAAAAAGAAAGTGATAATTTTAGTAGATATGGATATGATGAATTACCTAATTAATATCATTTCTTATATTAATTAGGAGACGATAATTACTTATGGTAAATACCTTCGATAGGTGAGACTATTGTGTCTTGAATTCCCTCTGTTACTTTGAGGGTATAAAACATCAACATGACTCCAAGGAAAGGGTTACGTAACTTTACTTAAGATATGATACTACTTGGAAAAAAAGAAGAATATTCTGGCTATAAGTATGGTCAATATTAAGGTAGTGTAAAGAATTTGAAGAAGCGAAAGTAACTGTGTATTTCTAAAACATAAAGAATATTGAAATATACAGTTAATTTAAGAAATTTGTGTGAAACTAAATAATTATGAGGGTTTTATGGTTTGATTAAACTAAAAAAATAAAAAGAAGGAAGAGGTAACTATAGTTAATAGTTGATAAGTCGTTAGCATTGGAATAATATCAATATGGCAAACCTAAAATACATTCTTTCAAAAAAAAGCCTACCGAAAAGATAGGCTCCCTAACGTTTTAAGAACGTCCCCATGTCGTTTTTGTCAGATCAAAAAACTAAAACGGAACGAGCAAATATATTAAAACAATAATTTCAGTTAAGTACTTATAAGTCATTTTGTTATCCTGTGTTTTGTCACCCCTTTCTTCATTAACTATAGAAATAAATTAAAAAGCAATGAAAGCATGTCGTTTTTGCTTGCCAGACCTGCTGGTGTCAAACTAAGATTATATACGGGATATATATACCCATCACGTCTCTAATTTTTAAAGTATACAAAGTTGGTTCGTTTCTCTAATACAAGTCTTTTATTATACTAACTATAGAAGCATCAGTTACCTCTTTTAGACTAAGAATAATTATATTTATTTTGATGTTTCTGTTAAAGAGATAACATCCATATTTAAAGCAACAGCTTTCATTAAGACTGTATGTGTATTTCCAATACCGTTTCATTGATAACAAATTTATATTCTGGCATATCTAAGACATAATACAAACTATTTGCAGTGGTATCACCATCAAAATAACGTACTTCTATGTCATTTTCTCTGGATTTATCGATTACAACTTCTTCATAGCAAATAGATAGTAGCCCGAAGTAGCCAATATCAGGTTTATTTTGTTTCATAGTTACCCTTGTCCTTTCAGTACATTCATTTTGAGTGCTCTATGAAAATGAAAAAACAAAATTGTTTGTGAAGTGAGAAATAATAATTATGTTTGCCTCAGAAAAGCTATGATTTCTATCCCAAAGTAATATAAGTTTCCTTACGAGTCGTTTAGAAATGAATGAAGAATTAGTGTGTGTTTCCTTTAGATCTTTTATTTTTAGAATTGATTAATTTTTAAAATGGAAAAAAGAGAGGGACAGGTTATTTATAGGTAGTAACATAAAACTATACCTAAAAATTGAATTGCTAAATTACAAGTTAACATAAATAGAAATGAGATTTACCCAATGGTGAAAGAATACCATTCGTAACTTAAAATAGTATCAATTGTTCTAGCAGAAGTGTAAAACTGCGTTATACGATTTACAGATACATATATCGTATATAGGTATTGGATTATTTTAAGTTAGTTTAAGGCATAAAACTTTAGCATAGCCAAGCTATGGTTAAGTTTTATAACTCAAAAATAGCTGCAAAAGAAATAATAGATATGCGGAATAGTTATCTGTAAATCGTATTAAATAGGTTTTTATAGAAAACCTTATTGCAGGATTAAAGCTAAAAGAAAGAAAAGTGGAGTTCAGACCCACTTAAAAAACGGGGTGATACCGAAAAACCTTACGAGTAGGAAAAGAAATAAAAATAACTAATAAATTGAACTAATGAAAATTATTAAAATAGTGCTTTTACTTATTGTAACCTTAACCCTGACAAATTGCGCATCTGGGTATAAACTAATCGAACCTAAAACTATAGATTATATATCGGTCAATGAAAGTAATGGAGTTAGACTTGAATATAGGTACGGTCTTTTAGGTCAGAAATATGAAAAAAAGGAATTAAATAGTGGAGTCAGATTAGTTGCTGTGAAAATTATTAATAATTCTGGGAAGGATTTGATTTTTGGAAGAAATGCAAAATTGACCTATACAAATGGAACAGAGGTGTATATAATGGAAAATGAAAAAGTTTTTAAAACATTAAAGCAAAGTCCGGCTTCCTATTTATGGTATTTGCTTCTTACGCCTCTTAATTTATATACCGTAAAAACTAATTCTTATGGAATTCAAGAGCAAACAAGTTCTACGCCAATCGGATTGGTTTTAGGTCCTGGTTTAGCTGGAGGAAATATGATTGCAGCTGGTACAGCAAATAAAAAGTTTAAAGATGAGTTGTTAGCGTATAACATACAAGGAATGACAATTAAAAATGGTGAAGTAAAATTTGGGTTGATTGGAATTAAATCAAATTCACCTAATTCATTAAAATTGGAAATAGAATAAAACATTTTACTCAATGACCTTAAAACAAAAAAGTTTTTTTACAAAGCAGTGTTCATTCTAGGTTTAATATTTCTTTATTGGGAAATAACACTTTATCGCCAAACTGTAATCGATTTTAAAATACTATTGGTAATAATACTATTTGTTGGAATAGCTTCAACAAAATTTGTAATTAAAGATTTTCAAAAACTATTTGGTTATGATAATAAATTAATACTTTTTTTTTGGTCATTTATTCAAAGTGCCGCCAGTTGGGGGTTTATTGCATGTGCAATTTTTATGATGTCTAATTACTATTTGGCTTCAAACGAGGTAAAGAAAGAAACCTACAAAATTGAGGAACGCTCATCAATAACAGGTCGAAAATACCATCAAGATGAAAGAAAACCTACATTCAAAATTATGTATGAAGGTAAATTAAAAGAGTTGGTTTTTTCTCACAAGTATTATGAAAATATGGATTCATATGATAAAATTGAACTTTTGATAAAAGAAGGCTTTTTAGGGTATGACTTACTATTGGAAAGAAAATTGAAATAAAAATATTTGCCAATAACTAATCATATGGCGTGCCGATAGGCTAACGCTATATGATTTGTTGGGCACATAAGGAATAAAACATATAATACACTTACCACAAACACCTTAATTAAGGTGTTTTTTTATGTTCAAGATTTAGTAAACGAATTATAAATAGTAGTTTTTAGGTAAGTAAAAAGTTTAGCCACCTCAGGATAATGAGAAAAATAACAATATAGGAGGAATAATTAAAAAATAATCTAAGTAGATCAAATAGGTGTTCTTTATTGGCTAGTCTTGTTTTGTTCTTTTTGTGAAATTGTTGAATCTTATTTACCATAAAATTTCCAACTATTCTGATAAAGAAGAATCCAACTACGAAAAAAAGAGTATCTGCAATTATTTCAGTCATGAGCTAAAAATAGTAAAAACAAAATAAAGTTAAACAGTAGTTATCCATCAATTATTTTAACCATTAACATTATGAAACCAGAGAACATTAAACCTATTCCTAGTAACATAAAGAAAGCGCCAAAAGGTAAATAGTTTATCCATGCAAGAGCGTTAACAATATAACCTAATAGCATTAGAATAAGCCATAAGAGTTCTTTAACGATTTTTTTCATAATAAAGTAAAAGTAAGAAATGAAAAACAAAGTAAAACAGTAGGTTAAAGGGTGCAAAAGTGCAGTTAGTTCAATATTATAATTATCAATCCTGTTATAAGTAGTAATGAACCCCAAGCGAAGTTGTAGATTTTCTTCGAGTTTTTGTCTTCAAATGTTTTGCTCATTAATGTGTCTTGATTAGTAAAACATGAAATGAAAAAGTAAATACTAAGAATGAAAAACAGAAACTCAATTAACAAGATCATACACATTGTTTTCCTTATTAGTTGAATTTACATCAAAAACGTTACAATAAAAAAACAGTAGTTATAATAGAATATGAAAAAACCGAGAAATCAAGAACGAGTAGAGACAGGTATATTTAAATCAATTGACATTGTTTTAATTCCTCGATAACTCGGTTTTTTGTTAGTTTACTTATTGTGATACGATGTATCCTGTTTAACGATCTCTCGTATAAAGAACTACTACTTTCGCAATATGTATATTATGATTCATATCATACGTGATGTTTTTTTGGTTTCTAACGAATTTCTATTTTAGAAAGACCAAAGAAATAGGCAACATATGACTAGCAGTATAAAAAAAGAAAGTCTGTATGTTTTGTTATGTTTACCCCTCATTTTCTTTAAATTTTAAATTAGCAATATTCAAAAGTATGTATAAGTTTTTGAAAAGTGGTAAGGGTAAGCCTTACTAAAAGTAAGGCTTACCCTTACTTGTTGATTTGCAGGGTTATATATCGATAGTGTTACCGTTAAATTTCATAAAAGAGAGGTAGATACTAATCTATCAGGTTAGAATTAGGTATGACATATAAATGCTAATTACGAATAATTCAGAGCTTATTATGAGTTTGTGCTCATCGAGGGAAATCGATCATATTATGCCATCAACCTATGAAAATTAGGGGAACGAAATTTGTTTTTAATATATTTGACACATAAAGTTTTTGATACCTGATTTTTAAGATATAAGTAACATATATGGTTATAAAATACTTGAGTAATAGGTAGAACTACTCTATAATATCTTGTAAGAAGCTCTAAAATAGAGTCATGTGTAACTCTTCTAGAACTTACTAAAAACAATTATTTCAAATTCAAACAAATTGACAGAATTACAAAAACAAATTAGTGTTTATTTCGGGATAGCACCTGAGAATATTGATAAGGTATCATCGTTATTTACGGAATCCGAGCTTTTAAAAGGAGAATATTTCTTGAAATCAGGTCAATATTGTGAAAAGTTAAGCTTTGTACAAAGCGGTTATATTCGCATTTTTGCTAGTGCAAAGAATAGAGATAAAGAGATTACCCAATGGGTTTCTTCAAAAGGTCATTTTTTAACTGATCTTTATAGTTTTATTTTTAAACAAAGAGCTAGGTGGAATATGCAAGCGTTAACGGATTGCAAGCTGTATACAATTCACAAAGAAAATTACATTGTTTTAAAACAGATGATACCAAATTGGGTGGAAGTGGAAAAACATTTCATAGCAGAATGTTTCGTTACCCTTGAAGATCGGGTTTTTAATCACCTTTCTTTGAGTTCAGAAGAGCGCTACGACCAGTTTTTTGAAAATAATAAAGAATTATTTAACCAAGTTCCGTTACAATACTTGGCTTCGATGCTTGGTATGTCTCCAGAAACATTTAGTAGAATACGACGTAAAAAAAATACTTGATTTTTGTCAAGAGGAACAATAGTAATACTATCGAACTTTGCCAAATAGATTGATTAGTATGACAAAACAAATTAAAACTTCTATCGAAATAGATGCCAGTAGAGAAACCGTATGGGGAATACTAACGGACTTTGAAAAGTATCCAGAATGGAATCCATTCATTAAGTCAATTTCGGGAGAATTAAAAGTAGGGAACAATATAAAGGTAAAACTTGAGAACATGACGTTCAAGCCTGTAATATTAAAGTTAGAGAAAACTTCTAAACTAACATGGAAGGGAAGTTTTTTGTTTAAAGGCTTGTTTGATGGAGAACATAGGTTTTCTTTAACTGATAAAGACAATGGGTCTACGAATTTTGAACACAGTGAGAATTTCAGTGGAATTTTAGTGAAATTGTTCTCTAAAAGTCTGGACCAAGATACGAGACAAGGATTTGAACAGATGAATAGAGTGTTAAAACAACGTGCAGAAAATATTGATTTTTAAGTAGAGGTATGCTTTCGGAGTAGCTTGTTATACGATTTACAAATAAATAGTATTGAATTATTTTAAGTTAGTTTTATAGCGCAAAAATAGCTACAAAAGAAATAATAGATATGCGAAATATTTATTTGTAAATCGTATTAGACAACAAGAAGAAGCTCAAAACTTTTAGGTAGAGGGTTTTTTTAGAGAAACTCATGTTGTAAGCACCGAAAGCGATATTTCATCTTGTCATTTACTATAGTTACGAACTTCGTTTATAACTATTAGAAGCGTTGGTTCGATAATTAAATTTAAATTATAGATATCGTTTTTAGTTACATAGATACCACATTTTATGATCGTGTTAAAATTTAGAAATTGAATTAAATGAAAAAATAAACATATAAAAGCTTACAAAAGTGTTTAGTCAATATTAAAATACACGGAAACTAACATTTTTACAAATGGTTTTTTAATATGATCCCCTTGAAATGAGAATTGAAAATCTAGTAGTTTAAATTTGATAAAACCTCTTAACCGAGGTTTTTTGTTGTAAGAGCTTATTCCATTTCGAGTATTTGTTTTTTATTAAAATCCACGATAAGGTAGTGAATGGATGAATGAATATAGTATGTCTAGAACTCGAAACGAAACTAGGGTTGCTTCAGAATATGTAACAACATATTATTTAGGTGAGCTCATAACAATATATTATAGTGACATATTGATTTAAAGTAAAATAAAAGTTGGATTGATGTTTAAAAGGAGCAAAATTTAAGAAATTATTTTCTCTAAGAAAAAAGACTGCGTAACTCTATGGGGGGGTAATAAAAAATTAGACATTACGCAGCTAGTTACTACTAATTTGGTTAGAAATTATTAGTAATGCAACAAATGTAAAAAAAATAAATTAAAAACAAACAAGTATAAAAGGAAAATTAACCTTTTTTTAGAGAAAAAAAAGATAAATACTTATAGCAAAAGCTTATTGCGATTTTTTTTGTGAAAAAAACTAATTTTAGGCAATAACTAATCTAAATATGATATAAGTGTTGTTTTTTATCCTATCGAAGAACAAGAAATTTTCCGGGACCATTTCTAAAGATAACAATGATTATCTAGTTAAATAAAAATATTGATAAAGAAACTAAAAAAGAAAGCTCCATAATGGAGCTTTCTTTCGTCGGGGTGCTATCATCTATAAATAAGCGTAGTAGTAGTTCGTTTATTATACCTGATAATCGACAATACAAATTTATATAAGAGGATTGTATTCTCATTATTTATTTACGACAGTTAATTAACTATACCCGTCATAATTGTTTGAAAATCGACAAAGAATGTTTCTTTTTCGTAAACCTAAAAAAATCCTTGGTTTAATGTTGAAAATAGTAGTGAAAGAAGAAAGGAACTATTATGGAAGTTCCTTTCAAAAGAATAATTATTAAACCCTTCTAAAAACTAATAATACTCTTTAATAAACGATTAATTGTTTACATACCCACAAAGTAAATAATTATGATTTGGAATTAAACATAAAATGTATAGTTGACCGTTTTTTATTGATGCATTGCAGAAATGAAGTTGTTAGATGGGGCTTTTTTTAATATTTGTGTCTTTCAAAAAGAAGTGAGTGTATAATCAGAGCAGGGGATTTGATGGTAATAATTGTATAACGGTCTAGAAAATCAGTATGTAATGCTGTTACTTGGTAAGTGTAATTGACTATTAGTTAAGGTTATAGGTAAGAGTTAACTGCGTATTAAAAATGAGGTTCCGAAAAGTGAGTTTAATACGCAGTTTTATGTTGGTTGGATTTTATTAAAACAATTGAAATCAAAATAACCCTATGTATAATTTCTTAAAATTATTATTGTAAGAAATAAATAACCTCCTGAAAGAACTACTAATAGTTATAATTTATTGAAAATGTTATACTATTTTAAATGTTAATTTACTGATTACAGCTATTTATGGTAAAGGCCATTTTATAGGTAAAAGAAAGTATGAGTGTGAGAAATGATTGTGAAATGATACCTAAGAATTGGAAACACTTTTATACCATCTTCGTAACAGATTTAGATACAGTAGAACCTAATTTGAATAAGATCCTATCCTAAATGAAAATTTGAAACTATTGTTTTATTAATGTGGTAGATATATGAAATGAGGATGTGTTAAAAGTATAGTAATAAAAATGCTCCCGAAGGAGCATTGTAAAGAAGGGTTAATGTGTTGCTAGTTTGGTTAGCAAACACTACAAATATAGATTATTTATACATACCATCAGATAGGTAGTATCCCTGAAATGTTGGTAAGGGAAAACCATTAGAAGGAAGGGAGGTGAAGTAGATGTAATGAAATTGAAATTAAGTAATGAAACTGTTTAAAAAATGGTTTACAGAATTAGTACTTTTTATGATAAGAAATTTGTGGAAATCCATGTGTTCCAAAAATAATTAGTCACCATCATAAAATCACTAATTATTTAAAACAGGAAGGGGAATAATTTATTCCAAGTTTTGATAAATCCTAAAGATTGACTGTATTTTACTTGATAATGAGGTTGTTGGGTTGGGTTTTTGAGTGGGATTATTTAGTGATGAAAAATGAATAAGTAATTAAAGAAGTAAAAATGAAAGCTCCCAAAGGAGCTAACATTTCTATTCTTCCGAATTGTATTCAGGTTCCCTATAAACAATAAATACTTCTTAAAAGTAGATAAATTTACAGGAGTAAAAAATAGGCACAAACCCTAAAAAAACACTAGGTATAAACCATTAGTCAAATAATTTAGTGAAGTAATAATGATGAGGGTGTAAAAGAAATTAGGAAGATTAAAAAAAATAATTTGGTAAGAAGGCTACCATCGCGTTATTATTGGGTATTGTTTATTACTGTGTTTTTTATGGTTATGATTACTGAATAAAGTCGAAGAAACAAAGTATCCGAAAAAAATGAAAGCTCCCGAAGGAGCAATCAAAATTTAATAGGAAATACAATACAATAAAGTAAACAGGAAAACTAGGAATAACCCTACTTGAATAATGTTAAATAATTAAAAATCATGAATAAAATATAGTAAGAACAAGGTTTAATTATATTTAGATAAACAAAAAGGTAATGATTAAACTCATTACTGGTGAAGTATATGTTAATAGATAGTTGTTTAAAAAAGTTAGATGATAAGAAAACTTAATATTCTTTGAAACAATAATGAGATGTATAGTTGGAAATTAGTATCAATAGGTTGTTTTTTTATATAGCGGAGAGACTTGAAGGAATTGTAAAGTTATAGAATTGGTCACGATTCAATCAAAAAGTAAGTTATAATAAATATAGAATACTTATCCACGTATTGGATCGTCTATGTATTCCGAATACCCTACTATGAACAATGTATACAAAGAATACGATGGTTCTTATAGAAATTAATTAGAACCATTCCTGAAAATACACAAGCGTCATTCAAAAATTTTTAATAGCTAAAGTTGCGTATGAAAAATTATGGCTAGTTCTGTACTTATTATTAATCAGCTTTGGGTAAAATATACAATTGCTTTAAGGTTTTTCTTTGGAAAGGCCTATGTATTTGAGTATAGCTCCCTATAAATTATAAAACTCAAAAAAGTTCCCGAAAGGAAAATTTAATACGAGGTCTATTATATTAAGTTTATATAATAGCAGTTATTGTTTAGATTTACTGTAAAAGAAAAATGAGTATTTTTTTCTTTATATAAGATGGGAAAATCAATAATAGGAGCAGGTATGATTTCTTTTTATATTGAAAAGGAAAGGGAAAAGGACGTTTTATTACGGTAAATTCAAATGGTAAATGGTATAATTATTTTAAATACAGTTGGTTGAATATGTGAGGGCCTGATAAGAAGAACCTTCGTATGAACGCGCTGTAGAAATAAAATACCTTAGAGGAAGTCTTCAATATGGTAAAGGTATAATATAGAACACTGTGATTTACTCGTCTGCCTAAGGGAGAAAACATAGTTTAAAAAGTAAAACATATAATTCTTGAGCTAAAACTAGCCTAACTGCGCATTAAACAATTGCTAATATGTAAGGGGAATTTAACACGCAGTCTGTAGTAGGTAGTTAAGACGAAATTACTTAAAAAAGTATAATATCCCAAATAAGATTTAAATTATAATAGGAACGTCCATATTAGTTTACGTTTTAGCAATGCAATGTTAAAATGATAAATGAAAAACAAGAATGTTAGTTCAGGTTTGATCATCAGATCTTTTAAAATAATACAAATGAAAAATAACGATGTTAAAAATAATAATTGATTCTAAAGGATTAAAAAGGGAATTGTGATTAAAAAAGCTAAAACAAATTTGATGGTTCTAACAAAAAAGAAACCCACTCATTGACTGAGTGGGTTTCTACTACTACTACTACTACTACTACTATATATTCTACTTAAAATATATGTTCAAATGTATTCAATGTAACTGTTTAGTATAGTCTATGTAGTATATATGACGTGTTGAAAATAATGTACTTGCGTGATTAATAGGTTGTTAATAGGTTTAAACGAAATAATTAAACAGGTGATGTATACTGCTAAATGATATATAGATTGCTTTATACTATTCAGTTAACATAATAATTAAGGGTATGTAACTAATCGTAACAAGAATTAAAGAAGGAAAAGGAATTGTAAAAGGCATAAATAGATAGGCACAGTGCTAATTAGTATTCGAGTAGGGATTAGTAGTTAAAAGTAGCCTACTCGAATATAATATAGTTGAGTAGGCATTTCTTTTACTTAAATAACAATCAATCCCCTATAGACGTTATTTGGTTCAAAATT
The DNA here is from genome assembly GCF_057220795.1 of Tenacibaculum profundicola. NCBI lineage: Bacteria > Pseudomonadati > Bacteroidota > Flavobacteriia > Flavobacteriales > Flavobacteriaceae > Tenacibaculum > Tenacibaculum profundicola. Next base: position 748,013 of record NZ_CM170137.1, on the reverse strand, counting down.
GAAAAATTAAGCCAAATATTACAACAGGAAAAACACTGATATTTGAATATTCAGTATGAGTAGGTATTGTTAGCGAGAGGTAAAATGGTAATGTATTTCAAACATATAGAGGTTGATACCAGTTATTGTTTGAATTTATTGTAGAAAGAAATGAGTGTTTTTTCTTTATGTAATAGTTTAGCTCCCAATAAGTTCGAAGTGTTCTGTTAAATGTCAAACTAGTATATTTAGAGAAATGAATTTGTAAATAAATGGAAATTTGATTTTTTGTTAAAATGAATATCACAAAAATATAGAGATGGTTATCGGGCTATACGCTACTATGCAGTGCCCGCCTGTAACTTTTTTTAAGTTATTTCGTCTTGAATAAAAACAAACAATGAAAACTCTTTATTTACTCTCAGTTTTAGGATCATTATTCTTACTTCAAAATTTAGTAGCTCAACAACCAAATATTAAATTTGGGCAAAAAGAAATTCTTATCGATTTAGACTATTTATATAGTTCACTAATAGATACCCATTATAATATATATGCATATGTAAGTGAAGAAGAGTTTTTGAAAAATTATAAAAACGTAAAAAAATCAATTCGTAAGGATTCTATTTCTTTATTACAGGCAACTACCATTTTTCAAAAAGTAATATCAGCTGCTAATAACGGTCATACGGAAATAGATTTCCCTGGGGTCTCTTATGGAAAATACGCTTATAATACTGGAACTATATTTCCTTTAGAAATTGCGTTTGAAAATAACAAAAGTTTAATTCGAAAAAACTTTTCAGGTAGTGCTGAAATTAAAATTGGTTCGGAAATTATAAGTATCAATGGAGTGTCAATGAACAAGATATTGGCTAAAATTTATCCACAAATTTCTGCAGAAAGAACGTATTTTAAAAATGCGAAAATTGAAATGTATTCCTTCCCAAGATATTACTGGCAAGTATTTGGAAAACAAGATAAATTTGAAGTAGAAATACTTTCAAATGGAAAAATTAAAACATATTCTATAAAAGCGGTAAATCTCATAGAGGGATATGAAATGAAAAGAACCGAGGTGCTCAACGCTCAAATGAAGTTAAAACGTTATGGTAGTTCTACTTATCTAAATCCTGGTAATTTTTCGGGTGATGAATATAAATACCGTCAGTTTATTGATTCAGCTTTTACAGAAATAAAAAAGAATAATACTAAAAACCTAATAATTGATCTGAGAAATAATTCAGGTGGCAATGATTCTTTCAGTGATTATTTAGTATCTTATATTGCGGATAGACCTTTTAAATGGAACGCAAAATTTACACTAAAAACAAGTCAATTTCTTAAAGAACATACCAGACAGCATAACGACACAACAAAAGCTTATTTTCATAATATACTTACACATAAAAACGGAGAGATATACGATTTTAAATTTGAGTCATACAAACCACAACAATATAGATTTTCAGGGAAAGTATTTGTATTGGTTAATAGGCAATCACACTCGCAGTCAGCTGTAACTGCTGCTCAAATACAGGACTATAGCTTCGGAATCATTGTTGGTGAAGAAACAGGGGATTTTCCTTCGTTATACGCTTCTCAATTTGATTATTCACTTCCGAATACTAAAATCTCTGTTAAGGTTGCAAAAGGATATATTGTTCGTGTAAATGGAAGCGCTAAGGAAGAAGGAGTAATACCAGATGTGTTTATCAAAGATCATTTATTGGATGAAAAAGATGAAATATTAATTGAACTTTTGTCTAGATTGAATGAAAAATACTAAGCATAATTATAGCAATCATTGGAAAAGAGGTGAAAACATTAAATGAAGAAGAATGAAACAAGATTTCTAAGAAATTGTTTTAATTTTTTTACACATATAAGGGGATTTACGAATGGTGTGGCATTTCCTGTGTTAGTTTATCTGCCATAATTGTTTATGGTAAATCCCTATCTATAGAAAACACACAAGCATAACTGCAAGGAAATAGTTGTGTAACTTTACCTAAGAATCGGTTGAATAGATGTTCTATTGCAGAATTCGGGTTAAAGTAGTATTGTTTTTCGAAATATTTTTATATTTATGATAATCTAAAATAAAGATATTTGAAATACCAAAACAGCAATGATCAAACTCGTTAACTCTAATCAGAGGCTTATTAGAATTGTTTATTTTTTAGTTCTGTTATGTGCTTTTTTAAAAATATACAATAACATTTTTGACAAAAAAGTAAGTTTAGTTGGAGATAATGCGAGTTATTATATCTTAGGAAACGCCATTGCGAATGGGAATGGCTATAAGAATATTCAACATTTCGAAAAAGAAGCACATTATCATTATCCACCGGGTTATCCAATACTAATAGGAGGTGTTATAAAACTATTTTCAAATGAGATAGTAAATATTAAAATATTAAATGGGGTTTTATTTTTTGGAGCTGTATTATTCCTGTTTTTACTAATAAAAGATCTTACACAAAATGATCATCTAGCTTTTGGAGTTAGTATTATAACACTTCTAAATTATCACCTTTTAGTATATTCCACTATTATGATGAGTGAAATTCCTTTTTTGTTTTTCTCAATGTTATGCTTATGGTTATTTATAAAACTAGATTTCTCTAAACCTGTTTTCAAAAATCCGCTTTTTTTTGTCTTACTGATTTGCTTGTCTTTTTCATTTTATATCCGTTCGGTAGCTTTAGCTCTGTTTATTAGCCTAGTGTGTTTTTTATTTCTAAAAAAACAATGGAATTATTTATATAGCTTAATAGGTGGTTTTATACTGTTATATCTGCCATGGATGATTAGAAACAGGCATTCAAAAGGAAATTCCTATTTATATCAGTTATCTTTAAAAAATCCATATCAACCTGAGTTAGGAAGGATCGGGTTTGCTGATATTTGGGAAAGAGTTTTACATAATATAGAAAGGTATCTAACCAAAGAAATCCCTTCGAGTATGATACATTCTAAAGACCTTGTTTATACAGAAGCATCTGCGTCTGTGATCGAATGGAGTTTAGGGGTTTTCATTGTAGGGCTTGTTTTATTTGGAATATTTAGACTTGCAAAATTCAGGCTTTTTATTCTGTTGTATGTACTTTCTTTCTTATCATTATTAATGATATGGCCTAATGTATGGTATGGAACACGTTTTCTATTACCACTCGTTCCTATATTTATTTTTTTGTTTATTTTAGGAGTGATAGAAATGATTAAATGGTTAAACGCTAGAGTTTTTCCAAAAACTGAAAAATACCTTACACCAATACTCATGGTATTGATTTTTAGTTCTTGGACTTTTATTTACGGGAATGAGTCAATACAGAAATTACAAAACCGAGCCAAGGGCACTTACGCAAGCAATTATAAAAATTATTTTGCCTTAGCTGACTGGGTAAACAAAAATACCCCTAAAAATTCTGTAACCTGTGCACGAAAGGAAGGGTTGTTTCATTTATTTTCCAAAAAACATGTAACTAGTTATCAAAAAAACCTAGATAAAGAAGCACAAATTGAATATTTTAAAAGTAAAAATGTGGATTATGTGGTGGTTGAGCAACTTGGGTATTCTTCTACTTATAAGTATTTAGTGCCGGTAATAGACCGATACCCCAAAAAGTTTAAGATTATCAAAGAACTAAAAAAACCTAATACCTATATCATGCAATTTTTACCTGAATTAGGATATTCGGGGGCCTGGAAAAATGAAAAGAGAAATGGTTTGGGTACCTATGTTTGGGAAGATGGTCAAAAATACATAGGGTATTGGAAAAACAACCTAAGGCATGGTCAAGGAACTGTTTATTTTGAAAATGGTGAGTACCTTACTGGAGTTTGGGAAGAAGGTAAGCTAAATGGGAAGGTTGTGAAAAAATCTAAAAACAATAAAACCATTGAAATAAGTATATATAAAAACAATTTAAAAGTGAAAGAAATCAATGAATCTAACTAAACTTTCTATCATAATTCCTGTCTATAATGAAGCTCCTACAGTGAGGTTCATTTTGGATAAGATTAAAGCAGTACAATTAACTAATAATATTCAAAAAGAATTTGTAATTGTTGATGATTATTCACAAGATGATTCTAAGAAATTGGTGTTAGAATTTATGGAAGAGAATCCATCATTGAACATAAAATTTAACGAACATTCAAGAAATAGAGGTAAAGGAGCCTCAATACAAACAGGTGTCTCTCAAGCCACAGGAGAGTATCTTATAATTCAAGATGCTGATTTAGAGTACGATCCAGAAGAGTATAATTTACTTTTGAAACCTGTAATAAAAGGTGTTGCGGATGTGGTTTATGGTTCAAGATTTATAGGAAGGCAACCGCATCGTATTTTGTATTTCTGGCATTATGCAGGAAATAAATTTTTGACGTTTCTATCGAACATATTTTCAAATTTGAATCTGTCAGATATGGAAACATGCTATAAGGTGTTTAATACAAAGATGATACAATCGATTAAACTCACTGAAAAACGCTTTGGCTTTGAGCCAGAGATCTCAGCCAAAATTTCAAGAATCAAAGGTATCCGTATATATGAAGTTGGTATTTCTTATTACGGGCGTCTCTATGATGAAGGGAAAAAAATTGGATGGAAAGATGGTGTTAGGGCTATTTATTGTATCGTAAAATATGGGTTGTTTAGGATGAATTGAATTTTACTTCTGCAATTAATTCAATTCTGATGTTAATTTGCCAATCATACTTGTTTATGGTAAATACTGATCGATAGATTATACTATTGTACACTGAATTTTTTCTGTTATTTTGAAGATATAGAAAGCAAGCATGACTGCAAGGAAATAATACCAATTCTGATATTAATTTATCGATCGTAATTATTTGTGGTAAATACCGATCTATAGGTAAGACATAGGCATGACTCCAAGGAAATGATTGCGTAACTTTACCTAATAACCGGTATAAATTTGTGGAGATTTTAGAACTTTATATACTTAACATCGTAAATTGCCCATATGTATTAAACCATAAAAGAATCAGTCTTAATTTCTGATCAAGAATAAAACTAATTATTATTTAATAAATACAAGCCAATTAATGTTGGAATTATGGTTTACTAATATTTGAATACTTAAAAAACACGCTCTACTATTAAAAGCTGTCCAAAAATGCTAAATAGTAAAAAAGTGTCTTAATGATATTATTTCCATCATGCTCATAAATTTAGTTCTAAAATAGATCGATGTTTTGTTAATGTTTTACTGCAAAACCTGGACGATCAAGACGCTATTTTTAGTATTTTTTTTTCACTGTTTTGAAAATAATTGAAAATATATTAAATTGATTGTAAGGGTTTTATGTGGAGTGCGTCCAATAAATAAATAAAAACATTAAAGAGTGTTCATAAAATCAAAATATCAATATATCATGAAAAAATTAACATTAATTTTATTTAGCATTATTATCGCAAGTTGTACAAGTGAGGATCTAAAAATTGACGAAATTGAAAATAATGAAGTTGAGGTAGTAGTACCAGATACCGATACTACAGGTGGGGTAGATGTAACAACACCTTCTGAAACAAGTGTTGTTGGAACTTGGCAAAGAATAGTACAAGATGAGTACGGATCACAAGATTCAAGAACAATAATCATAAATGAAGACGGGGTTGGAAGTCAAATAGAAGTAAAGCCTCTATGGTATGATCCTTGTGTGTATGTAAGTTGCCCTTACTATATTCCAGAAACAACTTGGCATTTAAGCTTTACTTATACGGTTAATGAAGATAATACTAAGATTTCTTTAGACTATCCAGGTTATTATGATTATGTTAATGTCAATGGTCAAGAGTGTAATTACTGCACAACAACTTATTCTACGCATGACGATCTTGTTGATGTTGAATTAAATTTGGAACAAGGATTTATTAGATATATAGATTATGATGGGACAGAAATTAAGTATATAAAGATTAATTAAGGAAAAGGAAAAGGAAAAGGAAAAGATTCGTTCGTTGTTGTTTTGTTCTTAATTGTTTTAAATATAAAGAGATATATTAAATAAATTAAAAACCGTAATTAAAACCATAAATAAGTGTCTTTAGTTAATATTTAACTATTTTTCTAAAGTGCTTGTTTCGGTTTTGTAACTATACTTTTGAGTCTATTGTATCCTTTCCCTCGTCCCCTCCCATTTTTAAAAACAATCAATAATACACTAGTTCAATAACATTAGAAATGCCATTTTAAAGCATAGATAAAAGGATTTAAATAATACCTATGTTTTTTGGAGTCAATTGAGATCAGAAGAAAAATGTTAGAATTTCAGAATAAATATCTGTGGTAATTATAAAACAAACAACACACGTATCTTTGCTAGTGAAGCAAATTTGCATGCTAAAGAAGGAATAAGTAGATGAGATATTCAAAGTTATTGATTTGATCTCACAATCAATAGATAGTATCGTTTTTTAAGGAGTTAAGTTGTAAATTATCAAGCAGCAGTTTTAATAATTATATCGGTTATTTCGCTATGGTTCAACTGAAAAAGGTTAGTACTGCAAAAAGTATAAGAATTAAACGTTGATTTGAAATTTGATATCAAGTTTTAGTAAAATATTCCAACCTGTATTACAAACATAGTCGCTACTAGGCGACTATGTTTGTATATAGTATATATAAGGTTAGCTAAGAATGCGAAAGATTAATAGACTAAATGAGGGTATTCTGCTTTTCTACTTTGAAATTTAAGAATGTTATTTTTAACAACAATACCTTCATCAATATTTATCGCTTTGTGAATGGTTTTATTTGCCATCCAACTTGCCCGCCCTTTAATTACTGAAGGTACGTGTACAATTAATGCTGCAGAAATAGATCTTGATGCGCTTTCCCAAAAATAGCTAGGAGTATGGTCTACCGCATAGTAATCAATATTATCGATTGATAATAAAGGGTGTTTAAATGTGGTAGGCTTCGCAAAATAAAACCCCATTGCCTCGTCACAGCTAACATCTATAATAAGAGTACCTGGCTTTAAATAATGTTTTTCATCTTCATTTACAAAGTTGATAGGGTTGTTGGTGTCTTGAAAAGTACCATTAATAATGATTTCAGATTCACTAATCAAGTTTAATAATGGGCGTTCAGTACCATCATGTTCAACTACAATTAATCGAGGTTCGTACTCTTCACCTCTTCTAATTCGAAGGTAGTGAACATCTAATACTTCTTCTCTTACCTCATGATCTGGTCTTTGAATACAAATAGTTATATCTCGAAATCCATGAGCCTTCAACGCATAAATAGCACCTCTGCTTACTGCCCCAAAACTAAAGATAACAACCTTTCTTTGATTGCCATAATGACCATCAATTCCCTTAAGCTGAAGAGCGTGAATAACAGCACTATAACCTGCCATTTCGTTATTTTTATAAAAGGTATGTCTACCAATTTGACCACTTGGTTGCCAAGCATACATATCTTCAAAAGCTATTAATGTTAGTTTTTTGTCAATAGCTTTTTGAGTAATTTCATTTTGTTGTGCGCAGTGAGGATAACCCCAAATCAATCCACCTTCTTTTATTTGTTCCAAATCTGACAATACAGGTTTAGCAATAATTGCAGACCCAATATCGGTGAGTATTTCGTCACGTGAAGCAACGCCACCTGTTAGTTCACAAATTTGCTCATCATCTATATTAAAGCGCCTACCATATCCTTTTTCGAAAATCAGTTGTTTTCGAATATGCTCGGGCAATCGATTTAAATGTTCAGGATGTATAGGTACACGTCTTTCGTCTTCTTTTTTGGATGTACCAATTACACCCATTTTTAATAAAGTCATATTAATTCTTTTTTAAGTATAGAGACGGATTGCAGATTGATGAAGTAGGCAAAACGTCAGTATGAAACTCTTGATGTAGGTTAGTATCTAGAAGTCATACATCTAATGACAACTATGGTTTCATTAATCAAATTTGGTTATGAAATGTGTACGTAACGTACGCTCTCTCGTGATATGAGATTTTTGATTAAGATCAACGGATAAATAATCCTGACATAAAGATAGTCTTTATAACCGAGATTATAGTCTCTTATCATATATATGTTAGCTTGCAATTAAAATTCAATACGCTGTAACATATTAATGCCATTTATGAGGTTAATTTACACAGTATAATTAATTATGGTCAATGCCGATTTATAGGTGATAGTCTTTATAAGGTTAAATTTTATTTATGGCCTTTTTTTGAGGAAACAAAAACAATACAAGTTGGAATACACCATTTTCAATTCCCTAAAATTATTTATAGTAGTGTCCTAATATGCTATAGTTATGAAAAAAAAGGAGTTTTGATGGAGGATTTAATTATTAATTCCTTGAAAATAAACCTTATAGATAAAAATTATATAGTTAAACATAGATTTATCAAATTTCTTGGAGTACTTGGAGTATTTTATTTTTCTTTTAAAAATGACATCTTTTCGAGTTGATAATTCATTTGAAAAATACCATGATTTAATAGGGATAATATCTAGCTCTCTATCTTTTATTTTTATAGTACTTTGGTTTTTAAACAGTTTTATGTATTCAAAAAATGGGTACGTCATTCTAGAATTTGACAAAATACTAATTCAAAAGAATGGCTGGAGTAAAACACTTGAACTAAAAGATTTTAAACGAATAAAGATTACGCAAATTAGGGGAAAAGAATACACCATAAGATTGGATAACTCTGTTTACCATATTGAACTAAATCCCTCCGAATTAACATCGTTAAAAATCTTAAAAACAATAATTCCATTACATTTTCCAAAGAAGCACCTTATCGATAGAATTAAATATAGTATATATAAATTTTCGAAAAAGAATAGAGCTTTTATTGATCATGTAAATCGATCATGAAATCGGCTTTACAACGGTATATATGAAATCAAAACAATTTAATGCCAAATCTAAAGATCGTTTCCTTTTTATATCGGCACTAAATTTTATAAATCAATGAAGAAATTAACATGTGTGGATACATCGATTGGATCGAGTATACCTGACTTGTTCTAATTCCTGTATTTGAAGTTAATTTTTATTAAAAATATAAGTTAAAATATTGGTATATAAACAATTGAAAAAAACGGGAGTTGTTTTTTTACTGAGAATCGCTGTAAGGCTGATGTTATTCAGATGGTAAGAAAAAGGCATAAGCAATATAAAATCAGCATTAGGAAGGCATAGAGAGGGGATGTAAAGAAACAACCTTCTACTTTATTTTTCCATTAGAGCTTTTTTCAAATTAACGTAATTGCTTAGATTTGTAGTATAAGAGCCGTTTGAGGGAAGGTTATCAAATACGGTTCTGTGAGAGGATTTGGGTGAAACTCGCTTTATCTACTTGAAAACAAATTGTTATCCCTAATGTAAGAAATGACTGAAGAAGAAAATAAAATATGGACAAAAGTTAAAAATTTTGAAATTGATAATATAGATTCTTCTTTTACATTTACAGATAGACTTGCCAGAGAAAATGATTGGTCTATAGAATATTCATTAAGAACAATATTTGAATACAAAAAGTTTATATTTTTAATCACCATTTCGGATTTTCCACAAACGCCTTCTGATCAAATTGACCAAGTTTGGCATCTTCATTTACTGTATACAGAGTCTTATTGGATTGAACTTTGCAAAAACACCATAAATAAGAGTATTCATCACGGCCCAACTAAAGGCATGGAAGAAAGAGCTTTGTTTAAAGATCAATACATTAAAACCCTTGAGTTTTACGAATCAATATTTAACGAAAAACCACCGAAAGATATTTGGACTGACGTTAACACAAGATTTAAAGAAATTCACTTTACAAGAGTTAATAGAAAAAGAAATTGGGTAATCCCTAAAATACTCTTTAAAAACTAATGAAAATATTATCTCAGATATCACCAGCAGAAACAATGTTAATTAAAGATTGTAATGCTGCTCAACTAAAGGATTTAATGAAATATACTTTTATGGATTTACTTCTAAAAAAAGTTATTGAAATAAAAGAAGTCAATAAAAAATCTCACGCCAGAGATAAATACATAAGAAGATATACATACGTAGTTTCTGGTAAAAACTTTCGAAAATATAAACCTAAAAAACACGAATTAATCTATTTAAGCCCATTTATAAAAAGTCAGTCAATTCAAATATTATTTAAGAATTTTATTAAGATGGTTTACGATTCTTCAAATGGTAAATGGAGTTTTAAAAAGTCAATAAGAAACAATCAAGAAATTAATCAATATTTTAAACAAACATTTTTTTTAAATCTTTTTAGACAAAGTAAATTAGGAGGTGATGGAAATAAATTAAAAAAAGAAATTTCAAATTATTTGTCTGAGATAGACAAAAATATTGATTACCTCCTTCATAATGACCCTAAAAAAGGGGTAGAACTATTGTTGAAGATTGGAGGGAATATCTTTTTGCTTAAAAATTTAAATTTTCAACTTTTAAAAAAAATAGACAAAGAATTCATAAACCAACAAAGAGTATGGCATGCTGAAAATTATGATGCTGATAGTGGTTGGTGGCTGTACATAGACTTTTTTGAAGATAATTTTATGTTTGATTCATACTTTGACAGTTTTGATGATACTTTAGATTCTTTTGACTCCGAATTTGATGCATCTGGTTGTTCGTCTTGTGATAGTGGATGTAGTAGTTGTGGTGGATGCGATTAAAAAGATGGAAGTAAATAAGTAAAAATGGCAAGAGTGAATACCAAACCCAAAGTTGGTATATATTAACAAAGTTGGTCAAATAAAATATAAAAGTAAACTATGATGAGTAACAAAGTGATGTCATCGAAATTAGCATTGAATTAAAATAGAGTATTCCGGTAAGCCAATGCTTTATGATTTGTTGACTGATCAGTTCCATAGCATTGGGAAAAGGGACAAGCTTGGTTTATGTTATACGATTTACCATTTTCTTTTACAGTAAATTCAAACAATAATTGGTGATAAAAAGAAGGCTTAGTTGTTTTACTAATAAAACCTAGGGTAGTAGTAATGGTTTTTAGAAAAGGGTGAAAATAAAATTTTACAATTAGATCTTGCCCCGAAATACCTTGGCATATCAAGTGTTGGGCTCACTAATTTCAGCCTTTTATTATAAGGCTATTTTTACGTTATATTTCTCTAAATTTTTGAGGTAATTGGAAGAAGAAAAATGATCACTATCAAACTCATCTTTTCGATTCTTTTTCATCTCAATACGTTTAATAGCTACTAAAAAACGTCGCATTTCAGTATCGTTATGAACAATAATACCAGGTACCGTTACCCCTTGCCCTTCTTTATTGACGGCAACCATCGTAAAATATGAAGAATTACAATGGTTTATATGGCCTGTTTGAATATTTTGTGATTCTACTCGGATACCAACCACCATTGACGTTTTACCCACGTAATTAATGGATGCCTTTAAGGTAACCAATTCACCCACCTCAATGGGGTTGAGAAAGTCAACCGTATCAACAGAGGCGGTAACACAATAATTCCCTGAATGTTTTGACGCACAAGCAAAAGCAATTTGATCCATTAAGCTTAAGATGTAACCTCCGTGAATTTTACCACTAAAATTCGCATGAGAAGGTAACATTAGCTCTGATATAGTAATACGAGTATCTTTAATCTTCTTAAAACTATTCATCCTTTTCATCTTTAATAACCCCTCTAAAATGAGGTGACGATTCTTCTTCTACTTTGGTGATAAAATATTTAGTATCGCCTAACCAGAAAAACGTACCAAAGCGTTCTTTATAATGAACCTTGACATATCTTCCTTGATATTTTTGAAGGTCGTTGATGACTTGTTGGTCTCTATCTTCCACAGAAAATGAAAAAATCTGAGCACCAGAAATCCCTTGACTTATTTCTCCTTCCCAAGTTTTAACGGCGACTCCTTTATAGCTAATTTTTATGAGCTCTCCAGAACGAACCCCTTCACTGTAAGGAATAAAATAGATAAATGCATAATACAATGCAGCTATTAGTGTAATGATAATCAGTAGTAAGGCTAAGATTTTTTTCATGGAGTAATGTTGTTATCGCTATACAAAAGTAAGGTTAAAATTTTGACTTGTAAAATGAATTGAAATTGCTAAGTTTGTATAGCTTCAAAAAATACAGAAATGAATTATATTTTATTTGATGGTGATGTTCGAAATGCCTTGTTACCACTGACATATACAAGACCTGTTGCAGATATTAGAATCGGTATTTTAACTATTCGTGAAAAATGGGAGAAGTTTTTAGGATTTACAACAACGACCCTAACAGAGGAATATTTAGAAGAAAAATATCCCATGGTTGAAATGGAAGAAAACATTTTATTAAATGCTTCTTTTTTGCCAACGAAACATTTGGTTGAAATGATCAAAAACCTGGCGCCTAATCAGGCGATCTTTAAAGGAGAGGATGTCATTGCTTTTTATACAGAAGATACCCAAGAAGAAGTTGATTTTTCAAATTATGAACAATTAGAATTCGAAGATGAAATAATACAAATTAGGAATACATGGGATTTATTTTCGTTAAATGGCACAGCAATAAGAGCCGACTTTGATTTAATAACAGAAGGAAGAAAGTCACAACCTATACCAGAAACCGTTAATTGTATCCATAGAGAGGATATTTTTATTGAAGAAGGTGCAACCATAACCTTCGCTACTTTAAATGCCACGAATGGCCCGATTTATATTGGAAAAAATGCACTGGTAATGGAAGGATGCCTTGTCAGAGGAGCTTTGGCAATGTGTGAGAATTCGGTTTTAAAAATGGGGGCTAAAATATATGGAGCTACCACGTTAGGACCTCACAGTAAAATAGGAGGAGAGGTAAATAATTCCTTATTTCTAGGCTACGCTAACAAAGGACACGATGGGTATTTAGGCAATTCTGTAATAGGAGAGTGGTGTAATTTAGGCGCTGACACTAACAATTCCAATTTAAAAAATAATTATGCAGAAGTTAAATTATGGAGTTATGAAACGAATAGGTTTGTAAAAACAGGATTACAATTTTGTGGTTTGATAATGGGTGATCATTCTAAATGTGGTATCAATACCATGTTTAATACTGGTACAGTGATAGGAGTGTCTGCCAATATTTTTGGAAGTGGATTTCCACGTAATTTTGTGCCATCATATACTTGGGGTGGTGCTGCTGGATTTACTGAATATAAAACCAACAAAGTTTTTGAAGTTGCTGAAGTAGTTATGAAACGAAGGAATATCGAGTTCGACGATCGAGAAAAAAAAATTCTTGAACATGTTTTTGAAGAAACAAAAAAATATAGGAATTATTAAGAAAAGGCTTGCTTTAGCAAGCCTTTTTTATTTCTTGATACTACAGAAAAAATCCAACGTGTCTTTATCACAGTTTTCGGTTAAAGTATAATCGTTAGATGAAATTTTATAAACCAGTTCTTGGTGATTTTTCATTAATTTTTTTCTGGTTATTCTATTCATAATTTCATACGGAAATTTTAATAAAAACGAAGGAGCCATTTTTTCTAACCTAAGGATATCCCATTGTAATATTTTTTGAACTCTTAATTTATTTTGAAGGTAATATTTGTTGGAGATATGGTTGCCTTTAATTCCTTTTATGCTAACAGAACTAAAAACTGATTTCAATAAACTTTGTAGCTCTTGGTGCTCATACTCTCTATAATGCCATGGGTTTCTAGCATTAGATTGTGTTTTGTTAGGGGTTGTTAAAAATAAGGTACCTCCAGGTTTCAGTACCCTGTGTATCTCTTTCAAAAAAACATGGTCATCTTTTATATGTTCAATAACTTGAAAACTTACAACATAATCTAAGCTATTGCTTTCTATTTTTGTTAGAGGAGGCACTTTTTGTTGATATAGTATGGCGTCAGGAAACTTTACAGATAATTGTTTTATGGCATAGTGAGATTTATCTACCGCATAGATTTTATCGCAATTTGGAGCAATCAAACTAAGTCCATAACCTTCACCAGGACCGATTTCAAGCAAAGAACCCTGTACTTTATTTTGTATCAATTCATAGGCCTTTTTTGTACGTTGATATAAAGGGGAATCTGACGTTATTTTTGAAGATGTTACTTCAGTAGAGAAAAAGAACATATATATTAGTTTGGTAAAATTGTTTCTTGCCAATCAGTGAACTGTTGTTTAAAACGAGATAAACTTAAAACGTTAGTTTCATAATATGGCAAATTATAAGTTTTTATTTGAGTCATCATTTGATCGTAGAATCGTAGTAATCTAGTCGCATATTTAATGTTAATAATTTTTCTAGGAGGATTAAACGAAAGGATCCATTGTAGCTCATTTTTGATGTTTTCTATTGCGCTTATACAAACTTGATTGCCTTTATCAGTGTTGTGCAAACGATAGTATAGCTTACCTAATGCAAATCCGAATTCCTGAAAAGGAATAGATTCATTAGGAGCTATTTTTATCGCATAATCAATGATATTTTCTGCTTCTTTTAGGCGATTTTGTTCAATAAAAGCTTGGGCTAAAAAGTAGTACGACCTTCGTAAAATACTTCTTGAAATACCAACAGATTCATCAGTAATTTTTGAATCTCTGTTATTGAGTATACTAAAAGGGTTGGACAAAACCATATTTTCCAAAGATGTTTGTGTATCAACTATTTTAGGATTTAATTCTTTGTTTGATCGAACATAAGGAAGCAATTGAGAAACAAGACCTTTTTGAACTAGAAATTGATCCAGGCCTATAACATGTTTTTTATCACCTATTTCAGTAAAGCAAATGGGTCTACTTTCTAAATTATTTCCAATAATATCCAACAGAACAATATCATTTTTAAGATAAATTTTCTTTTCATAACTCCATTTCAAGGTATCTAGAGGAAGCGCTGCATTATCTAGTAATGATTTATTTTGTTTAATAGGAACTAAAAATTTTTCTGTAGGGATTCTGTAAAATTTATGGCCCTCTAGGGTCATTTGATTACGTGGATTGTTCAAGAAAGTGCCTATTTTGTTAAGATTAAGGTATTTGTTGGTTAATTTTTGCAAAGGTATTTCAGTGGTATGTTTCGAATATATAAAATCGTTGTTTAGTGAAATATCAATAGGAGCGGATTGATTTAGTGGTATCTTTAATCGCTGTATGTACCAATCAAAAAGTAACTGGTCATAGTTTATGATTCGTATATCAGTTCTATAATTTTCAACCTCTTGTAAATAATAAAAAGGAAAAGTCGTATTGTCATAATTAGTAATGAGAATGGCCTGCTTCGGGCAAGCATCCAGATACGCTTTGCCCATTTCATAAGCAAAAACTTCCTGTTTTCTGTGATGATTATCAAAACCTTTGGCGAACAACTGAAAGGGTGCTATACAAAAGGTTGTAACTGTAATGGTAATCATTCTAATTTTTTCATTTTTTATAAAGGTTGAAAAAGTATAGAGGGCATTGACAGATAAGCCTATCCAAATACAGAAAAACAGAAACGAACCAGTAAAAATATAATCCCTTTCCCTAATTAAAATACTCTGAGGTACGGGGTTTACATAGAGTATAATGCCGATACCAAAAGATAGAAAAAGAAGTAGTGTTGTTAAAAAGTAAACCTTGTGCTTTCGCAGATGGTAAAGACCAAGTAAAGCTAATAAAAACGGAAGTGCGTAAAAGTGATCATTGCTATCTTGATCACTGTAAAATTGAGGTATTTCGGTTTTCTCTCCAATGTATGATCGATCTATAAAATTCAATCCTGAAGCCCAATTTCCTTTGGTAATATTTCCTGTTCCTTTAAAGGTGTTTTGCGTACCTATAAAATTTTGAAACAAGTATCGTAAATACAACCAGTTTATTTGATAATTATAAAAGAAAGATAGATTTTCCAAAAACGTAGGTTTGTAAATGGTTTCTTTCGAATGTGCTAAAGTAATGGGTTTACCTTTTATTTTTGTCCAGTTTTTATATCCCTTTTTATTGATATCACTTTTATGGTACATTCTAGGAAACAACATATCAAACCTTTTGTCATAATTCAGGGCATTGTTTTTTCCATCGTCAATAATTCTATACTTTTTAGTAATAGCATCGTATTTAAAAGTAGGTTTGCCATCTACAAAAGGTTTTTTATAATCTACCACAGCATTAAAGGAACTTCCCTTTAATAATGGGATATGGGTAACACCAAATTGTTCTGCTTTCACATAGCTCAACAAGTCAGTAGGGGTTACGACAAGGGTAGATATACCTGTGTTTACTTGCGATCGTAGTAATGGGAAAATATAAGAAGAAGATCCTACGTAAAACATGAATAGGCACAACAAAGAAAAGTGAAGTGTGTTTTTTTGAAGTTTTAAGGTAATAAAAATACCAATGAGAAGACTACATATAATTACTGCAAAAGTGAAAAGAGCACCGTAATTTAAAGGTAATGATAAATTGTTCACAGTATAAATATCTACCGATGCTAACAAAGAAATAGTACCCTGAAATACGATATTTAACAAAAAGAAAAACAACAACAAACCACAACCTAGCGAAAGTAGAATATGATAAAAAGTAAAACCTATTTTTTTATAAAAAAAAAACACGCACAGCGGTATGATAATAGCAATATTTATGCTGTGAACACCTATGGAAACTCCAAGTATTAGAACAAAAAGAAGCATTCGTTTTTTTTCTTGAATTTTACAGGTAGCGCTTTCCCATTTTAACGCTAACCAAAAAAGCAAAACGAGTAGAAAAAAAGATAGGGAATATACCTCCGTTTCTGTTGATGAAGTCCAAAAACTATGGCAAAAAGCAAAAGATAACGAACCAATTATACCCGCTACTATAGAAATGAGTTGATGGGATTCTTTAGAAATTTGGTCAGAAATATAAACGATTACATGAAATAAGAATTTGATAGTCAATGCTCCAAAAAAAGAAGAAATTAAGTTAGAAACAATTACTGGCTTAATAAAAAAGAAGATTCCAATAACAGTATTGCATAAAAGTGTATACAATGGAGCACCTGCCGGATGCGTTGTCTGAAGCCTATAATTTGAAGCAATAAACTCAGGGCTATCCCAAAAAGAAATAGTTAAAGGAATACAAGTAGCATAGACAACAAAGGAAACTAAAAAGAGCCCCCAGCCAATAGTAGTTTGGTTAAATTTCACAATACTCAAATATATAATAATCATCAATTATATGAAAATAATGATGTTTTTTTGATTTTTTTTGAATTATTTTTTCTTTATTAAGAAAAAAAATAATAATTTAGTATTGTTAAAACTTTAAAGCCCTAAGTTTAAATCTAATAGTTTAGTAAATTTACGTTCTTTTGTTTAGTAAAAAAATATGATAACTATCGTCTGTTAAGAAGTTTTCCCCAAAACGCATTGATATTTATGATGTAGAATCTACCAATGGGTAGTTTTAACTTTCGCTTTCCCAAGTGTTATACGATTTACAAATACATATTTAGTATATAGGTATTGAATTATTTTAAGTTAGTTTAAGGCATAAAACTTTAGCATAGCCCAAGCTATGGTTAAGTTTTATAACGCAAAAATAGCTACAAAAGAAATAATAGATATGCGAAATATGTATTATACCATTTCTGATGTTAATTTACCGAACATGATTGTTTATGGTAAATGCTGATATATAGAATAATATACAAGCATGACTGGAAGTAAATGCTTGTGTAACTTTTACCTAAGCAAGGGTATTAAGCAATCCCGTTAAATACTCCATTGGATCCTTTGATTTTTATAATAAGAAAATTGAATAGCTCGCGCACTATCGCGTGTGCTGTTTTTTCAGATCCTAATAGGAATGCAATCATCAAGAAAAACTTCGAATTTATTAAGCAAAACAATATTTTTTAAAGAAATATAGGTGAAAAAACCTGGTACATATATAGTACTAAGGATATAAAAAAACAATAAAATTAATTTTTTAAACACAAAAACAATAGCTACGTAGATAAACTACTGCGTAACACAAAACAACAACTAATTAATATAAAACCTACTACTTATGGACACAAAAAAAACAGTACTACTAGGGGTCTTGCTTCTTAGCTTTATAGGAGTGCATGTGCATGCCCAAACACTTAATGAAACTTCCGGAACAGGTTCTGGGGTAAGTATAACCTCAGGAGACTACAACACCATGTATGGAGACAGCACTGGTTCTAATATTACATCAGGACATTGGAATACATTTTTAGGCTATCAAGCAGGTCGTTCCTGGACAACTAGTGAAGGGGTAGCCATTGGCTATCAGGCAGGATATAGCAATACCACAGGATTCGATAATATTTTTATTGGCGCGCAAGCTGGGTATTCTAATATTAATGGTGGTGACAATACGTTTATTGGTACAGAATCTGGGGAGTTCAATACAACGGGTTACGACAATACCTTTGTTGGAGAAGAATCTGGAACTAGCAATACCACAGGGTATGAAAACACATTTATAGGGGAGGATGCTGGTATGTCTAATACTACAGGGTATAAAAATGTTTTTATAGGTAATGAGGCAGGAATTAGTGCTGATGTAGGGTATAGAAATGTAGCAGTAGGTAGTGAATCAATGAGTGATGTAGATGACGGTCATCATAACACGGCTTTGGGAGATTCTTCAGGGATAGATGTAGGAGATGGTATTTATAATACGTTTATTGGGGCAGCAGCAGGGCCAGCTACTGAATGGGCAGATTATAATACTTTTGTGGGCGCGATGTCTGGTTGGGACAATAACAGAACCAACTCGACAACCAACGCAAACAGAAATACCTATGTTGGTTATTATACAGGGTTTACCAATAGAGAAGGGCAAGATAATGTAGGTATGGGAGCTTTATCTAATTATACCAATACCAACCGAAGTAGAACTGTTTTTATAGGGGCAGACATGACAGTTGGTAATAATGATGTTATTATGATGGGGTATCTTGGTTATAATAACGGTCAGTATAGTATTTCCGTTGGTCAGTTACATGATATGCGAGGAACAAGAGCTGTTGGTATAGGAAATGATTTTAATATGAACGCAGATGCCGACTATTCTGTGGGTCTTGGAGATCAAATAAACATTTCACAATCGTATGCAGTGGGTATAGGAAATAGTGTCGATATAGATAATACGCAAGCTGTAGCGGTTGGTTCCGGATCTGTTGTGCAAAATGACGGTGCCATTGTAATAGGTTATGGAGCAGCTTCCAATGATACAGGAGGTACGGCAACCAATAATATCGCTATAGGCTACAATGCTGTGGTAACTGGTAATAATGCTATAGCAATAGGGAATGCAGCTACTGCAGCGAATGAAAACACCATGGTTTTAGGAGGTGAAACTAATCCGTTAAGTGTGGGTATTGGAACGAATACTCCTAATTCCAATGCGTCTTTAGATTTAACAGGGACCAACAAAGGCTTACTGCTAAATAGATTAACCACAGCGGAAAGAACAACTTTGCAAACAAGTTTAGCAGCTTCAGAAAAAGGGTTGTTTGTATATGATGTAGATTTAAATTCTCCTTTTTCATGGGATGGTACTCAGTGGATTGCTTCTGAAGCAGATACGGATGCGCAAGATTTAGATTTAACGGGAAATACGTTAAGTTTAACGAACGATGGTACTACGGTTGATTTATCAGGGTATTTAGACAATACCGATGCGCAAGATTTATCTTTAAGTAGTCATGTTTTAAGCTTAACCAATGATGGTACTACGGTTGATTTATCGGGGTATTTAGACAATACGGATGCGCAAGATTTAGATTTAAGTGGAAATACCTTAAGCTTAACAAATGATGGTACTACGGTTGATTTATCAGGGTATTTAGATAATACGGATGCGCAAGATTTAGATTTAAGTGGAAACACCTTAAGCTTAACCAACGATGGTACTACGGTTGATTTATCAGGGTATTTGGATAATACTGATGCGCAGAATTTAACTTTTACTGGAACGAGTTTAAGCATCGCTAACGGAAATAGTGTTGACTTATCAAGCTTACAAGATGGTACGGGAACGGATAATCAGGATTTAGATTTGAGTGGAAATACCTTAAGCTTAACCAATGATGGTACTACGGTTGATTTATCAGGGTATTTAGATAATACGGATGCGCAAGATTTAGATTTAAGTGGAAACACCTTAAGCTTAACCAACGATGGTACTACGGTTGATTTATCAGGGTATTTGGATAATACTGATGCGCAGAATTTAACTTTTACTGGAACGAGTTTAAGCATCGCTAACGGAAATAGTGTTGACTTATCAAGCTTACAAGATGGTACGGGAACGGATAATCAGGATTTAGATTTGAGTGGAAATACCTTAAGCTTAACCAATGATGGTACTACGGTTGATTTATCAGGGTATTTAGATAATACGGATGCGCAAGATTTAGATTTAAGTGGAAACACCTTAAGCTTAACCAACGATGGTACTACGGTTGATTTATCAGGGTATTTGGATAATACTGATGCGCAGAATTTAACTTTTACTGGAACGAGTTTAAGCATCGCTAACGGAAATAGTGTTGATTTATCGAGCTTACAAGATGGTACGGGAACGGATGCGCAAGATTTAGATTTAAGTGGAAACACCTTAAGCTTGACCAACGATGGTACTACGGTTGATTTATCAGGGTATTTAGATAATACGGATGCGCAAGATTTAGATTTAAGTGGAAACACCTTAAGCTTAACCAACGATGGTACTACGGTTGATTTATCAGGGTATTTAGATAATACCGATGCGCAGAATTTAACTTTTACCGGAACTAGTTTAAGCATCGCTAACGGAAATAGTGTTGACTTATCAAGCTTACAAGATGGTACGGGAACGGATGCGCAAGATTTAGATTTAAGTGGAAACACCTTAAGCTTAACCAATGACGGTACTACGGTTGATTTATCAGGGTATTTAGATAATACGGATGCGCAAGATTTAGATTTAAGTGGAAACACCTTAAGCTTAACCAACGATGGTACTACGGTTGATTTATCTGGGTATTTGGATAATACTGATGCGCAGAATTTAACGTTTACCGGAACGAGTTTAAGCATCGCTAACGGAAATAGTGTTGATTTATCGAGCTTACAAGATGGTACGGGAACGGATGCGCAAGATTTAGATTTAAGTGGAAACACCTTAAGCTTGACCAACGATGGTACTACGGTTGATTTATCAGGGTATTTAGATAATACGGATGCGCAAGATTTAGATTTAAGTGGAAACACCTTAAGCTTAACCAACGATGGTACTACGGTTGATTTATCAGGGTATTTAGATAATACCGATGCGCAGAATTTAACTTTTACCGGAACTAGTTTAAGCATCGCTAACGGAAATAGTGTTGATTTATCGAGCTTACAAGATGGTACGGGAACAGATGCGCAAGATTTAGATTTAAGTGGAAACACCTTAAGCTTAACCAATGATGGTACTACGGTTGATTTATCAGGATACCTAGACAATACTGATGCGCAGAATTTAACTTTTACTGGAACTAGTTTAAGTATTGCTAACGGAAACAGTGTTGATTTATCAAGTTTGCAAGATGGTACGGGAACGGATAATCAGGATTTAGATTTAAGTGGAAATACCTTAAGCTTAACCAATGACGGTACTACGGTTGATTTATCTGGGTATTTAGATAATACGGATGCGCAAGATTTAGATTTAACCGGAAATACGCTAAGCTTAACCAACGATGGTACTACGGTTGATTTATCTGGGTATTTGGATAATACTGATGCGCAGAATTTAACTTTTACTGGAACTAACTTAAGCATTGCTAACGGAAACAGTGTTGATTTATCAAGCTTACAAGATGGTATAGGAACGGATGCGCAAGATTTAGATTTAAGTGGAAATACCTTAAGCTTAACCAACGACGGTACTACGGTTGATTTATCTGGGTATTTGGATAATACCGATGCGCAGAATTTAACTTTTACTGGAACTAACTTAAGCATTGCTAACGGAAACAGTGTTGATTTATCAAGCTTACAAGATGGTATAGGAACGGATGCGCAAGATTTAGATTTAAGTGGAAATACCTTAAGCTTAACCAACGACGGTACTACGGTTGATTTATCTGGGTATTTGGATAATACGGATGCGCAGAATTTAACTTTTACTGGAACTAGTTTAAGCATCGCTAACGGAAACAGTGTTGATTTATCAAGTTTGCAAGATGGTACGGGAACGGATAATCAGGATTTAGATTTAAGTGGAAATACCTTAAGCTTAACCAATGATGGTACTACGGTTGATTTATCAGGATACCTAGATAATACGGATGCACAAAACCTAAGCTTAGCAGGAACTAGTTTAAGCATTGCTAACGGAAACAGTGTTGATTTATCAAGCTTACAAGATGGTACGGGAACGGATAATCAGGATTTAGATTTAAGTGGAAATACCTTAAGCTTAACCAATGATGGTACTACGGTTGATTTATCAGGATACCTAGATAATACGGATGCACAAAACCTAAGCTTAACAGGAACTAGTTTAAGCATCGCTAACGGAAACAGTGTTGATTTATCAAGTTTACAAGATGGTACAGGAACGGATAACCAAGATTTAGATTTAAGTGGAAATACCTTGAGTTTAACCAACGATGGTACTACGGTTGATTTGTCGGGGTATTTGGATAATACAGATGCACAAAACCTAAGTTTAACAGGAACTAGTTTAAGCATTGCTAACGGAAACAGTGTTGATTTATCGAGCTTACAAGACGGTACAGGAACGGATAATCAAACATTAGCATTATCTGGTGATAATCTGACCATTACAAACGGTAATACGATAGATTTATCGGCCTATGCAAATTCTGACAATCAGAGTTTAACTTCGGCAACACTTTCTGGGAATACTTTAACCATAGCTATTGAAAATGGAGGATCAGTTAATGTTGATTTATCGTCTATTTTAACAAGTGTAGAATCTCAAACTTCAGCTCAGCAGTCACAAATAGACGATTTGATTTCTAGAGTAGGAGCAATAGAAGCCTGTGCTTGTGAAGGTACTTTAAATACGAGTGGCGAAGTTCCTAAAAATGAACGACCAATTTTATACCAAAACATACCGAATCCATTTAACGGAACAACGTCTATTAAGTATTATGTGCCAGTGGACTATGAAAAAGCAGCCATTGTATTTAGCAATACGTCGGGTCAAATAATAGATACGGTACATTTAACTGAACTAGGCGAGCAAGAGTTGTATTTTAACAGCGCATCATTAGCTTCAGGGGTTTACTATTATACACTTTATATTAACAGTCATAAGGTAGCGACCAAAAAAATGATTATAGAATAATAGGAAATAATACTTTTTATGATTTGAAAATAGCGTTTTTATTACGGGAATTTTAATAGGTAAATGGTATTATAAATGTATTTAAAAGCTTTATCAATTTGTATTGATGAAGCTTTTTTATTACGGTAAATTAAAATGGTAAATGATATAAATCATTTCCTAATGCATAATTCTGGTTTAATCAAGCTTTAAAAATAGATGGTACTGTTTCATAGTATAGGTAGAATAATATTTTTAGTACTTAAGGTACAGTTATAAACGCTTATGGTTTATTTTTCAACGCTTAAAGTATATTTGATCTCAAAAAAGCAAATATGGTTTATTTTTCTTTCGAATTAATCCAAGAACAAATCTACTACTATGAAACTATTTATAGAACGAATTACATTATTTGTAGACAATTTACCCAATTACAGTGATGTTTGTGCTTTAGAACTTACTGTTAATGGAGGTTGTTTTTAAATTACGTTTTCCCAAGTGTTAAAGGCTTCGGTTAAGTGCTTTATAGAATCCTTTGTTTTTTTGTAATAAGAAAACTGAATAATTTACAAATTTAGTATGCTGTTTTTTAGCTACTAAAATTAATGTAATCACTTAGAAAAACGTCCAGTCTATTAGACAAAACAAGCATTTTTTTAAAATCTAAAGGAGATATAGGTAGGAAAAGTTAGGATAAGCTTAATACTAGCAATGTAAAAAAAATAGCAAGAAGATTTTTTTTAACACGAAAATAATGACTGCGTAGATAAACTACTGCGTAACACAAAACAACAACTAATTAATATAAAACCTACTACTTATGAATACAATAAAAAGAGTACTACTGGGTATTTTACTGCTTAGCTTTATAGGAGTGCATGCACAAACACTTAATGAAACTTCCGGAACAGGTTCTGGGGTAAGTATAACCTCAGGAGACTACAACACCATGTATGGAGACAGCACTGGTTCTAATATTACATCAGGACATTATAATACATTTTTAGGCTATCAAGCAGGTCGTTCCTGGACAACTAGTGAAGGGGTAGCCATTGGCTATCAGGCAGGATATAGCAATACCACAGGATTCGATAATACTTTTATTGGCTCGCAAGCTGGGTATTCTAATTATGGTGGTGACAATACGTTTATTGGTACAGAATCTGGGGAGTTCAATACAACGGGTTACGACAATACCTTTGTTGGAGAAGAATCTGGAACTCTGAATACCACAGGTTATGAAAATACATTTATAGGAGAGGATGCTGGTTTTAGTAATACCACTGGGTATAGAAATACATTTATAGGTAATGAGGCAGGAATTAGTGCTGGTGTAGGGTATAGAAATACAGCAGTAGGTAGTGAATCAATGAGTGATGTAGATGAGGGTCATCATAACACGGCTTTGGGAGATTCTTCAGGGATAGATGTAGGAGATGGTATTTATAATACGTTTATAGGAGCAGCAGCAGGGCCAGCTACTGAATATGCAGATTATAATACTTTTGTGGGTGCGATGTCTGGTTGGGACAATAACAGAACCAACTCGACAACCAACGCAAACAGAAATACCTATGTTGGTTATTATACAGGGTTTACCAATAGAGAGGGGCAAGATAATGTAGGTATGGGAGCTTTATCTAATTATACCAATAACAACCGAAGTAGAACTGTTTTTATAGGGGCAGACATGACAGTTGGTAATAATGATGTGATTATGATGGGGTATCTTGGTTATAATACAGGCCAGTATAGTATTTCCGTTGGTCAGTTACATGATATGCGAGGAACAAGAGCTGTTGGTATAGGAAATGATTTTAATATGAACGCAGCTGCCGACTATTCTGTGGGTCTTGGAGATCAAATAAACATATCACAATCGTATGCAGTGGGTATAGGAAATAGTGTTGATATAGATAATACGCAAGCTGTAGCAGTTGGTTCTGGATCTGTTGTACAAAATGACGGTGCCATCGTAATAGGCTATGGAGCGGCTTCCAATGATACAGGGGGTACGGCAACCAATAATATCGCCATAGGCTACAATGCTGTGGTAACTGGTAATAATGCTATAGCAATAGGGAATGCGGCTACAGCAGCGAATGAAAACACCATGGTTTTAGGAGGTGAAACTAATCCGTTAAGTGTGGGTATTGGAACGAATACTCCTAATTCCAATGCGTCTTTAGATTTAACAGGTGCCAACAAAGGCTTACTGCTAAATAGATTAACTACAGCGGAAAGAACAACTTTGCAAACAAGTTTAGCAGCTTCAGAAAAAGGGTTGTTTGTATATGATGTAGATTTAAATTCTCCTTTTTCATGGGATGGTACTCAATGGATTGCCTCTGAGGCAGATACGGATGCGCAAGATTTAGATTTAACGGGAAACACCTTAAGTTTAACGAATGATGGTACTACGGTTGATTTATCGGGGTATTTAGACAATACGGATGCTCAAAACTTAACGTTTACCGGAACGAGTTTAAGCATCGCTAACGGAAACAGTGTTGATTTATCGAGTTTACAAGATGGTACAGGAACGGATAATCAGGATTTAGATTTAACTGTAAACACCTTAAGTTTAACGAATGATGGTACTACGGTTGATTTATCGGGGTATTTGGACAATACGGATGCGCAAGATTTAGATTTAAGTGGAAATACCTTGAGTTTAACGAATGATGGTAGTACGGTTGATTTATCAGGATACCTAGACAATACGGATGCACAAAGTTTAAGTTTTACCGGAACGAGTTTAAGTATCGCTAACGGGAACAGTGTTGATTTATCGAGCTTACAAGATGGTACGGGAACGGATAATCAGGACTTAGATTTAACTGTAAATATCTTGAGTTTAACGAATGATGGTACTACGGTTGATTTATCGGGGTATTTGGATAATACGGATAATCAGGATTTAGATTTAACTGTAAACACCTTAAGTTTAACCAATGATGGTACTACGGTTGATTTATCAGGATACCTAGACAATACGGATGCTCAAAGTTTAAACTTCACAGGAACTAGCTTAAGCATTGCTAACGGAAACAGTGTTGATTTATCAAGTTTGCAAGATGGTACGGGAACGGATAATCAGGATTTAGATTTAAGTGGAAATACCTTAAGCTTAACCAATGATGGTACTACGGTTGATTTATCAGGATATTTGGACAATACGGATGCGCAAGACTTAGATTTAACCGGAAATACGCTAAGCTTAACCAACGACGGTACTACGGTTGATTTATCTGGGTATTTGGATAATACGGATGCACAAAGTTTAAGTTTTACGGGAACTAACTTAAGCATTGCTAACGGAAACAGTGTTGATTTATCAAGTTTGCAAGATGGTATAGGAACGGATAATCAGGATTTAGATTTAAGTGGAAATACCTTAAGCTTAACGAACGATGGTACTACGGTTGATTTATCAGGATACCTAGACAATACGGATGCACAAAGTTTAAACTTAACAGGAACGAGTTTAAGCATCGTTAACGGAAACAGTGTTGACTTATCAAGTTTACAAGATGGTACAGGAACGGATAATCAGGATTTAGATTTGAGTGTAAATACATTAAGCTTAACCAACGACGGTACTACGGTTGATTTATCGGGGTATTTGGATAATACGGATGCGCAGAATTTAACGTTTACAGGAACTAACTTAAGCATTGCTAACGGAAACAGTGTTGATTTATCAAGTTTGCAAGATGGTATAGGAACGGATAATCAGGATTTAGATTTAAGTGGAAATACCTTAAGCTTAACGAACGATGGTACTACGGTTGATTTATCAGGATACTTAGACAATACGGATGCGCAGAATTTAACGTTTACTGGAACTAACTTAAGCATTGCTAACGGAAACAGTGTTGATTTATCAAGCTTACAAGATGGTATAGGAACGGATAATCAGGATTTAGATTTAAGTGGAAATACCTTAAGCTTAACCAACGATGGTACTACGGTTGATTTATCAGGCTATTTAGACAATACGGATGCACAAAATTTAAACTTAACAGGAACGAGTTTAAGTATTGCTAACGGAAATAGTGTTGACTTATCAAGCTTACAAGACGGTACAGGAACGGATAATCAGGATTTAGACTTGTCAGGGAACACCTTAAGCTTAACGAATGATGGTACTGCGGTTGATTTATCAGGATACCTAGACAATACGGATGCACAAAATTTAAACTTAACAGGAACGAGTTTAAGCATCGCTAACGGAAATAGTGTTGATTTATCGGGATACTTAGACAATACGGATAGCCAAGCATTATCCTTAGCAGGAAGTACGTTAAGTATTAGTAATGGGAATATGGTAGATCTTTCTAGTTTTATAAATTCAGACAGTCAAGATCTGACTTCAGCTACTTTATCGGGTCAAAACTTAATTATTGAGATAGAAAATGGAGCTTCAGTTAGTGTTGATTTGTCGCCATTAGTAGCAACGATTGTATCACAAATGACAAGTGTGTTAGATCGTTTAGATATTGTGGAGAGTTGTGCTTGTGAAGGCACTTTAAATACGAGTGGAGAAGCTCCTAAAAATGAAAGACCAATTTTATACCAAAACATACCGAATCCATTTAACGGAACAACGTCTATTAAGTACTATGTACCAGTGACCTATGAAAAAGCAGCCATTGTATTTAGCAATACGTCGGGTCAAATAATAGATACGGTACATTTAACTGAACTAGGTGAGCAAGAGTTGTATTTTAACAGCGCATCACTAGCTTCAGGGGTTTACTATTATACACTTTATATTAACAGTCATAAAGTAGCGACCAAAAAAATGATTATAGAATAATAGCAAATAATACTTTTTATGATTTGAAAATGGCGTTTTTATTACGGTAATTTTAATATGTAAATGGTATTATAAATGTATTAAAAAGCCTCATCAATGCAAATTGATGAGGCTTTTTTTATAGGGTAAAAACATAGTGGCATTATATAATTATACCAGTTATTGTTTGAATTTATTGTAAAAGAAAATGAATATTTTTTTCTTTATATAAGATAGAAAAAGCAATAATAGCAGTAGCTATGATTTCTATTTATATGGAAATAGAAAAGGAAAAATGACGTTTTATTACGGTAAATTCAAATGGTAAATGGTATTACTTTCACAATATAAAGCACAGGTATGGACGTAAGAAAATGATGTATTCATATCAAATCATTCATAGTATAAAAAAAAGGTTTTTCAAATAAAGACAAATAGAAAATTATTATTTTTACCATAATGAAAAGTATAGATAGATTAAATACATTACTACTCGCAATTTCTTTAGGCTTAGCGTATATATTACCTTTTGAATTGTTTTTGATTTCATATGCTATTTTAGGGCCACTACACTACTTAACAGAAATTAATTGGATAAAAGATAAATCGTTCTTTTTAAAAGAAAAGAGATGGCTTACTCTGTGTGTAATTCTAACCTTAGTAATAACAATACCCGCTTTATTAAAACTAGATTTCATTCATTCGTTATGCAAAGAAACCTTATTAGAAAAAGGACTGAAATTAATTCAAGACTATTCAAATATAGCCGTTTTTACTGCTTTAATGCTTGCCGTAGCACTTCTCACATTTAAAAAACCAAAACAAAAAATAATTTCATTTGTATCGATACTTGCATTAGGATTTTTATTAGTAAAACAAGAGCAGTTTAATTTAATTTTTGGAGTGCTGTTACCAACCATAATTCATGTATATATTTTTACACTCATTTTTATGTGGTATGGCAGTATTAAAAGTAATTCTAAAATAGGGTTTTTAAATGTAGGGTTATTATTTAGTATTCCGTTTTTAATTTTGTGTATACCTTTTAATCTGCCTTTATCTTTGACTCATTATATTAAAGATGTGTATGTAGAAAACAAATTTTATGTATTGAATGTTACCATATCCAAACTCTTGAATTTCTCCGACGGTACAACTTTTAACTTTTCTGATACAACAGTACACAAAATTCAAATGTTCATTTCTTTTGCCTATACCTACCATTATTTAAACTGGTTTTCCAAGACAAAAATAATTGGATGGAACAAAGGATTGGGATATAAAAAGATAATAGTGCTGTTGTTGCTTTGGAGTACTTCTGTCAGTTTGTTTTTTATAGATTATAAATTAGGAGTGGTAGGGTTACTTTTTTTGAGTTTTATGCACGTATTTTTGGAGTTCCCCATTAATGTTATTTCAGTAAAAGGAGTGGCAGCTTTTTATAAAAATAAGCTTGTTGATTTTTTACAAGAAAAAAAATAGCCTAGCTAGTCATAGATTTCTAGAGAACAGTTAATAGCTGTTATTGTTTGAATTTATTACAATAAATTCAAATGGTAAATAGTATCACTTTAGATAATACTATTATGATGTTAATGTACCGATCATAACTCTTTATCTTCAATGCCTATTTACAGCCAGAAAGAAATGATGAAGTATAATAAATATAGATGTGTTTTGGGCAACGAAATATAATGCAAAACGACATATTCTATGAAGTGAACTTCAGGTGTAAACGGTATTCAAGGCCCTTTTTTCTAAAAATTTGTGGTAATGTAAAAATTATATAAGATTCACCTTGTTTATCTTCTTGAGAAACCATTTTATATAGTGGTGTTAAAAAACTTTTTAAACCCGAATATTTCACTACTTTAGCCCTCTAAAATCAACTGGTAAAAGCAATTTTTTAAATTAACGGTTGACGTATTCGTTTTTCAGAAAATACCAAATAAGGCATGTTTTTTGAAAAACTAAAAAATCAAATTTTATACCAGTTATTGTTTGAATTTTCTTTTACGGTAAATTCAAATGGTAAATGATATTAGTTTCTCTTAAAATATTGATATTTTAAATATAAATGCTATGAAAAAAATCACAATACTCGTTTTATTGTTAGTGAATACCATTGCTTTTGCTCAGAATTTTAATCTTACCAAAAGTGGTATTTTTAAAGATAAGAAAAAACATAGTTTTTTAACCTTTGCCTTAGATGATGAGCAAGGAGGTTTAATTACTGTTAGAGAATACTGGGGAGGCTTTGCTGTAAAGAGAATTAAAGGATATTATATCCAACATTTTGATGCCAATCTTTCTTTAAAAAATGAATACAATTATGAGGTGAAGAAAAGACGTTTAGAAAACGCTTTCGTTAAAAATGGTACACTGAATTTAATAGAATTTGAACATGCAAGTAAGGAAGATAAAATTATATACCGTGTATTAACGTTGAAACTTAATGATTTTAAGTTCAGTAGTAAAGAAATCTTATCGATCTCAGAAGATAATGTGAAAACATATTTTGGGGCACTAGTATTCCCTTTCCTTAAACATATTGGTATGACTCAACCAGGTCGTGATCATATGGGAGAAGTTGTAATGTCGAAAAACAATAAATTTTTTGCTATTAATTTTGATTTTAAAAACAAGAAAAAAGAGACCCATAAGATATTTGTCTTTAATGATAAGCTTGAAATGGTTTACGATAAGCTTATTGTTAAAGATATAAAAGATCGATTATTTGACTATAATGATATTGAAGTGGATGATGAAAATGGAGCCGTATATTTCTTAGGGAAATCTTTCGAAAATAATTCTAAAAGAACTAAGAAAAAAGGAAAATCTAATTACCATTTTGAGTTAAACAGGATAGACAGCAACGGGGAAAAAGTAATTAGTTTTAAAAACCCAGATAAATTTGTTGGTTCATTAGCTCTAGTTAGAAATGGAGATCAATTGTCTTGTGTAGGGTTTTATGGTACTAAAAATGAAAATAAGTATCATGGCGTATGCGTTTTTAATTTAGATCGTGCTTCTTTAAAAATGGAAACCAAAAAATTCAACCCTTTTTCAGATACTTTTTTATCAGATAAATATGGAAATAAAGAAGGAAGGAAAAAACGCAAAAAGAAAAAAGGATTAGAAGGCATAGTATTTAAACATATTCAAGTGATGTCTAATGGTGATTTGGTTATATCTGCTGAAGAAGACTATATAACAATGCATACCACCACATATGGGCAAAATGGATCAATGCGAATGTATACCGTTCATCATTATGATGATATTATGGCTTTCAGAATTAACCATCAGGGAAATTTAATATGGGCAAGAAATATCAATAAAGCCCAAATAGGAAATGAGAACAGTTCATTTACTCCTGTTTCTGTTAATGAAAGAACCCACTTCTTTATAAACTGCTCCGATAAATTGAAAAAATTACGAGATGATAGAATTCAATTTAAACAAACCTCTGCTAAAAAATCAAACTTATATGTAATATCAATTGATGGGAATGGAAAGTTTGATTTCAAAAAGTTAGTGGATAGAAAAGATTCTGAAGTTTTTTATAAAGTGAATAAAGGAATCAAACCTAAATCAAAAAATCAAGTCATTCTTTTAGGTAAAAGAAAGAAGAAATCTCAAATTCTTAAAATCGAAATTTAACTGTTAATGCTGCTATTATAGCATTTAACTTAACGATTATATATCGTTTGTGGAGAATGGCACTTGATTAGTGATCGTATTTTATACTGAATCATCTCTATTACTGTCATCGTATAATACCGATGGTTATTTGAAATCTTCTAATGAGTGAAGCGATATTAAGGAGAGATTTCACCTAATAATCTGTATAACTGTCATTTTCGTGGATACCACTAGATTCAAACCTACCGTAATGGCAAACGTCAGTATTTAATTAAGAGTAGTTAACTTCAAGACATAATACGATTTATAGATAAATATTTCGTGTATAGGTATTGAATTATTTTAAGTTAGTTTAAGGCATAAAACTTTAGCATAGCCAAGCTATGGTTAAGTTTTATAACGCAAAAATAGCTACAAAAGAAATAATAGATATGCGAAATATTTATTTGTAAATCGTATAATACCATTTCTGATGTTGATCTACGGCTTGTATATTGTTCATTTTGAATGGTATATATCGGTGGTACTAATTTAATTTTCTCTAGTTTTTTTAGGGTATATTGCCAATGGTAAATTCAAGGCTTCTAATATATGAAATGAGGTTAAAGGGTGCTTTCAAATTCCAATAGGTATAAAGCACAGGTGTGTGTATAGGGAAATGACATAATAAGACCCGTTCGTAGCAAAACGGAGTTCTCTTTATAATTTTTATTTTTTGCAACGAATATTTAGAGAATTAAAGTATTTCTTGTTCGTTTTTCGCAATTATCTCGGGGCTCCGGTACAAATTATAACAAATGGTTTCCGTTAGGTTTTGAGTGTGCATATTAACTATTCCTTTATATTCTTTGAAAGGGGCTAGTTAATTCAAAACCTAACTGAGAAACTATTTTAACTATTAGTAGCTATTAGTATTCCTCATGTGGTTAAGATGTTCTCGAATGCAAGTTATGTTCTATTGCCTCTTTTTATATACAAGATTTTCTGCAAAAGAAACACGTATTTCTATATTGTTATCTTGATTAATTGAAATATTATGAGTATATATTACAACTGGACTGTATGGATTAGATGATGTTTGTGTCCAACTCCCTGTTGTTGTTTCTATTACGTAATTATTATTTTCAAAACGCCATCTAGCGTTATATTCAGATCTAAGTACACAGTTACCATCTCTTAAATAATACCTATAATATTTACCTGTCCCATTTTCATTAAGTTGAAAATATGTCTCGCTTTTACAATCATCCCAAAGAATTTCAGTTCCGTTTACTATGGAACTATAGAGATACCAGTCACCAACAATATTGAATTCTTCTTCTTCTTCTACTATTATTGATGAATCATTAGTTGAGCAACACCCGTCACTAACAATATTTAATTCTTCTTGCTCTTGTTCTTGTTCTATTATTGGTGAATCATTAGTTGAACAACCAATGAATACCGTGATAAATAATAAAAATATAAATGAATTAACTTTCATAAGTATATGTTTTTAGTTATTAAAGTAAATTAAACTTATGGCTTAATCACTTCGTTGGTATACTAGTCGTAAAAAATAAATTAATCATACAAAAAAATAAAAATAAAAATAAAAATAAACAAACAAATTGATATACAGGGCCTTTACAAGAGTATGTATAGTGGTAAGAAGTATGTAGTAAGACGATTGAGCGTGGGTTAATTATAGGCTAACTAAGGTATATTGAGCAAAGGCTCTAACGCTTTTATTTTGCTAATATGTAAAGCTGATCTATAGGTAATGCCATTGTACGTTGAATTTCCT
The DNA here is from genome assembly GCF_057220795.1 of Tenacibaculum profundicola. NCBI lineage: Bacteria > Pseudomonadati > Bacteroidota > Flavobacteriia > Flavobacteriales > Flavobacteriaceae > Tenacibaculum > Tenacibaculum profundicola. Next base: position 714,473 of record NZ_CM170137.1, on the reverse strand, counting down.
CTATTATTTTTAGTGTATCATGCCGATGGTTATTTGAACCTTTTAATGCGTGAAAATAAATTATGAGGTAGCTTCAAATTCCAATCGGTATAAAACACAAGCATGACTGCAAGCAAAAGGTTGTGTAACTTTACCGAAGCTCCATTATGATTGAGGAATGTTGCCTAAGAATCGGTATGACATGGAATTTATGAGTTCCTTTTAAGCATATAAGGTAAAGTGATGTAATTAAGTGTTATCATATATTGGAATTGGTCTAATGATATGTTTAACCTATACATTGAATTAAAGCTACTAATACTACTAGAATTAGGAATCAATTTTAAATGGTATTACTAATTTTTTGTTGATTTTTTTCATCCAATAGGCTATTATAAAACCACCGATTATGCCCGGTATAAACCAACCATAAAAACTTGGAAAAAAATTATTCACTACTACAAAAGCTGTAGTAGCAGAAATATAACCTGCAATCATTTTGCCTAAGTGCAACTTTAGCCATCCCTTTTGCAGTCGCTCAGGGTGTTTAAACAAACTGAAATCTCGTATAGCGAAAACGATACCAATAATAGCAAAGACAACAAGAACGATGTTTATATTTTGGGTAAACACTATTGGGAGTGTAATCATTAAAAACCCAGTTAAAATCATAATTATTGAAATGCATTTGTCAGCTCTCAAATCTGGATTTCTTCTTTTAAATCGTAGTGCTCTTTTACCTGTTAGAACAAAATACAAACTAAAAACTCCGACGGCAAAAAGAAAAGGGTTTTCATGTTTTGGCAACAATGCCACAATCATGGCAATGATACCAGACGACATCATTGAATAAAAAAACATCAATCCAAATTTCTTATGGATTGTTTTTCCTTTTGTAGCAATTAGAGAGACCAAGCCTGTACATAAAGCAATTCCACCAAAACCTGCGTGGACGTATATTAATATTTGTATTGTTTTTTCCATTTTCTGGTTAGATAAGTTAACAATACGAAATTCAGGTAATTAGTTCATGTAATTTATTTTTAATGACTGAGTTGTTATTATTTAATGATGAGTTGCTCTAATATAATAAGCAATTCAATTGATAATTATTTCGAAAAATAATGTGTCCTATTTATAGAATATTCCTAATACTGTTCGTGGTTTTAATATCATTTCGGATGCTAATCTACCGATCATAATCGTTTATGGCAAGTACCAGACTATAGTTAACATACAAGCATGACTGTAAGGAAATGGTTGTGTAACTTTATCTAAGATGCGGTATGATTGAGTAACTTTTCCTAAGAATTGATATTAGTACACTTCTACATTACAAAAAGGCGAGAAAATTAATTTATCAACTCGCTTTTAGAATCTATATCCAATAGAAACACCACCTCTTCCAACAATGTCTAGAGAATACTCATCACCCCCTAAATTCCTACCTATTCCCAAATAAACTTCAGTAATAAACCCTCCTTTACTTATAAATTTACCACCAATAGACATACCTAAAGCAAATTCTGTCTTATCTTCAGTAACTATTCGATAATTATATGGGTCACTATCATAATAAATATAATTAAAGTTTTCATATGAGTGTAACATACCGAAGCCTTCTATAAAAAAACCTCTAGCATATTTACTTGAAAAGTAACGTCTATAATAAGGAGTTAAAGAGAATTTCTTATATATATCTAGGATATGATCATTTGAACTAAAGCTAAATAAAGTCCCTATACCTACTGATGATTCTTCGTCAATTAAATATTCATAAGAAAAGTCAATCCATTCTAAAGCAATTAAACTAAAGAAATTCGCTTTTATTTCATGGTTTTTTTCAAAATCTTGAGGGTATTCTTTTTTTTCTTGAGCTACTAAAAGAGTAGAAAATACTAGGCAAAATACTAATGTTGCTTTTTTCATTTTTTTTCATAGAATTAATTAGGAGCAATATTACACATTTTAAAATTAAAATCGTCCAATATTGAGTTGGAAGTTAAGGTGATACCATTTGTGATGTTAATTTACTGACCATAATTGTTATGACAAAGCCGATCTATAGGCAAAATACAAGCATGACTACCAAGAAATGATTGAATAATTTTACCTACGAATCGGTATGACATAGAACTTCAGAGTCCCTTAAAGCTCATTAGGCTATATCGGTTGTAAAGTTATGGAATTGAATGTTGTGAAAATATGACATAAACGTCAGTTAAGAATCGCAAATTATAGTAGTTGGAGTGACTATTTAATACCGTTTATGATTTGAAATTAGGGAAAAAGAAAATGATGATTTTTTTTCTAATGAAGAAGAAACGAGAAAAGGGTGTTTTATTACGGTAGCATAGCAGTTAAAATTCATTGGTTCATTTTTAACTAATGAATATACATTTAGAAACTCCATTAAAAAACAAAACCCCTATAAAATATGGGGTTTTGTTTTTTAATGGAATTTATTGAGGTTTACATTTGCATACTGTGGTACACATTGTTTACATCGTCATCTTCTTCTAGCTTTTCCAATAATTTTTCTACTTCTTCTTGCTGTTCTGTAGTTAATTTTGTGGTGGTAGTTGGTATTCTTTCAAACTCAGAAGAAAGGATTTCAAATGTATTTTCTTCTAAATATTTTTGTATCGCACCAAATTGCTCAAAAGGCGCATAAATTAAGATATCATCTTCATCTTTAAATACTTCTTCAACTTCGAACTCAATCATCTCAAGCTCAAACTCCTCCAGATCTCTTTGAAGTGAAGCCTCGCTAACTCTAAAGTTAACCGTATGGTCAAACATAAAGGCTACTGAGCCAGATGTACCTAGGTTACCGTTACATTTATTAAAAGCCGCACGTACATTAGCAACAGTACGATTATTATTGTTAGTGGCAGTTTCAACTAATACCGCAACACCATGAGGAGCATAGCCTTCAAAAAGAACTTCTTTAAAATTTTCTGTATTCTTATCTGAAGCTTTTTTTATCGCACGTTCAATATTGTCCTTTGGCATATTAGCAGCCTTGGCATTTTGAATAATCACACGTAAACGGGAGTTCGTTTCAGGGTTAGGACCACCCTCTTTTACAGCCATAACGATATCTTTACCGATACGGGTAAAGGTTTTCGCCATAGCGGCCCAACGTTTCATTTTTCTAGCTTTCCTAAATTCAAATGCTCTTCCCATTTATAAATAATTATGTTTATTCTTGCAAAAGTAATTATTGCATTAAAATATTACAATTTAAAATCGTTTTTTGAATAAGAGTTCTTCCTCTTTTTCACTATAAGCTTTCCAAGTACCCGTTTGAACTCCATTTTTAAACTTACCTTTTAGCTTTAAATGACCATTCTTATAGTACTCTTTATAATCCCCATGCTTAAGTCCACCTTTTAATTCAACTTCGAATTTGATCTTTCCATTATCGTATTTTGTTACGAATTTTGAAGAACTCAAATCGTTAGGGAATATTTCGGGAAGATTAAAAACAGTATCCTCTGTGAATACTTGCGTGGTATCTTTGTGTTGTTTTATTTTTTGGAGCAACTCCTTCTTTAATAGATTATCAGCCGCCAATTGTTGTTGTATTGAAGCTGGGTCTTCGTAAGAAGCAATTAAATAGTTTTCAAAATGAGTTCCTTTAGAGATTAATTGTAGACCTATCTGAGAAAAACACGTGATATACTTTTTGTTTTTATGTATTTGTCGTTGTGTTTTTCTATCAGCAAAACCAACGAGGTCTTCGTAAATATAAGGAGTGTTGATATAAGCGAACATACTTGATTTTTCATCAAACTGATCATTGAAATCTAAAAACTTTTGATTGGAAGCCAGTGTATACCCAATACGCTGCATATTGATAATTTCTTTTAAGGTATTCGGGCTATTACTAAAGATGACACAATCATCAATAATAGTGAAGTATGGTTTTTCCATTTTTTCAAAAATCTTACCCGCAACCATTTTAAAGAAGCCTTTCAAATCTAAAAAATTAATAGTATAGCCCTTATAGTTAAGCTGTTTAAACTTTAAAGGAGTTTTTTCTTTAATTTTTGTTACAATAAAATCGAGGTTCTCAGTAGCTTTATCAATATCATTGGTTTGTAAAACTGCCGCTACATCTGTCTGTTTCTTTGAAATCGCGTCATTGATATGAAGTAGCGCAATTTCATTACCAATCCAACTATATACATGTTCTTTAACATTGATGTCAAGAAGGTTTTCAACATCCGTTATTTGTTGGTTATACGATTTAAAATCTTCTTCATTTTCTTCTTTTATGGCCTCAAAGTTTTCATGAAACTCTTCAAAACTATCAAAGGCAAAACTTACATAAAGCGCTGTGTTTTTAGGCGCTATTTTTGCAATAGATCTTTTTCCTTTACCAGATTTTTGTAATGCTCGCAAATAACTTTCAGAAGTTAAATCAAAATTAGTAAACCCTTCAGCCTGAATCGTAGTACTCTCTTTGAGCCCTATGTTAAAACCAGAATACAACCATGATTTTTGCATGGTTTGTAAGATATCAGAATCAGATACATCATTCGAGAAACAAGAAAGGTATTGATTGAGGTATTTATATTGAACAAACAATTTAAAGAAACCATCTTCAGGTGTTTCTTTATTAATTTCAATAAAATTAAGATCCCTGCCAATAACAGGTTCCGTATACTGATCAATAGATTTTTCTATTAATACGTGTGTATACGACGCTATCAATTGGTTTTTTATAAAAGAAAGATAGAGAGTTTCCCTATCTTTTTGATTGTATAGCTCCGTTATTTCGTGGTTTTTATAAGTTCTTTTCGTAACTTCAAAATGTTCTCCAGCAAGTTTAGCTATTGAGCCTTGTAAAAAGCGAATTTTAGATAATTTTTGCAGATCTACAGTATAAAAAAGCCCATAACTCTTAGGTTTGTATACATGAACAGAAATTAATAAGTCTCGTTCACCAAAAAGATCAACTAACTGCTTTTGTTCTTTGAAGGTTTTGTCAAGGTTATTAAGATTTTCAGTAACAGTATTAAAATAATCGTTTGTTTGAAGATGACTCCAAATATCACTATGACTAATTTCATCCCAAGTATCGATAGGACGCTGGGTATCTATAATAAACACGGCATCATCGGGAATTAAATATATCGGATTTATATTGTCTTCACTAGCAGAGGTAAATACATATACCTGGTATGCAACAAAAATTAAAAGAGCAATAACAATACCTGCGATGAGTTTATTTTTCATAACTGTGATGTATTTTAACATTAAAACTATTAAACCTGAATAACCCCCAAATTAAAAGGCTTCTCAATAGGAGCATGATTAGCAGCCTCAATGCCCATTGAAACCCAAGTTCTGGTATCTAATGGATTGATAATAGCATCTGTCCAAATTCTAGCAGCTGCATAGTATGGAGAAATTTGTTTGTCGTAGCGAGATTTAATTTTATCAAATAATTCCTTTTCTTTTTCAGGGGTGATTTCTTCTCCTTTTTTCTTTAAAGAGGCTGTTTCAATTTGCAACAAAACCTTTGCAGCAGAAGCTCCGCTCATAACAGCCAGTTCTGCACTTGGCCAAGCAGCAATGAGCCTAGGATCATAAGCCTTACCACACATGGCGTAATTTCCAGCACCATAAGAATTACCAATCACAATAGTGAATTTAGGAACAACAGAATTACTCACCGCATTTACCATTTTAGCACCATCCTTAATAATACCCCCATGTTCCGATTTACTCCCTACCATAAAACCAGTAACATCCTGTAAGAACAACAAAGGAATTTTCTTTTGATTGCAATTCGCAATAAATCGAGTAGCCTTATCAGCAGAATCATTATAAATCACACCACCAAACTGCATTTCACCCTTTTTAGTTTTAACCAAAGTACGCTGATTGGCAACAATACCAACTGCCCAACCATCAATGCGAGCATAGCCCGTAATAATAGTTTTTCCATAACCTTCTTTGTATTGATCAAACTCAGAATTGTCAACCAAACGTTTGATAATTTCAAGCATGTCATATTGCCCATGACGCGCCTTTGGAAGAATTCCAAAAATATCATTTTCATCTTCTTTCGGAGGCAATGGCTCTTTTCTATTAAACCCTGCCTTCTCATAATCACCAATTTTATCGATAATACCCTTAATAGTATCTAGAGCATCTTTATCATCTTTAGCTTTGTAATCGGTAACCCCTGATACTTCGCAATGAGTTGTAGCGCCACCTAAAGTTTCATTATCAATGGTTTCACCAATAGCAGCCTTTACTAAATAACTTCCAGCTAAAAAGATACTTCCTGTTTTATCTACAATTAAAGCTTCGTCACTCATTATAGGTAAGTAAGCACCCCCTGCGACGCAACTCCCCATAACGGCGGCTATCTGTGTAATACCCATACTACTCATAATCGCATTATTTCTGAAAATTCGTCCAAAATGCTCTTTATCAGGAAAAATTTCATCTTGCATAGGTAGGTATACACCGGCAGAATCAACTAAATAAATAATAGGAAGTTTATTTTCGATGGCTATTTCTTGAGCTCTTAAATTTTTCTTTGCAGTGATCGGAAACCAAGCTCCGGCCTTTACGGTTGCATCATTAGCGACTACAATACATTGTTTTCCTTGTACATAGCCCATTTTTACAACTACGCCACCTCCAGGGCAACCACCATGTTCTTGGTACATGTCTTCACCAGCAAAAGCGCCAATTTCGATAGACTTTTGCTCATCATCTAAAAGGTAGTCAATACGCTCGCGAGCTGTCATCTTTCCCTTTTCATGATGTTTGTCAATACGCTTTTGACCACCGCCAAGTTTAACAATAGCAAGTCTTCGACGTAATTCTGATAACAAAAGTTTGTTGTGATCTTCGTTCTTATTAAAGGTAAGGTTCATAATAATAATAATATCGTTGTTTGTAAGCGACTGCTAAAGTAAGAAATTAGATAATAAGGTTCAATTGATTCAGACAAGGATTATGTTACGTATACGAATTCAATATGTTTGCAACAGTTTGATCGATATCTTCATAATGACGATTTTTTTGCAATACCCAAGGTTCAGATATTCTTTCATCACATTTAGGAACAGAGCAAGTCTCACAAGTAATACCAACTTCCTTTGTTACGATGCGATCGTCTTTTATAAACTTTAATTTTTTCTTTAAATGTGGTGAAATTAATAATCCGACAGAGACACTTCTATTTAAATCCTTTCTAAAAGGGTCAGGGGTAGCAGATGATAATACCAAGTAGTCACTTTCTGAATTATCATATGAAGAGATTTGGATACCAAAAGAAGATTTTTCCGACGATTTTTCCAATTCTTTTATAGCGTTGATAGAAACCCATCTCCTGCAATAATGCTCATTATTTCTATTGGCATGGGGTTCTTGTTGTTGTGTAATATGAAGTTCTTTCGAGAGCTTATATTTAGGAGAGTTTACTTTATGAGTAAACCGTAAAAAGAACAAATTTCTAAGATTAAAATGCTTTGGCAGTATGTTGGTTAACCGTTGATAAAAAGTCTCGGCAGAGCAATTGTATTTTTCCATGATTTTATGAAACCCCTCAGAATCCCAAGCTGTATTTTGGAAAAAAGCCTTTAATTCGGTGACCAAATTTTGCTTTGGTATAATTAAGGCACCTGCAAAATAAGAAGCAATAAAATTGTTAAGTACTTGGTCAAAGCTATCAAACTTTACCCAAGGAAAAGTAAACAATCGGTTTTCAATTTTTAAAAAGTTATAGGCAATTTCTTTAGCGTAAATAAAAGCCTTTTGGGCTTCTGAAATATCATTGCTTATTAAGAGTATTTTTTTTGAGGGAATGTAAATATTACGAAGTTCAGTTAAATTTTGATACTTCACAAGTTCTTTGCTATCAATAGTATAGTTGAATTCTTCTAGTAAGATCTCTTCTAAGTCGCCTGATTTTATTTTGGTATTTAAATTAATGTGATAGGCCTTGGCAAAAGCCTCAACATGGTCTTCAATATCATCAAAATAATTGTTGTGAGCTTCTTGATATGATCGCAAAGAAGCGAGAAAAAAACTTTCTCTTGTTAGATTGTAGTTTTGAGCAATTTTAATAATAGTACTTATAAAGGCGTTTACTTTGGCAGGAGCACTTGCAATAATATCAATTAAGTTTTTCTCTTGAATACCGAAAAGATTTAGGGGGATTTCCTTTAATATTTTTGATTTAAGAATTTCTCCAATAGGAGCCAAGTTTTTATCTAGTTTTAGAGAAACCAAATCATCATACGGAACTTCTAAACTTTCTGATAACAACAGAATTTTATCGGTTTTAGGATATTTTTTTCCTTTTTCAATTTCATTTAAATATGATTTTGATAGACCCGTAAGTTTGGCTAACCCAAATAAAGAAAGCTTTTTTTCAGTCCGTATTTGTTTTAGTTTAAGCCCAAAAATCAGTCGAATGTATTCATCTTCTATATGCATAAAATCAAATATAGGAATAAATAGCGAATTATAGTGTTTAATATTTTTTATTGATTTAGCGAACGTTCGCTTGCAGAGTTTAAAAATATTTTATATCATTGTGGTATCAATTTAAAAAATGATAATCATGAACATAGAAACGATTACAAAAGATGTTAGTTTAATAGGTTTTAATTCAGTTGAATATAAAAGTGTTTTAACGGAGGAAGCACTGAGTTTTTTGGTCGAATTACACAAGAGGTTCAATGGAAAACGATTGTCATTATTAGAAGAAAGAAAGATCTATCAGGCATATTTTGATAACGGAAATCACCCTAATTTCCCTGATGAGACCAAAGAAATTAGAGAAAGTGATTGGGTATGTGCTCCGTTACCAGAAGATTTATTGGATAGGAGGGTTGAAATTACAGGGCCAGTGAATAGAAAAATGATTATCAATGCATTGAATTCTGGGGCGAAAACGTTTATGGCAGATTTTGAAGATAGCAATTCTCCAACGATTCAAAATGTGTTAGATGGTCAAGTTAATTTGATGGATGCCGTAAACAAGAGTATTTCTTTTTACGATGAGAAAAAAAGCAAAGAGTATCGTTTAAATGAAAATACAGCCGTGTTATTAGTACGACCAAGAGGGTTGCACTTAGATGAAAAACACCTTGAAGTAAATGGGGTGTTGATGAGTGCTTCATTAGTAGATTTTGGACTGTACTTTTTTCACAATATTAAAAACTTGTTAGCGCAAAAATCATCGACCTATTTTTATTTGCCAAAATTAGAGCACTATATGGAAGCCCGTTGGTGGAATGAAGTTTTTGTTTTTGCACAAGAGTATCTTGCTATTCCGCAACAAACTATTAAAGCTACGGTTTTAGTTGAAACAATAACAGCTAGTTTTCAGTTAGACGAAATTCTATATGAATTAAAAGAGCATATGGCAGGATTGAATTGTGGACGTTGGGATTATATTTTTTCCTACATAAAAAAGTTTAGAAACCATAAAAACTTTTTAGTACCCAATAGAGGTCAGGTTACGATGCAAACACCATTTATGGAAGCTTATTCACTGAAGGTAATTCAACGATGTCATAAAAGAGGAGTACATGCCATGGGAGGAATGGCAGCGCAAATCCCGGTAAAAAATGATAAAGAAGCCAACGATGCAGCCTTTGCAAAAGTAAAAAAAGACAAAGAGCAAGAAGTTAAAAATGGGCATGATGGTACCTGGGTGGCGCATCCAGGATTGGTTGAGGTGGCGATGAATGTTTTTAATGAACACATGCCTACTAAAAATCAAATAGATAAAAAATTAGCATCGTTAGATATTACTGAAGAAGCATTGGTAGAACTTCCTCAAGGTACAATTACAGAAGAAGGAGTTCGACAAAATATAAATGTTGGAATTTTATACATAGAAAGTTGGTTAGTCGGCAATGGTGCAGCTGCACTATATAATTTAATGGAAGACGCAGCAACGGCTGAAATATCAAGAACCCAGGTTTGGCAATGGTTACAAAATGAAGTTAAACTAGAAGATCAAAAAGTGTTTGATAAAGAACAATACCAAACATTCAAACAAGAAGAAGTTGAAAAAATAAAGAAATTAGTTGGAACAGAGAGGTATACGGCAGGTAAGTTTGAACTAGCCTGTGAATTATTTGATGCTTTGGTTTTATCAGATGACTTTGTTGAATTTTTAACATTACCAGCATATAAATACTTATAAAATAAAGCCCTGAAATGCGGCAACATTTACAGGGCTTAACTATCAAATTAAATTAATAATTTATAATCACTCGCAAAATTATGAAAACCCAAGAAAGAATTCAAGAATTAATTACTGATTGGTCAACCAACTCAAGATGGAAAGGAATTGAACGTCCTTATACAGCAGAAGAAGTTGTAAAATTACAAGGACAGTATAAAATTGAATATAGTATTGCTAAATTAGGAGCAACAAAATTATGGAACAAGCTAAATTCTCAGGATTGGGTCGCTGGTTTAGGAGCTCTTACAGGCAATCAAGCAGTGCAAGAGGTTGAAGCTGGTTTAGAAGCAATTTATTTAAGTGGATGGCAAGTGGCGGCTGATGCCAACTTATCTGGAGAGATGTATCCAGATCAATCATTATATCCGGCAAATAGTGTTCCGATGGTTGTAAAGCGAATTAACAATGCTTTGTTGAGAAGAGATCAAATACAATCAGTGAATGGTTCTGAAAGAAAAATTGATTACTTGGTGCCAATTGTAGCAGATGCGGAAGCTGGCTTTGGGGGGAATCTTAATGCTTTTGAATTAATGAAGGGAATGATTGCTGCTGGTGCGGCTGGAGTGCATTTTGAAGATCAATTGAGTTCTGCTAAAAAATGTGGTCATTTAGGAGGGAAGGTGTTAGTACCAACTCAGGAGGCTATTAATAAGCTTGTAGCTGCTCGTTTGGCTGCCGATGTAATGGGCGTACCGAGTATTATCGTGGCACGTACCGATGCGGATGCTGCAAATTTATTAACCAGTGATGTGGATGAGAGAGATAGAATATTTTTGACAGGAGAACGTACTTCTGAAGGTTTTTTTCATGTAAATAATGGAATTGAACAAGGTATTGATAGAGGTTTGAGCTATGCGCCTTATGCCGATTTAATTTGGATGGAAACTTCTACGCCTGATTTAGAACAAGCGAGAAAGTTTGCAGATGCAATTCATGCAAAGTACCCAGGGAAAATGTTAGCTTATAACTGTTCACCATCATTTAATTGGGCATCGAAGCTAAGCGTTCCTGAAATGGAAACATTTAGAGAAGAATTAGCGAAAATGGGATATAAATTTCAGTTTATAACCTTGGCAGGTTTTCACGCCTTGAATACATCAATGTTTGAACTTTCTAAAGCCTATAAAGAAAGAGGAATGGCTGGTTACTCAGAATTACAAGAGCGTGAATTCGCATTACAAAAAGAAGGATTTAATGCTGTTAAACATCAAGGATTTGTAGGAACAACCTATTTTGATGCCATACAGAATACGGTTACGGGTGGAGTTGCTAGTACAGTAGCGATGAAAGACTCTACTGAAGTAGCGCAATTTTAAATAGTTAGTTAATGCCTTATAAAAGTTATTATTAGAATATAAGTAATAGTTTTTATATTATTTTGAAGTAGAAAAGACTGTCAATACTATTGACAGTCTTTTTGTATTAATATAAAGTATACTTATTATCTTCTTATGAGAGAAAAATGACCAAATTTAACAAAACTGTTGTTGTTTTTATCAATTAAATTGACCTTAAACCAGTAATCATTGGAAGGTAAAACATTACCATTATAACGCCCATCCCATCCTATATCTTTACGGATTGGTAATTTAACCAAAGGTTTTCCAAAACGATCATAAATAGTCAGTTCACTCACGGGGAAAAAAGTAGTGTTAACTCCTTTGATAACCCAGCTATCGTTATATCCGTCATTATTTGGCGTAAAGAACTTAGGAAATTGAACTACGGCAATATCGATGCTTACCAAACCACAATCATTTTTGTCTTGTACAAGAATCGTATAAATACCACCTTCTAGGTTCTCAAAAATAGGTTCGTCCTGAAAAGGAGTTTGGTTTTCGTTTTCATCTCTTAATGCAAATTCATAATCGCCAATACCAAGGTTGCTGTTTGTAGTATTAATGATAATAGAATGCCTATCGCTATTATTGTTGTTGGTTGCGTCTATAACGGTAATATCCTCTTCTTGAATTGAAGCAATTATAGATGGTTCTACTTGTATTTCTAAGGTTCTTTCGCAACCTGTGACAATATCTATGGCAGTAACGTTATAGTTTCCTTCACCATAAACATCCAATGTTATGTTGTTACTGATAATATGGTCGGGGTTATTGGGACTAAACCATTGATAATTGTAATCACTTTCTTCAGGGTTTTCGGCCGAAAGGGTTAGTGGAGTATCGTTTAAACAAACAATTTGTGGGGTAGTGACTTCAAATTCTGGAAGCTCATTAATAATGATATTAAAAGACAAATCAGTACTGGTACAACCAGACCTTTTATCTTCTACGCGAACGTATATAGGTTGATTATTAGCTGTATTCGTATAGACGTCTCCATCTATAGGGTTATCTCCGGAGATCGCATCAGGTTCGGTTGTATAAAAAGTAACCTCAAAAGTATTTTGTTCACTTGAAGCATAATTGGCTAAAATTTGTTGAATATGACTGTTCAAGTTTATCGTTTCAATAATTCCATCGGTATCATTTCCTTGCCCATCGTTATCATCGTCACAACTGACATAATCATTTATAGTTGTAGGGATATCAGGTTCAGGGAAGGCTATAACTAGTAATTGACTGTTTCCTGAGATACACCCAGTTGTCAGATCTGTTATGCTTACCCATAAAGTTTCTGTACCGATATTATCAGTAATAACCGTATTGGAAACATCCATATCGTAAATTAGAGGTAAAGGGTTGGTTGCCGTCAAAGATTCCAAGGCTGTTTTATGATAGGCTACACTAAAAAGCGAAGGATCTCTATCTGCTAAAACCTCCATAGTTCTTTGACTTAGATCGATATTTTGTTCTAGACCATTTTTTGTAGTACCATCTTCAATACCAGAATCACAAACTTCTATATTTGGTAAACTTAAGGTTAACTCAGGTAAAGGCGTAATTTCTATGTTGAACGTTGTATTAGTGTTCGCACAGTTGGTGGTATTATCCATGACACGAACATAAATTGTTTGCTCACTAACGGCACCTGGAACAAAATCTAAAGGAGCATTGTTTTGGTAAGAACTATCATTAGGAATGGCATTATTTCCAGAAATAACATCCTCAAAACTTGTATGAAATGTTACTGTGAAGTCACTAGAGTTTTGTGGAAGTAAAATTTCATCTACTTTACTTCTTAAATCAATATTTATATTTTCTCCATCAACAGAAGACCCGCTATCATGATCGTCACAAAGAACTATGGGATCGATTTCGTTAGCCATAGGAATTCCCGTTAAAATGGTAAATTCACCAATACCAACACAATCATTATTTACCATGTTGACAATTTTAATATACAGCGGTTGTGGCGTAAGAGCAGGGATGTTTTTATTTCGGTAATTTGATAGATCAGCAATGGTATTTTCAACGTTGTTTCTATCCTCAATAGTTTCGAAAACTAAAATGTTTAGGTTCGGTTGAATTCCTATAGGGAACAAGGATTTGACATCGGAAACAACTGAGCTGAGATTATAGTTGGTAACACCATCTAAATTATTGTTGTTCTCAGGTACATCATTACCGTCAATATCTAAAAAATCATCACATGCATAAAATTGTTTGTTATACGATACATTACTGGCGTGTCCAATAATAATATTGATAGACGATATACGATAGCATCCTTTGTCTGTTATGGTTCTAACCCAAATAATATCACCATTTGATACTAGATGCCCCGTTTCATCGGTTATTATATTCGTGTTGTTAATGGCGTCGTTTTCAGTCGGATAATAAGCGAAGGTTTCATTGATGTAGTTTGCAGATACGTTTTGTTCGGCCGTGGTAAGGTTAACTGTTGTACTAAGATCGGTATCCGTATCACATTGTCTTATGTCGACTACGCTAGAAACCACGGGTAATGGGTTAACCATTAAATTAAAAGGTTTAAAGCTCACAGAACTAGGATCAGAAACAGCATTACACACTGAATTGCTAATATTTTCAACACGAACATAAATAGTTTGTAGGTTAGGATTCGTATTGGTATAAGGATTATTTTTATCAATTACATCGGTTGTTGAGCTTGTTTGTGCACCAGCTAATGAAGTGTGGTAAGAAACCGTGTATTGGGTAGGAGAGAGGGCTCCTAATATTTCTGTGTCTTTTGATGCTAAATCAAAATTATTGAATATTCCATCAGTGTCACTTCCGCTAGTAGCATCATCACATACGTTATAGTCGGAAGGTTGCGTAGGTTGGGGTGAAGATATAACTACAAGTTCAAATTGAGTGATATCGTAACAGGCTGCAGGTGCTTCTTTATTATGAATACGTACATAAATATCTTGAGGGCTAAAGGCGGTTGGATTTGTATGATTGTTTGGAAGTGCATTCGCAGATATGTTTGCGTTTGCATCAGATACCGATAAGTAATAAACAACGTCAAATTGATCTGGGTCTTGACTACCGAGAATTTGAGGTGTAATTAGCGCTGCAAAATCAAACGTATGAAATCCATCACTATCAAAATCGCAATAAACTTCATCGTTAATACTGTTAGCCACAGGAACCGGGAAGTAAGTAATGTTTATTTCGTCTTCTATAATATTTCCTGTGTCATCGGTAACTTCGACTTTATAGATACCCGAGAGGTCGTTATTAATCACTAAAGTAGCACTAGTTTCTCCTGCCATTTCATTAAACCCAGTTCCAGTATCTAAAAACCATCTATACGAGGAGGCGATACCAATGCTAGGAGTTGCGTCTAAGGTAATAGGGGTACCATTACATAATTTTTGATCCATACCAAGTGTGGAAGAAAGTATAGAACAATCAGTAGTAGCACTGTTTAAACCGGAAGGATTGGTACTTTCCATTTCGATGGTTCCTGGCTGCCCCTCGAAGTTAGTAACTAAAATAACATAGAATTCATTTTGTGTTACTGAATCAACATTTAAAAACTCAATAGCGTCAGGCAGGAAGCTACAATCTCTAATGCTAGCAGTGTTTAAAAGACTATAATCTCCCCCTCTAATATTGTCTATTTGCACATCAGAATAAGGGCCCCAAATGATAAAATCTACATCGATAGGAGATCCTGTTAAATTAGTCTGTTCAATAGTCAATTTTAGGTCTCCGGGGTTCTCTATTTTTATAAAAAACCACGAAGGAAATGGTTGCTCTATTAAACAGCCATAATTGGGTCCAGCAGCTGCAGTACTAGCAGGATTTGTACTTCCGTCTGCCAAAGAGTTACAGAAAGTAACGCCCGTATCCGAGCAAAATGCTGCCGTACCAGTTATTTCACTATTATTTAACGTTTCTCCTTCACAATCCTGTGAATAAGAGTTTATTGACAAGAGGGTAATTAAAACTACTACAAGTTTTTTCATGGAACAGGGGTAATTTAGTATATAACAAAGCTAAGTATAATATTCTCGTAATTAAAATGTTAGAATCATTTTTATGTTGCATCGCTCATACGGACAGTTTTTTTCGACAGGAATTTCTACGAACCCATATTTTTGATAAATATGAATGGCATTTTCAAGTTTTTTATTTGAATAGAGTATTAAGTTTTTAAAACTGTGCTCTTTAGCAAATTGAATACAATGAAGCATTAGTTTTTGACCGATTTTAGCACTTCTATGGCCAGGAGAAACGGCCATTTTTGTTAGCTCATAGGTGTTGTCTTTGGGCATTAGAGCAACAGTACCAACAATTTCTTGCTCTTTTTTTGCAAAGAAAATATAGCCCCCTTTACCTAGTATGTATTTTTCCGGATTGCTTAAAACTTCTTTGTCATAGGGTTCTGTGTAAAAAAATGTTTGTAACCATTCAATGTTTAATGTGTAAAAGTGATGGGCATATTCATTTTTGTAGGGTACAATTTCTATAGTTTTAGTTTCTCTATGCATTTCTATATGTTCAATTATTGTGTACTAAATTTTTTTCGAGCGAAATTTTTCTTCCAAAACCTTTAAATGCTCAATTAATGAAGAAGAATTTAGTATTGTATATTCTTTGATGGTATTTTTAATACTGTTCCAAATAGGAGTGATTTTGAGTAAAAGCTCTTTACCTTTAATAGATAGGTAAACAATTTTTCTAGGTTTATCATTTTCGTCTTCTTTTAAAACAATAAGTTTCTTTTTTACAAATTTGTGCAAGGTATGAGAGGTGGCGAATTTTGATATGCTTAGGCTATGATTGATTTTGGTATTCGTAACTCCGCTTTTTTTGTCTAATAATGTTAAAAGCAAGCGAAAGATACGGATCGAAATCTATATTAAAATGAGCATACACTAATTGGGTTTCTCGCATCATAAAGTCACTCATTCTTTTTAACCTTGAGCCTATTCCAATGGCTCCCATTGCTGTTAAATGATTGTTCATAAAGGCTGATTTAAAAAGCACATAAGTACTTGTGCAATTATACTAAATAAAGTTAAAAGTGTATAAAATTTTCCAATAAATTAATTTCCATAAAAGTATTTACCATGGTAAATAAAAAAATAATACCTATCTTTGTCTAGAAATTAAAAAACCAATTTAATTATGAAAAGAGACAATATTGTTTTTTATGTGTCCACTGGGTTGCTAACCGTAATGCTATTAATGTCTGTAGGGATGTATTTTTTTGATTACCCAGAAATAGCCAAAGGTTTTGAGACATATGGCTATCCAACCTATATTATATACCCATACGGAGTAGCTAAGCTTTTAGGGTTAGTTGCCTTATGGTTTTTGCGAGGTTCATTTTTAAATGAATGGGCATATGCAGGTTTTTTCTTTGGTTTTGTATTGGCATTTTTTGCCCATATCATGATTGGTGATGGTCAGCAATGGGGTGCTTTGTTAGCTATTATACTATTAGTAACTTCGTACATTTTTAATAAAAAAACACATGGATAAAAAGGTGAATTCATTGGTTAGCTTAGGCAATAAGAAGTATTTGGCCGAAGCGAAAATGCGTCAACATTTTGCCGTTATTGATGAACCTTTAGATATTGGAGGTGGTGATACTGCACCAACACCTACAGAGTATTTGTTAACAGCTATTGGCGCTTGTGTGTCAATTACCTTGAGAATGTATTCAGAACGAAAAGGTTGGGATGTAGGTGAAATAACGGTGAATGTTAGCCAAGAAGAAGTAGAAACTTCGGAAGGAATGACCACATCTTTGGTTGAAGAAATTTCCTTTGAAAAGGAAATAACTACCGAGCAAAAGAAGAGATTATTAGAAATTGCAGGAAAATGTCCGGTTGCAAAAATAGTAAAAGGAGCAACACCAATAGTAGGTAAAATAAATTAGAATTAGCAGATAAAATAAATACATAAATATGAAGAAAATTGCAGCATTTGCTGGTAGTAACAGTAGCCAATCAATCAATAAGAAGTTAGCTACCTACGCAGCGCAACAATTAAAAAATGTAGCCTATGACGTGCTTGATTTGAATGATTATCAAGTACCAATTTTTAGTGAAGATATAGAACGAACAGAAGAATACCCAGCAGGAGCGGCTTCGTTCAATGAAGTTTTAGATAACTATGATGGTTTTATTGTTTCACTAGCAGAGCATAACGGATCGTATGCAGCGTCATTTAAAAACTTATTCGATTGGGTTTCTCGTAAAAATAGAGAAGTTTTTAGAAATAAACCAGTATTAGTAATGGCCACTTCACCTGGTGGAAGGGGAGGAGCCAGTGTGTTAGCCGCAGCAACAGGAACATTTCCTCATATGGGGGGTGATGTTGTAGGGCATTTTTCACTGTCTAAGTTTTATGATAATTTCAAAGAAGGAAAGGTAATTGCAGAAGAGAAAGTAAGTGAATTAAAAGAGGTGGTAAGTAATTTGGAACAATCGTTGTAAGCTAATATCGATTGTTTTGGTAAATGGTATTACCTATAAAACATAAAGATTATGGTTTGGTTACCAAGCCATAATTTAAAATAATACCATTTGTCATTTCAAGTATAAATGATAGTTTTTATAAGTGAAGATAGAGGATCTCATCTCAACAAATAGGGTTCATGCATGCAGAGTAATGAATATTTTGGTTTTAAAATAGATGGCATATCGCAGAGTAGAAGTTTAAAGAATTAAAAACCTTGTTAACATGATGAAAATTATACTATATGGAAAAAAGGGAAACGCGCACACAGTTGCTTATAAAAACTTTTTAAAATCTGCTGAGGTACCTTTTGAGTATAAAGATATAACCGAAGATTTTGAAGCAAAGGAACATTCAAAAAAGTTGTATGATGGAGCTGTAAAATACCCAACGTTATTCGTAGGTGATGAGGTATATTTGACGCCTACCTCAGACACCTTTAATAAGGTAATGAAAAATTTAAAGTTGAGAGGATAAAAAATATAAAAGGAAACAATGTAAAATGGGAGACATTTCAAAAGATATAAACTCAACATTTGTAAATAATAAGGTGAAAGCTTTTATCAATATTAAATACACTGCAAATTGGATAAACAGTAAAGAAAATGAGTTTTTTAAACCGTATGGTATATCGCCTCAACAATACAATATACTTAGAATTTTACGTGGAGCAAAAGAACCGATAAAGGTTCAGGTGATTAAAGATAGAATGATTGAACGTGCTCCCAATGCTACCCGTTTAATGGATAAATTGCACGATAAGAAATTGATTGATAGGGTTCGTTGCGAACATGATAGAAGGGTGGTTTATATTAGTATTACAAATCAAGGTTTAGCTATGCTTAATGAAATTGATAACAACCTTAATTTTGATTTTATAGAAAAACTTTCGGAAGAAGAGGCGGAACAGTTAAGCATGCTATTAGATAAAATCAGATAAAATTATACGCTTCATTGTTCCGATAATGCTAAAACTATAATCAAATAATTTCCATGGAAAATAAAAAACAATTTAAAAGTATACAATATAGAATAGGGAGTCCTTTGGTAAATATGGGACCTGTAACTTTAAGGCAGCCCTTGCCAACAGAGGATATACCAATGGTAGATCCATTTTTATTAGTACATCATTACGGCCCTTATGCTATAAGCCAATTTAACAATCCATTTGACCTAGGTCCACATCCTCATAGAGGGTTTGAGCCAATTACGTTGCTGTTTAAAGGTGAACAATTACATCGAGATTCCCTAGGAAATGAAATGTTGGTAAAGGCTGGAGATGTTCAATGGACTACGGCGGGTAGGGGAATTATCCATGCGGAAGCTCCTTCAAAAGAGTTTGTTGAAAGAGGAGGAACCCTAGAAGGAATTCAATTGTGGTTAAATCTTCCTGCAGCAAAGAAGATGATACCCCCAAACTATCAACATTTAAAAAGTGAAGACATACCTGTTGTGGTGAATGAGGATCATACTATTGAACTTAAAATAGTAGCAGGAGAACAAAAAGGTAAACAGGGATTCATTAAAACACAAACAGCAGTGAATGTTTTTACGTTAAAGATTAAAGAACAAGGTCATATAGATGTACAAATTGCGAATACACATAATTCCTTAGTGTATTTGCTAGATGGAGAGGTAATGGTTAATGAGGAGATGATGCTTAAAAAAGGAGCAACTCAAATGGTAGTGTTTCACCAAGATGGAGATACGATTGCATTAGAAGGAAGAAAAGAGAGTACATTGTTGATTCTCTCTGGAGAACCGATTAAAGAAAAAGTAGCTTCATGGGGGCCCTATGTGATGAATTCGCAAACAGAAATCATG
Source organism: Tenacibaculum profundicola (assembly GCF_057220795.1). Lineage (NCBI taxonomy): Bacteria > Pseudomonadati > Bacteroidota > Flavobacteriia > Flavobacteriales > Flavobacteriaceae > Tenacibaculum > Tenacibaculum profundicola. The sequence goes on along the minus strand of NZ_CM170137.1, from coordinate 694,592 downwards.
GAAGCCTTGCGTGATTATAAACAGGGGAAAATGGGTTTTTTGTATTAGTTGTCAGTAGTCAATGAGCATTTTTCAGTGATCAATTGTTAATGATTAGGTGTCACCAATTACTAGCGGAACGTGAACGCATAAAAAAAACATCTCGTTAGTCTTGGGGGAGAGGTTTAGAGATGCTTTTCAGGGGGGAATCAAAATATTTTCAAGGAATTTGATAGCAATATGATAATAGAAATTGATATAATTAACTTTTTTAGTTGAAATGCACTTTTTAATAGACGAATAGCATATATGTTTCTTTTAGCTGTTAAATTGGTCTTTACGATAAACGATTTATAGACTGATCTACCGAGGAAAATTAACAAGTTTTAATAGGATTACTTCTTCAAAACGTCTCCCTAGCTTCGTAAAACTCCCTGATTTCGTGGATAGCCTTCCGAGTGAGTAATAACAATGATCAATTATCAGTTTTCAATTATCAGTTGTCAGTTTTCAATTATCAGTTTTCAATTATCAGTTATCAGTTATCAGTTTTCAATTATCAGTTTTTAATTATCAGTTATCAGTTATCAGTTACCAGTTTTTAGTATTTAAGTAGTTAATTTTTCAAACCGTCATTACGAGGAGTGTATACGACCTAATTTACCCACCATAATTGTTTAAGGTAAATTCCAATCGGTATAAAACACAAACATGACTGCAAGGAAATGATTGGATAATTTTACCTAAGAACCGGCATAACCTTCTTATAGAGGGTTAGAATTAATAAATTGCTTCATGTCATTCGCAACGATATAGAGTATTAATTGTGAATTATCAATTATAGTTATACAATGAGTAATGTTAAAAAGAAGCCATGTTGTAGAGTACAATGTAGTTAATGATGAATGAATCATATAGGGTTGTAAATTGCTGTCATAAGGGGTAAGTTGTAGCCCATATTGAATGTAAAATTTAAATAAATATGTTTATAATTACCGAAAAAGGGTAAACTATTTAATCAAATAGATTTTTTTTTGAACTGAATTTTAAGCTAGTCTCCGATAAAAGGGGGGTATGATATTTCACATTCCCACAAGAGCAAAGTTGGCTAAAGTTAATTGACAGCAGTCAATTAACTGACAGGTAATTAGTTAATTTTCATTGAGATAGATGGCTGATTGTGTCGTTTTTTTCAAAGAGCAGAAATAATGTTAAAGTTTACTAAAAACAAAATATATGTTGTACTTTCGTTATGTATACTTTTGGTTGCTAAGGGTTTATGGATTTGATTGCTAGAGGATAGATATATTTAGAAGATGATAGGCTAAGATTACTGCAGATAGTTTTAAGATCGCTTTTAAATAATGAAGTTGAAATTGGATATAGATAAATTGCTTAGGTATAAATAAAAAAGTATTTTGAAATTTTACAGACTATTGGCGTTGCCATGGTTCTGCTGGGGGGCATCTTATTAAAAAGATTTAATACAAGGGATATATAAATTCCTTGGGTATAATTGCTAAAAAACAAATAGAAAGTATTTTGAAATTTCACAGACGATTAGCAGTATTGCTATGGTTCTGTCGTGGGGTTCTTTTAAAAAGAGTTGCTGGAGGAATTGAACAAATTGCTTAGATATAAATAACAGAGTATTTTGAAATTTTACAGATTGTTAGCGTTGCCGCTATGGTTCTGTTGTGGGATTCTTTTAAAAAGAGTTGCTGGAGGAATTGAATAAATTGCTTGATTACAAATTGCTTAAATATAAATAAAAACCACATTATGAATTTTTATCGAACGAGTAGAATTATGAAGGTTCTATCGGTATACATTGCATTAAGTTTGATTTTTCCACAAACTTTCTTTAGTTCAGTTTATGCAATGACCGGAGGCCCGTCACAACCTGAGTTTAATTCCTTTACCCCTATTGGCACTACAGATATGGTTGATTTAACCTCTGGAGACTTCAAATATAATATTCCTATTATGGATGTTGGAGGCTATCCGCTAAATCTTGCGTATACCTCAGGAGTGAATATGGACCAAGAAGCATCTTGGGTAGGTTTAGGGTGGAACTTGAACGTAGGTAACATAAAGAGGAGCGTTCGGGGCTTACCTGATGATTTTGATGGGAGCCAAGAAAATGGCGATAAGATGGTGTATGAAAATAATTTTAAACCAAATAAAACTTTTGGTGGGCACTTTAATGTAGGACCATCTTTTTTTGGAAAGGGTGAAATTGGCGGTCCAAGTATTGGGTTAGGAATACAGTATAATAACTACAGTGGATTTTCGGCAACACCTTCTATAGGAATGTCTTTTAAACTGGGTTCTAAGGTTCGTTTAGGGATGGATGTCTCGGGCTCTGTCACCGACGGTCCAACAGTATCTCCTTCAGTTTCTATTTCCAAAAAAGTAGGAAAGGAAGAAGATATTAGTGTAGGTGGAAGTATAGGGCTTTCTATAAATTCCAGAAAGGCTTTGACTTCACTTAACTTGAGTGGGAGTGTTGGAAGGACTAATAATAAAGGAAAGTTAACATATAAAGGTGGTTCAATAGGAACCAGTATCCCTTTAAATGACCATATGCTATTTACCCCAACCAAAAGAGTGAGAACGACCACAGCACATTCAACCTATAGTGCAGCTATTGGACCCAAAGCATTTGGTATTAGAGGAGAGTTGAAAGTTACGGGCTTTGGTTCGGTTCAAGAAATTCATGATTCTGAGAAAAACAAATCAGTTGCAGCTTTCGGCTATGAGCATACAGATAAAAATGAAAAACCCAATAGCAACGGTATATTGGATTTTGTACGAGAGAAAGACCGAAATTTTAGCAAACATACCACGGTGCTGCCCATAACCAATTACACCTATGATAACTATATAGTTAATGGACAGGGGGTTTCAGGTAGTTTTAGGCCTTACAGAGGTCAAGTAGGTTTTGTTAACGATACTCAAGTTATTGATTCAGGAGATGGATACAGTTTTGGAGCGGAAGCACAAGGAGGATGGGTTTTTGCTTTTGGTATTGATTATAAAGAATCAAGTTCTTATTCAAGGTCAGGAATTTGGGATAAAGCCAGAAGAAACTACGCCATCGATAAGTTTAAAAATGTAGACCACCCCAACCCATTGTATGAAAATGTTTTTTTTAAAGATGATGGTGATATGAACGTTGATAGTGAGCAACAGGGTACAGGTATGTATGCTTACAATAGCTTAGGGGCAGAGGAACCCATAAGATTTGTTATTTCAGGAGAGAGTAAAAAAAGAAGTTTAAGTAGTACATATAAAATAAAAGATACTACCTCAAATAGTACCTCAAATATATTTAATGGTACACTCAATGCTGATATATTGAAACCAATAAGAGGATCGAAGATTAGAAATAAGAGATTGTTGAGAAATCAGGTTATTCAAAAGGTTACCAAAGACGAAGCTCAAAAATATGGCAGCGGTTTTTTTACATCAAATGTCAATGCAAAAAGTCACCATACAGCAGGTTTTAATATTATAAAACCAGACGGAAGCCGCTATGTTTATGGTTATCCGGCGTATAATATCACTAAAAAGGAAGTAACTTTTGCCGTTTCAGGAAGGTCAAATAAAGTAGATTGTGATACAGGTTTAGTTACTTATGATTCTGGTGATAATAGTGTTACAAATGATAAAGGAGTTGATAATTATTTCAACCGAACTACCACACCAGCACATGCACATTCGTATTTAATTACTTCTGTTTTGTCTGCTGATTATGAAGATGTCAAGGGAGATGGGCCAACAGATGATGATTTTGGGGCGTACACGAAATTTAACTATACGACACCTTATAATTATAAGTGGAGAGTGCCATTTAAAAAAGATAAAGCTACTTTAAATAGAGGGCTATACTCACATATCAATGATCAAAAAGGGAATTATATATACGGTGAACGTCAACAGATTTATATAAAAACGATAGAAACGAAAACACATATAGCGGTTTTTGGTTTATCAGATAGAAAAGATGGTTTAGGAGTTAAAGATGAAAATGGCGGTAGAGATACCAATGCAACTACACAGAGGATAGATAAAATTTCATTATACTCCAAAAAGGAGTATGAAGAGCAAAAGGAAGCAGCGATTCCTATTAAAGTAGCTCATTTTGAGTATGATTATTCGTTGTGTAGAGATATTCCGAATAATATTAGAATCAGTACACCCGGAGAGCTCAATCAAGGAGGGAAGTTGACCCTAAAAAAAATCCACTTTACCTATAGAGATTCAAACATGGGTGCCTATATGCCTTATAAGTTTAAGTATGGTCAGATAGATACTGATAATGATGGAGTTTTTGATGAGATTATAAACCCATCATACCACATAAAAGGATATGATATTTGGGGAAATTATAAGGAAAATAAAGGAGATGGATGTAATGTAGATGCAATACCATCAAATTCGGAATTTCCTTATACAGAGCAAACAGATCAGTTGACCGCAGATAAAAACATCACGGCATGGTCATTAACCTCAGTTGAACTACCATCAGGAGGTGATTTGAACTTACATTATGAGTCAGATGATTACCAATTTGTACAAGACAAAAAGGTGATGCAGCTTTATCAGGTAGTGGGCGCTGGTGAAACAAGTGATCCTTCGAGCGATGAAATACACAATATACGTTTGTACAGTCCTAATTTTGATAACAAATACTTGTATGTAAAAATACCAGAACTTTATAAAAACAAGGAGGCTCATTATTTTAGTGAAGGTCTGGAAGGAGAGCCTATTTTCTTTAAGTTTTTACTCAATATGACGAATAAGCATCATTATCAGTACGACTATGTAAGTGGATATTTACATCTTGATGGAGAGGTAGAAAAATTTACAGAGGGTAATGATGAGTTTTTAAGTATTCCAATGAAATTATTACCACTTGATAAAGAAGGAAATCGATTGATAAATCCGATTTCAAAAGCAGGGATGTATTTTGGTCGTACCAACATGAATCGTATAGTATATCATGACGATGGTCAATATGCGTCTGGTGCTCGTTTTATAGATGTTATAAAAGAAATAGTAGCGTCAATTGGTACGTATGCAGATATCGGAAAAGGCCCTAATAAGGTGCTTCGGGAGAAGAGTTGCGCTGATAGATTTAAACCTAATAAATCATGGATTCGTTTATATAACCCAATACAAAAAAAATATGGTGGAGGCTTACGAGTAAAGAAGTTACAAATGACGGATAATTGGGATGTCATGACAGGTAAGCAAGATAACCCTCTCTATAAAAAGAACTATGGTCAAGAATACTATTATCAAAATATAGATAGCACTAGTAGTGGGGTAGCAACCTTTGAGCCTAATGGAAGTAGAGAAAATCCGTTTGTTATTCCTATGTATGATAGAGAAACCTCAGGAGCAGACGCTGTAATAGCCCCGATGGAATCGAATTATGTAGAAAAGCCGATAGGAGAGTCGTTTTTTCCAGCGCCCACGGTAACCTATGGCAGAGTTCTCGTTAAAAATTTAGCGCATGAAAACATTGGTAAACATGCAACCGGAAGGGTAGAGCATAAATTTTATACGTCAAAAGATTTTCCTACCAAAACGGATTATACCGCATTAACACCTGAAAAAGCAGTGTGGGTTGATGAACCAGGGGTTATAAGTAATTTTTTTAATTTCAGTGTTAAATACCACATAACGGCGTCACAAGGCTTTGTTGTAGAAACCAACAACATGAACGGGAAGCCTAAAGAGCAATGGGTCTATACAGAAAACGGAATTTCACCTATTTCTGGTGTAAAATACCAATACGATTTAAACGACGATGGTTCATTGAATAATATTCAAAAAACCATTAATAATAGCGGAGAAATTTACGATGCCTCTATCGGGGTAACCTTCGATGTGGTGAATGATTTTAGAGATAATTATAGTAGACAGGTAACACAGGGTGTAAACACCAATGTTGCAGGGTTTTTTGCTGGTTTTTGGCCAGCTTTGGTTCCTCTTCCTTTACCAGACTTCGAAAGACACGAGAATGTTTTTCGCTCGGCGGTAACCACAAAAGTAATTAAGAAAAAGGGTATTTTAAAAAAGAAAATAGCCTACGATTTAGGCGCGCAGGTGTCAACTGAAAACTTAGCATGGGATGCTGAGTCAGGGGAAGTCTTAGTGACCCAAACAAAAAATGCATATGGCGATCAGTATTACAATATGAATTATCCGGCATATTGGAAGAATGATGGAATGGCATCAGCATCTAGAAACCTTGGGGTTTCAGGTAAACTGACTGTTGGTGAAACAGAGGGGGATTTCGTAATAGCTGATTCACAATTGGTAAATTCTTTACAGATTGGCGATGAGCTAAATGCTATGGTAAGAGGGACACTAGAAATTAATTTTATTTTATTAGAAACAATTCTCATACCATTTGTTAACTATCAAAAACTTTGGGTGGTGGGTAAAACAGGAAATAGAGTTGTGTTAATGAATAGGTATGGTAGAATATTCAATGAATGCCAGGATTCAGAAGGGTCAAAAAAATATGTTAATTATATCGATTTTAAAGTTAGTCGCTCTGCACACCGTAACCTACAGTCTGCATCAATGGCGAGCATTACAACAAAAATAAACCCGATTGTTAATACTGATAATAGCTATAGAGATAAGATCCCTTCTTTTGAGGCGATCAATCCACAAGAATCAAAAATTATAAATGCGAGTGCCGTAGAATACAGTGATTTCTGGAAACCCGTAAATCAAAATGGCAATAAGTATTTTGTAACCGATGGAAGTGTTTATAAAAATCAAAGTACAGGTGAACTCGATGAAACTAAATTACTTGATTTATATAAAGACTACAGTATAAATCCGTATGTATATAATATTAGAGGAAGTTGGAAAGCTAAAAAATCGTGGGCCTATTTAACGGGTAGGTATCATTCGCAGGATGTCAATACGAGAAATGATGGGTATTTTACAAGTTTTACCCCATTTTACAAATATGACAACGGATGGGAAATTAACGAGCAGGCAATTAGTGTGTTGTCTGAGACGAAATGGACCTTTGCCAGTGAAGTTACGCAGTATGCTCCTCAAGGAGTTGAATTAGAGAATAAAGATGCGTTGAATAGGTATTCTTCTGCACAATATGGATATGTATATACTTTACCTACGTCGGTAGCCTCAAATACCCAGTATAAGGAATTAGGGTTTGATGGTTTTGAAGACTATGAGAACCTTGCTGTTTCGGAAGCGACTTCCGTTGAGCACTTTAGCTTTACAGATGCCTACGATAAGGATAAAGCGGCAGTCATTGCTACCAATGAATCACACACAGGAAGAAAAAGTATTGAAGTAGGTCCTGAAAAATCCGTTAGCCTGATTAAAAAACTAAACGATGTAAACCCTGAAAAGGTGGAATATTGTGTGAAGGAGGAACCTGAACCTGAACCTGAACCAGTGGAAGGTACAGGCGGTTTTGAAGAATGTTGCAATAAGGAAGGTTGGCTTCAGTCGAGACCTGGAATAATTGAAATAGAAAAAGGGCTTCCTAATCAGTCTCTTACCTATAGGATTAACATAACAACGGATAGAAGAAATGGTGATGGAAACCTTTGTTTTTTCATTGGTGAAGAGGCGAGGTATAATGATTATGTTGCGGCACGGAAGGAAGAAGATGGAACGATTAGTCAATCGCCAGAAAATGGAATTGAAGGGCAATTTACTTTAGATGAAAATGGAAATGCTCCTCCGATTAATGTTAAGCTTTGTATGAGACCATGTTCGGGTAGGGTATCTCGTTCAATTCGTGCCGAGGTGACTATTTTAAAAAATGGTATTGAGATAAGTAGAACTGGCGTTTCAGTATATGATGTAGATGACTGCGTGGGTAAACCTGTTTCTACGGCTCCCATAATAGTTGGTGGGGGTACTGGAATTGTATCAAACAATTGTGGTTTGACAAATGATGGAAGAGTTTTTAAATTTAAAGTTACAGGATTGCCAGGAGAACAAGTTCCTTTTAAGGTTTATGGGAATAGCAATGCCCTAGAAGGAGATGAAAATATAGGTGTAACCCTTTTAATTAAACACTCTAATAGCCAAGAATTATACAATGTGAATGGATCTCTAAGTCCATCAATAACGGATGTTGTAACATTGAATTCGAAAGGATTTTCGGAAGTTTTATTTGAAATATGTCCTCAGCCATGTATTCGTGACATTGTAAAAATTAGAACCAATTTGACTTTTAAATTGACTAAGAATAATTCTGATAATGGGCGTCGAACGATTCAAACCGAATTTGATTGTGCGCACAGATAAAAGGAATAATTAAACATTGATATTCTAACAAGTGAGAAGAATAATGAAACAGTTGAAAAATTTTGAAATGAAAAACAACATACAACAATACATAGTTATCTGTTTTCTTTTACTTGGCTATACTCAGGTAATAGGACAAGATGCGCCATCATTGCCTTGTAAACATGCTTTGGTGGATCAGGTGAATACAATGGAAGTAGGTGATCATTATGCAGTAATTCACTGGTATGATACAGACATAGCGGAACAAGAATATGTGGTAAAAGTAGGGAAACAAGGATTTAGCCCTACTAATAGAAGTCAGGTAGTTTACGAAGCACAAACTAAAACAGCTATTGTTTTTGCGGGTGGTTTGAAAGCCAATACGACTTATGAAGTATATGTTAAACTTCGTTGTCAAGAAGATCGATTTTATAAAAAACTATCTTTTACAACTGCCATGGGCAAACCCCAGCGTCGATCTTTGGTCACTGCGCGCGCACCACAGGAAGAAATAGATGCTTTGTGGGACTTGTACAATAGTACCAATGGCTCGCAATGGAAAAATACACTAGCAAATAATAAGCCCTGGTCTCTTGATACCCCAGTATCGGAGTGGTACGGGGTTACAGTGGATACCGAAGGGAAGGTAATTAGATTAATTTTAACAAATAATGATTTGGCAGGCACCATTCCTGAATCTTTGGGTGATCTTACTAGATTACAATATATCAGTTTACAAAATAATCAATTAACAAGCAGTATCCCTCTTTCCTTCGGAAACCTTACCAACTTAAGACATTTATATTTATATAATAATCAATTCACAGGCAGTATTCCTAGTTTTTTAGGAAACCTTACCAATTTAACAAGTTTATTATTACATGGTAATCAATTCACAGGCAGTATCCCTAGCTTTTTAGGAAATCTTACCAATTTAAAATATTTAGATTTAAATAATAATCAATTTACAGGCAGTATCCCTGCTTCCTTAGGAAACCTTACCAACTTAACAAGTTTATATTTATATTCTAATCAATTCACAAGTATTCCTAGTTCTTTAGGAAACCTTACCAATTTAACAAATTTATTATTACATGGTAATCAATTCACAGGCAGTATCCCTAGCTCTTTAGGAAACCTTACCAACTTAGGACATTTATATTTATATAATAATCAATTCACAGGCATTATTCCTGCTTCCTTCGGAAACCTTACCAACTTAAGAACTTTATATTTATATAATAATCAATTAACAGGAGATATCCCTGCTTCCTTAGGAAATCTTATCAATTTAAATACTTTGCATTTATATAATAATCAATTAACAGGAGATATCCCTGACTCTTTCGGTAGCCTTATCAATTTAATAAGTTTAAGGATGCAAAACAATCAATTAACAGGAGATATCCCTGCTTCCTTAGGAAATCTTATCAAGTTAACAGATATATATTTATATAATAATCAACTCTCAGGCAGTATCCCTAGTTCTTTAGGAAACCTTACCAATTTAAGGAATTTACTTTTAGCTGGCAATCAATTATCGGGTCGTATTCCTTCTGAGCTGGTATCTTTAACCGATCAAAACTTGAATTATTTTTCGATCCAAAACAATGCTTTTGTGTTCAAAGATTTTGAACAAGAGTTCAACACATATCAGTCGAATATTATTAGTACTTTTTCGTATGCTCCGCAAGCTAAGGTAGATACTCAAGAAAATATAACCGTTGCTTCGGGAGGGTCAGTAACACTCACTAGTCTTATTTTAACCAGTCCCAACAATACTTATCAGTGGAATAAAGATGGAGTTCCGGTTCCGGGAGCAATCAATAAGGATTTGGTCTTGGAAAATGTCACGGATGATGCGGCGGGTGTATATGTTTTAAAAGCAAAAAATACAACATTCCCTGAAAGCCCTGAATTTATTATTGAAAGAGAGCCAATTACTCTTGAGGTAACTGAAGCATTATGTGGTGTGTCAGTTGCAGAGAAGAATGCTTTATGGGATTTGTATACGGCCAGTAATGGGGTAGATTGGAAGAACACCCTAGCAGGCAATAAATCTTGGAATCTTGATGCGCCAGTATGTGATTGGTACGGGGTTACAGTGGATGCCGAAGGGAAGGTAATTGAATTAGATTTAGCAAATAATGACCTAGCAGGTACCATTCCTGAATCTTTAGGCAATCTTACCAATTTAACAGTTTTGAGTTTGGCTAATAACCAATTCACGGGCAGCATCCCTGCTTCCTTTGGAAATCTTACCAATTTAACAGGTTTATATTTATACAATAATCAATTGACAGATGGTATTCCTAGCTCTTTAGATAACCTTACCAAGTTAACATATTTATATTTACACACTAATCAACTCTCAGGTGACATTCCTAGTTTTTTAGGAGAACTCTCCAGTTTAAGAAACTTATCATTGAGAGCCAATCAATTTTCAGGTAGTATCCCCTCTTCCTTAGGAAATCTCACTAATTTAAGTAAATTATTGTTATCTAGCAATCAACTCTCAGGCAGTATCCCTAGTTCATTAGGGAACCTTATTAACTTAGTATCTTTAGAGTTGTATCAAAATCAACTCTCAGGTAGTATTCCTAGTTCTTTAGGAGAGCTTACTAATTTACGAGACTTAAAGTTGTACTATAATCAATTAACAGGCAGTATTCCCAGTTCTTTAGGGGGTCTCACAAATTTAACACTTTTATATTTATATAATAATCAATTAACAGGCAGTATCCCTAGTTCTTTAGGTAATCTTACCAATTTAACACATTTCTATTTACAGAGTAACCAATTAACAGGCCCTATTCCTTCTGAGTTGGCATCTTTAGCCGATCAAAACTTGAATTATTTTTCAATCCAACATAATAATTTTGTATTCAAAGATTTTGAACAAGAGTTTGACACATATCAGTCGAATTTTGATGCTTTTAGGTATGTTCCACAAGCCAAGGTAGATACTCAAGAAAATATAGTTGTTGCGTCGGGAGGATCAGTAACACTCACTAGTTTTGTTTTAACCAGCGCCAACAATACATATCAGTGGTATAAAGACAGAGTTCCGATTCCGGGAGCAATCAATAAGGATTTGGTCTTGGAAAATATCACAGATGATGCGGCGGGTGTATATACTTTACAAGCAAAAAACACAGCATTCCCTGAAAGCCCTCAATTTATTATTGAAAGAGAGCCAATTACTCTTGAGGTAACTGAAGCATTATGTGGTGTGTCAGTTGCAGAGAAGAATGCTTTATGGGATTTGTATACAGCCAGTAATGGGGTACATTGGAAGAACACCCTAGCAGGCAATAAATCTTGGAGTCTTGATGCGCCAGTATGTGATTGGTACGGGGTTACAGTGGATGCCGAAGGGAAGGTAATTGAATTACATTTAACAAATAATGGTCTGACAGGCACCATTCCTGAATCTTTGGGCGATCTTATCAATTTAACAGATTTATCATTGTATGGTAATCAATTAACAGGCAGTATTCCTGAGTCTTTGGGGGGGCTTACCAATCTAACAAAGTTACATTTTTATAATAATAAGCTGTCAGGCAGTATTCCTAATTCTTTCGGCAACCTTACCAATGTAAAAGCTTTAATATTGGGAGAGAACCAACTCTCAGGTAGTATCCCTAGCTCATTAGGAAACCTTAGTAAATTAGAGTCTTTAATATTGTCTGGTAACCAATTAACAGGCAGTATTCCTGAATCTTTGGGGAGCTTTACCAATTTAAAAAGCTTATCATTACACGGTAATCAATTAACAGGCAATATCCCCGCTTCCTTAGGAAACCTTACCAATTTAACGGATTTAAATTTGTACGGTAATCAACTTTCAGGTAGTATTCCTGATTCATTTGGGAATCTTGACCGTTTAAGTATCTTGAATTTAGGGAGTAATCTACTTTCAGGTAGTATCCCTAGTTCTTTAGGGAACCTTACGAATTTAAAAAATTTACTTTTAAATAACAATCAATTATCGGGACGTATTCCTTCTGAGCTGGCATCTTTAGCCGAGCATAACTTGAGTAGTTTTAGGATCGAAAACAATGCTTTTGTATTCAAAGATTTTGAACAAGAATTCGATAGGTATACATCAAATTTAGATGTTTTTAATTATGTGCCGCAAGCCAAGGTAGATACTCAAGAAAATATAACCGTTACCTCGGGAGGGTCAGTAACACTGACTAGTCTTGATTTAACCAGTCCAAACAATACTTATCAATGGTATAAAGACGGAGTAGCCATTCCGGGAGCAATCAATAAGGATTTGGTCTTGGAAAATGTCACGGATGATGCGGCGGATGTATATGTTTTAAAAGCAAAAAACACAACATTTCCTGAAAGCCCTGAATTTATTATTGAAAGAGAGCCAATTACTCTTGAGGTAACTGAAGCATTATGTGGTGTGTCAGTTGCAGAGAAGAATGCTTTATGGGATTTGTATACGTCTAGCAATGGCTCGCAATGGAAAAACACCCTAGCAGGCAATAAATCTTGGAGTCTTGATACGCCAGTATGTGATTGGTACGGGGTTACAGTGGATACCGAAGGGAAGGTAATTGAATTAGATTTAGCAAATAATCGTCTGGCAGGCACTATTCCTGAATCTTTGGGCGATCTTATCAATTTAACAGATTTATTATTGCATGATAATCGATTAACAGGTAGTATTCCTGGGTCTTTGGGGGAACTCACCAAGTTATCTAATTTATTGTTGTATGCTAACCAACTTTCAGGTAGTATTCCTGTTTCCTTAGGAAACCTTACCAACTTAGCAGCTTTATATTTATATAATAATCAATTAACAGGCGATATCCCTAGCTCTTTAGGAAACCTTACCAATTTAATAGGTTTGAGTATGCAAAACAATCAGCTCTCAGGCAGTATCCCTGCTTCCTTCAGGAATCTGATCCATTTACGCACCTTAAATTTAAGAAACAATAAACTATCAGGCGGTATACCTGATTTCTTTGGAAATTTTATCAAGTTAACGGATTTATATTTATACGACAATCAATTCACAGGCAGTATCCCTAGCTCTTTAGGAAACCTTATCAATTTAAAATATTTAGTTTTAAATAACAATCAATTATCGGGACGTATTCCTTCTGAGCTGGTATCTTTAGCTGAGCAAAACTTGAATTATTTTTCAATCCAACATAATAATTTTGTATTCAAAGATTTTGAACAAGAGTTCGATAGGTATACATCAAATTTAGATGTTTTTAATTATGTGCCGCAAGCCAAGGTAGATATAGTTTCAAATAAGCGTGTTCAATTAGGAAAATCGATAACATTTACCAGTAATGTTTTAACCAGCTCTAACAATACATATCAGTGGTATAAAGACGGTGTTGCTATTTTAGGAGCGACAGATAAAGTTTTAGTGTTGAGTGATGTATCTCGTTCTGAAGCAGGTGTTTATCATTTTTTTGCTACCAATACTGTTGTTGATGGTTTAACCCTAACACGTAATTCTATTACGCTTGAAGTTGTTGATGATCCTGTGATTGATCCAGTTTCAATAGAAGCAGTAGAGAGCACCAAAGGAGGGTCTTTCCGTCCCTTATACGAGAAAAAATATATGGTTAGTGGTTGGGTAAAAGAGAATGCATCAGATGGTTTACGATCACCGACGTATACTAACTCTGCAATTCGGCTTTATACAGTTGCCCTAGAATCAGGAAGCTTATCCGAGCCTATTCATATAGGAGATTTTTATCCACAAGGAAATATCATTGATGGTTGGCAGCGAATAGAAGGAGTTTTTACCATTGCAAGTTATGAAAATAGTGATGAGACAGCGGTTAATAATTTGGTAATAGAATTAAAAAATACCTCACCAGCAATTACGAGTTATTTCGACGACATTAGAATTTATCCATTCAATGGGAGCATGAAGAGTTTTGTGTATGATAATCAGACGAAAAAATTGATGGCAGAATTAGACGAGAATAACTATGCTACCTATTATGAGTATGATAAAGAAGGGGGTTTGGTTCGGGTAAAAAAAGAAACAGTAAAAGGAATTTTCACTATTCAAGAAACCAGATCAAGTAATGCGAAGGACTAAACATAAAATTAAAATAAGCACTGGTTTACTAACAACGGTTGTTGTTTTGTTGGTAACCATGGGTGTAAGCTCTCAGAATTCAAAGGCGCTTGATATTATGCATACCTATGCAGAGCGTTTAAAGAAGAATCAAGAGTATCAGGTTGATATTACCTATAAAATATATAAAGGACTTGAATCTAAAGAGGCTCACGAGACTATGTCAGGAGTTCTTTATAAGAAACAAGGGAATACGTATAGTAAAATAGGGGAATCAGAAATTGTAAGTACCTCTTCGAAGTATTTGAAGATCAATCATAAAGAAAAGGCGATGTTAATCACGGATTCAGTACAGCAATTAAATCAATTCGATATTGATTTGACTGAGCTATACAAATATGTTGATGTAAAGATTTTGGAAGAAACCGACAGGTATTTTAAGTTAGAATTCACGCCCAAAGGAGCAATTACGCAACTTCCATTTAGTTCATTAATCATTAGCATGAATCGAGATTCATATTTAATAACAAGACAGACGTTTCATTATTATTCAAACATAAACTTTTCGAAAGATTACAGAAATCCAGATCTATCAAAATTTAAACTTGAAGTAAGTTATAACAATTATAAAACACGCGGTTTTACAGTGTCTAATAAAGTTTTTAACATCAATAGATACGTAAGAGAATCAAAAGAAGAAATAATTGTTTCTCCCCAATACAAGGGTTACGAGTTAGTTAACATGTAAAAAAAATACTATGACAAAAATAAATAAATTAAAACTACTGTATTTTCTACCCTTATTTTTAATTGGAGTAGAACTGTTTTCACAAGAACTAGTTGAAAAAGATAAATTATACACCAGTGTTTCACCGTACCTAACTAGTAGCAATTCTAGAGTTGTTTCATTTGTTACCTATGTTGAAATAGGCATTTTAAACAACCAAGCACCGTATGAAGAGATTACTACTACGGTAGCCCTAGAGGTAAACAAGCTCAATGAATTCGGCGTAGAAGTACCCGGTTCAGGATCTTATACAAAAACTTTAGAGGTCACCAATAATCAAGTAGATATAGGAGCGTCTTATATAGATAAGGTTGTTCATAAAATAGCATCATTCGGTGCAGCGGTTACCGTTACAGATATAAGTTATGATAGCAATGGAGACATCACCACGGGTAATCCCGGTAATGTTTACATCAAGGTTTGGTCGGTAAATGATGTTATTGATCCGATACCTCAGAGTCCAAATTACTCGTTAGAAGTATCCAAAATAGAGAATGATACAAGCATACGGTTTAACTGGTTGCCAGTAACAGGGGCAGAAGAATACCATTTAGAATGGACATGGGTTGACAATTACAAGGAAGATGTTTCGTCGGATGGAGTAATAGAGAAAGAAGATCTTCCATTTACCGAGAGAGAATTTGCCCATAATAACACCCGTATTCAAACTTCTGATACGAGTTATACAATACCGAATATTTATGATTCAGGATATGTATTGGCTCGAGTAAGGGCAGTGGGTCGTTTTTTAGAGAAACCAGAAGTTACGTATACCGGAAAATGGAGCCATCATGATATAGTAAAAGAAAAAGTAGCTGATTGGCCAAACACGGTAGTTGCTTCACATGAAGAATCGAAAAAGAATTGGCAATTACAAATGTCATTTGCAGAAGAGGGGAAGAAAAAAGAAGTTGTGAGTTATTTTGACGGAACACTAAGAAACCGTCAAACCGTTACAAAGATAAATAGTAGCGATAAAGCTATCATAGGAGAGGTTATTTATGATTTCCAAGGGCGTCCGGCAGTAGAGATTTTACCAGTACCTACCGATAATACGATTGTTAAATTTTATGATGATTTTAATTTAAATGCAGCAGACGCAATTTATACCTATCGTGATTTTGATTTAGATGGAGGTAATTGTGATTCTCAGTTATCACCGATGTCAACAGCCATTGGTGCAGGGAAGTATTATTCAGCCAATGTAGAAGAGAATCAGGATAAAAACTGGCAAAACTTAGTAGCAACGGCCAAGGGATATCCTTTTTCACAAATAGAATATACCCCAGATAATACGGGAAGAATACGAAGAAAAGGAGGAGTTGGATACCGACATCAATTAGATACTGGTCATGAGATGAAGTATTTTTATGAAACTCCTAACAGCAGGGAAGAATTAACGCGTTTATTTGGAGAAATCAATGTTGGTGATGTAAAGCATTATAAAAAAAATAGTGTAATAGACCCCAATAAACAAGTTAGCGTAAGTTATATTGATGCTCAAGGACGTACAATAGCCACAGCACTAAGAGGGGCTTCCCCATCATCATTAACCCCATTAAAAGATGAAGTTGATGCCGAGGGAGAGCTACATAATAGTTTAACAACAGATATTTTAAATAACCGATGGTCGAGTACTTATAGTCCAGCCAATTTAGATGATACACTACTGTCAACCAGAGAAATAATAGCAGTTGAAGATAACAGTGTTTTTACCTTTGACTATAGTTTTACCAAGGAAAAAGATTATGTAATCGATTGTGGAGCTGAGGATTCTAGTACCTATAAGTTTGTGTACAATTTAAATTTTTCAGTATTAGATGAGTGTGGTGTTGAATATGTAGATGGAGGTGAAGACACATTAACAGAGCCAGGGTTTGTTAGGCAATATTCAGTAAACGACTTAAAGATAGGGAGTTATTCGGTAACTAAGAGTTTAAAGGTTAATAAAGACTCATTAAACTATTTTGCCGATCAATATATCGGAAAGCTACAAGACACAACGAGTACTTGTTATG
Organism: Tenacibaculum profundicola; assembly: GCF_057220795.1. Lineage (NCBI taxonomy): Bacteria > Pseudomonadati > Bacteroidota > Flavobacteriia > Flavobacteriales > Flavobacteriaceae > Tenacibaculum > Tenacibaculum profundicola. The sequence continues at coordinate 677,437 of NZ_CM170137.1, read as the reverse complement.
TAGATCCGAATGCCTTTGCACCTAATATTTCGATAAAAGGTTGTTTAGACATCTGTCAACAGTGCATATTTGATTATGGGGTTAAAATGACAATTTTTCATAAAGATTCAAACGATCATTTTGTTGCCTATCCGGTAGATTCATATGACCATTATATAGCTGCTCAAAATGAGTTTGTATTAGGTGAGCTAGAAGATTTGTATCCTGATGATATTATTAGTTATCAAGACGGTGAGTTGAAGTGGGATAATTTAAGTTTAAATGTTTTCGGCCTTAAACAGAATGAGTTATGGATCATAGAAGACTTTAATCAGAACATTACCTATGAGTATACACAAGAGGCTTATGATGAAGCACAACTCGAATATATTACCGAGCAGTTGCGTTTGTACTTTGACAAGGAGGGGTATGAAGATTATTTTGATTATGTAGATGGGGTTTTACAATTACCTACTGATTTACCAGAGAATCAAAAAACCTTAGCAGCCAATCTTGCAAAAACCTATAAACAAGATTTTGTTGAGGGTGTAGCCGCCTGTGAGGTGTCTTGTAATACAACAGTGATGTCATTTGATAGCTGTGATATTAACGAATCCCTTTTATTATTAGATATTAGCCCTGGGGGTCAATATGGAGCAACAGGGCCTGACCCTGATCTTGACCCTGAGCAAGATGCCTGGATACTTAGTGTGTTTAATGAGGGAGATGACAATCAATTGCCTTTACCAGGAGGTTGGCGTTCTCCTAAAATTATTGATTTTGATGAAGGATCAGCCCAATTACCAAGATTGTATTTAGATGAATATGGAGAGCCTTCTATAATTGAAGTAAATGAAAACAATGAGCCTGAGGCTATTAGTGAGGATGCCTATTTTATAAGAGATGGTAAAAAATGGGTCTATCCACATAAATTAAAACATCTATCTGATTTTCTTGGGTATTGGCAAGATTCATGGGCAAAATCATTACTGGTGTATCATCCTGAATTTCGTTACTATTTCTATGCAGCAATTACTTGTAAGTATGTTACTGAGATGAATGTTTATAATACGTCTAAGGGTAGATTTGATCCGGGGTTAAGAAAGCTAAATTCTGATGAATATGATTCATACTTAAGCCAGATAGAAACATACGAACTTGCCAAAAAAGAAGGGATAGAGTTTTTAAGTGATGACCCTCTAGCCATAAAGAAGAATGACCCTTATTTTAAATGGCGTATAAGAGATGATATAGAAGAAAAGGAAGCCATTTTTAACAAGCGAAATAATATTATGGATACTGCTTTGGAGAGTAGTTATGATGATGATAAACCAGACGATAACTATCAGGTAAATATGCTAAAAATGGCCTATATAACAGTTGTTCAAAATGGTCTTAGCAACTATGTTCCATCGGGTGGTTCTAATATAAGTTTAAGTGAAATAGAAGCATTGCCTGAATCTCAAAGAAATAAGGTATGGCAAACTTACCGTAATTTTTATATAAGTTTAAAAAAGAGAATTCAATACGTATTTATAAATAATTATGCGGCGCCTAAAGAATTATATAATGGGTGTATTGGCAATACGAATACCGAAGAAAATCCTAATGATCATGATTACCGCCAAGTTTTATGGCAGTATAGTGAATTTCTACCAAATTGGATTGAGGGGATTACTTCTTATTGTGAAGGAAGTCGTGACTTATGGGGAACCAGGGTAAAAAGATTTATTCCTATCGATAATTTATACGATTCGGGAAATCCAGAGGGCACTTTCAAAGAACATGGAGCCGAAGTTGCTTATAACCAATATGTACAAACGGGTAAATGCCCGTTAGCTCATGATTTAGAATATACTTTAGATGGTATAGTAAACGATAAAATTAGCTCAGGTACAGATCAAGTATTAGCCTTAGATGATTTTGAAGAAAGGTATCAAGGTCAGTATGTAACCAATAGTGTTTTTGAAGCACTAGGAGGCCAGCCAAGTGAAGATATTAACATATCTAGTGAGGTAAATGGATCTGTAATTTCATTGCGTATCCAAGGCAAAGAAATTTGTAAATTAAATATTACAGGTACGGGTCTTTCCTGGAATGACTACAATATCGAGGCAGCAAGTTCAGGATGGTCCATACAAAACTTCAAAAATGTTTTTTATCAAGGATATGAAGAACAACCAAATAACAGTATTGTATATAAATTTAAGGTATTAGCAAAAACAATTGAAAATCAAAATCCTAGAGATGTGGTGTTCACGGGTACGACAACCTTGGCCATTGGAGAATGTAGGTTTGTTGATGAGCATGATACGGTAGATGGTGACCCGGCTGTTGGTGATGTTATCACTGTAAAAGACGGAGGTCTTCTCAATGTTACCCCTTGTGATCGCTGTGAAAATGAAAGCGGATTAGATAATGATGAAGATGGAGTTGATAATGCCTGCGACAATTGTCCTGATAAATACAATCCAAGTCAGAATGATACCGATGGCGATGGAACAGGAAATGCCTGTGATTTAGGCAATCCATGCCCTGAAAGCCGTGATACTGATAAAGACAATGTAGGAAATGCGTGTGATAATTGCCCTAAAAGAGCCAACCCGGGTCAAGAAGATTATGATAATGATGGTGTAGGAGATGTTTGTGATAACTGTCCCAAAGTGATCAATCCTGATCAAGCCGATGATAATCATAACGGTATAGGAAATGCTTGTGAGTCACCAATACCTGATTGTATTGATAATCCAGATAATCTCTTAGAATTTGAAAGTGATTTGATAGGGGTATTTAATGAAATAATTGAATCGAATTATATAAGTATTCCTGAGGGATGGAACTATTCAGCACTTAATAATTCTTTCTCGCATAAAGATATTACGTTAAATAAATATTCCGATTTTACAAGTAAATTTCAAAATAGTTCTCATGATGAAAATTTTGATATAACTGTAAATGTTCAAAAACTTGAATCTGAACTAAATATAGTAGGTTTCTATATAGTTTCAAAGTTAGGAAATTATGAAACAGTCTATAAAATGTATTTTCAAAATTATAACAGCTTTAATTTTTTAGATATTTCTAAGATTATAAGTGTTAAAAGCTCTAAATTTTATTCATTATATGGTGCCCCAGATCATTTGAGATTTGAGATTTTATATCAAGACACTCAAGGAGATGAGCAATCCACTTATATTTTCATAAATTTTTCAAGGGATATAGAAGATAGTGAAAATAATGCTTTTAGTTTTGGGAATTTATGTGCAATTATAAACAAAGAGGGTATCGATGCCGTATACAATAATAGCCATTCTCGATATGCTCAAACTGCTCGAAGTTTATTAAATCGAGCAAATTTATTAGACGAACGAACAGTTATTAGTGAGGAGGAAACTAACCCCGATATAATTACGATCAATAATGGTTGTGATTGTATACCACAGCCTGTAGAACCGGTAAGTTGTGATACTGCGTATGCTGTTTTTAAAGACAAGTTAGAGGTACAAAAAGAAGAGCTGGTAGATCCATATGGCACTGAGACCTTACAAATAACAACCAATATAGAAGGCTATGTTTTAGGCGATGATTTTAGAGATCTTGATTTAGAGGGAAGAAACTATTTCTGTGCCATGAATTTTGGTTATATCGTAAACGATTATATCGAATACTTAGAAAAGATACTACCTCTAGATCAAGAGCACGGAAGAACAACAGAAAACAAATACTTTGTATCCTTAAATCAGTTTGGGAATACCTATTTAAATTACGGGTACGAAAAGATGTCGTCAGTAATAGCTGAATACAAAGTTTATTTAGAAGATACGTCGATTACAGAAAAAAGAAGATGGGTTAACTACGTTAATATAGAATACCGTAAAAACAACCCAGATGTATGTCCACCGAAAGCTCTAACACCAACCGGTATAGAGGTGCCTGTACCAAGACCCATTTGTGTCGACTTAGCAGAAAATCTATTAAATACCTATACCAGTGATAATTACCTAAACTATTTAGCAGAAGAAAGAGATCGTTTTATACGTACCTATACAAAACAAGCGTTAGAAGCTGCCGATGAGTCTTTACAAATGGAGTATAAAGATAAAGAATATCAATATACCTTATATTATTACGATCAGGCGGGTAATTTAGTACAAACCGTACCGCCAGAAGGAGTAGATAGAGTTGATCAAAACCATACATTTAAAACCCAGTACCGTTATAACTCACTAAATCAATTAGTGTGGCAAAATACACCTGACGGAGGAGAGACTAAATTTGCGTATGATCATTTAGGGCGTATTATAGCGTCTCAAAATGCAAAACAAGCTGCTTCTGAGACAGCAGGAGGTGCGTTTAGTTATACAGAATACGATGTTTTAGGAAGAATTGTTGAGGCAGGAGAATTAAGTCCCAATAATTTGGGAGATGGGGTTTCGTACGGCATTAATCAATTAGGGAAGCTAGAAAAAACATTACATGGTTCAACAGAACAAGTGGAGAACTTTGATAAAACAATAGTTTCTAAAAGAGAAGTAAGCAAAACTATTTACGATTATTTACCAGAGAGTGCTGAATCGCCTATCGTGCAGAGAAATCTACGTAATAGGGTAGTAGCAATTGCTCACTATGATACATATTATGAAGATCCTAATTTTTCAAATTATGAAAATGCTATTTTTTATAGCTATGATGTACATGGGAATGTAGAAAAAGTAGCGATTAAAATTAACGATAAAGCGCTTAGTAAACTGAATCAATCAGTAAAAATTACTGAGTACGATTATGATTTAATTAGTGGTAATGTGAATAAGGTAATTTACCAAAAAGATCAGAAAGATCAATTTATTCATCAATACCAATACGATGCCGACAATAGAATCGTGAGTGTTCAAACCTCGAAAGATGGTGTTATTTGGGATAATGAAGCGGCGTATACCTACTATGACCATGGTCCGTTGGCAAGAACCATAATTGGCGATAAGCAAGTACAAGGAGTTGATTATACCTATACACTACAAGGATGGTTAAAAAGCGTAAACGGAGAAACGTTACACCCTGAAAAAGATTTCGGTAAAGATGGTGCAGGTTCTAATAAAGTAGCTGAAGATGCTTATAACTATTCACTAGCGTATTATGCAGAAGATTATGAACCTCGTAAGGCAAGTATCAATGATTATTTCGAGGTAACCACCAGTAGTGAGTTAACACACAATCCAAACAACCTGTATAATGGTAACATAAAATCAATGGTTACCAACATGCAAAACCTTGAAAACACCCCTTTAGCAACGGCCTATAACCAATATCAATACGATCAGTTAAACCGTATCAAACAAATGGATGCGTATTTTGTAGAAGGGAATGCTGTTGAAAACCTTGAGAGTCTTCAAACGAAATATAGTTACGACCGCAATGGAAACTTAAAAAAGCTAAAAAGAGAAGCTTTTGGTAGTGATGGGGTACATGAGATGGATAAGTTCACCTATGAGTATGATCAAGATGCAGTTACTGGAGTTAAAAACAACCAATTAACGCTGGTAAGAGACGCGGGTAATTCAAATAACTTTAGCTCAGATATAGATGATCAAGCAGAACAATTAGAAGAATTAGGAATAACGTATGCCTCAAGTGAAAGGGATTCACATAACTATATATACGATGAAATAGGTCAGTTAATAAAAGATCAAACCGAAGGTATTGAACATATTGATTGGACGGTTAGCGGAAAGGTAAAATCAATTCGAAAAAGAGTAGACGATTATGTTCAAAACATAAGTTTTACGTACGATGGTTTAGGCAATAGATTGTCTAAAAAAGTTGAAGGATTAGGTAAGGGTAGCCCCACGGTAACTACCTATTACATGCGAGATGCTCAAGGCAATGTGTTAGCTGTTTATAAAAATACGGCTAGAGAGAGCGATGAGAAATTTACGCTAGAAGAACAGCATTTATACGGTAGCTCTCGATTAGGAATCGTTAACAATAATATTGAATTTGAAGGAGGAAAAGAAACGGTTACACGAGAAGACTATTCGAGAGAAGTAGGAAATAAGCGTTACGAGTTAAGCAATCATTTAGGAAACGTTATCAATGTAATTTCAGATCGTAAATTTGTTTCAGGCGCTCGTCGAGTTATACAGAATTACACAACGGTAACCGATGATTTTAGCGAGTTCCGTTGGGAAGGCGCCGAGGTAGAAGACGCACAGTTAGTTATAAACACAGAAGGTCAGAAAATGACAATTGGGTCATATGACTATGCCCCTGGTAATTATCGTATTAGGTTCAATGTTTCTGAACTCTCAACAGTAGAAGATGGTGAAGTTTTTATGGCACTCACATCCGATCGAGATCTTAGTAATGATGAAGGAATTAAGTACGAAACCAGTGTAAGAAATGACAAACAGCAAATAGAATTTGAGGTAACAGAAAATAAGGTATTACACCTAATTTTCTACTCACCTGATGTTGACTTTACAGGGTTAGCGAGCAATTTAGTAATTGAAAAAGTAAGTAAAATTGCAAAAGCCAGTGCTGTATACACCACTACATTTTCAAACCCTGAAGATATTTCGTTTTGGGAAGCCTCAACAAAAACCCAAAGTATCAGTATAGAAAATGAACGCTTAAAAGTGGTAACCGCCAAGCATCACAATGGTGTAACAGGATACTACCAACTTGAAGCTAATAAAGAGTATACCATAACGGTTCCTGTTGATATTAGTCAACTTACAGTACCATTAGAGTTTCGTATATGGCGACCGCGTAAAAAACCAGATTTCAGCACTATAGTAGCTGAAGATGGATTGATAAAAACCACTTTTGTACCAACCAAAACAAGTGTATATCGTTTTACATTCAGAATTAAAAAGAAAAAATATAAAGGAGAAGCACAAACCTTCTATATTAATGAAGTTGCGGTAACCAAACAAGGAAGTGAGGACCATGAAAATGAAATATACGCCACTTCATTTGATAATAATGATAAAGCCCTTTGGAAACCCACCAGTAAAAAGGAAAAAGTAGTTATAAAAAATGGGCGATTGAAAATAGATGTAGCCAAACATTCAAGAGGAGCTAAGGGGGCGTATCAATTAGAAGGAGGCAGAGACTATGCCATTAGTATTGCGGTAGATAAAACAAAATTTTCAGTACCTTTGGAATTCGGTATCTGGAAAGGAAATAGTAAAGAGTTTGGAACGTTCGTTACCGAAAGCGGAGTAGTCAGTACCATATTTACACCAAAAAGCACGGACAGCTACAGCTTTATCTTTAAATTGAGTAGCCCTGGATATAAAGGAGCAATACAAACCTTGTATATTGATGATGTTCTTATACAAGCAATAGAAGCCCCTGTAGAAGATCCAAGTTTTATTCCTGAAATTGTAGCCTATAATGACTACTATCCTTTTGGGATGCTCGTGCCTAATAGGCATGGACAGGCGGATAGTTATAGGTATGGCTTCCAGGGACAGGAGAAAGATGATGAAGTTAAAGGAGAAGGTAATAGCATCAACTACAAGTTTAGAATTCATGATCCACGTGTGGGGAGGTTCTTTGCAGAAGACCCTTTGATTGCTTCTTACCCTTGGAATAGTCCTTATGCATTTAGCGAGAATAGAGTTGTTGATGCTATTGAATTAGAAGGATTGGAGTCAAAAAAATTGAATTTCTTTGATACTATGAAAATGAGAATTGAAATAGGAATTAATAGTGTATTTGGGTTTGCTAGGTCAAGTATAAACGAGTATGAAGAAAAAGCGATGAGTACAGGAGATGATAAAGCTATTATGGAAGCTCAAAACTTTAGAGATATAAATAGTAAGAATCTTGATAAAACGATACAAGGAACGAGAATAATTGCTGCAGCAACAGGTGTTGGAGCAGTTGGTCCTTACGTAGTAGTAGGAGGTATTGTAGCAACCCCTGCAGCAATGGGATTTGCAGCTAGCGAATTGTCTATGTTAGCTAACTCAGGACCAGTTTGGGCTTCTTATTTTAGCTCAGGGTTTTTAGTTACGAATAGTTGGAAAGATGGATTAATAAATGCTGGAGCTAATATTGCAGGACAGCTAGTTACAAACGGAGGAGATATTAGAGCTGTTGATTACGCTGATCCTTTATTCAGTGGAATGTTTTCTGGTTTTGGGTCTATTTTAGGAGAATCTTTTATATCAATAAATATAGAAAAAGGGGTTAGTTTTGAGCCAGTTAATCAGGTTTTTACGAATGTAGTTACAAATACTTTAGGAGATAAAGTTTTTGGAAAGTGGAAAGGTTTTACCAAACCTGATTGGAAATTGAGTAGTTTTGAAAAAGTACTTACTGAAACTGCTTATGGAGTTACAAATGCTTCTGTTGAGGCTTTTGAAAATATTTTAGGAGATGAAATAAATGGTCTTTCTAAAGAATTAGATAAATCAATTAATGATTTTGTAAAAAAACATAGTAAAGATGATAAAAATCCATAAAAGTGGGTTTAGATAAATTTGATTTCATGAAGTTATTAAAGGAAGATATTACGTTTATCATGTTTGTGATTTTCTCACTTGTTTTAGGAGTTATAATATATGTTTATAATAATGATATAACAAATAATAAAGTTTTTACTGTAGGGAAAGTTATTAGAGTGAAGCATGTAAGGACTAGATGTTATATAGAATATAGCTATAAATTTAAATCTAATATATACAAGAATACAAGTCAGATTAATTGTGATTTCGAAGAAGAATGTTTGAAAAGTAAATATTATAAAGTAGAATTATCATCAAAAAACCCGAAAAGATCAAGGATGATTTTAAAAGAAGAGATTAAGAATAAAAATATTATAGACACTCTTTCATTATGAAAAATATAATTTATTATTTTTTGAAGTATGGTTTGTTTACTGGCTATTTCATTTACAGATATTTTACTTTTTATCGTTTTATTGGTACTATTGTGTGGTACGATATTATTATATCATTTTTCCTAGGAGTAATGGGAGATAAAATGGCTAATAGATTTATAAGCAAAGATTAATCCGCAATGGGTGGACGTATTGTGAACTCCCGCTACGGCTTCCAAGGGCAAGAGAAGGATGATGAAGTAAAAGGGGAAGGGAACTCGGTTAATTACAAGTTTAGAATGCATGACCCTAGAGTGGGGAGGTTCTTTGCGGTAGATCCTTTATCAGGGAAATACCCATATTATAGTCCGTATTCATTCAGTGGAAATAGAGTTATTGATATGATAGAGTTAGAAGGTTTGGAGCCTCAAATACCAAAATATCAGTGGTCATCAAATGAAGGTTATGATTCTTTTGGAGATTTTTATCAAAATGGTTCACATTTAGCAAAAGTACAAGGATGGTGGGTATTGAGTGATTCGGATAGTGAAGGAGTAGATAGGCATAGGTATTTTAATCCAGGTAAAGGAAAGTGGATTAGATTTGATCCGATACCACCAAGATCAACTTCAGAAGATATTAGAGCAATGGGTCGACATATTGTGAACTCTGTTGTAGATAACACTTCAACTGAATTAAAGTATACATTATCTGTAGGTAAAGGTGAAGCAGACTATTCAAGGATATTAGGTAGTGCTTCAGGTGCAAAAGCTGTAACCAGTAGTGTTAAAGTTTTAGAGCTTAATGGTATTGAAGCTCTGAAAGCATACTATAAAAGTGATGAAATTTCAGGTATATCTGATATTGGAATTCATATTTTTGATAAAGCATCAATAGTCTCAAAATCCCCCGCTCCCGCTAGTTTACAACTAGTGGCGGTTATGAGTGAGCGGTTACAATGATCAGTTTTCCCCCGCTCGCGCTCGTTTGTAACGAGTGCCGAGTATGAGTAAGCAGGGTATAATATAAAAGAACTACTTTACATTAAAGTGTGAGGTAGTTTTTCTGTGTTTTAAGAGTATGCCCCGATGGCGCGCGAATGCCAAAGTAAGTACTCCCGCGAGAATCTTTCTCGTGGCGTATATAAGTAAGTAATAAGAATTAATAGATATAAAAGCTACCTTACATTGGTTTTTGAGGTAGTTTTTTTGTTGTTTCTTAGGAGTAAGCTTTTTTAGCGTTAAAATCTCTAATAAGCGCATCAATAGTAATGTATATATGCTCTTTTTCTTTAGGAGTAAGTTTAGAAACTAGCTCAATACGTTTAAGGAGTTCAGTATCTAACGCCAAGCATCACAATGGTGTAACAGGATACTACCAACTTGAAGCTAATAAAGAGTATACCATAACGGTTCCTGTTGATATTAGTCAACTTACAGTACCATTAGAGTTTCGTATATGGCGACCGCGTAAAAAACCAGATTTCAGCACTATAGTAGCTGAAGATGGATTGATAAAAACCACTTTTGTACCAACCAAAACAAGTGTATATCGTTTTACATTCAGAATTAAAAAGAAAAAATATAAAGGAGAAGCACAAACCTTCTATATTAATGAAGTTGCGGTAACCAAACAAGGCAGTGAGGACCATGAAAATGAAATATACGCCACTTCATTTGATAATAATGATAAAGCCCTTTGGAAACCCACCAGTAAAAAGGAAAAAGTAGTTGTAAAAAATGGGCGATTGAAAATAGATGTAGCCAAACATTCAAGAGGAGCTAAGGGGTCGTATCAATTAGAAGGAGGCAGAGACTATGCCATTAGTATTGCGGTAGATAAAACAAAATTTTCAGTACCTTTGGAATTCGGTATCTGGAAAGGAAATAGTAAAGAGTTTGGAACGTTCGTTACCGAAAGCGGAGTAGTAAGTACCATATTTACACCAAAAAGCACGGATAGCTACAGCTTTATCTTTAAATTGAGTAGCCCTGGATATAAAGGAGCAATACAAACCTTGTATATTGATGATGTTCTTATACAAGCAATAGAAGCCCCTGTAGAAGATCCAAGTTTTATTCCTGAAATTGTAGCCTATAATGACTACTATCCTTTTGGTATGCTCGTACCTAACAGGCATGGGCAAGCAGATTCTTATAGATATGGCTTCCAAGGGCAAGAGAAAGACGATGAAGTTAAGGGTGAAGGAAACTCGATTAACTATAAGTTTAGAATGCATGACCCGAGAGTTGGGCGTTTCTTAAGTATTGATCCGTTGTTTGCTAAATATGCACATAACTCGGTTTATGCTTTTTCAGAAAATAGAGTAATTGATGGTATTGAGCTAGAAGGTTTAGAATTTACACCTTACAAGACTAAATATAAAACTAATAAACCTGTATTTATAAAAGGCGGTGGTTCTGTATCGCAGAGGTTTAATAATGCAGTAGATAATATTTTTGGTTTTGTTGCTAATAACACTTTAATTGCGGGATATAATGCTAGTTCTGACGCAATTAATACAGCAGGTAAATTAATTACAGGAGAGTATAATGATGTTACTTTAGGCGAAGTAATTACTAATACTTCTGTATTACTTGATAAAACAAAGGACGAAGTAATTGATTATCATACTACAACTCCAGCAAGTCAACAGCTTAGTGATACATTTGATAAAATAACTACTCTTGATTTTTATGATGCCCCAGCTCAATTACTAATAGCTAAAAAGGTAAATGTTGGTACAAGTAATAGTAAGTTAAGTCCTAGTGGGCGAGCCCAAGGGCTGGCTGCGACAACAGAAAAAACGGTTGAAACTGCTAGTGCTAATGCTAAAAAACCAATCATTTTATTTTCAGTAGTAAAAAACCCAAAAAGAATAATTGGTTTAGGAACAAAGGCAGATCTTTATAAGCATAAGGGTAAGGCAACTACATATTATAACGATGCTTGGTTTAAAAATGGATTAACGAGTGTAGAAAATTATAATGCCGGTGGTGAGATAAAATTCTTTCAAGCGTTTTTCGACGCAGCCAAAAATGCAGATGGAATTAGATTTGATTTGTCTAATTTTAGTTCTAAAAGAAATCTAATAACAGCACGAGAGTTACGTATAATTAAGGACAATAAAGATTTAATGGACAAGACTACTTTTTGGTTAGATGATATTGAGCATGTTTTTAAAGAAGGTGTACTTGTGCCTAAGTCCAAGTAAAATATTAGAAAAATGGAAACAATTATAAATGATGTTGAAAAAGCAAATGCTGTATTAGCTGAATATAAAGGAGCAAAAGTAGTAATGTGGTCTTTCAATAGGTTTCATGAAAAAATAGAATTACTGATAGATTTTGCTAATAATGAATATGTTGTATTTGTAACTCTGATTAGTTGCAAGTGCTATAATGGTGATTTATATTGGTTAGATTCAGAGCTTAGAATATCTACACAGAATGAGTCAGATGATGAATGGATGATTACAAAAATTAGTGATTTAAAATCAGGTTTCTATATTGAATGTTTAGGAGGGTTTGTTTTAAAGAAAGGGTTAGAAAGTGAATTTTCTTTTGATAATCCAGAACTACCAGAATTTCCTCCACACCTTGACGTTTAGTGCTAGCTAGCATAATGGCAAGTTTTAAAGTAAAGGTTAAAAAAGAAACGAGATTATTAGTAGCCCCCCGCTCCCGCTAGTTTACAACTAGTGGCGGTTATGAGTGAGCGGTTACAATGATCAGTTTTCAATTATCAGTTGTCAGTTGTCGGTGATCCCCTGCTCCCCCGCTCCCGCTAGTTTTTAACTAGTGGCGATTGCGAGTAAGCGATATTAGAAGTATAAATATTAAGTTATAAAAAGGAGAAAGCTTTTACAGAGATGTAAAGGTTTTTTTTTGAGTTAGTTTTAAGTTAATCAATATCGTTAAGAACTGTTTTTAAAGAGCTTTTAAGCTTGCGTTTAGAAATAAAGGCATCAAGTATAGTGAAAATAGTTTTTTGTTCTTCTTTGTTAAGGCTATCAATTAAAGAGACTCTTTCCATTAGTGTTTTGTTTAAAGAATGGACTTCTTTTAAATCATTAGAACTGGTAAATAGTTCAGCCATAGTAATACCAAGAGCTTTAGTAATTTTTTCTACAGTAGAAACAGAAGGGTCTGTTTTGCCATTTTCAATACGAGAATATTGAGCAGCCCCCCCGCTCCCGCTAGTTTACAACTAGTGGCGGTTATGAGTGAGCGGTTACAATGATCAGTTTTCAATGATCAGTTTTCAATTATCAGTTGTCAGTTGTCGGTGATCCCCCGAAATTTCATCATCACCATTATGTTTTTATTTTAAGTAATTATTTCTATTTACTAATCTAAAGGCTCCCGCGAGAATGAGCGATAAAGAGTGATGCTACCGCGAGAATCCTTTCTCGTGGCGGGTATGAGTAAGCGGTTACAATGATCAGTTTTCAATTATCAGTTGTCAGTTGTCGGTGATCCCCCGAAATTTCATCATCACCATTATGTTTTTATTTTAAGTAATTATTTCTATTTGCTAATCTAAAGGCTCCCGCGAGAATGAGCGATAAAGAGTGATGCTACCGCGAGAATCCTTTCTCGTGGCGTATATAAGTAAGTAATAAGAATTAATAGATATAAAAGCTACCTTACATTGGTTTTGTGAGGTAGTTTTTTTATGTGATAGATTTAAGTTTTACATTTTTGATAAGAGCATCAAGAGTGTATTGTGAAATGAAACTAACCTTAAGAAGAAAGCATAAAAAACGAATTTTATAAAGAGTTAAGCATCCTTTTCTTTTACTCTAATTTCAAATCATAAAAGACATCCCGGATTGCAAATTTGGGCTGTTTTAGTTATAAAATTTTGGATACGATACTATCTAAACATGCATGTAGTGCGGTGGTTAAATGTTTAAAGGAAAAAAACAATTACCTACGAACGTTTTTTTCCTTTAAAGCTGCAAAATAAATATCGTATTTGGATTATGTTTTTTTGTTTTCGACCACATAAGTTTTGGTAACTTTATCGTAAATATTTTGATTTTTGACATCAAAAAGTAACCATATTACAGGCAGGATAAAATTAGATAAAAAGTTTTTTAGGAATTCTCGTAAGGCACCTTCAAAAAAGTTAGAAAAGTCTTTTCCAGTTGTAGCATCTATAACTTTTATGTTGAGTATTTTATGACCAATGTTACCTGAGAAAAAAGGATAGAAAATTGCTCCTAAACCAAAAGCCACTATACTGTTAAGCAGAACGCTATACAAATTGGTTGGAGCATCTAAAAAAGTATCTACATCTTCACCATATAAAAGATAGTTCAGAAGAAATAATACTACTAAAGAGAATATAAGTTCCAGTAAAAATGCATAGAATCGCTTCTTTTTGGTGGCGATAGTATAATTATAAACTTGTTTTTGATCACTCATAATTGAAATTTTTTTCTAACTTGCTCACTCGGAACTTTACAAGTATTATTGATTATTTTTCTTCTATTTTCTGAAATGATATCATACACCCAATCTTTTAATTGAAGGGGAATGATGGATAGAATAAATCGTATCACTGGATACCGTTTCGTCGTTTTTAAGAACTGATATATTGCGGTAGACTTTAGGTAAACTTGATTGTCAACCATTAAAATAATTGTTTTTTTATTCAGTGCAGTTAGGTTATTTCTAATAATTAAATCGCTACCTATTTCTGATTGGTCAGATATAAATTTGAAATGATTTTTAGTATCTAAGTATGCTAAATAAACGACTGTTTTACTACAAAATCCGCATAGCCCATCGTATATTATGATATTTTTCATTTTTTAAAGTAGTTTACAATACCATCAATCCAAAAAAGAAAGAAAAACAGTTTGAATAATTTAACATAACTAGGAACTTCCATAAAATAAGGGATGAAGCCTAGTAGACCTAAAAAGCCAAGATATTTAAGCATTTTGAACATAGTATTTTGTTTTTAAATTAAACATAAAGCGATTTATTTTTTCGGCTAATTTTTTAAATAAATCATTAGGTAAGAAAAATCCGTATAAAGAGATAAAGAAGATTTCAAAGTCGTAAATCATCATAAAAAAGTAGATCCCTGAATGCAGTAGTATTCCTGAAATTAAAAAAATTATTTTATATCTTTTATCCCATACTAGGAATATAAAAAGTAATTCAAACAATAGTGTAAAATACGTACCCAATGTAGTAATTATGGCATTATCTGAAAGTAAATGACTCACAGGACTTCTAAACCGATCTAAATTCATGATGTAATACAAAGCGGTGCCGTTGAACCAAACATCCGAATGAATTTTATGAATAGAGGAGATGAAATATACATACCCAAGGTGAATACAAATAGAATAAACAGCTAAGTTGGATGCTAAATATGATGTATTGGGTTTGAGATGTTGTTTGTATAAGGTTAGGTGTTCGAAAGACCTTGCAAAACATAAATACAACAAAACAAAAATCATCAAATTATCACCACCATTCAGAATAGGGTAGGTTAAATCTTGTAATATTTTAATAAATAGATATAGAATAAAAACAGTAAGGTTTCTTCCGATACCTAGTATCATAAAAATACAGAGAACAACAATAGACAATAGTAAGATGTGGCTATTGGCAAGAATTATTTCGGAATTGATACCAAAATAATCAAGAAAGATATCTCTGTGTTCAAATAATACTCCGTTACTTAAAAGTATTGACTGACTGCCCCAAATTAGGTATAGTTTTTTGATAATATGCAATCCAAGAAAT
Organism: Tenacibaculum profundicola; assembly: GCF_057220795.1. NCBI lineage: Bacteria > Pseudomonadati > Bacteroidota > Flavobacteriia > Flavobacteriales > Flavobacteriaceae > Tenacibaculum > Tenacibaculum profundicola. Next base: position 661,861 of record NZ_CM170137.1, on the reverse strand, counting down.
ACTCTAAAAATAGAAAGATACCATGAAAATTGATTGGTACTAGATAAGTTTTGTACTAAATGCTTTAGTTTTCCCATGATGATGTTTTTAAGTTGTAATAGTCTGTTTCAAAAATAAATTGCTCATCTTCGCTATTGTTTTTGTCATTTCTTTTAGAAAAGTTAGGAACAGGAACGGTGGCGTAGATAAACTTCATATTGTAATTTTCGCTTAAGTTTCTATGGCTAGCCAAACTCTTACCGTAGTTGATAATAGTTTTAACCTCATTTAGTTCATGAAGCTCTTTTTTAAAGCCCTTTATAAAGTTATTAAAACAAGTTTCCTCTTTGATTTCATTGCAATTCACATATTTATAATTTCCGTATTGCTCTCTAATCATATCAGCAATATTATTTAAAGAATTTGATAAAATATAGTCAATTACAGAGATGTCATTATTGAATAAATACTGTTCTTTTCTCATTTGATGAATAGGTCCTATAGCTTCCATGACAATGGTGTCTTTGGGACTGGCGAATTTATAGTACAACCTATCATTGAACTTCGGAGGAGGGGCAAAAAACGACCATTTTTGATAGAATACGGAAGAAAACAATTTTTCAAACCGCATGGCTTTTATTTGGAGATAATTTTCAGGAACGGTGAAAAAAATTGTAGTAGCCCAATAAATTATAAAAACAGAAATGATAATGATACTTTTTTTCATAATAGTATATTTACGTAAAACCTACCTGCGAAATGCAGGTAGGAAAGAACTAATTATAAATTATAGTCTGCTAAGCTTGTAATTCATTTCATCAGCTAAACTATCCTGAATATCATCTTCAGCAGATAATATCCAATCTACACCTCTTAAAACCACCTCATAAGCAACAAATTTAGCAGCTTCTTTACCACTTTTATCCCATGCTTTTTTTGCTAATTTTCCAACTGTAGTAATACGAGCAACTTGGGCATTTTCATTCAAAGAGAAGTTAGAAGAATCAAACTGTACAGCAGCAACATTTAAATTTTTTTGGTTTGCGTTAGGTGATTTAAATGAAAACAACGTAAACGATAAGGCAACTGCACAAATTGGGACTAAGATTTTTTTTGATAATTTCATGATTTTTAATTTTAATAGCTCATTTTAGAGGTCTGGAGCGGTTAGTTTTCGACCTAAACTCTTATATTTATTTCAACACATGCTGTACTCATATCGATCTATTATCTTTAATAGTGATTGACTTTTATCGAAATATTTCAGCGATACATTATAAATTTTAATCGATAGTTTCTTACGAGTGTTTCCATTAAAATAAGAGCAACAATGATGAACGCGTATCGGTACCATGTCAACGTTAATCATTGAAAGTTTGATAGACCAAACCTACTACGCTTTGCTAAAATTTTCTCAGAGAAAAATCCTTTTTTAATTCTGTTATTTCCATCAAATTTTTTTAGGGTTTCTCATGATAAAAAGAGGTGAAATCCTTTTATTAGAAGGGTGTTTTTTCGTAATGATGGTAAATAAAAAACCCCGCTAAAAGCGAGGTTTTGTTATGTGTTTATAAATTGTAGAACTCTTTTACAAGTGTATTACTTCATCATATGCATCTGCTACAGCTTCCATAACAGCTTCACTCATGGTTGGGTGTGGATGTATGGCTTTTAATACTTCGTGCCCTGTAGTTTCTAATTTACGTCCTAATACAGCTTCTGCAATCATATCAGTAACACCAGCGCCAATCATATGACAACCTAACCACTCACCATATTTAGCATCAAAAATAACTTTTACAAATCCGTCAGGAGTACCTGCCGCCTTAGCTTTACCAGATGCTGAGAACGGGAATTTTCCTACTTTGATATCATATCCTTGTTCTTTTGCTTTTTCTTCTGTTAGTCCTACAGATGCTATTTCTGGGGTTGCATAGGTACAACCTGGAATGTTTCCGTAATCGATCGCTTCTGTATGCAATCCAGCTAATTTTTCAACGCAAGTAATTCCTTCTGCCGAAGCAACATGTGCTAAAGCAGGACCAGGGGTTACATCACCAATAGCATAGTAACCAGGAATATTAGTTTCATAATAATCTTTTACTAAAATCTTATCTCTATCTGTAATGATACCCACATCTTCTAAACCAATATTTTCGATGTTTGTTTTAATTCCAACAGCAGATAAAACGATATCAGCCTCTAATACAACTTCTCCTTTTTTAGTTTTTACTGTTGCTTTCACTCCTTTACCTGAAGTGTCAACAGATTCAACAGAAGAACTAGTCATTACTTTAATCCCTGCTTTTTTGAAAGAACGCTCCATTTGTTTTGAAACATCTTTATCTTCAATAGGAACGATATTTGGCATGAATTCAACGATGGTTACCTCAGTACCCATAGAATTATAGAAGTGCGCAAATTCTACTCCAATAGCCCCAGAACCAACCACAATCATCGATTTTGGTTGTGTAGGTAAAGTCATTGCCTCGCGGTAACCAATTACTTTTTTTCCATCTTGAGGTAAACTCGGCAATTCACGAGAACGTGCTCCGGTAGCGATGATAATATGATCTGCGGTATATTCAGTTGTTGTACCATTGTTATCGGTAACATCTACCTTTTTACCAGGCTTTATCTTACCAAAACCATTGATCACGTCAATCTTGTTCTTTTTCATTAAAAACTGAACACCTTTGCTCATACCATCGGCAACTCCACGGCTACGTTTAATAACGGCATTGAAATCTTTATCAATAGCTTCCGCTTTTAATCCGTACTCATCAACATGTTTTAGATAGTCATAAACTTGGGCAGACTTTAATAAAGCTTTGGTAGGGATACATCCCCAGTTTAAGCAAATTCCACCTAGACTTTCTTTTTCAACTACAGCGGTTTTAAATCCTAATTGCGATGCTCTAATGGCCGTTACATAACCACCAGGGCCACTTCCAATTACTAGTACGTCGTATTTCATATTGTTGTTTGTTTTACTATTTATAAGATGAAATTTTCCAATATCCCTAGGAAAAACCCCAAGCTTTCAAATTATTTATTTAATAGATTCTCAACTGCGCTCGAACTATTAGTTATTTACATTCGTTCTGGAACTTGAATTCCAAGCAAACGAAATGCTGATTTTATAGTGTCAGCTACCTTTTTAGACAACTGAACTCTAAACACTTTTTTGTCGTTATTTTCTTCTCCTAAAATAGATACGTTTTGATAAAAAGAATTGAACTCTTTTACCAAATCATACGTATAATTAGCAACTATTGCAGGTGAATAGTTGTTGGCTGCTTGCTGAATTACTTCAGGATACAATTCGAGTTGTTTAATTAACTCTTTTTCCTTCTCATGTAATTCAATACCTGTTATTTCTATAGAACAATCGAATTGAGCTTTACGCAATATCGACTGAATTCTAGCATAGGTATATTGTACGAAAGGACCTGTATTTCCTTGAAAGTCTACAGAGGCCTGCGGATCAAACAAAATTCTTTTTTTAGGATCTACTTTTAAAATAAAATATTTTAAAGCACCTAATCCGATAGTTTTATAAAGCACCTCTTTCTCTTCAACTGAGTAGCCTTCTAGTTTTCCTAATTCTTGTGATATTTCACGCGCCGTATTGGTCATTTCGGTCATCAATTCATCCGCATCAACCACGGTACCCTCACGTGATTTCATTTTTCCAGAAGGTAAATCAACCATTCCATAACTTAAATGGTGCAACTGATCAGCCCAAGAATAGCCTAACTTCTTTAAAATTAAAAACAATACCTTAAAGTGATAATCTTGTTCATTTCCTACGGTATATACCATTCCATTCAAATTGGTAAAATCTTTCGAACGTTGAATAGCTGTACCAATGTCTTGTGTCATATATACAGCGGTACCATCAGAGCGTAATACGAGCTTCTCATCTAAGCCGTCATCGGTTAAATCACACCAAACAGAACCATCTTCTTTTTTAAAGAAAACTTTGTTTTTTAAGCCTTCGTCAATAATGTCTTTACCAAGAAGGTAGGTGTCACTTTCATAGTACAATTTATCAAAATCAACACCGATGTTTTCATAAGTTGTGTCGAAACCTTTATAAACCCATCCGTTCATCATTTCCCAAAGACTTACAATGGCTGCATCACCAGCTTCCCATTTGCGTAACATTTGTTGTGCTTCTACAAATAATGGTGCTTGTTTTTTTGCCTCATCCTCAGACATACCCGTAGCCACGAGTTCTTTGATTTCTTCTTTGTATTTCTGATCAAATTTCACATAGTAATTACCTACCAATTTATCTCCTTTTAATCCAGTAGACTCAGGAGTTTCTCCATTTCCATAACGTTGCCATGCTAGCATAGATTTACAGATATGGATACCTCGGTCATTAACAATTTGTGTTTTATAAACTGTATGACCAGCGGCTTTTAAAATTTCAGAAACAGCATACCCTAACAACACATTTCTAACATGACCTAAATGTAGTGGCTTATTCGTATTGGGTGATGAATATTCAACCATGCGAGCATCAATACTGTCTTGAGGAGCGAAACCATAAGTTGCGTTCGATGAAATTTGATTGAAAAAGTTAAGGTAAAAACGGTCATCTACAACCAAGTTTAAAAAGCCTTTAACAACGTTATAACTTCTTATTTCCTCGATATGTTCAACTAAGTATTTCCCTAAATCTTCACCAATTTGAACAGGATTTCCTTTTTTGTACCGTAGCAAAGGGAAAACAACAACTGTTATGTCTCCTTCAAAATCTTTACGAGTTGCTTGAAATTCTACATGCGGAATTTCTACATCATACAAGGCTAAAAAACCCTCTTTTATTTTAGTTTCTATTAAGGTTTGAATATTCATTAATTAGGTAAATTGATGTGCAAAATTACATAAATTATTTGGATGATATTTAAACTCATTATAACAATTTATATAGGTACTTTTGCAATGTGAAAAACTTTTAAAGTTAAATTAGCTAAACACAATTTATAGCAGGCTAATTGGTTGAAAAATAATAGTTTTATATGGTATTCAAATGAAGGATAAAGATTTAGATAATTTACCTAAACTGGCAAAGGAGGCTCTTAAAGAGAATAAAAAGTATTTTCAAAGATTAAAAAAGCGTACCCCAAAAAGACTGGATTTATTGGTGCAAGAAATCCATGAGGAAGAATTTAATCGTACCGATTGTTTGACTTGTGCTAACTGTTGTAAAACAACAAGTCCGATGTTTACTTATAAAGATATAGAACGAATAGCTAAACATTTAAGGATGAAAGTTGCCGATTTTAAAGCGCAATACTTGCAGGTAGATGAAGATGATTTTCACGTGCTTAAAACGGCTCCTTGTTCTTTTTTAGATGAAAGTGATAATACTTGTTTTATTTATGATGTGCGTCCGAAAGCATGTTCTGAATACCCTCATACCAATAGAAAGAAGTTTATTCAATTAGCAAACATTACGATTAAAAATACAGAGGTGTGTCCTGCTACTTATAGAATAGTTGAAGAATTAAAAAAACGTTTACCTCAATAAATCGTTTGATTTTTAACAGGCTGTATCATGATAATAACCACATACTAATATTTTTTTTTATCTTTAGAAAAATTTAGTGTGTGTTGGAAAACCTTGTGAATTATTTTGAAACGATCCCCTCTAGTCATCGTAGTTTAATCTTAGTTGGAGGAATTACCTTTTTCTGGTTATTGGAAAGTGCGGTGCCGTTGTTTAATTTTAAGTATAATAAATGGAAGCACGCCTTCCCTAATTTATTCTTTACAGGAACAACGATAATCATCAATTTTGTATTAGCTTTTTTATTGTTAAAGACCGCAGATTGGGTAGTGGCCAATGATTTTGGACTGATTAATTGGTTGCCTGAAATGTCCTTGTGGTTGTATGTTATTTTAGGAGTGCTTTTTTTAGATTTTTTTGGGGCCTATTTGGCACATTTAGTAGAACATAAAGTAAAACCACTTTGGATGGTTCATTTGGTACACCATTCAGATCATAAAGTAGACACGACTACAGCCAATAGACATCATCCACTAGAGAGCCTGATACGATTTACCTTTACCTTAGCTGGTGTGTTTTTAATAGGTACTCCTATAGCAATTGTTATGTTGTACCAATCTATGTCGTTAGTATTTACGCAACTAACACATGCCAATATTAAAATGCCCAAAAAAATTGACAAGATCCTTAGTTATATTCTAGTGTCTCCGGATATGCATAAAGTGCATCATCACAATCTATTGCCCTATACAGATAGCAATTATGGAAATATATTCTCTATTTGGGATCGCATCTTCGGAACGTACCTAGAACTTGATAGAGAACAGATTATATACGGAGTAGATACTTTTCCTGATGAAACCAAAAACTCCGATTTACTTGAGCTGCTAAAACAGCCATTTCAAGGATACAAAAAACCTACAAACTTAGAAGAAATACAAATAAAATAGAGGTAAAGGCAAGAATCGATTATAGGCTTTATTATTTTTTCATAACTATCGAGAACATCTAGTTGTAGGTTCATATTGTAAATAAGCAATTTATACGATTCCAAAGGATGGTTTTTTTATAAGTTAAGTGATTACAATCAGAAGTATTACTTTTTACCATCGTAGAACTCATAGCTACCGAGCTTATACCTCCATTTAACCAATAGCTTTAATAAGACTTTTCTAAAATGCTAACTTCTATATATGAAATATATAGAGCTTGTGTTGGTTGAAGATAATAAAATATTGATAGAAGGGTATTTATCATTATTTAGATCAGAGAATATAGTAATTAAAAAGGTTTTTTCTAATGAGTTGGATTTTCTTAAATGGATAAAAAGAAATACATCCGATGTAGTACTTCTCGATAATGAAATGCCCAATAGTAACGGGGTAGATGTGTTAAGCTACCTCGTAAAGAATAAAATTTCACAAAAAGTGCTTATCATAAGTGGGTTTTCACCTCGTGAGTATGTTGAAAAAACAAAACAGTTGGGCTGTAAAGGTTACGTGTTAAAAAACCATTTAGATGATATTATAGTAGCGATTAAAACAATTGCAAAAGGAGGGAAGTTCTTTCAGAAAAAAAACAAGAAAGATCCATTGTGAAGGAAGCAGCAGAAAACTAAAAAGAGGGAAAATAAATTTTTATAGCCTGTGCTATTGTGGTATCCTCTGAATAAGAAGATTTGATAAAAAGTAAATTATCTAATAGCATTTGCCATTTTCTTTTACAGTAAATTAAAACAATAACTGGTATAACGAGGAATCTAAGTTGTCACAAATAGTATTAAATAAAATGAATGTTATTTATGAACGAGTACGTATCTGTTAAATCCAAATTATGCAATAGAACTTCATCATGAGAACGGTAAGCCAAATAAAAGCAAATACTTTTTCGCTACGGTTAAATTTAAAAGAACAATGAAGTGGGTGATTTTACAGTGGCTTTATCGTGTAATAGGTTTTCTATTGTGTAATCTGGGATAAAAACTGTCAGTCCGATTTTTTCTTGGTGGATGCCTGCAAAAGCTTTTACTAGAGAAACCATAAAGCTCAACAATGAACTTTTTTCTGCTGAACATCTCCTATAGCATTACCTCAGATTTTTTTATCCGTTTACCCCATAAAACATGTAAAAAAGAAAGCCTCCGAAGAGGCTAACGCTTTTGAACTGAGTATTTATATCGTCTTGCAGACAAATATGTCTAAAGTTAAAAAAATCAAGCTAAAATAATACAGGAAAAATCCTGAAATTCGATGCTGGTAGAAAAAGAGGAAAATAGTAAATAAAATATGCTCCCGTAGGAGCACAAATTATTAACTTTTCTGTAAGACTTCATTATAAAGTCAAACAGAAGGCAAAATTACGAAAAAAGAGGAGAGAGATTAATAGGAAAAATCCTGAAATACAGTTCGATGGCATCTATAAAGAACAATTGCAAAGGGAAGTATTAGCAGAATCAAAGTTGTTTTTGCAATTAGAGTGTTTGTAATTTAGTTCAAAAACGTATTCAAAGCCCTTACTTATGTCTAAGAGTTATCCTCTTAGTATCTAGTTGAATTGTTGCTTAAAAAGTTAAGGAAGGAGAGTGAAAATAGTAGTGATATGGGTGAGTTAAAAGCGTGGTTTTTCATAAATTAAAGTAGAAAAAAAACAATTTATGATAAGTTATATGAAGTGATATAGAAAGTATGCTCCCGAAGGAGCATACAATACTAAATTCCCTATGCTTAAAGCTTTGTAAGCTAACAAACGTGATAAAATTAAAATATTTTTTAGTGAAATTAAACAGGAAAAATCCTGAAATTGAACGTCCATAAACAAATTTATAACAAGTAGTTATTGGGCTGCTAAAAAGGACGATAATTTCCCGTTAAGTTGTATGAGGAAAATGTGTCAAAAAAACATAAACTATTGGTTATATTCCTGTTATAATTAGTGTATTTATATGCTAGTAATAGCGCATGATAAATTTTGAATAAACAAAAACTATTGTGTCGGGTGTAGAACTACCATGGACTATTTATTAGGAAGAATAACTCCTATGGAAAAATGGCACCAAGACAAACGCTTAATTTTCATGCAAAAAATAGTAGCTTAATTAATAATCGAAATTTAAAAGATTACTCTTGTTTTATAGGGGTCAAAACACTAATGTTATCTTAATTTTCTGTTTATTCATTTTTTTCTGAAAATACGATTTAATTTCTCATATAATGTTCTTTTTCTAATCTGTCTTTTCTCTCTCTCATAATTTTATAAATTGAGTCATATTCTTTAACAGAAACTTCTTTGCCAATTTTTGGTTTATTTACTATTTTTTCATCTTGTTTTGGTAGGTTAAATGTTATTTTTTTTAATGTATAAATGAAAACATCGTCTTTTAGTACTATTACTAGGCCAGGAAGACCACAATACCCCAAAGGACCAACTCTATGTGGTAATTTAGGTGAATACCAAGCTATTGTTTCGTTTTTTTTGTTACCCTTACTTTTAAGGATTGCTTTATAACAAGTATAGTTACCAATCTTAATTGTCTCTTTTGTTAATATCCATTCATGATTATTTAAGTTGCTCTTTATATTAAAAACTTCTCCAAATTTTTCTTTATGTTGTACTATTTCTTTTGTTATTAGGTTTACGTATGTTTTTCCTAGAATTTTCGCCTTTATACTTACAAAATCAATTTTTTTACTTTCTCTTTTCAATGCTTTTTCAGCAAAAAATAATGATTTTTCATTTTTGAAAAAGAGTTTAAAATTTATACTGCTTTCTTTTCCGGAATCTTCAAAGATTTTATTTAATGCTTCTTTTTCATTTATTTTTTCAATGTTGTCAAAAGCATAACTTGTCTTTGCCTTATATGTTGCAATTCCTTCATTTTTTTGCGAAAAACAATTGGCACTCGAAATTAAAATAATAAAGAATAATAGATGTTTAGTAATTTTAAATTTTATGAATGTAACCATAACTAATAATGTTTTATGTATTTGTTTATTCTTTTTAAATACTAATTAAATGAGGCTATTTTAAAATATAAAACAGCCTCATAAATCATTTTAATCAATCCAACCCCAATCTAGCGCTATTTCACACAAATCATATATCGCATCTCCAATTTCGTCAATTAATTCATCATTATCGCTTACTTCACGACACTTCATTTTAACCCATTGTTTAGCAGCCCAACATTTTTAGGAAACAATATCCTCTGAAGAACCATTTATCTCTAAAATTCCTTCTAGTAATTCAATTTTTGACATTTCATTCAATGAAACAACATTTTCTTCAGTTATTGATTTTTCAACGTTATCTGCAAATGCAAATGATGTAACTAGCATTAACGCTAGTGTGAAAAATAACTTTTCATAATTTTAAGTTTTTATGAAATTAGCCAACTTTTAAAAAGTTGGGATGGGAAATTTTCGCTTTTTAGGTAATCATTCAATTTTTGATATTTTGTTTATTCTTCTCCATTCAATCGCTTTATAGTGCGTGACTTTTGTTGTTTCCAATTTCAACTTTATTTTTCTGAACCGATGATTATTTTCGCAATATCCCTGTCAAATGGCTACCAACTAGTGTATATACGAAATTGCGCATATTTATCTTTCAAATATAAGTAAATAAGGCTGAGATTAAAAGTGTTTTTAGGGTGGGTTGTATACCTGGTTTTAAGTGTATAATACGATTTACATATACATATTTCGTATATAGGTATTGAATTATTTTAAGTTAGTTTAAGGCATAAAACTTTAGCATAGCCAAGCTATGGTCAAGTTTTATAACGCAAAAATAGCTACAAAAGAAATAATAGATATGCGAAATATTTATTTGTAAATCGTATAACATCTAATTACTGAAATTTCATTGATTTCCCCTTTGTTTATGCTTCTATATGAAATAAGCATGAGTATAATCCCAAAGAATTTATCATGCTAAAAGATAATAATATGTTTACGGATAACCGTTTTATAAACGATTATTGTATTTTACTTACCACAAGTATGTCAAAAAACTTTTCCGCTTTTGGGGAAGGCTACAAAATTTATGACATAAAAAAACACCTTTTTTCAAGGTGTTTTTTGGTAAGTTTATATTTTTGTTTTCTTTTATGAGTTATATTTTTTTGTGCAAATGGATTTCATCAAGAAAATCGATGACTTAGACCTTCTGATTGAACTAACCTAATATGCGAGAAACATAGGTGTTTGGAAAGACAACCTTGAGTCATTTCAGGCTGGACCCATTAATCAATTGGTAAAAGTGTTTAATTCAGAATAAAATTAATTTCTTAAATAAAAAACATCATCTCCTGCATAATTATTAAAGCTTAATAACCCTGATTCATTAATCCGTAAATACAAATTATTTGGATTAACAAAATTACCAGGGTGACTTTCATTATTAGGTTTTATATTAATGAAATCAAGATAATTTCCGTTATGTTTCATTTTGAAATTTAAAACAAGTTCGGTGCTATTGTATGTTTCATGTGAATTTACAGTAAAATCCTTGTTTATTGATAAAATAGTTTTATTCGTTCTCTCTGAGTTATTAGGATTAATATACTCATAATCGTAAAAAGTCCAATTGCCTAAAAGTTTTCTATAATCTTTAATGTCGACAGTATGAAAAAAATCAATAGAACTATCTGCTGGATAGAAAATAATAAGATTTGAACTACCAACAAAATCTAAGTCAGTAGGAGCCCAATTACTTAAAATGTTATCTTCAGTAAAAACATCAACATAATAAGTGGTGTCTTCTAAATTGTCTGATATAGAAATTTTACCAGTACTATCAAAACTACCTGAAAATATTGAGTTGACTTCATTTAAATAATCTTCTTTACTGGAATATACTTTAATTTTAAAGTCTGAAAAATTATAATCATCTGTATACTCTTCACCTAGGTTAAGTTGAATTTTTATAGATTTTTGTTTATTTAGTTCTTCATTATTTGAACAACTGAATAAACAAAAAATTAGGGTGTAAAAAATAATGTTTTTCATTGATGTAATAGTTTTTTTATATTTATAGTAAGGTATCTGTTAATAATTGTAATGAATAGAATAAAATTTTCTTTTCTATCTCGCCAATTTTTGGCGAATATAGCTAAAACTAAAACCACCCTTTGTCTAAAGAATATATTTTTTACTTAACACAAGTATGTCAAAAAACTTTTCTGCTTTTTTAGGTATAAGAGACCTACTCTTATTTTATAATTCGTTTACTTAAATCTTGGAAATAAAGAAACACCTTGAAAAAGGTGCTTGTGATAAGTGTATTATTTTATATACAACAATCATATAGCGTTAGCCTACCGACACGCTATATGCTTAGTTATTGTAACCTGTTTTAATTCAGTTTAAATGTCAATCCAAATGTTGGTCCTATTCCAGAATAAATATTATTAGACTGTTCAGAAGTGATATTATTTGTTGTTATATAAGGAATGATAAATTCAATCCCGAATTTTTCATTAAAGTAATAGTTTCCACCAACCCCAATATTTAGTACTGAAATTCCCCCACTTAGTTCATCGTGTTGATTATTTCTAAAATTGTTATTGTCAGCGTTGTATTTTATTGTACCAAGTCCAAATCCAAATTCAGTAAAAACTCTTAACTTTTTTTTGTTCACAAGATTGTTTCTTAAAGTAGGAATAAAAGAGTATGAATTATAGTAAGAATTAATATTTCCAACAATTAAATCATTCATTGTTGCATAAGAAAAATTTAATTCAATCGAAGTTTTATCTGAAATATAATATCCAATAGTTGGTTTAATAACAAAACCATTTAATCCTGAAGTAAAATCTTGTGAAGATCCAAATAATGGAAGCCCAGAGATTGTTAATTTTAAATCATTTTTTTTGGATTGGCTAAATCCATTTAAAATTCCCAAAGAAATAAATGCGAGTACAAGTAAAGTCTTATTCATTTGTTTTTTTATGTTAAAATAGTTTTACAGATTTGAATCAAGAACTATGCCGTTCATTGTCGAATTGGTTACAACGGGAGTCTTCGCAATAAACTTGTTTTTTTTCATAATCATACAGTGTTTTTTGTTTTATGAATTGGCTTTTTTGGTTTTAGTATCATGTGAAAAGGTATCTAATAAAGCAAATAAAAGGCTCTTGTTTTCTTCGCTTAAAAGGTCAAAACCTTGGAGTCGTTTTGTTATATGTTGGTGAAAAGAAAGTTTCAAAATATCTCTTACTAAATAATCTAATGAAACTTCAAATACATCTTCAATGTTTTTTACGGTATCTATAGAAGAATTCGTTTCGTTATGCGCGTATTTACTAATAACTTCATAAGAATCACTAACCTTTTTAGCTAACTCACTTTGTGATAAGTCTTTTGGTTTGAGTAGCTCTGTTACTTTAATCATGATTAATTACAAAAACATACAACGATACATTGATTTTGCAAATATAAGGCGGAAAATAAGTGAAAAATGATGATAATTGTTGTTCAAAGTTTTGTGATTTCAAAAGAATTTTCGGTCTAATTGGAGTAAAACTACTGAGAACGAAGTTAGTGAACCTAGTTTTGATTATATTTGGCTCTAAAAGTTGTTTTAAAGGGTATTTAGACTTGATTATTGAAAATTTTAGAAAAATAAAATTGCGTTATGTTCAGAAGTATTTTCTGAAATCCATCAAGAAACACATAAGCTGTTATTTAATTATAAATAGAGTTGGTACGCAGGTTCATATCAGGCATAAACTTGGAAACAATAGTGTAACGAGAAAAATAAAATATATAAATTAATCTATATGATTGCCAACCTATAAACCTAAAATGTTCTAACTATTCCAGTAACTATCTCTTCTACAACATGTATTTGTTTTCTTTTTTAATGCAGAGGTGTTTTTTATGGAGTTAGGTTAATGAATTGATTGAGTATTGAATGTGAATACATGGGCGTGGTGATTTGAAAATAATAAATAATGAAAAACTCTAGACTTACATCAATTAACAGGTTATTAAATACAGGAGTAATATTGATTCTTACAGCGCTTGTAGTACTCGTTTTTGCGAGTTTAGAACGAAGTGTTAATGGCGATTTTTTTGAGGATAGTGGAGCCTTTTTCATTAATTATATTTTGAGTGTTTTATATTTTCTAGTTGTACTGATTAATAATAGACCGTTTTTTAAATTCGGACAAATCGATAAGAGATTAATTATCATTTGCTTGATTCTTTTTTCTATTAGTTCTTTTACATTAAATAATTCCGTGGTAATATTTGCTCAATTTACACTTTGGGTTAAAGTATACTTAGTTCTTTTTTACAGTGCTTTTTTAGGAATAATCTATATAGAAAAGATACCTAAAGTACTTAGATACTGTGTGTATTTCTTTCTTGGGGCAGGAATAGTAATGACAACATATTTTGCAGCTTATTTGGCTCCTATGTGTCATATTGGAATAATCGGTTTGATATTTTTTGGTTTATCGATTCATTTATTAGTGCCTTTCTTGACAACAATGGCAGTGATTATTATATACTTTAAATTACATAAATCGAAGACAGAGAAAGCATTATTTTTTTCAGGGTTGTTTATTCCAGTTATAATAGCGGTTATTTTTTTATTTCAATGGAGTAATTTCAAAAATGAAATTCATAAATCAACTTCATCAGTAATAACAAGACCCGATAATACTTTACCTGAATGGGTGTTACTTTGTCAAGATATGCCAACAGATAAGTTTTCTCAGAAGATAATTAAAGGGAATCTTACCTATGATACATTTAAAGACTTTTGGAGAGGGTGGGACAATACAATGTTTGATGATGTAAAGAGACATGATCCATTAGTAAACATAGGAATAGCATTTTTAGGAGATATAAATTTAGATAGAAAGACTAGAGTAAAAATATTAAAATCGCAATTTAATGCAAGGCATTTGGCTCAGAGAAAATTATGGTCAGGAAGAGATTTAGGTACAATTGAGGTGTTAAATAACATCAAAGTTTTCCCTGATTATCGATTGGCTTATTCCGAAAAAATTATAACAGTAAAGAATTTCAGTCAATGGGAAAACAATCAACAAGAAGCCGCTTTTACTTTTTATTTACCCGATGGTTCTGTAGCTACTTCTTTGTCTCTTTGGATTGATGGAAAAGAAGAAAAATCACGTTTAACGACAAAATCTAAAGCTGATAGTGCCTATGTAAGAATTGTTGGTGTTGAAAGAAAAGATCCCGCTTTGTTACATTGGCAAGAAGGAAATACTTTAACAGTAACGGTTTTTCCTTGTACCCCTAAAGAAAATAGAAGGTTTAAAATAGGAATAACAACACCGCTTGAAAAGGTTGATGACATTTTAAAACTAAAAAATGTTTATTTTGACGGTCCAGTTGCTCATGACATTATAGAAACAAGTCAGGTTGTATTTGAATCAGAAAATGATATTGAAAATATCATGATTCCTAAAGGATTCAAAAAAGGATTAGAGAACAGTTTTACATACAATGGAAAGTTCAAACCTTATTGGGAAGTATCATGTAAAACGACTGAACTTTCGAAAAATAAATTCTCTTTTAAACAGTATTCATATTCCATAAAGGAAGGTGATAAACAATTCTATGATTTCGATCCCGATATCATATATTTAGATATTAATAAAAGCTGGTCGGAAAAAGAATTTAACAATATTCTTACGCTGTTACCGGAAAAGCAATTTTATGTATATCATGATAAACTGATAAAGGTTAATAAGGTTAATGCGTCTGAGTTGTTTAAAATTATTGGTAAAAAGAACTTTAGTTTATTTCCATTTAACGAAATACCCGATTGGAGAAATTCTCTCGTAATATCAAAATCTACTGAACTTTCTCCAAATTTAGCTGATTTAGAAGGTTCTAAGTTTTTAGATAAACTTATTGCAAAAATAAACGAAATTGATGAAAAGGTTAACCTATATCAAATAGGTAAAGTAACATCACCATACCTTAAGTCATTAAAGGAGTTCCAAATAATAAATTTTCATTCTGGAAAACTGTCTGAATTAAAAGAGATAATCAATAAAAAACACTTTTATCAATATAATACTGATACGTCAAAGATAAACCTTGATATAGCTGGGATAAGTATCAGTAAGGATACAACCCAAGCTCAATCAAAAGCGCCAGAACACTTGTTAAGGCTTTTTGCATACAATGCATTAATGAAACAAATGGGACGAAATTATTTTAATAAAAACAACGATAATATTAATAATTTGGTAGAGCTTGCCAATGAAGCTTTTATTGTTAGCCCAGTTTCAAGTTTAATTGTATTGGAAACCAAAAGAGATTATGAGAGATTTGATATTCCTGAAAATGAAAATAGTCTTAAAAATGCATCTCTAAAGTCTTCTGGGGCTGTTCCTGAGCCTGAGGAATGGCTACTCATAGTTTTATTTGTTGGAATTCTAACATTCTTATTTCTCAAGAAAAAGAAATTACACGTTGTAAAATGGAAATAAGTTTTAAAACGTTACTTAAGAATAGAGTATTTGTAACGATTGCTTTAGTTTTCATTTTTATTCTGTTAACATTTCAAAAGCTTGTTTTTTATGTGAAATTTGATTTTAATTTTCTTTTATTACTGATGGTTTTACCGTTTGTAATGAAGCAACAAAATAATGAAAAGTCAATACGCTATGGTATTATAGCGGTTGTTTTGTTGCTTTTGTTTCCATTCCTGAAGCTTAGTTCCATATATTTTTTTGCACTTATTTGCACCTTATTCTTTATTTATGAATATCAATTTGGTAAATTAGATTCCGTCCCATTATTTTTTGTAATTATAATTTCACCAGTGGCAATTTTCTTGTCTGAAGTAGTTGGCTTTGAAATACGGTTGTGGTTAACAAAAATAGCAGCTAATATGCTACAGTATTTTAATAATGACTATGGCTATTCGGGTAACATTATTCTAATTGGGGAAAATGAATTTCACGTTGATACAGAATGTATGGGGTTGAAAATGGTTTTATTATCAATGTTTATAACACTCATATTTATATCCTATCAACAACAAAAAAATAAAGGTCAGATACATATATTTTTTCTGGTATTGTCTTTGTTAATTTCTAATGCTCTGGTGGTGATTTCAAATTTAGTTAGGATTGTATTAATTACTTTGTTTCAATCATCAACTGAAGCATTTTCACATGAACTAATTGGTGTCATTTGTTTCATAGTGTATGTTGTTTTACCATTATGGTTTATGATAAGGGCAATTCCTCTTAAGTATGCAGTGAATACTTACAAAACCTATTCAGGTTCAAATAAGGTTGTCTTTATATCATTTGTACTTGTATTAATGTTTCTTTTTGCTCTTTATCGTTTTACCAGTATTGGTTCAAATAATAAGGTTAAACCCGATACAGCTTTACATCATAATTTCACTAAAGATTTCACTAGCTCAATAGAGGAGCACAATGTTTTAAAACTAACAAATGAAAATTATTTGATTTACATAAAACCAGGAACAAGCTTTTATTCAGCTGACCATTCGCCTATAATTTGTTGGAGAGGGAGTGGGTATGAGGTGATAAAGGAGCAGATAATTTGTACTCCAAACAATAAAGTATATTATGGTGAACTTAAAAAAGATAATGATCTTTTGTATTCAACTTGGTGGTATGATTCAGGAAATGATAAAACGATCTCACAATATAAATGGCGTGTAGAAAATTTAATAAATGGCCATCGTTATCACCTAATAAATGTGATAAGTGATCATCGAGAGAATTTGCTTATAAAAACGGATGAATTATTGTCAGAAAATATTTTTCATGAAATAGAGTAATTGGCAAATCATAGAATTTATAGTACGTTGGTCTCTAAAACAGGTGTATTGTTTTATATATGATTCCTTGTATTATTAATAAAATCAACTATTTCTAGTTCGTCAAAAACAGTATTCAAAGGAGAATTTTGTCAAAATTGAATAAAATTAAAGACTATGATCAGCCTAGTCTTTGGTTTGTGCTTGTAAAGTAACTTACTTAGATTGTAGAAATTATACCACACCAAACATCTTAGTTATTAGGAAAATAGTAATTTTTGGAAATCGACAAAAACAAAATACTTTGAACTAGCAATGGAGAAAGTAACAGGTTTCAACTTAGATGAATTCTTTAATAAGTGGGGTTACAAAAAAGAAAGACAACAAACATATCCTCCGTTAGATCACTAGGTCATTTGCAAAGGTAGATACAATGAGGTAATTTTGTAGCAATTCCAGAGTATGGCTTAATGATGATTCTACATCGTTAGGTACAAGTCTAATTAAACAACATAGAAATAACAATAAATGAATCAGTCTTTTAAATTTATATTTCCAATCGTATCATTATTTGTTTTAAAATTTAATCATTTAACAGTAGCACAAATAGATAGAGAAAAAGAACTATTCACAGGAAAAAAAATAGAAGAAAGCATCGTTGCATTGGAAAATCACGTGTATACTGTTGATTTAAACAATGGAAAGGCGATAGTTGGACAAGTTTTCCAAAAAGGAATAGACCTTGTAATTGATGTATATAAACCTAATGGCAAACTTCTAAAACAAATTGACAGCCCTAACGGTGTAAATGGGATAGAGCCAATAGACGTTACCTCCAATGAATCGGGTAAATATAAATTCGTAGTTCATTCCCTCGATAACAAATCAAAAATAGGTACTTATACCTTAGAAATTGGGCAAATTTTGAGTTTGTCAGATAACGCGAAACGTATTACAAAAAAGGAACTTCCTACAAAAACACTATACGACTTATGGGAATCTTCACTTATTGATGATAATGCAATTGATACCTTTATAGCTAAACAACGAGAACAACATATTATCGAACCACTTGAAGGGAATGATACAGATATGTTGGTAACGTATTTTTGTGTACCTAATGAGAATACAGAATATGTAATGTTAAGTGGTGGGCCAGATTTTTTGGGATTGCGTTTTCAACGATTAGGTAACACAAAACTATTTTTTGTGACTCAACGAGTTCCAATGGATGCTCGATTTAATTATGGTTTTAATTATTTTAATTTAGATAAAGCGGGTCCAAATGGTGAAATTGAATCCAGAAATGTTGAACACTCTTATGATGGAACTGTCGAAATGCCAAACGCACCCAAACAGATTTACATTTCTGAAAGAGAGAATGTAGCAAAAGGAACCTTACTTTCAACATCAATTAAAAGTAACAAGTTAAAGGAAGAAAGAAAGCTAACCATTCATATACCATCTAATTATAAGTCGAATAAAGCGCATAACCTATTAATAGTTTTTGATGGAGAATCGTATGGAGCAAGACAAAACCGCAGAGCAAGGGTACCGACACCAACTATAATGGACAATCTTATGGCTGATGAAAAAATCGCTCCGACGATTACAATTTTGGTATGGGCAATGGGTAAAAGAAGTAAAGATTTGATTAGTGAAAAATTCGGAGACTTTATCGCAGATGAACTTATTCCTTGGGCACGTTCAAAATACAATATTCATGCTAATGCGAAGAAAGTTGTTCTAGCAGGCTCAAGTCGAGGAGGTTTTGCGGCTAGTTTTATAGCATTAAATCATTCAGATATCATAGGAAATGTTCTTTCTCAATCGGGTGCATACTATATTAAAGGAACAAAGGATGAAAACCATTGGATATACCCAGAAGATGATGGAAAACTTATAACTGATTATAGGAATAGTAGGCAATTACCAATAAAATTCTATATGGATATAGGGCTTTATGATGCAGGTGCTTCTATGCTTGGAATGAATAGACAGTTTCGGGATATTCTTATAGTAAAAGGCTATAATGTGGATTATCGCGAATTTAAAGGTGGGCATAATTATGTGAATTGGCGAGGAACACTTTCAGAGGGGCTTATTTCACTAATTGGAATAAAATCAGAATAGAATTATGGGTTGATCAAAGCTAATATTTTACGACCTCTCGATTCACATCCTTTACTTTCATGTATAACTTTTGTAGCGATCAAATGTGCTAATTCATCATGAATCCAATCCATGTGCAAACCGAACAGATATAAAGTCGTCATTGTATAAGCTCTTACCGCAATTTTTTGATCAGTAATGAGCCAATCGAAACCAGTTTCAACAATTGAAGTCAGATGTGTCTGTTTGAGCATAAGTTTTGTGTTGGTTGCATTTTTAGAAGTATAAGCTACCGCCAGATGTTCGCATATTTTAGCACATGGTCTAATGCTACTATCAAATTTAAGAGTTGAAATATTTTTGGTAAAAGTATCAAGATAAGGATGAATATAAGCGATACTGTGATGCGTGCATATCCATTCTAAAACCCAGGCAGCCTTAATAGAAATTTTATGATCAACCTCAAAAACAAGTGCTACCAGATAATCGAGAAATTCAGGACGCTCTAAGAGTCTATTTGCGGCATAACTACGATTAAGTTTTGAGGCATTGTCAATGTTTTTTAGCGTAGAAATTACAAAATCAGTACTCATATTGGTGTGGTTTGTGTAAATTTGAAATGTAAAATAGGAATAACAAAATGATAAATATAAATAGGATTTCAATAATTACTACCATATTGATGATGTTTTTAGTGTTAGATACAAACGCTCAAGAAACAAACGCAGTCAATGCAGCAGGAAAGAGAGAAGGGGTTTGGAAGAAATATTATGAAGATGGTAAGATTCGATATGAAGGGCAATTTAAAAACGGGAAAGAAGTAGGCGTGTTTAAGTTTTATACTAGACTTTCTTCCAAGCAACCTTCTATAGTAAAAGAGTTTTCTAACATAGACGCCAGTGCAACTGTAAAGTTTTATACCCCGAACGGTAAGGTGAAAAGTAAAGGGAAAATGCTTGGGAAGAAAAGAATAGGTAAGTGGCGGTATTATTTTACGAATGGCAAAATCATTTCTGAAGAAAATTATGTAGATGGTTATTTAGATGGAGCGTTAAGAAACTATTATCACAATGGTAAACTAACGGAAGAAACGTATTATAGGTTGGGAAAAAAACATGGAAACTCTAAAATATATACCGAAGACGGAATTTTAATAGAAGATATAAATTACGTGGAAGGAAAAAAACATGGTGAAGGAAAATACTACGATCTAAAAGGACAATTAAAGGAGAAAGGGATGTATAAAAATGGTAAGAGAGATGGAAAGTGGGAGTTTTATATGGACGGAGAGATTGCCAAAAAAAAGAAAAAGAATCGATCTGAACTAAAATCAAAATAGCATTATTGTAAGAGGTATGTATTACTTTAATTTATAATAGCATTGATTTTTTCCATACTAAAAACAGAAACTAATTCGTAAATTTGCAACATTCAAAATGTAAGGATGAAAAGAGTAGTTGTAGGACTTTCTGGAGGAGTAGATAGCAGTGTAACTGCATATCTTCTAAAAGAACAAGGATATGAGGTTATAGGGTTGTTTATGAAAAACTGGCATGATGATTCTGTAACAATATCTGATGAGTGTCCGTGGTTAGAAGATAGTAACGATGCGATGATTGTTGCAGAAAAGTTGGAAATTCCATTTCAAACCGTTGACCTTAGTGAACAGTATAAAGAACGTATTGTTGATTATATGTTTAGCGAATATGAAAAAGGACGTACTCCAAACCCTGATGTGCTGTGTAACCGTGAAATTAAATTTGATGTGTTCATGGATATTGCATTGAGTTTAGGTGCAGATTATGTTGCCACTGGTCATTATTGCAGAAAGGGAGAAGAAATGATTGACGGCCAACCCGTATATAAATTATTAGCTGGAAAAGATAGCAATAAAGACCAATCGTATTTTCTTTGTCAGTTATCACAAGAACAATTGTCAAAAGCCTTGTTTCCGATAGGAGAGTTAACCAAACCTGAGGTTAGAGAAATTGCCAAAGAAGCGGGTTTGATCACGGCTGATAAAAAAGATTCCCAAGGCTTGTGTTTTATCGGCAAAGTTCGTTTGCCAGATTTTTTACAACAAAAATTACAGCCAAAAGAGGGTGAAATTATCCAGATTTCTGCTGATTTTGATGCGTATAAAAAAACAATTCCACAGTTTGATTCTAAAGAGGTTGAGTTAGCTTATTTCGCAGCAAAATTTTTGTATAACAAAGAAGACGGCAAAGTTGTAGGTAAGCATCGAGGTGCTCACTATTTTACCAAGGGTCAGCGAAAAGGATTAGCAGTTGGAGGAACCAAAGAACCACTATTTGTTATTGAAACCGATGTTAATGAAAATGTGATTTATACAGGTGAAGGAAAGAATCATCCTGGGCTGTACAGAAACACATTATTTGTTTCGAACAAAGAGTTACATTGGGTACGAGAAGATAAAGCCCTAAACACCAATGAACACCTTGAAGTTGAGGCTCGAATACGCTATCGACAACCTCTTGAAAAAGCCACCGTATATAAAGTGGAAAGCGGTGTGTATGTTGAGTTTGAAAATAAACAGTCAGCCATTCAAGAAGGTCAATTCGTTGCATGGTATGCTAATGATGAACTTTTAGGCTCTGGAGTGATCAGTTAGTCCTTGGCTTTTAATAAAAAAATGGTAATTTTGTGTACATGAACAAACTACAATTCTTTTGTCTTTTATTGTCTAGCTTTTGTGCTTTTTCTCAAGAAGACGCTTGGGTGTTTTTTAAAGATAAACCCGATGCTAGTAATTATTTGTCCAATCCTATAACCATGTTGACGCAACGCTCTATTGATAGAAGGGCAAAACAAAATATAGCACTCGATATAAATGATGTGCCCATTAATACTGGGTATTATAGTCAAATTAAAAATGCACAGGGTATTACCGTATTAGCGAAATCGAAATGGTTAAACTGTGTGGCCGTAAGAGGAACAGAGGAAGATATAGATGCCCTAAAAAGTGATTTTTCTTTTGTAGAACGAATTGAATTTGCGGATAATTCGTTAAATTCAAAACAGGAAACTAGCAAAGAAAAACAGAAAATAGTATACAAAAACAAATTTGCAGGATTAGCGACAGACTTCAACTACGGTGTTACTTCGGATCAAGTAGAGATGATCAAAGCTGATTTTTTACATAAAGAAGGTTTTACAGGAGAAGGTATGCTAATGGCCGTTATTGATGCTGGTTTTCCAAACGTTGATAACTTAGAGGCTTTCAGTCGCTTACGAAATAACGGTAAAATTCTAGGTGGTTACGATTTCGTCAATAGAAGTGATGATTTTTATACAGGGCATAATCATGGAACCAATGTACTATCTGATATTGCAGGGTACTTGGAAGATCAATTTGTAGGTACTGCGCCAGACGCATCATTTTATTTGTTTATCTCTGAAGATGTTTCTCAAGAAAGCCCTCATGAAGAAAGTCTTTGGGTAGAAGCTGCAGAAAAATCAGATAGTTTAGGAGTTGATATTATAAACACATCTTTAGGCTATACGGTATTTGATAATGACAAGTATAACCATACATATAACGATATGGATGGAAATACAACATTTATTTCTCGTGGTGCCGAAATAGGTGCGTCAAGAGGAATGGTCTTAGTAACGTCTGCAGGTAATAGTGGAAGTAGTTCTTGGAAGTATATTTCGGCACCTGCCGATGCAGCTTCTGTTTTTTCAGTAGGAGCGGTCAATGCCTCTGGTAATATAGCCTCTTTTAGCTCCTTTGGTCCGACAGTAGACCAGAGAATAAAGCCAGATGTTTTAGCACACGGACAAAGTGTTTACGTTATTAATCATAATAGTGGATTGCCTGCTACATCCAATGGAACTTCTTTTGCAGCGCCAGTTATGGCGGGTGCTGTTGCTTGTTTTTGGCAAGCATTTCCGTCGTTGACGTACACAGAAATTATGCAAAAAATCAGAGAATCAGCCGATAGGTATAATAACCCTAGCGATCAGCATGGTTATGGAATTCCTAATTTTGAACAGGCTTATGCTATATTGTCAAATGACAGTAACGAAGAGGATCTTTTTAATATACACCCGAATCCAGTGAGTGAACTGTTGAACATACAACTTAGAGATGATGAGATTAATGTTGTTATTTATAACTTGTTAGGAGAGCGTGTTTTTAGTGAATTAACAACATCAAAATCAATTAATGTAGTTGAGCTTTCTGCAGGCATGTATGTCATGAAAATTGAAAAAGAAAACCAAATTCAAACTCAAAAGTTTATTAAAAGGTAAGTAAAGAGGTAGTACAATATTTAATACCTATTGTAGGTTTTAAATATTGTTAAGTAGGAGCCTTTCACTAGAAAATAAGACTAAATAGACAAAATGTATGCTGAATGATGCATTTTTTCTAAATATAACAGATATCTAAAATAGATGGATATACGATTTCTTAAATTTTAAAAAAGAATAATGAATAGAATTATAGAACTTTTCAATGTAAAATATCCGATAGTTCAAGGAGGGATGATTTGGGTTTCTGGTTGGAGGTTGGCCTCAGCGGTTTCTAATGCTGGTGGCTTAGGATTAATAGGAGCAGGGTCAATGTATCCAGATGTTCTCAGAGAACATATTCAGAAATGTAAAAAAGCTACAGACAAGCCTTTCGGAGTGAATGTGCCAATGTTATATCCAGATATTGAAAAGATTATGGATATTATTGTAGAAGAAGGAGTAAAAATAGTATTTACATCAGCAGGGAATCCTAAAACATGGACCGCATTTTTAAAAGAAAAGGGAATCACAGTAGTACATGTAGTAAGCTCCGTGAAATTTGCATTAAAAGCTCAGGCGGCAGGAGTTGATGCGGTAGTTTGTGAAGGTTTTGAGGCTGGAGGACATAATGGTAGGGAAGAAACTACAACCTTTACGTTAATCCCTATGGTAAAAGAAAAGGTTACTATTCCTGTGATTGCAGCTGGTGGAATTGGATCGGGGAGAGGAATGCTTGCAGCAATGGTATTGGGTGCAGATGGGGTTCAAATAGGAAGTCGTTTTGCAGCAACGATTGAATCTTCAGCACATGATAATTTTAAGAAGACCATCGTAGAAGTAAAAGATGGAGATACTCATCTTACATTAAAAGAATTAGCTCCAGTTCGTTTGGTGAAAAATAAATTCTATAAAGAGGTGCAAGAGTTGTATCAAAAGAATCCTAGCCTAGAAGAAATTAAAGAGCTTTTAGGACGAGCACGTGCTAAAAGAGGAATGTTTGAGGGAGATTTAGAAGAAGGAGAACTAGAGATTGGGCAGATAGCTGGATTGATACACGACATAAAACCAGCGAAACAGGTATTAGAACAAATCATAGAAGAATATACCAAAGTAAAAGAAGATATGTTAGTATGTCTTTAATTTGAAAATCTTAGGTATTAGTACTTCAAAATGAGGCTGTAAATAATAGTATAAACAAGTGCTTTTGGGTTCAGTGTAGTACGCTTTATGGTGAGATTTTATATACTAGCGAAGCCTTGGTTTTGAAATTGTAGTTTCTTCGATGCTCAAATGACATATGAAAGGCTAATGGTTGCTTAAGTTGTTAAATAATTTTATTGTTATAAAAGTTTAGCAACATATGCAATTTATTTGAATGTTGTACTGATTCCTCCTTTTTTCGAAAAATAATTTCTTTGAGTAAACGTTTAGACAGGAGAGTTAATAAATGGAAAGCACTAACGATGGATTTTGAGAGATGTAAATAAATATTGCTTAAACTTAAAGAAAGAGCTATGAGATTAAAAAATCACCTAATAATATTAATCAGTTTTCTGTTTTTCGGATGCAATTCGACTGAAACAGAAATGACGGAAACGGAGCAATTTTTAGCTAATAAATATAAGGCAGAAAGAATAAGTCTTAACTTTAAAACTGTAC
This sequence comes from Tenacibaculum profundicola, assembly GCF_057220795.1. Taxonomy (NCBI): domain Bacteria; kingdom Pseudomonadati; phylum Bacteroidota; class Flavobacteriia; order Flavobacteriales; family Flavobacteriaceae; genus Tenacibaculum; species Tenacibaculum profundicola. The sequence goes on along the minus strand of NZ_CM170137.1, from coordinate 636,540 downwards.
AAACAAAAACTAATGGAGAATTGACAGAAGAAAGAAAATTTATATCTGTTGAAATTGAAAATCCGATAGATATTGAAAAAATTATGTCTGACAATGAATACTATGATAAACTTGGGGTATCAATCGCTAAATTTGTAATAGATTCTCTACAATTTGAGGAAATACCATTTCAACCAAAAGAAATTCAAATTGACTTTGTTAATAGAAGCGGATTTTTTCTTTTAAATAGTGAAAATAAAAAGTCAATTAATTACAATTTGCACTAAAAACGAATAAAAAGTGTACTACAATAACTAAACATATGGCGTGCCGATAGGCTAATGCTATATGATTGTTGTACACATAAAACAAAACATATAATACACTTACCACAAACACCTTAATTAAGGTGTTTTTTTATGCCCAAGATTTAGTAAACGAAATATAAATAAAGAATAGATTTTTTAAACTTTCAAAAATACAATATAGAAGAAATAAATAGTAAGAATAAGTAAAATAGAAATTCTAATTCGATTATACTTTTTATTTCTTTTATCTGGATAAAAATAAAAGTATAAGACATAAATTAAATTAATAATAACACCTCCTAAAATAAGATAATCACGTAACACCATATTAAGCAAATATATAATTTTAATAAAACAGTAGTTATTCCTTTGGCTAAAGTTCTCTAAATTGTAAAGGATGTAAATTGAAGTCATGACCGACAATACAGGTTGTTATTGGTACTGATTCAATGCGGTTGTAATCAAATTCATTGACAAGTTCAGCTAATGGAATAAAAGCAAAAATAAAAGCAAAGAAAATAGCAGTGTATTTAATAATGGGAGAAACTTTTCGAGTTTCTACATATTCGGTGTTAAGTTGTTCATAGCTGTTTTTCATAGGGTAAAAATAGTAAAAACTAAATAAAGTAAAAGAGTAGAAATAATGGACGAAGAGTTTATTCAATTCGTAAATGAGGAAACAGGGCAGCCAAAAAGGTGTAATTGATACTTGGATTTTAGGTCAATGGTATGACTTAATTGAAAAGTTTATTGATCAAGAATTAGGAAATCATTAAAAGGGTAGACAAAATGGATTTGATAAAACAGCATTAAAAGATTACTCTAGTTTTATAGGGGTAAAAACATTAAGTTTGTGTGGTTAAAAGTTGCTTAATTAAACGGAAAAGAATAAAAATTGATTATGGACGCTTAAGCAGAGGTTTTATAAATAGAAATATAGATAGCTAATTATTCAAAGATGTGTATTTACTTTTTGATTTTAGATCTAATTTGTTTTGCATTTTACGAAGGTTATAGACTTACATTTTGCAAAACGATAATTTAAAAATAATGAAACTAATTGTGTATTTGTTGTCCAGCATTACGTGTCGCGTCAAATATATAACAAGATATAATATTTAAAAAAAATGAGAAGAATAAAATTTATTTTACCGATTATATTAATGTTAATTTCTTGCGGAAAAGAGGACGAAATATTAACTACGGAAGTTGAGCAAATTACCATTACACCGGGAGATGTTTATATTCGTGATATGGGCGATTTATGGTTTTTTATAAAAAATTACAAAAATTGTAATATAATCAATGGAAACCTCATGATTTCTCAATTTCATAATAGCCATACTCAACTTAATAATTTAGATTTCCTTCAAAATATTGAAGAAATCAAAGGAGACTTAATTATTTATGATGTAAAAAATCTTATAAATTTAAACGGATTATCAAAATTAAAATCGATTGAAGGGAGTTTAAGAATTGAGGAGAATCCTAACTTAAAAACTATTGATGGATTTCAATCATTAAACAGTCTAACTAATTTAAATATTTACAATAATAATTCATTAGAAACCTTAAATGGTTTTGTAGAGTTAAATTCAATTCAGGGAGATTTGAATATTGAAGAAAACAATTTACTCAACAAAATAAATGGACTTATTAAACTTGTTTTGATAAATGGAAACACTAATATAGCTTGGAATAACGAATTAAAAATTATTAATGGTTTTCTGGAATTAAGTGAAATAGAGAAGTCTCTTTATCTTTTACATAATCCTCTTTTAACCTCAATTGATGGATTTAATAAATTAGAAACAGTTGGAGGTGATTTCATGATATATGGAGGGACTATTAATTTTGAAAATAATTCATTGGCTAATTTGTTAACTGTTAATGGTAATTTGTCGATTAGGAATAGCAATAATAATCAACCAATGAATAGTTTTAATAAATTAGAAACAGTTGGGGATATTTTAAGTGTATCCACAATTGGTAATCCAGAATATATTGATGGTTTTGAAAGTCTTAATTATCTAAAAACAGGAATGGTGTTAAATGGTTCAGGATTTAAGTCAATAACCGGATTTGAAAATTTAACTACTGTAGATGGGGTATTAAGTATAAGTTTTACAGATGATTTAGAGTTTTTGATTGGTTTTGAAAATTTAAAAAGTGTTAATAGACTTATTTTTATGAAAAATAATAACCTAAATAATCTTATTGGTTTTACCAGCTTAGAGTACGTAAATGAATTAGGTTTGTATAAAAATTCTTCCTTAGAAAGTTTTTCAGGTTTAGATAACTTAAAGCAAATAAATACTAAGTTTTCAGCTCATCTTAACCCAAAGCTTAGTGATTATTGTTCTTTATCCAAGGCATTTGAAAATTTTACAGGGATTTATGATATATATATAAATTTATATAACCCAACAAGTGAAGATTTAAAAGATGGAAATTGTAATTAAACTATTTCGACATGGCTCAAAAACAACAAGGATTAACTATCACAACCAAAGTTGATGTATATTAACTAAGTCCGCTAAATTGTAAATTTGGCTAAGAGCTAAACTAAATGATACTTATGTTTTAGTCCCATACTATTCTTTTAACGACCAGTCATTAGTAATTTAATTAAAAAATCATAATCTTAGACATACTTGTGTTTTTGTATATTTGGTAAAAGAGGTACTACAAAAATATAGAGGAGGCTATCAGGTTCTATGCTACACAGTCAATTTGAATAAACTCATGAAAATTATAAGGGCTATTGAATAAATCAAAGAGTTTTTTAGTTATATTTTTTATTTGGGAGTGAAAGTAAAAATAATTAATTTTATAAAAGCTTATTGATATTCCCTCTATAAGTCTGTCCAATGGGTATTTTATGGTCATTAATTGTTATTCTATTGCCTTCTATATGGTTGATTTTATTTTTGGCGATAATAAAGGATTTATGAATTCTAATAAAATTTGATTTTGGTAGTAAGGTATCAAAATCTGAAATTTTTTGTTTGCTAACAATCATCTCATCCTTTAAATACACTTTGGTATAATGCCCGTAAGCTTCTATAAACAATATATCACCAAAATGAATTTGATGATGTTTTTTATCACTTTTTAAGAAAAAACTAATAGAGTTTGGTTCAGTCTCAGTGTTTGATAATGTATGTGTGCTTTTCGAGTTTTCGGTAGTAGTAATTGTTTTGTTAATAGCTTTAATAAAGCGTTCAAAGCTAAAAGGTTTCAGTAAAAAATCAGAAACATGAAGCTCATAACCTTCTAATGCAAATTCTTTGTATGCTGTGGTTACAATTATTTTTGGAGGATTGGATATAGTTTTTAAAAAATCGAAGCCAGATAATTTCGGCATATTTATATCAAGAAACAGTAAGTTGACAGTATTTTCATTTAAAAATTGCATAGCTTCGAATGCATTATAACAGTTGCCCTTCTTTTCTAAATGTGGCAGATTTTCACAATATTTTTCAATTATACGATGTGCAATGGGTTCGTCATCTATGATTAAATAATGAATCATTTCGTTTCAATTTTAAGTGATAATTTATAAACCTTTCCTGTAATGTCGATATCTGTAGTATGCTTACTAGGATATAACAATTTTAAGCGTTGTTTTAAATTGTCTAATCCAATACCAATATTTTTGTTGACTTCTATTGTACCAAAATTATTTTCAATATTAAACTGAATCATGTCATTATCCGTTGTTATATTAATATGAATATAGGCGTCTTCTGTCAAACACTCAACACCATGTTTAAAAGCATTTTCTAAAGGAATTATAAATAATAAAGGTGCGATTTGATAATCTAATTCATGTGAATGATTAAAAGTAATATCAACGGTTTTGTGATATCTAATTTTATGCAATTCAATGTAGTTTTTTAAATATTCAATTTCATCTTTTAATGGTACAAAATCTTCTTTTCCCATATAGATGGTGTAACGCATCATGTCAGATAATTTCAAAACAACATTTGGTGCATCGTCAGATTTCTCAACGGTTAAGCCATATAAATTATTTAATGTATTAAAAAAAAAGTGAGGATTTATCTGGCTTTTTAATAGTGCTAATTCTGCTTTGGATTTTTTAGACTCTATTGTTTTTAACCACTTCCATTGTTGATAAAACCAACTTAATAACAACACAAAAAAGGGAGTCGTCAAAATGATTTTTATCTCTTTCTCTTGCTGTAAGTAAATATTTATATCATCAAAATAAACACGTATATAAAAAAAATAGCCTAAAGCAAGGGTGTAAAACCCGATGATAAGCAATACATATTTTCTAAAATAAGAAGGCGTAATAATTGAGAAAAAACTTAACCCAACACCTGTTAATCCAACAAAAGTTATGGGGTTGTCAACAATTTTGGCATTGAGATCATTGATAATGATAACTAAAAAAATAAAAATCAATAGCACAAGCCTTATACTAGTAGTTTTATGCTGCTTTAGAAATGGAAAATAATGTATAGGTAATGAGATTATTAACCAACCAAAAATAAAACTCAAGATATTTGCCAATATTTCTGAATTGTCAATCAGAATAAAATCAAAGTATGATAAAACGAACACTATAAGTCTAAAAAGTAAGAGTCCGTATATAAAAGCTTTGTATTTTTTTAGAAACCCAATCATATGCCAAAATTAATGAATATTGTCTCTTTTCTATTATAATATGCACCAATTCACTCAAAAGTAGCATAAACGCTATTTTTTTCTGCTTCAAATGGATTTGAGTGCACGAATCAGTTTTATGTGTTGAATTATTCCAGCTTTATGAAAATTACTTTATAGGCTTTTAGTTTCCCTATACGTTTGTTGAAAATAATAACGAATAAACTTACTTATCATGAAAATCTATTTGAAAATTATGCTTTTAGTAGTAACATTTGTAGTGATACAAAATGGTTATGCTCAAGACAAAGACACTAAAAAAATAGTAACAAATAAAGAGAAAAACACCATTGTGTCATCAATACAAACACATTTAAATAAGACCTATGTCGATGTAGAAATATCAGAAAAAATTATAATTGAATTAAATACCAATTTAAAATCAAAAAGGTATAAAGAAATTATTGACCCTTCCGAATTTTCTAGAGTCTTAACCAGGGATTTACAACGTGTTAGTAAAGATTTCCATCTTAAGGTTCGATTTGAACCCAAGCGTATTGCTCAAAAAAAGCGTGTGATTTCTGATGAGATGCAATTAGAAATGGAGAAAAGGACGGCCAGGCAAATGGCAGAAATTAATTATGGTTTTACGGAAACGAAAATACTAAATGGGAATATTGGTTATTTAAACCTACGTATGTTTGCTGATACTAAATATGCTGAAGAAGCTGCAACAGCTGCTATGAATTTTTTAAGTAATACCAATGCAATCATTATCGATTTACGTACAAATGGAGGAGGGGTTCCAAGTATGGTGCAATTATTATCCAGTTATTTCTTCGATAAAACACCCGTATTATTAAGTGATTTCTATGAGCGAGAAACTGGTGAAAAAACACAGTTGTATTCATATGCAAATATTGATGGGAAAAGAAGCACGAACAAACATGTTTATATTTTAACAAGTAAAAATACGTTTTCTGCAGCAGAAGCATTTACCTATACCATGAAGCATTTAGGCAAAGCTACTGTTGTTGGTGAAGTTACAAAAGGAGGAGCAAATAGGACTAAACGAATTAATTTAAATGATGACTTTACAATTTCGGTTCCATATATTGAATCAATTCATCCTATTACAAAAACCAATTGGGAAGGAAAAGGTGTGCAACCAAACATTAAAACAAGAGAAAAAGACGCTTTTGTAACGGCTTATATAGATGCTGTTAAAAAAACTGTTAAGAGAAATATGAATAAGGTTTTAAACAAAATTGGCTACACGTTCTTACAAGAAAAGTCAGTGGATAATGCGATAATTGTATTTCAAGAGAATGTAAAATTGTTTCCAAACGAAGCTAATTCTTGGGATAGTTTAGGCGAAGCGTATTTCACAAAACGAGACAAAGGAAATGCATTAAAATCATATACCAAAGCGTTGGCGTTAGATCCAAATTCAAAATCAGCAAAAGCAATGATTCATAAGTTAGAAAACATCAAATAACATGAGGAAAATAACGGTATTGGTTACACTTATAATTGTCATCGGTTTAGTATTTTTAATAACCTCTCAATTGTTTGTTCAACCTACATTGGTAAATGGGAATCAAATACAGCTAAAAAAAACCTTTACACATCATTCTAATGATGTTTGGGAAGTTAAATTTAGTCCAAATGATTCATTGATGGTAAGTGGTGGGATTGAGAAAAACGTAATGATTTGGTCAAGAATAACAGGAGATGTTTTGTGTAATCTACCACATGAAATTGGCACGCCAGCAGTTGATTTTAGCCCAAATGGAAAACAAATTGCAACTGGAGCTTATGATGGTAAAGTTAGAACTTGGGATGTTGACACTGGAAATTTACAACAGGTTTTTGAAGGGAATGAAGGAACTATTTGGTCTGTAGATTTTAGCCCGAACGGAAAATTAATTGCTGCTGGAGGAAATGATGATAATGTGTTGGTTTGGAATGTTAAAACTGGTGATTTAGTTTATAACTTTAAAAATTCAGAAAAAAATATTTGGGAAGTCGTTTTCAATCCTTCTGGAGAGTTATTATTATCATCTGGAAGTGATAATGTGATTAGAGTTTATGAAGTAAAAACGGGGAAGTTACTGAACACCATTATAGGACATTCTATGGTTCCTTTATCAATGTCTTTTAGCCCAAACGGAAAATTATTAGCAAGCGCTGGTGACGATAAAACAGTGAAAATTTGGGATACTTCAAATTGGAATTTATTACACACCTTAAAAGGAGATAATGAAGCAATTCATTCCGTTGTATTTATAGATAATAATAGATTACTAGCAGGAGGAACTGATAAAACAATGATAGGAGAATTATTAGAGTACCACTTTAAGTTTAAAGGTGTGGTAAAGCCAATTGTTGCTACTTTGTGGGATGTACGAAATGAAAAAATTCTACAAACAATTTCTGAACACACAGATGATATTGGTCTAGGAATGGATGTTAGCTCTGATGGAAAACTACTAGCAACACCCAGTAAAGATAAAACAGTTAAAATTTGGAGGCTCAATTAGTTTTCCAAGAAAATTAAAAACAAGTTACAAATAACTAAGCATATGGCGTGCCGATAGGCTAACGCTATATGTCTTGTTGACTGATCCGTTGATAGTAGAGGGGCTTATAGCTATTTTGTTTTTGTATATTTGGTAAAACAAGTAATACAAAAATATAGAGATGGCTATCAGGCTCTACTTTACCCACAGTATAATATAACCAAGCATTAATATTCTGAAATAAAAGATATGAAACACATCATCTACACTTTATTTGCAATATTATTTATTATAATAGGTTGCAAGAAAATCAAATCAACTAAAGTAGTATTAACCGAAGGTGTTTCTACAACCGCCCCCTCTAAAATACCAATAGCTACTTTTATTACTGAAACCTTAGGGTTAATACATTGTGAATCTGTAGTTTATGATTATGGTAATAATATTATTTATGCATCGTTAATTGGTAATCGCGAATATGGTGATGGATCTATTGCTACAATAAACACAGATGGGAAACTTATTAATTTAAAGTATATTGATGGGCTTAATGATCCAAAGGGAATTGCAATTACAAAAGATAGACTTTACGTTTCTGATGTCACAGAACTTGTAGAGGCTGATTTGAGCACAGGGAAAATAATTAAAAAACACACCATTGACGGTATTCAGTTTTTAAACGATGTAGCTATTGATAATGAAGGAAACGTTTTTGTTTCAGACACAAGTACTTCTGAGATATATAAACTCGACAAAGAAGGTGGCTTTAACTTATGGCTAGCAGATTCAGCATTAGACAACCCAAATGGGTTGTTGATACAAGACAAAATTATGTATGTTGCATCTTGGGGAAGTAAGCCAAATGGTGGTCGTGTATCCAGAATAGATATGGAGACAAAATCTATTCATTCTATATCTTCCATCATTGGTAATTTAGATGGGATTAGGCCTTATGATAAAAACCACATGATTATCTCGGATTGGAATAGCGGAAACATTCATTTAATCGATCATAATGGGAATACCCAACAAGTACTTCAAGCGGGACAAAGTGTAGGAGATATTGCATATATAAAAGAGAAAGACCTTCTCTTATTACCAATGAATAAACAAAGTCGTTTACTGTTTTATAAATTAAAGTAAATAACGATATACTTGTCTTATACTGAAGTAATACGATTTACAAATAAATATTTCGCATATCTATTATTTCTTTTGTAGCTATTTTTGCGTTATAAAACTTAACCATAGCTTGGCTATGCTAAAGTTTTATGCCTTAAACTAACTTAAAATAATTCAATACCTATACACGAAATATTTATCTATAAATCGTATAATACCCGTTATTGTTTGAATTTACTGTAAAAGAAAATGAGCGTTTTATTACGGTAAACTCAAATGGTAAATGTGTATAATTATAGAATAAAAACGATTTGCTAATAACTAAGTATATGACGTGTCGATAGGCTAACGCTATATCATTGTTACATATCCCAATCATAATTCAGGTTTATGGTAAATAGCGATAAAACCAAAGCATTAGTAAAAAAATCAGGAACTAACTTTAGCCAAAAACAGTAGGGTTGGCGTTTTAACCACACCCATACCAATACTAAGATTTAGAATAGGTATGTTTACTGTGTTTGTTTTTAGTGAACTAAATATTAACGATTTAATTTATGATATAACTCCAACGCTTTTTTGTGATTATAATTATCTTTATCGCTGATGATGGTTTCCAATATACCTTTAGTAGCATCCATGTTATTTTGATGCAAATACACCAATAGTTTATACCAATATCCTCTTGAGCTTTCTAAGGTGTTAGTATTAATTAATTCATCAAAAACGTTAACAGCATCCACATAGTTATCCAATTTTACATACGAAACACCTTTGTAAATTAATTGATAGGGGTCATTAGTAGTATCATTGACAAGTTCGATAATACTATTGTATTTTTCTGAATTGTATAACAATTCCAGTCGTGTAATCAACGTGTTATTATCATTACCTTTTTCAATTAATGAAGGTAAACTATCCCAATCGGCATAGGTTTTATAGTAAGATTCACTGGAAGAAGAATTAAAATTATACTTGAACAAAAAAACAACTAAACCAACCATGGCAATACTTGCCACGTATTTCGTAAATAATTTAAAGGTGGTTTTACGCCTATTTTTATAAGATAAAGTACTTTTTCGTATAAACGTAGAAGTGTTCTTTAGCTCATCAGTTCTTAATTGTTGCTTAATTTCATTAATCAATTCTGGATTATAAATGTTTTGCGTATAATTGATATTTTTATTTTCAAAAACATCATGAATTGATAACTCAAGCAAAACATCTTCTTTAAGCTGTGCGTCAATGTCCATTCGTTGTTCAAATAGCGCACGCTCATATTCACTCATCTCATTGTGAATGTAGCGTTCAATTTCCTCTTGTCTTTTTTCTTCCATCATTGTAACTTTTTGTAAAGACGGTCTTTTTTTATTAGTACTATTAATTTAGACTTGCATTTAAAAACACGCTGTCTAATTGTATTTATCGTACCATAAGAAAATTCATCTTTTAACTCTTGGTAACTCATACCATTAAAGTAATTACTTAAAATTTCTTTACAATTCAAGGAGAGCTTACGAAAGGCATTTTGATATAAATCTCTTCTTTCTTGTTGAACAATAAATAAACTTAAATCGGTCTCTTTATCTACAAGAGTCAAAACACGTTCGTTTGTTACCTCTTTATTTTTGTTTTTTAACGAAGTTTTCCAAATATTTTTGCAAATAGTGAAAAAATAGCCTTCAAAAGAGTCGATTTTTAAAGCCTGCCTTTTATGAGCTATAATGAGACAGATGAGCGCATCGTGAAATACATCTTCAACATCTTCTTTTTTGCCTTTATTAGTTAAAATAAATTTACTGACTTTACCGTAAAACCTAGTATATATTTCTGAAGTAACCCTTTCATCTCCCCGAAGTAAAGCATTTAAATATTTATCACTTTCTGTCATAAATTAAAAATATAATTCAAAAATAAATTAAATTAATAAAATAGATGGGTAATAATTTTACTAATTTTAAACCTTTAGATAAAGTAATATACGTTAAACAATGATAAATATTGCTAATTAACCTACTAACTAATACAAAATACAATATGATGAATTTTTTTAAATTATTACTGTTTCTACTTATAAATTTAGTTTTTGCGGGGTGTTCACTAAACGATCTAGAGGTTTCTGCAAATGATACAATACCCGAAAATAGCTTACATAGAAGAATAAAAAAACAAAAATATCTTTTAAATAAACCAAAATTCTCTAAAAACGAGTTGATCATTAAATTTAATAAAAAAGTCGATGTAAGGAAACGACAAATATTACGAGAACAATACGGCGTGGTAAAATATAAGTTATGTGATCTGTGTACTGACGGATTAATTGAAAAATGGGAGTTTGAACAAGGGGCTAATGTAGAAGATAAAAAGTTATCCATAGAATCAGGAAGTGGTGGCCCAGAAGGTGATATCTCAAACGTAGACAACGAATTCGTATTTAAGTTAGAAAATGAGAATGACGGTAGCCTATTAGATTCTGAAACGACCAACTATACTAGTCAAATAGTAACGGGTAACGAAGGGGTAACCATTGCAGTGCTCGACACAGGGATTGATGCGAACTACCCATTGTTCACAACACCTTTTTTATATAATTCTTCTGGAACTGCTATCGCTGGAGAATTGTCTGGATGGGATTTTGTAAACCATGATGCAAATACTTATGATGATTACTACTTAATTCATGGAACAAAAGTTAGTTATATTGTTAATAATAGATTAAAAGAACAAGGCGTACCACATCAATTATTACCGGTTAAAGTTTGTGATGAAAATGGAATAGCTAGTTATTTTAATATTTTATGCGGCCTTAAATATGCATTGCCAAGGGTAGATATTGTACAAATGAGTTTGGGGTGGTATGATGATAATGTATATGTCAATACAATTTTTAATGATTTAGTTGATCAGTATATAAACAAAGTACTAATTGTTACTTCTGCAGGAAATCACGCCCTTAATAATGATGTTGTAAGTCATTACCCATCATCTTACCCACAAACTAATATTTTAGCGATAGCGGCGTCAAATGTAGAAAATACAAATATTGCTTATTTTTCAAATTATGGATTGTATAATGTGGATTTCTATGCTCCCGGAGAAAATGTTTGGTTTCAAGATATTTTAGGGAATACAGTCCACATTTCAGGAACATCTTATGCAGCGCCATTGGTAACAGCTATTTCTGCTAAAATATTGTATGATTCAGGGATGTTGTTTACGCCAAATCAAATAGTAAATGAGTTAAATGTAATAGGACTAAGCCAATCATATACAAAACCGGTAAAGTATAATAAACTGTTAAACTAAAAATTTAATTAAATCAGAATTATGTATTAGAACTTCCAAATGAGGTTTGAAATAACAAGAAAAACAGATGCTTTATTGGTTTTAGTAAGCCTATGATAGCACCATAAATAATGCGACGAAGCATTTTATATTGAAGCTTTTTTAGGTTGATACAGATTATTATATCTAATACATAATTCGGTTTAAACGTATAAATAAATGAGAAATCTTTTTTTACTAGTACCCATTTTTTTATTGTGTAGACTATCGTTTAGTCAAGAAGGTAGCTCACAAACTAGAAAAATAGACTCTTTGTATACGTTGGATGAAAATACAGATGCCAAAATTCAGCTTTTAAATGAGTTTGCCAAACAGAAACCTTTATTGGCCAAAGATGATATTTCTTATGTATATCATAAACTAGGAATCCTGCATTCTAAGAACAGGGCATTTAAGAAAGCTATCGAGTTAACTGAAAAATCAATACAAATAAGAAAGGCTACCAACTCTATAAACTATTACAAACTAAACAATAGCTCATATAACCTTTATTACTACTATCAGTGTTTGGGTCACGAAAAGAAAAAGAGAGCTTTAATTGATGAAATATTAAATAGACCTGTGAAAAATAAATTCACCTACAAGGCGTATATTGATTTGAGTTATATTTTGGGTAGAGGAGGTGATTATTTTAAAGCATTAGAACATTTAAAAGAAGTGGTGAGCTCATTTAATATTGAATACAGCGATGTTAAAACGTTGTTGAAGGCTCATGAAGCTGCAATTTGGGTGTATAGTGAGATCGATGAAACGAGTAGGTATTTAAAAGAAATAGAATATCACAAAGAGTGTATAAATTTGATGTTAACAGAAAATACAAACCTCTATAAAAATCCATCTGTAAATAATAATTTGGCGAATATTTATGAAAGCCTCGACTTAAACGAAAAAGTAATTAGTCAATACAAAGAAGCCTTAAATGTTTACATCAAAAGCAAAGATTCTGTAAAAATTGGACTAGTATACTGTAATATTGGAAGAATATATAGTAAGCTAAATCTACAAAAGAAGGCTAATCAATACTTTGCAGAAGGTCTAAAAACAACAAATTCACCAAAAGTTAAAGCAGCTATTTATAGTAATAAAGGAGATGGTTTGCATTATTTAAAAAAGATTGATTATAAAGAAAAAGCGATAGAAATCCTTTTACAAAAATCACTTCGTAAGAAATTACCAACCTTTGAAGAAATTAAAAGCTCCACCTATAAACTAGATATTTTAGATTATTTATTGGAAATAGTAGAAAGTAGTGTTGAATATTATGAAATAACAAAACAAAAGCAACTTTTAGATAAAACGATAGAGACAAGTATACTGGTTGATAAATTGATTTCGTTTGTGCGATTAGAGAGTTTGGTAGATACCTCTAAGCTGTTTTGGATACGAAAAGCAGCCGGATTTTATATGTTAGGTGTCAGGTTATCGTATTATAAAAATAACGCGTCTCAGGCCTTCTATTTTATGGAAAAGAATAAAGCTCTGTTACTTTTGGAAGGATTGCACAAAAAGGAAGAAAAACGTAAAATTAACCCCCATATAATTAGTTTGGATGAAAGTATCAAAAACCATGTAGGGGAGAAAAGGAGTTTTATAGAATACATTTTAAATGAAAAAGAAGGTTTTGGGATTTTTTGCAACAGTAAAGAACGTATATTTTTTAAATTAGAGAACGTACCTGAGTTATTAAAAGAAATAGATTCTGTTAGAAATAATATGGCAAAGTATTTTGTTTTTAAACAAGAAAAAGAAGCGTATAATATTCTTGCCCATAAAGTATTTAAAAAACTATTCCCTTTTAAAAAATCAATTGAAAAAATTAAAGATAAAGAACTAGTAATTATTCCAGATTATAAGCTTCAGTATATAAATTTTGAAGCGTTAATAACCAATGATCTCACTGGAGAATTTGTTGTACAGAATACAGAAATAAAGTATTTATTGTCTGCGTCAGTTTTCCAAAAATTGAATGAAACTAATGAGGAAAAACAAAGTAAAATTTTAGCACTCGCACCCGTGCATTTTCAAATTGATTCTCTTTTATCATTACAGAGAAGTAAAAGTGCTATTGAGCAAATTGCGGCCGTGTATCCAAGTGATGTATATATGGAAGAGAGAGCCAAAAGGGAAACCTTTTTAAAGAAAATAAACAAGTATAAAATAATACACCTTAATACGCATGCGGGAACTGATGGAAATATCGGTGAACCTTGGATTGCTTTTCACAAGAAAAAATTATACTTATCACAATTAACAGGAGTCTCAAATAATGCTGAACTTGTGGTTTTAGATGCCTGTAATGGTGCTACGGGAAAACAGGAAATAGGTGAGGGAATCATGAGTTTGTCAAGAGCTTTTTTTAGCGGTGGGGCAAAAAGTGTAATTGCTACGCAATGGAAGGCGAATGAAAAAGCCACTAATGAAATTTTAAATACATTTTATCAGGAGTTAAGAAAGGGGAAAACAAAGTTGAAAGCACTACATCTTGCTAAGAAAAAATATTTGAGTACGCATCAATTAAGTGAAATATCACCGTATTATTGGGCTTCCCTAATTTTAACGGGGAATTCTGATAGCGTCAAAATGACAAGTACGGTTAGTTATAAATGGCTGTTATTGTGCTTTTCAGCTTTAGCAGGAGTACTGTTTTTTATAAGAAGAAATAAAATAGGTTGATTGATCTCTAATACCAGTTATTGTTTGAATTTACTGTAAAAGAAAATGAGTATTTTTTTCTTTGTATAAGATGGAAAAATAGCAGTAGCTATGATTTCTTATTATATTGAAATAGAAAGGGAAAAAGGACGTTTTATTACGGTAAATTCAAATGGCAAATGGTATAAATAAAAGAATACGGTATGCTATAATAGTTCACAACATACCGTATTCTTTTCTAGTTATATGATATTAATAATTAACGTAGTCAACAATTTCTAAACCATAGCCTATCATACCAACACGTTTAGTTTGCTGGGTGTTAGAGACTAAGCGTAATTTATGTATATGTAAATCATGTAAAATTTGGGCTCCGATTCCAAAGTCTTTATTATCCATCACGATACTAGGAGCTTTCATTTCTCCTTTCGCTTGATTTTCCTTTAACGTACGAAGTCTGTTCAAAAGGTTTAACGATTGTGATTGCTGATTTATAAATAAAATAGCGCCTTTGCCTTCTTCATTAATAACCTTAAACATTTTATCAAGTTTTTTATCGGCATTATTGGTCAAAGTTCCTAAAATGTCGTTATTAACTAAGGTAGAGTTAACTCTTGTTAATATGGGTTCATCTTGATTCCAACTTCCTTTTGTCAATGCAATATGAATTTGATTATTGGTTGTTTGTTGGTATGCGCGCAGACGAAAATCACCAAAACGTGTTTGAATATTGAAATCTTCCTTTTTTTCAATTAATGAATCATGTTCCATTCTATAGGCAACCAAATCTTCAATTGAAACTATTTTTAGCTGAAATTTTTTAGCTACCTCTAATAGTTGAGGTAGTCGAGCCATAGTACCATCTTCATTCATTATTTCAACAATAACTCCAGCAGGTTTTAATCCCGCTAAACGAGCAAAGTCGATAGCTGCTTCTGTATGGCCTGTTCTTCTTAGTACCCCTCCGTTTTTTGCTTTTAACGGAAAAATATGCCCAGGTCTAGCCAGTTCAAAAGATTTAGTGTCAGGGTTAATAAGAGCCTCAATTGTTTTGGCTCTATCAGCAGCAGAAATACCGGTGGTTACACCATTCCCTTTTAAATCTACAGATACGGTAAAGGCCGTTTCCATAGGGTCTGTATTATTGCTAACCATCATTCCTAGTTCCAGTTCTTTACATCTGTTTTCTGTAAGAGGAGTACAAATTAATCCTCGTCCGTGCATAGCCATGAAATTAATCATTTCTGGAGAAATTTTTTCAGCAGCAGCGACAAAATCACCTTCATTTTCACGATCTTCATCATCTACTACTATAATAACTTTGCCATTTTTAATGTCTTCTATGGCTTCTTCAATTGAATTCAATTGAATTTTTTGAGCTGTTTGTGTTGTCATTTTATGTTGTTTTCCCTTTTTTCGGGGAGTATTTTTTTGAAAAAAGTAGCCACTTGCGTTATTGACGTACTTATACTAAATAAACCTTTGTCTTTTGCCGCTCTAACCGTTAGTGTTATGGCCAAAGGTAACATTAAAACCACAGCTAACCAAGAACCAGCCAGTGCAGTAACACTACTTTCTTCAGCCATGTTTCTTCCAAAGGTATTCGTGAAATAGTACAATACATACACCGATATGGCGAGTATCATAGGAAGTCCCATGCCTCCTTTCCTTATAATGGAACCTAAAGGCGCACCAATAAAAAATAATACCAAACAAGAAAGTGAAAAAGCGACTCTATTGTAATATTCAATATCGTGATGATTTAGCCATTTCCTTCTGTTTTTTAAATTTTCTTTGTACGATTTATTGTTGTTTAATGTTCTTTCTATTTTTGATACTGCCGTGTTTAGAATACGCGTTTTTTCATTTAAATTGAAATTACTTAAAATATCGTTAGATAATTCTTTATTGAGCAGTGAGTCAGGGTACTTATGCAGATTTTTCACATCAATGGTCAAAAATAAGTTCTTAGCTCTACTGCTAATATAATCATCATAGTTTTTCTTAAGAACAGGTATAGTATCTTTTAGCTGACCTAAACTAAGCATATTAAAATTTTTAGTATACTTTAATTCATCTAAGTCTGTACCATCAAGAGAAGAAATATCAATGTTTATGGTATATTCTTCAAAATTCGCATAAGAAGCAGGCATTCTAAATCGATCTTTGTAGGATGCTCCCATTTTTTTATGATGCTCAAAATAATAACCATCTCTCAGAACCAAGGTCATATAACGACTTCCTTGTTCCGAAACAATTTCCCCTTTATTTGCAGTTATAATTTTGTTGTTTCCCCTTCTAGCAGATAAATCATAGATTAAAATCTTTTTCAAAAGATTTTTCTTTTCTCCGTATTTTTCCTCAAACTTAATTTGGTAATTTGGAATTTCACAATTAAATCCCCCAGGAACCAATGCCAGTGCTGGTTGCTTTTTTTTAATATTTGCTTTTAGGTTTAATTGTTTTAAAATAGCATACGGGTATACATTATTTGAAAAAAAGAAATTTACAATACTTAGCAACAACGTTAATAGCACTAAAGGGCGAACGATTCTTTGAAGAGAAACTCCAGCTGATTTTGCCGCTGCAAATTCATAATTCTCAGACAAACTCCCTAGGGTCATGATAGAAGATAATAAAACACCTATGGGTAATGCCTGCGGTGCAGCAATTAATGTAGAGTACCACAAGAATTTAAAAATAATTACAATTCCTATTCCCTTACCAGCAAAACTATCGAAAGCCAACCATAGCATTTGCATTACTAATACAAATAATATAACTAGGAACGTAGTTAAAAAAGGAACTAGGAAACTTTTTAATATATACCTGTCGAGTGTTTTCACAAATGCAAAGGTAGTTGGTTAGATTTATATAAGATTAAAAGTTTTGTTAATGATTAAAAACAATACCGAAGTTTTAATAATTAATCAATTAAATATCCTTCACTGGTGTATTTATCCTTGTTAAAATAGAAAAACTTTTCAGCAATTGGTTGATTGCTCTTAAATTTAGTAATTGTAAAGGTCGTTTCCGCACCATTTGAACCAATTTGTGTTAATTGATAAATATGTTTCGTTCTAGCATCGATACAAAGTAGCACTTTTACGATATCAGAATTACTATCAATTGGAATGAGATTAACATATTGAACTTTTCGTCCTTTTACATTTTTTAGCTTTCCTAAGGAGTAGTTATAGCCTTCTTTATAGAAGGTAAGTAATTTGGAAGGGTAGATAAAACCATCTTCTTCTTCCAAATCACCATTTGTAAGGTTAACTTCCTTTTCATCATGATTGATTACAGCTAGTTTTTTACCATCAAAAAGAAAGCTATTTCCCAAGTACTCTAAATGGTATTTCTCTCCAGAGATAGTAATATTTCCTCGAATAGGAACATCATCGGTAATACCGGCTTCTTTATTGATTAAAGTAGAGTTAAAGCCAATAATCATGTTTTTATAACTACCCATCTTCGTTGAAACTTCATCTAACAATTGTTTTGCCTGTTGAGATGAATTTTGAGAAATACAGTTAAAACTTATAAATAATGCTATAAAAAATATATTTAATTTTTTCATTTAATAAATAATTTCCGTTTTTCGGATTTAGTTAATTCTTTTCATTTTCTATTAACTGATCTAAAGAAGTTAAATCAGGAATTAAAACTTGTCTCGCTTTACTACCTTCAAAAGGGCCTACTATACCTGCTGCTTCTAATTGATCAATTAATCGACCAGCTCTATTATAACCTAATTTTAATTTACGCTGCAATAGTGATGCTGATCCTTGCTGTGCTGTTACAATAATTTCCGCTGCTTCTTTAAATAGCTTATCGCGATCTGAAATATCTATATCAACATTTGTGCCACCTTCTTCACCAACATATTCTGGAAGTATATGTGCTTCAGGATATGCCCGTTGAGATCCAATAAAATCAGTGATTTTTTCAACTTCAGGAGTGTCCACAAAAGCACATTGAATTCGGATAATATCGTTCACACCAGAATAAAGCATATCACCACGCCCTATTAACTGATCGGCACCAGGAGCGTCTAAAATAGTTCTACTGTCAATTTTAGAGGTTACCCTAAAGGCTATTCGAGAAGGGAAGTTGGCTTTTATAATACCCGTAATTACATTTACAGAAGGTCGCTGAGTTGCTACGATTAAATGAATACCAATGGCTCTAGCCAATTGAGCTAGCCTGGCAATAGGAGTTTCTACTTCTTTCCCTGCTGTCATAATTAAATCAGCAAACTCGTCAATTACCAAAACAATATACGGTAGAAATTGATGCCCATGCTCAGGATTTAATTTTCGTGCTTTAAATTTTGTATTGTATTCCTTAATATTCCGAACTAGAGCATTTTTAAGCAAGTCATATCTAGCATCCATTTCAATACACAATGAATTCAAGGTGTTTACTACTTTAGCAGTATCTGTTATAATGGCTTCTTCCTCTTCTGGAAGTTTTGCTAAATAATGGCGTTCTATTTTGTTGAAAAGTGTAAGTTCTACCTTTTTAGGATCTACTAGAACAAACTTTACTTCTGCAGGGTGCTTTTTATAGAGCAAAGAAGTTAAAATAGCATTCAATCCAACCGATTTACCTTGCCCTGTAGCCCCTGCCATTAATAAATGTGGCATTTTAGCCAAATCAACAACAAAGGTTTCATTTGAAATTGTTTTTCCTAAAGCAATAGGAAGCTCCATAGGAGACTCTTGAAACTTCTTTGACGAAATCACTGAGTGCATGGATACTATGGTCGACTTTTTATTTGGTACCTCAATTCCGATAGTGCCTTTTCCTGGTATGGGAGCAACAATACGAATGCCAAGCGCAGAGAGGGATAGAGCGATGTCGTCTTCTAAGTTTTTAATTTTAGAAATTCTAACACCCGCTTCTGGAACTATTTCATACAACGTTATCGTTGGTCCTACCGTGGCTTTTATTTGATCAATACCAATTTTATAATTTTTAAGAGTTTCTACAATTTGAATTTTATTAGCTTCTAATTCACTTGGATCAATAGAAATACTTTCGTTGTATTCTTTTAATAAGTTGAAGGTTGGAAATTTAAAATTTCCTAATTCTAATTTAGGATCAAATTCCCCAAAATCTTTTAACAGTTTATCTGACAAATTTTCAGATACGCTTTTTTCCTCAGCAATTTTCTCTATAGCTACTTCTACCTCTTTAATAGAGTCTTCAGAAATTTTTAACGTAGGTTCTGAAGTATTACTTATTTCTAATTCAACATTTTTATCCTTACTGGTACTTGCTTGTTGAACGTTAGAGTGGTTTGTAATTGTTGGTTGTAAGTCTTCAACAGACAATTCAAAGTCAGATTTATGAACACTTTCATCTTCTTTATTACTTGGTAGGATGGGAGATGTATTGGTTGATTTATCAGAAGATAGTTGCTGCTTTTTCTTCTTATTTTCCATATTTTCAACAATAGTATTGGGGTCAATACTAAATCGAATAATTAAATAAGAAATCAGGAAGAAAAGAAGTAAAATTATAAGTCCTGTTTTTCCAATAAAGGTTTGAAGGTATTCATTAAGTTCAAAACCTATAATACCCGATAAAATCGCATAATTACTTTCTACGAAACCGAGGCAAATAGACATCCAAAGCATGCCTAATATTCCCCAGTTCCATGAGGTAATAATTCTTTTCAAATTGGTTTGAAGTACAATTCTAGCACCTGTAAAGAACAGCACAATACTTAATATAAAGGCACCTAAACCAAATCCTTGAAATACTAAAAAGTTACTTAGGCTAGCACCCACTTTTCCGAGTAAATTTTGGGTAGGTAAGTTTCTGTTACCGAATTGTTCTAAAGAGCTTTGATCTTCTTGCCATGAATAGAAGAACGAGATAAAAGAAACGGTTAGAAATATTGAAAATAAGATTAAAAACGCACCAAATATTGCTTGATTTTGCCTGTTTCCTGTAAATGTTTTTACTTTCGAAAAGAATGAAATCTTACTCTTAGCATTTTTAATAGTTGTTTTCTTTTTTGCCATATAGATAAATTAACAATACTTTAAACGCTAAAATATAACTATAATTTTAGGAACGTAAATAAGACCTGCTATAATTAGTGAAATAATGGCAGCAAAAGCAGGAGCTCCTGCTGCGATATCTTTAATAAAACCTATTCTTTCATGATAATCAGGATGTATAAAATCCGCTACTTTTTCAATAGCGGTATTCAATGCCTCAGCAACTAAAACAAGACCTATTATTAATAATTGAATCATCCATTCTGTCGTTGATATCGAAAAGTAAAATCCCATAAATGTAACGAGGATAGCAATAAAAGATTGCGTCTTAATACTGTCTTCTGTGGATAACAAAAGCCACATTCCTTTCAAGGCAAATTTAATACTTCGTAATCGTCCTTTTACAAATCCGTCATTAGGGTTTTTCATATAATTTAAAGCGCTTTTAAAGCTTCTTCATAATTTGGTTCATCAACAATTTCACTAACTTGCTCTGTATAACTTACGTTACCTTCTTCATTAATAATTACGATAGAACGAGAATGTAGTCCCTTTAATGGACCAGTAGTGATTTCTAAACCATATTTTTTCCCAAAATCGCCTGAAGGGAAATCAGATAACATAACTACGTTTTCAATACCTTCAGCACCGCAAAAACGACTTTGAGCAAACGGTAAATCTCTTGAAATACACAAAACTTTGGTGTTTTCTAAACCAGCCACTTTTTTGTTAAATTCTCGAACAGAAGTAGCACAAGTACCAGTATCTACACTTGGAAAAATATTCAGTATTAACTTGCTGCCTGCGAAGTCACTTAATTTTTTTTCAGTCAAGTCTCCGGCTACTAAATTGAAATTAGGAGCCTCTTTATTTACTTCAGGAAGATTTCCTATTGTTTCTATAGGATTTCCTTGCAATGTTACGTTTGCCATTTTTTTATTTAATTTGGACCTCAAAGGTAGGTAAATAATTTAAAAAATGAGCGTAATATGGAGATAATAGGCTTGAAAAATAAGTATCTTTGCACTCGAAAAAACGTAAAAAAACAAATTGAATATACAACAGTATACATCAGAGTTCAGCTATAATTGGAAACTTGCGGCACCTGTAATGTTAGGAATGTTGGGGCACACTTTTGTGAGCTTTGTAGATAATATAATGGTAGGGCAGTTAGGTACAGCAGAATTGGCAGCGGTATCCTTAGGAAATAGTTTTATGTTTATAGCAATGTCAATAGGGATTGGGTTTTCTACGGCCATTACCCCGTTAATTGCAGAAGCAGATGCAGCAAAGAATTTTGCTCAGGCAAAATCAACTTTTAAACATGGTTTGTTTCTTTGTTTTAGTATAGGAATATTCATGTTTTTGGGTGTTTATTTTTCTAAGCCATTGTTGTATTTAATTGACCAGCCTGAAGAAGTTGTTGAGCTGGCCATACCTTATTTAGATTTAGTGGCTTTTTCACTGATTCCTATGATTGTTTTTCAGGCTTTTAAACAGTTTAGTGATGGGTTATCAATGACGAAGTATCCTATGTATGCTACCTTATTAGCGAATATTACCAATGTGATTTTAAACTATTTATTGATTTTCGGGAAGTTTGGATTTCCAGAAATGGGTATTGTAGGAGCGGCATATGGGACGCTAATTTCTAGATTCATTATGGTATGGTTCTTATGGTGGATCTTATCTAAAAAAGAACGTTCTAAAAAATTGGTTACCAACATAAAAATCTTTTTGTTGGATACGTTAATGTTACGAAAGATTATTAATTTAGGTGCTCCAAGTGCTATGCAAATGTTGTTTGAAGTAGCTATTTTTACCTCTGCGATTTGGTTGAGTGGGTTATTAGGTAAAAACCCTCAAGCAGCAAATCAAATAGCGTTAAATCTTTCATCAATGACGTTTATGGTGGCTATGGGGTTAGGAGTAACATCCATGATTAGGGTTGGGAATCAAAAAGGATTACAGAATTATAAAGAACTTAGAAGAATTGCTTTTTCGATATTTTTTATGGGCACTATTTTGGCAGTAATATTTTGTTTATTGTTTTTTGTGTTGCATGATTATTTGCCACATCTATACATTGATTTAAATGATGCTACTAATTATGAAGATAATATGAAGGTGTTGGAAATTGCGTCAAAGTTACTGATTGCAGCTGCGATATTTCAAATAAGTGATAGTATACAAGTTATGGTATTAGGTGCGTTGAGAGGTTTACAAGATGTGAAAATACCAACGATTATTACTTTCATTTCATACTGGGTGGTAGGTTTTCCTATTAGTTTTTTCTTTGGGAAAGAATACAGGTATGGTAGTTTTGGAATTTGGTTAGGTTTGTTGGCAGGTTTAACTACGGCATCGATTCTATTATATTTACGATTTAATTATTTAACTTTAAAATTGATTAAAACAAAACATAATGAACTTACCTAAATTTTTACTAGCTGATAATAGCAGTCATCCAGAAGATATTTTTGTGTTGCATACAGATTATCCTAGATTTTTAATCAATTTAAAAGATGATGAAATAGAATGGTTTGAAGATTTATCAGAAGAAAACGAAGATGATTTGGCTAATGAGTTGGAAAAACTGATTGAGTTGGCTGGTTTATTTTATGATGAAGAGATGAAAAAGTACGAATAGTATATAGAAAACAAAGAAGTGTTAAACTACACTTCTTCGTTTTTATCTACATCTAATAATTTTTTTGCTTGTCCTTTCCAGTCGTCACGAACAATTCTACCAGGAAAGAATTGAATTAAATCAGTAACGGTTTCAGCATCTTCTTTAGTTAGTTTACTTATTTGTTGAAAATTATAAATCCCAATACTGTTAAGTTTTTTTTCAATAAAGTTACCGATGCCGTTAATTCGCGTTAGATCATTTTTATCTTCTTCCTTTGCAACACCAATACTATCAAAATTTAACGCTTTGGGTTGTTTTATTTCGATACCACCTCGTTCAACTGTTTTCTTAGCGCGAATTGTTGATTGCATCTCACTTCTTAATTCGGATATAGTTTCTGAATTCTCTGCTAGTTGAAGTTTATACTTGTTCTTAAAATAGAACCAAGAAAATATATAACCAATTAAAAAAGAGCTTAGCATCAAAAAGAATAATTCGAGTAAGTGTATTACTTTAGGGGTTAATAATAGGATCATAATATTTAAGGGAATTTGTGTTTAGTTGATTATTACTTCTATACGTCGGTTTTTTGCTCTGTTTTCACTTGTATTGTTTTTTACATTTGGACTTGTTTCTCCTTTAGATATTAACTTTATTTTGGTTGTATCAATACCTGTTTTTATAAAGTAATTTGCAACATTTTTTGCTCTTTCCAAACCTAAGGAATAGTTGGTTTCTTTTTCTCCGACATTATCTGTATGTCCAATAATTGTTAATTTCTTTGACGGATATTGTTCCAAGTAGCTTTTTACCTCCATGGCATACCCCATTAAAGTTCTGTCTGGCTTAAAATTATTTTTATCAAAATAGGCGTAAAGGAGTTTATGTGTTATTTCCTTTTCAAGTGTTATTTGTTTCTCCTTTGGTATATTTTTGTAGCTTATGGCTATGCCATCAGCATAGTAACCTTCTTTATCGTATTTGTATTCTTTGGCAATAGCCTTTGTGAGAATTCTATCGGGGTTTATTCCGTATTTACGTAGTTGATTTTTTAAGTGGTTAGCTCTAGCTAAACCATAATTGTTTTTATTGGCTAACAATTCGTTGGGTAAATAAAGAGCCGTAATAATAATCTCTTTTTCAATATTGGTACTTAAGAAGTTGAAAATAGAGTCTTTAAAATAATTAAATTTTCTGGGTAGTAGTACACGAGTGTGGTTCTCATTAGTTATGAGTTTATGATTAAAAATCAATGGTTTCGGGGTTTGATCTGGTTTTACGGTAGTACCAGACCTAGGGCTGCTTTTTGAAACGGTAATTTTCTCTTTTTGTATGCTGTCCGTCTTTTTTTCGGAGACTTTCGGTTGTATAGTAGCTTCTTTAGCCAAAGACGTGGCGTAATTTATATTACGACTGTGCATGAAGAGCGCCAAAGCTGCCCAACACAAAAAAACGAGAAAAGCTTTTGAAAAGTTTCTCATACTTTAAAATGGGGTAGGTTAATTGATGTCATAAATTTATAAAAAACTTTTATAAAACCAAATAGAATTTAAATAGTTTTAAATTAATTTGATAATTAGTGAATGTTTATTTTTTAAATAGCATTTCTATTGTATTGGTATCTAGGTTTTTAGACGCGTAATAGTTGAAGGGTTTTGAATAAAAACTAAAATTCTTCAATAGGGTTTGTTTTTGTCAAACAATAATTAGCTAAATATACTTGAATAAATACTAACATTAACATTTATTTGTGAAGATCTTTGAAATTCTTAAAACTCATCTTTGTTTTCGTGTTTTATTGGAGATTTAAAAGCTAGGAAATGTCTATCCGTAAGTTATAAAAAAGTATATCGAATTTATCAATTTGTGAAATTGATTTCAGGTTTTGCGATTTTACCATTGGTAGTTTTATTATGTCATTTAATCTATCGTTTAAGTCAATTCATTGACTTTTAACTGATGTTATCTAATCTGATAAGTACATTTATATAGTTCGAATATAAAGTTTCTCGTAACTTTAAAAATGAATATCATGAAAAAAAAGAACTTATCAGAGGTACATAATTTAGATAATGATTACTCCAAAATATACACTCCAAAAGCGGACATAACTTCATCTATAAATGGTTTTTTAAATCCTTACACAGTTAAATTAGAGAGTGTTAGTTTAAGTGATACCTCACATGTAGGAGGTAAAAATGCTTCGCTAGGAACATTGATCAAACACTTGAAACCTCTGGGGGTTAATATACCAAATGGTTTTGCGGTTACTGTTGAAGCTTATAAGGAGTTTCTTCGTTATAATAATTTTAATAGTAAAATAAACGATTTATTAAGTGAAATTCCAAAAGGAAATATCAGGACTTTATACACCAAAGGAACGGCCATTAGAAGATTAATAAAAAGTGGTAGTTGGCCGAAGGCAATTAAAAAAGAAATTCAAGACGCTTATGTTGAGTTATCACAGTTATATAATTGTAAAAATGTGGATGTTGCTGTTCGGTCTTCGGCTACCTGTGAAGATTTACCTGAAGCTTCTTTTGCTGGGCAACAAGAATCCTATTTAAATGTGACGAGTGTTGACTCGGTTCTAAAATCGATTGTAGACTGTTTTGCTTCTCTTTTTAATAACAGTGCAATATCCTACCGACAATCATTGTCTGATAACCTTACGGACATTGGAATCTCCGTGTGTGTTCAAAAAATGGTTCGTTCTGATTTAGGATCTTCAGGGGTTGCCTTTTCCATTGATACAGAGAGTGGATTTAAAGATTTAGTATTGATTAATGGCGCTTTTGGTTTAGGAGAAAGTATTGTTCAAGGGAGTATTTCTACAGATGAATTTTTAGTGTATAAGCCATTATTAAAAAAAGGATATCCTGCAATCATAGAAAAAAAGATTGGAAAGAAAGAAAAAAAAGTAATATGTAGTCATAGTAAAGTAAATAAAATAGAAGAGCAAAGAGTTTCTAAAGCCAAGCAAAATGAATTTTGTTTGTCAAATGAAGTTATAATTCAGTTGTCTGAATGGGTTTGTTTGATCGAAGAGTATTACTCAAACTATTACGAAAGATGGTGTCCAATGGATATTGAATGGGCGTTGGATGGATTATCAAATACGTTGTATATCGTTCAAGCAAGGCCAGAAACAGTGCATTCCAATAAGACAAAAGAAAGTCTAACCACGTATTCAATAAATGCTAGTGAAAAAGATGAGATTCTTATAACGGGTATTGCCGTAGGTGACAAAATAGGTTATGGAAGAATAAGAAAGTTAGTAAGTATGGAATCTTACTACAATGAATCTGAAAGGAACCCTTTCAAAGAAGGAGACATTTTAGTTACAGATATGACAGACCCCAATTGGGAACCACTGATGAAAATAGCAGGAGGTATAATTACAAACCGTGGAGGAAGAACATGCCATGCTGCAATAGTAGCAAGAGAGATTGGAATTCCAGCTATTGTTGGAACTATTAGTGGAACAAGGGTTTTGAGTAATAAGTTGAACGTTACAGTGTCATGCTCACAGGGTAGTGTTGGAAATGTTTATAGAGGAAAGGTTGAGTATGCTATAAAGGAAACAAATATCTCTAAATTACCAAAGATAAAAACTGAATTAATGCTTAATATTGGGAGTCCAGATTTAGCATTTAAATTTTGTCAAATTCCGAACTCAGGAGTTGGTTTAGCAAGGCAAGAATTCATTATTAATAATTACATTCAGGCACACCCAATGGCGTTGTTAAAGCATAAAAAATTAGGTGACAGAGGCTTGTCAAAAAAAATAAAAACTCTGATCCGAGGGTATAAAGACGAAGAAGAATTTTTCATAGAAAAGCTTTCCTACGGAATTAGTAAAATTGCGGCAGCTTTTTATCCTAAAAATGTTATTGTAAGGCTCTCGGATTTTAAAACTAATGAATATAAGAATTTGTTAGGAGGTGAATTTTTCGAACCCAATGAAGAAAATCCTATGATAGGTTGGCGAGGAGCAAGTAGGTACTATTCAGAGTATTATAAAATGGCTTTTGGGTTGGAGTGTAAAGCGATAAAAAAAGTTAGAGAAAAATTAGGATTGTCAAATGTTACTATTATGATTCCTTTTTGCAGAACTGTAGAGGAGCTATTAAAAGTATATGAAACGATGACGCTTTTTGGTTTAAAAAGAGGGGAATCTGATCTTAAAATATATCTGATGGCTGAGTTACCTTCTAATATTTTAATGGCTAGGGAGTTTTCAAATCATATTGACGGTTTTTCAATCGGATCAAATGATTTAACTCAGTTAATACTAGGAGTAGATAGAGATTCAGAATTAGTTGCCCATGTCTATGATGAGCGATCACAACCTGTTAAAAGAGCTATTGCTAGCCTAATTGAAACAGCAAAAGAAAAGAATATTAAAGTAGGTATTTGTGGGCAAGCTCCTTCTGATTATCCGGAGTTTACTGAATTCCTCGTTAAGGAAGGGATAAACTCAATATCGGTAACCACAGATTCCGTTTTAAAAACATTAGAATCAATCGTAAAAATTGAAAAGAAGTATGAATAACTCAAGTTTGATTTAATTTACTTCCACAGAAGCTTAGTAATAGCGAGATTTGATTTAACCCGAATCATGTAATAGAACATCGTAATGAGAGGGATAAGCGTAATAAAGACAAGTATTTTCTAAATTTTAGCATAGTATCGTTATGGTTAAATTTACAAGTACGTTGATTTTCCTCTATTCCTTTGAAAGGTATAATACCAACGGTTCTTAGAATCCTTTTAATGAGTAAAGCTAATTATAGGAGGTGATTTCAAATTTCAATAGATATCAAAAGACGTAATTTAAGTCTTTAATTCAAGGCTTATTCGAGTAAATATTCCTGTTTAGCAGATTAATCGAATTTAGGGTATACCATTTATCATTTGAAAAGAGGGTAAAAGAAAATGATGGTTTTTTCTTCATCTTAGTTTTACTACGGGGCTCTATAGTGTGAAAGAAAGTGCAAAAAAGCACAAGAAAGTAAAATTAGTGCAGTAATGGCACTATTTTTCTTTCAAGCTTAAGATATAGTTAAAAAAAAGACCCACCGAAGTGAGTCTCTTTTTTGGGTTTATTATTTAATTAGAGAATAACTACGTTTAATAAAATTAGTTAAATCTTCACCATGTAACAGGTTTTGAGATAATTTCGCTAAATCAAATGCTTGTGAGATTAATTGTGTTTGTTTTTCTTCATCAGCATTCAGTATTTCTGAAATTAATTCATGATTTGTGTTCACTACTAAATTGTACATTTCTGGTAAATTCCCCATGCCCATCATTCCACCTCCAGAGGCATTCATTTCTTTCATACGACGCATAAATTCAGGAACCGTAATTAAAAATGGAGAGGCATCTGAATCCATTGCTTCCAATTGAACAGTATAAGTTTCTTTAGGAATAGCACCTTCTATTGCTGGTTTCAATTTGTCTTTTTCTTCGTCAGTAAGTTTAGAAATTACAGTGTCATCTTTTTTGATTAAATTATCAACATGATCTGCATCTACACGAGTAAACTGTACTTTGGTATCACCAGAAGTTTCTAATTTTTGCATCAAATGAGAAACAATAGGAGAGTCTAATAATAAAACCTCATATCCTTTGTTTTTCGCAGCTTCGATATAACTGTGTTGCGCATCCTTATTGGCAGCATATAACACAATATGATTTCCGTCTTTATCGGTTTGCGCATCTTTTGTTTTCTCAATGAATTCATCAAATGTGAAATACTCATTATTTACAGTAGGGTATAAGGCAAACTTTTTAGCTTTATCAAAGAATTTATCTTCTGATAACATTCCGTATTCGATAATTACTTTGATATCGTTCCATTTTTGTTCAAAATCTTCACGATTATTTTTGAATAATGAACTTAGTTTATCGGCTACTTTTTTAGTAA
Source organism: Tenacibaculum profundicola (assembly GCF_057220795.1). Classification (NCBI taxonomy): domain Bacteria; kingdom Pseudomonadati; phylum Bacteroidota; class Flavobacteriia; order Flavobacteriales; family Flavobacteriaceae; genus Tenacibaculum; species Tenacibaculum profundicola. The sequence goes on along the minus strand of NZ_CM170137.1, from coordinate 607,399 downwards.
TATAACCAGATATTTTCTTTACAGCACCATCAGCTTGCAAGTACGAGCGAGAAACATTTAAAGGAATGTCTGGAGAATCAATTACTCCTTTAAGCATTTGTAAAAAGTCAGGCACAATTCCTTCTACATTATCAGTAACAAAAACTTGGTTTTGATATAATTGAATTCTGTCTTTTTGAGTGTCTAAGTTTTGACTTAACTTAGGGAAGAATAAAATACCCGTTAAGTTAAATGGGTAGTCAACATTTAAGTGAATGTGAAACAAAGACTCCTCAAATTGCATAGGATACAATTCACGGTAGAAATTTTTGTAATCCTCAGTTTCTAAATCTGCAGGTTTTTTGGTCCAAGCAGGCGCAGTGTTGTTAATGATATCATCAACTTCAATTTGTTTGTGAGGCTCTGTAGTTTCTTTTCCGTCTTTATCAGTAGCGGTTTGTGGTGTAAAATCAGGGTCGTTAATTTTTTTAGTCCCAAACTTAATTGGCACCTGGTTAAAACGATTGTATTTTGTAAGTAAACCTCTGATTTTTCCTTCCTCTAAAAACTCCGTAGAATCATCAGCGATATGTAAAATAATTTCTGTACCTCTCTCTGCTTTATCATGTGCTACCAATGTGTATTCAGGAGATCCGTCACAGGTCCAATGAGCAGCGGGTTCTTCTTTGTGCGATTTAGTAATAATTTCAACTTTATCGGCAACCATAAAAGCAGAATAAAAGCCTAAACCAAAATGACCGATAACACCAGTTTCATTTTTATCATCTTTATATTTTTCTAAAAATTCTTCTGCACCAGAAAAGGCAATTTGGTTAATGTATTTTTCTACCTCCTCGGCTGTCATACCTAACCCATGATCTTTAATAGCTAATGTCTTATTGTCTTTATCTATTTTTACTTCTATTTGAGCGTTTTCATAATCAACATTAGCCTCACCAATAGAAATTAAATGATTCAATTTCGTACTTGCATCTGTAGCGTTTGAAATAAGCTCACGTAAAAATATTTCGTGATCAGAATACAAGAACTTTTTAATCAGGGGAAAAATATTCTCTACTGATACATTAATATTTCCTTTACTCATAATATAAATATTTAAGTTTATGTTTTTTTAATGCAAATCATCTTTCAAAAAAAGTACCAAATGTAGTTAAATGACAATTTGACATATACTAGTTTTATTTAGGGTTCTTTCCTTTAGTTTTAAATTAGTATTTTTGGTAGCTGAAAATTTGCATACAACTAAAAATTAACATAAAAAACTATGTATAGTTCAAAAATTACAGGATTAGGGTATTTTGTGCCTGATAACGTGGTTACTAATGACGATTTAACCCAGTGGATGGAAACGAGTGATGAATGGATACAAGAGCGAACTGGTATTAAAGAGCGTCGTTGGATAGACCCTAAAACAGGAGAAACCACCTCTTCAATGGGAGCGAAAGCAGCGGAAATAGCGATTAAAAGAGCTGGTTTAACCAAAGATGATATTGATTTCATCATTTTTGCAACACTAAGCCCTGATATGTATTTTCCTGGAGGTGGAGTTCGAGTACAAGATATGTTAGATATGCCTACTATTGGTGCATTGGATATTCGTAATCAGTGCTCTGGTTTTATTTACTCACTTTCAGTTGCAGATCAATTCATTAAAACAGGAATGTATAAAAACATTTTGGTGATCGGTGCTGAAAACCACTCTGGAGGTTTAGAGAGATCAACTAGGGGTAGAGGAGTGACTGTCATTTTTGGTGATGGTGCAGGAGCAGCAGTTTTATCTCGCTCTGAAGAAGAGGGTAAAGGTATTTTATCTTCTCATTTACATTCTGAAGGTAAGCATGCCAAAGAGTTAGCGTTAGAAGGTCCCTCAACAGGACGTTGGGTTCCGGAAATTCTAGAAGCCAATGACCCAGAAGATGTTTCTTATTATCCATATATGAATGGTCAGTTTGTATTTAAGCATGCTGTTGTTCGTTTTTCTGAGGCTATTGTTGAAGGTTTAGAAGCCAATAACTTACAGAAAGAAGATATTAATATGTTAATTCCGCATCAGGCGAATTTACGAATAGCACAGTTCATTCAGAAAAAATTTCAATTATCAGATGATCGCGTGTATAATAATATTCAAAAATATGGAAATACAACGGCTGCATCTGTCATTATTGCTTTAACAGAAGCTTGGGAGAAAGGCAAAATAAATGAAGGTGACCTTGTGGTTTTAGCTGCTTTTGGTAGTGGATTTACGTGGGGATCTGTAGTAATTCGATGGTAAACATTCGTTTCAAGTAATACAATATAAAAAGCCCGAAGTGACTATCACTTCGGGCTTTTTTTAGAATAAACCTCCGTTAGTTTCGTTAAGGTCTCTTTGTTTACGATCTCGCGATTTATTTTTTGAACTTCCAAAGCTATAACTAAAGCCGAGATAAACAGAATCGTATTCTAAAATATATTTTCCTTCTTGAGGAAAAGGGTTTTCGGCAAAATACTCATAATTAAGCCCATTAAAAACATCCGTACCACGCAATGTTATAGTGCCTTGTTCGTCTAAAATGGTTAAACTTACTCCGATGTTTATTATGGTATAAGGTTGTACTTCAAATTGAATATTTTCACTTTTGCCTCTATAAATAGCTCTTAGTTGAGCTCTTAGTTTTTTACCAACCTTAAAATTATTACCTATACTCGCTCTAAACAATGTGTTTTTTACTATTTCTACTTGTTCATTAATAATGCCTTGAGAATCTTGAATATAGGTTTCTATTGCAGGCCTTATTTTCCACCATGAAAATATTTTATGACTTCCAGAACATTCAACTCCGTAACTATTGGCAGTTGTATAATTGCCATAGGAGATAATTTGTTTGTCAGGATTGGCAATGTCTTTTTGGATGGTCCTACCAATTTTATTGGAAATTTTACGATAAAATGTTCCAAAACTAAGGTTGGTTTTTTTTCCAGATCTAGAATAGTTTAATTCAATTGAGTTGGTGAATTGAGGTACTAGATTTTGATTTCCTTCAGAGGTGGTTAACGGTGATACCCATTCTTGTATGGGAGTTACTTGGAATAGAGAGGGTCTATCTACCCGTCTGCTATATGCAAATTGTAAACTGTTCTTATCAGAAATGTTATAGGTTATAAATGCAGAAGGGTATACGCTGAAAATTTTATCTGAGTAGTTTAAAATTTCAGGTTGCTCCGTATTAGAGAAAACACCATCTACTGTGTATTGCTCAAACCTTAACCCAGCTTGCATAGCGATTTTTTTATAATCTTTATTCAAATTGATGTAGCTAGAATACATAGCCCTATCGTAGTTAAAGGTTGTATTTCCTTTGGCTTGGATATTTGGTGGAAATCCTGCTTCAATGAATTGATCGGTTAGGATGGTACTGAATGAAGTTTGAGAACGATACTCTAGTCCAAGTTCGAGTTCAATATCTTCAAAAATAATGTTTTCATAATCCAGATTAATCAACCATAATTTTCTAGTATCTGTTATGGTGTTGGTGTAATTCAATAGTTGGTCGTTTACGTCTTGAAGGAGCTTGTTTGCTGATTCTTCAGGGTTTTTATGAATACTATAATTAATTTCGAGTTCAATACTTTCGCCTTTATCATCTAGAAGTAGTTTGTAATCAGTATTGTATACTTGTTCTGATTCATTGTAGTCTGATAAGTTTGGCGTATCTAAGCGACTGTTTTCCGTTTGCGTGCTTGCGTCAGTTAGTAAAGTTGAGTTACTGGTATTTTGAGAGGTGTAAAATGATAGCGTATTCTTTTTGTCAATATAGATATCAGTCCCTATTTTTAGTGAGTGGTCTGTATAATCGTGTAAAAAATTAAAATACTGCCTTAAACTTTTATCCGTTCTATTTAGTTGTTGAATAGTTACAAGATCACCAAAATTGGTGCTGTAATTAGCATAAAAGTTTGCGTTACCCGTATTGTAATTCATGCTAAAAGAACCGTCTGTTCTTGTATTCATACTGTGTTCAAGACCTAATGATACGTTTCCATTGAAACCGACTTCTGTATTTTTCTTTAAAATAAAGTTGATAATACCACTCATTCCTTCTGGATTGTATTTTGCAGAAGGTGTTGTGATAATTTCGATTTGTTTGATTAATGAAGTTGGTGTTTGCTTTAATAATTTTGCAGTATCCATGTTAGAAGGTTTTCCGTTAATTAAAACACTAACATTTTCATTTCCTCTTAAACTAATTGTACCAGTTTGAAAGTCGACATTTACAGAAGGCAGGTTGTGAAGTAGTTGTAAAGAATTACTCCCAGTAGCCATTAAGTCTTTTCCTACATTGATGATTTTTCTATCCACTCGATGGATGATACTACTCTCTTCTGCGGTTATTTCAACGTCGTTTAAACGGTTGGAGACTTCTTGTAAATATAATTTTTTAAGATTTAGTTTAGGGTTGGATTTGCTCAGTGTTACTTCTTTTTTTAGCTTGGAAAAACCCATAAACTGAATTTCAAGATAGAACGTACTCAAAGGAATTTTTTTTATGATAAACTTTCCCTCTTTGTCCGTGATAGTTCCCGTAAGTATTTTATGCTCTAAAGTTTTACAAACTACAGAAGCATAAGGAATAGGGGAGTTGTTATTTTCTTCAAATACAATTCCGGATAGTTCTCCATGTAATTTTTTTTGAGAAAAAAATTCCGATGTATTTATACATAAAAGGATTAGTAATAATTTTTTCATTTTCGTTGATTAGCAAGGGGTATAGTTATACATGTCCGATATCATAAGATACCAGATCGCGTTTATAATGAAATAGAGAGAGTAATAAATATAGCCTGCGTTTACATTGTATTAACATAAACACAATGCAATGATAAAAAAAAAACTTCAGATAAATAAATATCTGAAGCTTAAGTGTTAAAAAAAAATAATTTTACATGAATCCACCGCCACTTTGCTTTTCATTACTATCTCTTTGTCTACGTGATTTAGCCTTATTTTTACCTCCGCCAAATCTGTAGTTAAATCCGAGATAAGTGGTTCTACTTTCCCATTTGAAACGACCATTTTGAGCAAAAGGATTATCTGCATTAAATTGAAACTTCATGGTATTGAAAATATCGTTAACTCTAAAAGTAATATTTCCTTTTCCTTTTAATACACTATAGTTTGCTCCTAAATTCACCATTGCCATCGGATCAACCTTCCATTGGATATCTTCATTAGCACCTCTATACATGGCAAATAATTGTAAACGGAGTTTTTCAGAAACAGTAAAACTGTTGCTAATTCTGGCATTAAACACTTCGTTTTTAACTTCAATTCTAGGAGCATTATCACTGCTTAGATCGGTTATTCCGAATTGTGTTTGAGAATAGAAATCCATACTGGTGTTAGTTCGCCACCATTTTGCTATTTTGTAATTAACCGATAGTTCTAACCCATAGGCATCAGTGTTTTCAAAGTTTTGGAATGTTAATAGCTGTTTTACATTACTTGGGTCGTTAGGGTCTTTGTAAGTAACTCTCGATATTACATCGTTAATATTTCGGTAAAAACTTCCTAAAGTAATTGACCCTCCTTTAATTTTCCTAGTGTAGTTAAATTCTATAGAATTTGTAAATTGAGGAAGTAAATCGGCATTTCCTACGGAAGTGATTAATGGAGTACTCCATTCTCGAATGGGATTTACTTGTTGAATATTGGGTCTGTCAACTCTTTTACTATAACTCAATTGAAACTGATTTTTATCTGATGGATTATATGTGAAAAAAGCAGAAGGATATACAGTAAAAATATCATCAGTCACGGTAGCACTTGGTAAGGTTTCTCTATTGAATACCCCAATAATATCGTATTGTTCTAAACGAGCTCCTAATTGCATGGTCACTTTTCCAAATTTATGACCATAGTTTATGTACCCCGAATATATTTTCCTATCGTAGGTAAATGATGAGTTAGTAAACCCTGTTTGGTTGGTAATGTTTGTATTATCGGTATTGTTTTCACGGTATTCTAAACCTAACTCTAATTTTCCGTTTTTTGATATAGGATTGGTATAATCTAAGTTTACTAAGGTATTATTTCTATCATTGGAAATGTGGTTGAAATAGTTTAAAGTACCATCATTAGGATTTATAAGATCACTATTATTAAGAATTTGTGGTGAATCATTTTCAGAGTAAGTAACTTCAAATTCAATATTATGATCTTTTTTAGCAAAATCATGTTTATAGTTAATATTGTAGGTTTGATTTTTACTTTCAGAAATTTGCTCATTAGGCGCATTACTAGTTAGCACACCTGTATTATCGGAAATATGAACCCTACCGTTAGCATTACTATCAAACCAGTTTTGTGTTGTGTAAAATGATAAGGTATTCTTATCGTCTAAATATATATCAGCCCCCAATTTTAATAAATGAGATTGATTATCATTTATAAAAATAAAGTCTTGGTAATTTACACCTGTACGATTAACAAAACCAAAGTTATATCGATCGCCACCATTAAACCCATAATTACCAAAAAAATTCACTTTTCCTGTTTTATAGTTCATATTGGTAGAAGCATTGTATCGAACATAGTGTCCTGCTTCAATACCTGAATTCATAGAACCATTAAAGCCCATATTTGCATTTTTATTTAAGATGATATTGATTATACCACTCATGCCTTCTGGGTTGTATTTTGCAGACGGGTTTGTGATTAGTTCTACACTTTTAATAGATGTAGAAGGTAGTTGTTTTAATAATTGTGACGCGGGAATATTTGTTGGTTTCCCGTCTACTAATACACGAACATTTTCGTTACCACGTAAACTGATATTCCCTGTTTGACTATCAACGCTTACTGACTGTACGTTGTTTAATAATTCAGAGGCTGTGGCACCTGCAGAAGTTAAATCTTTACCTACATTGATCACTTTTCTATCGACCTTTTGTGTAACGGTAGACGTTTCTGCTCTTATTTCAACTACATCTAAAGTAGTAGCGTCTTCCTGTAACCCAATGGTGCCTAAGTTTATTTTTCTTCTTTTTCCTATAATTTTTAAAGGCTTTTTAAATGTTTTATATCCTATAAATTGAACTTCAACAATGATATTGCCTTCAGGTATATCTTTTACAGTAAATGAACCATTATCATTGGTAATACCACCTGTTATAATTTCTTTCGCACTAGTTTTGATAATTATATTTACGTATGGTAAAGGTTCATTATTTACCTGATCTATGACTTTTCCATATACAATTCCTGGTTTCGGTAAATTCTCTTTGGGCATTTGTGCATACAAACACAGATTTACCATCGTTAACATCCCTAGTATTAATTTTTTCATCTATTCTTTTTAATTTATTTGACACTAGATAGACGTCTCTTACAATTGATTTGTTACTGAGTTTAACGTATTCTTAACAGTTATAGTGAAAATAATTTCGGGTGTGTTTACGCGGTAGTTATTGTTATGTTTGATGTTTTTTGTAATTCTTAGTAAAATAACTTGTTGTTTTTCAGGTTCTAAAAATTGAAAAAAGTTCATTGACATAATAGTGGTAAGTTGAAAAATCCTTGAGAACTCTTTTTTTATATATTTGAAAAATCGAACGACCACAAAAATATAGAGATGGCTATCCGGCTCTATATTACTAAACAATTTTACAAATGAACAAACTTTTAGGAATTTTATTGATACTTATAGTTTTTATTTCTTGCAAAAACGTAAAAAGAGAAAGAACGATGAGATCCTTAAACTATGAATATCAAGAAAAAACGACCGACAATTACGAATTAAGCAAACCGACTGAAAACATAAAAAAGGTTTTAGTACTTTTCGGAGGTTTTCCGGAAAAACCTAAAGATATTAAGCGGGAATTTAAAATATTTGAGATCGCAAAGAGAAATAGTATTGCAGTAATTTATATGAATTACAATCGAAAATTGTGGCTTGAAAAACATGAAAAACACCAACTTGCAGAACAATTACAAAACATATTTCTTGAAAATAAACTACCTATAAATGACGTCTATATTGGTGGGTTTTCGAGTGGAGGAAACGTGACTTTATTAATTAGTTCATTTCTAATTGAAAATAAGAATTTTAGATTAGAACCTAAAGGTGTCTTTATTGCAGATTCGCCCATTGACCTAGAGGCACTTTATAGAAGCTCTGAAAAGAATTTAGCACGAAATTTTTCAGAAATATCAGTTCAAGAAAGCACCTGGATAATTGAAACTTTAGGAAAGCAATTAGGGAATCCAAGTGACGATATTACAAAATATGAGGAACATTCAATATACACTTCAAAAACGAATAATATTGACAATTTAAAAAGCTTGAGAAATGTAAAAATACGACTTTATACAGAGCCTGATATAATGTGGTGGAAGGAGAATAGAAAGGCTGATTATGATCAAATGAACGCCTGTTATATTAAAAAACTTTCTGAAAGCTTAAAAGAATCAGGATTTAATCAAGTAGCATATATACCAACAGAAAATAAAGGTTATCGAGCAAACGGAGATAGACACCCGCATAGTTGGTCTATAATAGATAAAAGTGAATTAGTTAAATGGATTATGGAATAAAAACTATTTACAATAACTAAGCTAGCGCTATATCATTTTTGTGCACAAAAGAATACACTTACCACAAAGCACCTTTTCCGAGGTGTTTTTTTATGTTTAAGGTTTAGTAAGCGAATTATAAATTAATAGTAGGTTTTCAGGTCCTCAAAACCGAAAGGTTATTTGACATAATTGTAAGAAGTGGAAAATATACTAGTACATATATTTCCCTATATTTGAAAGGTAAATATGCGCAATTGCACATATATACTAGTTATAGCCAATTAACCCCAATACAATGATATTCGAGACAGACCGACTAATTGTAAGACAATTGCAAGAAAGCGATCAAAGTGCCTATTTTGATATGATGGGCAACCCAAATGTTATGAGTCCTATCCCCAGAGATGTAATGACCAAAAAACAAAGTAATAATCACTTAAATAAGATCCTTAATACTGAATCCACTACATCAGACACAAAGGTTTGGGCAATCGAACTAAAAGCAGAAAATGAGTTTATCGGACTTTGTGCATTCTTAAAGAATAATGAAAATGAAGATGAAATAGGTTATCGCCTGAGAGAAAAGTTCTGGGGAGTTGGATACGGCACGGAAATCACTAAGGGATTAATTGATTTTGGATTTAAGTACCTTAATACAGACCTAATTACTGCAGATGTTTATGTAGAAAATTCACGATCTGTCAAAATACTTGAAAAATTCTTCAATAGAGGCAGTGAATTCTTTAACCCCGAAGATGAATGCATAGATCGCAGGTATAAATTAACTCGAAAGGAATGGCTATAACACAGCTAAACTTTATACCGCAAAAGAATTATGTTTGAGAAGCGGCATAAAAGCTTAGCCCAAACCGTTAGTGTGCCATTTGAAAACCAAATTGTAGAAATGAACGAATTATCAAAAAAACTTAAGTAAGTATGAAAATAAAATGGTTTCAATCAAAAACATCGCTATTCTTTGTTCTAATTTTTTCATTTCTCATAATTTCTTGTAACGGACAAAAGAAAACAAATACACCAAAAAACAAGACTATTCAGACAAATACCTCTTCTAAAAATACATTGGTAAAATCAACCCAACCTATTAATCAAGAATATGGTATTCCTTTTATGAATCCTTCAACTAACAAACAAATAAGCCGATTTGTACGTAAGATATTTCAAGATAAAAGTGGAAATCTATGGTTTGGAACCAATGGAGATGGAGTTATAAGATATAATGGAGTAATTCTTGAGTATTTCTCTGTTAATGAGGGTTTTGGGGGTGGTGCGGTAAGGGGAATTGTAGAAGATAAAGAAGGAAATATTTGGTTTGGGACAAATGGCGGTTTAACCAAATATAATGGAAATTCTTTCACTAATTTCACAAAAAAAAATGGACTTGTTAACAATGATGTTTGGAGTCTTGCAATAGATAGAAAAGGGATAATTTGGATTGGAACTTTACAAGGTGTATGTCGATTTGATGGAAACATGTTTACTCCATTTATCATTCCTGATTCAAAATCAGACCCTTTAAGAGGAGTTTCAACAGCTAAAATGGTAAACTTTATTATGCAAGACAGTAAAGAGAATATGTGGTTTGGAACTTCTGGAGGCGCATACATCTACGACGGAAAATCCTTAACCAATATTTCAGAAAAAAATGGTTTATGCGACAACTCGGTAAATAGTATTCTAGAAGATAAGGATGGAAATATTTGGTTTGCAACACACCATAAAGGTATAAGTCGTTTCAACGGAAAATCTTTCACCAATTTTACAGTAGAAGGCGTTATTGACGGTAATGAAGTCTGGACTATTTATGAAGATAAAAATGGAGATTTATGGTTTCCTGCTGAAAATTATGGAGTCTACCGTTACGATGGAAATTCATTTACAAATTATTATAAAAAAGACGGACTTATTACAAATGCAATACAATGTTTCTATAGAGATAGAGAAGGACGGTTTTGGCTAGGTGGTTGGATGGGATTATTTCGTTATGATAACAATTCATTTGTCAGTGTCACCAATAATGGCCCTTGGGAAAAATAAAAAACGAACGCATAATCGAGTAGACGGCTCTCCTTGTTAAGGAGAGAGTGGGCCTCTCACACCACCGTACATACGGGTCTCGTATATGTCGGTTCATTATATCAGAACTTTACTTTATGGTAATACTCTTTCTTCTGAACGTTAGTATGATGTGCTACCTTATCCAAATACTACTACCAATTTAATTTTTTGATAACGTAAAATTAAATTGAGTTATTTTTTTCAAGATTAAGGCAAAATAGTTTAGCATAGCCTTAGTTATGGTCAACTATTTTAACAAAAAGATGGAGAAAAAGAAACAATTTAATGCGTCATTAGAAAGTTAAATTGGTAGTAGCCTCTGTATACGATTCCTGTTCGTCAGTACCGAGTTTTGCAGTCTCGCTTCCTTCAGATAAATCCTCACGGATTTCACCCTTGCGACTTGCTAATGGTTATGGGCGTTACCCCAACCCATAAGGGACTTGCCCCCTCTAGATTAATATTTTATCTTGCGATAAAATAAAGACGCCCAAGCTGGGCACACACAATAGGTAAAACCAATGCCTGCCTTTGCGCGCTAAGTTGCAGCCGCATTTCATGGCACTTTTATTACACAAACGGCAGCTACAATTCCTTCCATTTCGGAAAAAAATTAATCTCTTTAAGCTAACGTTTTGCGAAGGAAAAAGGAGAAAAAATACATCCGAAAACCAGAATCTTTAACCACTGGTTTTCAAAGCATTATAAAAAAGTTAGTCAGAACAATTTAAAATTAGAAAAATGAAAAAACACTTGTTATTATTCTTCATAGGAATTTCAACTCTAGGTTACTCTCAAAAGTTATATAGAGCTGTAGAAAAAGGAAATATAAAAAAAGTGAAGTATCTTTTAAAAAAAGGTTCTGATATTTCAGAGTATAGTAAAAACGGATTATTCCCTCTATGGAGAGCAACAGCCTAATTTAGCCCCCAATAAGTTCGGAGTGTTCTTTTAAATTTCAAACTAATATATTTGAGATATAAAATACAAGAAATGGAGTTTAGCTCAGAAGTTGGAAATACTATCTAGTTCAGAAGAGATAGGTATAGTAGAAGCTTGTCGAAAGTATGGAGTTAGTACAGGTACTTTTTATAGTTGGAGAAAGAAGTTTGACCACCAAGGAGAAGCAGGTTTAAAAGTTACTTATGAGACTAAGAGTAAAGAATTAAGAGCTGCAGAAGAAGAGAATCGAGTACTCCGTAAATTACTTAGCGATAGAGAGATTGAACTAGAAGTGCAACGAGAACTTTTAAAAAAAAAGTTTGGGACGTCAGATCCAAGAAAGATTTAGTAGATCTTAACTTATAAAAAGCATAAGTGTAGTAAAACTAAAATCATTAAAATGGTTGGTATGGTAGAGAGTAGTTATTATAGAGCACCTAGTGGTGGTAAGAAAGGAAATAAACCTTCTAAACTTACTTATCATAACACTAAAGGGCTGGTAGACCAAGCAGACGTTATAACTTCAATTAAAAATATTTTAAGTCATGAATTTATAGACTGTGGATATCGATTAATGTGTTCTTATTTAAAGAAAGAAGGTTATATGATAAATCATAAAAAGCTGTATCGAATAATGAAACAAGCTAATATGTTGAAATTAGAACACAGAATAAACAGAAGTGGTTCTGGTCGGAAGTTTGTGAAATATAGAAAAGTAATCACCTCACGTCCAATGGAGTGTTTAGAAATGGATATAAAGATGGTATGGATTCCTAGTGTAGGTAAAAATGCTTATTTACTCTCGATAATTGATGTACATACTCGTAGAATCTTAAAAGACTATTTTTCTTTTTCTATAAAACAACAACAAGTAATAACACTCCTTTCCCTTATGCTTAAACAATACCAATATCCTGAAAACATTGTTATTAGAAGTGATAATGGAAGTCAATTTATAGCTAAAAGTGTTCGTGAGTACTTAGAATTAATAGGTGTGAGCCAGGAGTTTACTCATGTAGCTACACCAGAAGAAAATGCACATGTAGAAGCGTATCATGGAATACTGAAAAAAGAAGTCTTTCAACGATTTGAGTATAGAACTTTCGGAGAAATAGAACAAATACTAAAAAGGTACGTGATTTTCTATAACAACACAAGGCACCATGGGCTATTAGGAAGAATAACTCCTATGGAAAAATGGAACCAAGACAAACGCTTAATTTTAATGCAAAAAACAGTAGCTTAATTAATAATCGAAATTTAAAAGATTACTCTTGTTTTATAGGGGTCAAAACAAGTTAATGGTTAGTTTTTTAACTACCTTTTATGCATACTTGGTTTATTAAATTTTGAAAAAAAATAACGTACAAAGTGCTTTGTGGTACATTTATGAAATATCTTAATCCATCACTGAGACAGCATCTCTATGAATTGTATTTTTCACACTTTTTCAAATCAAAATAGGCGTATGGTTTTCAGTGTTTTAATTCGCTTTATACCATAGGAATCTCACCTATGTACGGCCTTGTTTTGGTTGTGTATTGTCATGTTTTTACACAAAGGATAATTACGGTTAGTTCGGTAGTTCGTTTTTTTAATAATTTTATTTTTTATCATTTTTTGGCATAGTAGTTGGTTAATGAACTCCTGAAAACTAAAAACTACTAATATGAAAAAAACAGTATTAGCAATCGTATGTATGGTTGCATTTGCAGTAACAAAAGCACAAAGTATTAAATTTGGAGTGAAATCAGGATTGAACGTAGCATTTGTTCATATCGATGACTCGGAAACAGAAGGCCTAGATTTTAATTCTCGTTTAGGTTTTCATGGGGGAATAACTCTGGAAGCAAAATTATCCGATTCTTTTTCTATACAACCAGAAATTCTGTATACCCAACGTGGGGCTACTATTAAAAATGATATGTTTTCGTCAGGTTCTGCGCAAGAAGCGACGTTTAGTGCAGATTATATCTCCGTACCGGTAATGGCGAAATATTACTTAGTAAAAGGATTTTTTGTAGAGGCTGGTCCTGAAGTTTCTTTTTTGGTCGACGATGAAATTAAGGGTTCTAGTTTTATCATTGAAGATACTAAAATTGATAGCTATGATGTAGGTGCTAATTTAGGTTTTGGTTACCAATTTGATAATGGATTGTTTGTGCAATCACGTTATACATTGGGACTTTTGAATATGCAAGAATCTCCTGAAATGAAAAATGGAGTTTTCCAGTTTTCTTTAGGATATCAATTCTAACGAATACTTATAAAATAACAGAACCGTTGAAGATGTCTTCAACGGTTTTTTATTACTAAGAATCCTAGCGGTTTTTTCGTATCGTTGGGTTTTTGCGAAAAGGATAATTGCGATAAGCTAGGCTGTTAATTTAGCCCCCAATAAGTTCGGAGTGTTCTTTTAAATTTCAAACTAATATATTTGAGATATGAAATACAAGAAATGGAGTTTAGCTCAGAAGTTGGAAATACTATCTAGTTCAGAAGAGATAGGTATAGTAGAAGCTTGTCGAAAATGGAGCTAATGTTAATTTTAAGGGATTTCGAGATTTTACACCAATAAGGATTGCATCAAGAAATGGTCATTTGGAAATTGTCAAATATTTAGCAGATAATGGAGCCGAAATAGATATTAAAGCAATGGACGGAGCCACTCCTCTTGAACATGCTGCTTCGAAAGGTCATTACGAAATATCAAAATATTTAATTGAGAAAGGAGCAAATGTAAATAATAAAGATAAAGATGGTGATTTTTCTCTTGGTGAAGCCTCAAAAAGAGGATATTTGGATATTATTCAACTTCTAATTGATAATGGGGCAGACCTAACTTTAAAGAATAAAGAAAATAAGAATGCATATGATTTAGCCAAGGAGCGAGGTCAAAAAAAAGCAGCTAATTTGATTAAAATATATATGGATAAATAACTGTAGTTAATAACTAAGCATATGGCGTGCTGATAGGCCATCGCTATATACCCTGTTGACTGATCTGTACTTTAATAAGGGGGAAACGGTAAATATGCCTGTTATTTGAAAACAGAAGAGAAAATTTTTCCTTTGATTTTACCTTCTTTAGGAATATCCAATATAGTATTTTTTTTTAATATCTAATATTAAGTACATGACAAAACCAACGATGCGTTGGTAAAATATCTATAAATCAATCATAATTGGGGTTCGATTTGACATTGAAAATAGATTTGAAGATTTTTGTCTTGAACTAAAAAATTAGTAGTCATAAAATTAATGTATTTTTATCTTGTTGAAGAAAGGTTTCGAGGTACGAGGATTAGTTCTACATAATCTAAAAAATAAATTGCAATGACAATAAATTTGCTTAACGAAAAAATGGGTAGAATAGCACAAAGAACAGACTGTGTACTATCTAGTAATCAAGGAAAATTTGACTTAACTTATGATATTCGAAATTTGAATTTTTCAAAATATAAATTAAAACAGCAAACAAACGATTATAATATAATGGCGATTTGCGAATTGTTAGAAGGGACATCTGATAAACCATCATACTTTTCTGGAAATACTGCTGTTCAAAATAGATACTCCATATTCTGTAAGTATAAAACAGAAAATTTCATCCCAAGTTTTTCAATTTACGAAAGTGGGATATTCGGAAAACTTTTCTCAAAAAAAACAATTGAAATCAAGTGTAAAGAAGCGGGTTTTAAAGACTATTTGAGCGGATTAAATGAAGTAGCACTACTAAAAGATCGGATAAAAAACTCAGCAGATATTTCACCTGCAATCAATTATAAAAAAGTAAAGAAACAAAATGAATTATCAATATTATTTCAGTCTTACACAATTGAACTAGAGTTGTTTGAGGCAATGATTGAGCTTGTCAAAAAAATAAACAAAGAGTATAGTAATATGTAAAACGTATTAAAAAAGTAAGATACAAAGAACGATAGCCATAATCAGAAGAAACCAATTGAAAGCAAAACAAACATACTTAAAAGGAAAATCAGTTTTTATAGTTTCATTACTCGTAATTGGAATAACAATTTTGACTGTTTTTCTGAATGGTGAAAACTATAACCGAACAGTAACATCGAATTTATATTTGTCACTATCCGTAATCGGAATAGTACTTTTTCTGTTTATGACTTACGGTCTTTACAAAGGAATTGGATTGACAGACAATTTCCCAAAATTTAGAGAATTTAAAACAGGTGATTTAATTGCTCAATCTGGAACTGCGTCTGATTTACCAAGTATTGATTTTGGAGACGGAATAGGAGGGCTTATAATGTCGGTTTTGCTTTGGATTGGAATGACAATCTTGATATTTGTGCTTCTGATTTTGTTAGAAGTATTTTTTTGGATTTCAATTTTCATTATTTTAGCAATGCTTTATTGGGTGTTTTTTCGCGCTTTAAAATTTGTTTTTTCAAAATCAAAAGAGACTAAAGAAGACATCGGAATTTCAGTCGTTTATTCGTTTGCATATACCATAATGTATTTAGCATGGATTTTTGGAATTGTGTATTTGACTGAAATACTCCGTTAAAAAAAGCTAACAGATAATAACTAAGCATATGTCGTGCCGGTGGGCTAATGCTATATGCCTTGTTGGACACATTAAGGAATAAAACATATAAGAAAACTTACCACAAAGCACTTTTTTCAAGGTGTTTTTTTATGCCCAAAATTTAGTAAACGAATTATAAAATAAGAGTAGGTTCTCTGATACCTCAAAAACGGAAACGTTCTTAAACATAATTGCGGTAAGTGGAAAGATAATTCTTTAATTTTAAACCAAGTTATAGACTTTAATAAAAATTATGTACATTTGCACTGTTCAAGTGGAACACATTTCAATTTTAAGGTAGTATATATCAATTAGTTTTTCGAGTTTTACTCTTCATTTCTGTTTTTATTTCAATAAATCTTTTTTTTTAAGTGTACATAAATCACCGGTATTTTGTGACTTTTTTTTACAATAATATATATGATTGTTCTTCTTAAACTTATATAATATTTAATAATTTTAAATTTAAAACAGATGCAAGAAGGCACAGTAAAATTTTTCAATAGCTCAAAAGGATTTGGGTTTATTACACAATCAGAATCAGGACAAGATATTTTTGTTCATAATACAGGTTTAATTGATGACATTAAAGAAAACGATAAGGTACAGTTTGAAACTGAAAGAGGACAGAAAGGAATGAATGCTTACAATGTAGAAGTAATCAATTAAATATTTTACTTAAAATATTTAATATTTACATAAAGTAGTAGAAAGGAATTGTTGAAAATGACATTCTTTTTATTAAACATACTTACCACAAAGCACCTTTTACGAGGTGTTTTTTTATGCCCAAAATTTAGTGAACGAATGATAAAATAAGAGTAGGTTCTCCGACACCTTAAAAGCGGAAAATGTCTTTGACATAATTGTGGTAAGTGGAAAATATACGAATACTTATATTTCCCTATATTTGAAAGGTAAATATGCGCAATTACACATATTCAATAGTTGTAAAACATTTGTAACAATGAATCGCATCCTTTCAATTTTGGGAATTTTAATAATACTGATTAGTTGTAAATCAACTAAAGTTGTTAGGGAGTCAGAATTTAAAATGAAAAATGATTCTGTTAATCTTTATGCGTTTATTGGAAAGAAGATATCTTTAACGGAATTTGATCCAGATGAAAATAATACTAGAATCGAAATTGATTCTATCACTGGCGACACAATTAAACATATTACTATTTCAATGGATTTAGGTTTTAAAGTCAAGTATAAAGTATTGAAAAATATTTTCAACAATTTGAAAAAAGATACTGTTGAATTTGTAGCCTATGACCATTACGGAAGACCCAAGTTTGAAGATTACGAGAATGTTATTTTATACATTTCTAGAGATAAGAATGGGAAAGAATACTATCATCAAAAATATCAATTTGACTCTCTGATAATTAACAAAGGCGGAATCTGGAAAGGATTAGATGGAGAGAGTATTGAAGAGTTATTTAATAAAAAGAAAAATGGAGTTTTTAAAGCTCGAGGATTGTTTGATGAATAAAACGTTTCACAATAACTAACCATATGGCGTGCTGATAGGCCATCGCTATATACCCTGTTGACTGATCCGTTGACAGCAAGGGTGCCTGACAGCTATTTTGTTTTTGTATATTTGGTAAAACCAGTAATACAAAAATATAGAGATAGCTATCAGGCTCTACTCTATTGCGTCATATAACAGGAATCTGAAAATGAAATATATTTACCTAATACTAGCATCTTTTTTAGTGATTTCTTGCAACTCACAAGAAACGAAATCAAAGACCATCAAAATTGAAAATATTGACGAACAGAATAACGCTGTTCAAATTGGAAAATATGTAATAGGTATATATGAAGATTCTAAAAGTAATTTATGGTTTGGAACTCTTGAGAAAGGAATTGCAAAATATGACGGAGATAGATTAAGATATTATACGAAAGAAGATGGATTGCCATCAAATAGAGTCACCAGTGTAAAGGAAGATATTGATGGAGTTTTGTGGTTTAGCACAGGTGATGGAATCTCAAAATATGATGGGCTGAAATTTACTAATTTCACTGTCAGAGAAAATGATTTTAACAGTAATCTGATTAGTCAATTTTTCATTGACAGTAAAGGTGGTTTCTGGATAGGAACTTGGGGCGGTGTATATAGATTTGACGGGGAAACATTTACTCATTTCCCGATTCCTTATCCCAAAGTAGATACCAAAATTAATGAAGACACCAAAGATTGGGTAACTGAAATAAATGAAGATCCACAAGGAAATATTTGGTTTGCTCGAGGCGGTTATGGTGCTTGTAAGTACGATGGGAAATCGTTTACTCATTTTTTAAAAAAAGATGGACTACACTCAAACAATGTAACCGAAATTGAATTTGATAAAGACGGTAATATTTGGTTTGGAACCAGAGTAGCTGAAAAAGATAATCCTAACCTAAAAAAACGAATAGGGAAAGGAGGAATCAACATGTATGACGGAAAATTTATGAATGTATTTCCAGAATTAGAAGGGTTTAATAATGATGATGTCTATGGAATTTACAAAGATAAATCAGATAATATATGGATTAGCACAATAGCAAATGGAGTATATAGGTTTGATGGAAAAGAATTCAAGAACTATAATATACCAATATCAATAATGGGAATGATGAAAGATAAAAAGGAAAATTTATGGTTAGCTGGTGCAGGAGGTCTGTATAGAATAAATAATAATGGTGAAATAATAAATGTAACAACAAACGGACCTTGGCAATAAACAAAATACGAACGTACCACTAAACATATGGAGTGCCGATAGGCTAACGCTATATGATTTGTTGGGCACATAAGGAATAAAAAACATATAATATACTTACCACAAACACCTTTTTCAAGGTGTTTTTTTATGTCCAAGGTTTAGTAAACAAATTATAAATAAAGAGTAGGTTCTCCGACACCTTAAAAGCGGAAAAGTTCTTTGACATAATTGTGGTAAGTAAATTACAATAAGTGTTTATAAAACGGTTATTTGTAAACATATTATTATCTTTTAACATGATAAATTCTTTGGGATGATATTCATGTTTATTTCATATAGAAGTATAAACACAGGGGAAATCAATGAAATTTTAGTAATTAGATGTTAAACTTAAACCTAGATATACAATCAACCCTAAAAATAATTTTAATCTCAGCCCTATTTACTTATATTTGAAAGGTAGATATGCGCAATTGTGCATATACACTAGTTGTAAGCAATTACTCTGTTGCACTAAAAATTAGAATTGAAAAGTACACTAAATGGAATTTTATAATAAATTATCTGACGGAAAGAAAAGTGCGTTAATTGGAGGAATATTAATTATAATTCTTTCCTCTATTCTATTCTTTGTTGCAAACAAGAGGAAAGAAAAATTAAATAAAAATCCTTTAATCACATTTGGAATAGTTGAAAAATTAAGACCAAGAGCGAGTAAAAGTACAATTACAAGAAAAGATGTTATTTATTTTTATTTTATCAAAAATGACACTGTGTTTCATAAATTGGCAACTTTGAGTGTTGGAAATATTGAAAACAAAAAAATTGAATTAAATAATGCTTATGAATTAAAAGTGGCTGAATCTGATCACGGAATCTTTAAAATTGATTTTAATAAAAAAGTAAATAAATTTATTGATAAAAAGGATTATAATAAACATATATATAATTCTGAAAAACATAGAAATAGGATTGAATAAAATTAAAAAAATATAGAACTGCTTACAATAACTAAGCATATGGCGTGCCGATAGGCTAACGCTATATGCCCTGTGGACTGATCCGTTGACAGTAAGGGGTAAAACGATAAGTTTATGCTGTTTTTGTAAGTGAAGATTCGTTATTTTCTAAGAGAATTTTAGATATTTTTATATGTCTTAGTTTATAATTTGCTACTTTTTCTTTCTGATTGTAAAATTCATAGCTTAATCTGCTTGTTTATTTGGTTTTTTCTTAAATATAGGCATTAATTGTCTAGGACACTTTTTAGTGTCATTTTTTTAAGTCATGTATTTTTTAATTTTATGTTTAGCTATTTTTAGATAGTTTTTTGGAGGTCCTCTAGAGTCAAAAGTTAGCAATGTAATTAAGCTTGCTTTTTTACAACTCGGGCAACATCTGTGTACACTTTTCTCAGTAGGGATAAATAGGTCAATAGTATCTAGCTCTTTATCTGCTAATAGCAATTGTAATCTTGGTAACTTTTCTTTTTTCCAATTACTACTTAAAATTCCATAATGTCTAATTTTGGTAAACCCTTTGGGTAGAATATGAAATTGAAACCGTCGAATAAACTCTTTAATCTTTAAATTTAGGATGGTTTTTTGTCCGTTTTTACGATAGTCTTTGATACGAAAAGTCACTGTTTTCTCTTCTTTATTAATAGCTATTATTCGGTGATTACTAATGGCTATTTTATGAGTATATCTTCCTAAATATTCTATTACATTTTCTGGTTTTCCAAAGGGAGGCTTTGCGTAAACAATCCATTTATTTTTAAACAAATCATCATATAATGATTGGTCTACATCTGGAATTACTTTTCGTAGTTTAGCCACAAAGACACCTCTAAAATAAGTAAAACGACCCATATTTGGGAAACGATCAAGGTTATAAAGAAACAATTGGATTACCAACTGTTTAAATGGATGAAAAGAAAAGGTCGAAAAGCACATCGGAAGCTTCGCCAGCGTCCCTATGAGACATTAGTTAGATTGTATAATCTTCTAGACATAGAAAAGTATGCTCGCTTAAAGACACTCTCGAAAGCGGAATGAAGAACTCTATTCGGTAAGCCGTATGAGGGAAAACTTCATGTACGGTTTGATGAAGGGGGCACTGATAGCTATTTTGTTTTGTATATTTGGTAAAACAAGTAAAACAAAAATATAGAGATAGCTATCAGGCTCTACTCTACCCACACATTAAAACCCAACTATGAAAATATTGACAAGCTTTTACATCTTTGTTCTATTTACAAGCTTCATAACAATTATTAACAACCTGAATAATTTATTAAATCCGACAATAATTATTAGTCTAATCGGTATTATTTCTGCTATTTTATTTTTCTTCAAAAAATCGAATTTTTATTTTTTAGCAGTTATTTGGATTATTGCTCAAATTCCATTTTTTGAAACTGAAACTTTTAAATTAGATTTATCTCAATTTCTAAATATTCATTTTTCAATGAGATGGGGAACAGTATCTATTGGATTGAATGCTCAAATATTTCTGCTTTTCTTTGTAAAAACTATTTTACTCTCTGAATTTTTATTTCGGAAAATATCATTCAAAGCTTACACTGAAAATGCAAAATTGAAAAGGGAGAATGAATATACTTTTATGACAACAGATATCATTGGTAAAAAAATAGTTGGCAAATCTGAAATTGAAATAGAAAATGAAATCTATACAAAAGCTGAATTTGAACCTCAAAAAAGCGAAAGAATTAAGAAAGCTGGAATTACATTAATTCCTATAAATAAAATTGGAAAAATAAATGTAACAGTTGAATATAGGTTGAAATAAAAACGTGTGGTAATAACTAAGTATATGGCGTGCCGATAGGCTAACGCTATATGCCCTGTTGACTGATCCGTTGACAGTAAGGGGTAAAACGATAAGTTTATGCTGTTTTTGTAAGTGAAGATTCGTTATTTTCTAAGAGAATTTTAGCTATTTTTATATATCTTAGTTTAAAATTGCTACTTTTTCTTTCTGATTGTAAAATTCATAGCTTAATCTGCTTGTTTATTTGGTTTTTTCTTAAGTATAGGCATTAATTGTCTAGGACACTTTTTAGTGTCATTTTTTAAGTCATGTATTTTTGAATTTTCTGATTAGCCAACTGTTTATAATTTTTAGGAGGTCCTCTAGAGTCAAAAGTTAGCAATGTAATTAAGCTTGCTTTTTTACAACTCGGGCAACATCTGTGTACACTTTTCTCAGTAGGGATAAATAGGTCAATAGTATCTAGCTCTTTATCTGCTAATAGCAATTGTAATCTTGGTAACTTTAATTTTTTCCAACTACTACTTAAAATTCCATAATGTCTAATTCTGGTAAATCCTTTGGGTAGAATATGTAATTGAAACCGTCGAATAAACTCTTTAATCTTTAAAGTTAGGATGGTTTTTCGTCCATTTTTACGATAGTCTTTGATACGAAAAGTCACTGTTTTCTCTTCTTTATTAATAGCTATTATTCGGTGATTACTAATGACTATTTTATGAGTATATCTCCCTAAATATTCTATTACATTTTCTGGTTTTCCAAAGGGAGACTTTGCATAAACAACCCATTTATTTTTAAACAAATCATCATATAATGATTGGTCTACATCTGGAATTACTTTTCGTAGTTTAGCCACAAAGACACCTCTAAATTTTATACTTATTGCCTTTACACTGAATAGGAAATCGTCTTTGTAGTTCCCTTTTTTCCAATATCCTGCTTTAGTAACACCTCCTTTGGGAACAATACAATGCAAATGTGGGTGTAAACTCAGATTTTGCCCCCAAGTATGTAATACGGCTATCATTCCCATTTTAGCACCAAGATGTTTGGGGTTATCACCAAAAGCAGTCAAAGTTTCCCAGGCGGCATCAAATAGCATTTTATAGATCTGTTTAGGATATTGAACAGCTACTGGATTTAGAGTATCGGGTAAGGTAAACACGACATGAAAATAGGGCACCGGTAATAGCTCTTTGGTTCTAGCTTGAATCCATTGTTGTTGTTTATGTCCTTGGCAAGTGGTACAATGCCTATTACGACAGGAGTTGAATTGTAAATGTAATTTGTTACAGGCTTTACACCAATCTAAATGTCCGCCAAGCGCTTTGGTACGGCATTTTCTAATGGCGTGTAAGGTTCTTTCATGCCAGCTACTGCTGGTTAATTCTTTTAGATGCTCTACTTGTATATTCAATACATCCGCTACGGTATGTTTAGGGAACATTACCTTTAGTATAAGGTGTCTAAGGGACTAAATTTTCTGGAACTTCCTGTATTGGCAACATGCAGATAGATGATAGTGGTTTGTATATGAGCGTGGCCTAGGAGTTCCTTAACACTCATGATATTAAGACCATCTTCCAATAAGTGTGTAGCAAAGGAATGACGTAGGGTGTGGGCTGTGAATTTTTTTTTGGTATTGACCTTAGCGCTACTTTCTTTAATAACCCATTGTATGGCTCTGACAGATATAGGTTGAGGGAGTCCATTTTTAGTGACTTGATTTAACCTCAAAAAACGCCTTTTTAGCAATGGAGTTTAATTTTTATGATTTTAACAAAAGAAATACGAATTCTTTTTTATTTTCACCATACTAATAGGAGTTAATACACAAACTCCCGTTGTGCGTAAGCTGAAAAAACTGTAAATGAATGACAAATAAAACAATTGATATAAATGAATCCACAATAAAAAATTGTGTAGAATCACTACGACCTGAAAATACTGAAATTCGGGAACAAGTCGATATTGGATATTCATATGATGGGAAAAATGTAATCTTATTTGAAATTCGACCTGATTGGAGCGACCCAAAAGAAAAAAAACAAATAGAATTTGCTAAAATCCGATATTATAAATCCAGAAAAGAATGGAATTTATATTGGATGCGAGCAAGTGGAAAATGGGAGATTTACGAACCTTTTCCTGAATCCACATATTTGGACAAGATAATAGAAATTATAAAAGAAGATAAACACGCTTGTTTTTTTGGATAATCTTAAACAAAATATCGTAACGAATATCGCACAAGAATTAGACTCCGGATTTGACTGTTATTACAATTTTAAAACTAATGAAATAGTAACAATACCTAGCTTATCTCATATCATAGACGAAGATGATTTTAGAGAGGCTTTCAGAACTGGTTTAGAAAAAGTAGAAAAGCATAAAGCGGATTTTATAAAAATTGAGGTTTTACAAAGTTTTGATAGTTTTAAATTAATGGAACGATTTGTTGAGCAATTACCTGACAAAGATTTTAAATCGGAATTGGAAAATGCTTTAGCTAATAAAAAACCATTTCAGAATTTCAACCACTTTATTGACAAATCTGATTTTAGGCAAGCTTGGTTTGATTTTAAACAAAAAGAAATTGAAAAAATAGTAGAAAACGAATTAGAATTCGGAAAGCCTACGCACAATAACTAACCATATGGCGTGCCGATAGGTTAAAGGCTATATACTTGTTGCGCACTTAAGGGATAAAACGAGATACTTCAACTTACTAGAAGCACCTTTTTATGGTGTTTTTTTATGTCTCGGTTTAAAGTAAACGAAATATAAAATTAATCTTGGTTTATAGGTTTCAAATAACCATCGGTGTGATACCATGAAAATAATGGTGAAAAATGAGTATTCAAATACTATCATTTATAGATCTGTATTTATCATAAACAATTATCGACTGCAAGTTAATATCCGAAAGAGTGTAAGGTGTTTCGTTCATTTCTGATCAGAAAAAAGTATTGCGAAGAAGGAGTTTCTTGAGAGGTGTCAAAAGTAATTTAACAGTTCTTAAAACTTCGTCTTAGCTTATGGTGTCAGAAATATGATTGCACTAAAAGATGATGAAAGTGATGTTACTAGATTAAAACTTCAATAGGGTAAGAATCTATAGAGTATCTTTTTCCTGCTTCCGCGAGTTCAACATTTTCAAAAACAGCTTCCGCTTCTTTTTTAAATTCGGAGATATCACGGTATCTACTAGAGTAGTGGCCAATGATTAATTTACCAACATTAGCTTGATGGGCAATGGATGCCGCTTGCGCTGCGGTAGAATGTTTTGTTTTTTCACACAACTCTTCTCGATCTTTTAAAAAAGTAGCTTCATGATAAAGTAGATCTACATTTTTAATAATAGGAACAATATCTGGTTTATAGGATGTATCACTACAAAAAGCAAAGCTTTTAGGTTTATCGGGTTCGATGGTAAGTGCGCTATTGGGTATTGTTTCGCCTGAAGAAAGAACAAAGTCTCTACCAGCCTTTATGTGATGATAATCACAAATTTCTATCTCTTCGTATTGCTGAATGGTATCCATATGAAGTTTTCGTAACTTTAATTTCTCCACAAACAAAAAACCATTGGTATACACGCGATGATCTAACGGAATGGTATATACAGAAACTTTATCATCTTCAAATATTAATTCACTTTCATTAGAAGAAAGTTCATGAAAGATAATGTTGTACTTTGTCCAAGATTTTGAAAGCTTTAATTGTAAGGTTGTTACCTCTTTGATTCCTTTAGGGCCATAAATATGCAAGTCTTTTTCTCTATTTAAAATGCCAAGAGTTGATATTAAACCAATTAACCCAAAAAAATGATCGCCGTGTAAATGTGAAATGAAAATATGATTGATTTTTGTAAAACCGATTTTATATTTTCTCATTTGTCGCTGCGTACCTTCTCCACAATCAATTAGGAAGTGACTATTATTCATTTCCAAGTATTGTGAAGTAGGGTGTGCGTTCACACGCGGGGTTGCTGAATGGCACCCAAGGATAGTTAAATTAAAACTCATTATTTAATAATGAATCGTTTAGAGATCACTTCCTTATTTGTTTGGATAGCATAGATATACATTCCTGATTTTAAATCATTACGCTTAAAGTAAAAAGAATTTTTTCCTGTTTCAATATTTAGTTTTTCACTAAATACTGTTTTACCCAATATGTTTCTTACGGTTAACAGGATAGGCTGATTAATTTTAGAATGGAAATAAATGGTCGTAGTGTTGGTAAATGGATTTGGGGATGCAACTAAATTTTCAATACTTTTCTCTTGAGAGAGTACTGATAAAGAAGTGATTAAAAATATGCCTAATAGTATTTTTTTTATCATAATAATTCATTAAGGGGGTTATGAATAGTTATATGGTTAAAAACCTAAATCGCGTTGAATGTCTTCCATTTCAATTACATCTTCTGCTTCGTCTAAAGTAGGAACGATGTTAAAATCTTCAGGAAAATTATCAACGTTTATGTTGCTTAAGACTATTACAAAAGACATGCCATTTTGTAATTGAGCTTCAGCGTATTTCAAAAGTACTAAAATATTCTCTTCGGAAAAATTATTTTCTTGGTAAATTTGTAGTATTAGATGGTTTTTCTTTAAATTACCATAACTTTTATCAAAGTTTGCAATAAACTCATCAAAAGTTGTTTCTTCTATAGAAACTAAGGTATAGTTCTTTTTTTTAAGAATTTTCATGATTATCGTTTTACCTGTTGAGCCAACAAATAAATAACGGCCATTCTAACAGCGACACCATTTTCTACTTGATTCAAAATAATAGACTGATCGCTATCAGCCACATCACTTGTTAATTCAACACCTCTGTTAATCGGACCAGGGTGCATTATGACAATTTTCTTGTCAAGCTTGTCCAAAATTTCTTTATTGATACCGAAAAGTTGTGTATACTCTCTTGTAGAAGGGAAATATTTAATGTCCATTCTCTCGTGTTGTACACGCAAAACATTGGCTACATCACACCACTCAAGAGCCTTTTTTAAGTTCGTTTCGACCTCAACACCTAAGCTCGATATATATCGTGGAATTAACGTTGTAGGACCACATACTTTAACTTTCGCTCCTTGCAACTGCAATGCGAAGATATTAGACAATGCTACCCTTGAGTGTAAAACATCACCAACAATGACAATTTTTTTACCCTTTAAATCACTATTCAGCGCTTCACGCATCGAATAACTATCTAATAAAGCTTGTGTAGGGTGCTCATGAGTGCCATCACCAGCATTGATGATTTTGGCGTCTACATGTTTAGATAGAAAAATGCCAGCTCCAACACTTGAGTGCCTCATTACCACAATATCTACTTTCATAGATAAAATATTATTGACAGTATCAATAAGGGTTTCTCCTTTTTTTACAGATGATTGCCCAGCTGAAAAGTTAATTACATCAGCAGACAATCTTTTTTCAGCTAATTCAAACGATAATTTGGTACGTGTACTGTTTTCAAAAAATAAATTAGCTATTGTTATATCTCTTAAAGAGGGTACCTTTTTGATGGGTCTGTTTATAACTTCTTTAAAATGAGAGGCAGTTTCAAAAATAAGATCTAAATCATTTTTGTTAAGATATTTAATGCCTAATAAATGTTCAACACTTAACTGCTTCATTTTTAGTATACTTTTTTAATCATAACTTAATCAAGCTTATTGCTTGTTTTCAAGGTAAATTGCATCTTTCTTGTGAGTCTCTTCCCAATGAACAACTACTTTTTCTTCATTAATGGCATCAACTTGTCTTCCTCTATAATTAGGTTGTATTGGCAAATGGCGACTAAATCTACGGTCAATTAACACCAGTAATTCAATACTTTCGGGACGACCATATGATTGAATGGCTGTTAATGCTGATCTAACACTTCTACCCGAGTAGAGTACATCGTCAACAATAACAACTCGTTTGCCTTCTATTAGAAAGTCTATTTCTGTAGTTGTCGCTTCTAATGGTTCGTCTCTTCTTCGAAAATCGTCACGGTAAAAGGTAATATCCAGTAAACCTAATTGTAAATTAGTAATTTGATAATCATTCTCTAACAATTGTGCCAAGCGTTGTGCTAAAAAAATTCCTCTTGGTTGTAAACCAATTAAAACGGTATTGGAAAAATCGTTGTGATTTTCGATTAACTGACAAGCCAATCGATGCAGAATGATTTCTATTTCTTTTGAATTAAGTAGTGTTTTTCTGCTCATTGTTGCTACCAAGTTTGTTTGATAGTTTCAATATTCAAAAGTAAGGCAAAATATCACGTTGACAAAATTAAAGTTCAATAAACCTCTATGCATGAAATAATATCTATATTTGCGAACTTTAAAATTAATAAGTAGGTATGACTGAATTTATTAGAAAGAGAGTTGGAAATGTTAGAAATGATGTGTTATCGGGTATAACTGTAGCTTTGGCTTTAGTGCCTGAAGCAGTTGCCTTCGCTTTTGTAGCAGGCGTTGATCCGTTAGTAGGGCTGTATGCAGCTTTTATGATTGGATTAATAACCTCAATTTTTGGAGGTAGACCAGGTATGATATCAGGAGCAACTGGTGCGTTGGCTGTGGTAATGGTAAGTTTGGTAAGTGAAGGAAATGCAATGGGAGCTGAAGGAGAAAACCTCGGGTTGTATTATTTGTTTATGACGGTAATTCTTATGGGAGTTATACAAATGTTAGCTGGAGTTTTCAAGTTAGGTAAATTTGTTCGCCTGATTCCTCATCCGGTTATGATGGGGTTTGTAAATGGTTTAGCAATTGTTATTTTTTTAGCACAGCTTAAGATGTTTCCGAACATAGCTCCTGAAGGAATTTCTTTATGGAGTAATACAGGTGACTGGCTTGCAGCATTATTTTCTAATGGAGACTTTTGGTTTATGATTGTTTTGGTTGGTTTAACAATGCTTATGATGTGGGGTTTACCTAAAATTAAGGCAACTAAAAAGTTGCCAGAAGCATTGATTGCTATTTTAGTGGTTTCAGGAATTGTCATTTTTTCAGGAATAGATGTTCCTACTGTTGGTTCTTTTATAAAAGAAGGTGGAGGAGAAGGCTTAAAAGGTGGTTTACCTGTTCCTGTGTTGGAAACATTTTATAAAATACCGTTCAATTTAGAAACTTTAAAATTTATATTTCCTTATGCGTTAATTTTGGCGGCAATAGGTTTAATAGAGTCATTAATGACATTGAATTTAATTGATGATTTGACAGAAACCAGAGGGAACTCTAATAGAGAGTGTTTAGCTCAAGGAGGGGCTAATATAATTACCGGATTGTTTGGTGGTATGGGAGGCTGTGCTATGATCGGTCAATCTATTATCAATATCAAAGGAGGAGGTAGAGGTCGATTATCTGGAATAACGGCTGCTGTTTTCCTTTTAATGTTTATACTTTTTGCTTCTTCATTAATTGAGCAAGTTCCAATTGGAGCATTGGTGGGGGTTATGTTTATGGTAGTAGTTGGTACTTTTGCATGGTCGAGTTTTAGAATTGCAAATAAGATCCCTCTTACAGACTTGTTTGTCTTAATTTTAGTGTCATCGTTAACCGTAATATTTGATTTAGCGATTGCTGTAATTGCCGGAGTTATTGTTAGCGCATTAGTGTTTTCTTGGGAAAATGCTAAGAGAATTAGGGCTAGAAAACGTCTAAAAGAAGATGGTACTAAAATTTACGAAATATGGGGTCCATTGTTTTTTGGAAGTATTACAGCATTTAATGAGAAATTCGACATAAAAAATGATCCAGAAGTTGTAGAAATTGATTTTATTGAATCACGTGTATCAGATCATTCTGCAATTGAAGCTATATTTAACATAGTAGAAAAATACCAAGCAGCAGGTAAAAAAGTAATATTAAAACATTTGAGTGAAGATTGTAAAGTATTGCTTTATAAAGCGAGCCCAGTATTTTCTACAGTGATTGAAGAAGCCGTTGATGATCCAAGATATCATTTAGCAGCAAATCCAGAAAAATTTCAAAAACCGTTAGCAGAATATAAGTTATAAAAAAAATCCCGCAATCGCGGGATTTTTAGTATTATACTTTTTGCAATGGACTAATAATATTGACATCACTGAAAGCTATTGCACCTCTAATAACACCGTCTATCGTAGTTTTTAATGCTTCAATGAGTTGCATTTTTAATTGTGACTTATGATAAATTAAACTTACCTCACGGGCTGGTGGAGGCGTTTCAAATTCACGTAAGTGCTTTTTGTCTTCTTCGTTTAAATCAAGAGTATTCAAATAAGGAAGTAAGGTCATTCCTAAACCATCTTTAGATAGCTTTATAAGGGTATCAAAACTTCCACTTTCTAATTGAAAGCGTATATTTTTATTTCTTTTGTTCGTTCTGCACAAGTTAATAATACTGTCTTTAAAACAATGGCCATCTTCTAAAAGTAAAATGTCATCTACATCAAGTTCGTCAACTTTCAACCTTTTTTGACTAAAAAACCTATGTTCTTTAGGAATTAAACCAACAAAAGGTTCATAGTATAAAATACGCTCTCTTATAGCTTCATTTTCGAGCGGTGTTGCTGCAATGGCTGCGTCAATATGACCATCTAATAACTTCCGAATAATCTCATCTGTTGTGAGTTCTTCAATGATTAATTGAACTTTAGGATAATTGCGGCTGAATGTTTTTAAAAACATAGGTAAGAGGGTAGGCATAACGGTTGGTATAATACCTAATTTAAACTCACCACCTACATATCCTTTTTGCTGATGAACAATATCAACTATTCTATTACTTTCATCAACAATTACTTTGGCCTGTTCAACGATGCGTTTACCAACTTCTGTTAGCTCAATCGGTTTTTTAGATCTATTGAAAATTTTAGCATCTAGTTCTTCTTCGAGCTTTTGAATTTGCATACTTAATGTAGGCTGAGTTACAAAACAATGTTCAGCGGCCACAGTGAAATTTTTATATTCTGCAACTGCTAATGTATATTTTAGTTGAGTAATTGTCATTTCTATAATATTTTTTGATAAAGATATTAAAACAATCAATTATATTTATTGTTTTGTTCGGTAAATTTCTAATAGTTTTGTAGTAGAAAAAGTAACAATCATAAAATCAATATCATATGCAAACAACTAATTTGGGGTTAGACAAATTGAAAACAGAAATTTTAGTAAAAGAATTGAATGTTTTATTAGCAAACTTTCAAGTATACTATCAAAATGTTCGTGGATTACACTGGAATATTAGAGGGAAGAGTTTTTTTGAATTACATGCTAAATTTGAGGAGTTTTATACAGACGCACAAGAAAAGGTAGATTTGATTGCCGAACGGATATTAACGCTTCAAGGGACTCCTTTACACACATATAGCGACTATGAAGAAGTATCTCAAGTTCCAGTGGGAAAAGATATTTCAGGAGATATAGAAGCTGTAACACTAGTTGTTAGTTCATTATCAGAATTACTTAAAATTGAACGTACAATCCTAGATTTATCAGACGAAGCAAATGATGAAGGAACGAATTCAATGATGAGCGATTTCATTTCAGAACAAGAAAAAACACTCTGGATGATGAATGCTTGGCTAGGATAGGTAGTTTTATCCGTATAGAAACTAAAAAAAGGTAGCATTGAATCGCTACCTTTTTTTAGTTAGAACAAGAATTATATATAAATTTATAACTGTTAGTTTATGCACAACATAGAACAAACAAAATAATGTATGTATAACTAATGCTATTTAATCATGCGAGACGTACTTTAGGATATATTGAGTTTATTGTTTTTTATACAATGATTTATGTTGTTTATCGATAAAACCAAGTCTTTAGGGATATAAATTTATAGACAGAAAAGAAGAGTGTTATTTTCATGATTTATTCGTTAAAACTTAAATTAAAATATGAGACGTAGTATATGTTATTTTTTAATGCTTATTTCTTTGTTATCTAGTTGCTCAAAATTTTTAAAAAAGAAAGAAAATAAAGAGCATAGTAACCAACATAAGATGTTTGAAAAAATAACTGAAAGTCATAGCGCTATAGGTTTTAAAAATAAAGTAAAAGAGAATTTATATTTTAATTTTATTAATTATTCGTACATATATAATGGAGGAGGGGTTGCTGTAGGTGATATTGATAATGACGGGTATGAAGATATTTACTTTAGCTCCAATCAAGGAACTAATAAACTCTATCTAAATAAAGGTGATTTTAGTTTTGAAGATATAACTATAAGAGCTGGGGTTGAAGATACGGAAGGTTGGTCTACAGGGGTTTCGATGATCGATATTAACGCAGATGGATGGTTGGATATTTATGTATGTAAATCTGGTTCATTGTACAGAAATCAAACCAGAAAAAACAGATTATACATCAATCAAAAAAATGGAACATTTATTGAAAAATCGGAGCAATTCGGTTTAGCATCTGCAGCATATTCAACTCAGGCATATTATTTGGATTTTGACAAAGATGGCGATATTGATGTGTTTTTAGTTAACCATAGAGCTGATTTTAAGAATAATGTTACTATTAATCCTACAATTCAATCAACATACCAAACTGAAACAACGGACCAACTTTTTGAAAATGTAGACGGACGATTTAAAGAAGTTACTGCCAAGGCAGGTTTATTAAATAAAGCTTGGGGCCTTAGTGCATCTATAGGAGATTTTAATGAAGACGGATGGCCGGATATTTATGTAGCTAATGATTTTTTAGAGCCTGATTTTCTGTATATTAATAATCGTGATGGTACGTTTAGTAATAAGATTACCAGTACTTTTGATCATATAACGTCTAATAGCATGGGATCAGATTTTGCGGATGTAAATAATGATTTAAAGCCAGATCTTATTGTTGTAGACATGGTTTCAGCAGACCACAAAAGAAGTAAAGAGAATATGGCTTCTATGAGTACTGAAAACTTTAATCGTTTGGTTAAGGCAGGGTATCATCATCAGTATATGTCTAACATGTTGCAATTAAATCTTGGCAATGGGGTTTACAGTGAAATAGGACAGGTATCTAAAATTTCTAAAACAGATTGGAGCTGGGCCCCGTTGTTAGCCGATTTTGATAATGATGGGTATAAAGATCTTTTGGTAACCAATGGTATTTTGCACGACCTGTCTAATCAGGATTTTAGAAATCAAATGAAAAAAAATATCATGCAACGTAGAAAAGTGACGTTGGAAGAAGCTGTTAGCATGATGCCCTCTACAACCATTAAAAATGAGATATTTAAAAACGTAAATGGAGTTAGTTTTTCTAGGATTGCTGAAAAATGGGGGGTAGATCAAGAGATTAATTCAAACGGGGTGGCTTATGCTGATTTCGATAATGATGGTGATTTAGATCTTGTTATTAACAATCAAATGGAAAAGGCGGGACTTTATAAAAACAATCAAGAGAATAATTTTATTTCAATAAAACTAATTGGAAATAAAAATAATCCAGACGGTTTGGGGGCACGAGCTCACGTATATACAAAATCACACAAACAATCCGCAACCCAATATACCAGTAGAGGTTTTCAATCTTCTGTAAGTTCTCGGTTACACTTTGGTTTAGGAAATACGGATATTATTGATAGTATTGCCATATTCTGGCCATTGGGAAACATTTCTAAACTAACGAATGTACAAGTCAATCAAACCCTCTCCATTTTTAGTGATACAGTCCAGCAGAAGCAACAACAAAATAACGATAAAGAATCGAGGGAAACTTTGTTAGATGGCGAAATGTTCGGACTTACTTACAGAAATTTAGAGAAGCCTTTTGACGACTTTAAGCTACAATTATTATTGCCGCAAAAACAAAGTGAAAAAGGAGCAGCACTATCAGTATCTGACCTAAACAACGATGGAATGGATGATGTTTTTATAGGGAATGCTAAAGGGTCATCAGCGGCACTTTATATACAAAATCAAGATGGGACTTTTCGATTATCAAGCCAAGAATGTTTTGATAGAGATAAATATTATGAAGATAACCAATCTTTATTTTTTGATATTGACAATGATGGAGATAAAGATTTATACGTATCAAGCGGAAGTTATGAAGACAGCGAAGAGAGTCAATATTTAGAAGATAGAGTTTATATAAATGACGGGAAAGGTAATTTCTCAAGATCAAATTCCCAATATAAAACCAAATCAGTTACTACAGCTATTACTGCAAGCGATTTTGATAATGATGGCGATCTAGATCTTTTTGTTGGAGGAGGCGTTATTCCGGGAAAATATCCATTATCATACCCCTCTTTATTGTTGAGGAATGAGGCAGGGAATTTGGTAAATGCAACCAACGAAATATCACAAAATTTAGAGCAATTAAAGATGGTAAATGGAGCTGTGTTTTCCGATTTTGATAATGATGGAGACTCAGATCTAATCGTGGTAGGTGAATGGATGCCTATAACTATTTTTGAAAATGAAGAAGGTTATTTCACCAAAAGGAAAAATGAGTTATTGGAAGCTTCGGTAGGATGGTTCTTTACGATAAAACCAACAGATGTAAACAACGATGGTTATATGGATTACTTGGTGGGGAATATTGGTGCGAATAATAAGTTTAATCCTACAAAGAATAGCCCTCTTCATATATATGTTAATGATTTTGATGAAAATAAAAATTTGGACGTTGTACTGAGTAAAGAATCTAAAACAGGAATTTTATTACCCGTTCGTGGTAGAGAGTGTTCTTCTGAACAACTTCCTTTGCTCAAAGAAAAGTATTCTACATATGCTGGTTTTGCGAGTGCTTCTTTATCAGATATATACGGTAGTCAGAACTTGAAAGAGTCCACCCACTATAAAGCAACAAATTTTAAATCTGTAGTGCTTTTAAATAACCAAAAAGGAAGTTTTGAAATGGAATTTTTACCAATGCAATCGCAATTTGGCCCTACTACTGATTTTGAGATATTCGATTTCAACAATGATGGAAAGAACGACGTTTTTGGCGTTGGGTCTTTGTATGAGTCAGAAGTAGAAACCATTAGATATGATGCCAACAAAGGGTATATTCTCTACAATGAATTCAATGAAAAACCATCAGGTTTTGAAGCTAGTTTACTACATCATTTACATGGATTAGAAGTTAAAGCTATCGAGTTAATTAATATAAAGGATGAAAATTACTTACTAATTTTTAGTAAAAATAATAGTTTAAAACTCTTACCCATTTAAAGGGGTCTAATACGATTTACAAATATATATATCGCATATCTATTATTTCTTTTGTAGCTATTTTTGCGTTATAAAACTTGACCATAGCTTGGCTATGCTAAAGTTTTATGCCTTAAACTAACTTAAAATAATTCAATAGCTATATACGAAATATGTATCTGTAAATCGTATAATATAATAATATATCCAGGTTATGAAAATAGTATTTTAATACTTACTACGGCAATTAATATAGCAGTAGCTTTTTTTAATTGTATAGGGGAGAGTAGTTTATAGCTTAATTTGCTGCCAATTTGACCACCAATAAAAACAGTGATTAAAAGAACTATGGTTAAATCCCAATGAATTGAAAAGTTAGGGTTGGTATATTGACCTATTAAACCACTAATAGAATTAGCTAAGATAAAAAAGCTGGCAGTAGCCGCTATTTTTTTGGGCGTATCCCAGTTGGTTAAATGGAGTAGAGGAGCTAAAAAAATACCACCACCAATTCCAACCATGCCGGAAATAAAACCAATGATTCCTCCGTAGCTAGCATTTTTGGTTATGTTGGTATGTAAAGAAATATTTTCGCTAGAAACAATTTCCTTAGACATCCACATTGTTATTGCAGCAAATAACAAGGTAAACCCTAACAGAATAAAAAAGAAAGTTTCGTTAATACGCAAATAACCACCAAGAAAGGCTAAAGGAACACTAAAAGTTACTAACGGAAAGACTTTTTTCCAATGGTATTGTCGTTGTTTTATAAATAGCATAACATTACTAGTAACAACTACAATATTGCATAACAAGGCAGTAGCTCTTATTTCTGTAAAAGTTAAACTAGTTAAGGCTAATACTGCTAAATAGCTTGAGCCACCCCCAAAACCCACAGAAGAATATAAAATAGCAATACTTAAAAATAACAGTAGTATGTACCAATTTTCAATAATTATTTGTAGAGGAAAAATTAGTTCCATATAGAAATCAAATATAAAGATTAATCTAAAATCTTATGTTGTTAGTAGAAAAAATATAAATTATACTTAAAAAAATGGTAGATTAGTTTTTGAAAAATTTAAAAGATTTTATAGATGAGTAATTATCACATAAAACATTTAGAAGAATACTATCAGGTTTACAGAAAATCAATAAGAAACCCTGAAGTATTTTGGGAAGAGATTGCCGAAGAGCATTTTGTTTGGAGAAAGCGTTGGAATAAAGTGTTATCCTATGATTTTTCTAAGCCAGAAGTAAAATGGTTTGAAGGTGCAAAATTGAATATAACCGAGAATTGTATAGATAGACATTTAGGAACTAAAGGTAATAAAACCGCTATTTTATTTGAACCCAATGACCCAAATGAAGGGCCACAACATATAACGTACAATGAGTTGCATAAAAGAGTATGCAAGTTTGCCAACGTATTAAAAGAAAATGGGGTTCAAAAGGGAGATAGAGTTTGTATCTATCTTCCTATGATTCCTGAATTAGCTATTTCGCTGTTGGCCTGTGCTCGAATTGGAGCAGTGCACTCTGTTGTTTTTGCTGGGTTTTCAGCAACAGCTTTGGCAACAAGGATAAACGATTGCCAGGCGAAAATGGTGATAACCTCTGACGGATCGTATCGGGGAAAGAAATCAATTGATCTAAAAGGAATTGTAGATGAAGCGTTAGAAAATAGTGAATGTGTAGAAACGGTATTAGTTGCTAAACGAACACATTCAGAGGTTTATATGAAAGACGATAGAGATAAATGGTTAGCGCCTTTATTAGAAGCAGCTTCAGATGAATGCATTGCAGAAGAAATGGATGCAGAAGATCCACTATTTATTCTGTATACATCGGGTTCTACAGGAAACCCAAAAGGAATGTTACATACAACCGCCGGGTATATGGTTTATACAGCTTATACGTTTAAAAATGTGTTTAACTATAGAGAAAATGATATTTATTGGTGTACGGCAGATATCGGTTGGATAACAGGACATAGTTACATTGTTTATGGCCCATTGGCTAATGGTGCAACAACAGTAATGTTTGAAGGTGTGCCTAGCTATCCTGATTTTGGGCGTTTTTGGCAAATTGTGGAGAAACATAAAGTAAATCAGTTTTACACAGCGCCAACGGCGATTAGAGCGCTGGCTAAAGAGAATTTAGAGTACGTAGACTCGTATGATTTATCATCAATAAAGGTGTTAGGTACCGTCGGTGAGCCGATAAATGAAGAAGCATGGCACTGGTATAATGACAATATAGGGAAGAAAAAAAGCCCTATTGTTGATACCTGGTGGCAAACAGAGACTGGAGGAATGATGATTTCACCAATACCTTATGTAACGCCAACCAAACCGACATATGCTACCTTACCACTACCGGGCATACAACTAGCTTTGGTAGATGAACATGGAGAAGAAATTAACGGGAACCAGGTTGATGGTCGCTTATGTGTAAAATTTCCTTGGCCATCTATGGCACGAACAATTTGGGGAAACCATCAACGTTATAAAGAAACATATTTTTCAACGTTTAAGAATAAATATTTTACAGGTGATGGTGCTTTACGTGATGAAGTAGGGTATTATCGTATCACAGGTAGAGTAGACGATGTTATTATTGTTTCTGGGCATAATCTAGGAACAGCTCCTATTGAAGATGCTATTAATGAGCACCCAGCAGTAGCAGAAAGTGCTATAGTAGGATTTCCTCATGATATAAAAGGTAGTGCACTATACGGTTATGTTATTTTGAAAGAAATAGGAGAGGGAAGAGATCATAATAATTTACGCAGTGAAATTAATCAAATTATAACCGAGCATATAGGTCCTATAGCTAAACTGGATAAGATTCAATTTACGGTAGGACTTCCCAAAACCCGTTCAGGAAAAATAATGAGACGTATATTACGTAAAATAGCACATAACGAATTAGACAACCTAGGAGATGTTTCCACGTTGTTAAATCCGGAAGTGGTTCAGAGTATTATTGATAATAGAATAGTATATAAACTAAGCTAATTATCAAAGTATACTTCTGGATATTAATTCATCATAAATATCTTTAGTACCTAGGCCTTGAATACTGATGTTTTTGTTAGTATCCAGGGCTTTTTTGAATAATTTAGCTAAAGAATTCACGGCAAATGAATCAATTTCTGTGACATCATTGATATCTATTATGATAAACGCGTGTTTTCTTAAGAACGAATTCACTTTTGTTCTTACACTTTTAAATGTTTTAAAATTTAAATTACCTTTAAGATATAAATAATTATCTGAGTTTTTGATATGCAAAGACATGACAATTAGTTTTTCTGGTTATCTTAAAAGTAAACATCAAAGACTATATAATCATTAGCTTTCGTTAAAAGCTAGATTTTTTGAGTTGAGTTGATGGGTAAGCAGCGATTTGCGGTTATTTGCTAGCTTTTCAACTCAAAAAAACTAAAAGTGCTACCTCCATACCTCTTTTCATAGCTAAAATTCATATGGCTGGATAAATCGGTATGTTTTGAGTGTTCAATGATTAAAAAACCATCTTCGTTCAAGATGTTTCTTTCAAAAACAATAGTAACAATTTTTAAAAAGCTTTCTTCTTCAAAATCATATGGAGGGTCAGCGAAAATAATATCAACGTTTAACGGTGTTTTCTCTAGAAACTTATAAACATCACTTTTAAAAGTAGTGATATCGAGGTCTAATTTTTCACAGGTTTGGTTGATGAATTTAATACAACCAAAGTGCGCATCAACGGCATAAATTTCAGAGGTACCTCGTGAAGCAAACTCATAGCTGATATTTCCAGTTCCCGAAAATAAGTCTATTACAGAGATGCTATCAAAATAATAGGAGTTATTTAGTATGTTGAATAATGATTCTTTCGCCATATCTGTTGTAGGACGAACCGGAAGATTTTTTGGGGCAGTAATCCGCTTACTTTTATGTTTTCCTGAAATTATACGCATTTATGATAGTAAAATATAGTTTGAGTGATTAGAAAAGGCATCGTTCGTATTAAAAAAGTTTGTGGTACTTTCTATAAAATTAATGTTTCTGACATACTTATAGGTAATACTATAAAGCTCAGATTCTTCTTCTATGTCACCTAAAAGAGTTAATTGGAACTTTTCAGGATCCATTTGCAATTGTTCAGCTACAAAAAGAATATAATAAATAAAGTCTTCTTTGGTGTTGTATATGAATGAATTATATAATATCAATTGCCCATTATTGATAATAACAATATCTAGTAATGTTGGATGCACGTGAGCAAAAATTACAGTGTTATCAGTTTTACTTTTAGAAAAATCTAGCAGTTTATCGATAAGTACTGTTGCGTGATGTTGATACTCAAACTCCCCAAAGTTTTGGAATATGAAATTATTTATATTCACGTATGGAATATAAACAGTACTAGCCTCAGT
This sequence comes from Tenacibaculum profundicola, assembly GCF_057220795.1. NCBI lineage: Bacteria > Pseudomonadati > Bacteroidota > Flavobacteriia > Flavobacteriales > Flavobacteriaceae > Tenacibaculum > Tenacibaculum profundicola. The sequence goes on along the minus strand of NZ_CM170137.1, from coordinate 568,146 downwards.
ATTGGATAAGGTATCGTAAGTAATAAAATCAGTAGTTAATGTTTTTACAGAAAGTTTTAAGTAAGTTTTTAACTTGTTTCTATCGAAGAATTGATTGGGAACAATTGTTGCTAAATTATTTTGATGTATAGCGAATACACCTGAAAACTCCTGTTGTAATTCCTTATCATTTTCAAAAATATACATTATTTTCTCTAATAATAATTCTGGAGAAGCTACCGTATTTTCGAATCGATATTCTGTAAATACTAGAGCCTCTTTGGTCTTAGAATTTGAAATACAAAAAGAAAATCCATCCAAATTAAATTGGATGGATAGATTTTTATTTTGCGCATTAGCGCTAGTTTTTTTACTCCTCTTTTGCAACTGCATCACGTCGTCTATCGTATGAAGGAGGCCAGTTACCACCTGTTGTAACTTCAGTCAAAGACCCAACAGATACAAAAGGACCTTTTACTTGATTAGATTCAATAGCTTCTAATTCTTGTTTTACCAATGAAGGAGGCATTCCGTTTAATATAGGTTCTTTACTAGCTTTAGCTTCAAAAACAGGAACAAATAAACCAGTAACTTTTTCTACAGTTCCAGTCGCTAACTCAAATTGTTTATCCGTACCAGGTACATTAAACATATTTTGATAATCTTTCCCTTTGAAATATTTCATTACAGGTTCAGAACCAATAGTATCTATAACTTTTTTAGAAATTTTAATTTTAATACCACCACCTCTATCTACTTCTTCTTCAATATTTTTAGTTTCGGTTAGTGCTAGTTCTCCTTTGTCAATAAAGCTTATCAAAGAGTCTTTACTATTGGTATAAGTACCATGAACTTCTTTGTATTTAACTTCAGCATCACGAATCATTCTTAAATTCTCAATAACCTTAGCATAACGAACTTTTTTATCTTTGTCAAACTTTATCGGTTCCATGATACCACCATAAATTTTATAAGCTAAGAAAATAGAAGCTGCTAATAATAGTATAGAAACTAACCACCTCATTTTTAGGGGTACAAACTTAACAATAGCTACTGCTAAAACAAACGCAACAACAACAGCTGCTAAAATCATTAATAATAAATTCATTTTTTTAATTTTTAATGTATGATATTCGCAAATCTACAATTTTTTTTTAACGAAGAAAATTTTTAAGGATAAATAGATTTATCTTTGAAAATTATTTGATTTTATGATACTATCTGCCCAAAAGTTTTACACTGAGGTGTTACAAAAATTCCCTTATAAACCGACCTATAAGCAAAATGAGCTATTAACAAGTTTAGTGAATTTTATTTTCGAAGAGAAAAATGATGCATTGTTTGTTTTGAAAGGGTACGCAGGTACGGGTAAAACCACGACTATAAGTACCGTGGTGAATAATTTATGGCGAGCTGGTAAAAAGGCTGTATTGTTGGCCCCTACAGGTAGGGCGGCTAAAGTAATTTCAGGTTATTCAGGAAAACAGGCCTTTACAATTCATAAAAAAATATACTTTCCTAAAAAACAAAGCAACGGTGGTGTTAGTTTTGTAATGCAACCCAATAAACATATCAATACTATTTTTATCATTGATGAAGCCTCAATGATATCGGATGAAAAACAAAATGCTAAATTATTTGAAAATGGATCCTTGTTAGATGACTTGATGTCTTATGTATATTCAGGAAAAAACTGTAAAATTGTCTTTATAGGAGATACAGCGCAGTTACCTCCTGTAAAACTAACGATGAGTCCAGCACTAGAAGCCGATAAGTTGTCGTATGAATTTAATAAGGAAGTGACTGAAATAGAATTGGACGAAGTGGTACGTCAACAAGAAGATTCTGGTATTTTATTCAATGCAACTGATTTACGTTTGCTAATTCAGAATGATGCCGTAGATTTTAAGTTTAACGTAAACTTTCCTGATATAATTCGCTTGGAAGATGGTTACGATATTCAAGATGCTATTACTGGTGCTTATGATGGAGAGATAGGGGTAGAGGATACAGCAATTATAGTACGCTCAAATAAAAGAGCTAATCAATATAATCAACAAATTCGAACCAAAATTAGAGGGCAAGAAAATGAAATTTCTACTGGAGATTATGTGATGGTCGTAAAGAATAATTATTTTTGGCTAAAAGATTCCTCTTCCGCTGGTTTTATAGCGAATGGAGACATTTGTGAAGTGATGCGTATAAATGGAATTAAAGATTTATATGGATTTAAATTTGCTGAAGTTGAAATTCGAATGATTGATTACCCCGATATGAAACCATTTGAAACAGTATTGTTATTAGATACCCTATCGAGTGAAAGTCCATCACTAACGTACGAAGAATCAAATAAACTGTATGAAGCAGTAAAGGAAGATTTTACGCATGAAAAGACAAAGTATAAACAATTTATAGGAGTAAAGAAGAATAAATACTTCAATGCGTTGCAAGTGAAATTTTCATATGCTATGACCTGTCATAAATCACAAGGAGGCCAATGGAAAACGGTGTTTATTGAGCAACCATATTTACCAGAAGGCCCAAGCATTGAATATTTACGATGGTTATATACGGCTGTTACAAGAGCTCAAGAAAAGTTGTACCTCATCGGCTTTAAAAATGAATACTTTGTTGAATAAAGTATAAAACGTTGTTAACTTTTTAGGATATATATTATACCATTTATCATTTGAATTTACCGTAATAAAATGTCCTTTTTTCCTTACTATTTCAATATAACAAGAAATCATAGCTACTGCTATTATTGATTTTTCTATCTCATATAAAGAAAAAAAAACATTCATTTTATTTTACAGTAAATTCAAACAATAACTGGTATTACTTAACCTGATTTTGCAATTTTCGCAAACACATTTTTTATATTGAGTGACTTTTATAGAAATAAAAGGTTCTAACTAATTAAGAACCTTTGCTAGGGTTTGAAGAAACACAACAAGATAATTGGAAGAACTTACTGTGAAAAGACTATTATTTAATATCGCTTTATTTTTTTGTTGTCAAATCTATTCTCAAGAAACCTGTGTGAATAACCAGGAAATTGATCGGATAGACTTGAATCAAATAGACATTAACAAATGTAAGATAGAAGAACAAGAGTTGAAAAGAACAACAACTAACACAAGTACAGCGTTTTTATTTAGTAACAGATATTTAAAAAAGAGAATACTACGAAACAGGCAAGTAATATCATTAAATATAGCACCTCGAAAAATAAATAAGATAAATGGTGTATTTGACGCGCCTGTATTACAGCTGGTTAAAATAGAGTGGCGAAATTCAAATTTTTTGGTAGCAGGATTATCAGATAGCTCTGTTATTCCGTTTTCAGAAGTCAATGAAATCCCGAAGTTCTCTTTTTGTGAAGACTATTCGAACTTAAGTCAAGAAGAGTGTTTCAATTACAGTATGAAAAAACATATAGAGAAAAACTTTAGATACCCAGAAGAATCATTGAAACAGGGTATTGAAGATCATTTGTTCGTTCACTTTGTTATTGATTCTAATGGAAATGTAAAAAACATTGAAGTTGTATCAACCAAAAATGTTGAAGTTATAAAAAAAGAGGCCTACAGGTTGATTTCATTGCTTCCTCAATTTATTCCTGGTAAACATAACGGACGTGCTGTAGGTGTATCTTACAGTTTTCCAATGGATTTCAGTTTAAACTAGAACTGCTCCGAATTCGGTATCAGAATTTCCAAATGATATCGTTTAACTTTAAATGTTATCTAGTAAAATTATGGAATGATGTCGATGGTTATTTAGAATCTTTTGATTCATTGGAAATGAAAGTAATAAATGTTAGCATTTTGTTAATTAACTGCAAAGGAGCCACAAAAAGGGTACATTTGTTATTGAATCTAATACTTGAAAATGGACAAGAAAGTAATTGTTTTTATGTCATTTTTATTGATAACTACATCAATAATAGCTCAAAAACCGTCGAAACTAACTTCTAATCAGATTTACGAAAAGATAAAAAAACTTAACTTCTTGGGGTCAGCGTTATATATAGCAGCTCACCCTGATGATGAAAACACAAGGCTGATAGCATATCTGTCAAACCATGAAAAGGCGAGAACAGCATATTTATCGCTTACAAGAGGCGATGGCGGACAAAATTTGATAGGACCTGAAATGCGCGAGTTATTGGGTGTAATTCGTACACAGGAATTATTAGCAGCACGTAATATAGATGGAGGAGAGCAACGATTTTCTAGAGCTAATGATTTTGGGTATTCGAAACATCCTGATGAAACCTTAAAAATATGGGATAAAAATAAAGTGTTAGCAGACATCGTTTGGGCTATCAGAAAATTTAAACCAGACGTTATTATTAATCGTTTTGATCATAGAACACCTGGTACAACGCACGGGCATCATACATCATCGGCTATGTTAAGTGTTGATGCTTTTGATTTGGCTGGAGATAAAACAAAATATACTGAACAATTAACGCATACAAATATTTGGCAGCCTAAAAGGTTGTTTTTTAACACTTCATGGTGGTTTTATGGTAGTAGAGAAAATTTTGCAAAAGCGGACAAAAGTAATATATTGAGTTTTGATGTAGGTACATACTATCCGTTAAAGGGTTTGTCAAACAACGAATTAGCATCTATGGCAAGTAGCCAACATTTATGTCAAGGTTTCGGACGCTTAACTACTCGGGGTAGTCAAAAAGAATATGTGGAGTTTTTAAAAGGAGACGCTCCAAAAGATAAGAAGGATTTTTTCTCTGGTATCAATACCACATGGAATCGTATTAAAGGAGGAGGAGAAATAGGTGATATATTATATAAAGTTGAAAGAAATTTTGATTTTGTGAATCCATCAAAGCATTTACCAGACTTGCTTAAAGCGTATGAAAAAATTGATAAATTGGATGATGTACATTGGAAAACGATCAAGTCTAACGAGTTAAAAGAAATTATATTGGCTAGTGCGGGACTGTATTTAGAAAGTTCAGCAACAAGCTCTAGTACGGTTCCCAACAGTGAGGTTACTCTTAATTTTGAAGTACTTAATCGAAGCGCTGTTTCTATAGAGTTAACCTCTATAGAAGTGCTTCCTGAAGGAAAAAAGATAAAAAAAGAACTTGATCTAGCGCCAAACAACAAGAAAACTTTTAAAGAGGTAATAAACGTTGGAAACCATCAGTATTCGGCACCGTATTGGTTAATAAATTCATGGAATTTAGGAATGTATAACGTCGAAAACAAAACGTTAATAGGAAATCCTGAAAGTAAACGTCCTATTCAAATAAGATATAATTTAACAATTGAAAACCAGGAGGTTTCTTTTACGAAACCAGTTGTTTATAGATATTCAAAACGCGACAAAGGTGAAATTTATGAGCCTTTTGAAGTGTTACCTAAAGTGACTACGAAATTAAAAGAAAAAGTGTTGCTTTTTTCTAATAAAGAAGGAAAGAATATCACCGTAGATGTAAGAGCAGGCACGAGCAGTACTAAAGGGATTTTACACTTAAAAGCTCCCAAAGGATGGGAGGTAAGTCCTAAACAAATTACCTTTAACATTGAACAAAAAGGAGCTTTACAAAGTTTGAATTTCAGGGTCATTCCTACTCAAAACGAATCAGAAGGGTGGTTGAAAGCTGAAGCAACTGTAAAAGGTAAAATATATGATAAAGAATTGGTAGAAATTAACTATTCACATATCCCTAAACAGTCTGTATTATTGCCATCACAAGCAAAAGTAGTGCGTTTGAATATTAAGAAAGAAGGAACGCAAATAGGGTATATTCAAGGATCAGGCGATGCATTACCAGAAAGCTTACATCAAATCGGATATACGGTTACAGAGATCAACCCCGCAGAGATTAATGATAAAACCTTACAAGAATTTGATGCTGTAGTGATCGGAATACGTGCTTACAATACGAAAAAGGAGTTGCAATTTAAGCAGAAGTATCTTTTAGAGTATATGAAAAATGGAGGAAATCTCATTGTACAATACAATACTAATAGAAGAGTCGATGTAAAAGCACCGTATCAATTAAATTTATCGCGTGATCGCGTTACCGATGAATATGCTCCAGTAACTTTGTTAGCTAAAGAACACGACGTATTACAATATCCAAATAAAATTACAGAAGCTGATTTTGATGGTTGGGTGCAAGAAAGGGGCTTGTATTTCCCCAATTCTTGGAGTGATGAATATACTCCCATACTTTCGATGAATGATGTCGGAGAAACGCCAAAACAAGGGAGTTTGTTAATTGCAAAATATGGGAAAGGAAACTATATCTATACAGGATTGAGCTTTTTTAGAGAACTCCCCGCAGGCGTTCCTGGTGCATTTAAATTATTCGCTAACTTATTGTCTTTGAGAAATAATAAAGCACCAAGTAGTACCCCAGTAAAACCCGTAAAATAGTCTTAGAATTTAAATATAAATGATAAATAGAGGTACTACTAAGGTAACTTTGAATTTCCTCTATTACTTTATGTAAGAAATAGGATAAATCATGTTAATCGATTCTTAAGTAAAATTACACAACGATTACATTTAGTGATATGTTTTATCTATAAACTTTACATGCTATAAACAATTATGCTATAGGCTTAAAAAGATTAACAGAAACTGTTGCTAAATCAGAGTTAGGAAACTTTCTAAATGCATTTTCATCAGGAATTAAACCAATGTGCCGCATTGCCTTCATGTACTCATCTAATTCAACAATATATTGATCTGAATAGCCATGAGTGGCATCATAAGCTGTAGCCGCAGTTTCTCCGAGGTTTTTAGAAACTAGATTAGGGTCAGTGGTGTGTAGCTCAATGAGTAATAATCCGTATCTACCGATATACGGAGTCCATTTAGCAAAATGTTGCTTTAATGATTCTAAAACCAAATTATTGCTCAATCGATTGCCTTTATAGGTGTACGCACCTGTTGAAGATGATACAGCCAAATTGTTAGTAGGTGTTGGATTTTGCCAAATACGGTTGTGATCTAAAAATGTACGAACGTTTAATAGGTCAGATAGATTAATACCGTACTTTTCTTGTAAGTCTTCTGACATGGCTTTTGGATTTCCAATATCCCCCCAAATAACCTTTGCCCAAATATCAGCTTGTACCAAATTTTTACGTGTAACCTTTAGAGCAGCTTCATTATAATCTACTCCGATAAGTAGCAATGGATGATCCTCTAGAACTTTACCACGTTCGGTCTGATTTTCAATAACATTAAATAAATGTTTTAAAAAAGCACCATTGCCACAACCGACATCTAAAATACCTTTAGGTTGCTCTTGTATTGGTTTGTTAAAAAGATTAATGATGATTTCATCGATCACTTTAAAATATGCAGAATGAGCTCCGCCACTTCCCCAGACATTCATCTCCCTATCTACATGAACCTCTTCATTATGTGTGCTTGAGGTAGTAAATAGTGTTGTATTTCCAAAAATTAACGTAGTTAACTTTCGTAGGGTAGGAATGTAAGAAACGGTAACCCCATAGGCACTCGCTCTTCTTGCAAAAAATAAACCTTTGTCAGTAAACTCATAATAATCGTTGGTTTTAATAAACCACTCCATACTGGTAAGGATGTCTAATAATCGACCAAAATTTTCTGCATCTTTATGGAACTCTTCCGCTTTAAACTTTGTTTGCATAAAGTACTGGTGAAACATACCACTCATACCTAGTAAAACTAAAGTAGGACCAACGATAATGCCTTCTATATGAGTAAGAATTTGAGTTAAAATTTCTTTTTCTTGAGAATTAGTTGACGTTGTTACACCAAAATTATTTTTAAAACTTGTGTACAATTTTTCAAGTTTAAAAAATGGTTCAGCTTCAAACTTTCTCGAATTATAACGTTCAGAAAACTTCAATAGCAGAAAAGCTTCTTTATATAACTTAAAATATGAAAAGGCTACTGAAGAACGTTCATTGATTTCAAAAAGAACAGTGTTGTTTTTGTTGTCAATACATTGGGTTAACCAACCTTGTGAGCATAAAATGCGTAAGGCAACATTTAAATATCCATCATTGGCGTTAAATTTAGTAGCTATTTCCGATAGGTAGGCCGATTTTTTCTCTAAAAGATATTCTGTAACACCACTTTCTTGCAAGCTATATGCCGAAGGGCAGGTAACAATTCCATCTAAATGACGAAATAAATTACCTCGGAGATGTTTTTTTTCTTGTTTTGACAACATATAAAGTGTTATTTTTTTTAAATATAACTATTTGATAGTAAAATAAAAACCTATTTCGAATTATTGAATAGGTATTGGTTTTTTTTTATCTTTTTGGTTGTGGTATTAACAAGTTGAAATCAATTGTATACGAGATGATTTTGATACTTTTATAGAGAAAGCATAAATATAGAGAGATGAATTCTTGTGTATAGTTTTGTTTTTCATTATCTTATGGTGATTTTTATTTTTTAGAATTGTTTGGTGTTGCATCCAATTATTTTGTTCTGGCTATTTTAATAAAGAAAATTAAATGAAATTAAATGGAAACAATGTATCTAACTTGTAATTATAACATTTGGTAAAAATGAAACCCTGAAGATATAAAAAGAATTTAATCGACCAAAAGGCAATATAAAAGTAATAAAAATTGGTTTTGTTAACAAATTTCATATATTTTTATCCTATGAACATACTAAGACTATTACTACTTGAAGATTTAGATGAAGAGGCCAACGAACTGATTACATTATTAGAAGAGAACCAATATGAAGTAATACGAGTAAATAATGCTTTTGAGGCGGAAAAGGAGATTAAAAACCGCTTTTTTGACGTAATTATTTTAGATATTATGATAGATGGGAGGCCTGAAGGAATTGAATTAGCGCAACGCATTAATCAATATGGAGTAAATGTTCCATTTTTGTTTTTAACCAGTATGCAAAGTAAAGCTATTTTTGATGAGGCCAAGCTAACCAATCCTATGGTTTATCTACTAAAACCGTATAATGAGCTAGAACTTTTATATGCACTTGAACTGGCGATAGAATCCTGTTATCAGCAATCTAATAGCATTAGCTTTAATGATAACAACGCCGTATTGAGCCCTGCTTTCTTATTTATTAAAAAGAAAAGAAGCGTGGTAAAGGTAGATGTCGGATCTATTAACTATATCGAAGTAAAAGAGAAATATTGTAATTTACAATGTGATGACGGAACGTATTTAATAAAATTATCATTAACCAAATTAAAAGAAATGCTTTCAAATCCTAATTTTAAGCAGGTACATCGAAACTTTCTGATCAATATGAAAAATATAAAAGAAATATATTTTGAAGATAATTTAATTATACTAGAAGATAATAGTCAGATTCCTTTTAGTGAGCGTTATAAAAATGCTTTTATTAAGGATAATACTATTTTTAGGTAATTATCTATAGGTTTCTAATATCAAAAATTGAACCATTAGCGAGCATATTTGAGGTGTCAATTTTGAAAATGGTATCAGCAACGAAATTTGGCTTATATAACTCGTTATTTTCTTTTAAATCAATAAAGCGTTGTAATTTTTTAAAATTACTTTTATCAGTACTTCTTATTTGAGCTTGCATACTTGTGTCTACAACACCAGGGTATATAGATATGCATTTAACACCATTTTCGATCGTTTCTTGCTCTGCTGCGATGGTTTTGGTTAGCATGTCTATGGCAGCTTTAGATGTACAATAAACACTCCAACCTTGATAGGTATTTACGGCGGCGCCAGAAGATATATTTATCAGTTGTTTTTTACATCTTAAGTGTTGGGTGTGCTTTATGAATAAACTGGCCAATATAATTGGAGTGGTGGTATTAAGTTGCATGGTTTTATAAATATCACTTGCTTCTATATTTTCTAAATTACCAATTTGCCCTAGTCTTCCCGCATTATTTATCAATGTGATTGATGAAATACAATCTTTTAGAATGGTATTCAAAAGAGTCTTGAAATTCACTTCAGTTTCTCTTGAATTACTTAAATCAAGAGTAATTTGAGTGATGTTTTCCATGTTTATGATACTCCTAGAAATTGAATATACTTTATAATTTTTAGATGCATACTTCTTTGCTAAAGCCTTACCGACTCCTTTACTACCTCCTGTTATAATAATAATATCCATAGTGTAAAGATAAGTAAAATGAATCGCTCTATTTGGTAAGTATTATGAATTACCATTGATCTACACTTTTTTATCAATCGTCTTTAGAAACAAGAAAGCTGATCTTATTTATAAGAAATGAATAGAGTTTAGCTCGTATTTTTATATCAAAGTTTTTTCAATATTAGATTTTTAAATTGGTTTTTAGTTTGAGCTCTCTGCGGAGAGCTTTTTTTTGTTATACCCTATGCCATTTGATATTGTGGTATACGAAACTAATACTTTTGTTATGTTATACGAGTTATTGTTTGAATTTACTGTAAATTCAAATGGTATTACATCAAACACGGTTTTGAAGGGCTATTTATAATTTGAAAAACATAACAGCTCATAAGGAAAACAAAATTAAAAGTGCAAAGCCTTATAAACAGTAATCTTTACTCGAAAAAGTCTTGAATTATAGGTTCAATTTCTGTCCTTTTTAAATCAAATCGTAGTATGGGCTTCTGTGGAAGTAAAATGAATCGAAGTCAGGCGACTAAAATAACAAGGGAAAAAAGATTGTTTTATTAGGGTGATTTCAAGTGATAAATACTATTTCGTATAAGATTCATGGTTTTTGAGTAGTAAATTAAGGGTTAACCCTTAATGCGTTTCTAGGGATATCCCTGAGTTAAAATTGCGCCAATTTTACATAAATTGCAGTGTGTTTGTATAAGAGTTGCAAACACAACACATTCTGCTAATATTTAAGGGATATCTCCTTTCTGAAACGAAAGGGGATTTTTTTTGGTATAGGTAAGCTTAAAATTTATAAACTCATGGTTTAGACTAAAAAGGTACCGGCGAACTTATTTCTATTTTTTTCTGAGTAATAGGGTGAGTAAAACAAATATATTCTGCGTGTAAATGTAGCCTGTTTTGTTGTGTCCCATATAAGTCATCACCCACAATAGGAGTATTAAGACCTAAAGTATGTGCGGCATGAACTCTTAATTGATGCGTCCTTCCTGTAATAGGATAAAAATAGACCTTAGTTTGTTGGTTTTTTACACGAATTGTTTCCCAGTGAGTTTGGGATGGTTTTCCATACTCAAAGCAAACTAGTTGCCTAGGACGATTTTCTAGATCTACACGTATGGGTAAATTTATACTTCCTTTTTGTTTGGGTAATACACCATTTAGTAAGGCCACATAACGTTTGCGTATCGTTTTATGAAGAAACTGTGCTTGTAATGCTTTATGTACTTCTTTTGTTTTCGCGATAAGAAGTATTCCAGAAGTACACATATCTAAGCGATGCACAATCAAAGGGCCTGTTGCATTAGGGTATTTTTTACGTAGTACACTTTCAACGGAATAAGTAATTTCTTTGCCTGAAACACTCAAAAAATCAGTTGGTTTGTTTACCGCCGCCATATAATCATCTTCAAATAAAAAGTCGAGTTTTTGAGGCGAACTTAATTTGGTCAGTAAAGGGTTCTTTTCTAACACCAAACCTTGAAGCATATGTTCTAAAATAGGTTTACATTTACCAGTACATGCAGGGTAGTAATTTTGGTGTTTTCGTATGGATGTTGATAACGGTTTTCCCCACCAAAATTCTGCCATTGCAACAGGGGTTAGTTGATTTGAAAAGGCGTATTGAAAAAGTTTAGGAGCGCAACACTCACCAGCGCCAGCAGGGATTTTTTGCAAACTATTAGTGAAAATGCTTAATAAATTTTTAGTTTCATTTTTGGTATTTAAAAAGACATAATGCTCAAATATTTTATATTGAACATTGGCTGACATTTTTGCTCGTTGTTCATGTAATTTGTTTATTTGAGATTGAAGTTCTAGAAATTGCTTTTCTAATGAATTGATTTTGTTATTCAAATAAACTTCATATTCTCTAAGATAGAACTCTTCGTTTATATTTTGTTGATTGTTAGTTTTATGATGTTCCTTTCGGTGCTTACGTCGTGTTTTTATTTTTAAACGTTCTTCGTTTAATAAAATGGCATGGCATTCATTTTCTCTTTGATACCGTTGTTTAACCGTTAAATATTCTTCTTGATTACTTAGAGTTGAAATACGCTCATTAAGTATATTGAGTTGTTTTTCGGTTTTTATATAAAATCCGGCAGGGTCAAGTATATCAAATATTGGAGGAACAAAGTAGTTATGTTGGGTGACATTTGCGAGCTTTCCTGAAAAAGCAGCGATATAGCCTAAGTTTCCTTGTGCATCTTTTACAACGAGTACTCCAAACATTTTACCCACAGCTTTAGTGGAGTTATTAAAACCAAATTCATGATCAAAATCAGTTTGATGTTGGAGGTAGTCCTGAAGTTCTCGAGATGCTATTTGAGCTATTGGATGAGGAACATAATTGTAAGGATATGCAAGTTTGTCTGGCAGTTCAATGTTCGTGATATTTGTCGTAAACTGATGTACCTTCTGCATGGTATTTTAAAAATTACGTCATTACAAGCATGCTATTTGCAAAGCTTTGTAATGACGTTATGTTTTGACTAATACAATGATTAGCACCTATAAATTTTGTCGTATAAATCTGAGTAAATTTCTTTAATTATTTTTCGTTTCATTTTCATGGTAGGGGTTAAGTGACCTCCATCAATTGACCATTCTTGTGGGGTTAATTCAAAACGCTTTATCTGTTCCCATTTACCAAATTTAGTATTACAATGGTTGATCTCTTCTTGAATACGTTCAATTACTTTATGATTACTTATTAAGTCGCTATTATCTTGTAATGTAATTTTGTGACGACTGGCCCATTCACGCACAAAATCAAAGTTGGGTTGTATAAGTGCCGCAGGCATTTTTTCACCTTCGCCAATAACCATTATTTGTTCAATAAACCTTGATTGTTTTAACTCTCCTTCTAATAAAGGAGGGACTACATATTTTCCACCGGAAGTTTTAAACATTTCCTTTGTTCTTCCTGTAATTTTCAGAAAGCCATCTTTACAAATTTCACCTTTATCACCAGTATGGAAATACCCGTCCTTAAGAACCTCCGCAGTTTTTTCTGGATCTTTATAGTACCCAACCATTATATTTGGTCCTTTTGCTAAGATTTCTCCATTTTCTGCTATTTTAACCTCAACGCTATCTATAACCTTACCTACGGTTCCAACTCTGAACCCACCATTCTTTATGCTATTTACAGATATTACCGGAGAAGTTTCTGTAAGACCATAACCTTCCATTACAGGCATTTTTGCTGCAGCAAAAACTCTTGTTAGTCTTGGTTGAAGTGCTGCAGACCCAGAAACCATAAGTTTTAATTCACCTCCTAAGGCTTCTTGCCATTTAGAGAAAATGAGTTTACGCGCAATATTTAGTTGCTTTTCGTACCACCATCCATTAGCCCCGTATGGCTCATATTTTAATCCTAATTTAATAGCCCAAAAGAAAAGTTTTTTCTTGATACCAGATAATTCCGTTCCTTTTGCGTAAATTTTATCGTAAATTTTTTCGTAGAGACGGGGCACAGCCGTCATTACATTAGGTTTAACTTCCTTGGCATTATCACTTAACAATTCTATAGACTCTGCGAAATATATTGAAACACCACAGTACTGATATAAATACAGTATCATTCGTTCGAAAATATGACATACAGGTAAAAAGCTCAAACCTTTATCACTACCGTACGTTAAAGGCACTAGTTTTTCACTATTTAAAACATTACTAACAATATTCTCGTGAGATAACATAACACCTTTGGGCCTACCAGTAGTTCCAGAAGTGTATATAAGCGTTGCTAACGTATCTGGAGTGACAGCATTTTTACGCTCTTCAACGTCGGGTTGATTGTCTTGGTTTTCTCCTAGTTTGAGAATTTCTTTCCAGCTTTTTTCCCCGTTAATATCATCAAAAGTAAAAACCTCTTTAAGCTTTGTATTTGCTTTTATTTGGTTTAACTTTTCTAAAATTGTATCATCTGAAACAAGGCAATAGGTTGCTTCTGAGTGATTTAATATATACTCGTAGTCTTCTTTAGAAATAGTAGGGTAAATTGGCACGTTTTGCGCACCTGTTTGCAAGATACCAATATCGCAGATGTTCCATTCAGTTCTATTATTGGTAGAAATTATAGCAATTTTATCATTAGGCCGCACTCCTAAACGTAATAAACCTCTACTGATAGCATTGGCTTTATCGATATACTCTTTGGATGATATCGATTCCCATTTACCTCCGTATTTTGTGGTAAATGCTTTTGGTAAATTATATGTTTTTAATTGATAGTATGGAAAGTCGAAAAGACGTTTAATTTCACTCGGCATAAGTTCAAATTTTGGATTCTGCAAAGTATAAAAAATAGCTTGATCCGACAAATAAGATTTTGTTGTTTGATTTATTGAGAGTTATATATTTTTTCATATAAATAATGGTATTTTTTCAATATAATATTCCGCTTCATTTTCATGGTTGGGGTCAAAAGACCACTTTCAATTGACCATTCTTCAGGCGTAATTTCAAATCGTTTTATTTGTTCCCATTTTCCAAATCGTGCGTTGCAGAGATCTATTTCTTTTTGTATTCGAGCAATCAGCTTATCATCATTTGTGATGTCTTCAATTTGGTATTGATGTCTGTTAGCCCATTCTTGAACAAAATCATTTGCAATTTGTATTAAAGCGGCTGGCATTTTTTCATTTTCGCCAATAACCATTACCTGCTCTATAAATCTTGATTTTTTTAGTTCACCTTCCAATACGGTTGGGGCAATATATTTTCCACCAGATGTTTTAAAAATACCTTTTTTTCTATCGGTAATTTTTAAAAAACCATCGTCATCTAACGTACCAATATCACCCGTATGGAAAAAACCATTTTTCATTACTTGATTGGTTATTTCAGGGCTTTTATAATAGCCTAACATTACGTTCGGACCTTTCACTAAAATTTCACCGTCATTTGCTATTTTTACGGTTACATCGTTTATTATTTTACCAACGGTACCAATTTTAAACCTGTTATTTTGGAAACTTGACACAGAAACTGCTGGAGAGGTTTCCGTTAATCCATATCCTTCAAAAACCGGAATACCGGCAGCCGTAAATACTTTTATGAGTCTTGGTTGCATTGCGGCGCTACCAGCTAACATAAACTCCAAATTACCCCCTAAGGCTTTCTTCCATTTTGAGAAAACGAGTTTTTGCGCTAGTACTAATTGCATTTCATACCACCAACCATTTTTTTGGTAAGGTTGGTAGCATTCTCCTAGGTTTAGAGCCCAAAAAAACAATCGTCTTTTTAGTCCTTTTAAATCACTCCCTTTGGTTACTATTTTATCAAAAACTTTCTCTAATAATCTTGGAACAACCGCCATAAAATGGGGTTGTATTTCTTTTAGATTATCTCCAATTTTGTCAATGCTTTCGGCAAAATGAATTTCAAACCCCATGAATTGAGAATAATACGAAACAGCTCTTTCATAAATATGACAAATTGGAAGGTAGCTGATCGTTTTTTTATGGTTTTGAATATGCAATACACTGCCTACAGCAAAAACATTTGTGACAATATTATTATGTGAAAGCATTACACCTTTTGGAGTTCCTGTTGTGCCAGAAGTATAAATAATGGTTGCCAAATTTGATGCCAGTACATTATTTTTTAGATCTTCTACCTGCGATTGTAGTTCTATATTATCATGACTTAAAAAATTATTCCAATCAAAATCAGTTTCGATTTCTTCAAACGAAAATACTTTTTTAAGTTCTGTTTGACCTTGTACAGCCTTGATTTTTTGATAGAGTTCATTATCAGAAACAAAACAATACATACTATCAGAATGATTTAGAATGTATGTATAATCCTTTTCTGAAAAAGTTGAGTAAAGGGGTACATTAACAGCCCCTATTTGTAAGATTCCAATATCTAGAATGTGCCATTTAGGCTGATTTACAGAAGTAATAATTGCTATTTTATCATTGGGTTTTACACCTAATGATAATAAAGAACGGCTTACTTTATTCGCTAATTCTAAATATTTCTTAGTAGAAGTATGCTTCCATTGATTATTCGTTTTTGAAACAAAACATTTTTCTTGTGGGTATTGACTTAATTGATGATATGGGAAATCAAATAGTCTTTTGATATTAGAAGGTATATGCATTTAGTATTCTTTTGCGATAAATCTACTAAAAATTATTATTTATTTAAAATCTTCAATAAAATAGAACACCCTTTTCTAATTTCTTTTTCACTTATGTTTAATGGAGGGGTTATTCGAATTGCTTTTCCTTCAAAAAGTAGCCAGAATAGTATTAAACCGTGCTCAAGGCAATCGAGAATTACCTCGCTTGCATATTCCGCAGATTCAACCATTAAAGCCAGCATTAAACCACGACCTCTTATTTCTTTAATTTTCGGATGTTTTTCTAAGACCCTACGAATGAGTTGTTCTTTTTTAAGAGCTTCATTCATTAGGCTAGTTTGAGTTATTTCGTTTACAGTTGCTAAACCAGCAGCGGCAATAACTGGATGGCCACCAAAGGTAGTAATATGTCCTAACTTCGGATTATCTTTCAAACAGCTCATTATTTCTTTAGAACTTATAAAAGCACCAATAGGCATTCCTCCTCCCAATCCTTTTCCTGCAACAATAATATCTGGGATTACCTTATAGTTTTCAAATCCCCAGAACGTTCCCGTTCGTCCTATACCTGACTGAATTTCATCTAATATAAGTAGAGCACCGACTTCTTCACATCGCTTTTTTACCTTAAATAAATAATCATTTGTAGGTTCTATAAATCCAGCACCGCCTTGTATCGTTTCTAAGATAACAGCAGCCGTAACGCTTGTGATTTTTGCTAGATCTAATTCATGATTAAATTTAATAAACTTTATACCAGGTATTAATGGGCGATAAGCGCGGTTTTGCTGTTCAGCACCGGACACACTCATGGCTCCTTGTGTGTTGCCATGATAACTGTTTTTTGCCGCAACAATTTCACTTTTACCTGTATATCTTTTTGCAAGTTTTAAAGCCCCTTCAGTAGCTTCGGTTCCAGAATTAACTAAATATACCGAAGATAGCCTGTTGGGCAATGTATCGACAAGTTTTTTACAAAGTTCTAATTGTGGTTTTTGTATAAACTCACCGTAAACCATTACATGAGTGTATTGCGTAAGCTGTTTTTTTATGGCATCATTTACCTTCGGGTGGCAGTGTCCTAAACTATTAGCAGACACCCCTGCAACAAAATCTAAGAGCTTTTTTCCGGAGGTATCGTAGATATAGCTACCTTTGGCATGTGAAATTTCAATAGCCAATGGATGCGGAGTTGTTTGCCCTTGATATTTGAAAAAATCATCTTTCATAAAATCTACTTTCTTTTAAAATCGAAACGAGGCTTAACAGCTTTTCCTTTTCTTCTATTTTCTTTGGATAGTTTTTCTTGTGCTTTTCTAACAACCTCACTTGTTTTTTGCTTTTTAACAGGGGTGATTTTATCTCTTATAAAGATATCTTCCATTACTTTCGGTTGTTCATCACCTCGCCAAACAAACCCTTTAAATTGACGTTCATTTTCAGGAAATTCAGAAGGGGGGAACGTTTTTCCTTCGGATTTTTTAAAATATTTTGTTTGTATGATTTCGTTATTCTCCAGAGTAAATTCTATATCGCTAGCAATCTCTTTGGTGATGGTTTCTAATTTTTGAGTATCCTTATTTCTATTGTAGTAAAGAGATTCAGCATTTCCCTTTACAAGCATGGTTCTTAAATCATTTTCCATAAACTTACCATAAATATTTCTTCCTTTTATCTGGTTATAGTTCTTTTTTGCCAATGAATCTTTTTGAATAATAAACGCATTTTGTAAAACAAATAGGGAGTCTAACTTATTTGTTTGTTTGTTTGATAGCAGCTGAATACTATCGCCTGTAATTTGACTTTTACCAGACCACAAAACCGGATTTTGAAACATTCTTGTTAAACCAGTAACTTGACTCGTATGTATAGAGTCGCATTTTCCTTGTAGGTTAGATTTAAATATTTTAACATTTTTAAATATTCGTACAATCCTTTCTTCAGACTTACCAGTAATTAAAATTTTATCACCATGAACATACATTGAATCTTTTTGATGCTCAGAAATAGCAACGGCTCTACCAATAATGAACAATGAATCTTTCATTTCATATAATTCAGCATAATTCCCCTTAGTAACTGTGCGTTGTATGCTGTCAATAACTTTTATTCTGTTCGTAGCAGAGGCAAACCCTTTTCTTTTATCGTAATATAAACTGTCAGCTTCTACCGTTCTATTTTTAAGAAAAAGCTTAGCTTTTTTTACAAAGTACGAAACTTCTGTATTGGTGTCATAAAATCCTTTTTCAGAATATACTTTAGTACTATCTTTTAAATTGGTAATGGTGCTGGGACCATATAAATAAGCCAAACCTGTATTGGTATAATAATCTAAATGATCGGACTCCAGAAAGTTGTTTGGATTTACAACCGTTACTTTAGATTTTGCTGAAAACTTTTTTTCTTGAAGAAAATAGGTGCCTCTTAAACTTTTTAAAGTATTTTTTTTATCCTTTATGGTGGCCCCATTTTTATAATAAAGAACTTGTTCTTTCCTGTCGAAATGAAGGGTGTCAGTACTCATTTTCATTTCTTTGTCGTTAATCTCAACATTACCCCATGACTTTGCTTTTTTCGTATTACCATCGTATAATGTATAATCACTGTACTGAATAATACTGTCTCCTTGTTCTATAATCACGTCACCAGCTGCTTTAAACAAGTTGTCTTTTTTGTACAATAAGGCTTGTTTACAATTTAAAGTAGCACCTTCATGAGCTAATTTAACGTTACCAATTAAAATAGTGGCTCCGGGGAATTTCTTTTCATCAGATTCAGAATACTGACTTGAAATTATTCTAATTTTTTTTGCTTGCGAATAACTATTAACAAAGAACAGCAAAGTGAGGAGAAAAAATATTTTTTTCAAAATAGTACATTTTTGGAATACAAAAATAATGAAAAGAATAGGCTAATTTTCTTAATAATAAAATAAAAAAATATTCTAATAAAAAAGGCTAGGGTGTTTAATTGTTTTAATTTTGTTTAAAATTTAAAATAATAAAAATATGAGTGCTCATTTTGATCTATCAAAAGAAGAAATGAAGTCGTATGGATATAAAATAGTTGACTTAATAGCCGAACATTGGAGTACAATAGGAGATAAAAAACCTGTGGTAAAAGCGAGTAGAAAAGAAATGGATAGTGTTTTTTTACAAGAAGCACCAAATGAAGGAACACCTGCAGAAGAGGTACTAGATTTTGTAATGGAAAACGTCATTCCGAATAGCGCGGTGACTTCGCATCCTAAAGCGTTTTCTTTTGTGCCAGGACCTAGTAATTTTATCAGTACAATGGCTGATAGTTTGGCTACTGGATTCAATATTTTTTCTGGTGGATGGATGGTTTCTCCCGCAGCGGCTGAATTAGAGATTGTTACCATGAATTGGTTACTTAGAATGTATAATTTCCCAGTAGAAAAAGGAGGTGGTATTTTTACCAGCGGTGGATCTATGGCAAATTTGACGGCTATTGTAACCGCCAGACGTTTGAAATGTGGAGATGATTTTTCAAAAGCAGTTATTTACTTGTCTGATCAAGCACATTCCTCAAATATTAAAGCAATTAGAGTTTTAGGGTTCAAAAAAGAGCAAATTAGAGTGTTACCTACTGATTTAGAGTTTAGAATTAGTATTAACAAGCTTAAAAATGCAATAGCTAAAGACCGATTAGAAGGACTTCAGCCTTTTTGTTATATTGCTTCGGCAGGAACTACGAATACCGGAACGGTTGATCCTTTAGATGAGATCGCTGATATTTGTGAAGAAGAAGATTTGTGGATGCATATAGATGGTGCCTATGGAGGCGCAGCCATTTTATCAGAAAAAGGAGCGAGTGCTTTAAGAGGTATTGAACGTGCAGACTCTCTTACTGTTGATCCTCATAAATGGTTCTTTCAACCTTATGAAATAGGTTGCTTGCTAGTTAAAGATGCTTCTTGGTTAAGCAATACATTTAGTGAAAAACCTGAGTATTTAAGAGATATTGAAGGCAATGAATCTGAAATTAATTTTTACGATTATGGAATTCAACTTACCCGACGCTTTAGAGCTTTAAAGTTTTATATGTCCATTAAAACCTATGGACTAGATACGTTTAAAAAGGCGGTAAGTTATAATATAAAATTGGCAGATGATGTTGAGCGTATGTTGCGCAAAAGTAGAAATTGGGAAATTATTTCTCCAGCCAATCTAGCGGTGATAAATTTTAGATATAATCCAATTGGTTTAACGCTTTCAGAAAAGGATTTAGATGAACTTAACCAAAAGATTTCTCAAAAAATCATGGATTCTGGAGATGCGTTTTTAGTTACAACGGTGTTAAATAAACAAGTAGTTTTAAGAATGTGTTTGATTAATCCTAAAACAACGTTTGAGGATGTTGAATCTACTTTCTTACTGTGTAATTCATATGCTGATGAGATTTTAGAGAAAGGTAACGAATAACGTATTAAATGCCCTTACAATGCTTGTAAAGCAGTTTGTTTTGAGTAATTGTACTTAAGAGTTGGTGTAAGCATCAAGCATAATCTTTTTGATATAGTTTCTTTTTCTAAGAAAGTAGCAAGATAAAAACTGTATTAGAATCTTGATTTCAAGTGATGAATGGAATTATTTATAGAAGAAATAAGTATTGAAATAAAATAAAATAGCTAGAGATGTATACTCTAGCTATTTTTTTAGGTTATATAAATTATACTAAGCTTTGTAAAAAGGTAGTTTAACCACTTTGGCAGTAACTTGTTTTTTACGTATTTGAATAAAGATATCCGTATCAACTTTTGAATGTTCAATAGTGACATACCCCAAACCAATACCTTTTTTTAGTGAAGGACTCATGGTTCCCGAAGTAACATAACCTATTTTAGTTCCATTGTCATTCACGATGTCATATCCTTGACGGGGAATACCGCGATCAATAATTTCAAAAGCAACCAATTTACGAGTTACTCCTTCCAATTTTTGCTGTTTTAAGGCATCAGAATTAACAAACTCTTTCGTAAATTTGGTTATCCAACCTAAACCTGCTTCAATAGGAGAGGTGGTGTCATCAATATCATTCCCATAAAGGCAATATCCCATTTCTAAACGTAGGGTGTCTCGAGCTGCTAGTCCAATTGGTTTAATACCCCAATCAGCACCTGCTTCAAAAACTTTGTTCCAAACAGCTTCAACATCTTTATTTTTTACATAAATTTCAAAACCTCCTGAACCAGTATAACCTGTAGCAGATACGATAACATTTGGTAAACCTGCAAAATCGGTAATTTGAAAAGTATAGAATTTAATTTTAGATAAATCAACTGAAGTTAATGATTGCATAGCTTCGGCTGCTTTAGGTCCTTGGATGGCTAATAAAGACCAATCGTCAGAGCGATCTTCCATTTCAACTCCTAAATCATTGTGAGTAGCAATCCAGTTCCAATCTTTTTCAATATTAGAAGCATTCACAACTAACATATATTCTTGGTCGCTAATCATATATATTATCAAGTCATCAACGATACCACCATTGGCATTTGGCATACAACTATATTGGGCTTTTCCAGGAACTAATTTAGACGCGTCATTAGATGTTATTTTTTGTATTAAAGCCAATGCATTTTCTCCTTTTAAGAAGAATTCTCCCATATGACTCACATCAAATACACCAACACCGTTACGCACAGTTTCGTGCTCCATGTTCACACCTTCATACTGTACAGGCATATTATATCCTGCAAAAGGAACTAATTTTGCACCTAATGCCTCATGAATGTGTGTTAATGCAGTATTTTTCATTTTTAAAATTGTTTGTTTATTATCATGCTAAAGTATATAAAAAATGATTAATAAATTCGACGATAACATGTAATATTTTACCATGTTGCATTCTGCAGTTATGTTAATATTCGAGTAGTGCAAATAATTAATTTTACTTTTGAGATATTACAAAATTCAAAAATTAATGAAATTGAGAGTATTACTTTACTTTTAATTTTTCTAGCAAATAATGAAACCATTGCTGAGCAAACTCTTACGGATTATATTCCAGCGAATTTTCATGAAATTAATGGAGAAGTAGTATTGGTTGTTTCTTCTGAAATGTAAACAGACTACTAAAGGAATATGTATAATGAAGTATTCTTTGTGCCTAAGAAAGATTACTTATCAAAGGAATTACCAAACTCGGTAATATAAATTTAAAAATTAATGAAAAAAGAAAGTATTTTTGATGAACTTATAGTATCAAATTTAGAGGATTAACAAATGAAGATCACAAAAAAATTAGTTTCGAATGTTGTTTTTTTATTGCTTATAGGGGTGCTTTTATACACACCAACTAGAGTACATGTTATCCGTTTGTTTTCTTTTTCTCCTTCAGTAGTGAGTGAGGAGAAAACGGAAGTATTATCGGAGTATAATTGGTCATTAAAGGGCTTAAACACAGAGAATATTGATTCCCGAAAATTAAAAGGTAAAATCATATTTCTTAATTTCTGGGCAACATGGTGTCCTCCTTGTATTGCGGAAATACCGAGTATACAGCTATTATACAATGATTACAAAGATAAGGTCGTTTTTGTTTTTGTGAGTAATGAGAACTGGAGTGCCATAAGTGAGTTTTATACGAAGAATGGATATGATTTGCCTACCTATAGTACCTATGGTAAACTTCCTGAGCTGTTGCGCGCTAGTTCCATTCCTAAAACACTCATAATTAATCAACATGGCGAGATTATGGTAAATAAAACTGGCCCTGCAAATTGGAACCATATAAAAGTAAGAAACCTATTTGATTCCTTAATTGAAGATGATCATAAGAATTAGGTTGTTTAGGTAAAAAGGCCTCTTAAAATCGAGTAAGAACTAAAACTAAAAAGAATAGACTCCGTTTATATATAACGTGCTTTATGCAATAAAATGACGGCTTTAGTATTTTTTGATAGTTTAATCTTTTTAAAATAGCGGCTCAATTCATTAGTAAAGATAAGATAGTATGTCATTATTTTATTGATTCTAAAATCAATAGAATTGAGGTGTAATTTGGTTGTGGGGCTTCGGTACAAGAAAATTAAGGAGATTTCTCAAAAACTTTTAAAGTATAGTCAAATTTGCGTAGTTTTGATTGTATCTTAAAAACATCATTCCAATCTATTTTATAGACGTCATATTGCCAATACCACTTCAAAGAACGTTTACCTATTCGGTAACGGAGTTAGAGGCTAATTTCTTGAAAAAAGGAATGCGTGTTGCTGTTCCTTTCGGGAAATCTAAAATATACACAGCGCTTGTATATAACATACACCAGATAGCTCCAATATTATATGAAGCTAAGGATATACATCAAATATTAGACGAGCTACCTGTAGTTAATGAGAAGCAGTTAAAACATTGGGATTGGATTGCTAATTATTATATGTGTTCTCTGGGAGAAGTATACAGAGCGGCATTGCCGTCGGCGTTTTTGTTGGAAAGTGAAACAATTGTTTATAAAAATGAATCGTTCATCGATGATTTAGCACTAGGAGATGAAGCTTTTTTGATCTTCGAAGCATTACAACATCATTCTCAATTAACAATACATCAAGTAGCTGATATCTTAGGAAGAAAAACGGTATTGCCAATAATAAATGAATTACTTAAAAAAGATGCTATTCATATAAAAGAGGAAATTTATGAAGTATATAAGCCAAAATTAGTTAAATATGTTCGTTTGAATTCTGACTATTCTTCCGATGTTGGGCTTCAAAATTTATTAGATCAATTATCCAGAGCAAAGAAGCAAAGAGAGGCGGTATTGCATTATTTTCAGTTAGCTAGCGCTAAGAAGCCTATAAAAACTAAAGACTTAGAAAAGCAAGCTGGAGTATCTTCTGCGGTTATAAAGGCGTTGGTGGATAAGGAAATTTTTGAGATTTATCATATCCAAACGGATAGGATTAATTTTGAAGGAGAAACAAATGGTATCAAAGCGTTGAATGAATTTCAAGAAGAAGCGTTTCATGCTATTAAAAAAACGTTTGAAATACATGCAGTAACTTTATTGCATGGAGTTACAGGCTCCGGTAAAACAGAAATTTATGTGAAGCTTATAAAAGATGTACTAGCTAAGGGAAAGCAAGTACTTTTTTTGCTGCCAGAAATAGCATTAACCACTCAAATAATTGCTCGATTGCAAAATTATTTTGGGAGTCAGATCTCCGTTTTTCATTCTAAGTATTCTATGAATGAACGGGTGGAAGTTTGGAATAATGTATTGGAGAATAAAACGAAGGCGCAGATTATATTAGGAGCAAGATCGTCTATATTTTTACCCTTTAATGATCTCGGGTTAATTGTAGTTGATGAAGAACATGAAAGTTCCTATAAACAATTTGAGCCTTCACCAAGATACAATGCAAGAGATACAGCGATTGTTTTGGGATACCAGCACAAAGCAAAAGTACTGCTTGGTTCTGCTACACCATCTATAGAAAGTTATTTTAATGCAAAACAAAATAAATATGGGTTTGTTTCTTTACAAAGGCGATTTGGAAATGTTCAATTGCCTAAAATAGAGTTAATTAATATTAAAGAAAAACAACGAAAAAAAGAAATGACAGGTCATTTTTCTGATCGTTTGTTAGAGATGATTACAGAAGCGTTACATCAAAAAGAACAAGTCATTTTGTTTCAAAACCGTCGAGGATATTCTCCTGTTGTTGAATGCACAACTTGCGGTACATCACCTCAATGCCCGAATTGTGATGTAAGTTTAACCTATCATAAATTTCGTAAAGAGCTGAAATGTCATTACTGTCATTATCAAAGAGCCATGCCTACGAATTGCGATGCATGTGGTAATACCACGCTAGATACAAAAGGTTTTGGAACGGAAAAAATAGAATTAGAGTTAAAAGAATTGTTTCCGGATCATTCTATTGGTAGAATGGACATAGACACTACTCGTGGGAAATATGGATTTCAGAAAATTATTGGGGCTTTTGAGGCACAGGAAATTGATATTTTAGTAGGTACACAGATGTTATCGAAAGGTTTAGATTTTGAAAATGTATCTTTAGTAGGAATATTAAATGCTGATTCCATGCTCAATTTTCCTGATTTTAGAGCACATGAACGCGCCTATCAATTAATGGTACAGGTATCGGGTAGGGCAGGGAGGTCTAAGAAACAAGGAAACGTAGCAATACAAACGTATAACCCTTATCATCAAATATTACAGCAGGTTTCTACAACAAATTATATAGAAATGTATAAGGAACAATTGAATGATCGTTGGCAGTTTCACTACCCACCTTACTTCAGAGTTATAAAAATAACGTTAAAACATAGAGATTATACGAGAGTGGATTCTGGCATACACTGGTTAGCAAAAGCGTTGCAAAATATATTTACAGATAATGTGTTAGGACCAACGGAACCGTCTGTATCTCGTGTTCGTAATCAATATATAAAAAATATTGTTCTTAAAATACCACCTAAACAATCCTTAGTAAAAACGAAGCAGCAATTGTATAAAATAAAAAATATTTTTGAGGCAATAAAGGATTTTAGACCTATCCGATTTATAATCGATATTGATGCTTATTGATGTTTTGGTTAATTTTCAAAAAAAACTCATAATCAACTAAATAATGTCTTATATAAAAATACATGACAGATATGTCATGTATTTTTTATCTTATTTCTTTGGATGATTCTAAAAAAAATAGTATCTTGCAGGTGTCTTTGGAGACGTCCATAGACTTTCTTTTTCATAGCAATTTTCCCACTCAATCTATTGAGTGGGTTTTTTCGTCTAAGAACATTTCCATTTTGTCTATAGATTTGGTAAGCTCAAAGGTCGATGCGTTTGTTTCAACTAAAATGTAGAGGATACCTTAAAATTCCTTATTAATTTGCAGTAAGCATTCATAAAAGCTTTAAAAAATGAAAACAGAGACCATTAAAATAAAGCTAGTTAATAAACAAGGAAACGAGGCAACTAATCAATTCGTTCTTGTTGAAATTCCAATAGTTTCTAACGAAACCTTGTTTAATCAGGTATTCATGATTAAAGATTTTGGGTGTGTGTTTTTAAGTTAAAAATTATAATTTTAAGCTTGAAAGAAAAGGGAGATAGTACTATATAAAGAAAAAAACTGCTACTACTATTTTAACTTGAATTAAAAGAATTAATTGGATTAATACCTTGTTAAAAAATAAGGCTATTACATCGATATTTATACTCATACTTTATAAGGTTGTAACAAAATATCGAAAAGAAACTTGACACTGTTAAATGTATTATTTTTCTAGGTCATGATCTTCGTTATTTATTTCTAGTTCGACGAGCTACACGTTAAATATACTAACCAACATCGATTACCATGTTTACTAATTCAGATTCTTTCACTTGAAGATAGTATCCCCACTTTCTTTAAACCAGAAGTAATAATAACTAGTGCCCCCCACTACTTAAACAACCTAAATAAAAACAAACTTAATAGGATAGAAGTACATAGAACATAATTGCCAAAAAAATAAAATACCAAAATTTATGCGATTCCCCTATTTATTAATCCTGATCATATTAGTAGCTAGCTGTTCAAGCTCTAATGATAACATTGAATTAAAAAACCCTATCATTGGAATATGGAAGCTTCATAAAATTACCAAAAATGGAATGGATATTTTTGAACAATGTATGGAAAAAAATGTTTTCATTGCCAATGAAGACGGAACTATTATTATTGAAACATATAGAGCAATCAATATGAATAGTAATTGCATTCTTATTGTTAACTCAGCAAATTGGAAACTTATAGGAAACAGTACTTATGAGATAATTTATGAGAATAATTCTGAAAATGCCACCGTAAACGACAGTAATTTTATCGTTGCAAGTTCTTATATGGAAATAACAAAAAGTGGTCAAGAAGTCATAGTAGAATCAAAAATGATATATAAAAAAGAAGAATGACCCATATTTAGAACAAAATCTAGATCGGTAGTATTTCAAATAGGTTAAACTTCATTAGTTAATCATTAAAAAAACAAGCATTAGGTAATCAGTAAATTACCAAAATAGTTAAAAGCTTCTTCTTTTCATTTGATAAATAGATCAATGGTATATAATGCATTGTTTTCAAAAGAATTTATATTTCTCTTAGGCTAAATATAAATGGGTGTTATTATATTGTATAATAACACCCATTTTAAATACGTATTAGGTACATTATTGTTTATAAATCACATTGAATACCAATAACAAAGTTTCTTCCAGGATTCAGAATACCGTCAGATTTTAGACGAGATAAATGATTGATATATTTTTCATCTAGCAAATTATTAATTACAAAAGATGTTGAGAATTTGTATTTGTTTATGATAATATCACCTCCAAAACTGAAGTTAACCAAATTATAGCTTGGTGTTACAGTTTCGAAATTACTTACTTTATTTTGCTCTAAAAAGCTATGTAGACTAACTGAAGTGTAAGCACGCTGTAACCATTTATTGATATCAAACTCTCCTCTAATTGAATTTTTGAATACATTGGCAGGTATTAAAGGTAAATAGTCGCCATTGTCTTGTTTTCCAATAACCGTTTCATAACTACTTTTAATATGTAACCAATCTAAAGGATGAGGGTGCAGGTGTAACCCGAATTCACCACCATACAATTTAGCATTTTCTTGTAAGTAAGTAAATACAGGAGCTCCATCTTCAACTTCTCCTGTTGGAGATAGATAGATGTAGTTGTTTATTTTATTATAAAATCCATTGGCAAAGAGTTCAAAATGATCTGTACCGTAGTCAAAAGCAAGGTCAAACTGGAAGTTCTTTTCACTTAGTAAGTCATTGTTTCCTATTTCGAAACGGTTCGTTCCATGATGCACACCATTAGATGTTAATTCAGCTAAATTTGGAGCTCTAAACCCATTCGCAATACTTAACCTTGTTGATAGTATATTAAACAAAGTTGTTTTAACTCCTAAGGAAGTAGTAAAACTGTTAAATGATTTGTCAATAGCATTGAAAATATGCACCTCATCTTCGTGCTGAATTTCATGCATTTCACTTGTAATAGATCGGTTGTCAAATCGTATTCCTGCTTGAATTGTCGTACCATTATCAAAACTATAATTAGCAGTGGTAAATAAGCCGAAATCATTAACTGTGGCATCTGGGATTAAAATTTCTTCACCAAAATTTTCATTCGTTTGATACATTCCTTGCGCACCAACAAGCATCTCGATAGCTCCAAATTTCGGAAAGTGGTATTTAGTGTTATAACTAAAAGTTTTTAAGTCTAGATCTAAAGCTGCTTCACCTTCACCGTGTTCATCATGGTCATCATGGTCATCATCATCATGGTCATCATCATCATCATCGCCGTGATCATCATCATCACCGTGATCATCATCATCACCGTGATCATCATCATCACCGTGGTCATCGTGGTCATCGTGATCACCATGGTCTTCAAACTCTTTTCTATTATTGAAGATATAACCTAGATCGATATCAAGTTTAGAGTTTTTAAAGAATATGTGATTATGAAGGCTCAGAATGTGGTTAGTAACGCCTTGATAAGGTAGTTCCATGTGAGTTTCTGTAGTTTGCTCACCAATACCTTCGGTTATTCCTAAGTCAGAATCTAAATAATTATAACGCAATTCTGAGGTGAAATTTTTAGAATTATAACCAAGACCTAATTTTAAATCCTTTTCTTTAAATCTTGTGTTAGTCACTCTTTGATCAGTAGGTATTTTATAATCTGAATGACTAGTGTAAGTTCCTCGGGCTAAAAATTGCCAATTGGTTAAGGAAGATTTAACCCCAACAGACGTATTGCTACCAACTGTATTGCTGAAAAAACGTTGATCTATGTTAACACTTGTTTGGTTGTCAGAAGCAAATTTCTCGGGTTTAATATAAAGTACTCCTCCAAGAGCATCAGAACCATATAACAAAGAAGCTGGACCTTTTATGACTTCAACTCCATCAATTCCAGCACCGTTAATACCCAAGCCATGTTCACCTCCGAACTGTTGGTTTTCTAAACGAATTCCTTGTGTGTAAACTAAAACTTGGTTTCCACTTAAACCTCTAATTACTGGTTTACCAATGGATACTCCAGTTGATATTTGTGATACACCAGCAATGCTACTAATTCCCTCCATTAGTGTAGAAGCACCAGTTTTTTGAATAGCATTTGCAGATAATGCTTCTACTTTCATGACATTTTCTGATTGCAGTCGGTTGAAAGGAGTAGAGATCATTACCTCATCAATACTAAAAATTGACTCTTCTAACTGTGGGTCAAAAGTGATATTTTCATTCTTAAATTCAAATGTTTTCGAAATTGTTTTATAGCCCATAAAAGAAAAACTGATAACCATTTTTCCATTGGGAATGTTTTTAAAATTGTAGGTACCGTCTTCAAGCGATGTTGTTCCTTTATGCAATTGAGGGGCATAAACCTCAACACCTTGCATAATATTCCCTTTGCTATCTGATATTTTACCTGTTAATGTATTTTGAGCATATATGCTCGTTACCCCGATAAACATCAGGATAGATAATAAATGTTTCATAGTTGTATTTACCGTTAATAAGATTTTTTTATTTCATTGTATTAATGACTATAGAAGTTTGTTAGCTCAACACTGAAAACTTCTATTAATAAACGTTTCTATACAGTAAAGTATGGAGGTGCTCTGGAAGATTGTTGTTCGATAAACTTCTTTGGAGAAGTTTGTTGATTGCGTGTATGACTTGATTTGTAAAATTGATCTTGCAATACAATAAAATCTTCAGTAGTAAAAAAAGAAAAAGACTTACATTGAAAATGGAGAATAGAACAATCTACCTCTTGTTCGTGAAAATGAGACTCATTTTCAGTAGAACAAATTATATGTATATGATCCTCTAAAACCGCATGAGCTGTTTGTATGACAGATGGAACTGTCAAAACAAACAAACTGAGAAGGGCAATATGTCTTTGGAATTTCAACATTAATACAAAACCAGCTACAAAAATAAATAAAAATAAAAACTAGGAGTTATAAATACCTAGTTTTTATTTTTATTTATTTTTTCTTTCTTCTCATTCGCATATTAAGCATTTCTACAACTAAAGAGAAAGTAATGGCAAAGTACAAGTAGCCTTTAGGAATTGTGCCAATTTCTTCACCAAAAAAGTTAGCGTGTGATAAATGGGCGGCTTCTGCTATCAACATAAAACCTATAAGAATTAAAAAGGATAATCCTAGCATTTGAATAGCTGGATGTTTGTTGACAAATTTCCCTACGGGGTTTGCAAATAACATCATAATTATCATCGATAAAATAACCGAAATAACCATGATAGGTATAGCTCCTTTGATACCATTAGTCATTCCTACAGCTGTTAAAATAGAATCAAAAGAAAAGACTATGTTGATCAGGGTTATTTGTATTATTGCCTGACTCAGACTGTATTTTTTCTTAGGTTTATCACTCATTTCATCCTCGTCTGCGCCTTCTACTTTATGGTGGATTTCTTTAGTGCTTTTAAACAACAAAAATATACCTCCAGCAAATAATATTAAGCTTTGTCCCGTAAAACCAGCTTGAAACCAAGGAAGGTCAATATGAAAAAATGGCGCATTCATTGCGATTAATAACGAAATACCAAACAGTAAAATAATACGCAAAATCATGGCTAAGAACAAACCTATGTTTGTAGCCTTTTTCTGCTCGCCTTCGGGGAGCTTATTTGCGGCTATTGATATAAATATGATATTGTCAATACCTAGTACGATTTCTAAAAAAGTTAAAGTTATCAGCGCACCCCAAGTGTCTGCTTGTAAAAATAGTTCCATAGTTTTATTTTACTTTGTATACAGTTCCGTTGTTTTTAAAATTAGAATAACCAATTTTAGCTGTAAAATCATAAGAGCTATCTGTTACTTTGGTTATTTGTACAAATATAGGATCTTTATCTAAATCTGTTTTTGGGTTTTTCATTCGCAATGTGTAGGCGAAGTTGTTTTTCCAGGTAATGTACAGTGTGTCAATTCGTTTTATTTCTTTTTCAGTGGTCAACGTATCTGTTGAAATACTTACTTTTTTGGTATATTCCTCAATTTGTAAATTAGCTACTCTTGTAATAATAGTCTTACTATAAGAGTCTCCAGCAGGAATTTCAAAAACCCCTTTTTTAAAACGTATTGGATCGCCTTTTTTTTCAGGCGTACATCCCAGAAAAGTTACAATTATTAAAAATAAAGGTATGAATGCTTTCATCAGGTGTATAAAATTAAATTCCAGTGTAATTAGAAGGTGTTATTACCTTTAATTCTTCCTTGATTTCAGAAGATACATCAAGAGTGTCAATAAAATTACCAATTGAATTTTGCGTAATTTTCTCGTTCGTACGTGTTAAGCCTTTCAATGCTTCATATGCATTTGGATACGCTTCACGACGCAAAATTGTTTGAATAGCTTCAGCTACCACTGCCCAGTTGTTTTCTAAATCTTCTTTGAACTTTTCAGCATTTAATAATAATTTATTCAAACCTTTTAAAGTTGAAGAAAACCCAATTAAAGTGTGTCCGAAAGGCACCCCAACGTTACGCAAAACGGTGCTGTCAGTTAGGTCACGTTGTAAACGAGATACAGGTAATTTTGATGATAAATGTTCAAAAATCGCATTGGCGATACCTAAATTGCCTTCAGAATTTTCAAAATCGATAGGATTTACTTTATGCGGCATGGCCGATGACCCTACTTCTCCTTCTTTAATTTTTTGTTTGAAATAATCATTAGAAACATAGGTCCATATATCTCTATCTAAATCAATTAAGATAGTGTTTACACGTTTTAGCCCATCACATAAAGCAGCCATATGATCATAATGTTCAATTTGAGTAGTTGGAAAGGAATGGTGTAATCCTAAGATATTTTCCACGAAGTGGGTTCCGAAATTTTTCCAGTCGATGGTTGGATAGGCCACTTTATGTGCATTATAATTACCAGTAGCTCCTCCAAATTTAGCGGCGTGTGGTGTGTTTTGTATATGTATAACCTGATTGTTGATACGTTCTACAAACACAAAAAATTCTTTTCCTAAGCGAGTAGGAGAAGCGGGTTGCCCGTGCGTACGAGCTAACATCGGAACGTTTTCCCATTCTTCAGATAAATCTGCTAGTTTGCAAACCAAGGTATCTAAAGAAGGGTAGTAAACTTCTTCCATGGCGTCTCTAATAGATAATGGAATAGCTGTATTATTGATATCTTGAGATGTTAAGCCAAAATGAATAAACTCTTTGTATTGTTCTAAATTTAAAACATCGAATTTTTCTTTAATAAAGTACTCTACCGCTTTTACATCATGGTTTGTAATACTCTCAATATCTTTGATTTTCTGAGCATCTTTGGTAGAGAAATCTTCGTAAATTTCACGTAAGTTAACGTAAAGGTTTTTATTAAAGTCAGCCAACTGTGGTAAGGGTATTTCACACAGCGCAATAAAATATTCAATTTCTACTTTAACTCGGTATTTTATTAAAGCTTCTTCAGAAAAATAATTCGCTAAATCTGCTACTTTGTTTCGATATCTTCCATCAATAGGAGATATAGCATTTAATTGTGTTAAGTTCATGTTTACTTGTTGTGTTGAAGTAGCAAAAGTAAAAATTCTAAAATAGATATCCTTTATTAAAAAAAGGAAATTTACCTAAAAACTTTCCTATTAATAATTTTTAGTTCATCTTTCTTTTCCAGTGTTTTAATAGCTCTAATAGTTGTTTCTACACGTAAGCCTAATATGTCGGCTATTTGTTGTCTGGTATGCGGAATTTTAAAAGTGAATTTGCCGTCTAGTTTGTATACATCGTCTTTTAAATAATCAAAGAAGCGAAGCACCCTATGTGAGGGTTCTTGGCTAGAGATCTCTGAAGCGATAATTGCTTTGTAATAGAGTCTTTGGGCTAGGCTCTTGGTGATTTTTAAATGAATATCTGGATACTTTGCTAATAGTGCTAGCAAGTTGTTTTTAGGGACTATTAAAATAGTTGACTCTGTAAGTGTTACAGCATTGGCAGGATACGTTACATCAATAAAAAGAGGAGGCTCTCCGAAGCTTTGATTTTTATAAAAAATACCCTGAATAAATTCTTTACCTTCGTCGTTAAAGTTATTCATTTTAACAGCCCCGCTCATTATCTGGAAATAATTACGGGCGATACTATTTTCTGAAAAAATAATTTCATCTTTAGAAAAGACTTTAATTTCGGCTTTAAAGAGAAGTAAAATTTCTTGTGGAATCATTATGATTTAAGTCATAAATTGCAAAAGCATAAAGATATAATTTTGACGCCTATTAATTACATTTATAATGGATAAAAGAGAAATAACTACAAGAGATGATGTTTTTATGTTAGTATCAACATTTTATGCTAGAATTAAAGAGGATGATTTTATTGGACCTATTTTTGTTAAAACGATACCTCAAAAGGAATGGGATGATCATCTCGAAAAGCTTACCGATTTCTGGGAAACGAACTTGTTTTTTGTTAGAAAATTTAAGGGAAACCCTATGAAGGCGCATAAAGATGTTGATAGGGAGTTTGAACATACTATTACCCAACAACATTTTGGTCGTTGGCTCCAGTTATGGTTTTCAACAATTGATGATTTGTTTATTGGTGAAAAAGCAAACGACGCAAAAGAAAGAGCACGAAATATTGCTTCAATGCTCTTTTTAAGAATGTATGAGTCAAAACCTAAGCGATAAAACTTACGCAAGCTGGTAAATAATTAAGAGTACATTTCCCAAGATATTAACTATAAATGCCCATACTACCATTTTAAATGGTCTCTGGCTTATGGCAATAGCGTTGGCTGACATCGCTGATATACATGCGAAAATTAGAGGAAAGTAAGCAACTTCTCTGTGCACTGCTAATGCTGCTGAAATGCTACCGATCATTGAACCGATGATGATTAATATAATCGATATTCCAATGGCATTTTCTTGCTCATCAGCGATCCAATTATTAATTTTTAATAGAACGTTTAATTTGTGTTGTTTTTTGTGTGTTATTTCTGAGGATATAATGCTTACACTGATCATAATATGAATTGTTTATAGCAAATTTATTAACTATAAAAGTGTTAATTTATGACCTTAATCATAAAGAGAGATAAAATTAAACGACGATATCCATTTTTATGTTATGACTTATTTTTATATTCACAATTTAAAAAAATAATTAGTGCAGTCAACTACGTTAATATATATGGTATTCGCCATTTTAGGAAGTACAGCGGTTGCTTTTTTTCAATATTTTTATAAAGAGAAAAAGCCATCTAAAATAACGATCCTATTGTTTAGTTTAAAAGCGATAAGCTTATTTTTGATCTGTTTATTATTGTTTAACCCAACTATTGATGTTGTGGTAAATCAGAATATAAAACCTAAATTGGCAGTACTCGTTGATAACTCACTTTCAACCAAGTTTTTTGGAGAAGATAAGAACGTTGTAAATTTGTTGAATATCGTTAAAAATGATAGAGATTTAAACAAAAAATACGATGTTTCGACGTTTAGCTTTGGTGCATCATTACAGGTATTGGATAGCTTACATTTTACGGAAGCAAACACGAATATATCTGAAGCTATCAATGCTACCAATGAGTTATACAATGATTGTAAATTGGTACATGTATTACTATCTGACGGAAATCAAACTTCAGGTGATGATTATGAGTTTTTAGCGTCTGAAAATAAAATTTACCCTGTGGTAATTGGTGATACAACCCAATATCAAGATATTCAAATCACACAACTTAATGTTAATAAATATAGTTATATAAAAAATAAATTCCCTGTAGAAACCTTATTACTTTATGAAGGAAAAGAACAGGTGAGTACTATTTTTACAGTAAGTCATAAAGGGAAAAAAGTGTATTCTGAAAAACTACATTTTTCATCTGATTCGCCCATTAAAACAGTTAATGTAAATTTAACTTCTGAGGAAAAAGGATTGCAATATTATCAGGCCTCTATAAGCAGGCTTAACAATGAAAAAAATACAAAAAACAACGATAAGAACTTTTCGGTTGAAGTATTTGATGAACAAACAAAGGTATTGTTGTTAAGTGGCGTTTTGCACCCAGATTTGGGAG
The DNA here is from genome assembly GCF_057220795.1 of Tenacibaculum profundicola. Lineage (NCBI taxonomy): Bacteria > Pseudomonadati > Bacteroidota > Flavobacteriia > Flavobacteriales > Flavobacteriaceae > Tenacibaculum > Tenacibaculum profundicola. Next base: position 532,791 of record NZ_CM170137.1, on the reverse strand, counting down.
CCATTAAAAAGGCTATAGAGAGTAACAAGCAACGCAAGGTAGATATACAAATCATTGGGAAAAGTAAGGTCAATTTGGAAGATTATCAGTTTTATGTATTGTATCAACCAAATTTTTATTTCAAAGAAATTTTTGAGAAAGTGCCTTCCAATTTTTTAGTGATAACAGGAGATAGAACGGATTGGAATTTTATTAATTCTTTGAATTTAGGGGTACGCAAAAATGTAATTAATCAATCAGAAAATTACGGTGCCTTATATAACGATCAATTTTTAACCTTTATGCAAGAGGATATAGGCTTTGAAGATTTTCCTCCGCTGCGAGATAAATTTGGAACCCTAACATTTTCAGAGAATTCACAAGTTTTACTGCATCAAAAAATTGGTGATATAGGTTCTGAACAACCGTTATTATTTGTTCAAGAGAACAATGATCAAAAGTACATGTTTTTATTAGGGGAAGGCTTATGGAGATGGAGAGCTACGAATTATTTAAAAGAGAAATCGTTTAAAAGCTTTGATACGTTTATTGGAAATTTGACGCAATACTTGGCTTCAAATAAAAAGAGAAAACGATTAGAGGTTAAAGCGAAAACATTGTATCCGGCGAATGCAACCATTAATTTTTCAGCGTTTTATGTAGATAAGAATTATCATTTTGATAATCGAGCTTCATTGCAATTAAAAGTGATAAATACGAGTACCGACGAAGTTAAAATTTTACCGTTTTCATTGGTTAATAATTCTTACCAAGTAGCTGTTGAAGGCTTATCGGCGGGTAACTATTCATACGAGGTTTCTGTAGAAGGGCAGACTATTAAACAGAGTGGGAGGTTTAAAATAACAGAATATCAAATTGAAGAACAGTTTACCAGTGCTAATAATAAGAAGTTGTTGAAATTAGCTCAAAATACTGGAGGTGTACTTTTTTATGCAGATCAGTCAAAAGCTTTAATTAAAAGCTTACTTAACGATGCTAGTTATTTTACCGTGCAAAAATCAATTACTAACCATCAGAATTTAATTGATTGGAAATGGATTTTGATGTTAATCGTAGTTTTTCTATCAATAGAGTGGTTTGTGAGAAAATACTACGGTAAAATTTAAAAACTAATCTAAATCTTTTATGTTAGAACATTTTTTTCAATGTCCTTATTGTTGGGAAAACATATCAATGTTGTTAGATACTAGTAGTTCAGAACAGCGTTATGTAGAAGATTGCGAAATATGTTGTAATCCTATACGAATACAAGTAGTATTTGAAAACACCAATTTGATTAGGTTTGAAGCCATAGATTTAGAGCAGTAACTTGTAACGAACCAATTATGGTAGGTGATAAATACTATAAATAGAAATAAATACGACAAAACAAATTTAGAGGTGATTAGTAACTTTTAAAAATAGACATATGAAATTTAATACACGTAAATGGGTAAAACCAGAGGATTTAAATCCGAATGGAACATTGTTTGGAGGAAGATTATTACAATGGATAGATGAAGAATTAGTAATTTATGCTATAATTCAATTAGAAATACCAAAAACAGTCACGAAATTTATGTCAGAAATAGATTTTGTAAGTTCTGCTAAGCAGGGAGATATTATTGAAATTGGTATTGATGTTGTAAAGTTTGGAAAAACTTCCATAACATTAAAGTGTGAGGTCCGTAATAAATTAACACGTAAAACCATTATTGAAATAGAAAAAATAATCATGGTAAGTTTAGATGACAACGGTATTCCTAAAGAGCATGGAAAAACCAAAAAAGAATACGTTCAAGAGAGATTAAAGAAGGAGTAAACGAAGAATGTTTATATACTAATAAAGGTAGTCTCATAGACTACCTTTATTAGTAAGACATATTGTTAAATATTAGTTTTCTCCTATTTTTTCAATATCGACACCAGTATTTTCAAAATTTAATTCTAAGCCACCTACTTTTTTCAAAATAAAATTGAAAAGCATAGTGCCAATTAAACCAAAAATAAACCCAATAATAAAATACAAAATTGGGCCAATAATTAAGGCAATAATTCCTCCTCCCATTATGGCGGCCATAGGCCCCAAGTCACCTGAACCATTTCCTCCAATGGCTCCAAGTAGACTACCAAACAAGGTGCCTAGTCCAATCATAATAAATGCCATTAGAGCCATTAAAATAGCTGTTATCAAAGCGTACCTTACAGGATCAATTCTTTTTAAGTTTAATTTTAGCGTATTCATAAGTTTTAAATTTAATTAATATATAAATGTAAATAATTAAAACAAACCTCTTGATTTTAAATCAAGGTATTTATTTATAGTATTACCTGTTAAATTCTCTGGTTTCGTTAGTACGGATTGTATTCCATATTTTTTTAGTTCGTTCGCTATTTGCTTCTTTTCATACATGAATTTTTCAGCAATAATTTTGTCATAAACGTTTTCTACCGTATCTGCTTTTTCATTTACTAAAGTGTTCAGTTCTGTATTTTGAAAGAAAACAACCAATAATAGATGATTTTTAGCAATAGCTCGTAAATAGGGGAGTTGCCTGTGTAAGGCATCTAGCGTTTCAAAATTTGTATAAAGAATTAACAAACTTCTGCTCGTTATTTTTCGCTTGATCGTAGCGTACAGCAAACTATAATCGGCTTCTATAAATTTGGTAGTAACATTATACAAAGCTTCTGATATTAAATTCATTTGCGAATTTCGTTGTTCTGCTACTACTAGATTTTCAATTTTTTTCGAGAAGGTTAGCATACCCGCTTTGTCTTGTTTTCGCAAAATAATATTACTTACGGCCAACGTTGCGTTAATCGCGTAATCAAGTAATGACAGGTTATTAAAATGCATTTGCATAGGTCTACCTTTATCTATAATAGAGTATACGGGTTGTGATTTCTCCTCAATGTATTGGTTAACCATTAGCTGATTCCTCTTGGCAGTAGCTTTCCAGTTTAACGTTCTTATGTCATCTCCAGAAACATACTCTTTAATTTGCTCAAACTCTAAAGAGTGTCCGATTCTTCTAATTTTTTTGTTTCCGTGCGCATTTAAGTCGTTTGAAACTGGCTTGATATCAAATTCTTTCAGCTTTAGAAAAGAAGGGTAGCAAGTGAGTTCCTTTTCTTTACCTAAAACATATTTTCGCATTGCTAGTTGAAGAGGGGAACTTACATAGACATTAATATGACCGAAACTATACGTACCTCTTTTTGTTGGAAGAAGATCATAACTTATTGATTTTTGTTGATCAGGTTTTAGGAGTTGTTTAAATGAGTTATTTCTTTTTTGAAACTGAAAAGGCAATTCTTCTATAATGGTGGCATAGGCATTGAATTTATAGTTGTTTTTTATGTGTAACTTAATTTTATTAGGATCTCCATTAGATAGCCTTTCTGGTAAAAAACGAGCTACTTCAATACCTTTTTTCAGGGTGTAAATTAAAATGATATCGACAAAGATTAAGAGCGTAATCGTGAATACTACTATTTTAGAAATAGTTAAAAAAAGAGGGATGAAAAACCCGATAACAAATAAAATAGCAATCAAAAAAATGCTATAAAATAGTCTGTCGTGCAAAAATAAAGAATCGTATAATTTCTTCATTTCGTATTACCTTGGAATTTCTACTGATTCAACTATTTGCGCTATTATTTGTTTACTTGTAACACCTTCCATTTCTCTTTCTGGAGTAACAATAACTCTATGTTGCAAAACAGGCCCCGTTGCGCGTTTAATATCTTCCGGGGTAACAAAGTCTCTACCATTAATACCTGCAAAGGCTTTTGAAGCTTTCAAAATAGAAATGGATGCTCTGGGTGAAGCTCCTAAAAATAAAAAGGAATTATTTCTTGTATTTACAACAATATCAGATATGTATTTCAATAAATGCTCTTCAACTTTTATGTGCGTTATTAGGTTTCTATATTTTAGTATATCGGAAGCAGAAATTACCGTGTCAATTTTTTCAATTTTAGTATTATTCAATAAGGCCTGCTCTCTCATAACTATTTCGAGCTCTTCTTCAGCAGAAGGGTAATCAACATTAATTTTAAATAAAAAACGATCTAATTGTGCTTCAGGTAAACGATAGGTACCTTCTTGTTCGATAGGGTTTTGAGTTGCTAATACGACAAATGGAGCTTCCATTTTATACGTGGCACCATCAATTGTAATTTGTTGTTCTTCCATCACTTCAAACAAAGCAGCTTGTGTTTTAGCTGGAGCTCTATTAATTTCATCAATTAAAATCATATTAGAAAAAATAGGTCCTTTTTTAAACTCGAACTCAGAAGTTTTTACATTAAAAACAGAGGTTCCTAAAATATCGGAAGGCATGAGGTCTGGTGTAAACTGAATTCTACTAAAATCTACTGACATCGTACGAGAAAGTAACTTAGCAGTAATGGTTTTTGCAACGCCAGGCACTCCTTCAATTAAGGCATGTCCATCAGAAAGCAAAGCAACAATTAATAAATCGATCATGTTTTTTTGACCAACAATTACTTTACCTAACTGCGATTTTATCTGGTGAACACTTTCTTGTAGTTCTGCTAAATCAATTCTACTTTCAAACTCTAAATTATTAGTATTGGTATTAGGTTCCATTTCTTCCATAATTAACTGTTTTCAAAAAAGTTTTCAATAAGGGTATTTAGACGCATTAATTCATCTTGTGTGCAGTCTGATTTCTTGTTTAATCCTATAATGGTATTTATTAAATACCTGGTTGTACTTAATTTATTTCCTGACTTAGAAGCTAACTTCTCAATAAAATCAGTGTTTAACTTGTTTGTTTTGATTAAGTGTTTACTTCTAACACGTTCTAGAAAATACATTATTTTTTTATCTACTAAATTTTTATGATTGTCTTCTTTTAAATATAAATTGGCAATCGTATGTGTAAAATCAACGGTTGAATTTTTTAATTTTTCAATATAAGGAACGGCACGTTGTTTTCTCTTCGCATTAAAAAAGAGAAATAATAACAAGCCTGTTAAACCAACATATAATGCCCATTTTAAGGACTCGTGTTTCCAAAAGAATTTTAATATGGATTTTTGATCACTATCTTTAGAATTCTTTCTAGTTTTTACTTGTGGATCCCAAAGAATGCTTCTATTAGGTAGATACGACAAGATGTTTTCAGTATAACTTTCTGTATTGTTTAAGAGAAAATAGTTGGTAAAAACAATAGGCTGGGTATGTAAGTATACAGCACCTTTTCCGTAATGTACTTTAATGAAATTAGGCTGAAATATTTTGTTAACTTTTTGGGTGCCAAGTACAACTGAATTTGTAGAATCTATCAAGGAAAAGTAATTACGTCTTATGTTCCTGTCAAAGTAGACTAAAGTGTCTTTAAAACTCTTATTAGTAAGGTGTAAAGTGTCTTTTAATACTTTTAATGCCGACGTAGTATACGAATTGCTATCTAAGTTCTTAGTCTCGAATTTTAATTTTTCTTGCAGGTGTTTATTGAAATAATTTAGAGAAATAAAAGCTTGATTTCCTGTTTCTACAAATGCTAATAGCTCCTCTACTGATTTTTCATCTAACTTATAGGCAGCATTTTTTATACAGATATAGTTGGCATAATTCGGCTCATTATCATAGTATATATCATTGAAATAATCAAAAATGTTTTTTTTCAGATATACTAACTCAGTATTGTCGAATAAATTCGGGATCTCGTTATATAGAATATAAGTGCCAAACGGACTTTTGGAGCTTTTTCTATAATTTTCACGCCAATCCGTTTTTTTACAACCAATAAAAACCAATGTAATAATAAAACAAAGAAAAACTGATATGTAGTTGTGTGCTTTCAATTATAAGGTATGGATAAAAGATTTATAGTTGTTTTCAATGGTACTGAACTTTAACTCATCTATAAAAAACTCACCATACCAAACATAATCGTAAATATATGACAAGTATGAAAATTGTTTCCTTTGATCTTTATTTTTTAGCTCAAAAATATATTGAGAGTTTGTTTTATCTTTATGATAATCAATAAGTTCTTTTTTTGACATCTCTTGTAATAATAGCAAATAATAATATCGAGTAGCTAACCTATAGTTTTGATTTTTAATTGCTTTTTGTAATAATTTTTCATAGTCGTTTTCATGAATGTCATCATCATCTTCCTCATAAATTAATGGTTGATTGGTTTTTTTAAAAGTTCTTTTGAATTTCCAAAAGTCTTGATCGTGATATACAAAACTCTTAATAAGTATATAGACGACAATGATGGCTAATATATACGGAAATATACCCCCAAAAAACGCAATTAAACTCTTAAAAAAACGTAGAGAGTTTTCATCAATTTGAGTTGTTTCTTTTTTCTTAGGAGTAGTTTTGTCTTCGGTATAAATAAAGTCTGGTTGATTGTACTTTTTTTTTATCTTGGTATTGAAGTTTCTTTTTTTATGAATTGTGTTGGTTTTCTCATAGCGCAAAGTGTCATTATCTTGCGTATATCCGTTGTAAAGACCTCCTTTGGAATACATAGAACTCACCATTATAACAAATAAGAATACTAGTACCTGTTTCATGATCGTAATTGGTGTTTTTTAGCAACTTTATAGGGAAGTATTAAATAATAATACGATATAGAAAGCAGGCATGATAAAATAATTACATAACAAACAAATGACGGTATTTGGTTGTAATACCTTGTGATATAGCCTTCTAAAAAGGCTGCGGCTAAGGTAAAAGGTATTGTGCTTAAAAATATATAGAACGCTTCTCGGACCCCATTTTTAAAAGATTCAAATCGATTCAAAGCACCAGGAAACAATATACTAGCCCCAATGATATACCCTGCAGCAGCTTCAATGATCATTGCGAAAATTTCATAGGTACCATGAATCCAAATGCCTTTCACACTGTCAAATAGAGTATTGTTTTGATAGAAAAATGCTTGAAAAACAGCAACCATAATACCATTATACATTATATAATAACCGGTACCTAGACCAATAAACAACCCTGAGAGAAACATATTTAATCCCACTCTCAAATTATTATTAAATATTCCGATAAAGCTTCCCCAGTTACTTCCGCCTTTATAAATGGCTAATGCATCACCACTTTCTATATTTTCAAGTGTTTCGTCAATATATGTGTTACCCAGGATTTCCCGAGCAAAACTATTGTCATTAAATGTAGATAATAATCCTATGAAAAAGCAAATAAAGAAAAAGATAAAAGAAATATAAATATACTTTCGATGCTTATAAGCTAATAAAGGAATTTGTTCTAAGAAAAACTGTAAAACCGTGTTTTTGTCTTGTTTTTTTGTGTGATAAATTTTTCCATAACTTTTTTTCGCCAATTTATTTAGATATAAAACAACCTTACTTTTAGGGTAAAATGACTGTGCGTAAGACAGATCATTCATTATTTTTATATGTAAATCAGCAATTTCGTCTGGGCTCTTTTTCGTATTATTTGAAATTACTTCTTCAAATTCAAGCCATTTTTCTTTATTTTGCTTTATAAAAGCTACCTCTCTCATTGAGACAAATGTAAATAATGTATGAAAAGACTGCAAGTAAATACTACACAAAATGTTAAGATAAACTTTGAATTGGCTAATGCAGGGCAACGAATACTGGCTTTTGGTGTAGATAACCTTATCAAATTTGCCTATTTGTACCTCATTATATGGCTATTCGATTTTACACTAATTAGGGCCGCAGTAAACAATGATTCGTGGTCTATAAAGGCAATTGATGTCTTACTTTTTTTACCGATTACATTGTATTCACTCTACACAGAGATTCTGTTTAATGGGCAAACGATAGGTAAAAAGTTATTAAAATTAAGAGTTATAAACATAGAAGGATTTAAACCGTCTTTTACCGATTATACCATGAGGTGGTTTCTTAGAGTGGTTGATTTTAATTTTTTTATACTAATTTTTGTGTACGTTTATTCCTTAGGCTTAGATAAATATTTATGGTTAATATGGCTCATTTTTTTAGGAGGGAAGTTGGTAGGGTTGTTTTCTGTTATTATGACTAACAATAATCAAAGATTTGGCGATTTAGCGTCAGATACAGTGGTTATTAGTTTGCAGGATAAGGCCTCTTTTTCTGAAACTATTTTAGAAAATATACATGAAAAATACATGCCTAAATATCCAAGTGTTATTAAGTTGTCTGATAATGATGCTCGTATTATTAAAGATACATTTATTTCAGCCAGGAAAAATAGAGACTATAAAACATTAATTAAATTAAGAGCTAAAATAGAAGAAGTAACAGGAGTGAAATCTAAGGATGAAACCGATATGATCTTTATCGATACTATTTTGAAAGACTATAATTTCTATACTCAAAATATGTAATCTACATTTTATTTTTAATTGATTATAAAAAGACTAAATTAGTATCTTTGTAAAAAGTAGTATGAAAAACCTCGTAATTACAATCCTTGTATCCTTGATACTTGCGCCACCATTGCAAGCACATAATGATGTGGTGATTTATGAGGATGTAGAGTCACATACCGATATTGATAGCGTGCATGAAGATATTCATCACAAAAATGATTCACATGATGAAAAAGAAAAGAAACACCATCACCACTGCACGATAATTACACTCTCTTCAGAATTTATAGCCAACATATATTCATTTCAGTTTCTTCCTTTGATAGAAACTAAAGGTGTTGTAAATTATCACCAGAACCCTTATTGTAATTTATATCTAGAAGAGATATTTCAACCGCCTAAATTTTAATTTATTTCAAAGAGTAACTTTTATAATTAAGCATATCATTGAATGATGATATGATTTTTTGATACGTGCATTTTATGCACACATAATAAATTAAAATTAAACAAAATAATGTTAGATAACATCATAAAGTTTTCAATTAAAAATAAATTGATTATCGGTGTATTTATAATTGCATTGATAGGGTGGGGAGTCTACTCTTTAAAACAATTACCTATTGATGCTGTTCCAGATATAACGAATAATCAGGTGCAAATAATTACTACTGCACCATCTCAGTCAGCTCAAGATATTGAACGACTTGTTACATTTCCTGTTGAAATGATTATGTCTAGTATTCCTGGTATAGATGAAGTGAGGTCTTTTTCTCGTTTCGGGTTGAGTGTTGTTACAATTGTCTTTGAAGACGAGGTGGATATTTATTGGGCAAGACAACAAATTAGTGAGCGATTAACCGAAGTTAAAGACCAAATTCCTGTGGGGGTAGGTGTTCCCGAAATGGCGCCTGTAACAACAGGGCTTGGTGAGATTTATCAATATACACTCCATACGGAAAAAGGATATGAAAATAAATATTCGATTATGGAATTAAGAACGATTCAAGATTGGATCGTTAGAAGACAACTCTTGGGTATTGAGGGGGTAGCAGATGTTAGTAGTTTTGGAGGCTTCGTAAAGCAATATGAAGTAGCAATACAGCCAGAAAGGCTTCAAACATTAAAAATCAGTATCAGTGAAATATTTGAGGCTTTGGCAAATAACAATCAGAATACAGGAGGAGCTTATATAGATAAAAACCCGAAAGCATATTTTATTCGAAGTCAAGGGTTAATAAAAACAGTTGATGACATTAGGAATATTGTAATCAAAAATACTGGAAATGGTACCCCTATTTTGATGAAAGATATCGGTATTGTTCAGTTAGGGCACGCTGTTAGATATGGTGCTATGACAAGAAATGGAGAAGGAGAGGTGGTGGGAGGCATTGTGATGATGCTGAAAGGAGCGAACTCTTCAAAGGTGATAGAAAATGTAAAAAATAGAATTACACAAATTCAACAAAACGTACCCGAAGGTGTTGAAATAAAACCATTTTTAGATAGAACGAAATTAGTAAATAACGCCATTAGAACGGTGACATCTAATTTGATTGAGGGAGCTTTAATTGTCATTTTTATTCTTGTATTGTTATTAGGGAATTTTCGTGCAGGTTTAATAGTAGCATCAGTTATTCCTCTTGCGATGCTATTCGCCATTAGTTTAATGAATGTTTTTGGAGTGTCAGGTAATTTAATGAGTTTGGGGGCTATTGATTTCGGAATTATTGTTGATGGGTCTGTGATTATTGTCGAAGCAATATTACATTATTTAGGTCTAAAACAATCTGGCACGATACTCACACAAAAACAGATGGATGAAAAAGTGTATAATGCTGCATCTAAAATAAGAACCAGTGCAGCTTTTGGAGAGATCATTATTTTAATTGTATATCTACCTATTTTAGCCTTGGTAGGAATAGAAGGTAAGATGTTTAAACCCATGGCAATTACTGTGAGTTTTGCCATTTTTGGTGCGTTCATATTATCACTGACTTATGTGCCAATGGCTAGTGCCTTGTTTTTAAACAAAAAAATACAGAATAAGCGTAATTTATCAAACCGCATACTAGAGGTCATTCAAAAAATGTATGATCCTATGTTGCGTTTCGTTTTAAGAAACAAGGTAAAAGTGTTAATAGGTTCTGTAATGATTTTTTTACTGAGTATTTTGTTATTTGTAAAAATGGGAGCTGAGTTTATACCTTCCTTAGATGAAGGTGACTTGGCTGTGCAAACAGTTGTTCCAACGGGAAGTTCTCTCTCATATTCAGTGGATGTCACGAATAAGTCGTCAAAACTACTTTTAAAAGAATTTCCTAATGAAATAGAACAAATTGTAAGTAGAATAGGTTCTTCTGAAATACCCACAGATCCCATGCCCATTGAGGCTTCAGATATCATTATCATTTTAAAGGATAAGATAAAATGGACCAAAGCTTCTTCCAAAGACGAATTAACAAGGAAAATGCAGCAACTTTTAGAAGATCATATGTTAGGAGTTTCTTATGGATTTCAGCAACCTATACAAATGCGATTTAATGAATTAATGACTGGGGCTAGACAAGATGTGGTTGTTAAAATTTATGGTGAAGATTTAGGTAAATTGGCAACGTATGCAAATAGGTTAGGTAGAATTATTCCAAAAGTAGAAGGAGCTGAAGATTTATATGTTGAAAAAATGACTGGTTTGAAGCAAATAGTCATAGAATTTAATCGGAGTCAATTAGCGTATTACGGATTAAATATTTCTGATGTAAATACCACCATAAATGCGGCTTTTTCTGGACAAAATGCAGGGGCAGTATATGAAGGAGAAAAAAAATTCGATTTAGTAGTTCGTTTAGCAAAAAACAAAAGAGAAAGTATAGATGATCTTCGGAAATTATATATAACTACTCCAAATGGTAGTCAGGTACCACTATCGAATATTGCAAAAGTTGAATTTCAAACAGGCCCGAACCAAATTCAAAGAGATGATGCAAAACGTAGAATAACCGTAGGGTTTAATGTACGTGGACGTGATGTGGCAAGTATTGTTGCTGAACTTAAGAGAAAAATTCGTAAAAATGTTCAATTTGATCCTGGGTATTATGTTACCTATGGAGGAACATTTAAAAATTTAGAAGAGGCAAAAGATCGATTAGGTGTGGCGGTACCTATAGCGTTATTACTCATTTTTTTACTGTTATATATTACATTTAAGTCCATAAAGCACAGTTTGTTAATTTTTACAGCGATACCAATGTCAGCAATTGGAGGTGTTATAGCTTTGTGGCTTAGAGATATGCCATTTTCCATTTCTGCAGGAATTGGATTTATTGCATTATTTGGTGTTGCCGTTTTAAATGGAATTGTGTTAATAGCAGAATTTAACAGATTAAAACAAGGAGGAGTAACTGATTTAAATGAGATCATCAAAAAAGGCACCTCAGCACGACTCAGGCCAGTTGTTATGACTGCTGCTGTAGCATCACTGGGGTTCTTGCCAATGGCCATGTCATCATCAGCAGGTGCTGAAGTTCAGAAACCATTGGCTACCGTGGTAATAGGGGGGGTAATATCAGCAACGCTATTAACATTGTTGATTCTTCCAGTTTTGTATGTGTTATTCGAAAAAGTTAAATTAAAAAATAAAAGACAGCTTAAACTGTTGACAGTATTGGGTATCTTTTTTTTATCATTGAATAGTCAGGCACAAGAATTACAAAAGAAAATAGAAGAGCATGAGGTGATCACATTAGCATTGAAGAGGTCACTTTTATTAAAAAAAGCAAAATTTAATGTGGCTAAAAGTGAGACAGATGTTTCCGGTGCGATACAACTAAAACCAATCATGATTCAATATCAAAATGTAGGTGTTACTCCGGGGATTTATGAGCAAGAATGGTCAGTAAATCAAAATTTCGGATCTCTTTTGTCACATATTAATAATAAAAAAGTAACCAAATCAAAAAGAGAGTTGATGCAAGTAACAAGAAAACTTACAGAAAGAGATGTTGTAAGGAAAGCAAAGAGCTTGTATCAACAATGGAATTATTTATACGGTCTGATTTCATTGATGGAAGAACAAGAGCAAAATAGCATTAATATTAATAAAATAGCGAAAGAGTTACATTCTTCCGGAGAGATAGGAGGCTTGGAGAACGATTTGACAGCACTACAATTTTTGGAAATCCAATCGCAAAAAAACACTATATATAATCATTTTGTTAAGATAGAGAATGCCTTAAAAGAATTACTACAAATTAACTATGAGATACAACCAATAACTAGATTTCCAGTTAAGAAAACAATGATGTTTAGAAATGATACTATGTCACAATCTTTTTATGAAGTACAAGAAAAAAGACGTGAATTAGCAATAAAAAATATACTATCAGCTAAATCTAATTATTTTCCAGAATTCACCGCTGGGATCATAAACAGGAAAACAGGAGAGAATAATGGTTTTACTGGTTTTATGGTGGGAATGAATGTGCCTATTTCTTTTTGGTCAAACAGTTCAAAAATTAAGAAGAAACACATAATAAAAAATGAAGTTCAATATGAAAATAGTGCTAGTATGATAGCTTTACATAACAATTTTAAAAGTTTACAAAAGCAAATAAAATATCTATACAAAGAACTAAAAGATATTGATGAAACTGTTAAAACAGCCAAAACGTTTATAGGTAAACTTCAGATAGCTTATAAAGCGGGTGAAATTGATGCTTATCAATATGGTCAAAGTTTTAATTCATATTTTCAAGTAATGCAAAATTATTTATCAATTATAAACAATTACAACCAAATAGTAATTGAGTATGAATACTATAGTAAAGAATAAAAGATGAAAAAAATTATAGCCTTAGTAATAGCGGTATTGATGGTAAGTTGCAATTCAAAAAAAGAAGACCATTCGGATCATGACCATGCAAAAGAAGTCCTAAAAAATGCAAACATTCAATCTGAAGAAGCCTTTCATAAAGAGGGTGAAATTCATTTAACCAAAGCTCAAATTGAAACAGGCAATATAGGCTTTGGTACTATTGATAAAATAGTAATTAGAAGCCATATCGATGTTACCGGTACCATAGAGGCGCCACCTCAAAATAAAGCTACTATTTATGCTCCTATGGAAGCATTTGTACATAAAACAAATTTACTGCCTGGTGATAAGGTTCACAAAGGGCAAGTAGTTGCTGTTTTACAGCATCCGAACTTTATACAACTCCAGTATTCTTATTTAGAAGCAATAAACAAACGTACCGTAGCCAAAGCGAATTATGAAAGAAAAAAAATGTTGTTAGAAAAAGATATTACTTCGAAAAAATCTTTTCAGGCTGCGGAAGGAACGTATAAATCATTACAGAGTTTAGTAGAAAGTTATGCGTCTCAATTGCATATGGTAGGCCTGTCTTCTGAGCTTATTCGCAAAAATGGTATACAACAGTATGTGTATGTTAAATCACCAATATCAGGGTATGTCGTTGAAAATAATTTGAATAAAGGAAAATTTTTGGCGGCAAATTCGGAAATGATGGAAATTATAGATAATGATCATATTCATGCTGAATTAAATGTTTTTGGTGCTGATATTATGAAAATTAAAAAAGGCGACGACTTTATTTTTAAACCCTCTGGGATAGAGATCCAATATGAGGGATATATTAAATTAATAAGCCAAAAAGTAGATTATGATACTAAAACAGTAAATGTACATGGGCATTTTGATGATCCTAAAAATATATTGAAATCGGGAATGTTTATAAATGCCCAAATTCTCTTAGAAGGAAAAAAAGTTTTTGCCGTACCTCAAGAAGCTGTAGTTGAAAATGAAGGAAAGAAAAATATTTTCATTGTTAAAGGGAATGCGAATTTTGAACCAGTAGAGGTAACAATTGGCAACACGGATAATGGTTTTACAGAGATTAAAACCATAGAGAATAATTTTTTTGATGTTAAAATAGTAACCAAAGGTTCTCATTTACTCAAGGGAAAATTACTACAGATGTCGGGTGAACTGGAAGGACATGATCATTAACGAAAAGAGATGTTGAGATGATTTTTTTCGCTAACTTGAACCTTTTGACGATGAGCAGCGTCTACTAAAAAACATACAATGGGACATAAACACGTACATCATCATGGAGTTTCTAATAATATAGCCATCGCTTTTTTTTTAAATTTAGGGTTTACAGTAATTGAATTCATAGGAGGTTACTTAACAAATAGCTTGGCTATTATGTCAGATGCATTGCATGATTTAGGTGATAGTTTAAGCTTAGGCTTAGGGTGGTATTTTGAAAAAAAATCAAAACAGAAACCCACAAAAGCCTACTCTTATGGTTTCAAGCGATTGTCGTTGTTAGGAGCAATTATAAACTCAGTAGTGCTAATTGTTGGCTCCATTTTTATTATAGCAGAAGCCATACCCAGAATGATGTTACCACAAGCGTCAGATGCCAATGGAATGATGTGGTTAGCTCTTTTAGGAATTTTCGTAAATGGGATTGCTGCCTTAAAATTAAAAAAAGGAACATCTATGAATGAAAGAGTGATTTCTCTACATTTATTGGAAGATGTATTGGGCTGGTTAGCAGTATTGGTAGCAAGCATTATGATGCAGTTTTGGGACATTCCAATATTAGACCCTGTTTTATCCATATTAATTGCAGTTTATGTATTGTGTAATGTATATCAAAATATTAAAGAAAGTGTAACGATTATTTTACAAGCTGCTCCTAAAAACATATCAATTGGAGCTATTAAAGAAGAAATTTTAAAGAGCCCATTGATTGAAGGGGTTCATGATTGTCATAGTTGGACGATGGACGGAACGTACAATATTTTTACCGTTCATATAATTTTAAAAAACAATTCTAAAAGAGAAGATATACTAGTATTGAAGAGAGCATTAAGAAAAAACTTATACAATAAATTTAAGCTGAAACATATCACAATTGAATTTGAATATGCTAATGAAGAATGCGAATATCTCCACTGTAATTAGCTAATTATATTGTACATTTGGGGTATTAAAAAAAAATATACAAATGTCTAGAAATCAAGTAGGAGTAAATATCCCAAAGGGAGGAGTGTTAATAATAGCAACGGTAGTGATATTATTAATTTTTATAGCGAAAGCAACTGAAACCATCGGGCCAGGAGAAGCAGGTGTGTTATTTGAACGTTTTGGAAATGGTATCAATACAGAAAAAACATACGGAGAAGGTTTTCATCTTGTTGCACCATGGAACGATATGCTTGTGCAAAAGGTGCGTCAACAATCCATTTCTGATCAAATGAATGTACTTTCAGTAAATGGTTTAGAAGTGAGTGTTGATGGAACGGTATGGTTCAAGCCTGATTATGATAAATTGGGTTTGTTGATAAAAACAAGAGGACCGAATTATATTTCAGATATTTTGAGTCCAGCAATAAATGGAGCAGCTCGTAGTATAGTAGGACGTTATACACCAGAGCAGTTATATTCTAGTAAAAGAGATGTTATTGAACAGGAAATTTTAGCAGCAGCGCAGGAGAAATTAAGCAATCAATATATAATTGTTGAACGAGTATTAGTAGAAGATGTGCAATTACCCAATACAATTAGAGACGCTATTGAACGTAAATTAAAACAAGAGCAAGAATCATTAGAATATCAATTTAGAATAGAAAAAGCTCAAAAAGAAGCGGATCGTCAGCGAATTCAAGCACAAGGAAAAGCAGATGCAAACAGGATTTTAAGCGCTTCTTTAACAGATAAAATTCTACAAGATAAAGGAATTGAAGCCACTAACAAATTGGCAGGCTCTTCAAATAGTAAGGTAGTTATAATTGGATCAGGTAAAAGTGGTATGCCAATTATTTTAGGAAACTAATCAAAGAAAAATAAAAAATAAAAAAGCCAAGAATTACTAATTCTTGGCTTTTTTATTTTTTATCCATTGACGTCTTAAATCAGAAGATAATTTACCTGTTCCATCATGTTTCCACCCAGGAGGTTTAATTAAATAGTTAATTTTATTTTTCAACCTAGTATTGCTAGAGAAAAAATCTGAAAACATACAAAACCATTCGTGAAAAGCAATCTTTAACGGGTTGTAGGTATTGATGTTTTTAACAAGACCATAAACGGGTTTTTCTTTCTCCTCTTCAAAAGTACCAAAGAGCTTATCCCATATAATTAAAATACCAGCGTGATTTCGGTCTAAATACTGCGGATTGGTGGCATGATGAACTCTGTGATGGCTAGGCGTATTAAAAATCCATTCAAACCAGTTAGGAAGCTTTAAAATAAGCTCTGTGTGAATCCAATATTGATATAATAAGCTAATACTCATTTGCATTAGTATCATTATCGGGTGAAAACCGATAACTGCTAAAGGAGCCCAAAATATGAATGTGTAAAAACTACCTGACCAAGTTTGACGTAATGCAGTTGATAAATTATAGTTTTTGGAAGAGTGGTGCACAACGTGACTGGCCCAGAAAAATCTGCATTCGTGTGCAATTCTATGATTCCAATAGTAAGTAAAATCTTCTGCAAAAAATAAAATTAACCAAGCCCACCATTCAAAGGAAATTGAAAATAATCGATATTGATATAGAAACATGAAAAAAGCAAACGAAATACCTTTCGTAAACAAACCAATCGCTACATTACCCAAACCCATAAAAATAGAGGTTAAAGCATCTTTATGCTCATAATTTTCCATTTTAACTTTTACCGTTAGAACGATTTCGATAAGAACAGTTACGATAAAAAAAGGAATGGCGTAATGAATAATATTTGGTAAATTTGAAACGGGCATTTTTATGGTAGTTAGGTTATTCACAAACTTAGCTAAAAAATAACAGAAAATAATACTTGAATTAATAAGCTAAATTTGTATATTTGCAGGCTTAAAATAAATTTTATAAATATGAACCATTACGAGACTGTTTTCATTTTGAATCCCGTTTTATCTGAAGGTCAGGTAAAGGAAGCAGTGCAGAAATTTGGAGACTACTTAGCTTCAAAGGGTGCAGAAATGATTTACAAAGAAGATTGGGGCTTAAAGAAATTAGCTTATCCAATCGAGAAGAAAAAAAGTGGATTTTACCACTTATTAGAGTTTAAAGCTTCAGGAGATGTTGTTGCTCCGTTTGAATTAGAATTGAGACGTGATGACAGCATTATGCGTTATTTAACTGTGAAGTTAGATAAGCATGCAGCAGCTTGGGCCGAAAAGAGAAAAGAACGTGTTAAATCTGCAAAAAAGTAACCTATGTCGTCTATAGATCAACAAGCAAAAGGAAATAAGCAAGGAGAAGTACGTTATTTAACTCCTCTTGATATAGAAACTAAAAAAGAAGCGAAATACTGTCGTTTTAAGAAAAATGGTATTAAGTACATCGATTATAAAGATGCTAGCTTCTTAATGTATTTAGTAAACGATCAAGGTAAGATTTTACCAAGACGTTTAACAGGAACATCATTAAAGTATCAACGTAAAGTTGCGCAAGCAATTAAAAGAGCTCGCCATTTAGCTTTAATGCCGTACGTTGGTGATATGTTAAAATAATAAAGAAGTAGAAACATGGAATTGATACTAAAACAAGACGTAGAAAATTTAGGTTTTAAAGACGATGTTGTAACTGTTAAGAATGGTTATGGACGTAATTACCTAATACCTCAAGGATATGCAATTTTAGCTACTTCTTCAGCTAGAAAAGTGTTAGCAGAGAACTTAAAGCAACGTGCTTTTAAAGAAGCTAAATTGGTAGACGAAGCTAATAAGTTAGCCGAAACTATTAAGGGATATGAAATTAAAATCGCTTCAAAAGTAGGTTCTGGAGATAAATTATTCGGTTCAGTAAATAATGCCAATGTAGCAGAAGCTTTAGCTAAAGCTGGTACTGAAGTTGAAAAGAAATTTATCAAAGTTACAGGAGGTAACGTAAAAAGATTAGGAAAATATAATGCAGCCGTACGTTTACATAGAGCAACAGTTGTTGACATTATATTTGAAGTAGTTGCTGAGAAATAAGCACTAAACGCTACATAATAATACGATAAAATCCGCTTTATAGCGGGTTTTTTCATGGGAAAAGTTAGGGATTTTTCCTGTAGAAAAAACAATTTTTTTTTTCGAAATTTGTAATACAGGTAGATTATTAGGGGAGTTTATCTGTACTTACTCAAATTTATACGAGTATAATTAACATGAAGGGTGTTAAAGAAACTCCAATCTTAATAAGATTGGAGTTTTTACGTTTATTGAATATCTATTTGTTCTTGATTCCTCAGAATATCTTCAAAAGCTTCTCTTTTTCTAATTAAATAATCTTTTCCTTTATATAACATAACTTCTGCAGGTTTATATCTTGAATTGTAGTTGGAAGCCATAGAAAAACAATAGGCGCCTGCATTGTGAAAACATAAAATATCATCTTCCGCTATTTCAGAAATTCTTCTGTTAGACCCGAAAGTGTCTGTTTCGCAAATATACCCAACAACACTATAAAAACGCTTTCTGCCTTTTGGATTTGATATATTTTCAATTTCATGGTAAGAATTGTAAAACATTGGTCTTACAAAATGATTAAGGCCACTATCAATACCAGCGAATACTGTTGAGGTGGTTTGTTTTATAACATTCACTTTGGCTAAAAAGTACCCAGATAGACTTACTAAGTATTTACCAGGTTCGAACATAAGGGTAACATCTTTTCCATAGTTTTTACAAAACACATTGAATCTAGTGGTTAACTTTTTACCCAGTTCATCAATATCAGTTGAAATATCATCGCTTTTATAAGGAACCTTAAAACCACTTCCGAAGTCTATAAAATCAATGTTCTCAAACTGTCTAGCCACGTCAAATAAAATATCGGTAGCTCGTAAAAAGGTATCAATATCCAAAATATCTGATCCAGTATGCATATGAATACCGTTGATATGCATTCCTGTATTTTCTACTACCCTTTTTATAAGGGGTATTTGATGTATTGAAATGCCAAATTTAGAGTCAATATGTCCAACAGATATTTTACTGTTACCACCAGCCATTACATGAGGATTGATACGAATACATACTGGAATTTCAGGATGTTTTTGACCAAATAGTTCTAATATAGATAAATTATCAATATTAATTTGTACGCCTAATTTGGCAACAGTTTCAATTTCTTGTAATGAAACACCATTAGGGGTGTAAATTATATTGTTAGGTTCAAAGCCAGCTAATAAACCTAATTTTACTTCTTGAATAGAAACGGTATCTAAGCCACTTTTTAAAGAGTTAAAAACTTTTAATATATTAATATTAGAAAGTGCTTTCGCTGCATAATTAATTTTTACATTTTTAACTTTAGAAAACGCATTCGTGATTTTCTTATATTGATCAATTATTATATCTGTATCGTATACATATAGCGGGCATTCATAGGTGGCTGCCAATCTTAATAATTCTTTTCTATTCATTGGTATATAAAGTTTTTAGACGCGGTAAAAGTAGAAAAGAGTAGGAGGTAAGAAAATTAACTTTAAGAAATAAACATATCTATGCTATTTGTAGAAAATAAAAAAACTAGAAGATTTTCTTCTAGTTTTAAAATATCGATGATGGTGATAAGGGTTAGTTTCTATTGATGACATCACCAGACCCAAGTGAATTAGTGTCAATATATTTTGGATTGCCTTTATAATAGATACTACCAGAACCAACCACATTAGCTTTTATTTTTGTAGCGACATTTGTTTGGATGTCTCCTGAGCCAGAAATATTGGCTTTTAAATTACTTGCTTTTAAATTATAGGCTTTTATATTGCCTGAACCCGCAATTGAACATTTAAAATTATCTGTATTGCCGCTTAGTTTAATATTTCCAGAACCACCTATTGAAGTTTTAACGCTATTAGCCAATACAGAAGCTTCGATGTTACCTGAGCCACCAATACTGAACGAAAGGTTCTCATTATTAATAGTTTTTTTAGCAAGAATACTTCCAGAACCGCCTAATGAAATAGCTTCTAGTTTATCAAAAGCAACCATGATAATAATATTCGTAGTAGATATAATGTTTACATTGTCTTTAAACTTAATGTGTAATTTATTGTTACGAACAGTAGTTTTGATATAAGGAATTAAATTCTCATCTCCTTTAATTGAGATGTCGCCTTCTTTACCGTCAACAAGATGAACGGTAAAAGAACCTCCAAGGCTAACATTGTCAAAACTTCCAACTTGTCTTGTTTTAGTAATGATGTTTCCATTGCCCCTCACTTTCTTTGAATTCCACCAACTTTGAGCATGTGAAGGAAAGGAAATACTCAGGATAAACAAGATAAATAGATTAGTTGATTTTTTCATGATATACAGTTTTTATGTTATTTTAGTCAGTTATTTTTAGTGATACTCCACCGTATCTGGATGTAATATTTAGTTTCGAACTAGTATTTGAATTTCCGAAAACACCTTCGTAGTATTTTTTTGACGATTTTTTAATGCTTTTGAATAATTCAACGTGATCTTCTGGAAAATTAAAACCAGCATACCCTAAATCAATTTTAAAGGTGAAATTGTTGTTTCTTTTAGTTCCTATTTTTATTCCTGCATAGGTTCCGTCGATCATAACACTTTCAAAACCAGTAGCTAGATTTTGTATTTTAACACCTCCGTAATCGGTGTTTATTTTCAATATGTTCTTTAAAGTACCAATTTTAATATTTGCGTAATCTGAATTTCCAATAATATTATTAACATTACCAACCAAAATACTGCCATAATCACTATTAAAATTAATGGTATCAATGCTACCAATTTCTATTGTTGAATAATCCGTATTAACCTTTAATTTCTCAGAGTCGTTAATAATTAACTTAGAATAGTCAATAGAAACACTACCTGATTTAATGAAGTCGATTTCTGAAGTACTACAGTAATCTAAATTTATAGTATTGTCAATATTTGTTAGTTTGTCAATATCAAT
Source organism: Tenacibaculum profundicola (assembly GCF_057220795.1). Taxonomy (NCBI): domain Bacteria; kingdom Pseudomonadati; phylum Bacteroidota; class Flavobacteriia; order Flavobacteriales; family Flavobacteriaceae; genus Tenacibaculum; species Tenacibaculum profundicola. The sequence continues at coordinate 511,498 of NZ_CM170137.1, read as the reverse complement.
GTTACCGTACTGACAATTAATATTGGTTTTACCATGAATTTCATTTACCTCAATATTACCGTATTTATTATTTAGATCAGCATTATTGCTAACAGGCATTTTTATAAAATAGTTAATTTTAAAATTAACATTACTACTTTTCCACCAAGACCAATTGGACTTTGTGTTTTCAATACGAGTTCTTGCCTCAATCAAGTTTTTGGTTGCTTCGAAGTCAACAGTAATTGCATTTAGTTTATGTTCAATATAATCGATATTGTTCCCTTTTACAGTGATTATCACTGTAATCTCAACGCTGTTTTTATTCCAAGTGGTTACGTTTAAATTTCCATACTTGTTATTGATGTACACTGTTGCATTTTCCGTCACATTAAATTGTCTTTCAATAGTTTTACTTTTTTCCTGCTTTTTATTGGGTTTAATTGTATGTGAGTGCAATAAAGCAGGAAGCATAATTAGTACGAGTAATTTATATAATTTCATCATATTTTGTTTCAAATTTTACAGGATTCTTTTGATGCTCTAGCTTTATAACTAAATTATTCAAAACATCTAATCGCTGTTGATAATTGTTAATCATTCTTTGAATTATGTATTTTTTATTTCCATTATTAGATAATTCTTGTATAAATATTTTGAATTTATCTTCTAGTTCTTCTAGTTCGTCAAGGGCATCTTCAATTAACCTTTCAGTTTTTAAACTTCTATGTTTTTCAATTTCTTTAAGCTCTTGTTTTATGGTTGAAATAAAAAATGTTTCAGCCTCTGCCATTTTTGGAGAAATACTAGCTAAAGTATATTGTTCGTGGTTTGTAAGAATACTACCTAAATAAAAACCTAAAACGAGTACGATAGAAGCAGCGGCACTCATCCATTTCCATGACAAAGTAGTTTTCGGTTGTAATTTATTTTGAAAACGATCAAAATGGCCAGCACGTGGTTCGTGAATATCAAGATCATTTTCATTAAAAAATGTATATAGTTTATCTTCCATTTATCCTTGTTTTAACATTCTGCATTGAGCAAATTGTATTTTAATTTCTTTTTTGCTCTTGAAATAGTTGTTCTAACATTTTCATTGGTGTAATTTAATATTTGAGCTATTTCCTCGTAATCATACCCTTCAATTAAGCTGAGTGTCAGTACAATTCGGTAATTTTCCTTTAAACCTTGAATTTTCTTGAGTATTTCTTTTACATTTAAATTTGTATACTTAATAGATTTATCCTCTTCTTCATTATAATTAGGAATAATATCCATTTTCACTTCATTATAACGATTGTTTTTCTTCAATTGAGTCAGGCTTCGGTTAATCACTATTTTTTTTAGCCATGCACCAAATGCTACTTCGCCTTTATATGTATGTAGCTTGGTAAATGCAGTAAGGAAAGCTTCTTGCATTATATCCTCTGCTTCAAATTCATCTTTGAGTATGCGATATGCAGTATTATACATAGCCTTATAGTAGTTTTTGTACAATTGCATTTGTGCACTATTATCATTGTTTTTACAACGCTCGATTAGTTGGTTAGTATGTGAATTTCCTGATTTCAATGTGTATTTTCTATTCTAGAGACAATTCAAATTTTAACATGTGACACTATTTAAAAAAAAACTTAAAATATTTTAAAAGATCAAATATAGTGTCAAATAATTTTTTTTATATAGTTTCATTATATTATCTAGCTTCCTCCTAAAATAAACTTTAAAATTGTGGAAAATATGTATATTTGAACGATGAATGATAGCGTTAAAATTATTGAGTGTCCGCGTGATGCGATGCAAGGAATTAAGGATCATTTTATTCCTACTGATATAAAAGCTAAATACATAAACTCATTATTAAAAGTTGGGTTTGATACCATTGACTTTGGAAGTTTTGTGTCTCCGAAGGCGATACCTCAGATGCGAGATACGGCAGATGTTTTATCGAAGTTAGATTTGTCAAATACACAAAGTAAATTGCTGGCAATTGTTGCGAATGTGAGAGGGGCGAATGACGCAGCATGTTTTGAGGAAATTAATTACTTGGGGTATCCGTTTTCAATATCTGAAAATTTTCAGATGCGGAACACGCATAAAACAATAGAACAGTCAATAGATACATTAAAAGAAGTTTTATCGATTGCCAGTAGAACAAACAAGGAGGTGGTTGCATATTTATCAATGGGTTTTGGTAATCCATATGGCGATCCATGGAATGTTGACATAGTAGGAGAATGGACGGAAAAACTTTGTGAATTCGGAGTAAAAACGCTATCTTTATCTGACACGGTTGGAAGTTCTACTTCAGAAGTGATAGAGTATTTATTTTCTAATTTAATTCCGAAATACCCGAGTATAGAATTTGGAGCCCATTTACATACAACTCCTGATTCTTGGTTCGAAAAGGTAAATAGTGCTTATAAAGCAGGGTGTAGGCGTTTTGATGGAGCAATTAAAGGATACGGAGGATGCCCAATGGCGAAAGATGACTTGACAGGCAATATGCCTACAGAAAAATTATTGTCATACTTTACGTCTATGAAAGTAGATACTAATATAAAACCAATGAGTTTTGAAAGTGCTTACAATAAGGCATTAGAAGTTTTTTAGAATTATGAAGTTTACTATAGGTATATTTTTTATTGTTTTTTCTTTATTTCATTATTCTTCAGATGATGAAAAAATAGGGATATGGAATATAAGGAATGGAAGGTTAATGAAAAATTATACTAGAAATGACGATTTAGCAACCTATCATTGGAATACGTTTTACAATATTTTCCCCAAATCAATTACCAAAAAATATATCAAAAAACTGGTGTTAATATCTGACGGATTGGATGAAAAGACTGGAGCACTTGGTGCATTGAATACACGTAACGATAAATGGCAACTTGTAATTGATACCATAGATGTAAATTTTAAATCGAAAGATAAAAGAAGGCTTCAAGAATCAGTATATACACTTGTACACGAGTTTGGGCACTTGTTAACACTGAATAATACACAAATAAGACCAACAGCTAAAACAAATCAAGAAGAAGGTGAACCCTATTTAACATTGGAAGGCGAAGCTTATCGGAATAGTTATTTAAATAGATTTGTGTCTTTATTTTGGAAAGGTAGATTACTTGATAAATGGGACGTTATAAAAGAAAGACACTGCTTTACAGAAGAGAGTTGTGTTGAAAGGTTATTTGGATTGTATAGAGAAAATTTCACTGATTTTGTTACAGACTACGCTGCTGAAAGCCCAGAAGAGGATATAGCCGAGAGTTGGACCTATTTTGTGCTTAAAAGACGAGTAAAAAAACCGAGAACTATAGCCCAAAAAAAAATAAACTTTTTCTATCAATTTCCTGAGTTGGTGGAGTATAGAAAGTTGATACGATACAATACCCGTTATTATTTACATTAGAGATTGTGGCCCTAATTTTTAGAATTTAGTAATTGCAGTGAATCTTTATGAAGTAAAGGATATCAAGGTGAGTACTTTTAATTCAATAACTAGCAGTGCTTGTCTTTTATGAAAAAAAAACACAAATACTAATGGGTATCGAATAAATCAGCCTTTCTTTAGTATGTTTATTTAAAAAATTTCTTAGATTTTTCCCAGTAAATATCCATTTCAGATAAGGTCATATCAGAAAGTTTCTTACCTTCTTTAGCTGTTTCTTGTTCTAAGAACTGAAATCTTTTAATAAACTTTTTATTTGTTTTTTCCAGAGCATTTTCTGGATTTACACCAATAAAACGAGCATAATTAATCATTGAAAAAAGGACATCGCCAAATTCAGTTTCAGTATTTTCATGATTTGCATTTTCAATCTCATGGTTTAGCTCCGTTAATTCCTCTTGAACTTTTTCCCATACTTGGTGTGGTTGTTCCCAGTCAAAACCAACTCCTGCGACCTTTTCTTGAATTCTACTAGCTTTTATGAGAGCAGGTAAGCTTTTAGGAACTCCTTGTAGCACTGAGTTTTTACCTTCTTTAAGCTTAAGTTTTTCCCAGTTTTGTTTAACCTCTTCTTCATTAGCAACCTCAATATTACCATAGATGTGTGGATGCCTATCAATAAGTTTATCACAAATGGCATTGGCAACGTCAGCAATATCGAATGCTTTTTTTTCACTTCCTATTTTAGCATAAAAAACGATGTGCAAAAGCACATCGCCTAATTCATTCTTTATTTCTTCTAAATCATTGTCTAAAATAGCATCTGCAAGCTCATAGGTTTCTTCAATGGTTAAATGTCGCAAGCTTTCTAAGGTTTGCTTTTTATCCCATGGACACTTTTCTCGAAGTTCATCCATGATATCTAACAAACGATTAAAAGCTGCTAGTTGTTGTTGTCGAATACCCATTATGCTATTCTTCTTCTTCCGAAATAACTTCCGTTTCGACTAAAGTACTAAAGTCAAAATTAGCCTTCACTAAAGAGTTATACCATTGGATTACTTTTTTGATGTTGGAAGCATACACACGCTCTTCGTCAAAATTCGGTAAAACTTCTCCAAAGTACGAAACCAATTTATTAGCACTTTCTTTATGAGAAATAGCTTCTTTACCGTCTTCTTTATCAGCTATATTTTTCATAATTTTAGCCAAAGGAACTTCTTCCTCGTACGTGTAAATTGCAATATTTTCTAATAAGCTAACATTGTGTGTTGCTGTTATAGGAAAACGTCTATCATTGTCAATTGATTTTACGATGACTCCTGTTTTAGTTTGTGACAAAATTTCAAATAAACCAGGCTTACCAGTTACTGCTATAATTTTGTTAAATTTCATATATTCTTAGTAATATTTAATATCGTATATCTTGTTATTTTTTCGCTTTAGGAAAACGCATTCTATACCCTGCATCAATTTTCCCTTTGGAAATATTTTCTAATTTTTTCTTGATCAGTCTTTTTTTCAATGACGACAATTTATCAGTAAACAATACTCCTTCAATATGATCGTATTCATGTTGAAAAACTCGTGCTGCTAAACCGCTAAATGTTTCTTGGTGCTTTTCAAAATTTTCGTCTTGGTATTCAACGGTTACATTTTCTTGTCGGAACACATCCTCTCTAACCTCTGGAATACTTAAGCAACCTTCGTTAAACGCCCATTCATCTCCTTCTTCTTCAATAATCTTAGCGTTAATAAATACTTTATTGAACGTTTCTAAAACCTTTTTTTCTTCTTCATTAATTCCCTCATCTTCCGCAAAAGAAGTGGCATCAATTATAAACAAACGTATTGATTTTCCTATCTGAGGAGCTGCTAATCCGACACCGTGCGCATTATACATAGTCTCCTTCATATCCGTAATTAATTTGCTTAAATTGGGGTACTCATCATCAATTTCTTTTCCTACTTTACGCAATACAGGATCACCGTACGCAACAATGGGTAAAATCATTTATTTAACTTTTAATTGTCGGCAAAAATACAAAGAATGGTGGTTTGAATAAAACTATTTATTATATAAATAAGACTGAAGTATAATGGTGGCACTAATTTCATCTACTAAAGCTTTGTTTTGTCGTTGCTTTTTTTTCAATCCTCCATCAATCATTGTTTGAAATGCCATTTTTGAAGTAAATCTTTCATCTATACGCTTTATAGGTATTGCAGGAATTTCTTTTGCAAGCTTTTCAAGAAAAGGAGCTATTAAAACTTCACTCTCACTTGGGGTATTGTCTAACTGCTTTGGCTTTCCAACAACAAAAAGTTCTACGTTTTCTTCGGAAATATATTTTTTCAAGAAAGAAATTAGCTCCTTGGTGTCAACCGTTGTTAGGCCAGAAGCAATAATTTGAAACTCATCTGTAACAGCTATTCCAGTCCTTTTTTTTCCAAAATCTATAGCAAGAATTCTACCCATATCTAATATTTTGAGCAAAAGTAATGATTTTTAACAAGAGCATACTTTCTGTTTAAAAAATGTATCTTCGTGTTTAATTTATAAACACAAATTATATTTGTAGCAAATTAATTTAAAAAAATGACAGAGTTACAATCTATTATAGAAAAAGCTTGGGATAACCGAGAATTGTTAAAAGAAGAGTCAACGATACGTGCGATAAGAAAGGTAGTAGATTCATTAGATGAAGGAGAATTAAGAGTGGCAGAACCAACAGAACAAGGTTGGCAGGTTAATGAATGGGTAAAGAAAGCTGTAGTTTTATATTTCCCAATTCAGAAAATGGAAACATTAGAAGCTGGTATTTTTGAATATCATGATAAAATTCCATTAAAAAGAAATTATCAGGAAAAAGGAATAAGGGTAGTGCCAAATGCGGTAGCCCGCCACGGGGCCTATATATCTTCAGGTACCATTTTAATGCCGAGTTATGTAAATATAGGTGCCTATGTAGATGAAGGAACTATGGTTGATACTTGGGCAACTGTAGGATCATGTGCTCAAATTGGTAAAAATGTACACTTATCTGGTGGAGTGGGCATAGGAGGAGTTTTAGAACCTTTACAAGCCGCTCCGGTAATTATTGAAGATAATGCTTTCATAGGATCTAGATGTATAGTCGTAGAAGGTATAAGAGTAGAGAAGGAAGCAGTATTAGGAGCAAACGTAGTATTAACGGCTTCAACTAAAATTATTGATGTTACAGGAGAAAATCCAGTAGAAATGAAAGGCGTAGTTCCTGCACGTTCTGTTGTTATCCCAGGAAGTTACACTAAAAAGTTCAAGGCAGGTGATTACAACGTACCTTGTGCGTTAATTATTGGTAAGCGTAAAGAAAGCACCAATAAGAAAACATCATTGAATGATGCCTTGAGAGAATACGATGTAGCTGTTTAGAAAAATTTAATGAACTGAATAAAATATATGTGCATAGACTGAGTTTTATTGTAATATATTTGAAAAAAAATAAATAGTTGACAAAAATAACAGTAATAATACCTACTTTAAACGAAGAATCCAACATTCAAAGAGCGTTGGATTCTGTTTTTTTTGCAGATGAAATTATTGTTGTTGATTCTTATAGCGAAGATAATACCGTAACAATAGTAAAGGGGTATAAGAAGGTTAAACTACTTCAAAGAAAATTTGACGATTTTTCTACACAAAAAAATTATGCCATACAGCAAGCTGAAAATGACTGGGTTTTAGTGATTGATGCCGATGAAGAAGTTTCCAAAGAATTGAAAGATAGTATAAATAGAAAATTAAACAATTCAACGAAGAATATAGCATACCTAATAACTAGAAAAAATTTCGTGAAAAATAAAAAGCTTAATTTCGGAGGTCACACGAATAAAATCGTTAGGCTTTTCCATAAAAACTATTGCTTTTACGAAGGAATAGTTCACGAAAAAATCAAATTCGAGGGGAAAGTTGGCAAATTAGATGGAGTTATTAACCATTATACATACAACAACAAAGCACAGTTTAAAAGAAAAATAGAGTATTACGCTAAATTAAGAGCCAAAGAATTATATAAAACTGGAAAAAAAGTAACATTTTACCATTTATATATAAAGCCTTTCGTTAGGTTTTGTATTCATTATTTTCTAAAACTTGGTTTTTTAGATGGTAAAAAAGGAATGACCTTTTCTTGTTTTATGGCGTACGGAGTAGCGAAAAGGTTTGATGAATTAATTTTATTAAAAAAGAAGGAAATATGAAAATAGGTTTTGATGCCAAACGTATTTTTCATAATACAACCGGTTTGGGAAATTACAGTAGGGATTTGGTTCGGATTTTAGCAAATTTTTATGCAGAAAATGAATACTATTTATACAATCCAAAACCAAAAAAAATCACAAGATTAGCCATAAAAGATCCAATAAAAGAAGTGTTGCCAAACACTTTTTTAGGAAGGAAATTTTCTTCGATATGGCGGCAAAGAGCTGTTATTAAGCAAATAAAAAGAGATGGCATTAAAATTTTCCATGGATTATCAGGAGAAATTCCAAGAGGTTTAAAAAAGAATGGAATTAGGTCAGTGGTTACCATTCATGACCTTATTTTTATGCGCTATCCTAAACTGTATTCTTATTTCGATAGGAAAATTCACCTAGCAAAGTTTAAATATGCAGCTAGAAATTGTGATAGAGTCATTGCCATAAGTGAGCAAACAAAAAGAGATATTATTGAATTTCTTGACATTGAACCTTCTAAAATAGAAGTAGTATATCAAGGATGCAACCATGTTTTCAAAGAGAAAATTACCCGTGATGAAAGGGAAGTATTCATAAAAAAATATAATTTACCTGAAAAATTCTTGTTAAACGTAGGAACTATTGAAGAAAGAAAAAACGCACTGAGTATTGTAAAGGCTGTCAAAAATATAGATATATCATTGGTAGTTGTTGGTAGAAAAACAAGATACTACGATCAGATTAAAAACTATATAGATACGAATAACTTGGGAAGTAAGATTTTTTTTCTTGAAGGGTTAACCTTGAAGGAGTTATCTATATTATATCAATCGGCAGAGGTATTTATTTACCCTAGTGTTTTTGAAGGGTTTGGTATTCCAATAATAGAAGCCTTATTTTCACGTACTCCTGTGATCACCTCAATAGGAGGAGTTTTTCCCGAAGCAGGCGGCCCTGACTCGATTTATATAGATCCATATAATATTGAGGAGCTAGAAAAAGCCATTACTGTAGTATTGAACTCAGAAGAGCAAAGAAAAGTAATGATCGATAATGGCTGGCAATACGTGCAAAAATTCAATGATGATTGTATTGCTGAAAATGTAATGAAAGTTTATGAGCAATTTAAAGAGTAAGAATAAAATTATTGTAGATGTTGAACGAATGAAGCACCCTAATACAGGGTTGCATAATTATTGCGAGAACTTGTATAAATTCTTAACAAAAGATTCAACATTTAATTATTGGTTTTATTCGCCTAAGAAAATAGAGTTCCCCAAGAATATCCAAAGGATAAATACTAAACTTATGGACAAAATGGTGCTCAAAGTACCTTCTAAATTTTCATTATGGCATGGAACTTATCAAACTACTAAATTTGTCCCTCTAAAACCTATAAAATTTGTACTAACGATTCATGATCTAAATTTCTTATATGAAAATAAGAGTAATAAAAAGAAAGATAGATTAATTAGAAATATTCAAAAAAGAATTAATAGAGCTGACTATGTTACCACCATATCGGAATTCGTTTTAAAGGATGTAAAGAAACATCTTAATGTAGATAATAAAAAGATCAAAGTTATTTACAATGGCGTTAATTTAGTAGAGCATCCAGAATTTGTAAACCCACAATATAAACCTAAAGATAAATTTTTATTTGCATTGGGTACGGTTTTGCCTAAGAAAAATTTTCATGTTTTACTGAATTTATTAAGAGAGAATAGCAATTTAAACTTGGTAATAGGAGGAATTCATCCGGATGAAGAATATATAAACAAAGTAAAAAATATAGCGTTAGAATACGGTATTCAAGATAATATTAGATTATTAGGAGCAATCTCCGAAAAAGAAAAATATTGGTACCTTAAAAATTGCGAAGCGTTTTTGTTCCCTTCTTTGGCAGAAGGGTTTGGAATTCCTGTTATCGAAGCTATGTTACTTGGCAAGCCAGTGTTTTTATCAACGAAAACAAGTTTACCTGAAATTGGAGGTGAGTATGCTTATTATTTTCAGAATTTTGAAGAAAAACATATGAATACCGTTTTTAAAGAAGGTTTGAAAGATTACTATGAAAATAACAAAGCACCATCTATTATTCAATGGGCACAACGTTTTTCTTGGGAAAAGGCAGTCAAAGAATATATAGAGGTTTACAAAGAGGTACTTGATAATTGACAAACAATGTTACTAAGCAGTAAGGAACCGAATGGCTTTGTTAAATGCATTAAATACTTCTCTTCAATGTATACTGCGCCTTTTTATGATGACATATTTTTGAATTCTTCTGCACAGTACACCAACGAAAAACAACACTGATTATAAACACCTTTTTTAAGTTTTTTTCATCAGAATTTAAAGAGATGAAGTAATACCATTTAGCATTTTCTTTTACAGTAAATTCAAACAATAACTAGTATAACTGAAAGTGCTGCAATAAAATCGTATACGGGTAGTTGCGGATCATTAATTTTACTTTGTAAATGTCTAACTACAATAATAATGACCGTAACAAAGGTTAGGAGTAGACCTGATAACAAACAAAGAGTTTTAAATGAATTGTGGTTAATCCAAGATAGATATAATAATAGGTAACCTCATATTAAAATGATAACTCCCAGCTATATAGAAATAATTTTCTCATAAGAAACAAAACTAAAAAAGAATTAAACGATAAACATATAGAGAATCATAAGAATCAATTTAGATGTTAAAAATGAGAGAAACAAATTCAATCAAAACACGGGTTAAATATTAAAAAAAGAATCTATTTGATCAAATACTTTACTTTCTTCAAGCGTTTCTAAAAAAAAGGTTTCAGCATTTGATTGGTGTTTATCATAAAATACTTGGTTTTGTAATAATTCAGTTATATAATGAGCATACGCTTGTGGGTCATTGGTAACTAGGCAGCCGTTATTTATTTTTGAAAGTAAACCATCAACTCCACGATCTGTGCACACCACAGGAATCCCGTACGACAATGATTCGACCACTTTTATTTTCAAGCCAGTACCAGTTAACATTGGGCAAATGGTGATTTTTGTTTGCCTATAAAGATCTTCTATATCTTCAGCAAAAATCAGTTTCTTTACATTAGGTAGGTCAGGAATATAGTCATTTATTCTTCCAACAACTGTAAACCTTATCGTTTTAGCAAGTAATGGATACACCTCAGCGAAAAACCATTTTGCCGAGTTTATATTATGAGGGTTATTACTCGCTATGTAAAAGACATCAATGGTAGGGAAATCTGTTTTTGTATTACTTAAATTTGGGGCACTATGAGGTACTGTAATAACCTTCTTGTTAGGTAGGAATTGACTAAATATAAACTGTTCATCGGCGGAAATAGACCAAATTACATCAAATTTATTTAAAAGATCAATTTCTGTTTTAAACAGCCTTCCTATATCAATTCTTTTAAAATCACTAAACTGACTTGTGAAAAAGTCGTGGGTATCTACAACTAATTTCGAGTTTTTAGCCAATGTTTTATTTTCGATAAAAAAAGCAAAAAGCACATATGATATAATGATAACGTCGTATTCATTTTCCCTTAATATACGTTCAAAGTACTTTTTTTGATTGTAAGAGATTCTTTGAAATTGTCTGGGGTATCCTTTTATTTTATTCGGTATAGAAGTACCAAATAAGTATCTGAGACCATTGTTTTTTCGTTTCGGAATCATGAAGGTTCTATTAACTAAGCCCGCCTTTTTTATAGCATCTAATTCGTCTAGTAAAAAATCCTTTTTTGTTTCTCCTACAAAATCAACAACAAAATTTCTAGATTTAAAATATTGCAGTAATTTCTTAGCTCTAGCGTTATTTCCTTGGTTAGCTATTAAAGGGTTATTTGGGTAAAAGTATAATATTTTTAGTGGCATTGACGTTTAACAATATTTGTCTAGTAAGTAGTTTTGTTTAATTTTTAATTCGGAAATAATTTCAGAAAACCTATGTTGGTCAGATAAGTTAAAATCTTTGTTATTTAACGATTTTAGAGCATTTAATAGTTCTTTTTTAATACTATTATAATATTTAGTTGGAAGCAATTTACGCTTTAATTTTTTCTTAGGCGTATTTTTTAGGGTTATATGGTTTACTTGGTGCAAATTAATGGAAGCGTACCAATCGTGCCATTTAAATTCCGAAACAACTTCACCTTCCCTTAGATGCGCGTTAAACTTTAATCGTTTCCATGGTACCCTTAATATATCAGCCATAATAGCTCCATGCATTGCTTCAGAAATAATAAGTTTACTACTGGCAACTTCTTCTATAAAGTGCTCAATATTATTCCCTAGTGGCGTAATCAGATTCATATTATGTTGAGAACAAAATTTTTCCCAATTGAAAGAATCGGTAGATTGAAAATAAGGAATGATACTAATCTCGTGTTTTTTAGGAAGTTTCATGATCGTTTTATACTCATCTAAAAGAGCATAAAAATAAGCAGCATCAGTAATATAGTTGTCAAATTTACCAGTTAACTTAAAACTACTCAAAGGACCTCTTAAAAAAGAAATATCCCAACTATCATCTAGTTGTATGTTTTCTTTTAATGATCTTATTCCGGAGCCAGCGATGCATTTCAAACGGCATTTATTCGCTTCATTTAAGTAGAAAGGATCACTTAAGGTTAATATAGAACCAATACCCAAAAAAGCAGTATCGTCGTTTTTACTAAAAACATTTTCATTTAACAATTTCGGCCATAACCAATCATTTAAATCATCACCAAAATTTCCATTTTTTGATTTATAAGAGACTAATTTCATTTAAAATATTTTAGGTTTGCAAAATACATCTTTTGCTATTATTAGAACTTAGCTTTGTGTGTTTTTTTGAAATGACAAAGAACTTTGTTATTCTTGCAGAATTTATAATTATATACTAAGAAATGTTCCATGAAGTCAAATGAAATTTCTAAAACTATCGATACGCTAAACCGGTTGGGTACCATTTTGTATCCAACGGATACTGTTTGGGGAATAGGGTGCGACGCAACTGATGAAGAAGCGGTAAAAAAAATATATAAAATAAAGAACAGAGAAGAATCTAAAAGTTTAATCATCTTGGTAGATTCGCTGACAATGTTGAAAAAATATATAGCTGAAATTCCTGTAAAAGTTTTACAAATTTTAAAGGAGACCTCTAAACCAACGACGATCATTTATGATAGCCCTAGGCATTTAGCAAAAAATACTATTGCCAAAGATCATACCATTGCGATTCGAATAGTTCAAAGTGAATTTTGTCGAGAGTTAATTAATGAATTCGGCAAACCAATCGTGTCAACGTCGGCAAATATTAGTGGGCAACCAACTCCCAAAAGCTTTTCAAAAATAGATGAGACAATTTTAAAGAGTGTAGATTATGTGGTAAATTTGCAGCAGAACAAGGTTACAGAAAAATCATCAACTATTCTGAAAATAGAAGGTGATAATGTGATTGTGATAAGAGATTAAACCTATGCAAAATTACTATTTTAAGGAAGCAATAACTGATGATATTTTTGAATATATAAACAAAGCTGCGGAAGAATTACAGTTAGATTGTTATGTAATTGGAGGTTTTGTTCGAGATTATATATTAAAAAGAGGAACAGCGAAGGATATAGATATCGTGGCTGTGGGAAGCGGTATTGAACTGGCAAAAAAAGTGGCCCTCTTGCTGCCGCATAAACCTAAAGTTCAGGTTTTTAAAACCTATGGAACAGCGATGTTACGTTATAAAGATATTGAAGTTGAATTTGTAGGCGCTAGAAAAGAATCATACTCTGAAGACAGTAGAAATCCTGAGGTTTCAGAAGGAACTTTGCAGGATGATCAAAACAGAAGAGATTTCACGATCAATGCATTGGCATTGAGTTTAAATACTCAAAATTATGGACTCTTATTGGACCCGTTTGATGGCATAGGAGACTTGGAGGCTAAAATTATTAGAACGCCTTTAAATCCGGATATTACCTATTCTGATGATCCTTTACGAATGATGAGAGCAATTCGTTTTGCAACACAATTGAATTTCACTATAGAAAAAAACTCATTGGATGCGATAACTAAAAATGTCGAACGTATTGATATTATTACCAGAGAGCGAATAGTGGTTGAATTAAACAAAATTTTAGAGTCACCGCAGCCTTCTATTGGTTTTTTATTGATGGAAAAGACAGGGTTATTAGAACGGTTACTACCAGAGTTAATTGCCTTAAAAGGAGTAGAAGAGGTGGAAGGACAAAAACACAAGGATAACTTTTATCATACCCTTGAAGTTGTTGATAATATAGCAATGAATACCAAGGATGTTTGGCTACGATGGGCTGCCTTATTGCACGATATAGGAAAAGCACCTACTAAAAGATTTAATCCTAAACAAGGATGGACTTTTCATTCGCATGAGTTTGTAGGAGCTAAAATGGTATACAAACTTTTTAAACGTTTGCGTATGCCATTAAATAATAAAATGAAGTTTGTTCAAAAAATGGTTTTATTAAGCTCCAGACCAATTGTTTTATCTACAGGAGTGACAGATTCTGCGGTGAGACGTTTAATATTTGATGCTGGAGAAGAGGTAGAGAGCTTGATGATTTTGTGTGAGGCAGATATAACTACTAAAAACTCTAAAAAATTCAAACGTTATCATAAAAATTTCGAGATTGTTCGGCATAAAATTAAGGAAGTTGAAGAGCGTGATAGGGTTCGTAATTTCCAACCACCAATCACTGGAGAAGAGATTATGAAGGTGTTTAACTTAAAACCTTGTAGGGAAATTGGTCAGATAAAAGAGGCTATAAAAGAGGCCATTTTAGATGGTAAAATCCCGAATGAATATGAGGCATCGTATAGATTTATGTTAGAAAAAGGCAAGAAATTAGGCTTAGAAGCTGTGCGTTAAAACTGATTGGTTTGTTTAAAATAATGATCTAAAACTTCGATTGACAAGACCTTTTCTAAGGTTTTATCTTGGAATTGTTTTACCCAGTTATTCGCATTCTGAATTATTTGTAAAGTCTCTTCCGGATTATTTAAATAGTAATCTCTTTTTTCGAAAAGATCAGAATAATCATCTTTTATAAGAACATAATGATGATTAGGAATTAATTTCCCTTCCATAAACCAAGTTTCAAACTTAGGTTTAGGCATTAAACAAAGAGAATTGGAAGACATGATCCACTTTAAATTTGTTGCGACATCAATACCTTCAATGGATAAGATGAACTTATAATTAAGCTGTTCTTCGATACTTAAAAAATCTTTTCTCCATTCTTGAGGTGATGATGTTGGCAGTCTTTTACTTACCTCTCCAATATTACATAGTGGATGGTCATGAAATTTTTCAACTAATAAACGGCGGTTTTCTTTGTGGATAACTCCTCTCCAAACAATGTGATCTATTTTCTCATTGAACTGTTTGCGATCATCAACAAAGTAATAATGGCGTAACGCATCTAGTTTCATTAAAACAGAATTGCCATTATGATTAATAGGACGACTTTTAACAAGGGTGGGTTCGTTAAAGTTTTCAGTTACATCCCCAAATTTATAGTTTATTTTTTTTCGAGAAGAAAAGTATTTGGTAAACTTTACCAAATCAAAAAAGTACATGGTTCCCTTTTTAGGACGCTTAAAGTCTTTTAACGATATCCAACTATTTGGTTTTTTAATAGTTATCGATGGTGAAATATAATAGTGTAAACGATCAGCCACATTATTATATTGACTCTTCTTAGTTAACCATTTCTTCAATTGTGATCTGTAAAGAACGTTAGGGGTTAAATAAAGAAAAAAATGCGTGATATAGTAGTATAGTTTTTGATTTTTTATTTTACTTAAAATGCTCATTTTACTGTAATGTTTGCATCGTTACTAATTTAAAATATTCTCCCTTTTTCTCTAATAGATCTTCATGCTTACCTTGTTCTATTATTTTTCCTTTTTTCATAACAATAATTAAATCGGCATTTTGTATGGTCGATAATCTATGGGCAATGATCAATGAAGTTCTATTTTTCATCATCTTCTCTAAAGCTAGTTGCACTAATTGTTCAGATTCGGTATCTAACGCAGAAGTTGCCTCGTCGAGAATCATAATCGGCGGATTTTTTAACACAGCACGCGCAATGGCGATACGTTGTTGCTGCCCTCCAGAAAGCAAACTTCCTCTATCTCCCATAGGAGTTTCATATTGTAGCGGTAAATCTTTTATAAATTCATGAGCATTAGCAATAATGGCCGCTTTTTTTATCTCTTCCAAGGAAGCTGAAGGGTTACTTAGGGCGATATTATTGGCAATCGTATCGTTAAATAAAGTAGAATTTTGGGTTACGACACCCATTAAACTACGCAACGATTTTTTGGTAAGAGTTTTAATATCTTTCCCATCAATGTAAATTCCACCCATGTTTACATCATAAAAACGTGTGATTAGGTTCGCTAATGTTGACTTTCCGCTACCTGATTGCCCAACAAGAGCTACGGACTTTCCTTTGGGTAGCGTTAATGAGAACTTATCTAATACGAAGGTATCATCATATTTAAACGAAATATCTTTAAATTCAACTTGTTCTTTAAATTGGTCTATGGCAATCGCATTTTTATCGTCTTCTAATTGATTTTTGGCATCTAAAACTTCAAAAATACGTTGTGCCGCTGCATTACCTATTTTAACGTTGTTGTTGGCTTTAGCAATAGCTTTTGCAGGGGTCAATACATTGTAAGCAGCTGCCATAAATGCAATAAAAGTACCTCCTAATAATGTTTTATCTATTAATACCATTTTTCCTCCATACCATAGGAGGGCAGCAATGGTAACGATCCCTAAAAATTCACTCATAGGGCTAGCCAAAACTTCTTTAGTACTCATTTTATTTGATAAATTCTTGATTTCAGTTGCTTTTGAGTTGAAGCGAGATGAAAAAAAAGTTTCACTATTAAAAGCTTTAATAATTTTTAGCCCTGAGATACTTTCTTCAATTAAACCTAAAAGACCTCCAGTTTTACCAAAAATCTCTCCTGATTGCTGTTTAATTCGCTTACTGATTACTGAAATAACTAAACCAGCAACAGGAATAAAAGTAAATATAAAGATAGAGAGTTGCCAGCTCGTATGAACCATAAAGAACAATGTGAAAATGATATTTAAAGGCTCTCTTATCAAGGTAATAATTAAGTTAAGGTAGGTTTCATTGATCACGTAGATATCACCGGTGGCTCTATTAATAGTATCACCTTTCTTTTGTTCAGAAAAATACGTTAGCGGTAAATGGATTATTTTGTTATACATAATACCTCGCAAATCTTTTAACACACTGTTTTTAAGAAAAACCATGGTCAATTGCCCAAGATAGCCAAATATATTTTTAAGTAAGAATACCAAAACAACCGCTAAAACAACATAAAGTAATGTTGTTTCTGCCCCAAAATATTCATTAGTATAGGTAACGTAATAATTCAACAAACTACCTAAATATTCCTTATTGAGAGATTCATAAAAACCAATAAATGCTGGCTTTTTATATACTTTTGTTGTTTCTCCAAACAATATATTCAAGGTAGGCATTAAAATAACGTACGATAGCGTGGTGAAAAATGCATATAATACATTTAGAATAACACTTATTACCCATAACTTTTTGTAGGGAGAAGCAAATTTTAAAAAGCGCTTAAAATAATTCATCAATAATTCGTTGAATTTTAGAATCTAATTGTTGTTCTGTTTCTGGAGCATTATCAATGGTATTTAATTCAGACTTAACACTAAAATAAAATTTTATTTTTGGCTCTGTACCGCTTGGCCTTACCGCTACTTTAGTACCGTTTTCAGTTTCGTAAATCAATACATTAGATTTTGGTAAATTGATAGCACTTTCTTCACCATTTATCATGTTTTTCTTGATAGAAGATTTATAATCAAATAGGTATTTTACCGATTCTCCATCAATGGTTTTCAACGGGCTATTTCGAAAGTCAATCATCATTTGTCGAATTTGCTGTGCACCATCCATTCCTTTTTTTACCAAAGACACCAAGTGTTCTTTATAAAAGTGATGTTTTGTATAAAGGTTTAACAAATCGTTATAAAAAGAACTACCATTAGCTTTCGCATTACAAGCAATTTCACATGCTAGTAGGGCAGCAGTAACGGCATCTTTATCTCGAACAAAGTCACCGACCATATATCCAAAACTCTCTTCACCTCCTCCGATGAACTCTTGATTTGGATGATCTTTGATCATTTTGGCAATCCATTTAAAACCAGTTAACCCCATTTTAGTTTCAACGCCATAACTATCAGCTATTTCATTGACAAGATTGGTAGATACTATGGTAGAACCAATGAATTGATTACCGTTTAACTTATCTTTCTTTTTCCAGTCGTTAATTAAAAAATCAGTCATGATACTCATGGTTTGATTACCATTTAGCAACTTCATTTTTCCATCTAAATCACGAACAGCAATTCCAATTCTATCCGAATCTGGGTCGGTACCTAAAACGATATCAGCATTTAGTTCGTTGGCCAAATCAACGGCCATTTGCAGTGCTTCGGGCTCTTCCGGATTGGGTGATGTTACAGTAGGGAAATCACCGTCAGGTATAGCCTGTTCTTCTACAATATGTATTTGTGTATATCCCGCTCTTTTTAAAACTTCAGGAATTAATTTTATCGAAGTTCCATGTAGTGAGGTAAATACAATTTTTAAGTGTTCTCTACCTTCAATATCAAAACAACCATTTTTTAGAGAAGCATCCCAAAAAGCTTCATCAATTTCTTTTCCTATAATGGAAATTAGACTAGAGTTGGTGTTAAAATTAATAGCTTCATAAGCTAATGAATTTACCTCATCGATAATGGCTTGATCTTGAGGAGGAACAATTTGCCCACCATCATTCCAATATACTTTGTATCCGTTATACTCTGGAGGGTTATGAGAAGCAGTTAACACAATTCCCACATCGCAGCCCAAGTGGTTTACGGCAAAAGATAGCTCTGGGGTAGGGCGTAAGTCTTCAAAAACATAAGTATGTATATTGTTTGCAGAGAGCACGCTCGCAACAGTTTCAGCCAACCATTTGCTATCATGTCTGCAATCAAAACCGATGGCTACTTTTAACTCTTTATTAGGAAAGCACTTGTGTAAGTAATTGCTTAAGCCCTGAGTAGCTTTACCAATGGTATATTTATTAATTCTATTAGTACCTGCACCTACAATCCCACGCATTCCTCCTGTACCAAACTCCAAATCTTTATAAAAACGATCGTTTAAATCGTCAGAGTTGGTATCTAATAAATATTGAATTTCTTTTTTGGTTTCCGTGTCAAATGTCTCAGAAAGCCACATGTGGGCTTTAGTCAAAATATCTTCCATGTGTAAAATGTAATAAGCATGCAAAAATACAATTTTATAGATTTACCTGTTGCTTAATCCTATAATGTTTTTGTTGAATAACACTCTTTATAATCAGCTCTCCTAAGAACCCTGCTAAAAACAGTAAGGTACCTAAAACCATAGAGGTTAGGGCTATATAAAACCAAGGGTTATTGGTTACTAAAATGGTTTTAATATCATAAGAAATACGGTACAATTTCATCGCGCCTATATAGAAAGCAGATAGCAAACCGAATACAAACATTAAAGTGCCCCATAAACCAAAAAAATGCATGGGTCTTTTGCCAAATTTAGAAAGGAAAGAAATGGTAATTAAATCTAAAAACCCATTGACAAACCGATTCATGCCAAATTTGGTCACACCGTATTTACGAGCTTGATGTTGTACTATTTTTTCACCAATAGCATGAAAGCCTTCATTTTTTGCGAGTACGGGAATGTATCGGTGCATTTCACCACTAACTTCTAATGATTTAACAACTTCATTTTTATAAGCTTTTAACCCACAGTTGAAATCGTGGAGTTTTAAGCCTGAAGTTTTACGTGCTGCCCAGTTGAACAACTTAGATGGGATGTTTTTCGTAATAACATTGTCATAACGCTTTTTTTTCCAACCAGATATTAAATCATACTGATCTTTAGCAATTAAATCATACAAGCCTGGTATTTCCTCAGGATTGTCTTGTAGGTCAGCATCCATTGTTATCACCACATCTCCTTTGGCTTGACTAAATCCTGCATCAAGAGCCTGTGATTTCCCGTAGTTTCTTCGAAAACGAATTCCTTTTACCGCTTCGTTTTTTGACGATAACTCTTCTATTATTTCCCAAGAACGATCGGTACTCCCGTCATCAATGAAAATAAGTTCATATAAAAACTGATTGGATTGCATAACTTTCGCAATCCAATCATGTAATTCTTGCAACGATTCTTCTTCGTTAAGAAGTGGTATTACTACCGATATATTCATGTATTGATGTCAATTTTAAAACCTCAAAGTTACAGGTCTTTTACAGACTTTACAACTTTTAAATTGCAAACTAATCTTAATACTCGTTTCCTTCTGTTTTTTTCATTACCGCTCCAGCAATGGCTGAAATAACAAATCCAAAGAATGCAGATACTATAATAGACATGGCAGAGGTCATCAAGGGATTTTGGAATTTTGCAGCCATTTCAGACGAAGCTTCTATTTGCTCTTCTGTCATTCCTGAATCTAACCAATTTTGTCTTTGTAATTCCATTGCTTGTTCTTGAAAAGTAGGATCAATTACATTAATAAATAAAAGAGTATATATTATTGAAATAACCGCACTGAAAACAGCAATACCTACCCCTACTTTTAATGCTTCACCAAATGATAAAAAACCATTATTGCTTTGCTTGAATTTTAGTAAACCTAAGATTATAAAAACAATCATGGCTATAAGACCAAAAACCCCGGTTAACCAAGTAAAATCTATAAGTTTTCCTGAAGCGTAAAGCACTAGGTGGAATAAAATCCCAACGATTCCTAAATATAGACCATAATTTAAAATAATACTTTTACTGTTTGTTTGATTTTCCATTGTGTAAAATTAAGTTAGTAAACAAATATACTGTTTTTTGAGGCACACTTTTATTCACCTCATTGGTTAAAAAAAACAGATAACAATGAGTTAGTATTCAAAAGCTTAGAATTGTTACAATAATTTAATGTAAATTTTGTTGTTTTTAATAAAAAAAAGGCTGTAACTTTGCAGCGGCAAGTCCTACACAACTAGCTCCCTTTGAATCCCCCAGGGCGGGAACGCAGCAAGGGTATTAGGTTGTAGCAGTGTGATGTAGGTAGCTTGCCTTTTTTTATGCCCTAAATTTACTTAACCCTTTATATTCAAATTACTTCTCGGATGATGCAAGGTAACTACCTCTTTAAGGTGTTGTTTGTCTACATGTACATAGATTTCTGTTGTGGTAATACTCTCATGCCCTAATAATTGTTGGATAATCCGTAAATCAGCACCATTTTGTAAGAGATATGTCGCAAAGGAATGACGTAGCGTATGCGGACCAATTTTCTTTTTTAAATTTATTTTTATAGCTAAATCGTTTAAAATAATATAAATCATTTGTCGTGTTAAACGGTTGCCTCTTCTGTTTAAAAAAAGAGTATCATCATCTTCTTTTTTCGCTTTAATTGTTGAACGAATTTCATTCACATAAAAACCTATCCTTTGTATTGTTGTATGATGAATTGGAACAAAACGATATTTATTACCTTTTCCTAATATTTGTATATACCCTTCGTCAAAAAATAAATCGGAAAGCTGTAAATTTATAACTTCACTTACACGAAGCCCACAGCTATATATGGTTTCAATAAGAGTTTTATTGCGTTCTCCTTGCGGGTGACTTAAATCAATGGCATTGATCAGGCTATCAACTTGCTCTTTGGAAATAGTATCCGGAAGTTTTCGCCCAATATTCGGACTTTCAATTAAATCTGTTGGGTTATCTTGCCTGTAATCTTCAAAAACGATATAGTCAAAGAAGCTTCGCAAACTAGAGATAAGCCTTGCTTGACTTCGTGCACTAATCGTTTTTCCTACATCGTATATACATTGTTTCAGAGTATCGGAGGTAATAGTAATAGGCGAAGGAGTATGATGTAATGAATCGACAAAGGATACTAGTTTTTTAAGATCTCTTTCATAGCAATCAATGGTGTTTTGTGCGAGTCCACGCTCAATTTTTAAATAAGTAATGTAGTCGTATAGAGCTTGTTTCCAATTCATTATGTTTTAAGGTGTTTTTTATATTTGTTGTTTCATGTCATGATGTAAATTTCAAGTTTCACAAACATAAAATTATATATTCAAAAAACGATGCTAAAAGTAGCACTAATTATAAGAGTCGGGTTATAGGCAATGGTAAATACCTAAATTTAAAACTAAAGAAGTACCCAATAAGCAGGAATTAATTGTGATCACAGAGGTATTCCTAAAATCGTTTTTTTATTTGCAATAAATTATACTAGTTATTGTTTGAATTTACGGTAAACGAAAATGAGTATTTTGTTCTATCCTATAGAAAGGGAAAAAAGACGCTTTTGTTATGATAAATGCTACTAGTGTTCAGTAGAAATTATTCATGGTTGATTTTACTCTTAGAAAATACTTGTTTAACATTTAAATATAAAGTAGCGATGTCTACGGAAAGCGAAATCTTAATTTTTTTTGTAATCAGATGTTAAAATAGTTATTAAAATTAGCTAAAGAACTGGTACTTCAGCTCAAGAATTAATTGGGTTTGCCTTGGATTTCTAATAATTTATATCATATTTTAATAGTTTTCTGTAAGGAGGAAGTAATTTTACTTTCTTTTTTAAATATTTTTTTGGGGTGTAATTTGTTTTTGTTCAGTGTTTTAGGTTTTTGAAAAATGATAAGCTCTTTGAGAACGAGGAGAAGATAGATTTTTTGGCATCACATTTGTTTAGAAAGTTTACTAATAATAAAAAAAGTTTAAAACTAAAATTATGAAAAACTTACTACTCGTAGTTATGATGGCTCTAGGGCTAAGTGCTTATGCACAAAAAAATGTTATTAAAGCAAATCCTTTAGCATTATTGGGAGGTACTGACTTGGTTTCTTACGAAAGGGCTATTGGTGAAAATTCATCTATTGTTGCCAGTGGAGCCATTGGAGGGTTTAAATTTGGAGGAACAGAGTATAAATCTAAAGGTTTTGGTGCCCAATATAGATACTATTTTGGAGAAGCGCTAAAAGCATGGTATGGTGCGGCCTCTGCCGAGTATAGGTTTGGATCGGTAGAAACTGATGTAAGCTCTATATTTTCTGATATTTCTGTAGAATCAACAAAAATAGACTTCAATTCCTTTGGAGGGGGTGCAAGATTTGGATATCAATGGGTTTGGAATAGTGGATTCTCACTTGATTTAAATGTGGGTGCTGTGTATTCTTCTTTTAGTTATGATGACAGTGACGACGAGGATAATTCTTTTGATATAAATACCTTAAAAGGAAGCGGAATTTTACCAACGTTTGGGTTTGCTCTAGGGTATGCTTGGTAATGAAAAAAGTACTGACAATAGGTGTTGCTTAACGCGATGTTTATGTTAAAAATTATAATTAATTCTATAAGCATATATATTCTAAATGAATGAGAGAATAGTTGCTAGGCTAGTTACTCAATTTAACGTAAAGGTTAGACGATGCACTAACGTCAAGGACCATGGGTTTTTTCTAAATTCGAACTAGTTATAGATGCTATAATCTACTAATTATACATAAAAAGAGTGGTTTCATATCACTCTTTTTTGGTGCTTAAAAATGAAAAGTGTTGTCGTTCAAACGGAAGTATATATAATAAATAATACTAGGCCTTTTAGCATAATGATTGAAGTGCTTTTTTTGTTGTTGTTTGATAATGAGTTTCTTAGTGAAGGGCTGATTCTTACTATGTATTGGTAAGCCTTGAATTAAAAAACCATTCTTTTTCATTTTTTTTAACATAAAGTATATTCTGTATCAGATATTTAAAATTATATTTGACTACATAAACAATAAAATTAAAATTATGAAAAAATTAGTAGTAGTAGCTATGATTGCTTTCGGATTTGCCGTAAGCGCACAAGAAGGGCAACTTAACGTTGGAGGCTCAATCGGTTTACCGGTAGGTGAATCAAGTGACCATTATGACATTACTGGTTCAATCGAAGCCAACTATTTGTTTGAGTTAAGTGACGATTTTAAAGTTGGACCATCGGTGTCTTATTTACACTTTAATGGTGAAGGTCCAGATTTAGGGTATTTACCTTTAGCCGGCGCAGCCCGTTACAATGTTTCTGATAAATTTATTTTAGGAGCTGACTTAGGGTATGCTATTGGAGTTTTCCAAGAAGGGCAAACGAGTGGTTTTTACTACAGACCTATGGTTGGTTATACGGTAAGCGATAAGATTACTGTACAGGCAACGTATTCTGGAATTAGTTTAGAAGGAGCTTCTGCTTCAAACATTGGTATTGGAGGAACCTATTCATTTTCTTTATAAGCGAAGAAAAGAATTAGAAACAAAAAGGGAGTTATTGTAAAATAACTCCCTTTTTGTTTTTGTTTACGGATGTAGGATGCGTTCTACTTAAATAAATCCTTTCTCGCGGGCGGTAAGAATTAAATCCTTATCATCTTGTCCATTCACAATTCCAAAAATAGCTTTTAACTGACGCTTTCTTTTTTCAATAGCTGCAATTGATAGCAATAAAATACTCGGTAAATCTTTCATTCTTGTTCCTATGGACAATTCGTAAATCAAACGTCTGTCAATATCATCTAGCAAATAATCACTAGTAAACTGATTTCTTACTAGTTTCAATACCGTTTTACTGTAATATGGTGGTTCGGACAGTACTTTTTTAATAGCCATTACCAATTCCTGCGGAGTAATATCATTTTTCACTAAAAACCCCTCGGGGTCGATGTTTTTTAAAATACTATGAACCCGGTAGTTGTCGTTGAACGTGGTAGATACAATAATCTTAGCGTCTGGTAGGTGCTTTTTTATTTGCAGTCCAAGATCTTCGCCCGATAAAATTTTCTTGTCTTTTGAAGGAGGAAGCCTCATATCCAAAAAAATAATATCTATTTTTCGCTGAGTACTCGCGCATTCTTTGAGTATTTCACAGGCATCATCACAATTATGTACGATATGAATGTCAAAAGAATAGCTGTCTTCTTGACTTTCTACTAATTTAAAAGCACTTTTATAAGCTTCTGAGATTAACGGATGATCATCAATGATTAAAGCGGTCAATTGTTTCATTTCCATCTTTTTTGATGTAGGGTGTACGCATGGTTACCGTAGTTCCCTGATTAATTTCTGATTGTATGGTTATGCTTCCTTTTAATTTTTCAACTCTTGAGGTGATATTTTTAATACCAATTCCTTTTTTGCCTTTTTTTACATTAAAACCAACACCATCGTCTTGTATGGTAAGTACTAAGGTATTCTCAACCACCTCAAAACCTAAGCTTACGCAGGTTGCTTTGGCATGTTTAAGAATGTTTTGCAAACTCTCTTGTACAATACGATAGATATTTACTTTGGTTACTTCGTCTACATCTTTCCATGAAATATTTGGTGAAAATGTAACACGGGGGCTAAAGTTACCAATAATACTTTTATCATCTAACAAATGTCGAATAATTGATGTGAAATTTATACTAGCATCGTTAAAATTATCACTTAACCGATGCGATACATCTCTTATTTCCTTTTCAATATCCTGCAATTCATCTAGTAAGCTTTGATGCTTTTGTAAGGTGTCATCGTCGCCTTGTAAGGCTAAAAAACCCAAGCCAAATCGTGTACCAAACAATTTGCCTAAAATACCATCGTGCAACTCTTCTGAAATTCGGTTTCGTTCTTTAATCCGTTCTTCCTCAATCTTTGCTTGTTGCTGTAGGGTTAAAATATATACCTCTTCATTGGCTTTTTGATGCTCGGTTTCAATTTGTAGTTTTTCGTTTTGTACTTTTTGTACATGCATAAAATACAATAAACTTAAAATGAGTAAAACGCTTATGCTGGTAACAATGATCCAGACACGCTGTTCTGCCAAGCGCTCGGTTTCTTCAATATACTCATCGGTTTCTAACTCAATACGGGTAAATTTATTTTGTATTCTTCGTTCGGCACTAATTAAACTATCGTTAAAGGCGATATAACGATCATAATGTTTTTTCGACTGTTGCCGGTCTAAAGCGGCTAATTGCTGTAAGGTGGTTAAATAATCGGCACCATTTTTTAGTTTTTTAGCCAAAGCATTGGCTGTTTGGGCATAGTATAAGGCTTTTGTGGTATCTTTTATATAAGAATAATATTCTGAGAGCCTAATTTTTGAAGCAAGAATATCAGTTTTATTATGTATACTATCACGAATTTGAAGCGATTCTAGAAACTGTTTCTCAACATCAGTAGTATCATTCATTAATAACTTACAATAGGCACGATTGCTAATAATACGGGCATATTCAGATTTAGATAAACCTTTTTTAAGTTCAGAATTGTAATATTCTAAAGCTTTTCGGTATTCTCTTTTTTCTACATAGGCATTGCCAATATTATTATAGATCGCGAGATCCATTCTTTTCTGTATAAGTTTGGGCATTTTAGAAAAATAAGTCAAGGCCTTTTGGTGATAGGTAATGGCCTTATCGTATTCTTTGATATCGTATTGTAAAAGCCCTAAGTGATTGTACAGTTTGTATAGCCATTTATGATCGTTTAGATCTTTGAATATTTTAATGGCTTTGATATCCAGTTTTTCACTTCCCGTATAATCGCGATACTCTCCCTTAATTAATGCCATACCGTATAACATGATACCAGAACTCTTGCGTTCGTTTATTTTTTCAAAATACCGGTAGGCTTTGGTAAAATCTTGGTATGCCAGGAGATGCTCAGATTTTTTTCGATTATACAAAGCATAATTCCAATGTAAGTAGCCAGATAGAAAATCATTTTGAAGTGGTTGTACCAAATTACTGGCACTGTAATTTACCTTTTTAAACTCAATAGTATCATTCAATATATAATAACGATAGGCAATATCAATCAGGTGTTTCGCTTTTAATGAATCGTTGGGTAAGGTGAGTGCAGTAGTATAGGCCTTGGCTAAGCATAGTTTTCTTTGTGCTATCAGATTCCCTTTTTGCTTTGCGGTTTGCAACCAAATGCTAATGCTATCCTTGGGATGCCCATTTACAGGAAGTCTTTCTGTTTTTAACTTACAGCCATAGCCTAGCAATACAAAAACAGTAAGAAAAAAGAACACAGATGTTAGCGAGAATGTTTTTAACATAGACCACAAAGCTAAAAAAAAAGCCTTTGGTTTTACACCAAAGGCTAAAATTTAACAAGAATAGTACTTATTCTCTATCAGGTTCACCGGTACTACCAATACCACCCGTATCAAATACGTTGGCGTTGGTTTTTGAGGTATCGATGATTGTTTCTTTTTTAATGTCATCATATAGTGTTAGATCTTCACTTAAATCAGTACAAGATATGTTTAACACGATAAATACAATTAGACCGAAAATAATTTTTAAATTTTTCATAATTTCAATTTTAATAGTTGATAATAATCTCCCAGGCCGCGTAAGCAGCTATGGTTGTATCGAATGTTATTCGATGGTTAATACCCACCAATTTTTTAAATTAGCGATATAGTCATACACCCCAAGAAATTGGGTGTTAGTAGAATTTGAATGGCAGGAATGCCAATAGTGAAGACTTATTACTTTTTAAGGCCTATTGAGTACAATAGCCTTCAGTAAATTCTACGAGTCATAAATTAGGAAGCGTTTGCAATTTTGAGGAACGCTAGCTGACTTTAACCCTAAATTAACGGGTTATCATCTTACGGTGTACGTAATTTTAGGAAGCGTCCTATTTGGATGAGTAAACGTCCTTTTTCATTTAGTATGTGCAATTTCAAATTTTTCATATTTTCTTCAATTTTCATATACTTAAATATAACAAAAAATTACGATATATCCAAAGATTTTAACATTTATTCGATAATACTAATAGCTATTTTTTATTTTTTACTAGTTTACTGAATATTCTGCAATAAAAAAGGCATCTTGTATAAGATGCCTTCTGTTGTATATAGTGTATGTATATGAATTGTTCTACCTCTGCATATCATACGCTTTATTATTCGCATCTTTGTCCATTATTACGTTACCATCAGACTCAATTAGCACTAAAAAGTCACATTTTACGCTAAACTTACTTCCTGCTTTTCTGTGTAAATACATCTGGTTTATTATTTAATGATTATTACTTGTTTCATTTGATGGGGCAAAGATGAAATGTTTTTTTTTAATGAACAAATACTTTAACAGTTAATTTGTTGGTAGTGAGGTGTTTAACTGTTGTTTTTAGGCTGTAGACGTCCTGTCCAGAGATGCTCTAGATGTTTGTTGAGTTACAATTTATTGTGAACCAATGTTTTAGTGATAAAACTCAATTATTTGCTATGTTTTTATATATTCATCATTAATTAAAAAAAAATAAAAAAAAAAGCGCCCAAGATACCTTGGGCGCTCTGTGTTATTTGAAAATTATTGTTACTTCATATTTATATGGGTATTCAATATATACATAACTACGCCCTTTTATAGATAAAGAATACGATCTTCTCCATAAAATAACCACAAACTTGCTTGTGGCTTCACTGTTATATGTATAGTTATATTCATCATAAGGTGCAAATATAATGGTTTTAGGGTAGTTGGCAAATTGATCGAAAAAAGTAAGGTTGAGCCTTACTAAAAGTAAGGTTCAACCTTACCGCTTTTAAATATAGGCCGTATATCTTTGTCACGAACAAAATTTATATAGACAGTGATAAAAATAATACTAGGAGTCGTCGGGGAAAATTTATATGAAAAAGGTTTATAAAGAGTCTGTAAGTTCTCATTGTCTATTAATTTGGAACAGCAAACGTTCTTATCTGTTCAAGTATTAGAGAGGATTCTTTATAAGTTCATATTTATAACATAATATGAAAGGATTAAAAAAACGTCATCACATGACGTTTTTTTTATGTTTATAGCTTAACGATACCTCGTTTTTAATGCCTGTCATACCGTTTTTGATGTTAATTTCGATCATCATTATGCATAATGAGCTCGAGTGCTTATCTGTTAAATAGTTCTTGGGGTTTATTAACATAAATTTAGGGGAATCGCTAAAAATATTCTTGTAATTTTGAAAGATGTCAACGATCCAAAAATATAGTATGAAGTTTTTCTCCTTATTGGTATCAGTAGTATTTGTTGCTTGTACACCTGAATATACAGCACAACAAATAGTGGATCTTTCATTAAAAAATGCAGGATTACACAAAATAGAAAACGCTACAGTATCCTTTGACTTTAGAAATACCTTTTATCAAGCTACAAGACAACAAGGGCTTTTTGAATTTGTGAAAATTAAGAAAACAGACACTTTGGTAACCAAAGATGTGCTTTCAAACAAGGGCTTTCAACATTTTGTAAATGATAGCTTAGTGGTGTTATCAGATCGAGATAGGGGCAGGTTTCGAAACGCACTCAATTCAGTGCATTATTTTTCGGTGCTACCATACGGATTAAATGATGCGGCGGTTCATAAAAAATTACTGGACGTTGTTGAAATCAAAGGAAAAGAGTATTACAAAATACAAATATCCTTTAGCGAAGAAGGTGGGGGTGATGATTATGATGACCTATTTATATATTGGTTTGCTAAAGACAATTTTAGGCTTGAATATTTGGCTTATCAATACCACACGGAAGGTGGAGGTATGCGATTTAGAGATGTAAAAAAAGAACATGTTATTGAGGGTACCCGTTTGGTAGATTATAATAATTACAAACCCGCTAGTAAAGACATTGATTTTTATAAAATAGGGGAGTTGTATGAAGCTGGTAAATTGGTGAAAATATCAGAAATCATATTAGAAAACATCAGTATTAAGGAGATTGATTAACTAGAATATAATACTTTTGATCTTTGGTCTCTTTATAAAAAGTACTCTATGTTTTTTACCTTTGGAATTTTTACCGCTATCTTCTTGATACTATTGTTGATAGTAAAAAAGAACAAGTCAACGTCAGATACCATACTGATGTATTGGCTTAGTTTAATAGGAGTTCACCTCGGTATTTTTTATATAATCCATACACAGCTCATATTGCAAGTGCCTCATTTACTGGGGGTAGATTACATTTTTCCAGTGTTGCAAAGTGTTTTTCTGTTTTTGTATGCGAAAAGTTTAACAGGAGGCGCGTTGTCAACCAAAGAGGTGCTTATACACCTGATTCCCTCGCTGGTCTTGTTACTTTTAATCACACCTTTTTATGCATTGAGTGCCGAGAAAAAAATAGATATCATGTTTTATGGCAATGTGCTTGGCTATGAATGGTATGTGTATATACAACATTTTGCAATGATCGTATCAGGATATTTTTACTGTGTTAAAACCTTATTGTTAATTAGACAACATATAAAAAATGTGAAAAATTGTTTTTCAAATACTGAAAAGAAAAATTTAGTTTGGCTTAGAAACTTAACCTTTGGGCTTTTGTTTATTTGGAGTGTTGTTTTTTTTGTTGATAATCCTGTTATTATATTTACATCTTTAGTTGTGTTTGTGTTGTTCATTGGTTTTTTTGGAATTAACCAAACAGCAATTTTTTCTTCGGATATGGTGTTAATAGAAAATAACCAAA
This sequence comes from Tenacibaculum profundicola, assembly GCF_057220795.1. NCBI lineage: Bacteria > Pseudomonadati > Bacteroidota > Flavobacteriia > Flavobacteriales > Flavobacteriaceae > Tenacibaculum > Tenacibaculum profundicola. The sequence goes on along the minus strand of NZ_CM170137.1, from coordinate 481,215 downwards.
GGATTACTAATTCTGATACTAAGGGAGCTTCAGTAACTAAAAAACAGTATGAAAAATCTGGGTTAACCACCCACAAATCTGAAGAAATCTACAAGCGCTTACAAACCGCTATGAACGATAAAAAGTTGTATTTGAATACTGAGTTAACCTTAACCGATTTGGCAAAGGAATTAGAGGTAAAAACCAATTATTTATCGCAGGTAATCAACGAACGAGAGGAAAAGAATTTTTATAATTATATCAATTCTTTACGAGTTAAAGAATTTTTAAAACGCTACCAGCTACCCGCCAACAAAAAATTAACGATTCTAGGAATTGCTTTTAGCTGTGGATTTAAGTCAAAATCTACTTTCAACAAACATTTTAAATTGGTAACAGGAACAACTCCTAAAGAGTATATGAATATGTAAATATAGTAGATTAACTGTTTTGAAAGGTTCTAGCGCATACGCTAGAACCTTTTTTTTATGCAAGCGTATAGGTTAGGTCGATTAGTATCGTGATTATCGTCACTTTTGAGGCTAATTTAAAATTTAAAAAATCATTAAATGAAGAATTTATTTGCCATATACTGCTTGTTAATTCCCTTAGTTATTTGCGGACAAAGTGTAACGTTAAGAGGTGTTGTAAAGGAGAAAGCTAACGGAGAAAATATTTTAGGAGCAAGTATTTATTTAGAAGGAACGAGTAATGGAACGATGACTAATGAATATGGTTTTTATTCCATCACCATTCCCAAAGGAAAATCGAAACTCGTAGTGAGTTTTGTTGGATATAAAACCATTTATACATCATTAGATATAAGTAATAACTCCACGCTGAACTTCGAATTGGAAGACGAATCAACAGAGCTCACAGAAATTGTGATTAATAGTGGTAGTAATAAAAGAACCAATATAAGAACCCCTCAAATGGGCGTTACAAGGCTACAGGTAAGAGATGTTAAAAATACACCAGTAGTAATGGGAGAGCCTGATATTGTAAAAACTATTCAGGCATTACCCGGGGTAACAAACAGCGGAGAGGGGTCAAGCGGATTTAATATAAGAGGTGGCGCGGTTGATCAGAATTTAGTGTTGCTCGATGAGGCAATTATATATAATACCTCGCACTTATTAGGTTTTTTTTCTGTTTTTAATGCAGATGCCATCAAAGACGTTACGTTATATAAAGGAGCAATGCCAGCTCAGTTTGGTGGTAGAGTTTCGTCGGTATTGGATGTACGACAGAAAGATGGAAACAGTAAACAGTTTGCCATACGCGGAGGTATCGGTGCAGTGGCGAGTAAATTGACTTTAGAAACCCCTATCTTTAACAACAAAGGCGCCTTATTACTTGCAGGAAGAGCTTCCTATGCGCATTTATTTTTAAATGGAGACAATAGCGCATCGTTTTACGACATTAATTTTAAAACGAATTACCAATTAGATAAGGACAATAGACTGTATTTTTCTAGTTACTTAGGGAGGGATTTTTTTAGTTCCAATAACGTGGCAACGGACTATGGGAATTTTACAGCGAACTTGCGATGGAATCATATTTTTAATGATAAACTATTTTCTAATGCTTCTCTAATTTATAGTGAATATGATTACAACGTTTTGTTAGGTTTTTTCGATTTAGATTGGATAGCCAACATAAAAAACCTTCATGTAAAATATGATTTTAATTATTATCTGTCAGAGAAACTTAAATTGTCATTCGGATTTAGTACTATTCTCTATAATTTTAATCCGGGTGAGATTTCTCCCTCTAATGAAAACTCCGCTGTTAACGTACATATTTTAGATGCTAAAAGAGCTTTGGAAAGTGCACTTTATATTAACGCTAACCATGTGGTCTCAGAAAAAATCAGGGTGTCGTATGGTTTTAGACTATCCTCTTTCAATAGATGGCTTACCCAAGAGGTACATCGTTATAAAGATAATTTGCCAGTAGTGTATAATTCTGATTTAGATCGTTATGAAAAAGGGGAGGTTATCGGTAGCACTTCAACCATGAAATCGTACGTAAATTTAGAACCGAGATTAGCCTTTTCATACCAGTTGGATGAAAACACATCCCTTAAGGCAAGTTATGCCAAAACAGCTCAATACATTCATTTAGTATCAAATACCACCACTGTAAATCCGGTAGATGTTTGGACACCAAGTGGCAACTTTATCAAACCACAAATAGCCAATCAATATAGTTTAGGGTATTTCAATAACTTTTCTAACCATACCTATTCGTTGGAGGTAGAAAGTTATTTTAAAACAATTAATAATAGAATAGATTATATAGACGGTTCGTATTTAATTGGGAATAATACAATTGAAACGGAAATTTTGGAAGGTAAAATGAGAACCTATGGTATTGAGTTTTTACTCAGAAAGAATACGGGGAAGTTAAAAGGTTGGATTTCGTACACCTTGTCAAAAGCAGCGCAACAAACTACAGGTGGTTTAGCAGGGGGGAAGGGAATTAATAACGGAAATTGGTATAATGTGAATTTTGACAGGCCTCATGATATATCGGTAACAGGAACGTATAAGGTCAATGACAAATGGACTTTCGGAGGAAATTTAGCGTATCAAACAGGGAGGCCAGTTACATATCCGAATGGGCAATACTCGTATCAAGGATTATCAATTGCTTCCTATGGTGATCGAAATAATGGTAGATTACCAGATTATCATCGTTTCGATATTTCAGCAACGTATACACCCAATAGAGAATTAGAGAAACGATGGAAAGGTGAATGGAATTTTAGTATTTACAATGTATATAATAGATACAATGCTCAGGATGTTTCTTTTGCACAAAACAGAAATACCGGAAGAAATGAAGCTATTAAAACATCAATTTTTGGAATTGTACCGTCTGTATCTTATAATTTTAAATTTTAATCAATGAAAACAATATATCAAATAATTAGTTCAATCACTATCGTAAGTGTTCTTGTGTCATGTACTGAAGTTATAGACGTTGATGTTCCAGTAGGTAAAGAAAGATTGGTGATTGAGGCGTCCATAGAATGGAATAAAAACACAGTAGGCAATATGCAAGAGATTATGTTGAGTTTGTCTTCTCCTTATTATGAGAATAATGAAAATAAAATAGTATCAGACGCAACTGTGACTGTTGTAAACACATTTAAAAATATCGAATTTGATTTTTATCATACAGAAAACGGAATGTATAAAACTACCGTTTTTGAACCAGTATTAAATGATACTTATATGCTGAGGGTACAATATAACGATGAAATCTATGAAGCCACCGAGAAATTATTGGGTGTTTCATCCATTCAAGATGTATCACAATCTACGGAAGAAGGGGATGACTCAAACGCCATAGAAGTTAAATTTTATCATGAAGATCCTCCATTGGAAGAAAATTACTATTTGGTAAGGTTTACTACACAACGTGATGTATTTCCTTTTTTTGAAGTTCAAAAAGATGAGCTTACCAATGGAAATTTAATGAAGGAAGTTTGGGAAAAACAAGATGATGAAGATACCAGTGAAAATGAAGAATTATCACAAGGAGATTTGGTTTCTATGCACCTTTACGGAATTTCAAAAAGATATTATGTATATATGAATGTACTTCTTAATCAGTACTATTCTGGTCAAAATGGAAATCCTTTTAAGGCAATTCCTGTTGGATTAAAAGGAAATTGTATTAATATAACGAACAAAGAGAACTACTGTTATGGCTATTTTAGTTTATCAGAAATATCTAGTGAAACATATATCATAAAATAGCACTATTTCCGATGTTCGTTTACCGATATCATTAATGTTGAATTCACCAAGAATCGGTAGTGCAGGGTATTTTTTGCTTAAAAAAAGCCGAAACTATGTATTTCGGCTTTTGGAACTTATACCAGTTATCATTTGAGTTTTGTAAAAGAAAATGAGTGTTTTTTTCTTTATATAAGATAGAAAAGGAAAAAGGACGTTTTATTACGGTAAACTCAAATGATAAATGGTATTATTCATATAGTAAGTATTTCGATCTAGTTTTTTTAAATTGGCGCAAATCATTTTGCCAGGTTTTTCTTATTTCTTTTTCAGTAAAGCCATGTTCAATTTGTTGTTGTAATTTTTCAGTACCTGCTAGTTTTGTGAAAAAATCGATAAAGAATTTTTGTTTTTTATTTGTTGCTTTATTGGCTTTGTAAAAGTTGAGCAACCATTTTAATTCTATGCTATCTAATTTTGACTCTTTTCTTAAATCATAACCATAACATATTTTATCTTTATGTTTTGGGTATTTAGCGCCTTCATTTGGCTGCGGTGTAAATGTATATCCATGTTGTTTTAATGGGTAATACGGACTTCCTACTACTTGAAATTGTGTAGAAGTACCTCGACCAACGGAAACAGTAGTTCCTTCAAAAAAACACAAACTAGGATATAAATTAATAGACTTGTCGTTTGGTAAATTAGGTGAAGGTTTTATGGGCAAACTATAAGAAGTTGTATGCGTATATTTTTTTAGGGGAATGACTGTTAATTGGCATTGGATTCCATTTTTCAACCATTTTTCACCATTAATCATTTTTCCGTATTCACCTATGGTCATTCCATAGACTACAGGAACAGGATGCATGCCCACAAAACTTTTATGTTTCATTTCTAACACAGGGCCATCTATATAATGCGCATTAGGGTTCGGACGATCTAATATAAGTACAGGAATATTAGCCTCTGCACAAGCCTCCATTACATAATGCAAGGTAGAAATATAAGTGTAAAAACGAGCGCCAACATCTTGAATATCGAATACTACAATATCTACACCTTTTAACTGTTGAGGATGCGGTTTTTTATTTTTACCATATAATGAAATGATGGGTACATTGGTTTGTGTATCGATGCCGTCAACCACAGTTTCTCCCGCATCGGCTTTTCCTCTAAAGCCATGTTCAGGAGCGAACACTTTTTTTACGTAAACATCTTTGATATGGTGAAGATAATCTACTAAATGCTGCGAAGACCATTCGGACTTTATAGCCGTTTTATGGGATACTGTATTGATGATGGATGTTTGATTTGCCACTATGGCTATATTCTTATATTGAAGTTTCTTTAGATACAAATTAACTTGATCTGCACCTGTTTTTAAAACGTTTATATCTTTTACTGTAGTTTTCTTTTTATCATATTGAGTACATGAAATAATTTGAACATGTATTAAAAAAATTAAACAGAAAATAGCACCAAAATTAACCTTCATAATATAAAGTTTTATGTGGTTAAATTTAATGCTAAAATTTTGCATAGCAAATTATTTATTCTTCCTCATTCATTCCCGTATTTGTTTTGCAATTTTACACATGATTTTAGGAGAGTGCATTATTTTTAACACGTATTTTATACCAGTTATTGCTTGAATTAGCTGTAAAAGAGAATGAATATTTTTTTCTTTATATGAGATAGAAAAATCAATAATAGCAGTGACTATGATTTTTTTTATATTGAAATAGAAAGGGAAAAAGGACGTTTTATTACGGTAAATTCAAATGGTAAATGGTATTAATACGTACTACCACGTATATTTGTACGTATTGTTTTAATGTGGTTTTAGAGAGTTGAATTTTTCTATAAAACTATTCTTATTGCTTGTAGCTGTTTTTTTGAAAATAGTTGAAGCATGCTTAGAAACGGTTTTTTCTGTTATAAAGACTAAATCAGCGATTTCTCTGTATTTATGTTTCTTCAAAATTAGGTTAGCTATTTCAATTTCTTTGCTTGTTAAGTTTAAATTTTTAAAATTTACCTAATCATGAGTTAATTGATTTTTTTAATCAAAAAAGTAACAGAAAAATTAAACCAATTAATATCTACTACTTTAATCTTACATGTACTTTTTATATTATGCTATGACATGTTTATTAATAGCGTTATTTAAGTACTTTACTTCTAGACTTATGTATTTTTTGTGTCCAAAAGTGCAGAAATATAGTAAAGCTCCAAGATAAAATAAAGCTAAATATTCAGAAAGTTTATAAAGAAAATTCAAATTTAAATCTGAATACGTCATTAAAAAAAGGTTAACTAGAATGAATGGCATTATCAAGAGTATTAGATAATTATTTAAACAAGAGCCAATAGTGATTTCGACATTAATACCTTTTGGGATTATTATTTTTTGTGATTTGAAATAGAGGTATTTAACTTGGAAATAGTTAACATCTTTTTTTAAATCAATATCTATAGTTTCTCCTGAGGAAATTTTATCAACAGAATTATTTACTAAATAGTTGTATGTAGCAAAAAAATCAGTAAAATCTTTTTTTCTTTTTAAACTAATCATATTAAAGTTATTTTAATTTATACATCCGCCATTATTATCAACCTGCATAGCTCTCACCAGCACGGAACCAGCACCACCTGCTAATATTCCCCCTGGCCCTGATAATAAAGCTCCAAAAAAACCAATCACAGCATCTGCTACAATAACTTGTGATTGTGGATCACAACCTTTTCTCCTTTTTTTTGGAATAATAATATATTTTTCAGGAGCTTTTTTCGTCCATAATTCCTTAGAAGAATTATAAAAAGACATAAATATTGCTTTTTGTCCTATGAACTTATCATTTGTGTCGTTTTGTTTTGCAGAGTAATTATCTGGTACTTCATCATTATAATACAGATAATCAATAAATGAAATCATATCTTGTTCTGCTCCATTTTCTATTGCTAATGCCTTTAAGTTTTCATAAAATTGATCATTGTATTCAAATTCATTAATTTTTTGATTTAAATCAAAAATAGCATCTATTTTTGAATAATCTATGTTAGAGAAATCTTCTGGATGTAATTTTTCCATTTCTATTCCCATCGTTTTGACTAAAGCTCCTAATGTCTTAAATTGATCGTTTTTACTCTGAAAAGAATTATTGTTTAATATTGTTAGCACTGCCTCATTATGGTATATACCATAATTTTCAATACTTATTTCCGATAATGTGTTTAAATCCGATTTTTCTTCATTAGTACAATTTAAAGCAAATATACCAATTGTAAAAAGTATAATGATTTTTAATTTTTTCATGATTTTTGTCTTTAGTGGAAAAGTCTTGTACTTTTTCTTTTCCTGATTAATAAACTTAATTTCTTTCAGTTTAAATTTCAGCTTTTGAGATACAAATCATTCTCTCAGTATCTTTTGTAATAAAGAAATTAAACACTTTTTTATTTCATAAAGGTTCGTTACTATAGTCACCGCTAACATCAAAAAAATCTTGAAAGCATGTTCTTTTAAACCAAAATAATGAAAGTATTATAGTTAATAGTTCTTTCATTATTTTGCCATACCGGCACCCCGAAGATAATGTATTTAAATTATATAAATAGTTCTTTTTCAAGTATTTATATTGAATTATGTATATATGTTAGACGTTTTAGTTAGCAGTTTGTTTAGGATTATACTGCCAATTCTAGAAAATATTTATTTTTTTAATTATTAGTAAAAACACACCTGTGAATCACTAGAAATAACAAGTTTTTTAACCTTTTTTCTTTGTTAAGCTTTCTGTTTTTAGAAACAATTTCGATAATCTCTCTTTTCATTTCGCCAAAAGTTGTTATATAGTCGATAGTTTAGGCTTCCTCATTCACTTAATATTTTAATTTATTATTTAGAGTATTAAGAAAAGAAAGGTTTGAAATTAAACAAAAATAGTTTAAAAAGAAACAAAGAGGTAAAACAATAATAAATATGTACTTTTGGAGTACTTTAAAATCATAAACGTTTGAATTTCGAGTTATTTATTGCCAAACGAATCATTGCGGGCAAAGAGTATAAAAATAGTATATCATCTCCAATAATAAAAATTGCGACGATAGCAATAACCTTAGGAATAGCAGTTATGCTTATTTCTGTATCCATAGGAACTGGGTTTCAGCAAAAAATTAGAGATAAAATGTCTGGTTTTAAAGGGCATGTTCAAATCGTGAATTACGATAATAATCACTCGGATGTTTCAACAGTTCCTGTGAAAAAAAACCAAAAGTTTTACCCAGAATTTAAAGAGGTTTCAGGAATAAAAAATGTACAAGTTTTTGCGAATAAGTTTGGTGTTATAAGAACGGATACAGATTTTGAAGGCATTATTTTTAAAGGCGTTTCAGACGACTATGATTTTACTTTTTTCAAAGAGTATTTAGTCGAGGGAAGGTTACCAAATTTTTCACTAGAAAGAAATAAAGAAATTTTAATATCCCAATCAATAGCCGATCGATTGCGTTTAAAGCTGCACGATACTATTCAGGTTATATTTAGTGTAGAAAAGAGTAAATTTCCATTTAAACCCCGTAAACCAGTTATTGTTGGTGTTTATGATACTGGCTTTGAGCAGTTTGATAAAACAATGCTGATAGGTGATATAAGAGAAGTACAACTGCTTAATAAATGGAAACCGGATGAGGTAGGTGGTTTTGAAGTGTTAATTGATGATTTTGATGTTTTAAAGGAAAAAGGAGCCGAAATCTATAAGTCAATAGGAATTACCTTAAACAGTGAAACTATCGTTGATAATTATCCATTAATTTTTAATTGGCTTGATATTCTTGATAATAATGTTTGGGTAATTATTGGTTTTATGATTTTAGTGGCTGGAATAAATATGATCACGGCGTTGTTGGTTTTAATCTTAGAAAAAGTGCAAACAGTAGGTATATTAAAGGCTTTAGGGAGCCCTAACTGGAGTATTAGAAAGATTTTTTTGTACAATGCTTCCTACCTTATTTTAAAAGGAATGTTGTATGGAAATATGATAGGCTTAGGATTCATTATGGTTCAGAAATATTTTAAAGTCATTACCTTAAACCCTGAAAATTACTATGTTTCTACAGTACCAGTAGCTATAGATTTTGTTGCTATACTTTTACTGAACGTCGGAACCTTGATTTTATGCTTTTTAATGTTGATTATACCTTCTTTTATAATTACCAAAATACAGCCTTCAAAATCTATTAAGTTTGCCTAATTTAATCATAACTTTTTGTTTCTTTGTAACGTAAAAATTTGAGCATGGAATACGCAAATAATATATTAGAAACTATTGGTAATACCCCTTTAGTAAAGTTAAATTCAGTAACCAAAGAAATAGATGCTTTGGTATTAGCAAAGGTAGAAACCTTTAATCCAGGGAATTCTGTAAAAGATAGAATGGCTTTAAAAATGATTGAAGATGCTGAAGCAGATGGTCGTTTGAAACCTGGAGGAACCATTATAGAAGGAACTTCTGGAAATACAGGTATGGGATTGGCATTAGCAGCTATTGTAAAAGGCTATAAGTGTATTTTTGTGATTTCAGATAAGCAATCGAAAGAAAAAATGGATATTTTACGCGCTGTGGGTGCGGAAGTTATTGTTTGTCCAACAAATGTTGAACCAGATGATCCAAGATCTTATTATTCAGTTTCTAAAAGATTGGGAAAAGAGACCCCCAATTCGTGGTATGTAAATCAATATGACAATCCATCAAATACCATTGCTCATTACGAACAAACAGGCCCTGAAATATGGAAGCAAACAGATGGTAAAATTACACATTTTGTGGTGGGCGTAGGTACTGGAGGAACCATATCAGGAACTGCGAAATATTTAAAAGAACAAAATCCGGCAATAAAAATTTGGGGAGTTGATACCTACGGCTCGGTATTTAAAAAGTATCACGAGACTGGTATTTTTGATGAAAATGAAATATACCCGTACATCACTGAAGGAATAGGAGAGGATATCTTACCTGAGAATGTTGATTTTAGTTTAATTGACGGTTTTACTAAAGTAACGGATAAAGACGCCGCAATCTACACAAGAAAAATAGCGAAAGAAGAAGGGATTTTTGTTGGAAATTCTGCAGGATCTGCCATAAAAGGTTTGTTACAATTAAAAGATGAATTTACACCAGATGATGTGGTGGTTGTTTTATTCCACGATCATGGTAGTCGTTATGTAGGTAAAATGTTTAACGATGATTGGATGCGAGATAGAGGGTTTTTAGAAGAAGAAATAACCACTGCAGAAGATTTAGTTAAATCACATATAGATAAACCATTAATATCGGTTCAAACAGAAGAGCTTGTATCACATGCAATTGAAAGAATGCGTAGCTTTAAAATATCACAAATTCCTGTAAAGGATGTTCATGGTTTTGTTGGTTCGATAGATGAATCAGGATTACTACATAGTTATCTTGAAGATAAAGATATAGCTAATAAGCCTATAAAAGAAGTAATGGGTACAAAATACCCTATGGTAGATAAAATGGCTTCGATAGATCAAGTATCTAAGCTTATAACAAAAGAAAATCAAGCAGTACTGGTAGATTTAGGAAATGGAAAGTATCATATCGTTACTAAATACGATATTATTAATGCGATCTAAGCTCATAAAGTATATGATTATACCAAATCTTAGGTGAAGTTACACATGCATTTTCTGGCTGTCATATTTGTGTTTTATACCGATGGTTATTATACTAGTGACGTAATAGAGAGAATTTAGCGGGAAATTTTATGACCTATAGATAGGTATTTACAAAAAATAATTATAGTTGGTAAATTAACATCAGAATTAAGTTGTGTTAAAAACCTAATAAAATCCCATAAATTTGTGTAATGAAAAGGAAATATATGGTGATTTTTTGAACCGAATATTATTTTGTATAGTGGGGTGTTATTATAGCGTCCCACTATTTTTTTTGATATTAATTCTTCTAGTTTATTTTTCAAACTAGCTCGAATCCCTATAAATTAATTCATAGTATGATAGATGTCTTTACTTTCTGACAAGCTTTATTCTATAGGGCTCCATAAACCAATAGACTGTGTCCTACCATAGAGGTTATACGATTTATAGATACATATTTCGTGTATAGGTATTGAATTATTTTAAGTTAGTTTAAGGCATAAAACTTTAGCATAGCCAAGCTATGGTTAAGTTTTATAACGCAAAAATAGCTACAAAAGAAATATATAGATATGCAAAATATTTATTTGTAAATCGTATTAATCATTTTAGCGTCTGCTTTATCTGTTTTGTTTTTTTTTAATTCATTTGCATAAATCGTTTTATACGCAATAGATTTACAAAGGATACAGCAATAGAGTTACTGTGTAAAAATGTGGCTAATTGTAAATGATACATATTTGTTGCCTCCATAATACATAAATTACCTTTTTGGTATAATTTCAGCAAGTTTTTTTAAGCCTTCTTGATGATATAGAGTTTAAATCATATTAAGTCCTTATAACGTGTGGTTTAAAGTAATATAAATACTTTTTAATTTGCTAAACAAGCTTATTAGTAGTACATTGTCATCGAAAAGACTAAGAAATATAAGTTGGATTAATAATTAATATAGCTTAAACCCCTAAATGCAATGAAAAATATACTTTTCAAAACTTTCATACAACATTTCAAAGTATAGTAATTAGATGTAACAACATCTCGTACTAATACTATGACCCTACTTTCAAACTACAACTACTTTTTTCTGTAAACAAAGCAATACTTCTATTTAAAAAATAAAAGTATAAACTATGAATACAGTTTATTAAAAAAATAATTTCAAAATGCAAAACCCTACAATTGTTACATTTTAGGGAAAGGTAATTAAGATATAGAGTATAAGTAAAATAACTAAATATATTATGATTTGTGATTTAATTTTTTTGAAATCCTCTTGCAAAAAGAGGAAATTAAAGCTAGGCGAGATACACTTTTTCTTTAAACACATTAAACCTTAAAATATATATGGGTTTTAGTGACACTTAAAATCAATAGACTCAACGATAAAATTACCTGTAAGTAAAATTCTAAATATCATGTTAAACATAAAAATAAAAAATAACGTAAAAGGTTAATTATGACAAAAACAAATACTAGAATAACACACATCCCCTTGCTATTTTTACTGCTGTTTTGCGGAGGTCTAGCTATAGCGCAATCTCCAGGAGGGGTTTCTGGAAACCTATCGCTCTGGCTTAAAGCTGATGGCGATATTTATAGTAGTGGTACTATCCAAGCGACCAATGGTCAAGATGCTAATATATGGGTAGACAATTCTACTAATGGTTTTAATGCTACCGATGGTGGTAATCCTAACCGACCTACCTTTGTGTCGCAAGGACAAAACTTTAACCCAACAGTTAATTTTGGGGCTGGAATACATACTACGGGATTTAATCTCGGGGCCAATTATATTTTTGCTCCTGCAGCTAATGGAGGGCATCATATCTTTGCAGTAGTAAAGCCTACTCAAAGTGGACCTCGAAAATTTATCTACGATTTCGGACTATATGCAGCTGCAAATTTAGGACTAGGTTTAAGTACCAGTCAAGGAGTTTTGGCCGAAGGAGGTACTAATGATGAGCCCTTAGTTTCCCCTAATGCAAATGGGGTTTTGGTAGAAAGTGATATTAATTTTGGTGGAAACGCGACTTTGTTAATAGATGCAGTCTCAGCTCAATCAAATACCACGTCATTTTCTGAAGTTACGGCAGCTACTGTGACTGAGTCAGCCTCTGCAGCCTCAAATTCCGGTCCAGTTACAATTGGTCGCCAGGCAAAAAATTCCCAGCTGAACAGTAATGGCGGGCGTCGTTTTTTTGGTGATATTTCAGAAATTGTGGTATATAATGCAGCACTATCAGCGTCACAAGAACAACAAATCAGATCGTACCTTGCACTCAAATACGGAATAACTCTTAATAGCGGTGCTACTGCCTATTTAAACAGTTCGGGTATCCCTGTTTATGAAGTAGATACTACCTATGGTAGCGACATTGTCGGTATTGGTAGCGACAGTGGTACTGCGTTAAATCAGCAGATTTCTAAATCCGTTAATGCAAGTGCTATTCTTACCGTATCTACCGATACCGATTTTGCTGCAGCCAATGGTATGCATGCACCATTAACTGATGGGGAGTTTGTAGTATTTGGTAATAATGGAGCGCTTACCACAGACACCTCTTCTATGGAACTAGGTGGTACTATGGGTGAACGTATCCTAAGAGAGTGGAAAGTAAAACGCAGTAACCATACAGGAAGCGTTAATCTACAATTTGCAGGTTTTGATGATACCTATTCTTTATTTGTATCTGACAATCCAGATTTCTCTGTCGGCACAGTAACCAGAGTAGATTTCCTTAATGCCAGTGGTCAGATTACCTTAGATAATACCCAATTACCAGATGGTGCTTATTTTACTTTAGGAAAAATAGAATTAACGATTACCGGTCTAACAGGAAATAATAAGGTATATGATAATAATACGAGTGCCACAGTTTCTGGTGCACCAGCTCTAAGTGGCGTAATTGGTGCAGACGATGTGAGTTTATCTGGCGTACCTACCTTTACCTTTGTAAGTGAAAATGCAGGTACAGGAATTGCGATTACTACAGCAGGATATACCCTAGGAGGAGCTAATGAAAGTCGCTACGTATTAACCCAACCGAACTTAACAGCAGATATTTCAACGGTAGCACTTACCATTACAGGGCTTACGGGAGATAATAAAGTATATGATGGTACCACGACTGCTACGGCAAGTGGTTCTGCAGCTCTAAGTGGCGTAATTGGTGTAGAGGATGTGAGTTTATCTGGCGCACCTACCTTTACCTTTGCAAGTAAAGATGTAGGTACAGGAACTGCGATCGCTACCACAGGATATATGTTAACTGGTACAGATGCTGGGAATTATACCTTAACCCAACCTAGCCTAAGTGCTGATATTACAACAAAAGCACTAACTGTTACGGCAACAAATCAGGATAAAGAATATGGAACTACTTTAACTGGTGGAGTTGACTATACCGAGTTTACATCGGTAGGTTTGGAAAATAGTGAAACTATTGGATCAGTAACCGTAGCGTATACAGACGGAGAAGCTTTAGCAGATCCTAAAGCTACGTATACAGATGCTATCGTTATATCAACAGCAACAGGAGGAACGTTTACCACTAGCAATTATAACATTACTTATGTAGCTGCTGATTTAATCGTAGTAGATAATATTTTATTAGTAAATATTGGTACTGATGCTGCCAATGGTGATAATACCAATACAGCTATGGTAACAGCAGCACACTTAAATGCTTTACCGACTGTTAGTGGCGCGATTTCAGCCAATGAAGCAGCCTATTTAGCAGCAATAGCAGCTAATGAAGGAGGATTATTAAGTAACCCAGCTACAGAAGCAGAAGTTCAGGCTATGATTAATACTGTTAATTTATTAGTTAACATCGGAGCAGAAGCTGCCAATACTGCTTCTACAGCAGCATTTACAGAAGAACATTTTAACGCGATATTTCCTGCTCTTACTAATTACGAGAGTAATAACCTAGAATCTTACAACGAATATATCAATGCTAACCCTAGTGCGTTTAATAGCCCTGCTACACAAGCAGAAGTACAGGCCATGATTAATCAAGTCAATGCCAATGAAACCTTATTAGTAAATATAGGTATTGATTCTTCTAATGGTACTAATAGCAATACGTCTACTGTAACAGCAGCACACTTAAATGCTTTACCGAATGTTAGTGGTGCGATTGCAGGTAATGAAGCAGCCTATTTAGCAGCAATAGCAGCTAATGAAGGAGGATTGTTAAGTAACCCAGCTACAGAAGCAGAAGTTCAGGCTATGATTAATGCTGTTAATTTATTAGTTAACATCGGAGCAGAAGCTGAGGATACTGCTTCTACAGCAGCATTTACAGAAGAACATTTCAACGCGATATTTCCTACTCTTACTAATTACGAGAGTAATAACCTAGAATCTTACAACGAATATATCGATGCCAACCCTGAAGCCTTTAGTAGCCCTGCTACACAAGCAGAAGTGCAGGCCATGATTAATCAAGTCAATGCCAATGAAACCTTATTAGTAAATATAGGTATTGATTCTTCTAATGGTACTAATAGCAATACGTCTACTGTAACAGCAGCACACTTAAATGCTTTACCGACTGTTAGTGGTGCGATTGCAGGCAATGAAGCAGCCTATTTAGCAGCAATAGCAGCTAATGAAGGAGGATTGTTAAGTAACCCAGCTACAGAAGCAGAAGTTCAGGCTATGATTAATACTGTTAATTTATTAGTTAACATCGGAGCAGAAGCTGAGGATACTGCTTCTACAGCAGCATTTACAGAAGAACATTTCAACGCGATATTTCCTGCTCTTACTAATTACGAGAGTAATAACCTAGAATCTTACAACGAATATATCGATGCCAACCCTGAAGCCTTTAGTAGCCCTGCTACACAAGCAGAAGTGCAGGCTATGATTAATCAAGTCAATGCCAATGAAACCTTATTAGTAAATATAGGTATTGATTCTTCTAATGGTACTAATAGCAATACGTCTACTGTAACAGCAGCACACTTAAATGCTTTACCGACTGTTAGTGGTGCGATTGCAGGCAATGAAGCAGCCTATTTAGCAGCAATAGCAGCTAATGAAGGAGGATTGTTAAGTAACCCAGCTACAGAAGCAGAAGTTCAGGCTATGATTAATACTGTTAATTTATTAGTTAACATCGGAGCAGAAGCTGAGGATACTGCTTCTACAGCAGTATTTACAGAAGAACATTTCAACGCGATATTTCCTGCTCTTACTAATTACGAGAGTAATAACCTAGAATCTTACAACGAATATATCGATGCCAACCCTGAAGCCTTTAATAGCCCTGCTACACAAGCAGAAGTGCAGGCCATGATTAATCAAGTCAATGCCAATGAAACCTTATTAGTAAATATAGGTATTGATTCTTCTAATGGTACTAATAGCAATACGTCTACTGTAACAGCAGCACACTTAAATGCTTTACCGACTGTTAGTGGTGCGATTGCAGGCAATGAAGCAGCCTATTTAGCAGCAATAGCAGCTAATGAAGGAGGATTGTTAAGTAACCCAGCTACAGAAGCAGAAGTTCAGGCTATGATTAATACTGTTAATTTATTAGTTAACATCGGAGCAGAAGCTGAGGATACTGCTTCTACAGCAGCATTTACAGAAGAACATTTCAACGCGATATTTCCTGCTCTTACTAATTACGAGAGTAATAACCTAGAATCTTACAACGAATATATCGATGCCAACCCTGAAGCCTTTAGTAGCCCTGCTACACAAGCAGAAGTGCAGGCCATGATTAATCAAGTCAATGCCAATGAAACCTTATTAGTAAATATAGGTATTGATTCTTCTAATGGTACTAATAGCAATACGTCTACTGTAACAGCAGCACACTTAAATGCTTTACCGACTGTTAGTGGTGCGATTGCAGGTAATGAAGCAGCCTATTTAGCAGCAATAGCAGCTAATGAAGGAGGATTGTTAAGTAACCCAGCTACAGAAGCAGAAGTTCAGGCTATGATTAATGCTGTTAATTTATTAGTTAACATCGGAGCAGAAGCTGAGGATACTGCTTCTACAGCAGCATTTACAGAAGAACATTTCAACGCGATATTTCCTACTCTTACTAATTACGAGAGTAATAACCTAGAATCTTACAACGAATATATCGATGCCAACCCTGAAGCCTTTAGTAGCCCTGCTACACAAGCAGAAGTGCAGGCCATGATTAATCAAGTCAATGCCAATGAAACCTTATTAGTAAATATAGGTATTGATTCTTCTAATGGTACTAATAGCAATACGTCTACTGTAACAGCAGCACACTTAAATGCTTTACCGACTGTTAGTGGTGCGATTGCAGGCAATGAAGCAGCCTATTTAGCAGCAATAGCAGCTAATGAAGGAGGATTGTTAAGTAACCCAGCTACAGAAGCAGAAGTTCAGGCTATGATTAATGCTGTTAATTTATTAGTTAACATCGGAGCAGAAGCTGAGGATACTGCTTCTACAGCAGCATTTACAGAAGAACATTTCAACGCGATATTTCCTGCTCTTACTAATTACGAGAGTAATAACCTAGAATCTTACAACGAATATATCGATGCCAACCCTGAAGCCTTTAATAGCCCTGCTACACAAGCAGAAGTGCAGGCTATGATTAATCAAGTCAATGCCAATGAAACCTTATTAGTAAATATAGGTATTGATTCTTCTAATGGTACTAATAGCAATACGTCTACTGTAACAGCAGCACACTTAAATGCTTTACCGACTGTTAGTGGTGCGATTGCAGGCAATGAAGCAGCCTATTTAGCAGCAATAGCAGCTAATGAAGGAGGATTGTTAAGTAACCCAGCTACAGAAGCAGAAGTTCAGGCTATGATTAATACTGTTAATTTATTAGTTAACATCGGAGCAGAAGCTGAGGATACTGCTTCTACAGCAGCATTTACAGAAGAACATTTCAACGCGATATTTCCTGCTCTTACTAATTACGAGAGTAATAACCTAGAATCTTACAACGAATATATCGATGCCAACCCTGAAGCCTTTAGTAGCCCTGCTACACAAGCAGAAGTGCAGGCTATGATTAATCAAGTCAATGCCAATGAAACCTTATTAGTAAATATAGGTATTGATTCTTCTAATGGTACTAATAGCAATACGTCTACTGTAACAGCAGCACACTTAAATGCTTTACCGACTGTTAGTGGTGCGATTGCAGGCAATGAAGCAGCCTATTTAGCAGCAATAGCAGCTAATGAAGGAGGATTGTTAAGTAACCCAGCTACAGAAGCAGAAGTTCAGGCTATGATTAATACTGTTAATTTATTAGTTAACATCGGAGCAGAAGCTGACGATACTGCTTCTACAGCAGTATTTACAGAAGAACATTTCAACGCGATATTTCCTGCTCTTACTAATTACGAGAGTAATAACCTAGAATCTTACAACGAATATATCGATGCCAACCCTGAAGCCTTTAGTAGCCCTGCTACACAAGCAGAAGTGCAGGCCATGATTAATCAAGTCAATGCCAATGAAACCTTATTAGTAAATATAGGTATTGATTCTTCTAATGGTACTAATAGCAATACGTCTACTGTAACAGCAGCACACTTAAATGCTTTACCGACTGTTAGTGGTGCGATTGCAGGTAATGAAGCAGCCTATTTAGCAGCAATAGCAGCTAATGAAGGAGGATTATTAAGTAACCCAGCTACAGAAGCAGAAGTTCAGGCTATGATTAATGCTGTTAATTTATTAGTTAACATCGGAGCAGAAGCTGAGGATACTGCTTCTACAGCAGCATTTACAGAAGAACATTTCAACGCGATATTTCCTACTCTTACTAATTACGAGAGTAATAACCTAGAATCTTACAACGAATATATCGATGCCAACCCTGAAGCCTTTAGTAGCCCTGCTACACAAGCAGAAGTGCAGGCCATGATTAATCAAGTCAATGCCAATGAAACCTTATTAGTAAATATAGGTATTGATTCTTCTAATGGTACTAATAGCAATACGTCTACTGTAACAGCAGCACACTTAAATGCTTTACCGACTGTTAGTGGTGCGATTGCAGGCAATGAAGCAGCCTATTTAGCAGCAATAGCAGCTAATGAAGGAGGATTATTAAGTAACCCAGCTACAGAAGCAGAAGTTCAGGCTATGATTAATGCTGTTAATTTATTAGTTAACATCGGAGCAGAAGCTGAGGATACTGCTTCTACAGCAGCATTTACAGAAGAACATTTCAACGCGATATTTCCTACTCTTACTAATTACGAGAGTAATAACCTAGAATCTTACAACGAATATATCGATGCCAACCCTGAAGCCTTTAGTAGCCCTGCTACACAAGCAGAAGTGCAGGCCATGATTAATCAAGTCAATGCCAATGAAACCTTATTAGTAAATATAGGTATTGATTCTTCTAATGGTACTAATAGCAATACGTCTACTGTAACAGCAGCACACTTAAATGCTTTACCGACTGTTAGTGGTGCGATTGCAGGCAATGAAGCAGCCTATTTAGCAGCAATAGCAGCTAATGAAGGAGGATTGTTAAGTAACCCAGCTACAGAAGCAGAAGTTCAGGCTATGATTAATACTGTTAATTTATTAGTTAACATCGGAGCAGAAGCTGAGGATACTGCTTCTACAGCAGCATTTACAGAAGAACATTTCAACGCGATATTTCCTGCTCTTACTAATTACGAGAGTAATAACCTAGAATCTTACAACGAATATATCGATGCCAACCCTGAAGCCTTTAGTAGCCCTGCTACACAAGCAGAAGTGCAGGCTATGATTAATCAAGTCAATGCCAATGAAACCTTATTAGTAAATATAGGTATTGATTCTTCTAATGGTACTAATAGCAATACGTCTACTGTAACAGCAGCACACTTAAATGCTTTACCGACTGTTAGTGGTGCGATTGCAGGCAATGAAGCAGCCTATTTAGCAGCAATAGCAGCTAATGAAGGAGGATTGTTAAGTAACCCAGCTACAGAAGCAGAAGTTCAGGCTATGATTAATACTGTTAATTTATTAGTTAACATCGGAGCAGAAGCTGACGATACTGCTTCTACAGCAGTATTTACAGAAGAACATTTCAACGCGATATTTCCTGCTCTTACTAATTACGAGAGTAATAACCTAGAATCTTACAACGAATATATCGATGCCAACCCTGAAGCCTTTAGTAGCCCTGCTACACAAGCAGAAGTGCAGGCCATGATTAATCAAGTCAATGCCAATGAAACCTTATTAGTAAATATAGGTATTGATTCTTCTAATGGTACTAATAGCAATACGTCTACTGTAACAGCAGCACACTTAAATGCTTTACCGACTGTTAGTGGTGCGATTGCAGGTAATGAAGCAGCCTATTTAGCAGCAATAGCAGCTAATGAAGGAGGATTATTAAGTAACCCAGCTACAGAAGCAGAAGTTCAGGCTATGATTAATGCTGTTAATTTATTAGTTAACATCGGAGCAGAAGCTGAGGATACTGCTTCTACAGCAGCATTTACAGAAGAACATTTCAACGCGATATTTCCTACTCTTACTAATTACGAGAGTAATAACCTAGAATCTTACAACGAATATATCGATGCCAACCCTGAAGCCTTTAGTAGCCCTGCTACACAAGCAGAAGTGCAGGCCATGATTAATCAAGTCAATGCCAATGAAACCTTATTAGTAAATATAGGTATTGATTCTTCTAATGGTACTAATAGCAATACGTCTACTGTAACAGCAGCACACTTAAATGCTTTACCGACTGTTAGTGGTGCGATTGCAGGCAATGAAGCAGCCTATTTAGCAGCAATAGCAGCTAATGAAGGAGGATTATTAAGTAACCCAGCTACAGAAGCAGAAGTTCAGGCTATGATTAATGCTGTTAATTTATTAGTTAACATCGGAGCAGAAGCTGACGATACTGCTTCTACAGCAGCATTTACAGAAGAACATTTCAACGTGATATTTCCTGCTCTTACTAATTACGAGAGTAATAACCTAGAATCTTACAACGAATATATCGATGCCAACCCTGAAGCCTTTAGTAGCCCTGCTACACAAGCAGAAGTGCAGGCCATGATTAATCAAGTCAATGCCAATGAAACCTTATTAGTAAATATAGGTATTGATTCTTCTAATGGTACTAATAGCAATACGTCTACTGTAACAGCAGCACACTTAAATGCTTTACCGACTGTTAGTGGTGCGATTGCAGGCAATGAAGCAGCCTATTTAGCAGCAATAGCAGCTAATGAAGGAGGATTGTTAAGTAACCCAGCTACAGAAGCAGAAGTTCAGGCTATGATTAATGCTGTTAATTTATTAGTTAACATCGGAGCAGAAGCTGAGGATACTGCTTCTACAGCAGTATTTGCAGAAGAACATTTCAACGCGATATTTCCTGCTCTTACTAATTACGAGAGTAATAACCTAGAATCTTACAACGAATATATCGATGCCAACCCTGAAGCCTTTAGTAGCCCTGCTACACAAGCAGAAGTGCAGGCCATGATTAATCAAGTCAATGCCAATGAAACCTTATTAGTAAATATAGGTATTGATTCTTCTAATGGTACTAATAGCAATACGTCTACTGTAACAGCAGCACACTTAAATGCTTTACCGACTGTTAGTGGTGCGATTGCAGGCAATGAAGCAGCCTATTTAGCAGCAATAGCAGCTAATGAAGGAGGATTATTAAGTAACCCAGCTACAGAAGCAGAAGTTCAGGCTATGATTAATGCTGTTAATTTATTAGTTAACATCGGAGCAGAAGCTGAGGATACTGCTTCTACAGCAGCATTTACAGAAGAACATTTCAACGCGATATTTCCTACTCTTACTAATTACGAGAGTAATAACCTAGAATCTTACAACGAATATATCGATGCCAACCCTGAAGCCTTTAGTAGCCCTGCTACACAAGCAGAAGTGCAGGCCATGATTAATCAAGTCAATGCCAATGAAACCTTATTAGTAAATATAGGTATTGATTCTTCTAATGGTACTAATAGCAATACGTCTACTGTAACAGCAGCACACTTAAATGCTTTACCGACTGTTAGTGGTGCGATTGCAGGCAATGAAGCAGCCTATTTAGCAGCAATAGCAGCTAATGAAGGAGGATTGTTAAGTAACCCAGCTACAGAAGCAGAAGTTCAGGCTATGATTAATACTGTTAATTTATTAGTTAACATCGGAGCAGAAGCTGACGATACTGCTTCTACAGCAGCATTTACAGAAGAACATTTCAACGCGATATTTCCTGCTCTTACTAATTACGAGAGTAATAACCTAGAATCTTACAACGAATATATCGATGCCAACCCTGAAGCCTTTAGTAGCCCTGCTACACAAGCAGAAGTGCAGGCCATGATTAATCAAGTCAATGCTAATGAAACCTTATTAGTAAATATTGGTACTGATGCTTCCAATGGCGATAATAGCAATACGTCTACTGTAACAGCAGCACACTTAAATGCTTTACCGAATGTTAGTGGTGCGATTGCAGGCAATGAAGCAGCCTATTTAGCAGCAATAGCAGCTAATGAAGGAGGATTGTTAAGTAACCCAGCTACAGAAGCAGAAGTTCAGGCTATGATTAATACTGTTAATTTATTAGTTAACATCGGAGCAGAAGCTGACGATACTGCTTCTACAGCAGTATTTGCAGAAGAACATTTCAACGCGATATTTCCTGCTCTTACTAATTACGAGAGTAATAACCTAGAATCTTACAACGAATATATCGATGCCAACCCTGAAGCCTTTAGTAGCCCTGCTACACAAGCAGAAGTGCAGGCCATGATTAATCAAGTCAATGCTAATGAAACCTTATTAGTAAATATTGGTACTGATGCTTCCAATGGCGATAATAGCAATACGTCTACGGTAACAGCAGCACACTTAAATGCTTTACCGAATGTTAGTGGTGCGATTGCAAGCAATGAAGCAGCCTATTTAGCAGCAATAGCAGCTAATGAAGGAGGATTGTTAAGTAACCCAGCTACAGAAGCAGAAGTTCAGGCTATGATTAATACTGTTAATTTATTAGTTAACATCGGAGCAGAAGCTGAGGATACTGCTTCTACAGCAGCATTTACAGAAGAACATTTCAACGCGATATTTCCTGCTCTTACTGATTACGATAGTAATAATTTAGAATCTTACAACGAATATATCGATGCCAACCCTGATGCCTTTAGTAGCCCTGCTACACAAGCAGAAGTGCAGGCCATGATTAATCAAGTCAATGCTAATGAAACCTTATTAGTAAATATTGGTACTGATGCTTCCAATGGCGATAATAGCAATACGTCTACTGTAACAGCAGCACACTTAAATGCTTTACCGAATGTTAGTGGTGCGATTGCAGGCAATGAAGCAGCCTATTTAGCAGCAATAGCAGCTAATGAAGGAGGATTGTTAAGTAACCCAGCTACAGAAGCAGAAGTGCAGGCTATGATTAATACTGTTAATTCATTAGTTAACATCGGAACAGAAGCTGACGATACTGCTTCTACAGCAGCATTTACAGAAGAACATTTCAACGCGATATTTCCTGCTCTTACTGATTACGATAGTAATAATTTAGATGCTTACAACGAATATATCGATGCCAACCCTGATGCCTTTAGTAGCCCTGCTACTCGAGCTGAAGTACAGGCAATGATTGATGCTGTTAACACCAATCAAACCTTATTAGTAAATATTGGTACTGATGCTTCCAATGGCGATAATAGCAATACGTCTACTGTAACAGCAGCGCACTTAAATGCTTTACCGAATGTTAGTGGTGCCATTGCAGGCAATGAAGCAGCCTATTTAGCAGCAATAGCAGCTAATGAAGGAGGATTGTTAAGTAACCCAGCTACAGAAGCAGAAGTGCAGGCTATGATTAATACTGTTAATTTATTAGTTAACATCGGAACAGAAGCTGACGATACTGCTTCTACAGCAGCATTTACAGAAGAACATTTCAACGCGATATTTCCTGCTCTTACTGATTACGATAGTAATAATTTAGATGCTTACAACGAATATATCGATGCCAACCCTGATGCCTTTAGTAGCCCTGCTACTCGAGCTGAAGTACAGGCAATGATTGATGCTGTTAACACCAATCAAACCTTATTAGTAAATATTGGTACTGATGCTTCCAATGGCGATAATAGCAATACGTCTACTGTAACAGCAGCGCACTTAAATGCTTTACCGAATGTTAGTGGTGCCATTGCAGGCAATGAAGCAGCCTATTTAGCAGCAATAGCAGCTAATGAAGGAGGATTGTTAAGTAACCCAGCTACAGAAGCAGAAGTGCAGGCTATGATTAATACTGTTAATTTATTAGTTAACATCGGAGCAGAAGCTGACGATACTGCTTCTACAGCAGCATTTACAGAAGAACATTTCAACGAGATATTTCCTGCTCTTACTAATTACGACAGTAATAATTTAGATGCTTATAACGAATATATCGATGCTAACCCTGATGCCTTTAGTAGCCCTGCTACTCGAGCTGAAGTACAGGCAATGATTGATGCTGTGAATGCTTCAGAATCTGTATTAGCTAACATCGGAACAGAAGCTGACGATACTGGTTCTACAGCAGCATTTACAGAAGAAGATTTCAACGCGATATCTCCGGCTCTTACTGATTACGATAGTAATAATTTAGATGCTTACAACGACTATATCGATGCCAACCCTGATGCCTTTAGTAGCCCTGCTACACAAGAAGAAGTTCAGGCCATGATTGATGCAGTGAATGCACTGTTTAATACAGATTCTGATGGAGACGGTATATCTGATGGAGATGAAGGAGATAAGGATACAGATGGTGATGGGATTCCTGATTATCAAGATCAAGATGATGATGGTGATGGTATCCCAACAATTGACGAAGATCAAGATGGAGATGGAAATCTATTAAATGATGACTGTGATAATGATGGTATTCCTAACTATTTAGATTCGAACCCTTGTGGTATAACTAGCGTTCCAGCATCTTTTTCTCCTAATGATGATGGAATTAACGATACATGGGTAATACCAGGTATAGAATTTTACCAGGATAATGTAGTTAAAATATATAATAGATGGGGAGCTTTAGTATTTAATGCAGAAAATTATCAAAATGATTGGAATGGAGTTTCTAATGGTAAGCGTGTAATTGGACAAGGAGATACCTTACCTGTGGGCTCATATTACTATATTATAGAACTTAATAATGGTAGTACACCATTAAACGGATGGATTTACATTAACTATTAAATGATATTTAAAAAAGAGGGTAAGAAGTCTCCTTACCCTCTTCTTAAATTACAACAACAAAAAATACTTAAAACATGAAAAAATTACATTATATATTTTTTGTACTATTCTTATCATTTATAGTACAAGCTAATGCCCAACAAGACCCTCACTTTAGTTTATATCAATACAATAGAAATATAATTAATCCAGCTTATGCAGGCGTAAGCGGAGATACTGAGTTTTTGTTTGGTGTACGGAATCAATGGATTAAAATTCAAAATTCACCACAAATACTTAACTTTAACGTTAATTCTCCTATTATGAATAATTTAGGGGCAGGTTTAACTATTGTTTCCGATAAAGTATTTGTGTCATCTGAAACACATTTGTATCTTGATTTTTCTTATAGGTTAAAGCTTTCAGAAGAATTGGATTTATTTCTAGGATTAAAAGCAGGAGGTAGTTTTATTAATATAGATTTAGCAGGATTATCTAGCGATGATCCTTTATTTGCAGAAAATGTTAATAATTTTACACCAAATGCAGGTGTTGGATTCTACCTACAAGGAGAAAAATATTATGTATCTGTTTCTGCACCTACTTTATTTAAAGCTGATAGATATGAAAAAGATGGTTTAGTGCCTATTATGGCATCAGATGAAATACATTTTTATGTTGGAGGAGGCTATGAATTTACTTTGAATGATCAATTTACTCTAAGGCCTTCTTTATTATCAAGATTTGTGTCAGGTGCTCCAGTATCAATAGATTTATCGTTGTCAACTATGTTTAGAAAGAGATTTGAATTAGGAGCTAATTATCGTTTAGATGATAGTTTTACTGGTTTTTTAACTTTTGAGTTTTTAGATTCTTTTAGATTAGGATATGCTTTTGAAAGGGATACTTCAGATATTAGTCAATTTAGTGGTAGTACTCACGAATTAATCCTGAAAATTTTTTTTAATAATAAAAGTAAAAAAACTTCTAGAGGAAAACGATATATAAGCTTTTAAATAAGGTATTTTACTGAAAAATAGATGTATAGCATACCCATTTAATTATACGCCATTAGAAAGTTAAATTGGTATAAGGTAATCTCTATTAGAAATTATGACAAATAGGCTCCAAAATATTTGGAGTGTCCTGTAAAATATAGGATTGTAGAAAGTTAGAATACAAAAAGGAATATTCAAAATTTGAATATTCCTTTTTGTATTATTGGTCTTAATTATGGGGGTAAAACCCTACGATTTTATTGCAGCACTTTCAGTTATACCCGTTATTGTTTGAATTTACTGTAAAAGAAAATGGTAAATGAATTATTTGGTTTGGGTGACCAAGTATGATCATTAGGTATTGAAAGTAGATATACAAGAACGATGTAGGCGTTTACTAATGCAAGTTTCCGATCCAGAAAATGTATTGATTTTAAAAGGAGTTGTAAGCTCAGATCATATTCATACATAGTATAATCCTAAGCAACACATTAGCTATTTAGTAAAACAGCTCAAGTGTAGAAGTTCACCTAAGCTTCAGCAGTAATTCCGAAAGTTAAGCAATCTTTACTGGGGTAAACATTTTTGTGGAGTTGGTTATGGAGTGTGGAGTACAGGTAACAAGTTTTAAAAGTATTTTAATAAAGAAAATAGGTGTTATAGTTCTATTTCATACCGAATTTTAGGTGAAATCATTTCCTTGCATTCATGCTTGTGCTCTACCTATAGATTGGTATTTATCATAAACACTTATGATTGGTAAATGGTATAACATAAAGAAAAGGATAATTCACTAAAATAAAAAACCCACTCGCACAAGTGGGTTTTTTGTTAATCAACTAATTCAAATAATTTACACAATGAAAACAAACTTGCTGTTTGCAGTTTTTTATTTTCAAACTCTGTGCCAAAATTATAAATAATAAAATTATAATTAGTTGTTATTTGTGTATTTTGCAATTAATTAACGTTTATGTGTTAAAAAGTTAATTAATTCACAATGGTGTGTTAAGTTAGATAGCATGTTTATGTGCTTTATACGAAGAGCGCACTAAAGCACCACTCTCAACATACATAAAGCCCATTTCTAAACCTAAGGTTTCATATTTTTTAAATTGATCTGGAGTTATAAACTGCTTAACGGGTAAATGTTTTTTGGTAGGTTGTAAATATTGACCTATAGTTATAACATCTAGTCCTACGCTTCTTAAATCTTCCATGGTTTGAATAACTTCATCTTCGGTTTCTCCTAAACCTAACATCATTCCAGACTTCGTTCTCATTCCTTGTTCTTTCAGGTACTTTAAAACCCCCAAACTTCGATCATATTTTGCTTGAATACGAACTTCACGTGTTAAACGGCGAACAGTTTCCATATTATGTGATACTACTTCAGGATGAACTTTGATAATTCTATCGATCAGTTTTTCGTTTCCTTGAAAATCAGGTATTAAGGTTTCTAAAGTTGTACTTGGATTTGCCCTTCTTATGGCGTCAACGGTTTCGGCCCAAATGATAGAGCCACCATCTTTCAAATCATCCCTATCAACCGAAGTAATTACAGCGTGTTTTACTTTCATTAATTTAATGGAGCGCGCTACTTTTTCTGGTTCATCCCATTCAACCGTATCGGGTCTTCCAGTTTTTACGCCGCAAAAACCACATGAACGGGTACATACATTCCCTAAAATCATAAAAGTAGCAGTACCTTCTCCCCAACATTCACCCATGTTAGGACAGCTACCACTGGTACAAATTGTGTTCAATTTGTATTTATCTACCAACCCACGTAATTCTGTATATTTCTTACCAACAGGTAATTTTACTCGCAACCATTTTGGCTTTTTGGGTCTTTGAGGAAGCGTTACGGATTCGTTTACCATCTTTATAATATAAATTGAAAGGCAAATTTACGAAGAAAAGATTTAGAAATTAAGTAAAAACCAAACACTAAACATAATGAGGAAAACAATACCGCTAATACTTAGTATTTTTAATTCTTTTTTGGGCCTATATTTTTCAGGAGTGTGCTTTCCAGTAATTAGTATATAATTTAAAATAGCATAAAAAGGCGCTGTTAAAAAAGATAAAACAGTGGCTATTTTAACCAAAAGACCCATGTCAGACATGAAGTATTTTAAAATAATATAGGTGCCTCCTGCCAAAATAAACATCCAAAACCAATAAGATAAGTTGATTTTTTTATTAAAAAGTAATGAAGAGGTTTTAGTCATGGCTCTAGGCGAGGCATCTAAAGTGGTCAAAGTAGTACTAAACATAGTGGTAAAAGCGGCAACACCTATAAATACGTGTGCAAACTCTCCTAAATTTTTAGTATATAAATTAATTAGTTGCGAAGCAAAAACAGTTCCTTTACTTGAAAATGTTTCTCCAGATTTATACATAACCATCGCGCCGAGTATAACAAAACAAACTCCTAAAAATAACGTACCGATATAACCGATGTTAAAGTCAAAAATAGCTTGTTTGGGTTGTATTTTTTGAAAGGTTGTTTTATCTTTTTCAACAGACCACAGTGAATGCCATATCGAAACGTCAAGAGGTGCAGGCATCCATCCAAGGAAAGCAATTAAAAATGTTATTTCACCTACGCCAGAGGGAATAATCTGTGTAAATGTAAATCCTTTGTTAGTGCTAAAAATAGCAACGAGAACTGCAACGATTGTACTAAAGGTTAGTATAACAATAATGTATTTCATTAAATTGTCAAGCAGTTTATACCTGCCAAACACTAAAATAGTAAAGCTTATAATTGTGATAATACCAGACCATATGACTAAGTCGTTGGTAAACCCAAATAAATGAGAAGCCAATCCTGCGGTTACGATTGTTACGGCCGCTTGTATGGTAAACATCGTAGCAAAATTTAAAACATAATAACACACCAAAACACCTTTACCTAACTTTCGATATCCATCTAATAAGGTTTCACCTGTAGCACTTGCGTACCTCGGTCCAAATTGAAAGAAAGGGTATTTAAACAGGTGAACGAGTACTAAAGCCCATAGTAAACCAAAACCAAATTCTGCACCCGCACGGGTTGATTGTACTAAATGAGAAACACCAATAGCTGCACCAGCAAACAATAATCCAGGTCCTAAAGAAGAAAACGCTTTTTTCATGATTTTTATAGGGAATTAAAATCACGCTAAATTTAGTTAAAAAATATAATTTTAATGAATAAAGTGAGTAAAGTTTATTTTAAGATGATACTTTGTGAAGTATCACTACCTTTTTAAGATTTTTTAATTATTTCTGCTAACAACTTTTTGGCTCTTAGTAATTTTACCTTTACATTATTCATCGGTTCATTAATTTTCTGTGAAATTTCCTTGTAGCTAAGTTCTTGAAAGTATCTTAAATTAATGACTTCTTGATATTTAGGTTTTAGTTGTTTTATATCACGTAATAACTTTGCCAAGTTTTGTTTAGTGATAATTTTATCTTCAGGAGAAGGGGCATTATCTATTACGTCAAAGGCTTCTTCTTCCTTTTCATTTGTAGTTTTAATGGATATAGAAGCGTTTTTCTTTCGTATAAAGTCAATATAAACATTTTTAGAAATAGCAATTAACCAAGTTTTAAATTGATATTCTTCATTGAATGAATCAATTTTAGCAAAGGCTTTTGAAAAGGTTTGTATGGTAATATCTTCTGCATCATTTTCATTTTTCGACTTTTTAAGTTGAAATAGATACACGTTCCCCCAAAAATGGTCTAGCAGGAAATTAAAGGAAATTTGATTCCCGTTTTTTGCTTGTTTTATATGTTCTAATATTGCTTTCTTCTCTCTTTCCAAGTCAAAGGTGTCGCTGTTTTGTTTGCAAGAAATATAAAAATCAAAAACAAAGCATAACAAACGTCTAATATTGGTAAAAAATAGACTAGTTTTTGTTCGTTTAACTTTCTTATTGATTTACCTATTATGATGTATTGAATCAAAAAATATAGTACTACTATAGGTAATGTCAGTTCCCAATCTAAGGATATAACAAAGATAGCAACTAAGTAGAACAATACTTTAGTAAAATTAAAAAAAGATAAAAGAAAGCGATTTTTAAGACTATAGTTAGGAAATAAAGCAGCCTGTTGCTGTTGTTCTATAAAATAATCCTTTAATGAAACGGGCGTTGCTTCTGTTACAAAGCTATCATAAGTAACAATCACAGCCGTATTTTTCGTAGTACTGGCATCTTTCAAAAATAAATCATATTCTCCTAGTGGAATATTCATATGTTGTATAAAACCGTTTACGTTAAAAAAAACACTTTTTGTAAAAGCAAAGTTATTTTTATAGGCCTTGTAGGGAGTACCAAGTTTAGCGAAAGAAAACATTTTAATGGTGGTAAGCGCATTTGAAAATCGTACAAAAAGATTAGGAAAGGAATATTTCTTTGATACGAGTTTTTTATGACCAATTACAATGGTTTTTTCGTTAGAGAAAGCATTGCACATTTCACTCACCCAGTTTTTAGAAAGAGGTTTAGAGTTTATATCGGTAAACAATAAGTGTTCATTTTTTGCTGCCTTTATAGCTAAAGTAAGTGCATATTTTTTGTTATCCCAAAAAGCTTCAGTATTTACAATGTTTACAATTTTTATATTGGCGTTTTTATTTTCGAATTCCTCCATGATTTCTAGGCTATGATCGGTAGAGGAATGATTGACCAAAACTATTTCCAAATCAGAGAAATTTTGATCAATTATTGAAGGTAAATTTTTTGATAGGGCAGTAGCACTGTTTTTTACATAAACAATGATTGAAACAGGTTTGTCGTTTGCTATTTTTAATTCTCTTTCTTTGGTAAAAGCAACAGTTGAAAAGGCAATATAATAGGTAACTTGTATAACCGCAACTGCTACAAATATGTAGAAAAGCAGAGTAAAAATCATATATGGTTAATTAGCTGTGAGATGAGTCATTACAAGAATCAAATTGGTCTGGTGTTTTTCCACAAAAACCACAAGTTTCACCACTTTTATTTAACATTGGATTTTGACTTGCACAAGTGCCTGCAAATTCACCATCCTTTTTAGCCCATATCTTAATAGCAATACCTGCAAAAGCAAGTGCCAATAAACCAATTGTTACAAAAACTAATTTCATTATAGTAGGAAATAAATTATATTGCAAAGATACTAAAAGAGAAGGCTATCTATAGCCATATAGTCTAAAAATACATAATCGTGCCATTAATTGAAAAAAAATCATCTCTGGTTTTAAACTTTTTTTGTTTTTTTAGGTCTTACCAGTAAAACATATTATACAGTGTCATAGCTTTGGATGTTATACCTTAGATAAGTATACTGTAGGCAATTTTAAAATAAAATTGATTGTATTGATTTTATGTTTGCTGAATTTAGCCAATTTAGATAAAAAACGTTGAATGAAATTTGTCATAATTTAAAACGATATACTCATGAAGAATTTTAACACAGTACTAGGAATATTTACTGCATTATTATTTATTTCAGCTTGTAATTCAGATAATGAAGGAGCAGATTCACAAACAGAAGAACCTATTAATGAAACTGTTTATGATATCAGTGTTATTGTATCCAAATTTGATGATGTTGATGGATTATCATATGCCGTTAATGGTGATTATGTTGAAATAACGACCAATGGATTACCCAATCATAAAAGTCCGTATTGGGATCAAGATCATACATTATATGAAGCCTATAACGGATCGAATCCGAATTGGAATCAAAACCCTAATAGTATTCAGACTCAAAACATCACATTCAGAATCCCTTTATATCCAAAAGAAGCAACTAATAAAGGGGCAACACCTTTAGGGCCTATCGGGATTTCTTTAAATGGTGTTCCTTTTTACAATCAATATGCTGGCCCTAATAATCAACCATTAACTGATGAAATTGATTCGTTTGATCAATACTTAGGCCATCCTCAAAATACTGGACAATACCATTATCATCAGGAACCTCTATTTCTTACTAGTAGTTTAGGAAAAGGGAGTTTCTTAGGGTTATTAGCAGATGGTTTCCCGGTATATGGCCCGCTAGAGAATGGTGGAACTATTACTAGCGATGACCTGGATGTTTACCATGGTCATATATCAGCTACCACTGATTTTCCTGACGGAATCTATCATTATCATATTACTACTGATGATCCATATATTAATGGAAATGGCTATTATGGTACCGCAGGTAATATCAGTCAATAGATAATTTTATGAAAAAAGTACTGTTGTTTTTTTTGTTGATGGCTAGTTTTTCTTGTAGGCATGAAAATGTTGAACAGCTGTATGTTTTATATGAAAAAGATAAATTTAACATTAAAAATGGTAGTTTGATGTATAAAAATAATCCATTTACAGGAATTTTATTATCATTTGATGAAGTAAATAAAACAACCCATAGTATTTCCTATGTGAAAGGGAAAAAACATGGAAAGGAAGTGAAAAAGTATAAAAATGGGTTAGTGGCGGAAGAACGGTTTTATACAAAAGGAAATAAATCAGGAATTCATAAAGGATGGTGGAATAATGGTCAATTGCGATTTGAGTATCACTTTAATGATCGAGGGGAACATCAGGGAGCGGCAAATGAATGGTATAAAAATGGACAACAATGTAAAGCCTTTCATTACGAAAATGGAAGAGAAGAAGGAACTCAAAAAATATGGCAGTACAACGGTAAACTTAAAGCAAACTTTGTGACTAAAAACGGAGAGCGTTTTGGAGTAATAGGATTAAAAAAATGTTATACAGTAAATACGATAAATGAAGAAACTGAGTAGATTTATAAGGATAGAACAATTTGTAGGTTGGCTATTATTTGTTTTAGTTATAAACTTGTTGATTTCATGTAAATCAGAGAAGAGAATAGGTGAAGAAATAAGCTTACCGTTTTTTAATTCTTCAGAATTTACACCTGAATGGATAGATAAAGAAGCTAAGGTTTACAAAAATATTCATACCATACCAGATTTTAATTTAATCAATCAAGATGGAAGAAAAATCACCAAAAAGACTTACGAAGGTAAAATTTATGTAGCTAATTTTTTCTTTGTTAGTTGTCCTGGTATTTGCCCAATTCTTGCAAAAAACATGAGTAGACTTCAAGATGAATTTGAACATGATAATGAAGTACTATTATTATCTCACACCGTCATGCCTACAAAAGATTCCGTTCCTGTTTTAAAACGTTACGCAAATGATCATCAGGTTATTTCTGATAAATGGAACCTAGTTACAGGTGACAAAGATGAAATTTATAATTTAGCTAGAATGGCGTATTTTGCAGATGAAGATTTTGTTAAAACGCAAGATAAAAATGCATTTATCCATACCGAAAATTTTCTGTTGATAGATAAATTAGGAAGAATTCGAGGGGTGTATAATGGAACCTTGGCTTTTGATACTGAAAGATTGATTCGTCATATAAAGATATTGAAAAAAGAAAAGGTATAACCATTAGTGACTTTAGTGGTTATTCGGTGTCGTATAATACAGATAACCCATAAAACTAATATGATGAGATTATTTGTAAATGTTGCCAGTTTTATTAAAAATTACTTTTATAATAGTACCGTTAGTTTAATTCCTATTACTCTTGTACATAATGATAGAAGAACATTTTAAATAATGTTTACTTCTATTTCTAAATGAATAGAAAACTTTTCTTTAATCGTGTTTTGAATAGCTAATGCTAGTTCATAAATATCTTTGCCAGAGGCGTTGTTATAGTTTACTAAAACAAGTGCCTGTTTTTCGTGAACTCCGTAATCACCAAAACGCTTGCCTTTAAATCCGCTATGCTCAATTAACCATCCTGCAGGAACTTTAACCTCAGTTTCCGAAACTTTATAATGAGGTATAGTGAGATACTGTTGTTGAAGTTCTAGGTAATGCGTTTTCGAAATCACAGGATTTTTAAAAAAGCTACCGCTGTTTCCGATTTTTTTCGGGTCTGGTAATTTAGCTTCTCGGATACTAATTACAACATCCGAAATATCTTTAATTGTAGGCGTATTAATATTCCTCTTTTGCAATTCATTTTCAATAGCACCGTAAGAGGTGTTGAGCAGATGCTTGTTTTTGGAAAGCTTGAAGCTAACGGCTGTAATTATATATGAATTTTTACCCTTGTTTTTAAAAATAGAGTTTCGATATCCAAACTCACAGTCGCTATTAGAAAAAGACACTAATCTATTCGTTTTAATATCTAAAGCTTCTACTTTTGTGATGACATCTTTTACTTCAACTCCGTAGGCTCCTATGTTTTGAATGGGAGAAGTACCAACATAACCAGGAATCAAGGATAAATTTTCAATACCTCCGTAATTTTGAGAAATACACCACAACACAAACTCGTGCCAGTTTTCGCCGGCATTCACTGTTACATACACAGCATTTTCATTCTCCTTGTCAATTGAAATTCCTTTTAAGTTGATATGCACAACTAGTTTTTCAATATCTTTAGTAAGAAGCATATTACTACCTCCACTGATAAGAAAAACAGTGGGTTCTATTTTTATCAGTTCCTGTAACTTACTTATGGAATCAACAGAAACAAAACGTTTGGCAACAACATGAATGCCAAACGTATTGTATTCTTTTAGAGATATGTTTTGAAGTATCTTCAATTAATTATTGTATTGTTCTAGTGCTATTCTTATTATTTCTACGCAACGCTTTAAATCTGTTTTGTTTAACACATACGCTATTCTCACCTGATTTTTCCCTTCTCCGTTCGTAGAATAGAAACCTCCAGCTGGAGCCACCATAACTGTTTCGTTATTATGGTTAAACTTCTCAAGTATCCACTGCGCAAAATCTTCTGAATTTTCTACAGGTAATTCGGCAATACAATAAAAAGCTCCTTTAGGTTTTGCTACTTTAACTCCTTCAATTTTTTGCAATTCATTGATTAATGTATTTCTGCGTTCCTCGTATTCCTCTATAACTTCATCAAAGTAGCTTTGAGGAGTTTCTAGAGCAGCTTCACTAGCCAATAAAGCATATGTTGGTGGACTTAACCGTGCCTGAGCAAATTTTATAGCCGTATGAATAAATTCTTCATTCTTAGAAACTATGCATCCGATTCTTGCACCACACATACTGTAACGCTTAGAAACAGAATCGATCATAATAGCGTGGTTGTCCAATCCTTCTAATGCCATTACAGAGTTATGTTTTTCTCCATCATAGGTAAACTCACGATACACTTCATCAGCAATTAAAAACAAATCATGCTTTAAAACAATTTGTTTTAACTTTTCAATTTCTTCTTGACAATACAAATAACCTGTTGGGTTCCCAGGGTTACAGATTAATATTGCTTTGGTTTTAGGCGTAATTAGCTTTTCAAAATCTTCAATAGCAGGTAAGGCAAAATTATCTTCTATTTTAGAAATAACAGGAACAACTTTTACTCCTGAGGCAGTTGAGAAACCATTGTAATTCGCATAAAAAGGTTCTGGAATTATGATTTCGTCTTCCGGATCAGTAATACTACCAATGGTAAACAATAAAGCCTCAGAGCCACCTGTGGTTGCAACAATATTATCGGCAGAAACCTGAATATTATTTTTAGCATAATAAGTGGCAAGTTTTTCTCTATATTCTTCAGAGCCTTCAGACCTTGCATATGATAATACTTCTATCGCATTATTTTTTACCGCATCAAGGGCAACTTGAGGGGTTTTAATATCAGGTTGACCAATATTTAAATGAAATACTTTAGTTCCATTTTTTTTGGCAGCCTCTGCGTAAGGAACCAGTTTCCTTATTGGCGATTGAGGCATTGAATTTCCTTTAATAGAAATTGATGGCATTTTTATAAAATTATTAGTTGTTTATAAGGCAAATTTGCAAAATAAATTTGACAAATTAGACTTGTTTTTGATTAAAAAATAGAGGGTGAATAGCTTTGTAATTTTATTTTATAAAAAAATAGTATTATCTTACTTCTCCCTTAAAATATTTTTTTTGAAAAAAACACTACTATTACTATTATTATTCAGTCTTTTACGTCTAGAGGCACAGTCAAAATTTAGATTTCTCAATCATTCTACTAAAGTAGAGGTTGATTTTAAGTTAATTAATAACCTCATTGTATTTCCTATTTCAATTAATGGAAGAGCGCTTTCTTTTATTCTAGATACAGGAGTTAATAAAACCATAATTTTCAACTTAACAAAAAGAGATAGCCTTGTTCTAAATAATTCAAAGAAATTATTAATTGGCGGATTAGGGGAGGGGAAGCCTGTGGATGCAATACTTTCAAAAAACAACAATATAAAAGTGAATACCATTTTGGGCTCAAATCAAAGCATCTATATTATTTTGGATGATACGTTTCAGTTGTCTTCAAAAATGGGAATAACTATTCACGGAATTATCGGGTATGATTTGTTAAAAGATGTAGTACTAAAAATTGATTATTTAAGAAAAAAGCTTACGTTTTACAAACCTAATAGATTTAAAGAACCTAAATGCCGATCATGTGAAAAGTTAGACTTAGAGTTTTATAATAATAAACCTTATGTAGATATTTCTGTTCAAATTGATTCTACAAAGCATAGTAAAAAACAAGTGAAAATGCTAGTTGATTCGGGAGGAAGTGATGCCTTGTGGTTGTTTGAAGGAACAGAGCAAGAACTAATATCCCCAGAAAAGTTTTTTGTGGATGTTTTAGGAGTAGGATTGAGTGGGGTTATCTATGGTAAAAGAACTCGGATACCAAATGTTTCCATAGGGAAATATCTTGTTGAAAAACCAACAGTTTCATTTTTAGATACTTTATCAACATTAAAAGCAAGAAAATTTAGGAAAAGAAACGGAAGTATTGGTGGAGGTATTTTAAAAAGATTTAAAGTTTGGATCGATTATCCCAATAAAAGAATCACCTTGAAAAAAGTAACTTCATTGAAAAAGGGGTTTTATTATAATATGAGTGGATTGGAAGTTGTTTATAACGGTATGAAGCTCATTAAGGAACGAAAGAATAAAGGTTTTAACTTGACTAGCGATTATGGTGAAAGTGGTGACTCTTCATCGAAGGTGATACACTTTGTAACCAGTTTTGTATATAGGTTTAAACCATTATATAGCATAAATTACGTATTGAAAGATTCACCTGCTGATAGGGCAGGGCTGATGAAAGGTGATGTGATTCAAAGAATTAATGGAATTGCGGCTCATGAATATTCCTTAGAGAGCATCTCGAGTTTATTTCAAACAAAACCTAATAAGAAGATTGCAATAACTGTTAAGAGAGGTGTTGTTGAGTTAAAATTTAAGTTTAGATTAGAACAGAGAATATAGCGGAGTAGTTAGAGAGTGTTTTTAACGATATGATCTATACATTACCGGTTAAAGCCCTTTACTTCGCCTAAATTAAGCGTTCCGATAATAAGCTGGTGTTTGGAAGGTAACATAGCTCCTGATTCAGTAGTGATCCAGTTATTCCATGAAGCTTTAAGGCCTCCAATAGGAATGATAGAAACCCACATTTTGTAGTATATAGGTTTTTCGTTTTTATCGAGAACCCATAAGTATGAATCTCCAGGAGTAGAACCACCGGTAGTATAGGTAATTAACAACGCTTTTTTTCCTTGATAATCTACAATGCTTCTTTTTACCCCTGAATCAAAAACTTTATAAGGCGCTATTAACCAAAAGCTATCGTTATTAAAATAACGAGTAGCTTTTTCTATAAGTTTAGCATTTGGTACTTTTTTATGGCCTACAAACACCATGCTTTTTTCTGGTTCTTTTGTGAATAAGATCACTTTATTCTCGTTCCAAGACACTTCTACTTTGTGTAATAATCGATCCCACTTATAAAAGTGATTACCTCTAAAACTCCATTCTAAAAAACGCGTATTTTCATAGGCTTTATAATTTAGAGATTTTAACATTTTATAGGCCAAGCTATCCGCTTCGATACCTTCATGTCCTTTTGGTAGAGTTTCATTATTTTGATAATAAAATAAAGTTACAATTAGCACTAAAATAGCTAGAATAGCTCCTGATGTTTTTAAAAACTTGTTCATGTAATGTATTTCGTTCTGCTAAGCTATTATTTTTTTGAACGCTACTTATGGTCATTATAATAATTCAATACATGCTTGGGTATTTGAATGTCTTCTAACAATTTATCATCAGGAATTGGATATCCTACTTGTTGTTTTATAGGAACTACACCAGCCCAAATGGCGAGATTTTCATCTTCAGGTTCATCATTAACACCTACATCTCTAATTTTTGCAGAGGCAGTTTGGATGGTCATTTCAACAACTAAGGTTTGGTTTAATTCTTTTGTATTCATGGCTCTTAATGTTTCCCATCTGTCTGGAATCATATGATCCATGATACACTTTAAAGCATCTTCCTTTTCATGAGAATCGTCTATTTTCTTGAGAGTTCCAAAGAGTGTTGCCGACCTATAATTTACAGAGTGATGAAACCCTGATCTCGCTAAAATTAAGGCGTCTAAATGTGTTACGGTGATGCTCATTTTACCTGTTTTTAATAATGATAATAGGATTCTGTTGGCACTAGAACCGTGCAAATATATTTTATCATCATTTCTTCCATAAGCCATTGGAATTGAAATAGCATTGTCTTCATACATATAGCTTACATAACCAGTGAAAGCATCATCTAGAATTGCATGTATTTTATCTTTATCATAAGTGGCCCTTTTAGCTCCTCTCTTAATTCTGTTTAATTTTGAAGTAGTGTATTCTTTCATATTTCAGTTTTGTTTCGTGATTATTTAATTTTTGAGTTTTATAGGTTTCTTAGCTGTCTATATACCCATGATGAAGTTTCAATGTTTAACTCATCATTTCATTTATATTGCTAATTATGACGCTTTTATTTATCATGTCATGAGCTTATCTAGAAGATGGTGAGACGTTTTTGTAAGTGTTAATTTGTTCTTGTATTTTTTTAATTTTCTTAGGGGAATATACCCGTATTTCTGAAGCAGGGTGATTCATAAGAGATGCGATGGGTCTTATAGGTCGTTGAACAAAATTTCCAAAACAACTAGGGCAAACATTTTCAAATATTTCCAAAGCACATTTTTTGCAATAAGTGCATTCAAAAGAACAAATGAAAGCTTCAGTAGAGGTGTTGGGTAAGTCTTTACCACAATGTTCGCAATTGGGTCGTATTTCTAACATGATGCATTTTTATAGGTAGAGTTTATCAAAGTTTTTTAGTTATTAGTTTGTCGTTTCGCAACAATTCACCATTCAAATGTATTATATTTATGGACTATTATATTAGTCCAGAATCAAAATAAATAAGAGTCCAGATGTTTCCGTATAAAACCAGTTTTACCATTAAGAGAAATACCAACCACCCCATTTACGTACAATTGGCTAATCAGTTTATGTATTATATAAAGGAAGGAAAATTACCTGCAAAGACAAAGTTACCAGGAAGCAGAATTCTTTCTGATTTATTAAATATTCATAGAAAAACAGTGGTGGCTTGTTATGAAGAATTGGAATTGCAAGGATGGGTTGAATCAATTCCGAAAATAGGCACGTTTATAAAAAATGATTTACCGGTGTTACGTCATCAAGATTTTACCAGTAGTGAAGAGGTTAAAAGGAACGGGAACAATAAAGGCTTTTCTTTTTATACAGATAAATTATTGAGTGTTAAAGACACTACCAAAGAAAAGAATATGTTTTTTATCAATGATGGAATTTCTGATACTCGTTTGACTCCAACTGTTGAAATTGGACGTATTTACAGAAAAATAGCAAGTAAAAAGAATAGTTATTTACATTTATCGTATGGATCAACCTATGGAAATGAGACATTAAGAAACGTTTTAGTGGATTATTTAAATAGCACAAGAGGATTAAATATAACAAAGCAAAACATATTGATAACTAGAGGAAGTCAAATGGGAATATGGCTCAGTGCTCAGTTACTTTTGAGGGAAAATGATTTCATTGTAGTTGGCTCTACTAATTATGCTTCAGCAGATATTACCTTTTTACAGAGGAATGCTACGATACTTCGAGTTTCTGTAGATGCAGAAGGTATATGTACTGAAGAGCTAGAAAATATATGCAGAATTCAAGACATTAAGGCAGTATATGTAACATCTCATCATCATCACCCTACCACTGTTACCTTGTCAGCGGAAAGAAGATTACACTTACTCAATTTAGCAAAAACATATCATTTTGCCATTATAGAAGACGATTATGATTATGATTTTAATTATAATCACGCGCCTATTTTACCGCTAGCAAGTCATGATATTAACGACAATGTAGTTTATATAGGTTCTGTTTGTAAAACCGTGGCTCCAGTATTTAGAATTGGGTATTTAATAGCCAATAAAGAGTTTGTAGATGAAGCTTCAAAATATAGAGGCTATGTTGATAGACAGGGAGATGCCTTACTAGAGTTGACCTTTGCCGAATTTATAAAATCTGGTGATTTGGATAGACATATACGAAAAGTAATGAAAGTTTATGAGTATAGGCGCAATCTATTTTGTAGGTTATTAAAAGAACAATTATCAGCATACTTTGAATTTGAAGTTCCAAAAGGAGGAATGGCTGTATGGGTAACGTTACATCAAAAGTATACTTGGGATCAAGTTGAAAAAGAAGCATTACAACAACAGCTGGTTATTGGAGATTGGAGACGATATGATTTGGCGGAGACACATCATAATGCCATACGTATAGGTTTTGCGAGTTATACTGATGAAGAAATTTATAGGATGGTTAGAAAGCTTGAGTTAACATTTCAGAGTTTAAACAAATAAAAGCACTATGTATCAGTGCTTTTATTATTTCTAAACTGATTGGAAAAATCTTTGAACAAATCATTTATACTATCGTATTCTTTGAATAACAAATCAATAAAATTAACGCCTCTTTTTTTTTTGTGAGACTTAACATTACCTCTTGTAGCTTGAGAAATTCGAAGTTTTCTAAAGATCTTTAGTTTGTTATTCAAGTCCTTTTTAAGGGATTGATGTATGTTTAAATGATTTGTATTTTTCACAAAATAAAATTTATGTTATAAAGCTTTGTTTAAAGCAACTTTATGCTTGTTTAACAAGGCTCTTGTTATACCTAAGTTTGCCTTGGTGGAATCAACAGCCAAATAGATAAAATAGGCACCACTAGGAGAAACATTGATAAGGTGTATTTGACCTGTTAGTGTGATCGTAATGTCTTTAATTTCTTCATCTAATCCGAGGGCTTCAATAGCTTTTAATTTCGCTTTTACTACTTCCAAATTGTATGCAGAAGCGAGATTTGGATCAAAATCCGATTTTGCTGAAAAAGACTCGTAGGGTTCTCCTGAGCTAACGTCTGTAACTGAAACAGCAATAAAGCCAGGAACATTTTTTTTAACGTTTTCGATAAATGCGTTTAAGATTTCTTTCATTATAATGTGGGATTAAAAATTATATTATGAGCCACGACTTCTTTTATTTAACAAGAGCCTTTTTTAATACTAACTTAATCATGGCAGCTTTTGTTAAATCTTTAGCTAGTAAACAAATTATACGATCGTTACTAAATTTATGAATTACAACTAAACCTTGTTCTGATTGTAATACCAATTGTTTAAAGTGTTTAGAGTTTAATGCATCTTCTAAAAACTCTTCAGACATGGTTATTAACACCATAGCCATTGCTGCAATGTTATTTTCATTTGACAAACTATAAGAATCAAGTAGATGACCTTTATAATCGAACATTAATGCACTATCAGCTTTCGATTCATCAATTAACCTTTTTAAATTTAATTTTTCCATTAATCTAGGATTATTGTTTATATCTAATGATAGTTACATTTAAACATTGCGTTCACCACGCAAAGCATTGTCGTTTATCGTGTGTTTTTTAAATGTTAAAGTCTAAAATTGCTGAAATAATCTTTTGTAGGTAAGCAGTTAAGGCAGGAAAGTTATAATTTAAACTCATTTAAATATAGTCTTTTTTTTTAAAAAAGCTATTATTTTGTGGGTTTATTTTTGAAAACCATTGGTTTTACGTGTTTGTTATTATAGTTTTAGCTTTTATCATTCTCTCGTTACCGCGTAAATCTATTCGTAAGTCAATATCTGTAAACCCTTTGTCTTCTAACATTTTTATGGTTTCCTTGCTGAGGTATTGATTTATCTCGAAAAACAATAACCCATTGTCTTTTAAGTGATTTTTAGCCAAATCAGCAATTTTATTATAAAAAATTAAAGGGTTATCATCTTCTACAAATAGTGCCAGATGAGGTTCGTTTCGCAGTACATTATTTTTTATTTCAGGTTTCTCTACGTTTCTAACGTAGGGAGGGTTGGAAACAATGATGTCATACTTTTTAGGTAAAACGTCAATTGCTAAAATATCGGTTTCTATAAAGTCTATGTCAACATTGTTTAGAATAGCGTTTTGTTTTGATACTTTTAAAGCTTCTTCTGAAATATCAATCGCTGAAATTCTTGAATTAGGTAAATTCTTTTTTAGGCTGATGGGTATGCATCCTGTACCTGTACCTATATCAATGATGTCTAAATAACTTGAAGTAGCCGTTTCTTGTAAAATCCAATCAACTAATTCTTCGGTTTCAGGACGAGGAATTAACGTGTTTTTGTTAACATTAAAAGGAAGTCCGTAAAATTCAGTTTTTCCAAGAATATATTGTATTGGCTCTTCTTTT
This sequence comes from Tenacibaculum profundicola, assembly GCF_057220795.1. Lineage (NCBI taxonomy): Bacteria > Pseudomonadati > Bacteroidota > Flavobacteriia > Flavobacteriales > Flavobacteriaceae > Tenacibaculum > Tenacibaculum profundicola. The sequence continues at coordinate 438,862 of NZ_CM170137.1, read as the reverse complement.
TTCAAACGATCAAGGGCATCGCGTAATAGTTTGATTTTACTCGGGGCTATTTCAAAACTAGGGGTTAAAACTACATCGATTCTTTGCAGCCCTAAATAGGCTTCTATCAAGAAAGAGAAAAAACTATCTATTTCATTTTTTGGATAAATACTTATAAGCTCTTCAGAGAATAGTGCTTTAAATTTTTTAATGGTCATTACAAAAACGTATGATTTGATTAATTTTAGTTAGCATTACTACAATGCTTTAAGCATCCAAACATTACAAGAATAATGGCCAGTATTTCCCATTGGCTTATCAATGTTTTTAAAACCATTTTTTTTGTATAAAGCCTTGGCGGCATCCATATAAGGCATCGTTTCCAAGTAACAATGTTTAAATCCAACTTTTGTAGCTTTATTCAAACAATACGATATAAGTTTGCTACCCAATCCTTTTCCTCTAATACTAGGCGAAAAATACATTTTTTGTAATTCACAAACATCCCCATCAAAATTATCTAACTGAGAAAAGCCAGCTCCACCAACAATAGTACTTTTATATTCTATAACAAAGTAAGCCGCATTTTCTTTTTGATAGGCTTCAAACATGTGATCTGTAGCTTTATCTTCATAAGCAGTACCAACTTTCGGAACATTCAACTCTACTAAAACATCTCGAATAAGTACCGCCAAAGCTGGGTTGTCTTCGTGTTTAATTTCTCTAATAATAAAATCGGAAGGAGTCATTTGAATATAGTATTTTTGCACGAGCAAGTTACCTAAAACAATAAAAACAATGAAAAAAATCCTATTTTTTTTAGTTATTATCAGTAGTATAGGATGTTCGGTGAATAAGAAACCGGTTTTTATCAAAATAGATAATGTAGCGTTGGTGTCAATGAAGTTTGATACCATAAAAATTAAGGCGAATGCATATTTTAAAAATCCAAATGATATTGGTGGAAAATTAACCGTTGACAATATAAAAGTGCTAGTAGATGAGGTAGAAGTGGCTTATGTGGTTACAGAGCAATTTGATGTGCCAGCTCGAGAGGAATTTACGATTCCTTTAAAGGTAGCTATTCCTACAAAAAAAGTTTTTAACAATACTAATAATGGCATTTTAGGCGGACTTGTAAATTCGTTGTTTACAAAAAAAATAAACATGAGGTTTGTTGGTGGTTTGAAGTATGAAATGTTTGCATTTACCTATGTTTATATGATTGATAAGACAGCAGAAATAAGTATAAAATTATAATCTATTGAATCACGAAAAATATATAAAACGTTGCTTACAACTTGCTAAAAATGGAATAGGCTCAACAAGACCTAATCCGTCTGTTGGAGCTGTGATAGTGCATAATGACAAAATAATAGGTGAAGGTTTTACAAGTGCATTTGGAGGTCCACATGCTGAAGTGAATGCAATTAGCACAGTTGAGAACGAAGAGCTTTTGTCAGAAGCAACCATTTATGTAACACTAGAACCATGTTCCCATTATGGTAAAACACCGCCTTGCGCTGATTTAATTATTCAGAAACAAATACCAAAAGTAGTTATTGGTTCTATTGACACCCATAGTTTGGTGGCAGGTAAAGGAGTAGAGCGATTACAAAAAGCCGGGTGTGAGGTTACTGTAGGAGTGTTGGAAAAGGAGTGCCTTGAACATCACAAACGTTTTTTTACAGTTCAAAATAAAAACCGTCCGTATATTATATTAAAATGGGCGGAGACTAAAGATGGTTTCATTGCTCCCTCAACGAAAGAAAAACAAGAACCAGTTTGGATATCTAATAGTTATTCGCAGCAATTAGTGCATAAATGGAGGGGAGAAGAACATGCTATTTTGGTAGGTACAAATACCGTAATCGCTGATAACCCTAAGTTAACTACGAGAAGTTGGGTAGGTAATAATCCTATAAGAGTTATTCTAGACAGGACACAAAGAATTCCTAAAGAAGCAAGTGTTTTAGATGGTACTAGTAAGACGATCGTGTTAACAGAAATGAAGGAGAAAAACACAGCAAACAGTGACAATCTCATTTATGAGCAGATTGATTTTTCGCAAAATACTATTGAAGAAATTTGTAAGGCGCTACAAAAACATGCCATACAATCTGTCATTATTGAAGGAGGAGCTCAGACCTTACAATCATTTATAGACAGCGGTCTGTGGGATGAAGCTCGTGTGTTTATAGGTAACACTGAGTTTGTAAAGGGGGTTAAGGCTCCCGTTTTTACTGGGAAATTAGTTTCAGAAGAAAAATTAGATAAGGATAAATTAAGAACATATATTAATGATTAAAAATATCATTTTTGATTTTGGTGATGTATTCATCAATTTAGATAAACAGGCTACATATAGAGAATTAGCAATGCTAGGGGTAACGGAAGTTACAGATGAAATGATGCAAGTATATTATAGGTATGAAAAAGGCTTGATAACTACTGATGAATTTGTCGATTTTTTTCACGAGCGATACCATATTCCTAAGATAGATTTGATAAAAGCATGGAATGCAATTTTGTTGGAAATGCCAAAACACAGACTTCAGTTTTTAAAGGAGTTATCTCAAAACGGAAAATATCGTTTGTTTTTGCTTAGTAATACGAACGATTTGCATATTTCATGGATTCAGAATGATTGGGGAAACGAGCTGTATAACGAGTTTAAAGAGTGTTTTGAGCAATTTTATTTATCACATGAAATAAACTTAAGAAAACCAGATAAAAACACCTATGAATTTGTTTTGAAAGAAAATGGTTTAGAAGTATCAGAAACCATTTTTGTTGATGATACAGAAGAAAATACGATTACAGCCGAAGCACTAGGAATACATGTTTGGAACATTAATCCTGAAACAGAAGATGTAATTACATTATTAAGTAGAAAAGAGTTTTTGTAGCATGGTATATTTAATTTTGAGCATCATTTTTTCATCGTCTTTGTTTGTGGTTTTTAAGTATTTTGAAATATATAAGATAAATACTTTACAGGCTATAATTGTTAATTACCTGGTAGCTTTTGTGTTAGGGGTGTTTTCAGCGGGTGCTTTTGGAAAGTTAACAACGATTAATACCCAGCCCTGGATATATGGAGCAATGATTTTAGGCCTGTTGTTTGTCACTGTTTTTTTTATCATGGCGATGACGGCACAAAAGAACGGTGTTTCGGTGGCTTCTATTGCCGGAAAAATGTCGGTAGTAATACCCGTATTTTTTGGCATTGTTTTATACAATGAAAGTGTAACGGTATTAAAAACGGTTGGAATAGTTTTAGCACTATTTGCCGTATATTTATCATCCGTAAAAGAAAAAGAGAAAATAGGAGTAAAACAAAACCTTTTGTATCCAATACTTTTATTTTTAGGGTCGGGGATTATTGATACTACCTTGAAGTATATAGAAACTAATTTTGTGTCATCAACTGATGTTGATTTTTTCTCAGGTAGTTTATTTGGTTTTGCAGCTTTTTTCGGTATGCTAATTCTGTTGGTAAAACAACTAGTTTTAAAGGAAAAACTTGAATTAAAAAGTATCGTAGCAGGAGTTGTTTTAGGTATTCCGAATTATTATTCGATAGTATTTATTATAAAAGCGCTGCAAAACAAAGAGTTTGAAAGCTCTACTTTATTCACAGTTAATAACGTGGGAGTAGTAGTGGTTTCAACGTTATTAGGACTATTGTTATTTAAAGAAAGTTTTAGTACCAAAAACAAAATAGGAATAGCGTTGGCTATTGTGGGAATAATGTTAGTAACCATTGCTTAATGAATGAAATAAAAGATACGTACAAAACAATTGTTAAACCTTCTGAAGAAACACTTTTTAAGGATCGAAACAGTAAATTTTTTGGATATGCTTTTCCGGTGTTATCTGAAGAAGATGTTAAAAAACGATTAGAAGAATTACGTAAACTACATCATACTGCGCGTCACCATTGTTATGCCTGGCAACTAGGGACAGAGCAAGTTCGATTTAGGGCGAATGATGATGGAGAGCCCAACAATTCAGCAGGACAACCAATTTATGGTCAAATTCAAGCCTACGGTGTAACGAATATATTGATCGTGTCTGTACGCTATTTTGGTGGAACAAAATTAGGTGTTGGTGGCTTAATTAATGCCTATAGAACTTCTGCTCAATATGCCTTGGAAGCTTCTGAAATTATAGAAAAAACGATTGATATCTTTTATAAACTGAATTTTGGGTACGATATGATGAATAAAGTACAACGGATTATAAAAGAAAGAAATATTGAGATTGTAGGTCAAAAATTAGAAATGGAATGTGAATATACAATTTCCATTCGTAAAAAGGAAGCACAATCGGTATTTGAGGTGTTTTCAACTTTGTTTAAGGTAGAAATAAAGGAAGTTTAAAGAGGACCGGCAGAACTCAAGAATATTTAGAGCGGAATGGTTTTCTTTTTTTTATAACTGAAGATTTTGAAAAATGGACTATAATAAAACCATGATTTAAAAATAAAGGATACTGAGAATACGTCTAATATTCGTAGCTTAAGAGTAGGTTTAAAAATACTATAAAGATTATTCATATCATATCCATAAAGAAAAAGAAGAATGGCTAAAAGAAGTAATTGTAAAAGACAAAAAAGACAATTCGACACAAAACTTCAGTAAACTTAAAACTATAAAAATTTAGGTTAATTAACTAAAAACCCGTAAATTTGCACGCCTTTTTACGAGAACAGATTAAAAATAGGTGTATTATAGAATTAAATAAGTTTAATTTCTCTTGGCGTTAGTATCGTTAAAGATCTGACTAACAAAAAGATACAAAATTAATTTCAGACATGTCTGAAGAAACAAAAAAAACAACAGAAAATGTTGTAAGTCCAGCAGAATTTTTAGCAACTTTTAATTGGCATAAATACGAAGAAGGTATTGAAGCTGTTGATGAAGCTAAATTAAAAGAATTTGAAACAGCCTTAGAAGGTACCGTAGGTTTTGTAAACGAACGTGATGTAATAGAAGGTGAAGTAGTGCGTATCACAGATCGCGATGCGATTATTGATATTAACTCTAAGTCGGAAGGTGTTATTTCATTAAATGAATTTCGTTACAATCCAGGTTTAGCTGTTGGAGACAAAGTAGAAGTATTAGTTGATAAAAGAGAAGACTCTTCTGGACAACTAGTATTATCTCACAAGAAAGCACGTGTTATTAAGGCTTGGGATCGAGTTAACAATGCACATGAAACTGGAGAAATCGTTAATGGTTTTGTGAAGTGTAGAACTCGTGGAGGTATGATTGTTGATGTATTCGGTATTGAAGCATTCTTACCAGGATCACAAATTGATGTGAAGCCTATCCGTGATTACGATCAATATGTTGAGAAAACTATGGAATTCAAAGTTGTTAAAATCAACCATGAGTTTAAGAATGTAGTAGTATCACATAAAGCGTTAATTGAAGCTGATTTAGAAGATCAAAAACGTGAAATTATAGGTCAATTAGAAAAAGGACAAGTATTAGAAGGTGTTGTTAAAAACGTAACTTCTTATGGTGTATTTGTTGACTTAGGAGGTGTTGACGGATTAATTCATATTACAGATTTATCTTGGTCTCGTATTAACCACCCGAATGAGGTTGTTGAATTAGATCAAAAATTAAACGTGGTAATCTTAGACTTTGATGATAACAAGTCTAGAATCCAGTTAGGTTTAAAACAATTATCTGCACATCCTTGGGAAGCTTTAAATTCTGAGTTAAAAGTAGGCGATACTGTAAAAGGTAAAGTGGTAGTTTTAGCTGATTACGGAGCTTTCGTAGAAGTAGAAGATGGAGTAGAAGGGTTAATTCACGTATCTGAAATGTCGTGGTCAACGCATTTACGTTCAGCTCAAGACTTTGTACAAGTTGGAGATGAGGTAGAGGCTCAAATCTTAACATTAGATCGTGAAGAGCGTAAAATGTCATTAGGTATGAAGCAATTACATCCAGATCCTTGGACTGACATTACTACTAAGTACCCTGTAGGTTCTAAACATACTGGAACTGTACGTAACTACACGAACTTTGGAGTTTTTGTTGAACTAGAAGAAGGTATTGATGGATTAGTATATATTTCTGATTTATCTTGGACTAAGAAGATTAAGCACCCATCTGATTTTGTAACCGTTGGTGATAAATTAGAGGTACAAGTGTTAGAGTTAGACGTTGAAAACCGTAAGTTAAACTTAGGTCATAAACAAACTCAAGATAACCCTTGGGATGCTCATGAAGCTACGTATGCGATCGGATCTATTCACGATGGTACTGTAAAAGAGAAAAATGACAAAGGAGCAACCGTTGCATTTGCTGACGGTGTTGAAGCTTTTGCCCCTTCTCGTTATTTAGATAAAGAAGATGGAGGAAAACTAGGTAAAGGTGACGCGGTTAAGTTTCAAGTAATCGAGTTCAGTAAAGAATACCGTAGAATTGTTGTTTCTCATACTTCTATCTTTAGAGAGGAAGAGCAAAAGAATGTAAAGGCAGCTGCTAAAAAAGCTCAGGAAGTAGAAAAAACTACTTTAGGAGATATCGGTGGATTAGCTGAATTAAAGAAAAAAATGGAAGGAAAATAATTTTTCTTATACCATATAATACAAAAGCCGTTGTTTAGACAACGGCTTTTTTTTGGGGTAAATTCAAATGGTAAATGGTATTACATAATTTATTAGATGATATCTTTTTAAAGATTAAATATCTACTACTTCATATAAGTGAATTTGTCCACCAATTGCCCCGCCTGTGTATGTAATATTTACACTTCTTGGGCTTTTAGAACCCTCTTTACCAGGTATAGCAAACGAATCTGATGTTCCTTCCCAATACAGTTCTGCAATGGGGGTTGTTTTGGTGCCTACAGTAACATCGGTAATACCAAGATCAATAGCTTTTGTTTTGGTTTTTGTGTCATACGCTTCTATGGTACTTTCATTGGCAAGAGCCATATCTAGATTGGTGGTTTTCATTAAACCTGTATGTGCATTACCTGTACTTATATTACTTCCAATTGCAGATTTATATCCCGGATCATCCAAAATATTATCAGAACTATCGATATTTACATAGGCTTTATTACTACTATCCCAAGATAACCTTGAACCATTAAGTCCATCACAGTTGAATGTATATCCTCCAGCTTTCGCTACCACGGCATTCTTTTTAATGTCCATACCACAAGAAGGAACAATATGCACATCCACACCAGTTGCTGCCTTTTTAATAACTCCTTGTGAATCTTTAGGAAGCACTTTATCTAACACAGGTTTCATATCATTGTGGTTCAATGCATTGATCATCTTTTTTGAAATCTGTGTTAAATGATCTAAGCACACATCAACGGCAAAAGTAATACCATTCATTTCAAAAATACCTAACGGGTCTAGGTTTTGTGTTTTCGAATGACATTTAAAAATAAATGCGAACGCCTTACCATCATAACCTTTTTGACTGCTCAAAGCCTTTACCTTAGCCTTATCAATACTACCATCACCTTTTATTAGCCCCCAATCATCAAGATGTTGAACATTATCACCAACAGATACACCTTTTGTAGAGGTATAATATGTTAGATCTAAGTCGCTTTCTTTTTCGATAAAATCAATACCAGATTTATCTTTTTTCATGACTATCTTAGTGTTTTCGCTGGCCTTATTTTCGGTTTCAAACCCCCCTTGTATAACAGGTACCACATTGTAAGCTTCGCTTTTCTTACTCGCATCTGATGCTGGACTCCAATCAAATGGATTGTTAGCCATCAGCGCTTCTAATTTTTTACTATCTGTTATTTTAGCCAAATCTTTATCTACTTTGGCACCTAGCACCTTAGCGAGTTTCTCAACATCTTTATCAGAAATTGTATCTACTTTTCCAGTAAGCCATTTTTTTGCGGCATCTGCAGCAAGTTCTTCTACCTTAGGCTTTACTTTTACTTTACCATCTTTTTTGAACGCGTCTTCAAATTCTTTTGTTAAAACAGTCAAACGTAATTTTTCCTCTGTAGTAAACCCTTCTTCATTGATTGGTTTATCAACTTGATCAGTATCTTTTAACCCTTTTGGTTTATACATGGGAATGATGATGTCTTCTACCTTAATTTTTTTCTCTTTTACTACCGCCGATTGCCCTATGATACTTCCAATTACGAAAATCCAGTCCTTATACTTCTTATCCATAAAAGTATTTTGTAGTTCACCTATCAAACCTCGGTCATCTTTTCCTTCTCCCATAATGGTTGTTAACTGGTAGGCCCCACTTTTCCCTCTAAAATAAAACTCAGGAACCGTAAATACTTTTACTGCTTTTTTGTCCAGACTATTATCTGCCATCGCTTTTCCCAAAGCTTCTTTTATTAAGGCTACTCTGGCTTGATAATCTTCTACCTCATTATCTAAACCCAAATAAATTTCACCTGATGATGATTCTTTTGGCCCCGTGTTAATTCCAAAGCCGATAAATTGCACTTTTTTTGCCATAATTCACTATTAAATTGTTATAATTATTTATCTAATTATTTCAAAAAAATTAGATAGACATCCTTTGATGTCACCGCAAAATTGTAAGATTAAAGGCATGGAACTTTAAGAGATGTAACCAGTGGTAATATGAGTGTTATTATCAGTAGAATACTAGTCATTAAATAAATGAAGAAGTGCCGTATTTTAAGGGATTTTATAATTTGATCTGGCCTTGAATAAGCTTGCTAAGTTGCTTTATTTTCGAAAAACTAATTTCTTTTATTTTTTTCTTTTCAAATGAAATACCTCGGTATCATATTGATAAAACATGTTTTTTACGAAGTGACGATAGTGTAGTTATGAATGTCTTTAAAGGTAAACCTGTATTTTTTATACTGCCTAAAAAAATAACGAATATTAAATAACTTTTTATTGATTTATCTGTAACAAAGTATATTCTTTTTCTACTAACTATATAGTATAATTAATGACGAACAATTATTTAATTTTATTCAAAATGAGAACTACACTTTTAAAATTTAGTGGCGCTGTACTCCTTTTCTTTGGTATGGTAACACCTGTTAATGCTCAAGACATCGTTGGTGCTTGGGAAGGAAAACTATCAGTACAAGGCACTGAAATTCCATTGTTATTTAATGTAAAAATGGATGATACTACTAGCTATTCTTCCACGATGGATAGCCCATCACAAGGAGCAATGGGAATACCTATGGATAGTACAACTTTTGTTGATAATACATTAACAATTGAATTTAATCAGGCAGGTATAAAATATGTTGCTACTTTAGCAGAAAATAAACTAACAGGAACATTTTATCAAGGACCAAACAAAATGCCATTAACACTAAATAAAACCGTTAAAACTTTGCCAGGTAATACTGCTTTACCAACATCAGATGCTGAGTTAGAAAAATTAGCAAATTGGAATCCTACCAAATACAAATATTCGGTTGAAGATTATTTTGCAAAACCTAAAGCTAAGTCTTTTAGTTTTTCACCAAATGGTACATATTTGTCTTATAGAGAAAAAGATGAAAACAAAAAAAATCATGTGTACGTAAAAAATGTTGAAACTGAAGAAGTAACTAGAGTTATTGAAGAAAAAGAAGAGCTTATTAGAGGCTTTGGTTGGGCAAACGATCATAGATTAATTTATATTATGGATAAGGGAGGTAATGAAGATTACCATTTATTTGCCGTTGATATTGATGGTAAAAACCAAAAAGAATTAACTCCTTTTGATGGTGTAAAAGTCAATATACTTAATGGGTTAAAAGAAGATAAGGATCATATGATTATTTCTATGAATCAAAACAATCCTCAGGTTTTTGAACCTTATAAAATTAATATTGTTACCGGAGAACTTAAACAATTATATAAAAATGAAGATGCTGCCAACCCTATCAGTGGTTACAATTTTGATAAAGATGGTAATTTACGAGGGTTCGCAAAATTAAGAGATGGTATTAATATAGACGTATATTACACCTTAGATGGTGAAAATTATGAAGTTAAAAAGCAATTAAGTTGGAAAGATTCATTTTCAATCTTAAGCTTCAATTATGCCTCTAAAAACCCACACGAAGCCTACGTGCTTTCAAATTTAGATAGTGACAAATCACAAATATATTTATATGATTTAAAAGAAGATAGAATTATTAAAAAACTATTTTCTAACCCAAATTATGATGTGTCTAGTTTGTCTTTATCAAGAAATAGAGGGTACGAATTAGATTATTTTTCATACGAAGGAGAAAAAAGAAATATTATACCAGTAAGTGAATATTACAAAAAACTTCATAATAGAATTAAGTCAAAATTTCCGGCTTATAACTATTCCATTGCGGATGCAACTGACGATGAAAGTAAGTATTTAATCTTTTTACAAAGCGACAAATTATACGGCACCTATTATTCGTATGATGCTACAAAAGATACATTTAAATTACTGTACAATTTAATGCCAAATCTTATTGAAAGTGATATGGCAGAAATGCGCCCTATTACCTTTAAAAGTAGAGACGGTATTACTTTATACGGTTATATTACTTTACCAAAAGAAGCCATAAACGGAAACAAAGTACCGGTAATTGTAAATCCACATGGTGGGCCACAAGGTATTAGAGACTCTTGGGGTTTTAACCCAGAAGCGCAACTTTTTGCAAGCCGTGGTTATGCAACCTTACAGGTAAACTTTAGAATTTCTGGCGGGTACGGAAAAAAGTTTCTAGAATCTGGATTTAAGCAAATTGGTAGAAAAGCGATGGACGATGTAGAAGACGGATTGCAATATGTAATCAATAAAGGTTGGGTAGATAAAGATAATGCCGCTATTTATGGAGCAAGTCATGGAGGTTATGCTGTTTTGCGCGGATTGACAAAGACACCAGATTTATATACCTGTGGTGTTGATTATGTTGGAGTTTCTAACTTATTTACGTTTATGAATAGTATGCCTGCTTATTGGAAACCATATTTAAAAATTATTAAAGAAATTTGGTATGATGCTGAAATTCCTGCAGAAAAAGCGATTATGGAAGAGGTGTCTCCTGTTTATCAAATCGATAAAATTAAAAAACCTCTTTTTGTAGTTCAAGGTGCAAACGATCCGAGAGTAAATATTGATGAGTCAGATCAAATTGTAAGTGCGCTTCGTGCCAAAGGATATGATGTACCATATATGGTAAAATATGATGAAGGACACGGTTTTGGTAAAGAAGAAAATTCTATAGCCCTTTATAAAGCCATGATGGGCTTTTATGCAAAACATTTAAAAAAGAATAGCTAAGAACCTATAACAAATTAAATTATTTCTTTGCTAAATATTAAAAAACCTCTTGATTTTTCAAGAGGTTTTTTTAGTACCCATTGCTGATGTTATACCATTTGAATTTACAGTGCATTGTTCACTGTTAATCGTTCACTGTATAAGCTAAAAATTCATCTCCGGTTTTGATGAAGGCAATACCAATAGCTATTTTGTTTTTGTATATTTGGTAAAACAACTAACACAAAAATATAGAGATGGCTATTAGTCGCTGCTTTATTGCTACATTAAAATAAAACTATGAAAATTACATTAAAACTATACCTAACAACTACTATTCTATTGATTGCTACTTTAACTTTCGGGCAATCAAACAACAATAAAAATTCTAAAATCGTTAAATATCTCAACAATCTAACCCAAGATGATTTTTCAGGAACAATATTGGTCGCTCATAAAGACAAAATAATCCAAAAAAGAGCATATGGTTTTTCAAGTATTGAATTCAATGCAAGAAATAGTGTAGATACTAAATTCAATATCGCTTCTATTTCAAAAATGTTTACATCTGTTGCTATATTACAATTATATGAAAAAGGAAAAATACAGTTAAACGCTCCTATTGGTAACTATTTACCTAATTATCCTAATAAACTGGTAAGAGATTCTATAACAGTACATCAATTATTAACACACACATCAGGACTTAATAATTTTTATGTTGCAGATATAGATAAAATAAGAAATTCAGCATATAAAAACACGTTAGATTTTGTTCCGCTTTTTGTTAATGATACACTTTTATCAAAGCCAGGAACTAAATACAATTATAGCGGAACAGGTTTTGTTATTCTTGGTTTGATAATAGAACAAGTATCAGATAAAAACTATTATGATTATTTGAGAAATTATATATTTAAGCCTGCTAAGATGCCAAACACAACCGAGTTAGAAATCGATTCTATCGTAAATAATAAAGCAAGTGGTTATACCTCAATGTTTGGAGAAAATAAAACCTTGAAAAAGAACGACTATTATTTAACAAAAGCATCACCAGCAGGGTTTTATTACTCTACGGCCGAAGATTTATTCAATTTTTCAAAAGCATTACGGAACTATAATCTATTAAAAAAAGAAACAATTGAATTAATGTTCAAGCCCAAAGTAAAAGGGTATAACACACATTTAGGCTATGGTATTGACATTGACCAAAGATATAATCAGATGATTATTGGGCATAGCGGTGGCTGGTACGGAATACATTGCGAGTTAATGGATTTTATGGAAGATCAATATACATTAGTAGTTTTATCGAATATAGACGATGGTGGAAAAAAAGGAACTTCTAAGGTCGCGGATTATTTTAAGATGCTGATCGCTGGTAAGAAACTTTAATGATAATGTTATGCTGACTAATATGGCTTGTTAAACACTATGTTAGAACGTATAATACAATATACCACAAAGCACCTTTTTCAAGGTGTTTTTTTATGTCCAATATTTTGTTTTGACCCCTATAAAACAAGAGTAATCTTTTAAATTTCGATTATTAATTAAGCTACTATTTTTTGCATTAAAATTAAGTGTTTGTCTTGGTTCCATTTTTCCATAGGAGTTATTCTTCCTAATAGCCCATGGTGCCTTGTGTTGTTATAGAAAATCACGTACCTTTTTAGTATTTGTTCTATTTCTCCGAAAGTTCTATACTCAAATCGTTGAAAGACTTCTTTTTTCAGTATTCCATGATACGCTTCTACATGTGCATTTTATTCTGGTGTAGCTACATGAGTAAACTCCTGGCTCACACCTATTAATTCTAAGTACTCACGAACACTTCTAGCTATAAATTGACTTCCATTATCACTTCTAATAAAAATGTTTTCAGGATATTGGTATTGTTCAAGCATAAGGGAAAGGAGTGTTATTACTTGTTGTTGTTTTATAGAAAAAGAAAAATAGTCTTTTAAGATTCTACGAGTATGTACATCAATTATCGAGAGTAAATAAGCATTTTTACCTACACTAGGAATCCATACCATCTTTATATCCATTTCTAAACACTCCATTGGACGTGAGGTCATTACTTTTCTATATTTCACAAACTTCCGACCAGAACCACTTCTTTTTATTCTGTGTTCTAATTTCAACATATTAGCTTGTTTCATTATTCGATACAGCTTTTTATGATTTATCATATAACCTTCTTTCTTTAAATAAGAACACATTAATCGATATCCACAGTCTATAAATTCATGACTTAAAATATTTTTAATTGAAGTTATAACGTCTGCTTGGTCTACCAGCCCTTTAGTGTTATGATAAGTAAGTTTAGAAGGTTTATTTCCTTTCTTACCACCACTAGGTGTTCTATAATAACTACTCTCTACCATACCAACCATTTTAATGATTTTAGTTTTACTACACTTATGCTTTTTATAAGTAAGATCTACTAAATCTTTCTTGGATCTGACGTCCCAAACTTTTTTTTAAAAGTTCTCGTTGCACTTCTAGTTCAATCTCTCTATCGCTAAGTAATTTACGGAGTACTCGATTCTCTTCTTCTGCAGCTCTTAATTCTTTACTCTTAGTCTCATAAGTAACTTTTAAACCTGCTTCTCCTTGGTGGTCAAACTTCTTTCTCCAACTATAAAAAGTACCTGTACTAACTCCATACTTACGACAAGCTTCTACTATACCTATCTCTTCTGAACTAGATAGTATTTCCAACTTCTGAGCTAAACTCCATTTCTTGTATTTCATATCTCAAATATATTAGTTTGAAATTTAAAAGAACACTCCGAACTTATTGGGGGCTAAACTATTATGGTCAACTATTTTAACAAAAAGATGGAGAAAAAGAAACAATTTAATGCGTCATTAGAAAGTTAAATTGGTAGTAGCCTCTGTATACGATTCCTGTTCGTCAGTACCGAGTTTTGCAGTCTCGCTTCCTTCAGATAAATCCTCACGGATTCCACCCTTGCGACTTGCTAATGGTTATGGGCGTTACCCCAACCCATAAGGGCCTTGCACCCTCTAGATTAATATTTTATCTTGCGATAAAATAAAGATGCCCATGCTGGGCACACACAACATGTAAAACCAATGCCTGCCTTTGCGCGCTAAGTTCCAACCGCATTTCACGGCACTGTTATTACACAAACGTTGTGAAGCATTTAAGTAGACATGAGAACATGAGCAATTTTTACGAAATTGAATTTTTGAGTTCTAAACCTGAAAAAGGTAAAACGAAATTTGGAGGACAACCAGACTGGTTAACAACACCTGAATGGCCAATAAGTAAAGAAACAGGAAATCCAATGCGTTTTATCTGCCAAATTGAATTGTCTGAAATTGGGTATGGAGAAAATAGTTCAAAATTTGCTTACTTATTCATGACAGATGAAGATGAATATGTTGATGGAACTTGGGAAGCGGATGGTGGAGAAAATTCAATTATTTTACAACCGGGAGAAAATCAAGTCAAATCAGAGAATATAAAAAAAGGACCTTCACTCTATAATATGGTTAGGAAGTTTTTTAAGAAGAAATTAGTTCCTGAAGATTTTGAATGTGCTGTAAAATTGATTGTAAAGAAAGAGGTGATTGATTTTGAAAATGATGAATTGGATGTTAGAAATAAATTTAATGGAGAACCTATTTTTATTCAAGGAGAAGAATTCAAATCAAGAGATGGATGGAAATTACTAATTCAACTTGATGCTACCAATGTTCCTTTTTATATCAATTTTGGAGATTCAGGTGTTGGTTATGGGTTCATAAATAAAAATGAAGATAATGCTAAGTTTATTTGGCAATGTATGTAAAAACACTTCACAATCGAGTAGACGGCTCTCCTCGTTAAAGAAGAGAGTACGCCTCTCACACCACCGTACATACGGATCCCGTATACGGCGGTTCATTATATCATCACATTAAAGCTCTTTTCACCTTTAACGTTATCCTTTAATGTAAGCATAGGCTACACAAGGTGTTCTTATGCGAATTTCAAGGAAATATACGTTCCGTCCTTCCTTACTTCTGAGACCTCCTCAGGTAATGGCCTCTTCTTTCCCTTAATTCCTGCCGTATCTACTAATAATACTCTTTCTTGTGGACGTTAGTATGATGTGCTACCTTATCCAAATACTACTACCAATTTAATTTTTTGATAACGTAAAATTAAATTGAGTTATTTTTTTCAAGATTAAGGCAAAATAGTTTAGCATAGCCTTAGTTATGGTCAACTATTTTAACAAAAAGATGGAGAAAAAGAAACAATTTAATGCGTCATTAGAAAGTTAAATTGGTAGTAGCCTCTGTATACGATTTCTGTTCGTCAGTACCGAGTTTTGCAGTCTCGCTTCCTTCAGATAAATCCTCACGGATTCCACCCTTGCGACTTGCTAATGGTTATGGGCGTTACCCCAACCCATAAGGGACTTGCACCCTCTAGATTAATATTTTATCTTGCGATAAAATAAAAATGCCCATGCTGGGCACACACAAGAGGGTATAATTTATTGTTATTTAAGTGCTAATTTTAGAAAGTAATTGCTTAACCAAAGTCTAGGTTTTATTTACTAATTTTGAGTCAAAGCACCACAACAAACAATACCCCAAACGTTGTATGGCATTAAAAAAAACATGAAAATATCATATTTACTTATTCTTTTACTTTTAGTTAGTTGCAGTAATTCTTCTGAAATAAAAGGACATTGGCATTTAAAACCTGATAATGATGATTTTAATTCAAAATACCAAACTTTAGATTTTATTACAAACAATGATTCATTAGTCTATAGTGAGAAGTATACTTTTAATCCTTATGTAATTGAACATCTTTTTAAAGAAAAATATTTGATTTTTAGAGGTTGTGGTGGTGCTTTTACATATAATAAAAGTCTGAATGGTAAGAAGCTGTTTTTAAAAAACACTCAAGGTTATGGTGATGGAATCGCTACCAAGCATGAATTAACAAATTCTCACATATTAGACGATTATAAAAAAGATTTTTTAGTTGATGTGAAGTTTCCGAAAATCACAAAGCAAGATATTAAGACTAATGAGTTCAAAAATGAAAAGTTTATAGAGAATATTATAATTGGACATCCAAACTTTTCGAATAACGTTTTCTTTAATGATAAACACAGAATTCAAGTCAATAATGGTTTTATTGAATTACAAGACTTCAATGAGTTTTCAGATTATGTCAATAGTAGATATAAAGATGAAGATATTGAGTTAATTAAGTTCAGAATCATTTCAGATAAATATGTTTCTAATAAACTGATTAAAGATATTATAGAAAAACTTAATCAAAACAATCATAAGAATGTCTTCTTAACTTGTATAAAAAAAGACACTTCAAAACTTGGTAAATTGTTTGAGTATATTGATTTAAGTAGATTTGAATTAGATGCAGATAAAAGATTGAGAGATGTGTTAGAGTAAAACGCCATACAATAAATAAGCATATGGCGTGCCGATAGGCTAACGCTATATATCCTGTTGACTAATCCGTTGACGGTAAGAGGTGAAAAGAAAAGGTCGAAACGCACATCGGAAGCTTCGTCAGCGTCCCTATGAGACTTTAGTTAGATTGTATAATCTTCTAGACATAGAAAAGTATGCTCGCTTAAAGACACTCTCGAAAGCGGAATGAAGAACTCTATTCGGTAAGCCGTATGAGGGAAAACTTCATGTACGGTTTGATGAAGGGGGCACTGATAGCTATTTGGTTTTTGTATATTTGGTAAAACAAGTAATGCAAAAATATAGAGATAGCTATCAGGCTCTACTCTACTAGCCTATTAAAAGAGAGAGATGGAAGTAACAAATAAAAATACATTTATTGATTTTATTGAGAAGTTTAGGGAGGATTTAATACAGAATCCAGAAAATTGGAAAAATATAGACTTAAATGATTTTTTAGAAGCAATGTCAAGATACACTGCGGATATTCAAGGATATTACGATAATACAGACCAGGGCATAGATTCCGAAAAACCTAGCTGGAAATTATTTGCGGACATTTTAAAAGGAGCATCAATTTATGAGTAATCGTCACCCAAATGCTTGGGATTTTTCTAATACTGACAAGAATTTGATTTCTAACGATGGAAAGTACAAAATTGAATATGGAGAAATGTATGAGATTGCCATGGGAGCTCCTTTGGGTGCAGAATGTTTCTTGATTGACAACGAAAATAATAGGA
Organism: Tenacibaculum profundicola; assembly: GCF_057220795.1. Classification (NCBI taxonomy): domain Bacteria; kingdom Pseudomonadati; phylum Bacteroidota; class Flavobacteriia; order Flavobacteriales; family Flavobacteriaceae; genus Tenacibaculum; species Tenacibaculum profundicola. The sequence goes on along the minus strand of NZ_CM170137.1, from coordinate 421,407 downwards.
AAATTAAAATTTGTGATTGGGCTGGTGGACCTGCAATCTGGGATGAACAAAAAAATCGTGTTGTTTTCCCAATCTGGACAAAAAATAGAGATCAACAAATAAGAGTTGTAGACATTGACAATAATAAAATTGTAACTTTTTCCGAAATATTTAGGGTTTTAGAAATAGTCGGGGTTGAAGAAGATATTATTTACGGGATTGATAGTCAGATTCACAAGACTAGAGAACTAAAATTTGACTTAAAAAAGGAAAAGATTATCTCTGAGAATGAATTAATAACAGGTTATAATAACTAAAGCATATGGCGAGCCGATAGGCTAACACCATCTGTCTTGTTGACTGATCCGTTGACAGTAAGAGGTGAAACGAAAAGTTTGTGATGTTTTTGGAAGTGAAGGGTCGTTAGTTTCTAAGAGAAGTTTAGCTAATTTTATGTGTCTTAGTTTACATTTTTATACTTTTTCTTTCTGATTGTAAAATTCGTAGTTTAATCTCCTTGTTTTTTGGTTTTTTCATCGCATACGACGAAGTAGTTTTTCTTTTAAGTATAATAAAACCATTTAGGTTCACTATTACCAATTTACCGGAAAAAAAGAAGGTTAGCGATGATTGGAGAAAAGAAGCTATGTGTATGGAATGAGATATATCTAAACTTTATCAATTGTAATAGTTCCGTCAAAACCAGCAGCATAAATTTTATTGTCTAGAATGATTATGTCTTGGATGAAATTATCAGATTCTCTTAGTTGTTCTTTATGCCCATTTAAAACATTATATCTCATAATCCTATTGTCTTCGCCACAAGTAAATATTTTATTTTTATAGGGTACAATTGACCGAACTATATCTTTATGTAAATCCAAAATTTTCAATTCGTTTGTAACTAAAGAGAAATTAATAACACTACCTTTTTTAGTTCCAATAAAGATGGACTCATTATTACCATAAATGCTAAATAGCGCTTCTTTATATTTTAGAATACATGTTGTATCAGCAGTAAATAGATTCGTTAAAACGGCGGCTCCATCTTCACCACAAGTAACGACATTGCTACCTATCAATTTAATACCCCAAATCCAGTTTTTATGGGCTTTAATTGTTTTTAGCAAAACTAGTTCTGAATTTAAAATAAAGATGTTACCACTAGTGCCCACAGTTATTACTTGATTCGCTACAGTATTGATTACAATATTTAATATCATTTCATTTAGACAAATAGAGGAAAGCACTTTACCAGAATTTGTCCATTTTTTTATCGTAAAGTCTCGAGAACATGAAACGAACTCTTTTTCATTTAACCGGACTACTTTAAGTACCGACTTAGCATGAATTCTAAAGATATTTACTAGTAGCAAATCTTTGTTCCATAATTTAATAGTAGTGTCTCTCCCACAACTAAAAAAATGATTTTCATCAACCTTCAATAAATTCCAAATATAGCCATCATGGTGATTAGGTTCAATCTCTTTATTCACATAAATATCCGAACGTAAAATATACTTGTCTCCAAAAACAATTGTGGCTCCTTGATGCCAAATACGATGGTCAAAAATCAATAATTTTCCTTTTCGGGGCTTGATAATCTTACTGGGTTTTTCATCATATTTTGATGTGTAAAACTCAGTATTCCCTCCTATAAAATCATCTTGACCATTTAAATACAATAGAAATGTATATTTCGATTCATACTTGTTATTTGGGTAATGAACACCATCCTGATGCTTTGCAAACAATTGATTTTTCTGATATCTACAAAATCGTAACCGGTTATTGATTCCTGTAATATCATCAACGCAATCAATGTCGAAACTCTGAAGTTTATCAAAAAATAGTTTAGATAAACTAGCATTATCTTCCACGAGTCTATCATTATTTCGATAGTAAGCTGGGTAATGAGTAAGAGCGCTTCTAAAATCATTCAATCTTTCATGTAATATAGCATCCGATGCGTCAGAAGAGAAGAAATTATCAATTTCAACTATGGGTAAATTATTTATAAAGAAAGTTTGCATAATTGTTTTTTAAAGCATTCAACTCATTAGTTATATTTTTTCTAGCACGTTTCTCAAAATCTCGATAATAGTTAGGCGTAGAAAAAATATAATCTCTGGAAAGCATATGATTTAAAAATCGTTTTCTTCCAAGCGTATATAAGTAATTTGGAACCCGTATATGTTCTTTCCTTATTTGAACTATGTATTTTTGATAATTTTCTTCATTTTCTCCTAAAATAGAAAGGTCCATGTCAAGAAAAATCTGCGTCAAGAAATCAGAAGATTCGTGAGTGCTTGTTGATCTAATGATATCACAAATCATTTGTGATTTAATAGCTCCGAAATGTAATTTTGACAACCAATAATCGGCAAATTCGGCACTTTTATGTTCATTATCTTTTTTACCAGCGATATAAATTACATCATGAAATAAAGCAACATTTATTAATATAGCATGATCATCTTTGGAAAGAGATAATAGCACTATTTGTTTCATTAAATTCTCAATATGGTTTAAGGTGTGGTAATGTCTATTAGAATTAGTATAATGTTCAATAACGATAGAAAAGCATTGATTCAAATCTTTCAAAACAGCCTTTTCGAAAGTAGCACTCCAAAGAGCATATATGTCTATTTTTTCCATAATTCAAATGTCTGAAAAATGAAAAGCCCTAGCATTGATGTATGATAAGATTTACTTTTCAGTTAACGTCTTACGAATACGACTTAACGATTCAGGTGTGATACCTAAATAAGAAGAAATGTAATGATGTGGTATTTGATTCAAAAGGTTAGGGTATAGCTTTAAAAACAATTCATAACGCTGTGAAGCATTTTGATACTGTAAAGATTCTATACGTTGCATAGCCAGTAAGTAGTTTTTTTCAGCCATTAACCTCCCAAAAATATTTAATTCTAAACTAGTTTTATAGAATTCTTGCCAATCCGAATATGAGATCGATATTAATTTCCCAGGTACAATACATTCTATGAATTCAGTACTTGGCTTTTTGGACAACAAGCTAACAAAGGATGCTACTAATGGATTTCTCTCTTCATAATTAAAATAACTGGTAATTTCTTTACCATCCTTTAACTGATACACTCTATAAACACCTGATAAAACAAATTTTAAAGTTTTTGATACCTGATGCTGTTTTAGAATAAAGTCTCCTTTTTTATAATCTTCAATAATTAATTTTGAGCTAATTTTTAAAACATCGATATCCTGTAGTTTTACTGTATTAGCTATAAAGTCAAATATTTCTTGATATTGGTTAATTTCCATAATTGATTGTGAATTACCTATAACACAAATTTAGATATATTTAATTAGGAATTTGCGATAGGAGTGGGGCTATGTTAATAGCGCATAATCACCACATAATTATTTTCATCTCGCTCTTTTCGTTTTCAACACCCAAAATTCGACTTCATAAACTAATTTCTAAAAAGGAACAGATAGCACTGCACCTTTACAAAGAATTTATAAAACATTTTTTTGTGATAAACAGAATTTTACCCCTCTTTTCAGTAGTACTTAGTACAACATTGGTAGTTGCTCAAAGCAATTCAAGCGGCGCTACCATCGAGTTTCGATCCTTTCAAGAAGTACTTACCTATGCAGATGCGCACGCAGTAAGTATCCAAAATGCAGGTGTTAACGAGCAAATTGCACAATCCAGAAAAAGAGAAGCTAAAGCCTATTTATATCCTACTGTAAATGCTACTGCAGGCTATAACAACAACCTTACATTACAACCCACATTAATTCCATCAGAAATATTTAATCCGAATGCGCCATCTGGCACTTTTGAAGAATTCACATTTGGCAAACAACACGTTTATTCTGCCGGAGTTCAGGTACAATGGAATATTTTAAACTTTCAAAAAATGTTTGCTTCAGAAACGGCGAGCATAGTTGCTAAACAAAGTGAAATTAACACGCAAAAAAGCAAATTTAACACCTATAATGCATTAGCTTCAAACTATTATTCAATTTTGCTAACCCAAGAAGCTATTAATATTTATAAAGAAAACTTAAAGGTATCAGAAGCAATTTACAACAGTACAAAAGAAAAATATAAAAACGGAACTATAAGTGAAGAAGCACTTAATAAATCTGAAATTAAATATCTACAAAACCGCAAAAACCTACAACAGGCAATAACTAATAGAGGTCGTTTTTACAAACAACTTCAAAGTCAGTTAAATACCAGTCAACCACTTAGTATTTTAGATACGCCTCAAAATTTCAACTTAACAAATACGAGTTTGCAAACCACACACCCTGAAATTACTTGGCAAAAAATGGAAGTTGATAAACAAAAATCACTTGTAAAGGAAAGGAAAGCACTGCTTTTACCTAAGATTAGTCTTAACTATCAATACAACTACAGTTGGGCAACCGATGAATTAACAGATTTTTCTAATGTCAACAAATTACCGCAGCAATTTTTCGGTTTAACATTGAATATTCCTGTGTTTAATGGATTCTCTACTCGTCAAAAAATTAAGCAATCAAAATGGACATTGGAACAAGAGCAATTACAATTAGAAAACACCAAATTGGTGACCCAAAATGATGACGATCTACTACTTTTAGATGTAAACCAATATGCAAACGAATTGACTGAAAACACGAAAATTATGGAATTAAGGCAGCAAAATGATGTGCATGCAGAGAACAAATACAACAGTGGCATTATAAGCCTGGACAAACGACTGGATAGCTATGAAGATGTGTTGAATGCACAGAATAATTACCTGCAAAGTCTTGCGTCATACACATTAGCGAAGTATAAACTTTATATCAGACAAATTGATTTAAAATCTAACCATTAAAACAATAGAATAATGAAACATAATAGAATTGCTTTTTTAGGATGCATGGTAGTCGCAATATCCCTATTGTCATCATGTAGTAACAAAGAAACGACAAAACCAACAAGAAAAAATATTGAAGATGCGGTGTTTGCCAGTGGTTATATAGAACAATCTAACCAATATACTGTGTCTGCTAGTGTAGATGGTATAGTAACTTCTATACCAGTAAACGAGGGCGACATTATAACAAAAAACAAAACGGTAGCCGTTATAAAAAGTGACGTACAACACAATCAAGTAGCAGATGCCTTGGTAGTTTATAACAATGCCGTAACCAATGCTTCTGCTAGTGCTTCTACATTGCAGCAAATTCAAACAAAAATCAATCAGGCCAAAAAGCAGTTAGCTTTAGATAAGGCAAATTACTTCCGATATAAGGTATTAAGAGAAAAAAACTCCGTGTCACAACTTGATTTTGAAAAAGCGGAATTGCAGTACATAGCCTCACAAAATAATTTGTTAGGCTTACAAGATAGCTACAAAGCAACCGCATCAGATTTGGAACTAAACGAAAAACGTAGTTTGGTGCAAGTCAACACCCAAAAAGCCATTCTTGATGATTATAAGCTTAGTTCGTCTATATCTGGAACCGTAATAAATGTTTTTAAAAAGCAAGGTGAGCTGATTAGAAGAGGGGAGGCCGTTGCTGAAATAGGAAGTGGGCCGTTTATCATTAAACTATTCGTTGCTGAAGATGACATTATAAAAGTAAACATTGGTCAGGCGGTTGCGGTACATGTAAACACCAATCCTAACGAGACCTTTAAAGCAAAAATTTCAAAAATATACCCTTCCTTTAATACCATAGAGCAGTCGTACGTTGCAGAAGCACAGTTTGACCAAGTACCCGACAAAATATTTTCAGGCTCTCAACTTCAGGCAAATATTGCAACAGGCAATAGTAAAAATGCACTTGTTATTCCTACCGCGTACCTTATTAGAGAAAACCACGTCATACTTGAAAATGAAGAAGAACAACATTTGGTAATAGGACGTAAAAGCCTTGATTGGACCGAAGTAATTTCGGGAATTTCAGAAGCTACTGTAATTATAAAACCAAAAAGATAAACAATGAACACCAATCAAAAAATAGCCAAAGTTCAGCTTACTTCTAGGTTTAAACAACTGATTGTAGCGATTCTGAGTGTAAGCTTTGGTACTTCAATGTATATTGCCATGAACAGTTTTATGAAAGGGGTGAATAATATACAAACGGAGGTTACATTTACCTCAATGGCGCATATTAAAATTTACAATGATTTATCTGAAAATATAATCCCATTATTACCTACGCCTAAGGAAAGCAATACGGTTTTAATGGTAAATAATGCCCGTAACATACAATACACAGAGGGAATAAAAAATGTTGATGTGATTAAAAAGGAATTGCTTAAAATGCCCGAAATAAATGGTGTTACGGTACAACTTAATCAGAATGTGTTTATACGCAATGGCGTTTCTAAAAAAAGTGCATCGCTTTCAGGTATTGAAACGGTTAATGAAAATGAACTTTTTGATACCTCAAAATATATTATAGAAGGCGATCTAAGTGATTTAGACAAACGTTCAGACGGTATTATTTTGGGAATAGGGCTCGCACGAGCCGTTGGAATAAAAACAGGAAACACCGTAAATATAACCACTTCTGAAGGTGTTTCTAAAACTTTTAAAGTGATAGGGATTTTAGAATCTGGTTCTAAAAGTACAGATAAAACTCGTGCATTAATTTCTATTCAATCAGCAAGACAACTATTTTCTAAAAACAAAAGCTATGCAACAGATATCTTGATCAATACCAATGATTATAATAACGCTCAAGTAGTTGGGGAAAAAATAAGTAAAATCACCAACTATAAAGTCGAACCTTGGCAAGAAGGTAATAGCCAACTGGTGTCTTCTAGCTTATTGCGAGATATATTGGCAGTGGCCGTTTCGCTTACCATATTAATTGTGGCAGGATTTGGAATCTATAATATTATGAATATGACTGTAAACGAAAAGATAAAAGAAATAGCCATATTAAAAGCAATGGGATTTAATGGAAAAGATGTGATTGAAATTTTTCTAACACAATCGGTAGCTATTGGGCTCATTGGTGGTTTTGTTGGTTTAATTTTAGGTAATAGTATCGTGCAGATGTTAGACATTGTACCATTTAAAATTGCCACACATTCCACATTACCCGTGGTATACAATCTAAAGGATTATATCCTAGCTTTTGCCTTTGGAGCTATTATCACGTTAATAGCAGGATATCTTCCTTCTCGAAAAGCATCAAAAGTTGACCCAGTTGAAATATTAAGAGGATAAAATAAACAGAAACCAATGAAAGTAATCTCTATAAAAAATATAAACAAACATTTTTACGATCCCGTAGAATTTCAAGTATTAAAAAATATTTCTTTTGATGTAAATAAGGGTGAATTTGTATCCATTATCGGAAAATCAGGTTCGGGGAAATCGACCTTATTATATCTACTATCTACCATGGATACTAAATACAACGGAAATATTTCCATTAATGGTACGCAGGTAACTGGATTATCACAAAATCAATTGGCAAAGTTCCGAAACGAACATATTGGCTTTGTTTTTCAGTTTCACTTTTTACTACCAGAATTCACCGTATTAGATAATGTAATGTTACCTGCTTTAAAATTAAATAAAAGAAGTAAGGATGAAATTGAAGCAGAAGCCATTGAATCGCTTCACTTATTAGGGCTGAAAGGAAATGAGTATAAAAAAGCGTCTAAAATATCGGGCGGACAGCAACAACGGGTGGCTATTGCAAGAGCACTTATCAATTCACCATCAATTATTATGGGTGATGAACCAACCGGAAACCTCGATTCTAAAAACACAAACATTGTTTTTGAGGTATTCCGTGAATTGGCAAAAGAACGCGGACAAACCATTATCGCTGTAACACATGATGATGAATTTGCGGCTAATTGCGATCGGATTATAGAACTATCTGATGGTGAGTTAATGAGTCATTAACAAAAATAACTTTAAACTAGTTTGCTAGTAACACGTTACATTGTTTTGGGCACAACTTTGCATATAGAAATAAATATGCACTGCTTATTTTCGACCTCATAACCAAAAATTCGAGTTTAATAACATATTCCTAAAAAAGAATAGATAGTGATCTATCCTTGTATAAAATTAATAACAATAATAAAATGAAACATTTAAAAACTTTAGTTACAGTATTAATCATCAGTTTATGTAGTTTCACTGGCCATGCTCAGTCTGATACAACTGGTGAATGGATTGTCGGAAAAGAAAACACGGTGGTAAAAATAGCATCCAATGATGGTGTTTATAGCGGAAAGATCATTGCTTCTGATAATCCAAAGGCTGCCATAGGAAAATTAATGGTGAAAGACCTCAAAAAAACAAGGGGTTCTTGGAAAGGAAAAGTGTATTCACCTAAGCGTAAGGAATGGTATGATGCGGCATTTACTCCAAAAGAAAACAGCTTAGATATCAAGATTAACGTTGGCTTTTTCAGTAAAACTATTGAATGGATCAGAAAATAAAGGCGTTACTCGTTCATAAAAGAATAATGATACAAAAAGTAAGTGTTGTTATTCTTTTCTTTTTTATTTTTCTGAGCGATGGTTACACGCAGGATTTTAAATTAGCAGGAATTGAATATAATAACTATTCACAATCTGCAGTACAAAATGATGTAGGCAACCAACAAACTTCATTTCAAGAATTTGGCGCATTTGTAAATGTTCCGAAGAAATTCAAAAATAATAAAACCGTTTTGGTTAATGGAGTTGGTTATGGTTTTGTGGAAGCATCATGGAATAATCAATTGTTTCAGCTAGGCGAAAGGAATAAAAAGTTACAAGTGTTTTATTATCAATTGACTTTGCTACATCAATGGAACGAAAAATGGAATACCCTTGTCAATGTAAAACAAACATTGTCGTCAGACTTTGAAGCCAAGTTAAGTACGGACGATTTTGTGTTTCAGGGAGTAGTTATAGGCACAAAAAAAATCAATACTAAATTTAAAATAGGAGAGGGGATTGCACAAAGCACACGGTTAGGCAGTCCTAGAATAGTACCTTTAGTCAACCTACAATATAAAAACAATAGACACGAAATTAATACCCTATTGCCTTTGAATTTTAACTATACCTATGCAGTATTGCCTAAAGAAAAATTAGAATTGGGTTTAAAATACACGGTTAATGGAGCGAATTTTAATATTCATTCTACTGAGAATAGCATTGATAAAATAAATTATTCTAGAGTAAATTTAGGGGTATTAGCTCATTATAAAATATCTAGAATACTGCGTTTAGAAGCGTTTGGAGGCCTAAGTACCAACGGAAGGTATAACTTGGTAGATACAGATGATACTTTGTGGGATTTTGGTTCTACCTAAAAAAAATAATAGCATACATCAACACAGAATAATTTAATATATTAACCCCAAAAATATACGATAAGTAAAAATGAATAAAAGTATCGGAAAAACTGCATTTCGAATCGTTTTAGTGTCACTATATGCCTTTCTTGTAATGAAATTAATAGGCTATGTGATGCCGAAAACCATCGAATATACATCAGAGATTCCTATACAATTGTTTTTTTTCTTTTATCTAGTTATCTTTAATTTAAATACCGAAGGTAGCTTGTTTATTGACCGGTATTTAAATAAAAAGCACTCTTGGTTTTACCATCCTAAAAAACGCTTATTTATCCAATTAAGCGCTATTGTTTTATGGGTGTTTATCTCTATAGTACTTCCTTTTATTATTTGGTATTACATCAATGATCAGTCGTTTATTTATGAGCAAGGGCCAGTGATTGTATTTACAGCTTCCATTATTTTTTTACTTGGATTCACGGGTATTTCCATGGCTATTAATTTCTTTAAGCAATGGAAACAATCTTTCTTAGATGCAGAATACTACAGACAAGAAAAACTCAGAGCCGATTATCGGGTGTTGCAAAATCAAGTGAATCCGCATTTCTTATTTAATAGTTTGAATGTATTAATTTCAGAAATAAAACACCATCCTGACACGGCCGCAACATTTACACGCAAATTATCAAAAGTATATCGCTATGTGTTACAAAGTAAAAATCACGATTTAATTAGGTTAAAAGATGAGCTTGCATTTATAGACTCCTTTATTTTTTTACATAAAGTTAGAATAGGGGAAGCATTGGAGTATTCAGTAAGCATTTCAGAAGACATTGTACACAAAAAAATACCACCATTAACCCTACAAATACTGATTGAAAATACCATCAAGCACAATATAGCAAACGAAGAAAACGTATTGCATATTTCTGTTAAAAGTGAGGGTGATCATACATTAATTGTTAGCAATAAGTTGCAAATTATAGATAATGTAGATTCTACCTATACCGGGTTAGCTAACCTAAGCAAGCGTTTTGAATTGCTAAAAAAAGATGGTTTTAGCTATGGTGAAATAAACGGAGAATTTGTGGTAACCATTCCTTTAATTGATGAATAACATGACAAACGTATTAATTATAGAAGACGAACTACCTGCACAGCGCTTATTAAGAGAAACCTTGCAAGAAATTACCATTCAAACTGAAGTAGTGGGTTGCTTAAACAGTATAAAATCTGCGGTTACATGGTTTCAGAATAACCCTCATCCAAACATCCTGTTGCTGGACATTCAATTATCTGACGGATTAAGTTTTGAAATCTTAAAGCAGGTACAGGTAGAGAGCATGATTATCTTTACCACAGCTTATGACGAATATGCCATCCAGGCATTCAAGGTTAATAGTTTGGATTATTTGTTGAAACCTATTGAAAAAGAGGAGTTACAGGCTGCTTTTGAGAAATACCAGAAATATTCCAAGTCATTAATTCAAGAAAAAAGCAACACCATAAATTATGCGGAATTGGCCTCGATACTCAAAAATGAAACAAAAGAGTATCGCAAACGTTTTTTAATTCAATCGAACGAATCATTTTTATATATACCTGTAGAAGAAATTGCGTTTTTTTACAGTATGCAAGGCGTTACTTTTGCAGTTACCACTGACAAACGAGAATACCCCGTTAATTTTTCTTTGGAAAGCTTAAAAGAGCAATTACACCCTGATTCTTTTTTTAAAGTAAATCGTCAGATCATAATTAACATAGCAACCATTAGACGCGTACATTCTTATTTTAATGGAAAATTAAAACTCGAAACCCAACCTTCGCATTCGGAAGATATTATTATTGGAAAAGATAAAACCGCACTTTTTAAACGTTGGTTGGATAGATAGAGTAATTTCGTATAAGTCTTATTTTATGGTATTTACAACTCTTATTACGAAGCTTTAATCCATAATTTAGGTTAAAACAGAAAAGGGGGGTACATATACTTTTACCTCAATAACATAAAGAGTGCATTAAAATGAATACAAAATGACATTTAAATCTTGTTTTATAGTGGTTTACAATGGGTTTCGTAGGGTTATCGGTTAAGTTTTATTATATTTATGCTTAACAATAAATGATGCATTTACTTAATCTAATATAGGGAAACACAAATAGAAAATGACCATAAAGAAATTTTACATGATGACTTATGATGAATCATTATTTGTACTATAATGTTCTTCATAGTGTAACTTTACTTTGGTGAAAAACGAATGATAAATGTTCGGGTTCTTTATTTTATCTTCTCAAAAGTTTCTTTAAAAAGGTAATGGAACCCTTTAGGTTTCATGACCAGGTACCTATCAAATTGTAAAGAAGCCAGTACATACGTATTAAGTAGCAACGTAGGAGGGAAGTGTAATATGTATGGAATTGAATATTGTTTATATATATATAACCATTTTATTTTACAGTAAACTCAAACAATAACTCGTATAACACTTAAACCTCATATTTTACGTTCCTGTACTTTTCCTTTCACTATTTAAAAGTATTTCGTTGCTTTGCCTAAGAATGGATATCAATAAAAAAACAAATCATAGCAATACTAGGATATCTCTTTATTGGAAATGTCAATTAATAGGATGGAGTATAGTTTCTATTTATTGGGCATATACAGTATATACAAGAGATAATTACGGCATTTTTTATACTTTGTTAAATTATGTATTAGACATTTGTATAGGAATATTTTTAACACATATGTACAGACGATTTGCCTTAAAAGCAAAATGGAGTAGTTTACCCATAAAACAATTACTAATCCGTTTAGTGCCTACTATACTTTTATTAGCTGTTTTCTATGTGTTAATCAACAATTTAAAATGGTATGCTTACTGGACTTTGATTGCAGGCGAAGATAAAAGTTTATTAGCATCTATTATTTACTGGGACCCGATCTTACTTACTGGACTTCGATTAATGTCAATTTGGATATTGGCGTATCACTTGTATCATTATTATCAGAAAGAAGTTATAACAGCAAAGGAGAATGCTAAATTGTCATTAATAACAAAACAAGCCGAGTTAGATAATTTATCAGCTCAATTAAATCCACATTTCTTATTCAACTCTTTAAATTCTATTAAATCATTAGTAATCGAAAACCCTAACGTTGCAAGAAGAGCTATTGATTTATTATCAGATTTGTTGCGTTCATCATTATATGAAAAAGACAAAGATTTAATAAGTATTAAAAATGAACTTTCTTTAGTGTATGATTATATCGAATTAGAAAAGATGCGTTTTGAAGAACGACTTCAGCTAAAAACGAATATTGATATCGGAGTACTTGATTATAAAATACCTACTTTAAGTATTCAGTTATTGATAGAAAATGCAATTAAACATGGAATCGACTTAAAAGTTGGAGGCGGTGTTGTTTTCTTGAAAATTAAAAAGAATGATAGCTACATTCATATTAAAGTTGAGAATCCTGGAGTAATTAATCCAAATAAAAGTGTTGGGTTAGGTCTAAAAAACTTAAAGAAACGCTTAGAGATTCAATACAAAGGAAAGGCTAGTTTTAGTTTGACAGAGAATGAAAATGACCATGTTTGTGCTGAAATAATAATTCCAATGAATATAAACGATGAAAAGATATAAAACCATAATCATTGATGATGAACGTTTAGCGAGAGAAGAAGTAAAACGCGCATTAGAAAAACATAAAGAGTTTGAAATTATTGGTGAAGCAAGTCATGTAGATGAGGCAATACCTTTAATTGACGAATTAAAACCAGATATTTTGTTCTTAGATATTCATATGCCTGGTAAATCTGGTTTTGATTTATTGGAAGAATTAACAAATGTGCCAGACGTTGTTTTTACAACAGCATATGATCAATATGCTGTAAAAGCTTTTGAAATGAATGCTTTAGATTATTTAGTAAAGCCTTTGAGAGATGAACGTTTTTCTAAAACTATTGAAAAGGTAAAGACAGCATTATCTAAAAGGGTAAAATTAGAGCCTACAACCTTACCAATGCATCAAAAGATTTTTATAAAAGATGGTGAAAAATGTCATTTTATTCCGCTAACAGATATTCATTTTATTGAGTCTTTAGAAAACTATGCACGTCTTTATTTTGGTTCGGATAAAGCGATGGTTAAACGTTCTTTAAATTTATTAGCAACGAAATTAGACCCTAAAGTCTTTTTCCGTGTTAATCGAAGCCAAATGATTAACATACATTACATCAAAGAAATTCAGCCATACTTCCATAATAAATTACAAATTATATTAACTACTGGAGAAAAAGTAGAAGTATCGAGCAGGCAATCTGTTATATTTAAAAACTGGAATAGCTTATAAAGGATAATTTAGTTTTCTAACGCTCATTTGCATTTATTTACGTTCCTGTACTTTTCCTTTTTTGATAGAAAAAGACGCCTTTACTTTGCGCAAAAATAAATAAAAAAGTATATTATGAATTATTTTAAAGTAGCATTTCAAATAACAATATTCATATATCTAGTTATGATTTCATTGTTGTTATCTTGTAGTGAAAACAACGCTTTAGTAGCCAACCAACCAACGTTAACCGATTATACAGTTGGAGAGAAATGGGTTTGGAAATATAAAGGCGTAACAACGGAAGGTCTGGTGCGTTCAGACGGAGAAGATACAAGAGAAATAGTTAGTGTAGATGGTGTTTTAGGTATGGTAATTGGAAATGATACTATTCCGGTAACAGACATAGTAAAGCCAGAAGAGAGCGAAACACCAAAATATAAATGGCCTTTAAAAGTTGGTAAAAAGTGGAAATATGAAAAAAACTGGACAAGCCAAGATGGCACTACAGGAAAACAAAGTCAAGATGCAGCAGTTTTATCTTTTAAAGAAGAAAAAGTAGAAGCAGGAACCTTTATGGCTTACACCATTGAATACAAAGGAACAATTTCAAATTCAAGAGGATACAGCGCAATAACGGATGAGGTTTGGTTGTACGCTCCAGAAATTAAAAACTTTATTAAAATGACTCAAACTCAAGACGACTTTTTGTACACTGAAGAGTTAATCAAGTACTCTAACCCAAATAAGTATTAACATAGTTTGCTATCAGTTTTCAAACAAAAAACAATGAAAAAATCATTCCTGATATTATTTCTAATAGCAAATAGTATTACTTCTTTTGCACAAGTATTACCATTTAAAAAAGTAAAACTATCAGATTCAGTAGCTCTTACAAATCAAATGCAGCAATTAGCGGCATTATGTGACACTCAAAATTTATCAGCATTAGACTTGTTTAAGTTCCAGTTAATTAGGGGTAACTATAATGATGCATTAATTACTATTAAGAAAAGAATAAAAGAAACACCTAGAGAAGAAAGGATGTATTTAGATGTATATCTACAATATGTAGAAGCGAAACTTTCTAATAACTTTAAAAAAACATTTAAAAATTCTTATAAAAATTACTTGCTAAAATCTGATGATTTACATGTAATTAATTTAGACAAAACATTAATACTAAGAGATGGAACCGATTATTTTATTTCTAACTTTAATGATATCTATAAAAATATCACATCCAAAGAGATATCAAATGCTACCGCTCAAAACCTAATCAAAAAATATTTTTTGAAAACAGTATATGCATCAACCAGAGATATTTTCTTTGAAGAAATTAAACAAGATCATAAACGAAGATATGTCGTAAATGATAGTATTGTAATTCCAATGAAAGATGGTGCAGAAATTTCAATGGTAGTAGTTCAGCGAAAAGGAAAAACAACAACTAAAAAATCTGCAATATTAGTTTCTTCTATTTATTCAGGAACCAATGAGGCTGCTGCAATGTTATCAGCTTCTAAAGGATATATTGGAGTTATTGCCAATACAAGAGGAAAAAGATTAAGTAGAAGTATAATAAAGCCTCTTGAATATGAAAATACCGATGTTTATGAGGTAATTGATTGGATAAGTAAACAAACTTGGTCAAATCAAAAAGTAGCCATGTTTGGTGGTAGTTACAATGGTTTTACACAATGGGCTTCTATGAAACACAAAGTGCATCCTGCATTAAAAACAATTGTTCCAATGGTTGCTATTGCACCAGGGATTGATTATCCGATGGAAAATAATGTACTACATAATTATTCGTATTCTTGGAATTTTTATGTGACCAATAATAAATTTTTAGACTTTAATGCTTCCCAAGATTTTAATCGTTGGAATACCTTAAAAAACACTTGGTACAAAACCGGAGTTGCATTTAATAAGTTAGATAGTTTAGATGGTGAAGTAAATACATTATGGAATACATATATGCAGCATCCTAGTTATGATGATTTTTGGAAAAAAATGATTCCATATAAACAAGAATTTGCAAAAATTGACATTCCTATTTTAACAATTACAGGTTATTATGATGATTCACAAAGAGGAGCGATGTATTACTACAATCAACATCATAAATATGCTAAAAACCCGAATCATTATTTATTGGTTGGACCGTATGACCATTGGACTGCACAAACTAAGCCTGAAGAAAGCCTAAGAAATTACAAATTAGATAAATCTGCTTTGATAAACATTGAAGAGGATATTATTTATCAATGGTTTGATTACATTTTAAACGGAAAGGAAAGACCTAGTATTTTAAAAGATAAAGTAAATTTTCAGGTAATGGATACAGATACTTGGATGCATAAACCAAGTATAAACGCCATGACAAATGATACCTTAATGTTTCATTTAAGTGCTACAAAAACAGATGGTTTTTATGCTTTAAAATCGAAAGCTAACCTTTCTAAGGTTGGTATTTCTGTTGATTTTAAGGATAGAAAAAACATGAACAATACTGAGTATTATCCTTGGCCTTTAGAAAAAGAAAACATCAATTTGAAAGACGGATTGATTTTTAAATCTGAAGAATTACACAAAGATGTTATTATAAATGGATCTTTTTTAGGAAATCTTGAATTTTCAATCAATAAAAGTGATGTGGATTATTCTGTTATTGTATATCAACTAACACCAGAAAATAAATACTTTCATTTGAGCTACTATATTGGTAGGGCTAGTTTTGCAAATGACAGAGAAAAACGTGTTTTATTAACACCAAATAAATTCACGAAAATTCCTTTTAATAACGCTAAGTTAATCAGTAAAAAAATAGCAAAGGGAAGTCGTATTGTAGTTGTTGTAAATGTGAATAAAAACAACAATGCACAACTTAATTATGGAACAGGGAAAGATGTAAATAAAGAAAATATTAAAGATGCCGAAATTCCTTTAAAAATTATCTTTACAGGAAATAGTAGTATTTCTTTACCAATTTGGTGTTTCATAAAGGAATAACAAATTTTATTAAATAGGTATTCGTAAACCTCCTAAAGTCGGTTTGGCTAAAACTAGGATACAGAAATTATTATATGATAAAATGTATTATAATGTGCTGCGTGGGGGTTACCCTGAACAATGTTGAAGGGTTACTTTGCTTGGGTAAAAGCGATTTTTTTTAACCTAATTTTGTTAGAATTTTTTCTTCTCAAAAGTTTCTTGAAAAATATAATGAAACCCTTTAGGTTTCACGCTCAACTATTTATCAAATAGGAAAGAAGACAGTAAATATGCCTTTTGCAAAAAGGGCAGAGGAGTGGAGGCAAAATGTGTATGGAATGACTTTATTTTTTACCATTTGAGTTACCACCTTCTTTTTAAAATCACTAAATTTATCAATATTTATAATTAATAAGTGAAAACCATTTACGAATCATGAGTGAACCTTTTGATGAAAAATTTGTGGAATATGCAGTAAATCATGTAAATAACGATCATTCTGATGCTATGCTAAGCATTTTAAAATATGATGCAAATATTGACTGGCCTATAAAAGCTATTTTAAACACCTATGACCATTCGAAAATGGAGGTGGTAGGTTTGAATAATCAGGGTAAAAAGGAAAATTATAATATAACTTTTCCAAAAACATTAGATAATGCAAGGGAATTTCGTCTTGTTCTAGTAGAAATGCTGTCAAAAGTTAAGAAAAGTAGTTAAATTTGGATTCACTTACCCAAATTGTATTAGGAGCAGCAGTCGGCGAGGCTGTTTTAGGCAAAAAAATTGGCAATAAAGCGTTACTTTACGGAGGAATTGGGGGTACTATTCCTGATCTTGATGTATTCCTAGGATTATTTACAGACACAGTTACTGCTATAGAATTACACCGAGGGTTTAGCCATTCTATGGTATTTGCTATAATTATGGCGCCTCTATTGGGGTGGTTAGTCAATAAACTAGAAAGAAAAAAGAATCTTGGTTGGCAACCTTGGTCTACACTATTTTTTTGGAGTTTAATTACACATCCTTTGTTGGATGCTTTCACTACATGGGGCACCCAATTATTTTGGCCTTTTAATATAAAAATGGCTTTCAATTCTATTTTCGTTATTGACCCTTTGTATACTTTACCTTTTCTTTTTTGTTGCATCGCGGTTCTTTTTTGTAAACCTAAGTCAAAACTCAGAAAGCGATTCAATAGATTCGGTCTTATAATTTCAACAAGCTATCTTTTTAGCGCACTTATTTTAAAATCATTGGCTTATAAAAAAATTGAAAACGAATTAAAAAATCAAGGGATCCAATATACTACAATTAGTACGCGTCCTGCACCTATGAATACTATTTTGTGGAATGCCAATATCGACACAAAAGAGAATTATCTTATTGCAGATTATTCTTTTTTTGATACACAACCCATAAAGTTTACAAAATATCCTAAACATCGTGAAAAATCAGATGTATTACTTAAATATTTGAATGTACAACGACTTATAGCTATTTCCGAAGGTTGGTATATTATAGAACAAAAAGATGGTCAATGGTATTTTAACGATATGCGATTTGGGGTAATTCCAAGAAAATATGGCACCTCATTTTTTGCTTTTTCTTACCATTTAAAAGAAAAGGAAGGAAAAATTCAGGTAATAGAACTTCCTAAAACCAGCCGTGAAGCACAATTCTTGATACAAAGACTTTGGCATAGGATTAAAGGGAATTAATTGTTCTTGTATTTTTATTTAATGTAATACAAATAAAAAATGACTGTAATGCAATTTTATAAAATGTACTCTAATGTTCTGCGTTATGTTACTTTGCTTTGGTGAAAAGCTTTTTACCACTCAAATTTCTTTGATTTTTTTCTTCTCAAATGCTTGTCTACGATGTCAATGGAACACTGTTTGCACGAAACGACGATAGGAGCGAAGTGGGAATGTGTGTGGAATGACATATAACCACTTATACGGTTTACAGATAAATATTTCGTATATAGGTATTGAATTATTTTAAGTTAGTTTAAGGCATAAAACTTTAGCATAGCAAAGCTATGGTTAAGTTTTATTACGCAAAAATAGCTATGAAAGAAACAATAAATATGCGAAATATTTATTTGTAAATCGTATTAATTATTCAATTCATGCTTTCGTTTTATAAAAATAATACTACAAAAAAACACTACAAATAGCGTTAGGGCTGTTAGATAGAAATTACTATGCTCAACACCTCCAAAATAATCAGCAAAAGGAATTCTGTTTATGTTAGCATAAGTAATCATAAAGAAGAGCACTTCAAACAGCTTTTTTCCTTTAGATAAGATACCTAAAAACGCAGCCAATAGAACTATGAAAACACTTCCTAAAAATATAGATGAAACAGCAATACTATTTGTTAATAAACCAAAACGAACTATTAAAGGCAATGCTAAAAATAGCATTAAAATGATTCCTGAAAACAATTGAGAAACTAATAACCTTCTTACTGGTTTAAAAGCCGTAAACGAAAAATAATGAACATTGCTTATTATTTCCTTAATTGACAAGTCTGACAACCTACTTACTTGTAAAAACCATAAGATTGGTAAAACCATTTGATGTGCAATTTTTAAAGGAAGAACTGCTAATAATACCATTCCTACAAGGTTAATAATCCATAACCATTTTCTCCCTTTTCTTAATAACAATAAAACTTCGGTTTTAAATAATGGAAACACACTATAATTTACCTTTGCAGAAGGTAGTTTTGATAAATCTACATCTTTTATAAGGCTTTGTTTAATCATTTTAACTTTACTTGTTTTTGCATGAACCCTTTCTTTTACATCAAAACGATGAAACAAAACAGACACCAAAAACAGTAGTAGAATGCCAAGTGTAATCCAAACGAAACGACTCAATAAAAATAATGTTGAAAAATCAACTCCTTCAAATAAAAACTTATCTGGCTTTTTAGTATTTCCTAGAACATAACCAATGGGTAAATCGGTATCTTTATCTGAATTTGTAATTTCTTTAACAGTTTCTTCTAGTTGATGCAATATAATTTTGCTACCAAAAATATCTAGTGAAAATTGACTTTCCGTTTTTGGTGAAAATATCATAAGAGTCGAAAAAATAAAGAAGAACCCAACATTTTGAACTACCGAATATTTTCCTAAAAACATTTCAGAAATAACTGCTAAAACAGAAATTAAAAATAGTGCTGGAATTGTAATGACTACATACGGTTTTATAAACTGGAATAATTTAAAAGGGTAATCATCATTATATAAAAAGAAAAGGATAATACTCATTATAAATACCGCAGCGGCAATGGTTAATAATAGTAAAAAATTACTTAGCACTTTAGAAAACAAATAGCTAAAATTTTTGATTTTTGTGGCGGCAACTATTTCACCAACTCTTGCATCCATATCTGTTCTTATTCCGCTATTTATCAAATAGAAACCTATTAATGACAAGAAAACACTAGTCATAATTGCCGTAACATAACCAAACCATGCCGAATTGTAATAACCAACGTAATCTGCTATTCTAATTGTAGAATAATTAGCATTGGGTTCTGGAACAAATGTATACGCTATTGCTAAGGTTGCACATAGTGTTATTAAAAAAGCATAGCTTCTTGTTCGTTGTAAATAATCTAATTTTATAATGGTTAAAAAGGAGTTCATAATAGCATTCTTTTTAAAGTTAACATAAATAGGTTTAATTTATTTTTGTGAGATATAAATAGGCATCTTCTAAATTTGCTTCTTTTTTAATAGAGTGTTCTACAGGAACATCTGCAATATATCTTACTACTAATTGATTATTTTTACGAGAAGTACTTGCTACAATTTGTGTTGTTTTAAAAGCTGCTAGTTTTTCTTTATCAATTGTAGTTTCAAATACTTTATCCGTTACCTTATTTATAATCTCTTCCTGATGTCCATAAGAAAGTAATGTTCCATTTTTCATAATTGCCACTTTATCGGCAATCGTGTCTATGTCTGATACGATGTGCGATGATAGAATTACGATGCAGTCATTTGCTAAATCAAAAATTAAATTTCTAAATCGTACGCGTTCTTCTGGATCTAAGCCAACAGTAGGCTCGTCAAAAATTACAATTTTTGGGTTGTTTAATAATACTTGTGCAATACCAAC
Source organism: Tenacibaculum profundicola (assembly GCF_057220795.1). Taxonomy (NCBI): domain Bacteria; kingdom Pseudomonadati; phylum Bacteroidota; class Flavobacteriia; order Flavobacteriales; family Flavobacteriaceae; genus Tenacibaculum; species Tenacibaculum profundicola. The sequence goes on along the minus strand of NZ_CM170137.1, from coordinate 400,647 downwards.
ACGTTGTTTCATTCCTCCAGAATAACTTCCTATCTTTTTTTTAGCAGCATCTAGTAAGTTTAACCCTTCTAATAATTGTGCTATTCTTGGTTTTAAATTTTTTCCGCCAACACCTTTCATCGCAGCCATATATTCTAAGAATTCATACGCATTTAGATTTGGATATACACCAAAGTCTTGCGGTAAAAAGCCCAGTTGCTTACGCATATAATTGGCATCTTTTACAATGTTATTTTTATTTAAAGAGATAATACCATTGGTAGGTTTATTTACAGTTGAAATCATCTTTAAAAGTGTAGATTTACCCGCACCATTTGGCCCTAATAATCCTAAGATTCCTTTTTCAATATGGATTGAAAAATCTTTCAATCCATATTTATCCTTGCTGTATTTTTTAGATACATTTTGAATTTCTAATTTCATAGTTTAGCTTTTAGGGGTTATTTTAGTAATGGTAGTTGTAAAACCATTTTGGCTAAATGTTAAACTGTTATTGCTACCTTCTATTTTAGTTAAAGTGGCACCTACAGCTGTATCATACAGAGTGGTTTTATTTTTTTGAGTTAACTCACTCTTTATGTCTTGAGCTTCTGCTATTAAAAATAGTTTTCCCTTTTCTTGCTTAATCTCAAAAGTTAAGTTTGCCTCTTTTAATAAATAGTTACCAATTATCCCTTTAAAATCAGCTAAATTGATACTTTTGAATTGCTCAACCTTCTCATTGTTTAAATAAGAATACAAATCATTCTTAATTGATTTCTCTAAAGGCATTCTATGAGAATTTGTAAATAATAAGAATAAATTTTTTGTTTTTGGGTTATATGCATTTCTGAAAGCGTAGCCTAAATTATTACCTCCATGATTAAAATATTTAGTGCCTTTGTAGTCAGATTTAAACAAGCCCAAGCCGTATACTTCATTTCCAGATTCCATCATGCATTTAACAGTCTCTTTTTTAAGTAGCTTTTCAGTTTCAAATAAAGAAGTGTAAAAAACTTCCATGTCAGATAAAGTTGAAGCAATACTACCAGCAGCAAAAGCAATATTTGCAAAGTATTTATAATCTAAATATTCTGTTACATCTTTATCTTGATGATACGGTGTTGCTAAATTTGGCAAGTTTCTATGAACATAAGGATACGTTTTGTTCATTTTTAAAGGTTCAATAATACGTTCTCTTAACAAATCAAAATAACTTTGATCTGTAATTTTTTCAATAATCCTTCCTAGCAAGAAATAATTTGTATTGCAATAATCAAATTTCCCAATCATTTTTGGGTCATTTTCACCTACTTGATTTAGCAAGTTATTGTTGTAAAGAGAATCATTTTTTGCATAAAATATTTCTTCAAGGTTTTTACCAATTATTTCGTTTAATCCACTTTCATGCGTTAATAATTGGCGTATAGTTAAAGAAGGGTTTACGTTTTGAATTGGCTTTAAGTACTTTCCAATAGTATCTGTTAATTTTAAATTTCCTTTTTCCATTTCTTGTAAAAAAAGAATAGCAGTAAAGGTTTTAGTTGCACTACCAATATTAAAAACATTATTTTCATTTAAATTAAAATTACCAAGGCTTTGTGTTTTAATCACATTATCTTTTTTAATAAGAAGAGCAACACCTTTATTTTGTTCTTTTATTAATGGGTCAAATTTTTGTTTAATAATTTCTAGTCTGTTTTCTTGTCCAAAAGAAATACATTGCACTAATAAGAATGCTAAAATTGTGAGTTTTTGTAAAATTTTCATGTGATATCTTTTTTAAATTATACCTCAAAACTCTTTTAATTATTCAAGACTTAAAAAAAAGAATGACAAATGGGCTTTATAAAATGATAAAGTAAAAAACAGCCTATAATCATTAAAAAATACCTGTTCAGACATCGTTCCCTAACATTCATCATTAAAAAATGGATATTTATGTGTGAATTTCTATTTTTGAGTTGAATAATAAACTTTAAAAATGGCAAAATTAGATTCTTGGATAGATAACAAAATTGTACAAAACCTATTTATTTGGTTTTGTTTCTTTTTAGTAATATTGGGTGCCATTCAAGGTCAAAATAAAATTATAATATCATTAGGTATTATTTTATTATTAGCACCAGCTATATACATAAGTAATTTATTAATCTTGCCGCTTATAAATAAGAAAACTATTTTATTTACTTTTTTATTTATATTAAATATCCTTGTATTTACTACCATTTCAGTATTTATTATAAATTTTATATCAAAACAATCTTTTCAATGGGATAAGTTTATAAACTTCTTTGGGATTATGGTTTTGGCAATAGCATTTGGAACAGCTATAAAGATAGCGCGTGATAGTTTTTTACGAAGACATCAAATTAAAGAAGCAGAATTAAAGTTATTAAAGACACAATTAAACCCTCACTTTTTATTTAATACCTTAAATAATTTATATGGTTTATCTGTTGTGAAATCTGACAAATTGCCAAACTTAATGCTGAAATTATCCGATTTATTACGATATAGTTTGTATGATACAAAAGAAAGATTGGTTCCGCTAGAAAAAGAAATTACCTACTTAGAAAACTATATTTCCTTAGAAAAAATACGTTTGGAAGATAAAACCAGTATCGAGTTCACCAAATCGGGGGACCTTTCCGCGTCTGCAATAGCACCGATGTTACTGATTGTATTTGTAGAAAATGCCTTTAAACATCTAGGTAGCTTGGCAAATGGAGAGAGCAAAGTAGCTATCACCATACACGAAGCCAACAACCAACTGATTTTTACCTGCGAAAACACCACCGAAAAGTCGGATTTTGGAGAGGAGAACCTAGAGAAAGGCAGAAGTGGGATTGGTTTACAGAATGCCAAAAAACGCTTGCAATTGTTATATGCGGAAAAGCACCAACTGAAGATAAGCGCTTTAGAGACTAGTTTTTCGGTGCAATTAATAGTAGATTTATAGCATGAAAAGCTTACAGTGTATTATCGCAGATGACGAACCAATTGCTCGTCAGATTTTAGAAAATTATATAGAGGCGCTGCCCAATATAGAAATCATGGCTTCGTGCAAAAATGCTTTTGAAGTGATGGAAGTACTGCAAGATCAAGAAGTGGATATTTTGTTTTTGGACATCAATATGCCCAAGCTTTCGGGATTAAGTCTGCTAAAAAGCCTACGCATCCAGCCCAATGTAATTATTACCACCGCCTATGCGGAATATGCTTTAGAAGGCTTTGCCTTGGATGTAACCGATTATTTGCTAAAACCCTTTTCTTTAGAACGACTCTTACAAGCGGTAAACAAGGTACAAAAACGTGTAACTCCTGCACCGACGGTAGTAGCAGAAGTCCCCAAAGAAAAGCCTCGATTTATATTTGTAAAGAGCGATAAAAAGATATTGAAGTTAGCATTGGACAGCATCCATTATATAGAAGCCTATGGCAACTATATCAAGATCTACGCTGATCGTATGATTTTAACCCCGCAGCCTTTGTCGGATTTCCTTACCAAATTACCAGATAGTTTTATCCGAATCCATAAGTCTTTTGTGATTAATTTTGATCGATTGCAACTCATAGACGGCAATCAAATTCGCTTAGAAAACGATACTACCTTACCCATAGGGAAGTCGTATCGAAAAGCGGTGTTGGATAGGATTTAGAGGTTTTGTCAATTACCTTAATTTGATAATAAATAATATTTGGAGTTACGGAATTATGGGGAATAATTATGTCTCATGGATGGTTTATGTTAATTTCTTTTCTAAACAATGTCTTTGTACTATGGTATTCTGCATAATGTTACTTTGCTTTGGAAAAAGCATTAGCAAAACGCATTTTTTCTTCATTTTTTTACTCAAAAGTTTATTTAAAAATGTAATGAAACTCTTTAGGGTTCACGAGCTCCTATTTATAAAATAGGAAAGGAGCGAGTAAATACCCTTTGCCCGAAGTGATGATAGGAGTGAAGTAGGAATGTGTGTAAAATTAAATCTAAATCATTTTGTTTCACTACTTTTATATAATTAAATTTATGCAAATAGAGCTTACTTTGATGCCAATTAAAGCTACATCCAGTTAATCAAATTTGAAATATTTTTTTATATTTGTTTTCAAAAGAAAGAATGGTTCATATATTAAATCCTAGATTAATCGCAGATGTATTTGACGAGGATGTAATCATAGCAAATTTAGACACAGGGATATATTATTCGCTTTCGGGAATAGCAACTCAAATTTTAGGCAAGCTTCCTTTTCAGGACCCTTCAAAAGTATTTAATGAAATAGCAAATAAACTTCAAGAAAATAGCAACGAAATTGAAAGTGAATTGAATGAGTATTATAATAAAATGCTGGACGAAAAGGTTATTGTATTAGTAGATTCAGAAGAAAAATCAAAAAAAGTAATATTAAAAGAATCCCTTAAATACATGAAATCGGAATTTTCAACCTTTACAGATCTTCAAGAATTACTATTATTAGACCCTATTCACGAGATAAGTGAGGATGAGTGGAAAGTAAGTGATGAAAAAAAATGATTGTTCATAAATATTTTGATTATGTTTTAGATACAATAGACAGAGAAGAACAATTACATAAAAGTTATCTAAAACTTTCACATAGAAATATAGCATTGAATTTCACCAGTGTTGAGTTGACAAATGAAATATTACCTTTATTTGATCTTCTGATACTGTCTAAAAAGCCGAGTGCTGTTGAATTAACAATCTATGTTGTTGATAATAGCACTTTGAAGCATAAAATTAAACTTCCAGAAATAGTAGATGCAGAATCAATTAAAGATGGAAGGGATGTGGATTTATCAAAAGGTCATTATCAAATTATATACTATAGAAATTGGGATAAATTACTTTTATTCGATCACAAAGCGAAAATAGGAATTTGTATTTACAGCTCTTTTCATAATATTGCTTGGTGGGAAAAAAGTGCTTATCTTAAAGAAATATTTCACATTTGGTCAAAAGAAATACCTGCACAATTAATTCATGGAGGTGCTATAGCTACCGATGAAAATAATGGATACCTACTTGTAGGAAAAGGAGGATCAGGAAAATCAACTTCTTCAATCAATCTGATGCTAAACGGCTACAAATACATTGGTGATGATTATGTATGGGTTGAGTTTGGTGATGATGGCAATAATAAAGTTGTATCCTTATATCAGACAGCCAAATTAAGAACTGATAATTTTTTAGAAAACTTTATGCATTTGGAAGAGTACTTAATAAACCCAGATAGTTTTAGGCAAACAAAAGCAATTTTAAAACCCGATGAATTACTTAAAAAAAGTTGGATAAGGACAGCGAAAATTAAAGGGATTATACACCCTGAAATTACGGATGGAGATACTAGTTCTATAAAAAAAAACAATTCTTTAAATACTTTTTTATCACTTGCTCCAAATACCATAATGCAACAAACGGTAAATCGTAAAACTTCTCATAAAAAATTATCCTATTTAATAAACACATCTAAGTGTTACCGTTGGAAACTATCAACAAACACAAATACCAATATAGCTGCTTTTACTAATTTTGTTGAACAAAAATAATGAGAAAAGTATCACTTAGTGTTATCGTTCCTACCTACAATAATGGTAAAAACATTAAAAATACTATTACCTCTATACTTGAGCAGGAGGGGGCTTTAAATCTCAAAATTGATTATGAAATCATTATTATAGATGACAATTCTATAGATGATAAATTTAATGAAATTCAAGATCTCTACGCAAATCACAAGAATATTAAAATACTTAGAAATAAAGAAAATAGAGGTCCAGCTTACACCAGAAATAAGGGATTAAAAAAAGCAAAAGGGCAGTTTATTTCGTTTTTAGACGCTGATGACTTATGGACAAAAGATCGATTGAAAAACATTTTTCCTAAATTCCAAGATCCCCAAATTGATATTGTAATAGGAAAGACCCAACAAAAAATTGCTAAAAATCTTGCATATAAAGGCAAAGAGAAACATAATGAGATAAAATTAAGGCAAGAACTTGTAGGAAGTCTTGTGATTAAAAGAAAAATAATTGATCAAGGGTTTTTCTTTGATGAAGAGATGAGGTTAGGAGAAGATACAGAGTGGAAGGCTAGACTTTACCAAGCAAAATTTAAGTGTGCCACTATAGAGAACACAACGTTAATTCGTTGGATACATGGTAATAATACTACGCTAACTTCAAGCTTTACTCACAGAGGAATACTTATGACGATTCTTCATAAATCAGTAATGGAAAATAGAAAAAACAAGACTATAGATTAATTTTATGAAGACAACGAATATAGACGTAATAATACCTTCTTATAATGATGCTGATAAAATTGGAGATGCAATTGCGTCCATTCAGGAGCAAGAAGATGTTTTGGGTTATATAATAAACTACAATATCATTATTATAGATGATTGTTCTACTCAAGCCAATCATGAAATACTTAAAAAGTATGAGGTGAAATACAACAATATATCTGTTTTAAAAACAAATACAAACTCAGGATCAGCTATAGCTAGAAATCACGGACTAAAATTAGCTAAAAGTCCGTTTATAAGCTTTTTAGATGCTGATGACATTTGGTTAAAAGATAAAATAAAGCACTTATTACCTCTTTTTGAATCTCCAGATTTAGATATAGCTTACGGTGCTTATATTTTAGATATTAAACCTGGAGTAAAATTTACACATAAGGTGGTTGAAGGTAAGCCAGAAAAACTTCATTTTTTTTTATCCGCTACCTTAGTTAGAAAAGTAGTATTCGAAAAAGGTTACTATTTCGATGAAGAATTTAGAATGGCTCAAGATTTGGAGTGGAATAACAGAATAAAAACTGACGGTTTAAATATCAAGGTGATTGATAACCCCGTTTTTATATATAAAATTCATGGAAATAATACAGTAATGAAATATCCTGATGAAGCCGCTAGATATAGATTAAAAGCACTGCATAAAAAAATTAAGCATATGAACAAAAAGAGAAGCAATAGTTAAATATGAAACTAAATAGTAATACAATTCCTCTAAAAGATATAGATATTATCCTTCCTGTATATAATTGTGAAAAATTTATTGGAGAAGCTATTCAATCTGTTTTAGACCAAACTTTTAAGAACTTTAATCTTATTATTATTAATGATGGATCAACAGATACTACGGAGGAAATCATAAATGAATATCAAAAAAAGGATGCTCGAATAATTTCAATAAAGCAAAAGAATAGTGGACAAATAACTTCTCTAAATACAGGGCTTGAATTGTCAAAATCAACATACATTGCCTTTATTGATGCAGACGACTTATGGGAAAAAACCAAATTGGAAAAACAATACAGTTTATTAACAAAATCGGCTGATCTTACTGTTTGTTTTACGCTAGTTCAAGAATTTGATTCTTTGCAAAATCAAGATTCAAAATACTCTGCTAGAAAAAAAGATATGAAAGGTTTGAATAAGTTATGTTTTTTAGGTGCTAAATCATTATTTGATACCTATGGAAAATTTAATAATGAAGTAAGTTTGGCAGATTTTGTTTTGTGGTTTGGTAAGCTTATAAATGATAACGTAAAATACGAGGTAATAAACGAAGTATTAGCTTTCCGAAGGATTCATGGCAATAATATGACTCAAAATGTTAATCGTTTAGATTATTTAAAAGCTATTAAACGACATATTGATGCAAAACGTAATTAGTAAACTTAATTAACTATAAAATTCAATATACAACGTATTTATGGGTTTGTTAAATTATCTGTTTTTTGGATTACATAAATGAAAAATAAACACTCAAAGTATTTTATATTCTATTCTTTTATCAAACAGTTTTTTGATAAAAAAACAAAAACAAAGTTACTACTATCGTTAGGTGTTTCCATTGTTAGGATACTCTTATCTATTTTGTGGCCAATTCTTTTGTATAAAAGTATATTCAAAGATGGGGCATTAAATATGGAGACTATAGAATACAATCTACCAATTGCAATTTCTTTATTTGGATTATCACAATGGCTTGCCTACAAGCAAACAATCATAAATGTCAATATTAATAATAAAATATCTATACAAGCTTACCTAACACTTTCTAAAAAATTTTATTCATTAGAATGGCTTACTTATAAAAAGCAAAAGCGTGTCTTTTATTTTGATGTTTTTATAACAAGTTTCTACAGAGTTCGTCAAGGAATTAATTCCGTATTAGAAATTATTATTCCATATACAATCATTTCTCTCGTAATGGTATTATTTATAGCTTATATTAATTTTCATTTGTTTGTGCTGTTTTTAGCAACTTATGTTTTTATATGTTTTTTTCAGTGGATTAGTTACAAAAAATTGGGACCACTTACCCAAATGTTCCATAACAGTTGGAGAAAACAGGATGTAAACATTAGTTCAACTATTGATAAATACAATCTAGTTAAGATGGGACGTGGCTTTAATCAAGCTACATCAGATTTTAAAGAAAAGACATGGGAGTTTTTAGAAGATAATAGTACAATAATGAAAGCTCGTGCTAAATTTAGGATAGTTAACCAAGTTACCAGTCAAGTATCTAAAATAGTATTATTAGTAGTTGGTGGCTTATGGGTAAATAGTGATGTTGTAAGCCTTTCTGAGTTTATTTTTACTTTTTTTATTGCAAGTGTTGTTCAATCAAGTATAGCTCAATTACCTGGAGGCATTATGAGTTTCCTAGATGCCACTGCATCGACAAATAAACTAACTGAGTTCCTTGATTTAAAATCAGAGGATAAAACCCCATCTAATCAAGTAAAATTAAATCATATAAATGAAATTACACTTCAAAATATTTGTTTTTCGTATGAAGAAGATAATTCTTTACTAAATAATATTGAAATTCAACTAAATAAAGGGAGTATCTATCTCTTATCAGGGAAAAATGGAATAGGAAAAACTACGTTATCTTCGGTATTACTTGGCTTAATAAAACCAAAAAAAGGCGATTACTACGTCAATAAACAAAAAATACCTTGGGAGAGTGTAAGTGCCCTACGAGATAGATTTGCTTACATTAACCAAGAAACAATATTATTTGCAGGCACAATAGAACAAAATATTACGTTTGGACACGAAGATAAACAGTTTCCTTTAGAAAAGCTACAAGCATCATGGCTTTCAACACTGCTTTCAAAAGGAATATCGAATCTTAATAAAACAATTTCCGAAAATAATGAAGGTGTTTCTGGTGGAGAAGCCAAAAAGCTTGTGTTAATTAGAGAATTACTATATAATTCGGAATTAATTGTTTTAGATGAACCCTTCAACCATCTCGATAAGAAATCAATTGCAATTCTTATGAATCAAATAAAAAGCTTAAAAAAAGATAAAATAATACTGTTCATTAGTCACCAAACAGGGTTTGAAGAAATTGCTGATGAGATTATTAAACTAGACTAACATGGGAGAAAAAAATTTAGATTTATACATACTAGATTTGTGTCTTTGTAAAACCAAAGATGAATTTGTAAAATTATGGAAGTATGTTGAATTACTTGATAACCTTGATGAATTAGATGGAAGAGGAGCTAGGTTAGTCCCCTATTTAATATCCATTTTAAAAACACATAATATAAAGAGTAAACACAATAAAAGATTAAATATTGTAAATAAATACTGGTGGTTTAAAACCAATATAATTATCAATGAATTAAAAAAAGCATGTATTGCCCTTAATAAAATAAACATAAAACCTGTATTAATCAAAGGTGTTAGTTTGTATGCTAATTATGATAAAGTTGAATACCGACCGATGTCAGATATTGATATGCTAGTAGATTTTAAGGATATAATTCCAGCTATAAAAGAATTAAAAAAACTGGGATATAATGGTTCATTAGAGTCAATAAAAATTATACAAAAACATCCCAGATTTAGTTATGAATTTAATCATCATGCATATCTGTTCAATGAAGAAAAAAATGTAACACTAGAGTTACATTGGAATCTCAACCATTTAATTGACGAGGATTTATTCAATTTAATGATGAATGATTTGAAAGAGCATAAACTTATAAAAAATGCACTTATTCCAAACGTTGAATTTGAATTTTATTTATCCATTATTCACGGATACAAAGAAATACATCACCATTCAAATTGGCCTATTGATTTAATTAAGTTAAGAGAAAAACATAAAACTATCAATAGTTATAAAGTAATAGAATATTATAAAATGAACAAGCATAAATATTGTTTTGAAAAAGGGGTGGAATTTTTGGAATACCACTCTATTAATACAGGCTTGAACATTGACATTACAGATTTTAGTAAAGATTACACCAAAATTATTCCTTATCCTAGAGGGAATAGTATATTCCTTAGGTTAAAAGTTATTTTTTTTAAGGTAAAAAACCGGTGGACACATATCAATAACATGTTTTCTAAAAAGCCTTTTTTTACCCGAGTAATTAAATTTATTAGGTATATTAATTTTAGAATAATAATATACCTAATAAACATTAAACTTAGGTCGTAAAATAAATGTTAATTTAAATCATTATAATGATTTATTATATCTAATAGAATTTAGAGTTATAGAAAAGTGGTTTATGAAATTTTGGCAAAACAATAGGAGAGTGGAACGTAATATTTTAGGGAGTTAGCAGTACATATTGTTAAGTTTTCCAATTATAAAATATTTTTAATTTTTTCTTAAAAATTTCCAATCTATCCTAAAATATAAAGAAACGAACCGTAATTGTTTCCAAAATTATATGTAAGTCTTGATTTTTTTGTTTAGCTCACGCGTTAATATTTTAAGGGTGTTCGTGAATCTTCTAAAGTCGATTTCTTTTTTCATCAAGAAAAAAAGAAAATAATTAAAGATTAATAGTAACAATGTTTATTATCTATTTAACATAATATTAAAAGCACTAAACAAAAAATATTCAATAATAGTTCCAAATAGAACAAGTGTATAGAATTTTATTTTTTATTAAATTTATGCTCTTGCGCAGAACTTAACGAAAAGCTCCTGAGAAAAATATAAACGGAATGATCTTCAAATACGATACTATTAATTACAACGAAATGTTAGCTTTTGTGCGGTGGCAAGTGTTGGCAAATTGTGTTTGAAAAAATTACTGCGACAGCATAATTATTTTTAAAAAGCAATACGAGCTATTTTGGCAAGAGGCAATTTTACAGAACGGCTAATTATGGCTACAAATGTATAGTTACAATGTTTCTTGAAAACCGCGTATTTAAAAAATCATGAACCATTTTACAGAATATGAAATTCTCACGAAAGTTTAAAACAAATGCTAAATGACCCAAGTAATACAGTTTATTAAGAACTTTGAACATTCTGGGATATTTTACATAATATAGAATTATAGCTACATAATAACACACATCAAATCTATAACTAAATATTGTTTTAATATTGAATCATCCACTGGATAATCCAATATTAAAAATGTACTATAATTAATATTATGTTAAATAGAGTATTTAGTAAAATAGAATACCCTTTTTTCATCAATAGTATAAAACAACTACCATCTCTTTCTATTTTCTCCTGTTTGGTAATAATGGCGGTGGTTCACCGTTAAACGGATTCCAACGTGAAATACTTTTAGCTTCCATACCTACAGCACGGATCACAGTGCGGTCGCCATAACGTTCACGCATTTTATCCATTGCCTGGTACAAGCTGATAATCTTTTCATTGTCGTCAAACAAATCAATTTGATAGCCGCCTTCTACTAAATGACTAAATTTTACGCCAATCAAACGTACTAACAATCTTCTTTTATACAAACTCTTATACAATTCTTTAACCAACGGAATAATTTTATGATCTGCCGAACTATACGGAATCTTTCTTTGCAAAGTATACGTCTGAAAATCAGAATACCGTATTTTAAACGTCACACAAGAGGTTAATTTATTACCTCTGCGAAGTTGGTATATCAAATTTTCTGTCATTGCTACTATAATACTCTCCAGTTTACGAACGTCGGTTGTATCTTTATCAAAAGTACGTTCTGTAGAAATAGATTTACGTTCTTGATATTGTAGTACAGGACTGTGATCAATACCATTGGCTTTTTTCCAGATAGCAATACCGTTTTTACCAAATACCCTAGCCATCATTTCTACTGGCATTTCTTGAACCGTTTGTATCTTTTTAATCCCCAAATCACATAAAGATCGGTAGGTTATTTCACCCACCATAGGTATTTTTTTCACCGATAAAGGCGATAAAAAAGGCTTTTCGGTTCCTTTCTCAATTTTAATTTCATTGTTAGGTTTTGCCTCTCCTGTAGCAATTTTAGAAACCGTTTTATTAACAGACATTCCAAAAGAAATGGGCAATCCTGTTTCTTTAATAATTCGCTGTCTGAGCTCCGATGCCAGTTGATGACATCCAAAAAAACGATCCATTCCGGTTAAATCAATATAAAACTCATCAATAGAAGTTTTTTCATACAATGGCACCGCATCTTTAATCACTTCAGTAACCGATTCTGAAAATTTGGTGTAAATCCCCGCATTACCTCGCAATACAATTGCTTCTGGGCACAACTGCTTTGCCATACGCATAGGCATGGCAGCATGTATACCAAAAGTACGCGCCTCGTAACTACAAGAGGCCACCACTCCCCTGTCAGATGTGCCTCCGATAAGCACTGGTTTTCCATGTAACTTGTTATCCATTAATCGCTCGCAGGAAACAAAAAAAGTATCCAAATCCATATGTACTATTGAACGCTCACTCATATCACTCGTTTTGAAGTTGGTCGTTGTGCTTTTCTACTATCTGCATAGCGCGGATCTTCAATAATTGCCAATCGTTTCATGCTGGTAATTTCAAGAGTAATACAATCAAATTCTTCTATTACTTTTCCGTGTAAACGATAGATTCCTGTACCGTTAAAAGGATACTTTTTTGCTACTGGCGGAAAGTGAACCGTATCAATAAACTCCCCATCACGGTCTAAAAAAGTTCCGAAATACATGTGATTTCCATTAGAAGTACTTGTTTTTTTAATCGTTACCAAATAGCCTTCAATAACAACCATTTGATTTCTATATTGCTGTAGTTTTTTTGCTTTAAGAAGGTAAGAACTCTCTTCCAACAACAACACAAAAGGGCTGCACAAAGGGTATCCTAGTAGCTCTATTTGATCAAAAGCATCTTCTAACACAGAAGAAGATAACTGAGGCGTATTATAACTGATTCGCTCCGTTTTAAAAAGTGTTATTCGCTGCTCTTCTACCGGTATCTTATTCGTTTTCATATGTGCTTCCCACAAAAGAACACGCTTGTTCTTTCCCGTAAAGGCAAAAGCATTGATTTTAATGAGAATTGACATTTGTTCTATAGAAATAGGTACCCGCTCAATAAAATCATCCAAACTCTTAAACGGTCCAGATGCATTGCGTTCTTCTAAGAGTTTATGAATGGTTTTACTTTCTAGAGCTTGTAAAAACATAAAGCCGATAAAAATCTCTTTACCATAAATAACCGTTTGATGCTCACTCTTATTCATACAAGGAGCTTTGATAATTCCTCCGTGCATTCGAGCCTCGTGTACATAAAGCTCCGTTCGGTAAAAACCACCGTAATTATTAATCGTAGCCACCATATATTCAAGCGGATAATAGGCTTTTAAAAATAAGCTTTGATAGCTCTCTACAGCATACGAAGCCGAGTGCCCTTTGGCAAAAGCATAGCCCGCAAAACTTTCTATTTGTTTCCATACTTCTTGTGTTAATCTCGGCGATTTTCCTGTTTGCTTACAATTTTGAAAAAATTGGTCTTTTACCTTTAAAAACTCCTCTCTAGACCGGAATTTTCCCGACATTCCACGACGCAGCATATCAGCTTCTTCCAGAGTAAGCCCTCCAAAATAATGAGCCACTTTAATCACATCTTCCTGATACACCATTACGCCATACGTTTCTGGCATAATAGCCAACATTACCGGAGGAGCTTTTTTTCTTTTTTCAGGATATCGAAACCGAAGAATGTATTCTCGCATCATTCCTGATTTTGCTACTCCTGGTCTGATCACAGAACTAGCGGCCACCAAGCCTAAATAATCATCTACCTGTAACTTTTTAAGCAGCATACGCATTGCGGGCGATTCTACATAAAAACAACCAATTGCTTGGGCGCTCTTAAGCAAGTATTTAATACGAGAATCTTTTTTAAATCGCTGTATATCATGAATATCTACAGGGGCAATGTCTGGGTGATTGTAACGGATAATGTTTACAGCATCTTTAATTTTTCCCAGTCCTCGCTGACTTAAAATATCAAACTTATACAAACCTATATCTTCTGCTACTACCATATCAAATTGCGTGGTAGCATACCCTTTCGGAGGCATGAAGGTAGCGGTATAATGATGAATTGGTTTTTCAGAAATTAAAATTCCTCCAGCGTGAATGCCTAAATAATTAGGAAATCCCTGAATATAGCTACTATACATAACAACTAACTGCGAAAGCTTATCTAGCTTATTGTAATTGTAATGCCTAGAGGAAAGAAGATCAATTTCAGATTTCGGCAAGCCAAATACCTTCCCTAGCTCGCGAACAGCCGCTTTGTATTTAAAGGTATTGTATACCGTAATAAGTGCAGTATGTTTAAATCGTTCAAAAATAAAACGAGTAATATCATCTCTATCGGTCCAGGAAAAATCGATATCGAAATCTGGGGGATTTTTTCTGTATAAATTAATAAAACGCTCAAAGTATAAATCCAATTCAACAGGATCTACATCGGTAATACGAAGTAAATAAGCAATTATACTATTGGCACCACTACCCCGCCCTACATAAAAATATCCTTTAGATCGCGCGTATTTTAAAATTTTCCAGTTGATTAAAAAATACGAAACAAACCTTTTATCTTTAATAATTTGCAACTCTTTTCGAATTCGAGCCTGTATGATATCACTGGTTTTTTGATACCGATAACTAAGTCCGCCATACACCAATTTTTCAAGCAATCGGTAATCTAAATTTTCATTATTGGTATATGATTTTTGATTATTCGGCTCGTCATTTGAAAAATCAAAGTCTATAGAACATTGCGCTAACAATTGTTGGGTATTCCGAATAATCAAAGGGTATTCAGCAAACGCATTACTAAGCTCTTCTTCACTGATAATACAATCGCTTTTAGAAGCTTGTTCCGATACAGGAAGCTTGCTTAACAGCGTATTATTGTCTATTGAACGAAGCAATCGATGTGTATTAAATCCTTTTTGATCTTCAAAAGAAATACTTTGCCATACCACCAGCTTGTCAAGCCTGTTTTTCCATTTTGAAAACGTTAATTGCCCCAATTCTTCTTTGCGTATACCTATAAACTCATGTTCACTAAGCCTGAAGTCTGCCCCTTTTTTAAAAGGATATATTACAAAAGTATGTGACAGTCGTTTAGCTTGTTTGGGAATTTCAAAAGATTTTTGATGTAAAAACCCTGATAAATAGCGGTTAATATTCTCAAAACCTATATTGCTTTTAGCAAGGATCACAAATTGTTGTTGAATTCCGTTCCTAAAGTCAACTCCAACCACTGGTTTAACAGTATATTTGGGAGCCAACCGAACGATATCCATACACGCAGAAGTAGTATTGATATCTGTTAGTACAAGTGTTTTAAAACGATGCTCTTTGGCAAGCTCTAATAATCGCTTCGGAGCTATAGTTCCGTACCGTAAACTGTAATATGTATGATTGTTTAAAAACATTTTTCAAATTTAGCTACAAAAAATAGCTTTTCTTGCTTATATTTGTAGCATTATGAATTATATCGCAAAAAACATTAGACATTTACGAAGGTTGAAAGGGTATACGCAAGAGCAGTTAGCAGAAGAAACTCAGATGACCCGCTCTAAAATAGGCTCTTATGAAGAAGGTCGATCAGACCCTCCTATCGATATGCTTATAAAATTTTCAGCGTATTTTTCACTTCCTATTGATGTGTTGATTAAAAATGATTTGACCTATGCCACCGATACTTCTTTTATAGAAATAGGAAATCAACGGGTATTATTTCCTATTGCTGTAGATATAGACAATACGGATTTAATCGAAGTGGTTCCCGTAAAATCATCTGCGGGGTATTTGTTGGGCTATGACGACCCGGAATATATAGAACAACTAGAAAAAATAAAACTTCCTTTTCTACCCACTGGAAAACACAGAGCTTTCCCTATTAAAGGAGATTCTATGTTGCCAATGAAAGATGGTTCTTATGTTGTGGCAAAATATGTGGAAGATATACGAGATATAAAAGACGGTACGTCTTATATTATTGTAACGGCAAATGATGGTATGACCTATAAAAGGGTATATGATAAAATTGAAGAAAAACAAGGCCTGTTATTGGTGCCTGACAATAAAAATTATCAGCCATATCACGTTCCTATAACCGAGGTATTGGAGCTATGGGAGTTTACCTGTAGTATTAATACCCAAGAGTACGATGAACGCGACTTAAAAATTAGTAGTATTGCACTAATGTTAAATCAATTAGGAGTTGAATTGAAAGCATTGGAAAAAATGATGTAATAAACAGCGCATGAAATACGCAATTGTAGATATAGAAACTAATGGAGGTGTTAAAATTACCGAAATAAGTATTTTGATTTTTGATGGAGAAACCATCATAGACGAGTTTACTAGCCTGGTAAACCCTGAATCGAATATTCCTCCGTTTATCACCAATCTTACAGGTATCACCCCCGCTATGGTTGCCAATGCTCCAAAGTTTTACGAGATAGCGCAAAAAGTATATGAAATCACTAAAAACACGGTGTTTGTAGCGCATAACGTGAATTTTGATTACGGGATTATAAGCAAAGAATTTAAAGAACTAGGACTAAGCTTTAAGCGTAAGAAACTCTGTACTATTAGGCTTTCTAGAAAATTACTACCTAATAAAAAATCGTATAGCCTTGGTAATTTATGTACTTCTGAGGGTATTACTATTAACGACAGGCACAGGGCTAAAGGAGATGCTGAAGCTACGGTTATTCTTTTTCAAAAACTGTTGCAGTTAGATAAAGACAACGAAAAAAGTGTGTTCGCTTCATTTTTAAACCCTCGTTCCCGACAAGCGACCCTGCCTCCACTCCTTCCTAAAGAAGTTTTTGATAGCTTATCTGAAAAAACAGGTGTGTATTACTTTAAAAACGAGGCCCAAGAAATTATTTATGTAGGAAAGGCCAACAACATAAAACAACGGGTACTGAGTCACTTTTACGATAAAAAGAAAAAAGAGATTTCAATGTGCATGGCTACTGCTGATATTTCTTTTACTGAAACAGGAAGTGAGCTTTTAGCCTTATTATTAGAATCTTCAGAGATTAAAAAATACTACCCTAAATACAACAGAGCCCAGAGAAGAACCACCGAAAGCATTGGACTGTTTAGTTATGAAGACAGAATGGGAATTATCCATTTAGCATGGAATAAATTAAAATTAGCGCCTAATCCTATTGCAAAGTTTTACAGCATTTCCGAAGCCAGAAGTTTTGTAGAAAAACTGTGCGAAGAGTTTGTTTTATGTCCAAAATACTGTCATTTACAAACCAATGTAAGTAGCTGCTTTCATTACCAGCTAAAAAAATGTAAAGGAATATGTAGAGAGGCAGAAACCATAACAGCATACAACAAGCGAGCTACAAAAGCCTTAGAATCGGTGAAATTTACCTCAGAAAATTTTATTATTAAACAAGCAGGATTAACAGATGATGAGTATGCATACGTGTTGGTTCTAGACGGTTTTTATAAAGGTTTCGGATATTTAAAAAAGAGCACTAAAGAAGCTTCTGTAGATGATTATTTAAACGCAATTATAGAACAAAAAGACAATAGAGATATTCACAGAATATTAAAATCTCATCTTAAAAACAACGCTGACACTCTTGTTCAACTGCCTAATCACATCAAACATAATAATAATCTTGACTTAGATTTTCAGTTGGCTATGAATATTCCTGAACAGTAACCGCACTAATTTTCGGATCCTTATTGTATTGGTTAATTTCGAGTTTACCCAAATTATACCATTCATTTCTGATGCAAATTTACCGATCGATCATATTTATGCCCACTAGGGTTCAATCCAACTAAAAAACTTCTCTTTAATATCCTCTTTTTCGGCCTTTAAATACGCTATGAAAGCGGCTGCTACTGGCGATAACGATTTGTTTTTTAACCAAACTAAATTCCATTGTGTATGAATCGGTAACCCAGGGTAGTCTATAATCGAAATATTCCCGTTGTCAATAGTATTTTTAATCCCAATTAAAGGCATAATCGAATAGCCTAGTCCAGCAATAACCGCCTGTTTTAAGGCTTCATTGGAAGTCAATTGAATTTTTTTCGTAACTGGTATATTTCTTCCATTAAGAAAAGCTTCCATCGCATTACGCGTAGCAGACCCCTTTTCACGATACAATAGCGGTTCTTGTAAAAATAGTGTCGATGCATCCCCTTTCCAATTAAGTTTCCTTTCTTTCCCTCCTACTAAATATAAACTGTTTTTAACTAGTGGTAATGTTGATAATGATAAATGTTTTGGTAAAACGGATACTAACCCAAAATCAACCGCATTACTTTCCAAATCATCTACTACTTTTTGTCTATTGGTTACATCAATTCTAAAATCGATATCGGGATGCCTATTAACGAAACGAGAAATATAATACGGAAAAACATATTTTCCGGTAGAAACAGATGAGATTCTAAGTTTACCAGCCAGTATTCCTTGATAAGCTTTTGTTCTATGTTCTATTTCAGCAACCTGACTTAAAATTTTTTGAGCCAATTCAGCAATTTCCCGGCCAAAATCGGTAATATACAGTGTTCTTCCAATAATTTCTGTGAGTGCTAAAGGAAACTGATCCTGAAACTTCCTAAGTTGAATAGAAACTGCAGGTTGTGTTAAAAAAAGTGATTCAGCAGCTTTCGTTACACTCTTTTTCTCTACAACTTCCGTAAATACTTTTAGTTGATGCAAGGTATAATTCATAAACACTATTTATGGTTTACATAACAAATATAAATAAAAGTATATGGATTAAAACATCCATATTTGCACCTCCAAAATTAGCATTTTTTCCATATAAAACGAAAAAAGCTATTGTTTTGGACAACCAAATTTATATAAAAACCGAGTTTAGAATTTGAAGTTCATCGACTAAGAAAGTTTTCCCCTTAAATTTAGAGTAAGGTTATTTACCTTTTTCTATTGCGTTCATGAATTGTTTGATGTTAATGCGAGAAAACATGAGATTCCCCTCAGCCAAACATCTAAACTCGTCTCATCATGTCTTCTGCTTTCTGTGCATAACAGAAAGTGAGGCCTGATGGTGAGAGAGGCGTCTGTAAAACCGATTGGAATTTGGAGTTAGCTATTAATGTTGCTTAATTCATTAAAAGGGTTTAAATAACCATCGGCATGATATCATGAAACGAATAGAGAAAAGCCAGTGTTAAAATAAGATCATCTATAGATAGGTATTTACGAGAAACAATTAAAACCGTAATAGTAATATCAGAAATGGGATAATCTACCAGACCTTATTTTTGTAATTTATAATTAGTTACAGTTATTTCACATCACCAATAGTGTAACCTAGTCAATGAATGGTAAAAGCTCCATGGCATTGTGTATAACAGGGTTTCTGTTTTCCTTACTCCAAACAGCCGACAAAGCCGTGCGCTGTGATATCGATGTTAATTCAATAAACTGAATATTTTTATTATGGGTATTCATTAATGACTTCGGAACAATAGAAACTCCAAATCCATTCGCTACCAACTTGTAAATTGAATCTGCATGAATCGTATTGTGAGAGATAATAGGAGAAAAATCATATGCATCGAAAATCTGCATCACCTTTTCATAGTAGGAAACACTATACTCAGGGTCAAACAAAATAAAAGGCGCGTTCTTAAATTGCTCTAAACTTTTAAAATTCAAAATATTAATAGCGTGCTTTTTAGGTAAAACCAAACAAAAAGGTTCTAGTAATATCGTCTTTATATGAATACTCCTAGGCACTCTTTCTAATCGAACAAAACCAATATCAATATCGTTAGATAATAAACTTTCTATTTGACTTTGATTGTCCATTTCTCTTAACCCAAAAGAAATATTCGGGTATTTATGGTTCAGTTTTATTAATAAATTCGGAATTATTTCCTGCATAGCCGAGCCTACATAGCCAAACTTTAAATTCCCGTCTTTACCGTCATTGATAAGCTTTGCATGATTGATAATTCCTTCTAAACTTTTTAAATTTTGCGTAATTTCTTTTTGAAGGTATTTTCCTGCTTCAGTGAGTACCACACTCCTATTATGTCTCTCAAACAGCTTCATTCCTAAACTATCCTCTAACTGCTTGATCTGCCTACTTAACCCAGGTTGAGAGATGTATAATTTTTCTGCGGCCTTTCTATAATGTAGTTCTTCGGCCACCGCCAAAAAATATTTCAGATGTCTATATTCTAATTGATAACCCATAGTTATTAATCTAAATCAATAATAGTATTGTTAAGCATCAAAAATAACAATAAATTTGTAATACCGATTGTTAAGTAAAATTACGCAATCATTTCCTTGCAGTCATTTTTGTGTTTTAGCGATGATCGGCAGTAACCATAACATTTATGGTTAGTAAATTAATACCAGTTATTGTTTGAATTTACTGTAAAAGAAAATGAGTATTTTTTTCTTTATATTAAGATAGGAAAATCAATAATAGCAGTAGCTATGATTTCTTTTATATTGAAATAGAAAGAGAAAAAGGATGTTTTATAACGGGAAATTCAAATGGTAAAAGGTACAACATTAGAAATGGTATAATAAACTTAAGCACACAAAACATGTTTAAATACGGAATAGATAAATTAACGGTTGATAAGGTTATGGCTATTGCCAATAACAAATTAAAAGGAATCTTAACAGAAAAAGCAATAGAGAATATAAATCTATGCAGAGCCAAAGTGGAAACAATGGCAGCTTCTGAAAAAGCGGTTTACGGTATTAACACAGGCTTTGGCCCTTTATGTGATACTCAAATTTCGCCTGAAGAAACGAACTTATTGCAAAAAAATCTATTGATAACACATGCTGTAGGCGTTGGAAATCCAATTGACAAATTTTTGTCAAAAATTATGATGATAACCAAGGTTCACGCACTTTCTCAGGGGTATTCTGGTATTCGATTAGCTGTAGTAGAGCGTATTATTTATTTTATAGAAAACGATTTGTTACCAGTTGTTCCAGAGCAAGGTTCTGTAGGGGCATCAGGTGATTTAGCGCCTTTATCTCATTTGTTTTTACCTTTATTTGGTGAAGGTGAATTTTGGGTTGGAAATGACATAAAGCCTGCTCATACAATATTAGAAAACAACCAACTCGAGTCTATTGAATTAAGTGCTAAAGAAGGATTGGCCTTAATTAATGGAACCCAGTTTATTTTAGCACATGCAATTAACGGTTTGCAGCAAATGGAATACCTGTTAAATTTGGCCGATGTTGCTGGAGCTATGAGTTTAGAAGGCTTTCAAGGAAGTGCTTCTCCATTTAAAGAAGCATTGCATAAAATCAGACCTTTTAAAGGAAACTTAACAGTAGCAGCACGTATGCGAATGTTACTCGAAGGATCGAATAATTTACATTCGCATTCCAATGACGATTGTAAAAGAGTGCAAGACCCCTACTCTATCCGTTGTATGCCTCAGGTTCATGGAGCGTCGCGAAATGCTTATGAACATTTAAAAGAATTGGCAGAGATTGAAATGAATTCGGTTACTGACAACCCTATTATTTTAAGTGAAACAGAAGCTATTTCTGGAGGAAATTTCCATGGGCAACCTTTAGCTATGGCTCTAGATTACGCTTCTATTGCCGCTTCTGAACTCGGTAATATCTCTGACAGAAGATGTTACTTGTTGCTAGAAGGAAAATACGGATTACCCCGTTTACTTACAGAAGCTGGAGGTTTAAACTCAGGGTTTATGATTCCACAATACACCACTGCTGCTTTAGTAACCGAAAACAAATCATTGTGCTTCCCTCCTTCTGCTGACAGTGTTCCAACGTCGTTAGGCCAAGAAGATCATGTATCTATGGGAAGTATTTCTGGACGAAAATTCAATCAAATTCTTGGAAATTTAGAAAAGATTTTTGCCATCGAGTTAATGTATGCTGCGCAAGCTATGGATTTTAGAAGACCGAATACTTTTTCCGATATCTTAGAAGAAAACTTTGCGTTAATACGCAGTAAAGTAGCTAAATTAGAAGCTGATAGAATTTTAAAAGATGATATCTATGCATTAATTAAATTAGTTAAAGAACAAGCATTTAAAGTAGCCTAATAATGACATTTAAAGAATTAATAGTAGTAGGAATTCCATCGAAATTACCCGTACCAAGGGAATATCCTGAAGGAGTTAATAGAGCTCCTAAAAGAAAAGATATTTTATCAAAAGAAGAAAAACAACTAGCCATCAGGAATGCGCTACGTTATTTTCCTAAAGAATGGCACCAAGAGCTAGCTGTTGAGTTTGCGCAAGAACTCAACGATTTTGGTCGTATTTATATGTATCGTTTTAAGCCTAATTATGATATATATGCTCGTGATATTAAAGAATATCCAGCAAAATCTACGCAGGCAGCGGCTATCATGCTCATGATACAGAATAATTTAGACCCTGCTGTTGCACAGCATCCTGAAGAATTAATTACCTACGGTGGTAATGGAGCTGTTTTTCAAAATTGGGCACAGTATTTACTCACCATGCAGTATTTAGCTACGATGACCGATGAACAGACATTGCATATGTATTCTGGGCATCCGATGGGTTTGTTCCCTTCTTCCAAAGAGGCGCCAAGAGTGGTAGTTACCAACGGAATGATGATTCCTAATTACTCTGCTCCTGATGATTGGGAAAAATACAATGCTTTAGGGGTTACGCAATACGGTCAAATGACCGCAGGATCTTATATGTACATCGGACCACAAGGTATTGTTCATGGAACTACCATTACCGTAATGAATGCTTTTCGCAAAATTTTAAATAAAGGTGAAACTCCCAAAGGAAAAATATTTTTAACGGCTGGTTTAGGTGGTATGAGCGGTGCACAACCCAAAGCAGGAAATATTGCAGGTTGTATAACCATCGCAGCAGAAGTGAATGAAAAAGCAGCGACCAAGAGATATGAACAAGGATGGGTGGATGTTTTAGTAGATAACATGAACGATTTATTAGCGCGTGTTAAACAAGCACAGGCGAATAATGAAGTGGTTTCTATTGCTTTTATTGGAAATATTGTGACTATTTGGGAACGTTTTTATGAAGAAAATATATTTATCCATGTTGGTTCCGATCAAACCTCGTTACATATTCCTTGGACGGGAGGTTATTATCCTGCTGATATTTCTTACGAAGAATCTAACCGATTAATTCGCGAAGAGCCTGAAGTATTTAAAAAAGAGGTTCAAAAAACACTATGCCGTCATGCAGCTGCCATAAACAAACATACCGAAAGAGGTACTTACTTCTTTGACTACGGAAATGCCTTCTTATTAGAAAGTTCTCGAGCTGGTGCAGAGGTAATGGCCGATAACGGTATTGATTTTAAATACCCATCGTATGTACAAGATATTTTAGGTCCGATGTGTTTTGATTATGGGTTTGGTCCTTTTCGTTGGGTTTGTGCTTCTGGAAAACCTGAAGACCTGGATACTACCGATGAAATTGCAGCGACTGTATTACAGGAAATCATGGAAAACTCTCCTGAAGAGATCCAATTGCAAATGCAAGATAATATAACGTGGATCAAGGATGCTAAAAAGAATAAAATGGTGGTAGGTTCCCAGGCGCGTATTCTATATGCTGATGCCGAAGGACGTGCTAAAATTGCGGAAGCGTTCAATAATGCTATCGCCGAAGGCAAAATAGGCCCTGTTGTTCTTGGAAGAGATCATCATGATGTTAGTGGTACCGATTCACCTTATAGAGAAACCTCTAATATTTATGATGGAAGTAAATTTACAGCGGATATGGCTATTCACAATGTTATTGGAGATAGTTTTAGAGGTGCTACTTGGGTTTCTATCCACAATGGTGGTGGCGTTGGCTGGGGTGAAGTGATGAATGGTGGTTTTGGTATGTTATTAGACGGTACAGCTGCGGCAGATGCTCGCTTGAAAAAAATGTTGTTTTACGATGTAAATAACGGTATTGCTCGTAGAAGCTGGGCCAGAAATAAAGAAGCCTTGTTTGCTATTAAACGTGAAATGGAACGTACACCAAATTTACAAGTTACGGTACCTAATCTAGTGGATGATACACTTTTAGAGGAACTGTTTTAAGTAATGAATATCTAAAATTTTAAGACTGCTAATATCATACGATTAGCAGTCTTTTTTTAATCTACAGTACTTCTTATACGATTTACAAATAAATATTTCGCATATCTATTATTTCTTTTGTGGCTATTTTTGCGTTATAAAACTTAACCATAGCTTGGCTATGCTAAAGTTTTATGCCTTAAACTAACTTAAAATAATTCAATACCTATACACGAAATATTTATCTGTAAATGATATTATTTGCTCTTCTTTCCTCTAATCTGGTTCCATAAGGGTCAATAGCTACATACATCGGTTTCTTATCTACAATAAACTTTATTTCTTGCGCTTTACTTGAGATTTTATGGTGATTTAAATATATAATCTCCTGATTTTCTGATTCGCTAGGGTGGTTTATAAATGCACCAACTTGTATCGGTTCGTTTAGGTCAATTTCTACCATTTTACCAGTCTCCAACATTTCAAAACGTTTCGCATCAACAGAAAGTGTTATCTCATATTGCCCATTATCCAATTCTTTAATGCTACTGTTCTTTAATTCCAAATCATAGGTGATTATTTTCTTAAACCAATCATCAACCAATGAATGATATTCTTCGGGAGTTACCTTATATATTTCATGTAACAGAGCTACTGAAGTAACCTTTGGTACCATATCATTCTTATGCAATTTTAAAAGACGTTGTATCGCTTTGTTCATTTGATCGGTTCCTATGAGTTCTTTTATCGCTAAAAAAGAGATACATGCTTTTCCGTAAATTAAATATTCTTCATCATCTGTCAAATAAATTGGTGCTTCTTTCTTAGATGCGTAAGCTCTTGCAGAAAAATATCTAGTAGCGGCTTG
Source organism: Tenacibaculum profundicola (assembly GCF_057220795.1). NCBI lineage: Bacteria > Pseudomonadati > Bacteroidota > Flavobacteriia > Flavobacteriales > Flavobacteriaceae > Tenacibaculum > Tenacibaculum profundicola. Next base: position 375,429 of record NZ_CM170137.1, on the reverse strand, counting down.
TTCATTCAATTCCCATAATACCTTTTTACCCATATATTTTTCCATTACTGCGGCTTCTGTATATTTACACAAACCTTCAGTAATAATTCCAGCTCCTTCGGTGTTTTTAGGAGTTAATGTATGTCCCCAGTATTGATGTGCGACCTCATGAATAGTACGTTTAGCCACAACATCAAAATTAGTCTCTTTTGTATCAATTAAATATAAATTATCCTCTACCATTACAATGGTTCCAGGGGTAGCAATACCACCAAAGGGCCAGTGATTTGGTAATTCAGCTATACGAAGGTGGTCAAACGGAAAATCATCAAAATTTTGTGTGCAATAATCAATAGTCTGTTTTGTTTGTTTTGTTATATTTTCAATATTGTGATAATGTTGCGGCAAATAATACTGCTCTATAGCTATGTCTTTATATGTAGTGGCACTAATTTTATATTCCCCTGAAATATAAGCCATAAATGGAACTACTCGTTCTGAAAATTTATAATGATAATAATTTCTATCATTTTCTTTCCATGTATTGACCAATTTACCAGTAGCAATTGCTGTTTGATTTTCTTGTGTTGAAATAATGGTTTCTATAGGTATTTTTTGATAATGGACATCACTAATCTCAAAATGATCATTGTCATGTACGTCATCTACCTTTTTTGGCAATCCTCTTTCAAGTCTTTCATGTGCATTTTGTATTTCAAGGTTGCTAGTATATCCTAATATGGGTGAAAAAGCATTTCTATTAATAAATGTACCATTTTTAACTATATTTCTGCTAGTTTCGAAACCTTCATTAGTATCTTCTATTACATAACTATAATACACCTGCTCTCCTACCTCTAAAGGTTTATCAAAGCTATATAAACGTACGTTATGTTCGGTATCCTGTTTTTCTAACCTTGCTTTTCCAATTGTCATTTCAGTTACTGGAATTACCTCTGTAATCAGTAATTCTTTTAAAGGTACTTTACCTTTATTCTCTAGGATACAGCTAACTTTAACACGGTATTTTCGTTCATTGGGGAAAATATCTATGTACGTTTTATAACTTACTGGTACTAATTGCCTTGGAGTATCATGTTTTTTGTAATTCCGCTCATAACTCTCACTCATATCCAATACTTCTTCGCTATTTGTATATATAGAAACTATGTTGGTATTGTAATATATAACGCCTACGGATGCTGTAAATAAAACACTTACAATTACTAGTAAAGCAATTTGTAGGAGATTCCAGTTAGCTTTTAAGGTTTTGATGCTAAACTTAAAGCTGTATTCATTGCCCCTCTTCCATATCTTAAAGGAAACAAGGGTTAATAATGTACCTAAACATATCCAACAAAAAGCATAATACCCAAAAGCTTTTAAAGTATCCGAATATCCATACATATTACTGAAAGTTATCCGTGGCAAAGCTCCTATTTTTAGTAACGAGTGTTCTATACCTAACATTCCAGAAACTGGGGTTCCAAAAATTATTATTATCAGACCTGAAACAGCCATTCCTACATATTTACTTGAAGTAATACTTTGAGTAAAAAACACTAAACAAATGTAAAACAATAGATTAGCTATATTTATTGCTATGAAACTAATATATTGGCTGAAATCAAATTCAATATAATTATTGCTTAGTTGAAACAAAATAGAAAACATAGTACTGATAATAAGTAAGATCACTGGTAATAAAAATAAGGCACTAAATTTTGACCAAAAAAAGATATGGTTGGCTGTAGGAGTTCCATAAATTATCTCATTTATTTTAGTTGATTTTTCTCTCCATACAATTTCACCGCTATAAAAAACAAGTAATATTATACTTAATAAATAAAACGGTATTTCTATTAACTCCAGTAATAAATTGGTTGTGGGATAATAACTTTCATGATAAGGACCGCTATCTTTTACTCCAGCAAAAATTTCGGTAGCAATAATAATAATCCAAATGAGCACAATAGCCATAAATGGTAGGCTTTTAAATATGGAGCTTATTTCTAATTTTACTAATGAATAATAACTGGTAAAAGAAGAACGTGTATTTAATGTTACAGATACTCTCTTGTAGGCGATATGCTTCGAGTTTTTTAAAGTAATAGCTTTCTTCTTAATTTTCCTATTACTTTCCTTAAAAGAGAATAAATAATAGGTTCCTACTAAAATAGAACTTCCAATGAGTAGCCAAAAAACTCTATTCCACATAAAGAAGTCAGAAAAAGAAAGTAGCAGTGTGTTTTTTTGAAAAGGTGTCCAAAACTGAGTTTGTTCAAAAAATGCAGAAATCCCGAATGGATCCGCTATAGCGGCAAATATCATGTTTTCTGGAGAAGGTGCAACGGAGTTTGCGATTAAAGGTGAATTCAAAAAAATAGCACATAAAAAATATCCCATATACATACATATAGCACTTACATAAACAGCTATATTACTTTTGGTTAACATAGCTATAGAAGTAATTATAGAAGTTGCTATAAACACATTGGGCAGTACCATAAGACACCAAGGCCAAAAATAACTCATAAAGTGAAATTCTTGTAATCGTTCTGGATCAAGATTCGATAAGGAATATCCGAAATACAACCCTACTAATGATAATGTAAACGTTATAAGAGAAGTCATAAATACTCCCAGTATTCTACTCAAAAAATAATCTCTTTTAGAAATAGGGCTGCTATAAATCAATGATTCCATCTTATGGTGTTTCTCTCTTAATACACCACTGATAGTATAAAACATAATAGCAAACAGAACTCCTAAACTAATTAATCCTATTTTTTTATTAATCTCATAGGCCGAATTAAAATCTATATTGGCCATTGCCGTTGCTTGACTGCCAACGAGATATCCGAAATATAAAAATATCAACCCAAAACCTAAAAAGGCTCTTTGCTTTATCTGATAATGAACTTCAAATAATAATAATAGTAGTAGTTTCATCGTTTATAAATTAGGTAAAGTTGAATTTAAATGAGAAAAATAAACGCTTTCTAAATCAGCATCCATAGTTCTAAAACCATTTTGCGGGTTTGTTTCCGAAAATATCTGCACTTGAGTATCACCAGATAACAACCTAGTTGATAATACATTATATCTACCCCTGTACAGGTCAATTTCTGATTTGCTAATCGTTCTTACCCAGATTTTATTTTGTAGTTTTTCGGTAAGATTTTTGGGATTTCCTTCTACTACAACTTTTCCTCCGCATAATATGGCCATGTTCTGGCATAATTCCCTTACATCTTCTACAATATGAGTAGATAGAATAATGATCACGTTCTCACCTATTTCACTTAATAAGTTCAAAAACCTATTTCGTTCTTCTGGATCCAAACCTGCAGTTGGCTCATCAACAATAATTAATCGAGGGCTTCCTAATAATGCTTGTGCAACACCAAAACGTTGACGCATTCCTCCTGAAAAAGTATGAACATCCTTTTTTCTGTGTACGTATAAATTGGTTTGCTGTAATAATGCTTTTACCTGATCATTCCGCTCATTTTTATTGGTAATACCCTTCAAAATTGCCATATGATTTAATAGATCTTGTGCATTTATTTTAGGATACACACCAAATTCTTGTGGCAGGTAGCCTAATTGTTTTCTAAGAAATTTTGGGTTTTTAACATTATCCTCTCCATTAAATTTAATAGTTCCCTCTGTAGGCTCTTGCAAGGTAGCAATGGTACGCATAAGCGAAGATTTTCCTGCTCCATTTGGCCCTAATAAACCAAACATCCCATTTTTTATTGTTAGCGACACATTGTTCAATGCCTTCATCCCATTGGAGTATTCCTTACTGATATTCTCGATTGTTAAAGTATTCATGTACGTTTTAATTTGGTTACACAAATGTATCTTCATGGTTTTCAGTGTTCTAATTATTATGACCAACCTGTTCTATATCTTCATATATCAATTCATAAAATAGCTCAATTCAATTCATCTCGTTTTTTAATGTGTTTATACAAAAAATAATAGTGTTCATCATATTAATTGGAAGACCTACAATACATTCTTATTTTTGTAGGATGATATACCACTACCTCAAAAAATATCGAGCGTTCGTATTTACATTACCTGTTCTACTGATTGTGTTTTATGTATTAGACATGGTAGGAATACTAAATATTCCTAATGACCAACCCGTTGAAATTTTTACAGTGATTCTTTTTTGGTGGATAAGCCTTTCTCTTCTTCTCAGTAGTATATTAAAAATGAATAGAAAAAAAAGAACAGAAACTGCAAAACATGCTTTGTACCTCTTACTACTATTAGCTGCATCTGTTTTTTCCGATAGAATTTTTAATATTCCAGATAATCCTATAACAATTGGAATGCTATTATTGTTTTGGTTTGGTCTTATAAATTTATTTTCTCCGGCTTTTCTGAAAAAATACAAAAAAATATTACTTTTTTATTATGTAAGCGTGTTGCTTGTTTTTACCTATTTTAGGCTACAAACAGTAACGTATGACAACTATTTAAGCATTAAAGAAAAGATATTATCACCACTATTAATAGGTTCTATACCCGTATTAATTTTAACATGGGTATACGAACAATGGAAATGGATAAAAACATTACAACAAGAAAAGACCAAAGCTGAATTAAGCTTATTAAAAACCCAAATAAACCCACACTTTTTTTTCAATACACTGAATAATTTATATTCTTTAACTGTCAGAAATTCTAAAAAGGCACCAGAAGTAATTTTAAAATTATCTGACATGATGCGGTATACTATTTATGAAGGAGAAAAAGAATTTGTTCCTTTAGAAAATGAAATAGCTTATTTAAAAAACTACATTGAACTTCATAAAATCCGATATCACAAAGATGTAGATATTAAATTTACAATTTCAAACAACTCACAAAACAACATAGCACCACTTTGTTTTATAATTCTTCTAGAAAATGCCTTTAAACATGGTGTAGAAAAACTTACTGAAAATGCCTATATACATATTGATTTAGTAAGCAATACCGATGGCATCTTTTTTACTATAGAAAATAATTTTGACGAGGATAATTCACTCATTACAAAAGGAATAGGATTGATAAATTTAAAACAGAGGTTATCTTTGATCTATCCTGAAAATCACGACTTACAAATTACTAACACCAACAAACTTTATAAAGTTGATTTAAAAATATACCTAAATGATTAAGTACATAATAATTGATGACGAACCTTTGGCGCATCAACTAATTGAAGAATTTTGTGGCATGTTACCACATTTACAATTAGTGAAAAATTGCTACAATGCCATTGAAGCAATGGCTTTTTTAAATAGTACGGAAATAGATTTCATGTTTTTAGATTTACATATGCCTAAACTTAAAGGATTTGATTTTCTGAAAACACTAAACAACCCTCCAAAAGTAATTGTTACCACTGCGTATAGTGAATTTGCTTTAGAAGGTTTTGAATTGAATGTAGCAGATTATATACTAAAACCATTTAGCTTTGAAAGATTATTAGTCGCAATTAATAAAGCAATTGCAACAAATAAACCTAACGCACAGGCTACTAGTTCAAATAATATTACTGTCACAAACAATTCACATCGTTTTTTTATAAAAGGAGACAAAAAATATCATCAAATAAATGCTAAAGAAATCTATTTTTTAGAAGCCTATGGTAACTATACTAAATTATTTCTTACCACAAAAGAAACCATAGTATGCCATGAAAAGATATCTAATTTTATGGATATACTTTTTAATGAAAACTTTTTACGGGTTCATAAATCATTTATTGTTGCTATTGATAAAATTAAAATTATAGAAGGAAATAGAATTTTAATGGCTACCGACTATAAAATTCCTATTGGTCAAACCTATAAAAGTTCGGTAAATAAATTATTTAACTAACTGATAAATTAATTGTTAACTAAAACTATTCTTAATAGTTAGGTTTAAATAACAACATTTGTATGCTTTTGTAGTTTTCAGTATTTTTGCATGATGGAAAAATTAAAACAACGTTGGGGAATCAATAGCACTTGGGATGTTATTGCTATTTTAATTGTTTTTGCTATAAATGGATCTTTCTCAGCTTGGGTTGCAAAACCTATTACAGCTTTTATTGGTCTTTATCCTGATTCAATATCTCCTTGGGTTTACTGGCCGCTTCGTATATTACTTATTTTCCCTATATATCAAACTACATTGCCAATAGTTGGGTGGTTATTTGGTCAATTTGATTTTTTCTGGGAATTCGAGAAGAAATTTCTAAAACGTCTAGGTTTCGGGTTTTTATTTAAAAATAAATAGTTCTGTAATTGAAATCTTTAGTTAGGAGCCAATGTTACGATTTTATGAATCGGAATTGGCAGATCAACGCCTTCCGCTACAAAACGTTTATGAACAGCTTCTTTTAAAGCACATTTTGTTTTAAACTCTAAAAAAGGCTCATTCAACCATAGGTATGCTCTGATGTGTATATAATCAGAATGAACATCTATAACCCTAACATCTACCTGATCTGAAGATAATAAAACCTGCTCTGGAGTCCGATTGTCCAAAGTATTTGGTTGTTTAATAGCTTCTTCCTGTATAATCTTTCTAGCTAAATTAATATCTGCTTTTAAGCCTATTTTAAAATTATTGAAACTGAGTATTTTTGAATCTTCAATAGTATGATTCAGCACGGAATCTGTACTGATAACCGAGTTGGGAATAATTAATCGTTTATTTTCAAAATTATTAATTACCGTATGCCGTAAATTAATGTCTTCTACAATTCCCAAGCGTGCATCATCTAATTTAATATAATCTCCTACTCGAAAAGGTCTGAATATAACAATAAAGGCTCCTGCTATTAAGTTCGACAAGGCTGCTTGCGCAGCAAAACCAATAATAGCAGCTAAAATTCCAGCACCCGAAAAGATAAGTGTTGCCTTACTCCTAAAAAAAGGTACGGTCATAATAATATATGCTATACCAAAAAAACCCATAAAGAATTTTACAGAATTACGTAAAAACTGAATACTGGTTCTTCCAAACCTATCTGTTTTTCGATATTTAATCAGTAAAACAATAAAGTATCTAATTATTCTGGAAAAAAACCAAGAAATCAGTATAACTACAAAAATATACGCCAGAATTCCGAAAAAAGAATTTAAATTAAACAGGTTTGATAACATCAGTTCTTTCATTATACGAAAAGGTTAAACGCTTTTGTGGCGTGTATGGTTGTGGTATCAAAAACTGGTATTGCTATTGATTTCTGTTTTATTAACAGAGGGATTTCAGTACATCCTAAAATAACCCCCTCCGCTCCTTCCTTCTCTAACTTAGCTATAATAGCCATGTATTGTTCTCTGGAAGTTTCGTTCAATATGCCTTTTGATAATTCATCATAAATAACCCTATGGATGATCTCTCTATCATCGTCTCGGGGAATGATTGTATCAATACCATGCTTTTTTAATACGTCTTTGTAAAATGCTTTTTCCATGGTATATTTTGTTCCTAACAGTGCTACTTTTTCGAGTCCCTTCTCTATGATGATTTCTGCAGTAGCCTCAGCAATATGTATAACAGGTATATTTACCGCTTTTCTAACTGCATCAATGGTTAAATGCATGGTATTGGCACAAATTAAAATAGCACTTGCTCCACCTTGCTCTAGACTTGAAGCTGCCTTAGCCATAATGTTTTCTAAGCGGTCCCAATCTCCAACGGATTGTAGTTTGGAAATCTCACCAAAATCAACCGAATTTATCAATACTTTAGCAGAATGATTTTCTCCATAAGTTTTACTCGCCAAATCGTTTAAAACCTGGTAATACATGATAGTCGATTGTGGTGTTATACCTCCTATTAAACCAATTGTTTCCATTTAAAATAATGCGGTTTGACTGTCTTCATCACCATCTTTTTTCTTTTTTTGAAGCGCTCTTTCTAATGCTTTTTTTGCCTTTGCTTCTTTAGATTCTTCAAACTCTTTTGTGTTATTTTCGTCTACTTCTAAAGGTAATGATTCTTCTTTAATTTCCTCCTCTTCATTCACTTCTATATCTTCTACTCTATCTTCAACGGGTTCTTCATACGGTAAAGGGTCTAACAGATTAACGGTACGTATTTTCTCTGTAGTTAATTGATTCCCTTGAGCTTTAATACCTTTAACAGCAATAAAACTTTCAAAGTCTACCTCTATTTTTTCTAAACTACGTTTCGAAAAAATCACTTCTGCTACCGGGCGATAATCAGTGGCAATACTTTCTAATTTTGATTTATCGTGTTCAGAAATAAAATGTTCTTCTTTATCTACCGAATCGAGTAAAAAGCGTTTTACATAATAACGTTCTTTATTTCCATCATAGTATATCACTGAAATAGGCTTTTTAGCATTCCATTTTTCAAGAATAAGCATGTCATTGTCAAAATGCATTGCCAAATCAGGTGTAACCGCTTTTATTTTACCACTTTGCGTTGCTATCAACAATTTATCTTCTGCTCTAAATTCACCTAATAATTCTCCTCTTTCGTCAACATTTAAGCGTTTTACAGCGGTATCATACCAAATTTTTCTAGGTTTTAAAGTAGATACTCCTGACGACTTAAATTCTATTTTCTTAATAGCATATTTGGTTACCTGATTTCCTCTAGCGCTTCTACTTTTAATTGCTAAATCTGCGAAATCAATATCCCATTTTAACTTTTTAATACTTCCTACCGCTCGTAACAAAACAGTAACCACTTCGGCTTCTCCATTTGGGTTTGCCGTGAAGTAAAGTAGTTTTGATCCTTTACTTCCATTGGTTAAATCGTATTCTTTGTCTCTAGTTATACTCATAACATTAAAACGTTTCATATAACTTGGTCCGCGTACCCCATCTTTATAAATCATGTTATACACTGTGCGCTTATCTTTCTTTTTAAAGACAGCGATATGAACAATACCTTTTCCTACAAAAGTTTTAGATGCTACTTTCGAAACAATCATTGATCCATTATCTCTAAAAACAATAACATCATCAATATCGGCACAATCTGTTATATACTCATCTTTTTTTAGTGAAGTACCAATAAAACCTTCTTCTCTGTTTACATACAATTTGGCATTGCGCATCACTACTTTCGTTGCGACAATATCATCAAAGGTTCTGATTTCGGTTATACGCTCTTTACCTTTACCGTATTTTGTTTTTAGTACCTTGAAATAATCGATAGCAAAATCAACTAAGTTGTCTAAATGATGCTTAACTTCTTTGATTTTGTCTTCTAAATTCTCAATAAATTGCTTTGCTTTATCTATATCAAATTTCGAAATCTTTTTAATTCTAATTTCTGTTAAACGAAGGATATCTTCTTCGGTAACCTCTCTTTTTAAGTGTTTAGTATGAGGTTTCAGCCCTTTATCTATAGCTTCAATTACTCCTTCCCATGTTTCTACCTCTTCAATATCACGATAAATTCGATTTTCAATAAAAATTCGTTCTAATGAGGCAAAATGCCATTGCTCTTCTAGTTCATGTAACTGAATTTCTAATTCTCGTTTTAATAATTCAACGGTAAAATCGGTTGATTTCTGTAAAATTTCAGTAACTCCTATAAAAATGGGTTTATTATCTTCGATAATACAGCACAATGGTGAAATAGAATTTTCACAATTGGTAAATGCATATAATGCGTCTATAGTTTTATCAGGAGATACATTCGGAGGTAAGTGTATTACGATTTCTACATTAGCCGCGGTATTATCTTCAATTTTCTTTATTTTTATTTTCCCTTTCTCATTCGCTTTTAAAATACTGTCAATAAGCGAAGAAGTGGTAGTACCAAAAGGGATTTCTGTAATGATTAGTGTTTTCTTATCTAGTTGTGATATTTTAGCTCTAACACGAACCTTCCCTCCTCTTTTTCCATCATTATAATTCGTGAAATCAGCAATTCCACCTGTTAAAAAATCAGGTAAAATAGAAAAACTTCTTCCTTTTAAGTATTTAATAGAAGCATCTATTAATTCAATAAAATTATGAGGTAATATCTTCGTTGATAACCCTACTGCAATACCCTCAGCGCCTTGTGCTAATAACAGAGGAAATTTTACAGGAAGATTAACGGGTTCCTTTTTTCTACCATCGTATGATAGTTGCCATTCGGTGGTTTTAGGGTTGAAAACAATATCTAAGGCTAATTTTGACAAACGTGCTTCTATATATCTTGAGGCTGCTGCACGGTCACCTGTTAAAATATTACCCCAGTTTCCCTGCATATCAATTAGCAGTTCTTTTTGCCCCATTTGAACCATGGCATCAGCAATAGAAGCATCACCATGCGGGTGGTACTGCATGGTATGCCCAACAATATTTGCTACCTTATTGTAACGACCATCATCCAAGTCTTTCATTGAATGCATTATACGTCGTTGTACAGGTTTAAAACCATCTTCAATAGAAGGCACCGCCCGTTCTAAAATAACATACGAAGCATAATCTAAAAACCACTCTTTATACATGCCCGTTACCTTGGTAATCGTTTCTGTATTTTCAATAGGTTGGTTTAATTCTTCTTCGTGTTCGTAATTACTGTTTTCTTCGCTCATTTACACTAACGTTTACGCGTTTTGAGTTTATTTATTATTTATTAAGTACCACTCCTACAATATTAGAAATATCAATCAATCCTACAAATCTTGAATCCAATGAATTGTCTCTATTATCTCCCATAACAAATACTTTATTTTTAGGTATGTGTAAGGGACCAAAATTATCTTTATTCCAATTTTTTTCGAATATTGAATTTACGTTATTATCTGTTGCACCTGCCTGTTCTGCTATCCTTTTATTTTCTATTTTATTTAATTTAGCAAATTCTTCATCTAATAGTAATATTATAGACCCATTTTGAGTCATATGCTTAAATTCATTATTCTGTATTTCTTTCTTATCTTTTAAAGAATCATACTCTTCCATCGTAAGCTCATAAGTACGAATTAATGTCAAATTTTCATCTATATTTTTACTGTTAATATAAAAAACACCGTCTTTAATTTCTATAGTGTCTCCTTCACCTCCTAACATTCTGTGCACTCTTATATGCTTTCCTAACAGATCGTCTTCATAGTTATAGCAAACGAAATCTTTGTTTTTAGGTTCACTTAAATTTGTAACAAACATATAAGAGCCTAAAGCTATATTCGGTTCATTAGCTGTTGTTGGATTATGATACATTTTAAATAGACCTAGTCCTCCTATAAATTCATACATAACGAGTAAAGCAACAATGCCAATTATTACCCCTTTGATTCCTTTTTTCATATTAGTTTTCTTCTAAAAGATCTAACTCTACTTTTAAATTTTCAATAATAAACTTCTGTCTGTCAGGAGTATTTTTACCCATGTAAAACTGCAACATTTGTTCTATCGACATTTCTTTGTCTAACATTACTGGGTCTAAGCGAATATCATCACCAATAAAATGTACAAATTCATTTGGTGAAATCTCACCCAATCCTTTAAATCGAGTAATCTCTGGTTTCCCTTTCAATTTATTCATAGCTTGTTGCCTTTCTTCATCCGAATAACAGTAAATAGTTTCTTTTTTGTTTCTTACTCTAAACAAAGGTGTGTCTAAAATATACAGATGTCCTTCTTTAATAACTTCAGGGAAAAACTGTAAGAAAAACGTTATTAAAAGCAATCGAATATGCATCCCATCAACATCGGCATCCGTTGCTATTACTACATTATTATAGCGCAAGCCTTCTAAACCATCTTCTATATTTAAAGCCGCCTGCAATAAATTAAACTCTTCATTTTCATACACTATCTTTTTAGATAATCCATAAGAGTTTAGGGGTTTTCCTTTTAAACTAAATACAGCTTGGGTATTTACATTACGTGATTTGGTAATGGATCCACTTGCCGAATCTCCCTCGGTAATAAACAAGGTAGTTTCTAAATAGTTTTCTTTTTTGGTATCACCAAAATGGATCCGGCAATCTCGTAGTTTTTTATTGTGTAAACTGGCTTTTTTAGCACGATCTCTTGCCAACTTCCGAATACCTGAAAGTTCTTTACGTTCTTTCTCTGCTTGTAATATTTTCTTTTGAAGTATCTCCGCTACTTGGGTATTCTTATGTAAATAATTATCGAGTTTATTTTTTACAAAGTCGTTAATATAGGTTCTTACAGTAGGTAAGTTACCTCCCATTTCAGTAGATCCTAATTTTGTTTTTGTTTGACTTTCAAAAACGGGTTCCATTACTTTAATGGAAATTGCTGAGATAATGGATTTACGAACGTCAGAAGCTTCAAAGTTTTTATTATAAAACTCTCGAATTGTTTTTACCACAGCCTCTCTAAAAGCAGCCTGATGGGTTCCTCCTTGGGTGGTGTTTTGGCCATTTACAAATGAATGATATTCTTCTGAATACTGAGTTTTACTATGTGTCATAGCCACTTCAATATCATCACCTCGCAAGTGGATTATCGGATACAACATATCTTCTTGGTTGTTGTTGTCTTCCAATAGGTCTTTTAATCCATTTTCTGAATAGTATTTTTCACCGTTAAAAACAATGGTCAGCCCTGGATTCAGGTATACATAGTTTTTGAGTAATTTGATGATGTATTCAGGACGATATTTATAATTCTTAAAAATGGTTTCATCCGCAATAAAGCTCACCTTAGTACCTCTTCTACGAGATGTTTCTTCTAAAAGATCCTGATGGGTTAAGTTTCCTTTTTCAAATTCTGCTGAAGCAGATTTTCCATCACGTGAAGATTCTACTTTAAAATACGATGAGAGTGCATTCACTGCCTTTGTACCTACTCCGTTAAGCCCTACTGACTTTTTAAAGGCTTTTGAGTCATACTTACCTCCCGTGTTCATCTTAGAAACTACATCGACCACTTTTCCTAAAGGAATTCCTCTCCCATAATCACGAACAACCACTTTATTCTCTTGAACCGATACCTCTATGGTTTTTCCTCCTCCCATGACAAATTCGTCAATGGAGTTATCTAGTACTTCTTTTACCAGGATATAAATACCATCATCTGGCGATGAACCATCTCCCAATTTCCCGATATACATCCCCGGACGCATCCTGATATGTTCTTTCCAGTCGAGCGATCGTATGTTATCTTCGGTGTATTGTGTTTCCTTTGCCATAAATATTCTGTAGTCTTGAAGTCATGGCTAAAATAACATTAAACATTATAAAATAAAAAACTCTGTTGAATTAATTTTCAACAGAGTTATTAGTTGTTTCTTTTTCAGACTTTTTTTCCCATTTGCATAGGGTTCTCCCATATCTTTCGGCTTTAACTTCTGTTGTTTGCTTAATTATATCCTTGCATTTTAGTAAACCTCTGCAGTTTTTTTTAAAATGATAGCGTTTAATTGACTATTAAATAATACATTTTGTTTTGTCATAATTGTTTAATCTAAATTAAATTTCTACAGTTATAATTTTAGTAATCGATGCGTTACTTATTTTTTATTACTAAGTTTCTATTTTTGTGGCATGTTCTTTGGTCAATTTATTTACTCACAAAATAATAATTTATATGTTAAATCATTTGGTTTTTAACAATTCTTCAAAAAAGCATGTTATTCTTTTATTTAGATTGAATAAGCATTAAATTTGCATATTTCCCTATAAAAATGATGATACAAACAGAACTAGATTCGATCTTTAATGGTGCACTGGAAATAGCACCCGACAAAAATAATTGTGGTATTCTCTCAAATACTAGAAAATTACATAATGACTACGGAAATGGAGTTGTAGAAAGTCACTGTTTCGACGGCTTATACATAGGCTATTTTCAAGGAACATTACATAAAAATTATATTTTTAAAAATAGATCCAAAACAAATTCTTTGGAGTTTTCATTTCTTATCCAAGGTGAAAAGGTGATTCGCTTTAGTCATATTAGTAAACCTATTATACAAGAAGAACAGGATTGTTTGCTTTATTTTACCAATCAATTCAAGGGTGAGCTAGCTTATTACACCGATAAACCCATTAGAGAGGTAAAAATAAAAATGTATTACGAATTCATAAAAAAACATCAACTTATTTCGTTATTTCAGTTATTTATGGATCAGCATCCTAGTAGCTATAAAGACCGGACTAGTTATATTTCCCCTTCTTGTTTTGAAACTCAGAATATCATCACAGAAATTATTACAGATACAAAAAAAGGGATCTTGAAGCGCTTATTTTTAGAGGCCAAGGTACTTGAACTCGTAGCTCTTCAGGTGCAGCATAAAAGTAAAATAAATAGTTCTGATAGTTTAGTAAAAAAAGTTCATGTTGTTAAAAATATTATTTCTTCTAATCTTAACGAGCAGTTTTCGGTAAAAGAATTATCGCGAAAGGTACTCTTGAATGACACTGTATTAAAAAAAGAATTCAAACGAATATTTGATACCTCTATATCAGAATACTCATTATCCATAAGAATGAACAAAGCCAAAGAGTTACTTTTGCATACCACTAAACCCATTTATGAAATTTCGGATTTAGTGGGATACAAAAATCCTACGCATTTTTCAGCAGCCTTTAAAAAGCAGGTAAAAATGACTCCAAAACAATTTAGGAATCATCTTTCAAAAACAAGCTAGTTGCTTTTATCGTACCTCCAAGTTTAATCTTCTGTTTTGAGCGTTTATAATTAATTCCATACGCCTTAAATCCTTCGCATTCATATTCAAGCAAGCATTTACCCACAAATCAGTTACATCCAGTAATTCCTCCTTCTGTATCGGGAATACTCTTTTGATACTTTGATAGTGGCTATATTTAAAATTAAAGCTGTTTTTGTTTTTATTAATATAATCTACAATACATTCCATTCCATCCTCCTTTTCATTAATATTATCTATTAATCCTAATACCTCTAATTCTTTGGCTTTGTAAATATTACCACTGTAAATTAAATCGATGGCCGTTTTTACGTTTAATTTTCGGCATAAAAAGCTGTAAGCTCCCATTCCTGGAAAAAGATTGAATTTATTTTCAGGTAAACAAAATTTAGCAGATGATTTTGCCAAAATAATATCATGTGCCAAAGCGCATTCAAAACCACCTCCATAAGCATTCCCTTCAACAAGTGCTATATTTAAAGCAGGCAAGCCGAAAGTTGTATATATATTATAAATTGCATCAATGCATAGATAGGCGTATTCTTGTAAGATTTCTCTATCTCTATTTTTAATACTTTCAAAAAAGAAAGGTAAATCGCCTCCTAAATTGTATACTCCTTCGTATTCAGATGAAGAGACTATATATTTTAAAGGGTATCGTTTATCGGAAAACATTATATGTAAGTCTTCTACGAATCTTTTAAATTCTCGTAATCCTTCTATTGAAAAATTCGGAATTCCGTCAGTTTTAATTTTCCAAATAATTAATTCCTGTTCTGGAAAATAATTGACCTCTACATGTTTGTATTTTTTTAGCATTGTTTTAGGGACTTTTATGTTCTAGTTATTTTTATAGATATCTTTTAACATTGTGCAAATTTGTTCTAAAGCTGCTTTGGAAGCTTCGGTATGTTTCAAGGCGTTCAGCGCAATAAAATCATGAATCGTACCTCCATAACGTGTTGATGTTACCTTCACTCCTGCTGCTCTTAATTTTTTAGCATACGATTCTCCTTCGTCTCTTAAAACATCGTATTCTGCTGTGATTAATAAGGTTCTTGGAAGTCCTTTAAGTTCTTCTTTACTTGCTTTTAAAGGGACTACGGTTGATAGGTTTCTCCATTCTTTATTTGGTGCATAAGTATTCCAAAACCATAACATGGTATCTCTCGATAAATAATGTCCTTTCGAAAATCGTTCGTATGATTGTGTATTCAAATTATCATCGGTAACAGGATAGAGAAGTATTTGTGCATCTAGCTTTGGGGTGTTTCTTTGTTTTGCCATCATTGCAATTACTGTAGCCATATTTCCACCAGCACTATCTCCCGCTACTACCATCTTATTCGGGTCTAATCCGTTTTTTACTCCATGTTTAGAAATCCATACTAAGGAGGCATATCCTTCTTCATTGGCTGTTGGATACCTTACTTCAGGAGATCTTGAAAATTCGACAAAAACGACAGCGATATTGGCCTTTAGAGCAATGTCAGACATTAATCGCTTATGCGTATTAAAGCTATTTAAAACCCAGCCTCCGCCATGAAAATAGACTAAAACAGGTAGTGTTTTATTGTTGTTTGTTTTAGGTTTAACAATTACCAATTTAATCGATTTTCCTCCAGACTGTATTGTTTTACGTTCAATAAATACCGCTGTATCGTTTGTATCTTCCACTTCTTTTTGCAAATCTTCCATGGCTTGCCTAGCAATGGGTAGTGGTAGTTCTTGTAACGGAGGCCCTTGATACGCATGAATTAGTTCTAAGAATTCTTGAACCTCTGGATCCAAGCCATAACTTCCGGCTAGATTGACTTGCCCTAACAAAAGGGATGTTTGAATTATAAAAAATATAAGAATACACTTTGATTTCATGGCTAACCGTGTGTTATTTGATAGTAACTTGTTTCATTTTCCTTCGAACTTGCTTTCTTTCTTTAATAACTCCTTGCAATTCATTCTTTAACCAAAGAATCAAAAATGTCATTAGAGTAAATAGAATTATAACACCTATAAGTTTCAACTGACTTGATTCTTCAGAATATCCAAATAACAATATTCCCCAGTAAATTAAAATCCATTGTACTATATAAAATGAGGTAACGTTCTTACTAGCATAGTCTAACACAGAAAAAAGCATGTTAGGTATGAATTTTACAATTTGATGGGCGAACCATATTAACAATAAATTTATCCCCATCAACACGATGGTTCCACCTGGTCCTAAGTGGTAGTAATCTCCAAAATGATAATCGTAATTAATAGAGCAAAGTACTACACCCAAGGCTACAAACCCAATACCAAAAGGAAGCATTTTTCCAAACATAAAATGTATATCACTCTTTTTTTCTTTATACCACATTCCGAAGAATAGACCTATTAAAATAAATGACATCCATGGAAATACTGGAAAGTATACATTATAATTTTTACCCCAAAATAAATCACATATATAGTCTAACCCAACAACATTTACTCTGAAACCACTCAATTCTCTTGAGGTAAACATTATAAGTATCGCTATTATTAAAGCGGCATATTTATTTTTAATAATTTTAATTATGAATCCCATGATAATTAGAGAGATCCCTGCTAACTGCAAAATATCACCTAATAAGGTGTAAAAGACATAATTGTTAGGATTGTCAGGCGTCAATCCATTCGCTGTTAAAAACGCATCTGGAAACCCTCCAAATGCAACCATTGGAACAATGAATCTAACCAAATTTAAGAGGTACCCTAATAGCAAAATTTTGATTCCGCGAATGGTTATTTTTCCCATGCTTAATTTTCCTGAAAAAACAAAAGAAAGTCCCATGATAATTAAAAACATAGGGGTTCCTCTTTCTAATATTTGTATCAATTCCCCAAGAGGTGTATCATTCCAAGTATCCATGGTAGAATATACTATCATAACATGCACCGGAATCATTAACAATACACTAAAACCTCTTACTAAATCAATAGTGTTTATTCTTTTATTCTTATTATTTGCTTCCATTTTTATTCTTTATGCCAACTAAGTTTCTTTATTACTGATTTTCTTTTTCTGTTAATTTGAGGTAGGTTTTCCTTTAAGTGCCCCATATAGAATATTCCAACACATTTTTCATCAGGTTCTAATTCAATAGCTTTATTTACATAGTCTATCGTAGCTATACCTGTATCCCAATAACTACCGATATTAAGAGCAGTGCAACTCAACCACATATTTTGTACCGCACATGAAATAGCCGCTATTTCCTCCCACTCTGGTAGTTGAACTCTTTTACTGGGTTGAAATATCAATGCCAACAGCGTTGCATTCTTTGGATAGGTTTTAGTTTCTTCAAAACGTTCCTTAGAATATTCTTCTTCAGAATAGATATCTCTATAGTAGTTTGCCATATAAGTCCCTAATTTTTCTCGGTGGCTTCCTTCCAATACAACAAAACGCCAAGGTTGTGTTAATTTATGAGTTGGCGCCCATATACCATTGGTAACTACAGTCTCAATCATTTCTTTAGAGAGCTCTTTTTCTGAAAAATCAAAAGCGTAATGTGTTCTTCTCGTTTTTATGAGTTCACTTAATTCTTCGAGTTTCATAATTACATTTTTTCTAATTGTTCTTCTTGTATAGTATCAGTAATAGCATATTTAGCTATTGGATTTTCCAGTACTCCCTGAAATTTTAAGCTTTCGATAGGGTCTGCCAAATCAAGCATTTGTTTTGTGTTCGATAACTGTAATTTATTCAAGCAACAACGGTCAAATTCTGATATAAATAGGTCATACCGTTCAAATTTTGAGGCTAACTCTGGGTGTTCGTTTTGATATTCATGAATACATGCTGCGACCAATTTCCAGAAATCATTTTCAGAAAAATCGCCGTAGGTTTCTAATATCTGTCCCATAAACCTAAATATACAGTCAAAAACATCCGTAAAAATTGATAAAACTTTCATTTTATCTGACGTTTTCGTGAACAATCGATCGGCGTGCTCAGGTAATTCCATACTTTCATTAAACACAATAACCTCTTCTGTAATATCTTTCATTAGCACATGTACAGGTGTGTTGTTTTCTAATACTAAAATTAGATTTTCACCATGTGGCATAAACACCAATTCATACTGGTAAAAGCAATGAAGTATTGGGCTTAAATATGCATTTAAGTATTTTTTAATCCAGGTTGTTGTATCATATGGCGACGCTTTAATAAATGCTACTAACAACGAACTATCATTTTTATCAATATGAAGTAACGCAGCCATGGTAGCCACCTCTTGGTTCGAGTTTATTTTACTGTATGGGCTTTCTCTCCATAGAGCAGATAACATCTTGTTATGAGGATTGGTTTTCCCTAAAACCTCATAATAATGATTATGATAACCAACGGTAGCTATTTCTCCTAACATGGTAAAACCATTTTCTAATAGGTAGCGATCGTCTTTTAACAAGTCCGTTATCCATTTGGTAATATGCGGTGTACTTTGCATATAGTACGGAGATAAACCTCTAACAAACCCCATATTTAATATCGAAAGTGCTGTTTTGGTGTATAACTTTTTAGGATGGGTTACATTAAACAATGTTCTAATAGATTGTTGGGCGGAAAACTCATCGTCACTTTCTCCTAAAAACACGATATTTTCATTCGCTATATCTGCTGCAAAAACATATACTAACCTATTTTTCCATTGCCAAGGGTGTACTGGCATAAAAATATAGTTAGCTATATCAAGGTTTTTAGCCTTTAATATTTCTTCAAATTCATTCAGCTTATTTTTGCCTAATTCACTTAAAAGGAGGCTTGTATATTCATATCCCTCCACGGCGGTATAGGTAGCATAATCTTTATGGCCTGCAATCCAATAAATAGTGAAAGGATGATCCGTTTCTGGTGCATACTTATTATAGTCATCAATATTAAACCCTATCCTTCCATTGTTGGCTACAAAACATGGATGCCCCTCAGTCATTGCATGTTCAATTTCTTGAAAGCTTGCATTGGCTAATTGCGCTGATGAGAAGTTTTCATTCTCATATTTATACGCTGCACTGATTAAAGTACTTGTAATTTCCTCCAGGTATGTTGCTAAGAACTCATTTGGAATTTGAAGTGTATTCTTAAATTCAGTAATAAATTTTATGGCATCAATATCTTCTTGATGTTCTTTATTGAATTTCTGTAAGCTATTCGATGCAATACACCAATGATCAAGATGAAATTTCTTTGCCTTAAAAGTGTAGCTTACATCTGTATTGTCTGAAATAATGGTATAGGTATTCCAGTTTTCTTGTTGCTCACCTAATAACTTCGGTTGTAGTATAAGCTCATGTGAAAACTCACTTAGAGCTTTTCTAACTAATTGCCTATTTACGTATTTCCAAGTATTAGGTTGTATATATGAGGTCATTTGTTTCATTATGCTTCCTTGAGTTTTTCTAAGGCATTTTTATAATCTTCTCTAGTACAAATAGCTAGCGAAGCAACCTTATGTGATAGGGTAATTTCTTTTTGATAAACAAAACCAGCTTTTCTGTTCAGTACATGAATCTTATCATTGCTAACATCTGGTTCCACCACAATTCTTTCTACGTACGGTAAACTAAAAAAGTAGTCTATAATCGTTGAAAATACATGCCATGTAAATTGAGGGATCCTCTTTTCAGGAGGTGAAACCAAAATATGCATTCCATAGTCATTTAAGGATCCGTTGTAATGTTTAGCTATTTCATCTTCTGAGGCTTTATAGCGCTCCATCAGAAATATTGGTGTATTGTTGAGTATTCCCATATATGTATGATGGTACGGGTTTTTTTCAATTTCATCATACGCTTCATATACTTCCTCTTTAGTTTGCTCTAACATACCCCAATACTTCGCATACGGTTGGCTAACCCAACTATATAGTGTATCTATATCTTTTTCAAGTTGTATTGGTCTTATTTCGATAAGACCTACAGTGAATATCTCTTTACTAAATATTTGCTGTTCAATATGTGCTGTCATTATACTTCTTGGAGTTGATTTTCTAACTTAAAAATGGCTATTGGGTTTTTCAATTCACCAGCAAACTGAAGTAAAGCCACCGGATCATCTAAATCAATCATTTGTTTGTGGTTATTTAACTGTAACCGGTTCAAACAGGATAATTTAAACGTGTCTGCAAAAAGATCGTATTGATTATATTTATCAGAATATTCAGGATAACGGTTTTGATATTCGTGGATATTTTCGGCTACCAACTTCCAGAAATTATGTTCTGAAAAATCAAGATGTTCTTCTAAAATCGGTACTAAATACCTAAAGAATCCATCAAAAATATCAGTGAAAATTGATAATAGTTTTACATCTTCTGGAACAGGAGCATACATACGCTTTAAATGTTCTGGCAATACTACTTCTGGGCTAAGAATAACAGCTTCTTCGGTAATATCTTTCAATAAAGATTTTACGGGTATATGGTTCTCTAAAACTAAAATGATGTTCTCACCATGTGGCATAAACACAAGATCATATTTGTAAAAACAATGAACCAATGGACTCAAATAAGATTTCAAGTAACTTTGTATCCATTGTTCAGGTGTAAGTGTAGAACTTTTGATGAGCTCAGGTAATAAAGCATTTCCGTGATGATCGATATGCAATAATGCTGCCATGGTTAGAGGCTTTTGCCCTTTATTTATAGCCGAATAAGGGCTTTCTCTCCATAAAGAGGCTAGCATTTTATTATAATCATTGTGTGGTCCAAATTCTTCAAAATATGGATTCACATAACTTATGGAACCTATTTCACTTAACATTCGGAAACCTGTTTCTTTAATAAAAGCATCTCCATATAGTAAATTCTCAAGCCAAACAGCCATTTTAGGAGCCGTACCTAAATAATAAAAAGGCAAGCCTCTCATGAACCCCATATTCAAAATAGACAATGCCGATTTTGTGTAGAATTTCTCAGGGTTGGTGTTATTGAAAAGGGTTCTAATGGATTGTTGTGCCAAATATTGGTCAGGACTATATCCTAAGCACAGCAAATCTCCTTTAGCTACTTCAGGAGCGAATAACATCGCTAGTTTATTAAACCATTGCCATGGGTGAATAGGTATGAATAAATAGTCTTCCGGATTGAATCCTTTCGCTACTATAGTATCCTTAAATTTATCTAGTGTTGCCTCATCCAA
Source organism: Tenacibaculum profundicola (assembly GCF_057220795.1). NCBI lineage: Bacteria > Pseudomonadati > Bacteroidota > Flavobacteriia > Flavobacteriales > Flavobacteriaceae > Tenacibaculum > Tenacibaculum profundicola. The sequence goes on along the minus strand of NZ_CM170137.1, from coordinate 353,658 downwards.
TTCTTGCCTTATCAGTGTTTCATAAGGTAATTTTTCAATGGCCGCATATACTGCTTTTGATTTATGCCCGGCCAACCATAATAACGAAAATGAATTCCCAGCTTCTGGTGCATAAGAACGGTAATCACTACTGTCAAAACCTATACGTCCATTATTCGCTACAAAACCAGGGTGCCCTTCTGTCATCGATTGCTCAATCGTTTGAAAATCTGCATCTGCAAGTTCTTTCGCCGTTGGATTGCCTTTCAACATTTTAAAAGCACTACCGTATAAAGTGCTAATAATTTCTTCAAGATATACTGGCATTTTAGCCGTATCAATTCCTAAGGTTGCTCTGAATTCTTTGATAAATACAATGGCATCTAACGGCTCGGAATCTTCATTTTTATACTTTTTAATACTTGTTTCCTTTATCATTAACTGATCAAGAGCAAGTGGTTTTGCTTCAAATTCATATTTTATATGAATATCATCAGCCATAACCCTATAGTGGTTCCATCCATCTTCCAACGATTCTATTATCACTGGTTTTATTAAGCGTTCATGCGAGAACTCGCATAAGGCTTTCTTCACTAATAAGGTATTCGATTGTTGCCAAACTTCAGGCTGTATATGTTGTATAGACTGTTGTGGAGACACCACATTATCTAATGTATTCATGGCACTACGTTTTGAGGGTGTAAATAATTGTATGTGTTTATTATAAGTTTCTCTATTTAAAAAGGCTAGTTGCGCTGTTTTATGTGGTAATTCAATAACTTTATTTAATGTAAATCCAATCCTTTGGCATAACGCAAACATTTTTTTGTTCCGAATATCAGGCTCTACAACAATTCGTTTAATAGATATATTTGAAAAAATAAAATCCATTATACCACGAAACATATACCACGTAAAATGAGGTGTTTTAGGTTGTTTTGGTGGTGCAACAATAATGTGTATACCGCAATCAGAAGACTGCGCCTCATAATATGCATTGATCATATCCTTTTGAGGCTGATAGCGTTCTAAAACAAAAGCTATCTCATTGTTAAACATCCCTATAAATACATCATAGTGGTCTGGTTTGGTTAGCGAGATATACTCTTTTTCTACCTCTTGTATAGAAGAGTTTTGCATCCCCCAAAAAACGGCATACTCTTGGTTTACCCATTCATGGAGAATTTTACTGTCTTTTTTTACCTCAAATGGACGGATATCTATAGTTCCAAAATTATGATAACCTTTAGAAAACAATATTGGTTTTTCTTCATTCATTTTTAAGAGGCTTTTGATACTTGCTTAGGAAAAATTGACACTTTAAAAATGAAAAAGTAAAGTAGTATGGTTACCGAAAAACCAAATAAGGCAATAATAAAAGGTAAACGTAATCCCCAATTATCTACTATAATCCCTACATTTAAAGAGGCTATTAAAACTCCTAAGTTCTGAAAGAAATGTACTTTGCTATAATCTATAGCATATGATTCAGGAGCACTCATTTCAAATAGTAAAACGTCAAACTTCACTACTCCTTGAAAAATTGCCCATCCGTAAATAATTCGCCCAATGATAACCATAATTTCTGAAGGAATCCCTTGTAAAGTAAGTCCAATTAATCCAATAAATAAGGCTTTAATAATACCTTCATATCCACTTGCTTTTCTTTTATTGTTTATCCATAATGCAATTAAAGCTACAAAGCCTGGGATAGCGTATATGGTTCCAGAAACCAACTTGGAACCATAGTTTGAAACGCTTTCCCAGTACAATGAAAAGAAAGGTCTTATCAAAAAATCACTGAAATATAAAATAAAGGTTAACAGTCCTATTTTGAGGATAAAATTTCGTGATGTTAGGCTACTTTCTTCTGTTTCTTCAGTATTTATCACCACCGTTGTATCATACCTTTTGGTTTTTAGCAAATAGGCACTCATTATCATTTGAACGAAATCTCCGAGCGCCATAATCAAAAAGATAGAGCTAGGATCAATATAATCGACCGTAAATCCACCTAATACGGCTCCTAGTATACCTCCAAGATGAACCACTACCGACAATAAGCCAATAGTTGATGTATGCTCTTCCTTTTTAATAATTTTTAGTATATACGGATACACCAATAAGTAACTTCCTTTAAAAAGCACCATGGTTAGTGATATTATCCAAAAATTAATATAAGAACTAGTCCAGTAACAGTATAAAGCTAAAACTCCTGCAATGGCCTGGGTATAAATTAAAATTTTTAATTCAGCGACTCTTTTGGATATATACGCCCAAAAAGGAAAAGCGATCATAACCATAAAGCAAATAGCCGCAAAATAATACCCAACATTTTTGGGGTTGGTCATTCCGAAACGTATTTCAAAAAACTGCGGATAGAACGGATGTAAGAGATAATCACTGACCACAGCTATAAAGGTCATTACTATTAGAAATGTTTTCAGTTTCATTATAGTTCTAATTTTGTAAACGTTTGAATTTCTTCTTCTTCACGAACCCCAAATTGCTGAAAAGCAATATTTTTCTCAATTGGATAATACGTTCGTCCTAAAATTTCTTGTATTATATACGAATTTCTATAACAAGCCATTCCTAAATCTGGTGTCACAAAGCCATGCGTGTACAGTTCTACATTTTGTACAAAAATTTCGTTGTGATTTTTATCTATACTGTAGTTTCTTTGTACATCATACCTACCTTTAGTATCCCATACTACTCTTTCAGAAATACCTTCTATAAAATCGGGCATTTTATAATGATAACCCGTTGACAAGACCAAGCCTTCAGTATTCTTTTTAAAGTATTTATCTTGTTCTACTTGATGTAGCTCAAGCGTTATCTCATCGTTATCAAGTGACGTATTAGTAAGCGCTGTATTTGTTCTAAGGGATACTTTTAATGGTGTATCTGAATTCAATCTTTTCGTGTATAATAAATCATGAATATCATTGATCAGATCTTGATTTATCCCTTTATACAAGTGTTTTTGATCTCTGATTAATTCATCTCTCTTTTCTGCAGGAAGATTGTAAAAATAATCAACATACTCAGGGGAGGTCATCTCTAACGTAAGTTTAGAATATTCTAATGGAAAGAAACGTGGAGATCTGGTAATCCAATTTAATTCATACCCCTTGGTATCAACCTCCTGTAACAAATCATAAAAAATTTCAGCAGCACTTTGCCCACTTCCTAAAACCGTAATTGATTTTTTGCTTTGTAAGGTTTCTTTATGGTTCAAATAAGAAGAAGAGTGTATGGCTCTTTCTTTTAATTTCTTGGCGCATGAAGGTATATATGGTTGTGTTCCTGTACCTAAAACAATTTTTCGAGCTTTGTATATCTTAGTTTCTCCTGTTTTCGTACTTGTGCTAGTTACCACATAATATTGCCCTTTTTCATCAAAATGAATATCTTTAACTTCTGTATTAAAGAAAATATTTGGTAATTTCTCTATTGCCCATTGACAATACTTATTATATTCATTGCGTAATAATAGAAAGTTTTCTCTAATGTAAAACGAATAAATTCTTCCTTTCTCTTTACTATAATTTAAAAAGCTATACGGATTCGTTGGATCAGCTAGACTTACCAAATCCGCCATAAATGGAATTTGAAGCGTTGTGCTTTCTAGCATCATTCCTGGGTGCCAATCAAACTTCTCTTGTTTATCTAAAAAAACACCATTTAAATCTTTAATTGGAGCTGTTAAACAAGCTAACCCTAAATTAAAAGGCCCCACTCCTATTGCTATAAAATCTGCTATATTTTGTGTCATTTGTTTATGTTTCTGTGTTCACTTTTATATCAACCACTATAATTAAAACCACTTGCACTTTTGTCTTAATCGAGCCAGTCACGTTGTTAATTATTTCTTTTGTACTGTTCTCCTTTTTGTTTGATCATATTTAAAATTTCAAAAAGGTTTTCAGTAGTATTATTAGGGTTTAATAAGGTAAATTTCAAATAAATATCCCCATTGAGTTTGGTACTTGCAACAGATGCTTTTCCTGTCTTGAACAGCGTGTTTTTTATGTATAAATTAATGGTATCATGCATTCTATCATCCGTAATCCCAATAGCTTTATATCTAAAAACAACAGTACTCAATTCAGGCTGATGAGCCACTTCAAAACGATTGTCATTCTTTATTTTATTGTATACGGATACCGCTAAAAAATGTACTTTTTCTAGATAACCCCCTATGGTTTTAGCACCTAACATTTTTACCGTTAACCATACTTTTAAAGCATCAAACCTTCTGGTTGTTTGAATAGATTTTTCTATCAGGTTTGGTCGCTGAGAGTCTTTATCTTCAAAAGGATTTAAATAGTCGGCATAATAAGATATATACTGAAAATGCTGTTTGTTTTTCAACAAATAGGCGCTACAACACACCGGTTGGAAAAGCGTTTTATGAAAATCAATAGTAACAGAATCAACAGACTGCATATCTTCGAAATAGTGTTTATGTGTATCTGCTAATACAAAGCACCCTCCATAAGCTCCATCTGCATGTAACCACATATCATGCTCTTTAGCAATAATTGAAATAGTATCTAGCGGATCAAAACTTCCATAATCAGTAGTTCCTAAAGTCGCCACCACTGCTATTGGTATATTTCCTTCTTGTTTTACTTTTTCAATGGCAAGCACTAATTCGTTAGCATCCATTTTCATTTTAGTATCCGTTTTTACCGGAATCACAGCGTCATAACCCATTCCTAGCAAAGCGGCATTCTTTTTTATACTGAAGTGCGCTTTGTCAGAACAAAATATCCTGAACTTACTTACATCTTCAAACCAACCTTGTTGTTTTAAATTTATGCCGTAGTTTACAAAGGCATAGTTATCCCTAGCCATGAGCAATGCCATAAAATTCGATTGCGTTCCACCACTGGTAAACACGCCATCTGAAGTTGACGACATAGAAAACTCATCACAAATCCAACGTATAACTTCTTGTTCTATAAAAGTAGCTGATGTACTTTGATCCCAAGTTTCCACGGCTGTATTTACTGTCGTTGCAATAGCCTCCGCAGCAATAGCAGGTAAGGCTACAGGGCAATTTAAATGAGCTACATAATTGTGATTGTGAAATCCAATCGCATTTTTTATATACAGATCGTTTAAAAATGCTAAGGATTCTTTAAAACTATAAGGTCTGTCTGCATCTAGTTTAGCATCTTTTTTATGCTTTTCTATTTCCTCTAAGTTATCACCAGTATAAAAGTCCTTTTGCTTAAAAAAATCTTTTAAAACACCATTGATTAATGAGGTATATTCTTCTAATTTTACAAACGACTCATCACTCAATAATTCTTCTTTTAACGATGAGTCAACGAGTACGGGGATTTCGTCTAAAAACATTTATTTTTATTTAGTCTTAATAATTATTAGGCAAAATTAAGAGCAAATAATTTCATAAAATGACGAAATTGTGAAAAAAAAAGACGCGATTAATTCATAACATTTTTATAGGTTTCAATCGCCCTGATTCTAGCAAATTTATGATCTACGATTGGTGTTGGATATGTCAACTCATTTAAGTTAGGAACCCATTTTTGTGTATATAGCAAATTTTTATCGAATTTCTTTAATTGTTCAGTTGGATTAAAAATTCGAAAGTACGGCGCTGCATCACAACCAGTGCTGGCTGCCCATTGCCAATTACCATTATTAGATGATAATTCAAAATCCAATAGTTTTGATGCAAAATACGCCTCTCCCCACCTCCAATCAATTAATAAATGTTTACATAAAAAACCGGATGTTATCATGCGCACTCGATTGTGCATATATCCTGTTTCATTTAGTTCTCGCATACCTGCATCAACGATTGGATAACCAGTTTCACCAAGAGACCATTTCTCAAACTCCTCTCGATTGTTTCTCCATGCTATTCGATCATATTTTGGTTTGAAATTTTCCGTTACTACCCTCGGGAAATGATATAAAATCTGCATAAAAAATTCACGCCAAATTAATTCACTCAGAAAAGTAATATTGGTTTGTAAAGCTAATTTTACGATTTCTCTAATACTGCATATACCGAACCTCAAATATGGGGACAAATTGGAGGTTTTATTGAGTTCAGGATAGTCTCTTACTTTATCGTAATCTGATAAATCATGAATATTAAATGGTTTCACACGTATAGAACTACTTCGAAAACCTAATGCTTCTATACTAGGGAAGTTCAACGTTTGCTTAAAATACGTGCCGAAATATTTTTTACCATCATAATTATTGGTATCTGATATGATATTGAATTTTTGTAACCATTGCTTTTTATAGGGAGTAAATACCGTATAGGGTGTCTTATCTTTTTTTAATATCTCTCCTTCTTCAAAAATGACTTGGTCTTTAAAAAAATAGGTTTTGATACTATTTGATTCTAACAACTGGTTCACCTCTCTATCTCTATGAATAGCATAAGGTTCGTAATCTTTATTAAAAAACACCTTGTCTATATTGAATTCGCTCACTAATTCTTTCCAAACTTCAAGTGGTTTTCCTTTCTTAACTACTAAAGAACTTCCCTCCTTTTTGAGCTTTAAATCAATTTCTTTAAGAGCGTTATATATAAAAGTTATTCTAGCATCATCTCTAGGTAAATTTGCTATAATTTCATCATCAAATATAAAAATTGGCAATACGGAATTTCCCGACTTTAATGCGTGATACAATCCTGTATTATCGTGTAACCTTAAATCTCTTCTAAACCAAAAAACAGTTGTTTTACTTGACATTGAACAATTTTTCTAATGTATTATATCTATATGTAAATATGGTTGTCAATTGTTTTTTTATAAATAATTTTTGAGCAATGGTCCCTACAAATCCAAAAGGGATTTTATACGATATTTTATCTTTCATCAGTGTTTGACCATTTGGTAATTCGTAAAAGCAATGTTCATGGTGCCACATTTTATAAGGGCCGAATCGCTGTTCGTCTATAAAAAACTCTCGATCTTTTATGTGTGTGATTTCAGTAACCCAATTTTGAGTTATTCCTGGTAAAATTCCAACTTTATAAGTTACTATTTGACCTGAATAAGCACTGCTATCTATTTCAGAGGTTATTTGAAACTTCATATGTGACGGTGTTATTCTTTGAAGGTTCCTGGGTGAGCTAAAAAAACTCCATGCTTCTTCTATTGGTACATTTAATTTTTGCGCTGTTCGCAAGGTATATATTCCTGAGTGTGATTTAAATTCAATCATTTATTTTTCGTAATCAATTTTACACCAAATTTTATCAGAGTTCAACTTAAAACTTCCAACGTAATTAAAAGTACATTCTAAAGGACTTAAAAGTGAGAGATAGTTTCCCTTTTCATTCGAATATAAATGATATATTTCACCCACTATGGGTTCGAAATTAAAGCTTGACTTATACACCATTTCGTTGTCTGTAAAATGCTCTATTATCGATTGTAACTCTTCTTTTAACTCATTTAAAGACGCTTCAAAATGTTTGTTTACCTTTAAAATACTTTGCTTTTTCCAACTAACCGTATTTGGTAATTCTATTTTGGGCGCAGATAAATCAGTTGGGTATGATTTAACATGAGCATCATAAGAATTGGTAAGCTCACTAAAAACAATACTATCTGGTTTCTTGTTCAAAATGTTATAAATATTTTGTTATTTTCGAACTACTAGGCCCTGTCATAGAGTAAAAATAATCTATGAAACTTCCTTTCTCATCAACTAGGTATTTTTGAAAATTCCATTTTACCGTTGAATTTGATTTACCATTTAATTCCTTTTTGGTTAGCCATTTATACAAAGGGTGTTGGTTTTTACCTTTTACTTCTATTTTTTCTGTCATTACAAAAGTCACTCCGTAATTTAATTCACAAAATGTTTGTATTTCCATTGCATTACCAGGTTCTTGCATTCCGAATTGATTACACGGAAGACCAATAATCATTAGTTGATCTTTGTGAGCCTCATAAAGCTCTTGTAACCCTTTATATTGACTGGTAAATCCACACTTTGAGGCCACATTAACAAATAAGATTTTTTTGCCTTTATAATTTTCTAAAACAATAGGTTTTCCGTTTATATCATTGATGCTAATACCATAAATAGGCGTTTTAGGTTCTAAAGTTTGTGCTTTCATTGATGAACTAAATAATGACATAATAATAAATAATTTAAATAATTTCATTTTGTGTTAAGTTAGTTTATTGAATTAGAATTTTGTCAATTACTAATTCGAATTTTTCGTTTTTTTTGTTTCCAATTAAAATAGCTACTTCTCGAATAGAGGTATCCGAAAATTTTTCTAAATTTAATCTATACCCTCTAAATGAAGGATACAAATCTTGTAATTGTATTTCAATCTTCTCATTTTTAGTTGTTGTTTTAAATGATTTAACATACCAATAACGTTGGTGTCTTTTTGATTTTATTCTCAATTGATATTCTTTCCCATCTCCTTTCAAATGCAGTACAATTTTTTTATGCTTTTGAGTGATGTCAATATTAACGGGTAATCTCGTCATCGCAAAACCACCATTATTTGCTGTAGAAACGTTTCCTTTAAAAACACCATTTCCGTTTTTATCTAATACCATAGTTGAATTTGAGATCCCCCCCATCACATCATCATTGGTTTGTTTCCATTGTTTAATATCACTTGATTTTGAAAAATCATACACCATAACTTCATTATACCATAGAAATAAAATACTCAAATAAAGAATATACTTCATCGCTTAAATTTTTATACTTACTAAGCCTGAATCCATTGGAAAAACCTGACCAGAAATAGCACTTGATTCATTTGATAATAGATAACTTGCCAAGGAAGCTACTTCATCTGCTTCTAAATACTTTTTTAAAGGATGACGTTCCCGCATGATTTCTTGTTGTTTTTCATTTCTCAATAAACGAGCTGCCAACTTAGTATTGGTAATGGTAGGAGCGATTACGTTAAACCTAATTTTTGTTGCATACTCTGCAGCCAAAGACTTCGCTAAGCCTTCAACCCCTGCTTTACTAACGGCTATACTTGAATGAAAAGGCATTCCTAATTTCGTAGCAACCGTACTAAAAAGCACCACGCTTCCTGAGTTTTCTGCTAAAACCTTTTCGTATTTTTTGATGACTTTAATTGCTCCTAAAACATTTATATTGAAATCATCTAGAAAATCATTTGTCGTTAACCTTGTTAGTGGTTTTAAATTGATACTTCCTGGGCAATATACCAAACCATCTAGACGATGTAATTCAGGTAATTCGTCTTTTAAAACGTCTAATTGATAGTGCTCTACATCAGTATCCTCTATTTCGGACCGGCTTAACACTATTACCTTTTGCGTAGCTTTAAGTTTATGCATAATTGCATTCCCTATACCTTGGCTTCCTCCTACTACTAAAATTGTTTTCATTATACAGAAATTACGTGCTAGTGAGTTAATTATTAAAGCCTTCCTTTTAGTCTCTTTTCTATTTTTTGCTTAATTTCCGTAATCCTTTTCATCATATCCATAAGTGCTTTATCTTTTGATTTTTTATAAATAGTATTTAATGAGAACACTAGTTCTTTAGCTTTTCTTGATGCTAGAATTTTCTCATTTTTTGTTTTGAATTGCTTATGATTCTTCTCAAAATCAATAGCTTCTCTTAATAATTGGAACGTACTCATTTTATATAATTTTGTAATTCAACTATTTTTTCTTTGGTATTAAAAGCTCCTCCATAAAAACAGGTAATTGTTGATGAAGAGTCATCTTTTACTCCTCTAGATGAAACACATAAGTGCTTTGCTTCAATGATAACAGCTACGTCATTCGTTTCAAGTATTTCTTGAAGGTCGATTGCTATTTGATTTGTTAAGCGTTCTTGTACTTGTGGTCTTTGGGCATAATATTGTACTATCCTATTTAACTTCGAAAGTCCTATTACCTTTCCTGAAGAAATATAAGCCACATGAGCCTTACCCATAATTGGCACAAAATGGTGCTCACAGTTTGAGTAAAACTGAATATCTTTTTCTATCAGCATTTGCTTATATTGATATTTATTTTCAAAAAGGGCTATTTTAGGCCTATTCAATGGATTTAATCCAGAAAATATTTCATCAATATACATTTTAGCCACTCTACTAGGGGTTCCTTTTAAAGAATCATCGGTCAAATCTAAGCCCATTACTTCCATGATTCGTGAGAACAGATCGGCTATTCGTTCTTTCTTCTCTGTATCTGAAAGTAAAAACGCATCACTTCTCAAAGGTGTTTCCATTCCAGTAAACAAATGATCATCACCTATTTGATCTGAAGAAAAACCGTTCAGCGAGTTCTTAGTTTCTAATAGGGTATTCAACAAAGTTTCTTGGTGTTTCATAAAGTTTTATTTTTAATTCCAAATGATTTGGAAGTTCTTCTTTTATTACATTATAGATCACAATTGCTATATTTTCAACTGTTGGGTTTACATCCACAAAATAGGCTACATCAATATTTAAATTCTTATGATCAAAAGGCTCTAAAACCTTATTTTTTATAATATTCGATAGTATCTTCGTATCAATCACATATCCTGTTTCTGGATTTACATTTCCTATTACGGTAACTTCCAATTCATAATTATGACCATGATAATTAGGGTTGTTACACTTTCCGAAAATCTCCCTATTTTTCTCATCACTCCAAAGCTTGTTATGCAACCTATGCGCTGCGTTAAAATGTTCTCTTCGTGTTATTGCTAGTTTGTTTGAATTCATTTGTTTCTTTGAAACCTTATCTTGTTTATTTTTATGGCTTTAAAAGCCGTTTTATTTTTTTATTACTATGAGTCCTTCTATTTAAATACACCGTTTATAAGAAATTATAATCTTCACTAGTTTGAGCTTTTAACTTCATCATCTTTTGTATAAAAACCGTATTTACAGAATTGTTTTTAGTTTTTAACATTTGTATAAAGCTACCATCAGAATGTATACTGAAATACATTGAATTAAAAACTACTAGTTTATAATAAGGTATCACCCAAGAAAATCGTTTTAGTTGTTGCGTTAAATGAAGAATAATTCCACGTGGTCTTAATTCTATGTTCGCATAGTTAATATCTGAAACTATATTTAACAAGTCTTTAAAGTTTGTACTTACATTAAAAATGATCATTCTTTTGCTGCCTACGCCACCTAGTTGTATTTTTTTTACGATTGAAAAAGGATCTCCTACCAACGAATTTATTTCTTTGTTTTCCTGTTTATCTGTATATGTGGTATTAAAAACTAACATAATTACTTTATTACATGTTTATTAATAATTCGATAACTCTCTTTTATTACCTGTTCATCGTTTCGCAGTTCCCAGATCATATCAGAAGCTTTTTTTCTAGTTTTTTTTAAGTCTACTATGGGTACTGGGTAATCTTTACCCAATTTAAATTTGTACAGTTTTTGTTCTAATAGTGTTAATTTATAGGGCTCGTGTTTAAAGCTCACTGGAAGATCTTTTAACTCTGGAACCCATTGTGTAATAAACAATGCTCTAGGATCATGTTTTAGACTATTTTTTATGGGGTTATAAATCCGTAATGCATTTATTCCTGTTTCTCCAGCCTGCATTTGCAGTTGAGGAAAATGAATACCCGGTTCAAAATCTAAAAATATTTTAGACAGATGTTTAGATGCTTCTTGCCATGGTTGCCATAAATTATGGGTAAAGAACGAAACTAACATCGCGCGCATTCTAAAGTTCAAATATCCTGTTGTTTGAAGGCATCTCATACATGCATCAATTATCGGTATACCAGTTTTTCCCTCTTTCCATGCTTTCTGATATCTTTCAGAAATATCTTTCTTCAATTTTCGATATCCACTGTTTATACTCTCTTTTTCCATAATACATTCCATTTCAAATTTTTGAATGAAATGTGCTTGCCACCTTAATCTAGCTATAAATGCTTCTATAGCATAAGTATTAGAGGCATTAAGCTTAAATGCTTTAGCAAACTGATATACTTCTCTTACCGATAAATTACCCCATGCCAAATAAGGAGATAATCTGCTGCAACTTTGTCGGGCCTCCATTGGCTTAGATATATATTGTGAATATTTATTATATCTTCCTTTGTGAAAAAACGATTGCAAGTATTTGATCCCAACATTTCTGCCTCCTTTTTGAAAAGAAGAACTCTTTGGTGTTTCTAAGGAATATGTGGTTAGATTCTTCTCTAAATCTTCCAGGTCAACAAAACTTATAAAATTACTAGACGAAATCGATAAAAGATCTAATTGTGGTTGCTTCATATAAAGCTCCCAATCTTCTTTCCAATGTTCTCTATTCTTTCTTCCTCTAAAAATACCATTATTAATGTTTTCAACCCATTCAATAGAATTATTTCTGCAAAAACGCTTAAAAAGCTTATCTCTTTGATACGTTTTTAATAATCCTGTTTCTTGGTGAGAAAAAACACTTACAATCTGCTTTTGAGATAATATATAACTAAAGAAGGGTATTACTTCTGATTTTACTACTAACACTTTTGTATTATACGGCTGTAACTCTTTGTTAATAGCTCCTAACGATTCTTTGATAAAATTCCAATGTCTAAATGAATAATGAGAATCTTCCAGTAAACTTGGTTCAAAAACATATACCAATAGTACTTTGTAATTTGATTCTAACGCATTTAAAATCGCCTCATTATCATGCAAACGAAGGTCTCTTTTAAACCAAACAACTACTATTTTATCTCTTAAACTCATCAACATATAACGATTTACTCAAATATAATTATTTTGTTTAACAATTACAACTAAAAGTTAAACAAAGTTTTATAAGGCGCGAAAAAAGTATATCATAATTCATAATTTACTCATTCTTTTTATTTATGTATAAGTGAATTAAGCATCCCTTGAAAAACAAAAGCATGGAAAGGTAATACACTGTACCAATACAACCTTCCCCAAACACCTTTAGGCCTGAAAACCGCACGTTGATATAGTACACCTTTCATTATTTTAAATTCTAACCATGCTTCTCCTGGTAATTTCATTTCTGCAAATAATAGCAGTCTTTTATTCTTTTTGTCTGCCAATAATACTCTCCAAAAATCTAAGGCATCTCCAGCAACCAACTCAGTTCTATGTCTTCTTCCTCTTCGCAAGCCTACACCACCAAACATTTTATCTATATAGCCTCTTACTTGCCATAACATATTAAATCTGTACCAGCCATTTTCTCCGCCAATTTCCCAAATTTTTTTCATGGTATAGGCTTCATCTTCAATTTTTTTACTTCGAACATCCTTAAAACAACCAAAATGCGGTAAAGAAATATGTTCTGAAAGTGGCGTTTTAAAAACCCCACTAATCATAGCATCTTTCCAGCTTGATATCGTAGAGTTTTGACCTATTTTAATAAAAGCTTTTTCAACCGATTTTTTGTACGAAATAGGCTCTATATGAATAATTTGATTAATATTAGATGGTTTTCCTATAACCTCTACTTTCATACTGTCTACCAATGATGTTGCTAACTTAAAAGAAGTAGAGGTTACGAAAAATAACCAATACGAAGACAGCTTTGGGGTTAAAACAGGAAGTGTTATGATCCATCTTTGTAATCCTCTCACTTCTGCAAACTTCAGAAGCATTTGTTTATAGGTTAGTACTTCTGGTCCATAAATATCAAATGACTTATTATATAAGCTCTTCACAGAAATTGCTTTTACCAAATACATAAGTACATCTCTAATAGCTATGGGTTGTGTTTTCGTATTTAACCATTTTGGTGCAACCATTACCGGCAATTTCTCTACTAAATCTCTTATAATTTCAAAAGAAGCACTTCCACTACCTACAATGATCCCAGCCCTGAAAGTTGTGATTGAATATTCCTTAGATTGCAGCGTTCGTTCCACTTTAAAACGGGATTGTAGATGTTTCGACAACGAGCAATCATTCACGATACCACTTAAATAAATAACTTGTCTGCAGTTTGTTGCTTCTATTAATTTTTTAAAATTAAGCGCACAACGATATTCGAGTTCTTCAAAATTCGAGCTACTAGCAGACATAGAATGAATCAAATAGTAAGCTATATCTATATCATCTGGAAACACGAAGTGTTCAATATTTAAAAAGTCAACCTTAAGAAATTTAATTTCAGGAATTTCCTTTAAGTTTTCTGGGATTCTAGCTAGATCACGAATACAACAAACCAATGTATGGTTTTCTTCCAATAGTTTTGGAATCAATCTCTTTGCAATATATCCGGTTGTACCTGTAATTAATATTTTCATTTCTAATCCTTAATCAAAAACAATTGAATTCATCTTAAAAAAAGCCATCTAGGGTTATTTTTTGGGTCTTTGGTAATTCAATCGATGTTTTTGTTGAGGAACCAAATATGCGTCCAAACCATTTATAGCCGCCGTATTAGCTCTTGACAAATCAACAAAACCATCACTTTCTACAAGATCATCATCAATATAAAGATCTAAAATCTCCCCTAGAATTAATATCGTATTATTGATATTTATACGATGCTCCTCAACAAATTTTAACCCAATTTTAATTGAAGTACCCTTAACAAAAGGAGCATGAAAACAATTTAGATATTCCTCTTCTAAGGTAGTTTGATCAAACTCAGAAATATCTGCGGGGTATTTTGCCGATGTATGATGGGCTTCTTCGATAATATCTTGATGGATATGATTAACTGTAAAATATTTGGTCTCTTTTATATTATCATAGGTATTTCTGGCTACCGTTGTTGGCCTGAGTACAAACCCTAATATCGGTGGTGCAGAACCATAGTGCACTATGGAACTAAAGACCGCCACATTGGCTATACCATCTTTTGATTTGGTTCCGATCAAATTTGCCGATTTATACCCTGATACACTATTAATTAAGTTAATTTTATACAGATGATCCAAATTATCTATATGTGACCTCGTTAAATACACTATGCCTTTTTAAAATTAGTAATCTTGATTTTATTCGCTTTTAAATCATGCATCAAATTGTATAAACCGAAAAAGGTTCTGTTGATGTAAATAAAATGCTTTGAGCCACGATTTCCATTCATTTTTCTTAATTCTGTACTTTTCGCATACTTCTGACCTAAATCTGCTATCTTAGAGAAAAAAACAGTATCTGAAAAATCAAAATACTCATTTTGAAATGGTTGCGTGAAAAGCGACAACAATTCATAAAACAGGTCTTTGAAGAACACTTTTTCTTCTTCGGTGTCATCTTTTCTTAATATTTCTAATTCGTACAATTTTTTTTCGAAAATTATCGGGTCTTCTATATTCTTTTTTTCCGCTAGTTCAAAATACGGAATATAAAAACTATCAGGGACTTCTTTCATACATCCAAAATCAATAACAATTAACTCATTCTCCTTTGAAATCAGAAAATTACCTGGATGTGGATCTGCATGTACTTTTTTTAACACATGCATCTGATACATATAGAAATCCCATAGTGCCTGACCTATTTGATTCAAATGCTCTTGTGTATTTTCTTGCTTCGTATATTCTGAAAGATGAATACCTTCCATCCAGTCCATTGTTAAGATTTTCTCAGAAGAAAACTCAGGATAATAAGACGGGAATTTAAGGTTCTGTATATCTTTACATTTACTAACCATTTCTTCACTTTGCTCCAGCTCTAAAACATAATTAGTTTCTTCTATGAGCTTGTTTTCAACTTCCTTAAAATACGCATCAGAACCTTCTCCTTTTATATTAAACATTTTCAGCGCAATGGGTTTTACCATGGCTAAATCAGAAGATATACTTTCAGCAACTCCAGGGTATTGAATTTTTACGGCAAATTTTTTATCATCCTTTGAAGCCCTATGAACCTGACCTATACTGGCTGCATTTAACGACTTAGCACTAAAGGTGTCAAACACCTCTTCTGGCAGTTTTTTAAAATACTTTTTGAATGTTTTTACCACCAAAGGAGGTGATAAAGGAGGTACGGAAAACTGTGATAGCGAAAACTTTTCAACATAAGCACTTGGTAATATGTTTTTTTCCATACTAAGCATTTGCGCAACTTTTAATGCAGAACCTTTTAACGTCTTTAAACCATCATAAATATCTGCAGCATTGGCTTCATTAAGGTTTTCTATGGCCTCCTCCTCGGACTTCACTATTTTCTCTCCATAAAACCTTGCATAATTCACTCCTACTTTTATTCCAGTAGTAATGAGTTTAGACGCTCTTTGTATTTTGGAGGTAGGAATACTATCTATACTTTTCATACCGAAGCCATTTTTTCTTTCCACAAAAACTTAGCTAAATCAAACGCACTTTTAACCGGAGTAATATCTCTTAAATCAAAACTGGCTTTGACAGACTTTTCAATAAAAACATCTGTTTTTTCAAAATTCACTGATTCATCTTCTAGCCAAAACTGTATTCCAAATAATAAGTGAGCCCAATATGCCTCAAGAATGCTTTTATCTCTCAATTTATTGATGTTTTGATTTTTAAAATCAATGGAGTCCGTTAAAATTTCCTGCGAAATAAACTCCTGAAACTCTTCTCTTAAATTTGCAAGTAATTTTAACGATTTAAGTTTGTTCTTTGTACCCTCTAGTTTCATATGTACATACGACCTATTAGCCGTTAACAATTCAAAAAACGTATAATAGAAACTAAGTAACTTATCTTTTGGTCCGTATTTTTTATAGGTATCGCTTACCAATAATAACTCTAAAGTTTTAGAACAAAACATTCCAAAAATTTTCTTTTCTAGAAATTCAAAACTGGCAAAGTGTGCATAAAATTCACTTTCTTCAAAATTATGCCTATTCGCAAATGCATAAACGGAAGACGGTGCATTATCTAATAGAACTTCATTCATGTAAAATTCTATTAATTTGTCTGAGGTAATTTTTTTATTTTGAGTCATAATTCCATTTTCTAATTATTAAAAAAGATATAAGCGTTTAAACTTGTTGCTATTGTCATCCAGATTAAATACGGCACAATACAGAAAGTATAGCCTTTTAACAATTTCAAAAATTTAAACGTAAAATAACCGATTAACATCCATAAGGATATTATAACAACAAGTCCTAATAGTACTTGATGTTTATTGAAAAACACATAGTTCCATGATACATTAAGTACCCATTGGAATATAAATAAAGACACAATTTGAAGATCTAAAAACCTAAATTTATAGCTCAATCTGGTCATGTACACTGAAAAAAAAAGCATAATAGTTGTCCACGCGACACCAAACATCCAATTAGGAGGACTCCAGGGTGCTTTCTGCAACTCCATATACCATAATGTTCTCGGTCCGTTTTGCATGAGTAAAACACCAATATAGAGTGCTAAAAAATTAGCAAATAAAAACAACATAAATCGAAAATATGCTTTACTAAAAACACTCATAGTTGTTTGTTTTTAAAAAAGTTAAACAATAATTGGACTGAAAACAAGAGATTAAATGCATAAAAAAAATCTTCAAATGGTATCGTAAATATTCTGAATCCAAGATTTTCTTCATTGTTATACCAAACCACAGGTTCAGAAATAAAACTACCCGTCAAAATTCCATTAATCACAAAGAAAGGTATTAAAATCACCAAAAAGCTTGGAAAATACTCTTGTAATGTTGTTAGTCGTTTTTTCATCGAAACAAACAGGAGTATTATAAAAAAAATAAAATTAACTGTCGTGTACCATTTCCCTAAATTCACAACTAATAACACCATTGCCAAGATTAATAGTATGTTTCCGATAACCTGGGTTGCCTTTTTGGTTAATTTAAAATTTGGTATATAAAATTTTAATACTTCATGTGTAAAAAGACAAGCATAAGGGATACAAAAAAAGAACAGCCACTCCTCTATCGGCATCTTTAGTAAGGTTATAGATAAATGATAGGTTTCATTAAACCCCCAAATACCACCTGCCGTAAAAAGGGCATCCCATATCAAAAAAGGAATCGCGACAAATAAGATACTCAATAAAACAAGCCTCACATGCTGTATAAAGTGAAATCTCTTTTCAAAGATACTATACAGTAAAGGAATACTTAAGCTACCTAAGTTTAATATGAGATAAAGATAGTTGCTCATTTCCATGTTACTTTTTTAAAATACTTAAAAGGAACAAACAGCATTCCAAAACATTCACCCTCATGTTTACCTAAATGTTTATGATGTATTTTATGCGCTTTACGCAATCCTCTTAAATACCTATTCTTTGTGTTTTTAAACCAATTAAACCTTCTGTGAATTAACACATCGTGAATTAAAAAATAGGCGATCCCGTATAAAAGAATCCCTAAACCTATAAAAAACAGGTAATTTAACTCTGGTCGAATTCCAAAATAAAATAATAACATACTCGGCACCGCGAAGACGACAAAAAATGCATCATTTTTTTCAAATACATGTGGGTAACCTGGTTGATGATGATCTTCGTGCAAAAACCACCCGAAACCATGCATTACATATTTATGTGTGCACCAAGTTACTCCTTCCATTATTAAGAATGTGGCGAATGTTACCAGCATATATATAATCATAATGTCTTATTATTGGTTACATACTCTAACTAATTAGCAGTATGTATTGAATTACGTTACTAACTTTATCGTAACAAATTTAATTTATACCTAGCATACCCCCTCATTAATAAGCTAATCTTCAAGCTGTTTGAAATTCTCACACGGGAAAGCATAATCTCTGAAGACGGCACTGATTTTAATTTTTTCAATAACCTTCTGTAGTATCTATAGGCAATATACACTCCTAATTTAGCTTCAACTGGTAATTTTAAAACCCCGTTTGCGTAAGCATAATCAAAATCCTCTTCTATTTCTTTAATAATCTTTTCTTTCGATTTCGCGTCCAACTCTTTTAAATTGACATTCGGAAAATACGAGCGATTTAATAACTCTATATCGTCTTTTAAGTCTCGTAAAAAATTCACCTTTTGAAAAGCAGATCCCAATCTCTTTGCAGCGTCTTGTAATTCTTTATATTTTGCGTCGTCACCTTTTACAAAAACACGCAAACACATTAAACCAACTACATCGGCAGAACCATAAATATACTCTTCATATTCCTTTTGTGTTGTGTATTCCGTTTTGTATAAATCAGCCTTCATACTTTTTAAAAATGACTGAACAAGTGCATCTTCAATATTATACTTTTCTACAGTCTTTATGAACGAGTTTAAGACAGGATTAAGACTAATCCCCTGCTCTTTACCCAAATAATAATTTTTTTCAAATTGAAGCAGCAAGGTTTCCTTATCATACTCATGGAAAGTATCCACTATTTCATCTGCCAATCTTACAAAACCATAAATATTATAAATAGCTTCACGAATTTCAGGGGCCAACATTTTCGTTGCCAACGAAAATGAAGTACTATATTTTTGAGTAACTAATTTACTACAGTTGTAAGAAACTTGATCATATAACCTCTTCATTATTTATATGTTTTGTGAATTAATTGTGAAACTACATTTCCCGAAATTAAAGACGGTGGCACACCCGGTCCTGGAACCGTTAATTGTCCTGTGAAATACAAATTGTTTACTTTTTTACTTTTGAGTTTAGGTCGTAAAAATGCGGTTTGCGTTAATATATTTGCCAGCCCATATGCATTTCCTTTGTAAGAATTATAATCTTCAATGAAGTCATTTACGCAATAACTCTCTTTAAAAAGAATACTGTCTTTCACCTCTTGACCAGTCAACCTCTCTAACCTCTCTATAATTATGTTAAAATACTTCTCACGAAGTTCGGGCGTATCTTCGATTCCGGGTGCCAAAGGAATTAAAAACGTTCCGGCTTCTTTACCTTGAGGCGCGAATGAAGTATCTGTTATCGAAGGAAAGCTAGCATAAAACAATGGTTCTTTAGGCCAGCTAGGATCATCATAAATAGTTTTGGCATGCGTATCGAAATCTGTATCAAAAAACAATGTATGATGACGCACGTTCTTTAGTTTTTTATCGAACCCTACATAGAACAGCAAGGATGAAGGTGCAAATGTTTTTTTATCCCAATATTTTTCTGAGTACCCCCTTAACGACAAGGGTAACAAACTTTCAGTATGATGATAATCAGCGCCACTTAGTACCAAGTTTGCCTTTTCAACTTTACCATTAATTTCTAATCCAGCAATATTATCATCATTATCAACGATGATACGTGATACTGGGCTATTTGTTTTGAACTCTACCCCTAATTCCTTTGCTAAACGGACCATTCCCTCAACCACTTTATACATACCACCCACCGGATGCCATGTTCCAAGAGAGAAATCGGCATAATTCATAAAATTGTAAAATGACGGGGTGTTACTTGGTTTTGCTCCTAAAAACAAAACAGGAAATTCTAATATCTGGATTAATTTTTCATTTTTTATCTTCTTTCTCACCTGTTTTCTTATGGTCGAAAAAAACTGATTGCATCGAATAATTGTTTTATAAGAAATCAATTCAAGTGGAGATACACCTGGTTTATACACCATGTTTCTAACTGCAATTTCATAATTTTCTTCAGCAGATTTCATGAATTGTATTAAATGTTTAGCGCTTCCTTTTTCTTCTTCTTCAAAGACATTGCAAATAGCACTAAAATTATCAGGAATTGTAATACTATCATTTTCCCCAAAATAGACTTGGTAGGCAGGTGATAATTTCTCCAATCTATAATAATCAGAGGGTTTCTTTCCGAAATCTGAGAAAAATTTCTCAAAAACATCTGGCATCCAGTACCAAGTAGGCCCAATATCAAATGTGAAACCATTATTCACATAACGTCTCGCACGACCTCCTAATGTACTATTTTTCTCATAAATTACTACTTTAAAGCCTAACTTAGCCATATAACAAGCAGCAGAAATTGAAGAAAACCCAGAACCTATAATAAATATTTTGTGTTTTTGTTTAAGCATATCCACACAAAGTTAAACAAAATAAATTGAGTTACATAAATTTTTCTTACAATTTTATTAAAATTAATACTTAATTTTAAATTTTTTAAAGGATTATCCTCAGATTTCTTTTAACAATTTCAGTAATGACGGATATACCTTAATATTAGAATCAAATTGTTTTAGATTTAACGAAGAGGGTTTATTTCCTAGAGCAATAAACTCATGTTTGGTACCGCTTAACATGCGGTTAATTTCCTCGAAATACCCTTGTATCTTATCATTGTCAGGCTTTACTGTCATAGAGCAAACAAATCTAACAAATGGCTTATTCTCAATAAAATACCATATATTATCTAAAGGTAAACTTTGGCCCAAATAGACAGAAAAACACCCCCTTAATGCTAACTCATAATTTAAATACAATAATCCTATTTCATGAATTTCCCCATCTGGAAGAAACAGTACATAAGTAACGTCATTGTTCGTTACACTACATTCCAGGTTTTCCGTATTAAGTTGTATTTTTTGTATGATTAAATTGGAAACAAAATGTTCATGTGCAGGCAATAAGGTATCTGTTTGCCAGAGCACCCCTATATATTCAAAAAAAGGAATAAATACATCTCTAAAAACCTCTCTAAAATTCTTTCTATTTACCAGTTTATTATAGGTGCTATTAAACAGTATTTTATCAAACTGAAACATCGCTATTTTCAATGCATTCGTTGCCTCATCGTTTACAGCTAATTTTAACGACAACTCTCTTACGAGAATTTTCAACTTGTCGTCTGTCATCTCTGCAATTTTTGATATTTTGTAGTTATGTTTATTTAGCAGTGCTATATTCAAAAGCTTTTGCATACTCTCCGATGAATAATAACGAATATTCGAGTCGGTTCTTTTAGGTTGCAATAAATCGTATCGCTTTTCCCATATCCTAATGGTATGCGCTTTGATCCCTGATATATTTTCGAGATCTTTTATCGTGAATACTGTTTTTATTTTGTTCAATATATTTTAAATATAATTAAACAAATATACGCTATTTATTTTAAATTGACTCTAAAAGTTACATTAGGTGTGAAACCCAGAGACACAACGTCTATAGGTCGTATAACATTTTCATTATTCTCCACAGCAATTGTATACTCTCTGCTCAATATATTTGGTTTGTTATATATATTGAAAAATGAGAGACCAATGTTAGCCTTCAAATCTTTCTTTTTTCCCAAATTAAATCTGTAACTGGATGAGAAATCTAGTTTGTGATAATGTGGTAAACGCCGCCCGTTCAACGCTCCGTAAACAATAGTTTGATCATTACTATTTACATGACTTGCTGCTGTATAAGGCGTGCCGCTTCTAAATAACCAATTTAAAGAAAAGCTAAAATTACCCAACCTTAAATTGTGAGCCCATAAAAAGTTATTTGTAACATCAAAACTGCTTGGAAAATGAATTCCGTCATTTAACCCTTCAAAAGAATAACTAACACTACTGTAGCTATAATTTACCCAAGTATTATAGTT
Source organism: Tenacibaculum profundicola (assembly GCF_057220795.1). Lineage (NCBI taxonomy): Bacteria > Pseudomonadati > Bacteroidota > Flavobacteriia > Flavobacteriales > Flavobacteriaceae > Tenacibaculum > Tenacibaculum profundicola. The sequence goes on along the minus strand of NZ_CM170137.1, from coordinate 331,247 downwards.
CTCTATTGATTTTTTAAAAAAAACATCAACACCTTTCACATCTGCATGTCCTTTAAAATAATCACTAACGCTACCTATTGTTCCTCTTGTTAAAGAGGTTATTCCGTTAGATTTTTTGTTATAATAATCTATATCAAAAAGGATTCCTTTAGCTTTATAAATAATTCCCAAACTATATTGCTGATTACTTAACACAGGTATTTCTTTATTGTCTCTTAGCAACCAAATTTGTCGTTCTAACCCAAAATCTTGCGTATGATTCTCTATTACTTGCCCGATATTTTGATGTTTAAGTTCAATCGATGATTTTAACGAAATATTTGGTATTATTTTTTTCTGAATATATACTCGCGGCTCCATATACCCGCTTTTAGACAAAGAAAAATAATTCGCCCTTACCCCCAAATTAATGATCGTTTTATTGCTATTACTATATCCATAGTTGAAAAATAACGCATGCGTATTGTTATTTTTTAAATCTTCTACTCTCGCATCAGTATCAAAACCACTGTCTCGGACAACTATACTATAATCAACTCCGCTATTAACAAATTCATATCCAGATAACAAGACAGTGTTTTTTCCAATTGTATTTTTAATAGTAGTTTTATAGCCTACTTCATGAATAGTATTTCGTTTTTCCTTTTCTTGTTCCAGATTGAAAATAGGAATGAAGCTTCCTTTATAATCATACATGAGGTCATAATTTGAGGAATAAAAACTCGATCTTAAAATACTAGTATCATTCCATTTGTGTTCCCATTTGATTCCATATCCATTACTTTTAATTTGCAAATCATCTTTTGTTGAATAATCATCGGAATCTTTCGTAAAGAAATCATAGCTTAGGTCGTTTCTAACAAACAAATAACTAAACGTTAGCATATCCGTAGGCGACAAGACACAACTAACCTTAGCGTTGATGTCTGAAAAGTTAAAGACATGGGTTTCATCAAATAAATCAAGCTGAAAATTTTCTTTCATTCCTAAAAATGTATTTTGATAAACTTTTTTAGAAAACCTATTAAATGTTGATGTCATAAAATAATCTGTAAATGATCTTCGCCAAGACATTGATACGCCAAATTTATTCGATAACGGAGCGTTAAAGAAAATATTAAAATCAGTCATATTCACTGCTATGCCTCCTTCAAGATTTTCAGGTATATCACGCTTGGTAACAATATCAATAATTCCTGAAGTGTGATTACCATATTCCGGACTGGCTCCTCCTTTAAAAATTTTCACTTTATCAATAACATAAGGATTAAAGGCAGAAATCATTCCAAAAAAATGAGATGTATTGTACATTTTAATTCCATCAAACAATATTAAGTTTTGCTCAGGTGCACCACCTCTAATATACACATCTGTAGCAGTTTCATCTGGACTACTAATTCCTGGAAGCAACTGTATGCTTTGAAGTACGTCAGATTCCATTAACCCAGCAACCCCCTCAAGTTTTTGAGGTGACATGACAATAGAACCATCAGGTTCATCATGTATCGCTTCCACAATATTATCAGGAATCAACACTTCTTGCAACACCGTATTTATCTTTTTCAAATAAACTTTTGGTCGCTTTTTACGTAAATTATCAGTTATATTTAGCGTTTTAGATTCATAACCAACAAATGAAATTATAAGACTATCACTTTTATTAAGATGCTCTAACTTAAAAAAACCATCATGCCCTGTGCTTACTCCAGAATTTCTCCCATGTAGAAAAACATTGGCTCCCTCTATGGCTTTCTTAGAATGTAAATCATATACATAACCAGATATATACACATACTTGCTAATTTTCTCAGAAATAATAATATATCTATTTTCTACTATTTTAAAGCTCAGATTGAACTTATCAGATAATTTATGAAGAATATCAGCTAAACTAGTATCAATAATTTTTGTTCGAACATATTTTTCTTTTATAAGTTCGTCACTATAAGAGAATTTAATATCGTGCATCAACTCTAACTCACTCAAAAATTCACTCAGTAATTTTCGTTGTTGGCCAAGCATCTCATTTGTGAAGAGAAACAACGAAAACAGTAATAAAACATAACAAAGTTTATATTTCATTCATTTATTTATTGCTTAACTAAGGTAACTGTTTTTTTATCAATAAAGACAACTCCTATTTTCATAGGGTCAAAAACAGTTTTTAGAGCAACATTTAAATTACTATGTGTGTAGCTACCTGTAAACTTTTGATTCAAGTCTACGTCGTTTACTTTTATGTTTACATTATATTGATTTTCAATTGATAAAACAACGTGTTTTAAAGGAATACTTTTAAAACATGTTTCTCCCTTTTTCCAGCTTGGTTCTTCGTGAGAAGTATCCCATTTCTCTATGGGACCACCTTTGAATTTCCGAACAACTTTTCCTTTAGTTAAAATACTGGTACTTCCACAAGAAGTTACTTTGACTTCACCCTCAAAACAATGTACTTCAATATAATCCTTATTAGATTTCACATTAAATTGAGTACCCAACACCTCCACTTCTCCTATGGCTGTATTCACCTTAAAGGTTCTTCCTTTCGTTACTTTAAAATACGCTTCTCCATACAAACTAAGTTCCCTTGTTTTACCCCATGCTTTTTTATCGTAACTAATTGTAGATTTTGAGTTTATACTAACCTCGGAACCATCAGGTAACTCCATCACTACTTGCTCCCCATAGCCAGTCGTATACTCTATGCTCGTATTAAAAAAATATTGTATTCCTAATAATAACAACAGAGAAGCCGCTGCTGCATAAACCCAATTCATTTTAATCAATCTCCTTTTATGTTCCTTTGTATTGGAACTAATTTTTCTCTTTAGAGAATTAAAAGCTTTTCCTTTGTCAAAAGAAGGTTGTTGAAATCCAGCAGAAACCTCCATTATTTTTTCATATGTAGCATAGTCGGGTGATTTTTTAAAATCCTCCAACTCATTATCCGTTAACTCTTTGTTTAGCCATCGAGCCAAGTAAATTTCATCTATTTTTTTATTCATTGCCTTCTATTCTAAGTATATAACAAATAAACCACATCGAACCCTACTTAAATATGATTGCCTATTTTATCCCTTAAGCTTTTTAATGCAACGGACATTCTTTTTTCCACTGCTTTAACGGATAAACCAAGCATTTCTGCGATTTCTTTATACTTTTTTTTATCGATTCTATTTAATAGAAAAACCTCTCTTTGCTTTTCTGGTAAATCACCAATTGCTTTTTTTAACTTATCTAAAAATTCTTTTTCTTCAATAATAAACTCAGGGGTTTCGTTTGTATACCCTTTTTTATTTTCAGATGAGTGTTTTAAAACAATTTTTTTATGAGCAACATGATTTAAAAACATATTATTGGCTACTGTAAATAGAAAAGATTTTGATTTTTCTAGAAATACTTTAGCGCAGTTTTCCCATAATTTAATAAAAGATTCTTGAACAAAATCTTCAGCTAAATCCTTATCTCCACATTTATAATACATGAAATTATACAAAGATTTCGACTGTTCTTCATAAATATTTTCAAATACTTTTGGCTGACAAATATTTTTTTTGCTTTCCATTGTAACAAACATAACATTTTTTTAAAATTTAACAATGCTTTTACAACTTAAAACTAACTATTTTTTAATAATTACTTTAACTTGTTGCTTTGCTGTTTCTTTAAAATTGTCATTGCCACAATTTCGTTTTACCCTATCCAAATTTAATAAATTTTTAATTAACTTTTACAATATTATTTTAGATAGTTGATTCATTACTTCTCAATTATTGTAAATTTGCATAATGCAAAAAACTTTCAATACGTCTAAATTAGAGTTTATCGCTTTAATGGCTTCATTAATGTCACTGGTAGCTCTATCTATTGATGCCCTTCTTCCTGCTTTAGAGCAAATAGGCTATTCTATTAATTTAAAAGAAACAAATGATAATCAATTATTGGTTACTATGATCTTTCTAGGCTTAGGGTTTGGACAATTAATAGCAGGCCCCATATCTGATAGTTTTGGAAGGAAACCTGTTATTTATTTCGGCTTTATTCTATTCGTTTTTGCTAGTTTTATATGTATTTATGCAAAGAATATCGAAATAATGGTTTTAGGACGAATATTACAAGGAGTTGGTCTTTCTGCTCCTAGAACGATTAGTATCGCGATGGTACGGGATTCTTTTAGCGGTAATTATATGGCCAAAATAATGTCGTTTATTGTTGTGATTTTTATTCTTGTTCCTGTAATAGCACCATCTATTGGTAAAATAATGCTAGATAACTATGGTTGGAAATCTATATTTTACAGCCAATTGATTTTTGGCTTAGGCGTAATGATATGGTTATGGAAAAGGCAACCAGAAACTTTAAAAGAAGAATATAAAACCAAATTTTCATTGGATTTATTTATGAATGGCTACAAAGAGTTTATGAAACAAAAACAAGCCGTGGTTTTAACCTTTGTTTCTGGCCTCATCACTGGTTCTTTTATGGTGTATCTCAGTGCTTCTCAACATATTTTTCAAGTACAATATAATTTAACGGAAGAGTTTCCTTTTATTTTTGCTGGTTTAGCTATTTCTGTTGGGTTTGCCACCTTTTTAAATGGCACTTTGGTGATGAAATATGGGATGTTCAAATTAATTTACTTTTTTACCTATATATTCATTTTTACTTCATTAATATATCTAGTTCTTTTTTTAGGAAAAAATAACCCTAGTATAGAAATCATCATTCTTTTTTTTGCTATACAGTTTTTTTCTATTGGCTTTTTATTCGGTAACATAAGAGCCCTAGCAATGCAACCCATAGGCCATATTGCTGGTATTGGAGCTGCCATCAATGGTTTTGTATCAACTGTTATGGCTGTACCTATCGCCACATTTATAGGGAAATTTGTAAAAACAACGGTTTCTCCTTTATTCCTTGGGTTTTTAATTTGTGGTATTTTAGCACTTATTTTATTAAAATACGTCAAAAAACACATTAATGAACAGCCCTTTTAACTGTTAAACAAAATAATTTTGAAAATAGAAATTCTTTTTGAAGATCAATACATAGTTTGTGTTTCTAAACCCAATAATATAGTTGTACATCATGCCCACCATTCGCGAAATGTTGCCAACGAAAAATCTTTATTGCAATTATTACATGATCAATTGGGCGAAAAGCTATACCCTATTCATAGGCTTGATAGAAAGACGTCTGGAATTATTTTATTAGCAAAAGAGACAAGATATGTGTCGAAATTTCAATTGCTATTTAATGAGAACTTAATCCAAAAAACATATTACGGTATTGTAAGAGGGCATGCTCCAGAAAACAAAGTGATTGACACACCTGTAAAGGGCAGAGATTCAAATGTATACAAAGACGCTGAAACCTACCTTGAAACCATTAAAACAATAATTTTAGACATCCCTGTTAAACCATATAATACTTCACGCTATAGTCTTGTTAAATTATTACCTAAAACTGGTAGATTACATCAATTACGTATTCATACAAATAAAATAAGCCATCCTTTAATTGGCGATCCTAAATATGGGGATAAAAATCATAATACCATGTTTATTGATAATTTTGGTTGTGATAATTTATTTTTACATGCTTTTTCATTAGATTTTAAACATCCTTTCTCTAACGAAGAGCTAACTCTTCAATCACCATTTCCTAAAAACTGGATTTTATTATTTGATAAATTTGACTGGGAATTGTATTAGTTTACCCTTTCTATTCTTCTAAAAATACTAAAGTAATACCGATTCTTTGGTAAATGGTATTACACAACCATTTCCTCGTATTCATTGCTTATGGATGAGCTATAGATGGGCATTTACCATAAAAACTACGGTAGGTAAATTAATAATTAAAACAGTATAATTTGTGTTAAATCAACAAAAAAGTCAATATAATTCTACTAAATATCTCGATATTACTATTAATTTAACATTTCCCCTCTTCTTGTTGTAAAATTAACAATTAGCTTTTATTAACAGTAATTAACAGTATAAGAAATATTGGGCTATATCTTTACACCTCCTCCCCACTAGTTATTTAACTTTTCATTAAAACAACTAATAAAATGAAAAATCTAAAACGCATATCATTATTACTATTTGCATCGGTCCTATTTTTTACCAGTTGCAATGAAAATGACAACAACCCTATTCAAAACTCAGAAGTGAAGCTAAATAATGGGGTTACTCACCATGGATGCATGTATACTGATCATGGATATATAGATGAAGTTTGGGGGCCTTACGCGTACATAAGCAATACCATTGTAAATGAATCAGAAACTAACTTTATACGTTATCAAAACTATAAAATAGCATGGTTGTTCAACATTAGCCCAATACCACTGTATTTTGCTAAAGGTCCTGGTACATTTAACGCCGTATCTTATTATGACGGATATATTATTTTTGGTGAAGAAGTTTACCAGTACTGTTTAGAGTTTGGAAGAATAGCTGCTGTAATGATGCAAGCCCATGAAGTAGCTCATCAATTGCAATACAGATATAATTTACCTTCTAGAACAGAAAATACCGTAAGATCAAGTGAATTGGAAGCTGATGGTTTTGCAGGATATTATATCCGAAGACCTAATGGTTATAATGCTAACTGGCCGCAAGCTTCTACTGCTTATAATTTTTCTGGAACCATTGGAGATTACAACTATGACAATCAAAATCATCATGGAACACCAGCTCAGCGCCGTTCTGCTTTTCGTTTAGGATATTTATTAGGTGCCTATAACCTCTCTATTCATGATTTTGATTATAATTTTTTCTATTTCTATGACTACTATGTTTTATCAGGAAATTTACGTAAAAATCTAACGAAACCCAAAGATATACGATCTGACATTTATGAATCAATTCTGACAAAGGTTGATGAGCTTCGTAAAATCAGTATAGGAGAAATTTCTAAAGAAGAATTCGAAAAACTATAAATTAATCTTTAAAATATTGAAAAGTTAATAACGAATAAGTTGTCTAAACTAAATAGTTTAGACAACTTTTTTTCTACACTATACCAATGCTATTACCTCACATATAGCTTTGATCTTGTTTTATCCTTACACAATTTTCGGTTGAGCGTCCTTATACTATAGTAATAAATACTACAAAACCTTCTTTTATTGATGTCTTATAGCCCATCTTTTTATTGCAATAAATCATGCTCAATCGGTCTTAAGAATCAACCTTAAACACTGATAATCAGGGTTTTTTAACACTAGTTAACACTAGTTAACAGTAATTAACAGTAAGCTAAAAGTTAAACAATACATTTACCAGCACAACTGTTAATTAACTTTAACTAAAACAATTAAAAGAATGAGAAATGTAAAACATTTACTATTAATATTTATGGCAACTGTATTTTTTACTAGCTGTAGCGAAAAAGATACGACTGCTACTGAAAACTTCGATTTTCAGCTTAAACTAGACGAAACAACACAAAATTATTGTTTCCCTCCAGATAACCCATATGCCAGTCGAGGATGGACTAGCGATGATGAATTTAGTCTTACTATTATAAATCAAGAAGAAACTGATTTCATACGAGCTCAACATGAAAAGATATCAAAACTATTTACAATTGAAGCAGTACCATTGTATTTTGTCTTAGGTGAAGATACAGATAATGCCATTTCCTATAATTACAGCTATTATGATGATGAGTTTAAGGGGTATTATGAAGGGTGGATTGGTTATGGAGAAGAGTTCTACCGCCATGGTCTAAAATATGGAAGGATAGGTGCTACGACCATTTTAGCCCATGAGGTAGCTCATCAGTTTCAATTTAGATTTGATTACCCATCTGTAACTGAAGACACTGTAAGAGCTATTGAGCTAGAAGCAGATGGTCTTGCGGGTTACTATTTTGGTCATAAAAAGGGGTTTGCAGCACCATGGAAAACAGCTATTAAAGGCTATAAATGTCTTGAGTCAATTGGAGATTATAACTATAGCCAACCTGATCATCATGGAACTCCAAATCAACGACGTGCTGCCTTTCGTTTAGGATATGTATTGGGTAAAACTTTAGCTATAAAGGCAGAATTATTTGACGATTATTTTTTCTTTTTATATAAAGAATCCGTTTTAGATGCTAAACTCCCAGATAATGCAAAGTCTAGTAATATTGATATCCCCGCTGATGTTCGCAACTCTATGTTGTCAACTATTGATGAGATTCGTAAAATAAGTACCGGAGAAATCTCTTTGGAAGAACTTGAGAAACTATAAATAAAAAGCACAAACAACTAATAATTATAAAAATAAAAACTTTAATTAACAGACAAAGGGATGCAATTTGCATCCCTTTTATTTTTTACACTAATGATTTAGCTATATTTCTTTAAATATAGCATGCATTAAACGTTTCTTGTCGTTAATACTTTCTTCTAAAGAGATCATGGTCTCGGTTCTATTAACCCCATGAATATCATCTATCCTGTAAATAATATCTTTGGCGTCATTAGTACTCTTCGCTCTCACTTTACAAAAAATATTATATTTACCAGCAGTAACATAAGCGACCGTTACATTAGGAATCAATCTTAAATTATCTAAAACATGTTGAGTCATTGATGTTTTCTCTAAAAAAACCCCAACATGAGCTATAAAAGAATATCCCATCTTTTCATAATTTAAGGTCAATGTAGAACCTTCAATTATACCTTCATCTTCCATTTTTTTTACACGAACGTGTATGGTTCCTGCTGATACCAATAACTTCTTTGCGATATCAGTAAAAGGAGTTCGCGCATTCTCTATTAAAATGTCTAAGATTTGATGATCTATTTCATCCAGTACAAATTTTTTCATTTTGTTATTATTCAAGTAATATTGCTAAAATATGATTTTTTTTCAATTTTTATATCCTTTTATTGAAGAAAAAACAAAGATCAATCATTTACTATAAATTCTTCATGAGATAAATATGATGACAAATCTCCTTCATTTTCTTTAATTAAAGTAAATGCAAATTTATTACTTTCAATCTTTTCTACATACTGATAAGCGATATCTTTTTCATTATTTTTTGATCGGTAAATCACATCATAGAAGTTCTTGATATTGTTGGGGATAGAGAAATATTCTTTGTATTCACTAAAGTCATTAGTTGTAGAAATATGAAAAATACCTTGACATAATGCATAAAAATTGAATTTTCTCACAATTTCTCTCTTGTAATCATTAGGGAAATGTCCTGCTTCTATTAAAACTGTATTATACCCTAGTTTTTGAAAATTGTCTCCGGTAGCTGTAGGATAAAACTCGTCTGTATACCGACCAATATGATTAGGGATAATAGTTTGCAGTAATTTGTTCATTGCCACAATGACATTCATTGTTTGTTTACGTCCTTTAGTAATTTTCCTAGACTCCTCTTCTGACGGAGCTAAAAAGGAAATTGTTGCTGGGTTTTCAGTTCCTTCTACACCAAATATTGTTCTCTGATCATGAAGGTTAAAACAGAACTCAGGACGAACCTCTTCCAAAATATCTCGTAATAACTTACTTTCTTTTGCCTTAAGGTTTACCGCATCTCTATTCAGATCAACTCCTTTAGAGTTCACACGAGTATAAGCCATAGCTCCATCTGGATTTAACATTGGTATAATATGAATCTCTGTATTCGAAAGAATCGTTTTTACCATGTTGTTTGAAGGGTAGTTCTTAACAAGGTTTACGAAATCAAAAACAGCTTTTGTTCCAGTACTTTCGTTACCATGCATTTGACTCCATATCAATATCTTCCTTGTACCTTTACCGAACTTAAGTTTATAAATTGCTACTTGCTGTTCAGAAGAACCAATAAGTCTAGACTCTATAAAATCAGGTAAATTATGATATAAATCTTTAATATCATCAAAAGTGATCCACCTACCCTCTAATTTATCTTCTTTTATTTTAGCATATTCATTTACTAAAAAGTCTATATCAAGTAATCTCATAATTTATTTAAAAACTAAACCACTCAGCAACTAATTCTTTCTCGATGGCTTTGACTGAATTATGAACATAATCATTCTTAATTGGATCATAATGATAATCATGAGCCCATTGTTCTATATTGTCTCCTAAAGATTTTAAAGCATTACAAATATATGCGACTTCCTCATTCGTTATAGTTGGGTGAATGGATAAACGTACCCATCCTGGTTTATCAGTACTACATCCTTCCAAAATTTGATCTTTAATTTGATGAGAAGTATTTTGATCAACATTTAATAAAAAATGACCATACGTACCTGCACAAGAGCAACCTCCCCTTGTTTGAAGCCCAAAACGATCATTTAATAACTTTACTACCAAGTTAAAGTGATACTTTTCAAAATAAAACGAAAAAATACTCAATCTGGCTTTATGTTTAGGAGCCAAGATTTTTAATCCATCAATACTTTCTAAAGACTCAAAAATGACAGGATTAATTTCATCCTCTCGTTTTTTCATGTATACTGTGCCCATTTGATCTTTTAGCTGCATTGATAGAGCAATCCGAATAGTTTGCAAAAATGCTGGGGTACCGCCATCTTCTCTTGTTTCAACATCATCAAAATAATCATGTTCTCCCCATGGGTTTGTATACGTAACTGTTCCACCTCCTGGATTATCAGGAATTGTGTTTTTATATAATTTTTTATTGAATAATAATACTCCTGAGCTCCCAGGACCTCCTAAAAACTTATGTGGTGAAAAGAAAATAGCATCTAAATATTCATCTTCTTTTTCTGGATGCATATTAATATCTACATAGGGTGCTGAACAGGCGAAATCAACAAAACATAAACCATTATATTTATGAATGAGAGCAGCCACTTTATGATATTCTGTTTTAATCCCTGTAACATTTGATCCTGCGATCACGGAAGCTATTTTTATAGGCCTATCCTTATATTTTTTTATAGCTTCTTCAAACTTATCTAAACAAACTAACCCTTCCTCATTACATGAAACAACTTCAACATCTGCTATGGTTTCATACCATGAAGTTTGATTTGAATGATGCTCCATATGACTTACAAATACAATCGGGCGTTTCTCATCTGGAATACGGGTGAACTCTTTTAAGTTTTCAGAAACCTTTAAGCCCAATATTCGTTGAAATTTGTTAATAACTCCGGTCATTCCAGAACCTTCTGTTATTAAAATATCATCATCACTCGCATTCACATGCTCTTTTATGATTTTTCTAGCTTTATTGTAAGCTAAAGTCATAGCGGCTCCAGAAGTAGAAGTTTCTGTATGGGTATTAGCAACAAAGGGTCCAAATTCATTTAATAATTTCTCTTCAATTGGTCGGTACATTCTTCCACTGGCCGTCCAATCTGTATACACCAATTTCATAACACCATATGGTGATTTAAATGTTTGATCTATACCAACAATATTATTTCTAAACTTCTCAAAATATGCTTCTAAACTCATAATTAAAATCTAAATTCTACGAATACTTACATAAGTAATTCATTGATTAAAAAACTACTGCGATCACACGTATAAACACTGTATGCCATTAATTATTTATGCTTTTTAAGCTATAATTTCTTCTATTTCTTTGATACATCTTTCTGCAAGAATATCAGCCTTTTCTTGTGATGTTGACTCCGTATAAATTCTAATAATTGGCTCCGTATTAGATTTACGCAAATGAACCCACTCATCAGCAAAGTCTATCTTAACTCCATCAACTGTGTTCACCACTTCTTCATGATACTTTGAGGCCATTTGATCCAAAATACTATCTACATCAATCTTTGGAGTCAATTGTATTTTGTTTTTACTCATAAAATAGCTTGGATAGCTATCCCTTAGTTCTTTACATGATATTTTTTTCTTCGCTAAAAGCGATAAAAACAATGCGACACCAACCAATGAATCACGACCATAGTGAGACTCTGGATAAATAATACCTCCGTTACCTTCTCCTCCAATAACGGTATTTGTTTCTTTCATTTTTTTTACAACATTCACCTCACCTACTGCACTTGCGGTATAAGAACCTCCATGTTTTTCGGTCACATCTCTTAGGGCTCTTGAAGATGACAGGTTTGACACTGTATTTCCTCCTCCATTTTTTCCCAACACGTAATCAGCACACGCTACCAAGGTATATTCTTCTCCAAACATTGAACCATCTTCAGCAATTAAAGCCAAACGGTCAACGTCTGGATCAACCACAATACCTAAATCAGCTTTCTTTTTAACCACCAAGTTTGAAATATCCGTTAAATTCTCTTTTAAGGGTTCTGGGTTATGAGGGAAGTTTCCATTAGGGTCACAGTACAATTCAATACATTTAACCCCTAATTCTTTTAATAGCATTGGTATGGCGATTCCTCCTGTAGAGTTCACCCCATCAACAACAACTTTAAATTTTGCTTTTTTTATTGCTTTTTTATCAACTAAATCAAGTTTTAAAACCTGTTTAATGTGTTTTTTAATATAATTTTTTTTCTTTTTATAGCTTCCTAAATCATCTACTTCTGCAAAATTCAATGAATTACTTTCCGCTAATTTTAATACTTCCGCTCCATCTTCTCCATCAATAAATTCTCCCTTCTCATTTAGTAATTTTAGAGCATTCCATTCTTTAGGGTTATGAGAAGCTGTTAAGATAATTCCTCCATCCGCTTTTTCCATAGTCACTGCTACTTCTACTGTAGGTGTTGTTGACAACCCAAGGTCTAAAACATCTAATCCTAATCCAACCAACGTATTAGCAACTAAGCTATTCATCATTTTTCCAGAAATACGGGCATCTCTACCTATAACTATTGTGATTTTCTCTTTGTCTTTATTCCTGTTTTTAATAAATGTTCCATATGCAGCAGCAAATTTAACAGCATCAATAGGTGTTAAATTGTCTCCAATGCTTCCACCAATAGTTCCTCTAATTCCAGAGATCGATTTTATTAACGTCATCTTAAATTTTATTAGATAACAAATATAGTAGTATTTAATAAATTAAGGTCTTTCATTATGATCTTTAAGTGTAACTTTTGTTACAATAATCACCTAAAAAAAGTCATCTAATAGATCTTAAATGACTTTTTTTCTTTAAAAATTACGTAATCTAATTTCTTTTTTTATAAATCATTTTTCTATGCGTTTCTCCATTTTGCAAAACAGCTCTGATCAGGTTATATCCTTCTGGCAATTTATTCACTAATTCAAGCTCTGTTATCTCTTTATCATCAAATTCTTTTATCGAATAACTATTGCCAAGTATCTTTCCAAAACTAACGATTATACCTTCCTTAAAAACAATAGAAGTCGGGATATTACATTTTAGCGCTGTTGTCTTTGATACTTGTACTATTTTAATAGCCGTATTATATGGGTGCTCGTTAGGAATTTCATCCACGGAATAACTTTTTTTAACAATATCTGTATCGTCGCAATCTACAAACTGATAATCAAATCCTTTTTGAAATTTTATTTCAGTATCTGTATCATAATGCACCGATTCGCCCACTTCTTGGGTATATTCACCTGACAAAGGTTCGTACAAACTTTCAACAGTGGTTGCTACGTTTGCATAAACGGATACTATTTTTTGTTGTATTATATCGCGCATCCTTTCTCCTTGTCCAGCAGTAAAAACAGCATTTTCTAATGATCTGCAAGGCAATACATAGGAACTCATGAAATTGTTAGCGGGAACCATAGATATTCCTGTTACACAAGGGCTATCATTAATTTGACCTATATATGTCGAACAGTCTGAGCTAATTTCTGACTCATCATATTCACGTGAATATGAAGTATCATCTACCAAGTCATTTTTCGCAGCTAAATCACAATTTGAGCTATTCCAATTTTTATAGGTGTGATGTAATAAAAAATTGTGTGCTATTTCATGAGGTAAAGTAGAGGTTAGCAAATACTTACTATCTATTACACTATTTATACCTGGTTTATTTGCGATTCCAGCAATCCCTCTAGGGTCGTATTGACTATATCGTATTGCAGATGGTAAAAACACATTAAAAGAATCTTCTTTATACTTATGTATACTTTTCGTATACTCTACAAGTTCGTCAAAGGTTCTAGTACCACCAAAATACACTACCGACCTCCATGTACTATTTATTTCTCCGTAACCATTGTACTTAAAAAAGATTTTAAATTGATTGAATGTTCTATTTAAAATTGCCACTGCATCTAATAAATCATCTTCATCTATCGGTACGCTGCGTTCTCCATTATTTTCATTAATTACATGAAAATATATATTGAATACGTAGTTTGTTTCCGTATCTCGATGATAAACAGTATTACGCTGATTGTTTTCAATTTGAGTTTGTACGGTTTCAACACAGGATAGCGCTGGAATTTGATTGCTCCCTATGTATTTTTCTACTTCATTTAATTTTAATGATTTTTTTTGTAATAAGTTCAAGATTTCATTTTGGGCGACACTAGTATTGCAATAAAATAAAAGTATTGCAATGAATAGCAGGGGGGCTGTCTGTTTCATTTCAAAACAAGTTTAAGAATAATGATAAATTAGGGGACCATCTTTATCAGAATATTTTATAAAAACATTCTCATAAAAAATATTTTCAAAAGCTTAACACTTTATTTTACAAATCATTAACTGTTAAATCAATGATTACGAATTCGCGCCAAACATAACGATTATTTACTGAAACACAAAATTTTAACTTATATTTTCATTAAACCACCTGTAGACTTAAATATAATACAGAAAAATGCTCTTTACTTTGAAGAAAATTCAAAAAAACTTTTACTATAATCTGTCATAACTAGTTATCTCACTTTGGTTGACTAAAGTCTTATGTGAAAACTGTTACTTAAAATTTCATTATTTTCTCCTTAATTTTATCATGGAGATCACGGGAATATCAATTTTGGCGAGAGTCAAGTCTCATTGTTATTAACATTCGTTATCCTCTTTTTGTTCTATCTTGATTTATCTTTAAATTTAATATATTACAAACTTGGAATAATTATGCAGATTAAATCTATTTCATGAAGATAGTTCCTCTGCTACTAATTATGATAAATAATTACGAAAGATTTTTATTTTATGTAGAAAAAAAAAATATGTGTAGTCGTAAAAGTTGCCGTCAAAGATTAATAAATAATTATTTTTATTGTACGAAGATTTAATCACCTATACCCTATCTAAAAGCGATTTTCTATATGATTTACCAATTGGTAATTTGGTGTTGTTTTGCAACATTACTTGATTGCCGTCAATCAACTTTAACGTATTAAAATTAATAACATATGATTTATGTATACGTAAAAAGTAATCAGGCAATTTTTTTAAAAATTCTGCTAATGTATGTGGTGTCAACGTCATTGTATCAGTAAAAATTTTCACATAGTTGCGGTAAGCTTCAATATATTGAATGTCATTAAAATTAATTTTTATGATTTTTTTATCACTTTTCACAAATATGGATGTTGTAGTTTCTTCCTTATCGACTATTATGTTTTCATTTTTTGAAAATAATTTTTGCTCTACTATAATGACTGCTTGCAAAAAACGTTCTATCGAAAATGGTTTTAATAAATAGTCTGTTACAAATAATTCAAAGCCTTTTACTGCATACTCTGGGTAAGCAGTAGTAATAATCGCATTGGGTTTTTGTTGCACTATTTTTAATAGACCCAATTTCTAAAGACTTGCTGTTAATTTTGAATAATAAAACGATAAAAACTTTAAAAGTATTGATATAGAAATTTTAAAAATAAACACAGGAAGTTATTTATATTTACTTAAAGAGGCCATTATGATCTTTAAAATAACTCTTGAAGGGAATAAAATGTATTTGATAACTGAATCTCAAGGTATAAAAAGTGAACTTAAACAAAAAAAGGAAAATTCAGTTTATGACACTACTGTTGGAGCCGTGTTAACTAAAACAGAAGGAAATGAAGATAGTCTTCAATTTTCCCAGAACGGTTTTACAACTACCATTAACAAAGTTTCCTCAGAAAACTAAATAACTACAATTATCCAATTAAAAATTCAAAACCTATTAAACAAGAATTGTGCAATAGAAAATCTATGATACAAATTAAGGATAAGGTGAGTACAATACTGATCGTTTATAATTCTCCACTATAATTACATCCATCTGAATTTTCAAAAAACGCCGTAAAGTATGTATGCTTTACGGCCTCTTTTATGTATAAATGCCTTTGTAAAATGATTAAAAGAATTTAGTTATTTCGATGTTCTACCAGAAAACGTTTTTCTTTAGATCCTTCTATTATAGGTTTAATTATAGGAACAAGTGTGTCTTTACGACCTTCCCATGCTAATTTTGGTTCATAATGTAGAAAATCGTGTTTCTGGGCTTGTAATTGCTTATAAGCCTCTAGATCATTAGTGCCTATCATTTTAGCCACTGCCTCAGTTACAGTAGCTAGACTTTCACCAAATTCTGCTAATTGTGATTTTTTAAGTCCAGCAAATTCACAATATAGGTTTCCTCCATAGATTTCTTCTACTTCTAAAGCTATTTTATGATGTATAGTAAGGATGGTTTCCCAAACGTTAGCGTTTAACGCTGATAAATTTTCACTTAAGTAATTTCTTTCTTTAGTACGATAATCTTCTACAACATCAACTAACCAACCTTTAAACCATAAACTCCAAAGGTCTTTAAGAGATGAATGATATTCTTCCCACTTGTTATCATATTTTTTCCCCTTTATCTTATCAGGGTTTTGCACCCTTCTATTCGGGTTCATGGTACTAGTAGTATTTTCTTTTTCAGCTAATTTTTGCAAATCAAGTTGAGATTCTTCACTTAATCCACCCAAAGTTCCGGTAATGATCTTTTGGATTACAATCACAGACAGCTTCATTACATCATCTTTAGGAGTACAGCTATTCTTAGTACATAAAGCTCCAAGGTTTTTAAGTGGGATACTGATAGAATCAACTAATTCTTCATAGTAAGCTTGTTCTAATCCTTGGTTATTCCTTAAATTCTCCAAAATAAGCTGGATATAATTTAATCCTAGCTTATTTTTATTTCCTGTAGCAACATCCATTGCCGTATGCATAACACTAAGCCAACACCAGTTGTTAAGCCATAATTCAGCTTTATCATAGGTCAATATTTTACGTTTACCATCCGTTGTAACTTTTATTTCAGATGTAGCAAGATATTTCATTCGTTGCTGAGCTCTGTTATACTTCGTGTTAAGTACGTATTCACCGTATTCTCGAGCTGTCATTGGGTGAGACATCTGTGTACTATACCCTGTAGGATAATCCTTCATACTGGCTACAAGTATGGTGTTTTTAAACAACGTAGGAGCATTAATATTAATACCTTCTTGATACTTAGCCGCTCCTATATTGATCCCATCATCAATGTTTTCCAAGTTTAATTGTTTATACATTTCCCCCATGTCTGGATCATTTATCTTGTACAACCAACTCGTTTCTTCTTTTGTTATTTCCTGATACATACCGATAAGCGTTTTAATAAGTATCTCACCCTTCCAATATCGATCATACCAAGCTAAAAGTGTTATTGGTTTTGCAACAGTTTCTTTGAGAAACTCCGCAAATTGTAGTCTAAATTGTTTTGCTTGTTCCGATGTTTTAAATAGTATTGGTGGTGTTACCAATTCCAATACATTACCAGAATCAGTTTCCAATTTAAGAGGAATAGGTCCACCTTTAGAATCTGGAATTATTTCTAGTCCTACCATAGGTATTTGCGCTACTTCTACATGCGTATACCCAAGGAAACTGCTGTCGTGTGTGCAAAATTCTATTTCAAATCCGTAACTTTCCATTTTTATATAATTTTGAATTATGATTAATTAACATTATTAGTTTATAATGCTTTCTTCAAGTAAAATAATGGTGACTTTGTGCAGTATTTAATGGAAATGAAATAAGTGGTTACATAAATGTTATGAGTGGTAAAATAGATGTTACATAGTTTTACTTAAGCGTAGTTATGTAAAGAAAATTTAGCTAATACCATTTTCTTGTACAGTAAATTCAAACAATAACTGGTATAATTTAATGTGGATAATAGTACAAGTTACCCGCTAATTTGGTTGTTAAAAATACGATCTAAAAAGTAGCTTTCCCCATCTTTTCAACGTGTTAAATGGAAAATAATGTTTTCTCGAAGGAAATCGAGAGGTTGTTGTTAGCAGGAACCATCCATGATAATAACGTCTTGAGTGTACTCCAACTGTCATCATTAATGTGGGTTTGACTAATTTTTTAGATCTAAAAACGTTAGGTTATCTTAATAAAAACCTTAGCAGAGTTTGCTATAGAAGAAAATACCGTTATATATACTCTTGAATATTTTAACCCGATTATACATTAGAACTTCATAATGAGAGTTAACAACACCATAAAACAAGTGCTTTATCATTTTCAGCATAGCATTGCTATGGTTAACATGGAAAAGTAAACGGAATGTTTGATTTTGTAGCGTTTTCAGTTTGGAAATATATTTTAAATCGATATTTATGAGGTCACTCGTATTTGCAGGTATAATACGATTTATAAATAAATATTTCGCATATCTATTATTTCTTTTGCAGCTATTTTTGCGTTATAAAACTTAACCATAGCTTGGCTATGCTAAAGTTTTATGCCTTAAACTAACTTAAAATAATTCAATACCTTAATACGAAATATTTATCTGTAAATCGTATAATACTTCTTTCATAAACAACTATTTGAAATGTTTAAATATATTCACAAAAAAGTAAGATGACCTCTTGGCTATCTTACTTTCATTAATTGTATACGTTTTGTTTATTTATATTGCTTTACCACTTCAAAATGATCATCTTTCAGTCGCCAAACACCGTCCTTCTCTTTTACCCATTCTTCTTTTGTAATTATACCTTCACCAACATTCATACTCCAATTTGATGATACATGAACTACGGTTGAGCTAACCTCTTTAACCAATGTATTTCTATATACTAAAAAACTTGCACCAGAAGCAACGAAAGGTCTCCAAAATTCATCAATTTCTTTGTGTCCTTTAAATGTTCCAAATGGTTTAGCATTCATAACAGCATCATTTGTATATGCATTTACACAGTAATCTACATTTCCTTTATTAAAGTTTTTAATCCAGTTATTACTTGCTTTTATTACTTCTTTTTCTGCGGTTGTTTGCTCTATTTTTTTAGGATTTTTAAACATTTTACCATGGCCAGGAACAATCCAATCTACTTGTTTTACCCATTCTGCTCTGTTTTTATCTAACGTTTCTTGGTCTTGTGCTATAGAGCCTTTTTCTGGACCAAACTGCTCATTCGACCACATATGTGTCAATAAATAACTACCTTCTTTTGTTTCAACCAACAGGCTGGCATCTTCATGAGTATGTCCAGGTGTTTTAATCACAAGTACACCTTCACTAATTTCATATTTATCTGGATGATCATTCCAATTATCATTTTTATAAGTTGCCCAAAAGTCTACAATAATTGCATTAGGAAACACCCCTACTTTTGCATTGTGGTCTGGATGATGATGACTAATGAAAATATGAGTTACATCTTCTCTATTCACTCCTAAGTTTTTAAGGGTATGAATGATAGTATCCCAATCACCTTCAGCTGTCATTCCGGGGTCTGTAATCATAATCATGTCCTTTGTTCTAATAAGCGATATCGTACTTGCTACTTTTCTTGCTCCATCTGGTTTTGCTCCTGGTAAAAAAGTTTTTCCTTCAATAGGTTTCACATAACCAGTATATAGCACATCTATAGTTGGAAGGCCTTTATGTATATATGGATTATCTTCTTTATGTGCATGTGTGTCCGAATTATGTTTGTTTTTTTCTTGTGAATTACATCCAACGATAAAAAACGATGTGAATATTAAGATTGATAATTTTTTTAAAATCATGACATATTATTTTAATGTTGTATGTAAAATTATACACAAGTAGCATTAAGTTTCTGTATCAAAAGATACAAGTCATTAATATTATCTAATAATCCGAATTTGTTTTTGTCCTAATTGTAGTAGATTTTCTTTTTCAAGTTGTTTAAGTAATCGAGAAATAACAACTCTTGTGGTACCAAACTCGCTCGCTAATCTTTGATGAGACATACCAATAGTATCATGATTTTGCTCATTAGCCTCTGCCCTAATATACATTAAGATACGTTTTTTTAGGTTATTAAAGGCCAATTCTGAAAAGTTAGTCATTAGTATGTTATAACTTTCGGAAAAGGTGTTTATCGTAAAATTATGCCATGATTTGTATTTAAAAGACCAATCTTTTACAAAACGTACTGGAATATTTAAAATTGTAGTTTCTTCTTCTACGATTGCTTTTACAGTACTTTTACAATCTTGAAAACATGCAGACAAAGAAAGTGTACAGGTTTCAAAACCATTTAAATAATATATCAGTATTTGTCGATCATCTTTTTCTTGAAATACTCTGACTTTTCCTTTTAAAACAATTTTTAATACTTTTATATATTCATTTTTTTTAATTAAAATATCGCCTTTTTTATGATCAGAAATATATGCATCATTGATAATGGCATTTTTTAATTCCTCTTCAGTTATCTTTATTCTATTAAAAAAAATTTCAAGCATTTATTTTTTTGTTTTACAATCACTTTACTAAGTATCACTAATCGCTAAATTATAAAATTATGTGAAATAAATGATGCATTGCCAATGTAATATTACATTTGGTACCGATGATTATTTGAAACCTGTCAATAAGTGAAAGGAAACTAAGAGGTAATTCCAAATTCCAATCAGTATAAAACACAATCTTAGTTGCAAAGATATGGTGTCATTATGTTTTTCCGGAGTGACTAGCTGATTTTTAAAAAGATTAAAGTAAAATTATCTGGATCTCAGGTTTTCAGTAAAATCATCAATAACAATAAGATCTCGAATGAACACGACCTGAGAATACGAAAGTGTATTTGCTAATTTATTATGTCTATAAACCTTTGAAAACACCGACTAAATGCGGTAATAATTGTAGTTAAATATTCATGGTTACTCTATTATATTTACTTTCAATATACATTTAAATACTATCCAAAGTTTTCCAGCCCAGAATATGATATTGGTCGATAATTTTATCATATTTAAGTCTAATTCCAATATTCTTATCATCGGATTTTAGTATCAGAATTACATCTGCTTGATCATTTCCAAATGGACTTTCAAAATCACCTTCTTTAATCTGTACCTCCAATTTGGTAGTGTTTTTTTGTAATTCAGTTATTTGTTTGCCTAAACCTTTTCCGATAATTACAATATCCGAAATCTGTTTATCAACCGTTGTAGAAAATTCAAATTGAGTAAGTTTATTCCCTATTTTAACGATCCTTTCAATATCTATTTCATTTTGTTGACAGGATATCAGAAATAATAACATAAAAAAATTAAACAATCGATTCATTTATAAATAGTTATATCGTTTGCGAATTAAAACTGCCGTAATAAAACGTTATTATGCATTTTGACCAATATTGGTGCGTCATTTTTATTTTTTATGGAGTATTGTATTTATTTATTGTTTTCGATACTTTTTAGTATTCCGCTAATTGGGGTTATTTGTACTGAATTACTCTCTTTTACTAAATAAAAAATATAGCTGCTATTTGTTCCAACGATTTCAACGTTAGCATTGTCACCATTAATGAATTTCAATTGGTCGTTATACTTAATTTCTCCATTTTCTATTTTTTTTGATAATCTAACGCCTTTTCCAATTCCAGTACCCACATAGAACCCAAATAAACCAATCGAAATCATAAACATGAAGGTACCTAAAAGACTGGACTCTATTTGTTTCACTGTTAAATCGGTCTCTAGTTTAAATGATTTTTTAAACCAATTGGTGTCTTTCTTTTTTACTAGAAATTTAGGTAACATAAAAACAATAAAGAGTATTACTAAGAAAACCCCTATACTTAATATACTGGAGGTTATATGAGAAATCGGGCTAATTAGTACATCTAATATATTAGAGTAATTTAAAATATCAATTCCGATTTGGTTATAATAAAGGGTTTCGTTTAAAATACCCATTACGATCAAATAAATATAACCCACAGATAGAATTCCTTGGGTTTCTTGTAATGATTTAGTATTATTCATTCATTTTTCTTTTTAAAATTTCCATTTTGCAGTACTGCTAATACCACATACCAACTCTAAATATTCCTTGTTTAGTACAATACATAGAGATATTTAATTGCTGTACTATACATCAAATTCGATATACGTTCACGTCATTGCTCTAGACATTGGGTTTAATCTCTTTTGTTTAATAATTGTTCAAAAAATTTTAATTTATCTATAGCTAGTAGTGTAAAATAGGCTGCTAAGGTCAAGAAAAAGAAGGAAGCCATAAGTCGTAAATAAATTTTAACCGTCCATTCTAATGCCACCTTTACTCATTGCATCACTCCTATTTTAATCTCTTTGCCTTCTAGAAGGGAAAACTTCACGGTACAAAATTCATTTTCATCATCAAAATCACCAAGACTTACTCCAAGTCCTTGAAGTTGATGTTCAATTTCAAGAATTCTGTTTTCCAATCCCATATATTCTTCTATTTTACCACCTTTTGATTTTAATTGGATTAAGGAAGTTCTTATTTTCTCTAATGACTGCTTTTTAGCATTGAGTTCTTTGTATTCGTTGGTTTTATCTTTTTTTGTTATTTGTTTCGCCTGTACCCTTCCTATCGTTATTAACTGATTGTATAGCGCTTCAAAATTTTCAGGGGGTACACCAATTACTAAATTCAATTTTCGATAACCTTTATTACCGCTTTTTTGTTCAAACTGAATTAGAGCATCCAACTTTTTAATTGTTGTTCTTGAAGACTTCTCTTCTTCTTCAAAATTTGACGATTTCGTTTTAATCTCTGCAATTTTTTCATACTTCTGGTCAATTTTTACTGCAGATTGATTGGCCGTACTTGATTTTACCTCATATCTTTTGGTAGCATAATTTTTCTTTGAGTTAGAAAGGTTATCAAAAAACCGGGTTTGATGGGTTGTATTATCGAAGGTTTTAGTATAACCATATATTAACCTGAAAATGAATAAAATGGCAAATAAAATTAGTAGCCAAAAAATTATTTTTTTGAATCTATTCTTAAATGTTTGTTTCATGTTTTTATTTTCATTTCGCTTGTTCACAACAGAAATCTGTGCAAAAATTCCCTTTTCACAACTAGTGCATATAGGGTTTAATATCATTGTAAATTAAAATTACCATAATACCCCTTTTTATTTTACGTCCATTTTAAATCACAAAAGGTATAAATATACGTGATTTTATGCAATTTAAAATTGGGTCTATTCATAAATAATGTACTAATATAATATCAAAACTTGTTACCTCGTTTTCGTGAAAATATCTCTACCGACAAGACTACTTATAATTTAGTTTAACAGTGTTATTTTTTATTTATGTTATTTTCAAATATTATTTCATAATGTTCAACCGTAGGGAATGGATCATAATAATCATGTAATAATTCCTTCCATTTCAGATTTTCTAAAGCCTATTTCATGACTTTCTAAATTTTCCCAATCGACTAACAAGATATATTGATTTTCATATTCAAGACATTTACGTAGTGTATGTTCTATATATCCTTCAATTGAACTAATATACTTACTTGCTAAAGCAAAGTCTTGTTCGAATTTATCCTGTAAACCTTGTTTTACATTTAGCACTGCTACTTCAAGTATCATATTTCTTGAAGTATTGAATTTCCTTTTGATTTATCTCCTGAAGTCCATTGCCAAGTTTCATACAATCGTACTTTTCCATTCTTCATAATTTCAGGTTTAGAAAAACAAATCCCGGTCATTAATTCTCCTTTTGAATTAATTTGGTGATAGCGCATTTCAATTTGCCCACTTTTATCTACTAATCCAATTAAATGGCCTATTTGAATGTGTCCTCCACTGTATGTCGAGCTAATAATATTTCCTTTCTGTTTATATTCGAATAGGATTTCATCTGAGATTTCTCCATTTTCAGAAATGGAAATTGGTCTAAATTTTTTATTGTTATAATTCATTATACTTTGTATTATAGCGAATAGTTTATATAACCATTTTTACGATTTAAATAGGTCTAATCCGTATTAGTTACTCTTTGAAAAGACTAATAAAACTAGACAGTTCATTTATAAATCGTTTTTAATTTTTAAAATCAGACTTCTTTACCACAGTTGTATTTGCCCAAACATCTCCAATTCTTTGATTTTTATCCGAGTTTTTAATAGTAATAATGCCAACTAGACCAAAGAAAAACATGTCAATAGGATCAGCTAAATGTCTTTTAAAGGATTGACTAAAAGACAATTTACCACCATTATCAAGCAAGGAAACAGGTTTTAACCTAACCAATGAATTTCCAGGAGTAGCCCCAAACCATTGTTCAAACCCAATAGTCATTATTCCCCAAAACATCACTGGTACTAGCGCAGATAATCCATTTACTGCATAACTACCATCATTGTTAGGCTCTCCGAATAGGTATACATAGCTAAAGAAAAAAGCGAAAATGATTGTATAATCAACAATTCCAGCTACAATTCTATCCCCTAAATAAGATTGAGTTGCAATTTCCTTTACGTTATTCATGATTCTTTTTCAAATGTTTATGGGTATCGTATAAACCCCGTTTTACTAGGGTTTCTTATTTATTAGGTGTTGTTCGTTTGATAAAATTATTTAATTTTCCATTAATAACTACTTGAATTTTATTCTTCATATATGGAGTCCACCCCATTAAATATCCACTCAGCCCCATTGCTTGTCTCGACCATTTCCAAAAATCAAACGTATCAATATGTTCAATTATTTTACCATCTTTAAATTTAAAATTGGCTTTAATTTTGTTTACTACCTCTCTTTTTTTGGGTCCAAACACATATGCTGCTTCCCAATTGGCAATACCCTGATCATCAAATTCTTTTATATTATTGAAACTGATTTTTGTTTTCTCTGTTCGTATGGAGAGTAACATTTCCCACATTTTAAATGCTCTAATTCCGTGTAGTTTCCCAAAAACTGGATCCATGAAAGTAATATCCTCATGATAACAACTAATCATATCTTCAAAATTACCCTTAGCAAATGCTGTATAAAATTTATGTATTAGTTCCTCGTTATTCATATTCTTTAGTTCTTAATTTTACAGATGATATCATTGTCAGTTATGGGTTTAAAGTTACTTAATTTTCAGATTAAAAACTGACTAACGCTAGTTAGTCAAATACGCCATAATTGCGGTTATAAGTGTTGAACTAAGCTCTGTACTTCAGAGGCTTTTTTCAACAAGCTAAAAATACTTAAATTTATCAATCAAAATTAAATATCATGTGTAAAAAAGAAAAACTTTATAAAAAATGTTTTGCTAACGATACTTAAGAAAATCCACCAAAAAATAGATAGGCATTAATCTATGGGGTTTACTAGAAAAAACATAAGTGTTCATCATGGACTATAGCGGTAGCCCTATTTTTAAGAAATTAAATGTATTCATTACTCACACTATTGAAACCCCATTTCCTCTCTTACTGTAAGCTTATCAGTTACTTATATGTATGAATTTGGTCTATCGGTATACTATATTTTTAGTAAGTGTAATCTATTTTATCAAAGACAAAATTTCTTTAAACTCTTTCCGTTTTGAGTGTTTCATGAGTTCATATAAACACATTTCTATATTAGTTATGTTAATCCCTTTATTTGTGAACTTATGCAGGGCAATATCTATGCTTTCTTTTTTTCTAGCTGATATACAATCTGCTACAACTTCAACGTGATAATTATTCCTCTGTAAGCCTAAAACCGTTTGATAAACACATATATGAGCCTCTATTCCACATACTAACCAGTTTCGTTTATTTAGTTTGATAATTTCATTTTCCATTTTTTCCTCATGCAATGCATTAAAAAAGTATTTATGAATTGGTTCTTGTGTACTTAATAATTCTGACAATTCAGGAACGGTTTTCCCTAGTCCTTCTGGGTACTGTTCAAGCCAAACAATAGGAATCTTAAGAGTTTGACATCCTTTAATTAATTTTTCAATATTAGTGATCAATTTTTCGCTATCAAAAACCATTCTTGCTAGTTTTCCTTGTACATCAACTAAAATTAATCCTGTGTCTTTAATATTCATCATATTCATAAATTTTTAGAATAAAGCTCAACCAACGAGCTAGGTGTCTTTTTTATCGATATTGTAATAATTAAAAATCAGTAGCAGTATGGCGGAGCGATTCACTCCATTAGTATTGGCATGTATATTGGTTCTTTTATGATTTTACAAATAAACTATCTGCTCTAGTTTCATATTCAACAGCTGTTAAATTGAAAAGCTCTATGTAAGCATTTTTCGGATTCTCATGTTTAGTAGTAATAAAATGCTCTATGCCGTTAATAGTTTTCTTATTAATTCCAAGTTTAGGATAGACTGATCTCAAGCAATCATAAGGGGATTGAGTCAAAGAATCGTTACTGATTTTAGCAAGTTCACGATTTAGGTCAAATATATCATTCAATTCTCCGTCTTGCTCTGTTGCTTTACAAATAGCGAAAACAAGAATAGTACCCGCGCTATAATTTAACTGTGAAAATCCATTGGTATGGGGCGTTTCTAAACTTATTTCCTTCAATTCCTTAATACTTTCTACGAGGTATTCATTCAGATAGTCATTAAAATCTTTTTCAGATAGCATTCCGAGACGCTTCAAACCGACAAGACTAATTATTTCAGCATCTCCTTCGTTTATCCATCTCATATTATCTAATCCAAGTAAAGACGGCCGTATAAAGGGTTGAGGAGCATAATATACCATTTTGTCATAAGTCTTAGCAATAATAGTGACGTCTTTGAAGGAGCTTCTAACTTCTTTTTCTAACCACGAATATCCTGACTCATCTTTAACAAAATAAAATCCTTTAGGCATACTCCAAAAAGAATCATGATAGCCTTTAGTCTCTGGCCCTGTCATGATTCCAATTACGGGTTGGTCAAATTGATAATCAATTTGCCAAGAAGTTTTATCGGTATGGGTAATTGATATATTACCTTTTACCATACCAAAACCATTAAAGGTATTCACAGCAAAATATGCAAGGAATACTAAAACTCGAACAATAAAAATTGTTTTTATACTTTTCATTTTAATATGTTATTTATGAATGCTAAACTTTAGTAGTAAGATTAGTCGCGTTAGTACTGATTTGGATAAACAACATAAAACTGAATAGGATGGTTGTTTTATTTTTTCATAGTTAAAACAACCTTAGTAATTAATACCATTTACAAATTAAAATGATCTTGGTAAAACGCTTCTTTTTCCTTTCTTCTTCGTTAGAAAAAGAAACCATTAGCTAAGGCTTTATTACTTTAAATAAAGAAAAAATCAACATTTGATTTTACCCTAACTTCAAATCATATAACGGTATATTTATGCAATGGATGGCCACAGGTTCTACTTGTAACAAACACGCAGTTTTCACCATTAAACATTCATGTCTAATAAGTATTAATTTACTACAATTCAAAAACTTAACTAATCAAAGATAGCCAAATATAATTATTTGCTTTGTTATGATATGTTAAAATTCATCAACATATTGGTGGCATTATCATAGTCTATCTTCTTTCATACAAATAATCAGTTTTTTGCATCCCTCCTACTAGTTATACGATTTATAAATAAATATTTCGCATATCTGTTATTTCTTTTGTAGCTATTTTTGCGTTATAAAACTTAACCATAGCTTGGCTATGCTAAAGTTTTATGCCTTAAACTAACTTAAAATAATTCAATACCTTTTTACGAAATATGTATCTATAAATCGTATTAATGGTTATCAAAACAAGACTGAGAAGACACAGTTAACGAAGTGTATTTATACGGTTGTAATTGTGCCCAATGTAAATCTGTACAAAAATTCCATTCTTTTCATAATTATTGCATCTAGGATTTAAGTGATTTTATGCAATTAAAAAATGATTTGTATCAATTTGTGTGTTTTTTGCACCCAAAATAAAAAGATCTTCAAAATGCTAATAGCACACAAAAGGAAGGTGTCTAATTTTAAAAACCACAATGAATTCCATTAAAAAAAGCCGTTATAAACAACTATAAACAAAAGAATTACATCATATGTATCGCTATAGATCAATCAGTCAATAAAGCATATAGCAATGGTTTATCAGCAGGTTATATTCTTAGTTATGAGCCCTTTTTCTTCTTTTACACCTCAGATTCATGCTTTTGGATACAAATATTAAACGCTTATGATCTTTTTTCCAAATTCACCTCATTAGTTCTATAATTTTAAATTGTTAAATATTATGAATAATAAAATATAAAAACTTATGGTACAATAAGATTTTTTTTCGAAATCAAAACAACATATTTGATTGAGTAGCTACTATCAGGTTTTGATTTCAAAGGAGCTAGCTGAAAATCCTATTTAGAGTAAGCAAAAAAAATAATTTAATTATGGGAATAAAATTAGATATTGTTGCTGGATATAATCAAGCAACTTCAAGTGTAAATGCAAGTGGTTATGTACAGCATGTTATAACAGATGAGGAGAAGACTACTTTTAATATTGGAGATAAAGAACTTAAAGACAGTGTAAACGATTACTTTGGAAAATCTCCGAATGATGCTTATTTACATAGCGATACACCATGGGGAGATCTATATAAGAAATATAGTTGGCCTCAAGTACAGACTGTATTGGTTGTTGAAAGTGCAAAAATAATAGGAATATCTTCTGAGCCAGTAATTGTTAAGACTCAAGAGTTTAAAAATAATAGTTCTATTAAGGGAAGCTTTAAAGTAGACATTACAGAGTCTGTGAACAATACTGTTTCGTCAAATTGGAGCAATACAAAAAAGATATCTGTTGGGCAAAAGTTTAAATATGATGTTTCATTTTTAGGCGCCGGAGGAGGCGGAGAAACATCTTTATCATATGAAGAGTCATGGGGAACTGGAGGTTCTGAAGCAAAATCTTTTACTGTTGGATCTTCATCTGGAGTTACTGTAGAATTGGATCCAGGTGAAGCCGTAACAGCTAAATTAATGGCCAGTAGAGGAACAATGAAAGTACGTATCAAGTATAAGGCATATTTAATCGGTTCAACTGCAGTTAATTACAACCCTACTTATAAAGGTCATCATTTTTGGAGGTTAGGAATTGATGCCGTTATGAGAGCAGGAAAAAAAAGTAACTTATTAGAAACTACAGAGGATATAGAAATTGGATATTACTCAAATTCAAGTGTTGAATTGGTAAATGCCAAAAGCGGTAAGTTAAAAATGTCAAGATCTATGGCAGATGTCCCAGCAATTTAATTAACTAACGTTATTTAAAAGGGAGAGACACAATAGGTATACCTATTGTGTCTATTTTTTAATACATAATTTGAAACTTCTGCTTCTTTACCTTTATAGTGCTCCACTCTAAACAGCCTAATACAATACATTTACGATGGTGATACGACTAAAAGCTTGTTTATACTTCGATAAACTTGTTAGGTTTACTCTCACTAACTCAAAGATCAATATCAATATAGAAAACATCAGATTCTTCGTAATAAGATTGTACGTGTTTATCATGTACATGCAACGTAACTTCAAATTGCATCATGTAAAAAACTAACATACATGTTTTTAGATAACATTACGACATTTTAAAAATCACTAAACGTAGCCAACTTCATTGCTTTTTAACTAACGGTATTACTAGGTTTATTTTACTTTCTAAAGTGCATTCAAAATGGACTACTTTACTTTTGTAGGTATCGGCAACTACTTGAAGTGAGTATATACCAACATCTAAGTCTATTCATTTGAATTCTCCTTTGTCATTACTTAGCTGAGCGATATCTGTAGATGAGTCCTTGTTTTTGTTTAGCATAACTGCTGCTTCAGCAATTGGAGTTTTTGTGAATTTGTCAATAATTTTTCCAGTAATTATATTCATAATGGTAAGATATAAAAAGATCTGTAGTAAATTGTAAAGAGTATTTTAAAACTACAACAAACTTGACCCTGATTTTTAGTTTATAAACTAATATAATATACTTCATTATAGGTAACGCAGATTGTCTGAAAGGTTATGAATAACGTTATCTATATTTTCAATGACATCTTTTTAGACAATCTGCGTTTTGTTACATACAAAATATTCTATTTATACTTGTTTTTCCAGTTCTTAAGGTTTTTAAACACCGCAGACGTTATTCTAGTTGCTGAATTTCCGAGAGAAGAACCATTGGTATGAATTCCAACAGCATAACGTTTTCCATTTTTATATTTCCAAACAGGAGAACCACTTTGTCCACCGGCAGAATCAATATTATAGATCAATGTTCTTGGAGTAACCAACTTAATTCGTCTACAATGCCACCATTGTGTTCCACTAGGCTTATCACCAGGGTATCCAGATAAATTCACCTTTAATCCTAATAGGCTAAAAAAGTTATAATTAGCATAACCAAAATACCCTACTGTGTTTCCTAATTTATTATTTTTAGGTAAAATTATAGCACCATAATCATTGATCCTCTTTTTGCTTTTTGTCCATCCTTTTACTGAATGAAAATGGCTAGACGTAGAGGAACCATAAGGCTTACTAGTGCCATTTCGACCAGGAATTACTTCTATACTTTTTGCCCATCCGCCATGTTTGTGCATATATACCACATGTCCGGCAGTAATAACGGTACGTGGTCCTATAAAAAAACCTGTTCCTATCCAATTGGTACCATCTTTGGCCTTAATTTTTAAAGAACAAATAGCTCGCCAAGGATATTTTGTAGTACCGTGTATTTTTTTGCGATCATCTTTACCAATAACAACTTCTTGCACCATTTTCTGACCGCTTTCCGTACGCATTAATTCAGCTAGGTCTGTATCACCATAACTTCCATAATAGGCATTTAACGCCTTTTTTTCACTATTTTCATATCCACTTTCTTCTGTGTCAACCACCGAATAATCATATCCTGATATTTTTTCTAAAGTATCTTCTTCAGCGCTCACAGCAACCGTTTCATTCGTTGCTGAATAACCTCCTTCAAAAGGATCTTCACTGTCCCTATTTTCCTCTTGTTTTGTTTCACTTTCGTTGCTTACTTCTTGATAATCATCTAAGGTAGCTTCCTCGTTATTTTCATCTGTAAATTCAGTAAACTCATTTTCAGAATTTGTTTGAACTCCATCAAATGACTCTTCAAATGCTACTTCATTGCTTATGACTTCTTTTGTGTTTTCATCAATTTTCATTGTTTTGTTAATTTAAATGTTATTAATTTTTACTACAAATTGCAAATTGTAGCCACAAAAATACAGTCTAACAAGTTGTAAATTAACAGTTTATACACTAATTATCATATAGGAAAACCTCCAGTTTATTTGAGGTGAACCACTATTTATGGTGTTACTAGATTGAGAATTGATTTCTTTTTTTGCTTATAAATAAAAAGTAATAAACCTCCTGTACAAAGAATTCCGAAAACAGAAAATAGGTATCCAAAATTGAATTGGTTTGTTCGTTGATTCCCTAGTAATTTATACCCTTGAGAAGTATTGTTAAAACTCATTAAATAACCATTTTTAGCGTTTAGTATTTTTCTAACTGATTTTTCACTATTTTCATTCTGAAACGTAACTACCGTATGTTGATTTGCATTCTCTTCAAGCATCGTAATATTTGCTCTCAATTGTTTAAATGCTGTCGGAAAATCGGGAATTAAAAATTTAACATCGGTTTGATGGTTTCCTAATTTAATTCCACCGGATGCCAATGTCACTTTGGTACCATCAATGCTCATGTTAACACTTCTTTTTAAATACTTTATAAATACTCTTTTATACTCTTGGGTACTTATCGTATTCCAATTCATATCTGGATATGCCTTAGTAAGGGCGTTGTGTACCCCTGCTTGTGCAAATGATACTTGCATTACCCATATTCCTCCAATAGGTTTTACTAATACGGAGGCGGTTTCTGGATTATGAGCGTTAGTAGTATACATACCAAACACCAATGCTGTTAATACCAATAGCTTTTTCATTTTATTATTGATAGGTTAAAGAATCTTCTGCTGATACTCCTTTTAAACAAGTAGGAAGATTAGGAGCCGACGAATTAGAAGCATGATAATGATAGACCCCATCAGGATACTCAGGGGTTGCTCCAGTATGCCCTTGGCATTCGTCTAAATCAGAAGGCAATGTTCCGTTTTCATCTTTAGACGCATAAATAGGGTATCCATCTTTAGAAAAACCAACAAAAGCGACCTCACTTTGTGTAAAATTTGTACAACTCACCTCGGTAATATCATAGGCTTCAAATACTTTATTTATTTCAGCAGGAGCAAAATGTAAATGATAATAGCCAAATGGATCCATATGCCCACCACAAGGGTCGATAGCAGGAATAGCAGCATTCGCAGACGTACCGCTACTCATGCCAGGAGGGCCGTTTACTACTGATGGTGGATTTCCTGTTAAAGGGATTCCATGATACGATATACCTACATGCTCTACCACATCAATTTGATTTACCGATGTACCTATTTTGGGAACTGCAGGAATCAGATACGTTAATTCTAAATCATTATTAGGTGTAGCCTCTAAACAGCTAGAACCCGATGGCATCGCTCCGCTACCTGGATCAGCAATTCTAATGTTTCCATCTGAATCTACAATATCATACCCGTCAGCTTCCATGGCATTCCAAAAAGCGGCATTTAAAACGTTTAGTCCAGCATTCGTAGCCCCATCATAAATTCCAATTCCAGCAATATCATCAATTGTTTCCGGACAATAGGGGCCATTTTCTACGGGATTGCTTTTAAATACTAATTTATAGCATTGGGCTGTTGTTCCATCTGTTAACGTAGCATTTACCAACTCAACGGAACTTAACATATTATCTCCATTTAATAACTCGGCATTAAAAACATGATTTGCACTGTCTACTTCTTCTACCGTGGTTTCTTCATCGTTAGAGCACGATATATAACTCAATGAGAAAATAAGTAAAGTGAATGTACCTAAGAGAGTTATGTTAAAAATTGATTTTTTCATAATTAAATATTAATTAAAGTTAAACAACTGTCTATTATCTTCTTGAGCGTTGACTCCTTTCTTTGGGCTTTGGAGCTTTTGCAAATTCTGTTTTTGAAATAAACCCATCTTCATTAGTGTCAATTTTTGAAAAATGATTTTGTAAAGGCCCTTTTACTTCCTCTTTTGAAAGTTTATTGTCGTTGTTAGTATCCATTCGTTTCAATAGCTCATCAAACGTTGGTGGTTTTTGCCGTTGTCGTTGGTTAGATTGTGCTTTTAAACTTACTATTCCGAAGAAAAAGAAGATCACTACAACCATTCTTGTTTTACATCTATTGGGTCTCATATCTTAAAATTTGTGTCTCACTATATGACATCAAAGATGGGATTTAGATTAATGTATATTTTGGGTTTTCAGTAAATGAAGGAAATTTTTAAGTGAATGCAGTATCACATTCAGTTAAAAGTGATTATAACCATTGTTTCGAGTCATTAATTATTGATATAATTTATTTATTTTAGTTTAATTTGTACTATGAGCAAACAAAATCGAATTTTACTACAACTACTTCTTTGGCTAATTCTTGCAATGATTATGGGGACTTCGCAATTTGGGAAGTGGGTATTTATACTGGAAGCATTTGGTATTTTTGTAGCCCAGAGCATTTTTACGATAGTAACGGTTATCTATCTTGTTCCTAAATTACTGTTTAAGAAAAAGCTTGTGCAGTTTATCATATTAGGGAGTATACTAACTATAGGGATTGCCTTTTTAATTATTATCATTTTTCCGTTACCAGAAATTCCGAATTTAATGTTAGAAAACATGAGGCCAGGTCCACGCAAACCTTCACGTTATTTAAACCACACCCTAATGTTAGGGTTTTCTTTTATTTTAGCAACAGTGGTAGAAAGCGTTAATTTTGCCATGGAAAAAGAAAAAGAAACAATCCAGAATAAGAATGAACAATTACAAACAGAGTTGAAATTATTGAAATCTCAGATAAACCCACATTTTTTATTTAACGCCCTTAATAATATTTATAGTTTATCAGTAACAAATTCACCTAAAACACAACAAAGTATTAGTCATTTATCCAATATGTTACGCTATGTTTTATATGATTGTGAACAACATTTAGTAAGCATACATAAAGAAGTATCTTATATTGAAAACTACATAAAATTATTTAGCTTAAAAAGTAGTAAACCACTTGCTATTACAACCAATATTTCATTAGAAAACAATTCTGTTCAATTATCTCCGATGCTGTTTATTCCTTTTATAGAAAATGCTTTTAAGCACAGTTCTATTGAAAAAGAAAAAGATAGTTTTATTGATATTTATTTAACAGCAACGACTGCAACGGTTCATTTTTCAATACAAAATAGTTTTCCGAACTCACCTAAAGAAAAAGATATGGTTGGAGGCATTGGCTTGGAAAATGTCAAAAAAAGATTGGCTATTTTGTATCCTAAAAAACATCAATTATACATTAATACAACCGATGGTGTTTTCGATGTAAATTTAACACTAAAACTACCTAACAATGTTTAAAAGTATCATTATAGATGATGAGGAATTGGCAAGAACATTGCTGAAAACATACATAGATAAAACGAAATTTTTAGAATTGATTGACTCTTTTGATAGTCCGGTCGATGCAATGGAAATACTTCATAAACAACAAATTGATATAGTTTTTTTAGATATACAAATGCCTGATTTGAAGGGTACTGAATTTGCAAAGCTAATACCGCCAAGCACCAAAATTATTTTTACAACAGCCTATTCTGAGTATGCATTAGATGGATTTAAATTAAATGCGTTAGATTATCTTTTAAAGCCAATTACTTTTGAGCGTTTTTTACAAGCTGTTAATAGAATAGAAATAAAAAGTAATACAGATACGTTTATTACCGTAAAATCTGGTTATGACTACTATAAGCTACAACTTACCGATATTTTATATATTCAAAGTGATAGTGAATATGTTGTTTTTTATACAAGTGATAAAAAAATAATGAGTCATCAAACTTTAAAATCGTTGGAAGCCCGTTTACCAGAATCATTATTTATGCGTGTACATCGTTCTTATATTATCAATAAAAATGCAGTTACTTCTTTAGTTGGTAATGATGTAACCATTCATGGTGTTAACATACCTGTAAGTACGCGGTATTTTGAGGCGGTTAAAAAGCAACTGTTTTCATAATGCATCTTTGTTATGCTCACTTTTTCATTACACTAATAAATACTAAAGAGTGGCTGAACAAGAACATGCCCCACAATTACATCTGATCAATAGTACCCAAAAGGTTTTTGTTCTAAAACAACATATAAACCTTATTGACAATAATACTTAAAAAAGCATATTGTAGCTTTTTGTTTGATGGTATTAAATACCTCTTCAATTCATTTTCAGTATAATTTTAAAAATGAGTATTTGGTTCTGAGTTTTCTTTTACTTATCTACTACTCACGAAAAATTACTCTCTATTTTAATTAAAAAATGGCTTAAAAAACTATATTCGCGGCATGTGGATGTATTTAGGCCTATTGGCGGCACTTTTTTTGGGATTACATAATTTATGTAAAAAACATGCAGTACAAGGAAATGAAGTGTTTCCGGTACTTTTTGGTACTATTTTGAGTGGATTTTTAGGTATTACTACGTTTTATCTATTCTCTATTTTCTATCCAGATTATGCATTAAGTAAAGGGTATAATTTTCAGAACATCGATCTACAAACCCATGGTTTTATTTTTATAAAATCTGCTATCATGGCTAGTTCTTGGGTTTTAGCGTATCAAGCTTTAAAACATTTGCCCATTACCATTGTGACACCAATACGCTCGGCGGGTCCTTTTTTCACCTTTATCGGTGCCATTGTAATTTATAAAGAAAGTCCTAATATGTATCAATGGATTGGTTTTTTCTTAATTATCTTTTCAGTGATGTTGTATGCTAGAATTGGAAAAAAGGAAGGTATTTATTTTAAACGAAATAAATGGGTCTTTGCTATTATTGGAGCTACTTTTTTAGGAGCTAGTAGTGGTTTATATGATAAATTTTTAATTCAAAATTTACATTTAAACCCACAAACTTTGCAATTTTGGTTTTGTTTATATACCCTACTAATTTTGCTAGTTATCTTAGCGTTTACATGGTTTCCGTATGCTGAAAAACGTCAAGCATTTACATTTCGTTGGACTATTATTGCTGTGGGGGTTTTATTACAAGCCGCCGATTATTTTTATTTTAAGGCTTTGCAAGACCCTGATGCACTAATCATGTTGTTATCTGCTATAAAACGTAGTCAAATACTTATTGCTGTTGTTGTCGGTGGACTGATTTTTAAAGAAAAAAATAAACGAAAGAAGTTACTACCATTACTAGGAATACTATTGGGTGTTTTTTTGATTTTGTATTCATAAATTAGAGTCAAAATATCTTGTATGCTCTCCATTCAACTCACCTTAACCTATACTGAATTTACTTAGTCTATTGTTTATAAATTAGTTGTTTATTTTTTCTAAATCAATTCTGACAATTAAGTTTTTCCAATAGCATTTATAACATTTAGTTTACACTATCAGATGATGCTCAATATGCTACAATTTGATATAGTAATGGTAAAAACCATAGTGTCAATACTATAAAAATTCGAAAATGTTAAAGTTATTTAGAATTACTCTAAATAGTTTTGACATTATCAAAAATAAAAATAATTTTGCACGAAATTATTTTAAATTAATCTAAATAAAATGAAAAACAAATACACTATATTATTTCTTTTATTGACAACTTTTACTATGTATTCACAAGAATACAGTGTAAAAGGAACTGTAATCAATACACTTAACGAACCGTTAATTGGAGTAAACATCTTTAATAAGCATACTAATTCTGGCACCCAAACGGATATTGAAGGTAATTTTACACTTACATTTGGTAAAACAGGAGAATATGATCTGATATTCTCTTATCTAGGTTATAAAACCAAAAAACAGAAAATAACAATTTCTGAAGGTAATAATGACCTAACTATTACCATGGATATAAGCAATTTTGTGCTAGACGAAATAGCAGTAGTAACGAATAGAGATAAAGAATTTATAGATGAGATTCCTTCGTCTGTATCCGTGTTAACGGCAAAGGATATAGAGGAAATTTCGCAATATTCTAATACTCTTGCCGATATTGTGGCTAATGTACCAGGAGTATCATTGTCTACCAATACCACCACTACTAGAGGACAAAATATAAGAGGAAGAAATATGCTCGTATTAATTGATGGAATTCCTCAGACTACTCCACTATTCGTAACTAACAGAGATTTAAATACTATTGATCCTTCTGTAATTGAAAGGGTAGAAATAATTAAAGGATCAACGTCTATCTACGGAAACGGTGCTGAAGGAGGTATTATCAATTACATCACCAAAAAAGCAAACGCTTCACAAAAACTAGAGAGTTCTACCACCATTGGATCTTCTGGATCATTGGTGAATACAGCTCACACCATTGGAACTAATATTTCTCAACTGTTCAAAGGTCAATTGGGTAAATTTAGTTACGTGGTAAGTGGTTCTTTTAATGAAACTGGAATTATGAGAAGTGCTAAAAATGAAATTTCATCTCCATATTATGGTTTAGGTGAAACTGAAAGATATAATGTTTTTAGTAAACTCGGCTATCACCTTTCTGATGATAGCTACATCGAGTTGATGTACAATTACTTTAGTAGTAATCAAAACTCTAACCTTGGAAGAGTTTCTGGTGTGTACGGTGAAACACCAACTACGGGTGCTTTTGGCATACCAAACGAAGCAGAAGCCGATCAAGGAACTAAATACAATCATAATGTAAAAATAAAGTATACACATGATGCTATTTTTAGAAATACAGCATTAGACTTTAGTTTATACGCTCAAGAGTTTGCTACAGTATATGGTTATAGTACTTGGTATGCTGATATAACTAATGGTTATGAAGGTGGTCAATCACAAATAACCTCTTCTAAAAAAGGGGCACGATTAAACTTAAACACAGCGTATACAATTTCTGATGATTTAAAGGGTAATTTAATATACGGATTGGATGTTTTAGGAGATAATACAGAACAAACACTTGTAGATGGCCGAGTGTATACTCCTGAGATGAAAATGAATAATATTGCGCCATATTTACAAATAAAAGCCAAATACAAAGATTTTATTTTTAAGGGAGGGGTGCGTTATGAAAACATAAATGTGACTATTGACGATTACACTACTTTATTCAGAAATCCGTCTGGTGCACCAAGTGGTGGTATTGCTGTAAAAGGTGATGAACTTAAATATGATGCATTTACTTTTAACTTAGGTGCACGCTATAACAAATTAAGGTATTTTAAACCGTTTGTAAGCTTCTCTCAAAGTTTTTCTGTAGGTCAGTTGGGTAGAATATTACGAAATGCAACAGATCCAAATGCTGTTCGTGGTAAAATTAACACTGAAGCAGTTATAGCAAACAACTATGAGTTTGGTTTTAGAAGTAACCTAACGGATAGAATACGATTTCAAGGGGTATACTTTGTAAGTACATCCGATTTAGGTACTACTTATGCTGAAAATGCAGATACTGGATTTTTGGAATTATCGAGATTACCTGAAAAAGTATATGGAATAGAATTGCAGTTAGACACGAAACTTACAGACAAATTAGATATCGGTATATCATTAGCTCAAGTAGAAGGGAAAACTGATGACAATGATAATGGAAAATTTAATGATGACGAAGATAATTTTATAAATGGTACTAGAATTAATCCTACTATTTTTAGAAGTTATATCGCCTATCAATTCACTCCAAAATGGAATGCTAGATTATCGAGTACTTTTAGTGGAAATAGAAAAAAGTTTGATCCGATAGATGATGGAACTTATGCTTATGGTGATGGTCCTGTTAATAGTTTTTCAACGACTAATTTATTTAGCTCGTAT
Organism: Tenacibaculum profundicola; assembly: GCF_057220795.1. NCBI lineage: Bacteria > Pseudomonadati > Bacteroidota > Flavobacteriia > Flavobacteriales > Flavobacteriaceae > Tenacibaculum > Tenacibaculum profundicola. The sequence continues at coordinate 292,131 of NZ_CM170137.1, read as the reverse complement.
CAATTAACATACAATACCAAAGTATCATTGGGTATAGAGAACTTATTCAACGAAGATTATTATACTGTCCGTTCTCAATGGGCTGGCAGAAACACACAGTACGAAAAAGGGAATGGTATCAATTTTAAAGTAGCATTGAATATAAATATCTAATTGCCTATATTTAGCCAATTCTTCTTTGTTTTCAACATAGCTTCAATGTCAAAATTGAAGCTATGCTTTTTAAAAATATCAGGAGCAAATGAAACGGAATACCTTTAGAAATATCATCTTGAAAATTCATTTATGGATAGGGCTCTTTACGGGACTTATTGTTTTTATTGTGTGTTTAACAGGGGCAATTTACGCTTTTCAACAGGAAATTAAATTGGCTGTATATCCGTATTATTGTGTAGAAAATACTGCTCTGGAGAAACTTTCCCTAAAAAGTTTGCTAGAACGTTATAAAAATCAATCTGACCATAAAGTGTTACAGATTTATGATTTTACGGAAAAGCATAGATCTACCATTTTAAAAACGTCAAAAAATAAGGTGTTATACGATAGTTTTATAGATCCTTACACTGGCCAATTATTAAGAGAAAAGCAACAATCAAAAGACTTTTTTACCATTGTTCTTCGTATTCACAGACACTTACTCTTAAAAAAAGAGATTGGTAGACAAATTATTGGATACTCGGTAATCATTTTTATTATTTCATTGCTTACAGGTATTATTTTATGGTTCCCTAAAAATAAGAAAGTATTTAGCTCTAAAAAAGGGAGAAAATCAAAATTTACCATTAAAAAGACTTCAAATTTAAAAAGGATGCTATACGATGTACATAGTGTTTTAGGCTTTTATGGTTCTTTTCTTCTTCTTATAATTGCCATTACGGGTTTAGGATGGACTTTTTCTTGGGTTGATGCGTCTCTTTATAGATTGGTAACTTTTGAAAAAAAACAACCAAAGAAACCTCTTGTTATAGATAGTGCTGTCTTATCGTACAAGGTCTTAGATATTGCGAAAGAAAAAATGGATTACCACCAGGCAAACAGGCATTTGTTTCTTTATATACTCCCTAAAAAAACAACACTACCTTTAAGGATTTCAGCATATCCAAATGATGATTCGTATGGTAGCTCAGATCATTTTTATATACATCCTACAACGGGAAAAACCTTGCATACAGCATTGGATGTCAACAAAAAAACAGGCACTAAATTTCGTTCTTTATATTACGATATTCATACAGGAAGTCTATTGGGCTTCTGGGGTAAAGTATTGGTCTTTTTCGCTGGTTTAATTGGGGCTTCCCTACCAATTACTGGTTTTTTACTATGGATGAATAAGAAAAAAAAGAATCACAAAAGAAGTACCCCTTTACCCAATAAGAAACTATAAGTCCATTTATAAAGATATCTGTAGCATAGGTACGTATATGGATTTCCTAATAAACGAAGAGAGTCAGTCATAAACTAACAGCTCGTTTTCAATTCGTTAGTTTCGGTTTGGCAATGTAAAAATAATAAAATCTTATAGACCTTGTAAATGGCTATAACATTATTTTTTACGTGTAAATAATTGATTAATAACATTTTAACTTACCGTGATAAAATGGCACTTTTCCCTTTCTATTTCAATATAAAAACAAACCATAGCTCCTGCTATTATTGATTTTTCTATCTTATATAAAGAAAAAAGTACTGGTTTTTGTGTGTCAAAACACAGGCAAACAGATAAAGCGGTAGTATACTGTTTTTATTTTGTTGTTTCTCCTCCTATTTTCGTAAAGAAACTATCAATAGGTTCCCACAATTCAATCTTATTTCCCTCTAAGTCTATTATATGAACGAATTTACCATAGTCATATGCTGTAATTTCATCAACAATTGTTACGCCATTATTTTTCAAGTTTCTTACTAAGCCTTCAATATTCTGGACTCTGTAATTAATCATAAACTCTTTTTCAGAAGGATCAAAATAATCGGTTGTGTCTTGAAACGGACTCCAGTTTAAATAGTTAATTTCATCTGGCCGATTCGCATTTCTGAATTCAAATGGAGAGCCAAATTCATTTATAGCCAATCCTAAGTTTTTGCCGTACCATTGTCGTATTGCTTTTGGGTCTTTAGATTTAAAGAATATTCCTCCAACTCCTGTTACTTTTGGTGTTGTATCTTTCATTATATGTACTATTGATTCTTGTGGTGATTTAGTATTGCTGGATTTATTCGTGGTACAATGAGTAATAAAAATCGATATTATTACTATTGTAAGAATTTTAGTTTTCATGATTTTATGAGTTACTATTTATACTAGAGGTCTTAAATAAATGTATCCTTTAGCTTTAGAAAAGTTGACATATCTTAATTTGAAAACGCAATTATTGATATAAAGTAAGGCTCATACTCTTTTATAACTTTTGAAAACATATATAAAATTCACGAAACAACGTCTCACACCAAATATAATAAAAACAAGGATTATTACTTTGATATTTAGTTATTTTACTCCAAATAGGGTGATAACCCTCCAAAACAAAAAATAATACCTCTAATTAATATTCTTTACTGAAAATAACTTTTTGATACTATTGGCTATTTTTAAAACAGTCCGAATCTGTTATCTGCACCTGTTTTAGAGCGTAGTTTATTTTCACGCCCAGAATTATAAGAAGTGTTTGCATAGTAATTAAACTTAATGTTACCAATGGCTTTTAATTTCCCTTCATTTCCAAAAGAATTGTAATGTCCTATATAACGAAAGGATATAGCGTTAATAGCTTTCAATTTCCCAGCATATCCATAGTTTGGCGTATTTCTATAGTAACTAAAATTTGTGCCTTCAATTGATTTTAGCTTGCCTGAATACCCTGATGTTACGTAAGAACCATGGTAATCGATCTTAAGAAATCCAATCGATTTTAACTTCCCTCCTTTTTCTTTATTTGCGTAATAATCACTGAAGTAAGTTAATTTGATTTTGCCAATGGATTTTAGTTTTCCTTTATACGCTTTACTACTCCCATATCCGCTATAGTAATCCAATAAAGAAAGATCGTTTGTGTAAATCTTGATATCATCAGATTTTAAAACTTCTGTAGGTCGTAATTTGTAGTTCCCAAGCATATATTCTGAAGCATCTGATTCGTTATTAAAAATAAAAATATCAGAAATTGCTCCGTTACGATCTATTTTAAAAACGATTTCACGCTTTCTCAAGATTATTTTTTTCAACAGACCTTTTTGAATCGTGCAATCTATATTCAAATCTTTTGAACGATTATAATTATTGTTAGTAAAATAGCTTCCATCTAAACTCGTACCAATAGTATTGTTGGTGGTTGTTTTCTGTTCTACAAAGCAATAACTACCCGTCCAGGAACCATAAGAATTTGATGCAATGTCATTTTTTTTAACACCAACGTACCTATCCTGACCAGGAAGTACTTTTACCTTAAGTGTTTTTGTTTCTCCAACATACAATAACCCTGCATGAACAGCGGCAGTAGCTAATCTGGAATCATTTGTATAAATCCCGTCACCACCACCATATACGTTACCATATTTACTTCCAGTAATAATAACATCATATACAGTTCCAATATGTTTACTGTACTTAGTCATAGTATATGCATTGCGAATTACTTTATTGTTTTGGCCATTAACACCTAAGCAAAAAAGAAATATAAAAGCGGTAATCCGAGTAATTTTCCTCATAAGTTTGAAATTTCACAAAACATTTCAAGAATTATACCAAAACTTAGTGTTTGTTCATTTTATTGAAAATACGTAAAATAGTATTGACTAAATGTATGTAATACAAGTATATTTATACTAGCCATATTTACTCAAGTATTTTGAGTTCAAGTGTGTTTTTATTATTCGAAAGATCTTAAATATTCGTATTTTATCAAATCCTTTTTTTGTTTTATTTCAAATTTCCGAGCATCTTTTAAAACAATATTTCTATCAGTTATTTCAAAAACATCTTTGTAATAATGGTCGGTAAGAATTATCCCTTTTGATTCTTTAAGTTTGAGTAATAGTTTTTTAATAACATCCTTGTAAATCGGTTCAACCATGGAAAATGGTTCATCTAGCATTATAAAAGAGTGCTTTAAGTTTCCTATAATCAGTAGTTCAAGATATCGTAGTTGTCCTAACGATAATTTATCGATCTTCATTTTTTCAAAACTCGATACTTGTGGTGAATAGAAAATTTTGTCTTGATCATCTCCATTCGGGAAAAATAGCGGAATAATTTCTCGTACTTTCAGTTCTTTTGGTAAAAAACTTTCTTGTGGTAAGTAGGCTATCTTTTTTGAAGGAATAATAGCTTTTTGAGCAATAATTTCTGAGTTAATTTTTATACGAATTGAATCAGCTTTAACGGTTCCGAAAATTAGTTTTAATAATGTTGATTTTCCTGATCCATTTCGACCAAAAACTCCAACTATTTCACCAACCTTACATTCGAGATTAATGTTTTTTAGAATAGTTTTTTTTTGATAAGACTTATGAACATTAGCTATTTCTAATAAACCCATTTATTTTACTAGTATAAAAATTAAAAATAGTAAACTAGAAATCATCAGATTGAGCAACCATACCTTTTTTAAGAGACTTGATTTTGTTAACCCTAAATTGTAATAGGTATAGTATTCATTTTTCTTGAAATACTGATAACCGAGGTAACCGATTAAAATTCCAGCTGACGAAAAAACAATGGTCCCCCATAAAATCCCTACTGTTACGCCAAACAGCAAAGAAAAAGGAAGATTGAACATATTAATATCCAAGAAATATTTCCAAATAGCTTTAGTGTACATTTTATACAATATGTTTGTTCTATTTTAATATGGGTAATGTGTTAAGAGATCACAATATTCATTAATAGTCCCAAACAAAAATCCCTTAAAACTAAGGTTATCAACACCTTGTTTTTCACTCTATATTAAACACCCAAATTTAAGACAAATTATTAAGCTTTATTAACTTATATGATTCTTTTACCCATCAAGTACTTGAAGTTTCGACCTTATATATGAAATAATTAATTTTTAATTAATTTCTCCGCAAACATTATTTTTCCATAACTACTCAATATATTAACAACATAAATTCCATCCGCTAAATTAGAAACATCAATCTTTACTAGCTCAGAATTAGACACCATTTCCTTGGTATAGATCACTGAACCCAACATATTTACAATACTAATATTGTTGTAATTCACCTTACTTTTTATATATAGATATTCAGAAGAAGGGTTAGGGAAAACAGCTATTCCTATGTCATTCCTATTAACGTCATTAAGGCTGGCAGTATGCTGCTCTAAAGCTTTATATGCATTTACTCTACCATACCCGTAATACATATCAAACCCGGAAACATCCTCCGAAGAATTACCGACCTGATCTTCTGCGGTACTTCTAATAATATCTCGGATATCATCAGGAGTTCTATTTGGATCTTGTGCCAATAACAAAGCACTTAGCCCTGTTACCAAGGGTGCTGCTTGTGAGGTTCCTCCCCAATAGGTATCGTAATTGTTATTTGATTGAAAATTTAATCCATAAATATAGTCTCCAGGTGCTACAACATCAATATGACTTCCATAATTACTTCCACTTGATGAACTCCAAAAAAATGGGGTGGCACGTTCATCTTTAGGATTAGTTGCCCCTACAGCAATAGTGTTTTGGTAACCAGCTGGATAAAAAGTTACATTATTAGCTTCATTCATCATACAAGCCACAACTACTACACCATTATTATGAGCATAATCAATAGCATCTTGCATCGATAACGAAAATCCAGATCCACCTACAGACATATTGATAACATCAGCGCCATTATCTACCGCATAATAAATGGCATTTGTCCACCAAGAATACAGACCTGAATTATTATCGTCTAGAATTTTACAGATCATAAGTTTAGAATTCCAGTCAACACCTGCATAGCCAATATTGTTATTTCCATTAGCACCTATAATTCCTGTGACATTGGTGCCGTGCCCTTGATCATCAGAAGGATCATTATCATTATTTGCAAAATCCCATCCATTGATATCATCTGTAAATCCATTGCTGTCAGTGTCATTACTATTTATTGATTCATCACTATTTTCCCAAATTCGCCCAGATACTTCTGGATGATTCATTCTCATTCCCGAGTCTAAAACAGCAATAATGATAGAAGAACTACCTTGTTCTATATCCCAAGCTAATTCCATATCAATATCTGAATCATTGATAGCAGTTGATAATGAAAATGAACCATCGTTATAGAGCCCCCATTGTCTTCCGAAAAAATTGTCATCAGGGATAGTTGATAATACGCCTCTTTTTCCTCCACCAGTGCCAATATAATTCGGTTCTACATATTTAAACAGCCCAGTCTCTTGATATAATTTGATTACCTTTTTTATATTTTGTTCGGTCTTAAACTTTAGAATATAAGTGTCTTTTTTTTGCTTGTTACCAGTTCTTTCAATTTTTTCAACTTTTAGCTTATCGTTTAACACATCTAACGTTGTATTCTCAAATTTTTGTGTTACTATGCAGTTTTTGGAATTAAAATTTACGTTCGGTTTAAATTTTAGGATTAACTCATATGGTGAGTACTTATTAAACTCCTGTGAAAAGGCTATAATTGGGAGTAAAACACATAATAATACACTGGCTATTCGTTTCATGTTACTTGTTTTTATTGTTTACAACACAGGATTAAATACCACAATGCTATATCTCCAGTGTGTTTTCTATTCTTTTTTTTACAAACGTAAATCAATGTAAAACAACAAAATAAAAGTATATTTCGTGTTTACCTATCATTACGAGATAAAATATTTACAAGTATAGTATTAGTAGTATGCTAAAAATACTAATAATTATTTTTAAAGAAAGGTTTTATTGAAACAAATTAATAAACAATAACATTTTATAGCAAAAAACGTCTGTAAAGAGGTTCTTGAATCTTTACACCTATTTTAATTGACACCTCCTAGGTGAATCTAACTTCATAAATATATTATACCATTTACATTTGTTTGTCGTAAAAGGTTTTGTTAGACATTGTTTTGATAAATCGGAGCTAAATGTTGATGTAAAATTACCATGCGCAAGTAGGTGTAGAAATGGATAAGGTCAATTCATATGTTTCTTTATGGCTCTTTTGGAGTTTAACAGATGACGAATATCCATTGCAAAGGGCATAAACCGAATTTTCAACTTCTTTATCGGCAGCTATAAGTTCCTTTAAAGTCATTTTATTGTCTGGATTATTAGTGAGTATTTGATCATCACTGAGAAAACCATTGAATACAGAACGAAATTCAAATGTCGTAAGCACATTATCTTCAATATTAAGTTCTAAAAACACTCTATCTGAATACGTTTCTTGCTCACCTTCAAAATCATATGATTTTAACGATGAAGAATGGCCTGTATAAAGAACATTTTTTGTTAACCCTGAGTTATCCTCTTCCGATAATTCAAGAAGCATAAGAGGCACCTCTTTTCCGTTTATATATATTATCTTCGCTGCAGACTTTGTATTAATTTCACCAGTATATAGTTCATTCATCTCAAAACCAAAGTCTATTTTTCTAGTTGAGGTTTGTGGAATATTATCAGGTACATAATCATCAATTTCAAGCATATCAAGCTTCTGTAAGGTATTGATTGCTTCATTGACATCATTGAATGTCAATGAATACATAAAAGTACGCTCATAAATACCAAAATCATTTTCCTTTATTTCATAACGAGAGTTTAATGCATAGCCTTGTTCTTCAACATTCTTCAAATAATCCGAAAATCGAAGTTCTTCCTTAGCTAAAGGTTTGTTGTTGTCACTTACTTGTCCAAGTGAATCGTTGAGGATAGTCTCATTGTTATCTGGTAAAAGGTTCTGTTTTTTCTCTAAATTTCCTTTACACCCTATAGCAAAGATAACAGCTAAATTTAATACTATAATTTTTCTCATTAGAATAACATTTAATTACACATCACGACTGTATATACTTGTGATAATTTTTTATTTGGTTTTTACTAGAACTTAAACTTTATAGCGGGTTGAAAGAGCATTCTTTTAATACTAATTCTCTTTTCTTAGAGTTTCTTCTTTGTATTTAAAAACATGGAGTTTTTCCATAGGGATTGGCATCATGATCAATGGTGAATTTGAAAACTTTTGAATCTCTCCCTCTTGTATACACCACATAGTCCCAATTACCTGAATGTGTTAGTTCGTATTTCCCATTTATTTTGCCTTTATAAATTTCATTGTATTCATCAACTAATACTGGATAAGAACCTTTAGGATTTGAGTTTACTCCCTTTACAAACTTTAGGTCTATAGGAACATCCATTCCTTTGTATTTTACTTGTATTGCTTTTCCTTTTGAATCAAAACCGATCCATATAACTAATTTTGAATCACCATCACCATTGTAGCAGATATAATGATCCATAATCTCACCCCTCATACTCTTAACAGGCCCTTTGTTATTCTGAATAGTTACAGCTGCTTCTTTCTGAGTTTTATTCGTTGGGGTGTTTCATGAGCTCATAATAACTAGAAAAGCTAAACTTAAAACTTGTACTCCTTTTTTAAATAAGAAAAATTGATTATTCATAGTTAGCATATTAGTAATTAAACACCCTAATGTATATATTCGAAACTTATACAACTGGGTCTTTTTTCTTTGGTGTATTTACAATTTAAAATTCCTAAAATAACCCTTTCAACTTATAAAAAATTCATCAAGGTCTTTCTTTTTGGGTATAAGTGTAAAAGATTAGTGCATGGGCGTAATACTCTATTGAATCCAAATTAACTATCTAACTCTTTTAAAATACTTTCTGCTGAACGAGTAATGCTCTTGTAACTAGTATACCCCCATCTCGAAAAGAACAGCAGAAAAACAAATAATATAGGTATGTAAATCCAAAGCTTCGTATTGTATTCGAGTGCAAATAAGTCTTTATTCTTAAATATTTTTGAACTCACTGGTAAAATAACTAGTGCTGCAATAAAACTTAGATATATACTTAATCGTTGTATAAATAACAATTCATTTTTAGACGTAGAAAATTTTCTAAAGGTTTCTTTATAGTTATCCGTAGCCACACTAATTTCTTTTATCTTCTTTATTGATCTTAACACCAATATAGGCAGAATCAATAGAATTACTAAGGCAATTATTCCAGAAGTTAATAAATACCAAGTATCTAATTTTCCAAAATTAAAAACTAAGAATACTGCACTTCCAAAACACACTAATGCCCCGATACTTTCGTATATTAAGACTTTATTAAACCTATTTGAATATCGTTCTTGCGTCATATCTATAATTAATTTATCTGTTAAAATTTTTTGTTGCTCAACCTTTTCACTCATATCCTCCCAAAGGGTTTTCATTTCTTCTAGTTCCATAATCTATTTATTTTTTAATTTGATGTTTTAACTTCTCTTTAATTCTGTTTATCCGTGTACCTATGTTAGATTTAGTAAATCCAGTTATGGTTGCAATTTCATCGTATTTGTTCCCTTCCAAATACAGAAGTATAATACCTTTTTCAACAATACTTAGCTTTTTTATATACGTATATAAAAGTGCCGTTCGTTCTTCCATCAACGTATCTATTTGTTCCATTTTATTGAAAAGTATTGGATCAATAGCTACCTGATTACTTTTTCTTTTCGCTTTTTTCAAATATGTAATAGAGGTATTCAAAGCAATACGGTACATCCAAGTGCTTATTTTAGCGTTCCCTTTAAAAGATGGATAGGACTTCCAGAGTTGATATACAATTTCTTGGTATAAATCTTTCTGGTCTTCAGTGTTATTTGAATAGATCCTTGTGATTTTATAAATAATCCCTTCGTTCTCCTTTATGTTTTGGATAAACTCTTTTTTTGTATGCATTGAAAACTTAATTACACTTTATTAGTGCAAAATGTATGGAAAAAATCACATAGAAATGTAGATAATTTGCACTCTACATTATAAAAACCTACAAAACAACAGATTACATATAATAGATATCAGTAACAACTGTGTTATTTTGGTTTTTATGAAAGTACCTTTTACTTTATATAGAAAAACATATATAGCATGATTCTAGCCTTCTAGTAATTGAGGCGGTCTATGAATCTAATTTTTTCTATCTTGGCAAACTCATATTCAATCAGTTAATTTACTTTGATTAAAGCAATTTTATAAATTGAATTTTCATTAAAGAACCCTAACAGTTACACTACCATTTATATTTGTACTCCAGTAATTTTCTCATCGGTAAATCTTAATTGATATAGTTTTCCTTTGTTCTCTAATTTTATTTCAAATTCTGAAGGATAGGCTGTATCTCCCGTTGGGAACCAGTTTTTCCATTTTTTATTGATACAAATAAAAAGGCCCCTTTCATCTCCTATTGCACAAAATTTTTCAAAACTACCATCATAGATCTGCAAATCAGTAATTTCAATTAACTGATTATATGTTAAAAGTATATCATTTACAGGGATCCCTATTTCTGAAATTTCTAACAAAGAATTACCAGAAAACTCTTGAGTATTTTCATTCCTTAGGCTTTTTCGCGCTATAAATTCTACGATATTTTTATCACCATCATAAAAATACATTGCTTTAGCATTCCAAGAATCAAAATTTTGAATTTCATAATTTCCGTTTTTTAAAATTTCAACTCTTTTCTTCAACCAGCGCAGCGCCTGATGTTCCATATTTGAAGGAATATTTATAGCAAAATGATAAGGTCTAAACCTGTCATCTTTTGAAAAAATCAAATCCGATTCACCTATTCTAAATATTACTTCAGAACTTGTTTTTTTAATCAAACTTAATCCCAATAGATTGGAATAAAAATCAATTTGATTATCAAAATTTGAACAATATATTTTTAACTCTTTGATTTTCATTATTTACATTAATCTGGTTATAAGGTACAACGTAATTAAATATACTATATTTATATCAATTAATAGAAGAGAACACAATCTTAAAACGGAATATGATTGTGTTTTTTATTTAAAGTTGACCTTATAGCTATCTAAAGACCCCTCAAGGCTCTTTTATGTGCAATTGACTATCGTTTCATAGTCAAAAGAAGCTTTTACAAGTACATTTTTATAATGTATTTATAATTGTATCTAATTTACGTCGATTTTAATTTTGCAAGTGCTATTGTTGATGCTAAGAAAAAGATCACAAGTATTAAGTTCAAATAGCCACCCATAATAATAATCCATGTTTTGCCAGAAAGCATTTTACCTATTACATCTTTTAGTAGAAATGGAATTAAAGGGAAGAAAAACACAATCCATCTCGGGTATAAAGTCTTTTTCCTCCAAACTTCACGAATAAACATAAATGACAACAATGCAAAAACTGGATATACACATATCCTTAATACATTGTTCGTTTCTATAGCAAGGGCAGTACTTTGAGCAAGATCAAGCTGGTTGTCAATAGCAACTTTGGCTGTAGTCGCTATAGCTACATAAGCAGCATGTACTACTCCATAAGCCACAAAAATAAAAGCAAAACACACTATAATAATATTTCTTATAATAGGTTTACTAGGTTTAAACGCGTAATACAACTGTCCTAATCCTAATACGTAAAACCAAGTAGCTAATAAAGCCGAAACTCCACTCAGTATGATCCTATAATTAGACGCATACGCCATATTTTGCACTAAATCGGTGTTGCCTGGGTGATAATAGAATAACATATCTCCTACAAACAAAATTAGACCACCCATCATTCCAAAAATACCCGAAATTCTTAACCACTTTGTATTCATAACACTATAATACTTTGATTTATAACTAATTTAATAAAAAATCAGTCTGACATGTACATCTAAAAATAATATAATGGGCGTACCCTATAACCTTTTGATTTAAAATACTGTTTTGATATAACTTAGTATTCTAAAAATATCTTTTTTTCAAATCGATTGACTCCATTGTTATAGAGTCTGTTTAGTCATTGGTAGTAGAAATTGCGACAGGGCAATTAAAATCACCAACTAACCTCTTCTCTGATTTTTTTCAAACTCTGGTAAGACAAGCCTACAGATTATCAGATACTTTCCCTCCCTTTTCTAACTTTTAATTTCTTTATTCTTAAGTTTTATCAACTCTTCTTTAATTTCTTTTACATCATTTAGAATTTCTCTCATCACTGGATTAGAAGCAGATGAATTTCTTAACTCCTCTTCTCTAAGTCCTAATACCGTATCAATTCTTCCAATAATTAATGATAATAATATAAAAATCAAAAAAATGACTGGGGCAGAAATTAAGAGGTTATTAAAAATCAACCTACCAAAGATAGTATCTCTAAATACCTCTAGAAAAACAAACCCGATCATAACAAACTGAATATATCCTATATACATTCTTGCTCGATCAATATATATTTTCCACCTAATTAGTCTTTTTTTATTCTTTAATATTTTTTCTTTCATATGAAATATTCCTTTAGATTTATTAATCTTCTTTTAATATTAAAAAAATGCGATGAGATGTGCAGGTAGCCTATTATTTATGTACAAGTATATTTCTCGACAATACTATAGCGTACCCCCAAAATCTTAATATAGATGAAAATATTTTTTCGATATTCTATTTACAATTTATACTGTAATTAGTCTCGAGCCCCTTGCACCAACCTTTATATTTTGATTTATTACACGTTAAAGGAACCATGTTTTCATCTACCTGAATACAAGTAAGACTAGGATTGTTGTATAAGAGAGCTGTTTCTAATTTGTTATTACTTCCATTTTTAATATTTAAACTTGTAAGTTTATTATTTTCACAATGTAAATAGGTTAATAATGTATTCTTAGAAAGATCAAGCTCGGAAAGCTTATTGTCATAACAATTTAAGACTTCTAATGCGGTATTTTTTGATACATCCAAGCTCGTAATTTGATTGGAATAGCAATATAATCTTTTTAATTTTTTAAACATTTCTATTCCGGTCAGGTCCTTTATATTTTTATTTGGGCACGAAATACCACCATTAAAAGATTCAGCTTCGGTTATTTGTATTTCATTATCTCCATTCGTATTAATTTTGGAGTTTTTTACTAAATAGGCTTTGAAATTAACATCAGGTATCACTACATTTTGTGCGCCTACGTAAAAATTGCTACAGAATAGCAACAATAAAAAGTAATTTTTCACAGGTTTTTGATTTAATTGTTTGTAGGGTACAATATAACGAAATTTATTACAATGTAAGAACCATATACGGCCATCTTAACTTTTCATTTCCGTAATTTTATAAAGCATTATGTTCTTTATAATTTTATTTTTTGTGCAAATTACTTTTATTTAACCTGAAAATTAATTCTTCAATTATACCACTTATCTAAACTTTAATGAATATCGACTTTAATAAGTTATTGTTTATCTATTTTTTATTAAAAAGAAATATTCAGCTAATATATTTGGGTGTCAATAGCATATATTTTTCCCATAAAATTTGCTATATAACCTCTCTCTAGATATAAGCTTCCTTCTTTGGAAGCTTATATCTATCATAAAAACACATTTTTCAGGCAGCTATTCATCACTAGTTTTAATCAAAACTTAAACTCATACTAGTAGTATCTACCTTGACTCAGGGTAAACCCTTAGTTAACAGTTAGTAATTATAGGTATTTTTAGTTCAGGTAATTCCGAATATATTTGTTCATCACGTTGTAAAAAATTAATAATTTTAAATTATAAAAATGACGTTTAGCGGTGTTTTAAACATAAAAGAGTTTGATAACAGAATTACAACACTTGAATTCGATATTAAAAACTATTTGGTTAAAAAGAATTATCAATTCGATTTTATCAATTTAAAGGAATTGGTACAGTGGAATCATACGGTCAAAAATCAAAAGGTTGTTCGTGAAGTTTATCCAAATGAACATTGTCCTGATGTTATAAAAAAAATCATTGAAGATTTTATTTATAAAGAATTTAGCACTAACTAAAGTAGACCTTTACATACATTCAACAATACTAATCGTGCCTTTCAAAAATTTAATATTAGTATTTATTGTTCAAAACAGATTTATCAGGTATAATAATAAATACGTAAGCGTATTTGTTGTTTAAACGTAATATTTGCAGATTATTAACATAATAAGTTGGTTTTATTCTTATTTTCGCAACATGCAAAAAATATATTTCATACTTACTACACTATTATTTTCATCCCTTGTGATGAATGCACAAAGCCCTGTTAATACTATACTAAAAGGACAAATTGTAGATGTTACATCTAAAAAACCCCTGAGTGCAGCTCACATTTTAAACCTCAATGAAGTAGTTGGAACTATTACCAATGAAAAAGGATTGTTTAAGTTGGTAGCGAAAACCAATGATACCGTTTTGGTTTCTTTTTTAGGATATTCATCGATAAAATTAAAGGTAACTAATGATCTTTTAAAAGGGAATGAAGTGGTAATATCCTTAACTGAAAAACCAGAAGAAATTAAAGAAATAGTTATCAAGTCAACTCAGTTAATTGGTGTTTTAGAAGTTGATGTAAAACAAGTTCCAAAAGATAAATTTACCAGGATTCATATTAATGGATTACCTCAAACCTACGAGGTTGGTCGTCCAAGAAAAATTAAATCACCCATTGGAAACCTTTTAAACCCTGTAGATTTAGTTTATAATCTATTTGGAAAAAAGCCTAGACAATTACGTAAACTTCAAAAGCTAAAAAAAGAAGACGACTTAAGAAAAATGTTAGCAGGAAAATTTGATCGAGAAGTAATGATGGAGTATTTAGAAATGGATAAAGCAGATTTGGATAAACTGTTATCTGATTGTGATTATTCTGAATATTTTATAAAAAAAGCAAGTGACTTACAATTGATCGAAGCCGTTTTAAACTGTTATGAAAACCACAAAGCGTTAAAAAAAGGTAAAATTGAAAGAAATAGAATAAACGTTAATAATTAAGTAGGGTTTACATAGTTTTAGTTGTTTTATATCATAGTATGTGTCAAAAATTTACAGTTATGATAAAAAACAGAATAATTAAACTAATGGTTTTAATTATCGTTACTACATTATTTGTGAGATGTAGTGAAAAAGAGGATGTTTCTGAAAATCCTAATCCAAATGAAGATATCACACTTCAGAACCCTATAAATAATTTTACGTGGAAAGCCATGAACTCATGGTATAATTGGCAAGAAAATGTACCCGATTTAGCAGACACCAAAGATGATAATCAAGATGGTTATCATACATATCTAAATATGTTTTCCTCACCTGAAAACTTATTCGAATCTCTTTTGCACGAAAAAGGAAGTATAGATCGTTTTTCTTGGTTTATTGAAGATTATATAGAGCAGGAAAAACAATTTCAAGGTACTAGTACCTCTTTTGGACTTCGTCTGCAAGTTGTTAATGTCGACGGTACTAATGTTATTTTAGTAGTGATTCATGTTTCAGAAAATTCACCTGCTTCCGATGAAGGTTTGAAACGTGGTGATATTGTCATCGGTATAAATAACAAAAAGTTCACAACTAGTAACTTTGAAACAGTTATTAATGATTACTATAATGATAACGCAGAATTCATTTTTGGAGAAAATGATGGATTAACTGAAAAAAAAAGAGTTAGTTTAACCAAACGAGAGGTAAATGATAATCCTGTTCATCTAACCAAAGTTTTTAATGATATAGATGGTAAAAAAGTAGGATATTTGGTATACAGTGGTTTTAGGTCTTCTTATAACAAGGATTTAAATGATGCTTTTTTACAATTCAAATCAGAAGGTATTCAGGAATTAATACTTGATTTTAGATATAATGGTGGTGGATCGGTGCTTACTTGTGGGTATCTAGCAAGTATGATTTATGGTAATGGTAAACCAGAAGACATATTCGCTAAAGCTCATTTTAACAAAAAACACTCTGATGGAGATTTTACTCTAAGATTTTTTGATGGAATTCGTCAATATGATTCTCAAGGAAACTACCTTCATGGCCAAGATTTACCTATAAACAGACTAAGTGGTATTTCTAAAATTTATGTAATTACTTCCTCAAGAACTGCCTCTGCTAGCGAAATGATTATTAACGGATTAAAACCATACATGGACGTAGTGACAGTGGGAACATCTACCTATGGGAAAAATGTAGGTTCAATAACACTATACGACTCTCCTGCTACCGATTATAGGGATAAAAACACGGCTAATTCTACACATAAAATGGCCATGCAACCGATCACATTTCAAATTTTCAACAAACTAGACCAAAGTGACTATACTCAAGGATTCACTCCTGATATTGAAGTAAATGAATTCCAAAACTGGGATAATTTATTGAGTTTTGGAAATGAAAATGAAATTGTATTGAAAACTGTTTTAGACGATATTAAAGGGCTTTCATCGAGAATAACATATTCTTCTACTAAAAACATAACTCTTTTAAAATTAAAAAAAGAAAATAAGTTTGAAAATGAAATGTACTTTGAAAGTAATTTTATGAAAAATAAAATCAATTAAAGTTTAGTTGAACTATTATTTAAATTAAGAGCAGTAAAATTTTACTGCTTTTTTTATGCATTTAATTGAAGTAAAAAAACTAAATTTACACCCTTTAAACACACACTCTAACACAACTATAATAATGATTCATTTCTTTGGAAACGCGAACAGTAAAGTATTTGCTGTTCAAACAACAGAAGAATTAACCACAGAAACCATTTCAAAACTTACTTGGTTATTTGGTAACCAATCTAAAATAAATGTGGCGTCACTTGACGCCTTTTTTGTTGGACCAAGAGCCGCAATGGTTACTCCTTGGAGTACTAACGCTGTAGAGATTACCCAAAACATGGGCATTACTGGTGTTATTAGAATTGAAGAATTCGAAACGGTTACAAAAGATTTTTCAGATTTTGATCCTATGATTTCTCAAAAGTTTAATGGTTTACATCAAGAAACTTTTACCATTAACGTTGAACCTGAAGCTATATTAGAAATTGAAGATATAGCAGCGTATAATGAACAGGAAGGTTTGGCTTTAAATGAGGAAGAAATCAAGTATCTAGAGGACGTTTCTGAAAAAATTGGAAGAAAACTAACAGACTCGGAGGTTTTTGGTTTTTCTCAAGTAAATTCTGAACATTGTC
This sequence comes from Tenacibaculum profundicola, assembly GCF_057220795.1. NCBI lineage: Bacteria > Pseudomonadati > Bacteroidota > Flavobacteriia > Flavobacteriales > Flavobacteriaceae > Tenacibaculum > Tenacibaculum profundicola. Next base: position 274,949 of record NZ_CM170137.1, on the reverse strand, counting down.
GTCATAAGATTTTTAATGGTACTTTTATTGTTGATGGTATAGAACAACCCATGTCATTATTTAAAATGATCAAGGAAACTTCTAAACAAAACCCTAATGATATCGTATCTGCTTATAAAGATAATGTTGCTTTTGTAGCAGGACCTAAGGTTGAGCAATTTGCACCCAAAAGTGCTGATAAACCCGATTTTTATGAAACAAAAGATTTCGAATCGGTTATTTCTTTAAAAGCGGAAACTCATAATTTTCCTACTACTGTAGAACCTTTTAATGGTGCGGCAACTGGATCAGGAGGAGAGATTAGAGATAGACTTGCAGGGGGTAAAGGATCAATTCCGTTGGCTGGTACTGCGGTTTATATGACTTCTTATTCTCGTTTAGAAGAAAACCGTCCTTGGGAAGAAGCAATGAATGAACGCAATTGGTTATATCAAACCCCCATGGATATATTAATCAAAGCTTCTAATGGAGCTTCTGATTTTGGTAATAAATTTGGGCAACCATTAATTTGTGGTTCTGTATTGACCTTTGAACACGAAGAAGATGCACGTAAACTTGGTTTTGATAAAGTAATCATGCAAGCAGGCGGAATTGGTTACGGTAAAAAAGATCAAGCAATAAAAGATACTCCGAAAGAAGGTGATAAAATTGTCATTTTAGGAGGCGAAAATTATCGAATTGGTATGGGAGGTGCAGCTGTATCTTCAGCTGATACAGGTGAGTTTTCAACAGGTATAGAATTAAATGCCGTTCAACGATCAAACCCTGAGATGCAGAAACGTACTGCTAATGCTGTTCGTGGAATGGTAGAAAGTAAAGAGAATTTTATCGTTTCTATTCATGATCATGGAGCTGGAGGTCACTTAAACTGTTTATCGGAGCTTGTTGAAGAAACTGGAGGGAATATAGATTTAGATCAATTACCTGTCGGTGATCCTACCCTATCTGATAAAGAAATTATAGGTAACGAATCACAAGAACGAATGGGATTAGTTATTGCTGAAAAGCATATTGACACCCTTCAAAAAATAGCAGAACGTGAGCGTTCTCCTATGTACACGGTTGGGAATGTCACTGGTGATCATAGATTTACTTTCGAATCTAAAACGCATGGTAATAAACCTATGGATTTAGCTTTGGAAGACATGTTTGGTAGTTCTCCTAAAACGATCATGACCGATAATACGGTATCTAGAAACTACAACGATATCATATATTCTTCAGACAACTTTGCAACGTATCTCGAACAAGTATTGCAATTAGAAGCAGTGGCTTGTAAAGATTGGTTAACCAATAAAGTAGATCGTTGTGTAGGCGGTAAAGTAGCCAAACAACAATGTGTAGGCCCCTTACAAATACCTTTAAATAATGTAGGTGTGATGGCTTTAGATTATAAAGGTAAAGAAGGTATTGCTACTTCTATAGGGCACTCCCCTATTTCAGGTTTAATCGATCCAGAAGCTGGAAGTAAAAATGCAATTGCCGAAGCCTTAACAAATATTATTTGGGCACCTTTAAAGAATAATTTACAGTCTGTTTCATTATCAGCAAATTGGATGTGGCCATGTAAAAATGAAGGAGAAGATGCTCGTTTATATAAAGCTGTAAAAGCTGTATCTGAATTTTCTATAGATCTCGGTATCAATGTTCCAACAGGAAAAGATTCTTTGTCTATGAAGCAAAAATACCCAAATGAAGAGGTTATTTCTCCAGGTACGGTTGTTATCTCTGCCGCAGGAAATTGTAACGATATCACAAAGGTAGTAGAACCTTTATTCCAAATAGATAAAGGAGCTATTTATTATATTAATTTATCACAAGATCATTTTAAATTAGGAGGAAGTTCTTTTGCTCAGGTAGTCAATAAAATTGGAAATGAAGCACCAACTATTAAAGACGCCAAACAGTTTAAGCATACCTTTAATGTTATACAGCAATTAATTAAAGAAAATAAAATAGTAGCAGGTCATGATGTTGCTTCTGGTGGTTTAATCACTACCTTATTGGAATTATGCTTTGCTGATGTGAATATTGGAGCTAATATAGACGTATCTGGTTTAGGTGAATCTGATAGTATCAAATTGCTGTTTGCTGAAAACACAGGAATTGTATTCCAGTCAGTCGATAATTCCATAGAAGATATTCTAAAAAAGAACGATATTGAATTTTTCAATCTTGGTAAGGTTGTTGAATCTGATAGACTTAATATTAAAAACAACAAGCATATTTTTGCGTTATCAATTACAGAATTAAGAGACACATGGTACAAAACATCTTATTTACTTGATAACAAACAAACTGCCAATGGCTTAGCTAAAAATCGTTTTGAGAACTATAAAAAACAGCCTTTAAAATATACTTTTCCATCGCACTTCACTGGAAAAATTAAGGATGCAGTAGGAGATATCGATAGTAAAAGGAAACCTAAAGCCGCTATTATTCGTGAAAAAGGCTCAAACTCAGAACGTGAAATGGCGAATGCTATGTATCTCGCAGGTTTTGATGTAAAAGATGTTCATATGACTGATTTGATATCAGGGCGTGAAACATTGGAGGATATTCAGTTTATTGGTGCTGTAGGTGGTTTTTCCAATTCAGATGTTTTAGGTTCGGCAAAAGGTTGGGCTGGAGCGTTTTTATATAATGAAAAAGCTAACACAGCATTAAAAAAATTCTTTAACCGGGAAGATACTTTATCAGTAGGTATTTGTAATGGAGCTCAGTTATGGATGGAATTAGACCTAATCAATCCAGCGCATAAAATACATGGGAAATTGATACACAATGATTCTAAGAAGCATGAAAGTTCTTTTACCTCAGTAAAAATTCAAGAAAATAATTCTGTTATGTTATCTTCATTAGCGGGTACAGAATTAGGGGTTTGGGTGTCTAACGGTGAAGGTAAATTTCAGCTTCCAGAAGTTGAGGAAAACTACGAAATTGTTGCAAAATATGCCTATGAAGGTTATCCTAATAGTCCTAATGGTTCTGATTATAACACAGCAATGATGTGTGATAAATCAGGTCGTCACTTGGTAACTATGCCCCATATTGAACGTTCTACATTCCAGTGGAACTGGGCCTATTACCCAAAAGATAGGAAAGATGAGGTTTCTCCATGGTTGGAAGCTTTTGTTAATGCACGAAAATGGATTGAAAAGTTAAATAAATCATAATTTTGATGGTTTGTAACTTTTGTTACAACAAAAAACAAGAATTATCTATAACTTTGCTGACTGATACTATTAGTCTTTATAGAAGGGTTAGATTAATAATATTTTTAAATAAGAAGGCACATGAAAATGTGCCTTTTTTTTATTACTTCATTTACTTAAGAAATCACTGTTGAATTCATCACTTCTATTTAATCTATTCAAATTTTAAATATTTAATCAAATCTACTTGAGTAGCTTTGTAAGCTTTCACTCCAACGACTATAAAAACTAATATGGTTAAAATTATTGGGGTAATTATATATGGTAGCCATGGCATGCTGATTCTGTACGCAAAATTTTCTAACCAATTTTGTGTGAAATAAAAGGTTAGTGGTATTAAGAAAATAGACGCTAACGACGTAATATATAAGTAACTCTTTATCAATTGGTAAATAATTTGCTTTTTAGAAGCCCCCAATGTTTTACGTATAGCAACTTCTTTCAATCGTTGTTCAATCGTTAAGGAAGCCAAAGCAAATAGACCTAAAAAAGACAATAGTATAACTATGTTGGTAAGTACAAAAAAAAGTGTTTTTTGATTTTGGTACTTATTGTATGTTCTTTTAAACCTTTCATTTAAAAAATCTGGTTCAAAAGGGTAACCTTGTTCAATATTCTCTTTCCAAAAATCTTCTATATATGATAAGGTTTGCTCCACGTTGTTGGGCGATATTTTAATTTGAATATATCTAAAGGAATTTTTAATGTTTCTATCAGTATTCCAATGCAATAGAATCATTGGAGGTATCTTTACATGAAGACCTTCAACATGATAATCTTTAACGACTCCTACAATAGTAAGTGATACTCCTCCCACTTTAATTTCCTTGTCTAATGGATTGTTATAAATTAGTAATTTTCTAGCCAGAGATTCATTTATTAAAATATTTGAGATAGAATCAGAAGTCAGCTCTTCTTTCAATGATCTTCCTTTGATAATTTTTATATTCATCATATCTAAATAATTATAATCAATACCATTTAAAGATGCTTGTAAATCAATATCATTATAACTAATATTCCTAAAAAACGATGATCCTCCGCCTATCATAGATAAATTACTCGTTACATCATGTATATTTGGATGCTGAACTAATTCTTGTTTTGCTAAGGCTATTTTTTCTGTAAAATTCGAATATTCAAAAAATGGAATCATTAGAACTTGATCTACTTCAAATCCTAAATCTTTATCCAACATAAATGATATTTGGTTATTAATGATCAGTGATGATGTTAAAAAGAATCCTGAAATCAAAAATTGAACCCCAAGCATTATATTCCTTATTAGAATTGACTTTTTATTTCTAAATGAGCTACCCTTTAAAACCAAATTCACCCTAAAACTTGACAAGTAAATACTTGGTATTATGGAAATTACTATGATAATTACAATTGTTACTATCAACATTTGAATCCAAACGTTAGTTTCGAACATTGATATGTCTTTGCCTATTAATCGATTAAAATCATATAATATTAGCTCTACAAATACGAGTGCTAAAATCAATGATATTACCATCTGAACAATCACTTCATAAGTAAATTGTTTGATCAAAAGTGTTTTTGAAAAGCCTAGTGTTTTCTTAATGCCAACTTCCTTTCCTCTTTGCGAGACTGATGACAATGTTAGATTTACAAAATTTACACATGAAATAACAACTAATAAAAGAGAAAATAATATAAACGCCAAAACTTGTTTATAGTCCCCTTTTCCTTCCGGACCTGCATGATCGGCCTTGGTGTGCAGCCTGATACTTTCGATAGATTCAACACCAACACGAAACCCATACTTCTCTTTATATTCTTCCAAACCCATGCCTCTATTTTGGCTATTGGGTTCACTTACCTTTTTGTCCCAAATACTATTGATTTTTTTCGTCAGTGTACTTTGTGCTACCTCTGGTATCGATTTTATGAATAACGTTTTAGAAAATACAGTCCAATGCGGACTGTTAGGTTCTTCTAAAAATTGTAATACAATTTCAGGCATGAAATAATGTTTTCCTTCAATTTTATATACACAAGCTATTACTCTTGGCTCATCTCGAAAAGCTATCTCTTTACCAATCACATCAACGGTTCCAAAAAGCTCCATCGCTTTATCAACAGATATGGCTGCCTGGTTAGTAGTTTTCTCAAATGTTGAACTATTGCCTCTTATAATTTCAAAAGGGAAAAAATCAAAAAAGCTTGAGGTTCCTAATAAAACTCTATTGGCATATGTTTTTTGATTGTTTATGGTAAGAATACCTTTGCTATAACTGCCAAACGTTAAGTAATAGTTTTCTACTTCTGGAATTTCTTCCAGATATGTTTTTCCTTCAATATCAGGAGAATTACTATAAATTTCATTATTAGGTCTAATATGTATTACCCTAAAAATAGTATTCTTATTAAGATTGGTATGATTATAGCTATTTTCATCTTGAAAATGCAATAATACAAGAAAAGTAATTGCCAAACTTAGACTCATTCCTAATATATTTACCAAGAAATTTACCCAATTTTTTTTACTACTTCTATAAAATATTTTAAACCATATTTGTAACATGATACTGCTGTTATTTAGTAAAATATAATGCTATTTAAAACTGTTCCTTCACAAAAAAACGTGCCTTACGGATCGATAAGTACATCAACTTTATGATTGTTATTTTTTTCGGATATAATAACACCATCTTTTAAAGTGATAATTCTTGAAGAAAACTGCGCATCGTATGATGAATGTGTTACCATAACTATGGTTGATCCCGAAGCATGCAATTTGGCTAATAGTTCTAAGACCTCGTTTCCATTTTTACTGTCTAAATTACCCGTAGGTTCATCTGCCAAAATCAATTTCGGTTTTGTTACAATGGCTCTAGCAACAGCTGTTCTTTGTTGTTGCCCTCCTGACAGTTGTTGAGGATAATGGTTAGCTCTATGTGAGATTCCTGTTTTTTCTAATAGCTCTGAAACCCACTTTTTCCTTTGAGAAGCTTTTATATTATTGTAAATTAGTGGTAATTCAACATTTTCAAACACTGTTAATTCATCAATTAAATTGAAATTTTGAAAAATAAACCCGATATTCTCTTTTCTAAGTTTTGAACGTTCTTTTTCTCGGAAATTTATCACCTCTTGTCCATCAAGTAAGTAACTTCCCGCATTAGCCGTATCAAGTAATCCAATAATATTTAATAATGTAGATTTCCCAGATCCGGACGTCCCCATAATAGAAACGAATTCTCCTGAGTCTATTTTTAAGTCTAATGCGTGCAATGCGGTAGTTTCTACCTCTTCGGTACTATATTTCTTTGTTAATTTTTCTAATAGTATCATGGTATTACAGATTTTTTAAAACATGAATTATTTTATTTTTTGTATCCCAGATCGTTATATATTGAGATAAAAAAGAATGATCAAGAGTGAGAGTATTTTTTTCGGTTATTCCCAATGGTTTATGAGCATGATTAAAATTTTTCCTATGTAGCCCATATAAATTCACTGTTAAATCGTTGTTTAATTTTATATTGTACCAATTGTAATATGGAAATGGTTCTTCATAAAAATCTTCTATATCCCCTTCATTTTTAAATGTAGTGAAATTAGATTCTTCCATTTTCATACTACCTTTACCTCCACCTGTATCAATTGAAATAATGAAATCAACTCCTTTATGTTTAATCATCATCATAGGATGGTTATTTAATTTTCTAGTGAAATATGGTAGAGACGTTATATAATTTTTATGCTCTTTTAGATCTTTCCAGTTATCTACCTTTTCTTTTTGTTTGAAAAATGTAAGCTTACTTCTTAAGTAATCAATTTTCATATCATAACCTTTAAAAAAATCAAATCCAATTTGTCCAATAACTGTTGTAATAATGGGCTCAAGGAAATCCATATTCAAACCACTAACATTCTCTATATCATTAAAAGCTATATCCCCTACCCTAACTTCAGTTACCAATGGATATTTAAGTGCTGCAAATGTTTGACCGCTACCTACAAAACCAGAACCTATGGTATCGGCTTTAACGTTCATCACTTTATTAGAGTGTAGTGAAATAGCACTAGAAGCCCCAGTATCAAACATCCATCATCCTTTAAGTCCATTAATTTCTCCATCAATAAATATCCAATCTCCTATAATTATAAAAGGAACCTTTACAATATCCTCCGTTAAATGCACACTTCTTTCTATTGTTAACCCAACTTCTTCTATGCTAAATATTTAAAATCCTTACTAATTTTTAATACCATTTTATATTCTGTATTCTCTGTACTACTGAAAAAAATATGATTCATCTTGTTTTCATCTACTGAGATATTATAGATACATACAGTGTCAAAATTTAGTTGATTCAAAATAGGTGTCAACAACGATTTAGGATTATTAAAAGCCATGAAGCTATTAGTTGTTCTTCTTAAAAAATTTTCTGTTTTACCAGTTAACAGCTCTTCGAAAATTGTAAAACTTTCACGAAGTTTAGTTGCATGATCTTGACCTACTCCTTCTATTAAATCGCTATTAGCAAATAATTTATAGTTATTGCATCTATGTATTTGAGTATAGCCAGCAAACATAATGAACACTATAAGTAAAGTTAATAATTTGGTTTTATCCATGACACCATGATATTTAATTGTTTACAAATTGTTTTTGATAGTCAATTGAGTATGTTTAATTTTTCAAAATCGTTAAAATCCTGATAACTTGACGTTATTACTTTTTCTCCAGGACGTAAACCCGATAAAATTTCATAGTAATAGGGATTCTCTCTACCAATTCTTATTTCTCTTTTTACTGCAATATTTTCAGAAGTTAATACAAAAATCCATTTCCCATTGGTGATCTGGAAAAATTGACCTTTAGGTATTAAAAGCGCCTTACTATTTCCAGATAAAAACAACCTACCCTTAAGTGACATTCCTCGTTTAATACCTTTGGGTATATTATCATTTTTAAAAATTAACTCTACTTTAAAACGTGCTTCAACTACTTCTGGGTAAATTTTATACAATTCAACCTCGTGATTTTCTTTATTCACAACAACAGTTCCCCTTATCCCCTCTTGTAACTTTGAAATATAATACTCATCAACAAGCACCACTAATTTATAGCCATCAAGAACATCAATTTTCCCTAAAGGTTCTCCTTGGCTATAGCTTTGACCTAAAACCGGATTAAACGACGATAATAAACCACTTACAGGTGCTTTTATTGTAAAGTTTCCTTTATTTCTAAGCAGTAAATCCAAGCTTTTATGCATGTTATTAAGAGATGTATTTATACGCATTAGTTGAATATCTCTATTTTTATTCTCTTCCGTGACACTTTTTTTTATGACGTTAGCTCGATCCTTTTGGTATTTATAATTTTGCTCCGATGTTCCGAATTCATATTTAGCAATGACCCCTTTTTTATATAAACTAGTATCTATACTATATTTCCGTTTGGCATTTATAAAATCATTATCAATACTTAATAATTGCTGATCTAGCAACAATTTTTGATTGATGATATTAACCTTAATATTTCTCATATTATTAATTTGCTCAACAATGGCAGTTTCTTGCGTTAGATAATTTAATTCAGCATTAGGATTATAAATTCTTAAAAGAGGAGTTCCTTTTTTTACATATTGCCCACTTTCTGCAAAGATTTCAGCAACCGATCCATTTTGCACTACATTCACTAATACCGATGTTTTGGGTTCAACTGTACTATTAAAAATTATGATATCTTGAAAATCACCTTCACTAACCTCTTGAATGCCTAAATACTCTCTTTCAACTTTCAACTGATTACTTCTAGTCACATTCATTAAGGTAATACTTATTAAGAATACAATTGGTATCAAAATAAATAGTGCTCTCTTTAATTTTTTATTCTTTGGTTTAATTTGTCTGTCCATAAATGATTATCTTAGTTAACAGTTCTTTTAATTAACTACTACTCATTGAACTAACTACCACAAACATGCCATTAAAAAAATAATTATAAACAACTACAAAACAGGTTGTTACGAATTATTAGTTAAAAAACATTGTTCGATTCCGAACAATTTCTTGTTCGTATCCATACAATATTATAATTATGTGAAATGAGAAAAAAAGAAGCAACGATATTAATAGTAGATGATGATGACGATATTTTATTTTCGGCCAGAATTAGTTTAAGAAAATATTTTACTGAAATACTAACCACTAGTACTCCGAAAGAAATAAGTAAACATTTAACATCATCAATCGTAGATGTAGTTGTACTTGACATGAATTATAATACTGGTTTTGAAGATGGTAAAGAAGGATTATACTGGCTAAAACATATTAAAAACTTAAGCTGTGAAACCACTGTTATTCTTATGACTGCTTTTGGGAGTGTCGATTTAGCTGTAGAAGCTATCAAACAAGGAGCTACGGATTTTATTTTAAAACCATGGAACACCGAAAAACTTTATGGAGTGGTAAATGCAGGTATTGAATTAGCCAGATCAAAAAGAAAGATGTCGCAATTACAAATAGTTCAGCATCAAAAAAATCGTGATTTTCATAAGCAAACAAAACATATCATAGGAAATTCCTCGGCAATGAAATCTGCCATTGAACTGGCACACAAGGTCGCTCCAACGGATGCCAATCTTCTTATCTTAGGAGAAAATGGTACAGGGAAATATGTATTTGCAAAAGAAATCCACTTACAATCGCAGCGTCGAAAACATCCTTTTATTCATGTTGATTTAGGAGCCTTAAATGACAATTTATTTGAAAGCGAACTATTTGGATATGCAAAAGGTGCTTTTACGGGTGCTTATAAAGATACTATTGGACGCTTTGAACTAGCCAAAGGAGGCACTATTTTTTTGGATGAAATTGGAAATATACCGCTTCATTTACAATCCAAATTATTATCAGTAATCCAAGATAAAAAAATAACACGATTAGGTGAAAGTAAAGAACGAAAAATTGATGTCCGTATAATTTGTGCTACAAATGCTCCTATTCATGATATGGTTGAAAAACAATTATTTAGACAAGATTTATTGTTTAGAATCAATACTATTGAGTTGAACCTCCCTCCTCTTCGTAAACGAAAAGAAGATATCACGTTACTAGCTACTCATTTTTTGCTTAAATTAAACAAACAATACCGTAAACAGGTCGAAGGCTTTACAGAAGATTCATTGAAGGCTTTAAGAAATTATCATTGGCCTGGAAATATTAGGGAGATAGAACACGTCATTGAACGTGCAGTCATTATTACAGATAATCCTAAAATTCAACTTAACGATTTACATTTTACCATTAAAAAATTAGATTTCAATACTAATACAAACCTAAATTTAGAAGCTGTTGAAAAATTACTAATTCAAAAAGCTTTGCAAAAGCATCATGGTAATATTACAAAAGCGTCTAAAGATTTAGGCTTAACAAGAGCCGCCTTGTATAGACGCTTAGAAAAATATAAATTATAGATGTGGAAAACTATATATATTACACTAATCAGCAGAATTTTATTGCTAATTATTACCGTATTTTTTATTATTATTTGCTATGATTTGAAATATCCAATCACTTGTTCAGTTCTTTTCCTTCTCCTTATATTTCAGTTTTTACTACTTCTAAATTATTTCAAGAAAACACTTTTGGATATAGAAAAATCCCTAGATACTTTACTGTTTGAAGACTATTCAAGTATAATTACTTCAAAAAGAGTACAAAACGTTCTTCAACATAAAATAGGATTGTTATTAGAAAAACACAGGCATAAGGAGCTATCAAAAGTTTCTGAACAACTAATTTTTACAAATATCATTGAAAACTTAAGTATTGGCATTCTTATTTTACGCAAAGATATAAACGGTAAGATCAGTGTTTTTCAATTAAACAAAGCCTTTGTTGAATTCTTAAAAATTCCTAAAATTTATGATTGGAACCTATTAAACAGTAAATTAGGTTTAATTTCAGTATTTATTGATGATTGGATTGAGTTTAAACATACCGTTTCATTAAATATTGATCAAGTACAAGAAACTTTTTTCATTAAATCATCAATTACGAAAACTAATCAACACCAATACTTAGTGATATCATTAGAAACAATTCAGCAATTAATAGATAAAAAAGAAAAGGAATCTTGGTATAGGTTAATGAAAGTTATGTCCCATGAAATAATAAATACAATCACTCCTATAAGTAGTTTAGCAGAGAATTTAGATTCGTTACTTACTGAAGAAAATAACAATCGAACTATACATGAACTCTCTAAAGGCTTACAGATAATTAAAAAGAGATCAAACCACTTAACAACCTTTGTTAATTCTTACAGAAAGTTAACAGAATTACCTAATCCGATAAAGGAAAGAGTAAATTTATCAGAATTACTTCAAAATACATTGGTATTATTTGATTCAGAATTTAAAAAACGAAGAATCACGATCGATTTTATAATGAATACCAATTATTATATACATGCAGACAGTAATCAAATCGAACAAGTTATTATCAACTTATTATCCAATTGTCTTTTTGCACTAGCCAATATTGACAAACCAACAATCAAGATTAGTGTTTTTGAACAAAATAACCAAATTCATCTGTTGATTATGGATAATGGAATCGGAATATCTAATGACATTAAGGAAAATATTTTTGTTCCGTATTTCACTACAAGAAAAAATGGTTCTGGTATAGGTTTAACATTAAGCAAAAGTATCATGGAAGCTCATAATGCTACCATTCAATTTAGCTCAACTACAATGAAAACAATTTTCACTCTAATATTACCGAAAGAATCAAGTAATTCACAATTGTAAACCGTTGTTTTTAGTATTTATTTCTGCTTAAAACAGATATTGTGGTTTTTTATAGTCTCATATAGCATATATAAAGAGATATAATCAAATCTCTCTTTAAATAATGTAATTTATAGCGTTTTTGACATTATTTTATAAGAGAATTGCGAATATTACTGTAGATGTTTAAAGTTAATTATGATTATAGCAACTATTTCAAGTTTAAAGTATACAATAAACAGTTTATTTACAATTGTAAACCGTATTTAAATACATAATCATTACATAGATTCTAATAAGACGAAATGTTTAGTTAATAGCTTCGAATTTTTCGTCTTATAAGTAGTTTATGTACTGAATAAGCCTATTTTTAATAGCTATTATTGAATTATCACCTATATATGACGATTTGTACGTATAATTTGGTGAAACTTAACCATACCCCTTATTTTAATTTAATGTATAGTACAGTAGATTATTTGAGTTTTATATTAATCCTATCATAAAACTACCAGTATACAATTGTTATCACATGATTTACAAAAGTAACTCATTGCTTTCCACTCATCTTAGTTTAGTTTTGTTAATCCTAAATATATGTAGATTTGAACCCTCTATAATAGATAAATCTTATCATTGAACACTAAAAAGCTGTTTGTCAAGGGTTAATATCACTTTAACTGCACTATTACTTCATGTTTTTTTACTTATAATCTTAATTATTCTTAGTTTGTTGGAGTTAATTAAATTGTTTACATTTGTATATATTTAATTAAATTAACAATTGTGAACTCTATAGAATTTGTTTCTCGTTTAAAAATTATACTTAACCATTATAATTTATCTTCTTCAATTTTTGCGGATACTATCGATGTTCAACGCTCCAGTATGTCACATTTAATTTCTGGAAGAAACAAACCTAGCCTTGACTTTGTTCTTAAGATTATAGATAAATTTCCTGAAGTAGATCTATATTGGTTATTAAATGGTGAAGGTTCTTTTCCGAAACAAAAAGAGATTGCCAAGGCTCCCATTAAACAAGAAACTATTTCGAAACCAAAAGCCACTACTCCATCTCCATCACTATTTAATCAAAATGAACAAAAGGACGAAACTTTTTCAAATAAGGAATTCTCAGAAACGGTGAAAAAATTGGTGAAAATTGTACTATTATACGACGATGGTACTTTTCAAGAATTCAATAAATAGGATTTTAGTAATTTTCAAAAATCTATGTTTGTACAAGATTTTTAATAAATCCACCTTAATACTATAATTTGCAATAATCAGTGCCCTATAATCGTTAATTTAACGATTCCTGAAAATTCGATATTCCGTAGAAATGTACAGATGACTTTCAAATACGCAATTCTCAGGAAGTAAAAAAATGTTACAAACCGATCAAATAAAAAAGAGAACTCTACTGAGCTCTCTTCTTCATCAAATTGTTTGTTTACTATTTATACCGATGATTCTTAGGTAAAGTTATTCAATCATTTCTTTACAGTCATGCTTGTGTTATATATCGATTGGAATTTAAAGTTACCTCTTAATTTCGTTTTACTCATTAAAGGGTTTCAAATAACCAAAGCATTATACTATGAAACTAAGAAAAGGTTTTATTAATATGCTATCACCTATAGATCGGAATTTACCATAACCATTTTTGCCAGTAAATTACCAGTAAAAATCGTCGTACTTTTTATTTACCAAAAGTATAGGTAATTCCAAAATTTAGACCAAAAGAAGAATACGGTACTTTTTCAGATAATTGTTTGGCACCTGATACATCAGCTCCTAAAGGTAATTCATCTACATATTCAATAGTAGCATTGAATACAGAAGCCAAAGGGTTTGCTCCTGCTAGCATAATTGATCTTACTTGATCAATACTTAAAGCTCCTCCATTCTCCCTAATCACTGCAGAAAATTCTGTCATTTCAGAAGAATCTCTAGTAACACTAATTCCCATATATTCAAGTTCTGCAAACAATGAAATATTCTTCGCAATATTATATTTGTAACCAATGGCAGCAATTGCTCCTAAAGGTAAACGACCTTTATAATCATGCACAAAATCTACATCTAGAGTTGTTTCAATAGGAACATCTGGAAGAGTATTTGCTGGGATTTTTATATCTCTTAAAGTTCCAATAGCCTCAGTTCTTCCGCCAATTTTTACAAGAGCGCCAAAACGACCATAAAAATTGTTTGTAAACTGATAAACGATAGAAGCTGAAGCTCCATAAGCTCTACCTCTTGCTTTTATATCTACAAACGGGTGATTCGGAATTTCTAAGTATGTGGAAGACTGATCAGCTCCGTGCAAATAGCCCAAACCTACTTCAACGGCAAAAGATTTATTAAAAAAATACCCACCTCTTAATTGTGAATGTAGCCCTTCTCCATAACTACCATAGGTATTTTCAACCCCGTCGACAGTAGTTTTTGTTCCAAATTTCACACCTGCACTTGGTATTGAATAACCGGTACTCGCTGACACATAAAACTGAGCTTTTGCACTTAAAGCTACTAAAAACATAGCTATCAATAACATACTTCTTTTCATCATAAATATTTAAATTTTCAAATTAAAAAAGTGCGCAAAACTAGAAAAATTTGATCAAATTAATACATATTTAGCTATTAAAATATCTGTATTTTTGTAACTATTATACTAGTACAATTAGTTACTTTTCCTAATGAAATGAATAGAAAAATTCTACAATCTGACGCTCAATTATTTATCAATAGTAATGTAAAGACCGATGTAAATAAATTAATTTTAAAAGGATCTCCTTTTCATGATATATCTATTCAAGAATTGGCTAACCAAATTATTGCAAAAACAAAGGCAGAAAAAAAATTACCTACTTGGTATTGTAGTACCGGGGTGTACTACCCTCCTAAATTAAGTATTGAACAAACGTCATCTGAAATCACAGCTCACTACAAATCTAACTTGGTATCAGGAAAATCAATTATTGATATAACTGGCGGATTTGGTGTTGATAGTTTATATTTTTCTAAAGTTTTCGAAGAGGTTATCCATTGTGAAATCAATAGTGAATTATCTGAAATAGTTGCTTATAACAACAAATTACTTGGAGTGAAAAATATTAAAACGATAGCTAAAGATGGCATAAGCTTCCTCGAAAACACTGCTCAAAAATTCGATTGTATTTATATTGATCCGTCAAGAAGAAATGATGCTAAAGGAAAGGTTTTTCTGTTGAAAGATTGCTTGCCTAATATTCCCGAAAATTTAAATTTTCTATTTTCAAAATCAGATCATATTCTTATCAAGAACTCTCCTATTCTAGATATATCTTCAGCCATTAACGAACTAAATTTTGTAAAAGAAATTCATGTCATCGCGGTGAAAAATGAAGTAAAAGAATTGCTGTTTTTATTGCAAAAAAATTATACTGATACCATTGATATTACAACACACAATATTCTAACAAACACCGTAGAGCTCTTTGGTTTCAAAAGAGATATCGTTTCAAATCCCACTTATGATAAACCTAAACGCTATTTATATGAACCCAATGCAGCTATTTTAAAATCAGGCGGTTTTAGCGAGGTTTCTCAACAATTGAAAATTGACAAACTCCACATAAACTCTCATTTATATACTTCAGAATCTTTTGTCAACAATTTCCCTGGGAGAGTGTTTACTATAGAAAACTTGTTCAAGTATTCTAAAAAAACAATCAAAAAACAGATTCAAGAGAAACAAGTCAATATTACCATTAGAAATTTCCCTAAAAGCGTAGCGCAGCTTCGCAAGGAAACAAAACTAAAAGACGGCGGTAACACCTATCTCTTTTTTACGACCAATTTGAACAACGAATTAATCGTTATTAAATGTAAAAGACTGTAGTTCAAACAAAATAATATATATAATTTTACGTTAGCCCTATTGATAAGTGTCTATATCTAGGCATGTTTTTAAGGGGAAAATGTTAAAACATGTCTAAAAGCCTTGAGCAATCAAGGCTTTTTATATATTAACAATATTATTTGTCTCTAATTCTATAGGAATCTCACCTTTTTGAAAAAGTCTTGCCGTTAAACGCCCTCTTAAAATAATTGTAGTTCCATTAACCTCTAGCCAACTACCTTCTCTCAAGCCTAAAACAGACGTTTTATTAAATACATGAAATTCCTTGATCCGCGTTTCTCTAGTTTCTCCCATATGCTTAGAATTCGGATCCGGATCCAAATAATGCGCATTTATGTTAAATGGTATCAAACCTAGCGTGTCAAAACTTGGAGGGTATACTATAGGCATATCATTGGTATTCATCATAGTAATACCACAGATGTTACTACCTGCACTTGTTCCCAAATATGGAACACCATTCTCTACAACCTTTTTTAAAACATCTATCAAATCATTTTTATACAATTGATTCACCAGCTCAAAAGTATTACCTCCCCCAGTGAAAATCCCTTTTGCATTTAAAATAGCTTCTCTTGGATTCGCATACTCCTCTATTCCTTGTACACTTAAGTTTATTTTTTTAAATGCGTTTTTGACTAGAAGCGTGTAGTCTTCATAACTTATTCCACCAGGCCTTGCGTAAGGAATAAATAAAATAGGAGATGCTTTTTTAAAGTGTTCTGATAATACTGGTAACATATATTCTAGATACCCACTACCGTACACTGTTGATGTACTTGCTATTATAAGTTTTTTCATATAAAGAGTTTGTTCAAAATTACTTATTTTATACTTTCGACAATGTATATATTCAAAAAATAGTAAAGGTAGGGTACCGTTTTATCTTTTAAAATCTAATAGTTACTATCTTAACTACTCCAATCCTACATCATTGTATATAACACAAAAGTGCAAACGTAAGACATTAGATATACAATTTCAACTCAAATTTCGTGTTGCCGTCATAATAGATAATTACGTTGTTTTTTGTTTCTCAATTTGTTTTTTCTATTTACTAAAACAGCAAACATAGCTATACAATTAGGGCTATTAAAAGCACATTATTATTCTGGTAATTAATGTTTAACAAAACATTACAAGGTTCTTAGAACATTTTTAAGAACAGTAGTTTGTTATTTTGTTTACAATAAGATTTAATCATATGATAAAAAAACTACTCTTGTTATTTGTACTAAGCTCTACCTTTTGTAATTCACAGGAAAAACAAGTTACGTTAACAGGCTTCTTAATGGATACTTTGGGGATTATTAAAAATGGTCATATCGTAAACATAACGACAAATAAGGGAGTATTTAGTAACGATAAAGGTAACTTTTCTATCGATGTTTCCTTAGGAGATAAACTACGGATTTCATCGATACAGCATCATCCTAAAACTATCATGATTAATTCTAAAATAGTAGCAAAGAAAACAATAAACATTACGCTTTATACAAAAACATATATTTTGGATGAAGTAGCGTTAAAAAAACATAATTTAACGGGTAATTTAATGATTGATATTGAACAGATCCCAAAAGATACCATTAATGAAATGGTTAACACTATGATATCTTCTATTAGAAACATGAATGCTAAAAATATCTTGATGATGCCTACTGAAGCTGATGAAACACATTTATCTAAAGTAAAACCCAACAAAATACCTAATACCTTTAATGGTTTTGGATTTAGCGTACCTTTAGGTGGTAATAAAGATAAAAAAAGAAGAGCCCAGAGAAATAGATTAAAGCTTAAAAAGGAGTTTCCTGAAAAGTTGCTACATGCACTTGGTAAACATTTCTTTTTTAATCAATTGAAAATCCCTGAAGACAATTACTATCACTTTATCGAATATTGTAGTTTCGTTGGAATAGAGGAATTCTACTCTCAAAATAAATTCTTTAAACTTATAGAAATTTTAAAAAAAGAAAGCATTCAATACCTTAAATTAGTTAAACGATACTAAAACAATAATTATTTTTATTGTCTTTTATAACTGCTTATAAAACATTATACTTGTAAGTTTTCTAACTGTTCACATACGTCATTCATCTTACAAC
The DNA here is from genome assembly GCF_057220795.1 of Tenacibaculum profundicola. Taxonomy (NCBI): domain Bacteria; kingdom Pseudomonadati; phylum Bacteroidota; class Flavobacteriia; order Flavobacteriales; family Flavobacteriaceae; genus Tenacibaculum; species Tenacibaculum profundicola. Next base: position 256,942 of record NZ_CM170137.1, on the reverse strand, counting down.
AAAGTTTTCTTTTAAACTTATTTTACAGTTATATTCTTATCTTTTTTATTACAAGATTCAGTCGTTTCTTTAAAACATTTCTTAGAAACTCTTTTCTTTCTAAATCGCAAACTATTAATTGTTTCAGCAGTAATGTCTAACTCAATCAATTCCGTTCTCTTGATATATTTTTTTGTTTTTCTAACAATAGTTTTCTTTTTGTCAAGTGCTACCGTTTTTATTAAATCAAGTGATAATGAATTTTCATCTTTTACTTCATCAGAAGTAACTAAATACTCTACTTGATTTTCAACAACGACTTGTTGAGAAAATACTGATGGTACATTTAATAAAATACAATTAAGAAAAAAACTACTAAATATTATTTTTAATGTTTTCATTTTTAAGGGGGTTTAAATGATCACTAACATGCTGATTACTACAAATTTCATGCCATTATATAGCTAAACTGAAAAGGAACATCAATAGTATTCTGAGGTAAGATACGAAATTCTTTCCTTTTTTAAAAAGGTTTAAATATATTACTATGAATTTTCATTCAACATTTAGTTTAACTTATGAAAAAGAAAGGCTAATCATTTTTAATTATTAGGAATTTAAAAGATGAGAAATAATAAAAGTTAACATATCATTATAGCTAAACTACTCAGTACATACACTTTTTTAAAATCGTAGTAATGCCTCTATTTATTTCTTTAACAAAGTAAACAAGAATTGTTAAAAATTATTTAACAACATAGATATTTAAAAAAAGGAAAGAATTTCGTATATTAATCCAGCAAAACTGAGATATGAAAAATTTAATTATTTATACCGCATTATGTATTTCTACAAGTATATTTTCGCAAAAGGAACGCGAGGTTTTTTATGGCATTATTTCTGACAAAGTTGGAGTACTTCCTAATGTTCATATACTTAATCTAAGCACAAAGCAAGCTACATATGCCAATGATGAGGGAACTTTCAAAATACCCGCTTTATCTGGTGACAGTTTACGTTTTTCATATGTTGGCTATGAAACTAAAATCATAAAACTATCAAAAGAAGTACTTAGCATGCTAAATGAAAATAGTTTTACTGTGAATGAAATCAATTATACCTTAGATGAAGTTATCGTAAAACAACATGACTTTCAAGGAGATTTAACTTACGATATTAAACAGACACCCAAAGATAGAAGAGGTCAGGTGCTTGAAAAAACAATGGACTTTACTAATGTAAATATGTCAGCTAAACTTGATGATGATCATATTGATACACGAGTAAGACCGCCAGTTGTAAATTCCGATCCTAACTTGAATTTTGTAGGAGCTAGAGTAAATGCGGTCATTCCATTCGGGTATTCTAAACGTTTATGGGCGCTTAGACAAGAACTAGCTATTAAAAAAGGGATACCTGCAAAATTATTAGCTGAATTAGGAGAGAAATTCTTTTTTGAAGAATTACAAATCCCGCCCGAACGTTACTATCATTTTTTAGAATATTGTAATCCTTTGGGTCTTGAGAGTTTATATACCGCTAAAAAAACGTTAGAAGTTATTAAAATGCTCCGACGAGAAAGTGTTTCTTATTTAGAATTAACATCAAAACAACATAATTAGTCATTTTATTTAGACTCTCTTTCATAGCACAAAAAACACCTAAACCACAGCAATACAATCATATAATATTTTAATAATTGTACGATACATCTACTAAGATAACCAGATGCAATAAGAAGTGTTCTTGATTACATGTTACTCACATAGAGCGCATTTAACTCTTGTAATAAATTATTGTCTAATAGATTAAATCTAACATTATAGTTTAAAACTATAAACTTAGTAACACATCAACCAACTTTAGTATAAATACACTAATTTGGCGCACCAACGCACAGTTCTATTCAAATGAAAAAATCTTTACCAATTTTAATATTATTATTATTTACTTCATTGATCTCTGTTCATAAATATTATATTGCTTTAACAGAAATTGAGTATAGCGAAAAAAGCAATAGTGTTCAAATGATTATGAATGTATTTATAGATGATATTGAACTTGCAATTCATAAAGATTATAATACAAATCTTCAACTAACTACTAAAGATGAACCCGATAACGCTGACCAATATCTCTACAAATATTTAAAAGAACATTTCAAAATTTTTATTAATAATAAACAAGAATTGTATACGTTTATTGGGAAAGAATATAATGGGAACATTGTTTATTTTTATTTAGAAATAGACAATATTTCTGAGGTTAGTACCATTGAAGTTCACAATACTATTTTAATAAAACAATTCCCTGATCAACAAAATATAATAAAGGCTACCTACAAAAAAATACGTAAAAGTCTTTTTCTAACCACCAAAAATGATAAAGGTTTGTTAAAATTTTAATAAGCACTCTTTTTTAGTAATATTAATTCAGTAATTTTCCGATTTGGTAAAAAAATATTTATAAGCAGAATAATGAGAAAATATACAACATTACTCTTTACAGCTCTTTTGGTATCTGCCTCTGTTTTATCACAGCAAACAGACGGTAACAAAAAGCCTCAACAAGGTCATACTGATCAAAATAAGTTTAGACAACTAAAAGATGTACTAGCAACACCTAACGATCAACGTACTGCATCTGGTGCTCCTGGTCATGAATATAGCCAACAAAAAGTTGATTATATAATGGATATCCGTTTGGATGAAGCTACAAACACACTATATGGAGATGAGACGATCACCTATCATAATAATTCTAAAGATCACTTGGAGTACCTATGGGTCCAATTAGACCAAAACATGCGTGCCCCTGACTCAAAAACTCCGCTAACAGAATCCAAAGGAATTCGTGCTTTTATTCCTGCTGATAAATTTGTTGAACAAAATATGTTTAAAGCAAAAGATTTTGGTTACAAAATTGAAGCAGTCAAATATGATGATGGTCGAGATTTACCTCATACCATTAACCATACGATGATGCGAATTAACTTACCGCAACCTTTAGCTCCAGGAGCAATTTTTAAATTCAAAATAAAATGGAACTACCTAATTAACAACTCTGTAGAAGATGGAGGTCGTTCAGGTTTTGAGTTATTTCCTGATGGAAATAAAAACTATACCATTGCTCAATTTTTCCCTCGTTTGGCTGTATACAATAATGTAGAAGGATGGCAAAATATGGAATTTTGGGGACGTAGTGAATGGGCTCTCGAATTTGGTGATTATGATGTAAAACTGACAGTTCCAGCCGACCATATTGTTGATGCTACTGGTGAATTACAAAATGAAAAACAAGTATTAAGCAAAGAGCATCGTAAGCGTTGGGAAAAAGCTAGAAAATCTTATAATAACCCTGTTTTTATTGTTACTCAAGAAGAAGCTGAGGCCAATGAAAAGGAAGGAACTACAAAAACTAAAACTTGGCACTTTAAAGCAAATAACGTTCGTGATTACGCATTTGCTTCCTCTAGAAAATTTATATGGGACGCAATGGCGGTTGATATTAATGGAAAAACAGTAATGGCTGTTTCTTTATATCCTAAAGAAGGAAATCCTTTATGGGAAGAGCATTCAACTAGAGTTGTAGCGAATACTTTAGAAGAATATTCTAAATTGACCTTTGACTACCCTTACTCGAAAGCGATTTCAGTTCATATTAAAGAACAAGGTATGGAGTACCCGATGATCTGTTTTAATTATGGTAGACCAAATCCTGATGGTACTTATTCTGACAGAGTAAAAAATGGAATGATCGGCGTGATTACTCATGAAATTGGGCATAACTTCTTCCCTATGATTGTCAACTCTGATGAACGTCAATGGACATGGATGGATGAAGGTTTAAACTCTTTTGTTGAAATATTAGCAGAACTAGATTACGATCCTAATTTTAATACTGGAAATTTACCCAAAGACATTGTTGGTTATATGAGTTTAGATCAAGATCGTCTTTCTCCTATTATGTCTCAAGGGGATTATGTTCATAACTTTGGTCCTAATGCATATACAAAACCGGCAGCTGGTTTATATATGTTACGCCATACAATTATGGGGCCTGAATTATTTGATTATGCCTTTAGAACATATTCTAAACGATGGATGTTTAAGCACCCTACGCCGGCTGATTTCTTTAGAACAATGGAGGATGCTTCAGGTATGGATCTAGACTGGTTCTGGAGAGGGTGGTTCTATACCACTGATTATACTGATATTGGTATTAAAGAAGTGAAATCATTATATTTAACTGACAAGCCTAGTCAGCAAACTAAAAAATTACAGGAGCGATATCCTATTCAATTTTCACGTTTAGGTAAATTATTTCACTTAACGACAAAAAAAGAAGATGCTAATACGAAAGAGCTGGAGGCACATATTAACAATCTAACTTCTGAAGAAAAGGCTACCTTAAAAAAATTACCTAAACATATTTATCAAGTTGAGTTTGAAAAACCTGGTGGTTTAGTAATGCCGATTATTGTAGAGCTAACCTTTACTGATGGCACAAAAAAACGTGAAACTTTTCCTGCTCAAATCTGGAAAAAAAACGAGAACAATGTATTCCGTGTATTTACGTTGAACAAAGAACTTAAAAGTATTGTAGTTGATCCAGACTTAGAAACTGCTGATATTGATACTTCTAATAATAGTTGGCCTAAAAAAACAACTAGTAAATTTGACAAGTTCAAAAATACCGTAAAACAATAACAACTATTTCAATTGTTGAAAAAACGTGGCATTTGCCGCGTTTTTTGTTTGTATACATAACCGAAAAAATAGTAATTTCGATTTTAAAACAGAAGGATGAAAGTTTGTATTGCAGAAAAACCCAGTGTTGCTCGCGAAATAGCCACTATTTTAGGAGCCAATACAAAACATGACGGATATTTTGAAGGAAATGGCTATGCCGTTACGTATACTTTTGGCCATTTATGTACTCTTTTGGAACCAAAAGATTACAAACCCCATTGGAAAAGCTGGAATTTAAACAATTTACCCATGCTTCCTATAAGGTTTGGAACCAAAGTAACAAATGATATAGGCATCCAAAAACAATTCAACATTGTTAAATCACTATTTGAAAAAGCTGATGTAGTTATAAACTGTGGTGATGCAGGACAGGAAGGAGAATTAATTCAGCGATGGGTCATTAATCAGGCAAAATATACGGGAAAAATACAGCGTTTATGGATTTCTTCTTTAACAGAAGAAGCAATAAAAGAAGGTTTTGAAAACCTAAAAACAAATGAAGAATATAATAATTTATACTATGCTGGATATTCCAGAGCAATTGGTGATTGGCTTTTAGGGTTAAACGCTACTCGTTTGTATACTGTAAAATTTGGGAGAGACAAACAGGTTTTATCAATTGGTAGAGTGCAAACACCCACCCTAGCGATGTTAGTAAACCGGTATACAGAAATAAAAAAATTTAAACCTCAAACCTACTGGGAACTGCAAACCTTATATAGACAAACCTTATTTGCCTGTGAACAGGGACGTTTTTTAAAGAAAGAAGAAGGAGAAACTTTTGCCAATAAAGTAAAGGAGGCTGAATTTGAAGTGATGTCTGTTACCAAAAAAAAAGGAAAAGAATACGCTCCTAAACTTTTTGATTTAACTGGATTACAAGTATACTGCAATAATAAATTTGGCTTCTCTGCAGATGATACTCTAAAAATTGTACAAAAGCTGTATGAAATGAAAGTAGTCACCTACCCTAGGGTAGATACCACTTTCTTACCAAATGATATTTATCCAAAAGTGCCCAATATTTTAAAAAAGTTAACTGCTTATGCTAGTTTAACGGAGCCTGTATTGGGTAAAAAAATACGTAAATCCACTAAAGTATTTAATGATAAAAAAGTAACCGATCACCATGCCATTATACCTACAGGCATACAAGTTAACTTGCAATACAATCAACAACAGGTTTATGATATTATCACTCGTCGATTTATAGCTGTTTTTTACCCTGATAGTACTATTTCTAACACCGTGGTTATTGGAAATGTAGATGACGTATCATTTAAAACTACCGGAAAAGAAATCTTAACCAAAGGATGGCGTGAAGTTTTTGAATTCGGAAATGAAAGCAAAAAAACGTCAGAAACTGGTGTCTTACCAACATTTGAAAAAGGGGAAAAAGGTCCTCATGAACCTTCTTTCTTGGAAAAAGAAACTAAACCTCCTCGGAATTATACAGAGGCTAGTTTACTTCGTGCAATGGAAACAGCAGGCAAACAAGTAGATAATGATGAAATGCGCGAATTAATGAAAGAAAATGGTATTGGACGTCCTTCTACTAGAGCAAATATTATTGAAACCTTGTTCAGAAGAAAATATATAGAGCGTCAAAAAAAATTAGTTGTTCCTACACAAACAGGCATTGACTTAATTGAGCTTATTGACAACGAGCTATTAAAATCAGCTGAACTAACTGGTTTATGGGAAAAAAGATTAAAAGAAATAGAACGAGGTGAATACCACGCTTCTACCTTCATAAAGGAAATGAAACAGATGGTTGATCAACTCGTTTATGAGGTTCGTTCAAGTACGAAGACTAAGAGAATTTCTTATGAAGCATCTCAGCAAACGGACATGAAACCTAAAAAGAAAGCTACCATAAAGAAAAGCCTTTTAGGGAAAGAGTGTCCTAAATGTAAAAAGGGGCAATTATTAAAAGGAAAATCAGCCTATGGTTGTTCGGCCTATAAAAATGGCTGTAAATTTATGCTTCCATTTCAATTCATGGGTAAAAAAATATCAGAAAATCAACTTATTAGATTATTAGAAAAAGGATGTACCACCAATTTAAAAGGGTGGAAAATTGGCAAAGAAAAAGTAGAAGGTTTAGTTCGTTTTGATGAAAATTTCTCTTTAAAGATAGAACCTAAAGAAGAAAAAAAACATACTGATCACAATAATATGGATACGCCCATATGCCCTAAATGTAACAAAGGAACTGTTTTAAAGGGAAAATCAGCTTACGGTTGTTCTAACTATAAAACTGGATGTGATTTTGTTTTTACTTTTGATAGAATAAAGGAAATCGCAAACGGTAAAACATTAACTAAAGAACTGGTTTACAAAATACTATCTTCTTCATAACACCTTTTATTTTGCCTTTAGATTATCTGTCAAAAAAGAGTATCATTTTTTTGAGTTTAAACATTCACACATAACACCTGTAAATCAAATAGCTACACTAGAAACTAGGATACTTGTAACAATAAATTATGTAGTCTTTTTTTGTACTCATGCTTGTGTTTTATCTATACACTGGTATTTACCATAAAATCACGATAATCTATACATCATCATTCTTATACCAGTTATTGTTTGAATTTACCGCAAACGAAAATGAGTGTTTTTTTCTTTTACAGTAAATTCAAATGGTAAAAGGTATTAAGCCCTTTAAAAAACCTGAGACATATAAAATAATCTATATCAATACTTTACAAATTGAAAAAAAATTATAAATTGTGACAAAATAGTGAATTACAATACTGGAATACAACCTTCAACTTTTGTAAACCTTTAAAACCTACACCATGAAAAAAAATTACATTTTTACTCTGGTATTCCTTTGTTTTCATCTTAGTTGTATGAAAACAGTAGAAAAAAAAACCGTATTACCTAAATCCTATGAACAAAGAGATCAAAAGGAAAAAAGAGATGATAATCCAGATAAATACGCTATTTGGACGCCTGAACAAGCTGCGAGACATCAAAAGATACTCCTAAAACTATCTGCACAAGCAAAAAACTTCAACACGCAAAACAAAACAACAGCAACCTATGCTAATGGAAATTTAAATGGTTCCTGGAATATTAAAGGCCCTAAAAATATGCCTGGAGCTTTCAAGTTTGCAGAAATGTTAGATGGTACAGATACTATATACGGTGTAACACATAATCATTATGCAAGTGAGTACAATTCCAAGTCGTATATATTTAAAGGAACTGTATACAATCCTAAAACGGGTCAAGGAGGTGATGATTTTGAATTACTTACCGCACATTGGCCTAATCGTTATAAAAATTTATTCGCCTTTAAAATTAATAATAAGGTACGATTGGTCGCACATATTGAAAACGGTCCATTATATTTTTCTGATGATGATGGTCAAACTTGGTCGCGATCTAATGGTTTACCAAATACAAATAAAAGTTCTATTGTAAACAGACAAGACAATCATACTTTATACGTCACAAATAACAAAAAAGTGTATGTTTCTAATGACTATGGTGTTAATTTTTCAGAATTTAAAAATTTTGGAAATAGTCAAAGTAGCTACTTGTATACACCAAGATATGATGTTCAAGGAAATGCAAGTGCTGTATACCTAGGAAGATCTGGCAAATTTTACAAATTAAATAACCAAAAAACAAACTTTAGACTGCTAGGGAATTATACCAGATCACATGGAGAAAATAATTTAAGCATTGGTGGAGATAGTAGAGTTTTATATATTACCGTAAATAGTCGATATTGGGTATCTACAGATAATGGTAGGAGTTGGATAGAAAAATTTCCAAAAGGAAATTGGTACGGAGACCGTACAAGAAAGCTATCTGCTGGAATGTTTATCGGAATTCATCCAGAAAATCCAGATATATGCATAGGTGGATATGCCATTCCTGTAAATTCGATGGATAAGCTAGATAATACAGTTTCTACAACAAGTGGCTGGGGTAACTATCAAAATGGAACAAACCTAAGCGCTAGTGAATATTACAATCGTATTCGATTTAATTATCACCCAGATTTTCAAGCTTCTCATTTTTTCTATAACAGTTCAGGAGATTTATTTTCTACGAGATGTTCGGATGGTGGAATCTTTATTTCATACAAAGAATGGAATGATTTTCCTCCGGAAGGAACACCATTTGATAACGATGGATACGAAAATGCACACTATATCAATTTAAATGTGTTAAATACAGTAACTCCTTTGGTATATCGTAAAAGCCTTTTTACGGGAGCTAACAACCCTAACCACATCTATTATAGCACTCAAGATCAAGGTAGCTGTAGTGTAATTGACGATAATGGTGATGATATACTTGATTTTTATCAGAACATTGGAGGTGACGGTCCCCCCATAGATAGCCATGATGGGCAATATGCTTGGAAATGGCAAAGAGAAGGTAAAAAAATATATGCCCCAGTTCCAATATATGAAAACGACGGAAGTTTTAAGTCTATTAGTAGCATTAATAGTCAATTTAGCGAGGCGAATTCTTTAAGTTTCAATAAAAATTCAGTTATGGGGTGGGTACAAACATTTATAGATAGAGACCAACCTGACAAACGTATATGGATACTTTCTAGGGATCTTATTAGAGTTACTTGGGATGATGATACTCTTTCGGAACATATTCTTTCTAAGGGAACCAATCACATTATGGCTATGGCACAAGCAACTGTTAATCCGGATATTTTGTACATGGTACAAGACGCAAAATTGTATAAGTCGGTAAATAGAGGAATCTCATTTGACTTGGTTTCACAAACCCTATTTAAAAAAACCAACGAAGTTGAAGGCAGAGGAGATATTGGAAGTGCTGTCGTTTTACCAGAAAACGATAATTGGATTTTATTTTGTGGTCCTAGTAAAAACAATATTGGATCTATACTATCTAAAGATGGTGGGGAAACGTGGACAGATGTTACTGGAGATTTCCCAAGCGGAATAGACGCTCAAACCGGTGGTATGATTGCAACTAGTGATGGAAAATTTATTTTTGCTGGAACTGATATCGGGCCTTATGTATTTGATGTTGAAGAAGAGAAATGGTATTCCATTGCAGAAGGTATTGGTTTTTTTAATGCAATGGATGTTGACTATATAGCCTCTACAAATACGGTGCGTTTTGCTTCGTGGGGTTCTGGAATTGTAGATTTTAACATTGAAAATGATGCTTTAAGTGTGCAGGATATACCTTTTGAAAGTGATTTTATTGTATACCCGAATCCTGTAAGCGATATTTTACACATTCAATTCAACAAAACCCAAAAAACACCTTTAGATATTTCCCTATATACTATGCAAGGAAAAAAGCTATTTACAAAATCTAGTAATTTTATCCATAAAACAACGGAGCAACTAGACCTTTCTTCTTTAAATACAGGTATCTATTTATTGAATATTTCAGATAACAATAGACATACGATAACTAAAAAAATTATTATCGAATAACCTTACAATAAAACAATTACATACATATCAGTGGTCTACTATGGTAGAAATAAAAAAATTAAACATCCTATCATAGTAGTTTTTATGATTGTAGTTCATATGATCTCAAACAATTATACCAGTTATTATTTGAATTTACTGTAAAAGAAAATGGTATTAAAACCTTTTAATAAGTGAAACAAAATTATGAGATATTAATATCCAATTCTTGGATTTTATATAGCAATTGTATTAGCAATAAACTTAAAAGAACACCCGAACTTATTGGGAGTTAAACTAATACTATTATTCAGGGCACAACTATTTGTTTTTTGCCTCTATAGTATCGTAATATTGCGTAACCAATTTATCTACATTTTTAATAGACTTCTGAATCCACTCTTCATATAACTCTTGTTTTTCTTTTGGAGATAAACACCAATTCAAACTTTTGGTATTTCGTAACCTACTAGTAAGGTCTTGCAAAATAATGGCTGCTGCTACAGATATATTTAAGCTTTCGGTAAAGCCTACCATTGGTATTTTTAAGAACCCATCGGCGTGCTCCTTTACATACTCTGAAATACCTTCTTTTTCTACTCCAAACACAAATGCTGATTTTTTAGTCACATCAAAATCAACTAAATGACAAGAATCATTATGGGGTGTTGTTCCTATAATTTGATACCCTTTATTTTTTAAATCATTCAAACATCTTTCTGTATTATCTCCATCAGATTTATAGCGATGGAAATTCAGCCATTTCTGACTTCCTTTAGCAACATGTCTTGACACCTTATTCGTATACTTGTTTTCTATAGCATAGATATCTTGAATTCCAAAAACATCACAGCTTCTAACCACAGCACTTGAATTATGTGGTTGAAAAACATCTTCTAAAACTACAGTGAAATGACGCGTTCTGTTTGATAATACTTTATGAAATAAACTTTTACGCTTTTCGGTTACATAACCTTCCAGATATTTAAATAATTCGCTATCAATCATGATACAAACATACTAAAATTTCATATTTTCGTTTTATATTTTTTAGCATGAAAAAACGACTAGTAATTTTGACAGGTGCTGGGATAAGTGCCGAAAGTGGTATCAAAACTTTTAGAGACGCTGACGGATTATGGGAAGGTCATGATATTTATGAAGTAGCTTCTCCTGAAGGTTTTTATAAGAACCCTAATTTGGTTTTAGATTTTTATAACCAACGAAGAAAACAATTACTCAACGTTGCTCCTAATAGCGCTCATTATAATTTAACTCATCTCGAAAATAAATATCAAGTTGATATCATAACTCAAAATGTAGATGACCTGCATGAGCGTGCTGGAAGTACTAATGTTTTACATTTACACGGTGAACTTCTAAAAGCATGCAGTACTAAAGATAAAAACTTGGTGTACGATTGGAATAAGGACATTGTTCTTGGTGACTTATGTGAGAAAAAATCACAATTAAGACCCTATATAGTTTGGTTTGGAGAAGATGTTCCAATGCTTGAAAATGCCATAGAAATACTGCTCAAATGTGATATTTTAGTAATAATAGGAACCTCTATGCAGGTTTATCCTGCAGCGAGTTTAATAAACTATGTCCCCTCAAATACTCCCATTTATTTTATTGACCCTAAACCAGCAGTAACAAAAAATGACTTTAATCAGTTAACTGTTATAAAAGACGTTGCTAGTGCAGGTACACAAAAACTGTTAGCATTATTAGATTAGGTTTTTGAAATTAGTTTATCGAAATATTCATAAAGCTCTCCTTGTGAAATATAACTTCCCTTTTCGATTAAATTAAAAACTTCACTATTCCTATCTTGTTGATATTTTTTTGCCCCTTCTAAAATCTCCACATTATTACTATTCATATTCTTTAATAACCATTCGTAACCTTCTTTTTCTAACAGATTAATTTCTAACTCTGTAACTTGAACAACAATTCTAAGAATACGCTCTTCCTCACATTTAAATAGGTTTATAATATTAGATGAAAAATGTTCCAAATATTTTGCCTTTGTTAGCACATCATCCCAAACAACATCACTGAAAACATTCATTTCTTCCTCAGCAACGTGAGGCTTTTCCTTTTTAATTTGATTCCACTCGTTCACATCAATGCTCTGAGTTGCTAAAAAGCGAGCAAACTCCTCATGTAAACTTTCAAATTGTTCTTTTGTCAATTGTCTATACTTCATATATTAAAAATAAGAGCAACCAAAGATAATTGATTGCTCTAAAACTTAATGACTATAATAAACAAAAAACTATTAACGGGTTACAGTTCCTGAAATAGTGTGTATGGGGCCTGTACCCATTATTAACGTGTTATGATCATCTGCATCCATAGGTACTTCATGAGCCAAAGGCTTCAAAGTAAAAGGATTTGTGCTATTATCAGGGTCTGGTTCAACAGAAAGAACAATTGTTTTTCCTCTTAAATCAGTGGGAAATGTTAAACCTTCTGGTGCATTTTGTATAAAATCCTCACCTGGGTATGCTGGTCCAGTTCCCATAGTTCCAATATATGGAGATGTAGTGGCATTATCGTCTGCCATAGCAGTATCAGTAAATGTTCCCGTACTTATTGGTATTCCATCAATAACAACCCATCCTTCATACTTCCAACCCTCTGATAATGTTGGTAATGTAAGCCCACTCATTAGACTTCCACTAGATATATCTAAAAACCACACACCACTTCTTTCATTAGTATTATCACCATCGGTTGGTGTTGCTAAAATATACTTTCCTGTGGCATTTGAAAAATCTCCTACAATTCCTGTAGAAGTAATAGTTGCTGAATTATTTGAAAAATCTCCTGCCAAAATTTTAGTATTTGATGGGTTTGGATCAGAATCTATAGCTGGTTCAATAGATAAAACAAATTTTGTAGCCGCGTCTAATTGATCCGTATCAACTGTAAAGGATGATTTTGAAAAATTTCCGGAATCATCAACGGTAAAAACTCCAGTTGAAATAGGTGTGTCATTTACAATAATCCACCCCTCATAGGCATAATCATCACCTAAATTTTCAAGACCATCAATGTTTAGAGATAAACTTGAGCTAGTGGGTGCGGTTACTATGTTATCATCATCGTCATTACAAGACGTAAAACTTATTGCTATTAAAGCAATCAAAAATATATTTAATTTCATTGTTTTTTGTTTTTATGAATTATAAGACAAAGATATTTCGAGCATTCGTTATAAACTGTCAGCTAGCTGACAGTTATACTTTTTTTTAATATCCTGAATTCTTTTCTACTAAAATCAATTATTTCTTGCTGCTTGAGTTCATTCATTAAAGTACTTAATGTAGGTCTAGAAGTACCAATAAGAGTTGCTATATCTTTTTGTGTATAAGGATGCTTTATGATATGATCACCCGTTTCTTCACAGACATTTCCATAATCATCACAAAGTTCATTAAGAAACTCTAACAAACGTGTTCTGGTGTCTTTGTATAGTAATGATTGAAGTCTTCGTTCCAATTTTTTTATTCTCAATCCAATGAATTTATAAATTTTAAAACTAACTGACACATTATCTCTCATTAGTGAATACATAGTACTCTTTGACACAGGACATATGGAAGTATGGTTATCAATAGATTGTGCAAATTCGTTTCTTTTATCTTCTCCCAAAATAGCTTTTTCTCCAAAAATTTCACCGCGTGTTAAAATCGCCGTGATGATTTCATCTCCTTCTTCTGTATAATATCCTATTTTTACTTTTCCTTTGTTAATTAAATAAACCTTATTAGCTGCATCTTTTTCAAAATATATATAATCTTTCTTCTTATAAAGATTAACAGTATGATTTTTTTTATAGGTTGAATATCTATGAGGGCATAATATCTTAAACAAGTTAATTTCTTCGAAACACCAAATTCCACTCATAATTGATTCTTTAATCGTTATATAATTTTAGTCTCGAAAACAAGATGAACATTACAAAAAAAACTCTGGTTAAGACCAGAGTTTTTTTGATTATAATTACCAATTATCTTTCTATTAACTATACGTTATGTTTCTTAATTAAATTTAATGCAGAACCTTCTTTAAACCATTCTATTTGGCCTTTATTATAGGTATGATTGGCTAAAATAATATCTTTTGAGCCATCTGCATGCACAACTTCAATGGTTAACGCTTTACCAGGAGCAAATTCATTTAGATCTAAGAAGTTAAAAGTATCATCTTCTTGAATTAAATCATAATCGGCTTCATTTACAAAAGTCAAGCCAAGCATTCCTTGCTTTTTAAGGTTTGTTTCATGAATACGAGCAAAAGATTTAACCAATACGGCTGCTACGCCTAGATGGCGAGGTTCCATTGCTGCGTGTTCACGAGAAGAACCTTCTCCATAATTGTGGTCTCCTACAACCAACGTTTTTATACCCGCTGCTTTATAGGCTCTTTGTGTTGTAGGTACCCCATCGTATTCACCAGTTAACTGACTTTTAACAAAGTTCGTTTTCATGTTAAAAGCATTCACAGCACCAATTAAACAGTTGTTAGATATATTATCTAAATGCCCGCGATAACGTAGCCAAGGACCTGCCATTGAGATATGATCTGTAGTACATTTACCATGTGCTTTAATTAATAACTTAGCATCTCTAATCGTATCTCCTAATGGTAAAAACGGTGTTAATAGCTCCAAACGTTCAGAATCTGGTTTCACGGCAATTTTAACGTCACTTCCATCTTCTTTAGGTGGTAAATATCCTGCATCTTCAACCGCAAAGCCTTTTTCTGGTAGCTCCCATCCTGTAGGCTCGTCTAACTTAATTTCTTCACCTTTATCATTAGTAATGGTATCGGTTATAGGATTAAAGTCTAGACGTCCTGAAATAGCGATAGCCGCTACCATTTCTGGAGAAGCTACGAATGCATGAGTGTTTGGATTTCCATCTGCTCTTTTAGCAAAGTTTCTGTTAAACGAGTGTACAATACTATTTTTAGGCGCATTTTTAGGATCTTCATATCGACCCCATTGACCTATACAAGGCCCGCATGCATTGGTAAATATTTTTGCATCTAATTTTTCAAATACTTCTAAGATTCCATCTCTATCTGCTGTATAACGAACTTGTTCAGAACCTGGATTAATTCCAAATTCAGCTTTAGTTTTCAAACCTTTGTCTATCGCCTGTTGGGCAATTGAAGCTGCTCTTGATAAATCTTCATAAGAAGAGTTGGTACAAGAACCTATTAATCCCCATTCTACTTTTAATGGCCATTCATTTAATTTAGCCTTTTCGGTCATATCTCTACCCGCTTCGGTGGCTAAATCAGGGGTAAATGGACCATTTAAATGTGGTTTTAACTCATCTAAATTAATTTCTATTACTTGATCAAAATATTGTTCAGGGTTTGCATATACTTCGGTATCACCAGTTAAATAGTCTTTAATCTCATTTGCTGCATCTGCTACTTCATTTCTATCTGTAGCTCTTAAATAACGTTCCATAGATGCATCGTAACCAAAAGTTGAAGTTGTTGCTCCAATTTCAGCTCCCATGTTACATATTGTACCTTTACCAGTACATGACATTGAAATAGCACCTTCTCCAAAATATTCTACAATAGCTCCAGTTCCACCTTTTGCAGAAACGATACCAGCTACCTTTAAAATGACATCTTTTGGTGCCGTCCATCCTGATAACTCACCTGTTAGCTTAACCCCGATTAATTTAGGAAACTTTAATTCCCATGCCATACCTGCCATAACATCTACTGCATCAGCTCCTCCAACTCCTACAGCTACCATTCCTAACCCACCCGCATTTACGGTGTGTGAATCAGTACCAATCATCATACCCCCAGGAAAAGCATAATTTTCTAATACTACTTGATGAATAATTCCTGCCCCTGGCTTCCAGAAACCTATTCCGTATTTATTAGAAACTGATTCTAAAAAGTTAAATACTTCATTACTATTATTAAGAGCTGTTTGTAAATCCTTATCGGCTCCAACTTTCGCTTGAATTAGATGATCACAGTGTACAGTTGTTGGAACAGCCACTTTACTTTTCCCTGCCTGCATAAACTGTAATAACGCCATTTGAGCAGTAGCATCTTGACACGCAATACGATCGGGAGCAAAATCAACATAATCTCTTCCTCTTACAAAAGCCTTGTTAGGTTTTCCATCCCAAAGGTGTGTATATAATATTTTCTCTGCTAACGTTAAAGGTTTACCAGTAATTTCACGAGCAGCATCTACTCTTTTCACTACTTTGCTGTATACCTTTTTAATCATTTCAATGTCAAAAGCCATATCTCTATATATTTAGTTCTTAAACGTTATTTTATGTATAATTTTACGCTTATTTAAAGCTACAACATTATTACCATCTATACTATAGAGTAGAGTTCATGATAATTTAAAATCTCAAAAAATGCTAGTAGTCAGGACTATCTGACTACGAACATAGCTTCTTTCTAGGCGGTGCAAACTTAGTAAGATTGATACCAGATACTGCCGTTTTGTATTCTTCAATAGTAGGGGTTCTACCTAGAATTGCAGAAAGAACAACAACGGGTGTTGACGCCAATAATGACTCACCTTTTTTACGATCTGAATCTGCCACGACACGACCTTGAAACAAACGAGTTGAAGTAGCCATTACAGTATCTCCTTTTTCAGCTTTTTCTTGGTTCCCCATACAAAGGTTACATCCTGGTCTTTCCAAATACATCATATTCTCGTATTCTTTACGAGCTACATTTTTAGGGGCATTATCATCAAATTCAAAACCTGAATACTTTTGTAAAACATCCCAATCACCTTCTTCTTTAAGTTCATCAATAATATTATAAGTGGGTGCTGCTACAACTAACGGAGCATTAAATTCAATTTTCTCTTCTTGTCTTTCCAAATTTCTTAGCATCTGAGCTAATATTTTGAGGTCACCTTTATGCACCATACAAGAGCCCACAAACCCTAGGTCTACTTTTTTCTCTCCTTCGTAATAAGAAAGTGGTCTAATAGTATCATGGGTATATCGTTTAGATACATCGTCATTATTTACATCAGGGTCAGCAATCATTGGTTGACCAATAAGATCTAAATCTACTTCAAATTCTGCAAAGTACTTTGCATTAGAATCAGGAGTTAATGCAGATTTAATACCAGTTCTAATCTCTGTAATTCTTTGATCAGCTTTATCAATAAGTCCCTGAAGAACTTGCTTCTCATTATCCATACCCTTATTGATCATGATATTAATTCTCTTTTTAGCTATTTCAAGAGATTCAATAAGAGTGTCATCTTCAGAAATACAAATAGAAGCTTTAGCTTTCATTTCTGCAGTCCAATCGGTAAATGTAAACGCTTTATCAGCAGGCAAGGTTCCGATATGAACCTCAATAATTCTTCCTTGGAAAACATTCTCACCTCCAAACTTATCAAGCATCTGAGACTGCGTTGCATGTACTACATCTCGGAAGTCCATATGTTCCATCATTTCTCCTTTAAAGGTCACTTTTACCGATTCTGGAATTGGCATACTTGCTTCACCTGTAGCCAAAGCAAGAGCAACTGTACCCGAATCTGCCCCAAAAGCAACACCTTTAGACATTCTTGTATGAGAATCACCTCCTATAATAATGGCCCAATCGTCAATGGTAATATCGTTAAGAACCTTATGAATAACATCTGTCATTGCATGATATTCGCCTTTTGGGTCACGAGCGGTAATTAAACCGAAATCATTCATAAACTTCATAAGTCTTGGAATATTTTCTTGAGCTTTCTTGTCCCAAACAGAAGCCGTATGGCAACCTGATTGATAGGCACCGTCAACTATTGGCGAAATAATTGTAGCAGCCATCATTTCCAATTCTTGGGAGGTCATTAAACCAGTAGTATCTTGCGAACCTACTATATTTACTTCTACCCTAACATCTGAACCTGCATGCAATACTTTACCTGGTGTTGTACCTACTGCATTCTTATTAAATATTTTTTCTACTGCAGTAAGCCCTTGCCCTTCATGAGATATCTCTTTTGACGGAGCAAACACCAATGGAACGTCAATACCTAGTGTTTTTGCCGCGAATGTCTGTAATTTTTTACCAAATACAATAGCATACGAACCTCCTGCTTTCATGAATTCTACCTTCTGCGGTGTAAATGCAGCAGAAATATCGCTTAACTCCTGATCTCCGTTGTATAATTTTTTCTTCTTAGTATTTATGGTAAGTACAGTTCCTGTTTCAACAGAATAAACTTCTTCAAGTACAGGTTCCCCATTCTCATCCATTACTGTATTCCCATCGGCATCTTTTTTCTTAACCCAGTTTTTAAGATCAAGACCTATTCCTCCTGTTACTCCAACGGTTGTAAGGAAAATTGGTGAAATACCATTAGTACCTGCCACCACTGGAGCAATATTAATAAATGGCACATATGGACTTGCTTGTTTACCGATCCATAATGCCACATTATTCACACCAGACATTCTTGATGAGCCCACTCCCATTGTACCTTTCTCAGCAACCAACATTACTCTTTTATCTGGGTGCTTTTCTTGCAGGGCTAAGAGTTCTTTTTGTTTATCAATATTATGTTCAAACATACATTTACCATGTAACTCCCTATCTGATCTAGAATGGGCATCACTACCTGGAGATAATAAATCTGTGGAAATATCACCTACACCTGCTACATAAGTAACAACCTTAATTTCTTCATCTATCTCTGGTAACTTAGTAAAGAATTCGGCTTTTGCATAGCTCTCTATAATCCCTTTAGCTATTTCATTACCATCGTTAAATGCCTCTTTTAAACGATCAGTATCCGCCTCATACAAGAAAACTTGTGTTTTAAGAACCTCCGCTGCCGCTTTGGCTATTGATAAATCATCACCTAAACTTAAATCAAGTAAAACCTCAATTGAAGGTCCACCTTTCATATGTGATAATAATTCAAAAGCAAAATCAGGAGTAATTTCTTTCACTATTGATTCACCAAGAATAATCTCCTTTAAAAATTTAGCTTTTACACTGGCAGCACTAGTAGTACCAGGTAAAGAATTATAGATAAAAAAATTAAGAGAATCTTCTCGGTGCTCATTACCTAAATCTTTAATTTGCGCAATAATTTCGCTTAATAATTCGTCACCATCAATTGGCTTGGGGTTAAGTCCCTGAGCTTTTCGTTCTTCAATCTCCTTGATGTAATCTTCATAAGTGTTCATAAATAGAAGTCTTTTCAATGTTGAATACAGATATATGTAGTAGTCTTTAAAATTACTATTTACCTACCTGCTTTTCATAAATTATAACAATATCATTTGTATAGTCGTATATGAAATACAATTATACCTAAAGCAAAAACAATATAAAAAATAAATATTATATAACTATTATAACCTGTATTTTATAAGGTTAAAGTGTAAAATTTCTAATTAAAGATATCAGTTGTTTAGCCAAAATTTATTGACCTTATCACTCTTCCTTTAAATCTGATATTTATCCCCTAAATTATTTAAAAATAAAAAGTCACATATAATGTGTATTACTTATGTCGTTTTTTGCTAAGCAAAAGTACAATTTTACCGAGTATTTTAAAAATATACAACAGAATAAGGATGTTAATAAATTATCCTAGATTTATACTAAAAAAAAACAGAATTCAATAAAAAAAACCTAAAAAAACACTTTTAATTTACACATATAGTAATCTCGACATGCTTTTTTTACACATTCTTTCTTTATATTAATTCTAAATAAGAGGTGAAAATAAAAAGCAGTTCAGTAAGCCGGATTCTGTATCCTTTTAAAAAGGCTCTTATCATTTATCTAGCCTCGATATTACTATCGAGATCAATCTGCCTACCCCTTAGAATCGTGCGAGTAACACTCTGTTTCTAATATACGTGGCATTGCACCGCATAGAGTTTACCTGGTTTCACTACAGCCTTACCTGTACATTCTTTCTGTTGCACTTGTCCTCGATTTACATCGGACGGATGTTATCCGCTATGCTACTCTTCGGTGTCCGGACTTTCCTACTTATTTAAAAACAAGTCGATAAGATAGAACTGCTAATTATATTTTCTATAACTTTCTTCCTAATAAAAAAAACCCACTCAAACGAGTGGGAAAATTGCTATGAAAAAGAAAAAGTGTCTTAGACGTCTCTAAGACGTTGCAAATATAAAATATTTTTTAATTTCTTCCAAAAAAAATGACCGTTATATGATTATAAAAAAGCTTCGCTATTCTAAATTGATTTATATATTCAAAAAAGTTGATAAAACTATTTTAAAAGAAAAACACTCAAATTTCGCGGTAAAATAAATGAATGTGAAAAAGAAAAGTATCTTAGGACTTCCCTAAGATACTTCCATATGTAAGCATTTTATTTATAGAAAAAATAATGTTTAAGAGAACATATCTTTTACCTTTTCAAAAAATGATTTATCAGACTTTTGCGGGTTTGGGCTAAAGTTCTCATCGTTTTCCATTTGTTCGAAAAATTTACGCTGCTCTTTTGTTAGCTCTTGTGGAGTCCATACATTAACATGAATTAAAAAGTCTCCATTTCCATAACGCTCAATACTTGGTAACCCTTTTCCTTTTAAACGTAAAATTTTGCCTGATTGTGTTCCTTGCTCAATTTTTATTTTGACTTTTCCTGTTACTGTTTCTATCTCTTTTGTAACTCCCAAAACAGCTTCTGAAAAGTTTATATATAAGTCATAATGTATATTACTCCCTTCTCTTTTTAATGTATCATGTTGAACCTCTTCAATTAAAACTAACAGATCTCCCGATATAGAATTTTTTCCTGGAGCTTCATTTCCTTTACCTCCAACTTTTAATTGAACGCCCTCTGTAACTCCTTCTGGAATATTAATTGAAACTGTTTCCTCATTGATAATTAACCCTTGTGCATCTGCACCTGAAGGTTTTTTATCTAACATCTCTCCTGCTCCATGACAAGTACTACAGGTAGTTGCTGTTTGCATTCTACCCAATATGGTGTTTGTAACACGCATTTGTTGACCAGTACCATTACATGTTGAACATGTTTTGTAGGTAACCCCTTCTGCTTTTACCTTTCTACGTACTTTTACTTTCTTTTCTACTCCATTTGCTATTTCTTCTAGGGTAAGTTTGACTCTAATTCGCAGGTTACTGCCTTTCACTCGTCCTTGGCGTTGACCACCACCAAAGCCACCAAAACCACCACCAAAAGCGCCTCCGAAAATATCACCAAACTGACTAAATATGTCGTCCATATTCATTCCGCCGCCTCCGAAGCCTCCTTGACCTCCTTCAAAAGCTGCATGACCATATTGATCATAACGCGCCTTTTTATTCTCGTCACTTAGTATTTCATAAGCCTCAGCCGCCATCTTAAATTTTTCTTCAGCACCTTTATCATCTGGATTTTTATCCGGGTGATATTTGATTGCCATCTTTCGGTATGCTTTTTTTATTTCTGACTGTGAAGCTGATTTAGCTATTTCTAGCACTTCATAATAATCTTGTTTTGCCATACTTCTGTCTATTGACAATTAACAATTAACAACAATTGGTAATTGATAATTGAATTATTAATTGTTTATGCTTGTCCAATCACTACTTTAGGGTGACGAATAATTTTATCCCCAAGTTTATATCCTTTCTCGACACAATCAATGATTTTGCCTTTTAATTCATCTGTTGGTGCAGGAATTTGAGTAATTGCGTCGTGAATTTCAGAATCAAACTCATCTCCTACGTTCACTTCCATTTCTGTTAGCCCCTTTTGAGTTAAGGTACTTTTAAGCTTATTGCTTATAAGCTCCATTCCTTTTAATGATTCAGAATCATCCGTTTTTTTAATCTCTGCCAATCCTCTGTCAAAATCATCCATAATTGGCAGTAAAGCTGTCATTAATTCTTGACTGGCTGTTTTAAAAAGCTCAATACGTTCTTTTGTTGTCCTTTTTTTGTAGTTCTCAAATTCAGCAAATAGGCGTAAATACTTATCTTTTTCAACTTGAAGTAACTCTTCAGCTGTTGGTTCATCTCCCGTCTCTTCCGACTCATTTTCAGAAACTTTCTCTTTATTAGCTTCCATCTCCGAATTTTCAATAGCGTCTTTCAACTTGTCTTCTTTTGTATATTGATCTTTACTCATCGTAAATTTTTACATTTATTTTCTGCCTTTATGTAAACAAGAATACTGCCAATAAAAAAATTGTGTCAACTTGACACAATTTTATGTATAAAAACCTAGATAATTAGTCTTGAATTCTTTCTATTTTGGCTCCGATAGCACGTAAACGCGCTTCTATGTTTTCATAACCTCTATCTATCTGTTCTATATTATGAATAATACTCGTTCCTTTAGCAGATAAGGCAGCTATTAATAATGAGATACCTGCTCTAATATCAGGTGATGTCATTTTTGTAGCTTTCAACTGGCTTTGGAAATCATGTCCTATAACGGTTGCCCTATGAGGGTCACATAAAATGACCTTAGCTCCCATATCTATAAGTTTATCAACAAAAAACAAACGACTCTCAAACATTTTCTGATGAATCAAAACAGTTCCTTTTGCCTGTGTAGCTATTACCAACACAATACTCAACAAATCTGGTGTAAAACCTGGCCAAGGTGCGTCAGCCACCGTTAAAACAGAGCCGTCGATATAATTTTGTATCTCGTAACTCTCTTGTTCTGGTATATATATATCGTCACCTTTTTGCTCTAGTTGAATACCTAATTTTCTAAAAACATTCGGGATTTGTCCTAAATTACCCCAACTGACATTTTTTATTGTCAGTTCAGAACGCGTCATTGCGGCCATACCAATCCAACTTCCAATTTCAATCATGTCTGGTAAAACACGATGCTCACAACCTTTTAATTCTTCAACTCCATCAATCGTTAATAAGTTTGAACCAACTCCTGAAATTTTTGCTCCCATGCTATTCAACATCTTTGACAATTGTTGAATATACGGTTCACAGGCTGCATTATAAATTGTTGTTCTTCCTTTGGCTAAAACAGCAGCCATAATAATATTTGCAGTTCCTGTGACTGAAGCTTCATCTAGCAACATTTCAGTTCCTTGTAAACCAGTATCGGTTTCTACACCGTAGAAATACTCTTCTTTGTTATAACGAAACTTCGCGCCTAAATTAATAAAGCCTTCAAAATGGGTATCCAAACGACGTCGACCTATTTTATCACCGCCAGGCCTAGGAATGTACCCTTTACCAAAACGTGCTAACAGCGGTCCTACAATCATAATTGAACCTCTTAACGAGCTTCCATCTCTCTTAAAATCATGACTTTCAAGATATTTTAAATTTATCTCATCTGCTTGAAAACAATACGAATTTCTCCCAAGTTTTTCTACCTTAACTCCTAACTCACCAAGAATAAAAATTAACTTGTTAACATCGAGAATATCTGGAATATTGTTTATAATTACTTTTTCAGAAGTTAATAAAATCGCGCAAATAACTTGTAACGCTTCATTTTTTGCTCCTTGAGGCATGATGGTCCCTTTTAGTTTATGACCACCTTCAATTTTAAATGATGCCATTTATCTCTTTCTATTTTTATGGTTTTTGTTACTGATCGTTTTTCCTTTTTGACCTTGATTGTTCCTTTTACGAAGTAAATTCTTACTATCGACCAGTTCTTCATCAATACCTCTTAAGTCTAATTCCCCATCAGATAACTCGTATAAATGATCGAATATTACGGCATCATCTACAGTATCTTTATTCCAATTCAAATAGCATTTTTTCATATGATTGGCTACTGTAAAAACCAACGCTTCTTTCATGTCTCCATCTTCCCATGTTAACGCTACATCAATCATTGTTTGAATATTGGTTCCATAAAAGCGGTATTTTGATGCTGATTTAGGATACTCTAATTTTGCGGGCTTCTCTGTCAATTCTTCTTTTGATGGCGTTTCATAGGGAGAATCTGCATCCAATTTAAAATCGGCCATTATATGCAACTGATCCCAAAGTTTATGCTTAAAATCAGGCACATCTCGTAAATGAGGTTGTAAATTCCCCATTACATGAATAATGGCTTTTGCCATAATATTTCTTTCTTCTCTATCTTCAAATGCGATACAATGGTTAACTAATTTTTGTATATGTCTTCCGTATTCTGGAATAATTAAAGTCGTTCTTTCTGAGTTATATTCTAAATCAAACATGCTGTCTATTTTTATATAAATGCAAAATAGGTAAATAATATTAATAATACCTTCTTAATTTATTAATCTATTCGAATTATTGGCATTACATTTATTGTAATCATCAATAATTGAATATTATTGGTACTATATTAGCCTATTACTTTTAATTTTGCGAATTGTAATAATAATTTCTTTTTTCCTACGGTTCCAAATTCAATTTCTGCTTTTTTATTGGGTCCTTTACCCTCTAAAGCTAAAACTTTACCAGTTCCGAAACGATTGTGTTCTACTAAGTTTCCAACTCCTATTTCACCGTCAAATAAGTTTACCTTAGTTTGCGCTTCTGATACCTTTTTCATCTTACTCTTAGGGGGCACAATTGCGGGCTTCTCCTTTCCACTTAAAAACTCTTTTCTTTTCCTTTGTATAGGTTTTTGAAAACGCATTTTTTTAGGTGAATCATCAAATAAATCAGCATCAATAAATCTATTGGCAGCTGGTTCTGGTAATTTCGGAGCTAAGTATTCAACAAATTGTTCGTCTATTTCTTCCAAAAAACGGCTTGGTTCCCCATCAGTTAGTTTACCCCATCGATAACGAGTTTGCGCATAGGTTAAATACGCTACTTTTTCGGCTCTGGTCAAAGCTACATAAAACAAACGTCGTTCTTCTTCCAGTTCACTACGAGTATTCATACTCATGGCAGAAGGAAATAAACTTTCCTCTAACCCAACTATATAAACATATGGATACTCTAACCCTTTAGATAAATGGATTGTCATTAATGAAACTCGTGGTGTATCATCTTTTTCTGTATCAAAATCAGTTGCTAAAGCGACATCTTCTAAGAAAGCTGTTAAAGACGCATCTTCACCAGTTTCAATTTTATCTGTTATAAAATCTTTGATTCCGTTTAGTAATTCTTGAACATTTTCTACTTTATTGACTCCTTCTGGCGTACCGTCTTTTTGCAAATCTTTTACAAGCTGTGTTTGCTTTACCACTAAATCAGCCATTTCAAAAGCATTTTTAGTTTGTGCTTCAATTTGAAGTCGTTGCATCATTGTACTAAAGTTCTCAAGTTTATTTTTTGTTCCTGAGTTTATCTTAATATCAACTTTGTCAATATTCTTTACAATGGTAAAAATTGATTTCTTATAATGATTCGCTGCAATCGTAAGCTTATCAATCGTTGTTGCGCCAATACCTCTAGCTGGATAATTTATAACTCTTTTTAACGCTTCTTCGTCATTAGGATTTATTAATAATCGTAAATACGACAATAAGTCTTTAATTTCTTTACGTTGGTAAAATGATATCCCTCCATAAATCTTATATTTTATATCTTTTTTTCGTAAAGCATCTTCTATGGCTCTTGATTGGGCATTGGTTCTATATAGAATCGCAAAGTCATTATGAGTCAATTGATGATTCATCTGATTTTCCCATATAGATTGTGCCACAAAACGTCCTTCTTCACCATCCGATATAGAACGCATTATTTTAATACTATCACCAGCTTCATTAGCAGTCCAAACTTCTTTATCTAATTTTGTTTTGTTTTTATCAATTACGCTATTGGCTGCTTCTACAATGTTTGACGTTGAGCGATAGTTCTGTTCCAATTTAAACGTTTTGACATCGGGATAATCTTTTTGGAAATTTAGAATGTTATTAATGTTCGCTCCACGAAAACTATAAATACTTTGCGAATCATCTCCTACCACACATATATTCTGAAAACGATCCGCTAAAGATCTAACAATCAAATACTGAGAATGATTTGTATCTTGATACTCATCAACCATTATGTATCTAAATCGATCCTGATATTTTGCCAATACTTCAGGAAATCGTGCTAACAATTCATTCGTTCTTAACAATAAATCATCAAAATCCATTGCTCCCGACTTAAAACATCTATCTACATATTGTTTATAGATATCTCCTACCTTAGGCCTGCTAGCTTGTAAATCTGCTTCCTGCAAATCAGCGTTATTAAAATATGCTCGAACGGTAATCAGGCTATTTTTAAATGATGAAATTCGACTTAAAATCTGCTTAGGTTTATAGCGATCCTTGTCTAAATTCATCTCTTTTATAATAGCAGTAATCAAACGTACTGAGTCTTGGGTGTCGTAGATGGTGAAATTTGAAGGATATCCAAGTTTATCCGCCTCAGATCTTAGTATTCGAGCAAAAACAGAGTGAAATGTACCCATCCACAAGTTTTTTGCTTCGCTATGGCCAACCACACTAGCTATACGTTCTTTCATTTCACGTGCCGCTTTATTGGTAAACGTGAGAGATAATATATTAAATGAATCAACTCCCTGTTGCATCAAATGGGCAATACGATACGTTAAAACACGTGTTTTTCCAGACCCTGCACCTGCAATAATTATCATCGGACCATCTTTTTGTAAGACAGCCGCTTTCTGTGGTTCATTAAGTTGTTCTAAATAAGTGTTCAATGAAAAATAAGTTGAATAAATTAAAAGTGGAAAATTAACCATTCTTTTAGGTTTTATAAAATATGAAGGCACTTTTTTATTCACATATTATTTTTTAACGCCATTTGACGATTTTCGTGCTCTTTTATTTCCATATAGCGTACTTTTTTTGAAGAAGACTTGTATATTAGCATTCGTTACATTTTATATATTGATAATGGAAGATAAAATTGTTGAAGGTTTGGCTTATGCCTTACCTGCATTAGTTACGGGTGTTGTTGCTTATTATATTTTAAGTGCATTTATAAAACAAGATAATAATGAAAATAGATTTCAAGCTTTAATTGAAAAAAAGAGAGAAAGCTTGCCTGTTAAATTACAAGCATATGAGCGTATGCTTTTGTTTTGTGAGCGTATCAACCCAACTAAATTACTTATTCGCGTTAACCCTATTGGTGACAAAACAGAAAATTACTTGCAATTATTGATTGCTAATATTGAGCAAGAATTTGAGCATAACTTGGTACAGCAATTATATATTTCAGATGGTTCATGGAAAGCTGTTTTAGCCTCTAAAATAGCGATTATTGCGAAACTAAGAAAGGTAGCAGAATCTGCTAACACAGCCATTGCTTTGCGTGAGAATGTTTTAATTGATTATAGTAAGGAAGAAAACCCCACTGAAATTGCCGTCTCTTTTCTAAAACAAGAAGTAAAAAAACTCTTATAAAAAAGAGACCCCATTATTGGAGTCCTCTTTTTTATTCATTTAACGAAAATCTTATACTCCCAGGGCTCTAAAATTAATTCTTTTTTGCCAGATTTTATTTTTTTATTACTTAAGTAGTCAGTATAATTCGTGTCAAAATTATATTGTTGTTTCGCTGGTTTAGATGATAAATTCGCCATGAAAATAACTTCGTCTTGCTCTTTGTTTCTTTTAAAAGCCAGTACATTTTCATTTGATACTAATCTAGTATAGCTTCCTGCTTTTTTACCACCATTCAGTGCTTTATTTTCTAATTTTAGTTTGCCTAGTTTTTGTAATACACTCCATTCCTTTC
Source organism: Tenacibaculum profundicola (assembly GCF_057220795.1). Lineage (NCBI taxonomy): Bacteria > Pseudomonadati > Bacteroidota > Flavobacteriia > Flavobacteriales > Flavobacteriaceae > Tenacibaculum > Tenacibaculum profundicola. Next base: position 229,065 of record NZ_CM170137.1, on the reverse strand, counting down.
CTTTTGTATGAGGAATTTCATCTTTTTCAAAAAACTGTAATCTATGGTTTAAACCGTATTCTTGCCCTGAATAGATCAAGGGCATCCCTGGAACTATGTAGGTTAATGCTGTAAATACTTCCCACGATTCCCCCATTCTTTCTTGTACCGTTCCATTCCAAGAATTTTCATCATGATTTGTTATGAAATTCATAAGAATATCATCTTCTTGATAGCGTGCAGTGTCTTTTATATAATTGGTATCCCATTCGTTCACACTTTTCTTTTCTTTTGCTATATGATTCATTACATGGTGTCTATCCCAACCGTAAGCCATATCAAAGAGCCCTTCTTCTAAAAGTTCTGGCTCCCATGCTTCTGCTAGCATAAATACTTCTTTTTTTGCTCTTATTTGAGGAATGGCTTCCTTCCAAAAATTGAGTGGAACTGAACCTGCAACATCACAACGAAAACCATCTATATTTTCAGTATGTATCCAATACAACATGTCATTTACCATAGCTTTTCTCATTTGCATATTGTCGTAGTTTAAATCAGCAACATCTTGCCACCCCACAGGTGTTCCATCTTCATTTAAAGGATCGGTAATTTCACCTTTTTCGTTTTTAGTATAATACTCAGGATTGGTTTTAATCCAAGTATGATCCCATCCTGTATGATTTGGCACCCAATCTAAAATAACATAAATACCATTTTCATGGGCTGTTTTAACAAGTTTTCTGAAGTCTTCAATTGTACCAAACTCCGGATTAATTTTTTTAAAATCAGATACCGCATAGTAACTGCCTAAATATTTCTTTTGTTCTTCTTCTGGAAATTCTGAAACGAATTTATCTCCTTTGGCCTTTCTTTTTGTTTCTGATATTGGAAAAATTGGCATCAACCAAATAATTTTGACTCCTAATTCTCTGAGCTGGGGAATGTCTTTGGTAAATTGTTCAAACCTTCCTTCCTTTGAATATTGACGAATATTTGCTTCGTAAATTATGGCTCGCTCTATTGTTTCACTCGAAATAGTAGCTATAGGTTTTTGAATTTGCTCAAGGGGTTTATATTTTATCAGCTCTTTTTTACAAGCAAACACAACCATGAGGCTTATAAGTAGTACTATGTTTTTTTTCATCTAATCAATATATTTTATTATTTATTCTTTTTCTCTATTCTCTCAAGTAATACCAGATCAAACGGACTGTTAATCGTTACTTTCCCTTGCACAACTTCTACTGTTGTATTGGAGTAAACATCTCTTATCATGCTTCCATTTTCAAAAACAGAAGCCACCTCTATAATCTTGGTTTCATGGGTAAAGTGTAAACCTACGATCACCTCATCTTTGTAATTATCAGCAGTATATTTTCTTTTGAATATATATGGCTGTGATGCTATTTTTTGATGTTTTCCTGCTCCAATAGCAGGATGCTTTGCTCTAAAGCTACCTAATTTTTGCCAGTGATTCAATACTTGAACTGTTTCTTCATCTTTTAAAGTTTCCCATTCCATCAAAGACCGTAGATTAGCATCTCCTTCAGCGCCTTCTATTTTTAAAGGACGTGATAGTTCATCTCCATAATATATTTGTGAAGTTCCAGGTGACAATAAAAGTTTAGTTGCTGTTTCGTATGTGCGATTTCTATTCGCATCAAATGGCATTCCGTCGTCATGGGATGACATATAATTTAATACATTATACCCTTTTAAATTGGTAGTTAATAGGCTGTCATATTTAGCAAATAAACTTTCGTAGTCTGGTAATTCTTGTGCATTCCATTTAAACTCAAAATTTATTAGACTATTAAAACCATTATCAAAATAATTTATTTTTCTATCTCCAAAATTGTATAGTTTACCACTACTTAATCCGTAACCGTAAACTTCTCCTACTAAATAAAATGAATCCAATAAATTTTGATTTGGGTGTTTTTGCTTAAAGTTTTTAAATGCCTCATCACAAATTGTTCGAAACTCTCTCCATACATTTTCTTCAACATGTTTCACTGTATCTACTCTGTACCCATCGATACCGAATTCTTCAATATAATCAGCTAACCATTTCATAATATAAAACCTAGGAGCTCTGGGGTACCCTGTTCTGTTAAAAAAATCGTCTAACTCCTTTAACTCTTGCGCTAGCCTTCCTTCAGTTTTCCATTTTTCAAGCAATTCTGGGGGTAATTCGACATTTTCATTGCTTTCGGTTTTTATATCAGGAAGATTTTTTACCAATGTACATGAAATCGTATTCTTATAATTTTCATAAGTACACTTAGGCTCCGTCCGAACCCATTCTTTTGGCCAAACAGGATCTTTTTGTGTAACAGGGCCTGTATGGTTAATCACTGCATCAAATAACACTCGAATACCTTTTTCATGGGCCAATTGAACCAATTCATGTAGGTCTTTACTCGTTCCAAAATTAGGGTCTATTTTAGTCCAATCTTTAATCCAATACCCATGAAAACCATAGGTTAATCCATTTCCTTCATTGACTTCCCCATGAATTTGCTCTACAATAGGAGTCATCCAAATCACATTAACACCTAGTTGTGTAAAGTACCCTTCTTTTATCTTTTGGACAACCCCCTTTATATCTCCTCCTTTAAAGCCTCTTAACTTCCCGGTTTCCTTAGTTCTTCCAAAATTTATATCGTTACTAGTGTCTCCATTATTAAACCTATCTGTGAGCAAGAAATAAAGGTTTGCACCCCCCCATACAAAGGGTTTTTCAGTACTTTCGGTTTGATTTTTTTTAGCACATCCAACAGTTAGAATCATTGCTAAAAATGCTACTGTAATATTTTTCATTTTTTATAACTTAATTTTCACCTTTTTTATTGATTGTGTATTCCAGTTAATTGGTATTACAAGCGTTTTTTTCTCTTCATTCCAACTTGCTGGCACGCTTATCTTATCGACTTCTACTTTCTTCGGTAATGATGCTATATTATGAATTACTAAGTCATACAGCTTATCTTGGGCTTTATATGTATTTCCTATACTAGCACTTAGTTTTAGTTTCAAATACTTTTTGTTATAATTGCTTCTATAATGAATAAGTTCGTATGCTCCATTTTCAAATGCTTTCGGTGTTTTTCCATCATCATTGTACAACAAACGTTTGCTCGATTTTATCGTACTGTCGTGATAATAATGTACTTCTAATTCATTTGAATTATATGCTGTCGTGTTTTGAATAGGTTTACCCATAGAAATAAAAGCACCGGCCCTTACCAAAGTTGGAATACTATTTTTTTGGGTAGTTACTACTTTTTGAAATCCGCTTCCAACAATTCTCTCATCAGTATAAAAATCAAACCAAACAGTTGATTTTGGTACGTAGATACTTTGCTGCGCACCAACTCTTGAAGTTTGAGGGCTAATAAGAAAATCATTACCCCATAGATAACTAGAAGCTAATGTTAGGGTTTCTTCGTTAAAAAACTCAAAGAATAAAGGACGCATTAATGGTGTTCCTTTACTATGGTTTTCATACACCAAATGGTAATTATATGGTATTAATTTATATCGTAATTCTATGGCCTTCTTTGCCCTGTATTTTGCTTCTTCAGACCGAAAAACAGGTTCTGACGGCACCTCTTCTTGAGCATGAGGGCGAAAAATAGGTTGAAAAACACCATATTGCAACCAACGCACATATAACTCATCATCTAAATTGGCTCCTGCAAAACCTCCCAAATCAGAATGCATATATCCTAAGCCTTGCATCCCCATTTGTAGTGCTATTTCTGGTTGGCTTTTCAAACCTCCCCAAGTACGATTTACATCACCAGACCATGGAATCATACCGAAATGTTGTGACCCTGAATATCCTGCTCTCATTAATATAAAAGGACGAATATCCGGATATTTGTTTTGATAACCCTCAGCTACCAATCGTGCCCAATCATGGCCATAAATATTATGAACTTCATCAGCTGTACCTGATGCATGTTGTACCCAATTAGGATGTACTTCTGGTTCTCCTAAATCTCCCCAAACTCCAGCAATACCTTTTTCTGCTAGTTTTTCATATTCGGACCAAAGCCATTTCTTACCTTCGGCTTTGTAGATATCTATAATTCCTGTATTCCCAAAATAAAAGTCATATTGAGCGGGTTTCCCGTCCTTATCTTTCGCTAATATATCTTTTTCTACGGCTTCCTTCCATTTTTTAGAAGTTGTCAAAATAAAAGGTTCTGTTATCGTAATTGTTTTAACTCCTTTTTTATGCAAACGATTAATCATTCCTTCAAAATCAGGAAAAGAATCTCTAAACACTTCAAAATTCCCCATGGTCCCTTTAATGTCTTTACCAAACCAATACAGGTCTAATATAACCGCATCTACAGGGATTTCTTCTTCTTGAAATTTCTGAATGGTATTTTCTACTTCATTTTGAGAATGATATCCAAACCTACTTGAAAAGTTTCCTAAGGCCCATCTTGGTATCATTGGTTGTTTTCCTGTTAGTTCTGTGTAATTATCAATCAAATCTAACCAAGTATTTCCAACAACTACCTGATACGTTTTTCTTCCTGAAATAGTTTCATATGTTAAGGTATTGTCTTTTTTACTATCAAGGTCAAGAAAACCAATGGGAGCATTATCAAAGTGAATTAAATATTTTTTTGATGATAATACAACTGGCATCGTATAATTCATTAACTCAGCATGTTCTTCATATCCATAATGTGCACGATTATACAATTCTAAACGATGTCCTCTTCTGTTCATTCCTAATGCTCTTGCCCCACCTCCATACAAAACCTCATCTGAAGTAAGGTTAAATTCAATAGCTTCTCCATTTTCTATTTTGGTGTACCCATTCTTTTCTGAAATTATTTCTCTGCCTTGATAGAAATACGATATTTTGAAAGGTGATTTTTGAATGTCAACGGTGATTCCATTTGAGGAGAAAAAAACATTATCTTCCATTTCTTTATATGTAATGGAGATATTCTTAGGCTTAATAACCACCGCATGTGATTTCTCCTTTACATTTTGGTTAGCTGGAATAAAAGTAGTTTCTACAATTTCTGAACCATAATACTGAACGCTATATTCTCCATCGTTTACATATACTGTCAACAAATCTGCCTCATTATAAATTGCCTCTCTGAAAATACGATTTGTATTTTGAGAAAACCCAAGAACAGTATGAAGTAATAGTAGGATAAGTAGTTGATATGTTTTCATGAATACGTTCATTTTTTAATGATAAAAAGGAGAAGACCATTTCTATCGTTAAGTAAAAAGATCTCACAGTTATTTTAACTGTGAGACTATTGTTGGTTATACTTTAACCAAATTATTGGGGAAAACAATAATTTTTACGTTATTAACTAAAATTTCTAATTCACTATTACTATCTAATTCAAATTTACTTCCATCTTGCCCCACTGAAACCTTCAATAAATGATCTCGGAAATTTATTTTAAAAGAATAGCCTTCCCATTGCTTAGGAATTTGAGGGGTGAAACTTAACATATTATCTCTTATTCTCATTCCTCCAAAACCTTCAACAATACTCATCCAAGTACCAGCCATAGAAGTTATATGTAATCCTTCTTCTACTTCTTTGTTATAGTCATCCAAATCTAAACGTGATGTACGTAAATAAAAAGTATAAGCCAAATCCATTCTACCAAGCTTTGCTGCTTGAATACTATGCACACATGGAGATAATGAACTTTCATGAACGGTATAGGGTTCATAAAAATCATAATGACGCTCTAATTCTTCAACAGTAAAATCATCTTCAAAGAAATAAAATCCTTGCAATATATCAGCTTGTTTTATGTAAGGAGAGCGTAATATTCTATCCCAACTCCATTTTTGATTAATGGGTCTTTGAGAGGTATCAAGATCAGATACTTCAATTAATTCTTTATCTAAAAACCCTTCTTGTTGTAAATAAATACCATGTTCTTCTGAATATGGGTAATACATATTTTCAGCTACTTTTTTCCAACTATCCAATTCAGTATTTCCAAGATTAGTCTTCGATATAATTCTTTGGTAATCCTGAGGGTATTGCTTATTTACCTTATCAATATTCTCCAATGCAAAATCAATACACCATTTGGCGGCATAATTCGTATACCAATTGTTATTTACATTATTTTCATATTCATTTGGTCCCGTAACCCCTAAAATAACATATTGCTTTTTTGTAACCGAATAGCTAGCTCTTTGTTGCCAAAAACGAGCAATTCCAATTAAAACTTCTAGTCCTTTCTCTGGGATATACGAATAGTCTCCTGTATAACGATGATAATTATAAATGGCAAAAGCTATAGCCGCATTTCTATGAATTTCTTGAAAGGTTATTTCCCATTCATTATGACATTCTTCTCCATTCATCGTTACCATAGGATACAGTGCTGCACCGTTTTTAAATCCTAATTTCTCAGCATTTTCAATTGCTTTATCTAATTGATTATAGCGGTATTCTAATAAATTTCTCGCAACTAATTGCTCTTTAGTAGCCATATAAAAAGGTAAGCAATAAGCTTCTGTATCCCAATAGGTACTACCTCCATACTTTTCTCCTGTGAACCCTTTGGGCCCTATATTCAATCGTGCATCATTTCCTAAATATGTTTGGTTTAATTGAAAGATATTAAATCGTATTCCTTGTTGTGCCTTAATATCACCCGAAATACTAATATCAGCCATTTCCCAAATTTTTAACCAAGCTTGTTTTTGTAATTTTAACAGGTGATTAAACCCTAAACCTATTGATTGCTCTAATACAGTCTTTGCGAAAAAAGTGAGATCGTTTTTATCATGATATCTATCGGTTACATATCCTCCATATTTATATATAGTTGCTTTTTGACCTTGGTTGACATCTACGGAATAGGTAAACGATATTTTTTTATCATCATTATTTTTTCGAGGAACTTGTTTAATTCTTTTGTTTCCAATAAAAATATGAGACTCCATAAAGGTACACACATTAAATTCTGTTTTCATTGTATGCGTGCTAACGAATGCTTGTTCTTGATGGGTAGAAATTTTATCAATTTCCCAAAACTTGTCATCCCAGTTACTATCTTCATTTTTTACACCAGCATCTAAATACGGTGTAAATTCTATTTTCGCAGACGTATTTATGGGTGTTACTGAATATTCAATAACTCCTAACTCATCTATAGATAAACTTAAAAACCGTTTCGTATGTACCATAACCTTGACATCATTTGTCAGTGTTACTTGAAAACTTCTTGATAGCCACCCTTCCTTCATATTCAATTCTCTTCGAAAATTAGTAACTTCCTTACATTTTGCTATATCTAATGTTTCTCCATTAATAACTACATGGATTCCAATCCAATTTACCGCATTTAGCACTTTGGCAAAGTATTCAGGATATCCATTTTTCCACCATCCTACCTTTGTTTTATCGGGGTAATATACCCCTGCTATATAGTTACCTTGAAAAGTTGGTCCTGAGTAATCTTCTTCAAAATTAGCTCTTTGTCCCATGGCTCCATTACCTATACTAAATAGGCTTTCAGATGATTTTACTCGATTTGTATCAAATCCTTCTTCTACAATACTCCATTCATCAGGTATGATATAATTTTGATTCATTCTTTTAATTCACTTTAGTAAGAGCAACGCTCTTTTTCAATATTATTTTGTCTAAATTTTAAATGGTATATTCTATAGTTCATTTTATTATGAACTTAATTTTTCCATAAATTGGGTGGTGATTTCTGTAAAGTCATTAAAAATAAAATCAGCTTCATGTAATACCTCTTTATCTCCTATCCCAATAGATACCATTTGCGCTTTTTTAGCGGCTTGAATTCCAGCCACGGAATCTTCAAATACCACACAATTTTGAGGTATTACCTTCAGTTTTAAGGCTGCATTTAAAAATACTTCAGGATCTGGTTTCGCTTTAACTACGTCATTTCCATCAACAATCTCATTAAATTTTTTAATCAACTTTACCTTTTGAAGGATCGGTCTTGCATTTTTACTTGCCGATCCTAAGGCTATAGGAATTTTATTTTCTATTAAGTAATTTAACACTCTAGGCACATCTGATAAAATTTCAGTGTCATCCATTTGTGCTATGTATTTCAAATAATCATCATTTTTCTTCTTCAATAGCTTTGTGAACTCATCTTTTGAAATGGCTTTGTTACCCCAACTCAAAATTTTCTCCAATGATTTTACACGACTTACTCCTTTTAATTGTTCATTTTGTTCGTGTGTAAAATCAATTCCTATATCATTTGCTAATTTTTTCCATGCTAGAAAATGATATTTAGCGGTGTCAACTATAACACCATCTAAATCAAATATAAATCCTCTATTTCTCATTATTCAGTTTCTGACTGGTATGTAATTGCTTTTTTATTTGTGATTAAAAAATTACATAATCCAGCTATTATTAAGCTTAGACCTGCTACAATCATTGCATTTATTGCTTCATCTCCTAAAAGACCTGAAATAAAATTAACTCCGCCAATGGCCGCTATAATTTGAGGTATTACAATAAACATATTGAAAATCCCCATGATAACTCCCATTTTGTTGGGGTTCACAGAACTCGATAGCATTGCATAGGGCATGGATAATATACTTCCCCACGAGAATCCAATTAAAATGAAAGAAAATGTGAGGTATTCGTGTGACGAAATAAAATTCATACTAATGAACCCTAGACCTCCAAGAATTAAAGAAACCATATGAACATATTTTCTATTAATTCTTCTTTTTGATGTATACATCACCAACAACAATGCAAATACCATTGACGACAACCCATAAATCCCCATGTATGAACCTACAAGATTAGATGATTTTTGAAAAGCGGTGTTTGCAATATTAAAGGCCTCTGCTTGTGCAGGAATACTCATATCATAACTAGCTTCTATCGGTGCAGGAGCATTAAAAACATGTTCTGTTAAAGAAGGGTTTGCCATACTCCACATAGTAAAAAAGGCAAACCAACTAAAAAACTGAATAACTCCCAGTTTTTTCATTGTCGTAGGCATACTACCAATATTGTTGAGAATATCAGTAATGAATTGATTCTTTTTTGCTTTTTCTTTTTTAAATTCTTCTAGGTCTTCTGGAGGGTATTCAGAAGTGGTAAATACCGTATATAATATACTAACTAAAAACACAAAAGCCCCTATCGCAAAAGCAACTTTTACGGGCATTGGAACTACACCAGACGCTGCCTCATCAGTAACTCCAATTTTAGATATAAACCAAGGTAAATTACTTGCTACCCAAGTACCTATTCCAATAATTAATGTTTGTACTACAAAACCATAAGAGCGTTGTGATTCGGGTAATTTATCTGCAACCAAAGCCCTAAAAGGTTCCATTGATATATTTATAGAAGCATCTAAAATCCATAAAAATCCAACAGCAATCCACAAAGCAGAAGAATGAGGCACCAAAAATAGCGCTATTGAACTAAGTACGGCTCCAATGAGAAAATATGGTCTTCTTCTTCCCCATCGGGTACTCCAAGTTCTATCACTTAGATATCCAATAATAGGTTGAACAACTAATCCTGTTAAGGGAGCTGCTATCCATAATAGTGGAATATCTTCTTTTCCCGCACCTAATGTTTGAAATATTCGAGACATAAAGCCTCCCTGTAAGGCAAAACCAAACTGAATTCCTAAAAACCCGAAACTCATATTCCAGATTTCCCAGAAACTTAATTTACGTTTATTCATTATCGTAATTATTAGTTAATAATACGATAAGCACTGTGACTTATCTAAATATATTGTGTGGAAAGTAAATTACCGATAAGTCAATTTTCTGTGCCAAATATATGTTTTTTCTTTAAACAAACGAAAAAAAAAAGTTTTTTTACATTCTACTTGATTCTCTTATTTTTAAATTACTTGAAATTACCTTTGTTTGTGGTAACCGATCTTTATCATCATTTTCAATACGATCAATTAGCATTTCTGCAGCTTGTTTTCCCATCGTAAACCCATGTTGTACAACAGTTGATATCGATGGTGAAGAATATTTTGAAATCAAACCATCTGTAAACCCAACAAAAGAAATATCATCTGGAATTCGGAATTTTTTCTCTTTAGCTATACGAATTGCTATTGCTGCATAAATTTCATTTACAGCAAATACGGCATCAATATCTTGCTCAAACATCGATTTTATCTGCGCTTCTATATCTTCTTCTTCGTCTATTTTTACGATTAAAGATTCTTTCACCTTTTTGCCGTAATCATGTAATGCTTTCTCATAGCCTAATAACCTATCTAACCCCACTGTGACATGTTCAGGAGTAGTTAAGATACCTATATTTTCACATCCTGATTCTAGTAAATATTTTGTTGCTTTATAACCAGCACCAAAATCCCCTACTGTCACTTTATCACAGGCTAAGGAGTTATGCGTTCTATCAAATAAAACCAAAGGAACATTATTATCTATTAATTTTTTAAAGTGATTAAAGTTCCCCTGTTCTAAGGTTTCTTTGGCTAAAGAAACCAATAACCCGTCTACACTCCCATTAGTTAAAACATCAATAGTTTCAGCTTCTTTCTTCTCCTGATCATTAGAAAAGCATACCATGATGTTATACCCTCTTTCTGTTGCCACATGTTCAATTCCTTTTATTACTGTTGAGAAAAAGTGATGTACAATCTGTGGTAAAATAATACCTATAACTTTTGTTCTTTGGTTCCTTAATTGTAGCGCCAAATTATTAGGCCTATAATTGTAATAATCAGCATAGGCTTTTATTCTATCTTTAGTTTCTTTACTAATCTCATGACTATCTCTTAAAGCCTTCGATACTGTTGAAGTTGCAACCCCTAGCTCTTTAGCGATTATCTTAATAGTAATTTTTGTTTTCATATTTTACAAAATTGATAATTATAATTACTGAATTTTACAAATATGTTAAGTTTAAGTTAATAAGTTATCAACACGAAAACGGTTTCGTAGTGTTTTCAATGCTTGCCGAGGTTTTTTTATTGCTATCTTCACGACGTGGAATGTAAAATTATTGATAAGTAACACATCAAATTTACATGTATTTTAATAAAAAACAATGAAGTATTATAAACTAACTATATCCAGTATACTACTACTACTGATTTCTTCTCCATTATTTTCCCAACAAATGTTGAGAGGAATAGTTTTAGAAAAAACAACGGGTGAAAGATTGCCTGGAGTTAATATTGTTATTAAAGGAACTACGAAAGGAGTATCATCAGATTTTAACGGAGAATTTCAATTAGAAAGCGTTAAAAATGGTGATATTGTTATTTTTAGCTCCATTGGTTTCGTTGAAAAAGAGATTCCAATAACTAACCAATTCGATATTACCGTAACTATGGTAGAAGACTCACAGCAATTACAAGAAGTTGTTCTTATTGGTTATGGTACTACAACCAAAAGGGATGCAACAGGGTCTGTAGAATCAATTCGAGCCAAAGATTTTACAAAAGGAAACATTGTTACCCCAGAAAACTTACTAAGTGGTAGAGTTTCTGGTGTAAGTATTAAAACAAGTGGTGCTCCTGGTTCTGGTTCTGAAATAAGAATTAGAGGTGGCTCTTCTTTATCAGCTTCAAATGCGCCTTTAATTATTATTGACGGATTACCTATTGACAACCAAGGAACCACAGGTTCTAGAGGTGTTTTGGCTAATATAAATCCAAATGATATTGAATCATTTTCTGTTCTTAAAGACGCATCTGCTACTGCTATTTATGGTTCGAGAGCTTCGAACGGGGTTATTATTATTACCACGAAGAAAGGGCAATCAAACTTTAGCTTTAATTACGATGTTCAATATACCTTTGGTGAAATAAGAAATCGTATTGACGTTTTTTCTGCTGATGCTTTTAAACAATTAATTCAGCAATATCGCCCTGGTGATATCGGACTTTTAGGAAATGCTCGCACCAATTGGCAAGATGAAATACTTCAAGAATCTGCTTCTTCTTTACACAATTTATCATTAAGAGGTAGCTTGTATGAAGCAGTTCCTTTTAGAATTTCTGTTGGTTTTACAGATCAGGAAGGAAATATTATTACGTCAAACTTTCAAAGAAATAATACTTCGTTATCTTTAACTCCTAGCTTACTGGAAGATCATTTAAAAATCAATTTTAATGTTAACAGAGTTCATGAGTTTAGTAGGTTTGCCGATTCAGGTCAATTAGGCGCTGCTTTAAGGTACGACCCAACACAAGCTGTATATAGTAACTCTAGATTTGGAGGCTTTTATCAGCATACAACGGTTAGCAATGGAACAACAATCGCTCTGAATGGAACCACTAACCCAGTAGCTTCTCTTTTACAGCGCTCAAATTATGGTAGAGCAAGTAGAACGTATGGTAACCTAGAATTTGACTACAAGTTTCATTTTTTACCTGAATTAAAAGCCGTGATTAATTTAGGGTATGATGAAACAACAGGTAATGGAACTGATATGACCACCTTAGCAGTACCCGTTACAAGTTCTAATCCGGATTTTATTGGAAATGATTCATTTAGTAATCAAAAACGTACTAATAAATTATTAGATGGGTATTTAAATTATAAAGCTAATCTTACTAAAAATATTATTGGTGATTTTACCGCTGGATACTCTTACCAAAAATTCACTAATGAAGGTTTTAATTCAGGAAACAGAAGAAGGAATCCAAATAATGACGCTGATACTTATACGGATGATCCGCTAGTTTTAATTGGTTTCTTTGGAAGAACTAATCTTACTTTTTTTGATAAATATCTGCTAACCGTCAACTACAGAAAAGATGGTACATCACGATTTTCTGAGGAAAATAGATGGGGTGATTTTGGAGGCGCCGCCTTTGCTTGGAAAATTAAAGAGGAAGCTTTTTTAAAAGATTCTGAGATAATTTCAGATTTAAAACTACGTGCTAGTTATGGTACTACCGGCCAACAAGACATTGATGCAAGAGGATTATTTCTTGAAAAATACCGATTAGGGAGCAACAGTTCACAATTTATTTTTGGATCGAATCCTATTACCATTGCAATACCTTCAGCGATCAATAAAGATCTTAAATGGGAAAACACGAGAACCATTGAATTTGGTATCGATTATGGCCTATTAAACAATAAGTTTACTGGTTCGATTAGTGCTTTTCAAAAGAATTCTACAGATTTATTATTTAATGAGGTTTCAGTAGCTGACGGAACAAACTTTTCAAACACCATCACTAAAAACATTGGTGAATTGCAAATAAGAGGGCTTGAATTTTCAGTAAATGGAGACCTTTTAAAAACTGATGATTTGTTGTGGAATTTTAATTTTAATGGTACCTTCTTCGATAGAGAAATTAAAGAGCTAGCTTTAGGACAAGATGTCCGCACTGGAGGAATTACTGGTGGTACTGGTACGAATATACAATTACTAAGAGAAGGTTTTGCTCCTAATTCATTTTTTGTATACAAACAAATATATGATGCCAATGGCCAGCCTATTGAAGGTGCATATATTGATCAAAATGGTGATGGAATAATTAATGATAGTGACAGGTATTTAAAAGGGAATCCTGATCCAGATATAATTTTAGGTTTCCAAACTAGTTTTGAATATAAGAAATTTGATTTGTCTTTCAATTTAAGAGCAAACATTGGTAATTATGTATATAACAATGTAAATTCTTCAAGAGCGCAGTTAGAATTATTACAAGATAACGCAGTACTTGGTAATATTCCAACGGCTGTATTAGACACTAATTTCTTAAGAACTTCTGATGTTATTACTTCTGATATCTATTTAGAAAATGCATCTTTCCTAAAAATGGACAATATAACTCTAGGATATACTTTCAATCCTATTAAAAAGTTTTCAAATACAAGTTTACGTTTATGGACTGGTATGCAGAATGTATTTACCATTACCAATTATAGTGGGCTTGATCCAGAGGTGTTCAATGGTATAGATGACACCATTTATCCTAGACCTCGTAATATTTTATTTGGCGCTAATGTTAAATTTTAAATCAGTTAAGAAATGAATATATATATCAAAAATTTGAAAACGGCTACCTTAGTAGCTTTGTTTCTAGCAATGGCATTTACTTCTTGTACTAATGATTTAAATATATCACCACAAGATGACGACAATATTTTAAGTGACAACCTATTTACTGATGAACAAGCTTATAAGCAAGTGTTAGCGGGTGTTTACGGTAATCTTTCCTTAACGGGAACTGACGGAGCTGAATCATCAATTGTTGATGGTTTAGACGCAGGTACAAGTCAATATGGTCGTGTGTTATTATATCTACAAACGTTATCAGCCGATCAAATGATTTGGTCGTACGAAAACGATCCAGGAACAAGAGAAATTCAAAGGAATATTTGGACTGCACAAAATCCTTTACTATTAGGAATGTTTGGTAGAGCACATGTTTCCATTGCCTTAGCAAATAATTTCTTACGAGAAACAACAGCAACGAAATTAGATGAAAGAAATGTATCGACCGAAACTAGAGCCGATATTTCTGCTTACAGAGCTGAAGCCCGTTTCTTAAGAGCTTTATCATACTACCATTTAATGGATTTATTTGGTAAAGCAAATTTTATCACAGAAGACACTCCTATTAATAGCACGCCTGAACAAGCAGATAGAACTGAATTGTTCAATTTTATAGAGTCTGAATTAAAAGCTATAGAAGATATTCTGTTAGATCCGATGACGAATGAATACGGTAGAGCCGATAAAGGTGCCGTTTGGATGTTATTAGCGAAAATCTATTTAAATGCAGAAGTTTATATTGGAGAAGATAAATACGCAGATTGTTTGTCGTATTGTGAAAGAATTATTGGTGGTGGTTATACATTGGCAACTAATTATCTTGACAATTTTATGGCTGATAACGATTCGAACACTGCTCGAAATGAAATAATCTTTCCTATTGTTTCAGATGGAGAAATTACTCAAAATTATGGCCCAACAACCGTAATGATAAATGGTGAAGTTGGTAGCATTGAAAAAAATGGAGCATCTCTAGGCGTTAATGATGGCGGATGGGGCGGAGCTCTTAGAATACGTAAACAGCTAGCAAACTTGTTTCAAAGTAGTAATTTTTCAAATGATACTAGAAATACAATTATCTCAGCAGATAGATCAATTGAAATCAATGACATTTCTGATAGAGATTCTGGATATATTATAACTAAATATTCTAATAAAACTTCAGCAGGAGCTAATGGTAAAGATCAAACTTTTACTGATACCGATTTCCCCTTGTTTAGATTAGCCGATGCATACCTAATGTATGCTGAGGCTCATCTAAGAGGTGGTGGTGGCTCAATGACCAACGCTTTGAACTATGTTAATTTACTTAGAACTAGAGCCAACAACCCTCAAATGTTAACAAATTCAGATTTAAACCTTGATTTTATTTTAGATGAAAGATCGAGAGAACTGCACTGGGAAGCTAAAAGAAGACAAGATTTAATCAGGTTTAACAAGTTTACCGGAGGTTCTTATAACTGGGCATGGAAAGGTAATGGAAGTAACGGAATATCCATTTCAAATAACTTAAACATTTATCCTATTCCTTCAAGTAGTTTGGCTGCCAATCCTAATTTAACACAAAACCCTGGTTATTAAAACTTACAACCATGAGAAAAATAATTTTAAAATATACATATGTAGTGTTTCTGGGAATAGCATCATTATTCATGAATTCATGTGAAGATAACTCTGAAACACTTTCTATAAACACGAATCCAACAGCGCCTGTTTTAACTGAATTAAATTTTAGCAGTATCGAATTAGATGCCACTAATATTAATAATCCAGCGGTAACTATGAACTGGACAAGTGCTGATTATGGTCAACAAATTGCCGTAAATTATACTATAGAATTTTCGAGAGATGAAGCTTTTACGCAGCCCATTAGTGGTGGTAACTTAACAGGTAAAAACGCATTGACTCTTTCTGTAGGAGAGCTAAATAGCATTGCTAGTAATGCTGGTTTAAACCCATTTGAATGGGCTACGATATACACAAGAATCATGGCTTCTATTGGTAGTCAAGATGCTGGCAAGATAAGTTCAAAT
This sequence comes from Tenacibaculum profundicola, assembly GCF_057220795.1. Taxonomy (NCBI): domain Bacteria; kingdom Pseudomonadati; phylum Bacteroidota; class Flavobacteriia; order Flavobacteriales; family Flavobacteriaceae; genus Tenacibaculum; species Tenacibaculum profundicola. The sequence continues at coordinate 212,994 of NZ_CM170137.1, read as the reverse complement.
ATCATTAATTTTATGGTATATCCATTCTATAATTATCCATTTACAGACTACTATTTAGTTGGAGATGCGACGGCTCCAGGATGGGATAATAACAATAATAACCCACCTTTATTTAGAGATATTGATGATCCTAACAAGTTTTCTTATACAGGTAAATTCGGAGATGGTCAATTCAAAATTTTAGAAATTGTTGGTCAATGGCAACCACAATGGGGAACCAATGAAGCTTCTCTAATTAATAGCATATATTCAGGAAGTATTGATGTAAATCCTGGTGGTGGCGATGACCCTGGAACTTTCCCTTATAACAATAATGTCATGAATAATGGAAATTATACTTTTACTATAGATTTTACAACCAAAACATACGCTTTTGAGAGCTTTGATGCTTCTGGAATTACTAGTCCTACAAGTTTAAGTTTAGAAGGGAATGGTATTAAAGACGGCACACCAAAAGCATTTACACCATTAGGTTTTGATGGTCATCTTTGGTATGTAAACAATGTTAACTTACAACCAGGTACAATTACATTTATAACAAATAGTGGAAACAGCTGGGGTAGTACAGATTCTTTTGGAGGAATCGCAACGGTAAACGGTGGTGATATTCCAATAATTGTTGAGGCTCATTATAATGTTTGGTTTAATGACCTAACGGGTCAATACATTCTAATACCTCTTGATTTATAATTTAAAAAGATAACTTTAATATTTTACACATGAAATATTTTCTTAAAAAAACACATTTCTTACTACTAGCTATTTTACTGGTAGTAAGTGCATGTGAAGTTGATGATAATTTAAATATTATTGCTCCTGAACCTGCCTTTACACTAGAAACCCCCGGTATTACGAGCGTTTTTCTAAATTTTTCACTACCGAATAATCCAGCGTTTACCATTACTTGGAAAGACAATCTAACTGGAAGCAACAGTTACAATATTGAAATTTCAACGGATCAGGAATTTAGCAATCCTATGAATATCGGAACGTCAGATAGTAATTCATTTTCAATGACTACCGCCGATTTTAATAATGCTATTAACCAGTTAATTAATGCTTCTTTTAAAGATGTAGCTATTTATTTCCGAGTTAAAACAGGAGAAAACATAAGTAATTCTATTCTATTATTAGTTACTACATACCCTGTAAACCCACCGAGCTTCGTAGGTATTGAAGATGGCGACAGTTTTGAATTATTAGAAGAAAACAAAGATGATATCGCTGTGAACATGCAATGGGATGATCCTATTCTTGATTCTACATTAAATATCGATTTAGAATATATCATTGAAGCTTCTAACACTACAGATAACTTTGGATCACCTATTGAAGTAGCGAAAATAATAAATCAAAGTAATTTTGATTTAAAAGTTTCTAAACTAAATGCTATAGCGCTAGAAAGTGGTATTTCTCCTGATACTAATGGTGATTTATTACTAAGATTAAAATCTATTATTACTGATAATGGGAATATCCTAGAAAGAATAAACACCCCTATAAAAGTTAATGTAAAAACGTATGAAACAGTTTTAGATTTATCTACTAACTGGGGTATTGTAGGCGCTTTTAGTGGATGGGGAAGTTCCCCCGACGCTCCATTTTGGAAAACAGCAACTGATGGTATCTTGAACGCTTATGTTACATTACCTATAGGCGAAATGAAGTTCAGAGAAAATATGGACTGGGCGAATAATTTTGGTGATAATGGTGCTGATGGAACTTTGGAAGCTGGTGGGAGCAATATCAATATCACTGAGGCTGGTTCATATAAAATAACTATGAACTTAAATGACTTAACCTATATCATTGAAAAATTCTCAATTGGTATTGTTGGTTCGGTTTATAATAATTGGGGAGCTACCCCAGATTTCATGCTAACTTATGACAACTATTCTGATGTTTTTAGAGGAATTGTAAAGCTAGTAGACGGAGAAATGAAATTTCGTATGAACAATGCATGGGATATAAACTACGGTGATAATGGTGCAAATGGAACTTTGGAAGTTGGTGGTGATAATATTTCGGTAACGGAAGGTAACTATATTGTTACCGTTAATTTAAACGATAATACATATTCCCTAGAAAAAATAGATTATATATGGGGCTTAGTTGGTTCTTCATATAACGACTGGGGAGCCACCCCTGATGCGCAGTTTTCACGAGATTGGTCTCAACCTCTTGATGATGTTTGGATCTTAGAAAATGTTGATTTGTTGGATGGCGAATACAAATTTAGAGCCAATAATGAATGGGAGCTTAATTATGGTGATAATGGTGGAGATGGAACTTTAGAAGTTGGTGGTTCTAATATTAACTCTACTGCTGGTAACTATAGGATAACTTTAGATTTTTCTGATGGATCTAATCCTACCTATAGTGTAGTAACCAACTAGTTTCATTCAATAACAAAAAGGCTGTGTTATGTTAATAACAACAGCCTTTTTCTTTTTACAGAATAAAATACAATCATGAAAAAACGATACTTACTACTACTTCTTTTTATCAATATTGTTGCCTTTTCACAAGTTTCTACAACGCCTGGAACTCCAACTATTGATGATGAAATTATTATCACATTAAATACAACGGGTACGCCATTAGAAGGTTATGAAGGTGATATTTATGCTCACACTGGTGTTACTATTAATGATACTAGATGGCAAAACGTGATTGGAGACTGGGGAGATAATAGTACCCAGCCTAAATTTACAAAAACTTCAACGAACACCTACACCTTACATATCACAACGAATGTTTATTCTTTTTACAATGTAGACAGCTCAGAGGAAATAAGTGAAATTAACTTGGTTGCACGATCTACTGATGGTTCTATACAGACAACTCCGGATATTCATATAAATATATTTTCTACTGATTTAAACATTCAAATAATAACACCCGATAACAATGCTGTATATGACGCCAATACTTCCGTTTCCATTTCAGCAGAAGCTACAATGAACGCCAATATAGAACTGTTTGTTGAGAACAACTCCATAGCCTCAGTAACCAATAGTAAAAACATTGCAATAAATCACACACTTTCTTCAACAGGTCAACATACTATAAAAGCCATTGCCACAGTAAATAATACTCAAAAAGAAACTTCTATAAATGTCTATGTAAAAACTCCCACTCAAATTGAAACTAAGCCATCCGGAATTAAAAATGGAGTTACTATAAACACCGATACATCTGTTACATTTATACTATTAGCTCCAGAAAAATCGACAGTTTTTTTAATTGGCGAGTTCAATAATTGGAGTTTACATGAGGACTATCAAATGAAAAAAGACGGAGATCATTTCTGGATTACACTAAACAATCTGGATGAAAATAAAGAATATGCCTACCAATATTATATTGACTATACCAAAAAAATAGCTGATCCATACGCAGAAAAAGTATTAGATGAAGCCAATGACACCTATATTTCTACAACTAATTATCCAAATTTAAAAGAATTTCCTGAAGGAGCTTCTGGTATCGTTTCTACTTTTAAAATAAACGAAACTCCCTATACATGGCAGAACACATCGTTTACAAAGCCAGCAAAGGAAAACCTAATTATCTATGAAATTCTAGTGCGAGATTTTTCTGAAAACAGCAGTTTTCAATCTGTTATAGACAAGCTGAACTACCTAGAAGAACTAGGCGTAAATGCGATTGAACTAATGCCAATAAATGAGTTTGAAGGGAATGACAGTTGGGGCTACAACGTATCACAATTCTTTGCTTTAGACAAGGCCTACGGAACTAAAAACAAATTTAAAGAACTGGTAGACCAATGTCACCAACGTGGTATTGCCATTATTATAGACGTGGTGTTTAATCATTCTTATAGTCAATGTCCTTTATTACAAATGTATAATTATGAATTATCAAATGGTACAACCAATAATAATCCATTTTATAACGATGATCATAACTTTGAGAACAATGCTTTGCGTTTCGGTTTTGACTTTAATCATGAATCTAGCTACACGCAGCAGTATTTCAAAGATGTTATGTCTTATTGGATCAACGAATACAAAATTGATGGATTTAGATTAGATTTTACCAAGGGTTTTACCAATACCCCCTACCCTTCTTCTGGCGATCAGTGGGGAAATAATTACAATCAAGCACGTATTGATCGTTTATCAGACTACGCTACTTATGTTTGGGATACTCATGGAAATGATTTTTACTTTATTTTAGAACATTTAGCAGATAATTCTGAAGAAAAAGCCCTTGCCAACGCTGGTATGATGTTATGGGGTAAAATGACACATAATTATAATCAGAATACCATGGGGCACAATACCGACACCAATATTTCATGGGGATATTACAAAAATAGAGATTTTGAAAATCCAAACTTAATTACTTACATGGAAAGTCATGATGAAGAACGTTTAATGTATAAAAACCTTGAATACGGTAATTCTAATAGCACCTATAATGTGAGAGAACTCAACACAGCATTAGCCAGACAAGAACTCGCTGGAGTATTTTTCTTTACGATCCCAGGACCTAAAATGATTTGGCAATTTGGTGAATTAGGCTATGATATTAGTATCAATGAAAATGGTAGAACTGGTAAAAAACCTATAAAATGGGATTATTATGACGTAACTGAGCGTAAAAATATATTTGATGTTTGGGCAAAACTAACCTCCATTAAAAAAGAACATGACGTATTTTCTACTTCTAATGTTATTTTAGACGTTGATGGTTTGGTAAAAAGAATCAATTTAAATCATGATTCAAATAATATAGTTTTAGTTGGTAATTTTGATGTAGTAACAAAAAGTGTAAACCCTAATTTTCCTGAAACAGGAACATGGTATGATTTCTTTTCAAATACAACTATAACAGTTAATAGCACCAATGATCTTATATCTTTAGAACCAGGTGAGTACCGTCTTTACAGTAGCGCCCCTTTAGACAGCTCATTAGATATTGAAGATCAAGCACTAACGAGTACTACTGCTTTTGTATACCCTGTGCCATCTGAAGATGTTTTTTATATAAATACAGATGTTAAACATATTACTATTTTTGATTCTACGGGTAAATCAGTTAAACAATTTACAGGGCAATTTTTTAAAAATACCCCTTACCAAACTTCAGGTTTAAAATCAGGAATATACTTTGTTTCTATAACCACTAATGATAACAAAAGATTAGTTAAAAAACTTTTACTCCACTAACACATGATGAACATAAATGATGCTATATTAATTAAATCAACTTCCTATTACATCAATTTGTGATTCGATAGATTAAGACATTACAAAATTATTGTAGGATAGCGGAGAAGGATAGTAGTTATTGAATCCTTCTCCATCTAATCTCATAAAAAAGTATTATTTTCCTTTAGATATGATTGATTTTATATCGTGATCTGATTCCCTCAGGAAACGGGTTCCTTTCTAAAACTTCTCTCCAAGGTTCTGTTTGTGTTCATATTTCTTAACATTGACATTTTATATGCTCAAATTGCATACAAGAACGTATCTTTCAATGCCCTAGCAATTATAGAAATGCATATTAATATACTATAAATATCTAATTTTTTTTCTGTAAGCGCATCAACTACTTAATAAATAAACATATGATTTTCAAGTACTATGATGTAATTTGACCAGGCTATAGAGACTCTCACAACTACTTTCTCTAAGCATCCGAATAAATTCCAAAGTCTGTGTTTTTTTAAATCATACTCAAAAACTAAATTCGAAACCAACAACTACTATCGAATGCGATCACATCATTTGTACCATGGTTAGGTTTTCTTAAAACTAACGTTCATATTCATGGAGGAAACAATTATTATATAGTTCTTTTCGGAACTAAGGGCCACACTCTAGTGCTGTAAAACAAATATGGAACGTAGCTATTGATTTTTATAACACATTAATAATCGATCTAACGCGTTGAAAAAAAGCTGTTTTTTCTAATTCTTTTGAAGAATGAAAAAAATACTTAAGTTTTCCATTAACTTAGAATTTTAGTCAAAAGCACATATATGCTTTTTTCTAGATTATCTACTGTTCCATCAGCAAATATTACATTTTTAATATCTTCTAATAACTGTTTTTTATCTATATCAGAATAATTATTAGCCTCTAAATACTCTTGAATTTTGGACAATTTAATATGATCATTCGAGTCGATTACAATTTCTGTATGAATTTTATTATATAGATCTTCATTTATTTTAGATAAGATGTAATCACTTTCCTCCTTTGTTTCAATATGATTGTAATGTGCTACAAACAAAAGAACGTATGTCTTAAACTCTTGCTTACTCCACATGGTAATTATTTTTCTATCGGTAACTCTAATTTACTAGCCCATTCTGTCCAAGAACCATCATACACGCTATAATTTTCTAGTCCTACTATTTCTGCTCCTAATGCAAGAATACAAGCGGTAATACCAGAACCACAGGAAAAAATAAGTGATGAAGATGTTGTTATAGTATCTCCAAAAATCTCAGCTAATTCATCTGGGTTTTTCATCACTCCATTCATTTGTAATTCAGTATAAGGCAGGCTTTTGGATTTGGGTATATGACCTCCTCTTAAATCCTGTCGAGGTTCAGGTATAGTAGCATAAAACCTATCACTAGAACGAGCATCTAACACACATACATCCTCTTCAATTGCTTTCAACACATCTTGTGTGCGTTTGACATTTTGTTGCTGATAAATAGCTCTAAAATTTCCTTTTCTAACTTCTTTTTTCTGTCGTACTTCAGTTAAGAAACCTGCATTTTCCCATGTGTGTAAACCGCCATTTAAGACGGCAATATTGTTAAATCCGAATGTTTTAAATAACCACCAAACCCTTGGTGATGAGTACACTCCTAAAGCATCATATACAATGATACAACTATCACTATTAATACCTATTTTTTGCGCTTCCTCTTCAAAAGTTTTTTCTTCTGGTATTGTATTAGGATATATGGAGTTCTTATCTGAAAACACATTTTTTAAATCAAAGAAAACAGCTTTTTCTATCTGCTTTTTTTGATTTGTATCATTTAACTCGAATCCAACTTTTTCTATGGTCGCGTCTAAAATTATCAGATTCTCTGCATTTATATGCTCATGTAACCATCCTATTTCCACTATAGGAACATCAACTTTAAGCTTCATCAACTCTTCGTTTTTAAATTAGGCTTTATTTTATAATAAGTATTTTCAGGAAATAATTATTTCCTGAAAATAAATTACTTTCTTTTCTAATTTCACTTTCAGCATATTATTAGTGTATAAAATCTCACCTGTGTTCATTACATTTACTTCAACTCGCTTCACTACAATCATGTCTGTACCTACAAATCCAGTTATTATAGTCTTTATAACAGTCCAGTTGTAAGGAGTACAGATAGTTATGTCATGATAACTTTACACTCATGAACAAGAGTTAAAGTAATATGTTTTTCAGGTATATCTCCATAAATAAAAGCATAAAAATCATAGATTCATTCTAGAAAATTGTGTTATTTTAGCATTAAAACGTTTATACTTATCCTAGATTTGAAATTTTATAATTTCTTCAATTTTAATAATTATTTCACTTCATCGTAATTATCATCCCAATTTTTTGGATGAGGTTCACCTAGTTTTCCAACCGATTTTGCAACTAACGTAGATACTGTTGCATCTCCAGTTACATTAATTACAGTTCTACACATATCTAAAGGTCTATCCACAGCAAATATAAGGGCTAATCCGATTGCCAATTTATCTGATGGAAAGCCGACTGATTCTAATACAATAACCAACATTACCATACCTGCTCCAGGAACTGCAGCTGAGCCAATAGAAGCTAATAAAGCTGTTAATATAATTGTTAACTGATCACCAAACGATAAATCGAAACTCAAGGCCTGTGCAATAAATACAGCTGCTATTGCTTGGTATAAACTTGTTCCATCCATATTAATGGTTGCACCTACTGGCAATACAAAACTAGAAACCTCCTTATCTACTCCTACATGCTCTTCTACTCTTTCCATGGTAACAGGCAGTGTCGCTGCACTAGAACTTGTAGAAAATGCCAATAATTGTGCAGGGCTAATTTGTTTTAAAAACCATATAGGGTTCTTTTTGGTAAAAATGCTAATCAAAGCCATATAAAAAACAATCATTATTAATAACCCTCCCACTACTGTTAAAGCATATTTTAGTAAGGCTACTAAAAGATCTGGATCATTTGATGATACCACAACATTCGCCAATAAGGCAAATACAGCATAAGGTGCGGATAACATAATTAAATCGACCATTTTGAGAACCACTTCATTCAATGAGTCAAAAAACATCTTTAAGGGTTCTGATTTCTTCTCACCAACTAATAGCATAGAAATACCTAAAAAGATAGTAAAGAAAATCACCTGTAACATTGATTTGTTATTTCCCATTGCTTTCATGGCATTATCCGGTACCATATCTACTAAAAACTGTAGAGGACCACTTGATCTTTGCAGTGTAGCTTCTGCAATTTTAGATTGAACGCTACCGCTATTAGCATACGCTTCTGTTAATTTGTTTATGGTTTCATCAGAAATCCCATGCCCTGGCTGCACTATATTTACTAATAGCAATCCTATGGTGATGGCAATAACGGTTGTTCCCACATATATTACAATCGTTCGTAAACCTATATTTCTAAACTTGGATATATTCTTTAAATCTGAAATCCCTTTTACTAAAGAAGCTATTATTAAAGGAACAGCAATTAATTTTAAGAGTTTTACAAATATGGTTCCCAATGGTTTTATCCAATCCCCCACAAAAGTAGTCCCTCCGTCTATAAATGTCATTGCTAAACCGAATAGAATACCTAAAATCATTCCTATCAGAATTTGCCAATGTAATGCTAATTTTTTCATATAAATAGTTATTATTTCTCAGTGCTAAAAGTATAAATAATTATTTAAAAAAATATGACTTATAATTTGTACTTTGTGTCGAAGTAATCAACAACATTATACGAACCTAAACAAATTAAAAAATGGCAGGAATTTTAGACTTATTAAATAGCGATCTCGGTAAAACAATTGTTTCTGGAGTTGCTGGATCAACAGGACAAGACGCTAATAAAACGGGTAGTGTTTTAACTATGGCCTTACCTGTTTTAATGAAAGCAATGCAACGTAATGCTTCTACACCAGAAGGTGCCGAAGGTTTAATGGGGGCATTATCAAATAAACATGATGGAGGTATCTTAGATAATTTAGGTGATTTATTTAAGGGAGGCGTAACGAGCGATGTTTTACAAGATGGAGGTAAAATTTTAAGTCACGTTTTAGGAAGTAAACAACAAGGAGTTGAGCAAGTTATTAGTCAAAAATCGGGTATTGATTCTGGTTCTGTTGCTAGTATTTTAAAAACTGCTGCTCCAATATTAATGGGAGTATTGGGTAAGCAATCTCGACAAAATGGAATTAACAATGCTAGCGACTTAACTGGATTGTTAGGAGGTTTATTAGGTGGTAATTCAAACCAAAAAGAACAAAGTTTCTTAGAGCAAATTTTAGATGCAGACGGAGATGGCAGCATCATTGATGACGTTGCGGGTATGGTATTAGGTGGAGGTAATCAGAAGCAATCATCTGGTGGTGGAATATTAGGTGGTCTACTCGGCGGTATATTTGGTAAGAAATAACTATTTTTTATCCAAGAAGATATTCAAGGGCTAATTGCCCTTTTTTTATGTCCAATTATTTTATAATACCATTTACCATTTGAATTTACCGTAATAAAACATCCTTTTTCCCCTTCTATTATAATATAAAAAGAAATCATAGCTACTGCTATTATTGATTTTTCTATCTTATATAAAGAAAAAAATACTCATTTTCTTTTACAGTAAATTCAAACAATAACTGGTATAATACCATTTTTGATGTTAATTTGCCGACTGTAATTGGTTATGTTAAATGTCTATCTCTAGGTAAAACACAAGCATGACTAAAAGAAAAAGGTATTAGGTAAAAAAGCATAATAAAAAAGAGCTGTTTCCTATAGGAAACAGCTCTTTTTTATTTTATTGGTCATTATTAACACGATCTTTCGCTTGAAATTACCGTATTAAAACATTCTTTTTTCTTCCCTAATTTATTAAAAAGAACCATACGTTGAATGGATTCTTGATTTTTATAATTCGTATAGAATAAAATCATCATTTTCTTTTATCCTAATTTCATATCGAAAACGATAGAACCTGCCTAAGTTAACATACCTCCATCAACTGATAATGTTTGCCCGGTAACATAAGCACTCATATCAGATGCTAAAAACACACATGCATTTGCAATATCCTGAGGTGTCCCTCCTCTTTTTAAAGGAATTTCATTTCTCCATCCTTCAACGACTTTTTCATCTAACTTTGCCGTCATTTCTGTCTCTATAAAACCAGGAGCAACAACGTTACTTCGAATATTTCTAGAGCCTAATTCTAATGCCACAGATTTTGAAAAACCTACAATACCTGCTTTTGACGCTGCATAATTGGCTTGGCCTGCATTTCCTTTTAAACCAACCACCGAACTCATATTAATAATAGAGCCTGCACGTTGCTTCATCATAGGGCGAATAACTGCTTTTGTTAAATTGAATACCGACTTTAAATTTACTTCTATAACTTTATCAAAGTCACTTTCAGAAATACGCATTAACAGGTTATCTTTTGTTATCCCAGCATTATTCACTAAAACATCAATCGTTCCGAATTCTTCTAAAACATTTTTAGCTAATTCTTGTGCTGCATCAAATTCAGCTGCATTTGACTGATATCCCTTTGCTTTTACACCTAAGTCAATTAATTCTTTTTCTAAAGAATTGGCTGCTTCTACCGATGAACTGTAGGTAAAAGCTACATTACATCCTTGGCTTGCAAACTCTATAGCAATACCTCTTCCAATTCCTCTGGTTGCTCCAGTTATTATGGCTGTCTTATTTTCTAAAAGTTTCATGTATTAGTTGTTTTAACTAACGCAAATATACTATAATAGTAATACCATTTACAAATTAAAATTACCGTAATAATACCCTTTCTGATGTTAATTTACCGACAATAATTATTTATGGTAAATGTCGATTTGTAGGTAAAACACAACATGACTAAAAGTAAATGATTCTATAACTATACTTAGATACGGTATAAACCACGGCCATGCTTATTTATATCGTACTTCGAAAAGTAGTAAATTCAATATATTTCTCACAAAAAACTCGTAAATTTTATAAAAATCTACGAGTCTTAAAAATTAAAAATAGTTATCCTTTTTTACTGTTTTACTTCTTTTTTATCTACATAATTAAATAATTCATCTACATCAAGTTCCGTAATTTTACCTAACTTTTGTAATGACTTAACATCTAAGTCTTTTTTATTACCAATAACCATTACATTATACGATTCTCCTTTAATATTACTATCGAAAAACTCCTTTAAGTCTTGAATTGTAAAATTCTGTATGGTGTTATACATTTCCTCACGGTTATCATTATCTATACCTAATTTCTTAAGCCCTTCATACGACCAAAAGATATTTGACTTTGTTATTCGTTGTGCCGCAATTTTTTTCAATGTAGCTTCTTTTGCTGCATTGAATTGCTTTTCAGCTTCTGGCATATTATTCATGAGGTCCATCATAGCATTTACTGCTTCATTTAATTTATTCGCTTGCGTACCCATATAAGCATAAATATAATTAGAATCCTCTTTTTTACTAGCATTACTATAGGATGCATGCGCTGAATAAGCTAAAGATTTACGTTCTCTAATTTCTTGGAAGACGATTGAAGATAAACCACTTCCAAAATAAGTATTAAACAACCTTGAAGCAGCTAAATTTTTTGGATCGAATGGTTTTCCTTTAGCTAAAAACAACATTTCTGTTTGAACCATATCGTAATCGGTAAAAAACACATTTCCTCCCGTTTCTTTTTCTTCATATTTCTTTTCCTCCGGGTATTCTTTTAAATCTCCATAAATTTTATGGTGAGTATCTAAAGCCGCAACAGCTGCATCGATATCTTTTCCATAATAGAAAATACGTTGCTTATAGTTTTTCATATCCTTTAGGATATTCACCAATTCTTCCGGGTTAATAGCTTTTAATTCATCTATTTGCATAATATCACGAAAACGCGAATCTTTACCATACATACCGTAGTTCATAAGTCCTCCCCATAGGATATTTCCTTTCTGGGTTTTACTATTTTGACGACCTTTGAAAATTTTCTCTACATACTTATCGTATGTCTCCGAATCAGCTTTAGCATTGTCCCATAAATGCTCTAATAATTCCAAGCCTTTAGGCAAGTTTTCTTTTAGTCCTTCTAGACCTACATATGTTTTGTCGTTTTGCGCAAATACGTAATAATTAACACCTAATTTGTAAAATTCTTTTTTAATTTCTTCCGCTGAGAATTTCTCAGTTCCAATGTATTCAAGATATCCTGCCGCTAAACTTAACTTCTTGTCATGGTCTTTTCCCATATCAAAAATGATATTCAAATCAAATAAGTCATTCTTTTCATTTAATACATAAGACACATCAATATCATTTGATGTTTTCGTCTTTTTAATGGCTGTCTTATAATCAATAAATTTAGGTTTTAAATCTTCTGATTTAACTTCTCTGAAAGCTTTTATAAATTCTGAACTCTTATTTCTATTTAAATTTACAGGCGATATCTCAGGATTCTCAACCTTAACAATAGATTTATCTTCACCTTTTCTTTTATACGTAATAACATAATTATCTTTATAAAACTTATTTGCGAAGTCAACTAATTCTTGTTTCGACACTTTCTTTAAATCATCTAAGAATTTTACTTTATCTGCCCAATTTTCACGATGAATAAAAGCATTGTAATAGGCACTTGCTAAAGCAGTATTATTTTCATATTGACGCGTTCGGTTTAACTTTAAGTCATTTACTACAGCCTCAATCATCCATTCATCAAATTCTCCCTTTTTCAACTTTTCGATTTGTTCTAATATCAAATCTTTAACTTCATCCAATGTTTGACCAGACTTTGGATTTCCGGTAAAAGCATGATACCCATAATCGTTTAAAAATATTGGTGAACAACTTGCCCTTTGAACTACTTGTTTTTGATTTAAGTTTAAATCTAGTAAACCCGCATTTCCATTGGCCAAGATCATATCACATAAAGTGACATATTTTTGTTCTTCAGTATTCACTCCTTTAGAACGGTAGGCTATTGAAATATTCTCGGCTGTTGGACCAAAAACTTCATTAATAATTGGCTGTGTAATAGGCTCTTCTTTAGGTAAGGTTGGATGAACTAATTCTTTTTTCTCAAACTTTCCAAAAGTTTCATTTACTTTTGTAATAGTGGTATCAAAATCTAAATCTCCCACAAGCACCACAGCCATATTATTAGGCACATAGTACTTTTCAAAATAATTATGAATATCAACCATTGAAGGATTTTTAAGATGTTCACCCGTTCCAATAGTGGTTTGCTGTCCATAAGGATGATTTGGAAATAATCCATCTAACATTGCTGCATAGCGTTTTCTAGAATCATTATCTTGACCTCTGTTGAACTCTTCAAAAACTGCTTCTAGTTCCGTATGAAATAAACGTAATACTAACGTACTAAAACGTTCAGATTCTAAATGTAACCATTTATCCAATTCATTCACTGGAATCTTATTCTTATATACTGTTTCTTCAAACCATGTATGAGCATTTGTTCCTGTTGATCCTAGAGAAGACACCATTTTATCATATTCATTGGCCACTGAATAATTTGAAGCTTCTAAAGAAACTTTATCAATTTCTTTATAAATAGCTTTTTTCTTTTCTGCATCTTTTTCAGCTCTATGTTGTTCATATAAAGTTGATATTTTATCTAAATACTCTTTTTCTTTTTCCCAATCGATTGTTCCAATTTTATGGGTTCCTTTAAACACCATATGCTCAAGGTAATGAGCTAAGCCTGTAGAATTTTTTGGATCATAATTCGAACCTGCACGAACGGCAATATAGGTTTGAATTTTTGGCTCATCAGCATTCTTACTTAAGTATACTTTTAAACCATTATCAAGTGTGTACAAACGGAGACCTGTAGGGTCGTTCGTCACAGTTTCATAAGAAAACCCGTTGACACTCTTTTTTTGTTCTGTTTTTACTATTATTTCATCAGAAGATGTAGATTGTTTACACCCAACAGCAACTATTAGTAACACACTAAATAACAACAACTTAATTGGCTTCATATTGACAGTTTTTCGATTAAAATTAAAAATCCGTTGAATTTAAACATTCAACGGATTTCTTTTTGTTAAATTGTAAAAATTTAACATTTCTTTTAGAAAATAGATAAAAATTAAGCCAAGACTTTCGCTACCATTTCACCTATTTTTGCAGGAGAATCAACTACGTGAACTCCATTTTCTGCTAATATTTTCATTTTTGCCTGAGCAGTATCATCTGCTCCACCAACAATAGCTCCAGCGTGCCCCATCGTTCTTCCTGCAGGTGCTGTTTGACCAGCGATAAAACCAACAACTGGCTTACGATTACCATCGGCTTTAATCCAACGTGCTGCTTCTGCTTCTAAATTACCGCCAATTTCACCAATCATTACAATTGCCTCCGTATCCTCGTCATTCATTAATAATTCTACTGCTTCTTTTGTTGTTGTACCAATGATTGGATCTCCTCCTATTCCGATTGCCGTAGTAATACCATACCCTTGTTTCACAACTTGGTCTGCTGCTTCATACGTTAAAGTACCTGATTTAGAAACAATACCTACTTTTCCTTTTTTGAATATAAAACCAGGCATGATTCCTACTTTTGCTTCATCAGGAGTAATCACTCCAGGACAATTTGGTCCAACTAACGTACAATTTTCCTTAGCGTCAATATATGCCTTTACTTTTACCATATCAGCTGTAGGAATTCCTTCAGTAATACAAATTATTACTTTTATCCCAGCCTCAGCTGATTCCATAATAGCGTCAGCAGCAAATGCTGGTGGTACAAAAATAATAGACGTATCTGCCCCTGCCTTTTGAACAGCTTCATTTACTGTATTATAAACCGGTTTACCTAAATGCTCTTGACCTCCTTTTCCAGGTGTTACACCCCCAACAACGTTGGTTCCATAATCAATCATTTGTCCAGCATGAAAAGTTCCTTCACTACCTGTAAATCCTTGTACAATAATTTTTGAATCCTTATTTACTAAAACACTCATTGGTTTGTTTTTTAATTTTTTAAAAGTCAGACAAAAATAATCTTTTAATTGAGTTTTCGCAATTAATTTTATGTTACTTTTTATCTTTATTTGTTGCGTTTTTTAAATAGACAACTTCACGTAAAGTTTGCCTGTATTCTCTTTGTGGTGTACCATAATAGGTTCCTCGCTTTAACGACCTTGACACCCCCGTTTGAGCCATAATAACGGTTCCTTTTTCTATTGTTAAACCGCTAGCCATACCTACTTGTCCCCAAATGGTCACTTCATCTTCAATCACGTTGCATCCAGCAATTCCAGTTTGAGCCGCTATTAAGCATTTTTTACCTATTGTAGTATCATGACCTATATGAACCTGATTATCTATTTTAGTTCCATCTCCTATAATGGTATCACATGTTACACCTCTATCTATAGTGCAAGATGCTCCCAAATCAACATTATCTTTTATGATTACTCTACCTCCTGAAATTAATCTATCAAATCCTTCTGGTCTGCTTTTATAATAAAAGGCATCACTACCTAATACGGTATTAGAATGGATAATTACATTATCTCCAATTACACAATCATTATTTATTACGACGTTTGCATGTAATAAGCAATTTTTGCCAATACGTACGTTTTCACCAATAACTACATTCGGTTGAATTATTGTTCCCTCTCCGACAATAGCAGATGCTGCTATACTTACCTTGCTTGCTATAAAGGGATTGAAATATTTCGTTAGTTTATTAAAATCTCTGAAAGGATCATCTGAAATTAACAAAGTTTTACCTTCAGGACAGTCTACTTTTTTATTGATTAAAACAGTTGTAGCTTTTGATTTTAGTGCTTTATCATAATACTTTGGATGATCAACAAAAACAATATCACCTTCTTCTACAACATGTATTTCATTCATACCTGTTACTGGAAAATTTTTACGACCAACAAAATCCACATTTAACAATATGGCAATTTCTTCAAGTGTTTGAGACTTTTTAAACTTCATAGAAAATAAAATTCCCGCATAAATGCGGGAATCAGAGTTTTTATTACTTAATACGCTCAGTATAAGCAGACTTTTCTGTATCTATTTTAATTTTATCTCCTTCATTTATAAATAAAGGAACATTAATTCGTGCTCCTGTTTCAACAGTAGCTGGTTTCGTTGCATTGGTAGCTGTATTACCTTTTACTCCGGGCTCCGTATGTTTAATTTCTAGTATAACATGAGAAGGCATTTCTACTGATAAAGGTGAAGAGTCTTCGGTATTTATTAATATAGTTACCACTTCTCCTTCCTTCATTAAGTCAGCTGCATCCAAAACTGTTTTTTGTAAGGTTATCTGGTTATAATCATCAGTATTCATAAAGTGATAGTCATCACCTTCTGAATATAAAAACTGAAATTTATGTGTTTCTACACGAATATCTTCAATCTTATGTCCAGCTGAAAATGTGTTATCGATTACTTTTCCTGTTGTAACACTTCTCAATTTTGTTCTTACAAACGCAGGTCCTTTTCCTGGTTTCACATGCAAAAATTCAATAATTTTAAAAATGTCGTGATTGTACTTAATGCACAATCCTTTTTTTATATCTGATGTTGTGGCCATTTGTATAAATTTAACTTGCTTTAAAATATCCTTTCATTATTCCTCTATGAGAATCTTTTACAAATTGTAAAATTTCATCTCTTTCAGGTGTTGCTTCCATTTCCGCTTCAATAATTTCAACAGCTTGTGTATTATTGTAGTTTTTTTGGTATAAAATTCTATAAATATTTTGAACTTCCCTAATTTTTTCAGTGGTAAAACCTCTTCTTCGTAAACCTACTGAATTGATTCCAACATATGACAACGGTTCTCTAGCCGCTTTTACAAATGGTGGTACATCTTTACGTACTAATGATCCTCCAGTAACAAAGGCATGTTTTCCAACAGAAGCAAATTGATGTACAGCTACCATTCCTGCCAATACAACATCATCACCCACTGTTACATGACCCGCTAAAGTTGTATTATTTGAAAAGATACAGTTATTTCCAACAATACAATCGTGTGCGATATGGCTATATGCCATAATTAAACAATTATCACCCACCACGGTTTTTGCTCTATCTGTTGTTCCTCTGTTTATCGTAACACATTCTCTTATAGTTACATTATTTCCTATTATAACGGTTGTTTCTTCATCATTAAATTTCAAATCTTGCGGTATTGCAGACACCACAGATCCAGGAAAAATACGACAATTTTCACCTATACGAGCACCTTCCATTATAGTAACGTTGGAACCTATCCATGTTCCAGAACCAATTTCTACATTAGCATGTATGGTTGAAAAAGGTTCAATTACTACGTTTCTGGCTATCTTTGCCTGCGGATGAACGTATGCTAAAGGTTGATTCATAATTATTTAACTTTTGATATTTTTGCCATTAATTCTGCTTCACAAACTAATCTTCCGTTTGCATAAGCATAAGCTTGCATATGACAAATACCTCTTCGTATTGGTGTTATCAGCTCTGCTTTAAATAATAAAGTATCTCCTGGCAATACTTTTTGTTTAAACTTAACATTATCCATTTTCATGAAATACGTTAAGTAATTTTTAGGATCAGGCACTGTACTTAATACTAAAATCCCACCACATTGTGCCATTGCTTCAACTTGAAGAACTCCTGGCATTACTGGAGCTCCAGGGAAATGTCCAACGAAAAAATCTTCGTTCATCGTAACATTTTTCATCCCTACCACGTGCCTATCACTGAGTTCTATAACTCGATCCACCAATAAAAAAGGTGGTCTATGTGGTAAAATATCCATTATTTTATGAATATCCATTAGTGGTTCTTGATTCAAATCATAAACAGGAACATTATTTCTCTTTTCTTGTTTTATAATTTTAGCTAATTTCTTTGCAAACAATGAATTCACCAAATGCCCTGGTTTGTTTGCAATAACTTTACCACGTATTCTTGTTCCTACAAGTGCTAAATCGCCAATCACATCAAGTAACTTATGACGTGCCGCCTCATTGGCCCAATGTAATGTTAAATTATCTAAGATACCATTTGGCTTAATCGCTATATTATCTTTTTTAAAGGCTTTCTTTAATTTAAGCATTGTTTCTTCTGATAACTCCTTATCAACATAAACAATAGCGTTGTTTAGATCTCCACCTTTAATCAAGTCATTTTCCAGTAACATTTCAATCTCATGCAAAAAACTAAATGTCCTAGCTGCTGAAATTTCATTTTTGAAATCAGACATTGTATTCAATGTAGCATTTTGGGTACCTAATATTTTAGTTCCAAAATCTACCATTGTGGTGACTTGATATTCTTCTGCTGGCATTAACATTATTTCACTACCCGTAGCTTCATCTTTATAAGAAATAATTTCTTTCACCACATACTCATGCACATGCGCTTCTTGTTCAGTAATACCTGCTGATTCCAACGCTTCTACAAAATACTTAGATGAGCCATCCATTATAGGAGGTTCTGAAGAATCTATTTCTATGATCAAGTTATCAATATCTAAACCAACAGCTGCCGCTAGTACATGTTCTGATGTTTGAATTTGAACTCCATTCTTTTCAAGATTAGTACCTCTTTGAGTGGTTGTAACATACTCAGCTTTTGCTTCTATTGTTGGTTTCCCTTCCAAATCAACACGTACGAATGAAAAACCGTTATTTATAGGCGCCGGTTTAAAAGTCATTCTTACGTCATTACCAGTATGCAATCCAACACCTGATAATGTTACTTCTTTTTTTATTGTTGTTTGTTTTTTACTCATTTTTCTCTTTTTGAGTATTCAACTCTTTTTCAATTTTATGAATTCTGGTTGTTATATTCGGTAAATTTTTAAAATGTACGTATGATTTATTGTAATCTGAATAATTAAATGCGGGTGTTCCTTGTACCTTATCTCCATCCTTTAAGCTCCTTCCAATACCCGATTGGGCTTGAATCTTTACATGGTTTCCTATGACAATGTGCCCAACAATTCCAACTTGTCCTCCGATCATACAGTATTCCCCAATTTTTGTAGAACCTGCTACTCCTGTTTGTGAGGCTATAACTGTATGCTTTCCTATTTCAACATTATGAGCTATTTGAATTTGATTGTCTAATTTGACTCCCTCTCGTATAATTGTTGAACCCAAAGTAGCTCTATCAATAGTTGAATTCGATCCAATGTCTACATTAGCTTCAATAACTACATTTCCTATTTGAGGAACAGCCTTATATTCTCCTTTTTCATTAGGTGTAAAACCAAACCCATCTGAGCCTATAACACATCCAGAATGAATTTTACAATTATCCCCTATTTGTGTTTCTGAATAGACCTTTACCCCTGCAAATAGAATACAATTGTCTCCAATTGTAACATTGTCTCCTATATAGGAATTAGGATAAATTTTCACATTATTTCCTATTTTTACATTTTCTCCAATATAGGTATACGATCCAATATACTCATTATCTCCGATGGTTGCAGAAGCTCCAATATAGTGAGGTACTTCTCTACCTACCTTATTGTTTTTTACCTCATTATAAAATTCTAATAGTTTAGAAAATGATTTGTAAGCATCTTCAACTTTTATCAACGTGGTATCCACCTCCTTATCCAAACTAAAGCTTTTGTTAACAATGGTTATTGTAGCCTTAGTCGTATACAAGTATGCGTTATATTTAGGGTTAGATAAAAAGGTTAGTGAACCTATCTCCCCTTCTTCTATTTTAGATAATTTTGACACCTCAGCCTCAGGATTTCCTACAATTTCTCCTTCTAGGATTTCGGCTATTTGTTTTGCTTTAAATTTCATTACTGGCAAAAGTAATTATTTTTGTTCAATTACCTCTTTTAATACTCAGAGGATTTCTTTTTAACCTAATATTTTAGGATAACATACATAATATTTTACCACTGGTTGGGTTAATGCTTGGACATTTAATTGGTCTGATGCCTTAGCAATATCAATTGATTCCCCTTTTTTAGTATAAATTAAAATTGGTTCATCCGAATTGTAAGCTTGGTTCTTAATTTTATTCGAAAAAACAAAATACTCTAGTTCTTCTTTCTTAAGATTTAATTCTTTGCGAACTTTTTTTACGATCGTTTCCAAATAACTTTTAGTAAACGGTGTATCTTGCAACTCTATTTTTAATAAGCTTCTATTAATAATCATTTGAGCTAGGCTCGATAAAACATGATCTTCATGATTTATCCATTCTTTAACCGCCAATAAAACATCATAATCATCCAACCTTGAAAAAGTCTTCAACGTATTCTCCGTAAAATTCTCAGGAGAAATGGTATTGTATAAAAAGTACTTTAATGCTTTACTTCCTTCTAGTTGAACTCCCTTAGAAGCTAATTCTTTCGCCCTTTTTAATATATTTACCAATATACTTTCTGCTACCAACCCTGTTTTATGTAGATATACCTGCCAATACATTAAACGTCTTGCTATGATAAATTTTTCAACAGAATATATCCCTTTTTGTTCAATTACCAATTTATCATCAACAACATTCATCATTGTTATCAACCTATCTGAAGAAATATTCCCCTCTGCGACTCCTGTATAAAAGCTATCACGTTTCAAATAGTCCAATCTATCAATATCTAATTGACTAGATATCAATTGACATAAAAACTTCCGATAGTATTTCCCTTCAAACACCTGAATAGCTAAACTTAATTTACCCTCAAATTCTTCATTCAGAGCTTTCATAAATTTTAATGATATTTCTTCATGAGTGATGCCACTTACAATACTGTGTTCTAAAGCATGAGAAAAAGCTCCATGACCAATGTCGTGCAATAATATAGCAATACATAGAGCGTTTGCTTCATCTTCAGAAATAAGAACATTCTTTGAACGCAATATCCGAATTGCTTTTTGCATTAAGTGCAAACAACCTAAGGCATGGTGAAATCGGGTATGGTTGGCTCCTGGATATACCAAGTTAGACATCCCCATTTGAGAAACTCTTCTTAATCTCTGAAAATAAGGATGTTCTATTATATCAAAAATTAAAGTGCTTGGAATTGAAATAAATCCATAAATTGGATCATTCAATATTTTTAATTTATTTGTTTGCTGTTTATTCAAAATAGATAAGTGATTCAATTTTAAGCAAAAGAATTATAATTTATTTACAAAACCAAATAACCTGTAGTTTTATTAACGTATTTTTAGCTTTTTCAAATACAACAAAACTAGTAATTAACGTTAGTCTTAACAAACACTATAAAATTATATGCGAAATATTGATATACTTTGGGTTGATGATGAAATAGATTTATTAAAACCACATATTATATTTTTAGAACAAAAACACTACCAGGTAACTCCCTGTACCAATGGCACTGATGCTATTGATTTAGTAGGTGAGAAGAATTTTGATATTGTATTTTTAGACGAAAACATGCCTGGTATTACAGGTTTGGAGACCTTATCTGCAATCAAACAAATTAATGCCAATCTTCCTGTTGTAATGATTACCAAAAGTGAAGAAGAATACATAATGGAAGAGGCTATTGGATCTAAAATTGCAGATTATCTAATAAAACCCGTTAACCCTAATCAAATACTACTAAGCTTAAAGAAAAACCTCGATAATTCACGTTTAATTTCAGAAAAAACGACTTCTAGTTACCAACAGGAATTTCGGAAAATTTCTATGGACCTAGCAATGGTGAATACATTTAGAGACTGGACTGACCTTTATAAAAAGCTGGTTCATTGGGAACTTGAACTGGAAAACATTAATGATACTGGGATGCTTGAAATATTAGAATCTCAAAAAACTGAGGCGAACAGTCAATTTTTTAAATTTGTTAAGAAAAACTATCAAAATTTGCTTATTGATCATGATAAGCCTACATTTTCTCACACACTTTTTAAAGATTATATACAACCTAACCTTAGTAAGGATAAAGGCGTTTTATGGCTTGTAATTGATAATCTTCGTTATGATCAATATAGAATACTCGAACCTTTTATTAATAATTATTACAAAAAAGAAGAAGAACATTCGTATTATAGTATTTTACCCACTGCAACTCAATACGCACGTAATGCTATATTTTCTGGTCTTATGCCTTCTGAAATGGAAAGAATACATCCTGAATACTGGAAAAATGATACCGATGAAGGAGGGAAAAACCTATTTGAATCTGAATTTTTAACCGCACAGATAAAACGACTAGGTTTAGATATTGAGCATGAATACTACAAAATAACATCGCTTAAAAACGGTAAAGATTTATCCGATAATTACAACGCTACAAAGCAAAATGATTTAACTGTTCTCGTTTATAACTTTGTAGATATGATTTCTCACGCCAAAACAGAAATGGAAGTGATTAAAGAGTTAGCAGGAGATGATAAGGCTTACAGATCACTCACTGCTAGTTGGTTCACCAATTCCCCTTTATATGAGATTATTCAAAAAGCCCAAAGACTAGGTCAAAAATTAATTATTACCACAGATCATGGAACCATTAACTGCAAAACCCCTACAAAGGTAATTGGAGATAAAAATATTAGTTCTAATTTGCGTTATAAAACAGGTAGAAGTTTAAGTTATGACGAAAAGGATGTGTTTGCTGTAAAAAATCCAAAAGACATATTTTTACCTATGATGGCAATTAATAGTCCGTTTATTTTCACGAAGGAAGATTTATTTTTTGCTTACCCAAATAATTACAATCATTTTGTAAAATATTACAAAAACACATATCAGCATGGTGGAATATCATTAGAGGAAATGATTATACCATGTGGTATTTATAATCCGAAGTAAGGTGATGAAAAGATTGACGATTATTTTGCTTTTAACTTATGGTTTTACAGTATTTTCTCAAGGTTCAAAAGATAAACTAAGTAAAGCCGCAATATCTTTGACTAAGCAACGGGTAATCTACGATCCTAGTTATTTTTCAATAGGATATCCAAACGGTAAGATTCCTTCAAACAAAGGTGTTTGTACTGATGTAATTATTAGGGCTTACAGAAAATTAGGTGTTGATTTGCAAAAAAAAGTTCATGAAGACATGGAAGATAATTTTCAATTATACCCTAAAATTTGGGGATTAAAAAAAACCGACACCAACATAGATCATCGAAGAGTGTATAACTTAATGGTTTTTTTTAAACGAAAAGGAATCACTAAATCTATTTCTAAAAAAAGTGATGATTATTTACCAGGTGATGTGGTGTGTTGGAGCCTAGATAAAGGAATTCCACATATAGGCATTGTAATAGATAAAAAATCTACTGATAATAAACGTTTCATGATCGTTCACAATATAGGTGCTGGTCAAGTTATTGAAGATTGTCTATTTTCGTATAACATAACCGGACACTTCAGATATGAAAACTAAATTTCTATACTTTTTGAAAGTTATTTACATTTGCTATCTATGAATAGAAACTACTCTTTAAATGAGCTTTCTTCTATCGCAAAGGAAGTTATTGAGAACAGCACCAATAAAGTGTTGTTGTTTTATGGTGAAATGGGGGTTGGAAAAACCACCTTAATTAAAGAAATCTGTAAAGCTTTGGGGGTTGAAGACCTTGCTAGCTCACCTACTTTTTCACTAGTAAATGAATATAAAATCAACGATGTATCTTCAGTATATCATTTTGATTTTTATAGAATTATAAATGAAGAAGAGGCCTATGACATGGGTATTGAAGATTATTTATACAATGATGAATGGTGTTTAATTGAATGGCCCGAAAATATTAAAAATTTACTACCTTTAGAGACGATTACTATTGAAATATCATTATTAGAAAACGGAAACCGTAATATTCAACTTAAAACAAACTAAAAAACCCAATGAGCTCTATATCTTCTCCTTTTACGAAAGAACAATTAATCCCGAAGCCTGAAGTACTTGAAATAAAGAAACAAAAAGGAGAATTATTTATTGGTATCCCAAAAGAAACTCATTTTGAGGAAAAGAGAATTAGTTTAACCCCAGACACTGTTTCTGCTTTAGTTGCCCATGGTCATAGAATTGTTATTGAAACTGGTGCTGGTGAAGGCGCTAACTATAGTGATAAAGAGTATTCGGATGCAGGAGCAAAGATTTCCTATGATATTAAGGAAGTTTTTTCTTGCAATATTGTTTTAAAGGTTGAGCCACCATCACTCAATGAAATTAAGATGCTAACTCCGCAAGCAGTACTTATTTCTGCTTTACAGTTAAAAACTCAAAATAAAAAGTATTTTGAAGCATTAGCTAAAAAAAGAATAACTGCTATTGCTTTTGATTATATAAAGGATGAACACGGTGTCTATCCTATTGTAAAATCTTTAAGTGAAATAGCGGGTATTGCTTCGATTCAAATAGCTGCGGAATTAATGACTACCGCCAATGGTGGTAATGGGTTATTACTTGGAAATATTGGAGGTGTTCCTCCTAGTGATGTTGTTATTATTGGAGCAGGCACAGTAGGCGAATTTGCAGCGAAATCAGCTGTAGGAATAGGAGCTAGAGTAAAAGTTTTTGACAATTCGATTACAAGACTCAGAAAACTTCAAAATTATGTTCATGCTCCTGTTTATACATCTACGATACAACCTAAAACCTTAGCTAAAGCGTTGAGGCGTTGTGATGTTGCCATTGGAGCATTGCGAGGGGAAGATAGATCTCCTATTGTTGTTACTCAATTAATGATAGATCAAATGAAAGATGGGGCCGTTATTGTTGACGTTAGTATTGATAGAGGAGGCTGCTTCGAAACATCAAAAATTACAACTCATAGCAATCCAACATTTAAAAATAGTGGGGTTATTCATTATTGTGTACCTAACATTCCTTCTAGATATGCCAGAACAGCATCCTTCTCAATTAGTAATATCTTTACCCCTTACCTGTTAGAAATAGCTGAAGAAGGAGGTTTTGAAAATGCTGCTAGATTTGATAAAAGCTTGCGAAATGGCATGTACTTTTACCATGGAATCCTAACTAACAAAACGGTTGCTGATTGGTTCGATTTGCCATATAGAGATATTAATTTATTGTTTTTATAACCAAATAGACTAAAGGTTTTAAAATTAAATAATTTAGTTAGAACTAAAAGCTAGGGATGACTCTTTTAGGGAGAATTATAGTAGAAAAAAATCTATTCTCTAAATTACACGATATAAATTAATATTAGTTTGTTATTGTTTACCGCTATGCATATTTATTTCTACTTTTGCATTCGAAAATAAATATTATGAATTTATTAAAGCGTTTTGGGTATTATTTAATTGGTGTAGCCTTAGGTTCAGTGGCTGTTCTATTCTTTTGGAAGAACAAAAATGTTTCTTTTGATTACGGTATGGATGCAAGAACTTTGAAAACTATTAGAACTAAACAACGTGTTATTTCAAAAGATGCCTTACATGTTATCACTATGAAAAACATTGATACATCTTCTATTTCAGCTATTTTAAAATCAGCGGATGTAGATTTTTCAAAAAGTAAGCCAAGACAGAGACCATGTGCCGAATATTATATTACAGGAAAAGATAGCTTAGAACACATTAGCTTGTATATAGTTCGCTGTGATTCTACGGCCACTATTAAAGATGTGCTAATCAAAAAATAAACAGATTACTTAGCATAAAGCATAAATTTTATAAGCGTACTTATTTTTGAATTCACTTGTTTTTACGATGACTCATTCAAAAATAGAAATACGTTTTGTATTATAATAACCTGAAAAACAAAAATACTCAAGGTAATAGTTTTCGCGTTAATTTTATACCAGCTATTGTTTGAATTTACTGTAAAAGAAAATGATTGCTTTTTCTTTATATAAGATAGAAAATCAATAATAGCAGTACTACGATTTCTTTTTGTATTGACATAGAAAGGAAAAAAGGACGTTTTATTATTGTAAATTCAAATGGTAAATGGAATTATAATTCAGATTCGAAATTCGCTACAATATTAAGTTGAATTAAAACAGAACGCAAGAGAATTACCTCTTGCGCTTATCTATTTTTTTCGTTTAATGAATTAGTTTTATATTCGGTTATAGTTTAATATCCATTAAAATAGATGGATATTAAAAGTTTTTTTAATTTGCTATTTCACTTGTAAATTTAATTCTCATTAATCGTAATTCTTCATCATCATAATCACCTTCAAATTCATCTAACGCCTCTTGTATTTTATCCGTTTCTGCTTCCATAAAATACTCATGAATCTCCTCTTGTTGATCCTCATCTAACAAATCATCAATAGCGTAATCAATATTTAATTTTGTACCAGAAAACACAATTGCTTCCATTTCTTTAATCAATTCAGGCATTTCTAAACCTTTTGATTTTGCTATATCTTCTAATGGTAATTTTCTATCTGTATTTTGAATAATGTACAATTTCAATCCTGAGTTTACCCCTGTACTCTTAACAATTAGATCATCAGGACGCATGATATCATTTTCCTCAACATAGCTACTTATAAGTTTAATAAAGTCTTTACCATACTTTTTAGCTTTTCCTTCCCCGACACCATGTACTTTAGATAATTCTTCAAATGTCACAGGGTATTTCAAACCCATATCATCAATTGACGGATCTTGAAAAACGGCAAATGGAGGTACTCCTAACTTTTTCCCTACCTTTTTTCGTAAATCCTTTAACATTCCAACAAGTTTCTCATCCACCCCTCCTGCAAATGATTTCGTATTGGTTATTATGGTACCATCATCATCTGTAGCATATACATGATTTTCGGTCATCATAAACGATACAGGATTGTTTAAAAATTCTTTCCCATGTTCGGTAAGTTTTAAAACACCATATAACTCAATTTCTTTTTTAATAAAATCAGTAACTAATACTTGACGTATTAATGCCATCCAATAGTGATTATCTTTTTCATTACCAATTCCAAAAAAAGGTTGTTTAGTGGTTTTGTGAGACTTTAACAGAGCATTTTCTTTACCTAATAATGTATTTACTACTTCTTTAGGTTTATACATTTCATTAGTACTCTTAATTACAGCTAATAATTTCACCACCTCTTCTTTAGCTTCATGCTTTTTCTTCGGGTTGCGCATGTTATCATCCATTTCAGCCCCGTCCCCATGTATTTCATCAAACTCCTCTCCAAAATAATGCAACAAGTATTTTCGCCTATTCATCGATGTTTCAGCGTACCCAACCACTTCTTGTAAAAGAGCATGTCCAACTTCTTGTTCTGCCACTGGTTTATTGGCCATAAACTTTTCAAGTTTTTCAATATCTTTATAGGAATAGAAAGTCAAACAATATCCTTCACCTCCATCACGCCCAGCTCTACCGGTTTCTTGATAATAGCTTTCCAAACTTTTGGGGATATCATGATGTATCACGAATCTTACATCGGGTTTGTCAATTCCCATACCAAACGCAATCGTAGCCACAACAACATCACAATCTTCCATCAAAAACATGTCTTGATGTCTTACTCTTGTTTTTGCATCTAAACCAGCATGGTAGGGTACTGCATTGATTCCATTTACCTGCAACACTTGCGAAATTTCCTCCACTTTTTTACGGCTCAAACAATAAATTATCCCTGATTTACCTAAGCGCTGTTTAATGAATCGAATAATATCTTTTTCGATTTCTTTCGTCTTAGGCCTAACTTCATAAAATAAATTAGCTCGATTAAAAGAAGCTTTAAAAACATTGGCGTCACTCATGCCTAACGTTTTCAAAATGTCTTCTTGCACTTTTTCGGTAGCCGTTGCAGTTAATCCTATAATAGGAACATTATCAATTTGTTTAATAATATTTCTCAAATTCCTATATTCTGGTCTAAAGTCATGACCCCATTCTGAAATACAATGTGCTTCATCTATGGCAACGAACGATATATCCTGCTCCCGTAAAAATAAAACATACTCTTCTTTAATCAAGGACTCTGGCGCTACATATAGCAACTTTGTAATTCCTTGTTCAATATCAGTTTTTACCTGACTAACTTCTGTTTTATTTAAAGAAGAATTTAATACATGAGCTATTCCGTGTTGTTCGGAAATTCCTCTTATGGCATCCACCTGATTCTTCATCAATGCTATTAAAGGAGAAACAACAATAGCTGTTCCTTCTTTCATCAATGCGGGTAATTGATAACACAATGACTTTCCACCCCCTGTTGGCATAATCACAAATGTATTCTGATTGCTTAAGATGCTATTGACCACATCTTCCTGTAAACCTTTGAATTTATTAAATCCAAAAAGCTTTTTTAATGATTTGTATAAATCCGACTGCTCTACATCCATCTGTTAATATCCTATTTAAAATCTAATTTATAAAAAAAGTACAAATAAAAAGTCATAAACTTTAAATTTTATGAGATTTACTACCTAAAATATTTCTATTTTTACAACTTTAATTTATACTTAAATTACAGAACTTGAAAAACTCAAGCAATATCCTTTCAACTGCTAAAGACACCATACTTTTGCAAAGTAACGCTGTTGCTAATTTAGCAAAATTATTAGATAATTCTTTTATCGAGGCCGTAAACTTTGTTCTAAATTCTAATGGTCGCGTAATCGTTACAGGCATTGGTAAAAGTGCGAATATAGCAACTAAAATAGTAGCGACACTAAATTCAACAGGAACCCCTGCCATTTTTATGCATGCCGCTGATGCTATTCATGGCGACTTAGGAAATGTGCAACAAAACGATACTGTTATTTGTATTTCAAAAAGTGGTAATACACCAGAAATTAAAGTTTTGGTTCCGCTAATTAAAAGTTCTAATAACAAAATAATTGCAATCACAGGAAACCCAGAATCATTTTTGGGTAAAAATGCTGATTTTTTACTGAATTCATATGTTGAAAAAGAGGCTTGCCCTAATAATCTGGCACCAACAACAAGTACTACAGCACAACTAGTTTTAGGTGATGCTTTGGCCGTTTGCTTGTTGGAACGAAGAGGTTTTTCTAGTAATGATTTTGCCAAATATCACCCTGGTGGAGCTTTAGGTAAACGTCTTTATTTAAGAGTTTCTGACCTGATTAAAAACAATGATACTCCAAAAGTAAATCCATCGGATCCCATAACGAAAGTTATTATTGAAATTTCAGAAAAAAGACTGGGAGTGACCGCAGTTGTTGACCAGTCTGACAAAATAATTGGTATTATTACCGATGGCGATATCAGAAGAATGCTGAGTAAAACAACACAAATTGATAAGCTTACAGCCAGCGACATCATGAGTAAAAACCCAAAATCAATTCATGTTGATGCTATGGCAGTTGATACCTTAGATACATTAGAAACTAATAATATCACTCAAATTTTAGTGATAAACGATTCTGAGAAATATGTAGGTGTCGTTCATTTACACGATTTAATTAAAGAAGGAATATTTTAATAATGGCTACAAAAGAAATGTCTTTTTTAGATCATCTTGAAGAATTAAGATGGCATTTAGTGCGAAGTTTTGCTTCAATTTTTATTTTAGCAATAGCTATTTTCGCTAATATCAAATTTGTTTTTAATGAATTCTTATTAGCACACCTACAACCAGATTTTGCTACCTACCGTTTTTTCTGTAGAGTTTTCTCCTCTATAGGTGTAGATAGTAGTTTTTGTGATATCAATTTCAAACAAACGTTACAAGCGTTAAACCCTACACAACAATTAATGACCGGAATTTGGTCATCATTGATATTAGGTTTTGTAATTTCTTTCCCTTATATTTTATGGGAGTTTTGGTCTTTTGTAGCACCGGGCTTACACAAGCGTGAACAAAAAAAATCAAGGGGTTTTATTTTCACCTCTTCCCTCTTATTTTTTTTAGGAGTTCTTTTTAGTTATTTCGTTATTATACCGATGTCTGTATATTTCTTTTATAATTTCGAAATTTCTGATAGTATACAAAATAACTTTAAACTCGAAGCGTACATAAGCCTTGTTACCAACACCATGCTTGGAGTAGCTGTTTTTTTTGAACTACCTGTAGTCATCTACTTCTTATCTAAAATCGGACTCATCACTCCTCATTTTTTAAGAAAATACCGAAAACACGCATTAGTACTGGTATTAATTCTATCTGCAATTATAACACCACCTGATGTAGCTAGTCAAGTAATTGTTTCTGTTCCTATTATGATTTTGTACGAAATTAGCATATATGTTTCAAAATTTGTAATAAAAAAACAACAATAGTCATGTCTGAAAAAATAAAAGAGTTCAATGAGTATCGTTCTAAAATGAACGAAAAAATTTTGGCTTCAGACAATAAAGTAATAAAACGGATATTTAATCTGGATACCAATGCATACAGTGAAGGTCATTTACCAGTAAAAACCAAAGAATTATTAGGTTTGGTTGCCTCAGCAGTATTGCGTTGTGATGATTGTATAGCATATCACCTAGAAACTGCTTATAAAAATGGTTTAACAAAAGACGAAATGATGGAGACTATGTCTATAGCTACTTTAGTTGGAGGAACTATAGTCATTCCACATTTACGAAGAGCTGTTGAATTTTGGGAATATTTGGAAAATGATAATGAGATTTCTAGCTAATAACGTTTAAGAGTATTTTAAGAAGTATATATACTTTGATTTATTACATTTAATCGTGAAAAATGTTTAAACATGAATATGAAACTAAAAGCGAATAACATACAAAAAATCTACGGTAAACGAAAAGTAGTTAAAGGTATTTCTCTAGAAGTCAAACAAGGAGAAATTATTGGGCTGTTAGGGCCTAATGGAGCTGGGAAAACAACGTCTTTTTACATGATTGTAGGAATGATTAAACCAAATGGTGGAACCATTTTTTTAGATGAGGAGGAAATTACTGAAGATGCCATGTATAAAAGAGCTCAGAAAGGTATTGGATACCTAGCGCAAGAAGCCTCAGTTTTTAGAAAGTTATCAGTAGAAGATAATATTATGTCTGTTTTAGAATTTACGAAAAGAAATAAAACGGAGCGAAAACAACGTTTGGAAGAACTTATAGAAGAATTTAGCTTAGGACATGTTCGTAAAAACAGAGGTGATTTACTTTCCGGTGGTGAACGTAGAAGAACTGAAATTGCTCGATGTTTAGCTTCTGACCCTAAATTTATACTTTTAGATGAGCCATTTGCTGGAGTTGATCCTATTGCTGTAGAAGATATTCAGGGAATTGTTGCTCAATTAAAAAATAAAAATATTGGTATTTTAATTACCGATCATGACGTACAAGCCACTTTAGCTATTACAGATCGTACCTATTTAATGTACAACGGAAGTATTTTAAAAGAAGGTACACCAGAAGAGTTAGCAGAAGATGAAACAGTACGCAGGGTGTATTTAGGAAAAGATTTTGAATTAAAGAAAAAGAAATTTAAGTCGTAAATCATACCCGTTTTTTTTCATAAAAACATTTTGGTGACTATAGCCGTTAACAATACACTAATTAACTGGTGCTGTAAATTAAACAAAAGACCTACTTAGTTTTCATCTGTTTGTGTTTTTCGCGTGTTATTATAATTTTTTCATAAACAGCAATCATCGGTTTTATCAACTTTAAACCCAGTAATTAAAACAATGACACCTTAAAAAACCGAGTATCACAATAGTAATAAAAGAAAATTAAACCATTATTAATTTCACGCTTCAAGAAGATAACTAGAATTTAAAGCAATGCTTTTCAACATACACTAATTACTTACTTAGCTGGTTTTGTGCTATTGAAATAGTTATATATAACAATATAATAATTGGCACAGCAACAAATTGGAGGGTTAACAGTAATGCAATAGAAGCTATTAGAAAAACATATTTAATCAAATTCTCTTTGATTGAAAAAGTTTTAAACTTTAATGAAAAAAGTGGTAATTGAGCATTCATAACAAAACTCAACAAAACGGTCATTCCTATTAATAGGTATTGGTTTTGAACAAGTTCATGAAAATACGAATCAGAAGAATACTGACCAATTAGAGGCAGCGAAACAACAAACAAACTCATTGCTGGCGTTGGTAAACCAATAAAACTATCCGATTGACGATCATCTATATTAAAGTTAGCCAAACGATAGCCTGCGGCAAGTGTTAGGATTAAACCCAAATAAGGCAAATTACTCCCTGATCTGCCATATTCGTCCACACCGAAATACCCAACAGCATCAATATCAACCGCATGTATCAATAGCTGAAACATTACAATGCCAGGCACTACTCCACTTGTTACCATATCTGCTAACGAATCTAACTGTTTACCTAGCTCTCCTTGTACTTTTAATAATCTCGCTACGAAACCATCAAAAAAGTCAAGGGAAATCCCGGTAATTACTAAAATTGCAGTTCCCACAAAATCACCTTTCACAGCAAATATGGTGGCAATAGTTCCGCATAATAAATTTCCAAGAGTAATTAGATTAGGAATATGTTTTTTGATGTTCATGGTGTCTAGAATTTGACGACGAAAATAAGAAATCATTTCATCAGTTTTACTTTTTCATGTTTTTTTGTCATCTTTGTTAAAAATAGCTATAAAATTTAACTTATGCCTGTACTAAAAAATAATTTCAATCCTACCTTACCATTTAAAAATTCTCATTTTAGTACAATGTATCGTCCTTTATTTATGAACGATCGCATAAATTATGAACGAAAAAGAGTCACTACCTGGGATCATGATTTTATCGATTTAGATTTTTCTTTTGTGAAATCAAAAACGTTAGTCTTGTTGATTCATGGCCTTGAAGGCAGTGCCCAATCAAATTATATGATTACTACCTCTAAACAACTTAACAACAACGGGTACGATACCGTATGTATGAATTTAAGAGGTTGTAGTGGTGAGGATAATTTACTACTAGAAACCTACCATAGCGGTAAAACAGACGACATCGAATTTATTGTTAATTTCTTGTATAACAATTACAACTATACGAATATTATTATTGTCGGGTTTAGCTTAGGAGGTAATCTAACACTCAAATATTTAGGCGAATACACGAATATCCCTGAATCTGTTAAAGGAGCTGTTGCTGTATCCGTACCCATTGATTTAACGTCTTCACAGGCCGAACTGTCTAAACTCAAAAATAAAATCTATTTAACAGAGTTCTTAAGAACAATGAAAACTAAGCTTCTTAACAAAGCAGAAAAATTCCCGGAATTTCAACTAGATAAACAATTGTTAGCCAAAGCATCACTTTTTAGGCATATAGAGAAGCAATATACCGTGCCTATTTTCGGTTTTACGAGCTCGGAAGATTACTGGGAAAAAGCAAGTTCGAAACCCTATATTTCAAAAATAAAGCACACTACACTCCTTATTAACTCACTAGATGACAGTTTTCTCTCAGAAGAATGTTATCCATACAACGAAGCAAATATGTACTCAAACTTTTATTTATTAACCCCTAATTATGGCGGCCATGTAGGATTTTTATCATCTTTTTGGAATTCTGAAAATAAATGGTTAGAACAAAAGATAAATCAATTTATTGATGAGAAAATAGTTTGTCAATAATAGTAACTTAGAAATATTGTAACAACAATATCTTGTTAAATTGATAGTTATATTCTATGTATTTTAAGATATTTGTAGCTTATTCAACCTAAACCATTGAAAACACATTTTTTATTTTTTATTGTCCTATTTTCAACAAACTTACAAGCTCAATTCAGAAATTATTCAAATGAGTTTTTAAACATCGGCGTTGATGCAGCTGCCTTAGGCATGAGTAAATCAGTGGTAGCCAC
The DNA here is from genome assembly GCF_057220795.1 of Tenacibaculum profundicola. Classification (NCBI taxonomy): domain Bacteria; kingdom Pseudomonadati; phylum Bacteroidota; class Flavobacteriia; order Flavobacteriales; family Flavobacteriaceae; genus Tenacibaculum; species Tenacibaculum profundicola. The sequence goes on along the minus strand of NZ_CM170137.1, from coordinate 179,009 downwards.
TAGTAATGATGTAAATGCGATTTATTGGAATCCTGCCGGTTTAGTAAACGTTGATGATTACCAAGGCTCCTTGATGCATGCTACCTATTTTGCAGGTATTGCGAATTACAATTTTATTGGTTTTGCCATGCCTATTGATCATAAAAGTGCCTTAGGCTTATCTATTATTCGTTTTGGTGTAGATGATATTTTGAACACGACAGAACTCATAGACAGCCAAGGAAATATAGATTATAATAGAATCAGCTTATTCTCTGCGGCAGATTATGCCTTTAACTTTGGCTATGCCAGAAAAATGATTTTAGACGGATTCCATTTTGGTATAAACGCTAAAGTTGTGCGAAGAATAATTGGCGATTTTGCTACTTCATGGGGCTTTGGTTTCGATGTAGGATTTCAATTTGAGAGAAACAATTGGAAATTTGGAATCATGGCTCGAGATATTACCACTACGTTTAATACTTGGAGTATCAGCGAAACTGAATTTGAAAAAATTGAAAATGCCATTCCTGGGCAAAACCAAGAGCTTCCAGAAACAACTGAAATTACCAAACCCAAAGTACAATTAGGAATTGCCAAAAGCTTTCGTGTTAGTCGTTTTTTTAACTTACTCACAGCAGTAGATTTAAATATGCGATTTGCAAAAACAAATGATATTATTGCCACAAGTGTTATGAGCATCGATCCTTCTTTAGGTTTACAGTTAGATTATGACAACATGGCTTTTTTGCGCTTTGGCATTGGAAATATTCAAAACACCACAGAGTTTGATGGTAGTAAATCTATCTCTATCCAACCTAATTTTGGTCTTGGATTTACCTATAATGGAATTCAAATTGATTATGCTTTGACAAATATAGGCAGCATAGGCAATGCGCTGTATTCTAATATTTTTTCTATTAAATTTAATTATAGCTTTTTTCGACAATAATGGCACTAAAAAAACAGGTAACTCTTTTCTTTATTTTCTCTTTTTTAACTGTAGTACAGTCTCAAAATTTACAGCTCTCAACATATTCAGAAATTAGCGTAATTACCTACGGTCCAGGAGAAGCTCTCTATGAAAAATTTGGGCATACTGCCATACGTATTAAAGATCCCTTACTGCAATTAGATTTAATATACAATTATGGCATTTTTGATTTTTCAGAGTCTAATTTTTACCTAAACTTTACCAAAGGTTTTATGAAGTATAAATTAGCTCGTTATTCTTTCCCTCCCTCTCTAAAGAGCTATAATTTTGACCAGAGGTGGGTTCAAGAACAAGTTTTAAACCTTACTAGTGCTCAAAAAAATGCTTTTTTTAAATATTTAGAGATCAATGCTCATCCGAAAAATGCAAGTTATTTCTATGATCCGTTTTTTAACAATTGTTCAACAAAACCCAGAGATATTATAAAAACCATTTTAGGAGATGGGGTTAACTTTAAAGATGATTTTGTTACCGAAAACCTCTCTATACGTCAGTTAATGAATAGAGAAATTCACCCTAATACTTGGGGTAGTTTAGGAATTAATATCGCTTTAGGGAACCGATTAGATAAATTAGCAAGCCCTAGTGAGTATTCATATTTACCCGATTATGTTTTTAGTATGCTAGCCGTCTCTAAAATTGTAAAAAATGGTCATGAAGAAAATTTGATTCGTACAACAAGAACGCTTTTAGACCACCCAGAAAAAAAAGCAACATCCGATACAGTAAGTCCATTGATCATGTTTTTTATACTCTTGTGTATAGGCTTATTCATCACCTATAAAGACTACAAAAAGAAAACCAGAAGTAAATGGTTTGATTTTATACTATTCTTTACCACTGGTATTTTTGGTGTTTTAATTACTTACCTGTGGTTCTTTTCCAACCACGCAACCGCACCAAACAATTTTAATTTTTTATGGGCTTTTGCTCCTAACCTTTTAGTTGCGTTTTTTATCACTAAAAAAAACACACCTAACTGGATTTCTAACTATATGCTACTCTCTATATTGTTGTTGGTTTTAATCCCTATAATTTGGCTTTTAAAAGTTCAGTTATTTCCAACAGCTTTGATAAGTTTCTATATTTTGTTATTGGTTAGGTATCTTTATATTTTTAACGCTATAAAAAGCTTTGAATAGCTAGCTCATAACTTTGTAAGCCAAACCCTGTAATTATTCCTTTAGTATTAGGTGCCAAATAGCTTTTATGACGGAATTTTTCTCTCGAATACACATTGGATACATGTACTTCAATTACTGGGGTGGTTATTGCTTTTACAGCATCTGCAATCGCCACCGAAGTATGCGTATAAGCCGCTGCATTAAGAATAATACCGTCATAATCAAAGCCCGTTTCATGCAATTTATTTATGAGTTCTCCTTCAATATTTGATTGGTAATACCTCAAATCGATCTCACTAAACTTACCCTTCAATTCTTTATAGAAATCTTCAAATGAGCTACTTCCATATACTGTAGGCTCTCTTTTACCTAATAAATTTAAATTCGGACCATTAATAATTAATATTCTCTTCATTTTTTTATTTAAAGAGTAAAGTTAGGAATTGTAATTCATTTTTGGCTTTAAGAAAAGAAAAAACCGTTGAAAAATTTAAATTTCCAACGGTTTTATATTTGTTATATCTTTTTTGTTTGCGATTATCTACTATAATTGGGTGCTTCTTTAGTAATAGCCACATCATGTGGATGGCTTTCATTGATACCAGAAGCTGTAATTCTAACAAACTTCCCCGTGTTTTTTAAGGTTTCAATATCTTTTGCTCCGCAATACCCCATTCCTGCACGCAAGCCACCGACAAATTGATGAATACTTTCATACAATTCTCCTTTATAAGGAACACGACCTACAATTCCTTCTGGAACCAATTTTTTGATATCATCTTCGACATCCTGAAAATAACGATCTTTGGAACCTTTTTTCATGGCCTCAACGGACCCCATTCCTCTATATGATTTAAATTTTCTTCCTTCGTATATAATTGTTTCCCCTGGAGATTCTTTCGTTCCTGCTAATAAAGAACCTAACATCACACAATCTGCTCCGGCTGCAATTGCCTTCGGAATATCACCTGTGTATCGAATTCCTCCATCGGCAATAACAGGTACTCCAGACCCTTTAATCGCTGCTGCCACTTCTAGTACCGCTGAAAACTGTGGAAATCCAACTCCGGCAACAACTCTAGTAGTACAAATAGATCCAGGACCAATTCCTACCTTAACAGCATCGGCTCCAGCTTCTACTAAGTATTTTGCAGCTTCTGGGGTAGCAATATTTCCTACCACTACATCTAAACTTGGAAATTTACTTTTAACCTTTTTCAATACAGAAACGACTCCTTTTGTATGACCGTGGGCAGTATCAATAATAACCGCATCTACTCCAGCGGCCACCAAAGCTTCAGCTCTTTCTACTGCATCTCCTGTAACTCCTAAGGCAGCGGCCACTCTTAATCTACCGTATTGATCTTTGTTGGCTTCAGGTTTCAATGTTAATTTAGTAATATCTCTAAATGTTATTAGTCCTACTAATTTGTCATTGTCATTAATTACGGGTAATTTCTCAATTTTATTTTCTTGTAAAATAACCTCGGCCTGTTTCAAAGAAGTTCCTTCTGCTACCGTAATTAAATTTTCAGAAGTCATCACCTCGGCAATAGGACGATCATTATCCTTTTCAAAACGCAAATCTCTATTGGTAACAATACCAACTAATTTATCATTTTCATCAACTACCGGAATCCCTCCTATTTTATGATCGCGCATCGCTGTTTTAGCATCATACACAATGGCACTCATAGGAAGCGTAATTGGGTCGATAATCATACCACTCTCTGCTCTCTTTACCTTTCTAACTTCTTTCGCTTGTTCCTCAATAGTCATGTTTTTATGCAAAACACCAATACCCCCTTCTCTTGCTACAGCAATTGCCATGGCCGATTCGGTTACCGTATCCATTGCAGCTGATACAATTGGTACGTTAATCGTAATATTTTTTGTAAACTTAGTTTGAATATTAACTTCTCTTGGAAGTACTTCTGAATATGCAGGAACTAACAGGACATCATCATATGTTAAACCTTCTCCTACAAATTTTAATTGGTGAGCATTCATACACGTAATCAATTTTACTCTCAACAGAGCGTTTAGTGGTTAAAAATTAATTACGTGCAAATATACTACAATTTATATTACCCCAAAGATTAAGCTTGTGTTAAGTACATGTTATTTTTATTTAAAATTAATCTAAATAAAGATTGCCTAATTAAAAAAAAGTAGGTTCCTTTGCGCTTTAATTATATTAAATCTAAATAAAAATGACGGGATTTTTAAAAATAACATTTATAATCACATCAATGATTATGATGATGTCATGTTTATCATGCTCATCAGAAGAGAGCACCTCACCTGAGGTTGACGTAAAGATTACCAAAAAAGAGGTTATTGGTAATTATGCAAAAATAGTGCATCAAAACTATTTAGATAGTTATAATGCCGCTATAAAAATGCAGAACGCTATTAGTGATTTTACTTCCAATCCAACGCAAACATCATTTGACAATGTTAAAACTGAATGGTTAGCTGCTCGTGAATTTTACGGACAAACGGAAGTTTTCAGAGGGTCTAATGGACCTGTAGATTCAGAAGGAAATGAAGCTTGGGTCATTAATAATGAAGGGCAAATGAATGCTTGGCCATTAGATGAAGGCTATATTGATTATGTAACCGTTGCTTCTGATGCCTATTCAGGGTATTCTGCATATAACGGTGGTATTATCGCTGGAACTGACGCTATAACTGAAGCTTTGTTAATTGATAATAACGAAAAAGAAAATGATAAATCTATCTCTACAGGATGGCACGCCATTGAATTCTTATTATGGGGACAAGATGAAACGAATCCAACAGCTCTAAAAGCAGGTCAACGTCCATTAACGGATTATACTACGGATACAAAAAAAGAAAGAAGAAAAACGTATTTAAACGTAGTAACATCAATTTTAGTGAAAGACTTAAAAACTTTAGTGGATACATGGGCTGAAGGAGGTCAATATTATACTGTTTTTATGGCTTTACCTGAAAATACAGCCATCACCAATATTATTTCTGGTCCTTTCTTTCTCGCTAATGAGGAGTTATCTGAAGAAAGAATGTTAAAGCCTGTAGATTTAACAGATGGAATTGATGAATCTGGTCAGGAAGACGAGCATTCTTGTTTTTCTGATAATACGCACCGAGATGTTGTTACCAATGCACAAGGGATTGTTAACGTATTATTTGGAGACTACGAAAACATTTCTGGAGCTTCTGTATACGACTTAGTAAAACAAGAAGACGAAGCACTAGCGGAAAAACTTAAAAATGCATCTGATGCAATGATGGTAAAAATAAATGAAGTTGATACAAAAGCAAACAATGGTAAACCATTCGATGTTTTATTACTAGAAGAGAGCACTAGTAATCAAGGAACAATTGTAGAAGCTGGTATGGCACTCAAAGATTTCGGAGGAAATATAAGTGAGATCGCCACGAAAATCGGTACTCCAGTGCAATAATCAGTCTCTTTCAACAGCATAGATAAAGGCCCTAAAATTAATTAGTAGGGCCTTTTTCTGTTCTAAATTAGACTCTTTATTTAGATCTAATTAATTTTATCCTGTATTTTTGCACTATGAATAAAATCTACTACAAAAATATCTTTATTAATTTTTTGTTATTAATTCCGTTTATAGGTTGTTATAATAGCTGCTCAAAAGAATCATTATTTCTAGGAGATCGATATGAAGTAATCAATGAATACCAGCAAGGAGAGGAAAATTTGGGAGATGATCTAAGTGTTGCTACTACTAATAACAATTCGTTCGGTAAAGAAATACCAGGATTGGAGAGAACGGATATCATTCGATTTGCTTCTGGAAATTCATTATTTAATCAATCATGGGTTTCTGCACCTGCATCAACCACTGGTTTAGATGGGTTGGGACCTACATTTAATTCCAGAGCCTGCGCAAGTTGTCACTTTAAAGATGGGAGAGGAAAACCTTTTGAGACTTCCAATATTGGTTCCAAAGGCTTTTTGATTCGTTTAAGTATTACCGGTCAAAATGAACATGGTGGTCCATTACCCGTACCTAATTACGGTGATCAATTGCAAAATCATGCTAATTTAAATATACCAAGAGAAGCTGATATTGAAGTTGACTTTACCATGATAGAAGGTACCTATCCTGATGGAACAACGTATCAATTAAGAAAACCTAAATACACCATTGTTAACGAAAATTTTGGTTCATTGGGTGGTGTTCAAGTGTCTCCAAGGATTGGTCAACAAGTAATAGGATTAGGATTAATAGACGCGCTACCAGAAAGTGAAATTTTAAAAAATGTCGACGAATTTGATGCCGATGGTGATGGAATCTCAGGAAAAGCCAACTATGTGTGGGATGCCATAGATAGCAAAATTTCTATTGGTAAATTTGGTTGGAAATCTAATCAACCTTCATTAAAACAGCAAATTGCCGGCGCTTTTTTTGGAGACTTAGGTTTAACTACGTCTATATTTAACAACAACCCTTGTCCGCCAGAACAACAAGATTGTTACAACGCACCTAACGGTGGTTTCCCTGAAGTTACCGATACTCAAATGGATAGAATCTTATTCTATCAAACTTCTTTGGCTGTTCCTAAAAGAAGAAACTATAAAGAACAACAAGTGTTAAATGGCAAAGTACTCTTTAGCAATTTAAAATGTATTAGCTGTCATACCACTAATTTAAAAACAGGTGCTTACCCTTTTAATCCACTTCTAGAAAATAAAAATATTCGTCCGTACTCAGATTTCTTATTACATGATATGGGAGAAGGCTTAGCTGATCATAGACCTGATTTTTTAGCTACTGGTAAAGAGTGGAGAACTCAACCTTTATGGGGTATTGGACTTATCAATACCGTTAATAAACACACCTTCCTATTGCATGACGGAAGGGCTAGAAATATTGAGGAAGCTATTTTATGGCACGGCGGTGAAGCAGAAAAATCAAAAAATGATTTTAAAAATCTATCAAAAGAACAAAGAGAAGAGCTTTTAAGCTTTATTGAATCACTTTAAAAGAAATAAAATGAAAAACATAATAACCACCCTAGTATTCACCCTTATTCTTTCCGTGGGATGTTCAAAAGACAATTCAGAAACACCTGATTACAAAAATGACATTGTTACCTCTATAACCAATCAGATAATTGTTCCTAAGATAAACACGTTACTTGATAAATCAACAGCTCTTCAAAATTCAGTTGCACTATTTGTAACGGAATCTAACGCTATGAATCTAACAGCGGTTAGGGATCAACTGAATGATATCACAGCATTTTATGCAAAAATGTATGTGTTTAATATCGGGGAAGCAAAAAGTAATTTTATGAATCGTAGAATTAACTTTTGGCCAGTATATAATATCTCGATTGAAAAAAAGATCGAAGAAGGTACTTTTACGGAGGCCACAATTTTAAATATTGGTAGCGCTGCTAAAAATTTACCGGGCTTAAATTATATGTTATTTAAAACAGAAGATCTACAAAGTTTACTAACAGAATATGAAACCAATTCAAATAGAGGTCGATATTTACAGTTGATTACCAATGAATTTTATACTACTATAAAGCAGTTGCACGGTATTTGGTCTTCAACGGGTTCTAACTACGCCGAAAGTTTTAAAAATAATGAAGAAGAGGGTTTGTTAAGCTCTTTTAATTTATTATTCAACGGAATTTATAACGTTATTGATAATTGTAAAGTAACAAAGGTTGGGAAACCGGCCGGACTGGAAAAGTCAGAACACACAAACCCAGAAATTGTAGAGAATTTTTACGCTAGTAATTCGTTAGATTTAATCTATAATAATATTCTCTCTGTTGAAGAATTATTTTTTGGAGAGCAGATTACTTCTATCTCTGATTACATTAAATCAATTACGAAAAATGACACCTTAAACACTAAAATTAAAGGCACAATTACAACGATAAAAGAAACAATTAAAAGCATACAATCTCCACTTAAAGAAGCCGTAGACCACGATAAAGAGAACGTTGAAAAACTTCACACTTCTTTGAATGAGTTACTTATTTTACTCCATACAGATGTAAGGAGTACCCTGTCTATAATTATTACTGGAACCGATAATGATGGCGACTAGTTTTAAATTAGAAGAGTAGATACCTAAGTATCTGCTCTTTTTTACCATGTAACCGAACCAAAAAGTAATTTTATATAATCATTTTTCGGGTTGTTAAACACCTCTTTTGTCTTTCCTTGTTGCAAAACGTTTCCTTTCTGTAACACCATCATTTCATCAGAAATTGCCAATGCATCTTTAATATCATGTGTTACAAAAATAGCAGTACAACTTGCTTTTTTTAAGATTTTTAATATATCCTCACGCAACTGATTTCTCAAAATAACATCCAAGTTACTAAAGGGTTCATCCAAAATCAATAATTCAGGTTCCGGAGCTAGGGCTCTTGCCAATGCAATTCGCTGTTGCTGACCCCCTGAAAGTTCATGAGGGTACCTTTTTTCCATTCCTACCAGGCCAACTAAATTTAACACTTCAGCAACCCTTTCTTTCGCATTCGTTTTTTTTGAAATCCCGTAAGCTATGTTGTCAAATACCGTTAAATGAGGAAAGAGGGCATAATCTTGAAACACCATTCCTACATTTCTTTTCTCGGGCTCAACAAAAACGGAATTTGACGAAACTAAGGTGCCATTCAGTATAATTTCTCCCTCATCCAATACTTCTAAACCAGTAATTAGCCTTATGAGTGTTGTTTTACCACTTCCACTCTCTCCTACTATTGCAACAATTTTTCCTCTTTCTAAAGTATATGAAACATTGTTTAATGCTTTTACTTGATCGAAAGACTTTGTAAGCTTCTGTATTTCTAAAATATTAGTATTCATCTTGCTTCTTAGAAATTAATCTGTTTAAAAATATTATAGGAAATATACCTGTCATAATGATAAACAGCGAAGGTAATGAAGCTTCCGCTATTAATTCATCACTCGCATACTCATACGCTTTTACGGCCAGGGTATTTATCTGGTATGGTTTTAATATTAAAGTTAAAGGTAACTCTTTCATCACATCCACAAAAACTAAAATAAAACCACTTAGAATTGCAGTTTTAAGTAATGGGAATTCAATTTTTTTAAATGTCGCTATATTTCCCTTTCCTAACATTTTGGAAGCTTCTGATATAGATTTTCCAAGTTTTAATGAAGTTGCTTCTATAGGGTTGTAGGCTACCGCAACATAACGGACCATATATGCATAAACCAAAGCTACAATGGTGCCATTTATTAAAAACCCTATTTTTATATCTAGTGAATCTCTAAAAAAAATTATCAACCATTTATCAAAAGCCAAAGTAGGTATTAACACACCAACTGCAATAACAGCACCCGGAATGGCGTATCCTAAGGTTCCTATTTTCGTAAGGGAATTTATAATTAGAAATCTATTCCATTTAGCCATAAAAATTAATAACAAAGCCAAAACTACTGTAAAGAATGCCGATGTAAGAGACAGCATGAAACTTTGCCACGCGATCATTAAAAAATCTGAAGTAAACACTTCGTTATAAGTCAAAAAAGCCCAGTATACTAATTGCAAAACAGGAAAAACAAAACCGAGTAATACAGGAGTCAAAACCACTAAAAAAAAGATCCATGTTGTTTTTTTATTGATGATTTGCTTTTTTACTCTTTGATGGTTTTTTGAAGAATTGAAATACCCTATTCGTTTACGTTGTCTTTTTTCTGCCATGATCAAAACAAAAACAATCGTTACTAAAATGGCCGATAAATAGATGGCTGTTTCTGGTTCTTCTAGAGAGAACCAAGCCCTAAATATACCTGTGGTAAAGGTATTTATTCCATAATATTTTGCGGCACCATAATCGTTTAAAACCTCCATCAAAACTAATATCAATCCTCCAACAAAAGCGGGCCTTGCTAAAGGCAAAATTAATTTAAAAAAAGTTTTCCTTTCACTACCTCCTAATAATTTTGAGGCTTCAATTATATTGTTTGATTGATTTAAAAAGAAAGCTCTGGAAGCAACGTAAACATAAGGGTATAAAGAAACACTAAGCACAAAAATTAAGCCTGCTTGGTTCATGATATCAAATTTCACGGCAAACAGTTTTTCTAAAAAGCCACCATAATCAAAAATTCCTGCATAAGCATACGCTGTAATGTAGGAAGGAATGGCAAGAGGAACTATTAACAACCATTCTAACTGTTTTCTCAACGGTATCTCATAACGAGAAACAATCCATGCCGAAGAAATTCCAAACACTAACGTCAAGAAACCCGTTCCTAGTATTAGCAAGAGTGAATTTTGAATATAACTTGGTAATAAGTTTGTTACTAAATGGTTCCAAGTATCTCCTGGTCCGTAAAATAAATTAAAGAAAATAGTGATTATTGGAACGGCTACAAATAAAACAATGGTCAATAAAAATATTGACCATTTATTTGCATCTCTTTGTATGTTTCGAAATTTATTTCTCATGTATATCCTACTAAAAAGGATTACAAATATATTTTTTTATTTCCATCCAGCTATATCAAACGTCAATACCGCTTTCTTATTATTCTTTCCTAATTGTGTTAACGACAGGTTATCTTCTTTAAACGCTCCCCAAGATCTCAATAAATCTGACGCAACAACATTCGTGTTTACAGGATATTCATAATTAGCTTTTGCGAATGTTTCCTGAGCTTCTTTACTTGCCAAGAATTCAATAAACTTAATAGCATTTGCTTTATTTGGCGCATACTTTGCTACACCTGCACCACTCACATTAATATGGGTTCCTCGCCCTTCTTGGTTTGGAAAAAACACTTTGATTCCTTTTCCTGCCTTCACTTCTTCAGGGTTTTTAGAATTTAATAATTTCCCAATATAATAGGTATTTACAATAGCAACATCCCCTTCTCCTGCAACAACTGCTTTGATCTGGTCACGATCGTTCCCTTTAGGTGAACGAGCCATATTTGCAACAATTCCTCTTGCCCAATCAGCTGCATTCTCTTCTCCATTATTTGCTATTATAGACGCCAGTAATGATTGATTGTAAATATTGCCTGAAGAACGTATTAAGATTCTTTTATTCCATGTTGGTTCCGTCAAGGCTTCATAGGTAGACAATTCTTCTACTTGGACTTTTTCAGGATTGTATACTATTACCCTTGCTCTTTTGGTTAAAGCAAACCAGCTATTATCAATATCCTTTAAATGTGCTGGAATTGTTTTATTTAAAAATTCAGAAGAAGCTGATTGCAATAGATCTTTTTCCTTTGCTCTTACCAAACGACCAGCATCTACGGTAATTAACACATCTGCCGGAGACTGTTCACCTTCAATCGTCATTTTCTGGATTAATTCATCCGCTTTTGCATTCACCACATTAACCTTAATGCCCGTTCCTTTTTCAAACTGAGCAAATAACTCTTGATCTGCTTTATAATGACGATGTGTATATACATTGACCTCTCCTTTAGCTACTTCTTCTTTTTTATTTTCTTTTTTACAAGCTGTAAATAAGAAAACTAACATAATTAGTGATAGTATATTTTTCATTATTTATTTAGTGTTTAGAATGACAAATATAGTTATTTAGAACAAATCTAAAGATGTATAATCCTTAAGAAATTTTGTCATGTTTACTTTGCCAACTATATTCACTAAAATTTTTTCCTGATGCCACTCCGAAAAACAAAATTAATCCAACAATTGACTTAAAAGTAAAAAGAAAAATAACGATGATATAGGTTAGAGCGCTTTGTTTATCATCAAAGGCCAAGAAGTATGACATTGCCGTCATTAAAACACTTACACCAAATGCAGTGAGTCCTAAATTTGTAACATTCTTTACAGGCCAATATTTACCTTTACGCAAAGAGTGTAAATCATTTCCCCATTTGTGAATTAAATAATAAAAACCATTACCCATTGGGGCAAATAAGATAGGATCATCCGTTTTTTTGATTCTGAAAAGTTGAGAAGGTGCAACGATTTTAAAACCGTGAATGGATGTTCTGTGTTGTAATTCTAACGCTCTAATTTTAGATATTGCTTCCGGAGGATAATCTCCTTTAAAAAGGCTAGAATCTAAGAATCTCAATCGGTAATCAATACAAATTTTTCGAATTTGACTTATATGAAAAATAGCTTTTGAATCTAGTTTATCTACTTGGAACAAATTACCTTTTCTCTCATTATTCTTTCGTAGTTTGTTATGAATATTTTCTCTTTTAAAATCTAACTCTTCAAAAACTTGCTTTATCCATTTTGAAAGGTCACTATTTTTTAGTTCTTTGTTACGAACTTCATATAATTTTTCTTTGATATCAACAGATTTAAACATACCTAATGCTTTTTAGCTAAGATAGTTACAAAATTAAAACTTTAAAAACCAAGACAAAATAACCTATTATTTAAAATAAATCTAAATTACATTATAACTTGAATTGTAATGTTACGTAATAACTTCTCGGAGCGGAAGGTATAATTCCTGGTCCTGGATATCCTGTAGCACGTCTTGTAAAGTATTTTTCATTAAATACATTATTGATTCCTGCTTCTAATTTGAACATCTTATATTTGTAAGAAGACGAAAAATCAAAAACACTATAGGAAGGAATGGTTCCAATAATACCACTCACGTCGACTCCTGTTGAATTTTGGGCATCTGTAAATTGCTCTGACAAATAGGTATACTGTAAACTAGAAAAGAAATTCTCATATCCAAATTTAACACCTGTTTTAAAATTAACATCTGGCACAAAAGGCATTTTTTTCCCTTCAATTGCCGGACTAATTGCTTTGGTATATTCTGACGATATCAATGATGTGTTAAAAAAGTAATTGAAGCTATACTCATTATTTAATTGAAATATCTTCTTCAAATTAAAGTCGACTAATGACTCAATTCCTAAAACTCTCGAATTTCCAATATTCGTTCGCAACAAGCCCTGATTATTTACTGGCGGAATCCTAGTGTTAAAAAAATCGATTTTATCATTATAAAATAATGCAAAAACACCTGTATCGTATGATATTATACGTTTATAATTTCCTCGAATTCCGATATCTGCCGTAAATCCAGTTTCGTCTTTCAAGTTTTCATCTATCGCATTGGAAGGGTTTACAATATTTACGTCGGAAAAAGTAATTGATCTATAATTTTGAGATAAATTTGCATATACTTCTAGGGCTTTATTCACCTTGTATCCAAGCCCAACACCCAGTAAAGCAAAAGATCTTTCTTTCGTTAGATCATTAAATTCTTCTTCAAAACCTATTGGGTTTCCAGCACCATCTTCATTCACCACTTTTTTCCAACCGGTACTTCCTGTTTTAATGTATTCTAGTCGAAAACCTGGTGTAATGGATAATTTATCATTAATATACACTATATTCTCGCCAAATACAGCCATGTTTAAGTTCGGATTTGTAAAATCCGATTGATACGTATAATTAGGAAATTTTTCTGTCATTAAAGAAAAATCAGGATCAGACTCTTCTGTTCCCGGTCCTTGAATGGATGAATTATCAGCCTTATAAAATTTCACTCCTAGTAAATAGGTAGCCTTTTTATTAAAAAATTGATACGTATCTAAAAAACGAGTTTCAAAACCAAAATTATTAAAATCACCTATTAAGAGTTCTCTTGCACTACCATCATCAATATCTTTAACTCTTCTGATTCTAAAACCTACTGCCTTCCTAGAAGCATTTAACCCAAACAAGCTTACCGTTAACCTTGTATTCTCCGTAAATTCATGAGAAAATTTAACATTATACAATAACCAATCCACTTTAAACCAGTTTCGTGATCTATTACTCTGAAACATATCCTCATAGAACATACCATCGGTTAAACCTCCTGCTTGCTGGGCTAAGTAGTTTAAATAGGTAACTTCGCCTTCAAGTTTTGTATTGCTATTAAATTCATATCCTAAATGAACGAAAGCATTTTTAGCTTCAAACGCTGAATTTGGTCTGAATCCATCACCTTGTTTGTAATTGTAATATGCTAAATATTCAAATTTATTACTTGTTCCGCTTACACTAGTGAAATTAGTAAACAAATTATTACTTCCTAGGGTGTTTCTGGTTACTATTTCAATAGGTTTATTAGGGTTCGGTTTTTTTAACACAAAATTTACCAGGCCACCAAATTGGGTTCCATATTGCAATGAAGCTGCTCCTCTAACAATTTGAATTTGTTCAACGGCTTCTGCTGGTGGAGAGTAATAACTTTCAGGATATCCTAACACATCTGCACTGATATCATACCCATTTTGCCTTGTATTAAAATTTGAAGTTCTGTTTGGATCTAAGCCTCTTCCTCCGATATTCAATTGCAAACCAGCATCATCATTCTCGAAAATATTCAAGCCTACCACTTGACTATAAATTTGACGGGCGTTATTGGTTGCTAAATTTACCGTTGATTGATTTAACAGTATAACTTCTGTTTTTTTTCCAGCATAAATTGCTGTTTGTTCAACATCTAAGAGTCTTTTTAATTCGAATATTTCTCTTTTTTGCGCTTTAATTGAAATTTCAGACAACTCTTCTGTAAAAGAATCTAACACAATGTTAAATCTATTTTCTTTTTTATCGAGTACAACTTTTTTCTTGGTGATTTTAAAATTATCTGCATAAAAAATAAGTACTAGTTCTTTTTTATTGGTTTGAAACGAATACTTTCCTTGAACATCGGACTGAGTCAAAAGCCCCCAAGAATTATCAAAAATTTGTGCTTTATTTAATCCTTTATTAGTATCTGAAGTAATGATTCCAGTTACTTTGTATTGTGAAAAAACAGATGGTATAATCATCCATAATAGTAAGAAAAATCTAAATTCCTTTAATTTTAATTTCATGATTAAAAGGTATAATCCACTTTTTATGTTTAAAACTTTCTTTTTGTTGATATAAATCCACTGTCGGATCAATGTACAGCTGGCTCATACGTCCATTAAGAGCTACGTAACTTTCCGTATATATTTCAATATTTTTGTGTCCTTGACGTTTAAAATGATCTCCTAAATAATGAGCATATTCTAAAATGAAATCGGGTTGAAAACTCATTTGCTTTTCTTGAAAGGATGTCAAAAAATCTTTGTTATCTACATAAAAAAAATCACCTGTTTTGCCATCAACGATCTTAAATACAGAATACCCCGCTTTTTCCATTAACATAACTCTCCATGAAAACCTGTACCCTTCTTCCGTCCAAAATAATTCACCAGGATACAATAAATATCTCCATGGCAAAACAATTTGAATGGCGAAAAACACCACAACAATAACTTTCGTTAGCTTCTCTTTTCTTTTTGAGTATGTAAAAGCCCCCATGATTTTAATAGGTGTTTTATAATTCCCTACTAGTTTTTTTATGTTGGTAATAATTCTAGCATGAACATCCCCTTCAAAAAATATTAAGGTTCCAACGATCATAATAAAAGGAAACATTCCTATAGGGAATAAAACCCTTGTAAATACATGAAAAAAAACTACCAAAACAAATGCAAATCGTCTTGTTTTTCTGTACAATAGCAAAAATGGTATGCTTAGATCGTATATCGCCCCTGACCAACTCATCGCAAAATGAAACCACTCTTCTTGCATTAAGTTACTTCCTATTAAAGGTAAATCGTATTTCGAGGGTAGCCAAATTTTTAATGGCATTGCCCTCCATAACCAATCTGTATTTAATTTGGCTAATCCTGCATACAAATATACAATTCCTAATAGAAGTTTTATGCTATCAATAGTCCATCTAGATACTGTTACGTATTCTTTCTTTTTGTGATAACAATCAATGGAAAAATGTTTGTTTGCTGGTAAAAATATTAATAGAAAACTAACTAAACTTACAAAATAATAATGGTTGAGATACGTGGTTTTATCCATTAATTCAATGTAGGTAAAGCTACAAAAGAAAGTTATAATTGCGAATCTATATTTAAAACCAATAGCAACCATAAGGGCTGCTATTCCACAAATAATAAATAATAAATAGGTATAATACCCTATGGGTTTCACCCATTGAAAACCGTAATATGAAAAGTGAAATTTTGGTTCTAAATAGAGTTTTTCTATCCATCCGTTATACCAAAACCTTACGATACTGAAAAGCATCATAACGCCAAAGAAAAGGCGAAAAACTGCCAAAGGTGCAGCATTTACTTGTTTTGATATATAGCTCTTCACAAACATACACTTATAAAAAAACTGTCTGGATGAACAGACAGTTTAATATTTTTTCTGAATTAAGTGACTAATCGCCATCGGCGTCAACATAATCTACATCTACATTAAATGCCTGCAACATATCTACCTTTAATAAAACAACTGCTTTTTGCAATTCGTCATAAGCCATTCTCATTTTAATATTATCGGTATTGATTTGTTCGTAGAAATTTGCATTCAACGTATTAATTTCGTCTCTCGCTAAATCATATTGGTTATTAATCTTAACAGCCAAGTCATTTTTATCCAAGTACTCTAAATAGGTTTTAAAACTGTCGCCCGTTGTATTGGAATTGAAATGAGTACCGTTAAAAAAATCTTTCACCGCTTGAAGGGCTTCTAACGCAAGCTCTTTAGATATCGTTTTTTTATAAATTGCTTCTACTTTATCTGGTAATGGGTTCGATGAAAAATTTCCTGCAGGAATTCCAACTTTCACAGCTCTTAATCGTTTTTCATAGTAAAAGATATAATCGTTCACTAATTTATTTAATGAACTGTTAGCGTTATTATCTGTACTTTGGACAAAAGTTTGTCTATAACTACCTTCCCAATCATTTACGATTAATGTTATAACATCGCTCATTTTCGAAACAACATCATTCACGTATTTCTTATAATTAGCTGCGTTTGCATCCGTTGTATATTTTTCCAATATTTCTGTATCCATATTTCCAACACCATACAATAAATAATCTAAAGCTGGAAAACCTTGTGCATCATGATTATTAGGGTGGTCAAAGTCATAGCCTCCGTTACTAATATTATTTTCAACATCGCTTACAGAAACCGGGTAAATGTTCATAAAATTAACGAATCCTAATTCTTCGGCTTTCCCTACGTTAAACATAGCCACATGTTGCCATGATTTAAGAGACTCATACCAAGCTGATCTTATTTCTTCTAAGGTCAAGGTAGTTGGTGCGTCGGTAAATGCCACCGCTTTCTCTTTTAAAACAGTCAACTTACTGTTCAAATCTTTAAACGAAGGGATAATTATATTATCTGCTACGTTTACTAATATTTTACTTCTATCAAAATTATCATCTGTGGAAGTGTTAGGATTATCTGGATTTGAACTACATGCAACACCCAATACTACCAACACAAGTATAAATAAGGCTCTTTTCATCATTACTATCTCTATTTATTCTAAATAAATTTTTACAAATATAAAAAAAGTAGCTGAATTTTAACAGCTACTTTTTGTAATATATATGTTTATATATATGTTATATAGCGTCTTCTACATCAAAACCAAATGCAGAAGCGACTCTTTGAGAGATACTATCTAAAACACTTGTTTCGATCTCCCAAAAACCATTACCTTCTTGTAAACTAGTCAAGAATGCATCTATCTCAGCTTTCGGTAAATAAGGGCTACCAGTTGGAGATTGAGTAAAGCGTAATGAATACACAAAACCATATCCTTCTGATAAATCATGAAAAGCAGTCGCCTTATCTGAAGCTAAACTTGCTTTCCCTGCTTGTAAATAATGTACCGTTCTTACAGCTACTACTTTCGATATAGCTTCACGGATGATAGCCGCCTGAGCGTCTCTTAACTCATAATCTTTTGCTACAATTGCAGCTCTTCCCAACTTAAAGGCATCGTATATGTCATCTGCAATTCCATTAAATGGACTTCCTACCTCTCCGTTAACTTTACCTAAGTATTTATTTAAGAAGCTACCAATACCCAAAACCGGAGCCGTAACATCTTCCTCAGCACCATACAAATAACCAAAAGCCTCATCCCATTTGTGCTCCATATTCGTATAATTCTTACCTTCCGCTAATACATTATTATTGTTATCAGCAATATTAGTTCCTTCATCCAATTTCCCAGGACTCAAATAGTTATTTATTATTTGATCTACCATTAATGCTCCTATCAATGACTTTGCGAAAGCTTGGTTGTACTCAAGTCCCTTAGCGTTCACATAGCGATAATCTCCTCCGCTTGCTTCTTGTATTTTACCAGCAACACCGATGCTTGCAACTTCATCCCATCTTGGGAAAACTTCTGAAACTTGGTTAGCGATAAAACCGTCAAAGTCTTCCTTTATAACGCCAGCTTCTGCACTATTATCGGAGAAGTAATCAACAGAAGCTGCTGTCTTACTACGAATATTTTTTGATGAACCATCCAATGCAGGGTCATTAAAATAAGTGTGTGTAGTAAGTTTTCTTGCGAACATAGAATCCAATTCCATTTTGGTCTTAGATTTGTCCTTTAAAGCCGTAATTAACTTTTCCGCCATTGCAATTCGGGTTGATTGCCCCGAAAAGCTAACAGTTGAATTTCCGTCTCTTGTAAAGGTATAGGTGGCTGGCGCTTGAACTTCTGGTTCTGGTGTTACTCCATCGTCATCATTTGAACAGGAAGCAAATACTAAAGCTGAAATTGTCAACATTGAAAGTATAACTCTTTTCATTTTTATTTAGATTTAGTTTTAATAAATTTAACGCAAATGTAAATCAACAGATTAATTTTTCAAAACTTATTTCATTTTTTTTATAAAAAACTTTCTTATAATCACATTTTTACAACGCTTATACTTCATTTAACCACGCTCATGGACTAATTTCAGCTTATGAGGATTCTAAAAATTACATTTAAAACTGAAATTTACAGAATTTAATCTTATGAAGTTACAAGATGTAATTCTAGCATAAGTATGTTCCCAAAGTTAAAGTATCACTTAACAAAAATAGTATAACCTAAATTGAATGAATGAGTATTACGAATAAAACGAAAACAGTAACAAAGAGAATTTCAGATAGCTATTCAGTAAAAGGGATCATTGGAAATTTTGACTCCACTAGAGTACCAACAGTTCATTTTTCATTAACTGTTTTCACCTGTAGTGATATTATTTCTGGGATTATAGAGATTGCTCCCCTAACTGCTACTAGTTCTGCCGTAAAATTGAATGTTGCTGGAACTATACGAACAACTGGGTTTAGAAAAAAATCGAATATCATTCGTTTATTAGGCGAACATAACGTTTCTATTACCCCTAAAAAAATTGGTTATGCTATTAAAAAATTTACCGCTCATTTACACATTGACGATGATTGGAATGGTACTGCTGATTACACATATCATACATTAGAGATATATGATGCTACCATATCATCTAAAATAAGGTCGTCTAAATCAGATTATGACTAAAAAACTAACGAACAAGTAAATCACTGCGATTATAATAA
This sequence comes from Tenacibaculum profundicola, assembly GCF_057220795.1. Classification (NCBI taxonomy): domain Bacteria; kingdom Pseudomonadati; phylum Bacteroidota; class Flavobacteriia; order Flavobacteriales; family Flavobacteriaceae; genus Tenacibaculum; species Tenacibaculum profundicola. The sequence continues at coordinate 159,468 of NZ_CM170137.1, read as the reverse complement.
AAATCTAAATTATGTTTTTGGTTCTTCAAGAAACATTTATCATCCATCAACTATATCTATTTTTTAAATAAAGCCTGTACATATGACTATTGCTACTTCGAACACAAAAACTAGCGTTTTACCTAATGTTAAATTAAAAAATACAGTTGGCATATCCCAAGAAGTTAAAGATGAACTAAGCAGAGAAATCAACAATATGCTCTCCTATGCCGTTCACAATGGTATCATTATTAATACTGAAATAAATGATTTAATTCAAAATAGTAGTGTAGATGATTTAATTAATGCACACAACTTACTTGCAAAAAATATAGCTCCGGCAACACCAAAATCAATTGAGTTTACAAAGAAACTGCGGAATTCAGATAGTGGTAAATCTATATTTAATGAACTTCCTTTAGTCAGAAATTTAATTTTACTTGCGGTCGTATTTTTAATCGTATTTATTACTACTAGCCTATCTCCAAAGGTTAATAATCAATCATTGAATGAAGGCATTATGAGTAACGATGGACTATCGTTATTGTTAAATTTAGCTTTTATTTCATCTGTATCTGGACTAGGAGTATTATTTTTTCTTTTGAAAAAAGTCAGTGAAGCTGTTAAAAATTGTACGCTAGTTGCCGAGGAATTTATTTCATATATCGCGCAAATATTATTAGGTATAATTGCTGGTATACTCATGTCAGAAATCATATCATTTGACGCAGCTAACCCAAAAAATATGAATCTTTTTAGCAAAAGCATGTTGGCTTTAATTGGTGGTTTTTCATCAGATGCCATATTTAGCATTTTACAAGGTATTATTGATAGGATAAAATCATTGTTCACCTCTCCAATTATTAAGTGATCAATAACGATTTTTTTAGGGGAACGGGTAGATACAAACAAAGCTTAACTAACATTATATTAAAAAGTTAATTTTTAATAAATATAGTATCTACCCAACCTCTAAACATCGACTCAAATATTTTAATCATACGGTATTTTCTTTACTACTACCCTAAGTTTTATTTGTTCTATTTCTTATATTATTGTTATAGTTAATAGGAATATATAAGCTAACACTATTTACCATAAACAATTATGATCGGTAAATTAACATCAAAAATGTTATATCAGTTATTGTTTGAATTTACTGTCAAAGAAAATGAGTATTTTTTTCTTTATATAAGATCGAAAAATCAATAATAACAATAGCTATGATTTCTATTTATAGTGAAATAGAAAGGGAAAAAGGACGTTTTATTACGGTAAATTCAAATGATATTATTACAATTTGACAGAACGTCTTTTATGTATGACATAAAAAAAAGGATACTAAAAAAATTAGTATCCCTTGTCATATTTTTTTGAAGTTCATTAACTTCTTCTTCGTTTTCTTCCAAATCCTCCTCCAGCATGTGCTTTGTTGCTACCAGAGTCTTCTCTTCTTCTTCCAAAGTCTCTACTAGATGAAGATTTACTTGAGTCTTTACTTCTCCTTTTTCCTTTAAATCCACCTCCACTATTTCCACGCTTTCGAGATTTTCCTCCTCCTCTATCAGCTTTAGTAATTTCGATATTTACAGTTCTACCGTTAAAATCAGGTCTGTTGCTATCAAAAGAAGATAAGGTCTTTTCTTCGAAATTTTTATCTATTTCAAAAAATGAAAAAGTATCTAATATATCTATAGCTCCTATTTCTATTTTATCTCCAATTCCTTGCTCATTAATAAGTCCAATTAATTTAGCAGGATTCAATTTATCTTTTCTCCCTAAATTAATAAAAAATCGGGTCATATCTTCACTAGTCGAATTCCCTCTAGAATTATCTCTAGATGACAAATCATTTAAATCGGGAGCATTCTTATAGTACGATAAGAAAGAATTAAACTCGATCGATACAAATTTTTGAATCAATTCTTCACGAGTTAAGCCCTCTAATTTTTCATAAATCGTTGGTGAGAAAGCGGTTATATCATTATCGTTAATATCCGTGTTTTTTACCTTATCAATTAAATGAAATAGTTGCTTCTCGCATATTTCTTTTCCTGTAGGCACTTGTGTATGAACGAACTTTTTCTTTATTATGCGCTCAATTGGATTCAAACGTCCTTTTTCTTTTCTTGTGACAAGCGCAATAGAGATCCCTTTATTTCCGGCTCTACCTGTACGACCACTACGGTGATTGTAGTTTTCTATTTGATCTGGTAGTTTATGGTTAATAACATGTGTTAAGTTATCTACATCTAACCCACGTGCTGCAACATCGGTAGCCACAAGCATTTGAATATTCTTTTTACGAAATTTTTCCATAACACTATCACGTTGACCCTGAGATAAGTCACCATGTAATGCATCTGCACTATAACCGTCTCTGATTAAATAATCAGCAACTTCTTGTGTTTCTCTACGCGTTCTACAAAAAACGATAGCATAAATATTAGGATTTACATCGGCTACCCTTTTAAGTGCAGGGTAACGTGTTTTTTCGGTAACTAAATAATATTCATGACTTACATTCTCTGCTCCTTGGTTTTTCTGTCCTGAAGTAATTTCAACTGGATTAGACATATAGTTCCTAGCTATCGCTTCTACTTCTCTTGGAAAAGTTGCTGAGAACAATAATGTTTGTTTTGTGTCTGGTGTAGCTTCTAATACCTTATCAAGTTCATCCTTGAAACCCATATTAAGCATTTCATCGGCTTCATCTAAAACTAACCATTGAACATTCCCTAATTTTAATGCTCTTCTTTTTATTAAATCTACAGTTCTACCAGGAGTTCCAATAACTACCTGAGCTCCTCTTTTAAGTTGTTTTATCTGCTGATCGATATTTGCTCCACCGTAAACAGTAGCGACTTTTAACTCTGGTATATATTTAGAGAAATCTTCAATATTCTTACCAATTTGTACAGCTAATTCTCTCGTTGGAGATAAAATAATAGCTTGAGTATTTTTATCGTCTTGATCTATTTGTTCAATTATCGGTAAACTAAATGCTGCTGTTTTACCAGTACCTGTTTGTGCAAATGCTTTTAAATCTTGCTCCGAATTTATAATCTGAGGAACAGCTTTTTGCTGAATTACTGTAGGTGTTTCGTAGCCTAAATCAATCAAGGCTTTGTTTATAGGCTCTTTTAGGCCTAATTCTAAAAATGTTGACATACTGTGAATTTAACGAATTCACAGATGCCCATCTATGAATTCTTTATTATTAATATTATCTCCTTACTGAGATTTTGGACGGCGCAAAAGTACGCTATTTTAAATTAACAACAACAAAAATCCTTATTTTTTTTCTAACTCTTTTAATTGTTCCTCTATATCAGGTGCATATAGCGTCGCATAATTGTTTTGAACAACGCCTCTTCTATCTACTAAAATTAATCGAGAAAAGTCACTTGTAAGAAATTCATTTGCCTTGCTCATTTCTGGCAGTTTGTACTGATATTTGATATCAATACTGTTTACATATTTTTTTTTCGTGTTCTTCCTTTCTAGATGAACCATTTTAAAGTTTACATGTGGATATTTCTTTATGAAATAGTTAAACCTTACAGAAACACTATGATGCATTGATGATTTATTAAAATTAGTAAAGTAAAGTACTGTGTTTTTATTATTAATCACATCAGAAACATCTAACCAATTACCTGTAGGTGCCTCTAGCTTAAAGCTAGGCATTTTAGCATTATTCTCTAAAAGTTCTAAATCATTAATTAGACGTTGTATCTTCTTTTTATCTTCAATATTTGAGCTCAAGTTAAAAAAAGTGAAAAACGCCATTTTATAAAAATTATTTTTTTCTCTTTTTTTAAAACTATAAAGCATTATTTCATAAAGCAACTCATTTTTTTGATTTTCATCTTTTATTTCCTTGTCAATATTTTTAAGAAGTTCTATGACGAATTCTTCCGATTTTTCGGTAAACCCTTTACGGTACGATTCATTATGTACCTTTTCTATAACATACTTGCGATATGGATTATAAAATAATAATGAATCTTTTGTTAAATCAATAGCTTCTCTATAGTTGTAATAATTAACTCCAATATTTTGGGGTTCGTTTTTAAGGTAGTTATGCGCTGAGTACCACTCCAAATTAGCATAAACTGGGTACATTAATGAAATATTCAGAATCTCTAAAAAACTAGATGATTCATTTTGATACTCTTCTTTATAGTCTGCTAAAATTTCTTCTTTAATTTTCAACAATGAATCTACTTTTGCAACAAAAAAAGTAGGTGATTTCTCTTTACATATTAACAAATCCATTTTCTCACGCTCATGTTGCAAGAAATTTTCAATTAAAAGGTTGTTTCGCTGTGCATTTGTTCCGCTAAAAACCAGCGATTCATCAAAATCCCAAGTATTTAACCTAAATAGTATACTATCTTTAGGTTCGATATAAATATACTGATGTTCCGGCCCATGTTCAAAACGATATAAACCTTTCTTTAGGTCATTAAATTCTCCTATAAATGTATTATCCTTAGCCAAATAAATAGTATCCTGAAAATCATAATCGTTAGAAAAAACGACGTAACATCCTTTAGGATTGATTATTTTACCTCCGACATAAGTATGCTTCCTTTCTTTGGAATTAATACATCCAACTAAAATTACAAGTAGCAATAAGGTGTACAAATATTTAATCATTTCGTTTCCGCGTACTTTAGAGTAGTATTCAAATGTAAATATCTATTAAGAATTATGCTGTTAATTCGTTGTTAAAAGAATTTAATAAACCGCAAATTTATGATTTAAAATTTTTTACACAAATTCTTTTAACCCCTTTATATTTTATACTTTTGCACAAAATTTAAAATTTTACAAATGTTATCAGTTTCTAATTTATCAGTTCAATTTGGTAAACGTATACTATTTGATGAAGTAAACACAAAATTCCTACAAGGTAATTGCTATGGAATTATTGGAGCAAATGGCGCGGGTAAATCTACCTTTTTAAAGATTTTATCAGGAAAGGCTGACCCTACTTCAGGGCAAGTTCACCTAGAGCCTGGTAAAAGAATGTCTGTACTTTCTCAAGACCACTATGCTTTTGATGAGTTACCTGTATTAGAAACTGTGATCATGGGAAATAAAGAATTGTTTTCAATAAAAAAAGAAATAGATGCTTTATATGCTGATTATACAGACGAAAATGCTGAGAAAATTGGTGAGCTACAAGTGAAATTTGAGGAGATGAATGGATGGAATGCCGATTCTGAAGCAGCGGCAATGCTTTCTAACTTAGGAATTAAAGAAGAAACACATTATTCTTTAATGAAAGATTTAGATGGAAAGCAGAAGGTACGTGTATTATTAGCACAGGCGTTATTTGGAAGTCCAGATGTTTTAATCATGGATGAGCCTACCAATGACCTTGATTTTGAAACTATTTCTTGGTTAGAGAATTTTTTAGCCAACTATGATAATACCGTAATTGTCGTGTCTCACGACCGTCACTTTTTAGATGCGGTGTGTACGCATATTTCTGATATAGACTTTAGTAAGATTAATCATTACTCTGGTAACTATACTTTTTGGTACGAATCGAGTCAATTAGCTGCAAAACAGCGTATGCAACAAAATAAAAAGGCGGAAGATAAGAAGAAAGAGTTGGAAGAGTTTATTCGTCGTTTTTCTGCCAATGTAGCGAAATCAAAACAGGCTACTTCTCGTAAAAAGATGATTGAAAAGCTGAATGTTGAGCAAATAAAACCTTCAAGTCGTCGATATCCTGCTATTATTTTTGACAGAGATCGTGAGGCTGGAGATCAAATTTTAAACATAGAAAATTTATCAAAATCAGATGCTGAGGGAGAATTATTATTTTCGAATGTAGATATCAATTTAAACAGAGGTGACAAAGTTGCAGTAATTTCTAAAAACTCTAAAGCTACCACTGCTTTTTATCAAATTATAACTGGTAATCAAAACGCTGACACAGGTAAATATAGCTGGGGAGTTACCACTACTCAATCGTACCTACCGTCTGACAATTCAAGTTTTTTTCAAAATGGTGAATTAAACTTAGTTGATTGGTTGCGTCAATACGCAAAAACGGAAGAGGAAAGAGAAGAGGTTTTCTTAAGAGGATTTTTAGGTAAAATGATTTTCTCTGGTGAAGAAGCATTAAAAAAGAGTAATGTTTTATCTGGAGGGGAAAAAGTGCGTTGTATGTTGTCAAGAATGATGATGACAAGAGCTAATATTTTATTGCTAGATGAACCTACCAACCACTTAGATCTTGAATCTATTCAATCCTTAAATAACTCGTTAATTAATTTTAAAGGAACTGTTCTATTCACTACGCATGATCACGAATTTGCACAAACAGTAGCTAATAGAATTATTGAAATAACTCCTGAAGGGGTTATCGATAAACATGCTACATTCGATGAGTATTTGAGTGATTCAAAGGTTAAAGAATTAAGAGAAAAGATGTATTCATAAATAAAATTGCATTATAAACTAAAAAAGGAGAGGATTTAAAAACCCTCTCCTTTTTTAGTTTATAATACCATTTACCATTTGAATTTACCGTAATAAAGCATCCTTTTTCCATTTCTATCTTATATAAAGAAAAAAACACTCATTTTCTTTTACAGTAAATTCAAACAATAACTGGTATAACTATAGCAAATATAATTCTACTCTAGTTTTCTGGCATTCTTCACTTTTTGCTTTGTTAAAGCAACATCAATAACTTCACTCATTTCTGTTACAAAATGAAACTTTAAACCTTTTAAATAACTTTGCTTAATTTCTTCAATATCCTTTCTGTTTTCCTCACACAAAATTATTTCTTTAATGTTTGCTCTTTTAGCCGCCAAGATTTTTTCTTTGATACCTCCTACTGGGAGTACTTTTCCACGTAAGGTTATCTCTCCTGTCATCGCTATTTTATTTTTCACTTTACGCTGCGTGAACAACGAAACAAGCGATGTTAACATTGTAATACCCGCACTCGGACCGTCTTTAGGAGTAGCTCCTTCGGGTACATGTATATGAACATCGTATCTATCTAATAATTCTGGTTTAATTCCAAACTCTTCAGCATTAGCTTTAATATATTTCATGGCTATTGTTGAAGACTCTTTCATAACAGTACCCAAGTTACCTGTTATTGAAAGGTGGCCTTTTCCTTTTGACAATATTGATTCTATAAACAAAATATCTCCTCCTACACTGGTCCAGGCCAAACCAGTTACCACACCAGCTGTATCATTATTCTCGTATTTATCACGTTCTAAACGAGCTGGTCCTAAAATGGTTTCAATATCTTCATTTGACAACGTTATATTGTATTCATCTTCCATTGCAATAGATTTTGCAGCATATCTAACCACCTTAGCAACTTGTTTTTCTAAACCTCGAACTCCAGATTCTCTGGTATATCCTTCAACAATTTTCTCTATCTGAGATTTTCCTAGTTTCAAATGCTTATCCGATAAACCATGCTCTTTCAACTGCTTAGGCAACAAATATTTCTTTGCTATTTCAATTTTCTCTTCTATGGTATACCCCGTAACATTGATAATTTCCATACGATCACGTAATGCCCAAGGAATTTGTTGCAGATTATTCGCTGTAGCAATAAATAACACCTTAGAAAGGTCATAGCCTACCTCTAAATAATTGTCATAGAATTCTGTATTTTGTTCAGGGTCTAACACCTCTAACATTGCTGAAGAAGGATCTCCTTGATGGCTTTGTCCTAATTTATCAATTTCATCTAATACAAAAACTGGGTTTGAGGTTCCTGACTTTTTAATATTTTGTATCAAACGACCAGGCATCGCTCCAATATATGTTTTTCTATGGCCTCTAATCTCAGCTTCATCTCTCAAGCCCCCTAATGACATACGTACATACTTACGTCCTAGTGCTTCGGCAATAGATTTACCTAATGATGTCTTACCAACTCCTGGAGGTCCGTACAAACAAATAATTGGAGACTTCATATCTCCTCTAAGTTTCAAAACGGCTAGATGTTCAATAATTCTTTCTTTGACTTTTTCTAAACCGAAGTGATCTCTATCTAATATTTTTTGTGCCTTTTTTAAGTCAAATTTATCCTCTGAATATTCACCCCATGGCAAGTCTAGCATCAACTCTAAATAATTACGTTGCACTCCGTACTCAGCCATTTGAGGATTCATGCGTTTTAAACGGCTTAACTCTTTCTCAAAGGTTTCAGCAACATCTTTATTCCACTTCTTCCCTTTAGATTTACTTCTCATTTCCTCAAGTTCTTGATCATGAGAAACACCACCTAATTCATCTTGGATGGTTTTTAGTTGCTGGTGCAAATAATATTCACGTTGTTGCTTATCTAAATCTACTCTCGTTTTAGATTGAATATCATTACGTAACTGAAGTTTTTGCAACTCTCTATCTAAATTCTTCAGAGTTAGAAGTGCGCGCTCTTTTAAATTATCCTTTTCAAGTAATACTTGTTTTTGAGCTACACTCAACTCCATATTAGATGAGATGAAATTCACTAAAAATGAACTTGACTGAATATTTTTTATAGCAAACGAAGCCTCAGACGGTAGCATCGGATTTTCTTTGATAACTTCTAAAGCCAGTTCTTTGATTGAATCAATAATTGCATCGAATTCTTTTTTATCATCAACATCTCTCTCATCTATAGATTCATGAACTTTGGCTTTCAAATAAGGTTCATTTTGAATTATTTCGTCAATTTCAAAACGTTTTTTCCCTTGAATGATAACCGTTGTATTTCCATCTGGCATTTTTAATACTCTTAAAATTTGCGCTACTACGCCAGTACTGTAAATGTCATCCATAGTTGGATTTTCCACTTCTCCATCACGCTGAGCTACAACCCCTACAACTTTATCTCCTTTATTAGCATCTTTAATAAGTTGAATAGATTTATCTCTCCCTGCTGTAATAGGAATAACCACTCCTGGAAACAGTACCGTATTTCTTAAAGGAAGTATTGGAAGTTCACTCGGAATTTCCTCTTTTATCATATTCTCTTCATCTTCTGGTGTTAATAAAGGAATTAACTCAGAGTCTTCATTAAAAACGTCTTGAAGCGACAAGTTGTCTAAATGTATTATTTTCGATTTACTCATAAATTTATTTATCTGTCATGTTGACATTTCATTAATTTCTTTAAATTACTAACAAAATATCATTTTTAAACTCAATTCACTAAAAACCAATGACTTATGATTGTATAGCTATCGTTAGTTAGTTACATAAGTCAATTGTTGTGCCAAGAATTACGATACAAACGTTAATTATATGTAACAATTTTCATATAAATTCGTCAAAATATTATTGTTATACTCAAATTTTATGAAACCTTACCATATTCTACTAGTTTTTATGATTATTCTAACGAGCTGTACTTCCAAAAAGAATTCTTCTGAATTTGTAATGAAAGCTACGGGAAGATATTATTTTAATGCTGACGAAGTCATCGAAGTTTATTTTACTAATGGCACCTTATTTTTAAAATGGCGTTCACAAAATTTAGAGCCGTTCAAATTAAATGATAGCACATTTTATGTAAAAGAAATTAATGAAAAAATAATATTTACTACCAACCATAATAAAATTGTTTTGGCCAGTAAACGTGAGCACAACGGTAAAAAATATAATTTTAACAAACTAAAGGCAGGAGAGAAAACCCCTAGTGAATATTTAGCTGGAAACAACTATGATATGGCGCTACAAGGGTATTTAGCTATTAAAAAAAGAGATAGTTTAAACCCTATCATCCAACGACGAAGCTTTAACAGATTAGGATATTCCTACTTAAGAAAAAATAAAACTGACAAAGCTATTCTCGTTTTTAAAATAAACACTGCTTTATACCCCACTAGTTCAAACACCTTTGATAGCTTAGGAGATGCTTATTTAAAAAATCAAGATACCACGAATGCTATAATTAATTATAAAATGGCACTGTCAATTAACTCTGAAAACAAGCAATCTGAACGAAAATTAGAAAGATTAATTCCTAAATCATGACATCTATACAATACCCTATCGGTAAACCACACATTCCCAAAGAAATTACTACGAAAGTAATTACTGCTTGGATACGCACGATCTCGACATTTCCGACAAAATTAGAAACACTAACATATAATTTAACCTCTCAGCAATTAGATACTCCTTATAGAGAAGAAGGCTGGACAATTAGACAAGTTATTCATCATTGCGCCGATAGTCATCATAATTCGTATACTCGATTTAAATGGGCTTTAACCGAAGTTAATCCTATTATTAAAACATACCATGAAGAAAGATGGGCAGAATTATTTGATAGTAAAACGGGTCCCATAGAATTGTCTATAAACTCACTCAAAGCATTACATGCGAAGTGGGTGCATTTATTAAAAGGGCTTCATCAGCATGATTTAGAAAAAACCTTTATACATCCTGACGGTAACGAAGAAGTTTCTTTAAAAGAGAATATTGGTATTTATGCCTGGCATTGTGATCATCATTATGCTCATATTGAAACCCTTATGATTACTAATGGATGGGTATAATACATTACATTAAAATTAAGGCAGCAATCCCCACAAAAACAACGATTTGGGTCCATTTCAAATACAAACCTACCTTCTCATTTCTTTTAATATAATCAGAAATTGATCCCGCTAAAACAGCAATACTTGAGAATATTACAAAAGACGTAAGTATAAACAAGCCTCCTAAGATATAAAACTGTAAAACAATAGAAATGCTATCTGAAAACAAAAACTGAGGAAAAAAAGCCAGAAAAAAAATAGTCACTTTTGGATTTAATACATTCATCCAGAACCCTGTTTTAAACAGTTGAGACGTAGTTTTACGCTCAACGTTTTCTGTTGAGAAAACAATCTTTGCATCACTTTTATATACCTGATATGCTAAATACAAAAGATAAGCAGCACCAAATACCTTAATAATAAAAAATAATTTATCATTTGTTTTAATTATCTCTGAAACACCAAAAGCCACAAGTGTTGTATGAATAAGACAACCTGTCATTAAACCGAAAACGGTGGCCAATCCATATTTCTTTCCATTAACAATACTTTGGGTCAGCACAAAAATATTATCCGGCCCAGGCGAAAATGCCAATGTACCAGTAGCTAGTATAAAAGAACCTAAAACTTCTATCATATTTAACTTTTAGCTAAAATGGTTTTATTTATTCTTTTGACTAAACTAGGTCCTTCATAAATAAATCCAGTATAAATCTGCACTAAGTCTGCACCTGCATCTATCTTCTCCATCGCATCAGCCTCAGAATGAATTCCGCCTACTCCAATGATTGGAAATGCTTTATTCGAGTTGATCGATAAATATTTAATAACTCTAGTGCTTCTATCTTTTATAGGTTGACCACTTAAACCACCATTTCCGATCATGGTCAAACTTTCTTTTGAAGCTTTCAAGTTTTCTCGATGTATAGATGTATTAGACGCAATAACACCTTCAATCTTTGTATCAGCAACCAATTGAATAATTTCATCCAATTGCTGATCATTCAAGTCTGGAGCTATTTTTAAGAGTATAGGTTTTTGTTTTGCTTCAAGTTTATTTAACGTCTGAATTTCTTGTATCAATTCTTTCAAGTAGTCCACATCTTCTAGTTTCGCATGGCTACTTACATTTGGACAACTAACATTTAAAGTAAAGTAGTCTACATAAGGATGCAAGCCTTTAAAACAAGAGACATAATCATTCGTGTATTGATCTGGTGGAGTATTGGTGTTTTTACCAATATTTCCGCCTATGATTATCTTTCCTTTGTTTTTTTTTAGTTGTTTAATTGCAGACTCTAAACCTTCATTATTAAACCCCATCCTATTGATAACCGCTTTATCTTCTTTTAGTCTGAATAATCGTTTCTTCGGGTTCCCAATTTGTCCTTCAGGTGTTACAGTTCCAATTTCTATAAATCCAAATCCAAAATCAGCTAATTCATTGTATAATAATGCATTCTTATCAAAACCTGCTGCTAATCCGACAGGGTTTTTAAAGGTTACCCCAAATAAATTACGTTCCAATTTCTTATCATTTACCTGATAAAGCCTTTTAAAAATTGATGGAACAAACGGTATTTTAGATAATACTTTCACTAGTGCAAAAGTGAAATGATGTACCTTTTCAGGATCAAAAAGGAAAAATATTGGACGAATTATTAGTTTGTACATATATTATATTTTCTTTAGTCGTGATGTTATTTAATTACACCTTTATAAATTATAAAAAAACTCCAAATTAATGGAGTTTTGAAATTATCGTAATACAGCACCTAAGCTTTTCTCAAATGTATGCTGTAGCTTTTGCATAATTTTATCTATTTGTTTATCTGCTAACGTTTTGTTTTCATCTTGTAACACAAAACTTACTGCATATGATTTTTTACCTTCTGGTAATTTTTCACCCTGATATACATCAAACAGATCAACTTCTTTTAACAACTTCCTTTCAGCCTGAAAAGCTAAATTATACACTTCTTTAAACTCAACCTTATCATCTAATAATAAAGCCAAATCTCGTTTTACTTTCGGATACTTTGGTAACTCAACAAGTTTTATTTTCTTTTTACCTACTAAATTCAGCACATTTTGCCAATTGAAATCCGCAAATAACACCTCTTGCTTAATTGAAAACTCCTTTAAAACTGCTTGTTTCACTACACCAAGCTCTATCAATTTAGTTTTCCCTAAACTTAATACAATTCCATCAGAAAACAGATCATTTTTAATAGGAGTTGTTTTTAAAGAATGTATGCCCAATCTAGATAATAAAGAAGTAACAACACCTTTTAGGTAGAAAAAGTCTGAACTTTGATTCGCTACTTTCCAACTTTCTTTTCCTCTATTTCCTGTAACAAACAATGTCAGGTGTTTATCTTCTTGATATACATCTTCATATTTATGATACGTTTTACCGAATTCATAAAATTTCAATGAGTTTTGTTTACGGTTTATATTGTAAACAATACTTTCTAATCCACTAAACAACAACGATTGTCGCAATACCCTCAAATCATTACTTAGCGGGTTAAGCATTTCAACATTGTTATCTTCGTTTAAATTTTCAGATAACTCAGTGAATTCTGGTTTTGTCAAAGAGTTTGCCATTATTTCATTAAACCCTAATGAAGATAATTGCTCTGCAATGATATTTTCTATTTTTACATAATTGCTATTATCAAAAGAGATGGAAGTATTTAACTTATGAGAAAACTCAATATTATTATAGCCATATACACGTAAAATTTCTTCAATAATATCAGCTTCTCTTTGCACATCTACTCTATACGATGGTATTGTTAACCCTAAACCTGCTTCAGTTGCACTATTTATTTTTATATCTAATGATGCTAATATATTTTTTATGGTTTCTTCAGGTATTTCCTGTCCTATCAATCGGTACGTATTTTCAAAAGATAAAAACACCTGAAAGTCTTCTACTTTTTCAGGATAAAAATCCAAGACATCAGATGACATTTTTCCGCCAGCATATTCTTCAATTAACAAAGCGGCTCTTTTTAATGCATACTTTGTCATATTAATATCAATACCTCTCTCAAATCTAAACGAAGCATCTGTATTTACAGCATGACGCTTGGCTGTTTTTCTTACTGACACAGGATTAAAATAAGCACTCTCCAAGAATACTGTAGTCGTGTGTTCATTAACTCCAGAGTTAAGCCCCCCTAAAACACCTGCTATACAAAGTGGATTATCATCCAAATCGCATATCATAATATCTTCAGAAGACAATTCTCTTTCTACCTCGTCTAATGTTTTAAATTTTGTTCCGTCTGGCAAGTTTTTTACTACTACTTTGTGCCCTTTAATTTTTGAAGCATCAAAAGCATGAAGTGGTTGCCCAAGTTCATGAAGCACATAGTTGGTTATATCTACAATATTGTTTTTAGGTGCAATTCCAATTGCTTTCAACCTCTTTTGAATCCACTCAGGAGAATCTTTTACCTCTACATCTGTAATCGTAATACCACAATAACGTGGCACTAATTCTTTGTTTTCTACCTCGATATCAATTTTCAATGTACGCTCATCTACGTGAAAATCGGAAACTGAAGGAGATATCAACTCTAAACTTACTCCTTGTTGTATTAAACCAGCACGCAAATCACGCGCCATACCATAATGACTCATGGCATCAGCTCTGTTTGGTGTTAAACCTATCTCAAACACATAGTCTGTTTCAATGTTAAACACTTCTGAACAAAGAGTACCTGGCTCTAAACTTTCATCTAAAACCATAATTCCGTCATGACCTTTACCGAGCCCTAATTCATCCTCGGCGCAAATCATTCCATGACTTTCTTCTCCTCTAATTTTTCCTTTCTTAATTTTAAATTCTCCTCCTTTATCATCATATAATACAGTACCAATTGTTGCTACGGGTACCTTTTGACCTACAGCTACGTTAGGAGCTCCGCAAACAATTTGAACAGGATTATTATCTCCTAAATTAACTGTTGTAACATTTAGTTTATCCGCATTAGCATGCTTTTGGCATGTTAGTACCTCACCTACTACTACACCCTCCAAACTTCCTCTTATGCTTTCAACCTTTTCTATCCCCTCTACTTCAAGTCCTAAATCGGTGAATAACTCACCTGTTTTTTCTACCTCAAGCTCAACTTGCAAGAATTGTCGTAACCAATTATATGATATCTTCATTTTTTAAATACCTAATTTAGGTGGCAAATTTACATAAATAAAAGTAAAAAATTCAAGACTTCAATATATGTTTATAGTTAACCTTTAGCTAACACTCGGTAACTTTAAAATGAGTTTATTTGTGGAAATTTTTGAGAATTTTAACAAAATTTTATGACAAAACTTATACCCTTCTTAGTTCTGCCAAATATTTTGATGCCTTATTTTCTAGTTTCATCTTATCATTACGGGGTCAATTCGCACCGTTATGATAGATTTAATAACAGAAAACAGTTGGTTAGAAATTTATATTCTGACGGCACAAATTTACCCTGTTTATTTTCTGTTATTAATTACATGAATAGAGAAAAACCTGGGACTCGAAATTCTTTTGAATTTAATGCTAATCTTTTTGAGGTACTTGATCTTATCTCTACAATAACTTTTCACAATACACTTAAATCAATTATTGAAAAAGTAGGAAACAGAATACCATCAACAGTTTCATAGAAGTAATGAAGCTGTTTTTTTATGTATGGATATAATCGCTTTCAAATTCTCTCATTAAACTACGGAAAAAACCAAATTTAAATACTATAAAACCAAACCCATGAAAAAACTATTATCCATTGTATTATTGATAATCTCGTTATCAATATTCTCCCAAATCCCTTCTTACTATAATGACGTAAACATCAATCAAACTGGAGCCATGTTAAAAGAAGCATTGGCCGTTAAAATTATAAGTACTCATACCACATATTTAACCTATACACCGGATGTATGGAATGCTTTAAAAGAAACAGATATTGATGCAAATGACCCTAGCAAGGTTGTCTTAATTTATGGCTGGGATAACACTGATACTGATATTACTAACGACAGGTCTAGAGAAAAAGACAATCACGGAAGTGGTTCAGGAGTTTGGAACAGAGAGCATGTATATTCAAAATCCCTAGCAAACCCAAATTTAGGTACTTCCGGACCAGGGGCTGACGCACATAACTTACGCCCTGCTGATGCTCAAAGAAATTCATCTAGGAGTAATCGTAAATTTGCCACTGGAAGTGGAACTGCTTCGTACATCACTGCACAAGGACACTGGTACCCAGGTGACGAATGGAAAGGTGATGTTGCTCGTATGATGATGTATATGTATCTTCGCTATGGGGATCAAACATTACCTTCAAATGTAGGTGTCGGAACTCCTGTCGTAACAGATGCAAATATGATCGAACTTTTCTTGGAATGGAATGCTGAAGACCCTGTTTCTACCCTTGAAAAACAACGTAATCCAGTATTAGAACAATTGCAAGGAAATAGAAATCCTTTTATTGATAATCCTGCTTTTGCTACACAAATATGGGGTGGTCCGCAAGCCGAAGATCTATTTGGTAACGGAGGGGATTCAGATACACAAGCCCCCACCGCTCCAACAGAATTAGTTGCTTCTAATATTTCGCAAAATTCTGTAGATATATCATGGATAGCCTCTACGGATAATATAACTGTTACAGGATATAATATCTTCAATGGTCCTACTCAAATAGGAAACACAACACTAACCAGCACCACAATTACTAACCTTACACCTGGTATTACTTATAATATTGCTGTAAAAGCATATGATAACGCAGGAAATGTATCCGTATCAAGTAATTCGGTTCAAGTAACAACATTATCAGGGAATTCAGATGGAAATGGAACTACTTCCGAGCTGTTAATTTCCGAATATATAGAAGGTAGTTCTTATAACAAAGCTATTGAAATTGCCAATTTTACAGGAAACTCTTTGGATTTATCAAATTACTCTATTAAAAAGAGCACAAATGGAGGAGGTTCTTGGTCTAGCACCCTAAATCTAAGTGGTACCCTAGCAAATGAAAGTGTATATGTTATTGCACATAGTAATGCTTCATCAGAAATATTGGATAAGGCCAATATAACCAGTAATGGCATCATGTCATTTAATGGAAATGATGCCGTAGCACTCTTCAAAGGTGCTACTTTGATTGACTTAATCGGTGATCCGAACAGTAGTAGTATATTTGCAAAAGACCAAACCTTACAGAGAAAAAGCACTATAAAATCTCCTAATTCATCTTACAGTTCTTCTGAATGGAATGTTTTGGCTACAAACACCTTTAATGGTTTAGGAGACCACTCTATAGAGGGAGACTCGTCTATAGACACTATTGCTCCAACAACTCCAACAGATTTGGTTGCTTCAAATATCGAACAAACATCAGTTCAATTAACTTGGTCAGCAGCTACGGATAATATAGAAGTTACAGGATACCATGTTTATCAAAATGATTCCAAAATAGGAACGGTTACCGCTACTAACTTTTTGGTTACAGATTTAAACACCGAAACAGCTTACAATTATTCAATTAAAGCGATAGATGCAGCCAATAATCATTCTAATTTCAGTAATAAAGTATATATTACCACATTAGCCATTCCCGACACATCAGCTCCTACTGCTCCATCAAATTTAGTTGTTTCTAATGTTACCCAAACTAGTGCTGATATAAACTGGGCTTCTTCTACTGACAACGTTGCCGTTACAGCTTATGAAGTATACAGTGGAAACACAAAAATTGCCACCGTTGTTAACACAAGTTACACTATAACTGAACTAAGCCCTAGTACAAATTATACATTTTCTATAAAAGCAAGAGACGAAGCTGACAACTTATCTGAATCGAGTAACGTTATAGGTGTAACTACCAAATCTATGCCTTCAAATTCATCAACAATAGTATCTGAATCGTATTTTGAAAATGGGTATGACAACTGGACTGATGGAGGTGGAGATTGTGCTCGGTATTCTGGTTCATTTTCGTATGAAGGAAACTACTCTATCCGTCTAAGAGATAACTCAGGAACTTCTTCTTCTATGACTTCTGAATCATATGATGTATCTTCTTATGATACTGTTGATGTTGAGTTCTACTTCTACTCTTACAGTATGGAATACGGAGAAGATTTCTGGTTACGTTATTATGATGGTAATTCTTGGCAAACAGTTGAGACCTATGTAAGTGGTATTGACTTTGAGAATACATACTTCTACACAGCCACTGTTACATTAGATAAAGCAACATATAATTTTACAGAAAACGCCAAATTCCGTTTTCAAAATGATGCATCAGGGAACGCAGACCAAATTTATATTGATCAAGTTACCATTACAGGAAAAATATCAGCTGGACTTTCAAAAGGTGAACAACACAAGAATACCATTACACTTTTACGTCAATACGATTCTGGGTTAACGTCATTTGAATCCGATTTCAAAATATATCCTAATCCGATATCAGGAGATATGTTAACTATTGAATTACATCATAAC
Source organism: Tenacibaculum profundicola (assembly GCF_057220795.1). NCBI lineage: Bacteria > Pseudomonadati > Bacteroidota > Flavobacteriia > Flavobacteriales > Flavobacteriaceae > Tenacibaculum > Tenacibaculum profundicola. The sequence goes on along the minus strand of NZ_CM170137.1, from coordinate 141,435 downwards.
GAAACAAAAAACGTAGCATATAAAATATCAACGGTATTAGGTCAAACTATATCTAAAGGAAACTTGAGATCAAACCAAATAAACGTAGACAATTTAAAAACTGGGGTTTACTTATTAGAGCTCACAAATAGTGAAGAATCTATGGTTCAAAAATTTATCAAAAAATAATTTTTAAAAAAATACCCTATTTAAAAAAGGAGATGTTAATTCATCTCCTTTTTTTACCCTCAAATTGTAGCTATCACTAACAGTAAACAAGAAAGAAAATAACAATGCTAACTGTAGATAATCATATGCAAACACCAAATTAAAGTTATATTTGACCTAAACAAAGGGAACATTTTCAATAAATTCTTGCCCAATAAAATTCTTTATATTATTTTCCATTTTGAAACCCTATATTGAACAAAAAAAATAAGTGTATGAGTTATAATGCAACGATAGAAGAAGAGAATAAAGAAATAGCGAGAAGATATAAAGATTTACTTAAAGGCACTTACCAAACTTTATCTGTAGATGATAAAAAATCTATACGTAAAGCCTTTGAAATAGCACTTGAAGCGCACTCTGAACAACGGAGAAAAACTGGAGAGCCATACATATATCATCCAATTGCAGTTGCTAAAATTGTAGCTTATGAAATTGGCCTTGGTGCTACTTCTATAGCCGCTGCTCTGCTGCATGATGTTGTAGAAGATACTCAGTACACTCTTAATGACATGGAGCGCTTATTTGGTGAAAACATAGCTCGTATAGTAAGTGGTCTTACCAAAATTTCTAATTTAAGAAAGGAGCAAGATTATTCAATACAGGCAGAGAACTTTCGAAAAATGCTTCTTACACTTCATGATGACGTCCGCGTTATTTTAATAAAAATTGCTGATCGACTTCACAATATGCTAACCATGGATGCTATGCCTCCTCATAAACAGGTTAAAATAGCTTCTGAAACCTTATATATTTATGCTCCTTTGGCACATAGGCTAGGTTTATACAATATTAAAACCGAACTAGAAGATTTAGGGCTAAAATATACTGAACCAGATGTGTATACAGATATTTTAAACAAAATTAAAGATAGCAAGGAAGGACAACAAAAATATATAGACAGCTTTACGAATATCATTAAGTCAGCTCTAGACCAGAAGGAATTTACCTACGAAGTAAAAGGACGTTTTAAATCTATCTATTCTATTAGAAGAAAGATGCGAAAACAAAACGTAACCTTTGATGAAGTCTATGATAAATTCGCTATTCGAATCATTTATAACCCAACATCAGAAGATGAGAAGTTTGATGCCTGGAAAATATATTCCATTGTAACTGATTTTTTTAAACCAAATCCTGCCCGCTTGCGCGATTGGATATCTCAACCTAAGTCTACGGGATATGAAGCGCTTCATATCACTGTCATTGGGCCACAATCTAAATGGGTTGAAGTTCAAATTCGGTCGCAAAGAATGGATGAAATCGCCGAAAAAGGATATGCCGCTCATTTCAAGTATAAGCAAGCTAATGTTAATGAAAATGGATTAGAAGGATGGTTAAATCGCTTAAAAGAAACCCTAGAAAATCAAAGCATAAATGCCGTAGATTTTGTGGAAGATTTTAAACTTAATCTTTACGCAAAAGAAATTTATGTTTTTACGCCAAGAGGAGATTTAAAATCGCTTCCAAAAGGAGCTTCTGCTTTAGATTTTGCATTTTCTGTGCACACCGATGTAGGATTAAAATGTCGAGGGGCAAAGGTTAATGGAAAACTGGTTCCATTAAGTCATAAACTAAATAGTGGAGATCAAGTTGAAGTTCTTACTGCCGCTAACAATAAACCAAATGTTAGATGGTTAGATTTCGTCTTAACTGCCCGTGCAAGAACGAAGATAAAATCAGCTTTAAAAGCCGAAGAAAAGAAAATCGCTGAAGAAGGAAAAGCTATCTTACTGCGTAAACTTCGTCACTTGAAAATAGCCACCAATGAGAGAAACATTCATGAAATCGCAAGTTATTTTGGATTAAAAACGAGTTTTGATTTATTTTACAGAATTGGTAATGGCGCGATAGACAATACGAAACTCAAAGAATTTGTGGCACAAAGAAGTGGCCCTTTAATGAGTTTTATAAGAAGTACTTTTAATAGGCATCCTGGAAAAAATGTTACCGATAAAGAAGAAATCACCAGTAATTTTGACTCCCTAGTTTTTGGTAAGGATGAACAAGTTTTAGACTATACGCTATCTAAATGTTGTACTCCTATTGCCGGTGATAAAGTATTTGGTTTTGTTACTATAAGTGAAGGGATTAAGGTTCATAAAAATGATTGTCCCAATGCTATCTCCTTGCAGTCTAACTACGCCTACAGGATAATGCCTGCAAAATGGATAGACTCAACTCAACAAGAATTCAAGGCTTCTTTAAAACTTTCTGGTATCGATAAAAAGGGAATCGCTAATAATATTACCCGCATTATTTCAAATAATATGGATGTATATATTTATGGTATAAACATAGCCGGTGATGATGGTGTTTTTGAAGGAAGTTTAACTTTAGGTATAAAAAATAAAGAACAATTGAATAAATTAATCGATAAAATAAAAAAGGTAGATGGTGTTCAAAAGGTAGAACGTGTGAATGCTTTGTAAATATCATTTTTAATATCTTGCATTTTTATCAATAAATAACCGTAAATTTGCGTTTTATTAAAATTCTAATAGAATGAATAACTCCACAGACAATCAAGAAATTGTAAAAAAGGTGTTTACCTCGTATTTAGAGGAAAAAAAACATCGTAAAACGCCTGAACGCTATGCTATTTTACAAGAAATTTATGATGCTGATGAGCATTTTGATATTGAGTCACTATACATCAAAATGAAAAACAAAAATTATCGTGTTAGTAGAGCTACTTTATACAACACTATCGATTTGTTGCTAGACTGTGGTTTGGTAAGAAAGCATCAGTTTGATGGACAAACAATGGCTCGATATGAAAAATGTTACTTTGACAAAAATCATGATCACGTTATTTTAACAGATACTGGTGAGGTTAAAGAATTTTGTGATCCAAGAATACAGATTATTAAGAAAACGATTGAAGAAGTCTTTGATATTGATATTCACAATCATTCTTTATACTTCTATGGAACTAAGAAAAAACAAGATTAACAACAACATATATTAAACACTTAACAACTCACAACTTAATGGCAGTAGATTTATTACTCGGACTTCAATGGGGAGACGAGGGAAAAGGTAAAATTGTAGATGTACTTACAAAAGACTACGATATTATTGCACGTTTTCAAGGAGGTCCTAATGCTGGACATACCTTAATATTTGACGGAAATAAACATGTTTTACATACTATTCCTTCTGGAATATTTCATAAAACCGCTTTGAACGTAGTCGGTAACGGTGTTGTAATTGACCCTGTTATTTTTAAAAAGGAATTAGAAAATTTAGATACCCATAACATCAATTACACATCTAAATTACTTATATCTCGCAAAGCACATTTAATATTACCAACACACCGTTTGTTAGATGCTGCCTCAGAAACCTCTAAAGGAAAGGCTAAAATTGGTTCTACTCTTAAGGGAATTGGTCCTACTTATATGGATAAAACCGGAAGAAACGGTATGCGTGTAGGTGATTTGGATTTAGACAACTGGAAAGAGAAATACGATCAATTAACTGAAAAGCATTTAAAAATGTTAGCGTTTTTTGATGTAGATATTCAGTTTGATTTAAAAGAATTAGAAGCTGAGTTTATAAAAGGTATTGAAAAATTAAAAAGTCTACAATTTATTGATTCTGAGGAGTTTTTAAATACTGCTATAAAAGAAGGTAAAACTATTTTGGCAGAAGGAGCACAAGGATCTTTATTAGACATTGATTTTGGAACCTATCCTTTTGTTACCTCTTCTAATACAACAGCTGCCGGTGCTTGTACTGGCTTAGGGATTGCTCCGAATAGAATTGGAGATGTCTTTGGTATTTTTAAAGCTTATACTACAAGAGTCGGTTCAGGACCTTTTCCTACTGAATTATTTGACAGTAATGGTGAAGCCATGGCTCGTGTTGGCCATGAATTTGGCGCAACCACAGGTCGACCTCGTAGATGTGGATGGTTAGATTTAATTGCGTTGAAATATGCAGTTCAAGTAAATGGAGTTACCAAATTAATGATGATGAAAGGAGATGTACTTTCTGGCTTCGATACTTTAAATGTATGTACTTCTTATTTGTATAAAGGAGAAGAAATTTCTCATTTACCCTACAATATTGAACCCGAAAACGTAACACCTGTATACACTGAATTTAAAGGTTGGGATGCAGACTTAACTGGTATGACTTCTAATGATGAATTACCTAAAAATTTACAAGATTATATCGCCTTTATAGAAAAAGAAACCGAAGTTCCTATTCAAATAGTATCTGTAGGACCTGATAGAAAACAAACAATTATCAGATAAATTTAAAAAAGGAGTTCAATTGAACTCCTTTTTTTATGTTTACACCAATCCCATGTCAAAATATTGTTTCTACGAATTGTCTTTTGATGGCTTTAAAGTAATGCTGCTTTGATTGTAACCCATACAAAACAATCATTCAACGGCAGTAAATCTATAATGATCAATAAACAAAATTTTATTAATTCCTATTATTTTTAGGACTAGCACTGTAATACGATTTACAAATAAATATTTCGCATATCTATTATTTCTTTTGTAGCTATTTTTGCGTTATAAAACTTAACCATAGCTTGGCTATGCTAAAGTTTTATGCCTTAAACTAACTTAAAATAATTCAATACCTATATACGAAATATGTATCTGTAAATGGTATTACTATTTATACGAGTAACTTTTTATTAGTTGTTTTCGTACTGTATAAACTAAGATCAAGAGAATTTTATTAAATTTTAGGTCACAACCGTTTAACGATACATATTTACTATTCATCTATAGACTAGTTAATACTAACTCCTGATAATCCGATTATCGCGAAAAAAAAAATATATTTGTTATTACTAAAACCCTACATACCAAAAGTTATGAACTTAAAAATTTTATTAGTTGAAGATGACGAAATAGAAAAATTGAAATTTGAAAGAGCTTTAAAGAAGTTAAACTCCAATCATACCATACTGAAAGCCAGTAATGGTGAAGAGGCTTTAATCAAGTGTAAAGAGGAGTTACCTAATTTAATTCTTCTCGATCTTAATATGCCAAAAATGAATGGCTTGGAGTTTTTAACTATTTTAAAATCAGACGAAAATTTAAAATTTATCCCAACAGTAGTGTTTTCAACATCCAACAATCATCAAGATATGATAAATGCCTATAAAATAGGAATCGCTGGATACGTAGTTAAACCATTACATTACCATGATTATGTTACTCAGATTGAAAAAATAATTATGTATTGGTCTATAAATGAGATAGTCACTTTGTAGTTTTTTTCTTATATTCATCTCTAGTAAAAAAAGTTAATGTAAACTAAAGATGAAAGTGATACTATTTACCACGTTTTTCAAAATAGTTAACCCAGTAGTAAGAATTGAAATTGCTAAACCTGTTCTTTTTTGTCAAAACCCCAATATTGAAATACTTTCTCCTCTCTCTGTTTATGAACCCTGCTTCTTTACTCTTTTAAACGAAAGTTATTCCCATACCTTAAAGGTCAGTAACATTAAATTTAACTTTTTATCAACTGCACAAGTATATACTTGTGCCCCAATTCGCAAAATCATCCCTAAGCCAGGGGTTTCTTATACAAGAATGCAACAAACAAGTCATAACAAAAAGATTGTTGGATACCTATCCGAAATATTGGCGTATCTTACCTATACTAGTACTTATAATACAACTATAGAAAAACTAATAACTGCTATCATAGAAAAAACACCGTTTTATAAATATGTCAGATGAAAAAATAACATTACTGAAGCAAGCTCTGGAAAGAGAACGTCAAGCCAGAAAAAAAACCGAAGAAATTCTGGAAAAAAAATCATTGGAACTATCTGAAACCAATAAAAAAATTGAAGCTTTACTTGACGATCAAACTACTCAGTTAAAATTAATAGTAGATAGTTCACCTCTAGGTATCGTGTTATCACAAAAAGGCAGGCTTGTTAAAATAAACAAATCTTTAACGGACTTATTAGGATATTCTCATGAAGAACTAATGAGCATGGATATCAACAAAACCCTAACCCACCCAGATGATATTGCCAAATCCACAAAACAAATTGAGCTTTTAGAGAGTAATCAAATAGACATCTTTGCATTAAAAAAAAGATATCAGAGAAAAGACGGCACCTATGTATGGTGTAATACCAATGTTAGTGCTGTTCGAAATACAAAAGGAGAAGTTAAATATCAAGTGGCACTTATAGAAAATATCACAGAGATTGATAAAAAAACTAAAATGCTTAATGCATTAAACAAACTTTCAGTTTCTATCTTAGGTAAAAGAGATTTATTTGAAATTGCCTGGGAAATAGCAAGAAATACAGCCAATCATCTAAAACTAGAAGATTGCGTTGTGTATGCTCTAAATAATGAAACCCAAATACTCACTCAAATTGCCGCCTATATAAATAAAACAAAAGATGGATATACTGTAACAAATCCACAAAGTGTTGCTATTGGTAAGGGTATCGTCGGCATTGCAGCAAAAACAGGAAAGCATCAATTAATTAACGATACTTCTATTAATGATGACTATCAGGTAGATGATTGTTTTCGTTTATCTGAATTGGCTATGCCAATTATTGCCAATGGTAAAGTTATTGGTATTATTGATTCTGAAAATAGTAAAAAAAACTATTTTAATGATGAACATATAGAAGTTTTCAAAAATATTGCCAACCTTGCCTCTGCCCAATTTAATAGTGCCATCAGTTTAGCGAAAGAAAAAAAAGCAGAAAAGGAAAAAGACAATTTATTAATTAAACTGGAAAGAAATAATGAAGAATTGAAAAGTTTTGCCCATGTTGTATCACATGATTTAAAATCACCGCTTAGAAGCATGGCTGCTTTAGTTTCATGGATTAAAGAAGATAATGAAAACACGTTTGATAATGAAACTATGACTAATTGTGACTTACTACTCAAAAAAATCGATAAAATGGATGCGCTCATCAATGGAATTTTAAAATACTCGAGTATCGATAAAATTGATAAAACAAGTCATCAGGTTGACCTTGATAAAGTAGTTAGAGAAATCATTGAAACTATTTTTATTCCAAATCATATCAAAATAGAACTAAAAAGAAAACTACCCGCTGTTAACGGTGATAAATATCGTTTCCAACAGTTATTTCAAAATTTAATCAGTAATTCAATTAAATATAATGATAAAAACAAAGGTTATATCATTATTGATGTTAAGGAGTTTCCAAGAAAATATGTTTTTTCTATTGAAGATAACGGTGTTGGTATTGATAAAAAATATCACCATAAAATTTTTAAAGTTTTTGAAACACTCGGAAAACAGAGTCAAAATTCAACAGGAATTGGCCTTTCTATTGTGAAAAAAATCATAAATCTCTATAATGGCAAAATCTGGGTTGAAAGTGAACTTCATAAAGGAAGTACTTTTTTCTTTGCACTGAAGAAATAACCTTGTAATCAAGTTTTTTTTTCAAAGTACCAAATACTGCTCTAACAAAGATTACCTTTTTATTATAATTATAGATTTTTCTGATATGATATCAAACTACAATCGTTGATATTAATGAACACCTCTAATAGGAAGTTTTAATACTACTTGAGGCCAAAGCATTACTATTATTGATAATAATCTTCTAAATAAATTTCTTCTAACGTTCTGATTTCCATTTTTACTTGAACCAAAAACCATTAACAGTTTTCTGTTTTGTTTTAAATTCTTTAATAAGTCATCAAAATCATCAAAGTCTGTTGACAGATCCGCATCCAAATACCCTACGTATTCAATTGAAGGAATACTATAATAGTAACGCGCACCAACTCGTATTGCAGTAGATTTTCCTTTGTGCTTTCTCATATTAATTACGGTGATTCTTTCCTTGAACTCCTCCTTGAAATCAATTAAAATACCTAATGTTCCATCGGTACTTCCATTATTCACAAAACACAAATGAAAATTATCAAAATCTCCTAAGCACTTTCTAAATGTCATAATATTCAACCTATTCTCCTCATTATAACATGGAATGATTATCCCTACCTTCATATTTATAGTTTTAATATATTTAAAAATAACCTACCTCATAGTTGTTCTATCCCAAAAATCGTTAACATAGTTTTTAGCATAGTTGAAATGTTAATATCCTTAGATTAGTTTTCATACCCAAGTTAATTTTATAATGAATCTAGATGTTATAAAAAACTGAATATATAGATATTTAACTCGAGATTATACAATAGAAAATCTGTTACAAGATGAAACCACTGTAAAATTAACCTCTTCGTTATACTTTTAAATTTATCCATAGTTGCGCTATGCTAACATTGAAAAGTACTTGCTCTTATGGCACTTACCTATGACGAAGTTCTATAGCATAATTCGGGGGGCAATTAAAAAATGAGACAGGGATATTGCTCTATTTTATTGTGTTAAGTAAGTTTAAAACCTCTTTTACCATTACGCACATGCTCTTTCTTCAAGTATATAGTAAAGTAACTAGAGGTGCTATTTTGGTGTGCTATTATATGCTCTTAAATACTTTTTAATCATCTATATTATAGCCTTTTAGACTATATTTTATAGATGAAAATTATAAACATACATCATTAAATTCATATAAAACTATGATAAAAATCATATGGCTTTTATCTCTATATAACTTCTACAGATACCTACATAACTAACTACTGATCAATTCCATAACCTATATAACACCCCTCATCCTAAATGATATTATATCTTTGGTATTCAATTATCTATTTATTGTTATTTTTTTATTATTCCATTTAACTTTGGATCATTTAATATCCATGAAATTTTTTCATTAACCTTAGAGAAAATATTAAATTTTTGATTCTTATTAATTGCTTTTTTATATAATTCTTTAAAGACTTCTAATCCGTACTGATCAATTTCCACAAGTTTTTTCAAGTTTACCGTTATTTGAGAATCATACTTTAAGAGTAATTCAAAATATTTCAATAGACTTCTTGAATTTTCAAGAACTAGACTTCCTTCTATTTCATATTTTCCTTTTAAATAATTTATTTTTAGCATGGTGAAAAGTTTAGAGTTAGACCTATATCAAAACTCCATAAATAATTGCTATTTTTCTATTTGTTTCGACAAAATGCAATATAATATCGCTTAATGAACTATAAGTACCACTCAAGCGGAAGAACAACAGGGCAGTTTTGTAATCATTTTAGTACAATTAACACAAATGATTCTATTAATCAGGCTAACATTCAAATCTAAAAATGAATGAAAATCAAAGAATTATTTCAGCAATAGGATGCAAAACTCCAGCTAAAAGAGAACTAGAAATTGAAATCATTAACTTTAAAAATGTGGCTAAGACAAATGACATCAAATTTACTAGGTAGTCCAGTTTTTAATTTGAGGTTATTTAGACTGTATTAAAAATAATAAATTTAGTTATTGCATATATTAGTACTAAGTTTTGCTTGGTTAAGCATAGTCCAAGATTTGTGCTTGAAATCTCTTGGAGAAAATCTAAATAAAGGTATATATGTTTTAGTTTTTTCACAATAATAACTTTCTATTGTAACACGTAGTGTTATCATTTTTTTAGTTGTAAATGCATCATAAGTTTCTACTGTTCCTGTAAAAGTTGTAATTCCATTTTTTTGTTTTTCTTCTTTAAAAAACGCTTTAGTTTTGGGGATAATTAATAATGAATCTTCATTAACAACTTTCATTAATCCGTCAAAATAGAGTTTAAGATTGCCTTCAAAGAATTTTGTTGTAGGTTTAGCCTTTAAATTTATATCCCAAACAAAAGCAAGAGTCCAAAAACCAGGACTATCTATTTCCTCCCAACCTTTTGCAAATCTGATATCTTCATAGCCTTTATAATTAATCTCTGGAGCAAACCAAAAAGGTACTTGAATAATTTCTTTGCCCCAAGTACTATCAACTTGTATTAAGTTTACTTTTTCATTTTTTTGTCCAAAAGTAGAAATTGAGCAATTTAGTAAGATTGATATTATAATTATTTTTTTCATCTATTCTTTTTTAGTAAAATTGAATAAAGAAGTGTTAAAAAAATGCAAATTTTCAGTCAATCTATTTCTCGAATGTTTACTTTTTTTGCATTACACACAACGTGAGTCTGTGTAATAACTCCTATTAGTTTGGTGAAAATAAAAAAGAATTATTATTTCTATTGTTAAAAAGATAAAAATTGAACTGATTTTCTGAAAATGAGTTTTTTAGAGGTAAAAAAGTCTTTATTTCGTCGAAATAAAGACAAAAATGGGCTTTTAATTTGACCATTATCGTTTTAAAGTCATAAATAGACATAAGTCTCCTAAGATTGTAAGTGATACATACCAAATAAACCTCACCCATTACTTTTTCTTTCCCTCTTGTTAACACGTAATCAAAGTGCCATTGCCGTTTTAAGGTGCCAAATTGATGCTCTATAATTTGTTGCTTGTGCGGTAATAACTTGGATTTACATTTACTCTTTCATTATTCTCTGTTATGTATTGTTGGTATTCTGTTCTTTCAATAGTTCTTCCTAATTTATTGGTAGTACACTCAGCTTTTAAAACACAACCTTTACAGGCTTTGGTTTTATAGTGTTTTACTTGATATGATTTTCTCCCATTTTTAAGTTTTTTATGGTAATTTCAAATAAAAAGCGCCATTATACCCTTAAAGTAATAGCAAAAATTCAGCGTACTATGGTATCATCTATAGACCAATATTTATCACAAATAACGTCAATTTTAGTTGTCTTTTAAAATGATTATACGATTTACAGATACATATTTCGTATATAGGTATTGAATTATTTTAAGTTAGTTTAAGGCATAAAACTTTAGCATAGCCAAGCTATGGTTAAGTTTTATAACGCAAAAATAGCTACAAAAGAAATAATAGATATGCGAAATATTTATTTGTAAATCGTATTAGTCCCTTATAAAGTAGCATGGTAGAAACATATATACCAAAATAATTTGTATACTAGTCTATTAACAAAACAAAGAAGCAATTTTAATTATTTTAAGGCATTTAAAATAAATTATAGCGGTTCATCTAACTACATCCGAAAACACTCTTAAAACCTTTCTTTATTGTTAAAAACGCATAAGTTTTAAACAATTTTCAAAGACCATTATGATTTCACCGGAATAATAAGCAACCCAGTAGATGAACTCATTTAAGCCATGTTTTTTTTAAAATACCATCATGATTAAGTTTGATAAAAAACACTCTAAGCCACCGCTACCCTTAACTAAAACAACGTCTTTAAACATATTAAGCTAATTAATGAAAGTTCATTGTAATCACTATTCCTGTGATCACAACACATTTATACTTAACAGTATAATCATCTGGAAGACAACTGTTAAATCCATCTTTTAATTCAACAAATTAAGTCGTTTCATAAGTTCAGGTCTATTCGATCTACTTACAGGAATAACCTCTTTTTTTATAAGAACGCTATTATCTTCAATATCGATAATTTGTTTAAGGTTAATAATATAAGATCTATGTATCTTTAAAAAGAGATCTTCAGGAAGTTTCTCTTCAACTTTCTTCATCGTTGTATGTACGATATGGTTCTTTGCCTCTGTCTTAATATTAATATAGTCTCCTTTAGCCTCGATTAAATAAATATCTGAAATTAAAATTTTAACCAATCTTCTATCGATATTTACATACAATTCATTATTACTTTCTTCTTGTTTGCTTTCCTGATTAATAGTTCCGTTACTGCTATTTATATCTGTTTTTGTAACTGCTTTGATAAATCTAGGAAATTTAATAGGTTTAACCAAGTAATCTACAATACACTTATATTCGAATGCATTTAAAGCTAAGTTCTCATCAGAAGTTATTAAAATGATCTTAGGAGGGATATTTAAGCTATCAATAAAATCAAAACCATTTAACTCTGGCATATGAATATCCAAAAACACTAAATCTATCTTATTCTTATTAATAAAATCGATAGCATCTAAGGCATTATTGAATGTTTGCAAAACAGAAACATAGTCTAATTTAGAGCAATATTGTTCGATGATCGCTCTAGCTAGTTCATCGTCATCAATAATTATTGAATTTATCATTTATTTTTTTTTAAGGAATTTCTCAATTATTTCTAAAATAATAACAAAATCATCGAACAACGTAGGAGAATGATCAAACAACTGCTTCTCAAATTGAACAGCTAAAACATATCCTTCGTCTAAGTTCAAAAGACTTATCTTATGCTTTAATTTATGAACAATTTCAGCACTCTCTCTATACTTTTTCTTTCGATATGAATTTAAAAACGCCTCTTTCTCTATCGGGAATTCTTTTTTTATAATTCCTAACATTAAACTTTTAAATTCATCATCATTATTTGATATTTCATCAAATTTAGATAGATCAGGGACTTTATTCATTATTATTATTATATAAACATAAATATAGCTTAAAAAACATAATATTCAAACAGAAACTCAATATTCTATTTAAAGATGTTAAATATTATTTATAATAAATCAAATGGTAATTGGTTTTAAAGCACAAAAAAAACCCTCATTACCTTTGTATGTAATGAGGGTTTAAAAGAAAGGCAACGACCTACTCTCCCACCAGTGGCAGTACCATCGGCGCAAATGGGCTTAACTTCTCTGTTCGGAATGGTAAGAGGTGAGCCCCATTGCTATAATCACCTTAAATTGTTGCAGTATATTTCAACTGTATAAGTTAACATATTGATAAAATCATATCGTTTGTAATCAAAGAGTTGTCTCCCGACCCGAAGGTCGGGATACGTACATAAGCCTATGGGTTATTAGTACTACTTGGCTACATACATTACTGCACTTACACCTATAGCCTATCAACGTGGTGATCTTCCACGACCCTTTAAAGAAATCTCATCTTGTGGTGGGTTTCGCGCTTATATGCTTTCAGCGCTTATCCCTTCCCGACGTAGCTACTCTGCAGTGCCCCTGGCGAGACAACAGATACACTAGAGGTCAGTCCAACTCGGTCCTCTCGTACTAAAGTCAGATCCACTCAAATTTCTAACGCCCACAGCAGATAGAGACCGAACTGTCTCACGACGTTCTGAACCCAGCTCGCGTGCCACTTTAATGGGCGAACAGCCCAACCCTTGGGACCTTCTCCAGCCCCAGGATGTGACGAGCCGACATCGAGGTGCCAAACCCCCCCGTCGATGTGAGCTCTTGGGGGAGATCAGCCTGTTATCCCCGGAGTACCTTTTATCCTTTGAGCGATGGCCCTTCCATGCGGAACCACCGGATCACTATGCTCTACTTTCGTACCTGATCGACCTGTATGTCTCTCAGTCAAGCTCCCTTATGCCATTGCACTCTACGCACGGTTACCAAGCGTGCTGAGGGAACCTTTAGAAGCCTCCGTTACTCTTTTGGAGGCGACCACCCCAGTCAAACTACCCACCACGCACTGTTCTCATCGCTGAGTTAGGCTCTAGATAAGCAAAGGGTGGTATTTCAAGGACGACTCCACAACGCCTAGCGACGCCACTTCATTGTCTCCCACCTATCCTACACATTACTTATCCAAAGTCAATACGAAGCTATAGTAAAGGTTCACGGGGTCTTTTCGTCCCGCTGCGGGTAATCGGCATCTTCACCGATACTACAATTTCACCGAGCTCATGGCTGAGACAGTATCCAGATCGTTGCACCATTCGTGCAGGTCGGAACTTACCCGACAAGGAATTTCGCTACCTTAGGACCGTTATAG
>NZ_CM170137.1:0-122500 GCF_057220795.1 Tenacibaculum profundicola | reverse complement strand
CATATTGCTTCTTCTTCCTTTTAGACTTAATTCTAGTGAGTCTTAGATTTAGGCTATCTAGTCTTTTAGAGGCGAGTATAGCGTAAGGGTATGCTTTAAACACTTTTTTTCTAAACCAATAATAATAGTGTACATCAATTCTCGACCCAAATTTATGCTTTGGCAAGATTAACACTTCATTCAATTGGATCATTAAAGAATCACCATCTTTCACCAAATAATAGTCGTTAACAAAACTAGGTATCGTATCTTTTACCTGACATAAGCTCACTGCACTATTAAAAATTATATATAAAATTATAATTTGCCTCATTGTTATCGCACTCTTTTATTCTGCTAATTAAAAACAAAACTATAAAGTTAATTATTAAAATCTAGTTCAATTCTATTTTTATTTTTTTTATTCGTTACCTTTGATTTTTATGGAACAAGCCAGAGCGTATCAATCTATAAAAACAACTTTTACCAGTTCTTCCAAACAAGAAGACACATTGGTTATCGAAGCCCCATTGCAAATAAACATTAATAATCAGCCTTATACCGTTGTCATGCGTACTCCGGGAGATGATATTGAACTAATACGTGGTCTTTTATATGCTGAAGACATTTATAGAACTAAAGAGCCTTTCAAAGTTAAAACAGTTGAATCTAATACTAACTATAACGATATTCTAAACATAGAAATTCCTAAAAAAAACCTGGGTAAAGGTTACTTAAATAAACGAACACTCTTATCTGTTTCATCGTGTGGTATTTGTGGTAAAAAAGAGATTAGTGACTTACTCGTCTCAGGCGCTCCTATCAATAGTAATTATAATCTAACACTGCAAGAAATACAAAAAATGTCTTTGCAAATGGTTTCTCATCAAAACTTATTTAAAGTTTCTGGTGGCAGCCATGCTTGTGCTATTTTTGATAGCAATGAAAACTTATTAACCTGTAAAGAAGACATTGGAAGGCATAATGCGGTAGATAAATGTATCGGAAACTTACTTCATAAACACGAAACACAAAAAGCTAAGTTGATGTTAGTAAGTGGTAGAGTTTCTTATGAAATTGTTTCTAAAGCCTTTTTTGCTAAAATCCCTATTATTATAGCTGTTTCTGCCTGTTCATCATTAGCCGTAGATTTCGCCAAAGAATTTGGTATCTGCCTTATAGGTTTTAATAGAAATAATAAAATAACGATATACTCTAACCCACAATATATAAAAGTATGAGTACTAACAAATCACATGCACAACCACCAGAAAAATTAACCGGTATTGAATTAAATGATATTCCGCAAAAAGCTGTTGGAATAAAAGCTATAAAATCCGCGTTACGGCATGTTTTTTCTGAGACAGGAATCAGTAGAGGAATCAGTTTACTAAAAAACCTAAACCAAACTAATGGTTTCGATTGCCCCGGTTGCGCATGGCCAGACCCTGATGAAAAACGAGCCTTTTTAGCGGAGTACTGTGAAAATGGCGCCAAAGCCATTGCAGAAGAAGCTACCAAAAACAAGGTTACACCCATGTTTTTTGCCACACATTCTGTTTCAGAACTTTCAGAATGGTCAGATTTTGACATTGGTAAAAGCGGAAGAATTACCCAACCTATGATTCTGAAGGAAGGGGGGGCGCATTATGAAGAAATTACATGGAAAGATGCCTTTAAATTAATTGGTGAAGAATTGAACAGTTTAAGTTCACCCGACGAAGCCATTTTTTACACTTCTGGAAGAACAAGTAACGAAGCAGCATTTTTGTACCAGCTTTTTGTTCGTCAATTTGGCACAAATAATTTACCCGATTGCTCTAACATGTGCCATGAAAGTAGTGGTGCTGGTTTGTCAGAAACATTAGGTATTGGAAAAGGATCGGTTACTCTAGATGATTTTAATCATGCAGATTTGGTAATTGTTATGGGGCAGAATCCGGGAACAAATCACCCTAGAATGCTCACTGCATTGAGTGAAACCAAAAAAAAGGGTGGTAAAATTATTACTGTAAACCCTTTACCAGAAGTTGGTTTAATGAACTACGTAGACCCTCAAAACCCTTTAAAATGGTTAGGTAAAGGCCAAAAATTAACCGATCTATTTCTACAAGTCAAAATTAACGGAGACGTTGCTTTATTAAAAATCATCTTAAAGCTAATGAAGGAAAAGGAAAAAGAACAACCTAATTCCGTTTTCAATCATCAGTTTATCAAAGAAAAGACACATGGTATTGATGAGTTTTTAGCTGATTTAGACACGTATACTATAGAAGAACTATTACCACAAACTGGACTTACACTTCCTGAAATAAAAAAAGCATCACAATTAATAATTGATAATGATAACATTATTATTTGTTGGGCCATGGGATTAACGCAGCATAAAAATGGTGTTGATAACATTAGAGAAGTTGTAAATTTATTATTACTTAAAGGAAGTATTGGAAAAAAAGGTGCAGGAACTTGCCCTGTGCGCGGACATTCAAATGTTCAAGGAGATCGAACCATGGGAATATGGGAAAAACCTAAAGAAACTTTTATCAAGTCGCTAGAAAAAGAATTTGGATTCCAAGCACCTCGTAAACACGGTTATGATGTTGTTAATGCTATAGAAGCAATGCATCAGCATAAAGCAAAAGTATTTATCGCAATGGGGGGCAACTTTATTTCGGCAACTCCTGATACCGAATTTACAGCTACAGCATTGCGTAATTGTAAGCTTACGGTACATATTTCAACCAAACTCAATAGAAGTCACTTAGTACATGGTAAAAGGGCTCTCATACTCCCGTGCTTAGGTCGTTCGGAAGAAGATATTCAAAAAAATGGAAAACAATTCGTTACTGTTGAAAATTCAATGGGAGTTGTTCATCAATCTTCAGGACATTTAAGACCTGTTTCACAGTATGTATTAAGCGAACCAGCAATTGTTGCTGGTATTGCAGAAGCAACTTTAAAAAAATCAACCGTAAAATGGTCTGAATTAATTTCTAATTACGATTCAATTAGAGATAAAATAGAAGCTACCATTAAAGGGTTCAATAATTATAATAGAAAAGTCCGTCAAAAAGGAGGATTCTATCTTCCTAACAATGCTAGAGATAATGACTTCTCTCCTACTTCATCAGGAAAAGCTAATTTTTCTATTAACAAGCCTTCGGATATTGTTCTCAATCAAGATGAGTTTCTATTAATGACAATTAGAACTCACGATCAATACAATACTACGATTTACGGATTACACGACCGTTATAGAGGTGTTTTAAATGAACGCAGAGTGGTATTTATGAACCCTTACGATATGAAAAAATTAAATTTAAAAAAATTAGATAGTGTTGATTTAGTTGGTCATTTTAATGGAGAACAACGAATTGCGAAAAAATTTTTAGTCATACCATATAGCATCCCTAAACAATGCGCCGCGACCTATTTTCCTGAGGCTAATGTATTGGTTCCTATAAAAAGTAAGGCTCGAATTAGTAATACGCCAGCCTCTAAAGGAATTATAATTACAATAGAAAAACATTAATTAAAAAAGATTTGTATTTTAGTAGTCGAAAAATCACAATTAAAACAAACGAGGTATGCCATTTATAGAAGAAGCTAAGTACCAATTGATGCAAGAAGATATTGATGCAGCTAAACTTAAGAGAGAGGAAGCTGAAAAGGAATTAAATGAGCTTCAAGAAACATATAGTCATCATAAGGAAAAATCAAGAACACTGGCTATTTTACTAGGAATTTTTTTAGGACTCTCTTTTGGGGTTATTTATCTATTCGCTAGTGGAACACTTAACAGTGATGGAATGATCATTGAAAATGATGTCAATATTTCCGAAATTAAAGCGGAAGAGGCGAAACGAGTAATCGATAGTTTGCAAAAATTGAACAAACAAACGAGGTCAAAATCTTCATTAACTACTGGGAATTTAGGAAAAGTAGCAGGTGAGGTTTCAAAAAACACCAAAGGTAGTACTATCTATTCCGTTCAAATAGGTGTTTTCTCTTCAAAGAAATATCCTTTAGTTTCCAAAAAAATAATCCCTGGAATTGTTTCTTCAGACAATAATTATTTTAAATATTCTTTAGGTTTATTCTCTACACTAAGTGAAGCTAAGTATTTGAAAAAAGAACTTATTAAAATTGGCTTTAAAGATGCTTTTATAGCGTCATATGTAAATGGTCAAAGAAAGAAAATTCATCATTAAAAATTAACTTGTAATATTTAAATGTTTAAAAACATAATTCTAAGAACACTCATGTTAGGCTTAACATTGAGTGTTTGTTTTATACATGGACAAGAAAAATCCCCAGAAAAAACTACCCAGTTCGGTTTTGGTCAATTAGATTTTTTATCTATTACTATGCCCAATAATGAAGTAAATATGGATTTCTCTGGGCTACATTACAATCTAAAAATCTCCAAATGGGCATACACTGGTGTCGGGTTTTATGGAGCAATTGCCGGTATTAGAGGTGGTTTTTTTACTTTAGGCGTTAATTTAGGAACTCAATTTAAATTAACTAATAAATTATTTATTGACTCTGGAATTCATTTCGGCGGCGGAGGTGGTGCTGGTGCTCCTGATGGTGGTGGTGCTTTTATTTTACCTCATTTAACTTTAGGGTATGATTTCAAGTATTTCTCTACGACCGCTGGATATAGTTATATTAACTTTTTTGACAAAGGAGACATAAAAAGTAGTCAATTTTATGCAGGTATTCAAATCCCATTATCCTTCGAAACCTCTAAATTTAGTCACCGAGAAAATGAGGCTTCTTTTAACGACTTAAAAAACACCGAATGGAATAGACCTAGCAATCGATATTCTTTATTAGTTCATTTAAACAATCTTCATGTCACCAAAGGATCTTACAAAGATCGAACCATACGTTTAGCTGGTTTCGAACTAAATTCTTACCTCACTGATAGTTTTTTATTTTTTGTAAAAGCAGATGGTGCATACCACGGTATCAAAGCAGGATATATGGACATATTTTTAGGAGGTGGCTATCACTTATCAATGAACAAAAATAACACAAACATCTTAGCTAAATTTGGTATTGGTGCCGGCGGTGGTGGAGGTGTTGACACTAAAGGAGGTTTTTTAATTTACCCTGACATTTCAATTGAGCAAAAACTATTCAATAATGTGTATGCAACCATTAATAAAGGGTATCTAATGAGTCCAAACTCTCACTTTGTCACTTCTTCTTTTGGTTTTGGCGTAAAATACTATGTTGACAAAGATGGTATAACATCAAAGCTGACTAATTTTTCCGAAGGGAAATTTATCGGACTAGAGACTATTGTCAAACAAGAGCTTTATGTTGACGCACAAAGAGATGGTGGTTTTAGACAAAACATGCAACAAATTTCTTTGCAGTTTAATTTTTTCTTAAACAAATATATTTATGGCGCTGGAGAAACATCCTTTGCCAATTTCGGAGATGCTGGTGCTTATGCAGAAGGTATTGTTGGCTTTGGGATACAGTCTCCAAATTTATTTAGTAATAGTACCTCTTTCTTTGCCCAAATTTTAGGAGGAGCAGCCGGTGGAGGTGGTATAAGTACTGGTCAGGGACTTATTGTAAAACCCAGTATTGGCGCAAATTATAAACTATCTGATAAATTATACTTTAGAGGTGCTGTTGGCTATGTAAAAGCCAAAGGAGGAGACCTTAGCACCGCTTTCATTAACCTAGGAATAAATTATCGTTTTTCTTTTTTAAGCATGAAAAAATAAAAAACATTAAGCATATATCAAAGATTCATTAAAACAATTGAACTGTTCTTGTAATGCTATTACACTTCAATTGTTTTCTCTTTTTCTTTTGATGATGTAAATACATAGGTAAACAACCACATTAGAGTAAAAGTAGGTATTACATCTAACCCTGGAACGGCTTCTTCTATAAACGAAACAACTGCGGCAATTTTCCCTTTATTTCCTTTATAAAGCTTGGTCATTAAATACGCTGATACTGGTGCCCAAACTATGTCTGTCAATTCTCCTATACCCGGAATTAAATACGATACATAACCAATCGCATCAAAAATTAAACTCAAAACGAGTTTTCTATATTTATATTCTTTCCCCATACTTTCTTTATTAGATTTTTACTTTTAGTCAAACACAAAATATACGCCAAAAAATATTGGTATTTGTACGCTAAAATAATATGTTTGTTTTAAAATAGAGTACATATATGATTTTCTCTGATTTTATTGATCAAATACAACATTTTCAACGCAGTTCTTTAGGTGGTTTAGACTCTCAGTTTAAATTAGCACCAGAATTAAGAAAAAAGTATTCAGAAAAAATGATACAAAACAAAACGCCTAGACAAGCGGCTGTTTTAGCATTATTTTATCCTGACGAGCAAAACAGAACTACATTTATTTTAACTGAAAGAGCGAGCTACAATGGCACTCATTCAGCTCAAATAAGTTTCCCTGGAGGTAAAGTGGATATAAAAGACAGTACCTTGGAAGAAACTGCTTTAAGAGAAACCGATGAGGAGGTTGGCATAGCAAACGATGATATAACCATCATTAGACAATTATCGAATACTTATATACCGCCTAGTAACTTTATTGTCGCTCCTTTCATGGGCTTTTGTAAACACAAGCCTAAGTTCATTCCCAATAATGAAGTAGCTACCGTTATAGAGGTATTAGTAGCAGATTTACTTAACGATAGCAATCTTGTTTCTGTATCTATGAACACCTCTTATATGAAAAACATTGAAGTACCTTGCTTTAAATTAAATAATTACAATGTATGGGGTGCTACCGCCATGATGCTCTCGGAAATTAAAGATTTGATTAAATAGTAGCATTCTTCGTTTTCTTTTGTAATTTAGCATTACTAAAATTGAAAAACACACCAACATGCCCTTATTTAAAAGAAATCCTTTCGGACATATCTTATGGATAAAAAAATGGCTTATACGGATATTAGGAGTTATTTCTCACGGACGTTATCGTAGATTTAATGACCTTCAGATTGAAGGCTCTGAAATCATACGTCAGCTCCCTGATCAAAATGTCCTGTTCATATCAAATCATCAAACTTATTTCGCTGATGTTGCCGCCATGTTCCATGTGTTTAACGCTTCTTTAAAAGGTCGTGCAGATAACATTAGAAATATAGGTTACATATGGCATCCAAAATTAAACATATACTATGTAGCCGCTGGAGAAACTATGCGCTCAGGTCTTTTGCCTAAAATTTTTGCTTATACAGGCTCGATTTCTATTGATAGAACATGGCGAAATGCTGGGAAAAATGTTAATAGACAAGTAAAAATGTCTGATATTTCTAATATTGGAAAAGCTCTTGATGATGGTTGGGTGGTTACTTTTCCACAGGGTACTACTACTGCCTTTAAACCTATTCGAAGAGGTACTGCTCATATTATAAAAACATTTAAACCTATTGTTGTTCCGATTGTAATTGATGGTTTTAGAAGATCTTTTGATAAAAAGGGCTTACAAATAAAAAAGCGAAATGTTTTACAATCTATGATTGTTAAAGGCCCTTTAGATATCGATTATGAAAATGACAATATTGATGATATTGTAGAGAAAATTCAATATGCAATTGAACAGCATCCTTCTTTCCTAAAAGTACTTACTCCTCAACAAATTAAAGAGCAGGAAGAATTAAATGAAAAACGTAAGTTTTGGAGTTAATATCTTAACAATTCAAGGATAATTTATATAATCATACATAAAAAATATGGCTTCAACATCAATTTTAAATCAGAAATCATTAGATTTTTTAGAAAAATACTTAAACAATGCAGCTCCTACCGGATATGAGTGGGAAGGTCAGAAAATATGGATGAATTATCTCGAACCTTATGTAGATGAGTTTATTACTGACACTTATGGTAGCGCTGTTGGCGTTATCAACCCAGAAGCACCCTACAAGGTTGTAATTGAAGGACATGCTGATGAAATTTCTTGGTATGTAAATTACATCTCTGATAATGGACTTATTTATGTTATTAGAAACGGAGGTAGTGATCATCAAATAGCTCCTAGTAAAATAGTTCATATTCATACTAAAAACGGCATTGTGAAAGGTGTTTTTGGTTGGCCAGCAATTCATACGCGTAGTAAAACAAAAGAAGAACCTCCTAAACCAGATAATATTTTTATTGATTGTGGCTGTTCTACCAAAGAAGAAGTTGAAAAACTAGGTGTTCATGTAGGTTGTGTTATCACCTACCCTGATGAGTTTCACATACTAAACGAAAACAAGTTTGTGTGTAGAGCATTAGATAATCGTATGGGTGGTTTTATGATTGCGGAAGTGGCTCGTTTGTTATTTGAAAACAAAAAGAAGTTACCTTTCGGTTTATACATTACCAATTCTGTGCAGGAAGAAATTGGATTACGCGGTGCTGAGATGATTACACATACTATTAAACCCAACGTAGCCATTGTTACTGATGTAACACATGACACAACAACACCAATGATCGAAAAGAAAAAAGAAGGTCATTTAGAAATGGGAAAAGGACCAGTGGTTGCTTACGCTCCTGCGGTACAGCAGAAATTGCGCGATTTAATTATTGATGCAGCAGAAGCTAACAAAATTCCTTTTCAGCGCTCAGCATTATCTCGAGCAACTGGCACTGATACAGATGCCTTTGCCTATAGCAATGGTGGCGTTGCTTCTGCTTTAATTTCACTTCCACTACGTTATATGCACACTACTGTTGAAATGGTTCATAGAGATGATGTAGAAAATGTGATCAAAATGATTTATGAAAGTTTATTAAAAATAGAAAACGGAGACGATTTCTCTTATTTCAAATAATTGATGGAAACATCGTTATAAACTAAGGCTTCTTTATCGAAAGTTTAATCTTATTCTTTGTTTATAATGATGTTTCTTCACTTGAAAAATTCTATGTCAAGATTTATATAAAGGAATCGTTTCTTATAAACTACTTAGAGTATCACTATTCGGGTAAAATACTACTTAAATGAAAGACCATCAGTTTTTAGGGCTTAGAACAACCATTTATAAGGTGAGTAACCTACTAGAAGCAAAACAGTGGTACACGGAAGTTTTTAACACCAAACCTTATTTTGATGAGGGTTTCTATGTCGGATATACTATTGGTGGATATGAATTAGGCCTACAATCCGATGATGGAATCATCAAAGACAAAGCGGAAAGTGTTGTTTCCTATTGGGGCGTTGAAAATATTTACGAAACATACAAACAAATGATTGCTTTAGGAGCAACAGAACATGAAAAACCTTATAATGTTGGCGGTGGAATCATAACGGCAACCGTAAAAGATCCTTTTGGAAATAGTATTGGTTTAATCTATAATCCTAATTTTAATCTGACAAAATAAGAGGGAAATCTAACAAAATGGATGAACTTATAGATATTCTCGATGAAAATGGTACATATACAGGTAAAACTTGTTTAAAGTCTGTAGCTCATCGATATGGTTACTTCCACCCTACAGTTCATATTTGGTTATACACTACAAATCATGAAATTTTACTTCAGAAAAGAGCATTAACAAAGACTGTATTTCCGGGCTTATGGGATATTTCTGTAGCTGGGCATATAGCAGCAGGTGAGCCAATACTTAAGGCCGCTGTAAGGGAAATTAAAGAAGAAATAGGCTATGATATTTTCTCTGAAAATTTAATTAAAATAGGCACACGAAAACACCAGATAACACATCCAAACGGAATTATTGACAATGAATTCCACCATGTATTTATAGCAGCGCTAAACACTTCGGTTGAAAGTTTAACACGACAAGAAACAGAAGTTGAAGAATTAGGTCTGTTTGATTTAGAAACTCTCAAAAAAACTCAAAACCTTACTAATGTTTTAATTCCTAAATACCACGATTATTATTGTTTTGTATATGATGAGATTATTAAACGAATCAATACGATAAAAAAAATGTATTGAAACATGAATATTTCAATACATTTTACTCTAGTTTAATACCATTTCTTACACAATAACTCTAGGTAACAAAATTGTTATCTTGGTTCCCTTTCCAAGTTGACTCTCAAAAACGAGTTGGCCATTGTTCTTTTTAATCAATGTTTGACAAAGTAACAAACCAAGTCCAACGCCCTTTGACCTATCAATCTTATCGATGGTGAGATCATTTAAAGCATTTATCTTTTGTAACTTTTCTGCTGATATTCCTACACCCGTATCTTGCACTGTAATGCATGCCTCTGTCTCTGAATAAACACCTGCCTTTATTATTATTTCACCTGATGGATTCATGTATTTAACTGCATTATCTAACAAGTTTCTCAATACAATTTTTAATGACTCCTTATCAGCTTTTACTAATACATTTTCTAATGTACTATGTATACTAATACCCTTAACTTTAACCAATGCAGTATAATCATGCAAAACATGTTGTACCATAGGCTTTATACCATAACTTTTAGTGTCAAATATTAATTGATTACTCTGTTCTAATGACCAATGTAATACATTGTTAAGCAAATGACTTGTACTTTCAGTAACTGCAATGGCTGCTTCGGTAGCATTTTCTATACCAGGGAAGTCACGATTAGCTATATGATTTCTTAGTTCTTCATGTTGAGATCTAATAGCATTTATAGGTGAACGTAAATCATGAGACACCACCGAAAACAAATAATCTTTTGTTTTATTGGCAGCATTCAAATCTTCTTTTTGTTGCGTAATCAGTGCATTTTGTTTTTTTAGTTTTCTATAAAAGAATCCTAAAACAATAATAAATATTATTAAACCAGAGGCACCTAATAACAAACTGTTTTGTACCACTTTTTGACGTTTTAATGTTTCATTTTGTATTGTAATTTCTTGTTGCTTTTCCGCCAATGCTAGCTTTTTATCCCGTTCGGCAAGCTCCCATATTCTATCTCGATTCCAAATAGAATCCTTCCATTTATTATACTCTCTATAATAATCAACACTTTGTTTATACCGTTTTCTATTGCGCTCTACAACAGCCATGTTCAGTGTTGTTTTTTCCTTTAAATCTAGGTCTGAAAAAGAACTAGCTAAGGCATAAGCTTCTTTAAACAAAGGAATCGCGTCTTCATCCAAATATTGATTATAATAAATATTTCCAAGTTCCATTTTCGACCTAATCAACGAAATAGTATCACGTTGTTTAATAAGTTTAAGTCCTTTTAAAAAATAATCTTTTGCCTTATCATATTTTTTAATGTGAATATAACATAGCCCTATGTTATGAAAAGCAATTTTTTGTAATTCTAAACTTACAACCTCACTTTTCTTTTCCCATTTCTCATAATGATCTAATGCTTTATTAAACTTTTTTAAACCTAAATAAATTCGACCAATTTTTTGATGCTTTAAAGACGTAAAATTATCACTTTCCGAGATTTGTAAAATACTCGATAACGCCTTTTTCAGCAGTCTCATTCTTATTGCCGAAGCTCCTTGAATATAATTAAGAATATCTTTTTTTTCAACATTATCATTTTTTAAAACCATTAAAGCCTTTGTACTGTAAGCATAACAAGAATCAAACTTTTTATCCAAGTAAAACTGAAATGCCTTACAAAAGACTTCTTCTTTTTCTTTTGCACAAAAATAACTACCTCTGCTCTTAAGAAAATCAAGGTCTTTAGCTACTTTATTTTGACTAAACCCATTTTTACTAAGTAAGAAAATCAATAAAGTTGTAAAAAAGAAAAGGAATTTTTCTCTACTCACCATCCGCAGGTGCAGTAACTGTACCCCTATCCGTTTCTGGATCATCATCTTGGTCACGAACTAAAATTGCATCTACAGAACCTGCTTCTGGTTCTAGTTCATAGGTAAATTGAACATAGTATAAATCATAGTCTTGAGTTTCTTCTAAACAATTGAATTCTACTCTAAAGTCTCTACATTTCATGGATACAGGGCTCCCATCTTTTAATATATTAACATCAACAGTACCATAATAGTTTAAATAAATTTCAGTACCTGATAATGCTAAACCTGTTCTGTTCTGTGGTTCTAAAGGATTTAATACTTGGTTTGGTAAATAAGCCAATACTGTAACAGTATACGGTTTATTTGTACTAGTTGCTGTTTCGTTTAAAGAAATATTCACCAAGGGTCCTTGGGGCTTATCCTCTTTTTTAATGTTGGTATCAAATTTTTTAAAATCTGACAAACTCAACACCAATCCGTTAACAGTAACGCTAGTCGTAGTTATCTCTGCGTTTTCCATAATTTTTATATCGTTTTGGTTTGACGTATTTACCAAATTTACAATAATATTTGGTATATCAAGTAAAAGTGCTTGTTTGTTTTTAGTTGCTTCGTGACTATAGTTGTTGAACGTATTTATACCTAATTGATTTTCAATGAAAAAACGGTTTTCATAGGTGTTTTTGAGCTTTTGTTTGATGTAACACCTAGAACTTCTTGTAGTTTTTCTAATCGGTATTGAATCTTATCTATTTCTATGCTATTTTTATATATTTTTAATAGGGTCTAATCACTTTTCAATAGTTCTAAAGGTTAGGTTAATTCGGGGTCTCTGCACTATTTTTGTGGGCGGTAATCTATGTAGCCAATGGCTTTGTGTTTCATCTTTCATCACTAATAAAGAACCGTGTTGCAATATAAGTGATACAACTTCTTTGGTTTCTTTATGCTTAAATGCAAACTTTCGCTCAGCGCCAAAAGTTACAGAAGCTATAGCGCCATTTTTTTTTAAATCTTTTTCCCCATCGGCATGCCAAGCCATTCCTTCAGTACCATCGTGGTATAAGTTTAACAGACAGGAATTATAAGTTTCGTTCGTTTCTCTTTCTATGATGGTTTTTAGCGCTATCAATTTTTCAGTAAAAGGCAAAGCTACTTTTGTGATGTTTGAATACGAATATTCAAAAGGTTGCGAAGCGTACCATGCAACCTTTCTTTTGGTAACAATTCGCTTTCCAAAAACAATTGCTTCGTCATTTCTCCATTCTATAGTGTTCAGCAAATAGTTATAATAGTCATCCGACTTCTTTTTATCCAGTATCAATCCATGATACAAAACGGTGCCTTGTTTAGGTAGCAAGTTTCTAGGTGTATCATCTAATTGAGAAAATAAATCCATCTTTTTACTTTTTTTTCAAAGATACTATTATATCACTTGTCAGCGATAATTGTCCATTGTTTACAACTTTCATTTTTCTCAATTAAATTTGTTTGTGAGTTGTTATTGGGTTTTCTATTTTTGTTCTAGTAAACAATTGTAATTAATGGAGCATTTTATAGTATCAGCGCGTAAATATCGTCCTCAAAATTTTGAAGACGTTGTAGGGCAACAGGCCATAACCAATACGTTAGAGAATGCTATAAAAAACAATCATTTAGCTCAAGCTTTATTGTTTACTGGTCCACGTGGAGTTGGTAAAACCTCTTGTGCTCGTATTTTGGCTAAACGAATAAATCAGGAGGATAGTAATGATGCCAACGACGATTTTGCATTTAATATTTTCGAACTAGATGCAGCTTCTAATAATTCTGTAGATGACATTCGTAATTTGACCGATCAAGTTCGAATTCCGCCTCAAACCGGAAAATATAAGGTATATATCATTGACGAGGTGCACATGCTTTCTCAAGCGGCATTCAATGCTTTTTTAAAGACTTTGGAAGAGCCACCTGCGCACGCTATTTTTATTTTAGCAACCACTGAGAAACATAAAATTATACCAACAATTTTATCACGCTGTCAAATATTTGATTTCAAACGCATCGGTGTTAGAGATGCCAAAGAGTATTTAAAAACTATTTGTGCTAAGGAAAATATTACGGCCGATGATGATGCTTTGCATATTATAGCACAAAAAGCGGATGGAGCAATGCGAGATGCACTCTCTATTTTTGATAGGGTAGTTAGTTTTTCGGGTAGTAACTTAACAAGAGAGGCAGTTACCCAGAACTTGAATGTACTAGATTATGACGTGTATTTTCAAATAACTGATTTGTTATTGGAAAATAATATTCCAGAGGTTCTTATGGCCTATAATTCTGTTTTGTCAAAAGGGTTTGAAGGACATCATTTTATTAATGGGTTGGCCAGTCATTTTAGAGATCTATTGGTTGCCAAAGATGCTGCTACTGTTTCCTTGCTAGAAGTTGGCGACAATACTAAAAAGAAATACCTAACACAAGCTACCAAAGCAAATATGCAATTTTTGCTTACTGCGATCGATAAAGCGAATGAGTGTGATTTGAAATATCGAAGTAGTAAAAACCAACGCTTGCTGGTAGAACTTACCCTAATGCAAATAGCCTCTATCACATTTGATGGAGCAAAAAAAAAATCTAGTAACTACATAATACCTGCTACGTTTTTCACCTCTTTATCACCCAAAAAAAGTAGCATTTCTTCTTCTACAAGTCAAGTAGCGGAAAAAATTAATAGACTTGCTTCCGAGACCAAACCAACCGAGCCCTTGGTTTCAAAAACACCCACTGAGCCAGCTCAAAAACCTTTGCTGAAAAACATTAAGCGTCGTACTTCTGCACTTTCTTTAAAGAGTATTCATCAAAAGAAGGAATTTAAAGGATCAAATGAAGAGGAAAATTACGACAATTATCCTAGAACAGCTTTTACTCATGACCTATTAAAGGATACCTGGAAAAAGTACTATTTTAAATTACAAGATATGGGAGAGCGCAGTATGGCGGCCATCATAGCTTCAGATGAACCCCAGTTATTTGAAAACTTTAAAGTAGGCATAACGGTTCCTAATGATTTAATGAAATCACAACTAGAAAAGGGAAAACCCAAACTTTTACGATTTCTACGTGAAAAACTCAACAATTACGGTATTCAATTAATGATCAACGTGAATGAAACCGTAGAAAAAAAGTTTGCCTATACTCCGCATGAAAAATACGAAAAGCTTAAAGAGAAAAACCCGCTTATCGAAAAACTAAGAAGCACCTTTGGACTCGACCTTTAATTCGAAGCAATACAACTATTTTTGTAACACAAACAACTTTACGCTGTCAAATAGATCAGAAATCAATCATTTATGAATTACGTTTTAGCAGTTCTCTTTATTCTTGTTTCAATATTTTTAATCAGTAATATTCTGAAAAAACAACGCTTAAAAAAAACAAGAAAACAGCTATGGAATAATTGGGGGAAGAAAAAAAGCGACGCTTATTTTAACTTCTATGTAATTGGAAAATATTTTCAAAATAATGTACATAAAAAAAACGCCTATCATATCATTAGTGATAAAAGTGCCATTGATCTTGATATCGATGCTGTTTTTCAATTTATTGATCGAACTTCTTCTAAAATAGGACAGCAATATCTATACTATAAGTTAAGAACTATTGGTTCTCTAGACAATTTATTAAAATTTGATGCTCTTACTTCAATCTTTAAAAACGATAAAGAATTGAGTGTTTCTTGTCAATTAGAATTATCAAAATTAAACAGCAACAACTCATATTATTTAGAAGAATTAATTAATGGTAAACAACTTGATCAACCTAAATTATTATGGTTGGTAAAATTAGTATCTGTTGTTTCAATACTATCTTTTATCGTAACATTTTTCTACCCGATAGTAGGGGTGTTTTTGATTCCTATTCTAGCAATCAATATGTTTATTCATTATAAGAACAAAAATAACATTACCTATTACCTCAATGGGGCTTATCAGTTATCTCGGGCATTAAAGGTCAGTAATAACCTAAGGAACAGTCATAAAATTGCCGATCACTTTGAAGATTTTTCTTTCCTAAAAAAAATAAAATCTATACAATTTAAAACTGAATTCATCGCTTTTGAAAAAAATATCGATAATGAGTTTTTATTTGCCTTTTGGTTTGTTGCTGAAATTTTTAAAATATTCTTTAATATTGAATACCTGGCTTTTTATAGTTTTGTGGGAGCTATTTCCAAAGAAAAGAAAAGTATTGAAGATATGTATATTTTTATTGGACGGATAGACGCAGCGATATCGACTGCTTCTTTGAAATCTAGTGACCTGACCATTTGCGCTCCTGTTTTTAATACACAAAACGAATTAAACATAACAGATATTTATCATCCTCTTATTGAAAACTGCATTCCTAATACGGTCAATTTATCGGAAAAAAGTATTCTTTTGACAGGCTCTAATATGTCTGGAAAAACAACCTTTATAAGAACAGTCGCTTTAAATAGTATTATTGCTCAAACGCTACATTTCTGTTTTGCTAAAGCATATCTAGCGCCATTTTATAAGCTATACTCATCCATCAGAATATCCGATGACCTTTTAGATAATACCAGTTACTACTTACAAGAAGTTTTAACTATTAAAGAATTGATTGAGGCATCAAAAAGCGAAACACCGTGCTTATTTGTTTTAGATGAAATTTTTAAAGGAACCAACACTATTGAACGAGTTTCTGGAGGAAAGGCTATCTTAACTTTTTTAAACAAAATTCAACATACTGTTATTGTATCTACCCATGATATTGAATTAACAGAATTATTAACCGAAGATGGGTATCAACTATTTCATTTTACGGAGCAAATTATCAATGAACAACTTATTTTTGATCATACGCTAAAATCAGGCAAACTAACCACTAGAAATGCTATCAAAATTTTGGGGTTGTATAACTATCCTTCTGAAATAATTGAAGATGCAAAAGAAGTAGAAAGTTCTTTTTTTAATTAAAAGCTAACCTTTTTTCCTAAATAAATAATACTATCACTTCCATTTATTAAAGTTATGTCTACTTCAGGAATTACTTCTATACTGTCTTTTTTCTTTACAAAAAGAGGGATTGCTTTTAATTCAGCATCGATTTTGGCTAATTTGTTTTTGAAATCATCGGAAGAATTTACTTTTATCTCATTTATCAATGGATAATCTCGTGCGCTTTCATTTAAATTAATATAATCGTCATTCGGCGTAAACAACATATCTTCATTCTCTATATTCTTCTCCTTCACTTCATTAAGAGTTGCCAATCTGTAGCTTCCTTTTTCTCCATATATTCCGGAAAACTGATTTACGGCATACATATTCACTTCATCACTCCCTGTCATGGCTATTAAATAACCCACATCATTAAGTTCTGCATCATCATCTAACGTATCATTATAAATATCTATATCAAAAGCCTCAATACCATTGTTTCTGGCCTCTTCAATATAACTCTTATTTTGATCTAATAACACCACTCTTCTTCCATTACCCATTAAATATTTAGCAATTACCCTAGCTGCGTCTGAAGCTCCAATTATGACAATTGCTTCAGAGCTTTTCAAAAATACACCTACCATTTTTGCAAACATTCTAGCAGTAGTAGCATTTAGTAAAACCGTGCCCAATACAATCATAAAAACCAAAGGGGTTATATATTCAGCACCCTCTACTCCATCTTTCATCAACTTTGTACCAAATAAAGAAGCTATCCCTGCTGCAACAATACCTCTTGGACCTACCCAACTAATAAACAGTTTTTCGTTTAACTTCAGCGTGGATTGGTAGGCACTTAAAAATACGGCTAAAGGCCTTACGATAAAAATAACAATGGCAAAAAGATATACTGCTTTCCAATTAAAAATAAGAAGCAATTCATCTATATTCATATTCGCTGCTAACAATATGAATAATATTGATATTAACAATACTGATAAAGACTCTTTAAAGTACAATAATTCATCTAAACTTTTAAGGTTACTATTGGCTATTACCATTCCCATAACGACTACTGATAATAAACCAGATTCATGTGCAAACAAATCCGAAAGAACAAAGACGAACAATACAATTGACAAAGACACCACATTTAATAAATAGTGTGGTACCAGCTTTTTATTTATAATAAAAATAAGCGCATGTGCAAATGTGAATCCGAAGGTAAAGCCGAATAACAAAATTTTACCAAACTCTATCAAGGCCGTTTTCGTAAAGCCACTACCTCCACCAACACTAATAAATTCAAAAACTAAAACAGCTACCAAAGCACCAATAGGATCAATTAAAATCCCTTCCCATTTCAATACGGCTGCTACATCTTTTTTCAAAGGTATATTTCTTAGTATAGGAGAAATCACCGTTGGTCCTGTCACTATAATTAAAGCAGAAAACAACATAGAAATTTCCCAACCTAAATCAAGCAAATAATGCGCTGCAACCGCAGAAATTATAAAAGTCACACCCGCTCCTAACGTAATAAGTTTCGTTATAACAGGTCCCACATTGGCAATTTCATTTTTCCTAAGCGTTAAACCTCCTTCAAAAAGAATAATACTTATTGCTAATGAAACGAAATAAAACAACCCATCACCTGGAAATAATCCGTTTTGTCCATTCCATACTGGTTCAATCCATTTACTACCGTCAGCACTAAAAAACTCTGCTGCAATTGGCCCTACCAATAAGCCAATCAAAATTAAAGGTAAAATAGCTGGTATTTTGAATTTCCATGCAAACCATTGTGCCAAAATCCCTAAAATAATAATGCCTGCTAACTCAATCATATTTTTTTTATCATAGTTCGTTTCTTAAAACTACAATAAAATTTTATATTCGAAGTCTAAAATTAAATATTTTGATTAACAAAATTATTATTGGAATTGCTTTTTCACCAAATTTAAGGGCCAATTTATTCGAAGTAATACGGTTAGCTGGTATTTTTAACGCAGAGCTAGTCGGTGTTCACGTCGGAAAAAAATCTATTCAGAAAGAAAATCAATTGCAAGATTTACTAAATGATACTCCAAAACTTGATAAAAACTTTAACGTAATATGGCAAGAAGGAGATCCTGTAAAGGTAATTTTGAATACTGCCATTGAACAACAAGCAGATTTACTCATCTTAGGTGCCATGCAAAAAGAGAACTTATATAAATACTACGTTGGTTCCATTGCTCGTAAATTGACACGACAAGCTCCTTGCTCGGTATTACTTTTAATACGACCTTCTATAGAGCGTGTTCCTTGTAAACATATAGTTGTCAACGGATTGCAAGAAGAAGATACAGAAAGAACAATATTGACAGCGTTCCATGTTTCGAACAGTTTAGGTTGTAAACGAATTACTATCGTTGAAGAAATTAGTCAAAACGAATTAAATGTAAAAGTAAATGATGACAAAACGCTTCGAAAAGCGACAGTTGTAAAAGAACGTTTAAAAAACAGAGAAGACTTGCGTGTAAAAAACATACTAAAAAAAGTACCCATAAATGATATAATCGTTAAAACTCAGAGTATATTTGGCAAAAGAGGATACTGTATTGGTCATTATGCCAAAGTTAAAAGAGCCGACTTACTAGTGATGAATGCACCAAAAAAAATAGGGCTATTGGATAGAATTTTCCCTCATGACCTCGAATACATATTATCAGAATTACCAACAGATGTTTTAATTGTAAAATAAATGGCAAATATTATTACTAAAAAATTCTTAGGAGAGATTCCTCAAAATATTTTTTCAGGATTTGTAGTTTCGTTAATTGCGTTGCCCTTGGGCTTAGGACTGGCATTAGCATCAGGAGCTCCACCAATATCAGGAATAATTGCCGCTGTAGTTGGCGGGTCTTTTGTTGCCTTTTTAGGAGGATCTAACGTTACCATAACTGGTCCTGGTAATGGGTTGGTAGTCGTTATTCTTGCAGCGATATCTACTTTAGGAGCTGGAGATATGCAGCAAGGGTTTCTATACACATTAGCTGCCATTATATTTTCTGGTATCATAATGATTATTTTAGGTTTCCTTAGACTAGGATCGTTAGGTGATTTCTTTCCTTCATCTGCCATTCAAGGAATGTTGGCCGCCATTGGTATTGGCATTTTTGCCAAACAAATACATGTTATGCTTGGTAATTTAAATGCTAAAGGAAGCATTATAGATTTGTTAGTACAAATACCTGAAGGTATCTTAAACTTTATAAACACCGACAGCTTAAGCGTTTTATATGCTGGGTCTGTAGGTATTATTAGTTTACTCATTATGGTCTTTTATAGTAAAATTAGAAACAAGTACTTTCAACTAATTCCAGCTCCTATGTGGATTGTTGTTTTAAGTGTTTGTATGTATTATTATTTTGATGCTTTCTTGGGTTCACCGTATCCTATAGATAAAAAATTATTGATAGAGTTGCCTGATGATGTTGTTTCAAATTTTATGTTTCCTAATTTTGAAAAGGTATATGATTGGGATTTTATCAATGCTGTTATTGCTATCACACTCATATCTAGTATAGAAAGTTTATTAAGTATCAAAGCTGTAGATAAACTTGATCCTTTAAAAAGAAGATCTAATGTTAATAAAGATATTAAAGCTTTAGGACTTGCCACTGTAATTAGTGGTTTCTTAGGAGGTCTTAATGTAGTAACGGTAATTGCTCGTAGTTCGGTTAATGTAAATAATAAGGGTACCAATCGTTCTGCTAATTTTTTTCACGCTTCTTTTTTAGTAGTGTTTATTTTACTTTTTGCATCAGAACTTCGTAAAATTCCTTTACCTGCATTAGCGGCAATTCTAGTATATACAGGCTATAAACTAGCCTCACCAGAAAATATTAGAAAAGTGTTTAGAATTGGTCAAGAGCAGCTTGTCATATTTTTAATAACCTTATTTACTACGATCGCTACCAACTTAATCACTGGTATTTTAGTAGGAATTATTGCCACTTTTATCATTCATGTATTCATTAACAAAAATTTCATGCTTTTTGCTAGAAACATCTTAAAACCAAATGTGTTAATGTTTAAAGAAGACGGCAAATATTATGTGTCTGTTGAAAACTTCGCAAGTTTTTTAAATTATACAAAACTGAAGGAAAAACTAGATCAAATCCCTGAATATGCAGATGCTATTGTTGATTTTTCTTTATGTGATTTCGTAGACCATTCTGTTATGGAAAACATGAACAATTATGCAGAAACGTTTAAAAGAAAAGGCGGTTATTTCGAAATTATTGGTTTAGATGGTTATAAAACAGGTAGTGAACACCCTTTTGCTTTGCGTAAAAACACTCCTATAGAAGCACTTCAATTTGAAAAAGATACAGTTTTAACAAAACGTCAGAAATCTTTATCTAAAATTAGTAATGAATTAAGGTGGTCTTATAAAACAATGCCTATAGAAGTTACAGAAATCCCTGAATTTGGTTATTTTAAAACTCGACAAATTAAAAAAGTATCTAACATCTTATCCAATGAAAATTGTACTTTATTTGATATTGAGTTCTCAGAAGGTGAACTTTTTGCAAAGCAGGTTATCAAGGCTACCATGTTGTACATTAATGTAGACAACAAGATTCCTGAATTTACTTTAGATCGGGAGGGTATTTTTGAATACATTTATCATTTTGCTGGCTTTAAAGATATTGATATTAAAAACCATCCTGACTTTTCTAGGCGTTTTTATTTGTCTGGAAAAAGCCCAGAAGAAATTAGATCTTTTTTTACAGACGAATTAATTTTATTTTTTGAAAGTAACAACTATTATCATATTGAAGGTAGTAAAAAAGGATTGTTAATTATTGGTAAAGAACGCTTAGCTGGGGTGCAAGAAATAAAGGCTCTTGCTAGCTTTGGTGTTCGTTTAAGGGATGTGATTTGTAAAGAGGAAACTATTGTATTTCAATAATTCTGGTTTCAGAATTACCAAAATCATCAATTACAGTAATTTTATGTTTTCCTTTTTCAGATTTTAGTTGTTGTTCATGATATTGCGTTGTAGCTCCAATGAAGTGATCATTTAAATACCAATAAACTTTTGCTGCTGTATTTGTATGTGTTAGCTTGAGTACAATGGCGTTTAATTCACCATTATTTCCTTTTGTTAATGATAATTTGGAATAGTGTTTTGTAGGAAACACAAAGTCCATCGTGTTACCTTCTAAAATAACACAATCTTTTCTATAACGTGGTAAGGGTTTGTAATCCGCATTTTTTTGCTGATAATAATGAGCCATCAATGGTGGTAACGTAAACCATGATTTCGTTTTCATATTAACCACTGATTCGCAATCACTATGTACTCTATATTTTTCAAAGACATCAACAGTTATCTGTTTGTGATAGGGACAAGACTTAGAACGTGTCCCATTTCTTTGAATACGTTTCACAACAGACTTACATATTGGCAATGCTAAATATCCACTTTGTTCACAAATACTTTCTTCTACCAAATCTTCATAGGGTTCCAAAAACCAATTAGACACAGGTAGTACATCAAAAACATCAAACATTATAGGTGCTGCACTACCCACACCTGTTAATTCTGATCTGCCTTCACCATCTGAATTGCCTACCCAAACACCAACAACATACTTCGGTGTCACTCCTATTGCCCAAGCATCTTTATTTCCGAAACTAGTACCTGTTTTCCATCCAATTTTTTGAGAGGAATCAAAATATTTCCAAGCTTGATCAGTATAAGGTCTATTAACCTCTACCAGGGTGTTTAGCGTTAAAAAAGCAGAACCCGCATCAATATTATTATTACTTTCTTTTACCTCTCCAAAATCAACATTTTCTGACTCTACAAAGCTCGGTTCTACAAATTCATTTTGATAATACTTATGCTTTAATATTTCATAATGACTTGCGATGCCGGCGTAGCCCGCAAATGTTTTACACAAATCCCACAGGCTCGCCTCTCCTCCACCTAAAATTAACGATAACCCATAATAATCAGCCGACTTATTTATATGTTTAAAACCATACCCCTTTAAATCTTCTCGAAACTTTTCTAATCCATACGACTGTAGCATCCTTACTGCAGGAATGTTTAAAGACCGAGTTAAAGCTTCATTAACCGGCACTGCCCCATCATATGATAAATCAAAATTTTTAGGAGAATACCCCGCAATTTCCGTTGGTACGTCAGCCACTAATTGTGAAGGTAATAAATCACCTGTTTGCAACATTTGTGCATATAAAAATGGTTTTAAAGTGCTCCCTGTACTTCGTGGAGCTATTACATTATTAACATGTTTTTGATGTTGGTTTTCCGTAGGAGAATTTCCTATATAACTCAACACCTTTCGGGTTTCAACATCTAACACCAGTACCGCCAAATTATGCACTTCGTTTTGCTGCTGTATTTCATAGTGATTTTTAACTATAGCATTCACCTGTCTTTGTAAATGAATATCTATCGAGCTGCGCACTCGTTCTCCCTTTCTATGTTTCGTTACCTCCTGAACAAAATGCGATGCTATAGTAGGTAGTCTATAAGGTTTCTGAGGTAACTGTTCTTCAATAGCTAACTCATAGGTAACTTGATCTATTATGGTTTCTAGGTATAATTTTTTTAACAGTCTATTTCTTTTCTCTTTTAGTTGCTGTTGATTTTTCCCTGGATATATTAAAGATGGTGCATTGGGTAATACAGCTAATGTAGCAGTCTCAGCCCATGACAACTGATAAGGTTTTAATCCAAAATAGCGCCATGCAGCGATTTCCAAACCTACCACATTTCCACCAAAAGGGGCATGAGAAGCATATAGTTTAAGGATTTTTCTTTTAGAACACCTGAACTCTAATCGAGTAGCTAAAACAAGTTCTTTTATTTTTTCCAAATAAGAGCGTCTTTTATTTTTTCGTGCTAACCGAATGACCTGTTGGGTAATCGTGCTACCTCCTCTAACGATTTTTTTCGCTTTGATATTTTCTCTTACCGCTTTTGCCATCGAAAGCGGATTGAATCCAAAGTGCTTATAAAAATAGGCATCTTCAAACTGTAAAATACATTGTTCAAACTTATAGGGTACTGAATCAAGTTCAGGAAACCTCCATTGCCCATCATCTGCAATTACAGCTCCCAATAGAGCATCATTTTTGGCTGTTACTACGGTGGCATTCGGACTTATAAATAATTTTTCAGGCAAACAGAAGTAATACACAACTAGAAGTATAGCTATAGTAAGAATTTTTAGTTTATTCCTTTTAAGAAGATTTAGATTTAGCTTTATTTTCATTACAATTTATGATCCTACAAACAAATTTAAGTAATTCCCTTTATACTGCATTTAAAACTTAAAAAGTTCTGGCTAAAATATTCTCCTAATATTGATTCCTGCCATTCACACATCTTCACTTTAATATCTTTAAACCAGCATAGTATTTCCATCCAATCAACATTAATACAAACTTTGCACATTAACCGCATTATGTCTTAGAAAATTTAATACAAGCTGAAAACACTACAAAATCAAACACTTCGTTATCCTTTTCAATGTTACTCATATCCGTACTATGCTGAAATTAATAAAGCGCATGCTTTAATGGAGTTTTCAACTCTCATTACGAATCTCTAATGTATGATTCGGGTTTATAAATTACCACATTAAAAAGTATAAAATTTACTGATCAATATGAAGAATAAGTCCATTATATTTGCAGCTTACCATATACTATGAGTTTTACCCTACTTTCGTCACCATTACAAGGATTTACCGATTTTCGTTTTAGAAATGCACAGCATAAATACTTTGGAGGTATTGACACCTATTACGCACCTTATATCCGTTTAAATGGGAAGTTTAAGATAAAAGCAAGTTATCAGCGTGATTTATTACCTGAAAACAATACTACTTTAACCGTGATTCCCCAGGTAATCACCAATAATGCAGACGAATTTTTATTTGTAGCTAAATATGTAAAAAGCCTTGGATACGAAGAATTAAACTGGAATTTAGGTTGCCCATACCCTATGGTAACGAAATCTGGAATGGGATCAGGTTTAATTTGTAACCCCACAAGAATTGACGAAGTTTTAGATAAAGTTCATAATGAAGTAGATATTTTAGTTTCTATGAAAATGAGAATGGGGTACGAAAATAGTGACGAGATATTGCATACTTTTCCTATTTTAGAAAAGTATCCATTGAAAAACATTGCTATTCATGCCAGAATTGGCAAACAACTGTACAAAGGAGGTGTTGATTTAGATGCTTTTCAACGATGTGTTGATATTGCTAAACACCCATTATACTATAATGGAGACATTACCACAGTTGCTGGTTTTAAAGCTATGAAAGAACGTTTTCCTAGTATCAATCACTTTATGATTGGTCGTGGTTTAATTGCCGATCCGTTTTTACCTCAAATGATTAAAGATAACACCAGCGAATACCCTAAAGATAGATGGCGAATTTTTGAAGCCTTCCACAATGAAATTTATGAGCAATACGATGCTGCCCTATCTGGACCAACGCCCATAAAAATGAAAATGTTAGGTTTTTGGGATTATTTCTCTAGGTCTTTTTCAAACCCACAGAAAACTTATAAAAAAATCAAAAAAGCTGGTAATCAAAAAAAATATCACATCGCTGTTAAAGAAATTTTGGCTAGTGAAAAGTAATATCGCTGATAACATAAAATTACTGAATACGATTAATACTTATCATACAATGTTTTACCAGTTTTAAAATAATTGATTGCATGTTCTATTGATCTAGACTTTGCCTTTAATAATGTTTTGGTAAAATCAAATAGAAATACAGAGCTTTCACCGATAGAAATAAACTCCATTATTTGCTTTTTCTTTATTAGATCATACACAACTACCTTTGCGTTCACTATGCAATATTCTACAGAGGTGTGATGACCTCCAATACCTCCACCAAAATTATTTGGTATTCCAGGTGAGTATGATGCCTCTACTCTATTGGTAATTTCGAAGTTGGTGAAATTTATCAGGTAGTCTCCTTTTGTTACCAATAACAATGAATCTATATTACTTCCTTCATTTATATTAATACCCGTGTCTAAAGAGTCCCATTTATTAATATCGTTCATGTAAACCTCCTGAAAAATGTTAGCGTTTTTAACTTCTCTATCAAATTCCTCAATATAACTTTTTACAAAATATTTATTTTCTTTAAAGTTCTTCTTAAAAGTTTTCGTGAAATTATTTAGTCTAATATTATCAGAACCTGTCACGATAATAGTCTTAGATTTAGGATTTATTACCTCCCCACTTTTTAGTATTTGACTAACATAATGTTTGTAATTTACGCATGACGTAAATAACAAAACAATTAGCCATAATACAGCATATAATGTTGCTTTTGTCTTCATAGAATTTTCTTTAATCAATTGCCAACAAAACTACCATTATTTCGTTTAGCAAAAAATAAATACTTTTCCTATTGTTTTAATAATCTATTGAAATTTGATTGTGACAATTAAAAATCAGATGTTTCTATATTTTAATCGTTAAGGCAGTTCCTTCAGGCATTTATCTCGCTTCAACTATTAGTATTTCCTATTTAACATTACCTAAATAATAGCTAGCATTAAACAGGATTTATTCAAGTAAATTCTCGCTATGCCTTTTTTAGGCAATAGAAATTCGTACTTTTTTATTTTTTAAACGTGTGTTGTTTAAACTTTCTACTAACTGCTTGGCTTCGGCAACAGGTACGGCAATAAATGCACAATCTTGTTTTAATTCAATCACTCCTAATTGATCTTTGGTCAAGTTTCCTTTTTTAAAGAACAAACCAGCAATATCTCCTTTAGATATTTTATCTTTCCTTCCACCAGAAATAAATAATGTTTCCCAATAACAAGGTTTTAAATTTTCTTTCTGTGAAATATCAGCCGTCGCAATATTTTTAAGAAATTCTGGTAAGCTTTCTTTCTGCCATTTCAAAACATAAGCTGTTCCTTTAGCATTTACTCTAGCTGTTCTACCATTTCTATGCGTAAACTCCTCTGTTCTCTGAGGTAACTCATAGTGAATGATGTATTTCATTTCAGGAATATCAATTCCTCTGGCCGCTAAATCAGTAGCTACCAATATTTGACTCGTCCCATTTCTAAATTTAATCAATGAGCGTTCACGGTCTCTTTGCTCCATACCACCAGAAAAACAACTATGCGCTATTTTATGTTTCTTTAGAAACTCACTCACCTGTTGTATACTATCTTTTAAATTACAAAAAATAATTCCAGATTGGTTTCCAATATGTTGTAACAACTCTAATAAGGTCTGGTTTTTATTTTTTGATGAAGAAATAACTGTTTTTACGGTTAATTTTTTTGACTTTTTACCGGTTAAGTAATTTAATACCGTTGGGTTATCAAATCGAACAAAATCAGGAACTTCTGTTTCTTGCGTAGCTGATGTTAATATGCGTTTATTAATATTTGGTAACTGATTAATAATGCCTCTCATCTCATATTCAAATCCCACTTCTAAAGATTTATCAAACTCATCTAAAATCAAAGTCTTAATACTATCTTTAGAAAAACGATCATTTGCAAAATGATCAGAAATTCTACCGGGTGTACCTATTAAAATACTAGGTGTATGTTTTAATTCAATTTTGTCTTTAGCCATTGATCGACCACCGTATACGGCATTTACTTTTAAACCTGTTCCCATCTCACGAATCACTTGTTCTATCTGAATAGCTAGCTCTCTCGATGGTACTAAAATTAACACTTGTACTTCTTTACTTTTGGGATCTATTAGTTTTAATATAGGTAATAAAAAACTTAAGGTTTTTCCAGTTCCTGTAGGAGAAAGAATAACTGTATTTGTGGTAGTCTCAATTACTGAAATGGCTTTATTTTGCATTTCATTCAATTCATAGATATTCAATTTTGCTAAAATATCTTCTTGTGTTTTTACCGTATTTGCCATAATATATCTATGAAACTTTTCTATTTATAATTATGGCAAAGATAGGTAGTCTTACTTTTATAAAACCTACGTATTCTAGTAAAATAACATCTTGATTTTGATCACTACAAAACAACAGGTACTTCAAATTACTATTTAACACCAATTCTTAGGTATAAGAATTGGTGTTAAAAATAAAATGTAACCAATGAATGCACCGTATAAATAGTGTTTTTCACCAAAATCATCAATAAGAATAAGGTCTTGACTGGGCGTGCCCTGACGTCGAGAAATAGATTTAAATAATTCTACTTGACAACCTTAATCCACCTTCCCTTGTTACGAGCTATATAATCGTTATCATACATAGCCTCAACTTGGGTTCCTGGCAAATAATACTCTCCTAAATACGACGCATTCAACAACACTCTAAATGTTTTTATTTCATATTTATTTAAAGAGAAATAATTGCTGATACTAGCATCTCGTATATCAGTATACTCAACTTTTGAAGAAGTAGTACTGTTTCCAAAATCTGTAAAACGGGTATTGATAATTTCCCAACCAGAAGGTATGAACTGTGTTAATGCTACGTTCTCAATTTTCTCATTTGTTTTATTATTTACGGTTATCTCAGCAATAAAATTTGTTCCTTGTAATACATTGTCTGGCACAATCTTACTTCCTTCTTTTGTTTTATAAACCGTAGTTACTTCTAAATTCTTTTGAAAAACTTTTTCTTCTCCTACCGGCAATATTCCTTGGTTAAACACTCTAACATATACGACCCCATTATTTTTATTAGAAACTTTAAACGTATTTTCTTTATCTCTTAGGTCTAAATCTTTCGTATATAGCGCTTTTGATGTCTGTATACCTCCTGTTTTACCATT
This sequence comes from Tenacibaculum profundicola, assembly GCF_057220795.1. Lineage (NCBI taxonomy): Bacteria > Pseudomonadati > Bacteroidota > Flavobacteriia > Flavobacteriales > Flavobacteriaceae > Tenacibaculum > Tenacibaculum profundicola. The sequence continues at coordinate 93,987 of NZ_CM170137.1, read as the reverse complement.
TAAAGAATACGTAGCATTAATTCCTGTGCTTTCTCCATTTTGCAATGCGTATTGACTCATGGCCAATAAACTATAGGCCGTTGTTTGGGTGCTCATCCAATGTTCACTAGACAATATCTCTGCTATTTCTTTTGCCAATTTAATCGCTTTAACCTCATCATTTAATAACGTATAAGTTTCTAAAGACATGGCTTTATTTCTGGTTTCCGACCCATAATTAGTGTAGTACCTCTTACTATATTTATGTATAGTGATTTGATTTAAAATTGATTTAGCTATTGAAGTTTTACCTATTAATGCATAGGCAGATGCCAACCTCATTTTTGCTTCGTTTGATATGTCTTTGGTTTCTCGTAAACGGTTCATAGAAGCCAAATCTGGGCTATTAGCCAAGCTCAAAGTATACAATCGATATGCTTGGGTTAAGGAATTATTGTAATAGCTATTATTATTACGCCAATTACGAGCTTGTTCTTTTTGATACCCAATCCATTTTGATCTAAACCCAATAGGTAAAACATATCCTTTTTTAGCGGCTTCCATCATAAAATGCCCTGCGTACGATGTACCCCAACTATTCGATTTTCTACCACCTTGCCAATACGATAAGCCTCCATCTGATACTTGGAAATCCGATAAGCGTTGAATGGTCGCTTTGATATTTCTCTCGATAGATTTCCTTTTCTCTTGCTCAAGCTCAAAAATCTCAGGTAAATATAGTTGTGGAAAAGCACTTGATGTAGTTTGTTCCACACAACCGTGTGGGTATTGAATCAGATACCCTAAACGTTTGGTAAAATTCATTGGGGGTAGTGTTGAAAGCTCAATGGTCGCTGCATTCGTTCCTTGTGTTCCAAAGGTGGTAAAATTAATTTCACTTTTCTCATTTGACTTTAAAATCAAATCTTTTACTTCTGTAGTTACTGGGTTTGGATTTAACACATCTATTTCTACCTCATACGATGCTTTTTCCCTTCCTGAGCTAGCTTCTATTTTTACTTTTCCTATTCCTTTAAAATCATTAACCTTTAACGTAAAATAGGCCATTTTTTCATCTGGCTGCGCAAACGAAACTGTTTGTGTTTTCTTACCTATTATCGCATATGATTCATTAGGTTGTACCGTAACGGTTACTTTTTTAATCTCTGGTTTCATAGCAAAAACAGTCACTGGTAAAGTAACCGTTTCTTGCGGTGTTATTTTACGAGGTAATGATGCTAAAATCATAACTGGTTTTCGTACAAAGGCTGTTTTCTCATCGCTACCATAGGCTTCCTTTTCTGTATTCGTAGCTACAACCATAGCACGCACAGACCCCACATATTTTGGAATCTTAATGGTATGTGTTTTTATATCTCCTCTATCTAAATTAAAAGGTCCTAAATACCTAACCATCGGTTTAAAGCGGTTTGCTTTCTTATTTTTACTTCCTGCCTCAGCCTCATCTCCCCCAATACTTAATATCTGATGGACTTTCCCTCCATAGGCCCCTATAACATCATCAAAAACATCCCAAGTTCTCACTCCTAAGGATTGTCGTGCATAAAACGTGTTCCATGCATTAGGTGTTTTAAATCGGGTTAAATCAAGTAACCCTTCATCAACTATCGCAATTGTATAAGTCATTGGTTTTCCATTTCTCTCTTTTACTCGGATACTGGCGGTAGATTCAGGACGTAATTCATCTGCTAATTGAATTTCAGGTTCTAATTTCGTAGCTGGGTCATGCACCAACATAGGAATCGAGCCATACATACGCATAGGCAAATCATTGATAGTTTGATTGTGTTTTTGCAACAAAGAAATATGTACATATACATTCGGTGTATAATTTGCGAGCACAGGGAAATCAAAAACAGTTTGCTTTGTTTGCGTTTCTACCCAAAAATGATCTAGTACTTCAGTACCATTTTCAATAGTAATTAAGGCACGTCCTCCTTCAGAAGAAGGGAACTTTACGGTTGCTTTCTCCCCTACCTCATACGTTTCCTTATCTGTACTGAACACTAACATCGACGCATTAGTTTTATCTTGTTTCCCTTTTTTTCTACCGTACCACGATGGCCAATCAAAATATACTACTGAAGAGCTAACATGCTTACTGTTTTTATCCGTAACCTTTACCAAATAGCGCCCCCAATCATTTTCGTCTACTTTTAATTTAAACTTCGCTTTTCCATCACTATTGGTTTTTACCTGTAATGATTTATAAGGTCGGTGGTAACGAGTTCCATCGTAACTAGACAATCCGTTATCAGCAGTACTCCACCACCAGCGCCATGACAATTTATATACATCAACTTCTAATGTATTGGTTACTCCATATCCTTCCTCATTCACTGAAGCTACATTAAAGGTATAATCTTGATCGGTAAACAAGTAATTTTTTGATTCTGATTCTTCGGCTTCCTGTAAACCTACATAGGTACTATAGGGTGATATTTTTTTTGAGAATACATCCGTACTAAAATCTCCTCCATTCTCATAAACTTTAGTGATAAAGCTGACTTTTAACATCCCTGGAGCTTTCGTGTCGAGTTCAGGTTTTACGGAAAAGGTTGTTTTCCCTTCATTATTTAAATGCCCTTTTAATACCTGAAATTCTTCGGTACCAAACCTACGGGTCATATCATCAAACCTATAATTTTTAAACTTAGAAAACACTGTTTTAGTTTGTGAGAACTTTCCATTAATATCCAACTTCAAACCTCTTGCAATAGCTCCATGCAACCACTTTACCTCAACATCACCTGAAATAGGTGTATTTGCTTTTATAAAATCTAATGGAGTTTGTAATTTAATTTTTAAACGGTTCGGTTTAATCGTTTCAATCTTAAGCCCCTTATTAAAAACAGCTCCACCAACACTTACTCGCAATTTCCAGTTTCCTGTAATGGCATCCTGATTTGTTTGTGGCGTATACGGATATACATTCTCCGCTGTTTTATACGCTATTTTTCTATCAATAATTTTACCTTGTGGATTTATCAGTTCAAACTTAATAGGATGTTTCTCTGGTATCGGGTTTCCTTTATCATTTAGCACAAAAGTTAAGAATAACCGATCTCCGGGTCTCCAAACACCTCTTTCTCCATAAATATAACCTTTAATTCCCTTTTGAAGTTTGGCTCCGGCAACATCAAATTTACTCATAGATAACGCATTTCCGTCATTTAACTTCATATACGTAGTATTGTTATTTTTAGCAGCTACCGCAAAAAATGCATTTCCAATTTCATCAAAAACAGCCACACCATCTTTATTTGTATCAGCAGTTAAAACAGGTTGCTGTTGCAAATTATATAAAGTCACCTTGGCTCCTTCAACAGGTTCTGTTGTCAATAGATTCGTTACTGCCACAAAAGTATTACCGTTACTTCCTTTTTTTACGATAATTCCTAGGTCTGTTGCTAAAATATTTGTGCTTATCTTTTTATTGTAGTAGTACGAAGTTGTGCATGGATTTTCACGATCACGCCAGTTATAATCATAATAATAATCATTGTAATAATTAAGGTTTTCATATGCTCTTTCACTTACTTCTTTTTTGCCATAAACAATGGTATTTGTTGTCGTTGTTTCATCACAGAAATAATTAGAATATTCTTTGTTAAAAGATAGCTCAACTCTATACATTGCTCCATTTTCAACAGAAATGATCTCGGCTAAATCAATAGCAAAGGCATTTTCCTTATTCAAATCAACCCCCTGCGAGGTAAGGTTTACCGTGTATTTTGCAACAGGCCTACCCACATACCTTAGGTTTCCTTGATTTCCTAAGTTATTATACTGTAAAAACTGTAGTACATTATCCTTGTATATTTTATATACCGTTGCGTCTACTGCTTTAAGGTTTACCGCCTTAAAGTTTATTTTCAAATTAGTTGAATTCGGTAAGATTGTTCCACTCTTTATAAAGCTTACCGATGGTTTTAATTCTTCAAAATGTAATGTTTTAGTAAATCCTTCCTTTAAAGCATAACCCTGGGTGTTTTTTATTCCTTTAAAGATTTGCAGGTCTACTTTCTTCTTAAAAGAGGATGTAGGATATATGCTCACTACATTATTTTTTACTTTATAGGTAAACCTTCTTTTTTGAGCATTTACGAACTGAATAAGCCCTTTTAAATCTTGAGACTTTTTTATAGGATCAGAAAAACTAATTTCAATATGTTGTTTCTCCATATCGACCACCTCAACATTTAAAACTTTAAAATTATTCTTTCCTGTAATAACTAATTCTCTTTCTCCTTTTGAAGTTGATTTAACAGGAGCACCTGACCAAACAACCTTTAATTTTTTATCATCTACAAAACGAGATAAGCTATCAATTTTAAAATATACTTTAGAAGCAAACTCTTCAGTAGTATCAAATTTTAATTGTTTCGCTTTTCCGTTGTAATTAGCTGATAGGATTTCCGAAAGTTTTGTGTTTTCTATTACATCACTTGCTGTTAACATTCCCTCTACGTAATATACATCTTTACTATACACTTTAGGTGACTGTAATGAAACATTGAATAACAATTCTTTTGTTTTTACTTTTATCATTAAATTCTTCAACTCTCCTTCTAAGCCATCGTACAATTTAGATAAATGAAGTGTTATGGTATATTCCTGATTACTTTTTAATTTTTTAGCAGGAGCGAAGATTAACATATTATCCGTTAAGCTAACCTCTCCTTTTATCTTCGGTGTTATCGTTAGCACATCATTATTTACCTCGCTTACGTTTGGTGTTTGTTTCAATAAGAACTGTAAACTCGATGTAGTAGAGATTAACTTATCGGGAAATACGCTCACGTATTCATTAAATTTATCGATTTCGCTTTCATTAGTTGGTGTTTTACATGAGTTTATAAACACAATGAGAAACACTAACGCAAAAAGCTGGAAAATTCTTGCGAGGAATGGTGTTGAATATACTTTCATCTTAATAGAGGTATTTAAATAGGAATATTGAATATTATACTAATTTTAAAGTGTTAAATTTAACTTTTTTTAATTTGAATTAAAATTACTTAAAAAGAAAAATGTCACTACAATAAATTTAGAATTCGTAGGTATCTAATGAGTATTCGTGATTTTTTCATAACAATTCACATTTTCTATAGCGGTTTTAATCATTTTTTTAGGTCAACTTTCGGTAACACTATGTGACAAAGCTAGTTAATTTTCAATAATTTGTAATACAATTAGCCCTAATATTTTTTACTTTTACACCCTCAAATGTAAATTATGCTTGGATTAAAATTCGATACTGAAACGTCTTGGGTGGATGTTGCAAAAAATGGCTTACAACAACTATTAACAGATCATGCTTTTGCAGAGCAAAAAGCTGCTTCTAATGCTGTTTCAATTATCATCAATTATTCTGAAGAAACGGCGTTGGTAAAAGATATGAGTGATATTGCCATTGAAGAAATGGAACATTTCAGAATGGTTCATAATTTAATGATTGACCGTGGTATGGTATTAGGACAAGCTACTAAAAATGATTATGCTTTAAAACTACAAAAGTTCTTTTCTCATACTGGAAATCGTACGGAAGCTCTAGTACATCGATTATTAGTTGCCGCCTTAATTGAAGCTAGAAGCTGCGAACGTTTTAAAGTTTTTGCTGATAATATGCAAGATGAAGAACTTTCTAAATTTTATTTGGATTTAATGATTTCTGAAGCCAATCATTATACCTTGTTTTTAGGATACGCCAGAACCTATATGGATAGAGAAATCGTTGATAAGAAGTGGAATGATCTGCTAGCTTTTGAAGCTGATATGATGAAAAATAGAGGTACTACGGCAAAAGTCCACGGATAAGTGAGTAATTATCAATGTTGCGTGAAGAATTACCATTGGACAATTATCAATTTACTCTAGACAATTTCCATAATCAACTAACACGGAATTGGAATCACCGAAAACCGATTACAGACAACTGAAAACCGATAGCTGATAAAATGTTTAGCAAAGAAGAATCCGCACGTTTAAGAAAAGAATTCTGGACAAGTTTTGGAAAATCGTTTCCTAGAAAATGGGTGTTATATAACACTAAAATTAAAGGATTTGCCTTTAAATTTCAGGCTGACAGGAAAAAAGCTGCTGTATGTTTAGATTTTGAACATCCTGAAGATATTGCTAATGAATTGTTATACGATCAGCTACTATCGTTAAAAAACATTTTAGAAACGGACTATTTACCAGAAGTTATTTACGATGAACACTTCGAATTAGATAATCGAAAGATCATTAGACGTATCTATGTTCCTTTTGATAAAAAATTCAGTATTCACAATAAAAATACTTGGAGAGATTGCTATGAGTTTTTTGTACATACTATGACCCAATTTGAGCTTTTCTTTTACGAGTATGAAGATTTTATTAAGCAAGCCATATAGTGTCAAATTATGCATTCTAAGACCGATGGAAATTTGAAATTCCCTCTTCAATACTTGCTTTGATCTCATTACAATACTACTAATACCATTTACTAGTTGAATTTACTGTAAAAGAAATGTATCACATTACCCTACAAAAACTTGATGCTAAAAGGATAGTTAGGCGCTTCGTTATTGCTGGCTTTGATAGCATTAAGTATTGGAAAGATTAGATAGAATACTCCTATAATAATAAACCCTAACAAACCTAAACCAAAAAAAAGGATTAGTGGAATACAACCCAACACATACAAAAACATAGTGATTCTAAAATTTAGTATTGACTTACCGTGCTCATCCATATGCAGTATTTCATCCTTCTTCACAACCCAGATAATAAGTGGCACAATAAAACCTCCGATTACTGTGACAAAATCTAATAACTGACTTAAATGGGTTAATGCTAATAGCTGATTATTTCTTTTCATAAAACATAAAATTGGTTATATAATTAAGACGGTCAATTCTCCAATTTGTTACAAAATCTGAATTTAAAACTCTTTTTTACTACGTATATTTGCAGCATGATACAAAACGATACTATTATAGCCTTAGCAACACCTTCGGGAGTTGGTGCCATTTCTGTTATCAGACTTTCCGGAGACAAATCTATTGAACTTGTTGATGCCTTTTTTGCATCTGTAAAAAAAGGAAAATCGCTTTCTAAGCAAAAGTCTCACACCCTTCACTTAGGTCATATAGTGTATAATGATATTGTTATTGACGAAGTGTTAGTATCTATTTTTAAGAACCCAAACTCGTATACAGGTGAAAATGTTGTAGAAATTTCGTGTCATGGGTCTAGCTTTATTCAGCAAGAAATCATTCAATTGTTTCTTCAGAATGGTTGTCGAATGGCTGACAACGGCGAATTTACCATGCGTGCATTTTTAAATGGTAAGATGGATTTGAGTCAGGCTGAGGCGGTGGCAGATGTTATTGCTTCTAATTCAGCGGCATCTCATCAAATGGCCATTCAACAGATGCGAGGTGGTATTACCAATGAATTGAAAGAACTCCGTACGCAGTTGTTAGATTTTGCTGCTTTGATTGAATTAGAACTCGATTTTTCTGGGGAAGATGTTGAGTTTGCCGACAGAACTAAATTTAAACAGTTAGTAGCTACGATATCAAGTGTTTTAAAACGACTTATAGATTCTTTTGCTTTCGGAAATGCCATGAAAAACGGTATTCCTGTTGCGATCATCGGAGAACCTAATGTTGGAAAATCGACCTTACTAAATGCTTTATTAAACGAAGAAAAAGCCATCGTTTCTGAAATCGCAGGGACCACTCGTGATGCCATTGAAGATGAGGTAATTATTGAGGGCGTTGCGTTTCGTTTTATAGATACTGCAGGCATCCGAAAAACAGAAGATATCGTTGAAAATATCGGAATCAAAAAAGCGTATGAAAAAGCGGAAAACGCACAGCTTATCATCTTTTTAATTAATGCTGAAAAATTTGTCGCTACTCCGAATGAATTTTTAACGGAAATTGAAACTATTAAACAACGCTTTCCTAATAAGCGTTTTTTGACAATAACCAATAAAATTGACAAAATTACCGAAGATCAAAAATCAACATTGACGGTGCAAATACCAAACCTTATGTTGTTATCAGCAAAGCAGCAGATTGGTATTGATGCCCTAAAACAAGAACTAACTTCTTTGGTAAACACAGGAGCTTTAAGTAATAATGAAACCATTGTTACCAATTCACGTCATTTTGAAGCCCTAAATAATGCGTTAATAGCTATTACTTCTGTGCAACAAGGTATTGATTTAGAAATCTCTACCGATTTATTTTCTATTGATATTCGTGAGTGTTTACGTCATTTAGGAAATATTACTGGCGAATATGATGTGGATAAAGATATTCTGGGACATATCTTTGGAAATTTCTGTATTGGAAAGTAATTTGTTAAAATCCGGCTTCCGCTATGGTTAGTACGGAATTAAAAAAGCGATTAATTCCCGATTAAGTACTTAACCAAATCTTTTTATTTTGTTTTAATTGTTCATTTTTAAAGTCAAATCAAAAGATTTGGCTGACTTTATAAAAATACACTAAACTTTGAGTTTAGTACCCAAACCCGCATTAATTATAGTCAATGTGATCTGCTGGCTTTATTCAATTTCTTATCATTTATCTTTCCATTGCTATATTTTCCAATTCGTATCAAAATCAGAACAATAGCAACTACTGCTGAAAACCAAGCTATATTATAAACTCTGGGTTTAATGATTTTAATCTTGCTAATCCTGAATTAAAACAATATGATTATCTGGACATTATATGTTAAATTTGATTATTGAAAATAACAGTTTATATGTCTTTAACCAAGTTTAATTTCAATTAAAACCACTACATTGCATCAATATTAATATTTTTGATGCAAACTATGAGTACAATACGAAAATCTATAACATTTACACAACAGCAAGATAACTGGATAAAATTTCAAATTGAAGAAGGTCTTTATACAAATGACAGTGAGTATATAAGAGATTTAATTAGGAAAGACCAAGAAAGTAAACAACGACTGAGTGAACTAAAACTGGCTATTCAAGAAGGAATTGATAGTTGTGTGAGTAATCGAACAATTGAAGATATTTGGAAAGAAGCTGAAGAAAGACATGCCAATAAGTAAGAATACTTATAAACTCAGCAATAAAGCCGAGGAAGACTTATTATCAATTGCTTACTACACTATTGATAAATTTGAATTAAATCAAGCCAGAATCTATAGAGACCGTCTCATAAAAACGCTTGAATTTTTAGTTTTAAATCCGCATTTAGGGAGAGTGCTGTTTTTGGAAAATGATACTATAAAAAGGCATCATTATAAATCTCATATGATTTTTTTTAAAGAAACCGAATATGGTATTCTAATCGTTAAAATTTTGGTTGGAAATATGTATTTTAAGAAACACCTATAATAGTCTAAATATACCCTCTCTTATCTCATTCGAGGTTAGGAAAATATTTGGTAATTTCATATTGAGTTGTATGTCTAAAATATTTTTTTTTATGAAAACTAAACGATTTCAAGAATGCTCTAAACTTGAAAAAGCATGGCGTTATAGATGGTATTTAGCCATTCCTTTTCAGTACCTCTATTTTATTTTTATTAGATCTTTTAAGGTTTTTGAGGATAAAATCGAGAATGATAAAATTATTCATACTGATAATTACGAAATAATGAAAGGAAAAGCTTTATGGGGTTACTTATTGGGAATACTCAAATTAAAATGAAATGGTATTATAGTTCAGAAGAAGTTTTTAGTAGAATAAAAAGTAAATACAAAGAAGAGTAAACATACTTAAAATCAAAATCTACCTACCTCATTTTGTTAAGTTTATTTGATATATATTTGCGATACTATCAAATGATACTATCATAAATGAAACCACCTTATCATATAAACGATAAAATTCTAAAATTAGTAGTTGCTATTTCTGAACGATTAGGAGAAATAAAAGCTACACATTTATATAAACCTCCAACTGAACTAAGAAAAAGGAATCGAATTAAAACCATACAATCTTCATTAGAAATTGAAGGTAATACACTTACTGAAGAACAGATTACAGCACTTTTAAACAATAAACGAGTAATTGCACCACAAAAAGATATTTTAGAGGTTCAGAATGCTATAAAAGTGTATGAGCAACTGCAAGAGTTTAACTCTAATAACTTAAAGGATTTAGAAAAAGCACACGCAATCCTAATGAAAGGATTGATTGAAGATGCTGGAAAGCTACGTACTAAAAATGTTGGTATTATAAAAGGTTCAAAAGTTGAACACCTTGCTCCTACTGGTTCATTGGTGAAAGGGTTAATGAACGATTTGTTTCAATATTTAAAAACAGATAATGATGTTTTACTTATAAAAAGTTGTGTATTTCATTACGAGTTTGAATTTATTCATCCTTTTTTAGATGGCAATGGTCGTATGGGGAGATTATGGCAAACCTTAATTTTAATGAAACAATATCCAGTATTTGAGTTTCTACCAGTAGAAAGTTTAATTAAGGAAAACCAACAAGAATACTACAAAGTTTTAAGTTTATCAGACAAATCGGGACATTCTACACCTTTTATAGAGTTTATGTTGAACATTATACTCCGTTCTTTAGAAAATCTCTTAAACACGCAAAACAGGACACTTACAACACAAGATAGAATCGAATTATATAAGGATATTATAAAAAATTCTCCTTTCAGTAGAAAAGATTATTTACTAAATTTTAAAGATATTAGTCAAGCAACAGCAAGTAGAGATTTGAAATGGGCTGTAGAACAACAAATTTTGACTAAGACAGGAGATAAACGATTAACTAAATACTTGTATAGTTGATTTCTTAATTAAAAAACCAACCAAAAGAAAACAAAATCTTACACCACTACTCCACCCTAAAACGCCGTAAGCATTGATTTTACTAGGCTTATGACTTTCTGTATCGGAAAGTAATTTGTTAAAATCCGGCTTCCGCTATGGTTAGTACGGAATTAAAAAAGCAATTAATTTCCGATTAAGTACTTAACCAAATCTTTTTATTTTGTTTTAATTTTTCATTTTTAAAGTCAAATCAAAAGATTTGGCGGATTTTATAGAAATACACTAAACTTTGAGTTTAGTACCCAAACCCGCATTAATTATAGTCAATGTGACTAGTTTATCCACCAATAAGTTCGGAGTGTTCTTTTAAATTTCAAACTAATATATTTGAGATATGAAATACAAGAAATGGAGTTTAGCTCAGAAGTTGGAAATACTATCTAGTTCAGAAGAGATAGGTATAGTAGAAACTTGTCGTAAGTATGGAGTTAGTACAGGTACTTTTTATAGTTGGAGAAAGAAGTTTGACCACCAAGGAGAAGCAGGTTTAAAAGTTACTTATGAGACTAAGAGTAAAGAATTAAGAACAGTAGAAAACTTTGCTGAGCTTTATGAATACGGTATCTATAAATTTGGTGTATTTTAAGCTCAAAAATATGCTAATCAACTACACGAAACTTTAGAATCCTTATTGCAGAGACCGAGCTGTGGAGGAAATGATTTTATCTTAAAGCTGGTCTTTATACGTACATCTATCAATCTCATATTCCATTTTTCGTTAATGATGACGATAAACTACTGTTAGTTAAAAACTTATAAGGACATAGGAATTTTAAAAGGCATTTAAAAAAACTACCAAAAGACAATAAAACCTTGCACCACTGCTCTGCTTGATTAAGCTATAACCCTTAATTTACAATACATATTACTCTCTGTATTCGTAAATAAACAAAGTATATGCTCTAAAAATTTAAAACCCTTTTATTTTCATTATGTCGTAAGGTTAAAATAAAATACTTTTGCGTTTTATATAAAAGCATGATGACATTAGAAGACTTAGTTGGTAGTTACTCTATTATTGGAACCAATCAAGATGCTGCAGAGCATACCTATAAAGGAACACTAGACTTATCTTTAGATGCTAATAACCGAGTTCTAGCCAAATGGCTCATTAATAATCAACAAGAGCAATACGGATCTGGTTTTTTTAAAAATAACATTTTAGTTATTAATTTTAGGTACGAAGGAATCGATAAGACTGTATATAAAGGTGTAGCCGTATACAAGTGTATCACTCCCAATATTTTAGATGGTTTCTGGTCAGAAAAACATGGCAATCCATTATTTCTTGGGGAAGAACGCTGCTTTCGAATCAACAACGAAAGAGAATTTATAAATTAAAGCAATAAGTATGCAATGTCCTTGTAATCCAAAGAAAAAATATGCCGATTGTTGTCAAAAAGCACATGACAATATTCATTCTGTATACACTGCTGAAACTCTTATGCGCTCGCGATACAGTGCTTTTGTTTTAGCAAACATAACATACTTACAAAAAAGTCATTATAGTGCTACGAGACCTTCAAAAAAAGAAAAAAAGGAATTGTTAAAATGGACTACATCCGTCACTTGGATTAAATTAGAGGTATTACACTCAAATAAAGGTTCAGTAAATGACTCTTCTGGTACTGTTGAGTTCAAAGCGTATTTCATGGAAAATGGCGTCGTAGACATTATTCATGAAATTTCGTTTTTTTGTAAAGAGAATGGACACTGGGTGTATAGAAATGCCCAATAATTTTATTGGATTTCTCACTTTCTTACTTCCTGCATTTATGATACAGGTTTGTGAAAAAAAATATAAAAGCGCCTCTCTTTTACTATAAGTTGTCAAAAGCTCGGTATATATTCATGCAATAAATTTTACTGTTTATATCATAAATATTACCATTTGTTACAATTTAGAAAATTCCTTTTTATTTATTCTAGAAATTTGTAGTGTCAAAAGGCCCAGTAGGCAATCTTGGCAACTCTGGAAAAGTTTCTCATCATCAATAATTTGTTTCCCCTTAAATGAATTCCAGGTTGCCAAGATATATAGTCCAGTTAAAGAAGAGGTATTTAATTAAGTAGCTACTACCATTTTTTTGATTGCAAAGCCGAAATCTGAGAAAAATGAATGATCAAAATAAGAAATACCGTATGGAATTTAAGCAATGATTCCTATTGGTCTTTACTATTACACATCATTTATAAGTAATTATCAATCAGATATATAAATCATATTAATTGACATCTTTTGATAAAACACGCTCAATATAAATATTATCAAACTGATTGATATTTTATTGGCAAAAAGAAAGTTTAATTATAATAACTAAATTAAAATGGCATATACATTTACAAAAGCGGATGACAACAACGCAATTGAAGAACGCGAATATGGAATTGCAAAGGAAATTAAATTCACTATGTTCACATCTTGTGTAGGAGTTTTAGCAAAAACAAAATCGAATGATGTTCTTGGAGTACATCTATCTTTTACAGATAAAGACAGTAACAAGTTTGACGATAATGCAGCAGACGCAATTCATAAACTTATAACTGACAATGAGGCAACGGATGTTAAAATTATTGGAACCATAGCTGCATGGGAAAATGAGGTTAATGGAGTAAAAGACGCGTTTGAAAAGCTAAAGGATCTGATAAAACCAGAAGAATATAGATTAAAAAATGCTATTTACGGTGGTAAAATAGATGATGGTGATCTTGAAATAACCTATTAATAGGTATCTAGATGTATCCTATAAATTTTAGCTAAAATTGTTTTAAAATCCAGAGATTCTATTCTCTGGATTTTTCAGTTTTATACATGATAATACCATTCTTCTTTACTATAAATTTACATTATACGATTTTAATTTACCGTAATAAAACGCCCTTTTTACCTTTCTATTTCAATATAAAAAAAATCATAGCTACTGGTATTAGTGTATACACATATTGAATATATAAGACAAAAGACGATTTTAAGCAATCAATTCAACACGAATTATGTAATAAAAAATCTACTATAAGATAAACCCACTCTATAATCAACCACTTCGTTGTTCTTTTAAATTTAACCATAGCGATGTTATCCTAAAATTAACAAAGCACGTGCTTTTATTCCGTTTATTCTTCTCGTGACGAATTTCTATTCCAAAATTCAGGCTCAACAATTAATGAATAGGTTGTTTAATTCTCTTTTTGTTACTAACTGCTTTATGAAAACATCATCAATATATCAAATTGGTGAAATACTATTTTATGAGTTCATCATGGTATTTACCTATCATATTTTTAGGGTTTTCATCTATTTCATAGTAGCTATAAATGACAGACATTTGTATCTCTTAGGATATACTCTAAGTTCTGTTCTGTTTTTCATATGCAATTTTCCCGTTCAAAATAAACATTGAACGGGACTTTTATTTTAAAAAACAACTTTTTAATTTTGGTTTTATTGTTAATTTATATCTCCATGAATTTCATAGACACCCAAACTTCTCTTAGTTTATGGGGTATTTAGGCTTGTTTTCAATTTTTAAATAGATAAAATATCTATATTAAAAATCATATGTTACTTCTCCTGTATTATTCTTTTTTTGCAATCATTCAATTACCCATATCAATCCTAACTTACAATCACTTTCCTCTACATAATATTTTCTTCCAAAATTCCAATATAACTTAATCTAACACCACATAAATAAAACCTGTATCCATATTTGTAACTTCTCTAATGGTTTCTACCAGTTTTAGAGTAGTTGTTTTACCTATTTCAATTCATCTAACTGTTAGTTATATTTGTATAGTATTTGTTGCAAATAATCACGAATATTATTCAATTCTAAATTTATATGTCCCCCCGTATTTAGAGTTTTTAAAAGGGCTTCCTCAAGGAAGCCCTTTTGTCTTTCAATACTCTTATTGTATTTTTTTATTTAACCAGAATACGTAGTATCGTTATAGGCCGCTATTTGAAGGAAAAAAAGTTGCTTTGATTATATAATGATTAAGAGGTCATTCTTATTCAACCATTTCTTTTATTAGTTTAACTAGTAATTACTTTTCATCTACATTTAATCTATACTCCTCGTCAATTTCTGTCATAAAATCTAATAATTCTAATTTATCTCCCTATTCCTTATATATTTACACTAAGTTCCACTTCATTACAAATTACCATATCAAAAAGTAGTTTTTAGTGAAGACTTGTTTTCCCTTGAAATATGAGCTCCTCTCGGAGCTCTATTTCTGTAATTACCTCATATTGTTTCTCTACATAATTCCATTTCTTTTTATCTTCTAATTTGTTGTTTTTTTTAGAGAACTATTAAACTACCCAATACAGAATTAATCGGTTCTTTAGTATATCTGACATACCTATTTACAATCCATCTTAAAATGTGACTTTTCATGATGTTTTGTTTCTAATTAATTAAAGAGTAATATTAGTTTTTAGAAGGGTTTAATCATTATTCTTTTTGAAAGGAGCTGAATTAGCTCCTTTCTTTTTTATTATCAGGTTTTCCTTCTTTATTTCAAAGGCATAAATAGTCTCTTTCATCGTTAAGTAATGAAATTAATCCCCTAAACACTTACCATATTTTCTATATAATGATCACTCCAGGTTTTTGATGAAATATGTTTTCTCTATTGTTTTATAGTATATATTTCTATTTTTTTTAACCTACTAGATACTCTATAAAATTAAAAATTAGTTTAATTACCTTCTATTAGTTTGATATTTATTGGTTCATGATGATAACAATTAACTTTTATCATGCATATTGTGTATTCAAACTATTTTATGAGATATTTTAACTTCCCACTAATGACAACCTATCCAGCACTACAACAAAACGAAACTAATGGTTTTCCTTATGTCTTTTTAATGGTTTTCCCTAGTTAGTTTTCATGGTTTTCCCCTATTGCTTAATAACTTATATTGCCATAATATTGGTACGTATTTGTGACGGGAATCTCAAATATCATTTTGTTTTCTTGAGAATAAAAGTATGCTCACCAAAGAGCATACTTTTTTTATTTTCAACCAGTTACTCTTTCTAACTATTATTCCTATTTATAAAGATTTTTCACAAATAACATTGATACAAAAGCCATCTGATTTAACAGGGTTTATCATTCATTGTAAGTAGTTCATTTATTTATTTTACTAAACTGCTGAGTTGATTCAATTGTATTAATTCATGGCCCCTTAATACTATCATTTAATACAACTACTACTAGAATTTAATTCTTTATTAAGAACAATTACACTCTACTTTTTTACCCTAGACTTTTGAGTTTAGCCGATAGTATATAATGACTACTAGTCATTATATTTCAAAATAGATTTAAAAATAGTCTAACCAAATTCGAAGGCATAGTAATGGTTTATACTTAATTGATTGTCAGTAGTTTTACCTGTTTCAGGCTCAATTTATATGTTCTATATTGCAGTATAATTCAATAAATCGAAATTTTCCCCTTAATTAAGTTAGATTTAGAAAGCTCCCTCGGGAGCTTTCTTTTTATTTATAATTACTATAGTACCCGAGAACATGTTTATGTTTATGTTTATGTTTCTTTCACTTTACGTTTTAGGTTTCTTGGTGTATTTTATGGCCTAAGCATGTATTGTTTAAAACAACTAAATATTATTTTAATTCCTTTTTACTTTTCTTTTACAAAAACATATTTATTTAATTCTTATTCTGTGCGCGATTTTCGATTTACATGAACTTTATATATTCTGAAATTTTAAGTACCTTCATAAGTGTAATCGGAAAAACAAATTGGCTAGCTTGTCATTTTTTGTTAGAAGCAAAAAATATTAATATAATGTAACATTATAGGGACATGGTCTACTAACTGTTTAAGAATAATATTAATTTAAATTTTGAAGGGGTTTAAATCATTATTCTTTTAGGAAAGGAGCGAATCTTGCTCCTTTCTCTTATTATACTATTCATCTGTATTTTATTCTTCTATGGATTCATCATTTTCATCTGTTTGTTTCTTCACTTAATCTAATATTAATGAATAAGCTCAAATTCTTTCGTTATCTTTGAATACAGCTAACTTTTTTAGTTGTTTCATTATTTGAAAAGAAGTACTCTTTTTAAAGGCTACTTCTTTTCTTTTTTGTCATGTGGTGTTTTATTATTCTTCAGAAACTTGATCCTTGCGTTTTTTTATTTTCTTTACCTTGCAGCCAATTTTAATACGTTTGTTTAAATCTAAAAAAAAGCCCTAAAATATTAACATATATTTATTTTAGCAAAGAATGGACCTTCCTCCTACAGTAAGGATGAATTACTTGGAATTGAATTTTACTGAATATAAGCTTCTAATGCACTTCCCTTGATCAGTTGCAGCTATAACATGTTCTATTTTCCAAGGATAATTAAACTTTATTTTCCATAAATCATGATCTCTATAGTATACATAACATTTTTATTGATTGTTTCGATTGCATCTCTTAATGGTTTTTACCTATCTTACTTTTAGGGTATTTACCTATTTTCATTTCTGTTTAAATTCTCTACATTTACTATGTATTATTTGCTAAAGTAATCAGATGATACTTCTTTATAATATAGTGTATGTATGCTCCTTCGGGAGCATTCTTTTTTTGCTGAGTATTGATTATTGATTGATCAAACGCTAAGAAGTTACGATCTCTACGAATATTCTAAAACTCACTCGGATTTTGAAAATTCTATTTCTGTATATACTTTTACTTCCTAAAATTAAAAGGTAAATACTCTGGTTTAAGCTTTAATTATCCAGAGCTCATTCTTAATTTAGAGCTTTAAATCAACTGTTTGGGTATCCAGAATAGACAATCTCCAATACTAGTACTATGTGCAACTAATGGTTAATACCTAATTGATTTTCAACGCTTTTACCTATTTCATATCCTTTGTAAATAAGCTATCTTTAAATTGTACATTTTTTGTAATAGTTTTTATTTTCATAGTAAGTGCCCGCTCAACCTGAGCGGGTTTCTATTTTAACGCAAGAAGTAAAATTTTATCCAATGGCAACATATAGTAAAAAACAAAAAAAGGAACCATACTGATTCCTTTCATTCTAGTTTTTAAGATTAAAGCCCCCCAGCTTAATTCTATCGACTAATCATTACTATAACAAACAACTCAAATAATCCCCCCTTAAAAAAAAGTTAAAATCAAAAACCATATTGATTAAAATAGAAAACAAAAAAAGGAACCATATTGATTCCTTTCATCCTAGTTTTTAAGATTAAAGCCCCCCAGCTTAATTCTATCGACTAATCATTACTATAACAAACAACTCAAATAATCCCCCCTTAAAAAAAAGTTAAAATCAAAAGCCATATTGATTAAAATAGAAAACAAAAAAAGGAACCATATTGATTCCTTTCATCCTAGTTTTTAAGATTAAAGCCCCCCAGCTTAATTCTATCGACTAATCATTACTATAACAAACAACTCAAATAATCCCCCCTTAAAAAAAAGTTAAAATCAAAAACCATATTGATTAAAATAGAAAACAAAAAAAGGAACCATATTGATTCCTTTCATCCTAGTTTTTAAGATTAAAGCCCCCCAGCTTAATTCTATCGACTAATCATTACTATAACAAACAACTCAAATAATCCCCCCTTAAAAAAAAACTAAACTAACTTGTCCGAAATAAATGTATTGGAAAATACATAATAAAACCATTATACTATCTCAATACATCAAATGAAAATTGGGTAACAAGTACATCAGAACCTGAATATGACTTTATCAAAATTAATCAAATGAGCTTAATTATTCATTTCAAAAAATCTAGACATTCCATTCACTAGGACCCATCAAAAACAGAAATTAAATCAGTCCTATAATTTCATTATAATGATCTGTTTTACCTTTACAACTATATTAAGAGTACTTTTAATTTATTGTTCGAATAATTAATGGTTTGACACCATTTCCAATATTAATTTACCGAGCATAATTTTTATAGCAAATACTAATCTATATGAAAAACACAAACATAACTGCAAGGAAATGATGGAATAATACGATTTATAAATAAATATTTCGAATATCTATTATTTCTTTTGTAGCTATTTTTGCGTTATAAAACTTAACCATAGCTTGGCTATGCTAAAGTTTTATGCCTTAAACTAACTTAAAATAATACAATACCTGTATACGAAATATGTATCTGTAAATCGTATAACTTTACCTAAGAATCGGTATTATAATGTAAAGTATAAAGTGTAGTAAAAAGAAAGCTCCCGAAGGAGCTTTCTAAATATTAAGGTATTTGCGTTCCCTACAAACAATAAATACAGTTCAAAAATATAAAACAACTGAGATATATAAAATAGGTGAAAACCATGAAAATTATATAAGTAAAAACCATTAGAAAAATCTCTGTATTGCCTATTTGTATGTACAATTTAGAATAATAATTGCAAAATATAGGTTTACTAAAAACACAACTACAACTTCATATATCATCAAGATCGATAGGTATAATTTTCACATAAGAAAAGCTCTCAAGTATATTTATATTACTAGTAGTAGTAATTAAATTATGAGAGCTTTAAAATTGAGGGTTTAAAAATCACTCAAATGTAAATAGAACCTCTATAGGTCTATTACGACATTAGATGAACAGCAGATTTCTGTCGACTAAATACGTTTTACTGTCGATTAATGAAAAGTTATAAAAAAAGCTCTTAGGGTTAATTCACATGAATATGCGCAAACCTTAAGAGCTCATTTTAATTATGATGAGCAGTAAAGTAAATGATTCTATACCTGAATTAGGTTTCTAATTAGATGATTGCGGGTTAATTAGCGATAGACTTTACAAAAGCATCGATAAGGAGAAGCATTCACTAAATTAAAACTATATTATAACAATTGATTTCGTTCACTAATGGTTTAGTAATCAACAATACTAAAAGTAAACACTTTAAAACAGATCACTTTACAATAATCATCACCATAAATTGTCAAATTAATTATTTAAATTCTCATCCTTTTAACTAATTATACTTATCAAAAACGTATTTAAAAAGAAATAAAAATAATAAAGAACAATTACCCAATAAAAAAGAATGCCGTTAAAATGAACATTCTTCAAACACAGAAAATAGTTGCAGTAATATTTTATACTAAAAACAATCCGTATTATACGAAAATATTATTTTCATAGGTATCAGAAAACAAGTAGTAATTCTGTTTCTTTCACAAGGAAATACGCTGAATAAATAACATTTATCTTACAAAATAAATCTGCTCATCTATCTAAACTCGCAGTTAACCGAACAATAATAGTTCAATCATAATTTTTTGAGACTTTTAGAAAAGCAAAAAAATAATGATTATGACAGAATCAAAAAATAATATAGAAATAATTGTTTTAGACGCATTCTTAAACTTTGACAACAATACAGTGCCTTTTATTGCAAAATTTACTGGAGTTGAAAAATCAATAGTACATAAAATCATCAACAAATACATCAAATCACTGAATGTCGAACACTAGCCTTATAAATATCATTCATTGCTTCTAGTAGCATTAAGAAACATGCTCAATTCATATGAAACTTACAATCAATTACACCGTGAAGTTTTCACTCAGAACTGATGTTAAACTTTCTATATCTGAATATAGTTTTTAATAATATTATTTCTAAAAGTAATAAAGAAATATATACAATAAACGATATCAGACAATACATGACAACTTGTTTTAACTAAACAGTATAGGGTGAAAACCCTTAAAAAACAACCAGAAAACACCTTAAACCACTTAAAAACAAGTGATTAATTTAGATAAAACATAAAAAAAACGTATATTTAGGGTATGAAAACTAAAAAGAAACAACCACATTTTATACTAAACATGTTAAGAACTTTAAAACAGTTTATCAATACATATACCGTACTAAAGATTGAATAAGTAATACGTTTACTTACCACAACGGTAGTAACAAATATATTTAATATATGTAAATTTTGTTTTGAGACATACGCTCATTTCAAACAAAATAATACAACGATTAAATTATTTCATTGTATAAAAACACCGAGAAGTTCAACTTTATAACGGAATTTGAACGTTCTCTAGATAACCATGCTATACTTGCCTTTTAACAGAGTTTATATAGGCGAATGTTAATCTCTTGTTTTTTGTAAAACTTAGTATATCTTCTATCGATAAAATTTTAAGGACCTCTCAGTTTTGTTCAATATGGTAATCCTATTTTTTCGTTACCTCTTTTCAATTATTAAGAATTTAACCTTCCATTAATAACTAAAACTGTTCTTGTATATTTCTTTATATAATTCCTATATCTAAAGTACAATTATTAAACTTATTTTAAAAATTTGTTTTATTTATCTATTTTTTTTGATTACTCCTAGTTTTTTCTCTTATTTATAGTCAAAATATTTCTAACTGCGTATTTTAATGTATCCTTTCGCTTTATAGCATGACAAACGCAGTTAGTTTTTTCAAGTTTATATAACTCTTAGCTTTTTAACTTTCCTTTATTTATATTTCCATCCCTATTTTATTACTTTTTAACGATTTAATTGTATTGTCAGAAATACAAGCAACCTTAAACACATAAGACCGCTTAGTTCTCCAATAATCTTTCTAATGGTTTTCCCTAGTACAATTTCAGAGATTGTATTTATTTCATGTTTTCTGTTTTTTTTGTGAAATTTGCAGTGCTTAGGAGACGTCCGAAGTTCTTTTTCATAGCAATTTTCTCACTCAATCTTTGAGTGTTTTTTTTATTAAGCATGTTTAGGACTTCAATGTATCATCTTCGAGTTACTATATTTTTATAAGCCCTATACAATCACTAACTAAGAAGATTATTTTAATTACCTTACAAGAACCGCACAATTTTCTCACTATAATTCGGTAATATTCCGAAACCCTTTCTTTTAATTTATCATGCCCAATCATTACATCTACATAGTTATCAAGATATTAGACCAATGAATTTTGAAATGTTATAAAATATTTTCTTTTTATTTTAATTCTTATGTGACTTTTAATCACTAATTGTTTCAAACTGATAGTCAAAATGAAAAGCTGGGGGGCTTCTATTTAAGGCTAAAAGAAAAAAGGAACTATAATAGTTCCTTTTTTCTTTTAACTACTATTAATTTAGTTTATATCACCCTTTAACTATAATTTACAAAATCATCATTGAATACTACCAATCATCATACTTAATAATTAATCTCTTCTAACGACGTATTTCAATTAAACATTCTTTACATGTTATGGCGTAGGTGATTTCTACCATTTACCATTTGAATTTAACGTAATAAAACGTCCTTTTTCCCTTTCTATTTCAATATAAAAAGAAATCATAGCTAATGCTATTATTGATTTATCTATCTTATATAAAGAAAAAACACTCATTTTATTCTACACTGAATTCAAAAAATAACTGGTATTGTTCCACGTAATTTATTCACTTATTTTATCAATTATTACTATCTTAGTTCAAAAATTGATCTATGTTTAAAAATTCTTTCTCTTTTAATGGAAGGATAAGAAGGACCGAGTTTGGTATATCTTATCTAATTTACATGTTAGTTGCTTATATTATTGAATTTCTTGCCGAATTTTTTGCGCATAATATAATCCTAATTTTATTTTTACCCTTACTTTGGTTTTTTTTTGCTCAAAGCGCGAAAAGATGTCATGATCGAGGAAATTCTGGATGGTATCAAATGATTCCTTTTTATGTTTTTTGGATGATTTTTGCCGATGGCCAAATTGGAAATAATCAATACGGTCCAAACCCAAAAGGAGAAGGAAACATATATGAAATTGAAAATATTGGAAAAACTGAACATCATTGACTTATACCATTTACAATTTGAATTTAACGTAATAAAACGTCCTTTTCCCCTTTCTATTTCAATATAAAAAGAAATCATAGCTACTGCTATTATTGATTTTCTATCTTATATAAAGAAAAAACACTCATTTTATTCTACACTGAATTCAAAAAATAACTGGTATTAAATCTATATATTAAAGTCAAAAAAGAACGAAGATTATAAGTACGTTCAAAATTTGATTTTATTTAAATATACTTTTCATTATTTAACAGAATACAGCAGTTACCGTTGCTAGACAGATTCCTGACATTTAGTTTCAGGATTTTTTCCTGTTTATTTTTATTCATTTTTTTAAAAATTAATTGCTCTGTTTGACTCAAGGGTAAGGTCTTATACGATTTACAGAGTTTGTCAATAATAGTTAATATGCATGCTCCTTTGGGAGCATACTTTAAATAGCTTTATTTTATAGTATTTTTTAAATTTGCTTGAAGTCGACTTCTTCTAAATATTCTTCTTTTTATTTGACTGATCATGTCAATCAATTCATTCTTTATAAGAATTAAATATGCTCGCTGTAACTTTTAAGCAAATCTATGTCGGCTAAAAAAACTACAATTCATTTAAACCCGAATTATGCAATAGAGAATCTATTACAAGCCCCCCCCTTCGGAAGGTGTTTTTTTGTGCTGTTTTCGCTACAGTTACATTCATTCGATTTAAATACCTTTAACAATAATCTAAAAAACTTACTGCTTTTTATGGTAATTATGACCTCAAACCTATTCATTAACTACATTAAATGTGTCAAATTTCGACATCTACCCTGCTAACTATCATATAAAATTTTATGTAAAGTATTCAAAACTAACTTCTTCTTTTAAAACTGTGTTTATTAACGATAATTTCAGGATTTTTCCTGTTATATTTATTTCTATAATAATTTAATTTTGTCGCAATTGGACTTTATATTTCAATTAGTATAGTTATTAATCCCTAACTGCGTATTTCAAAATATTTTTCATTCTCTATTAAGAAATTCGCAGTTAGTTTTATTTTGCTAATTACTTACATTTAATTTGAAAAAAGCTATTTGTATGATCGTCATTTTGTATGATATCATAGTTTTTAGTCTTTTTCAAACTATAATTATAACTGTTTTGGTATACACACAAGGATTATATTCACCCAATCCTGCTTTCTCAGTATGGTATGTTCACTTAACTCGTCTACTCTTTATTTTAGCATTTTAAATATTTTTTTTTACGATTATCCTTACCCAAGGTTTATGTTTTCTAGGACTATAGATTAGGGATTTTTCCTGTTTTATACAACTTCTTGTTTATTATATTTATATAGTTTAAAGTTTATAGGAACTTTTTAACCAACTTATTCGGATTTAATTATAAGTAAGCTCCCTAGGGAGCTTACTTTATTTATTTCCTATTTCAAAAAATAGTCGAAATTTATTTTAATGACCTTAAAATGACCTTTTCGATAATACAATGAAGCATGCCAATTCCATCTATAAATATAAATAAAACGGATACATATAACAGTTTTAATACAAATGTTATTCTCTTTTTATTTA
Organism: Tenacibaculum profundicola; assembly: GCF_057220795.1. Lineage (NCBI taxonomy): Bacteria > Pseudomonadati > Bacteroidota > Flavobacteriia > Flavobacteriales > Flavobacteriaceae > Tenacibaculum > Tenacibaculum profundicola. Next base: position 69,701 of record NZ_CM170137.1, on the reverse strand, counting down.
TTATGTAATTTTAGTCTTTCTAGAATCATTAAACTCCAACTGTTTGTTAATTTTTAACAAGTATAAATTAGTGATTTTTTTAAGAATTTTTATTTATTTCAGGTGACTTTTTATTTATTTCTGTTTCATAAAAATAGTCAGAATGAAAAGCTGGGGGGCTACATTTAGGGCTAAATAAAAGGGAACTATTATAGTTCCCTTTTTTGTACCACACTCTTGTTATCTATAGAAAAAAAACAATTCCTATCCACCTAGAAAAATGCCTAATTTATGATCAACGGACTCCTCTAATATTTTCATTATATAATTATTTCTGTATTGGAATTTTCACTTCTAATTCTAAGTTTTTGTAAGGCATTTCCAACTGATTTTATGACAATACTTAGAAATTTAATGTAAAAGGTCTACATGCGCTATTCAAAAATTACCGATAGAATCTGTACTATCAAAACTAATGATTTAATAAAGGAAACTTGTATTTTTGACACCAACATAAACAAGTATTTTATTTCTGCTCATTTCGGTAACAATCAATAAAAACCCAAAGCCTATTGACCAATTTTACTGGAAGTACCTCTTTAAAAATGCTACAATTCTTGCCCAATAATTAGCAGATACTTATCCATTTACTTTAAAATCTGCCCACCAGCTATGATATTCCTATTTCTCAAAGAATCTTCTGAACTAAAAGTAGCTACTACAAATGAAAGACTTATATTTTTATTGAAAACTAACCCCAGTTTGAGTTGACCGAATGAGAAATTACTGTTTTCAATTCCTAAATTTTCTATATATGAATCTGTCCCATAAATCTTATTCATGTTGTAGTTGACATAAAACCTTATATTATTGTTACTAGTTGCAACATCTGCATATATATCTAATCCAAATGATCCGCTACCGGCCCAATCGTCTGTCTTAGTTCCAAATTCGGCAAAATCAGCAGTTCCTTTACCAATTAAACGCGAAATTATATTCCATTGATTATTGCTTGCATGAGAGTATAATAATGGGTATTCAAACTTTAACACTGTATTACCACCAGTTGTAACTAATCGTTGATAAGCCTCATCTATCGTTGCTGTTTCTATATCATCATTTGAACTGCTAGAGATTAAAGTCCCTAAACTTACTCTGAAAATATAAAGTTGACCACTTACCAATTCTGTGTAGACAGAACCCGAATTATTTCCAATATTAAATCCGGCGTTATTAATTAAATTAAAAGTCTTACCTCCTGTGTCATAAAGTATTTCTGAAAATGCCTGAGCTCTTTCATTCCAAAAACCTAAGGTAAATTTGCTGTAATTTAAATATTCTTTAACGTACTCATTTCTATAGAATTTTCTGCGCTTTTTTAATTCTCTAATTTCGGTTTTAATAGCATCTAATTTCTCTTGTTCACTACTAATAGTAGCATCTGATAAATTAGCCGTTCCAAAATCAATATTATTTAATGCTTGCTGATATTCTTTCTCTCTTGCTATTATTTCTTCATCAAGCTTGCCGACAGCTTTGTAGTTTAACGTTTCATATCCGCCTTCATCATTTTCCTTGTAATTTTTCCCTAAGGTTGGATTATCAAAAATCTTAAAAGATTGTGCATTACAACAAATGCTAATTATACATAAAACTAGTGTGATTTTAATTTTCATTATTTGTGTTTTTGGTTAGTCTGTGTTTGTAGTTAGGTTCAACTATGTAAGTGCCAATTTTAATACCACTTATGCATTGTCAAGTATATTTATTGTTCATTAGTAACTTTATAAATCAGTATTTCATCATTCGCTAAGGCAACATCATATCCGCGCCTGTAGCACAAGTCTAAAATAATCAAAAAATAAGTATCGTATATTATACGAGTCCAAAAAGTCTATCTCTAGCAAAATATTTTGATTTTTTGAATCCTCCTTTATTTTATAATGGAGTTTTTAGTTCCCAAAACCTACTGTTTTAATACTAAATCGCTTCACATTTAATAAAAGAATGCATCCTCTTATATATTTCTTTTATCAAGGCTTCTGTCATTAAGCCGTGTTCTTTCTCAGTTACACCTTCAACAAATACGCCGTTAACATCTGTTCCTATAAATTTGTATTTTCACTTTTCTTTGTTTTTTTTCGTAGCGAAATAACTACTATTATTTTATAATTCGTTTACTAAATCTTGGACATAAAAAAACACCTTAATTAAGGTGTTTGTGGTAAGTGTATTATATGTTTTTGTTATGTATGCAACAATCATATAGCGTTAGCCTATCGGCACGCCATATGCTTAGTTATTGTAGGTAGTTTTTATCCTATTATTTCTTTATGTCTATTATTTAAGTTTTTCCAATTCATGTTGGTTGTTGGATACTTAAAGTTCTTATAAGCAGTTGACATTTGTCTAGCTGCCTCTTTTGGAGTCATTCTTCCAGTCGCTGTCCCCATTCCAGGACAAAGTACCTTTTCTATTCTTGCCTTGCCTACCTTGTTATGATTAGCTACAGAAGTAAGCATTGCAAAAAATGCATTATAAACATTGTCTGTCTTTGAAATATCCGTTGGAACCCGCATAGTTGGAGTATGAGCTAAGAATGGATGATACTCATTTTCAGTAAATACAATAATCGAAGTTCCGATAGGTTGTTCTCCATAAAATTCTTTTTGAATTCTTTTTTGGACATTATATTGGATCTTCATACCAAAGTAGTTTCGTATTGCTAAATCAATTCCTCCATCCATTAAACCAAATGAATTTGCTGGACTGACCAAGCAGTCAAATTCTCTTTCTAGTTCAAATTTTCCATTTACTACGTTAACTTCAGAAAACCCTTCAAAAGATTTCTGCCACTCTTCACATAATTCATTTTCAATATCTATTAATGTTATTTCAAATAATTTTGGAGATATAGACATTACTTTGTTTTTTCAATTACCTAATAGAGTAGAGCCTGATAGCTATCTCTATATTTTTGTATTACTTGTTTTACCAAATATACAAAAACAGCACAAAATTATCGTTTTACCCCTTACTGTCAACGGATAAGTCAACAAGGCATATAGCATTAGCCTATCGGCACGCCATATGCTTAGTTATTATTGGCAATAGTTTTATTCAATTAATTCCCACATTTGTTTCGATTCAGAATCATAAAATTTTAATATTCCACCAGGAATTGCTCTAGTTACGAATGGAATTTTAAGATTACTAAAGTCATAATTTATGGTGTCGTATGATATTTCAAATACATCTCTGTAGTTTTTATTTTTAAAATTATATTCTTCATAGTAATCAACAATACATCTTTCAGTTGTATGGCTAGATTTTTCTTCAAGGTTTATTCTCAAATTATATATACTTTCATCTACTTTTCCAGTAAGAGATATTCTTAAATAATCAAGATAAGAATCGTCTTGATTTGTTTGTTCTGAAATAATATAATTCCTTTGTTTATCTGTTGTTAATTTCATTGTACCAGTTCCATTTGATAGACTTGATTCTCTACTTTGTGCCTCAATGACATTAAAACTTATAGTATCTAAACCGTTTGTATATTTAATAATATCACCTTTATTGTGGTCTAATAACTCATTATGGTCAAATGCCATTCCAGATTCAATTTCAAATAATGCACAGCTCATTGCTGTTAAACTAAAAATTAATATTAGTGAAAAACTTTTTTTCATGTTCATAGGTTTAATTATTGCCAACTTGAGTCTGTGTAATAACTCCTATTAGTTTGGTGAAAATAAAAAAGAAATATTATTTCTATTGTTAAAAAGATAAAAATTGAACTTAATTTCTGAAAATGAGTTTTTTAGAGGTAAAAAAGTCTTTATTTCGACGAAATAAAGACCAAAATGAGCTTTTAACTTGCTTATTATCGTTTTAAAGTCATAAATAGACATAAGTCTCCTAAGATTGTAAGTGGTAAATGCCAAATAAACCTCACCCATTACTTTTTCTTTCCCTCTTGTTAACACGTAATCAAAGTGCCATTGCCGTTTTAAGGTCCCAAATTGATGCTCTATAATTTGTTGCCTTGTGCGGTAGTAACTTGGATTTGCTTTTACTCTTTCATTATTCTCTGTTATGTATTGTTGGTATTCTGTTCTTTCAATAGTTCTTCCTAATTTATTGGTAGTGCACTGTGATTTTAAAACACAACCTTTACAGGCTTTGGTTTTATAGTGTTTTACTTGATATGATTTTCTCCCATTTTTAAGTTTTTTATGGTAATATCTTCCGTTGGTTTGTAGTACTTCGTCTGCCGGACAAGTATAGGTGTCTTCGTGCTGGTTGTAATCAAAAGCTTCCATAGCATAGGCAGGGTTTTTCTTGGCTGAACTAGATGATTTTGGAGACACATAAGTATCTACACCTAAAGCTTTACAGGCTTTTAACTCTCTTCCCGAATGATACCCTTTATCGGCTAATACCGCCTTCACTGCTCCTATATTCTCAATGGATTTTTCAACCATAGAAGTTAGTGCCTTAGTATCATTTACATCGCCTGTTTCTGCTGCTTCGTAGCTTTTGACTGGGAATTTGCTACTTCTCGACACCTCATCAATGGTTCACTTTCGTTCATCTCCTTTATAAATACCTGCTAACCTCGTGGATTAGATTCTCCTAAACGCTCAGTACCCGGCTCTTTACCAAAGCACCTTTAGGTGGTTTAAAGCCATCGCTTGTACAACGACTTTGGTGGGTCGCTCTTAAAAAGAATTCCACCATCTTATTTAAAGCATATAATAGCTATTTATTGCCAACTATTACTTCTTGGCACACTATGGTTAGTAGCGTTGGCTTGGTCTAAATTAGTAAAAGATAACGAACCAGAGGAAATTCCTTCGGAATTTCCAAGTAGGCTAGAACTGGCAATTAATTATACACGTTATTGTGCGTTCGTTTTATTTTTCGACCTTTTGTCAAAAGCCAAATCATAAAGATTAATTCTCCGAAAAAGGTAAAGAATAGAAAATCTAGGTTTACCGTTGGTATGATAAAGGCCCCTAATGTATGAATCAAATACCCTAAACCTGCTATTAAAATTAAAACGCCAATAACCTTAGGGACATAACTTGATTTAATAACTAAATAGCCCAAAAGAATTAAATAAATCGCAAAAATAATAAGTCCAAAAGACCATTCCAATCTGAATGAATCAATATAAAAATTCACATTTTCAAATTGTTGATTTCTGTTCGTTAAATTTGAAGACCCAATTAAGCTTAATATTTTAATAAGATTGACTAGCGCAACCAAGTAAACTGCAGTATATATTAATCTAAACCAAGCTATTAATAATGAAAACTCCTTATTAACAGGCTTTAAAAAAATATAAAGCGCCCAAGCTACAATGATATCAGCAATGAGAGTGGTGAAATGTAGAAAAATGCTAGTAGTGAATAACATTCTGTCATTAATAATATTGTTAGTAGTATTAGCAATATCATCCGTAATGAGTTTAGGAAAAATATAGAATTCCGCGAATGGAACTGTTAAAGCCATAATTAGAAGTCCAAAACCTGCAATCATTGCAGCTTTTGACAATGTAAATTCCTTTTCCATAAATAGAGTTGTTTAGTTTGACCTTTTATAAGTTAACTAATTAATAAGACGAGTCGAGTGGACTTTTGTTACTTCTGGTCAATTTTTCAAATGAAGCAGTAGAGTAGAGCCTGATAGCTATCTCTATATTTTTGTATTACTTGTTTTACCAAATATACAAAAACAAAATAGCTATCAGTGCCCCCTTCATCAAACCGTACATGAAGTTTTCCCTCATACGGCTTACCGAATAGAGTTCTTCATTCCGCTTTCGAGAGTGTCTTTAAGCGAGCATACTTTTCTATGTCTAGAAGATTATACAATCTAACTAATGTCTCATAGGGACGCTGGCGAAGCTTCCGATGTGCTTTTCGACCTTTTCTTTTCATCCATTTAAACAGTTGGTAATCCAATTGTTTCTTTATAACCTTGATCGTTTCCCAAATATGGGTCGTTTTACTTATTGAGTAATAATTCAACCAACCTAGAATTACCTTATTTAGTTTCCATACAATCCAGGGTATAGTCCAATGCCGTCGTTTATATAATGTATCCCGAAGCTTTCGGAATAGTTTACTCCGTGACTTATTACTAGGACGAATATTGGTATACTTCTTTTTGTTCCAACTAAATTTCGAGCGTATACTCCTAATTTCAAATCCTAGAAAGTAGAGACTGCTCTTGCTCGTATGTAATAACTTGGTTTTATTCGGGTTTAATCTTAATCCCATATTCGATACTATTTTACCTAGATAACTTAGTATATCTTTACTGAAATACCATTTCCCCATTAGAAGAAAATCATCTGCAAAACGTACTATACGAATTTGTGAGTGGGCAAATTTACCTTTTGGATTTGTTACTATTTTGTCTAATTCATGCAAGTAGATGTTTGATAGTAGTGGAGAGATTACCCCTCCTTGTGGGCTTCCTTGTTTACTCTTTAATAACTCCTTTGTTTCTAATTGAATAGGAGCTCTTACCCATTGGTGAATTAATCCAAGTATCGAAGTATCTGAAATCTTTCGCTTTAAGCAAATAAACAGGCGGTCATGAGGGATACTATCAAAGTACTTCGATAAATCGGCATCCAGTACAAATTGATACCCTTCGTAGATATTTGTCTTTACCTGCTTTATTGCGTCTTTGGCACTTCGCTTGGGCCTGAACCCATAAGACGTAGCTATAAATTCAGTTTCCCATAGCGGTTCTATGGCCATTTTTACTGCCATTTGAACTATCCTATCTTTTATGGTAGGTATTCCTAATGACCGAAAAGATCCTTTCTCTTCTTTTGGTATCAAAACTCGTTTAATTAAATTGCTTCGGTACCGTTTCTCCCTTAATTCATTTTGTAAGTTTGTTAAGTAAGTCTGTAGACCTGATTGCTCGATACTAGCAATACTAACACCATCTACTCCCATTCCTTTTGTGTAGTTTTGTTTAACTCGATAGAATGCAGTGATTAGAAAATAGTCTAAACATATTTTATCATACAAACTATGTGCTACAAAACTGCTATCTCTCTTGGCTGTAATGTATAGCTTCCTTTGAAAAACACGAACTTTCTCATCGCATTGCGATGGACTTACTAATAGATTTTCATCAATATAGGTCGTTCTGTTTTTCATATAAGCTTCTCTAAAGTAGAGCCCCTTTCCTAAATAGGGTTATGTTGTCCCTATAATTATCGGTACTATGAGCTCCTCCGACTTCTCTTATAACCATTGCTGGATTTCGTAATACTTATACCAGCATGTTTTGCCTTGCCAATGCTTATTATAAGAGACCTCCCACGTTCCGTATAAATCCATCTATAATCACGCCATCCCTATGACTCCGGCAATTCTTCCATAGTCTCGCGACTGTTTATCCTATGGAAGTGACAGGGTTCGAAGACCGTCAAAACTCTCCCCAAATTGCGAGTACACCTATCGAAGCTACTATGGGTTCACGTATTACACATTACGGCTTGATTATTTGTCCTCTAGAGCTTCAGCAAAACCCTCACGAGTCTAACTGTCTAGATTCCTTCAGAGTGAACAGCCAATTACTCTGGTGGGATTTACACCCACTGGATTTACACAACTTCGTGGCACACCAACGTGTTTGTATAAGATTAGTTGCGTGTTTCAAGCACTAAAGTTAGTAAATAAAACGTAGATTTAAAGCTTGCGATAACTTTCGTAAATAAACAATTACGAGCAATTAATTTTATACGGTGTTGCCATTTCGTTGTTTTCCAGAGTTAGTTTTACTCGGCTTCATTTCATAAATTTTTCAATTCCGTTTATGTGAGAAATCACGCAAGAATGATTTCTGCTTTCAGTTAGGTTTTGCTTTCAAATTATGTAAATTTATGAAAACTAAACTATTTTCCTTATTTTTTTAATTGTCCAGCTTTTAAAATTACGAGAACCCCATAAGCTGCTAAAATAACACCAACTATTGTAAAAGATAGATACAGTATTGCTGAACTTTTTATTGCTAATAATGTCATTCCAATTATTGTAAAAAATACTCCAATACTTGAAATCAAACTTCCTTTGTTTTCCTTTTTTTTAATCATAATCTACTGTTTTTTTTCTGTTTTGAGTACGTTTTCCAGTGAATGGCAAAGTGCTTTTGTAAGTTTAGTTACGTATTTTGAGCAGTAAAGTTACTAAATAAAAACCCAATTAAATATCTGTAAGGATTTTCTTAAACAATACATAATTAACAATTAATTTTGTACTGCCACTAATCTTGTAAATTCCCTTGTTTACAAATCCTTGGTAAAACTTTACAAGGATTGATTATTTATAAAAATAAATGAAATAATAGTTGAAGTTTTAATAGAAGAAATATAGCGTATTGGGTTTTTGGAGGGAAAAAATTAGATATACAGATTAAAATATAGTTAAGTTAATCAAAATTGATTAACTTAACTATATAGGTTTGCTTTATAAATTTAATCACAAGCAGGTTTTTCCAAACTGAATATCATTATCTATAAATCTAACATTCACCAGCATCTCTCCTAGATTTTTCTCCTAATGCTGTACCTATCATCCAACCCATTGTAAAACATGCTATATAAAAACCTCCAACTGCTAGAGCTGTAAGAATTATACCTCCATCAGTTTCCTTAATTTCTTTTGCATTTAACTCCCTAACACCAAAATTTTGTAAATTATTCATAAAAATACGTTTTTAAAAATTATTAATTTATTTTATAATTGTAAGTTTTTTACAATCTTTATATAACACTACTGTTTGCAACCAATATTGTTTTAAAACAACTAATGTAATTTTGTTCCCTGCAAAAACATTGCAGTTAAGTATTTTTTTTAAAATAATTATCCCATTTCCTTAAGTAATTACCTTTAGTGAAATATTTAATGCTAAAATCATTCAAGACACCAGTAATATTTGAAATTAGTATTAAAATTTTTGCTAGGTTTCTCACCAATGAATGGCAACTATTGTATATGCACAATTACGCATATCTACCTTTCAAATATAACTAAATAGGGCTGAGATTAAAAGTGTTTTTAGGGTTGATTGTATATCTAGTTTTAAGTTTAACATCTAATTACTGAAATTTCATTGATTTCCCCTGTGTTTATACTTCTATATGAAATAAGCATGAATATCATCCCATAGAATTTATCATGTTAAAAGATAATAATATGTTTACAAATAACCGTTCTATAAACGCTTATTGTAATTTACTTACCACAATTATGTCAAAGAACTTTTCCGATTTTAAGGTGTCGGAGAACCAACTGTTTTACTTTATTTTGTTTTTACTACTTTTACTTCATGGAACACAGCTATGAACAACTTAATATCGAATTTGTGGAACCAAGAAAAGTTTCTCTTTTTACTAAACTGGTTTCAATCGCATTATCTTTAACTTTTATATCAATTTCTCTAGTTGAAATAATACCTAGTCTTAATTATATTTACAACATTTACACCTTTTGTATTTATGGTTATGGTTGCATGGTATTCAGCAACCCTTACTGTTTTCCTTTCTTCTAAAAACCTACTGTTTAATTTTATTTCGTAACATTTTTCTTATTTTATTTAATAATAGTTAAACTTGAATTATGAAACCTGAAAAAGAAAAAAGAATTTCCGATTACGACACTTGTGGTAATCTTGGTGTTAATGAAATGTTTGGTGCTATTTTCTATATGCTACTAGGAGGATTAAAGAAAAAGTATGAATATTATCACCAAATAAAATTCCAAAGGAAAAATATCATTACAGGTTATTTTTTAACTATTATCATTGTTTTCGGCTCTATTGCTTTAGCTTTTTACTTGTTCACATAACCACTGTTATCTTATAATTCGTTTACGTAAATCTTGGACATAAAAAAACACCTTAATTAAGGTGTTTTTGGTAAGTGTATTATATGTTTTGTTTATGTGTACAACAATCATATAGCGTTAGCCTATCGGCATGACATATACTTAGCTATTGTGCCTTTTTTCGAGTACAAGAATCTGACCGTTTATGATATGAATATTTCCTTTCGTGTCATTTTCGAAAATTTCCTTTTGTTTATTTCTCATTTTTGAAGTGTCAAAAAGCTAAGTAGATAATTTTGGTAACTAGGGGAAACCACTAATTATTAAAAACCACAAAATACCCTAAATGTAAAACCAAGTTACAAAAGTAATTTTAAAACGTAATCAAAAAAGAAGTATTCGATTGAGTAGCTACTATCATTTTTTTATTACAAAGGCGGAACCTGAAAAGCCTATATTGAATAGAGTAGGAACTAAATGATTAAATTAGAATGATAAATTTTGATAGAAATTGGGTACTTAATAATAATAATGAATTTAATGCGGACCAATATTCCATAATTAATATAACCAACGCATTAGTAAAAGAGATTTTGGATAATGGAACTCAGTTGGGTAATGATCGACAACTTTTACTGGAATTTGCAAACGAAGTAGAAGCTAGCGATAAAATAGTGACTGTTACAAAAGGGATGCATCAGGCTGAAAAGTATAAAGGCAAAACTTATTGTCACTATACTATTAGGGATACTACTAATAAAGCATTTCACATTTATGTATTGACAGAAGAAGGTAATTATGGAAACTATATAGAAAATGCAGTAGCTATATCCGAATTTGATGTAATTGACGGGAGATTAAAATGGCTTTAGTCATTTACCTCACCACAGTCAATAATTTATATCTGAAACTAAAAAAGGAACCCCATTATTGGTCTAGCTAAGCTAGACCAATAATATTACTCTAAATATTTTGTCTCTAATAATTCACTATTAAAGTAGGATATTTTACACCAACCAATTTCAATTGGGCAGTAGCGTAGAGCCTGATAGCTATCTCAATATTTTTTTTTGTATTACTTGTTTTACCAAATATACAAAAACAAAATAGCTATCAGTACCCCTTCATCAAACCGTACATGAAGTTTTCCCTCATACAGCTTACCGAATAGAGTTCTTCTTTCCGCTTTCGAGAGTGTCTTTAAGCGAGCATATTTTTCTATGTCCAGAAGATTATACAATCTAACTAATGTTTTTCCTGTTCAGGCTAACACAAATTTTTACGTAAACGACAACAATTATTCTTGATCCGTTTTAAACTCATTCATACCTTTAATACGAACTTGTTTCCCATCTGGATATTTTTCTTTGAATAATGGGTCACGAAAACGATATTGAATAAACCAATTCTTTTAAAGCAACTCTTTTCCTCCAGTTTTCCAATTTGAAGGTGTTACAGCTGGATATGAAGCAGAGCACCCGTTAAGTAATCTTAATGTTTTTTTTGGATTAGATTTTTTTTTCATGGTGGTTTGTTTCGTAAAAAATGGTGACGACACCTAAAAAACAAACCTTGCAAGGCTATAGAAAATAAAAAAGCCCCTTTAAATAAAGGGGCTTGGTGTTTGGGTGGAAGATCGGGTTCGAACCGACGACCTCCGGAACCACAATCCGGCGCTCTAACCAACTGAGCTACAACCACCATTTGACTTGCGGGTGCAAATATACAAGGTTTTTTGTTTTCCTACAAAATTTTTTCCTAAATTAATTTACTTAAATTTTCAACCGCCATGTAACGTTCTGATGTAAAGCCTTCTGCTGCATCAACACCTATAAGTCTTCCTAAATCTCTTGCTCTATACCCAATGCTATCTGTAAAATTTTTACTTGTAATCGGGGTTTCTGGCTCTGAACTTTTAGGATCATAAAACTGAGAACCATACGCCATTACCGAGGCAACTTTTGTATCAATAAACCCAGTTACATCAACTACAAAATCAGGATCAATAGGTTTCCATTGTATATAATGATATACCTGCCTAGGTCTCCATTTTTCTTGTGACACCCCTTCTAGTAATGTTGTTATTTTTAACAAACCACTTAAAAAACACGCATCCGAAACCAAACTACTTCCTTTTGGGTGGTCAATATGCCGGTCATCAATCGCATTGCACAAAACAATTTCTGGTTGGTATTTACGTATCATTTTTATAATTTCCAATTGATGTGGTTTGTCATTCACAAAAAAGCCATCCGCAAACCCAAGGTTTTCTCTTACCGAAACACCTAATATATTTGCTGCTTTTGCGGCTTCTTTCGCTCTTAATTCAGCAGAACCTCTTGTACCTAATTCGCCTCTTGTCAAGTCTATAATTCCAACTTTTTTTCCTAAACTTACTTCTTTTGCTATCGTGGCGCCGCACCCTAGTTCTACATCATCTGGATGGGCACCAAATGCTAATATGTCTAATTTCATTATAATGTTTTATCTAAAGCTTGTACAATGTCTCTTATTAAATCTTTTGTTTCTTCTATTCCGACAGAAAAACGAATCAGTCCCTCTTTAATTCCTTGTTGCTCTCTTGCTTCTTTTGATAGTAAGGCATGAGATGTTTGTGCAGGACTTAACATTGTACTTTCAACTCCTGCTAAACTCATTGACGGCTTAATTAATTGTAAATTTCTTTGAAACTCCATAGCCTCAATTCCTTCTTTTAATTCAAAGGATAACATCCCTCCAAAATATCGCATTTGAGCCTTAGCTAGTATATAATCTTTATGCGATTTGAGTCCTGGATAGTACACTTTAGCAATATGCTCATTTTTTTCTAAATAAGTAGCCATTTTTAAGGCATTTTTACTTTGACGTTTCACCCGCAAGTTTAAGGTTTTTAAACTACGCTCTAACATCCATACTGTATAATCACTTAAACTTCCTCCAAGATTTTTGGCTAAATTCCAAATTTGTTTGATATGTTCTTCCGAGCTGGCAACCGCTCCTGCTAAAATATCAGAATGCCCTCCCATATATTTCGTAGCTGAATGTATCATAATATCGATACCAAAATCAATAGGAGTTTGATTTATAGGTGTAGCAAACGTATTATCAATCATTGTTACAATTTGGTTTCTTTTAGCCAAATCAGCTACCGCTTTCATATCTACTATTTTCAACAACGGATTAGATGGTGTTTCAATAAATATAACGCGTGTATTTTCTTTTATTTCTCTTTCAAAGTCTTCCACCGCTAAACTCTTGGTAAACGAATATTCGATTCCGAATTTATCAAATTCTTCCACCACAAAATTATAAGTTCCGCCATACAGAGTTTCTTGTAAAACAACATGATCTCCTTTCTGTAAAAACGCTAGCAAACTATGACTAATAGCGGCCATTCCCGAACCAAAAATTAAGGCGTCTTCTGTTTTTTCTAAAGCTGCAATCTTTTTGCATAATGCCTCTTGGTTAGGGGTGTTAAAATAGCGCGGGTATCTCTTTATGTCAACGTTATCAAACTGATAAGAGGTTGCCATATATAATGGAGATATGGCACCTTTAAATTGAGTATCTTCAATTTCTCCAACATGGGTGCAAATTGTATTGATTCCTAATTTGGTATTGTCATTCTTATTCATTCCTTTCGTTGTTTTGTATTATAAACTCTGTCAAATAAATTAAATTTAGTATAGTACCCGGCTGCCATCTAACAGCATAGTTTCCTCTTCGTGTATTCCTTATAATAACTACCACCATCCTTATGGAAACTCCCGCGCTTCAATTTATTGACTCATTCAAAAATAATTCATTGCTTATTTATACGATTCCATAATTAAATTGGCTTCGTAATGAAATTTTCGTAGCTAATTTACAAAAAACAACCGTATACCATTATGTCTTGAAATTAGGATTACAAAAAAGGACGTTTCATTGTGTTAATTTTAATTTGTGAAACGCATTATACCTTTATTGCTTTCCAATTTCCTTTTATGAATAACAAAATTCCAATAACTGCTATTAAAATTTCTGCAAGTGTTATCGCCCAAAATACCCCTTTAGGACCGAAATCAAACATAATGGCTGTGACGTATGCAAAAGGAAGCTGAAACAACCAGAAGCATATAAAATTAATATAGGTAGGCGTTTTAGTATCTCCTGATCCATTGAACGACTGAATTACAACCATACCGTATGCATAGGCAATATACCCAATAGCGAGCACTTGTAAACATAAAGTTCCATTACTTATAACTTCCGGATTATCGGAAAACCATCGTAAAAAATCTGCAGCAAACACGATATAAATAACAGAAACCAATCCCATAAAAAAAGCACAATATTTAGCTGTTATCCACACCGATCTTTCCGCTCTATCTGGTTGTTGAGCTCCTAAATTTTGACCTACTAAAGTGGCTGCGGCATTACTCATTCCCCAGGCAGGCATAATGGTAAACATCATTATTCTAATAGCAATGGTATATCCTGCCAACACTTCACTCCCAAATTCAGCCATTATTCTCATTAAAACAACCCAACTAGAGGTTCCTATAATAAATTGACCGATCCCTCCTAAGGAGATTTTAACAATACTAATCATTAGTTTTACTTTCAGTACTATATCCTTGAATACTAATATTATTTTTCCTGAGCCCAAGAATAATATCAATATTTGTGTAGTCACTCCCACTCCTCTTCCTATGGTAGTTGCAATAGCCGCCCCTTCTACCCCATAAGCTGGTATTGGTCCGAATCCAAAAATAAAGATAGGATCTAAAATAAGATTCAATCCATTAGATAAGATTAATATCCTCATAGCCATAGAAGCATCACCTGCGCCTCTAAAGATAGCATTGATTAGAAATAGTAACATCACCGTAATATTACCTCCTAATACTATTTTTGTATAGCCATGTCCTGCTTCTATTAAATCAGGTTCACCTCCCATGAACTGCAATATTTCCTTTGCATATAAAATACCTCCTAAGCTTATAAATATTGATAGCACAACGCCCAAGAAAATAACCTGTACCGCTGTTTCGTTAGCACCTTTTTTGTTTTTTTCGCCGATCCTTCTCGCAATCAATGAAGTTGCTGCCATGCTTAAACCAATGGCAATAGCGTATACCAGCGTTAATACAGACTCTGTTAAGCCTACAGTCGCAACAGCATTTACGCTTACCATTGAGACATAAATAATATCTACCATGGCAAACACTGATTCCATAAGCATTTCTAGAATCATGGGAATAGACAGCATAAATACTGCTTTTTTAATACTACCTTGGGTAAAATCTTCTTGCCTTCCTAGAATGGCATCTTTAAAAAATGTAAGTATGTTTTTTTTTGAAGTTTGATTGTTTTCAGTCATTACAATAAAGTTTATAAATCAGACAATAGACCTTCATTTTTGTAAGGTCTTGTATTTTAAATAATAGGGTCTTGTGATAAACTTTAAACAATCATAATGCTGCAAATATCTAAAAAAATAACGAATTGTAATAAAATAAAATCAATATCTTCGCTACTATGATAAAAGTGATTATTCTTGGGGGAGGTAATGTTGCCCATCATCTCATCCATGCTTTTTCAAAAGTAAATGAGGTAGCAATAGTTCAAATTTATGCTCGCAATATTCAACAGATCACCTCTTTTAATGATCGTTTTCTAATAACAGATAATATTGATACGCTAGTGGATGCAGATGTTTATATTATTGCTGTGTCGGATGACGCGATAAGTACCGTGTCTTCAAAAATTAATTCGAATGGTTTAGTGGTCCATACCTCAGGAAGTGTTTCTTTAGAATCACTAAAAAATAATGGACGAAAAGGTTCTTTTTATTTACTCCAGAGCTTTACTAAAAATAAAAAAGTAAATTTTCATGAAATCCCATTTTGCTTGGAAGCTGAAAATACGTCAGATGTAGAACTTCTTGAAAAGTTGGCACTATCTATTGGTGAAAAAGTATATTATATTAATTCTGAGCAGCGTAAACACTTGCATGTAGCCGCCGTTTTTGTAAATAACTTTACCAATTATTTGTATTCAATTGGAAACGAGATATGTGATCATTATCAGGTTCCTTTTGAGGTACTGCATCCTTTAATTAAAGAAACGGCCTTAAAGATTCAACACCTTTCTCCTGCAGAAGCACAAACAGGGCCTGCGAAACGAAATGATACAAAAACCATAAAAAATCACTTAAATTTGCTCACTAAAAAACAACAAGAAATTTATAAATTATTAACCAGTTCAATTAGTAATGGAGAAAAGCTATAAAGAAATTTTACCTCAAATAAACACTTTAATTTTTGATGTCGATGGTGTTCTAACCAACGGGATTGTAACCGTGATGCCAGATGGACAATTAATCAGAAACATGAATATTAAAGATGGATATGCCTTAAAAGCTGCCGTAAAAGCAGGGTATCGAGTATGCATTATTTCTGGAGGAAAAAATGAAGGCGTTAGAAAACGTTTGGCAAACCTAGGTATTAAAGATATTTATTTAGGAGCACATGATAAAACAGAACAGTTCAATGAATTGGTTGAAAAATACGATTTGAAACCAGAAAACATATTATACATGGGTGATGATGTTCCGGATTATCCCGTAATGAAATTAGTAGGAATGCCTTGTAGTCCGAATGATGCTGCTAGAGAAATTCAACAAATAGCAAAATATATTTCTGATAAAAAAGGTGGTGAAGGCTGTGCTCGTGATGTCATAGAACAAGTCATGAGAGTACAAAAAACATGGGTCAATAATTTTGATGCTCAGTACGACTAACAAAAACAAAACTTACATATTTTCAAACAATTAAATAGTTAAATACAATGAAACAAACATTTTTTACTTTTATCCTAGCTTTCTTTTTTATGAATACCAACGCTCAATCTATTTTAGGTAAATGGGAAAATAGAGATGAGGAAACTAATAAAGTGGATAGCGTAATCGAAGTGTATGAAAAGCATGAAAGAATTTATGCTAAAATTGTCAAAATCACCAATAAAAACAGACAAGACGCTGTTTGTAACAAGTGTAATGGAGAACAAAAAAACAAACCAATTTTAGGCATGGATATCTTAACTGGCTTAAAAAAAGATGGAGATGAATGGAGCGGCGGTAAAATTCTTGATCCTAAAAACGGTAAAGAATATAAATGTTATATAAAACTTGAAAATGAAAACAAGTTAAAAATACGTGGGTATTTCGGTATTGCTATGTTGGGCAGAACTGCTTATTGGTATAGAAAAACAACTAAAACTAACTAAGTCTTATCATATCGTACGCCTAATATTAGAACGTCGAATGAGACTCACTGGAAAGAATAAGTAATTTATGCGTTCTAGTTAGTATACGCTACATTGCTTGACACATCGAAACATTTGGTTTTAATACCACTTATTGTTTGAATTTACTGTAAAAGAAAATGAATGTTTTTTCTTTTTATACTGAAACAGAAAGGGAAAAAGGACGTTTTATTACGGTAAATTCAAATGATAAATGGTATAATACGATTTACAGATACATATTTCGCATATCTATTATTTCTTTTGTAGCTATTTTTGCGTTATAAAACTTAACCATAGCTTGGCTATGCTAAAGTTTTATACCTTAAACTAACTTAAAATAATTCAATACCTATATACTAAATATGTATCTGTAAATCGTATAAGACATTTCAAAACTTAAAAAACTTTTCTAATATAGAATTGTTTATAGAAAATGCCGATTCATAGGTAACACACAAACATGACTGCAAGGAAATGGCTGCGTAACTCTACCTAAGAATCGGCATTACTACTTAGAGTTCGTTTTTAATTGAAAGACGACTTCACTTCATAATAAGCAGTGTGAAAACAAGCAATCTTATACCTGTTATTGTTTGACTTTACTGTAAAAGAAAATGAGTGTTTTTTTCTTTATAATGTCTTTTTTAATAAATGAGGAAACTTCTTCTTAAAACGGTTTAACCTAGGAATTGAAACGTTTTGAACATACGGATTTTCAGGATGTAACCGTTCGTAATTTTGATGGTATTCTTCTGCTTTATAAAACTGGGTGAAGTTGGTAACCTCTGTAGCTATTCTTCCTTTATAAATTTCTTTATTCAGTTTGTCTATTACCTGTTTAATGATTTCCTTTTCTTCTGTTGTTTGGTAAAATGCAATCGAACGGTATTGTGAACCATAGTCTGGATGTTGGCCATTCACTGTTGTTGGATCGTGAGATCCAAAAAACACATCAAGTAATACCCGAAAACTTACTTTCTCTGGATTATAGTATACCGCTACCGTTTCTGCATGACCTGTTTTTCCTGTTCCTATTTTTTGGTAGGTTGGGTTTTTAGTTTGCCCACCTGCATAACCTGATACCGCCTCTTCTACTCCATTAACACTTTCAAAAATAGCTTCAACACACCAAAAACAACCGCTTGCAAAATAAGCCACATGTTGTTCTTGTTTTTGATGTATTATCGCATTATCTGTTTGGTGGGTAAAACCAAAAATAATTAGTGCTAACGCCCCTACTCCTAATGTTAATTTTACACCTTTCATATGAATTATGAATTACTCTAATAATTTAGCCATTGCGGTTTTTATAATTTCAATGTTTTGATGTTTATTTGATGGATTACTATTCTTTTGCATTTGTACCATCTGACGTAACAGGTTAACACCAACATTATTAAAACCATACTGTTTATACTGTATCCCTTTAGCTACAATATCATCTGCTAAATTTTTAATTGCTTTTGAATTATTACTCTTGGCTATTTTATCATACGCCTTTTTATACAATTGCTGAATTTGCTTATTTGAACTCAAAAACATACCAGACATTACATTACTTGCAATAAAATTTAATTCCTCTTGATCATTCTCTTCCAAATAAATGCGTGTTAACGGTGTCGCGATAATCTTTTTAACTGCTAACGGAAGAGTTTTTGATTTTTTAATCGCCAATTGTTTATCTACATAATACATCGCCACTAATGACTTACCTAAAACAGCAAAAGATTTACTTTGCAACCCTTTTTCAAATACTAGCTTCAATTCCGGATCTGTTAACTTACCTAATGTTTCTATTGCGGCAGCTCGAACCAATGTTTTAGGATCATTCATCGCTACATTTTTAATTTTAGTAATGACATTTTTCTTTGCATATTTATGTATTAAATTAATATTCTCTAACGCTAGTATTCTAATCTTGTAAAAGTCATCATTCATAGCATCTGCAATCGCATTGAAGGCTTTTCTTTCATCTTGTTTTGCGGCTATCTCTAACAAAGCCTGTCTTTTATGGATATAATTGTCAGCATATTTCAATTGGTGTATATAATCACTTAACACCTTATTTTCATTTATTTCACATAACAATACGCCATTAGCATTTGTTAAAATTAAATTTGGTTGCTTTAGAAAAGGAAAAGTAAAAGAGGCATCTTTTCCATCTACAAAAACACGGTGACTCGTTCTTTTTACACCTTCAAAAATATCTATGGAAAATGGAAATTTAAATTCATTTTCTTGTGTTTGCAAAATATTTACGGTTACTGTTTTGAGGAGTTTATTATAATCGTAAGAAATATCTAATTTTGGGTGTCCATTACTGAAATACCACTGATTGAAAAACCAATTTAAATCTCTTCCACTCACTTCTTCAAAAGCTAAACGTACTTGATGGGCCTCTCCTGTTCCATATTTATGTGCTGTTAAATAGTTATTGAGCCCTTCGTAAAATGCCTGATCTCCCAAATAATTTCGTAGCATATGCAAAATAGCAGCTCCTTTATTATAGCTCACTGCATCAAACATATCTTCTTTATCATCGTAATAAAAACGTACTAAATGCTTATCATAATGCTGTCCTTCTTTATAAGCATTTGAGTCTTCGAACAAGTGTGCATCTGCCACATCTTTTCCGTATTTATATTCTAACCATAAATACTCACTATAATTGGCAAAACTCTCATTAACAGTTAAATTACTCCAACTCTCGGCAGTTACCAAATCTCCAAACCAATGATGAAAAGCTTCGTGCGCTATGGTATTTTCTTGTTTATTTTCATCAATCAATTGTCCTGGCATTTGATAGGCACGTTCACCATGTATCACAGCAGTAGTATTTTCCATGGCACCACTTACATAATCTCTTCCCACAATCTGTGCATATTTATTCCATGGATATTCTATACCCGTTATTTTTGAGAAAAATTGCAGCATTTCTGGAGTGTTTCCAAAAATATCTTTAGCAAATGGGGCATACTTTTTCTCTACATAATACTCTACAGGAATATTCTTGTAAGCGTCTTTAATAATTTCATACTCTCCTATTCCCATAAAAAATAAGTAAGGTGCATGTTTTTGTTTAAAATTCCAATAATCTGTTCGAGTTCCGTCAGCATTGTTTATTTGCTGCTCTAATTCACCATTCGATAAGGTTACGTATTTCTTTGGAACGGTTATGTAGATTTCTTGTGATGTCTTCTGATTAGGGGCGTCAATGGTAGGAAACCAACAGCTACTTGCCTCTGTTTCTCCTTGCGTCCAAATTTGCGTTGGCTTCTCTTTATCCAACCCGTTCGGATTAATAAAGTACAAGCCTTTGGCTGCTGTTATTGCGGCACTTCCCTTTTGTTTAACTTTTTCCGGGCGTGCTGTATATTTTATATAAATAGTAAATTCTTCATCACGCTTAACTATTCTTGGTAAGGTGATAACCAGCTTAAAATCATCGTAATTATAGGCTAAGTCTTTACTATTCATAGTTACTTTATGAATAATCATCGCTTTAGCATCTAGCGTCAATGTATTCGTTTCATAGAAGTGAGGCTTTAGTGTAACTCGTTCTTCACCATACAATTCTTTTTCCTTAAAATTGAATTCTACTTTTAACTCGGTATGTACTAAATCGTGTATTTTTTCTCTCTCACCATGATATATCTGTTGTGATTGTAAAAAAGTGGTACTTGAAATCAGTAAAATTGCTAGAATAAATATTTTTTGAATCCTCATAAATCTCTTCTTAACTAATTTAATGTTAGTTGGCATTCTTATTTTAATAAACTTATTGAAATTCAAAAATAAGAAAATATGTTAGGCTACTCGTTAATGAGCAGTTAAAAAGAATCTTATACCGATATACTTCAGTCTTTTTCTTATTACTGGTATGGTATCATGTCAATGGCTTTGCCTATGCTAGGCAGCTATTACACTATTATTTTCTTATACACCTACTTGTCTTTTAACGATAGCTAGTTACTCAAAATATAAAATTTTCACTATTAAATTAACATCATAAATAGCAATATTTGAAAACTTTAAATAGATACACTCAGTTTATAGCGTAATTTTAAATCTCAATGAGTATAACCTAAACAATTAAATGTGATTACAGCATCATAATCGATTTACATCAATTATATCCCCAAAAATTCATGCGTTTTTTCACTACCTTAGACCACTAAAATAACCTGCAAATAACATAAAGAATATAAATTATGAAAATTAGATTGATTTTATTAGTGGCTATCAGCGCTTTTTATGTAAACTGTAAAGCACAAGATAGTGCTTCAAGTATTTTAAATACTGCTTTAACAAAAGCAAAAGCAGCAAATAAAAATGTTTTTGTTAAATATGGTGCTTCTTGGTGCAAATGGTGTGAAAAAATGGATCAACAGATGAAAAGTGTCAATTGTAAACCTTTGTTCGAGAAGAATTATGTTTTTGTTGACTTAATTGTTCAAGAATCAAAAAACAACAAACATCTTGAAAACCCAGGGGCCATGGATTTACTAACAAAACACAAAGGGAATAATTCCGGTTTACCTTTTTGGGTTATACTCGATTCGAATGGTAAACTAATCGAAGACTCTTTTAACAGTAAAGGACAAAATTTGGGTTGTCCTGTTACAGCAGACGAAATACAGGAGTTTATTTCAATACTTAAAAAGACATCGACGAATCTCACTGATCATGATTTCATTACTATTGCAACGGCTTTCAAAATGAAATAAAAAGTCTAAACAATGGTAAAACCACTGTAACATTCTCGTCAGTTTTTACTAAAATATTATAGCTTTTGTGATTTGATATTATTATAGAAAAATGATGTTTTTTCTTTATACGGGTTATAAAAAAGTAGTGAGGTAAAAAAAGGGTATTCTATTACGGGAATTTAAAGTTCTCAATGATATTCCTACATTAATGAGTATTTTTGCGAAATGAAAATAATCAGCAGTCCACAAAATTCTTTTATAAAAGATTTGTTAAAACTTCAGGAAAAGTCGCGCGAACGAAAGAAAAAAGGCTTGTTTTTAGTGGAAGGTCAACGTGAAATCACATTGGCATTAAGAGGTGGTTATGAGATTCATTCTCTACTATTTGAGCCTAGTCTTTTTCCTCAAAACCAAATGGACCTATTAAATGTACCATTATATAAACACATTGAAATAACCAAAGAAGTATATCAAAAGCTAGCCTATAGAGACTCTACAGAAGGTATTATTGCTGTAGTAAAAGCTTCCAGTTTTCAATTAGACAATTTAGTTTTTAAAACTAAAACACCCCTTATATTAGTTTTAGAAGGTATTGAAAAACCTGGAAATATTGGAGCGATCTTACGTACCGCTGATGCAGCCAAACTAGATGCTGTATTGATTGCTGATCCTAAAACGGATATGTTCAATCCTAATATTATAAGATCAAGTGTTGGTTGTTTGTTTACCAACCAAATTGCCATTGGAACATCAACAGCTATTTGTGATTTTTTACAAGAACGTGCTATCAATATCTATAGTGCTACTCTTCAAAATTCAAATGAGTATTATAAAAATGATTATACGGAAGCGACCGCATTAGTGGTGGGTACTGAGTCTAGTGGTTTAACGCAGATTTGGAGGGATAAAGCTACCCAAAACATAAATATACCTATGCAAGGAGAAATAGATTCGATGAATGTATCTGTCGCGGCTGCTATTCTTGCCTTTGAAGCAAAACGACAACGTAAGTTTATATTGTAAATGCGTACTATAATTCATTATTTTTTACATTTCGGTTTTCCTTTTTTTATTGCCTATTTCTTTTTCAATAAAGAATGGAAAAAAGTCTATCTGATACTACTGGCAACCATGCTTATTGATCTAGACCACTTACTAGCTACTCCTATTTTTCAAGCAGATAGATGTAGTATTCAGTTTCATCCTCTACATAGTTATTATGCAATAGCTGTGTATGTTGTATTCCTTTTTTTACGCAAACCCTTTGTTATCATAGGTATAGGATTATTATTTCATATACTTACCGATAGTATCGATTGTTTAATGATGCAATATTCTTACTAACCTGATCCTGAACTAACATTTAAAATTATATTCATAGATTTTTAACCCGTATAAATCAAGTAGTCAGATTTCCATAAAAAGAAATTACACATATCATTCCTTAAAAAAACCACAAAATTTGTGGTTTTTAATGTAAGTTTGTCTAGTCAAATTTAAGAACAGCACATGACCACTTTATTTATTAATATCAAGGAATTAATTCAAATACGAGACAACTCTGTAAAAAAAGTAGCAGGTAAAAACATGGGGGTTTTACCTACAATCAAAAACGCATATTTACTCATTGAAAATGAAACAATTACTGCGTACGGAGAAATGAAAGATGTACCTCAATCGGCAACGAAGGTTATTGACTGTTCCGGTAAGATGATTTTACCCACTTGGTGTGATTCTCATACGCATATTGTGTATGCTGGAAACAGGGAGCAAGAGTTTGTTGATAGAATTAATGGATTGAGTTATGAAGAAATTGCTAATAATGGTGGTGGCATTCTAAATTCTGCTAAAAAGCTACAAGCTACTTCAGAAGAGGATTTATATGAGCAATCTGCTAAAAGACTAGATGAAGTAATTGCTTTAGGAACAGGCGCTATAGAAATTAAATCAGGCTATGGTTTAACTGTAGAGTCTGAACTAAAAATGTTACGTGTAATCAAAAGGCTAAAAGAAAATTACACATTACCTATCAAGGCAACTTTTTTAGGTGCTCATGCCTTTCCTGCTGAGTACAAAGATAACAAAGAAGCTTATATCGACGTTATCATTAATGAAATGTTACCAAAGATTGGTGCTGAAGGTTTAGCAGAATTCGTTGATGCTTTCTGTGAAACTGGGTATTTTTCTGTGGAGGATACTGACAAGGTTTTAACAGCGGCACAACAGTACGGGTTAATACCTAAGGTACATGTAAATCAATTCACAACCATTGGTGGTGTTGGGGTAAGTGTAAAACATAATGCTTTATCTGTTGATCATTTAGAGGTAATGAATACTCAGGACATTAACGTTTTACAAGGGTCGGAAACAATGCCTGTGGCATTGCCGTCTTGTTCTTATTTTTTAGGCATTCCTTATACTCCTGCTAGAGATATTATTAATGCCAATTTACCGCTGGCCCTAGCCACTGACTATAACCCTGGTTCTACTCCTTCAGGAAACATGAATTTCGTGGTAGCAACTGCTTGTATCAAAATGAAAATGACACCAGAAGAAGCTATTAATGCGGCTACTATTAATGGTGCATATGCTATGAATTTATCTGATGAAGTGGGGAGTATCACTGCAGGTAAAAAAGCCAATTTTATAATTACAAAAGAAATTCCGTCATTTGGGTTTATTCCTTATAGTTTCGGTTCTAATTTAATTGACGCTGTATTTATAAACGGTGAACGAATTTAATATTAGTTATTTAAAATAAATATCATGCTTACCCTTTTCAACCAATCTGCAATTGATAATTTCACCAATACTCGCGTAGGTGAAAAAAAAATAGGCGAGTGCGTTTCTGTTGTTAATTCTAAAAAACCGTTGCAAGAAGAGCTTAGGAATTCAGAAGCTTCTTTTGTCATCTTAGGAGTTCCTGAAGATATTGGTGTTCGTATGAATGATGGTAATGGTGGCGCTCATACTGCTTTTATCCCTGCTCTTAAGGCTTTTTTAAACACCCAACAAAATCAATTTATCAATGCTGAAAATATTTTGGTATTGGGTTATTTAGATTGTTTAGACGATGTTATTGGTTTTGACGTTTCCGACAGAGAAAAAGGAAATTTACTAGTTAAAGCAATTGATGATGAACTTACGCGTATCATTCAATTAATTATCGAAAGTGATAAAACACCAATTATAATTGGGGGTGGTCATAACAATGCTTATGGAAATATAAAAGGTTTATCTTTAGGAAAACAACAATCGGTTAATGTTATTAATTTAGATGCACATACTGATTTGCGTCGCCTAGAAGAACGTCATAGCGGTAATGGTTTTTCTTATGCTTTAGAGGAAGGGTATCTTGATAAGTATTTTATGTTTGGCTTACATGAAAGTTATACACCTCAATATGTTTTTGAAATGATCCATGGTAATATGAATTTAGGTTATAATACCTTTGAGGAATTAGAAGTTTATAAAATTACCACGATAACAAATGAGTTTTTGCGTGCTGAAAGCTTTATAGAAAACAAACCTTTTGGTATTGAGATAGATTTAGATTGTGTTCAATATTTTCCAAGTAGTGCAATGACACCGAGTGGTTTTACACCGCAACAAACCCGACAGTTTGTGTATAATTTTGCAAAAAATAGTGCTGCTGCTTATTTGCATATTTGTGAAGGAGCTCCGGCTGTAAAAGAGGAATCAACTACAGCGGTTCAGGTTGGAAAATTTATCAGTTATCTAATTTCCGATTTTATTAAGGCAAAATCTCTCTAAATTATATGATTTGATGGTAGAATAATTGATGTGTTTTTAACATGAAATTGTAACATTCACTACAAATGAATTAATACAACCTTAGGAAAAAAATTACATCTTACTATTTTTTAATCATTAATTATCCTGACAATATATTTTTATAGTACTTTGGCACTCAAATTTTGATCAATAAAAATTGGCACCTATCAACTTTTACTTAAGCTAACGAAAAATAAAATGAAAAAAATTATTCTCTCAATAACGCTATTTGCCTACAGTTATACCCAAGCTCAAGAGTCGGTATTTTACTCTTCAGAAGCAAATACTACTTCTAAAACAGAAAAATTTGGGCTGGATGTATACAATCTAAACTTTTTTAAAAACAATGAATATTTTAACTTCATTTCTGATGGATATACCCTTTTAGGCACTCAAATTCACCCGGAGCTTGTATACCAAAACAGTGCGGAAACTCAGTTTAGGGCCGGTGTATTTTTGATGAAACATTTTGGAGAAAACAACATAGATCAAGCAATTCCAACATTTACCTTTAAATACACAAAAAACAATCATTCCTTTACTTTCGGAAACATCTTTGCCAGAGATAATCACAATTTAATAGAACCACTTATGGCAAGTGAAAAAATATTAAGTGACAAGGTTATCGAAACTGGAGTGCAATACAAATACCATTCAACTAAATTTTTAGTAGATGTTTGGTTAGACTGGGAAAATTATATTCGAAAATACGATGACTTTAGAGAAGTATTTACTGCTGGTATCAATGCGAACATCTTAGCTTTTAAAAAAATTCATTTTCCTCTTCAACTAATTACACGACATAAGGGCGGTCAGATTTATAAAAAATTCCGTGATGATGAAAATCCTACCAATGTATATAACCTTCACAATATATCAACCGGGTTTGAATATAACAATACCGATGCTGATAATAATGGTTTTATTTTTAACTATTATTTTTTAATGCATAATACCGATACACAAGCTTCGAATTATCCTTTTGCTAACGGGCACGCTCATTATGTAAAATTGAAATACATTCAAAATAGCTTTCAGTTTATGATTGCCTATTACAAAGCACATCAGTTTATTTCAGCAAAAGGCAATGAAATGTTTCAGACCTACTCATTAAAAAGCAATATCGAGTACTGGAATGGTGTTGTAGACAATCGATATGTAAATCATAGAGAGCCAGATCGAAGTTTACTATTTACTAAAGTATTTTACGAAACCTCTTTGGCTAAAAACGTCATGTTTGGAGCGCAGCTTGAAGGTTTTTTACAACTTAATGATGCCATTGACGAAGTTGCCACTAAAGAAAATAAAAAATATCATTTCGATTATTCCTATGGAATTTATGTACGATTTAATGATATTTTTAACTTTTAATATCGGAACTCGCATGGTGTACAAAACCATAGTTATTCTATCCAATTTTTAAAATCTTTTACGCGCTCTCTACTTACTATAATTTCGGTATCGTTATAATTATGTAGCTTTAATTGTAGTCTTGAATTGGTATATGAAACAATATCTTTAATAGCGTTGATATGCACCATATACGTTCTGTTTACACGGAAAAAATGTTCAGGGTTTAATTGTTCTTGCCAGTGCTCTAGGGAATTATCAATCAAATAATTCCTGTTTCCGTTGATATGAATATATGTTGCTTTATTTTCAGAATAAAAACACTCTATTTCATCGGTATGAACAATTTTAATATGCTGACCTATTTTTATAGTAAACCTTTTTTTATACTTTCTATCAATAGGATTAATTAGTAATTTTCGAATATCGTCGATGTTTACTTGCAAATCTGTTTGCCTAGGTTGTTGCTCTTTAAACTTATCAACGGCTATTTCTAATTCGTCTTCATCAATTGGTTTTAACAAATAATCTATAGAATTTAATTTAAATGCTTTCAACGCATATTCATCATAAGCTGTGGTGAATATAATAGCCGATTTCACAGGTACCTCTTCAAATATTTCAAAAGACAAGCCGTCTGATAATTGAATATCCAAAAAAATTAAATCGGGATGTTTGTTCTGTTGAAACCAATTAATAGCCTCTTCCACCGAATGAAGCATTTGTTGTGCTTCTAATTTAAAAACACTTAACATTCTTTGTAGCCTTCTTGCTGCAGGCTTTTCATCTTCAATGATTACTATATTCATTGCTCTTTTATCTTCTTTTGTTATCTAAATTTCTACTTCCTTATTAATAAACTCTTTGAGTTTCTTTTCTTCCCATTTTCTACCAAACAATTTCACAAACCCAAAGATTCTGAAAGCATCCATGGCTAAGAAGACTCCCCAAATAATCCATAACGGATAATAGTCAAAACCTTGTGCTGTTATTTTATTACTAATTCTAAAATCCCCGTAAATATGAACTACAATATCATAATAATTGGATATTAGCGTAAAGACAAAGTTAATAATTAAATAAGCAGCTATATGATCATAAAATTTTTTCAATTCTTTCACTCTAGACTCCGCTTTGATTCTATTTTTATCTATTTCTGTTATTTTACAAGTCATTCCTCCATATATTTTTTAATCTTTCGTTGCTCCCAGTCTTTTCCTAAAAAAAAGGCAAAACCGAAAGCCTTAAACGTGTGAAATAGAAGTCCTATCCCCCAAAATATCCAAAGAGCAAAGGTTCCGAAATCGAAAAAAGCCTCGTCAAAAGTTTCACCATTATTCAAATTTCTACTTATTTTTCTTACACTAACAAATATATTTATCAAGACGTAAATAACTAAATGTAAATAGTAACTCTTTAACTCCTCTACTCTTTTTTTTGCTCTGAGATATTTTTGCTCTTGGCTATAATTATCTGTTTTCATTATTATTCTTACTTTTCATTATTCATAAACTCTTGCAGCTTTCGTTTTTCCCACTCTTTACTAAAGAAGTAGCCAGATCCGTAAACTTTTAGCCAGTGAAAAAACAGTCCAATTCCCCAAAAAATCCAAGTTGCATATACTCCAAAATTTTGTATCGTCTCCGAAAGAGAATCACCGTCATCAGCCATCAAACCAATAATAATCACGGTTGATATAAATATATTAACCAAAACATAGGATACTGCATGCCAATAAAACCCTTTTATATTTTCAACTCTCCTTTTAGCGAGTATATATTTCTGTTCTTTTGTGTAATCTCTATCCATAATTATTCGCTTTTATTTAAATATTTTTTAATTTATATTTCTTCCAAGTCTTTTCCATACCCAAATACATCTGCTACAAAAAACCAAATGCCATGAGGAATAAGTCCTAAAGACAACCCTAAAATTGCATCTCAAAACCAATGGTATTGTGGCGAGAATTTTAAACTTAGAAAAACCAATACTGGTGCTATTATCATCGTTACCACTGGATGAAGATACATACCTTTTAGTTTTTTTACTTTTTTCTTTGCGGTTTCGTATTTACACTCGTATAAAAAATCTTATTCCATCTCTATTATCTCTCATGTTTTTCTTGTTCTTCCATTATTTCCTTTATTTTTCTTTCTTCCCAATTTCTTCCTAAAAATAGACTGTAGTTATTTACTTCTAAAAAGTGAAATAATAATCCCATTCCCCAGCCAATCATTGGAAACCAAAACCAATGAAACCTAGGAGAAAATTGAAAGTTGATAAAAATCAAAAAAGGAATCACAATACAATAAGAGGCTAAATTTCGATAAAACTCTTTCAGTTTTTCAACTCTTTCAAGCGCTTTTACATATTTACTATTTTCAAAATTATTGGTATCTACTCTCATGTCTTTTGTTTTTAATAACAGTGGTAAACTCACTGTAAATGTTTTGTTGTTATTCTCTATTTGTACGTTTTTAGTAGTAATCAATCCGTACCTATCAGCGATATTACTCAATCCAACCTTAGTACTTTTTCCAATGGCTTCTTTAGGGTTTATGGTATTTTGAACTTGTAAAAATTCACCTTCCTGGTAAATGCGTATTTCTAAAGGTTTTTTTGTTGATACTACATTGTGCTTCACTGCATTTTCAAGCAACAATTGTAAGGATAATGGTACTATTTTTAATTCTGGGTTGTTTAGTGTTTCAGGAATGCTAAATTTTACAGCATCTTCAAAACGCATTTGTAACAACTGCATATAGGTTTTTGCAAATTTCAATTCTTCCTGAATAGGCACTAATTCTTTGTTTCGTTGTTCTAAAACATAACGATATACCTTTGATAGTTTCGTGGTAAACTTCTCTGCCTGATAGGGGTTTTCACCTATTAAAGAAATCAATACATTTAAGCTATTGAATAAAAAATGTGGGTCAATTTGGCTTTTTAAAGTTTCAAATTTCGCCGTTTCTGTTTTGGCTACAATCTGTTGCTCTGTTTTTTCTTGAGTTGTCGCTTTTTTCCATTCAATCATAAAACCTCTGGCATGTAAAAAAGCAGATACTCCAAAAGAAAACTGAATCCAAAAAATATGCGTCCACATCATACTAGATTTGAAAAACAACGCTGGATTTTGCCCCTGTATTCTAATAAATAATATATAATCAATTAATAAAATTACAGGAACTGTATATAAAATTGTAGCAAATATACCTACCCAAACTCGTTGATTGGTTTGCGATACCCAATCCCATTTCGTACTTAAGTAATCATTTAAAAACCCTTGTCCGAACCCAAGCAAAAATGTATACATCGCCGAAACAACAAGAGACATAGCTAATCTCTTTAGTGTATACACCCCATCAATAGCATAAAAGAACACACCAAATAATATGGTTAATTTAATCGCCAACCAAAATCCTTTTTTTAATTCTTTTAATGAAAAAATATCTTTCTGAGTTCTCATTTACTATTGATTTTTATTCTTTATAATCTAATTTCTAAAGATACATCTTTATCAGAAATTATAAACTTTGCATCGCGATATTGAGGAGGGCCATAGTTCATCACATTGTTAGAAGCTCCATAGTCTTCTAAGGGTCTTCCACTAGCTTCAAAATCCATTTGATTGTTTTCGTTTTTATCGTGATAACAAACAACAGCATACTCACCAGGTTTAATGTTTTCAAAGGTAACCGTACTCCTTCCTTTATCTATTTTTACTGATTTAGCTTGTAATGGCTTTAATAAAAAACCTTCTTTATCAAACAAAGAGTATTTTATAGTTCCTTTATCTGAAGTTGCATTCACAACTGTTGCCGTAATTATTTGATTTTGTGCTAACATAACTTTTCCTATAAATAGTAGCAGCAGTACTAAAATGTTTACTAAAATTTTCATATTTTTTATTTTAAAGTTAATAACACCACAAATATCAGGAGGTATGGTAAACTTGAAAACTTAAAACTACCGAATTGTAGTATTTTAAGACTGAATTGTCAATTTTAAAAAAAAAATTAAAAAAAAGACATCCTAGTGTAACGTTTCTTATTTTTGGACTACTTATATATTATCAACAGTTACTAAACTTCGTGCAAAAAGAACTCGAAAATAAATTTTTATCTGATTTTGAAACCAATCAAAACATCGTGCATAAAATATGCAGAATATATACTACAAACCAAGATGCTCACAATGATTTGTTTCAAGAAATAACCATACAACTATGGAAAAATTACGATAAATTCAGAGGTGATGCTAAGTTTAGTACATGGATGTATAGAGTAGCTTTAAATACGGCTATTTCACTGTACAGAAAATCAACAAGAACAGTAAAAACACAAGATATTAGTGATTTTGCTTATAAAATACAGTTTAATGAATATGATGACACAGAAGAACAACAGTTAAAAGCTTTGTATAAAGCAATTCAGAAATTAAGCGATATTGATAAGGCTCTCATATTTTTATACTTAGAAGACAAAGCATACAGAGAGATCTCGTTAACTCTAGGAATTAGCGAGGTAAATGCTCGTGTTAAAATGAATAGAGCCAAGGAAAAATTAAAAAAAATATTGACCCCATAAATATATATGGATACATTAGATAAATATAAAAAAGTTTGGGACAGTCAACCAGAAGAAAATAATAAGCTTTCAAAGGTTGATATTTATAAGATGTCACACTCAAATTCATCATCAATTGTAAAATGGATTTTTATTATTGGTTTATTGGAAATCACACTTCCATTTAGCTTTTATTTGTTTTCCGATTTCGGCGAATTAAACAACAGTTATAAGGAGCTTGGAATAGAAGGATATGCTTTTTATTCACAGGTTATTTTATATCCAGTAATACTCGTTTTTTTGTATCTGTTCTATAAAAATTACAGAAGTATCTCTGCAACAGATAGCACCAAAAAATTAATGAATAAAATTCTGAAAACAAGGAGAACAGTTCGCAATTACATTTTTTTGAATTTAGCATATGCCTTTATTACAATCGTAATTGTAGTAGTTGCAACGATTAAAATTAAATTCGTCGATTTTGGTACTACAGAAGTATTGGTAACTGGTTTGGTTATGCTTTTTATGGGTATTTTATTAGTTGGTTGTATGTGGTTAATATATCAGTTACTCTATGGTATTCTTTTGAAAAAATTAAATAAAAACTATAAAGAATTGGCAAAGCTTGATGAGCCAAATTAAAGCCAAATTATACTTTGTAAAATCTATTATCTACGGAAATAGTTTCAAAAACAAAAAAGAGAAGTTTTAAAACTTCTCTTTTTTGTTTTAATAATTCTTTAATTCTTTTAATAAAACAGATAACATCTCTTCGGTCAAATCTAAATGCGTTACTATTCTTAATTTTCCTTCTCCCATAGAAATTAGTAATATTCCCTTATCAGCCATTTTCTCTATAAAATCATCAGGGTTTATAGTGTCTTCCACATAAAATATAATTATGTTTGTTTCTACTGGCTCTACCTTTTTGACAAATGAGCATGAATTCAATACATCACCTATTTGCTGGGCTTTGTGATGATCTTCCGATAAACGTTCAACATGATTATCTAAGGCATACATTCCCGCCGCAGCTAAAAAACCTGCCTGTCGCATAGCCCCACCAAAAAGCTTTCGAATACGTAAAGCTTGTTCTATATGTTCTTTTGTGCCAACAAGAACAGACCCGACAGGAGCTCCAAGCCCTTTGGATAAACAAATAGAAATGGTATCAAATAAAGCCCCGTATTGTTTAGCTGTCTCATTTTTTGATACTAACGCATTAAATAGCCTCGCTCCATCTAAATGATATATCAAATTATTGTCTGTTACTACAGTTCTTATTTTTTTTAACTCATCAAAATCCCAACAAGCACCTCCTCCTTTATTTGTGGTATTTTCAACACAAACCAGCTTATTAAAAGGTACGTGTATATCGTTTCTTCCTCCAACCACACTTTCTAATTGACTCGCAGTAAACATACCTCTTTTTCCATCAATTAAGCACGAGGTCACTCCTGCGTTAAAAGCGGCTCCCCCACCCTCGTAATTGTACACATGAGCCCATTTATCACAAAACATTCTATCGCCAGGTTGTGTATGTAGTTTAATTGCTGTCTGATTTGCCATAGTTCCTGAAGGAAAAAACAATGCATCTTCCATTCCAAACATAGTGGTAACTTTCTCTTGAAGAGCATTGACACTAGGATCTGTTTTAAACACATCATCCCCCACCTCAGCATGCATCATAACTTTTAACATTTCCTTCGTTGGTTTCGTGACGGTATCGCTTATTAAATTTATGGTCATAATTGATTAAAAAATTTATTTTTTGATTTGGGCGTGTATATCCCTCCATTTTTACTTGAAAAATTAATACTGCCCCCTTTCAGTATTTTTCGACCACCAATTTACTTTGAAAATTTATAAAAACAAACTATCCTATAAAAAATGGTTCATCAAAATGTAACAATTTTATCACGATAACTAAGCATATCCGTTTCGTTTTATAAGTTCTACTTTAAATGAGCCTGAAAACAATAAAGCTAAATCTATATACTTCCGAAAAATCGTGTACGTAAATAACTTAGTTTGCCAAAATCAATAAAGATCTTCGCTACACTTATCATAGCAAAAATAAAAATAATGATATACAACAATATACTTCCTAGGAAGATCATTTTCATTATCTGATTTTTTACGCTAAAACTAAAAATCTTATTAGTAATTTATAAACCCTCTGTACAAAATCTAAATTTTAACTTACTTTTGTTTCAATTATGATTACACTAGAACAACTTAGAGATATTTCAGATCGTGTAAATAAACTAAAAGATTATTTAGACATTGAGAAAAAACTGATAGAGATATCAAATGAAGAGGAAAAAACAGCAAACCCTAATTTTTGGAATAATCCGAAAGAGGCTGAAGTACTGATGAAATCACTCCGATTAAAGAAAAAATGGGTAAATGACTATAACGCTATTGTTACTTTAAAAGACGACCTTTCTGTTTTATATGATTTTTATAAAGAAGGAGAAGTTGAAGAAGAAGAAGTTGCTGAGCAGTTTAACAAAACTTCATCAATTTTAGAAGACATTGAATTTAAAAACATGCTCTCTGAAGAAGGTGATAACTTAAGTGCCGTAATTCAAATTACTGCAGGTGCAGGTGGTACTGAAAGTTGCGATTGGACGGAAATGTTAATGCGTATGTACACCATGTGGGCTGAAAAGCAAGGTTATAAAATTAAAACGCTTAACTACCAAGAAGGAGATGTTGCTGGTATTAAAACCGTAACTCTAGAATTTGATGGAGATTTTGCCTTTGGTTGGTTAAAAGGTGAGAATGGTGTTCATAGACTAGTTAGGATTTCTCCTTTTGATAGTAATGCCAAGCGTCATACTTCGTTTTCGTCTGTATATGTTTATCCTGTTGCTGATGACTCTATCGAAATTGAAATCAACCCAGCAGAAATTGAAATTACCACAGCTCGTTCGAGTGGTGCTGGAGGGCAGAACGTAAATAAAGTGGAAACTAAAGTACAATTGCTACACAAACCAACAGGTATTCAAATTCAATGTTCTAACTCAAGATCACAACACGATAATCGTGCTACTGCCTTGCAAATGCTTAAATCGCAATTATACGAAATAGAACTACAAAAGCGTCAAGCTGCTCGTGCAGATATCGAAGCAAACAAAATGAAAAATGAATGGGGTAGTCAAATACGAAATTATGTAATGCATCCTTATAAATTAGTCAAAGACGTTAGAACAGCACATGAAACAGGTAATGTGGATGCCGTGATGAATGGAGATATCCATCAATTTTTAAAGGCCTATTTAATGATGATGGGACAAAAAGAAAGTTTATAAATAGATGTTTCTTATAATTTATTGGAGAAAAAACATATAACATGATAAAAATATATCACAATAATAGATGTAGTAAATCTCGAAGGGGAGTAGCAATTTTAGAAAATTCAGGAAAAGACTATGAAATTGTAAAGTATTTAGAGAATGTTCCTAGCGAAGAGGAATTAAAGGATATTATTGCATTATTAAAAATCTCTCCTATTGATTTAGTTCGCAAAAATGAAAAAATATGGAAAGATAATTTTAAAGACCAAAACCTTTCTGATACAGAAATTGTAAAAGCAATGCTTGAACATCCTAAATTAATTGAACGTCCTATAGTAATTAATGGAAACAAAGCCGTTATAGGTCGCCCGCCAGAAAGCATTCATCAAATCATATAGTATAAAATATAAAACTCTCAATTTCTTGAGAGTTTTTTTAACACTATTTTATAACTAAAAGCTTAGTTCACATGGTATATGATAAGTATATTGTACACTCAATCAAATATTTAAAAAAATGAAAAAAATACTATGTACTATTTTCTCATGTGTAATGCTGTTAATGACTTTAACATCATTTGCTCAGACTACTAAAACTAAGTCAACTAAAAAAGGGGGAATGATGTCAATGAAGATCCCCACGGATTCTTCTGTTAAAATAGGTAAGCTCTCAAACGGAATGACCTATTACATTAAACAAAACCCTAAACCATCCAACAAAGTTGAATTACGTTTAGTTGTTAACGCAGGCTCTATTTTAGAAGATGATGATCAATTAGGATTAGCACACTTCATGGAGCACATGAACTTTAATGGAACTAAAAATTTTAAAAAAAATGAATTAATTGATTATCTCCAATCTATTGGAGTAAAGTTTGGCGCCCATTTAAATGCCTATACCGGTTTTGATGAAACTGTTTATATTTTACCCATACCAAGTGATGATGAAGTTAAGTTAGAAAAAGGGTTCCAAATAGTTGAAGATTGGGCTAGCGGGGCATTACTCACTGGTAAAGATATTGACGAAGAGCGTGGTGTTGTTTTAGAAGAGTATAGATCTAGAAGAGGTGCGGACAGCCGTATGCTTGAAAAGTATCTTCCTATTGTAATGCATGGGTCAAAATACGCAGACCGCCTCCCTATTGGTACAGAACATAGCTTAAAAAACTTTAAACATGAAAGCTTACGTCGTTTTTATAAAGACTGGTATCGTCCAGATTTAATGGCTATTATAGCCGTAGGTGATGTTGACGTTTCTATACTTGAAGAAAAAATAAGAGCTCATTTTGGGAAAATCTCTCCCGTTAAAAACCCTAAAAAAAGAAGCGTTACTACATTACAAAATCATCAAGAAACATTTATTGCTATTGAAGCAGATAAAGAAGCTCCTTTTTCAAGAGTACAATTAATGTACAAAGATCACAATGAGGCTACTCCTAACGTTTCTATAAATGATTATAGAAAATCATTAGTAAAGTCACTATTTACTCAAATGATTAATAATCGACTGGATGAGCTACGGAATAGTGAAGTTCCTCCTTTTGTGTATGGTTATAGTTATCACGGTGGTACTTGGGCACGAGGAAAAAACGCGTACCAATCAATGGCAGGTACCAGTGCTGAAGGACAGTTGGCAGGGCTAAAAGCACTATTAGATGAAAGTGAAAGAGTAAAGCGTTATGGATTTAAGTCTGGAGAATTAGAAAGAGCTAAAAACAATATTATTGCTAGTATCGAAAAGGCTTTTAATGATAAAGACAAAAGAGAATCTAAAGCAATTGTTCGTCAATATATAAATAATTTCTTAGAACAAGACCCTATACCTAGTATCGATTGGGAATACAAGGCGAAAACCATGCTATTACCAACAATTAAACTTGATGACGTAAACAAACTTATCAACAACTATTTACATGATGATAACCGAGTTGTTGTAATTACTGGCCCTAAAAAAATAGTAACAAAAGAACAGGTGATTAACGCATTAAAAGATGTTAAAACTAAAGATTTAAAACCCTATGAAGACAAAGTAGTCGCTACTTCTTTAATGACTAAGATGCCAGTACCAGGCACGATTATCAACACCACCAATAATAAAGCACTTGGTACCAAGACTCTAACGCTTAGTAATGGAGCTACGGTTACGTATAAAAAAACTGATTTTAAAAACGATGAAGTTCTATTTAATGGTTTCAGCTTTGGTGGTACCTCATTATATTCAAATAGTGATTTAAATGCTACTGCTTTTGCCAATGGAGCTTTGGCAGAAGCAGGAATTAATGGGTATTCTAAAACAGATCTATCTAAAATGATGTCTGGTAAAATTGCAAGAGTTACCCCTTTTATCGGCAGTTTTAGTGAAGGCTTTAGAGGTTCTGCTTCTCCAAAATACCTTGAGGATTTATTTCAAATGGTACATCTGTATTTTACTTCTTTAAATAAAGATGACAAAGCCTTTAATTCGTTTATTAACAAACAAAAAAGCTTTTTAGGAAACCTATTAGCCAGTCCAAATTTCTTCTTCCAAAAAGAAATGCAAGACTTTTTAAATAAAGGAAACCCTCGTTATACTGGCTTTCCTTCTCCAGAAGCATATGATAACGCTGATTATAATTTAGCGTATAAAAAGTATCAAGAGCGTTTTGCTGATGCTGGAGATTTTAATTTTTATTTTGTTGGAAATGTTGATGAAAATAGACTGGCTGAATTTGCGAAATTATACATCGGTAGTTTACCTAGTAAAAACTCAAAAGAATCTTACAAAACATTTGATTTTAGACCATTATCTGGCGCACATAGTAAAACAGTGGCTAAGGGTAAAGACCCTAAGAGTAATGTTAAAATAATGTACCAAGGTAAAGCTAGTTATAACCAAAACGAAGCATTGGCTTTTTCTACTTTAGGGGATATTATCAGCATTAAATTAACAGAAAAATTACGTGAACAAGAAGGAGGCGTATATTCATCAAGAACTCGTGGTTCTATATCAAAAATGCCTTATGGATGGTTTAACCTTACCATTTCCTTCCCTTGTGCTCCAGACAATGTTGAAAAACTAAAAAAGATTTCTATTGATCAAGTTACTTCAATTGTAGAAAATGGACCTACTAATGAGGATTTGATGAAAGCTAAAAAGGCACTGATCGCTGATCATAAAGAAGACCTAAAAAAGAATCGTTACTGGTTAAATACACTAAAAAACATTGATTATCTAAACAATAATGCAACTGACTCTTTTACTTTTGAAGACCGAGTAAATGCATTAACCATTGATGATATTCAAAATGTTGCTAAAAAGTATTTAAAAGGTGGGGCTATTCTAGGGATCTTAAACCCAGAAAAATAGTATATAACTTGCTGAAAACAACAAAAGCTCCATGATATGGAGCTTTTGCTGTTTTTAAATTTTAGTTATACCCTATATGAATTGAAATTACTCTGAATCAAATGATTGCTTTTTCTTTATAGAAATTATAAAAATCAAGTATATCTTAAGCTTATGATTTCTTTTAATAATGAAGAAGAAAGGAAAAAAGGGCTTTTACTACCGTAATTTTAATTTGTAAATGGTTTTAGATAGTGGCAGTAAAATATGCAATGACTTTGGTCAAACCATCTTCTAAACCCACCACAGGTTTCCAATTGTCCAAAATTTTCATTGCTAATGATATATCTGGTTTTCTTTGCATTGGATCATCTTCTGGTAGAGGTTTAAAAATTATCTTGGAAGAGGAATTCGTTAATCTTATGATTTCTTTTGCCAATTCTAAAATCGAGTACTCTGAAGGATTACCAATGTTTACAGGTCCCGTAATTTCTTCCTCGGTATTCATCATTCTAATCATGCCTTCAATAAGGTCATCTACATATTGAAAACTTCTTGTTTGTGAACCATCTCCGTAAATAGTAATATTCTTTCCCTGTAATGCTTGTACAATAAAATTTGAAATCACTCTACCATCATTAGAATCCATTCTCGTACCATAGGTATTAAAAATTCTAATTATTTTAATTCTTACTTGATTTTGTTTGTGATAATTTATAAACAAAGACTCAGCACAACGCTTTCCCTCATCATAACATGATCGCAATCCTATCGGGTTTACATTTCCCCAATAACTTTCTGGTTGGGGGTGAATTTTAGGATCACCATAAACTTCACTAGTAGATGCTTGTAATATTTTAGCATTGACTCTTTTCGCCAAGCCTAACATATTGGTGGCACCAACAACAGACGTTTTAATTGTTTTTATCGGATCGTATTGATAGTGTATTGGTGAGGCTGGACATGCCAAATTATATATTTCATCGACCTCTGCATAGTATGGTTCCGTAATATCATGGCGAACAAGCTCAAAAAAAGGGTTCTCTAAAAGATGGAGTATGTTCTTTTTACTTCCCGTGAAATAATTATCTAAACAAATTACTTCATTTCCTTCGTTTAACAATCGTTCACAAAGATGTGAACCTATAAAACCAGCACCTCCTGTAACTAAAATTTTCTTCACAAATGTTAAGTTATTTTTTACCAAAAATAAGAACTTATATTCATTAATTATTCTTAAAAAATAAATAAGGAAATTGTTCTTCTGGATCTCTCTTCAAAAGTCGAATATAAAAAGTAGATTTTAAAAATGCAAGACCGTATCCAAAGAATTGAATAAGAACAGCATAAACAGAAAAAGCTCCTACCATGAAACTTCTATTTAGCAGTGTTGCATGTATAAATAACAATGTTAAATATCCTACAAGAGGATAAAGTACCATCACGTTTTTACTTAAAAAAGCTCCTGCTACTGAAAATATAACAAAAAAAACAAACATGGTTGGAAACCAAAAGGTAATCTTGGCTGTTTTTGGATGCCAGCTTGATAAAATCGGTCTAACCATACCGAATTTTTTTACTTGCTTATAAAATTTACTCCATGAAATTCTTCTCTTGTGATATACGTGTGCATTAGGTAAAAAGCAAGTTTTGAAACCCGCTTTTTCTATTCTTCTAGACAGATCAGGATCTTCTCCTGGGTGAATTCTGGAGAAACCATTGGTTTTTTCGAAAGCTTCTTTCGATATACCCATGTTAAAACTTCTAGGCTCAAACTTTTGAACTTTTGTTTTTCCTCCTCGAATACCTCCCGTTGTAAAAAATGACGTCATTACATAGTTTATTGCTTTTTGCAATGTTGTAAAACTATCATGGGCTGCATCCGAACCTCCAAAGCAGTCCACGTAATTTTCTTTCAAAAAAGAATGAACCGTACTTAAATAATGGAATGGTAATATGACATCCGAATCTAGAATTATAAAATAATTCCCTGAGGCTCTTTTCATTCCATAATTTCTAGAATCACCAGGACCTGAATTACTTTTATACCAATACTGTATAGCTAACCTTTCACTGTATTTCTCAACTATTTCTTCTGAAGTTTCGCTAGAACCATCCTCTACAATTACTACTTCATAGCTACCTTTGAAATCTTGTTCTGTAAGACTTTCTAACAATTCATCAATCTCATTGGGTCTATTATAAACAGGTACAATTATTGATAACAACACACTCATTCTATTCTATGGTTTTAAACATAACCGTAACTATTTTGCTACTTAACTTAATTTCTTGATCGTGATTTAGTAAACGACACTTTCTTTAATTCGTTTTGTTATCCCATTCCAAAGTGCCACTCTTTTTTCTAACGATGTTTTAGCATAATACAACACATCATTCCATTTTTGCTCATCATCTCCGCATAATTCAATGATCATTTGTAAAGCTAATGGTCCGTGCTCATCTCCATCTAATTCAATATGCCTATTGAGATAATATTTTAACTTTCCATAATCCACATTTTCTCTTTCTTCCGTATTTTTTACAATTTCTATAAACATATCAGGTATTACATCTTCCCTTCCAAAGGTAAAACTAGCTGCAACAATATGTGGTTGTTTTGTATTAATAACTTCAAATGTAAATTCTAAAAAGTCTTTTGTTTCTTGAGCAATGGTAAGGTTTTCTATAATATCATTGATGTTTTTACCATCTATCAGTTCTGATAAAAAAGTAGAAATTTGAGATGTATTTGCCTTTACTTGTTGCATGGCATCTATGTACATTTCAAAATGACTCTTGTGTTCACCCAATTCATTTACATCCGTTTCTTCTTCTAAAACGATTTCATTAATGAACCGAGCAGTTTTACTATTTACAACAGGGATCCAAGGTAATGACACACAAGTCAGTTGTTGTTGTAATGCTTTTAATAAAGACATAAAATCCCATACAGCAAAAATATGTTCTTCCATAAAGATTCTGACATCTTCTATGTTTTCTATAGAGTTGTACAACTCATGACTTTTTAACTGTTCTCTTAAATCAGCTAATGCTTTCTCTATTAATATATGATCCATATGTACTAAACTTCAATAAAAAATGCAAATCTAACGATTTGCATTTTAAGATATTCTATACTTTCAATTGAAATTATTTATTCTTCAATAAACTTACTCATTACTTCGTCACTTACCCCCATATTTGAGAATCCTCCGTCATGGAATAAGTTTTGTAAGGTTACTTTCTTTGTTAAGTCAGAAAACAATGAAATTGTGTAATCTGCGCACTCTAAAGCCGAAGCATTGCCTAATGGAGACATTTTCTCTGCGTAAGAAATAAATCCATCGAAACCTTTTACTCCACTTCCTGCAGTTGTTGGTGTTGGAGATTGTGAAACCGTATTTACACGCACTTTATGTTCGCGTCCGAAGAAATAACCAAAGCTACGCGCAATTGACTCTAAGTAGGCTTTATTGTCAGCCATATCATTATAATCTGGAAAGACTCTCTGAGCTGCCATATAGGTTAAAGCGACAATACTTCCCCATTCATTCATGGCCTTTTTGTTATACAAAACATTCATTGTTTTATGAAAAGATAATGCTGAAACATCAAACCCTTTCATCGTAAAATCATACTTAGAATCAGTATAATGACGACCTTTACGTACATTTACAGACATTCCTATAGAGTGTAAAACAAAATCAATTTTACCTCCTAAAATTTCCATAGATTTTTCAACTAAATTGTTTAAATCATCCATAGAAGTAGCATCTGCAGCAATTACCTGTGAGCCTGTTTTCTCAGCTAAAGCATTTATTTCTCCCATTCGCATCGCTATAGGCGCATTGGTAAGTACAAATTCAGCACCTTCTTCATGTGCTCTTTCTGCTACTTTCCATGCAATTGAATGCTCGTTTAAAGCTCCAAAAATAATTCCTTTTTTTCCTTTTAATAAATTATACATAATACTGTAGTCTTTTCTTTAGTTATTTGTAAAGGCAAATATAAACCTTTATCTTAATTTCGTTTATTACTTTTTAGCCTAGTAATTCTTTCGCATGCGTCAAGGCACTTTCAGAAAAGTCTTTTCCACTTAACATTTCTGCAATTTCGGCTACACGTTCACTATAGGTTAATTGTTTTAAATTAGATGTTGTTACACCATGTTCCTCTCCTTTGAAAACTTTGTAATGTTGTTGACCTTTTGATGCTATTTGTGGTAAATGGGTAATAGTTATCACTTGCATATTACTCCCCATATCATCCATAATTTTGGCAATTTTGTTCGATACTTCACCAGAAACACCTGTATCAATTTCATCAAAAATAATGGTTGGCAATTGTATATTCGCTGAAAGTATTTTCTTTATTGATAGCATGATTCTAGATAATTCACCTCCTGAAGCTACTTTTTTAAGTTCTCCAAAGTTCCCTCCTTTATTAGCTGAAAACAAAAACTGCAAATCATCTTTTCCATTAGCAGTGTATACTTGACTTGGTGTTACTTCAATCAAGAATTGCGCATCAGGCATTCCTAATTCCTTTAACAAAGAGCCTATTTCTTTTTTTAGTTTGGGTATTGCTTTTTGTCTTCCCTTTGTAATTAAGTTAGCTACTTCATCTAATTTTTCTGCTACTGCCTTTATTTCCCCTTCCTTATTAACAATAGCTTCACTCGCTCCTTCTACTTTAGCTACTTTTTCAGCTAATGATTCATAAACCTCCTTTAGCTCTTTAATTGTTGCTACCGAATGCTTCTTCTGCAGGTTATAAATTAGTTGCAGTCTATCATTTAATTCATCTATTTCATTCGGATTAAAATCTACTTCTTCGTTTGCTGATTCTAACTCTGTAATGATATCGTCTAGCTCAATTTTCAAACTAGTAGTTCTG
Source organism: Tenacibaculum profundicola (assembly GCF_057220795.1). Lineage (NCBI taxonomy): Bacteria > Pseudomonadati > Bacteroidota > Flavobacteriia > Flavobacteriales > Flavobacteriaceae > Tenacibaculum > Tenacibaculum profundicola. The sequence goes on along the minus strand of NZ_CM170137.1, from coordinate 26,625 downwards.
GTATACAGCTCTTCGTATTCCTTTGAAAATGAACTTATTTTATATAGATTATTTTCTAAAGAATGTAAAAGAGACTGCGCTCCGATTTCTTCATTTGTAGCTATTTGTAACCCTTCAGATAAACTCAACTTAATATCTTCAATATTGTTAAGTTTTTCTAACTTTTCTTCTAAGGTTTCTTGCTCTCCTAGTTGAAGCTTAGCTTCTTCCAGTTCATTAAACAAGTGTAGATTATAGTCGTATTGTTCTGTAGATTTTTGTGCTTCTTCTTGAAGGTTCTTCAGTTCTTTTTGTAATCCATTAAATTTACGTAGCCCGCGCTTAAAAGAGGCTATTTTCGCCTGATTTTTAGCCAATGCGTCTAAGATAGAAAACTGAAAATCAACATCAGACAATTGTAGGGTTTGATGTTGCGAGTGTATATCTATTAACTTTGTTTTTAGCGCTGTTAACACAGAAAGGGTTACAGGTGTATCATTTACAAAAGCTCTCGATTTTCCTGAAGGTAATATTTCTCTTCTAATAATGGTCTCTTCTTGATAATCAATATCTAATTCTTCAAAGACTTTTTGTAAATCATATCCCTTTATTCCGAACTGTGCTTCAATAACACACTTTTTTTCTGCGTTTTTTAACGATGACAAATCCGCACGGTTCCCCATCACTAGGCCCAAAGCTCCTAATAAAATAGATTTTCCAGCACCTGTTTCTCCTGTTATTATTGACAGTCCTTTCGTGAAATCAATCGATAATTGATTGATTAAAGCATAATTATGTATAGATAATTGTATAAGCAAATTCTAATTTTTCAAAAGATAAAAGTAAGGATTTTACCTAAATCTAAAAATAAATATTTCCTTGTAGCAATAAGTTTATAACTTTCTTATGAACATTTCATTTTGGTGGTACTTACCTCCTTTGTTTATGTATGTTTTCCACTCTGTTTTCAGTAATAATTCCATTATATGAGTTCCCCCAACTGTTTAAAATATAATTCATCACATCTGCTATTTCCGTATTTGTTAACCCAAATGACGCCATACTACTGTTATACGTTATACCATTTACACTAATTTCACCTCGCAAACCATATTTAACTGCGTGTATACTTTCCGTAAGCTTAGATTCTAACCAGTTTGACTTTGCTAATGGCGGAAACGTATTTGGTACTCCTTTACCATTAGACATATGACATTGAAGACAAAATTCTTTATAAATAGTACTCCCTCTTGTTATACTGGTAGTTAATAAACGTCTATCAGCTTCTGGTAAATGATCTAGTTTTTCCTTTTTTTTTTGAGTGACTCTTCTTTAGGAATTATTTTAAAAACACCCTCATAATCTACCGAAACATACAAATAACCATCAGGTCCTTGCCTAACACAACGAACTCTTCCGATATTTTCAAGTAGCCTTTCACGTTTTGTGACATTTCCACTTTTATTGAGTTTCAATAATTCAAGGTATTGAAACTTTAAAGACCCCACTAATAAGTGATTCTTTAATTCAGGATATTTATTACTGGTAACAAAAGTCATTCCACTAGGAGCAATTGAAGGCACCCAATAGTGCAGGGGTTGCTTCATATCATCTCGATGCGTTTCCTCGGTGATTTTTGTTCCATTATAATTAATGCCATAGGTAATTACAGGCCATCCGTAATTTATTCCCTTTTGAATAATATTAATCTCATCGCCTCCTCTAGGCCCGTGTTCGTGTGTCCAAATCGCTCCTGTTTTTGGATGTTTTGCCATTCCTTGAGGGTTTCTGTGCCCATATGAAAAGATTGCTTTTTTTGCATTTGCTTGCTTTACAAAAGGATTGTCTGATGGGATTTGACCATCATCGTGAAGTCTGTATACTTTTCCCCCGTCTTTTGTTATACTCTGAGGATTCACTTCTCTCTCCCCTCTATCTCCAATACTAAAATAAAGGTACCCATCATCATCAAATTCTATTCGTGAACCAAAATGATGTGATGTAGTAACATTAGGACTACCTTGATATAACTTTTCAACAGAAACGAGCGCGTTTTCTTTTAGTTTTGCTCTATACAACGCGGTATGACTTCCTCTACCACCCTCAGAAACCGAACAAGTAAAATATAACCATCCGTTTTCTTCATAATCTGGATGTAATTCGATGTCAAGCAAACCTCCTTGTCCGCGACTGACAACTTTTGGAACATTAGTAACCTGAATTTTTGTTTTACCTTGTATATGATATAAAACACCATATTTTTCAGTTACTAACATACTTCCATCAGGCAACCAAGTCATTCCCCAAGGAATCTCTATATCATTAACTACTAAGGCCGTTTTGTACTTTGTTTCTTCAATGTTTTTTTTAACTGCTGTTACATCAGATACGTTCGCAAGTGCGATCTTATCTTTTTGAATTTCAGTACTATTTCTCTTTTTGCAAGCAGCAAATAAAAATGAGCACAGCACAAAAATCGTGCTTATTTTTCTCATCAACGAAAGAACTGTTTTGTAAGATTTCATTTTATAATACGGTATTATTTATTTTTATAACATATAGCTCAAATTTATACCTCCATAATAATTGATAGGAAGTCCAGGGTAAAAATACCTAGCCGTTGAATCACTACCAAAAGCATTTACTTGGAGTTGTGATGCATACTTTGTGTTTAGTATATTGTTTATTCCAATAAAAAGGTCATAACTAAAATGTTTATTCACTTTCTTTTTGTATCCTAATTTACTATGTACTAAACTGTATTCATTAGCATAGACACTATTTTTATCATTAGCTGGCATTCTACCCACCCATTGGCTACGCAAATTCCCATACATCCCTTTTGCCGTTAGTAGAAACAATCCGAAATTGAGGTTAAACTTGGGTACGCCTGTGAGGTCATTGCCTGAAAAATCATGATCTAAATCAAGAAACTCCATAAATTTAAAATCATGGATGCTCGCAGAAATTGTGGTTAGTAGTGTTGTCTTGTTAGTGTCAATAACTTTGTAATTTATTTCAGATTCTATCCCGTTATGGTTTGTTTTTCCAGCGTTAACAACTATAGATTCGTCTGTTTCGGTTCGTCTACTTACTAAAAGATTTTTAACTCGTAGTGTATACCAAGATAGTAAAAAATTAAATCGGTCATCTTTTGTCTTATAACGACTTCCTATTTCATAGTTCCAACCCTTTTCTGGGCCAATACTTTTATCAAACTCACCCTCTGTTGTTAAGATTTCACTTGTTGATGGTGTTGAAAACCCTTTAGAAATATTCCCAAATAAATATACTTTCTTATTGACCATATAATTTACTCCTAGCTTTGGGGAAAAAATAGGGTTAAAGGCATCATCTGACTTCGTTATCGAATGACTTGGAAAATCATTGCGATTGCTGTATTTAGTTTGGTTAAAATGCATTCCTAAGTTTAGAGAGAGCTTTTTTCGATTCAGCACTATTTCCCCAAAAAAATTATAATATTTTCGATTTTCAAACACATTACCTATTAGTTCTCCTTGCACACTACCAGTTCCCTCAGGAAACTGAGCATAAAGATTTTTATATTTTTCCTCTCTGTAACGGTCTTCAAAATACTCCGCTCCTATAGACCATTTTAGTTTCCAACGTTGAGCTATACTACCTAACAACCTTGTTCTTGCTCCGAAAGAATAACTTTTCTCTTTAAGTATATTGAAAGGTCTAGGTTCATAATTATCTTTTATAGTTCCGAATACACTCGTTTGCTGTCGTAAATTATATCGATAGTGATGATCCCATGTAAGCCCTAACATGCCAGAAGTTATGTCTTCATATCCTTGAGATGTATACCATGCCGTGGCTGCTTTTTTTGGATTATTATCATAATCCTCTTTATTTAACGAACTTGGAATAAAGGCTTTCAAATCATATAAGTTCCCCAAAAAAGTAAGACTATTATTGTCATCAAGATACCATCGCGAAGTGATCGTAAAACTCTTTCGGCTGTATTTATTATTTGCTCTATATCCATCCGCTTGATTATTGCTATAGACAAAATTAATACTATAATCCTCCCCTCCATGGTTTGCATTCAACACATATCGTTTTGCACCAAAACTTCCAACAGTAGCCGTCATATGAGTTTTCGTTACTAAAAAATCAGCAAATTTTGGATAGAGTATGATAGTGCCTCCAAGTCCTACTCCAAAATTACTTGAGGAAGGCCCTTTGTGAATTTCGAATTGCGCTACCGAAGCTAGTTCAAGATCTTCAATAGACGACTCTCCATTCCCATCAGTCAAAGGTATATCACCAAAGTAAGCTCTAATTTTTGCTGTACTAAACGGACTTCTTGCTCCTATTCCTCTGATCGTAATTCTAGATGTATTCAAGGCGCCACTTTGCATAAATACCCCTGGAACAGTATTTAATATTTGATCAGTAAAAACAGTACCTCCTTGGGTTATGTTCTTGTTAGAAATAATAGAAATTGACTCGCTAACCCTATTGGCTTTGATTTGAATGGTACTGGCATTAACAACGGTCTCGTCAAGTAGTATCACGTTTGGTTCTAATCTAACAATCATGATTTTGTTGGGGCTTATCTCAATAATTTTCGTAACATATCCATTCATCGAGATTTCCAAATTTAAGGCTGTCTTTATTTGAAATAAACCATTTGCATTGGAGTATGCTACTGTGTTGGTCCCAACTACCCTAATAGATACGTTTTCCAAAGGAGTTCCAGAGTTTCTATCAATAACTTTTCCTTTGACCAACTGTAACTGAGAAAAAGAAACTTTGTACATCAGCACAAAAAAAATCGCCAAATTATATCTAAAATTCATAGTTTAAAAAATATAAGCCTGTAACATATAAGTACATCGAAAAAAAAGAATACACCAACAAAAAAGTATAAATCATTTATGAAAATAAAAAAAAATGTCTCGAGACACCAGTTAAGAGGCTATCTTTTACAAATAAATAGTATCTCTTAGATCCAGACTGCACTCAGTCTAACATTGAAAATACTCTTCACGAATTTTTGGTATGAACCAAACTGCTGGACAAATAGATTACCTATTCAAAAAACTTAATTGTTAAGGCATTAAAGTAACTAAAATAAATTTTCTTTATTAAGCAAACGGAAATATTTAGGTAAATTTTAACAATAACTATCTGCTTGTATCATACAACTAAACGATCTACTCCCGGCAGTCTTAAAAGTGTGAACGCTATTTCTCTACCTAAAGTATAAGTACATACGCATAAAGGTTTTTGTCTACATAAAGGGTTGACAACACTATAATTAATAAAATAATACGCGTAGGATTTCTAGTATTTAAAACCTTAGGATAGTTTATTTAACCTATTAAACAAATTTAAGATAAGAAGATTGGGGCTATTTAATTTTTTTCCATTTATCTTCATAAGTGGGTGAGATTTTTTCAAGTACAGACAGCATTCTTTGTTGATTCTTGGTAGGCTTTCCGTCCGAGAATACGTTAACTATCTCATCCGCTTTCGCATCTAGAAAAATTCGAATCATATGATTTCCAATAGTAATATTATGCAACCTATCTAATTGAATTACATTAGTCTCTATGGTTGATTTTGCTAGTTCACTATTTTCAGCAAAATTGTCAAAACCATTTCTATGATAATTGTAATAAATATTTCGAAGTACCGTGAACTTTTGTGATAATAAGCTATCAATTAAAGAAAATCTGTTTTGTTTACCTATTTGATTTTGCCAACCATTTTCTCCATTAGATTGTGCCTGAAGCATAGCGTTTTGAGCCTTTTTAAGGTATGATTCCCCTCCTTTTTTCTCAAAGGTATCAGCATCGACTCCTATAATTACATAAGCATAAAAAGCTATGATAGATACTAAATTAGACTCATAAGTATTTGGATTATACAGCAATGGATCAAATTCATTATACTTAAAGTTAAAATTAGTATCATTTATATTTAATATAGGTGTAGTATATGATGAGTTATATACTGGACGTGTTGCTTGTATTTGAAGGGTAGCTGAAAAGTTATTACCATCTTGCGCATTAACAATAATGGTAAATGCACAATTAATTCGTTCTTCTATTTTAAACGTTTTGTTTGTCCATTGTTTTTGATTTACAAACTCAGTCAATGAATTTTGAAGTGTTTCATACACTTGTTTATTGGAACTTTGAATTTGATCCGAATTTATCGTTACTAGCGCATTTAATTCTTGAGAAGAAATTGAATGTGTTACCAGTAATACAACTACTAAAAAGAAAAACTTACGCATGCAACCTATTTATTATTTCGTTAATTATATCTTTAGAAACCTCTTTTTTAGATTTTAACTCAAATACATTCTCATTGAAATCTGCATCAATAATAGTGATTTTATTTGTATCCGTTGCAAAACCAGCTCCTTTATCTCTCAATGAATTTAATACTATAAGATCTAAATTCTTTCGTTTAATTTTTGTCTTTGCATTTTCCAATTCATTATTTGTTTCTAATGCAAACCCAACTAACAACTGATGTTTTTTTATTACTCCTAATGATTTTAATATATCTTTTGTTGGTTCTAACTCAATAGTTAACGCTTGTTCTTTCTTTTTTATTTTCTCTGTAGCTACATTTTTTGGTTTATAGTCTGCCACGGCAGCAGATAAGATGGCCACATCAACTTCTGTATAATATGTATGACATGCTTTATACATTTCTTCAGCGGATTTGATATCGATTCTATGAATAAGTGAATGATCTACTTCCTGAAAGGATGGGCCCGTTACTAAAAACACCTCCGCTCCTAATTTAGCCGCAGTTTTTGCTATTTCAAATCCCATTTTACCAGAAGAATGATTACCAATAAAACGTACCGGATCTATTGCTTCATAAGTAGGCCCGGCTGTTATCAAAAACTTTTTTCCTTTTAATGGTAATTTCGAAATGACATCTTTTTCTATAAAACTGACAATATCGATAGGTTCCGCCATTCTTCCTTCTCCAACCAATCCACTGGCTAATTCCCCAGAAGTTGCCGGAATCATTATATTTCCAAAGGTTTGTAATTTTTTCAAACTTGCATTCGTAGAAGGGTGCTTATACATATCTAAATCCATAGCCGGTGCAAAGTACACTGGGCACTTAGCGGATAAATAGGTTGCCAGCAATAAATTATCACACGTACCGCTAGTCATTTTTGATAGGGTATTTGCTGTTGCTGGAGCAATAAGCATAAGATCTGCCCAAAGGCCTAAATCCACGTGATTATTCCATAGCTCATTTTCATCTTCCTTGTCATAAAAAGAAGAATGAACAGGTTTTTTGGATAGTGTTGATAAGGTAAGCGGTGTTATAAAATCTTTAGACGCAGGAGTCATTATTACCTTAACTTCTGCGCCTAATTTTATAAATAAACGGACTAAATTTGCCGTTTTATACGCGGCAATACCAGCTGTTACGCCTATTAAAATTTTTTTACCGCTTAATACAGACATGATTACTCTACATCTGGTGTTCTATGATATACTTTTCCTGCTAACCATTCTTCTACTGCAATAGCATGAGGTTTAGGTAAGCGTTCGTAGAATTTAGAAACTTCTATCTGTTCTTTATTTTCAAAAACTTCTTCCAAGCTATCATTGTAAGTAGCAAACTCATCTAACTTATCAACCAACTCCTTCTTTAAATCAGAGTTAATTTGCACAGCTCTCTTAGCAATTACAGATATCGCTTCGTAAATATTATCTGTTGCTGCTTCGATAGCTTCTTTATCATAAGTTACTGTGCTTACAGGTGCTTTCGTTTCTTTATAATCCATTTTCTAACTTTTAACTAATTGTTCTTGTACCTTTTGTAATGCTGTCAACATCTTATTTGAATCTTCCATGAATTTTGATTCAGGAAAGTTTCTTTTCAATTTGTCGTAGGCCTTAATTGCTTCTTTTATTCTCTTTTCTTTTTTTCTATTTGTACTCTTCACTGCAAAATCATGAGCCGCCTTTAGCTTATAGTATAAGGCTTCTTCTTTAAAGCTTGTTCCGAGATACTCAGATAATAAATTATCAAAAGCAACGATTGCTGCCTTATAATTTCTGGCATCGTAATCAGCTGTTCTATAATAGGTTTTTGCTATTTCAAACGCTTTTTTCTCAAGTTTATAACGTAGCTCCCTATAATATTTATTTGCTTCAGCTAGCCTTTCTGAACTAGGATACCTATCAATAAACCTTTGAAGTGATTCTAATGCTTTATTGGTATCTGTTGGATCTAAACTAAATCGAGGTGCTGATCTGTAATAACTTAACGCTGAAAAGAAAGCTGCTTCTTCTACTTTAGAACTCTTAGGATAATTTTGGGTAAATCTATCAAAGTAGTAACCAGCTTGTGCATAATTTTTTTCGTTGAAGTTTGACTGAGAAACCATGAACTGTATTCTTTCCATTTGAGGCTTCCCTCTATAAGAAGGGGTCACTTTTTCAAACAACTGCAATGCCTTGCTATACTTTTGTGATTCGTACATCTTCACTGCCATTTTATATTGTTCTTCAATGGTTCCTTTGTTCAATACTTTTTGGTATTCACTGCAAGATGTTAATACCAATAACATTACAATTAAATACGCTAAATTCTTATTTTTTCGCATCTGGCAAAATTAATGATTAATTATGGATTATTAAAACGATTTTTCACTCTATGTTGAGTACTGCAATAAACCATAAAATCTGTTATAAAAATTACAAGGAATTCCTAAATGTTTGTTAATCTTACTGCTTATTATCGATTGCTTGTCCTACCAACTGCTTTACATCATTATCAAACAAGTACAATCCGCCTTTATCATCTCCTATCAAATTAATTTTATCTAGGATATTTCTAGCTAAAGCCTCTTCTTCTATCTGTTCTGACACATACCATTGTAAAAAGTTATGTGTAGCGTAATCTCTTTCTTCTAAAGTTACATGTACTAAATCGTTTATCGATTTTGACACCATTACCTCATGATCAAATAATGTTTGAAACATATCTCTAAATGATCCAAAATCAATAGGTGGAGCCGCCAAATCAGAAATTTGCGCGTGCCCTCCACGTTCATTAACAAACTTTACTAACTTTAACATGTGCATTCGCTCTTCATCAGAATGTGCATACATAAATTGTGCTACTCCTTCAAATCCTTGTATTTCTGCCCAGCATGCCATTGACAAATACACTTGAGATGATTCCGCTTCAATTCTGATTTGCTCATTTAATGCTTTTTCTATCTTTTTTGATAACATAGTTGTTTGTGATTTTATTAATACAAAGATGCTAAAAAAAGACTACAATTATACAACTGCAGCCTTTACATTCGCTGTTTTATCTTTAAAGAAATTAAAATGCAGCTATAAACTGGCTTATTTTTTCTTGTAATTCATTTGATGCCGTTACCAAAGGTAAGCGGACAGCATCTGAAGTGATCCTTTTTGCTTTCAATACAGCTTTGATTCCAGCAGGGTTATTTTCTTCAAAAATATAACCAATCATATCCAATAACTTGTAATGTATTGTATATGCTTCTTTGTTTTTCCCTTCCAATCCTAATTGAATCATGCTCGAAAATTCTTTAGGCAATCCTTGTCCTAATACCGAAATCACCCCTGCTCCACCAGCTAAAACAACTCCTAAAGCCAAATCATCGTCACCAGAAATTATTAAAAAATCATTTGGTTTATCTTTAATTAACTGATAGTATTGTTGTTGATCGTTTCCGGCCTCCTTTACTCCAATCACATTATCAAAATCTCTTGCTAGACGCAACGTTGTTGTTGGTAACATATTTTTAGCTGTTCTGCCTGGAACATTATATAAAATCACTGGCTTAGGACTTGCTTCAGCTACCGCTTTAAAATGTTGATAAAAACCTTCTTGTGTAGGTTTACTATAATAAGGAGCTACTGACAAAACAGCATCAATTTCAGATAAGTCTAAGGTTTGTAACTCTTCTACCACTGCTTGGGTATTATTACCTCCTACTCCTAAAACTAGTGGTAAACTCCCTGCATTCGTTGCAGCGATTACCTTTATTATTTCCTTTTTTTCTTCCGTTGTTATTGTTGCGCTCTCTGCTGTTGTTCCATTAATAACTAAATAGTTTGTTCCGTTATCAATGTTATATTTCACTAGTTTTTTAAGTGCATCAAAATCTACATTCAAATCCTCTTTAAAAGGCGTTACAAGTGCAACACCTAAACCCACAAACTTTTGCATTATAATTTATTTAAAATCGTTAAATATTTTTTTAATTCTTGGTTTAAGACTGCTTCATTATAGCTAGTATCTGAAACTATTAAATCAAACAATCTATTATCAACTTCAGCAAAACCTGCTTTTAATTTTGCTTGCGAATGCAAAGTTATCACATTCGTATATAAATTGGTGTTTTTTGTATAGTTTATAAGCAAATCATAATCGTTTTTAACAAAGTTTTTCAAATTGTCAGATTTTAAACTCGCCTGGTAACCTATTTCTTTTTCTGTAAAAAACATAGGGTCTTCCTCTACTTCTTTTGAGTGTGCTTTGTATACCAAAAACCTAATGTTTTCTTTCTTAAAAGGAAGCTTATTCGTTAAGTTGGCCATAATCACATTTACCAGAGCTTCATTATCTAATATAATAGCCACCGACTTAATTTTTCCTTGCTTATTATTCGTTAATGGTTGTTTTTCTATTAACTTATTGTATTGCTTTTCTATAGATTTTTCTTTAAAACTACCTATCATTGTATGCTATTTCTTCTGCTAAAGTAAATTATTTATTGTCAATTTCTAGTAAGATCACCTGATTTAATTGTTCGCCATACATCTGAAAATTATCATCTGAAATTAATAGTAAACTTTTATTGCCGTTTGGTAAGGTTGGTCCAAAAGTAATACCTTCAATATTATCAATAATTCCTTTGGTTAACTGATCTTTTATTGATGTAAAGTCTAAAAGCATTTCTTTTTTTAGTGGTACATATGCATCCATCTTTAATGATTTGCTCGCCAAAACATTTGTTGTTTTACCTTCTTCCACAACTGCATTAAAAATTCTTATAGTATTTCCCTTACTTCCATAACCACTTTGATAAATTCTCTCCACAACAAAAAATTTTTGATTTTCATATTCCAATAAAGCTGTTACTCCATTCATATTTACCTTTCCCTTTGCTGGTTTGTCAATTTTCTCTAGTTGATAGGCATATTGCTTTGTGGCTGCTCCTTTGGCATTATCAAAATATGTTATTCGTATCGGAGATTGCGTCTTATGAAAAGAAGGTTCTTCTCCATCAACGGCTAAAGGTGATTCCATTGCTACCCAAAAACCTTTATGATCTATACTTTTAGTAGACCCTTCAAAAGTTCCGTTATGCTTCGGTTTCCCCTCCTCTATATCATTAAAATAACTAGGTATTACTACTTCTTTCACAAACCTCCCCAATGAATCCACCACAAATATAAAAGGTTTTTTACCTGCATTTATTGCTCCCTCACTTGTCAGGTTTATGTTTCTATTGGCATCAATAAAAATAGATTCCAAATCCAACACATTCTCTTTAAAAAATGGATGTGTTGTATCCCTTTTTATTAAAAGAACATCTAAAAGTTTCACCTCTACTATTTCACCATCTTTAATATCAATTTTACTGGTTACGATTCTTGGGTTTTGAGAATCGTCGACAACCATATAATATGTATTATCAACATAATCTATTCCTGATAATCCTCCAATCGTACTTCCTTTTAACTGTAAAGAGTTTTCAATAATATATTCGTCTAAAAACTTTAATTCTATGTTTTTTTTGCAACTTACCACTCCTAAAAGTAGCCATAGAAAAACTCTTTTTTTCATAAATAAAAGATTTTGCAGTTATCGTCAGACGAAAATACTACTAATACCCGTAAATTTTAAAGTTTTATACCATTTACCATTTGAATTTACTGTAAAATAAAACTACTGTAAACACATACAGTAGTTTTATCCTGAATTACATATTAGAAAACGAATACTATTTTATAACAACCTCAATTTTGTTAAGTCAAATTGCACTATCATTCCATTGCTCTCGTATTTGTGCTTTAGTCATAGATCGGCATTCACAATACTCGTTGTAAACCAATTTTTTAAGATAACCCAGAATACAGTCTCCGAACACTTCTTTACATTTTTAATTTCTTCAACATGGTACTTATACGATTTACAAATAAATATTTCGCATATCTATTATTTCTTTTGTAGCTATTTATGCGTTATAAAACTTAACCATAGCTTGGCTATGCTAAAATTTTATGTCTTAAACTAACTTAAAATAATTCAATACCTATACACGAAATATTTATTTGTAAATCGTATTAGATCCCCGATAAAACAATTGTTTTATTTTTAGCTAAAGCCTCATTCGAAAGTTGCAATAGGTAATTTAACAACTAGCACCATATACCACAGAAATATAATCAGAAGGTGTGTTTTTTTATTTCAAAATTAAATTTACACTTACATCGCAAGATCTACGTGACAGCAATGTAGATTTCAACTTCACTATTAGACGGATCTTTTGTTTTTTCACCATATAACTCAAAATCTGCCGTGTATGTTCTATCCAATTCCATATTCCAAATTTCATTCCATTTATCAACAACTACATTTTCTGTTAAATTTCCCTTAGCTATAAACTCTCTATAGTTAGAGTTTTCTATTGTCACACCAACCATTCCTTTTGGAACTGTATGCAGATTAGGAACCATAAAACCTAAAATAGTATCATAAGGCTTCGTATGATCTGACTCGTAATTGGTATACACAGCACAAATAGTATCATCAATTCTATGAGGAATTGCTTCGTACATGTTATTATTCATAAATTCATACCACAATTTACCAATGTCTTCCTTTGCTTTTCCATCTTCATTGGTTGTTCTAGTTGAAATTCCAACTACGTGAAAGCTTTTTTTCTGTACTATTTTCATGTTTTATATTATTAAGTTCGCACAAAAATAAGGGTGACTTATGACAGCTATTTGTCAGGGGTGTTTACATAATTTTCTTTACACAGCTCAAAATATTCTTTTAGCGTCATTTTATGAGGTTCAAAACTGAGTTGAGTAGTTAATATTTTTTCAATACAATCTACCCTAAACGCTCTAAACTCATTTCGCAATCTGCAAAAAGCAATCAACAACCAATTCTCATTGGTACTGTACAATGCAAAAGGCTCTATCACTCTATCTGTAAAATTATTCTCTAACGATAAATAAGCTATATTTATTAGTTGAAATTTTGTTATTGCAGACTGTATTTGCATTAAAAAACTACTCGATTTTTTTTCTTGTTTATTTATTCTAAAAACTATTCTTTGTGACAATAGGTCTACTTTTTCTTTTTGAGAATATCGCAAAACTGCCTTTATTTTAGTAATCGCATTAACATAATTCTCAACAAATGAAGCGTCTCTATTTTTGAGGATTAACTGCTCAGCAGTTATCAGTGCATTTGCCTCATTTTCAGAAAACATAACTGGTGGTAATTGATACCCTTCCAGCAATGAATAGCCTTTACCTTGCTCTGTAACTATTGGAATTCCAGAATTCTCTAAGGTTCTAATATCTCGATAAATGGTTCTTATACTGACCTGAAATTTTTCAGCTAACTCACGAGCTGTTAATATTCTTTTTGATTGTAATTGCGTAAGTATTTGTGTCAACCGCCCAATTCTAGGTTTCTCCATATTTATAACATTTACAAATTAAAATTACCGCGCTAAAACTCCCTTTTACCCTTTCTTCTTCATTGAAAAAGAACCCACAAACTAAGGTTCTCAATTTTATAATTTGCTAAAGAACAAAATCATCATTTTCTTTTACCCTATTTGAAATCATAACTGTTATTGCTTATTTTTAGCTATCATTGCCTTACAAATTAAATATTGAGAAATTATATATAATATGATGATTGCAATATCAAAAAAATGTTTTGGTGAATAAAAAATATTCAAAGCAATTAAACTATCTGAAGCAATAAACAATATAGCCCCTAATAACAACCATGAATTTGATACTGATTTAGCTTGTCGGTAATTTAACAGTGCTGCCGCTCCAAAAGTAGTAATCGCAATTCCATAGATGATTACAGGAATCAGCATACTTTCTAGATTATTGAAAATTAGATATAAGACTCCTGTAAAGAATACTACAAATGGAATGGATGATGATATTATTTTAACGGTTAACTCTTTCTGTAAAAAACCAGTGGTTATTTTAATATAAATAATATGGGTTAGCAAGAAAGACCCCAACCCAAACATAAAAAAGTGTTGTTTATCTAACAAAAAAACATCTCCCCAAAATGAAAAAAACAACCCGCTAACAAACCAAAAGTTAGGTTTTTTAACTGACACTAGATACACTAGTACCAAGGTAGTCATGAGCAATGGTTTAAAAATGAATTCAAGTAACTTGTTTTGAGTAATTACAGCATAGACATCCATTATGGCTACTAATAAAAAGATTCCTGAGCTTAATGCTATTTTAATTTGTTTTGTCATTTTAATTAATCTATTAAAGTCAATAAATACTGGTTATAATCATTTTTCCTTTTCACGTTGTTCATTTTTCTAAAACTAAAACTCTACTCGAAACAACATTAAACCCTGTTTGATATTCTGATACTTCATAATAGCACTTGTTTTTTCATTGGCTTTCAGGTTTTATCAATTATAAACAACGTGTTTTGAACTATTTTTTTATACAATATCTCAAACCTACATTCAGTGTATTCTATAAAGAAAATCAAGATATCATTTCTATAAAATCTTTTTCAGAAATAATAGGTATTCCTAGTCCTTCTGCTTTTGTCAATTTACTCGGTCCCATATTGTCCCCTGCTATAACGTACGATGTCTTTTTAGATATTGAACTACTTACTTTTCCTCCGTTATCTTCAATGGATTTCTTCAATTCATTTCTACTCATTTGATGGAAAACTCCAGAAACCACAAACGTATTACCTGATAATTTATCCGTTTGATTTTCTAAACTTTCTGCCGAAACTGCTAATTGTAAGCCATATGATTTTAATCGGTTAATTAGATCAATATTTCCTTTATCTGTTGAGAAATCGATAATACTTTGCGCTATTCTATCGCCAATTTCATCCACGGCTATCAACGTTTCAAAATCAGCATTCATCAAATTATCAATTGATTTAAAATATTTCGCTAGTTTCTTAGCTACAGTCTCACCAACGAATCGAATTCCAAGAGCAAATAGCACTTTTTCAAAAGGAATCTCCTTCGATTTTGCAATTCCATCAATCATATTCTGAGCAGATTTCTCTGCCATTCGTTCTAATGGAATAACCTCCTCTTTCTTTAGTTCGTATAAATCTGCATAATTTTTTATGAATCCTTCTTTACGCAACAAATCTACAGTCTCTCCACCTAATCCTTCAATATCCATTGCCTTTCTACTAATAAAATGCTGAATTCTTCCTGTTATTTGCGGTGGACAACCAAATTCATTCGGACAATAATGTTTTGCATCACCCGCTGTTCTAACCAATTCAGTATTACATTCAGGGCATTTAATCGCATATTTTGTTGGTTGGGAATCTACTAGTCGTTTTGTTGTATCAACTTTAATTATTTTAGGAATTATTTCCCCTCCTTTTTCCACAAAAACAGTATCTCCTAACCGAATATCTAATTTCTCAATTTGATCTGCATTGTGCAAAGAAGCCCTTTTCACAACAGTACCCGCCAAGTGGACAGGTTCTAAATTAGCCACAGGGGTAATAGCTCCAGTTCGGCCAACTTGGTAAGTAATTTCATTAAGTACCGTAGAAACTTGTTCTGCTTTAAATTTATAAGCGATAGCCCAACGTGGTGATTTCGAAGTGAAACCTAGTTCTTCCTGTTGTTGTAAATTATTTACCTTTATAACGACACCGTCCGTCTCATAGGGTAATTCAAAACGTTTTACATCCCACATATTTATAAAATCAAGTACTTCATCAATAGACTTTGCTAAAACCATTGTATTCGGAACTTTAAACCCAACTTTCCTCGCTGCTTTGAGACTCTCAAAATGGGTTTCATATCTTCTTTCGTTTGTAACCACTTGATACAATAGGCAATCTAAAGGTCGTTTTGCAACTTCAGCACTATCTTGTAATTTTAAACTTCCACTCGCCGTGTTTCGAGGATTTTTATAGGCTTCTTCTCCATTTTCTAATCGTTCTTCATTCATTTTATTAAACCCATCAAGAGGTAAAATGATTTCTCCTCTCATTTCAAAATTAGAAACAAATTCGCCATGAGGCACCAATGGAATCGACTTTATCGTTCGTATATTAGTGGTTACATCATCTCCTTGAAACCCATCTCCCCTTGTAACAGCTCTCAAAAACTCTCCATTCTGATAGGTCAAATTAATCGAAGCTCCATCATATTTCAGCTCACAGGTATACTCAATATCATCTATACCTAAATTTTTTTGAACCCGTTTTTCCCAATCTAATAAGTCTTCTTTAGAATAGGAGTTATCTAAAGAATACATTCTGTTTTTATGAACAATCGTTTCAAAGTTCTTAGTAACATCCCCGCCTACTCTTTGCGTTGGAGAATTGGAATCAAAAAACGCTGGATGCTCTTCTTCTAATTTTTCAAGTTCTTTAAGTTTTAAGTCAAATTCGTAATCAGAAATGGTTGCATTATCAATGACGTAGTAGTCATAATTATGTTGTCTCAACTCTTTTCTTAATTGCTCTATTCTTTCTTTAATGATCATGTTTTTAATCGATAAATATATGCTGTTATTCTACTTTTTCAATGGTACCTGTAAAAAAATGAACGCCTTTGGGTAACGGATTACCTGCAGAACGACGAAGAGAAACCACTTGGCCTAAGTGCCAAAGTGCATCTGCGATAGCCCCATTAACCTGATTCCAAAATGGATACGTACTGATTTGATCATCATTTCTTATCAACTTTGTGGTAAACTCCGATAAATCCTTGGTTTTTTTTAAAATATCGCTCGTTTTTTTTATGTTTTCCAACGTTACTTTACGCCATTCTAGAAATGGGAACAATTCCCTTTCTTTATACCTTATCGTTTTACCTTCTACTATTGCTAAGGTCACTTTTGTCAGCGCGCATATATGTTCCAGTATTTCGATAATGCTCCAGGATTCATTCGTTGGTTTGTATTTAAAATCTCTACTTCTTAATTCTTCTGTTGCCCAATAATATCGAAAACCTAAGCCATCGACCATCCTACTTCCAACAGTGCCTACTGTATACTCTTTCGGGATCTCAGGTAGCTGATAATAGGGTAATGTACTGATATTCATTTAAGGTTGTTTAATATATTCTAGGCAATTGGACGTACTCTTTAAGACTAAAGAAAACCCAATATTCTCGAAGCTAATTTAAGGAAAAGTTTGCTAGATGCTAATTATTAAATTTTCTATTTTTATAAAACCAGAACCACTCATTTTTCTGTGTTTCAATCATACAGTTCAATCTTACCCCCTTCAATATTGTCTCAAAATTAATACATAGTTTAACCCGAATTATGCAACATGATGAAACAATAAAATCAACCACTTCGTTATACCTTTAAATTTAACCATAGCGTTACTATACTATAATTGAGAAAGCACTTGCATTTATTGTTCTTATACCATCTACCATGATAACGTTCTACTACATAATTCGGGTTTAAAATAGAACTCCGTTGATTAATTCTATCAACAATAAATCCAAGTGCAACAAAAAAACCGAAACTTTTTAAAGTTTCGGTTTTTTTACTACTAAAATACTATTCTGTTAATAGTATGTATAACGACGCACTTTAGCTATATGTTTAGCTAAACGCATTACTTGATGAGAGTATCCATACTCATTATCATACCATACATAAATTACAATGGTATTTCCATCTGCAATGGTAGCTTTACTGTCAAAAATAGAGGGTGCAGTAGTTCCAACGATATCAGAAGAAACCAATTCATTATTTAATGAATACTGGATTTGTTCTACTAAATCACCTTCTAAAGCATATTGTTTCATTATTGCATTAACAGACTCTACCGTTGCATTAGAGTTTAACTGTAGATTTAAAATTGCTAATGATCCGTTAGGCACAGGTACACGAATAGCACTAGAAGTCAATTTACCTTCTAAAGCCGGCAATGCTTTCGCTACCGCCTTACCTGCTCCTGTTTCTGTAATTACCATGTTTAAGGCAGCTGCTCTACCTCTACGATATTTTTTATGCATATTATCAACCAAATTCTGATCATTGGTATATGCATGAATTGTTTCTAAATGCCCTTTGTTTATTCCAAAATTATCTTCCAATACTTTTAAAACTGGTGTAATAGCATTGGTAGTGCAAGAAGCTGCTGAGAATATATCGATATTGTCAGGATTATTCTCTAAATGGTTAACCCCATGTACAATGTTTGGTATTCCTTTTCCTGGTGCAGTTAACAATACTTTACTCGCTCCATTCGGTATTAGATGACGGTTTAAAGCTTCTTTATCTCTAAAAGCACCTGTATTATCAATAATTAAGGCATTATTAATACCATATTGTGTATAATCAATATCTTCTGGTTGTGCTGCTGAAATCATATACACAGTAGTCCCATTGATTATTAGTGCTTTATTTTCTACATCAACTTGAACGGTTCCCAAGAAATCTCCATGAACTGAATCGATACTCAATAATGACGCTCTTTTTTCTAAAACAGACGCATCAATTTTACCACGAGTTACCACAGCTCTTAATCGTAATTGAGATCCTTTACCCATTTTACTGCTTAACTCTCTAGCTAATAAACGACCAATACGTCCGAAACCATATAAAACTACATCTTTTGGTTCAATATCTGCAGCTTCAGTAGCATCTTTTAGTTGATGTTCTACAAAATCAACTTTACTTAAGTTATCATTTTCTAGTAAATGGTATTCATAGGCTAATTTTCCTATATCTAATTTAGACGCCGGTAAATCTATCGATTGAATTGCCTTCGCAATTTCCAACGCATCTTGTATAGATATTGGTTTTGCTACGAATTCTTTAGCGTAGTTTATCAAATTTAAAACCTCACTAGCTCTTTTATCTACTAATGGATTTCTAAATAAAACCAATTCAATAGATTTATCGTACCATAAATCATTAACAATATTGATAAATTCAACAGTAGCCCTTCTTACTTGAGCCTGATTTACTACCTCTTTTTCGTAATTTGTTATTGTTGACATAGTTGTGTGTTAACTAAATTTAAAAAATTTGTGCAAAAGTACGTATTTCAAACGATTTCGTAACAGATTTTACACATAAAAAATCTCGTCAATATTTTGACGAGATTTTTATGAATTAGACTCATTTTATTTATTAAAACCTATACCTTTCGATTTTTCCTGACGGACTGAGTATTTCGATGTATATATGTTTATTTCCTGTATACTCATCTAAAATCTCTACTGCTTCCTTGGCATTAACTACCTCCTTACCATTAATTTTAGTGATGATATAACCAGCACCAACATCGTAATACCTGAATCCAGGATTAGTGGTGTTTACTATTTTTGCACCTCCCTTAATCTTTAGTTTCTTTCTTTCTTTTTCAGTTAAATCCTTGAATTGAACTCCAAAACCATATGATGTAAATGTACTTTTTTTACTAAGTTTCACTGACTTAATGAAATTTTCTCCTTCTCTATTCACTGTTACATTTACATATTCACCAGGTCGCTTAGCTGTTAGTTGTCCTTTTAAGTCAGAAAACTTACTAATCTTAACATCGTTAACCTTGGTTATAATATCTCCTTCTTTTAACCCAGCTTTATTGGCATTACTATCCTCATTTATGGATCCAATCTTTACACCTTCAATATCTTTAGCACTCTGATCAATACCAATACCGAGAATAGCTTCCTGCACCGTACCAAACTCTAAAAGATCATCTATAATTTTCTTCGCAATATTAGAAGGCACTGCAAAAGAATACCCAATAAACGACCCTGTTCTTGAACTAATTGCTGTATTAATACCAATCAACTCACCTCTTGTATTTACAAGAGCTCCTCCACTGTTCCCTGGATTCACAGCAGCGTCCGTTTGTATGAAAGAGTCAATATTTCTATTTCCTTCTAAATCTCTTCCTTTGGCACTCACAATACCCGCTGTAACCGTTGAAGTTAAATTGTAAGGATTCCCTACTGCTAGCACCCACTCACCTACTTTGACATTATCAGAATTTCCAAACGGTATATTCGGTAAGTCTGTAGCTGTTTCTATTTTTAACAAAGCAATATCACGTTCTTTATCTGTTCCGATTAAAGTTGCTTTGTGCTTTTTACGGTTGTTAAGGGTAACCTCTATTTCAGATGCCCCCTCTATCACATGGTTATTCGTGATAATATAACCATCAGGAGAGATAATAACACCACTCCCTGTTCCTACTTGTTCATATTTTCTAGCACCACCTCCTCCAAAGAAGAAACTCATCGGGTCTTGTTGTGTTCTAACCGCTGTATTTTTAACGTGTACTACTGCATGAACAGTATTTTCTGCTGCTTCTGTAAAATCAGTAGGAGCAGATGATGAATTCACTACTGGTGAAATATAATTCGCTTTTACCGTTTGTAAAACAGGCTGTGATTGCTTCTGAAAAGTCATCTGAGATTTTTCAAACAACATCTTATAACCTGAAAGCGCCACTGCGCCACCTATAAACGCAATACCTAAAACTCCAAAAAATTTTCTCATAATCATTTACAAAATTTAATTAATCAAATATACGATTTTAACATTTTCACAAAATCCGTTTAACTAGCTTTTAACTATTTTTAACCGCTATTTAACAAACCCCATTACCTACAGAAATTTGTACCTTTGCGTTAGTATGGACATAACTTTTTATAAATATCAAGGAACGGGTAATGATTTTGTTATGATTGATAACAGAGCAAAAACCTTTCCAAAAGAAAACACTGACATCATTTCGTTTTTATGTCATAGAAATTTTGGTATTGGTGCTGATGGTTTAATTTTATTAGAGAATGATGAATTGACCGATTTCAAAATGATTTATTTCAATGCTAATGGTAATGAAAGCTCAATGTGTGGAAACGGTGGTAGATGCATCACTGCTTTTGCTCATAAACTTGGTTTATTCAAAAGTCAAACTACTTTTGCTGCCGTTGATGGCTTGCACCACGCTTCGATTAAAAATCACGCTGTATCCTTACAGATGATTGATGTGGATAGAATCGATCTTCATCAAGATTATATATTTACAGATACCGGATCGCCACATCATGTTCAATTGGTAAACAATATAGATACTTACGACGTGTTTACCCACGGTAAAAATATTAGAAACTCTATTTATGGACAAGACGGAAGCAATGTCAATTTTGTTGAGCAAATTAATAATACCAGCTTTAAAGTTAGAACCTATGAGCGTGGTGTTGAAAATGAAACCTTAGCTTGCGGCACTGGTGTTACAGCAGTTGCTATTGGCATGCATAAAACACATAAAACAGATAGTAACGACATCAATTTTCAAGTGCAAGGTGGTGAGTTAAATGTTTCTTTTCATGAAGAAAATGGCGTTTACTCAAATATTCATTTAACTGGAGAAGCGCGTTTAGTTTTCAAAGGTGTAATTACTATTTAATGAATACACTAAAAGGAGTCAATATAAATTTACGTTCGTTAGAACCAGAAGATCTGTCTTTTCTTTACAGCATTGAAAATAACGAGACATTTTGGGAAGTAAGTCATACACAAACCCCCTTTTCTAAGTATTTATTGAAACAATATTTAGAAAATTCGCATTTAGACATTTATGAAGCCAAACAGCTGCGCTTGGTTATTGAATTAAATGTTACTAAACAACCGATTGGTATGGTAGATCTCTTCGATTTTAACCCAGCACATAAAAGAGCTGGGGTAGGAATTCTTATACAACCTGAATATCAACAGAACGGCTTAGCCTCAGAAGCCTTAGACTTATTGATTGATTTTAGTTTTACACATTTACAATTTCATCAATTGTATGCAAATATTACTTCTGATAATTTAAATAGTTTAAATTTGTTCGAAAGAAAAAAATTTTTCAAGGTAGGTGTTAAAAAGGATTGGATTTTTACACAAGGAAAATTCAAAGACGAAGTTTTATTTCAATTAATCAATGAATAGAAAAAATTTATACAGAAGTATTGCTATTATACTACTTATAATAGCTGTTGTAGGAGGTAACTATTATCAAAAAATATTTGGTAAAGCTGTGATAAAAGACGGCGCCATATATATTTATACTGCTTACTCTTTAGCAGATGTAAAAAACGAACTTTCTGGCTTTATAAAAGAACCAAAAGACTTTAGTTGGCTTGCTGAGAAAAAGAGATTTACAAAACCCAAAGGAGGTAAATACCTTATAAAAAAAGGTATGAGCTTGAATGACTTGGTTAATGTGTTAAGAAGCGGTAATCAATCTCCTGTAAAAGTTTCATTTAACAATCAAGACACCCTGGAGAAATTAGCTGGAAGAATATCAAAACAGATTGAAGCTGATTCTATATCATTGCTCAACACCATGTTAGACAGTAATTTTTTAACTGAAAATGAGTTTAACAAAAAATCAGCATTAGGCATGTATATCCCTAATAGTTATGAATTATATTGGAATACCTCCGCAGAAAAATTCCGCAATAAAATGTTACGAGAATACCAACGTTTTTGGAATACCTCTCGATTAGAAAAAGCCAGTAAATTAAAACTATCTAAACAAGAAATAATTACATTAGCGTCTATTGTACAAAAAGAGACCTCTAAAAAAAGTGAGCGCCCAATTGTTGCAGGTTTATATTTGAATCGTTTAAAAAGCACCTGGCCTTTACAAGCAGATCCAACCATTATATATTGTATAAAAGAAAAAAATGGACAGGATTTCGTTATAAAAAGAGTTCTTAATAAAGACCTAAATATAGAGTCTGCATATAATACATATAAGAATACAGGCTTGCCTCCTACCCTCATTGCTATGCCAGATATTTCAGCTATAGATGCCGTATTGAATTATAAAAAGCATAATTATTTTTACATGTGTGCTAGTGTTGATAACATAGGATACCACGAGTTTGCACGTACGTTAGCGCAACACAATAGGAACTCTGCAAAATACCATCGTTGGATTAGCCTTAAAGGTATAAATAGATGATTTTTAAAAAAAAATTATTCTAGTTAAAAAACTAAAAAATTAAACTTTACACATTTTTTTCAACTTTAAAATGAATAATTCACAATAAAAAACACTTTACACTAATAAAAAATCACAGGTTAAATACATACAAATAATTGACTATTAATAATTTGTGTTTTTTGTTATATCTTTGCCCCCGCTAAACAGAAAGTAATTAATTATCAAATATTTAGTATATCTAATTTTTGGATGCGTCATATTAACAAGCTTTACGACACATCCACCGTTGAAAGAAACACTAACACTAAAACCTCATTTTGAGGAAAACTATACAAAAGATTTTAATTTTCCATTTCTAAAGAAAGATTTCATTGGATTTCGTGAAGCACTTGCTTTTAAAGAATCACAAGGAAGATATACGGTTGTGAACAAACTTGGGTATCTAGGAAAATACCAATTCGGTAAGTCTACTTTAAAAAGATTTAAAATATACAATACTCAAATGTTTCTAAGGAATCCTGAACTACAAGAAAGAACTTTTATTGCTCTTTGTAGAGTTAATAAGTGGATTTTACGAAAAGATATTAAGAGAAGTATCGGAAAGAACATTAATGGAATTAAAATTACTGAATCCGGAATTCTAGCTGCTGCTCATTTAAGCGGTGCAGGAAACGTGAAAAAATTCTTACGTTCGGGAGGTAAACATACATTTAATGATGCCTTCGGCACATCAATTGAAGAGTATTTTAGAAAATTTGCAAGCTATGATGTCTCATACATAACACCTGATAAATCTCCAATTGTATAAGTTAAAACATTAAACTCAAAAATCGATTTACCTATGCACAATAAAAATTGTTGGTCGTTTATGTAAGTCGATTTTTACTTGTTTCCACTCATTAACTGTCAATGTTTTTATATATTCAGTAGGTAGCGTAATATCACAGGCTACGCAAACTCGTGTTTCTGGAGATAGCGCTGCGCATAAATCACCTAACATTTTATCATTTCTGTAAGGAGTTTCGATAAAGATTTGTGATTGGTCTTTATCTTTAGATAATTTTTCTAAAGTCTTTATAGATCTTTTTCTTTCCGATTTATCGATAGGTAAGTATCCGTTAAAAGCAAAATTCTGCCCGTTCATTCCCGACGCCATTATAGCTAATAGTATTGAAGAAGGCCCTACCAATGGAACAACTTGAATTCCCTTTTCGTGTGCTAATTTTACAATATTCGCACCAGGATCTGCTACAGCAGGAACTCCTGCTTCTGAAAGTAACCCAATAGAAATACCTTCATCACAAGCATCCAAATAATTTCTTATTTCCAATACATCAGAGTACTTGTCTAACAGCATTAACTCTAAAGATCCTTGTGCTTTTGTAGGGTTTATTTTCTTAATGAATCTTCTCGCCGACTTTTCATTTTCAACAATAAAACAATTCAATCGTTCCAATACCTTCTTTACCGATATTGGCATTACCTCTAAAGGTTCCGTATCTCCTAAAGTTGTGGGTATTAAGTATAGTTTACCTTTCATCGCTATTTATTTTTGAAGCAATCACGTCACAAGCTTCATTAAGCATTTTAAAAACATTTTCGAAACCTAGCGTACCACCATAATAAGGATCAGGTACATTCAGGTTTTCGTCTGGGCTCAACTCCTTTAATATCATTTTAACCTTACTAGCCTCTTCTTGATTTCTGGAAAGAGTAACGATCGTATCATAGTTACTTTCATCCATAGCATAAATCAAATCGTAAGAAATAAAATCAGTGGTAAGAAATTTTCTAGAACGCTGATCTGTAATATCTATACCGTATTTTTTGGCGATCTCAATAGATCTTCTATCCGGCAACTCTCCTTTATGGTATCCGGCTGTGCCAGCGGAATCTACTTGCACAAGATCAGAAGAAACTTTAGACTTCAAAATACCTTCGGCTAACGGAGATCTGCAAATATTCCCCAAACAAACCATAAGTATCTTCATAATTCTTACTATTTTACAATGTTAACTTTTTCGTTAAATCATCAACATATTTCTTAAACTGCTTATCCGTTTCAGTCAAGTTATCAACTGTTTTACAAGCATGTAGTACAGTAGCGTGATCTCTCTGCCCTATTTGACTACCTATACTTGCTAATGACGATTTAGTCATACGCTTCGCAAAATACATCGCTAGCTGACGTGCTTGCACAATATGACGTTTTCTAGTTTTTGATTGTAAAGTAGCTACATCCATGTCAAAATACTTTGAAACAACCTTTTGGATATAATCAATAGATAATTCTTTCTTGGTATTCTTTACGAACTTATCAACAATTTGCTTCGCTAGTTCAATGGTAAATTCTTTTCTATTGAAAGAAGCTTGAGCAATCATTGATATAATCACGCCTTCTAACTCTCTTACATTAGATTTTATATTTTTTGCAATATACTCAACGATCTCTTCAGGCATTTCAACTCCATCTCTATACAGTTTATTCTGAAGAATTGAAATTCGCGTTTCATAATCTGGTGACTGCAATTCCGCTGACAAGCCCCATTTAAAACGTGACAGTAATCGCTGCTCTATATCTTGCATATCAACAGGAGCCTTATCCGAAGTTAAAATAACTTGCTTCCCGTTCTGATGTAAGTGATTAAAAATATGAAAAAATACATCTTGCGTTCCTGCTTTACCAGATAAAAACTGAACATCATCTATTATCAATACATCAATCATTTGATAAAAGTGAATAAAGTCATTTCTTGTATTTGATTTCACAGAGTCAATAAACTGTTGTGTGAATTTTTCTGATGAAATGTATAATACTGTTTTATCTGGATATTTATCTTTAATCTCAACTCCTATTGCATGTGCCAAATGCGTTTTACCTAAACCAACACCTCCATATATTAATAACGGATTAAAAGAAGTTCCTCCTGGTTTATTAGCCACAGCCATTCCAGCGGATCTTGCCAAGCGATTTGAATCACCCTCAACAAAATTCACGAAATTATAATTGGGATTTAATTGTGATTCTATTTTAACTTTTTGCAGACCTGGAATTACAAAAGGGTTTTTCAACTCTCTTTTAGATTCCAAAGGAACTGTGACTTTTTGTGGTTTTAAAGGATTCCTATTAGAGCTTGGTATTTTTACAGTTTGCGGATTATTACTGCTGTAAGTATTTTCCATACGAACATCATAAACCAACTTCGCTTCATTACCCAACTGTCTCACTAAAGCAACTCTCAATAATTTAATATAATGTTCTTCCAACCATTCGTAAAAAAACTTACTTGGCACCTGAATTGTTAGAGCATCCCCTGATAACTTTATTGGTTTAATTGGTTCAAACCAAGTCTTATACGCCTGTGGCTTTATGTTGTCTCGAATAAAAGACAGGCATTCCATCCAAACTGAATCAGCCGTTTTAGTCAT